>NZ_JACHLK010000001.1 GCF_014207955.1 Acidovorax soli
GCCGCCGTCAGCGTCGTCTTGCCGTGGTCCACGTGGCCGATCGTACCCACGTTCACGTGGGGCTTGGTACGTTCGAACTTACCTTTTGCCATTTTCAATTCTCCAAAGAGCGATGCCTGTGTTGTGGTTTAACGTCTGCATCCGGTTGCTGGTTCGTCCCGCACAGGGCAACGGGACGGCACCGGATCGCAGACTGCAAAAAACTTTGCGAAAGAGGGAGAACACCGCCGCGGCCTTCAAGCAGGCCCTGGCGGCATTCCGGACAGCCGCGCTTGCTTGTTACTTGGCGCGGGCTGCGACGATGGCTTCCGACACGTTGCGAGGTGCTTCGCTGTAGTGCTTGAATTCCATCGAGTACGTGGCGCGGCCTTGCGTGGCCGAGCGCAGCGTGGTCGAGTAGCCGAACATTTCCGACAGCGGCACTTCGGCACGGATGGCCTTGCCACCGCCCGGGATGTCGTCCATGCCCTGGACCATGCCGCGGCGGGAGGACAGATCGCCCATCACGGTACCGGCGTAGTCTTCAGGCGTTTCCACTTCCACGGCCATCATGGGTTCCAGGATGACGGGGCCGGCCTTGCGGCAGCCTTCCTTGAAGCCGAAGATGGCAGCCATCTTGAACGCCAGTTCGTTCGAGTCCACATCGTGGTACGAACCGAAGTGCAGCGTGACCTTGACGTCGACCACGGGGTAGCCGGCCAGCACGCCTTGCGTGACGGCTTCGTTGATACCCTTTTCCACGGCCGGGATGAATTCGCGAGGCACCACACCGCCCTTGATCGCGTCGACGAACTCGATGCCCTTGCCGGCTTCGTTGGGTTCGATCTTGAGCACGACGTGACCGTACTGGCCCTTACCACCGGACTGGCGCACGAACTTGCCTTCGGCTTCTTCCACCGTCTTGCGGATGGTTTCGCGGTAGGCCACTTGTGGCTTGCCGACGTTGGATTCCACGCCGAACTCGCGCTTCATGCGGTCCACGATGATTTCCAGGTGCAGCTCGCCCATGCCGGAGATGATGGTCTGGCCGGATTCTTCGTCGGTCTTCACGCGGAAGGATGGATCTTCTGCAGCCAGACGCTGCAGGGCGATGCCCATCTTTTCCTGGTCGGCCTTGGTCTTGGGTTCCACGGCCTGCGAGATCACGGGCTCGGGGAAAATCATGCGCTCAAGGATGATCTGCGAGTTCACATCGCACAGGGTTTCGCCCGTGGTCACTTCCTTCAGGCCCACGCAGGCAGCGATGTCGCCGGCGCGGATTTCTTCGACTTCCTGGCGCTCGTTGGCGTGCATCTGCACGATACGGCCGATACGTTCCTTCTTGCCCTTGATCGGGTTGTAGACGGTATCGCCCTTGGTCAGCACGCCGGAGTAGACGCGCACGAAGGTCAGCTGGCCGACGAACGGGTCGGTCATCAGCTTGAATGCCAGCGCCGAGAACTTCTCGTTGTCGTCGGCCTTGCGGGTGATAGGCTTTTCATCTTCGTCGGTACCGGCCACGTCGGGAATGTCCGTCGGTGCTGGCAGGTAGTCGATCACGGCGTCCAGCATGCGCTGCACACCCTTGTTCTTGAAGGCCGTGCCGCACAGCATGGGGTGGATCTCGGTGGCGATCGTGCGCGTGCGCAGACCCAGCTTGATCTCGGCTTCGGAGAGGTCGCCCTCTTCGAGGTACTTGTTCATCAGGTCTTCAGACGCTTCAGCAGCGGCTTCGACCATCTTCTCGCGCCATTCCTTGGCGGATTCCACCAGGTCGGCCGGGATGTCTTCGTAGTTGAACTTCATGCCCTGGGAAGCTTCGTCCCAGATGATGGCCTTCATCTTCAGCAGGTCCACCACGCCGGTGAACTTGTCTTCGGCACCGATCGGGATCACCACGGGCACGGGGTTGGCCTTCAGGCGCAGCTTCATCTGCTCGTAGACCTTGAAGAAGTTGGCACCGGTACGGTCCATCTTGTTCACGAAGGCCAGGCGAGGCACTTTGTACTTGTTGGCCTGGCGCCACACGGTTTCCGACTGGGGCTGCACGCCACCCACGGCGCAGTACACCATGCAGGCGCCGTCCAGCACGCGCATCGAACGCTCCACTTCGATCGTGAAGTCCACGTGGCCGGGGGTGTCGATGATGTTGAAGCGGTGCTCGGGGTAGGTATTGTCCATACCCTTCCAGAAGCAGGTCGTGGCAGCCGAGGTGATCGTGATGCCGCGCTCTTGCTCCTGCTCCATCCAGTCCATGGTGGCAGCGCCATCGTGCACTTCACCAATCTTGTGGCTCACGCCCGTGTAGAACAGGATACGTTCGGTGGTCGTGGTCTTGCCAGCGTCAATGTGGGCCGAGATACCGATATTGCGGTAGCGCTCGATGGGGGTATTGCGAGCCATGGTGGATCCTTGGATGGGTCGTGTTATTCAGGGGACGGGCCAGCATTGTGGCGCTGCAACCCGTCAATTTTGTGACCGCCGCAATCGCCACAAGGCTGCAGGCAGAAATGCCGGCAGCCTTGCGATGGGCGACGCGAGAGCGGTCGTCGATTTAGAAGCGGAAGTGGCTGAACGCCTTGTTGGCTTCGGCCATGCGGTGCACTTCGTCACGCTTCTTCATGGCGCCGCCACGGCCTTCGGTGGCCTCCAGCAGCTCGTTGGCCAGGCGCTGGGCCATCGACTTCTCACCGCGCTTGCGGGCGGCTTCCTTGATCCAGCGCATGGACAGGGCCAGGCGGCGGACAGGGCGCACTTCCACGGGCACCTGGTAGTTGGCACCGCCGACACGGCGGGACTTCACTTCGACCATGGGCTTCACGTTGTTGATGGCAACGGTGAAGGCTTCCAGGGGGTCCTTGTCAGGGTGCTTCTTCTCGATCAGTTCCAGGGCACCGTAGATGATGCGCTCTGCAACTGCCTTCTTGCCGCCTTCCATGATCACGTTCATGAATTTGGACAGCTCTACATTGCCGAACTTGGGATCCGGCAGGATTTCACGTTTGGGGACTTCGCGACGACGTGGCATTTTTCACCTCATATTGCTTCAGTTGGCATCTTTTCAGACACCGCGAGATTCATTCAGAACCCCACTTACTCGACCCACACGGAACAGTCCGCGCTTGGGGTCACTTCGTTTGACTGCGCCTGCCAGGCGAATCAAACACCGTTGGAGACACAACCGCCAGGGCTTACTTGGCCTTTGGCTTCTTGGCACCGTACTTGGAACGGGCCTGCTTGCGATCCTTCACGCCCTGCAGGTCCAGCGAACCGCGAACGATGTGGTAACGCACACCGGGCAAGTCCTTGACACGACCGCCGCGAACCAGCACCACGCTGTGTTCCTGCAGGTTGTGGCCTTCACCGCCGATGTAGGAAATGACTTCGAAGCCGTTGGTCAGGCGAACCTTGGCGACCTTCCGCAGAGCGGAGTTAGGCTTCTTTGGCGTCGTGGTGTACACACGGGTGCACACGCCGCGGCGCTGGGGAGAGTTCTCCATCGCAGGGCTCTTGGACTTGATCTTTTCGACCTCGCGCCCCTGACGGACTAGTTGATTGATGGTTGGCATGAAATACGTCCCTAAACGTAAAAAACGAAAACGTGAAACCCTTCGGAATTTCCGAAAAGCCTTCTAATGTAGCAGCAAGGCGTCGATCAGGCAAGCCGCATTGCGGCGTAACCCCAAGCATCTCCCGATGCGCCGATATTGCCTGCCGCGTTTAAAAGCGCAGGGCCAAGGCCAGGACCGCCGCGCAAGGGCCGCCCCGCCGCGCTGGCGGTGTCCCCCTTCCCGAATGGCGTAGCCATTCGAGAGAAGGGGGAAGGCGCGAAGCGACTCAGGGGGATGTACCTTATTTAATCCACAGGCGGATCGCATCCCAGGCGCGGCCCAGGATGCCGGCCTGGGCCACGCCGTCCAGTGCCACCAGGGGCACGTCGGCCAGCGTCTGCTCGCCCAGCACCACTTTCAGGGAACCCACATTCTGGCCCTTGGTGAAAGGGGCCACCAGGGGGTCGGGGCGCGCGATCTCGGTCTTGATCTTGCCGCCGCTGCCCGAAGGCACGGCCACCACGATGGCCTCGCTGCGGCCGATCTTGAGGGTGTTTTCCGTTCCCTTCCAGACGGCGGGGGTCGCCACGGGCTGGCCCGCATCGAACAGCTTGACCGCATCGAAGGCGGTGTAACCCCAGTTCAGCAGCTTCTGGCTTTCATTGGCGCGGGCATTCTCGCTCGCAGCGCCCAGCACGATGGACAGCAGGCGGCGCTGGCCCACATTGGGGAACTCGCGCTTGGACGTGGCCACCAGGCAGTAGCCGGCAGCGGCCGTGTGGCCGGTCTTCAGGCCATCGACCGTGGGGTCGCGGAACAGCAGCGAGTTGCGGTTGTTGCCATTGGAAGCCGGCGTGCCCGGATAGCTGTACTGCTTGGTGGCGTAGTAGTGCATGTACTCCGGGAAATCCTTCATGAGCCGGCTGGCCAGCACGCCCAGGTCGCGCGCGGTGGTGGTGTGGCCGGGCTCGGTCAGGCCCTCGGGGTTCTTGTAGGCCGTGTTCTTCATGCCCAGCGCCTTGGCCTGGTCGTTCATGAGCTTGACGAAGTTCTCGGCCGTGCCGCCCACGCCTTCGGCCAGCGCCATGGTGGCGTCATTGCCCGACTGGACGATCATGCCCTTGATCAGGTCGTCCACCGGCACCTGCATCTTGGGGTCGATGAACATGCGCGAGCCGGGCATCTTCCAGGCCAGCACGCTCACCGGCAGCTTCTGGTCGAGGGCGATCTTCTTGGCGCGCAAGGCGTCAAACACCAGGTAGCCCGTCATCAGCTTGGTCAGCGAAGCCTGCTCCACCGGCGCATCGATGTCCTTGGCGGCCAGCACCTGCCCGGCCGTGATGTCCAGCAGCAGGTAGTTGCGTGCGGCGATCTCGGGCGGCTGCGGGGCCTGCACCTGGGCCCACAGGGCGGCAGGCGCGAGCACCGCGGCAAGGACAACGGAGCGCAGCGCGGGCAGAAAGGACTTCATGGAAACAGGCATTCAGGTGAGAAGAGAAAAGAAAACAGCAGAAAGCAGGCAGAAGCAGCGCAATGCAGGTGTGGCGCGCGGGCGGGCCGCTGAGCCTCAGGCCCCGGCCAGCAGGTGGCGGGTCACCAGATTTTTCAACAGCGGCAATTGTCCGTGAAAGAAATGCCCCCCACCGGGAACGACTGTCACAGGGAGTATCTGGGGACGCGCCCAGTCCATCACCGCGGCCAGGGGCACGGTGTCGTCCTGCTCGCCATGCACGACCAGGGTGCGTTCGTGCGCCTCGGGCGGCACCGGCGCCACGGCGAATCGGCTGGCCGCCGTGCCCACCAGCACCACACGCTCGATGGAGCGCTCGGCCCACAGACGCGCCAGCGCATGGCTGGTCACGAAGGCGCCAAAGGAGAAGCCCGCCAGGGCCAGCGGCCCCTCGGGCGCCACCTGGCGCACCACCTCCAGCAGGTCTTCGGCCTCGCCCCGCCCTTCGTCGTGCGTGCCGGCACTGCCACCCACGCCACGGAAATTGAAGCGCACGGCCGTCCAGCCGCTGTGCACGAAGGCACGCGCCAGGGTCTGCACCACCTTGTTGTCCATGGTGCCGCCGAACAGCGGGTGGGGGTGGGCGATGACGGCCACGCCACGCGGGGCGGCCAGGCCCTCGGGCAGCACGGCGGCGTCGCGCACCGCCTCGATGGCGCCGGCTGCGCCGGCGAGGGTCAGGCGTTCGGTCTGGGAATTCACGGGATTTGCTACCAGGTCAATAGCAGCCTGCACCCAAAGGGCAAGGCAGGCCGCCTGGAATCAGAAGGTCGAAAGCGCTCTGAATGGAAATCAGCGGCCAAGTTCCGGGGGCGTCAGAAGCCGCTCCACGACCTGGCCATTCTGGAGGTGGGATTCGACGATCTCGTCAATGTCCGCGTTGTCCACAAAGGTGTACCAGACCGCCTCGGGATAGACCACCGCGATGGGCCCGCCCGCACAGCGGTCCAGGCAGCCGGCCTTGTTCACGCGCACCTTGCCGGCACCGGACAGGCCTGCGGCCTTGACCTGCGACTTGCAGCGGTCAAAGGCTGCCTGGGCGCCATGGTGGGCACAGCTGTCCTCGCCATTGGTGCGGTCGTTCAGGCAGAAGAAGATATGGCGCTGGTAATAGCCCGGCTGCGCCGCCGGGGTCGTCGTGGGGGTGTCGCTCATGCCGCCATTTTAGGAGCGGGCCTGCCCCCGGCCCACTCCCAGAGCCCCTACGGAGGACTTCAGTCCTGCAGAGAAGCTGTCAGAAATCGAAGCTGGCAGACACCTGCCAGGTGCGCGGCGGCGCCACGGCGATGAAGTTGCGCCCGGCAATCGTCCAGTAGGCCTTGTCCGCCAGGTTGGTGATGCCGGCCTGCAAAGTCATGGTGGTGCCATCGCCCACCGCGGTGCGGTAACGCACACCCACATCCACCCGGTTCCAGGCAGGCACGCGCTGGGTATTGGCCAGATCGACATAGGCGCTGCCCGTGTGCAGGTAGCGCCCCGTGAGCGTGAGCCCCGGCACCGCCGGCAGGTCGTACTCCGCTCCCAGATTGGCCGTGAGCTCGGGCACGCCGATGGCTTTCTTGCCATCGGCGGTACCGCCTGCCGTGCGCGCCATGCGGCCATCGGTCCAGGCCACACCGCCCAGCAGGCGCAGGCCGCGCGCCAGCTCGCCAAAGGTCTCCAGTTCCACGCCCTTGTTGCGCTGCAGGCCGGCAGCACGGAACACATTGCTGCCATCGACGAAGGCCGTGGCCCGACGGATGTTGAAATAGGCCAGCGTCACGCCGTAACTGCCCTGGTCCCACTTGAGCCCCAGTTCATGCTGCTTGGACAGGTAGGGCTCCAGTTGCTCGCCCGCATTGGCCGAGCCCGCGGGCGCAATGGCGCCCTGGGCCAGCGCTTCGGCGTAGTTGCCATAGAGCGAGACCCCGCCGCCCAGCTTGTACAGCGCCGCCACCGTGGGCGTGATGCGCGATTGGCGGTACGGCGCCTTCTCGATGCGCTGGTGGCGTGCCGCCAGTGTGAGCAGCAGGCGCTCGTCCAGCAGGGCCAAGGTGTCGGCCACGGCCAGGCTGTCCAGGTGCAGGGCCGGGCTGTCCACGCCCACCACAGGCGGGATGCCGTTGGCGAACGGGTCGGGCACGCTCAGTGGCTGGTAGATGTTGCTCACCACGGGCGCAGCCAGGGGCACCGAGATGGAGCGCAGGTTCTGCAGTTGCTGGCGCTGCAGCACCGTGCCCACGGCGAGCTTGTGGCGCACGGAGCCCCACTGGAACTCGCCACGCACCCCCAGGTCGGTCACCTGGTTGGCCTGGGTCCACAGCAGACTGGAGGCACTGGTGTAGCGCACTTCACCCGCCCCGTTGAGGGTGGTCTGGTCCACATACTGGCGCACCGGCGGGGCCTCGCGCATGCGGCCATGGCGGGCATGGGCCGTCCAGCCGCTGGCGAAGTCCCACTCGGCACTCAGCAGGCCATAGGTCTGGCGCAGATCCATCTTTTCCCATGAGGGCTTGGCATGCACGTGCGGATCGGGCACCGCCGGCACGGCCGCGCCCGCCTGCAGCAGCCAGTGGCCAAACAGCGGCGAGGATTCGCGCCGCGTGATACCGGCATCGAGCACCACGCGCACCTTCTCGCCCCGGTAGTCCAACGCCACCTGGGGCGCTATCAAGCGGCGCTGGGCGCCGTCGTAGAGCTTGCCGTCCTCGGCCGAGAGGTTCAGGCGCGCGCCCAACTGCTGGTCGACACCGAAGCGCTGGCCGATGTCGGCATGCGCGCCGAGCAGCGATTTGTCCAGCGCCAGAATGGAGACCGAACGCACAGGCGCATCGGTGGCGCGCTTGGGAACCAGGTTGAAGCTGCCGCCCACCGTGGCGCCGTAGCCCGACGCCCCCACCAGCCCGCCGGCCGGGCCCTTGAGCACCTCCAGCCGCTCGTAATGGCGCACCGGCACGCTGCTGTACGCAAACAGGCCCTCCACCCCGTCGAACAGGTAGGCGTCACTGTTGCCCAGGAAGCCGCGGATGGAGCTCTGGTCCAGCGGCGAGGTGGCCGACAGGCTGGTGCGGATCGACGGATCGTTGGCCACCATGTCGTTCACGGTGCGTGCGCCCTGGTTGCGCACCAGCTCGCTGCTCCAGGCCTTGGTATTGAAGGGTGTTTCGAAGACATCGCTGTTGCCCAGCATGCCGGTGCGGCTGCCGCGCGCGACTTGGCCGCCGGCATAGACGGGGGGCAGGTCACCCGGCCGCTCCTGCGCGGCCGTCACGCGCACGGCCGGCAGCGTGGCGGCGCCCTCGGCACCGGCCGGCACCGCTGCGGCAGCGGCGCGGCGCAGCGAATAGCCGCCACCGGGCTGCGCCAGGGCCTCCAGGCCCGTGCCGGCCAGCAGGCGTGACAACGCAGCACCGACCGGCATGGTGCCCGACAGGCCCGGTGTGGCCAGTCCCGCGACCAGCGCGGGCTCGTAACTCAGGTTGACACCCGCCGTGCGCGCAAAACGATCGAGTGCGCTGCCCAGCGGGCCAGCAGGGATGGAAAAGCTGCGGTTGTCGGCGCTGGCAGGCGGGGCGGTGGCGGCCGCAGGCTGGGCCAGCGCAGGCAGGCCTGCCAGGGCCAGCACGCAGGCCAGGGCGGCAGCAGTCGGATGGGAGGGGAAACGGTGCTCGTTACGGGGCATGGCAGCGGCGGATCCTGGGCAAGGGAGGGGCCCAGCAGGCAGTTGCCCGCAGGGTGCTTTCACCAGGGAGGCCGTATGAAACGCGCTATCCCCTCACTTTTTCTGAAAAATATTTTCAGCCCTGCGCCGAAGGCCCCACCGAGACCCACAGCCGGGAGCGGTAGATCACCTCGACCGGCTGGGTCTGCACGAGGAACTGCAACGCCCGGTCGGTGTCGCGCACGTGGTAGACCCCCGAAACGCGCAGCCCGGCCACCCGCTCGTCGCAGACGATGCGGCCGTGCCGGTAGCGTTCCAGTTCGGCCAGAAGATCGGCCAGGCGCATGTCCTGGCCGGCCACCACGCCGTCGGCCCATCCATCGGCATCGAAGCCCTGGGGCGATGCCGGCTCGGCTCCCGTGGCGCCCAGCCACCACGCATCGCCTGCGCGCGCCAGGGAGGAAGCGGTGGCCTCGGAGGGATGCAGCTGCACGGCGCCTTCCTGCACGCTGACCCGCGCCCGGCCCGCGGCCAGCCGCACCACGAAGCGCGTGCCCAGCGCCTGCAGGGCACCGAAGGGCGTTTGCACCCAGAACGGGCGCTTCGCCGTCGCGCCGGTATCCGCCCCGGTGGTGACCAGGATCTCACCGCGGTGCAATTTCAGAGTGCGCAGTCCGGGCGAAAAGACCGAAGAAAGCGCTGTGTCGGTGTTGAGCACCACCGTGCTGCCATCGTCCAGGCGCAGCGTGCGCTGCTCGCCCACGCCGGTGCTGGCATCGGCCAGCAGGCGCTGCCACGGCGCATGCTCGCGCACCGTCCAGCCAGCCACGGCGGCCATGCCCGCCAGGCCCAGCAGGCGCAAGCCCTGGCGGCGGCGCTGGCGCTGCGCATCGGCCGCCTGCAGGGTGCCCAGGGCCAGGGCGGGCGGCACGGCGGTGAAATCGCCACGCAGCGATTGCACGCGCGCCCAGGCGTTCGCATGGTCGGGTTCGGCCTGCAGCCAGCGCTCGAAAGCCGCCCGGGCGCGTGGCGTGGGGGCGCTGAAATCGAGCTTGACGGCCCAGGCGATGGCCTCGTCCACCACGCGCTGGGGCAAAGGGTCGGCGCCGGCCTTCATGGGCCGAAACGCAGCGCGTAGCAGTGGCGCAGGGCCGTGGCCACGTAGCGCTCCGCCGTGGCCAGCGAGACGCCCAGGCGCTCGGCGATCTGCGGGCAGGTCAGCCCTTCGAGCTGGGCCCACAGGAAGGCGGTGCGCACGCGCGGCTTGAGCGCATCAAGCATGCGGTCGATGGCGACCAGGGCCTCCAGCACCATCAGCCGGCTTTCGGGCGACGGCGCCTCGGCTTCGGGCAGGTGGGCCAGGGTCTCCAGCCAGGCCTGCTCCAGCGCCCGGCGGCGCCAGTGGTCGGCCACCAGGCCGCGCGCGATGGTGCTCAGGTAGGCCCGGGGTTCGCGCGGGGTTTCCGGCGTCTCGCGCGCCAGCAGGCGCATGAACACGTCCTGCGCCAGGTCGGCCGCGTCACAGCTATTGCCCAACTGGCGGCGCAGCCAGCCATGGAGCCAACCGTGGTGGCGGCGGTAGAGGGTGTCGATCTGTTGCAATGCTGGCGCGGCGGCGGGCATGGAAACCCTTTCGGCAGGCGGCGGGGCACGCCGCCATCTTTAAAATGAGAATTATTCTCAGTGTATCCAAAAGCAGCTTTGCCCGGCGACACCGCCTGCGTGGAAGCTCAGCTCTCCCGCCGCCCCACCCTGACCAGCACGAAAGCCAGGGCCCCATAGGGCCAGAGCCAGCCCAGCCACTGCCCCAGGCCGTAGAAGCGGATGAAGCGCCCCTGCTCCCAGGCCTGCAGGGTCTGGGCGAAGTAGGCGCTGGTGGGGGCCTGGTTGAGCAGGCCCAGATGCCACACCAGCACCAGCAGCAGCAGGGCCGCACAAGCCCGCCGGGGCACTGCCAGCAGCACCACGGCCAGCGCGAGCGCGCCCCACACGCCCACGCGCGCCGGCAGGCCCATCCATTCCCAGGCATGGGCCGGGCCCCAGCTGAGCGCGGCCGACAGCGCCGTGAGCACCACCCCGGCCACCACCACCGCCAGGGCAAACAGGGCCCTGCGCGAGGCCTGGCGGATCACGCAATAGCCCAGCAGGCAGGGGATCAGCAGGCCCAGCGTCACGCACAGCAGTTCACCGCCGGGGGACAACGGATCGAGCGCGGTATCGCGCATGGGCAGCCAGTCCAGGAAAGGCGTATCGGCCAGGATCTCGGCCAGCGCGGCCTCCAGCCGCTCCAGCACCTGCCCCAGGCCGAAGGGCACGGCCGCCGGAAACAGCAGGGCCAGCGGCCACAGCGCCAGCAGCACCAGTGCGCCCTGCGCGTCCTGCACGAACCAGCGGTCGCGAAAATCGCTCCAGCGGTCGATGGCGCCCAGGCGTTCGAGCGCCGCCGCCGTGAGCGCCCCCACCAGGGTGCCGGCCGAGTTGAGCGCCAGGTCCATGTTGGAGGGCACGCGCCGGGGCAGGTAGATCTGCAGGAACTCCAGGCCCAGCGACAGCAGCACGCCCGCCACCGTGGCCAGCAACCAGGCGCCCCAGCGCCAGCGCATGCGCATCAGCGCGAGCGCCAGCAGAAAGCCCAAAGGTGCATAGCCGACGAAATTGGCCGTGACATCGAACCCGGTCCAGTACGGCGGCGGCATGTGGGCCACCAGGAACACCCAGGGGTCAATGCCCTGTGCGCGCCAGCCGTCGAACGGGAACAGGCTGGCAAAGACGATCAGCGCCGCGTAGATCAGCGCCAGGGGGCCAGCGGAGCTCTTGTACACGGGCGCTCGGCGCGTCAGAAGGGTTTGACCACGACCAGCACCACGGCGGCCACCAGCAGCAGCACCGGGACTTCATTGAACCAGCGGAACCACCGGTGGCTGCGGCGGCTGGTGCCATCGGCCAGCTTGCGCAGCAGCACGGCGCAGGCATGGTGGTAGCCGATCACCAGCACCACCACGGCCAGCTTGGCATGCATCCAGCCATTGCCCGGCCCCCGGCCAATGCCATAGCCCAGCCACAGCCACAGGCCCAGGGCCAGCGCCGGCACCGCCAGCAAGGTCGTGAAGCGCAGCAGCTTGCGCGCCATGAGGACCAGGCGCTCGCGCTCGGCCACCGAGCCCGGGGCCACCATGGCCAGGTTCACGAAGATGCGCGGCAGGTAGAACAGGCCGGCGAACCAGCTGGCGATGAAGACGATGTGGAAGGCTTTGACCCAGAGCATGGTGGCAGTTTAAGGGGCAATCTGTGCCTTACGGATCGGGCTCCAGCGAAATCCGTCCTTTTGACATCTTACCAAGGCCTTCATTTTCAAAATCCAAATCAAAATATTTTATTCCAAATAAATTAACAGCAATTGATATACCCATCGAAACCCCACCAATATCAAAATCAATCAATGGCAAAACAGATCTTTACCCAACCAAGGAACGCTGGTAAGATGTGTCAAAATTTTACAGAGGGAGGCTGCCTTGCGGGTAGTATTAATTGCAGCATTGCTGGTATGCCCTGCCGCATTTGCGCAAACATCGTTAAAGGTGTCTGCCGTGGCGTGGCAAGGCCTCACCGCCGACGAGAAGGCGAATGTTCAACAAAAGTACGTGGTCGAGGTGATGGCGCCCGAATCATTCGGAACCATTATCGACAACCAGGGACTGGACCGATCCACCCCAGGCAGCAATGCCGGAACCGCCATGGGCGCCGCCATCGGCAGCACCGCCTATGTGGACAGGGCCATCAATCACGGTAACTATTCTGGCAAGACCCACGTGGCCGCTATGCTTCTAGGGATGCTGGTGGGATCCGCACTCGACCGACCGGCTCAATCCAGCTACCAGTTCCGCTATGCCATACGGCTGGGCAATGGAAACGTCATTTACCAAGATACCTATTCATCAACACCATTTCGACATGCTGTTGGTGTGTGTGTATTCACACCCTCCATTGACCTTGCGCCTGAGCAACACCTGTGCACGCAGACCACGGATACCTTCAAGAATTCCCTGGGCATTTTCAATGTGCCAACTGCGCTCAACGCGCCTGCTGGTGATCGCCTCAGTTCACCAGAAACACCGCCAACGCTACAGGCCACCGAGACTGCCAGCGAAACCGTCAGCTGCAAGCTTGGCACGTTGGCGCCCGTCAAAACCTCACCAGAAAAATGCAAACTCATCAATGGAGCAATCATCAATGATTAAGAAGACCCTTATGCTGGCTGCAGCCGTTTTGCTGTCAGGGTGCGCCGCAAATACCTACACGTTGAACCAGAAACAATATAGTGGAGAAAAAGCGTTTCACACGGCGGTAAGTGCGGATGTTGCAGAATCACTTGCGTCAGTCACTCCTTTGGCTGCCCCATTGACGAAGAAGCGGCTCATCGTTGCATTTCCGAGTCAGCAGGCAGCTTTTGAGGAGACTGGCAGAAGGCATGCAGCAATTGCAGGCAGGGAGGCCAGTGGGGTTCAACTAGAACTCTACAAAAACCTATCCATAGCCAATAACAGGTTGACCCGTGTTTTTTTTGAAGCCATTCAGAAAAAAGGAATTTATTCATCTATTGAAATTCGAGAGCTTCCCAGTGTTGTAATCTCCATAGAGCCATCCGTTGACTATGATGTCCTGTATTACACCGAGGCTGCAGCGAATTCAGGTCAGTATTTTTATGCATCGGCAAAACATGGAAAGCAGGTTTTCGCCTATGACCGCAGCGGAGTGACCTCGGCAGCCAAGGTGAGCGCTTTCATTGACGCAGCACAGGCACAAGCGATCCGTGAATGACCTTTCGCGCGACCGATTCAGGTTGAAGTCTCCGTAATATCAAAAAAAAGCCCGGCAAAAGCTGCCGGGCTTCGAAAGCCCTGCCTGCATTGCGGCAACCCAGGGCCCCGCTCAGGGAGGAAAAGCGGGGGGCAGCAAGCTGCCCGGAATCAATTTAGCACCAGCCCGCGGGGCATACAAGCAGGGTTTGACACGTCCGCAAAACACCCCCACCGGGCCGCTGGCGGCAGGCTTGAGGCACAATTTTCCCCATGCACCTCCCAAGCTCCGCCCTCTTCCCGCAGAACCGCCCGCGCCGCCTGCGCCGCGATGCCTTCACCCGCAATCTGGTGCGCGAGCACCGCGTGACGCCGCACGACCTGATCTACCCCGTGTTCGTGCACGAAGGCGAGAACCGGCGCGAGGCCGTGGCCTCCATGCCCGGCGTGGACCGGCTGAGCCTGGACCTGCTGCTGCCCGTGGCCGAGGACTGCGTGCAGCTGGGCATCCCGGTGCTGGCCCTGTTCCCGGCCATCGACCCGTCCCTGAAGACGCCCGATGGCAAGGAAGCGCTCAACCCCGACGGCCTGATCCCGCGCGTGGTGCGCGCCCTGAAGAAGGAATTCCCCGCCCTGGGCGTGATGACCGATGTGGCACTGGACCCCTACACCAGCCACGGCCAGGACGGCGTGCTCGACGACACCGGCTACATCGTCAACGACGACACGGTGGAGATCCTGACCGGCCAGGCGCTCACGCACGCCGAGGCGGGCGTGGACATCGTCGCGCCCAGCGACATGATGGACGGGCGCATCGGCGCCATCCGCGAAGCGCTGGAGGTGCAAGGCCACATCCACACGCGCATCATGGCCTACAGCGCCAAGTACGCCAGCGCCTTCTACGGCCCCTTCCGCGATGCGGTGGGTACGCGCGGCGCTCTGGGCAAGGCCGACAAGAACGTCTACCAGATGGATCCTGGCAACACCGACGAAGCGCTGCGCGAGGTGGCCCTCGATATCGCCGAAGGCGCCGACATGGTGATGGTCAAGCCCGGCATGCCTTACCTGGATGTGGTGCGCCGCGTCAAGGACGAGTTCCGCGTGCCCACCTTCGCCTACCAGGTGAGTGGCGAGTACGCCATGCTCAAGGCGGCCGCCGCCAACGGCTGGCTGGACCACGACGCCGTGATGATGGAAAGCCTGCTGGCCTTCAAACGCGCCGGCGCCGATGGTGTGCTGACCTATTTCGCGCGCGACGCAGCCCGCCTGCTCCTGGCGCGCTAGCCCGCAGCCCGGCACCGCGCCCATGCGCATCTTCCATATCCAGGGCAGCGGCGTGCAGGAGCTGGACACGCTGCCGGCGCAGCTGCCCGACCAGGGCTACCTGTGGATCGCCTGCGCACGCCCCGCCTTCCAGGCACAGCTGGCCGACGTGCAGGCCGCCCTGCTGCGGCTGACCGGGCTGCAGCTGGTGGACCTGCATGTGTCCGACCTGCTCAACGCCCAGTTGCCCTCGCACTACGACTACACCTCGCAGTACGATCTGCTGGTGTTCCGGCGCCTGGCCACCCTCCCGCCCGAGGACGACGCTGCCGCCACGCTGCAGCCCGCACCCCGGCGCGGCGGCCCGCCGGTGCTGCGGCGCATCGACACCAGCCCCGTGGGCTTTGCCGTGTTCGACCAGGTGCTGCTCACGGTGCACCCCGGCGACTGCAGCGTGCGCGACGCCTATGCCAGCCGCCTGCTCGCGGCCGCCCCGGCGGACCCGCGCGAGGGCCGGGCCAATCCGACGGCATCGGGCACGCGCAAACCCACCTCGCCCGCCGACCTGATGCTGCGCCTGGTGAACCAGATGGTGGACGGCTACCTGGACCTGCGCCGCGAACTGTCGCGCCAGCTCGACCACTGGCAGACCGAGCTGCTGCGGCCCCGGGCGCGCTACGTCAACTGGAGCTCGCTGCTCGACGCCCGCCTGTCGCTGCATGCCCTGGACGAGATCTGCGAGGACCAGCGCACCGCCGTGCAGGACTGGATCGACGCGCTGGAGACCTGGGCCGTGCCCGATTCGCCCACGGGCCTGCGCGACCTGGACCTGCTCAAGGTGCGCAGCCGCGACGTGCTCGAACACATCGAGCGCGTGGTGCACCATGTGCGGCGCATGGAGCAGAACACCGAGACCGCCGTGCAGATGCATTTCTCGGTGCAGGGCAACCGCACCAACGACATCATGCGCACGCTCACGGCACTCACGGCCGTGTTCCTGCCGCTGAACCTGATCGCAGGGATCTTTGGCATGAACTTCGAGTTCATCCCGCTGATCCACAAGCAGGACGGCTTCTGGTGGGCCATGGGCTCGATGATCACCATCGCCGTGGTGCTGGTGGCCGTCTTCTGGCGCAAGCGCTACCTGGCCCGCACGGGCAGCTGACGGCGGCAGTTGCCCCGCTCAGTTCGGGCCGGCGGCCAGCAGCGCGTCCTTGAGCTGGTTGTCCACCGGCGAGGCGCCCAACCAGATGCGCAGCACCATGCCGAAGTACTCGGCATCGCCGACCGGCGCGCCCTGGGGCTGGCCCTGGATGAAGAAGGTCGTGCCCTTGCCCGGCACGAACTCCATCGCGAAGGTGTCCCCCGAGGCCAGCTTGGTGCGGCCCGAGAAGATCTCGACCAGGCGGTTGCTCGAGGGCGTGTGGCGCCGGATCTGGTCGGGCGTGGCATTGGCCGACAGGCCCTTGATGAAGGACAGGCCCAGGTCCGTGCCCGGGATGTCGCGCTGGGCCACGAACTGCAGGCGCACCGGCCCGCTGGTCGCGGCCAGCACCTCGTCGGCCGTGCGCACCTTCCTGGGTAGGTACAGCGCCATGTCGTAGACCTTGAACACGGCGCGGTAGCGCGTGCCCGCACCCTGCAGCACCAGGGGCGTGCCCTGCACGTTCTGGGTCGGCTCGAAAGCCGTGGCGGCGATGGAAGGCGCCACGAAACCCAGGCTGGCGGCCGCCAGGGCCAGGGCGCAGGCGCTGCGGGCCACAGGACGGCTGCCGGCGTGGAAGGAAAGGATGGTTGTGTTATTCAAGGGCTTGTCTCCGCAATGCAGGGCCGGGGGCTGAAGCGATGAATTCCCGGCAGCCTCCGCCCGCGCTGGAATGATAGGCGACGCCGGGCCCGCCCCCACCCGCTACTTGCCCGGTACCGGCACACCGAACAGGGCGGCACCGTTGCCGAACGCCACCCCTTGCGCCAGCGCAGGCGGCAGGCCGCCGAGCCAGCTGCGGTAGCCCTTCATGAGCCCCTCGTAGTGCTGCCAGCGTTGGTTGACCCAGGTGTCCGAGCCGATCACAAAACGCGTGGGGTACTTGAGCAGCAGCGCTCGCCAGGCCGGGCACAGCTGCTCGTTGTCGCAGACCAGGCCCGGCCGGTAGGACAGTTCACCCACCAGCCCCGGGTAGCGCGCCATGAGCGCGTCCACCCGCTCCACCGGCGCGCCGCCGATGCCCGTGTGCGCCCAGACCAGGCGCAGCTTCTGCCCCTTGGAAGGCGTGTTGGCCATGAGCAGGTCGATCGCAACATCGTCCACATGGGCCAGGACCACCAGGTCGCGCTGCTCGGCCAGCACCATGAGCTTCTTGGCCACCGGGCCATCGGCATTGGCGCTGTCGTACAGGTGGAACTCACCGATGCCTTTGTAGGGCCCCGAGGCCGTGCCCTTGGCGAGTTCGGCCTGCACCATCTCGTAGATGCTCTCGTCGCGGAACCAGTTGCTGTAGTCGTCACGGTTGCGGTACAGGCGCACAAAGGGCACGACGGCGATGCCGGCGTCGCGCACCTCCTTCGAGGCGGCCAGCGCGAGCGAACCCGTGTTGGGCCGCGAGTTGGCCACGATGGCGCGCACACCCGAGGCCTTCATGCGCGCGATCACGTCGGCCGGCGGGTGCGGGCCGTTCTGGCCGTTCCAGGCCTCTTCGTTGTAGTGCAGGTGCGCATCGAACAACGGGCCGGCGTAGTCCGCAGCGTGTGCAGTGCCGGCCAGGCAGACGGCGGCCAGCAGACCGCCCAGCAGCGCACAACGTCGTGCCATGGCCTCAGCCCGCCAGGTGCTTGTCGAAGAAAGCCAGCGTGCGGTCGCGCGCGGCCAGGGCTGCGGCCTCGTCGTAGCTGCCGCGCTGATCGCAGTTGAAGCCGTGGTCGGCTTCGTAGAGATGCACCTCGACCTCGGGGTGGGCGCGGGCAAAGGCCTGCACGCCATCCACAGGGATGTGCTTGTCGCGCTGGCCGAAGTGCGCCAGCACCGGCACCCGGGGCGTGCGGCCGGCCTCGGCCTCGCTGGTCACGCCGCCACCATAGTAGGGCACAGCGGCCGACAGGCCCTGGAGCAGGCAGGCCGAGCGCCAGGTCAGCAGGCCACCCCAGCAAAAGCCGACGACGCCGACCTTGCGGCCGCTGCGCTCACCTGCGCAGTCAATGGCGGCCTGGATGTCGGGCAGCACGCCGGGGGCGGGCAGGCCTTCCACCGCCGCCTTGAGCGCAGCGCCGGCGGACACGTCCTCGGCCGTGTAGCCCAGCTCCACGCCTGGCTTCACGCGGTGGAAGGTGGCAGGCGCCACGGCCAGGTAGCCGCGCGCGGCCAGGCGGTCGGCGATGGCGCGGATGTGCGAGTTGACCCCGAAGATCTCCTGCAGTACCACCACGGCACCGCGCGGCGCGGTGTCCGGCTCGGCCACCCAGGCGGGAAACACGAAGCCATCGGCGGACTTCAGATCGACAAACTGACCCATGGTGCAACTCCTTGAAGACGACAAAACCAGACAAGTAGGGAATGAACGGGGCTCTCCAGCCCCGCAAGGGGGCCGAGCAATGCTGTAATGCCCCAATTCTTGCAGGAGACGCGGTTTTGGACAAAGTTGCATTGATCACGGGCGGCAGCCGGGGCATTGGCGCCGCCACCGCCCTGCTGGCCGCGCGCCAGGGCTGGGCCGTGGCCGTGAACTACCAGGCCAACCAGGCCGCCGCAGACGCGGTGGTCGGCCAGATCCGGGCCCTGGGCGGCACCGCCATCGCCGTGCAGGGCGATGTGGCCCATGAGGACCAGGTGCTGGCGATGTTTGCCGCCGTGGATGCGCAGCTTGGCCGCCTCACGGCCCTGGTGAACAACGCGGGCGTGGTGGACGTGACCCAGCGCGTGGACGAGATGGGCGTGGCGCGGCTGCGCCGCATGTTCGAGACCAATGTCATCGGCAGCATCGTCTGCGCGCGCGAGGCCGTGCGCCGCATGAGCACGCGCCATGGCGGCGCAGGCGGCTCCATCGTCAATGTGTCCAGCGCCGCATCGCGCCTGGGCTCGGCCCACCAGTATGTGGACTATGCGGCCAGCAAGGGCGCCATCGACAGCTTCACCCTGGGCCTGGCACGCGAGGTGGCGGCCGAGGGCATCCGCGTGAATGCCGTGCGCCCGGGCCTGATCGAGACCGACATCCACGCCAGCGGCGGCCTGCCCGACCGGGTGCGCGACCTGTCGCACCAGGTGCCCATGCAGCGCGGCGGCACGGCCGAAGAGGTGGCGCAGGCCATCGTGTGGCTGATGTCGGATGCGTCCCCCTACACCACCATGACTCTTCTCGACGTATCTGGAGGGCGCTGACATGGACCTGAAACCGCTCATCACCCTGCTGGCCATCGTGAACCCGCTGGCCATTGTCCCCTTCTTCATCCACTACACGCAGGGCTTCTCGGCCGCGCAGCGGCGCGCCACCATCCGCACGGCGGCGCTGGCCTCGTTCTGCGTGATCGCGGCCTGCGCGCTGCTGGGCCTGCAGATCCTGGAGTTCTTCAACATCTCGCTGCAAAGTTTCCAGGTGGGCGGCGGCATGCTGCTGCTCATCAGCGCGATGAACATGCTCAACGCCCAGCCGGCCGAGGCCAAGCCCCTGACCAACGAGCTGGAGGAAGGCGTGGAGAAGGCGGCCGCAGGCTCCAGCATCGCCGTGGTGCCGCTGACCATCCCGCTGCTGACCGGGCCGGCCAGCATGTCCACGGTGGTGATCTATGCCGACCGCGCCCAGACCATCTGGCAGCAGGTGGCGCTGGTGGGTTATGGCGTGGTGATCGCGCTGGCCACGGCCCTGTGCTTCTCTCTGGCCGACCCGATCGCCCGCGTGCTGGGCAAGACCGGCATCAATGTGATGACGCGGCTCATGGGCCTGATCCTCGCGGCGCTGGCCGTGGAGGTGATGGCCGATGGCCTGGGCAAGCTGTTCCCGGTGCTGGTGGCGCGTTGAGCTTCCCCGCACGCGCCCCCATGCCGGCCCGCCTGCTGCTGCTGGAAGACGACCCGGCCATTGCGCGCACGGTCGCCTATGCGCTGGAGCGCGAAGGGCTGGCGGTGGCGCACAGCGTGCTGGTGCAGGACGCGCGCGAGCAGCTCGCCCGTGCGCCTTTCGACCTGCTGGTGCTGGACGTGGGTTTGCCCGACGGCAGCGGCCTGGACCTGCTGCGCGAGCTGCGCGGCACTCCGGCCACGGCCGCCCTGCCCGTGCTGGTGCTCAGCGCGCACGGTGAGGAGATCGACCGCGTGCTGGGCCTGGAACTGGGCGCCGACGACTACCTGGCCAAGCCCTTCAGCCCGCGCGAGCTGTCGGCCCGCGTGAAGGCCCTGCTGCGCCGCGCCGGCACGCAGGCCGCTGCGCCGCCGGCCACGCGCCCGGCACCACTGTTCCACGACGACGAAGCCGGCCAGCGCATCAGCCTGCGTGGCCAGCCGCTGGCGCTCACACGGCGCGAATACCGGCTGCTGGCCTGCCTGCTGCGCGGCGCGGGCCGCATCCATTCGCGCGACGCACTGCTCAATGCCGCCTGGGGCGATGACAGCGAGAGCACCGACCGCACGGTGGACACGCACATCAAGACGCTGCGCGCCAAGCTGCGCGAGGCCGATGCCGGCCGCGAGTACATCAGCACCCACCGCGGCATGGGCTACTGCCTCGATTTGTAGCTGGACGGCTCCCCATGCGCCTGGGCATCCGCCTGCTGTTCGCCTTCTTCCTGATCAACGGCATCGCCGCGTTCTTCGTGCTGCGTGTGTTCACGGCCGAGATCAAGCCCAGCGTGCGCGAGGTGATGGAAGACATGATGGTGGACACGGCCAACATCCTGGCCGAACTGGCCAGCGACGACCTGGTGGCCGGGCGGCTGGAGGGCGGCGCCGTGGACAGCGCCTTTGCCCGCCATGTGCGCATCTACGCCACGCGGCCCATCGATGCGGCGATCTGGGGCTTTTCCAAACAGTCGCTGGACTACCGCATCTACGTGACGGACGCCAGGGGCCGGGTGCTGTTCGACTCGGAGAACCGCGCCGTGGGCGCCGACTACTCGCAGTGGCGCGACGTGGCGCGCACCCTGCGCGGCGAGTACGGCGCACGCTCCACCCGCGACATCCCGGACGACGATGCCAGCGGCGTGATGCACGTGGCGGCGCCCATCTATGCGCCCGGCGGCAGCGCCACCGCCGAGCGCCGGATCGTCGGCGTGCTCACCGTGGCCAAGCCCACGCGCACGGTGCAGCGCTTCATCGACCGGGCCGAGAACAAGGTGCTGGCCAGCGGCGTGCTGCTGCTGGCCCTGTCGGCCGCCGTGGGCGTGGCCGTGACGCTGTGGATGGTGTGGAACGTGCGCCGCCTGCGCGACTATGCGCTCAGCGTGCAGGGGCCGGCGGCCGGCGACCGGGACAGCCCGCCAGCAACGGCCCTGGCCGTGCCCGAAGTGCCCGGCGAGCTCGGCGACCTGGCGCGCGCCATGGACCGCATGCGCGCGCGGCTGGAGGGGCGCGACTACATCGAGGGCTATGTGCGCGCCCTCACGCACGAGCTCAAGAGCCCCGTGGCCGCCATCCGCGGTGCGGGCGAGCTGCTGCAGGACGAGTTGCCCGCGGCCGACCGCGCCGAGTTCGCCACCCAGGTGGTGCAGCAGAGCGAGCGCCTGCAGCGCATCATCGACCGCCTGCTGGAGCTGAGCAAGCTGGAGCAGCGCCACCATGCCGACGCCCAGGCACCCGTGGCGCTGCAGGACTGTGCCAACGCCGCCGTGGCCCAGACCCGGGGCCGCGCGGGCCAGCGCGGCATCGAGCTGACCGTCAGCGGCAGCGGCGCCAGTGGTCCCTGGGAACCCGAGCTCGTGACCCTGGCGCTGACCAACCTGCTGGACAACGCGATCGACTTCGCCCCCGGCGGCAGCAGCGTGCGCGTGGAGCTGGCCGGCACCACCGTGGCCGTGCAGGACAGCGGCCCCGGCGTGCCCGACTACGCCCTGCCCCGGCTGGGTGAGCGCTTCTTCACCACGGCACGGCCCGGCGGCGAGCGCAGCGGCTCGGGCCTGGGCCTGGCCATCGTGCGGCGCGTGATGGCGCTGCACGGCGGGCAGATGGCGGTGCGCAATACGGCGCCGGGGCTGCGGGTGGAGCTGGAGTTTCGGGGCGTCTAAGCCGCAGCCGACTGAATGCGGGGCTGGGCGTTCAGGAAGTGGACGAGGTCGCCCACGGTGCTGACCTTGCCGTAGAACGGGTTGCCCTGGGTGGACGAGAGGTCACGGCCCGCGCGCTGGGCGATGTCGGGCACCAGCGACAGGTCCAGGTCGTCGGCATCGAGGCGCAGGTCCTTCTGGAGCCGGTCCGTCACCCGCAGCGGAAACAATCCGACCTGTCCCGGCAATCCAGTCTGGAGTTCTTCATACACGGCGCGCACCACCCAGGTGTCCACGCCACGGCAGTCGATGGACCGGGCGAACTGGCAGATCGACTCACCCGACCGCTCCTGCGCCAGTTGCGCAAAGTGCCTTGCGTCCAACCAGCCGGCAACGGCAACCAAGCCCCACAGCACGATGGCCAGAAAGCACACCGCCAAAGGATGGGTCCAGACGACCCAGAGAGAGGCGATGGCCACCGCTGCCACGAGAAGGCGGCCCGGCCATGGCAGAGGCCTGGGCTGGCGCGAGACCGGAGGCATGGATCGGGAAGCGCGTCGCGTGGTGGGCATCGCTGCCATTCTGCCACCGCCCCCACTTCACACTGCCCTCACAAACTTCATTCCGCCCTCACACCCGCCGCCAACACTGCCTCCACATTCATCACACCGTGGAGGACTCTTTGAAACACCCCTTGTTCATCAAACTCGTGGGGCTGGCAGCCATCGTGCTGCTGCTCATGGTCGGGCTCGGCCTGATCGAGGACGTGGTGCGCGACCGGCAGCGCTACCGCAGCATGACGGCGCAAAGCGTGGCCGACAGCCTGGCCGGGCCACAGACGCTGATGGGGCCCATGATCCACAGCGCCTGCGTGGAGAGCTGGGATGTGGAGACCGGCAAGGGGGAAGAGCGCCGCACCGTGGAGCAGCGCCGCGAGTTTCTGCTCACGGCCATGCCCGAGCAGCTCAAGCTGCGCACCGGCGCTGCGATGGAAGAGCGCGCCCGCGGCCTGCACAAGGTCAACACCTACAACCTCAAGTCGCATGTCACCGCGCAATGGGGCGCCCTCAACAGCCTGCAGCCGCAAAGCACCGTGAAGGGCTCGCGCATGCACTGCGGCGCGCCCATCCTGATGGTGGCCGTGGGCGATGCGCGCGGCATCCGCATGGCGCAGGTCACGCTGGGCGAGCAGGCGCTGCCGCTCAAGCCCGGCACCTTCCACCCGACCTACACGCGTGGCCTGCACGCCGGCCTGCCCGAGTCGGTGCGCGGCCGTGCCGAGGGCCTGACGGCCACGCTGGACCTGGAGCTCGTGGGCACGGAACGCCTGTCCATCGTGCCGCTGGGCGGCAACACCGAAGTGCAGATGACCAGCGGCTGGCCGCACCCTTCGTTCTCGGGGCGGTTTCTTCCCTCCGAGCGCGAAGTGACCAAGGACGGGTTCAGCGCGCAATGGCGCCTGTCGTCGCTGGCCACCACGGCGCAGCAGGACATTGCCAACAGCAAGCGCATCTGCGTGGGCGGCCAGGACGCCCCGAACGAGTACGCAGTGCCGGGCGGGGGCACGGCCAGCGACTGCGCCGACAGCTTCAGCGTGGCCTTCATCGACCCTGTGAACCCCTACACCCTGGCCGACCGCGCCACCAAGTACGGCGTGCTGTTCATCGCGCTCACCTTCGTGGCCGTGGGCCTGTTCGAGCTGATGAAGAAGCTGCGCGTGCACCCGGTGCAGTACCTGCTGGTGGGCAGCGCGCTGTGCAGCTTTTTCCTGCTGCTGGTGAGTTTGTCAGAGCATGTGGCCTTCGGCGTGGCCTACGGCATCGCGGCCACGGCCTGCGTGCTGCTGCTGGCCTACTATGCCAGCCACATGCTGGGCAGCCTGGCGCGCGGCATTCCGCTGGGGGCCGGCATCGCGCTGCTCTACGGCCTGCTCTACGTGCTGCTGCAGCTGGAGCAGACCGCGCTGGTGGTGGGCTCGATCGCGCTGTTCCTGGTGCTGGCAGCCGTGATGGTGGCGACCCGCAAGGTGAACTGGTATGGCCTCAACGCCTCGGCGGGCGGCCCCCGCCCACCGGCACCGCGCCGCGAGCCGCCCTCGGTTCCGCCAGCCGCCTCCGGCCTGGTCAGCCCCCAGCAGCCCGCGAGCCCGGCATGACGCACGCAGCCTCCCCCACCGTGGCCTGGGCGCGGCACCTCACGGCCCCCGCCAGCCACCCCGTGCCGGCCTTGTCGGAGGCCGAGGTCCAGCGTGTGCAGCGCTACCGCGACCAGTTGCTGGCCGCCCTTACGGCCCATGACCGGGCCGCGCTGCAGACGGCCAAGCAGGCAGTGCTGCGCGCGGCCTATGGCCCGCCCCCCGATGCAGGCCCACCGGCATCCACCGCGCTGCGCGCGGCCCTGCGCGACCTGTCGTGGCACATGGCCATCCTTCTGTTGCCGCGCCGCCCCACCGCAGCCCTGCACCACTGAGCAGGGTGGACTCTCAGGCGGGCACGGCCTGGGGCGTGGAGCAAGCCGCGCCACCACAGCCCTGGAGCAGTTCGCCCGGCAGCGCTTCGGGCAGGTGCACGGCACCGGTAGCTGCATCAAAGCCCACGCGCCGCAGGTGCAGGGCCAGCGCGGCATCCATGGTCTGGGCATGCTGGGGGAACCACAGCGCCAGCTCCCCCGCCATCATGCGCAGCACCTGCAGGTCCCCCTGTGCAGCGCGCGCCGCGCCTTCGCGCATGACCTGCAGCACCACCTTGTGCTGCATGCTGTGGCAATTGCCCGAGGCGAAGCGCGTGGCCGCCATCCACCGGTCTTCCATGCCGAAATGCTGCTCGGTGTGGGTGGTCAGCTCCTGCCATCGGGCGAGGATCTGCGCGTCCTCTGCGCGCTCCACCCCGGCCAGCAGCGCCACGAACTCCTCGTGGGTTTCGTCCAGTTGCGGCAGGTCCAGTACCAGTGCCTCGGACCATTCCAGTGCTGCCATTGCGTGCTCCCTGCGTAACATTGAGCGGCCAGCTTAGGTGCGCCGGCACCGATCCGCCTTGACGCAGGTCAGACCCTGTTCTCCCCAACGGCAAAGCCCCGCACAGGGCGGGGCTTTGCAGCGGTGGGCGCAAGCCCGGGATCAGCTCTGGCCGTACATGCGCTTGGCGTCGTCCACGCACTTGGACTTGGCGTCGCCGCTCATGGCGTCGCAGCGCTCCTTGGCGGCCTTGTAGTTGGCCTCGTTCTTCTCGGCGGTGGCGTCCTTGCGGGCTTCGGCCACCTGCGCGCCCTTTTCGGCAGCGCTGTCGGCGGGCTTGGCGGCGGCCTTGGCCACCTTGGCGTTCTCCTTGGCCGTGGTGTGGGCGGCCTTGGCGTCCTTCACGCAGACGTCCTTGGCATTGCCGGTCAGGTCATCGCACTTCTCCTTGGCGATGGCGTAGTCGGCATCGGCACGGGCCATGCGGGCCTTGTTCGTGGCCTTGTCGGAGGGCTTGTACTGGGCTTCGAGTTCGGCCTTGGCGACGTCTTCGGCGCCCTTGGCTTCCTTCATGCAGATGTCTTTGGCATTGGCCTTCAGGGCATCGCAGGTGGTCTTGGCGGCCTTGTAGTCGGCCGAGATCTTTTCCTTGGCGGCCTTGTGTTCGGCATCGGTCATGGCCATGGCCGAAGTGGCCATCAGGCCGGCGACGACAGAGGCGATCAGGGTACGGGCGATTTGCATGGTTTTCTCCTCAGGGTCTCAGGGGGATGTTGGTGTGATGTGATGGGGTGAGGCACTGGCTCCGGCTGCCGGCCCTCTGCAGGGCAGGTCCCAGGAAGGTTGGCGGCGGGTGCCTGCGGCCTCTGTCAGTCGTTGAAGCGGAAGTCGGGGTGGCGGCTCTGCCAGTCCTTGAGCTGCTTTTCAGCCGCGTCGCGGGCCAGGCCCTGGCGCTCCTGCAGCTTGCCCAGGAACTGTTCGCGCTTGCCATCGATGACGTCCAGGTCGTCGTTGGTGAGCTTGCCCCACTGTTCGGTGATCTTGCCTTTGAACTGCTTCCAGTTGCCCTTGATGGTGTCTTCGTTCATGGTGTGCATCCTCGGAAAATGTCGCTTCAGCCATCCACTCGGAGTGCGTGGAACACTTGCGTGATGCGATGGAAAGACTGTAAGAACGGGGCCGTGCGCAGCGCGTAGTCCGCACCGTGGAACCCGCGTCGGCGCATGCCTACGGGCTGCCGGACAAGCCCCCGCTACGGCGTTCGAGCCGATTCCAGTCGCCGGAAAAGCGGGTGTTGCGGCAATGCATCGCCCAAAAACGCCGCCCGCCCTCTGTGGCGGTGGATACGCGTTTCTTTTGGTAACGCTTACTAGCATGTAGGGAATGCCAGTTTTGTAGGAGCTTGCCTACACTTCTCAACAAATCTTCACAAAAGTCGCTATGACACACGCCCACGAAGTTTCCGATGCGGCGCTGGCAACCGCTTTGCCCGCACGCGCGCCCTCCTCTGTGCCGCCGACCGATGCAGCGCCCGCCGCGTCGGATTCCGTGGGTTCTCCCTGGCTCAAGCTCTCTGCAACCGCGGCCGCCAGTGCGGCCCTCGCCGCCTGCGGTGGCGGCGAGGCCGAGGCCGAAGCGCCCCAGGCCCTGCGCCAGGCCGACAACGCGCCCCATGTACCGCTGCTGGGCGACATGGGCGGCTCGGGCTCCTTCCGCTCGGACCAGGCGGCCAGCCGCACACCCACGCCCGACGAGTTGATGGACTGGGCGGAGATGGTGTTCCCGCAGTACTTCGACTCGCACCAGGCCACCATCACCAACGGCGCGCTCGTCTTCCGCTACTACAGCGGCACGCGCAACTACCTGGGGGTGTACCAGGGCAATGTCGTGGTACTGGGCCCGCCCACCAACAACGCCGTGGTCAACGTCGGCGCACTGGCCAGCTTTGGCGAAGCGGTCTTCTCCAGTGGCCGGCCGCTCAACGACCCGGAGGCCGCGCGCTTCCTGCTGCAGGCGGGCTTTGCGGCCACCACGCAGGACATCGCCACGGTGCGCTCCATCGGCTTCGACGCCTGGCTGAACTCGCAGTTCAACGCCCCCATCGGCATCTCGGGCTGGGAGTGGCTCAACCAGCGTGGCTATGCCACCGTGGACAACTCCACGGCCTACTACGACAACACCTACCCCGGCGACTGCATGATCTGGTCGCAGCTCATGACCTCGCCCGACAGCCTGCGCAAGCGGGTCGCACTGGCGCTGTCGGAGATCTTCGTGGTCTCGCTCTCGGGCCTGGACTTCAACTGGCGCAGCCATGCGATCGCGCACTACTGGGACACGCTGGTCACCCACTCCTTCGGCAACTTCCGCAACCTGCTGCAGGACGTGTCGCTGAACCCGGCCATGGGCTACTACCTCAACACGCGCGGCAACCAGAAGGAGAACGCCGCCACGGGCCGCCAGCCCGACGAGAACTATGCACGCGAGGTCATGCAGCTGATGTCGATCGGGCTGGTCATGCTCAACATCGACGGCACCGTGCGCCGCGACGGTACGGGCCAACCCATCGAAAGCTACAGCCAGTCCGACGTGACCAACCTGGCGCGGGTCTTCACGGGCTATGACTACAACCAGTCGCTGAACCAGCAGGGTACCGTGCCCGGCACCACGCGCACGATACCCAACACGGCGTTCACGCGGCTGTCCATGTCGCTCAACGCCTCGCTGCACTCCAATCTGGCGGTGAGTTTCCTGGGGACCAACATCCCGGCCAACACGCCCGGTGCCACGGCCCTGGCGATGGCCATGGACACACTGTTCTACCACGGCAACGTGGCGCCCTTCATCTGCAAGCAGCTGATCCAGCGCCTGGTCACCAGCAACCCTTCTCCGGACTATGTGGCACGCGTGGCCACGGTGTTCAACAACAACGGGGCCAGCGTGCGCGGCGACCTGAAGGCGGTGGTCCGCGCCATCCTGCTCGATGACGAGGCGCGCTCCTCCGCCGGCCTCACGCAGCCGGGCTTCGGCAAGCTGCGCGAGCCCATGCTGCGCCTTGTGCAGTGGGGCCGCACCTTCAACATCAGCTCCGCCTTCGGCAGCTGGAAGATTGGGGACACCAGTTCGGCGGCATCGCGGCTGGGCCAGAGCCCGCTGCGCTCGCCCTCGGTGTTCAACTTCTTCCGGCCTGGCTACGTCCCTCCTTCCACCGCGCTGGCGCAGGCCGGCGCCGTGGCGCCCGAGTTCCAGCTGGTCAACGAGAGCAGCGTGGGCGGCTACCTCAACTACATGCAGGGTGTGATCCGCAACGGCATCTACGTGAATGCACCGGATGTCCCCTTCAACAGCAGCAACGGCACCAACGGCTACGACATCAAGGCGCTGTACACCCACGAAATGGTGCTGGTCGTCGATCCCGACGCGCTGGTCGCGCGCATCAACCTGCTGATGTGTGCAGGCCAGCTGTCGGCGGCCACGGTGAAATTGATCAGCGATGCCATCAAGGCCACGCCGGTCACAGCTGCGAGCACCGATGCCGTCAAGCTCAACCGCATCGCGGCAGCGATATTCCTGGTCATGGCTTCGGCCGAGTACCTCATCCAGAAATAAGAGGACACGCTGCCATGCACCTGCTCCAACCCGAACTCCACACCCGCCGGGCCTTTCTGCGCCGCAGCGGCCAACTGGGCCTGGCCGGAACCGCCCTGCCCTTTGCGCTGAACCTGGCCGCCATGGGCGAAGCCGCAGCCTTCACCGCCACCGACTACAAGGCCCTGGTCTGCGTGTTTCTCTACGGCGGCAACGACTATGCCAACACCGTGGTCACCTACGACGACCCCAGCTACCTCAAGTACAGCGCCATCCGCGGCGGCAACGGCCTCGCTGGCGGCGGCATCGCCATTCCCAAGGCGGAGCTGGCCAACACGCTGCTCAATCCCACGGCCGCACTGCCCGGTGGGCGCCAGTACGCACTGCACCCGGCCATGCCGGGGCTCACCGGCCTGTTCAACAGCGGCAAGGCCGCCGTACAGCTCAATGTCGGCCCCCTCGTGGTGCCACTGACCAAGGCCCAGTACAACGGCTCCAACCGCAGCCTGTACCCGCTGCCGCCCAAGCTGTTCTCGCACAACGACCAGCAGTCGGTCTGGCAGTCGTCCTCGCCCGAAGGCTCGACCATTGGCTGGGGCGGCAACATCGGCGACCTGGCCCTGTCGTCCAACGCCAACTCGCTGTTCACCTGCATTTCGGTGACAGGCAATGCGGTCTTCCTCTCGGGCGACTCGGCGCTGCAGTACCAGGTCAGCACGGGCGGTGCGATCCCCATCAATGGCGTCAAAAACAGCGTCTACGGCTCCACCGCCGTGCGCACGGCCTTGACCAGCCTGATCCAGCAAACCAGCGCCCAGACCCTGGAGAACGAGTACAACCGCGTGACCACGCGCGCCGTGACCTCCGAATCGCTGATCACCACCGGCATCGCCGGCGTGAACCTGGCGACGCCGTTCCCCGCCAACAATGGCCTGGCCGACCAGCTCAAGATGGTGGCGCGCCTGATCGGTGCGCGTGGCACCCTGGGCACCAAGCGCCAGGTGTTCATGGTGTCCATGGGCGGCTTCGACCTGCACGACAACCTGATCTCACAACAGCCCGGACTGATGCAGCGCCTGAGCGATGCCATGACGGCGTTCCACAACGCCACGGTCGAACTCGGCCTGGCCGACAAGGTGACGGCCTTCACCGCATCCGATTTCGGCCGCACGCTCAACTCCAACGGCGATGGCTCCGACCACGGCTGGGGCAGCCACCACCTGATGGTGGGTGGCGCCGTCAAGGGCAAGGCCTTCTACGGCTCGGCCCCACCGGTCAGCAACACCAACACCACTGCCGCCGAGGACCAGTGGCATGTGGGCCAGGGCCGCCTGCTGCCCAGCACCTCGGTGGACCAGTACGCAGCCACCCTGGCCAAATGGTTCGGCGTGAGCAGCACCGAACTGGCAGGGGTGCTGCCCAACCTGAGCCACTTCGGCGGCGCCGAGTACCCCGTGGATCTGGGCTTCATGAATGCATGATGTGAGCCCCCCCTGAGTCGCTTCGCGCCTTCACCCCCAGCGCGGCGGGGCGGCCCTTGCGCGGGGGCGCTGGCCTCTGGCGTGCCAGTTTCATGCGCCGCGGGCGGAGCGTGGCGCAGCAGGTAACCTTTAGGGGCCCGGCAGACTGCCCATAATGCAGCCATGAGCAGCATTCCCAACACAGCCATCCGCCCCCGGGTCGTCATCGTCGGTTGCGGATTCGGCGGGCTGGAGGCGGCCCGCGCACTGCGCGGCAGTGCCATCGATGTCACCGTGGTCGACAAGACCAACCACCACCTGTTCCAGCCCCTGCTCTACCAGGTGGCCACGGCCGGGCTCTCGGCGCCGGCCATTGCTGCCCCGGTGCGCCACCTGTTTCGCAAGCAGCCCAATGTGACCACCTTGCTCGGCGAGGTGGAGCGCATCGACGTGGCCGAGCGCCAGGTGCTGCTGCAGGGCGGCGATGCCCTGCCCTACGACCACCTGATCGTGGCGGCGGGCGCCACCCACAGCTACTTCGGCCGCGACGACTGGGCTGCGTTTGCCCCCGGCCTGAAGACGCTGGACGATGCCTTCGAGATCCGCCGCCGCATCCTGCTGGCCTTCGAGGCCGCCGAACGCGAGAACGACCCCGCCCGGCGCGCCGCCTGGCTCAATTTCGTGGTGGTGGGCGGTGGACCCACCGGCGTGGAGATGGCCGGAACCCTGGCCGAGATCGCGCGCCACACGCTGCCGGGCGAATTCCGCCACATCGACCCGGCGAGCGCAAAGATCATCCTGCTTGAAGGGGGCACGCGCGTGCTGCAGGCCATGCCCGAGGCCCTGAGCCAGCGCGCCAAGGAGCAGTTGGAAAAGCTGGGGGTCGAGGTGCGCGTGGATGCACGGGTCACCGCCATCGACGCCACCGGCCTCACCGTGGCCGGCCCCGCACCGGGCGGGGACCCGGCGGCCACCAGCTACACCATTCCCAGCCAGTGCATCGTGTGGGGCGCGGGCGTGGCTGCATCGCCGCTGGGCCGGCTGCTGGCCGAGGCCACGGGCAGTACCACGGACCGCGCCGGCCGGTTGGTGGTGGAGCCGGACCTCAGCATTCCTGGCCACCCCGAGATCAGCGTCGTGGGCGACCTGGCCGCAGCCAAAAGCCATGTGCCTGGCCAGGAGCCCACGCCCGTACCCGGCGTCTCCCCCGGCGCCAAGCAGATGGGCCGCGCCGCAGCCGCCAACGTGCTGCGCCGCCTGGCCGGCCAACCCTCCCAACCCTTCCGCTACCGCGACTACGGCAACCTCGCCACCATCGGCCGCAATGCCGCCGTGGTGGACCTCGCTTCGCCCATGGGCCCCGTGCGCTTTTCAGGCTACTTCGCCTGGCTGTTCTGGCTCTTCGCCCACGTCTACTTCCTCATCGGCTTTCGCAACCGTCTGGTCGTGCTCATGGACTGGGGCTGGGCCTACTGGAGCTTTGCGCGCTACGCGCGTGTGGTGACGGGCATCGAAGGCGCCAAGAAGCAGCTGCAGGAATAGAACCCACAGCCTGTGCGCATGCGCTGCCCAAGCCAGGGCAGCCGTGCAAGGGCCGCCCCGCCGCACGGGCTGCGTCCCCCTTCCCGAATGGCACAGCCATTCGAGAGAAGGGGGAAGGCGCGAAGCGCCTCAGGGGGATGTACCGAATGCAGTCAATACCCAGCGCCAATCGCCAGCGGCAGGAAGCTATCGACCGGCCCCAGCACCCCCGGTGCCGAACCCACCTGGGAGTAGCTCAACTGGCCGTTGCTGATGGACAGGATGGTGCCCGTGTCGCGGTAGAAGCGGTAGTACTGGTTGCCCGCCGTCAGCGAAGGCGCGAACGACGGCTTGAACATGGTGGGGAAAGTGTCTTCCGCGTAGTTGAACAACCGGTCTTCGGCCCGCGTGACCACGGCCTTGAAGGGCGCCAGCCCACCAGCCTGGCCCAGGCCGGTGAAATCCATCACGTAGCTGATGGAGCCGGTGGAAGGATCGACCTTGAACAGCTTGGTGAATGCGGCACCGTACAGGGTGTTGCTGTCGCCCTCGGCCAGGCCGTAGACCGAGGTCGCCAGGCCGAAGTTGCCGACGTTGGCCGACTGCTGGTTGTTGCGCAGGTTGACGATGCCCAGCGAGTCGTTCTCGCCCGCAAAGAACAGGCGGCCATTGAGGTAGGCCAGGTCGCCCGCCGACTGCGACGGCAGCGTGCCGACAATGGTGGACTGCGCGTTGTCGGGGTTGATCTGGTAGAGGTTCTTGTTGGTGCTGGAAGCGCCGAACAGCCGGCCGCTGCCATCGAAGGTCAGCGCGTTGGCACCGTTGATGCCGTGCCTGCCGATCAGCGTGGCCGCGCCCGCCGCATCCAGGCGGTACAGCGAGGTGAAGGTCATGACATACAGCGTGCCGGCAGCATTGGTGGCGATGTCGGTGATGGAGCCATCCACCGAGGGGCGAGACACCAGGGTCAGGGACTTGGCGTCCACGTCGACGAGCATGATCTTGCCGCTGTCCTGCACATAGAGCTTGTCACCGGCCCAGGCGGTGGTGGTGGCAGCGGCGGTGGCGACAAGGGCGATGGTGGCAGCGCAGGCAGAGCGCAGCAGCGATGGCTTGAAGAACATACGGGAAATTACCTCGGCAAGGAACGTGGATCGGAGCCCGTGGACGGGCCGCAAGCCGGTGTGCCATCCCGCCTCGCACCCACGGGGTCGGGGGACGGGGGAACCGGCGAAGGGCGGCAGCCAGCGCGGGGCTGATTGCAGCGCCAGGAACGTACTGACGATCCATGCGAAGCCGTGCCGGGCAGTGCCTGCGGGGCTGCCTGGCAAGGGTCTTGTGCGGCCCCGAACAGATCGTCAACACGGCCCGGACCATTATGGAAGAGCGCCCCTGGCTCCGGCACCCTACCAAGGTAGGGTTTGGGCGCCATACACAAAGTGTTTCATCCCGTGGTGGTGCCGCAAGCACCCGGGGCTTCAGCGCACCACGACCTGCTCCAGCCATTCGTCGAGTTCGCGCGCGACCTGGTTCGCGGCGTCGGCCAGGGCGCGCGTGCCGCCGGCTGCATCGGCCGTGGCGGCCGGGCGTTGCACGATGAAGACGCGCTGGCCCACCAGGTTCTCGCCCAGGCCGGTGGGCTCGGCCACGGTGGCGCGCAGGCGCAGCAGCGCGGCGCTGTCGGAGGCACTCGTGAACACCTGGCTGAACTCTTCGAGTTCCATGCGCAGCACGGTAGGCCGCTTGTTGGCCACACGCGCCTGCACCGCTGCATCGCTGGTGTTCAGGATGGCCCGGCGCAGGCCCAGGTGCTCGCGGATGCGCTGTTGCACCAGCGTGGCCGGCGGCTGGCTCCAGCGTGCCTGCGCATAGGGGCGCGGCTGCTGGGCGTCGGCATAGGCCAGGCGGTAGAGCACCGCGGTGCTGCTCTCGGGCATGCCGGTGGCCTCCACATCGGCCAGGGCCAGCGGCGGCAGCGGCGCGCGGCGGTCGCTGGGCGCCGTGGCCATGGCACCGGGGCCGAAGTCGTACTGCACGGCCCGCACCGGCGGTGCGGGCAGGGCCGAACATCCGGCCAGCACGGCGGCGGCACACACCAGGGCAAGGCCCCGAAGGCCCGGGCGGTTTGGTGCGGCGCGTTGGATATCCAGCATGGCGATGTACTCCTTGAATTCGTCGGACAGCGTGGACACCATCAGCGCGCGCCGCCCGGTGCGGCAAAGCCTTCTTCGCCCGGCCCCGGGGGGATGCGGCCCGCGCCGTAGATGAAGGACTGCGGGTTGTCACTGACACTGTTGGCGGCCCGCCCGATCTGGCGCGCCGTGCGCGACAGTTCATCGGCCGCGCGCGTGACGCGCGGCAGCGTGTTGCTGCCCAGCGCGTCGGCCGCGCGCGTGAGTGCCTGCGTGCCCTGGGTGATCTGGTCAATGGCCCCGCCTTCGGCCGCCAGCCGCTGGTTCGTGGCGTTGATGCCCGCGGCCATGTCCGACACGCTGGTGCCGGCCTTCTGCAGCGACTGCAGGGTCTGGCGCGCGTCGCCGGTCAGCGCGGGCAGGGAGGCCAGGGCCGGGTCGATGCGGGTCTGCACGGTGGTATCCAACCGCTTGGTGAGCGCGCTGACATTGCCGGCCGCCTGGCCGATGTTGCCGATGGCCTCGGTCAGCAGCTTCTGGTTGTTGTCGCCCAGCAGCTGGTTGATGCGGCGCGTGGCTTCCTCGACCTGGCCCAGGATGGCCGGCGCCTGTTCGGCCAGGCGGCCGAAGGGCGAAGGCTTGAGCGGCAGGCGCGGCAGGCCGCTCGGGCCGGGCGGCAGCTCCGGATAGGGCGACGCGGCATCGTCGAGCTGCACATGGGCCAGGCCGGTGACGCCCTGGTAGCCCAGCACGGCGAAGGTGTTGGGGCTGATCGGGGCCTGCTCGTTCACCGCGATGCGGATCAGCACGTTGCCATTGACCTGCGGGTCAAAGCCGATGCGCGTGACCTTGCCCACGGCCACGCCCTTGTAGCGCACGGTGGCCTGGGGCTGCAGTCCGCTCACGCCGTCCTTGGTGGACAGCTCGTACTGCTCGTAGTTGGCGTTGTCGCGCGTGAGCCAGATCGCCAGGCCCGCCAGCATGGCAGCCACCACGATGACGAAGATGCCGGCGGCGAGTGCATGGGATTTGTTTTCCATCAGGCGTCCTTGGAAGTCTGCGTTGTCGGGGCCGCGGCCGGCTGCCCGGGCACGCCTGCCAGGGGGGCCATGGCGCGCTGGCCTCGCTCCCCCATGAAGAAATGCTCGATGAACGGGTGCTTGACGCGTGCCACCTCGGTGGGTGGCCCGGTGACGATGACCTTCTTGTCGGCCAGCACGGCCACCCGCGTGGACAGGGCGAACAGGGTATCGAGGTCGTGCGTGACCATGACCACCGTGAGGCCCAGCGCCGCATGCAGCTCGCGCAGCAGCGCACAGAACTCGTCGGCGCTGTTCGGGTCGAGCCCGGCGGTGGGTTCGTCGAGCAGCAGCAGCGGAGGGTCCATGATGAGCGCGCGCGCCAGCGCCACGCGCTTGACCATGCCGCCCGACAGGTCGGCCGGCATGCGGCTGGCATGCTCGGGCTTGAGCCCCACCATCTGCAGCTTGACCAGCGCCGCATCGCGCACCAGCTCGTCGGGCAGCGTGCCCTGCTCGCGCAGCGCGAAGGCCACGTTGTCGAGCACGTTGAAGGCCGAGAACAGCGCGCCATGCTGGAACAGCATGCCCACACGGCTGGCGGCCCCCGCACGCCCCATCTCGGAAGCCGGCCGGCCGAGCACGGTGACCGTGCCGCGCGCGGGCCGGGCCAGGCCCAGGATCTGGCGCAGCAGCACCGTCTTGCCCGTGCCCGAGCCCCCCACCAGCGACAGCATCTCGCCACGCTGCACGGTGAACTCCAGGTCCTGGTGCACGGCGAAGGCCTCGCTGCCCTTGCCGAACACGCTCCACAGGCCCTTGACCTCGACCACGGGCGGTGTGCCCGGGGGCACGGCCAGCGCCTGGGGCCTGTTGGCGGGAGAAGCGGTGGGGGCAGTGACTGTCGTGGCCATGGCGTCAGATCCCGATGCTCTTGAAGGCGATGGCAAACAGCGCGTCCACGATGATGACCATGGTGATGGAGGTGACCACCGAGGCCGTGGTGCCCTCGCCCAGGCTCTGGGTGTTGGGTTTGACGCGCAGGCCCCAGTGGCAGCCGATGAGCGCGATGCAGGCGCCGAAGACCACCGACTTGGTCATGGCCAGGGTCAGGTTGCCCACCTTCACGGCGGCCGGCAGGGCCTGCACGAAGTAGGCGGGCGAGATGTCCATGGCGATGTCGGCCGCGAGCATGCCGCCGGCCAGCGCCGCCAGCGTGGTCCAGACGCTGATCAGCGGCATGGCCAGCGCCAGCGCCAGCGTGCGCGGCATCACCAGCCGAAAGCCGTGCGGGATGCCCATGACGCGCATGGCGTCGAGCTCCTCGGTCACGCGCATCACGCCGATCTGCGCGGTGATGGACGACCCCGAACGCCCCGCCACCAGGATGGCCGCGAGCATGGGCCCGAGTTCGCGGATCAGCGAGATCCCGAGGATGTTGACGATGAAGGACTCGGCACCGAACTGGCGCAGCTGCAGCGACATCAGGTAGGCCAGCACCACCCCGATCAGAAATCCGACCAGCGCCGTGATCGGCAGCGCCGTGGCCCCCATGCGGTACAGATGGCCCGACACATCGCGCCAGGGACCGCGCTGGGGCGCGCGCGCCAGGCGCAGCAGGTCCAGCACCAGCTGGCCCACCATCTGCAGCATGTGGCGCGCATGGTCCACGCCATGCAGCACCAGGAGCCCCAAGTGGTCCACCTCCTGGGCCAGGCGCCAGGGTTCGGGCGGCGGTGGCTCAGCCACGGTGAACCCGGCCACGCGCTCCAGGATGTCCCGCTGGATGTCGGTCGCCATCAGGCGCGCAGGCCAGGCACGGCCCCAGTGGTTCCACAGCAATTGCGCGCCCACGTGGTCCAGCCACTGCAGCTCGCGCAGGTCCCAGCCCAGCCCGGCAGTGGCCGGCTGCGCCTGGAGCTGGACGGACAAAGCCTTCCATTGCCTGCGTGTGCCCAGCTCGGCAGCCCCCCAGCGGCCATGCAGCAGCAGCCCCGGTCCTTCGGGGGTGTTGGTGCGGGCAATGCGCGGAGCTGGGTCGGTCATGGAACGGGCGGCGCAAGCCACCGGCAAGAGGGTAGGGGAAGCATGGTAGCGGAGCCGATGGCCCGCAGGTAGGACAAGCCCTCGCGTGCAAGCACGACACGGGCCCGAATGCTTGCAATTATTATCAAATTGCTTGCAATCGCAACCGCTGCAAGCCATGCGAGCTACAAACTTGCTAGCAAGCCGCGTTTACCCCCTCGACACCGCGGGCACGGTCCGCACAATGGCGCCGACCCCTCCGATCAACCTGCGCCAAGCCCTTGCCACACCGTATTTCCCATGAGCGACACCACGTTTGACCACATCATCATCGGCGGCGGCACAGCGGGTGCCCTGCTGTGCAACCGCCTGAGCGCCGACGGCCGCAAGCGCGTGCTGCTCATCGAGGCGGGCCGCAAAGATGATTACCACTGGATACACATTCCCGTGGGCTACCTGTATTGCATTGGCAACCCGCGCACCGACTGGCTCTACAACACCGAGCCCGACGCGGGCCTGAACGGCCGCACCCTGCGCTACCCGCGCGGCAAGACGCTGGGCGGCTGCAGCAGCATCAACGGCATGATCTACATGCGCGGCCAGGCGCGCGACTACGACCAGTGGGCCGAACTCACCGGCGATGCGAGCTGGCGCTGGGACAACGCCCTGCCCTACTTCCGCCGCCACGAGGACCACTGGCGCCTGGACCAGCCCGGCGGCGTGAACGAGAACTTCAAGCGCCTGCATGGCAACAAGTCCACTGGCAGCACCGGCGAGTGGCGCGTGGAAAAACAGCGCCTGCGCTGGGACGTGCTGGACGCGTTTTCCAAGGCGGCGCAACAGGCCGGCATCCCGGCCACCGACGACTTCAATGGCGGCAGCAACGAGGGCGTGGGCTATTTCGAGGTCAACCAGAAGAGCGGCTGGCGCTGGAACACGGCCAAGGCCTTTCTGCGACCCACCTGCTATGGCCGGCCCAACTTCGAGATGTGGACCAACGCCCATGCCACCAAGCTCCTCATCGAGACCCAGCCGGACGGCACGCGCCGCTGCACCGGCGTGCAGGTGTGGGACGGGCACGAGATGGTGACCGCCCACGCCACCGGCGAGGTGATCCTGAGCGCGGGCGCGATCAACTCGCCCCAGCTGCTGCAGCTGTCGGGCATCGGCCCGGCCGCATTGCTCCAGCGACATGGCATCGGCGTGGTGCAGGACCTGCCCGGAGTGGGCGCCAACCTGCAGGACCACCTGCAGATCCGTGCGGTGTTCAAGGTCAACGGTGTGCCCACGCTCAACACCATGGCCAACTCGCTCTGGGGCAAGGCCAAGATCGGCATGGAATACGCGATGAAGCGCAGCGGCCCGATGAGCATGGCGCCCTCGCAGCTCGGCGCCTTCACGCGCAGCGATCCGAACCAGCCCTGGCCCAACATCGAATACCACGTGCAGCCGCTGTCGCTCGATGCCTTCGGCGAGCCGCTGCACAGCTTTCCGGCCTTCACGGCCAGCGTCTGCAACCTCAACCCCACGAGCCGCGGCACGGTGCAGATCAAGAGTGCCGACTTCCGGGCCGCACCGGCCATCGCGCCCAACTACCTGAGCACCCCCGAAGACCGCCAGGTGGCCGCCGACAGCCTGCGCGTCACGCGCCGCATCGTCGCCCAGCCCGCGCTGGCCGCCTACCAGCCCGAGGAATGGAAGCCCGGCGTGCAGTTCGAGAGCGACGAGGACCTGGCGCGCCTGGCCGGCGACATCGCCACCACCATCTTCCACCCCGTGGGCACGACGCGCATGGGCCGGGCAGACGACCCGATGGCCGTGCTCGACCCGCAACTGCGGGTGCGTGGCATCGCCGGCCTGCGCGTGGTGGATGCCGGCGCCATGCCCACCATCACCAGCGGCAACACCAACTCACCCACGCTCATGCTGGCCGAGAAGGCAGCCGAATGGATACTGGCGGCGCAGAGGGCATGAGCCCTCTCGTTCAGCGGATGCCTCCCACGTAGCGCGGGATTTCGGCCACCGGCTCCGGCACCAGGCGCTGGCGCACGGCCTGGCTGGCGGTTTCCAGCAGGGGGCGGCGCTGCGGCGCGGGGGCCGGCGCATGCACGGCCTGGTCGAGCCGGTCCGCCCATTCGGCGAGTTCGGGCACCCCGTCATCCAGCGCATGCTGGCGCGCGAAGCGCACGACCTCCAGCGCATACTCGGCGTTGACCGCCATCCACTCGGTGTCGGTCACACGGCCGGTCTTGCGGCGCAGCAGCACGTGCAGGTGCGCTGCGATGGCGAGTTTGTCGCTGTCCTGCATGGTGGCTTGCTCCTCATTGGCCAAGTCGTTCCCGGTGCTGTGCAATATCCAGGCCCGTCTGCTCGCTCTGCTCGTCCACACGCAGGCCGAGCACCAGGTTGGTGATCCACAGCAGCAGCGCCGTGCCCACCAGGCTGAACAGCATCACGGCGCCCACGCCGATGGCCTGGGTCCACAGGCTGCCCGCCACGCCGCCCACACTGCGGCTGGCCAGCACCCCCGTGAGCAGCGAGCCCACGATGCCGCCAATGCCGTGCACGCCGAAGACGTCCAGGGAGTCATCGGCGCGCAGCAGGCGCTTGAGCCCCGTCGCGCCCCAGTAGCAGGCCAGGCCGGCCACCAGGCCGATGACCACGGCCGAGCGCAGGGTGACGAAGCCGGCTGCGGGCGTGATGGCCACCAACCCGGCCACCAGGCCCGAGCACAGGCCCAGCAGGGACGGGCGCCCGCGCATGACGGCCTCGCCCAGCATCCAGGACAGCGCACCCGCCGCGGCCGCCACATGGGTGACCGCCATGGCCAGGCCCGCCCGGCCATCGGCCGCCACGGCCGAGCCCGCATTGAAGCCGAACCAGCCCACCCAGAGCATGCCCGCCCCCACCATGGTCAGTGCCAGGCTGTAAGGCTCGAAGGGTTCGCGCCCATAGCCGCTGCGCCGCCCGAGGAACCAGGCGCACACCAGGCCCGCCACACCTGCGTTCACGTGCACCACCGAGCCCCCGGCAAAGTCGAGCGCGCCCATCTGCGCGAGCCAGCCGCCCGGCTCCCAGACCCAGTGCGCAATGGGGGCATAGATGAACACCGTCCACAGGCCGATGAACAGCAGCATCGCGGAAAAGCGCATGCGCTCGACAAAAGCGCCCACCAGCAGCGCCGCCGTGATGATCGCAAAGCTCAGCTGGAACATGGCATAGACCGATTCGGGAATGGCCGGCGCCACATGGCTCACCGCCAGCTTGCCGGCCGCCAGCTGGAAATCCAGCCCCGCGAAGCCCATGCGCTCGGTGCCGCCCAGCCAGGCACTGCCCGGCGTGAAGGCCCAGGAGTAACCGACCGCAAACCACAGCAGGCTGACCAGGGCCGCAATGGCCACCACGCTGGCCATGGTGTTGAGCACGTTCTTTCGGCGCACCATGCCGGCATAGAACAAGGCGATGCCCGGCAGCGTCATGAGCAGCACCAGCGCCGTCGAGGTCATCATCCAGGCAGTGTCGGCGGCACTGATGTTTTCCTTGGCCACCAGGCCGGGGCGAACCAGGGGAGCGGCGGCAGCGGCAGCGGCCGATGCGGCGGTTTCGGGAGCAGGGGCCTGCGCCCAGGCTGCTGCACTACAAAGCCCGAGGCACAAGGCCACGACCGCGACGAACCCATGGATGACTGCCCGCATCTGGAAGCTCCCTTTTCGCAATTTGTTACAGCGCACAACGCACAAGGCATGCCAAGCAAAAAACCGCATTTGGGGCAGACCAGGCCGGTCTCTGGCCGGTTTGCTCCCCCAAATGGGGGCGGGAAACCCCCAATGCACCAAGCGGGTGCCGCCGTTACAGTACCGTCACTCGAAAGCGCGCCCCGGTGTGCTGGACGAGGGGCCGAGGAGACATCCCTACAAGCACAACCGAACAAAGCACCCAGCGAGGTGCACCCCCTTTCCAGGCGCTGGCGATCCCAGCGCCTTTTTTATGCCCGCAACGCAGGCCGTTCCGCTAGCAAAAGCGTAGCTGGCGAGGTGCGACAATCAAGGGATGGAATGGATTTTCATCACCCTCGCTTCGCTGCTCGCCGGTTTTGTGGATGCCATCGTGGGTGGGGGCGGCCTGGTCATGGTGCCGGCCCTGTTCGCGGCATTTCCCAGCGCCGCGCCCGCCACGCTGCTGGGCACGAACAAAGCCGCCGGTGTCTGGGGCACGGCCATGGCCACCTGGCAATACAGCCGCCGCGTGCAGATGCGCTGGAGCGCCCTGCTGCCCGCTGCCGCGGCGGGCTTTGCCGGCTCGTTCGCCGGGGCCTGGGCCGTCACCGTGGTATCGCCCGACTTTCTGCGCCGGCTGCTGCCGCTGGTGCTGCTGGCCGTGCTGGCCTATACCCTGGCCAAGAAGGACATGGGCCGCCACCATGCTCCCCGCTTCCACGGCAGCGCCGAAACCGTGGCCGCCTGCCTGGTCGGCCTGGCCATCGGCTTCTATGACGGCTTCTTCGGCCCGGGCACGGGCAGTTTCTTCGTCTTTCTGTTCGTGCGCTGGCTGGGCTACGACTTTCTCAACGCCTCGGCCTCGGCCAAGCTGCTCAACACGGCCACGAATGTGGCGGCCATCGCCCTGTTCGCGGCCAAGGGCCATGTCTGGTGGCACTTTGCGGTCACCCTGGCGGTGGCCAATGTGGTGGGCAGCCTGATCGGCACGCACATGGCACTCAAGCATGGTGCGGGCTTCGTGCGGGGCATCTTCATCGTGGTGGTCGGGGCCCTGATCCTCAAGACCGGTTACGACGCCTTCCTGCGCTGAAGCGCAAGGTGATGAAACACCCCCTGAGGCGCTTCGCGCCTTCACCCCTCTCTCGCATTGCTGCGCAATGCGGGAGGGGGACGCCCCCAGCGCGGCGGGGCGGCCCTTGCGCGGAGACACTGGCATGGGTCGCGCCAGTGTCATGGGCCGCTAACGGTGCGCAGGGCCAGAGATAACTGAAAGAGGTACGCCCGCGCGCTACCAGTGCGGCAGCCGGTTGGGGAGTCGCCTCTAAAACCTGTTGTGAATTGGCATACAACCGGCCTCACACGGCATTTCGCGGTGGCGCCGGGAAAATTGCCTTCCCTATAATCGTGAACATTTCGTGACGCCAGACCTCGCAATCCGCGATGGCAGGCGCCGCATTCCCCCTCGTCTCCGGCCTGCTTACCCGCATGCCGGATTTTTTGTACCTGAAATACCCCGTACAGGATCCATCCCATGCAATTGTTCAAGGCTGTAGCCACCGCCCTCGCGCTCTGCGCCGCCTTCTCCGCCCAGGCCCGGACCCTGGATGAGGTGAAGAAGGACGGCAAGATCCTCATCGCGACCGAAGGACAGTTCGCACCCTTCAACTTCTTCAACGGCACCACGCTGACCGGCTTCGAAGTGGAAACGGCCGAGCTCGTGGCCAAGAAGATGGGCCTCACGATCCAGTGGAAGACCCTGGGCTTCGACGCCCTGCTGACCGGCCTGCGCCAGGACCGCTGGGACCTGGTGATCGCCTCGCACGGCATCACCGAAGAGCGCGCCAAGGCCGTGACCTTCACCGAGCCCCACTACTGCTCGGGCGGCATGATCATCGCGATGGACCCGGCCATCAAGAGCGCCAAGGACCTGGCCGGCAAGGTGGTCGCCGTGCAGACCGGCACCAGCTACCTCGAGAACGTGCAGAAGGTCTCGTCGATCAAGGAGATGAAGAACTTCCCCACCGACGTGGATGCCCGCAGTGCCCTGAACTCGCGCCGCGTGGACGTCTGGGTGACCGACCGCTTCGTGGCCAAGGCCGTGGCCGAGAAGAACCCCGGTGCCGGCTTCAAGCTCGGTGACATGCTGTTCATCGAGCGCATCGCCGCCGCCGTGGCCAAGGGCAACAGCTCGCTGGCCGCAGGCTGGAACAAGGCACTGGCCGAAGTGATGGCCGACGGCAGCTACGCCGCCCTGTCCAAGAAGTACTTCAACGAAGACGTCCGCTGCACGAACTGACCCCAGGTCCTGAACGGGGTTTCCCATGCTCACTGCCCTTTGGCCCGAGCGCTGGTCTCGCCAGCAGCGCAGCAACGCCACGCTCGTCTCGGCCGTCGTCCTGATGGTCCTGGCGCTGGCGCTGCTGGGCAAATTGCTCTCCTTCCTGCCCGATCCCATCGGGCCCAACGCCCAGGCCTTCTCGGACGGCGCGCGCACCACGCTGTGGCTCACTCTGGTGAGCGGCAGCCTGGGCCTGGTGCTCGGCACCGGCGCCGCACTGGCGCGCACCTCGCGCTTCGTGGCCGTGCGCTGGGTGGCCAGCTTCTACATCTGGGTCATCCGCGGCACGCCGCTGCTGGTGCAGATCCTGTTCGTCTACTTTGCACTGCCGGTGCTGGTGCCGGGCCTGAACCTGCCCGACTTCGCGGCCGCGGTGCTGGCCCTGGGACTGAACGTGGGCGCCTACAACGCCGAGGCCATCCGCGCCGGGCTGCTGGCCGTGCCGCGCGGCCAGACCGAGGCCGCCCGCGCGCTGGGCCTGGGCCGCATGCATGTCTTCCTGGACGTGGTGTTCCCGCAGGCCTTCAAGATCTCGCTGCCACCGCTCGTGAGCAACTTCGTGGCGCTGCTCAAGGATTCGTCGCTGGCCTATGCCATCGGCGTGGTGGAGCTGACCAACGTGGGCAACCGCATCCAGTCGGCCACCTTCCAGCCCATTGCCACCCTGTCCACGGTGGCCATCACCTACCTGCTGCTGACCACCCTGGTGACCCAGATCTCGAATGCCGTGGAATACCGCTTCGACGTGGAAGGGCGCAACAAATGAGCCGGCCTGCACCTTTCATCGTCGTCAAGCAGGTCTGCAAGTCCTTCGGCAGCCACCAGGTGCTGCGCGATGTCTCCACCGTGTTCAACACGGGCGAGGTCACCGTGATCATCGGCGCCTCGGGCTCGGGCAAGAGCACGCTGCTGCGCGCCATCAACCGCCTGGAGCCGCACGACAGCGGCAGCATCACCATCGGCGGCGAGCCGGTGGGCGACGACCAGCACACGCTGCAAAAGCAGCGCAGCGAGGTCGGCATGGTATTCCAGCAGTTCAACCTGTTCGGCCACATGAGCGTGCTGGACAACGTGACGCTGGCGCCGCGGCGCATCCGCCGCACGCCGCGCGCGCAGGCCAACGAGCAGGCCATGGCCCTGCTGCGCCGCGTGGGCATGCAGGACCACGCGCACAAGTACCCCTGGCAGCTGTCGGGCGGCCAGCAGCAGCGCGTGGCGATCGCGCGCGCCCTGGCCATGCAGCCCAAGGTGATGCTGTTCGACGAGCCCACCTCGGCCCTGGACCCGGAAATGGTGCAGGAAGTGCTGGACGTGATGCGCGAGCTGGCCCGCGGCGGCATGACCATGATCGTCGTGACACACGAAATGGGCTTCGCGCGCGAGGTGTCCGACCGCGTGATGTTCTTCGACCAGGGGCGCATCGCACACGATGCGCCACCTGCCGAGTTCTTCAGCAACCCCGCCAACGACCGCATCCGCGCCTTCATCGGCCGCATGGGTGCCTGAGATCCAGGCCCCAGTGAAACAACCACAAGCCCCTACCGGAGTGACCATGAAACTGAACCACACGTTCCTCGCCCTGATGGCCGCCGGCCTGTGCAGCCTGCCACCCGCAGCCTTCGCCCAGACCGCCAAGGATTTCGAAGACATGCGCAACGAGCTCAAGGCCCTGCGCGCCGAGCTCAACGCGCTCAAGGCCCAGCAAGCCCAGGCCCCCGCTGCTGCGCCGGCCGCCTCGGCATCGGCCTGGAACGACCGCATCGAGGCGGTCGAGCTCAAGCAGAAGGACGCCGTGGTGCTGGGTGACATCCCCGGCAGCTTCCGCCTGCCCGGCAGCGAGACCTCGATCCGCGTGTACGGCTACGCCGAAGCCAACATGGTCAAGGACTTCAAGGGCACGGCCCCTGGCGACCACTTCACCAACCTGATGGAACAGCCCCTGGGCGATGCGCGCGGCGGCAAGACCAGCCTGACGGCACAGACCTCGCGCTTTGGCTTCGAGACCTCCACGCCCACGGCCGTCGGCACCTTCAACACCAAGATCGAGGCCGACTTCTACGCCTACTGCGGCAGCGAGTGCAACCGCAACCGCCTGCGCCTGCGCCATGCCTATGGCGAGTACGCCGGCTGGCTGATCGGCCAGACCTGGTCGACCTTCATGGACACGGACAACCTGCCCGAGACCGTGGACTTCAACGGCCCGCCCGGCGCCACCTTCCGCCGCCCCGCCCAGGTCCGCTACACCTACAACAACCCCAACCTGGCCAAGTTCCAGTTCGCGCTCGAAGAGCCCACCGATGGCGCCAAGGGCCTGAACTTCGTGGCCCGCGTGGACAAGGCCTTCGACTGGGGCAATGTGAACGCCCGCCTGCTGTCGCACGAACAGCGCATCGAAGGCTTCAGCAAGCGCGGCCTGGGCTTCGGTCTGGGCGCCGGCTACAAGATCACCGGCACCGCCACGCTGATGGCCCAGTACACGCGCCTGGACGGCGACGGCGACGGTGCCTACCTGATCGGTGCGAACTACCCCGTGCTCGACGGCAGCACCGTGCGCCTGGACCGCTCGCACGGCCTCGTGATCGGCCTGAGCAATGTGTTCAGCGAGAAGATGCGCGCCACCGTGTCCCTGGGCGCCGTGCGCTCGCGCCAGCGTCTGGGCGACGACTATGTGAACGCCTACGGCGGCGAAGGCAACCACAAGCTCTACCAGTGGCACGCCGGCATGTACTACCTGCCGATCAAGAACGTGGAACTGGGCAGCGAGCTGATCGGCGGCCGCCGCACCACCTTCGACGGCCAGAAGGGCGACATGCTGCGCCTGAACCTGCAGGCCCGTTACCTGTTCAACTGATCGCTGGCGTTCCGCCCCGATCGATCGGGCTGGCCGGGTTGACCGGCCAGCCTTTTTTCTTTTGCATCGCAGCCTATGCGCACAGAACGTTTCGGCCTGCTGGCCCTGCTGGTGGTGACCCTGGTGTGGGGAACCACTTTTCCTTCCATGAAGCTGCTGTCCGCCCATCTCGACGCGCTGCAGATCATCTGGCTGCGCTTTGCCATCGCCCTGGCCGTGCTGGCCCCGCTGTGGTGGGGCATGCAGCGGCATGAGCGCCGCTGGGGCTGCGCCCTGGGCGTGCTGCTGTTCCTCGCGTTCTGGCTGCAGATCGAGGGGCTGGCGCGCACCAGCAGCAACCGCAATGCCTTTGTCACCGGCCTGAACGTGCTGGTGGTGCCGCTGATCGCGATGGCGCTCATGGGCCGGCGCTACGGTTGGCGCCTGTGGGCCGCCTGTGCCATGGCCTGCGCCGGCATGGCGCTGATGTTCCACGAAAACGAGCCCTGGAACCTGGGCGATACGCTGACGCTGGCGAGCACGGTGTTCTACGCCCTGTACATCCTGGCGCTGGAGGAATGTGCACGCCGCACGGCGGACCAGCCACTGCGCGCCACGCGCATGGCGGCAGCCCAGGCCCTGGTGATGGCCCTGGCGTCCACGCTCTTGCTGCTCGCGCGCGGCAAGGGGATGGACTGGCTGCCCCAGGCCGCAGACCGCCTGCCGACCGATGCCTGGCTGGCCCTGGTCTACCTGGGCCTGCTGGCCAGCGTGGTGGTGGTCACGCTGCAGGCCTGGGGCCAGCAGCGCGTGGATGCCATGCGCAGCGCCATCGTCTTCGGGCTGGAGCCGGTGTTCGCCGCCCTCACGGCCTGGGCCCTGCTGGGCGAGCGGCTCGGCTGGGCCGGCTTGAGCGGCGCCGCCATGATCGTGGCCGCCCTGGTGTTCAGCCAGCTGGCGCCGCCGGTCCAGGTGGCCAAAGCCTGATGGAATTCAGGGCGCCGGGGGGCTGACCGTGACGTCCGCCGCCAGGCGCGGCTTGCCGATAGGCGCGGCCGCCTGGCCCTTGCGCACGGCGGCCAGGTCTTCCTCGTTCGGGTACTCGCCCTGCAGCCAGTAGTCGAACACGCGGCGCGCGATCGGGCCGGCCGCCGCCGCGCCGAAGCCGGCGTTCTCCACGATGACGGCCAGCGCGATCTTGGGGTCTTCGGCCGGCGCGAAGGCCGCAAACAGCGAGTGGTCGCGCTGGTGCTCTTCGAGGGCCTTGGCGTTGTAGCGCACGTTCTGCCCCAGGCTGATGGCCTGGGCCGTGCCGGTCTTGCCAGCCGATGAGTAGGCTGCGCCGGCAAAGATGCGTGTGCCCGTACCGCCCTTGTTCACCGCCACCAGCGCGTTGCGCACGATCTCCACGTTCTTGGGCGAGAAGCCGAGGTTCTCGCCCGGCGGCTGGGCGACGGGCGTCACTGTGCCCGTCACCGTGTCGCGCACTGCCTTGATGAGGTGTGGTGCGTAGCGCGTGCCGCCATTGGCCAAGGTGGCCTCGGCCTGCGCCAGCTGCAGCATGGTGAAGTTGTTGTAGCCCTGGCCGATGCCCAGGGACACGGTTTCGCCCGGGTGCCAGCGCTTCATCTCGGGGCGCTTGTAGGCATTGCGCTTCCAGGTGGTGCTGGGCAGCACACCGCGCACCTCGCCATTGAGGTCGATGCCCGTGACCTGGCCCAGGCCCAGCGGCTTCATGAAGTCGTGGATGGTGTCCACCCCCATTTCGACGGCCAGCGAATAGAAATAGGTGTTGCTCGAGAACTGGATGGCGCGGTGCATGTCCACCCCGCCCAGACCGCCTTCGTGGCTGCGGAAGGTGTGGCCGCCGAAGGTGTAGAAGCCCGGGTCGCTGACCACCATGCTGGGGGAGCGCTTGTTCAACTGCAGCGCTGCGAGGGCCATGAAGGGCTTGTAGGTCGAGCCCGGCGGATAGGTGCCGCGCAGCGCGCGGTTGAGCAGCGGCTTGTCGATGGATTCGTTGAGCGTCTGCCAGCTTTCGCTGTCGATGCCTTCCACGAACAGGTTGGGGTCGAAGGTGGGCTTGCTCACCAGGGCCAGCACCTCGCCATTGCGCGGGTCGATGGCCACCAGGGCACCGCGCCGGTCGCCGAACATGTCCTCGATGAGCTTTTGCAGCTTGATGTCCAGCGACAGCATCACCGTGTTGCCCGGCGTGGCCGGGTGGCTGGCCAGGCGCCGCACGGCATGGCCCCCGGCCGAGGTCTCCATGCGCTCCACGCCGGTCAGGCCGTGCAGCATGTTCTCGAAGCTCTGCTCCACGCCGAGCTTGCCGATGTACTCGGTGCCGCGGTAGTTGGCCTCGTCCTCCGAATCCTGGATGCGCGCCTTCTCGGTCTGGTTGATGCGGCCGATGTAGCCGATGGCGTGCGCCCCCACCTCGCCCAGCGGGTAGTTGCGAAACAGCCGGGCCTTGATGTCCACGCCGGGGAAGCGGTAGCGCTGCGCAGAAAAGCGCGCAACCTCCTGGTCCGTGAGGCGTGTGCGGATGGGCAGCGACTCGAAGTTGCGCGATTCCTCCAGCAGGCGCTTGAAACGCCGGCGGTCGCGCTGCTGGATGTCAACCACCTTGGACAGCGCCTCGATGGTGTCTTCGAGCCCCCCGGTGCGCGAGGGCGTGATCTCCAGCGTGTAGGCCGCGTAGTTGGTGGCCAGCACCACGCCGTTGCGGTCCATGATCTGGCCGCGGTTGGGCACAATGGGCACCACGGCCGTGCGGTTGCTCTCGGCCTGCGCGGCCAGGTCGTCGTGGCGCACCACCTGCAGGTACACCAGGCGCGAGACCAGCAGGCCAAAAGCGAGGAACACCACCAATGCGATGGTGTAGACGCGGGCGCGGAACCGGAAGGAGTCCGCTTCGGCGTTGCGCAGCTCGGTCATAGCGGGCGATTCTGGTCGCGATCGGGCGGGCGCCGCTGGGGCGCCAGCAGCACCCAGCTGGCCAGCGGCCAGAGCAGCGCTTCCAGCACCGGCGCGACGAAGACCCACAGGCCCGGAAAGATACCGCCCGAGGCCACGCGCACCAGCAGCTCGATGGAATGCGCGATGAGGAACAGCGGCAGCACCTGCAGCGCCTGCGAGGGCACGCTGAACCACAGCAGGCGCCGGTGGATGGCGATGGCGCCAAAGGCCAGCACCGCATAGGACAAGGCGTGCTGGCCCAGCAGCGCGGACTGCTGCACGTCCATGCACAGCCCGAGCGCAAAGGCCGTTCCCATGCCGATGCGCAGCGGCTGGTGCACGCTCCAGAACACCAGCAACAGCATCAGCAGGTCAGGCGTCCAGACCACGCGCCCCAGGGGCAGCATGTTGAGGGCCAGGCCCACCGCCAGGCTGGCGGCGATGAAGACGGGGTTGACGGGCAACAGCAGCGGCTGGCCGCGCGGCATGATCATTTGTGGCGCCCCTTCCTGGTGGAGCTGGGCACAGGGGCCGGCTCGGGCCGCTCCGGGATATGCCCCGACAGCGGCTTGAGCACCACCACGTGCCGGGCGCCCTGTACCTGGGCCAGCGGGGCGCAGTAGATGCGCGCGAAGGCCGAATCGGCCCGGCGCTCCACGCGCACCACCTTGGCCACCGGCAGGCCCGAGGGGTACAGGCCGTCCACGCCGCTGGTGGTGAGCAGATCGCCCTCGCGCACGTCGGCATTGGCAGGCATGAAGCGCAGCTCCATGCCACCCTCGTTGCCGGCGACCGGGTCGCCATAGGCGACACCGCGCGCGCCGGTGCGGATGTTGAGCACCGGAATGGCCTGGTCGCGGTCCACGAGCAGCGTGACCTCGCTGAGCATGGGGAACACGCGCGTCACCTGGCCCAGGATGCCCGCTTCATCCAGAACGGGGGCCCCCAGTTCCACGCCGCCCATCTGGCCCTTGTCGAGCACCACCCGGCGGGTGTAGGGGTCAGCCGTGTCATAGATGACCTCTGCGGCCTGCGACGGCGTGCTGACCCGCTCGCGCAGCGCCAGCAGCTTGCGCAGCCGGTCGTTCTCGAGCAGCAACTGCTCGGCCTGGCTGGCACGCTCGGACATCTGCGCCATCTTGCTGCGCGCGGCATCGGCATCGCCCTGCGCGGTTTTCAGGTCCTGGAAGTAGCCGGCGCCCCGCCCTGCGAACTCCACGGGCTGCAGCATGAGCCACTGCACGGGGTAGAGCACGGTGGCCACGGCCTGGCGGAACGGGCCGGTCAGCTTGAAGCGCACGTCCGCCACCATGAGGAACAGGGCCAGCGCACTGTAGAGCGCCAGCCGCGACAGGGCCGAAGGCCCTTGTTTGAAGAAGGGGGGCGCACTGCGCTCCAGGGTTCCCAGGGGCATGGCGCTCAGCGTCGGATCCGCTGCGCGTGCGAACGCGGCGGCCAGGGGCACGGCTCAAAAAGCATCGGTGCGGTTGCGGTCATGCCATTTCAGCGCGATGGGGTGCCTGCGCGGTTGCGCGCAGGCACGGGGAACTTACTCGCTTGTAAAAATGCTGCCCTGGCGGTCCATGCGCTCCAGCGCAATGCCGCAGCCGCGCACCACGCAGGTCAGCGGGTCTTCGGCCACCAGCACCGGCAGGCCGGTCTCCTCGGCCAGCAGGCGATCAAGGTCGCGCAGCAGCGCGCCACCACCGGTCAGCATCATGCCGCGGTCGGCAATGTCGGCACCCAGCTCGGGCGGTGTCTGCTCCAGCGCATTCTTGACGGCCGAGACGATCTGGTTGAGCGGGTCGGTCAGCGCCTCCAGCACTTCGTTGCTGGAGATGGTGAAGCTGCGCGGCACGCCTTCGCTGAGGTTGCGGCCCTTGACCTCCATCTCGCGCACCTCGGAGCCCGGAAAGGCCGAACCGATGTTCTTCTTGATGGATTCGGCCGTGGGTTCGCCGATCAGCATGCCGTAGTTGCGGCGGATGTAGCTGATGATGGCTTCGTCGAACTTGTCGCCACCCACGCGCACGCTGCCCTTGTAGACCATGCCGCCCAGCGAGATCACGCCGACCTCGGTGGTGCCGCCGCCGATGTCCACGACCATGGAGCCGCTGGCTTCCGACACCGGCAGGCCGGCACCGATGCCGGCAGCCATGGGTTCTTCGATCAGGTAGACGGCGGTGGCGCCGGCGGCTTCGGCCGCGTCCTTGATGGCACGGCGCTCGACCTGGGTGGAACCGCAGGGCACGCAGATGATGATGCGCGGGCTGGGGGTGAACAGCGTGCGCGGGTGCACCATCTTGATGAACTGCTTGATCATCTGCTCGGTGATCACGAAGTCGGCGATCACGCCGTCCTTCATGGGACGGATGGCTTCGATGTTGCCGGGCACCTTGCCCAGCATGGCCTTGGCTTCGTGGCCTACGGCCTGGATGACTTTCTTGCCATGGGGGCCGCCTTCGTGGCGGATGGCAACGACGGAGGGCTCATCGAGCACAATGCCTTTGTCGCGGGCGAATATCAGGGTGTTGGCTGTGCCAAGGTCGATGGCAAGGTCGGTGGAGAAGTACCGACGGAAAGCTCCGAACATTCAAGAATCCTCTCAGGCATGGCGTGCGCATCGGCCTGCCATCGCCGGGTTTACGGGGTCAAATTTCGCTTTTTTCGCACAATGACCGGCATGAGGGAGGGTATTGCGGCAAAGCCGGGATAATACCCTATCCCCTGTGAATAACTCCCCTGGCTCCACCCCCCCATTCAGCTTTACATCTGGTTTCCCCCGAATTTTTTCCCTATGGCACTGACATCCCTGGACATCGGTCGAATCGCCAATCTGGCGCGACTGGAATTGAGCGCAAACGAAAGTGAGCGCATGCTCACCCAACTCAATGGATTTTTCGACATCGTCGAGAAGATGCGCGCTGTGGATACCGGGGACCTCACGCCCCTGGCCCACCCCGTGGCAGCCATCCAGGAGGTCGCCTTGCGCCTGCGCGACGACGTCGCCAGCGAGCCGAACCAGCGCGAGGCCAACCAGCGCAGCGCCCCTGCGGTAGAGCAAGGATTGTTCCTTGTGCCCAAAGTGATCGAGTGAGACCGGCATGAGCGACAACAAGAACACTGCATTGCACGACCTGACCGTCACCGCCCTGGCCGCACGACTGCGCGAGCGCCAGGTTTCCGCCGTGGAAGCGGCCCAGCACTTCCTGGCCCGCGCCAGGGACCACCAGTCGCTGGGTGCCTACGTGGCCGTCAACGAAGAAGCCACCCTGGCCCAGGCGCGTGCGGCCGATGCCCGCATCGCCGCGGGCACCGCCGGCGTGCTCGAAGGCCTGCCGCTCGCGCACAAGGACATCTTTGTCACGCGCGACTTCCCCAGCACCGCCGGCTCGAAGATGCTCGCGGGCTACCAGTCGCCGTTTGACGCCACCGTGGTGCGCAAGCTGGCCGAGGCCGGCGCCGTGACCTTGGGCAAGCTCAACTGCGACGAGTTCGCGATGGGCTCGGCCAACGAGAATTCGGCCGTGGCCCCTGTGGGCACCGACGCGCCCGCCCCGGTGCGCAACCCCTGGGACACCAGCCGCATCCCTGGCGGCTCCTCGGGCGGCAGCGCCGTGGCCGTGGCCGCGCGCCTGGCCCCGGCCGTGACCGGCACCGACACCGGCGGCTCCATCCGCCAGCCAGCCTCGTTCTGCGGCATCACGGGCATCAAGCCCACCTACGGCCGGGCCTCGCGCTACGGCATGATCGCCTTTGCCTCCAGCCTGGACCAGGCCGGCCCCATGGCCCGCACGGCCGAGGACTGCGCGCTGCTGCTGTCCACCATGTGCGGCCCCGACCTGGACCGCGACTCCACCTCGCTGGATGTGCCGGCCGAGGACTACAGCCGCTCGCTCAACGACCCCATCGAGGGCCTGCGCATCGGCATCCCGGCCGAGTTCTTCGGTGATGGCCTGGCACCCGACGTGCGCGCCGCCGTGGACGGCGCACTCAAGGAATACGAGAAGCTGGGCGCCAAGCTCGTGCCCATCAGCCTGCCGCGCACCGAGCTGTCGATCCCGGTGTACTACATCATCGCGCCGGCCGAGGCCTCGTCCAACCTGAGCCGCTTCGACGGCGTGAAGTTCGGCCACCGCGCCAAGGACTACACCGACCTGGTGGACATGTACAAGAAGACCCGCGCCGAAGGCTTTGGCGACGAGGTCAAGCGCCGCATCATGATCGGCACCTACGTGCTCTCGCACGGCTACTACGACGCCTATTACCTCAAGGCCCAGAAGATCCGCCGCATGATCGCCGACGACTTCCAGCAGGCCTTTGCACAGTGCGACGTGATCGCCGGCCCCGTGGCCCCCACCGTGGCCTGGAAGCTCGGGGAGCACGGTGCCGACCCGCTGGCCGACTACCTGGCCGACATCTTCACCCTGCCCGGCTCGCTGGCCGGCCTGCCCGGCATGAGCGTGCCCGCGGGCTTTGGCGAAGGCGGCATGCCCGTGGGCCTGCAGCTGATCGGCAACTACTTCCAGGAAGCGCGCCTGCTCAACGCGGCCCACCGGCTGCAGCAGGCCACCGACTTTCACCTCCGCCAACCCGGAGGTCTGTGACATGACGACAACGACGACCAGCAAACTGATCCGCGGCTACGAGGTGGTGATCGGCTTCGAGACCCACGCCCAGCTCGCCACCGAGAGCAAGATCTTCAGCCGGGCCGCCACGGCCTTCGGCGCCGAGCCCAACACCCAGGCCTGCGCCGTGGACCTGGCCCTGCCCGGCACCCTGCCGGTGATGAACCGCGCCGCCGTGGAATGCGCCATCAAGCTCGGCCTGGCCCTGGGCTCGCACATTGCGCCCGAGAGCATCTTCGCACGCAAGAACTACTTCTACCCCGACCTGCCCAAGGGCTACCAGATCAGCCAGTTCGAGATCCCTGTGGTGCAGGGTGGTGAGGTGCAGTTCTTCCTGGGTGACGAGAAGAAGACCGTGCGCCTGGTGCGCGCGCACCTCGAAGAGGACGCGGGCAAGTCGCTGCACGAGGACTTCATCGGCCAGAGCGGCATCGACCTGAACCGCGCCGGCACGCCGCTGCTGGAGATCGTGACCGAGCCCGACATCCGCTCCACCGAAGAGGCCGTGGCCTACGCCCGCGAACTGCACAAGATCGTGACCTGGATCGGCATCTGCGACGGCAACATGCAGGAGGGCTCGTTCCGCTGCGACGCCAACGTCTCGGTGCGCAAGCCCGGCGCCCCGCTGGGCACACGCCGCGAGATCAAGAACCTGAACAGCTTCAAGTTCATGCAGCAGGCCATCGACTACGAGATCCAGTGGCAGATCGACGAGATCGAGGATGGCCGCGCGATCCAGCAGGCCACGGTGCTGTTCAACGACGCCACGGGCGAGACCCGCGCCATGCGCACCAAGGAAGACGCGGCCGACTACCGCTACTTCCCCGACCCGGACCTGCCGCCGCTGCAGATCCCGAGCGCCTGGGTGGACGCGCAGCGCGCCCAGATGACCGAGCTGCCACGCACCATGGCCGCACGCTTCGTGGCCGACTATGGCCTGCCCGAGTACGACGCCACCACGCTCACGCAGAGCAAGGCCATGGCCGCCTACTTCGAGGCCGCCGCCCAGGCCAGCAAGCAGCCCAAGCTGGCCAGCAACTGGATCATGGGCGAGGTGTCACGCCGCCTCAACGCGGGCGACCTGGCCATTGAGGCATCGCCCGTGACGGCCGCCCAGCTGGGCGCGCTGATCGGCCGCATTGCCGACGGCACGGTGTCCAACAACGCCGCCAAGCAGGTGTTCGAGGCGCTGTGGACCGGGGAATCGGCCGATGTGGACGCCGTCATCGAGGCCAAGGGCCTCAAGCAGATGAACGACACGGGCGCGCTGGAGGGCATCATCGACGAGGTGATTGCCGCCAACCCCGACAACGTGGCCCAGTTCCGCGCAGGCAAGGACAAGGCCTTCAACGCGCTGGTCGGCCAGATCATGAAGGCAAGCAAGGGCAAGGCCAATCCGCAACAGGTCAATGACCTGCTGCGCGCCAAGCTGGCGGGCTGACCCCGGTGCAATGGAACGGCTGGCCTTTGGGCCGGCCGGCTTCCTGCAACAAGGTGGAACGAGGCGACTGCAGCGCCCCGGGTCCGATCAGCGTGCGCCCGAGGCAGCCGGTGCGACCGCACTCGACGCCGCGCCCCCCCCAGGCACCACCACGCCACGCTGCTCATCCCAGAGCCGGCGCAGCTGGGCCAGCTCGGTGTCGAAACGCTGGTGCACACGGCGCTTCTCGTCGCCCTGGCCAGCAATGAAGCGCTGTTGCTCGGCAATGCTGTCTTCGTTTTCGGCGATCTTGCGGCGCAGCGTCATCGGGGCCTTGTTGGGGTCCTTCTTGTAGAACTCCATCTCCGTATCCATGGCCTTGCGCTGCTCGCGCAATTCGACGATGCGCTTTTCCGCCGTGGCGGCGACGTCCTCCACCATCTGGATGGCCGCCCTGCGCTCCACGTCGTGGGCCGCCTTGTCGGGGTAACGCGCCGTCAACGCGCGTTCGCGGCGGCGTTCCTCCTGGGCACGGGAGCGCTCCTCGGCTTCCTTGCGCTGGCGCGCTTCGAGCACTGCGCGCTCCTGCTCCGAGAGCACCGGCCCCACCTGGCGCCGCACCATGCCCGAAGGGGCCAATTCACGCTGTTCGCGGTCTGCGCATTCGGGAATCGGCCGGTCCGCCGTGAGCTTGCGCCCATTGCGGTCGGTGCAGGTGTAGATGCTGCCCACCGGGCCGGAGGATTGTTGCGCCCACGCGGATGCCGTGACCAGGCCTGCCAGTGCCAACTCGCCAATGAGCCACGCCGTCTTGTGCAACTAGTTACCCTTCATTGACTCCGTACCGCTCGCGGTAGGCGGAAACCCGTTCGTGGTGGGCGCGCATCTCCGCCCCCCCTGTTTGCGATAGGTACAGCAATAAGTCTGCCAGCTTGGCGATAGTACAAACCTTCATGCCCAGCTGCTGGCGCACATACTGCACCGCACTGTGCTCCACGTCCAGTCCATTTTCAGTCGCTTTCTCCTGGCGGTCCAGCGCAATGGCCATGGCATGGGGAATGGCGCCCGCCGCCTGGATCAGGGCGATCGACTCGCGCGCGGCCGTACCGGCCGACATCACGTCGTCCACGATCAGCACCCGGCCCTTGAGCGGCGCGCCCACCAGGGTGCCGCCTTCGCCGTGGTCCTTGGCTTCCTTGCGGTTGTAGGCAAAGGGCACGTTGCGGCCATGGCGCGCCAGCTCCACCGCCACCGTGGCGGCCAGTGGAATGCCCTTGTAGGCGGGCCCGAACACCATGTCGAATTCGATGCCGCTGGCGATCAGGGCTTTTGCATAGAATTCGGCCAGGCGCCCCATCTTGCTGCCATCGTCGAACAGGCCGGCATTGAAGAAGTACGGGCTCATGCGGCCCGCCTTGGTCTTGAACTCCCCGAAGCGCAGCACGCCCGACTCCACGGCAAACCGTACAAAATCCTGCGCCAGCGGGTCCTGACCCGGGCCTTGCGCAACAACATCTACCATGGGAAATTCCTTGTTCAATTTGACCAGCCTCAACCTCAATGGCATCCGTTCGGCCACCACCAAGGGCGTGGAAAGCTGGATGGCTGCCACACGGCCGGATTGTATTTGCGTACAGGAAGTCAAGGCCCAGGCCGCCGACATCGCCACACGCTTCGAGCGGCTGGCCGAGATGGACGGGCATTTCCACTTCGCCCAGAAAAAGGGCTATTCGGGCGTGGGCATCTACACGCGCCACCTGCCCAGCGACGTCATCGTGGGCTACGGCTCGACCGAATTCGATGCCGAAGGCCGCTACCTCGAGCTGCGCTTTGACACCCCCAAGCGCAAGCTCTCCATCATCAGCGCCTACTTCCCGAGCGGCTCCTCGGGCGAGGAACGCCAGCTCGCCAAGTACCGTTTCCTGGCCGAATTCCACCCCCACCTGATGCAGCTCAAGGGGGAGCGCGAGTTCATTTTGTGCGGCGACATCAACATCGCGCACCAGCAGATTGACCTCAAGAACTGGCGCAGCAACCAGAAAAACAGCGGCTTCCTGCCCGAAGAACGGGCCTGGATGACAAAGTTGTTGCACACAACTGATGAAGGCGGCGGACTGATAGACGTTTACCGTCAGTTACAACCGACCACCACCGATACCGCCTACACGTGGTGGAGCAACCGCGGCCAGGCCTACGCCAACAATGTGGGCTGGCGCCTGGACTACCACCTGGCCACGCCGGCCCTGGCGGCCCTCGCGCGCACCGAGACCATTTACAAGGATGTGAAGTTCTCGGACCACGCGCCGATCACCATCGGCTACGACTTCAAGATGTAGCCCTGCTCAGCGCGGAAACCGCAGTTCGAAACGGACCGCGCCCGAGGCCGAGCAGGATGCCCGGGCCTCGCCCCCGTGCAGGTCCATGATCGCCTTCACGATCGCCAAGCCCAGGCCGCTCGATTCCGCAGGGCGGCTGCGCACAGCCTCGGCGCGGTAGAAGCGGTCGAACAGCCGAGTGAGCTGCTCCGCAGGGATCGGCACGCCTTCGTTTTCGACCGCCAGGACCGAGGCACCATCCTCCTGGATTCCTGTGAGCTGAATCACCGTGCCCGGTGTGCTGTAGCGCACCGCATTGACCACCAGGTTGTGCAGCGCGCGCAGGCACAGGGCCTGGTTGACCCAGGCCGTGCCACTGGCCTGTACCACAAGGCGCAGGCCCGCCTCGTCCGCAGGGCCTTCGAAGTAGTCGGCGATGCGCTGCAGCTCGGCCGCCATGTCCAGCGCAGTGCGCTCCACCTGCAGCGTCGCATGGTCGGCCTGGGCCAGGAACAGGATGTTGTCGACGGTGCGGCGCAGCCGATTCAGCTCCTCCAGGTTGGATTCGAGCACCTGCTGGTACTCCTCGGCCGTGCGTGTGCGCGCCAGTGCCACCTGCGTCTGCCCGATCAGGGCGCCCACGGGCGTGCGGATCTCGTGCGCCAGGTCGGCCGAGAACTGCGAAAGCCGCCCATAGCCGGTGGCGATGCGGTCGAGCATGGCATTGAACACCGCCACCATCTGCTGCAGCTCCAGCGGCGCGTCGTGCTCAGGCAGCCGGATCGCCAGGTTGACGGGATCGATGCGGGAGGCCTGTTCCGCCACCCGGTGCAGGGGCCTCAGGCCCCGGCGCAGCACCCCGTACACCAGCAGCGAGCAGGCGAGCACGGCCAGGAAGGTGCTGAACAGCACCTGGTCGCGGCTGCGCCGGATCATCTGCATCTCGCTGGCCAGGGCATGGCCCGCGAGCACCTCCACCATCCGTCCATCGTGGCCCGCGCGGGCGACCCCTGCGGCCCAGTGCATGCGGGGTATGCCCGGAGCCTCGCTGTGGCACACATCGCCCCGCGCCAGCGGTCTGTCCAAGGCCGTCGGCACGGCGCAGGCGGGCGGCGCCACCTGGCCGGGGTTGACTTCGACCAGCGGCGCCTCGCCCGCGCGGCGCAGCACGAACACATCGCCCGAGCTGCCCGACAGCGCTTCCAGCAGCATGGCCTGGTCGCGCAGCTCCTGCACGCTGCGCACATCGGCCAGCAGACGGCGCAAGCGCTCCACGCGCGTGATCAACTGCTCGTCGGCATGGGCCAGGATGGCACTGCGCGCGGCAAAGAAGTAGTTGCCGCCCAGCATGCCGGTGATCGACACCGCGATCAGCCCGCACAAGAGCGTCACACGGACAGCCAGCGAGCGCGGCAGCCAGGGCGCGGGCATCAATCACCGCCCTCGGAAGGCGGCTCGCCGAAGGCGTAGCCCACGTTGCGCACGGTGTGGACCAGTGGCGTGGCGAAGGGCTTGTCGACCTTGGCGCGCAAGCGCTTGATGGCGACATCGACCACATTGGTGTCGCTGTCGAAATTCATGTTCCAGACCTCGGAGGCGATCAGGGTGCGCGACAGGGCCTCGCCCTGGCGCTTCACCAGCAGGTGCAGCAGCAAAAACTCCTTGTTTGTGAGCGCGATCTCGGCACCTTCGCGCGTGACGCGGCGGCGCAGCACATCGAGGTGCAGGCCCGCGATGTCGTACACATCGGCCTCGCGCGCCGGCCCGCGCCGCAGCAGCGTGCGGATGCGCAGCACCAGTTCGGTGAAGGAGAAAGGTTTGACCAGGTAGTCGTCGGCCCCCAGTTCAAGCCCGCGGATGCGGTCGCTCAACTGGTCGCGTGCCGTGAGGAAGAGCACACGCACATCGCCCTTTTCGCGCAGCGCCGGCATGATCTGCCAGCCATCGATGCCGGGCAGGCTGACGTCCAGCACCACCAGGTCATAGGCCTCGCCCAGCGCCATGCGCAGGCCCTCGGTGCCGGTGCGGGCCAGGTCCACGCCGTAGCCGCTCTCGCGCAGGCCCTTCTTCAGGTAGTCCCCCGTCTTGGGATCGTCCTCGATGACCAGGATCTTCATGGCGCCGATTCTCGGGCAAAGCCGCGCTGCGGGTCGTGGATGACAGCTTTGTCATGCACTTGTCACCCCCGTCCGGGGCGCGCGATCCTAGACTTTTCCCATCTCCAGCAACCACCCACGACAAGGTCTTCTGCCCATGCCCAACCCCCTCTCCGCCCTCGGCATCGCCCACACCGCCCTCAGCCTCGTCCCGCTGGGCGCAGCGATCTACAGCTTTGCGCGCTACCGCGCCATCGAGCCGGACACCCGTGCCGGCCGCGTGTACCTGATTGGCCTGGTGGCCTCGGTGCTCACGGCCTTCGGCCTGTCGAGCACGGGCGGCTTCAATGCCGGGCACGCGCTGGGCATCCTGGCCCTGCTCGCCGTGTCCGGTGCCTGGCTGGCACCAAAACTCTCTTTCCTCGGGCGGGCCAGCGCCTACCTGGCCACCCTGGGCTGGTCGTTCAGCGTCTTTTTGCTGCTGGTACCTGGCATCAACGAGACGCTGACGCGCCTGCCGCCCGCGCAGCCGCTGGCCTCGGGGCCGGACTCACCGCTGGTGCGTGGTGCGCTGCTGGCCTGGCTGGGGATCTTTGCCCTCGGCTATGCCGCCCAGGTGTTCATGCTGCGCGCACGCCGGCGTGGCGCAGCCGCGGCACGCCGCTGAACGGCCGAAACGCTCAGCGCCGGCCGCGCGTGCGGCTGTGCACGATCAGCGCCCCCAGCACGATACCGGCTGCCAGGCTGGTGTGGCCGCTGTAGCTCACCAAGCCCATGCTCCAGCCCTGGGCCTGCACGATGATGGCCAGCGCCACCACCAGTGCTCCCCAGCCCAGCAGGCGCCACAGCCAGGTGGCGCGCGGAGCCAGCGGCTGGCCAAAGAGCTCGTCCTGCTGGCGCTCGGTGCCCAGCGCCAGCGCCGCAAACGCGACGAGGCAGACCACAAAGGTGGCAGCGTGGGCCATCAGGCACCCTCCTTCGCCATGGCCGCACCCGCCGGCACCACGGGGGCTGCAGGCGCACGCGCCGCCCGGCGCTTGGGGCCCTGGTGGCGCGCCGTGCGCACCGCCAGCCACCCATGCAGGCCGGCCAGCACCCAGAGCATGAGCTCGAAGCCCACGAACACCCAGTCACCCTGCGCCAGGCTGCGCCACAGCGGGCGGTCGGTGGTCAGCGCGCTGACCACGGGCAGCAGGGCCAGTGCCGCAGCCCCGATCCAGAACTGCTCGATCCACGCACGGCGCGAAGGCCGCAGCATGGCATGCGCCAACGTGAGGGCCCAGACGATAAAGAACACATGCACTTCCCAGGCGGTGCGCTCGGCCATGCCCTGCGGCAGCAGGCGGTTGCCCCAGAGGAAGCCCGCCATGGCGATGGACAGGCCGGCGATGCTGGCGATGTTGAGCTTTTCCACCAGCCGGAAGCCGAAATGCGGCCGCGCCGGGTCACCGAGCTTCTGGCGGCGCTTGACGGTCCACATCACGAGGCCCGTTCCCACCATGGCCGTGCCGGCCAGGCTCACGATGAAGTACAGCCAGCGCATGTGCAGGTCGGAAAACCGCCCAAGGTGCAGCGAATACAGCACGCCACGGGTTTCGGCCGCGGGGCCCACGCTTTCCTTGACCTCGAGCAGCTTGCCGCTCACGCCGTCGAACAGCATGTACTGCGGGCTCATGGTCACGCGGCCGGCCTCGCCGCGCGTCACGCTCACGCGCGCCGCGGCGTCGCCCGCGTTGGTGGCCGTGACCCGGCCCACATTGCCCTCGCCCCAGCGGGCCTGGGCCTGGCGCACCATGTCGTCCACCGGCGCCAGCGGCGCGGCCTGGCCCGTGGGCTTGCCGGGCTGGATGAAGGTGTTGAGCTGGGCCGTGAGCTCCTGGCGTTGCGCCGGCGTCTTGTACGCTGCCTGCTCGCCGAACGGCATGTACAGCGCCATCAGCGTGATCAGGCCGGTGTAGGTGATCATGAAGTGGAACGGCAGCCCGAACACCGAGAGCGCATTGTGCGCATCCAGCCACGAGCGCTGGCCCTTGCCCCAGCGGAAGGTGAAGAAGTCGGTGAAGATCTTCTTGTGCGTGATGACCCCGCTGACGATGGCCACCAGCATGAACATGGCGCAGAAGCCCGCGAGCCAGCGCCCCCACAGCACGGGCATGTAGTGGAACTGGAAGTGGAAGCGGTAGAAGAACTCACCGCCCACGGTCTCGCGCGAGGCCACCTTGTCGCCGGTCATCGGGTCGAAATTGGCGCTGCCGAAGCTGCGGCCGTTCGGGCCCGGCGCCTGTCCGCGCGGCAGGCGCCAGAAGCTGTCCATGGTGGTGTAGCGCTCGTCGGGCAGGCGCATGCTCCACTGCGGCGCGTTCGGCGCCAGCTCCTGCAGCTTGCCGGCGATGCGCTGGGCGGCCTCGGCCGCATCGGGCACCACCGAGCGGTGCGGCATCTCGGGCCGCATCCACTGCGAGATCTCGTCCTTGAAGTAGCTCACCGTGCCCGTGAGGAACATCGCATACAGGAACCAGCCGCACAGCAGGCCGGCCCAGGTGTGCAGGTCCGACATGGTCTGGCGGATGCCCGGTGCCTTGGGCGCATCCACCGGGGATGTTGTGTCCTTGTTCGTCATTGGGAAGCTCCTGCAGAGGACGACCATACGCTCCATGCGGCCAGCAACAGCGGCAGCGCCGCCACCAGCAGCCCGCCCCAGGCGCGCCAGGCGCTGCGCACGGCAAACACCCAGATCACCGCGCCGGTGTAGATCGCAAAGCTGGCCAGCATGCCCGTGATCACGGCCTGCGACCGCGTCATGGGCAGGGCCAGCACGGCCACGCTGAACAGCGCGGCCAGCACGTAGCCGCCGCCGATGGCGGCAACGGTGCGCGACAGCACCGGCCCGGCACGCCAGATGCCGCGCAACAGATTCGTCACCATGCCCACTGCTCCTGCCTCACCCGGGGCTTCAGAAGTCGACCGCAGCCGACAGCATCAGCGTGCGCGGAGCACCCACGGTCACGTAGTTGCTGATGACCCAGTAGTTCTTGTCGGCCACGTTTTCCAGGTTGGCGCGCAGCACCAGGGGCTTGCCGGCCACCTTGGTGGCATAGCGGGCGCCCAGGTCCAGGCGCGTCCAGGAGTCCACGCGCAGGCGGTTGGTCGCGTCGGCGTACATGCTGGAGGTGTGGATCACACGGCCGTTCACGCTCAGGTTCTGCACGGGGGTGTCCCAGTCCAGGCCCAGGTTGAAGGTGCGGTCCGGCACGCCGGCCGCGTCGTTGCCCTGGTTCACGCCACCGGCGGTGCGCGTGAGCTTGGCGTTGTTGAACGAGGCGCTGGCCATGGCACGCAGGCCGCGCTGCACTTCGCCGTAGGCCGTCAGTTCCAGGCCGCGGTTGCGTTGCTCGCCACCAAAGCTGTAGCGGTTGGTCACCGGGTCGGTCATGGCGCTGGGGCGCTTGATCTGGTAGATGGCGGCCTGGGTGGTCAGCTGGCCCCAGTCGACCTTCACGCCGATTTCGTTCTGCTTGGACTTTTGCGGTGCAAAGGTCTCGCCGGCGTTGGCCGTGCCGGGGCCGGCCGTGCCGCCGCGCGTGAGGCCTGCGGTGTAGTTGGTGTAGACCGAGATGTTCTTGGTCGGCTTGAATACCAGGCCTGCCAGCGGCGTCACGGCGCTGGCTTTGTAGTAGCTGGAGGAGGCGCCCGTGTTCACGTTGAATGCGCTTTGCTCGATGGTCTGGTCACGCATGCCCAGCGTCAGCAGGTAGCGGCCGCTGTCGAACGACAGGGTGTCGGCCAGCGCCACGCTGTGCTGCTCGAGCTCGCTGCTCTTGCTGGGGTTGCCACGCGGGAAGGTGATGGTGGGCAGCGGCGCAGGGTTGTAGATGTTGGAGGGTGCGTAGGTGCTGGTCAGCTGGTAGAAGTAGCCGATCTCTTGGTTCAGGTAATTCGTGGACAGGGCCACCGTGTGGCCGATGCCGCCGGTCTGGAACTTGGTGCGCAGGCCCGCGTCCATCGACGAGGTCTTGTTGTACGCGTCGTAGTAGCCATTGGCCACCGTGAAATTGCCCAGCGAATCCACACGCAGCCCGGCCGTCGGGAAGTTCTGCTCGTTGGTGTTGTGGGTGTAGCCCACGCCGCCATACACCACGGTGCTGTCGTTCAGGTCGTACTCCACGCGCGACATCAGGGTGCGCATGTCGTCCGTGAGGTTGGCGCCGGGGTAGATGCTGGTGCGGTTGTCCGGTGCGGCGGGCATCTGCGTGATGCCGGCGCGGAAGGCCGTCTGGGGGCGGAACTGCCGGGTTTCACCTTCGGTGGCATAGGCGTCCAGCGACCAGCGCAGGCGGCCGCCCGCGTAGTCCAGACCCAGGGCGGCCAGGTCGGCACGCTGGCGGCCACCATCGACGTTGCCCTCGCCGTTGCGCACCAGCGCGTTGGCGCGCACGCCCCACTGGTTGTCTTCGCCGAAGCGGCGGCCCACGTCCACATGGGCGCCGAACTGGGCCTTGCCCATGTAGGTGGTGGTCAGGCGCGTGATCGGCGTGTCGGCCGCGCGCTTGGTCACCAGGTTGATGCTGCCGCCCACGCTGCCGCTGGGGCCCACGCCATTGGTCAGGGCGCCAGGGCCCTTGAGCACTTCCACGCGCTCGATCAGCTCCAGCGGCATGCGGGTCGAGGGGCTGAGGCCGAACAGGCCATTCACGCTCACGTCGGTGTTGGACACCGTGAGGCCACGCACCTGGAAGTCGTCACCATAGCCGCCGCGCGCCTGCAGCGTGCGCACCGAGGCGTCGTTCATCACCACATCGGCCACCGTCAGGGCCTGCTGGTTCTGGATCAGCTCGTTGGTGTAGTTGGTCGTGCTGAAGGGCACGTTCATCTGGTCGGTCTTGCCCAGCATGCCCAAATCACCACCGCGCGCGAACTGGCCGCCGTGGTAGGTCTTCTGCAGGCCGCCAATGGCTTCGGCCTGCTCGCGCACCTTCACCTCGTCCAGCGTGGCGCCACTCTGTGCGGCCGCGCCCACGGCGGCCACGGCCAGGCCCGCGCCCAGGCATTGGCGCACCAGCAGGGCCAGGGGGTGGGGGGTGAAACGCTGGGAGTCGCGCAGCGAACGGGGGATCATGGATTGCATGGCAGGGCCGGAATATGGAAAAAAGACGAGCGAACGCCCGGCCGGGGCCGGGTCGATGGCATGGCGGGAAGTCGTACAAGCTGCGGCAGCGCGGGGCCGCTCAGGTTCATTCCTGGAAACAAATCAAAACGACAACTATTCTCATTTTAATTTAGCACTTGCCGAACGGGGAGGCCTGGCTCTGTAAAGCCCGTCTGCCGTCTGTTCGCGCAGTGCCGGGAAAACCCGAATCCACCGCAAGGCGCTGTTGGGCGCTACCAAATTCAGAGCAAACTGGTTATCAACCCGTTGCATCTTCGCAACGATACAGGGCATTCCAGGCCGTTGGAGTTCCTGGGACTGCGTCTTGCCGCCCCCCGCCCAACCCCGCTGCACTCCCAGAGGTAGGAGGACTGCATGCGCCCAGCCCTCCCCCTATTTCCCCCGTTGGCACTGCGGGTCCCTGTCCATCGTCATACTCCCCGGCGATGCAAGAACACCATGACCGACTCCGACGCCTGAACGAGGAAAACACCATGCCACTGCACCGAGCATCCCGACAAAGCCCTTCCCGCCCACTGATCGCCGCCTGCCTGGTGGCCGCCGGCACGGCCATCGCCGCCACCGCCGCGGTGGCAGGCACCGTGGATGTGCGCTTCGTCGCGCCGGAAAAGTACACCGACGCCAGTTACTCCAGCCCCGTGGCGGGCGAATCCGACCGCGCCCAGGTGCTGCGCGACATCGACCAGCACCTACAGCGTCTGGCTTCTCGGGGCCTGGCCCCCACCGACAACCTCAAGGTCGAGGTGCTGGACGTCGACCTGGCCGGCCACTTCCCCCCGCTGGGCGCCGGCGGCTCCGAGGTGCGCGTGGTCACCGACGTCACCGGCCCGCGCATCCGGCTGCGCTACAACCTGATGCGCGACGGCGCCGCCACGGTATCCGGCGGCGAAGAGGTGCTCAGCGACCTGAACTTCATGGTGCCCAGCAACCGCTACTCCAGCGGGGACCGGCTGCGCTATGAAAAAGTGCTGCTGGACCGCTGGTTCGAGAAGCGGTTCGGCTCCAAGTAGGCGCGCTTGTCCCTGGATTGCACGGGCCGGGTTTCCCCGATGTCTAATGGCGGCCCAGAAGACCTGTCCCCACGCCATGCTCCACTACCTCACCGTCCCCGTCACCGCCTTCCAGCAGAACGCCTCGATCCTCTGGTGCGACGCCACGAACAAAGCCACCATCGTCGACCCGGGTGGCGACCTCGACGTGCTGCTCGCCGAGGTGCAGCGCCTGGGCCTCACGCTTGACCAGATCTGGCTCACCCACGCCCACATCGACCATGCGGGTGGCACGGGTGAGCTGGCCGAGCGGCTGTCCCTGCCCATCGTGGGGCCGCACCCCGGGGACCAGTTCTGGATCGATGCGCTGCCGCAGCAAAGCGCGATGTTCGGCTTTCCGCCCGCGCAGCACTTCACGCCCACGCGCTGGCTGGCCGATGGCGACACGGTGCAGATCGGCAACGAGACGCTGCACGTGCGCCACTGCCCGGGGCACACGCCGGGCCATGTGGTGTTCCACGCGCCGCAGATCGACCGGGCCTTCGTGGGCGATGTGCTGTTTGCGGGCAGCATCGGGCGCACGGATTTCCCGCAGGGCAACCACCAGGACCTGATCGACAGCATCACCGGGCGCCTGTGGCCCATGGGGGACCAGACGGTGTTCATTCCGGGCCACGGCCCGGAAAGCACTTTCGGCCGCGAGCGCAAGAGCAACCCCTATGTCGGCGGCACCTGATCGCCGCTATTCGGAAGCCTTCTTTCCCAGCAGAGCAGTGAGCCCCGTGGCCAGGGTGCCGCGCCAGTGCAGGTAGTCGTGCCCGGAGGCGTATTCGCGGTGCTGCACGCTGTAGCCCTTGGCGCGCAGCACGTCGCGCAGGTGGCGCGTGGATTCGAGGATGCCGACCTGGCCGGTGCGGCCGCCTTCGAACAGGCCGGCCTCCAGGTAGAAGCGCACGGGCTTCACCGGGGCCTGCACATAGTCGCGTGTGAGCGATGAGGGTTGCTGGCCCGGCGTGCTCCACCAGAACGAGCCCGATTGGCTGTAGACGTTGCCGAACCACTCGGGGTGCGTGAGCCCCAGGTAGGCCGCGGCCAACCCGCCATAGCTGGCTCCTGCGACCACGGTGCGCGCGGGCGCGGCGGCCACGCCCTGGCTGCGCGCCCAGGGCATGAGCTCGGTGGCCAGGAAGCGGGCGAACGCCGGGTTGGGCGGCAGTTCGTCGCCGCGCGCCTGGCGGCTGGGGTTGCTGATGAGGATGGCGGCCATGGGTGGCAGTTCGCCGGCCGCGATCAGGTTGTCGAGGATGGTGGGGGTGGGCACCTCCTTCTGGTAGGTGTCGCCGTCAAACACCACCAGCAGCGCATTGGCGCTGGCGCCGGGCTGCCAGCCCGCGGGGCGGTACAGCGCCACGTCGCGTGTATTGCCCAGGGCCTGGCTGGTGATGCGGTGCGCCTCGACCGTGCCCTTGGGCACGCCGGGCCGCTCGGCCACCCAGGTCTGGGGCGGCGCATCGGCCAGCTCGAACACGGACTCGCCCGCATAGATGTCGATGGGCCGGTCGGGAAAACTGCGCGCATTGAACGGGTCGCGCTGGGCCGTGGCCAGGATGGCGCGGCGGCGCACCATGGGCGAGGCATTGAGTTCGGGCACGTCGGGCGCGAGCTTGTAGCCCAGGCGCGTGCCGGCCGGCACGCGGTAGCTGCGGTACCAGACGTCCGAGCTGCCCAGGCGCGTGAGCTGCTCGTGGTTGCCCGAGGGCGCGCCGAACAGCCAGGCATTGCGCTGCGCACCGCGCCAGACGAAGGTGACGCGCACCGTGCCGTCCTTGGCGGGCTCGGCATCGGCCTCCACCAGGGGCGTGCCGCGCTGCTGCACCTCCGCCCAGAAGGCCTCGGTGCTGCCGCCTGCGGCCAGGGATTGCTGCAGCGCACGGATGCGCGGGCTGTCGATGACCTCGGGCGGGGGCATCTGCTCGGCACGCATGACGACCTCGGTCACGCGCAGGCCATAGCTGCCGGCCACGGGCGCGCGCACCTCCAGGGCATAGGGCGGGTTGGGCCCGGCGACAAAGACGAACTCCTGCAGCTCCCCCACGCCCGTGGCCAGCACGCGTTCGCGCTTGCCCTCGGCGTTGGTGAGCACCAGGCGCATGCTGGCGCCCGTGAGGCTGCCGCGCACCATGTCGCCGGGCTGGGCCGTGATGGCATGGGCGCGCGTGGTCATGGCGGCGAGCGAACCCTGCACCTGCCCGCCCGCGCCGAGCGGCGCATCTGCCGGCGTCTGCGCGCCGGCGGGAGATATTGCCAGCAGCGCCCCCACCAGGACACACGCCGCTGCAACCACCCCATGACCATCCCACGAAAAACGCCCCATGCAAACACTCCTTGGTTATCAAAAATCGAACGCTGCCGACAGGCGCACGCTGCGCGGTGCGCCCACGTTCACGCGGCCTGCGCCCCAGATGCTGTCGTAGTACGCCTTGTTGGCCAGGTTGGTGACCGTGGCGCGCAGCACCACAGGCTGGGCGCCGACGCGCAAGGCGTAACGCGCACTCACGTCGACCGTGGTCCAGCCGGGCAGCTTGACACTGTTGTCGCCCGTGAGCCACTGGACGCCCGTGTGGTTCACCCGGCCCGAAACGGCCAGGCCCTGCACGCCCGGGATGGCCCAGTCGGCCCCCAGGTTCAGCGTGAGCTTGGGCACACCGAACTGGGCCAGGCCCTGGTTCACGCCCCGGGTGGTCTTGGTCTGCTTGGCTTCGGTGTAGGCCGCGCCGCCCAGCAGCGTGAGGCCCCGGGCCACCTGGCCGAAGATGTTCCACTCCACGCCACGGTTGCGCTGCTCACCGTCGAGCAACTGGCGGTTGTTGGCCTCGATCAGCGCAGGCTTGCTGATCTGGAACAGGCTCACGGTCTGCGTGATGTCGCCCATGGCCCACTTCACGCCCACTTCCATCTGTTGGGTCTTGTAGGGCTTGAAGGTCTCTCCCTCGTTGGCATAGGGTGCCTTCACCGTGGTGCCGGCGCTCAGGCCTTCCACGTAGTTGCCGTACAGCGAGATGTTCTCGCCCCAGGGCTTGGCGACCACGCCGACCAGCGGGGTCACGGCGGTTTCCTTGTACCTGGCGAGCTTCTGGTTCACCTGCTGGGCGCGCAGGCCCAGGGTGAGCTGCAGCTTGTCCTCGGCAAACGAGAGCGTGTCCACCACGCTCAGGCCGGTGAGCACGTCGTCGTTGTACCTGGTGAAGGTCGACGCAGCCGCCCCGGCCGGCATGGTGATGGGTGTGGGGTTGAAGATGTTGCTGGTGATGTTCGCCGTGCCGTTGCCGCGGCTGCCACCCTCGTAGTCGAGCACGTTGGCGGCCAAGGTGAGCTTGTGCGCCACCGCGCCGGTGGTGAACTGGCCGCGCAGGCCCAGCTCGGCCGTGCTGGTTTCGTACTCGCCCCAGGAGTTGTAGGCCGTGCCCGTGGCATTGCCGGTGGCCGCGTTGGCCACGGTCCACACCGGGCGGGTGCCGAAGATGAAGCCGTCGTACGAATGCTTTGCGTGGCCGGCCGAGGCAAAGGCCGTCCAGCCGGCGTTGAGCTGCGCCTGGCCGCGCACGATCAGGCCCTGGGTCTCGGTGTTGCTGAACACACCTTCGCCATAGAAGAAGTTGGTGGAGCCATCGGGCGCGCGCGGCACCGTGGTCCAGCCGGTGATGATGGGCTGCATGGTCACACCCTTGCGCACCTTGTTGGTGAGCGAGTAGGCATCGGCCTCCACGCTCCAACCCTGGCCCTGGTAGTCCAGCGCCAGGTGGCCGATCTCGCGCTTCTTGGTCTGGTGGTCGAGCCAGGTTTCGCCGCCCGACAGCACGCCGTTGACGCGCACGCCCAGGCGCTGCTCGGGGCCGAAGCGGCGCGCCACGTCGGCGTGCACGCCGACGTTGGATTGGTCGGACCAGGTGGTGGTCACGCGCGTGAGCGGGTCCTTGCCGGCGCGCTTGGGCACCAGGTTGATGGCACCGCCCACATCGCCCGCGGGCGGCAGGCCCATCATCATGGCGCCGGGGCCCTTGAGCACTTCCACGCGCTCGAACATCTCGGTGGGGGTGTTCTGCTCGGGCGCCAGGCCGTACACGCCGTTGATGGCCAGGGAGTTGGCCGACACGGCAAAGCCACGGATGATGAAGTTCTCCACCACGTGGCCTTCGTTGGTCGTCATGCGCACGGAGGGGTCGTTCTTGAGCACGGCGCCAATGGTCTGGGCCTGCTGGTCGGCAATGCCTTCGGCCGTGTAGGACGTGGTGTTGAACGGCGTGTCCATCACGCCCACATTGCCCAGGATACCGAGGCGCGCGCCCTTGGCGACCTGGCCGCCGGGGGCGACAGCAGGCAGGCTGTCAGGGGTTTCGGGCGCGGCGTTCACGGTCACTTCCTTGAGCGATGGCGCCGTGCTGGCTTGCTGGGCCATGGCGGCGCCGGTGCCCGCGAGCAGGGTCCACGCACAGGCCTGGGCGATCTGGCGCAGGGCGAAGGGTTGGGCAGTGAAAGTGCCCCGGGTCGGGCGGCGTGTGCTGTGCATGGTGGTCCTGGAAAGAAGCATGGAAGACGAAGGCCAGGCCCCACCGGAGGCCGAAAAAATCGGAATGATTGCGATTCACCCCATGGGTCGCACCAACGCCCTGGGCGGGCTGCGGCGGTGGAATCCGGCAGGCAACCTGGTTGCAAGTTGTGCCAACGATGATTCCACGCGGACTGTACGACCGTGTTTGCGCGGGCAACAAAGATCTTTGCCGCAGCGCGGCGCTCCCGCGCCTCAAACCCTCCCACGCGCCAATTTGGGCGACATGCCGAAACGCTTGCGGTAGGCCGTGGCGAAATTGGCCGCACTGTTGTAGCCCGCCACCAGCGCCGCCTGCGCCACCGAGAAGCCGTCGCGCTCCAACGCCTGGCGTGCGCGCTGCAGCCGCGATTCGCGCACGAAGTCGAACACCGTGGTGCCGTACACCGCCTTGAAGTGGCGCTGCAGCGTGTTGGCATTGGTGCCCGCCTGGCGCGCCAGCGCGTCCAGCGACAGGTCCATGGCGCCCTCGGTCTGCAAAAAGGCATGCAGGTCGCGCATGCGCCGGTGCTCGTGCGGCAGCAGGCGCAGGGCGGACGGCACGGGCGCCGGTGCGGGCACGGGGGCCGGCGCCGGGCCGCTGGCCTGCTGGTCCAGGCTGGAGAGGGCTTCGCCCACGAGTTCGAGCGCGCGGCTTTCCAGGTACAGGTGCAGCAGCAGCGGGCTCAGGTCGGGCGCGCGGGTGATCTGCTCGGCCAGCGCGGTGATGCGCGCCGAGGGCTGCCAGTGGTGCATGGCCAGGTGCTGGCGGCGAAAGCCGTCGATGGCGTCGGAGGCCGATGGCCCGGCCACCTGCTCCAGCCACTCGGCCCCCAACCCCACGCTCACGCGCCGGGCGTAGGAGCCCCCGCGCGCGCGGCGCTCGAAGCGCTCGGGCTGCGCCACCGATACCAGCAGCGCGCGCGGCAGGCCTGGCCCCGGGGCGCGCGTGCGCGGCAGGGCCGTGCCGGCACTGCTCGACAGTGCCACCCGGCGCGCGCCATAGCTCACGTCGACCGAGCCTTCGAGCAGCACCACGATGCGCAGGCCGGCCTCCATATCGCCGCTGGCGCGGAAATCCTGCGCGTCGGCCACATCGTCGGCATGCAGGTGCAGGCCCGGGCGCAGCACATGCAGGCGCTTCAGATGGCGCTGCAGCGAGGCCTGCATGCCTGCGGACGCAGGCGCCTCGGAGCTGACATGCAAGGGGCTGACGACGGACATGGTGCAGGGGAAAGAAGGGGGCGAACGCCGGGGCCGCTGGCGCAAAGGTTTTTCTCTGCATGGCAAACACAGCGGGCCCGCGGGCATGGGATGCTAGCAAGCTGTCACAATAAATGCAAATGATTCTCAATAGTGAAATTTCACTGCGAGACTTTTCCGCAACGTTTGCACGGACTGACCGCTGACCATGCCCCTCTTCTTCCTGCGCGCCGCCGCGCTGTTTGCCTTCTCCGGCCTCTTCTCGCTGCTGGTGCTGTGGTGCCCGCCCCTGCACGCCCAGGCCGCACCGGGTGCCCCCCAGACAGTGATCGACCTCGCGGGCCGCAGCGTCAAGCTGCCCGCCAAGGTGGAGCGCATCCTGCTGGGCGAGGGCCGGCTGCTGCCCGCACTGGCCGTGTTCGAGCGCGACGACCCGGCCCGGCGCCTGGTGGGCATGATGGGCGACTACGAAAGCCTGGACGAAGCCGGCTATGCCCAGTGGCGCAGCCGCTTCCCGCAACTCGACAAGGTGCCGCGCGTGGGCCGCAACAGCAGCGGCAGCTTCAGTGACGAGCAGGCCATCGCGCTGCGTCCGCAGGTCGCCATCCTGGGCCTGGCCGGTGGCCATGGCCCGAGCAAGAACGACCGCGAGACCTTAGCCCGGCTGGAGGCGGCCGGCGTGGCCGTGGTATTCATCGACTTCCGCCACGACCCGCTCAAGAACACGCCACGCAGCATGGAACTGCTGGGCACAGTGCTGGGCAAGCGCAAGGAGGCCGACGCGTTTGTCGCCTTCTGGCGCGCCCAGCTCGACCGCGTGGAGTCGCGCCTGCGCAGTGCGCCGGCCAGCATGCGCCACCCCACAGTGTTCCTGGAGAACCGGGTGGGCCTGTCGGACGAATGCTGCGCCACCATGGTCGGCCTGGTGGGCCTGCTGATGGACGCAGGCGGCGCGAACAATGTGGCGCGCGGCCTGATCCCCGGCGAGCACGGCACCTTGAACCCCGAGTTCCTGATCGCCACCCAGCCACAGCTGTACATCGGAACGGGCATCGGCAGCATGGCCACGGTGCAGAAGTCGCCGCTGCGCATCGTGCTCGGTGCCGACGCCACGCCCGAGGCGGCACGCGCCTCGCTGGTGCGCGCCACGCAGCGCCGCGGCATCGCCCAGCTGCAGGCCGTGCAGCAGCCGGGCCGCGCCCATGCCATCTGGCACCACTACTACAACTCGCCCTTCAACGTGGTCGCAGTGCAGGTGTTCGCCAAGTGGCAGCACCCCGAGCTGTTCGCCGATCTGGACCCGCGTGCCACGCTGCAGGAGATGTTCACGCGCTTCCAGCCCATTGCGCTGACCGGCGTCTACTGGACCAGCCTCTGATGCGCGCCGATCCCTTGCACAGCAGCACCCGCCGCGCGCTGCTGGCCTCGGGCGCGGGCCTTTGGCTGGCCGGCTGCTCCACCACTACGCCATCGCAGCCCGGCCCGCTGCTGCAGGCGCCCCCTGTGCAATTGCCCGGCACGCACCAGATGGACCTGCGCGACCCGGTGAGCGGCCACACCTGGCGCATCTGGGTGCAGCGCCCTGCCGGCCCCGCCCCGGCCACGGGCCACCCGGTGCTGTACCTGCTGGACGGCAATGCCTCGTTCGCGCTGGCCGCGCAGCTGGCACGCAATGGCGCGGGCCGCCCCGGCGAGCTGCGCAGCGATGGGGCCATCGTGGTCGGCATCGGCCACCCGGGCGACGCCACCATCCACCCCGCCGAGCGCCAGCGCGACTACACACCGCCGGTGCCCGGCGGCACGGCCACTGCCCAGGCGGGCGGTGCCGAGGTGCTGCTCGACTTCATCGCGCGCGAGCTTCAGCCGCGCGTGGCGGCCGCCCTGCCCGTGGACCCGCAGCGCCAGACGCTCAGCGGGCACTCATTCGGCGGCCTGATGGTGCTGCACGCGCTGTTCACCCGCCCAGCCCAGTTCACCCGCTATGCGGCCACCAGCCCCTCGGTCTGGTGGAACAATGGCCAGGTGATGGGCACGGCCGAGCGCTTCGTGCAGGCCTACACCGGCGCGCCGCGCCCCTTCCGCGCACAGCTGCAATTGCGCATCGGCAGCCTGGAGACCGCCGAAGCGGCCGCCACCCCGGCCCGCGCTGCGGTACAGCGCGAGCGCCGCATGCGGGAGCGCACCGAGGCCCTGGCCACGCAGCTGTCCGCGCTGCAATGGCCCGAGCTGGCCGTGCAGATGCAGGTGCTGGCCGGCGAGGACCATGGCAGCGTGATGGCACCCGCGCTGATCGACGCACTGGCCCTGGCCCAGCTGCCGCGCTGAGCCCCCTTTTTCCTGCGTACACGCCCGTGCCGTCCCCTATGTCCTCCTCCCCTGCCGAACCGCTGGCACAGCGCTACCGGCAATTCGTTCGTTTGCGGCTGGTGCTGCTGGCCGCACTGGCGGCCGTGCTGTGTGCCAGCGTGGTGGCCGACATCGCCATCGGCCCCTCGACCTTTGCCTTTGCCGACGTGCTGCGCGGCCTGTTCGCTCCGGAAAGCCTGCCGCAGGCGCAGCAGGTCATCCTCTGGCAGGTGCGCCTGCCCTACGCCGTGATGGCGGTGCTGGTGGGCGCCAGCCTGGGCCTGGCGGGCGCGGAGATGCAGACCGCACTGAACAACCCGCTGGCCAGCCCGTTCACGCTGGGCGTGTCGGCCGCCGCGGCCGTGGGCGCATCGGCCGCCGTGGTCAGCGGCTTCACGCTGCTGGCCTTTGGCGAGAACCTGGCCGTGCCGCTGTGCGCCTTCGCGGGCGCGGCCTGCGCCACGGCGCTGATCCAGCTGCTGGCCTGGCGCCAGGGCGCGACGGTGGACACGGTGGTGCTGTTCGGCATTGCGCTGCTGTTCAGTTTCGAGGCGCTGCTGTGGCTGCTGCAGTTCATCGCCGACAGCAATGCGCTGCAGCAGATCGTGTTCTGGACCATGGGCAGCCTGGGCCGCTCCACCTGGACCAAGATCGCCATCGTCGGCACGGTGCTGGGCGTGTGCATGCTCTGGTCGGCGCGCCAGGCCTGGGCGCTCACGGCACTGCGCGCGGGCGAAGACCAGGCGCGCAGCTTCGGCATCGCGGTGGAGCGGCTGCGCCTGGTGACCTTGCTGCGCGTGAGCCTGCTGGCCGCCACGGCCCTGTCCTTCGTGGGGACCATCGGCTTCGTTGGCCTGGTGGGTCCGCACATCGCGCGCATGCTGCTGGGCGAGGACCACCGCTACTACCTGCCGGGCAGCGCGCTGGCGGGGGCGCTGATGCTCTCGCTCGCCTCCATCCTGAGCAAGTCCCTGATCCCGGGCGTGGTGCTGCCCATCGGCATCATCACGGCCCTGGTCGGCGTGCCCCTGTTCATGGCGCTGGTGCTGCGCCAGCGGAGGCTGGGATGAGCACGGGCTTTGTACTGGACCAGCTGTCCGCCGGCTATCCCGGGCGGCCCGTGCTGTCGGGCGTAAGCGTGGACGGTATCCCGCCCGGCACACTGGTGGCCGTGGTGGGCCCCAATGCCGTGGGCAAGTCCACCCTGCTCAAGGCCATTGCCGGCCTGCGCCCGGCGCAAGGCCGCGTGCTGCTGGAGGGCACCGACCTGGCCACCCTGCCGCCGCGCGAGCGCCTGCGCCGCGTGGGCTACCTGCCCCAGGCCCTGCCGCAAAGCACCTCGCTCGTGGCCTACGAGACCTGGCACAGCGCCCTGCGCGCCGGCCGCAGCGAATGGAGCGCCGCGCGGCGCGAGGCGGCCATCGAATCGGTGGTGGCCGCGCTCGGCCTGCAGGCTTTGGCATTGCGCCGCCTGGACGAACTCTCGGGCGGGCAGCGGCAGATGGTGGGCCTGGCCCAGGCCATCGTGCGCGCGCCGCGCCTCTTGCTGCTGGACGAGCCCACGAGCGCGCTGGACCTGCGCTGGCAGCTGCAGGTGCTGCAGGCCGTACGCGCCCTGGTGCAGCAGCAGGGCACCGTGGGCCTGGTGGCCGTGCACGACCTGAATCTGGCGCTGCGCTTTTGCCAGCAGGTGCTGGTGCTGGGCGGCGGTGGCGTGCTGGCCGCGGGCGACCCCGCCCAGGTGCTCACCCCCGCGCTGCTGCAGCGCGCCTACGGCGTGCAGGCCCGCGTCGAACGCTGCTCGCTTGGCAACCTGCTGGTGCTGGCCGATACCGCCCTGCCCCTTGATCACCCGCTTTCCCACACAACGACGACCACGACCTCATGATGCGACGCCAGGGCCATGTGCCCACGCCCGAAGCCAGCCGTTACCTGCAACGCCTGTGCTACCACTTCACGCGCAAGATCAGCGTCACCTACGACGCGCACCAGGGCCAGGCCCATTTCCCCTGGGGCCTGTGCGTGCTGCGGGCCGACGATGCGGCCCTGCACTTCGACTGCAGCGCCGAGGACGATGCCAGCCTGGCCCGCGTGCAGTTCGCCATCGACTCGCATGTGGAACTGTTCTCGCGCAAGAGCCCCGTCGCCGTGGACTGGCAGCCGGTACAGACCCTCTGACTGCACAATAGGCGGGCATTGACCCGCTTGATCGGGCGATGGCCGGGGCGCCAGCTTTCTAGGATGTGACATTTTGTTAACAATCCCGGATGCCGACGGAATGCACCGGGCCCTGTCCCGCCATGGCATCCCCTGCTAGCACCACCCCTACCGCCCATCCACCCCGCCCTTTTGCCGTTCCGCAGCGCGGCTCCAGTGTGGCGGGCAAGGCCTACTGGGCCATGGCGCAGCGGGTGGCGCTCACGGCCGCCGCCATCGATTGCGGCTACTTCGTGCTGTTTCTCTGGCTCGGGTCCCCGCCGCTGGCCTGGGTCAACCTGGCCAGCATCGCGATGTACCTCGGGGCCTACCAGCTCATCCAGCGGCGGCGCAACACCGCCGGCATCCTGCTGATCTGGCTGGAGGTGATCGTCCATTCGGCCCTGGGCTCGCTGCTGGTGGGCTGGGACAGCGGCTTCCACTACTACCTGTGGCTGTTCATCCCGGCCATCGTGATCGCCAACTCGGGCCGCTATGCGGCGCCCATGGTGCTGGCCCTGCTCGCCTACTACCTGGGCCTGCGCTTCGCGTGCGACCACTGGGGTGCCCTGGCGCCGCTGCCCGGCAAGGGGCAGCAGATCGTGAACACCCTCCACACCTGCCTGGTGTTCGGCATGTTCGCGGCCCTGGCCGCGTTCTACCGCCGCACCATCCTGATCGCCGAGAACCGGCTGCTCAAGCAGGCCACGCTCGACGGGCTCACGGGCCTGAACAACCGCGCGCACTTCCACACCCTGGCCGGGCACACGCTGACGCGCATCCAGCGCACGGGCGAGCCCGTGGCCCTGGTGCTGTGCGACATCGACCACTTCAAGCAGGTCAACGACCGCCATGGCCATGCCATGGGCGACCGGGTGCTGGTGGCGGTGGCCGGCGTGCTCGCGCGCAAGCTGCGCGAGAGCGATGTGATCGCGCGCTGGGGCGGCGAGGAGTTTCTGGCGCTGATGCCTGCGAGCTCCCTGGAATCGGCGCTCGAAGTGGCCGAGCGCATCCGCGTGGCGGTGGAGCAGGTCGAGATCAGCGACCAGGGCACGCCGGTGCCGCTCACCATGTCCTTCGGGGTCACGCGGGTGGCGGGCAGCGACGACCTGCAGGCCGCCATCGTGCGGGCCGACAAGGCGCTCTACCAGAGCAAGAACAGCGGCCGCAACCGCGCTACCGCGGGCTGACAGAGGCGGCTGTGGGGTCTAGCCGCGCTTGCGCGCGGCTTCGTAGAGCTTTTGCACCTTGGGCACGTTGAGCTGCAGCTGCTCGATGCGCGCCGGGCCCGAGGGATGCGTGGACAGAAAGGCCAGCCCGCCCTGCTTGTTGCCCGTGGCATTGCCCATCTTCTTCCACAGGCTGACCGATGCCTCGGGGTCGTAACCGCCGCGCGCGGCGAGTTCCAGGCCCACCAGGTCGGCATCGCTCTCGTCCGAACGGCTGAACTGCAGCGTGAGCAACTGACCGCCCAGGCTGGCGGCGGCATTGCCCAGGTCGCCCAAGCCCAGCAGCTGCGAGCCCAGGCGCAGGCCGATGTTCGTGGCCTGGGTCTTGGCCAGGCGCTCGCGCGCATGCTCGCGCAGCGCATGGGCCATTTCGTGGCCCATGATCATGGCCGCCTCGTCGTCGGTGAGCTTGAGCTGGTCGAGGATGCCGGTGTAGAAGGCGATCTTGCCGCCCGGCATGCAAAAGGCGTTGATCTGCTTGCTGCCGATCAGGTTGACCTCCCAGCGCCACTGGCCGACCCGGTCGTTCCAGGGGGCTGTAAAGGGAATCAGCCGCTGCGCGATGGCGCGCAGGCGCTGCAGCTGGGGGTGGTTGTCGGGGGCCAGCGCACGCTGCGAGCGCGCCTGCTCCATCATCTGCTGGTACTGCTGCGCGGCAGAGCGCTCCAGCGTCTCGGCCGGGATCAGCTTGCGCAGGGTGGAGGAGCTACCCACATCCACCTGCGCGATGGCAGGCGCCACCGCGCCGGCCCCCGCGGCAAGGAGAAAAGCACGCCGCGCGGACCAGAGGGACGAAGGCGCGGCAACAGGAGCGGGGCAGAGCATGCACATGCAGGAATAATAGACAAAAACCCAGGCACCCATGTCAGATACCTCCCCCACCACCGGCATTCCCTCGGCGCCCCGTCCTTCCTGGCTGCAGACGCTGCGCATCTACCTGGAGCCCGCGAGCCTGCGCATGCTCACGCTGGGCTTCTCGGCCGGGCTGCCGCTGCTGCTGGTGCTGGGCACGCTCTCGTTTCGCCTGCGCGAGGCGGGCATCGACCGCAGCACCATCGGCTACCTGAGCTGGGTGGGCCTGGCCTATGGCTTCAAGTGGGTCTGGGCACCGCTGGTCGACCGCATGCCCCTGCCCCTGCTCACGCGCTGGCTGGGCCGGCGGCGCAGCTGGCTGCTGCTGTCGCAGCTGGTGGTGGTGGCCGGGCTGGTGGGCATGGCACTGGCGGATCCGCGCGAGATGCTGGGCCCCATTGTCTGGTGTGCGCTGGCCGTGGCCTTCGGTTCGGCCACGCAGGACATTGCGCTCGATGCCTTCCGCATCGAATCGGCCGACGCGCGCTACCAGGCGGCGCTGGCAGCCTCTTACCAGACAGGCTACCGCCTGGCCATGATCTGGGCCGGCGCCGGTGTGCTGTGGATCGCCGCACGCGCCGAGGTGGCGCCCGCCGTGGGCCAGGCCGTGGCCGGCTACCAGAACGGCGCCTGGCAGGCAGCCTACCTGGCCATGGCCGCATCGATGGCCGTGGGCATCGTGACGGTGCTGTTCTCGCGCGAGCCGGCGCAGCTGGCACTACCGCCCGCCAGGAACGCTGCCGAGTGGATCAAGGGCGCGGTGATCGATCCGTTTGCCGATTTCCTGGGACGCTATGGCTGGCACGCCGCGCTGATCCTGGCGCTGATCGCCGTGTACCGCATCAGCGACGTGGTGATGGGCATCATGGCCAACCCCTTCTACGTGGACATGGGTTACACCAAGGACGAGGTGGCCGCTGTGACCAAGATCTACGGCGTGGTGATGACGCTGGTGGGCGCCTTCGTGGGCGGTGTACTGTCCGTTCGATTCGGGGTGATGCGCATCCTGATGCTGGGCGCGCTGCTCAGTGCCGGCAGCAACCTGCTGTTCGCCTGGCTGGCCGGCCACGGCCACGACGTGACGGCGCTGATCGCCGTGGTTTCGGCCGACAACCTGGCCAGCGGCATCGCCTCGGCGGCCTTCATTGCCTACCTGTCGAGCCTGACCAATGTGAGCTACTCGGCCACGCAGTACGCGCTGTTCAGCTCGCTGATGCTGCTGCTGCCCAAGTTCCTCGCGGGGTTTTCGGGCCGCTACGTCGATCTGTTCGGCTACGCCCACTTCTTCACGGCCACGGCGCTGCTGGGCCTGCCCGTGCTGGCCTTGGTGTGGCTGGCCTCGCGCGTGCAGGCGCCGGCCAATGAACAACGGTAGGCGTGGTGCGCTATGCATTGCATAGCAAAAAGGGCTGCGGCGCCCGCCCCAGGTTTACGGAAGCTTTACAGAGGCTACAACACGGCGTGACGCCTGTGGGCGAGCATAGGGTGTACCCAATACACTGAACCCATGAGCTCCCAACTGCTGATGATCGAAGACGACGCCCGCCTCGCCGAGATGGTGGGCGAGTACCTGGGCCAGTCCGGCCTGGTGGTGACGCACCGCGCCGACGGCAAGAGCGGCCTGGCCGAGCTGCAGGGGCCCGATGCGGCCGCCCTGCCCGACCTGGTGATCCTGGACCTGATGCTGCCCGACATGGACGGCCTGGAGGTCTGCCGCCGCATCCGCTCGCTGCAGGGCCCGGCGGCCCAGGTGCCGGTGCTCATGCTCACGGCCAAGGGCGACCCCATGGACCGCATCATCGGCCTGGAACTCGGTGCCGATGACTACCTGCCCAAGCCCTTCGAGCCGCGCGAGCTGCTGGCGCGCATCCGCGCCATCCTGCGCCGGCGCACCGATGGCACGGCGCCCGCCGCGCAGGCCCTGCGCTTCGGCACGCTGGAGATCGACCGCGATGCGCGCACCGTCACCGTGGGCGGGCAGCCGGCCGACCTGACTTCCTACCAGTTCGACCTGCTGGTGGCGCTGGCCGAGCGCGCAGGCCGCGTGCTCACGCGCGACCAGATCATGGAGGCCGTGCGCGGCCGTGAGCTGGAGGCCTTCGACCGCTCCATCGACGTGCACATGGGCCGCATCCGCGCGGCCATCGAGGCCGATGCCAAGAACCCGCGCCGCATCCTCACCGTGCGCGGCGTGGGTTATGTGTTCGCCAAGCAGCAGGATTGACGCGCTGTGAGCCTGTCCAACCCCTTCGCCCGGCGCCTGTACCTGCGCATCTGGCTCGCCGTGGTCGGCGGCATCGCCGTGCTCACGCTGGTCGTGGGCTGGGCCTGGCGCATGGCCGAGGAACAGAAGGCGAGCAACAACCAGCCCTTCGTGCCCCCCTCGCGCGAAATGGTGCTGCGCGACGCCAAGGGCGATGTGGTCTTTCGCGGCCCCGCCACACGGCAGCCGTCGGAACCCGGCGAGAACGTGGAATTCCACATCGAATCCGACACCGGCCAGGCCTTTGTGCTGCAGATGGCGCCGCGCCAGAACCGCGGAGGTGGCCGCCCGGGCAACGCGGATGCCGCGTTCTGGACCCGCCCGCCCTTCGGCTTTCTCTGGCTGCTGGGCATCGTGGGCCTGGCCGTGGCCGTGGGCGTGTACCCCATCATCCGGCGCCTGACCCTGCGGCTGGAGGCCCTGCAGCGCAGCGTCAAGCATTTCGGCGAAGGCGATCTGTCGGTGCGCGTGCCCGAGCAGGGCCAGGACGAAGTCGCCGACCTGGCGCGCCAGTTCAATGCCGCCGCCGCGCGTGTGGAGAGTCTGGTCAAGTCGCACAAGTCGCTGCTGGCCAACGCCTCGCACGAGCTGCGCTCGCCGCTCACGCGCATCCGCATGGGCATGGAGCTCATGGGCGGGCAGCAACCCTCGCCGGCCTTCCGCGCCGAGATCCTGCGCAACATCGCCGAGCTCGACCAGTTGGTCGACGAAATCCTGCTGGCCAGCCGACTGGACGCGCGCGAAGCCGATGTGGGCACGGTGGAACTGGTGGACCTGGTGGGCCTGGCGGCCGAGGAATGCGCCCGCGTGGATGCCGACCTGGACGTGGGTGCCAGCCCCGACGGCGTGGACGTGCAGGGCATCTCCAAGCTGCTGCGCCGCGCCATCCGCAACCTGCTGGAGAACGCCCGGCGCTACAGCACGGGCGAGATCAGCGTGGCCGTGCTGCGCCGCCAGGGCCACGCCGAGGTGCGCGTGAGCGACCAGGGGCCGGGCGTGCCGGCGAGCCAGCGCGAGCGCATCTTCGAGCCCTTCTACCGCCTGCCCGGCGCCAGCGAACGTGCGGGCGGCGTGGGCCTGGGCCTGGCCCTGGTGCGTTCCATTGCGGGGCGGCACAACGGCGTGGTGTTCTGCGAAGACCGGCCCGATGGCGCGGGCGGCGCGTGCTTTGTGCTGCGCTTGCCAGTCACTTCCGCCAGCGCCACGCCATGAAGGCGTAGAGCCCCGCTCCCAGCACCAGCACCGAGCCCGCCACCCCCAGCGCCCAGTCGAAGCCCTGCGCCCGCGAACCGGCCTGCGCCAGCAACGCAGCCGCCATGGGCGGCCCGGCGATCTGGCCGATGCCGTACAGCGCCGTGAGCAGGCCCGTGAAGCCCGCGGCGGACTGGGGCCACTGGTGGCGCGCCTCCTGCAAGGCGAAGAAGGTGATGGCGGTGAAGGGCAGGCCCAGCAGCAGGCTGCCTAGCGCAAAGCCTGCCGGGCTGGGCCAGAGCATGCCCAGGGCAATGCCCGATGCCTGCAGCAGGTAAGCCCCGGCCAGCAACCAGCGGCGGTCGCGGTGGGGCGCAATGCGCGTCGAGAGCCAGGCACCCAGCGCCACACCGGCACCGAACACGGGCCAGAACAGGTCGGGCCAGACCGAGCCGGCCGGCAGTGCGGCGCGCGCGATCACGGGCAGAAAGGTGGCCGTGACGATGTAGCCCAGGCCCGCCAGGCCATAGGCCAGTGCATGCAGGGCCCGCAGCGCGGCCGGACGGGCCGCCGGCAGGGCCTGGGCAGCGCTTGCACCCGCCACAGCGCCGGGCGCCTCGCGGCCGCGCAGCACCGGCCAGATCCCGACGCACAGCAGCGCCGCCAGTGCGGCAAAGGTGGCCCAGCCGGCCGCCGCGCTCCAGCCCGCGGCGACCATGGCGCCCGTGGGCAGGCCCGTGGCCACGATGCCCAGGCCGGGGCCGCAGAAGATCAGGCCGGCAAGCTGGGGCTGCCCGAGGCGCGCGAGCTGCCCCATGCACCAGTTGGCCGTGCCCAGGAACACCAGCGCGCTCGCCACCCCGGCCACAAAGCGCAGCAGCGGCCACGATGCCGGCCACGGGCAGGCGAGCAGGCCCGTGAGCAGCACCGTGGCCACCAGCCCGCCACGCGCCAGCGCCGCATTGCCGGGCACCGCTGCGGCGGCGCGCCGCGCCAGCCACGGCAGGGCCATGTAGAGCAGTGCTCCGGCCAGGTAGCCGGCGTAGTTGGCCGTGGCCAGCCAGCTGCCAGTGGCAATGTCCAGCACGCCATCGTGCAGCATCATGGGCAGCAACGGGGTGAAGGCAAAACGACCGATGCCCATGGCCACGGCCAGGGCGACCATGCCGGCCAGCGCGACCCGCAGGGGGGCCCGTTCGGAAGCATGCATGCGGGCGGGGGAAGGGGGAGATGACACCTGGTCCATAGGGGTACCGCAAAGGGTTGCCACGGCGGATGCCGCGGCGTATCATCTTAACAAGAGATTGAATTTTTTTAATTCATACTTTTTCAAGATGATCGAATCACCCTCCCCGCTCGATCTGGCGGCCCTGGACATCTTCCGCACCGTGGCGGCCGAGGGCAGCGTCACGCGCGCGGCCGAACGGCTGGGGCGCGTGCAGTCCAATGTGACCACCCGGGTGCAGCAGCTCGAGGCGGACCTGGGTACGCCCCTGTTCCTGCGCGAAGGCAGGCGCATGGCGCTCACGCCCGAAGGGCAGGTGCTGCTGGGTTATGCCGACCAACTGCTGGCACTGGCCGAAGAGGCGCGCCAGGCAGTACGCCCCGGCCCGCCGGGCGGGCGCTTGCGCCTGGGCTCGATGGAAAGCACGGCTGCGAGCCGCCTGCCCGTGCCGCTGGCGCGCCTGCATGGCCAATGGCCGGGGGTGGCACTGGAACTCTCGACCGCCCCCACCCGGGAGCTCGTGGAACGGCTGCGCGCCCACGCGCTCGACGCCGTGCTGGTGGCCTGGCCCCCGGGGCAGGCGCCAGACCCGGTCTTCGAGACCCGGCCCGTGTTCACCGAGGAGCTGCTGCTGGTGCTGCCCGCAGGCCACCCGGCCGTGGCCGGGCCCGAAGAGGTACAGCCCGGCGCGCTCGCGGTGTTCGAGCCGGGCTGCACCTACCGGCGCATCGGACAGGACTGGTTCGCCCCGCGGCCGCAGCCCATGCAGGTGCTGGAACTGGGCTCCTACCATGCCATCCTGGCCTGCGTGGCCGCTGGGAGCTGTGCCGGCATCGTGCCGCGTTCGGTGCTGGCCATGACGCCCCACGCCGCCCTGTTGCGCCACCAGCCGATCATCCGCATCGACACCCTGCTCACCTGGCGCAAGGGCTACCGTTCCAGCGCGCTCGATGCCTTGCAGCAGGCCCTGTCTGCCGACTGACCGCTTTTTCACTTCCCCGCTCCAGGAGTCCGCCATGTCCGACCGCAGCCTTCGCACCGCCCTTTCGCTTCGCCTGCCCATCATCCAGGGCCCCATGACCGGCTCCGACACCCCGGCCCTGGCTGCAGCCGTCTCGGCCGCCGGGGGCCTGGGTTCGCTGGGCTGCGGCATGCGCTCGCCCGCGGCCATGATCGAAGCGGCGGCCGAGGTGCGCCGGCGCACCGACCGGCCTTTCTGCATGAACCTCTTCGTGCAGGACACGCCCACGCCCGACGCGGCCACCGTGGACGCTGCCGTGGCGCGGCTGGCCCCGCTGTATGCCGAGTTCGGTCAACCAGCGGCCGTGCCCGCGCGCTGGTGCGAGGACTTCGCGGCGCAGTTCGACGCGCTGATCGCCGCGCGCCCGGCGGTGGCGAGCTTCACCTTCGGCATCCTGTCCGCAGCGCAGGTGGAGCGCCTGCACGCCGCGGGCTGCTATGTGATCGGCACGGCCACCACGGTGGCCGAAGCCGTGGCCTGGGCCGATGTGGGGGCCGACGGGGTCTGTGCCTCGGGCATGGAATCGGGCGGGCACCGGGGCACCTTCCTCGGCGACTTCGCCTCTTCGATGGTCGGCACCATGGCCCTGGTGCCACGCTGCGTGGATGTACTGGCGCCACGCGGCGTGGCCGTGGTGGCGGCCGGCGGCATCATGGACGGGCGCGGTATCGCCGCCGCCCAGGCCCTGGGTGCCGAGGCGGTGCAGATGGGCACGGCCTTTTTGTCCTGCGACGAATCGGGCATTGGCGCCCCCTACCGCCACGCGCTGGCGAGTGCCAAGGGCACCGATACGCGCACCACACGGGCGCTGACAGGGCGCCATGCGCGCGGCATCGTCAATGCGCTGATGGACCGCCTCCAGGTCGATGAGACGGCCGTGCCCCCCTACCCCGTGCAGAACGCGCTGACGGGCGCGCTGCGCAAGGCCTCGAACGAGGCCGGCCGGGCCGACTACCTGTCGCTCTGGGCCGGCCAGGGCGTGGAGGCCGTGCGGCCCATGGCCGCCGGCGCGCTGGTGGCGCTGCTGGAAAAGGAATGGAGACAAGCCAGCGCGCGCGTGGGCGCAGTGCGCTGAAGCGAGGTCAACGCGTCCAGGGCAGGTCGCGCGCGGTACCTTGGATGACCGGGTGCTCGCGGTGCAGCACCTCGCCGGCCAGCACGCGCTCGTAGTAGCGCAGGTAGCCGCGTGCCATGGCCTCGGCGCTGAAGTGCTGCTGCACGTGCGCATGGCAGGCGCGCGGGTCGGCCTTGTGGGTGCGCACGGCCTCGGCCAGTTCACTGGCGCTGGCCGACAGGCTGCCGCACTCGGCAGGCACCAGCTCGGGCAAGGCACCATAGGGCGTGCTGAACACCGGGCAGCCGAAGTACAGGCTTTCGATCACGGCCAGGCCGAAGGGCTCGTGCCAGCGCACGGGAAAGATCAGACCGCGGGAAGCATTCAGCAGTTCGTTCTTCTGCGGGCCGCCGACCATGCCGAAGAAATGGATGCGGCGTGACAGCGTCCAGCGGAAGCCGCGCTTGAAGTTGATGCGGTCGCCGCCCAGCACGTCGAGCTCCACGCCCGCCAGCTTGGCCACCTTGATGGCGCCGGCCACGTTCTTCACGCCCCAGGCCGCCTTGCCCAGGAAGTGGTAGTGGTCGCGCGGGCGCGCGAAGTCCACCGGGCCATAGGCCGACCAGTCCAGGCCGTTGTAGACGAACTCGGTGGAGCCGTAGCGCGCCGCATGGTTGCGCGACAGGAACACGGTGTTCAGCGGCAGCGGCTTGGGCTTGCGCGCATTGCCGTGCTCGGTGACCAGGTAGGGCCGCGAGGGCTCGCTGCGCGGGTTGAACTGGAAGTGGGTGATGTCGACGTCGGCCGGGATCTGGCCGTCCCAGGGCGCGTCGGGTTGGATGGGCAGCACCTGGGCGAAATCGCAGCTCGAGCCTTCGGGCACGAGGTAGCTCACGCGGTGGCCCAGTTGCACCAGGGTCTTGCCCAGGTCCCAGATCACGCGCTCGGTACCGCCGTAGCCGTACACCGGAATGGGGGAGTTGTTGACCAGCAGGATATGCATGGGAAAGACGCCGTAGTGTCAGAAGGGGCGGCCGCAGCCGATGCGCGCACGCCGCTCGTGCAGGGCCGCCAGCACCAGCGGGCACATGAAGAGGTAGAACATGTTGCCGCTGTTGTGCGCGAGGAAGACCTGGGTCAGCCCGAAGCCGATGTACGACAGGGGCAGCATCACGCCCACCAGGCACAGCGAGAGCGATTCGCGGTCCATCTTGCCCGCGCCATCGCGGATGCGCCGGGCCGTGGGCCAGAACATCACCAGCGGAATGCCGTAGAACGCGAACAGCAGCAGCACGCCGGGCAGGCCGCGCTTGGCGAACAGGTCCAACACCTCGTTGTGCGCATGGCCGAACTCCAGCACCACGGGGTGCGCGAGGCCTGCGGCCACGCGGCGCGCCTTTTCCTGCTCGTAGCCGGCCCGGCCCCAGCCGGTGAAGGGCCGGTCCCAGCCCATCTGCCAGGCCAGCTGCCAGTGGGCCAGGCGCTGGCCCACCGAACTGCGGCCATCGCCGCGCTGCTGGTAGACCTGCATTTCCTGGCGCGCCTCGTCCACGCGCTGCTCCACGGCCGGCACCTGCGACAGCGCGGCCGCGGCAATGGCCAGCACACACAGGCCCCAGTACACGCGGCGCTGGCCGGTGGTGCGCACCAGCAGCCAGGCGCACACGGGCAGCAGCAGCACCAGCGCCAGCCAGCCGCCGCGCGACTGCGAAAGCACCGAGCCCACCGCACCGAGCACGATGGCGGCCACCAGCAGCAGCCGCTGCCAGGCCACCCAGCGCCGCCATTGCACGACCAGCAGCAGGCCGCTCATCACGGCCAGCAGCATGCTCAGGTTGCCGTACTGGATGGCGTTGGTGAAGCCGCTGGCACGCGGCAGCTGCTCCACGCCAATCTGGTAGATGCCGACCAGGCCACTGCCCACGGCCCCTACCGCCATGCCCATCCACAGCCAGGAGGCCCGCGGCTCGAAGGTCATGAGGTAGAAGATGCAGGGCAGCGCCAGCAGGTACTTGACCGGGCGGTCCATGCTGCCCCAGCCCCAGGTGGCGCCCACATCGAGCAGCCACAGCGCGGCCATGCACGAGAAGGCCGCCGTGAGCCACCAGGCGGCACGCGGCGCGGGGCGCCGCCACCACACGGGGGCGCTGGCCAGCGCCGCCAGCAGCAGCAGCGCCGCACCATAGGAGTAGCCGGACGGCAGCCACAACGCCAGGCCGGGCACCATGAAGGCGCCCACACTGGCGCTGCGCCCGAACCAGCGGTAGGTGCGGACCGTCACCGGATCACCCGGCCCGTGAGGCTGTCACGATCGTAGTGCAGCGCGGCATAGCGGAAGAAGCCTTCGAGCGCCACGAACAGGCAGTACAGGAAACCCGCGCCCCCGCACAGAAAGCCCAGGCGGAACACATACAGGCGCAGGAACATCGAGCCGCCCGAGGCCAGGCCACGCAGCACGCCGCCACGCTTGCCCAGCTCGGCGCGCTTGGCAGCGCCCAGCATCACGTACTGGGTGAGCTTTTCGAGGCTGGTGCGCACGGAGTTGCGCGTGTAGTGCAGCAAGCGCGCGCGCACCAGGCGGCGCGGTACCGCGGTGCCGCCGGGCTCGGGGTGCAACTGGGCCTGCTCGTGCACCACGCCCGTGAACTCACGGACCATGGAGCGCACGAACAGGCGCTCGATGCGCGACTGCGAGAGGAAGTAACGCAGCTCCTGGCCAAAGGCCACCATGCGCCAGCGGATGGTCCATACCGCGCGCTCGCCCGAGCGCACGATGGCCTGCACCTCCTGCTGGAAGGCAGGCGTCATGACCTCGTCGGCGTCGAGAAAGAACACATAGTCGCCGCGCGCGTGGGCGAGCAGGCGGTTGCGCTGCACGGCAAAGCCCTGCCAGTCGGGGTAGGAATGGACTTCCGCGCCCAGGCCCTGGGCCAGGGCGACCGTGTTGTCCGTACTGCCGCTGTCGACGACCAGCACCTGGTCGGCGAAGGCAGCGCTGCGCAGGCAGGCTTCAATACGGTGGGCTTCGTTGTGCGTGAGCACCGCCACCGTGAGCGTGGGCGACGCCTTTGCGTCGCCAGCGGCCACCGACATTGGTCAGTGGCCAGCGTGCACGTGCTCGCCCGCCTTCAGGCGGTACACCGTTCCGCAGTAGGGGCACTTGGCCTCGCCGCTGCGGCCCACGTCCAGATAGACCTTGGGGTGGCTGTTCCACAGTTTCATGTCGGCCTTGGGGCTGGGGCAGAAGACCCCGCCCTGGGCGTTCAGGTCCTTGGCCAGCAGTTCAATCACAGCTTGGGACATCGTTCAGACCTTTGCGAGCCAGTGGGCGTATTTCGGGTTGCGGCCGTTGACGATGTCAAAGAAGGCGCTCTGGATTTTTTCGGTGATCGGGCCGCGGCTGCCGCTGCCCAGCTCGATGCGGTCGAGCTCGCGGATCGGCGTGACTTCAGCGGCCGTGCCCGTGAAGAAGGCTTCGTCGGCGATGTACACCTCGTCGCGCGTGATGCGCTTTTGCACGATTTCCAGGCCCAGGTCCTTGGCGATGTGGAACACGGTGTTGCGTGTGATGCCGTTCAGGGCGCCGGCCGACAGGTCGGGCGTGTAGATCACGCCGTTCTTGATCACGAAGATGTTCTCGCCCGCGCCTTCGCTCACGAAACCGCTGCTGTCCAGCAGCAGGGCTTCGTCGTAGCCGTCGTCCAGGGCTTCCATGTTGGCCAGGATGGAGTTGGTGTAGTTGCTCACCGCCTTGGCCTGCGTCATCGTGATGTTCACGTGGTGGCGCGTGTAGCTGCTGGTCTTGACGCGGATGCCGCGCTTCATGCCCTCCTCGCCCAGGTAGGCGCCCCAGGCCCAGGCGGCCACCATCAGGTGGATCTGGTTGCCCTTGGGCGAAACACCGAGCTTTTGCGAGCCGATCCAGGTCAATGGGCGCAGATAGCACGATTCGAGCTTGTTTTCGCGCACCACGGCCTTCTGGGCTTCGTTCACTTCGTCCTTGCTGAAGGGAATCTTCATGCGCAGGATCTTGGCGCTGTTGAACAGACGGTCGGTGTGCTCTTCGAGGCGGAAGATGGCCGTGCCATCGGCGGTCTTGTAGGCGCGCACGCCTTCGAACGCGCCGCAGCCGTAGTGCAGGGTGTGGGTCAGCACGTGGATCTTGGCGTCGCGCCAATCCACCATCTGGCCGTCCATCCAGATCTTGCCGTCACGGTCGGCCATTGAGGGAACTACGGGGCTCATGGGGGTCCTTTGGGTTGCTGTAGGTCGCAAAACAGCGATTTTACGGGGCCGGAGGGACCTCGGCCACCGGAGCTGGCGCCTCGTCCTGGGCGGGGCGCACCAGTTCCCACTTCACGAGCTTGCCATTCTTGAACTCGCAGGTCACGAAGGAGCGGGATCCATCCGTCCAGCGGTACAGCTCGGGCTGGGCACCATCGTCGGACAGCAGCTGGCCCAGCGAGCGCGTCATGGCCACCACATGCATGAGGTTCACCCCGGGACGCAGCTTGGCATTGAGCATGACGGCGCTGCCAACGTGGCCGATGGGCCGGTCTGCCGCTTTTTTGAGCACATTCATGAGGCGCGTGAAGTGCAGCAGCGCCCACATCATGAGCCCGCCGCCCACAGCCGCCACGCCCGGCCACCCATATTGCACATAGCCGAATGCCAGGCCACCCACCGCCGCGAGCGGCACCACGAGATTGCGAAAATTCATGGGCGGTATTGTCTTATGCCCGGCGCGCACAGCCATCCGTGAAGACCGCAGGCCGGCAAGGCCCTCCCGGCCACCGCCCCTGGAACCCAACGCAGACTGCGCCTGCGTGGCGGGCACGGCCATTTCGTTGTGCAAACGCTACATCAAATGCATGGCTGCGGCCGCCGTATGGCGCAAGCGTGCGCCGCGGTTTACCCTCGCCCGGTTGATACAACCTGATACGCCGGGTGATGCCTGCGGGAGCACAAGCCATGAAACTGGACGACATACGCCTTTCCCCCAAGCTGTGGGGATCCATCGTGGGCCTGCTGGGTGCCATGCTGCTGGTGTCCCTCTGGGCCCAGGCCCGGACCGACAGCGTCGTGGGCGAGGCCATGGCCTCGCTGCAGTCCTACGACCAGCGCATCACCCTGGCCCTGCAATGGAAGGGCGCGACCGAAACCACGGGCGAGCGCGTGCTGGCCAGCAATTCCACCCCCGATGCGGACCTGACCACGCTGTTCGATGGCCGCGTCAAGGCCGGCGTGACCGGCATCTCGGCCATCCAGGCCAAGGTGGTGGAACTGGCCACCAGCCCCGCCGACAAAGCGGCCCTGGAGCGGGTGGCGGCCGAACGCACCAAGATCCTCGCCCTGAACAAGCAGGCCCGCGAGATCAAGCAGGGCGGCGATGCCGCCGCCTTCAAGACCTTCGTGGAGCGCCAGTACCTGGCGGCCATCGGCAGCTATGTGGACTCGCTCGAGGCCTTCGTGCAGCTGCAGCAGTCGCAGCGCGACGCCGCCAAGCAGGAAGCCGGCGCCGCCCTGGGCCGCGCACGGGTGCTGGCCTGGGCCATCCAGGGCCTGGTGTTCGTGCTCGGCCTGGTGCTGTCCTTCCTGCTGGTGCGCTCCATCAGCCGGCCGCTGGACCGCGCGGTGGAACTGGCCGACGCGATTGCCGGCGGCGACCTCACGGTGCAGGCCAAGGACGACCGGCAGGATGAATTCGGCCATCTGCTGCGCACGGTCTCGCAGATGGCCGAGCGCCTGCGCGCGCTCGTGTCCGAGGTGCGCACCGGTGTGGATTCGATGTCCAACGCCTCGGTGGAAATCGCCACCGGCAACCACGATCTGTCGTCGCGCACCGAGCAGACGGCCGCCAACCTGGAGGAAACCGCCGCCAGCATGGAGGAGCTGACCGCCACCGTGACCCAGTCGGCCGATACCGCGCGCCAGGCCAACCAGCTGGCCAGCACGGCCGCCCAGGCCGCCGGCCGCGGCGGCGAGGTGGTGGCCCAGGTGGTCGACAGCATGCAGACCATCACCAACAGCTCGCGCAAGATCGCCGACATCATCGGGGTGATCGATTCCATCGCCTTCCAGACCAACATCCTGGCGCTCAACGCCGCGGTGGAAGCCGCGCGCGCCGGTGAGCAGGGCCGCGGCTTTGCCGTCGTGGCCAGCGAGGTGCGCAGCCTGGCCCAGCGCAGCGCCGAAGCGGCCAAGGAAATCAAGGGCCTGATCACGGCCTCGGTGGAATCGGTGGAGACCGGCTCCGGACAGGTCACCCAGGCCGGCCAGGCCATGGACGAGATCGTCAGCAGCGTGCGCCGCGTCTCGGACCTGATTGGCGAGATCACGGCCTCCTCGTCCGAGCAGCGCGACGGCATTGCCCAGGTGAACGTGGCCGTGACCCAGCTCGACCAGATGACGCAGCAGAACGCCGCCCTGGTCGAGGAATCCGCCGCGGCCGCCTCGTCGCTGCGCGACCAGGCCCAGCGCCTGGCCGAGGTGGTGTCGGTGTTCAACGTGGGCTACCAGCAGCCCGCAGCGGCACCAGCGCCCCGCCGTGCCCCCGTGGCGGCGCCACGCCCGGTCGCGGCGCCTGCGCCCAAGGTCGCAGCCCCCACGGCTGCCGCCCGCAAGCTGCAGGCCCCCAAGGCGACTACGGCACCCGCACCCGCCAAGGCATCCACGCCAGCCCCAACGCCCAAGGCCGCAGCCAAGGGCTCGGACGACGACTGGGAATCGTTCTGAGCGGAAAGCCCCCGTTGGGCCACCCGCTCCCATGGGCCGTCACCCCGAGGACGGCCCGCCTGCATGCTCCCTGGCCCAGCGCGCCCGCCAGGCCGCGACCCAATCGAGCACCTGGTCGGCGGGCATGGGCCGCGCAATGAAGTAACCCTGGGCCAGGTCGCAGCCCGATTTCTGCAGGAAATCCCAGTCCTCGGCGTCTTCCACGCCCTCGGCCACCACCTCCATGCCCAGCTCCTTGGCCAGGCCCAGGCTGGCAAAGAAAATGGCGCGCAAGGTTTCGTTGTGGTGGGCGCCATGCACGAAACCCTGGTCGATCTTGAGTTCGTCGAAAGGCACATCGCGCAGCTGTGCCAAGGATGAGTGGCCGGTGCCGAAATCGTCGATGGAGAGCTTGAACCGGCGCAGGCGCAGGCGCGTCAGGATCTCCAGCGGCGCCCGCAGATCCTTCATCAATTGGCTTTCCGTCACCTCCAGGACGATGGACTGGGGCTTGACCTCGGCCGCAGCGGCCACGGCGGTGATCCGCTCGGGGAATTCCAGGGCATGCAGGTTGTCCATGGACACATTCACGGCCACCTTGAGCGCCAGGCCCTCGCGCGCCCAGGTGGTGCTGTCGCGCAACGCCTGGGCCAACACCACCTGGGTGAGCGCATCGATCAATCCATGGGCTTCGGCCAAGCCGATGAACTGGTCCGGGTACACCAGGCCGTCTTCCGGGTGGCGCCAGCGCACCAGGGTTTCCACGCCCACCACCGCGCCGGTCGAGACCGATACCTTGGGCTGGTAGTGGTTGACCAGCTCACCCGCCTGGATGGCCTGTGCCAGCCGCTCCACGCCATAGCCCTTGCCGTGCAGGTGCTGGGCGCGCCGTGCCGCAGGCACCCACCGCTCCACCAGCTGGAACAGCGCCTGCGGCGGCACGGGCTTTTGCAGGCTGCCCAGCACTTCGATGTGGTGGGCCTGCACCAGCCGGCGGGCCGAGTGCAGGGTGCGCTCATCCTCGCCGCTGACCAGGATCAGGCTGCCGGTGTAACCGTGCTCGACCAGCTTGCGCACGAACTCCACGCCATCCATGCCGGGCATGTTGAGGTCGCACAGGATGAGCTGCGGCGCCAGCGCGGCATCGTCCACCCGGTCGAGCGCCGCCTGGCCGTTGTCGCAGGTATCGACCCGGGTGAAGCCCAGGTTGGCCAGTTGCCGGGCCAGGAGCATGAGCATGAAGGGCTCGTCGTCGAGCACCAGGATGCGGATGTCCGATCGGGCGCTCATGGCGTACTGTCCCCCAGGTCGCCGGACAGGATCTCGGCCAGATGCTGGTCGACGGTGGCCATCTCCAGCTTGAAATGCTGGAAGGCCAGCGACAGCGCGTCGATCTGCCCCGCCGCGCCCACCTGCTCCATGTCGGCGCACAAGTCCCCCAGCGCCATGGCGCCCACCGACCGCGCTGCGGACTTGAGCTTGTGCACCGCCGCCACGGTCCTGGCCGCGCTGCCGGCACAGTAGGCCTGCTCCACTTCCTGGGCAATGCGTGCGGCACTGCTGCGAAAGGCCTGCAGAAACTCGCGCACGACCTGCGGGTCCTCCCCCACCAGGCTGCGCAGGACCTCCACGTCGACCGGGCCGGCGGGCAGGTGCAGCAGGCCGGGACTGCGCTCCCCCGGGGCCGGCGTGGCCGGCGAGGGCTTGGGCAACCAGCGCTCGAGCAGGTCCTGCAGGTCCGACAGGGGGGCAGGCTTGCTCATGTAGTCGTCCATGCCGGCATCCTTGCAGCGCTGCGCCTCTGTCTTGAGGGCATTGGCGGTCAGCGCCAGGATGCGCACGGGCGGATCGACCGCTTCGGCGGCGTGGATGCGCGCGTTCGCGCGTTCCTGCTCCTCGGCGCGGATTACCGAGGCCAGTTGGTAGCCGTCCATGCCGGGCATGTGCAGATCGGTCACGATCAGCGCATAGTCACCGCTGCGCCAGCGTATGAGGGCCTGCAGGCCGTCGCTGGTCAGATCGGCGGTCAGGCCCAGCAGCGACAGCTGCTGCATGATGACCTTCTGGTTGATTTCATTGTCTTCCACCACCAGTATCAGCCGGCGCTGGCGGCGTGCCTCTTCGCGCGACAGCGCCAGGGGCGCCGGGGCATGGCGCGCTGGCGCCAGCGCGCTCTGCTCGTCCTGGCAGGGCACACGCCCCGCCGCCATGGCCACGGCACGCAACAGCGCAGCACGCGTCAGCACATTGCCATCCACGGAGATGCGGTCCGCATCGAACTGCGGTGGGTAGCGGTGGGGGCCATGGCCGATGACCACGAAGTGCTGGGTCAGCCCCGGGTTGGAACGCGCGATGGCGCGCAGGCGATCAAGCGATGCGGGGCTGTCGGCCTCGGTGTTGACCACCCAGACCCAGGGCCCGGGCGCCAGGCTGGGTGCCAGCCGCCCGGCCGCCTCCAGGCTCGCCACATGCCGTGTGTGCGCGCCCGCATTCGCCAGGTAGGTCACCAGGTCTCCAGACAGCGTCTTGCCGTTGCCGATGATGAGGCAGGACAGGCCGGCCACCAGGGAGGGGGGTGGGGCGGCCCCGTCTTGCGCGCCTGCAGTACCGTCCTGTGCGCCTGCAGCGCGCGCAAAGGGCAGGCGCAGCGTGAAGGTGGACCCCGCACCGGGCGCGCTGACCACGGCGATGCTGCCCCCCATGCGCTGCGCCAGGTTGCCGGAAATGGCCAGCCCCAGCCCGGTGCCGCCAAAACGCCGCGTGGTGGACACATCCGCCTGCGTGAAGGCCGTGAACAGCGTCGCCAGTGTGGCCTCGCCCATGCCGATGCCGTTGTCGATGACCTGGAATTCCAGGGTAACGCTCTGAGCGCCTTGCTCCACCAACACGGCGCGCACCGCCACGCGGCCGGTGGTCTTTCCGCCCGCGGAGAACTTGATCGCGTTGTTCACCAGGTTGATCAGTATCTGGCGCAGGCGCAAGGCGTCCCCGAGCACCAGGCCGGGGATTTCGGGGTCGGTGAACAGGCTCAGTTCGACGCCCTGCTTCTCGGCCAGGCGGTTGAGCATCACGCACACCTTCTCGACCACCTCTCCCACAGCCATGGGCTCGCTTTCCACGTCCATGTGGCCGGCCTCGATCTTGGAGAAATCCAGGATGTCCTCGATGATGCTCAGCAGCGAGAACGCGGACTCGCGGATCAGGTCCACCATCGCCACCTGCGGGCTTTTCAGGCTGGAGCACGCCAGCACGTCGATCATGCCGATGACGCCGTTCATGGGGGTGCGGATTTCATGGCTCATCGCGGCCAGGAAGTTGGACTTGGCCTGGGCCGCCGCGTCGGCCTCGTTGCGCGCCACTTCGAGCTCTGCGCTGCGCTGGCGTTCGCGCGCATGGGCCGTGGCCAGCTCGCCATAGAGGCGGCTGCTCTCCAGCAGCAGCACGATGAGTACAAAAGACGAGGCCAGCAGCCCGTACACCCGCCCGCCATAGAAGCCCAGGTCAAAGCGCGCCCCGTTGAGCACCGAGGACAGGGCGATGTCCAGCAGCCAGGCCACGAGGGTCACCATCAGCCACAGGTCCAGCACGCTGTGCGCCTTTCTCCACAGGGCCAGCAAGGCCACCAGCGACAGGATCCAGGTGCACACGGCCACCAGGAGCTTGCCCGAGTCGTCCTGGTTGCCGCGCATCAGTACGGGCAAAGCGTCATGGCCGGCGGTGCTCAGCAACACCAGCGCCAACGCCAGCGCCAGGGTGCACAGGATGGCCCCTACGATGCTGCGGCGCACCGAACCCTTCGCCGGTGCATGGGCACCCGCGCGCAGGCCCGACCGACCCTTCCAATGGACATAGGCGAGAACAAACAGCGGAAAGCCGCCATGCCACAGGAAATACAGCCATGCCGTGGTTTGCGGACCAGCGCCCAGGGCGCCACCGGGTGCAAACAGCCCGGGGAAGCTCAGCCCGTGCGCCACCGCCATGCAGGCGCAGAACAGGTAGCCCGCCCCCAGCACCAGCAATGCACGGGAGCGCAGAAAGCTGTACTGCCCGAACAACAGCACGGTGGTGATCAGGTCGCTGGTGACCAGGGCGGTCTGGTAGATGGGGATGAAGGCGCCCACCTGCGGCAAGGCCACGCGCGCAAAGGGCGCAATGGCCAGGAAGATCAGCAGGGAAGCAAAAATCGCGGCAACGGCCACGCGCCGCTGGCGTGTGTCTGCATCCAGCGTGGACAGAAAGGCCGATCCGCTGTCAGAAGGCGAACCCAGAGAATGCTCCATGGCCAACGCAGCCTCCCTCTGCAATCGCTACCGGCGCCGCAGGTGCCTCTGAAGCGGGCATTGGCGGACGCCGGGCAGATTCGTCCAATGGACCCGAACCAGCTTAGTCCAAGTGCCCTGCAGGAGCAAGGAAAATGCTGCCGGGCCGGTCCGGGGAAGGGCGTTAGCCCATTTCACGCACCACGTTCATCGCCTCTTCCACGCGCTCCACGGCGTGGATGGTGAGGCCTTCGATGGGCTTCTTGGGCGCATTCGCCTTGGGCACCACGGCCACGCTGAAGCCGAGCTTGGCGGCCTCTTTGAGCCGCTCCTGACCACGCGGCGCGGGCCGCACCTCGCCGGCCAGGCCCACCTCGCCAAACGCCAGAAAACCGCGCGGCAGCGCCTTGCCGCGCAGGCTGGAGGTGATGGACAGCATCACCGCCAGGTCGGCCGCAGGCTCGCTGATGCGCACGCCGCCCACGGCGTTCACGAACACGTCCTGGTCCATGCAGGCCACGCCCGCATGGCGGTGCAGCACGGCCAGCAGCATGGCCAGGCGGTCCTTGTCCAGGCCCACGGACAGGCGCCGCGGGCTCGGGCCACCGCTGTCCACCAGGGCCTGGATCTCCACCAGCATGGGGCGCGTGCCTTCGAGCGTGACCATGACGCAGCTGCCCGGCACGGGCTCGCTGTGCTGGCTCAAGAAGATCGCGCTGGGGTTGCTCACGCCCTTGAGGCCCTTTTCCGTCATGGCGAACACGCCGATCTCGTTGACGGCACCGAAGCGGTTCTTGATGGCACGCACCATGCGGAACTGGCTGTGCGTGTCGCCCTCGAAGTACAGCACCGTGTCCACCATGTGCTCGAGCACGCGTGGGCCGGCCAGCGCCCCCTCCTTGGTGACATGGCCCACCAGCACGATGGCCACGCCCGTGGACTTGGCCGCGCGTGTGAGGTGGGCCGCGCATTCGCGCACCTGGGCCACGGAGCCGGGGGCCGAGGTGAGCTGGTCGGAGTACACGGTCTGGATGGAGTCGATCACCGCCACGGCGGGCTGGGTGGATTCGATGGTGGCGAGGATCTTTTCGAGCTGGATCTCGGCCAGCACGTTGACCTGACTGTGGTCCAGCCCCAGCCGGCGCGAGCGCAGCGCCACCTGGGAGCCGCTCTCCTCGCCCGTCACGTACAGCGTGGGCAGGCCCATGCGCTGCAGGGCATCGAGCGCCTGCAGCAGCAGGGTGGATTTGCCGATGCCCGGGTCACCCCCGATCAGCACCACACCGCCTTCGACAATGCCCCCGCCCAGCACGCGATCGAGCTCATCGATGCCACTGGCCGTGCGCTCCACGTCGCTGGCCTCGATGGCCGACAGCGGCATCACCGCCTGGGCCTGGGCCAGGCCCGCATGCTGCGGCGTGCTGTAGCGGTTCTTGCCCGGCCCGGCCTCGGCCACCTGCTCGATCAGCGAGTTCCAGGCGCCGCAGGACGGGCACTTGCCCAGCCAGCGCGGGCTGGTGCCGCCGCATTCGGTGCAGGTGAAAACGGTCTTGTCCTTGGCCATGGTGTCGGGTGTCGTGAAGCGGGTGGGTGACTATAGCGGCCGGCAAATGCCCTGTGCACCGGTGCGTGGCCGCAGGCTCCCGTACGATGTCGCCCTGGCACACGACGGACCGACGGACACGCACGCATGCACACCCCCACCAACACCTTCAAGCAGGCCATGGCCGAGGGCCGTACCCAGCTCGGCCTGTGGCTGGGCCTGGCCGATGCCTACAGCACCGAGATCCTGGCCGGCACGGGCTACGACTGGCTGCTGCTCGACGGCGAGCACGCGCCCAACGACCTGCGCTCGCAGCTGCACCTGCTGCAGGCCGTGGCCAGCGCCACCAGCGCACTGCCCGCTGGGGCGCAGCCGCCCCACCCCATTGCGCGCGTGCCCGTGGGCGACACGGCGCTGATCAAGCAGTACCTGGACATCGGCGCCACCACCCTCCTCGTACCCATGGTGGATACGGCCGAGCAGGCGCGCGGGCTGGTGCGCGCCACGCGCTATGCGCCCGAAGGCGTGCGCGGCATGGGCAGCGCACTGGCGCGTTCGTCGCGCTGGCAGGCCTACCCCAACTATGTGCACGAGGCCAATGCCCAGATCTGCCTGCTGGTGCAGGCCGAGACGGTGCAGGCGATGGAGAACCTTGATGCCATCGCCGCGGTGCCCGGCGTCGACGGCGTGTTCATCGGCCCGGCGGACCTGTCGGCTTCGATGGGCCACCCGGGCAACCCCGGCCACCCCGATGTGCAGGCCGCCATCCACGAGGGCATTGCGCGCATCCTGCGCGCGGGCAAGGCGCCCGGCATCCTCGCCACCAACGAGGTCCAGGCGCGCCAGTGGCTGGCGGCGGGCGCACGCTTTGTGGCCGTGGGCATCGACACCATGCTGCTGGCCAGTGCAGCCCGGCAGCTGCTGGCGCGCTTTCGCCCGGACGGGGCTGCGCAGGCACGCCCCAACGGCTATTGAATCAACCGACAACGACAGCAAGAGACAACGACGATGAAAGCATGTATCTACGGTGCCGGCGCCATTGGCGGCTGGATTGGCCTGGCCCTGGCCCAGGCAGGCTGCGAGGTGAGCCTGGTGGCGCGCGGCGCCACGCTCGCGGCGCTGCAATCCGACGGCTTGCGCCTGCGCCGCCCGGACGGCAGTGTCACCAGCGCCCCCGTGCGCGCCAGCGACAGCCCTGCCGCCCTGGGCGTGCAGGACCTGGTGGTCATCGCAGTGAAGGCGCCTGGCCTGCCCGAGGTCGCACGCGCCATGGCACCACTGATCGGCCCGCAGACGGTGGTGCTGACCGCCATGAACGGCGTGCCCTGGTGGTTTCTCGATGGCTGCGGCGGCGCGGCCCGGGGCCGCACGCTGGAGTCGGTGGACCCGGGTGGTGCCATTGCGCGCGCCATTCCCGCGCGCCAGGTGCTGGGCAGCGTGGTGCATGCCAGTTGCTCGGTGGAGGCGCCGGGCTTCGTCAAGCAGCATTTCGGCAACCGCCTGATCGTGGGCGAGCCCGATGGCAGCGCCAGCGCGCGGCTGCAAGCGCTGGCCGAGGTGCTGCAACGCGGCGGCATCGAGGTGGAAGTCTCCACGAACATCCAGAAGGACATCTGGTTCAAGCTCTGGGGCAACCTCACGGTGAACCCGATCAGCGCGCTCACGGGCGCCACCACCGACCGCATCCTCGATGACGAGCTGGTGCGCGGCTTTGTCTCGGCCGTGATGCTGGAGGCCAAGGCCATAGGCGCCCAGCTCGGCCTGCCCATCGACCAGCAACCCGAAGACCGCCATGCCGTGACGCGCAAGCTCGGCGCCTTCAAGACCTCGATGCTGCAGGACGTGGAGGCCGGCAAACCCGTGGAGATCGACGCTCTGGTGGGCGCCGTCCACGAGCTTGGGCAGATCACCAACACACCGACCCCGCACACGGGCGCACTGCTCGGCCTCGCCCGCCTGATGGCCCGCACCCGCGGTTTGTACTGACTTTCCACTTCACCACGCAACCATGCTCAAGCTCTACTCCGCCCCCGGCACCTGCTCCCTGGCCGCGAACATCGCCCTGCACGAGGCCGATGCGGGCCATGAACTCGTGACCCTGGACTTCGCCAACCAGCAGCAGCGCAGCCCCGAGTACCTGGCCATCAACCCCAAGGGCCGCGTTCCCACGCTGGTGACCGAACATGGCGTGCTGTCGGAGACACCCGCGCTGCTGCTCTACATTGCGCAGCGTTTCCCGGCCGCGAAGCTCGCACCGCTGGACGACCCCTTCGCCCTGGCCCGCATGCAGGAGTTCAACAGCTACCTGGCCTCCACCGTGCACGTGAACCACGCCCATGGCCGGCGTGCCGCGCGCTGGGCCGATGATGCGGCCGCCATTGCCGACATGCAGCGCAAGGTGCCGCAGACCATGACCGAAAGCTTCACGCTCATCGAGAACCACTACCTGCAAGGCCCCTGGGTGCTGGGCGAAGACTATTCGGTGGCGGACGCCTACCTGTTCACCATTGCCTCGTGGCTCAAGTCGGATGGTGTGGACATTGCCGCCTTCCCCAAGGTGGCCGGCCACACGGCCCGCATGCGCACCCGCCCGGCGGTGCAACGCGCGCTGGGCTGAGCCCCATCGCCCAAAGAAAAAAGCCCCCGCAGCCTGCACCGGCTGCGGGGGGCTTTTTTTTGAGTGGAACCGGGGTTCAGTTCACCTTCAAGATGCGCCAGTCGACGCGGTTGTCGGCGCGGTGCACGATGTCCACCTTCTGCGTGGCGGCCCAGGGGATGATCTGGTTGTACAGCGGAATGTGCGAGATCAGCTCGTGGTCGGCGATCAAGGCTTTTTCGATCAGGCCGTTGCGCGTGGCGGTGTCGGTCTCTTTCTTGATGCGCTCGATCAGCGCATCCTGCTGCGGGTTGGAGAAGCGGCCCAGGTTGAAGTTGCCGTCGCCGCCGGCGCCGCTGGAACGGACCAGCGACTGCAGCGAGTAGTAGGCGTCGAAGGTCGGCACGCCCCAGCCCAGCAGGTAGATGCTGGCCTCGTTGCGCTGGATCATCGGGAAGTAGGTGGCAAACGGCAGCGAGCGCAGCTTGGCCTTGACGCCGACCTTGGCCCACTGCGCGGTGATGGCCTGGCACAGTTGCTCATCATTGATGTAGCGGCCTGCGCTGCAGGCGAAGTCCACCTCGAAGCCCTGCGGGTAGCCGGCCTCGGCCAGCAGCTTCTGCGCTGCAGCGGTGTCATAGGGGTAGCGCACATCGGCCTTGGGCGTCCAGCCGTTGATCTGGCGCGCGATGATGGTGCCCGAGGGCTGGGCCAGGCCGCGCAGCACCACGCGCTGGATGGCGTTGATGTCGATGGCCTGGTAGAGCGCCTTGCGCACGCGCACGTCCTTGAGCGGGTTCTTGCCCTTGACGTCGGAGCCTGGCAGCTCGTCGCGGAACTGGTCCAGGCCCAGGAAGATGGAGCGGTTCTCGGCACCGTCGAGCACCTTGAGGTTCGGCGTCTGGCGCACGCGCGGCAGGTCCTGCAGGCCCGGGTCGAGCACGAAGTCGAGCTCGCCCGAGAGCAGCGCAGCCGTGCGCGTGGCGTCGGACTTGATGGGCGTGTAGACGATCTGCGTCACGTTGCCGCCGTACTTGCCCTTGCCCCACCAGGTGGGGTTGGCCTTGAGCACCAGGCGCTGGTCGGGCGTCCACGACTCGAGCACGAAGGGACCGGTGCCCAGCGCGTTGCGGTGCGAGAAGGGCTCGTCCTTGGTCTTGATGTCCTTGGGCGTGACAGCATTGTTCTTCTCGGCCCAGGCCTTGCTCAGGATGCGCAGCTCGGTGAGCTGGTTCACGAGCACCGGGTTGGGTACGTCGGAGAAGATGTCGATGGTGTGGGCGTCGACCTTTTCCACGCGGTCGATGCCCTGGGTGTAGACCGCGAAGTTGGAGGTCTTGGCCTTGGCGCGCTCGAGCGAGAACTTGGCATCGTCGGCCGTGAAGTCGCTGCCGTCGCTGAACTTCACGCCCTTGCGCAGGGTCAGGCGCAGCTGCGTGGGGCTCACGCGCTTCCACTCGGTGGCCAGTGAGGGCTCGGGCTTGAAGGTCTTGCTGTTGTACTCGACCAGGGTGTCGTACACGGCCGCGTGCAGGGTGTTGTTGACGCCCACGTTCTGGGCGTGGATGTCCCAGGAGGACAGGTCGGTGGAGCGCGACCAGCGGAAGGTATTGGCGTGGCTTGCCAGGGGCAGCGCGCCGGCCAGTGCGGCCGCCAGCAGCAGGGATTGGAATCGCATGGAAAAAACAGTGCTTGTGCAAAAAGTCGTTGTGCACTGCACTATGGACCGCGCGGCCCGGGGTGCGAACGAATTTCTCGTTGTAACCTTATGCGCCGCGCCCCCAGGGCGTCTGCCGCCCCCTCAATGCAGCAGCAACCCCACGGCCAGTGCGACCATCATGGCCGCCACCACGCCATCGAGCACCCGCCAGGCGTGCGGCGACGCGAACAGCGGCGCCAGCCAGCGCGCGCCCCAGCCCAGCGCAGAGAACCACAACAGGCTCGCCAAACTGGCTCCGGCCGCAAAGCCCATGCGCAGCGAGGGTGGGTAGGGGCTGGCGATGGCGCCGAGCAGCAGCACGGTGTCCAGGTACACATGGGGGTTGAGCCAGGTGAAGGCCATGGCGGTGAGCACCACGGGCTGCCAGCCGGCCGCTGTCGCGCCATCGGACCCGACCTGCATCGCCGCAGGCTTGTAGGCCCGCAGCAGGGCACGCGCCGCATAGGCCAGCAAAAAGGCCGCGCCCAGCCAGCGTGCGGCCACCAGCAAGGCGGGGTGGGCCTGCACGGCCGAGCCCAGGCCCCAGACACCGGCCTGCACCAAGATGGCATCGGACAGCGCGCACACCACCACCACGGGCAGCACATGCTCGCGCCGCAGGCCCTGGCGCAGCACGAAGGCGTTCTGCGCACCGATGGCGATGATGAGGATGGCGGTCGAGGAAAAGCCGTTGGCAAAAGCCGAAGAGAGATTCATGGCCGCGATGGTGCCCGTCGCGCAGCGGAAAGAGAAGCTATACTTTTTTTCTACCCGTAAGCAGTTCTGAATGCACCTCGACACCGCGCAACTGGCGGCCCTGGCCGCCGTGCTGGAAACCGGCAGCTTCGAGCGCGCCGCCGTGGCGCTGCACGTGACGCGGTCGGCCGTGTCCCAGCGCGTCAAGCTGCTGGAGGAGCGCGTGGGCCAGGTGCTGGTGCGCCGCGCCGCGCCCTGCACGCCGACCGAGGCCGGCCAGGCCCTGCTGCGCCACGCACAGCAGATGGCCCTGAGCGAAGCCGATGCCTTGCGCAGCATTGCCGGCAGCGGCGCGGGGCTGGCGCCCGTGCGGCTGGCGCTGGGGGTGAATGCCGATTCGCTGGCCAGCTGGTTCATTGACGCCATGGCCCAGGCTGCGGAACCAACCCCGGGCGCGGCCCCGCCCATCACCTTCGACATCCATGTCGAGGACCAGGACCATTCATCCGAGCTGCTGCGCCAGGGCCGGGTGATGGCCGCCGTCACGGCCGATCCGCAGCCCGTGCAGGGCTGCCAGGTGGTGCGCCTGGGCACCATGCGCTACCGGGCGCTGGCCAGCCCGGCCTTCATGCAGCGCCACTTTGCCCACGGGGTGACGGGCACTGCACTGGCCCAGGCGCCGGTGCTGGTCTTCAACCGCAAGGATGCGCTGCAGGAGCGCTTCATGCGCCGCATCGCGCGGCGCGAACTGGCACCGCCCGTGCACTGGCTGCCTTCATCGCAGGGCTTTGTGGCCGCATCGCTGGCCGGGCTGGGCTGGGGCATGAGCCCCGACCAGCTGGCGCGCGAGGCCATCGATGCCGGCCACCTGGTGGAGCTGGTGCCCGGCAAGCCGGTGGACGTGGCCTTGTACTGGCAGTTCTGGCGGCTGAATGTGCAGGCACTGCAGCGCATGACGCAGGCGGTGCAGCAGGCCGCCAAGGCAGCGCTGCTGCCCTGATCGATCAGGCAGGGAGATCTTCGTGGTGGTCGGCCACGCCTTTTTTCCAGTAGGCCGCGATGCGCATGCGCTTGGGGCTCACGCCCGGCTTGGCCAGCACCACCTTGCGCAGGGCCGCCATGTCGGCATGCTCGCCGGCCGCCCAGATATAGCCATCACCCTCGGGGATCGCCAGCGCCTCGGCCGCCTCTGGCAGCGAGCTCACCCACTGCAGATCGAGCCTGGCGGCACTGGCCAAGGCCCGCTGATCGGCCGGGTTGCGCACCTGGATGCGCACGGTGGCGCTTGCCTCGGCCGGCAGTTCGGCCAGGCGCCGCGCGATGGCGGGCACCGCCGTCTCGTCGCCCAGCAGCCAGTGCCACGCGAAGGCGGTGGGCACTACCATGCTGCCACGCGGGCCGGCAATGCCCACCCAGTGGCCCACCTGGGCGGCAGCGGCCCAGTCGGAGGCGGGCCCGGCATCGTGCAGCGCCACTTCGATGTCCAACTCGCCCTTGGTGGCGTCGTAGTGCGCGGGCGTGTAGTCGCGCAGCACGGGGCGCGGCTCGGGCATCACCGGGCGGCCATCCTGCATCGACGGCAGGCTGGCGCGCTCCTGGCCCGGGTGCGGCAGGATGAGCTTCAGGTGGTCGTCGAAGCCTGCGCTCACGAAGTCGGCCATGTCGGGCCCGCCCAAGGTGAGGCGCACAAAGCCGGGGCTGACTTCGGTGCGGCGCAGCACCTGGGCTTGGCGTGCCTTCAAGGCATGGCGAACGCGGGTGATGGCCAAGGAATCGGCAGGCGCAGCGGTGACAAGGGTTTCGGTGTCCATAAGTTACAATGTTGTTGATTCAATCAACCAAATCATCCGCCAACAAGTTGACTTTGTCAACCGGTTGGCTTTGCCATGCACCGCAACCGCCCCCCCGCCGATGTCTTTGAAGCGATGCACGACCTGATGCACGTGTACCGCGCGCACATGGTGCGGGCCATGGCCGCCATCCACCCCGACCTGACCATGAACGAGGTGCGTGCACTGGGTTTCGTCGGCCGCCACCCGGGGGCCACGCAGAAGGACCTGGTGCGCCACAGCGGCGCCGACAAGGCCCAGGTGGCGCGCATGGTGGCGCTGCTGGCCGAGCGCGGCTGGATCACCAGCCACCCCAACCCCGACGACGGCCGCAGCCGCATCCTGGCCCTGAGCCCCGAGGGCCAGGCCCTGCAGGAGACAGTGCGCAGCCTGCGCCAGACGCTGTCGGCCCGGTTGCTGGCCGGCTGCGATGCGGGCACCCAGGCGCAGCTGCTGGCACTGCTGGAGCAACTGCGCGGGGAGCTGGATGCCCTGCCAGCGTGCGACCGGCGCGGCTGACCACGGCACAGGCGTCCCCGGTGCACCCGGGCCCTGCGCGCACTGCTGGAGCACCCAGGGCGGCCGCAGCTTCAGCGCCACAATCGCACCAAGCGGTAAAACTTTACGTGCAGTCGTTAAAATTTGCGTGTAACTTCTGGTTTTTGCGGCACGGCGCCGCTGGCAGAGCCTGCCTGGTTGGGCGGCAAGAAAGGTGTGGCAAGTGGGAGCGTCCATGGCGAAGCAGCAGCCAGCCCTCGCGTTGCGTCCTGCAACCGAGCACGACGCAGCGTTCCTGAACGCCGTGTACCGCTCGGTGCGCGAGCCTGAGCTCCAAGCCATCGGCTGGCCGGACGCCCAGATCGACGCCTTCTGCGCCATGCAGCACCGCTTTCGCACGGCCGGTTACGGCCAGTACCTGCCCCCTGTGGAAACCCGCTTGGTGTTGAGCGACGACCAACCCGTCGGCATGCTGGCCGTTTGCCGCAATGCGGAACGCTGGGTGCTGGTCAACATCGAGCTTCTGCCTGCCGCCCGCGGCCAGGGCATTGGGGCCGAACTGATCACCCGGCTCCAGCAGGAGGCCCAGGCGGCTGGCGTGGGCCTGCGGCTGCAAGCCGCCAGCGCGAACCCCGTGGTGCACCTGTACGAGCGCTGCGGCTTTGCGAGTGTGGCCGACGACGGCATGGTGCGGCAGATGGAATGGCCGCATGGCAAGCCACGGCGGGCTTCCGCAAGGAAGTCCGGCAACCGTGGCACGAATGAACTACAGACAGTGGACTGATTGAACCAGGAACAACGACCCATGGAATTCGAAGACACCGCGCCCTTGGCCCCAGAGGCCCCGGAATCCGAAAGCCGCCGCCGGTTTGTCGCCGGCGCCGGGGCGGTGGCGGTTGCCGCTGCCCTGGGCGCCCCAAGCCTTGCCGGTGCAGCCCCATCCTCGCCGCTGGGAGCGGGCCGCAGCACGCTGCGGGTCGGCATGCTGTTGCCCCAGGGGCGTGCCTACCCCCTGCTTGGTGCGCAGCTGATGGCCGGCGCCCAGGCTTTTGCGCAGCAGCAGACCGCTGGCCCGCGATTGCACTTCACGCCGGTCGCCTATGGAAGCCACTCCAGCCAGGCGCAACGTGCCGCACAGGAGCTGCTGGCGACCGGGCAAGTGGACGTGCTGGCCGGTTTTGTCGACGCCGGCGCGCAGGCCGCCCCCTGGGAGCCTCTGCTGGAGCGCTACCAGGTGCCCCTGCTCGTGGGCGATACCGGCGCCAATGCGCTCAGTCCCCAGGCGCGCTCACCCTGGGTGGTGCACAACAGCCTGGCTTACTGGCAAGCCGCCTGGGCCACGGGCCGCTGGGCTGCCAAGGCGCTCGGCCCGCGCGCCATTGTGGCCGTGGGCCCGGCAGACAGCGGTTTTGACCACCTGCCTGCTTTCGAGCGCGGTTTGGCTTCCGCCGGTGGCCGGGTGCAGAACACGGTGTTCACACGCGCAGCCGATGGGGCCAGCCAGTTGGAAGAGCTGGCGTTGCTGGTGCGCCAGACACGGCCCGATTTCGTCTTCGCGCTGGATTCCGGCGCACGGGCGGATGCATTCCAACAGTTCTGGGCGGGCTCGGACGCGGCCCGCCATGTCCCCCTGGTGGCTGGCGGCATGCTCGGGGAAACCATGGCTGCTGCTGCCCTGCAGCAGCCTGCTCAGGGTCCGCTCATCTGGGCCACCCGCCCCTGGCAACCCCGTTTGAGCGATACCGCCTTGGCATCCGCGCTGGGCACACGCAGCCCCACGCCCTTCCATGTGCTGGGGCACGAGATGGCCCAGCGCCTGCACGCCGCCGCCCTGTCGCGCCCCCGTGGACTGCAACTGGCCCAGGCCATGGAAGCCGCCGTGCTGCAGACGCCGCGTGGCGAGGTGCGCCTGGATACGGCCTCCGGTGAAACCGTGGTTTCAGCCTATCTGCATGGCCTGCACCTGGGTCAGACCGGTTCCGCTGTGGCACTGCCGTCCGTGCATGCTGGCAGTTGCCAGGGCCTGTGTGAAATTCTGGGGAGCCGCATCGCCGGGACCTACCTGGCGACCTGACGGCACGAGCGACCACAACAGAAAGATATTGACGATGTCAGAAGCTTATCTTGGCGAAATCCGCATATTCGGCGGAAACTTCGCGCCCCGGGACTGGATGTTCTGCAACGGCCAAATTTTGTCCATTGCACAAAACACTGCTCTCTTTTCTCTGCTGGGCACCACCTATGGAGGCAATGGAACAACCACCTTCGCGCTGCCCGATCTGCGGGGACGGGCACCGGTGCACCAGGGCCAGGGCCCCGGGCTGAGTTCGTACACCATGGGGGAAGTCTCGGGGTCGGAGGACGTGACCCTGACCACCCAGCAGATGCCACAACACAGCCATGGTTTGATGCATGGGGGGATCGGCACCCAGGCCTCTCCTCAAAATGGCCTGCTGGGCACCACGTCTGCCCGTGATTTTCGCTACACCAGCGCTGCTGCCACGACGAATCTTGCGGCCGATACGCTGACGACATCCGGCGGTAGCCAACCGCACGAAAACCGTTCGCCCTATCTGGCCGTCGGTTACATCATTTGCGTGGGCGGGATCTTCCCGTCGCGCAACTGAAAGGGGACATTCCATGGATCCATTCGTTGGAGAAATCCGCATCTTCGGCTGCAACTTCGCACCGCGTGGCTGGGCGAAGTGCGAGGGCCAGATCATCGCCATTCAGCAGAACACCGCCTTGTTTTCGCTGTTGGGAACCACCTATGGGGGCAACGGACAGACCACCTTTGCGCTGCCCAATCTCCAGGGGAGAGCCCCTATCGGGTTCGGCCAGGGGCCAGGCCTGTCCATCTACAACCAGGGTCAGGATGGCGGCGTTGAGAGCGTGACGCTCCTGGCAACGCAGATGCCGGTACACACGCATGGTGTGAACGCTGTGACAGCGGCCGGCAACTTGAACACACCCGCTGCAGGCACAGGCGGGCTGGCGCCATCGAGCATTCGCTCGGACCTTTACGAACCCGGTGCCTTGAACACCAACATGGCAGCTACGGCTGTCACATCGGCGGGCGGAACTCAGGCCCACGACAACATGCCGCCCTACCTGGCCCTGAATTTCTGCATCGCCCTTGAGGGGATCTACCCCTCCCGCAACTGAGCGATTGCCGCCCCCTGATCGGAACCCCCATGACGACCCCATTTCTCGGCGAAATCACACTGTGTGCCTTCCCCTTTGCGCCCAGAGGCTGGGCCTTCTGCAGTGGACAGATGCTCCCCATCTCACAGAACACCGCCCTTTTTTCTCTGCTGGGAACCACCTATGGGGGCAACGGACAGACCACCTTTGCGCTGCCTGATCTGCGGGGGCGGCGCCCCATGGGCATGGGGACCTCCACCCTGGGCAGTTCCTACCAGCAGGGCCAGCAAGCGGGGGTGGAAACCGTCACCCTGACCCTGGCACAGATACCTTCGCACACCCACGCCCTGAACGCCGTCAGTGGGGTCGGTACCAGTAGCTCCCCGCAGAACGCCCATCTGGCTGCATCGGCGGTGGATTCCCCCTACACCGATGCCACCGCTGCTGGAATCAATACACAGCTGCTGGCGCCCGCCGGCGGAACACAGCCTCACAACAATTTACCGCCATTCCTGGTGATGAACTTCGTGATCGCACTGCAGGGCGTCTTCCCGTCCCGCAACTGATCCACACAAGAACCCACAAGGCGCGCTGGCGCTGCAAGGCCTGCGGGCCGACCGAGGAGTCGATTTCATGCAACGAAGGATCCCAACCCTGAAGCCGATCTGGTGGTCCGGCCTGGGCATGCTGGTTCTGGCCTTGAGCGCCGCAGGCCAGGCGCAGGCTGCCGCCGCCACAGTGACGGTGGATGCACTGGGGGACGGCTCTACAGGCTGCACGCTGCGCAAGGCTATTGCGAACACCAACGCGGGCGGCAATGTCTCGGCAGGCTGCGCTGCAGCGGACGCCACCGGCCCCAACACCATTGTGTTTGCGAGCGCGTTGTCAGGCCAGACCATCGTGCTGAGCACCGGCCCCCTGGTCATCCAGAAATCCGTCACTATCACCGGCAACGGAGCGACCGCCACCAGCATTTCCGGCGGCAATGCCGTCCGCGTGCTGGACATCGTGCCGCCGAGCGGCAACGTGACCCTCACGCTGAGCGGGCTCACCGTGCAAAACGGCAAAGCGCTGGCCAGCAGCGGCATGAGCAATGCAGGTGGATTGTTCATCCCAGCAGGTTCCACCGCCAGCCTGAGCAACTGCGCCTTCCGCAGCAACTCTGCGGAATCCAGCGGCGGTGCCATCGAAAACCGTGGTGCGCTGACCATCAATTCCTGCATTTTCAATGGCAACACGGCTGCTGGTGAAGGCGGCGCGATCCGCAACATCGGCACGATGACGGTGGACGGCTCCATCTTCAACAGCAACACAGCCGACCGCGGTGGCGCGGTGTGGGTCAACCGCACGGCAGCGACCACCATCAACCTGACCAATTCCCAGTTCGGAGCCAACACCGGCGGCAACATCGGCGGTACAGTGGTCCTGGATACGGCCGTGATGAATGCCACCGGCAGCAGCGCCACCCTGGCCACTACGGGAAGCGTATCGAACACGAGCGCCTACCCCGAAGGACCGCCGAGCATGGTGGTCAATCCCACAACGCCCGTCACACTGGGCAGCCCTGCCATCCTGTCGGTGACGGTCACAGGCAATCCTGCGCCCACGGCCCAGGTGAGTCTGCGGTCCGGCGTGGATGCCATTGCCGCTTGCTCCAACCTGACCCTGACCAATGGCACGGCCAGTTGCAGCCCGATCGATCTGGTTGTGGGGGTGCACACCATCACGGCCCAGTACCCCGGCGACAGCAACTACCTGGCCGGTACCTCCGCCGGCAGAGCCCAGGTGGTCAATGGGTCCACGAATACCAATACAACCTCGATCACGGTGACCGGCCCGCAAAACGCCGAAGTATGGGTGGACGGTGCCAACCAGGGCACCATCACGGCCACCGGCAAGTTGGCCGTCCTGCTGAACACGCCCGCGCCGGATGGTGACAAGACCTTCGTCGTCGAAACCAAGACCGCAGGCGGAGGCAGCACGCTGGTCAGCGCCACGCTCACGATCACCCGCGACGGCACGCTGCCGGTGTTCTCCGGCATCCAGCCGGCCGACAATGGCTTCCTGGGCAGCAGCAGCACCATCGACTACATGCTGAGCGAAGAGGTGGTGGCTGGCGCCACCATCATGCTCACGCGCACCGGCGGCGCTGCCGACCCGACAACGCACACCTGCACGCTGCAGGGCACGGCACTGAATGCGGGTACGCACCAGATCGCCTATGCCGCCAATGCCAATGGCTGCACCACGGCACTGAACCTGGTCAGCAACGCCATCTACACGATTGCTTTCAGCGGCACGGACAAGGCGGGCAACGTCTCAGCGGCCACCCAGGTCACAGGGGTCACCTATGACACCACGGCCCCAACGGCCAGCCTGACATTGCCCGCTTCTGTCACGGCCGCCAACCGGACGGTCACCGTGGCGGCCGGGGCCTTCAGCGGCAGCGATGCAGGATCCGGCATCGCCGCTGCGGGCTACTGCCTGCATGAAAACAATGCGTCGGCCGGTTGCGCCTGGGGTGCCGTGCCCACGAGCTACCAGTTCGCATCGGATGGCAGCTACACGCTGCACGGCTTTGTCAAGGACAACGCAGGCAATATCTCTGCTGCCGCCACGGCCAGCGTGCTGGTGGATTCCGTTGCGCCGACGCCTCCCACACTGGCCGCAAGGCCCTCTTTTGCCATCGGCAACTCCACGCAGCTGATCGTCCAGAACGTCGAGGATGGACTCCAGGTGTGGGTCAACAACGTCTACACCAACCAGAACATCTCCGGCGGCACGGCCACCATCACGCTCGACACCAGTGGCATCGCCAATGGACAGCAGGCGACCTTCCGCATCACCCTGCGCGATGCAGCGGGCAATGAAAGCACTCTTGTGCAGGATCTGGTGTTGACACGCGATACCGATGTCCCCGTGTTCAGTGCCCTGACGCCCGCCAACAACAGTGCCATCAAGCTCGGCAGCACGCTGGGCTTCACACTCAGCAAGGCCGTGGTCAGCGCCAGCATCACGGCAACCCGCACCGGCGGCACCGCCGACAATGCATCGCCCCGCACCTGCACGCTGCAGGGCACCGCCCGTGATGCCGGGGCCCATGTGGTGGCGCTGACCGCCGATGCCAATGGCTGCGCGGCCCCGCTGGGCCTGGTCGACGGTGCGGTCTACACCTTCGCGTTCGACGCGACCGATGCGGCCACCAACGCCGCCGTGACGGCTTCCATCACCGGCGTGACCTACGACATCAGCGCTCCATCGGCCCCGGTGGTGACCAACCCGGCCAACAACGCGTCGGCAGAAGGCAGTTCGGTGGTCATCACCGGCACGGCAGAAGCCGGCAGCCGGGTGGAGGTGTACGAAGGCGCCACGCTGCTGGGCAACGCCACGGCCACGGGTGGCAGCTTCTCGGTCACCGTCGCTGGCCTGAGCTTCGCGCTGCACAACTTCACGCTCAAGGCGATCGATGCCGCGGGCAACGAGAGTGGCACCACGGCCCTGGCCTACACGGCCCAGGTGCCCAGCAGTGGTGGCGGATCGCCCCCGCCCGCGGTGATCACCCAGGGCACTGCAACCGTGACGCCGGGCACCCCGGTCACCATTGGCGGCAGCGTGCAGGTCACGGCGTCCCCGGGCAGCACGATCACGCTCAACCCGCAGTCGGGCGGCTCCACCATCACCCTGCCCCCGACGAGCAGCGGCGGGACTCCGGCGCCCGTGACCCTGGTGATCGGTGGCCAGACCTTCAGCATCCAGCCCCAGCCCAACACCGCCACGGTGCTGAGCGTGGTCACGCTGACCGGTGCCAATGGCCAGCCCCAGGTCGCCCTGGTGCTCAACCCATCGACCTCGGGCGACTCGCAGGTGACGCTCAGCGGCACGGTGAGCCAGGGCACGGTGGTGGCCCTGCTGTCCACCACCACGGGCAACCTGCCGCTGACGGCCCAGGGCGACGGCGTGGTCTCGGTCACGCTGGTCACCACCCCGCGCGCTGCCGCAGGCACGCCGCAATCGTGGAGCGTGTTCGTGGGCACCGGCCGCGTGGCGCTGCCACCAGCCACCAACGGTGCCGCGAGCGTGACGGTGCTCAGCGGTGAAGTGGCGCGCCTTGATGGCACGGGCAAGGTGCAGAGCGTGCGCCTGGGCACCGTGGCCGGCACTGGCCTGGGCGACCCCGTGCAGCGCGGCGACCTGCCTGCCGGCATCAACGCCAACGTGGGCTTCGTGCGCCTGGCAGGTGTGCCGACACGCACCGGTGGCAGCACGCCGCTGGAAACCCTGGTGAACGCAGGCCTGCGCACCGTCGGCATCACCGGCAGTGCACAAGCCACCAACGGCAGCATCACCTGGACCCTGGGCGGCGCGAGCTTCCCCGTGGTGCCGCTGGAAGTGCGCGTGGTACCTGGCCGCGCGGATGGCGTCACCGTAGCGGACGACGGCAGCATCGAGGTGGCCACGGCAGGCCTGGTGACCCGCTTCGGTCCGGCCCTGCAGTCGCTGGCCGCCATGGGCCAGGCCCTGACGGGCCTGGGTGCCACCACGGTGCTGCAGCCCAATGGCGCACTGCGCGTCTCCCTGGGCACCACCGTCTTCCACCTGCGTCCGCAGTGGCTGCCGATGGGCCGCACGGGCAATGCCCCGGGCTTTGTCTTCAGCAACTCGGCGGGCCTGGTCTTCACGGATGCGAACGGTGTGAGCCAGGCCCTGCAGGGCGATGTGGCCGACTACGAAGGCTTGACCAGCCTGCTGCAGTCGCTCCTGGGCTCCACCACCACCGTGCGTACTGGCCTGGATCTGCAGACCGAGCTGGCGCTTGGCAGCCAGCGCTTCCTGCTGGTTCCCGATCTGGCGCTGCTGCCTGCGGGCACCGGACCTGCCAACAGCAACTGGTGGTTCGAGGGCGCCAAGCTCTTTGTGCGCTACCCCGGCGGACTGGTACAGGGATTTGCCGTGACGGCACGCTGAACCGAAACACAGGTCCCGCACGGAGCGGGGTGCGCCACCGAGTGGCGCACCCCGCTTTTTTTCATGGGCGACGGGTCACGAAAGACCCGGTACCAGGGCCCTCAGCTGCGGCGCGTGCCAGCGCCCAAATGGCGCTCCAGGTAGGCCTGCAGCACCGCGCAGCGCGCCTGCGGGTCGGCGCAGGCCACATAGCTGTCGGGGCGCAGAAGGTAAGCGGCACCACGCGCCAGGCCCACGGCTTCGTGCGCCGGGCCAAACGGAAACCGGTGCAGCGCGATGCCTTGCGAGGTGCACCAGGCGGCGAGCTCGCCCGGTGCATCGCCATAGACATGCACCTGCCAGGCGATATCGGCCAGGGGGCCGTGGTTGTCGGCCGTGCGCACCCAGGGCAGGCGGTCGCCGCTCCGCACCGCGCCGGCCTGGCCTGCAGCCAGGGGGCCGTCGTGGTAGCTGATCATCGTCTGCGAGACCATGCGGAAGGCATACTCGCGCACGGCACCCGCGCCAGAGGCCAGCGGCACCAGCAACGGAGCGATGCGCGTGCGCATGAAATCGGCAAAGCTGCCGTCGGCCGTGACAAAGCTGAACAGCCTATCGGTGGTTTCCACCAGCTTCAGTGCAAAAGCACGCCGTTCGGCCTCGTAGCTGTCCAGCAGTGCATCGGGAGCGCCGTGCTGCAGCACGGCGGCCAGCTTCCAGGCGAGGTTGATGGCATCGCCAATGCCCGTGTTCATGCCCTGCCCGCCGGCCGGGCTGTGCACGTGGGCGGCGTCGCCCACCAGGAAGGCACGGCCCCGGCGGTAGTGGTCCGTGACGCGGTGGTGCACACGGTAGGTCGAGAACCAATGCACCGCCCGCACCTGGAGCCCCACGCTCGCAATGGCGCTGTGGCCCACGTCGTCGAAGGCCAGGGATTCGGCCCGCTGCGCCCGTTCATCGCCCACCACGCCGATCAGCCGGCCGCGCCCCTGGTTGTCGTAGGGCAGCCAGGCCGCGAAATCTGCATGGTCCAGCGCGATGTGCGCCTGCCCGTTGGTCGCTGCTGGCCCGCGGGCATCGACATCGGCCACGTAGAAGATCTTGTCGTAGGTGCCGCCCGGGAAACCCGCGCCGATCTGGTGGCGCACCACCGAACGGGCACCGTCGCAGCCGGCCAGGTAGGGGGCTGCGCAAGCCTGCTCGCTGCCATCGGGCAGGCGCAGTTGCGCGACGATGCGCTCGCCCTGGTCCTCGAAACCCAGGCACTCGGTGCGCCACTCCACCCCGACCCCCAGGGCCTGCAGGCGTGCCACCAGCAGCCGCTCGTGCTGGTCCTGGGGGTAGACCAGCAAGAAGGCGTAGGGCGTGAGATCCTGGCCTGCCGAGCCGAAGGACAGCGTGGCGCGCCGCTGGCCTGTGGTCCAGAGGTGGATGGCCGGGATGGTGTGGCCGCTGGCCACCACCGCGTCGGCCAGGTCGAGCTGGCGGTACAGCTCCAGCGTGCGCGCCTGCACGGCCATGGCGCGCGATGCCGTGCCAGGCCCGGCCGCCTTGTCGATGATGCGCACCGGCACGCCCTGGCGTGTGAGCCACAGGGCCAGCACCAGGCCAGTGGGGCCGGCGCCCACGATGAGAACGGGTGCATGGGGCATGGTGGTCTGTCCTCTCCAGTGGCTTGCGGCCTTGCCGCGCAATGCGCCTAAGGCGCTTTCGATACCGACGATTGCAGCGCCCGCACGGCCTCGGGCAGCGAATTCACATGGGGCAGGAAATGGTCGATGGCCGCGCCCAGGGCCACGGCGCACACCACGGCGCCCAGCATGGGCTTCCAGGTCAGGCGCACGGCGGCACTGAGCCAGCCCTCGCGCTCCACCCCCATGGCGGCGCGCGCCGTCACCACCGAGAAGGCCAGCTCCACCGCCACGGTGAGCAACACGTCCCAGCCGAAGAACAGCATGGCCAGCGCGCCCGCCCCGAACACGATGGCCGAACCAATGAGGAAGATGGCCACGATGGGGATCACGACCACGGCGCCCTCGTCGGCGCCCGACACGGCATCGGCCGCGCCGCTGGCCAGGTCGCCCAGGCCGGAACCCGCATCCGACAGGGCGGAGCCGAAGTCGCCCGAGCCGCCACTGGTGTGGACTGTACCGCCCGAGCGCGGCATGGGCATGCTCGGCCCGCTGCCGCCGCGCCATGAGACCGCATCGATCGCGATGTCCGCCACGTCCCCGGCGGCCTCGATCGCATCGCCCGCACCGCTGTCCGAATCGTCCTCATCCCGTTGCACCAGGCGCGCCGCCCACAGGCGCAGCACCAGCAGGTAGCCGACGTAGCCAACCGACAGGGTGACCAGGTAGCGCCACGCCAGGGTCTCCATGCCCATGCGCATCTGCACATAAGAGGCGCACCACATCAGGATCAGCACAAAGCCGCCGATCAGAAATCCGTGCAGGCGCAGGCTGTAGCGCTGCTGCAGGCTGTCCGCCAGGTGGTGCCGGGGCTGCATGCGCACGGAGCGCCAGTTCGAGTTCTTTTTGCGGGCGCTGCGCTTGTCGGCCATGGGCTGCACTCCTGTCAGGGCGGATGGTCAGGCGCGCAGCGTACCCGATCAGGCCCGGTTCACGGCAAGGCCCGTCGGGCGAACCGTGACAAGATGCTCACTACTCCACCGTGACAGGTACGCGCTGCGCCAGCGCACACATCAGCTCCCAGGACACGGTGCCCGCCGGCTCGGCCACCTCGTCGATGGTCAGCACCGCCCCGTTGCTGGCGCGGCCCCAGAGCGTGACCTCGCTGCCAAAGCCGACCTCCATGCCCGCCTGCAGCAGCGGCGTGAGGTCGACGGTGACCATGTCCATGCTCACCCGGCCCACCAGGCGCGTGCGCACCCCGTTGACCAGCACCGGCGTGCCGGTGGGGCAGTGGCGCGGGTAGCCGTCGCCATAGCCGCAGGCCGCCACCCCGATGGTGAGCGGCCCATCGGCGACGAAATTCGAACCATAGCCCACCGTGTCGCCCGCCTGCAATTGCTGCACGGCCAGCAGCTTGGTCGCCAAGGTCATGGTGGGCGCCAGCCCCCAGTGGCCGGCGGTGTTTTCCGGGTGGTCGGGGGCATTGCCGTAGAGCACGATGCCGGCACGCACCCAGTCGCCGCGCACGGCCGCATCGCTGCTGTGGCGCAAGGTGGCGGCGCTGTTGGAGAGTGTGCGCTCACCTGGCAGATCGGCCGTGGCCTCGTTGAACGCCGCCATCTGGTGGGCAATGCCGCGCGGGCCGTCGGCATCGCTGAAGTGGGTCATGAACGAGATCTCGTCCACCTGCGGCAGGGCATTGAGCCGGGCCCAGGCCGCACGGTAGCGCTGGGGTGTGAAGCCCAGGCGGTTCATGCCCGAGTTCATTTTCAGGAACACGCGGTGCGGCACCTGGGTCTTGTGCGCGGCCAGCATGTCGATCTGTTCGTCGCAGTGCACGGCATGCCACAGCCCCAGGCGCGAGCACAGCTCCAGGTCGCGCGCCTCGAACACCCCTTCAAGCAGCAGGATGGGGCCGCGCCAGCCCAGCTGGCGCACGCGCTCGGCCTCGGCCAGATCGATCATGGCAAAGCCATCGGCGCCGCGCAGGCCTTCGTAGGCACGCTCGATGCCATGGCCATAGGCATTGGCCTTGACCACGGCCCAGACCTTGGCATCGGGCACGCTCTTGCGCACGCGCTCCAGGTTGTGGTGCAGGGCGGCGGTATGGATGGTGGCGTGTATCGGGCGTGGCATGGGGTTTGACCGGGTGGGATGCCCTGGATTCTGGCACCGTGACCGTTTACCCACGTGATATAACCATCTGTCGGCCACCCGGCTCCCCATATTTAACAGGGCATCAGTTCGCCTGATGCAGCACCAGCCATTCGATGAAGCGCGGTTTCTACACCATCATGTCGGCGCAGTTTTTCAGCTCGCTGGCCGACAACGCACTCTTCGTGGCAGCGGTCGAACTCCTTCGTTCTGAGGGTGCGCCCGAATGGCAGCGCGCCGCGCTGGTGCCCATGTTCGCGCTGTTCTATGTCGTTCTGGCGCCTTTCGTGGGGGCCTTTGCCGACGCCCTGCCCAAAGGGCGGGTGATGTTCGTGAGCAATGCCATCAAGGTGCTGGGCTGCCTGATGATGCTCTTTGGCTCGCACCCGCTGATCGCCTACGCGGTGGTGGGCCTGGGCGCCGCGGCCTACTCGCCGGCCAAGTACGGCATCCTCACCGAGCTGCTGCCCGCCTCCCAGCTGGTCAAGGCCAATGGCTGGATCGAGGGGTTGACCATCGCCTCCATCATCCTTGGCGTGCTGCTCGGTGGCCAGCTCGTCGGGCACAACGTCTCGGGCATGATGCTGAGCTTCGATTTCCCGGTGATCGATACGGGCGTGGACACGCCCGCCGAGGCGGCCATTGCCGGATTGATCGCGATCTACGCACTGGCGGCCTGGTTCAACACCCGCATTCCGCACACCGGCGTGGAGATGCGCCCCCTGCGCGCCGACCCCTCGCGCAGCGTGCTGGCCAACACCATGGCCCTGCTGCCCGACTTCTGGGCCTGCAACAACCGCCTGTGGCGCGACAAGCTGGGCCAGATCTCGTTGGCCACCACCACCCTGTTCTGGGGTGCGGGCGGCAACCTCAAGTTCATCGTGCTGGCCTGGGCCGGCGTGGCCCTGGGCTACAACACCACCCAGGCCTCAGCCCTCACGGGCGTGGTCGCCATCGGCACCGCGGTGGGCGCCGTGGTGGCCTCCATGCGCATGCGGCTGGACATGGCCACCCGGGTCATCCCGCTGGGCATCGCCATGGGCCTGCTGCTGATACTGATGGTCTTCATCAAGAACATCTGGCTGGCCATTCCCTTTCTGATCCTGCTCGGCGGCCTGGGCGGCTACCTGGTCGTGCCCATGAACGCGCTGCTGCAGCACCGCGGCCACAACCTCATGGGCGCCGGCCGATCCATCGCCGTGCAGAACTTCAACGAGCAGGCCTGCATCCTGGCGCTGGGCGCGTTCTACAGCCTGTCGCTCAAGTTCGGCCTGTCGGTCTTCGGCGCCATCACCATCTTCGGCCTGGTGGTCGCGGGCATCATGTGGATCATCCGCCGCTGGCACCAGAACAACTGCGTGACCCACCGCGAAGAGGTCGAGCACCTGCTGCACATTGCGCGGCAGGATGCGCACCACTAGGCTCCCCCTGAGGCGCTGCGCGCCATCCCCCTGAGGGGGACGCCACCAGTGCGGCGGGGCGGCCCTTGCACGGTGGCACTGGCCTCGGTCGCGCGCATTGCATAGATTACGCCCAGGGCCGAAGCCGGCGGGCAGACAAACCGCGCAGCGGCTACCATGGCTTCTTCATCCACCGAGGAGCCCCGATGCCCGAGACCATCTACGATTTCGAAGCCCTGCAGATGAATGGGCAGAGCGTGCCGCTCTCGCAGTACCGGGGCAAGGTGCTGCTCATCGTGAACACGGCCAGCGCCTGCGGGTTCACGCCGCAGTTTGGGGGGCTGGAAGAGCTGCACAAGGAGTATGGCGGCAAGGGCCTGGTGGTGCTGGGTTTTCCGTGCAACCAGTTCGGCAGCCAGGACCCGGGCAGCAACGACGAGATCGCAAGCTTCTGCCAGCTCAACTACGGCGTGAGCTTTCCGATGATGGCCAAGATCGACGTCAATGGGGCCAATGCATCGCCCCTCTACAAATGGCTCACGGCCGAGGCCCCGGGCCTGTTGGGCAGCAAGGCCATCAAGTGGAACTTCACGAAATTCCTGGTGGGCAAGGATGGCCAGGTGATCCGCCGCTATGCCCCGCAGGATGCGCCCAAGAAGCTCGCAGGCGATATCGAGGCCGCGCTGGCCTGATCCTGCGGCCTACCTACCTCTGCCAGCGGCAGAGCACACGCTCGCGGCCTGTGACAGGGTTGCGGTCCGGTGCGCCTTCCTGCAGGCCGCAGCGCGCATAGAAGCGGCGTGCGCCCAGGTTGCCGCTGGCCACGTGCAGCGACCAGCCCGCCGGGCACAGCGCGCTGACCTGCGCGACCAGGGCCGCGCCAATGCCCTGCCCCTGCAATTCAGGGTCCACGAACAACTGGTGCAGGTAGCCCGCGCCCGTATCCAGCACCAGGAACGCGGCGATGCGCCCCTGCAGCTCGCCCACCAGCGTGAGGCATGGTGGCCCGAAAAACTCCCCCTGGACCCGCCCCTGCCAATGTGCCAGCGGCGCGACCTCGGCCACCGCGGGGTTGGCCGACGCCCAGGCACGCCGCCACAGCGCGGCCAGTGCGGGGGCATCGTCCCTCCCAGCGGGGCGCAGGGGCAAGGGCTCGGGCAAGACGGGCGCGGCAGTCTCCATGGGGGGATCTTCTCGGTCAACGGGCCGCCAGTATCCCCCCTGGCGCCGCCTTGGCCCGCACCGCTCCGGCCGGCGGCAGGCCGAACAGCGGCCGCAGCCAGCGCGAGCGCCGCACCAGTCCCGTCAGTGCCCAGCACAGCAGTACCGTACCGGTCAGCAAGGCGAGCGGTTCCAGCACCGGGCCCAATGGCCAGCGCGCCAGGGCGACCGCAAGCACGATGATGGCCGTCTGGTGCAGCACATACCAGGGGTAGACGGCCTCACGCGCCCAGGGCAGCCAGCGCCAGGGCCGGTTGAGCCGGTGGTGGGCCCAGCCCAGGAGAGCCAGCAGCATGCCCCACAGGTACAGGTCGGCTAGCACCCGCACGGCGGTGCGTGCCAGCCAGCCGCCGTTCTGCACGGCAGGCCCCCGCAGGAGCATGAACAGCGCCAGCAGGAGCAGCGCCCCCGCCAGAGTGCGCCAGCGCAGACGTACCAGCTCCGCCCACAGGCCGGCATCGAGCCCGATCCAGTAGCCGTACAGGAACAGCGTGAAGTACACCGCATGCAGCCAGGCATCGTGGATGAGGTCGTGCGTGGGCGGGAAGTGGCGCCACAGCAGCAGCGAGTACAGCACCAGGGGCAGCACGGGCAGCAGGAACAGCGCGGCGCCCCGCAGGCCGGTAAAGGCCGCACGCAGCCGCTGCCCCCTGGCCGACTCCAGCCCGGGCAACAGCAGCGCCAACACCACCGTGTAGGCCCACAGGTAGGCCAGGTACCACAGGTGGTTCCAGGTCACGCCCACCTCCCAGCCATCGAAGGCACCCGCCGGCCAGCCACCTCCTGCGCCGAAATAGCGGAGCAGAAAGGCCCCGAAGCCCGGTGCGATCAACCCGTTGGCAACGCCCTGCGCATAAGGCTGGTAGGGCACCACGATGGCCATGCCGAACACCAGCGGCAGCAGCAGGCGCCAACTGCGCAGCCGGACCAGCCCCGGCACGGTCTTGCGGCCGCGCACCAGTCCGAACGCCAGCCCGGACACCAGGAACACCAGGTCCATGCGCCAGAGATTGAGCGCCCGCATGGGCGCCTGCAGCCATTCGGCCGCATGCGGGCTCTTGAGGTGCCAGTGCCAGTCGGCCACGTAGTACATGGCCACGTGGTAGACGATGACCAGGGCGAAAGCGAGGGCGCGCAAGGCATCGATGTCATGGCGGCGCGGGGCCGCGGAGGGAAGGTGGTGGGGATCGGTCATGCCCCCATGCTCGCGCCGCAAGGCCTGTGCCCTGCCCCCTGCGGGACGGGGACCCATGCACTTTGGGATGGGCGGTGGCCGGCAGGGACGAAGATCGGGCCCGTTTTCCAACCCGATCCAGGCCCTTGCCTACACTGGGGGCATGTCGTCCCCGCCCACCCTGCCCTGGCCCGAACGCTACCGCCCGCTGCGCCGCCGCGCCGAAATCGGCTTCTGGGCCACGGTACTGCTGGTCCAGGCGGCCTTCAACAGCGTGGTGACCTTGATCGACCTGCGCTCCGCGGGCCGGCCGGTGGCCGCTTGGGAGCCGGCGCTGTGGGAGTTGTCCAGCGTGCTGGTGGTGGGCCTGCTGATCCCGGCCATCGTCGCCTTCGAGCGCCGCTTTCCCCTGCACTGGGACACGCTGCGCCGCCACCTGCCCTGGCATGTGCTGGGCAGCCTGGTGTATTGCACCGTTCACCTGGCGGCCATGATCGCGCTGCGGCATATCGCCTACGCCGCGCTGGGCGCCGAATACCGGCTGAACGGCCCCTGGTGGGCGCAATGGGGGTACGAGTACCTCAAGGACGTGCGCACCTATGCACTCATCGTGTGCGCCTTGGTGAGCTACCGCTTCGTGCTGCTGCGCCTGCAGGGCGAGGCCCGGGTGCTGGACACGCCCGAGCCCTCGCCCCTGCAGGAGGTGCCCGCCACCCCAGCAGTGGAATCCGCAGAGCCGTCCCCCCCACCCGCCGCGGTGCCGCGACCCGAGCGCTTTCTGGTGCGCAAGCTGCGCCGCGAGTTCCTGATCGCTGCCAACGACATCGCCTGGCTGCAGGCCGAGGCCAACTACGTGGGCCTGCATGTCAACGGGCACGACTACCTGGTGCGCTCGACCCTTACGGACTTTCTCACCCAGCTGGACCCGGCGCGCTTTGTGCGCGTGCACCGCAGCTATGCCGTGAACCTGGACGCCGTGGCCGAAATCGAGCCGCTGGACAGCGGCGATGCGCGCCTGCGCATGAAGGACGGCAGCACCGTGCCCTGCAGCCGGCGCTACCGGGACGCCCTGGCATAGGAGGCTGTGCCGTCACGAGCGCCAGGGCAGTTCCAGGGCCTCCCCGTCGGGCAGCCGGGTGTCCACCGGCGTGCCCGCAAAGATGCCGATGACTTCGAGCGGCACCGCCCCCACGCTGAACAGCTGGTGCACCTGGTCGCGCGGCAGCGCCACCACCGATTCGGGCCCGAAACGGTGCACCCGGCCATGGGTGTGGACCTCGCCCCAGCCGCTCAGGCACAGCACGACCTCGTCGCAGCCGTGCTGGTGCGGCGGCGTGGCGGCACCGGGCTCCAGGCGTTGTCGCCATACCGACAACTGGGCCAGCCCCGTGTCCGATCCGGCCCAGGTGGCATGGGCCACGCCAGGGATGGGGGTGGGCTCGGGGTGGGTTTGCGCAAGAACTTGCATGGGGACTCTCTCTTTCCAAGGGGGTGAATGAAGAACTGCAGTGTGTCCAGCGCGCAACCTTTCGAGAAGACACGCCAGTGCCTTAACATTGCCGAAAATTCTTCGTCAATCACGCCGCGAGGGCGAGACAAGGAGCCCCCATGCCCGGCCTGCAGCAGTTCGTCGCCTTTGCCGAGACCGCCAAACAGGGCGGGTTTGCCGCAGCCGCACGGCAGCTGGGCGCGGCCCCCTCCACCGTGGCCAAGTCGGTGCAGCGGCTCGAAGAGGGCCTGGGGGTCAAACTGTTCCACCGCACCACGCGGCAGGTCACGCTCACGCCCGATGGCGAGCGCCTGTACCAGCGCTGCCAGCGCGTGCTGACGGAGCTGGAGGATCTGCAGGCCGACGCCTCGGGTGCGCGCCAGACGCTTTCGGGCACCCTGCGCATCGACCTGCCGGTGTTCTACGGCAAGCACTTTGTGCTGCCCCTGCTGGCAGCACTGCGCCGCCAGCATCCCCAGCTGGAGATGGACATCAGCCTCACCGACCTGCAGGTGGATCTGGTGCGCAGCGGCATCGACCTGGCCGTGCGCATCGGCGCGCTCAAGGACTCGACCCTGGTGGCGCAGCGGGTGGACCGGCAGCAACTGATGCTGTGCGCCAGCCCCGCCTACCTGGCTGCACACGGCACGCCCCGGTGCATCGATGACCTGGCCGCGCACGCCACCGTGGTGTTTCGCCTGCCCAACACAGGCCGCGACCGCAGCTGGCAGTTCCAGCAGCAGGGACAGGCGTTGGAGTACACCCCCCACCCGCATGTGCGCATGAGCGAGACCGAAGGCCTGCTGGAGGCCATGCGGCTGGGCATGGGCCTGTGCCAGGTGCCCGACATGCTGGTGCAGGCATCGATGGCCAGGGGCGAACTGCAGGAGGTGCTGCCCGACCTGCGGCCACCCGCCATGCCCATCCACATCGTCTACCCCTCCGGGCGGCTGCTGCCCGCGCGGGTGCGCGCCGCCATCGACATGCTGCAGGCACTGCGGCAGCGCCTGCCCGCCGCCGACGTGTGAGCGGACAGGCTCAATCCGTGCCCGCAGGTGCGGGAGCGCAGGCGGGCGGCCATTCTGGCGGCCGCGATTCCATCTCGGCCTCGATCTGGCGCAGCATGTCGGCCAGGGTCTTGCCGGGCTCCTGGCGGAAGCGCTCGGGCAGCACGGTGAGGGTGGCGATGCGATCGATGCGGAAACCGCGAAAATCGTTGCGCAGCTCGCACCAGGCCGACAGCGTCCAGACCTTGCCCCAATAGAAGCAGCCCAAGGGGCGCAGGCGGCGCACGCTGGGCCGGCCCTGCACGTCGGCATAGTCGATCTGCACCACATGGCAGCTGTGCACCGCTTCGCGCAGGGTCTGCAGCGTGGCCTGGGAGCGCGGCCCCAGGCCCACCGAAGGAGCGTAGAGCGCCTGCGCTTCGGCCGCCACGCGCGCCTCGGGCGGCAGCACCGAGAGGATCTTGCCGAGCGCCCCTTCGACCTCGCGTGCCAGCCCGGCGTCGAGCCATGCCTGCGCCAGCCGCGCAGCTGCAACGAGGGCATTGGCCTCGCCCTGGCTGAACATCAGCGGCGGCAGGTCAAAGCCTGCGCCCAGGCGGTAACCGACACCGGCCTCGCCATCGATGGGCACGCCCTGGTGCTGCAGGTCGGCCACATCGCGGTAGATGGTGCGCTGCGACACCTCCAGCCGCTCGGCCAGGAAGGCGGCGGTGGACAGGCGCCGCCCACGGATGAGTTGGACGATCTGGAACAGGCGGTCTGCGCGGCGCATAGATTAAAAAGCCATCAAGGCGTTGGGCAGTGATCGCATATCAGCTATCCACGGTGCTGCGCGCGCGGGTATGAGACTGGCGCAGCCAAAGCCAGTGCCCCCGTGCAAGGGCCGCCCCGCCGCACCGGGGGCGTCCCCCTCCCAGATTGCGAAGCAATATGAGAGAGGGGTGAAGGCGCGAAGCGACTCAGGGGGTGTCATCTCAAATACCGATGTGGATGGCGACGCGGTCAGGGCCCGGGTAAGCCTCGAAGTCCGTGGCGAAGCGGCGCTTGATCTGCGGGTTCTCGGCGAAGTAGCGCCACACCTGGCCCCAGGCATCGATCACCATCTGCGGCATGGCGCCCTGTCCGTGGAACACCAGGTAGTCGCCCGCCTCGATCTCCACCGTGGTGGCACCGCCCACGATCTCTGCGCCCGCGGGCGCGTCCACACCGGCCGTGACGTCGAAGGCGCCATGCTCGTTGGACTCGTAAGCGCTGTAGACGCCGAAGATGCGGCCGTCGGCGCCCGGCTTGGGCAACTTGTGCTCCCAGCTTTCGCTGAAGAAGCGGTCCCACAGGCCGCCGATGCGCGCGGTCTCGGGGTTCATCTCTTCGCTGTTGCGGGTGCGCACGGCGATGCCGGCAACGCGAAAGGCAGGGATCTTTTCAGAAACGGGTGGCATGCGGTTCTCTCTCTCTCTGGGTTTGTCAGGAGCCGTGATGGTGCCGGCCCCCTGCTGACAACCTTGTGTCAGCAGGATGGCGCGGCGCACGGCAAATTGCAACCAGGGGAAAGAGAGGCCGCCATCCCGCCCGAAGGCGGGGCTGCTGCCAAGGCCTTGTCAGCAGCCGCCCCCAAGGGAAGGAGCCTGTGCAGCGGCTCAGGCCGCAGGGGCGGTGGTCGCTGCGGCGGTGGCAGCCGCGGCCACCACACTGCGATAACGGCGTGCGCGCTCCAGCGTCTGGCCGGCTGCGCGCGCAGCCATGCCGTACATGTCGGCGAAAGCCTCCAGGGTCTGGCCGCTGGCCTCGAAGGCGCGCAGCAGGGCTTCGTCGCGGGCGTTGCGCATGGCCCATTCGGCAAAGGCCTCTTCGAGCAGGGTATTGGCCTCGTCATCGCGGCCCGTCACCAGCTCGGTGTAGGCCTCGCGCGTGAGGCCCGAGGCCTCGAAGGCCTGGACCAGGCGGTTGCGCAGCTTGGGCAGCAGGTCTTCGCCGGCGCGCGCCTTGCTGTTCTTGCGGCGGCGGTAGACCTCCAGCAGCGCGTGGTGCACATGCTCGGGCGCCATGGCTTCCACCGGCTTGCCCGCGAGGTCGTGGCGCTTGTCGCCCGCGGCCACGCTCTGCAGGTAGCGGGTGGAACGGGTGTGGATGCCCAGAGCTGCCTTGAGCGCCTCGCGCTCGAACAGCTCGGGGTGGGCCGCCTGCAGGTCCTGGAAGATGCCGCGCTTGAGCGGGCGGAACACCGCGCCGAAAAGCTGCGGGTACAGGCCCGCCAGTTGCTCCAGCACAGGGTGGGTGCGCGGTGGCGTGCGCTGGGCGCCGGCAGGGGCCGCGGCGGCCCCCTTCACCTCGGGCGCAGCGGTGTCATGCGGGCGCGGGTTGCCGCCATCGTGCTTGCCACCGCGGCCGCCACGGCCTCCGCGGCTGCGCCGGCTCTTGCTGGCAGGCGCCTGGGCTGGCGAATCCCCGCCCTCGGCTCCGGCCGAAGCCACGGCGGAGGCAGGCGATGCGGCCTGGTCCGCCGTGGGGGCAGCGGCGGCGGGCGCGGCGATCTTCTGTTCTTGTTCTGGCACGTTGTCGGTCATGGCGTAGCGAGGAAGGGGGGGCAAGAAAACCCTCAATCATGCCAGCCTTGGGCTGGAAAGCCTAAAAATCAGGCCAAAGCCTCATCCAGCACCTCGATCCAGTGGCGCACAGGCGTGGCCGTGCCGCTTTGCAGGTGCGTGATGCAGCCGATGTTGGCTGAGAGGATGGCCGCGGGCGGCTGCTCGCCCAAGGCCTCACCCAAGGCGCCGAGCTTGCGGTCGCGCAACTGGTACGACAGCCCTGGGTTGAGTACCGAATAGGTGCCAGCCGAGCCGCAGCACAGGTGCGACTCGTTGCGCGCCACGCGCAGCGTGAAACCCAGCTTGGCGAGGTGCGTCTCGACCCCGCCGCGCAGCTTCTGCCCATGCTGCAGCGTGCAGGGCGGGTGGTAGGCGTACTGCACGTTGGTCTGCGGCCGGACGCGCCCGGCCAGGCGCTCGGCCAGTTCGGGCAGCAGGTCCGGCAGCAGCTCGGACAGGTCGCGCGTGAGTGCGCTGATGCGTGCCGCCTTGGCCGCGTACTGCGCATCGTCCTGCAGGATATGGCCGTATTCCTTGACCGTGACGCCGCAGCCCGAGGCATTCATGACGATGCACTCCACACCGCCCGCCTCGACCAGCGGCCACCAGGCATCGATGTTGGCGCGCATCTGGGCCTTGCCGCCCTCCTGGTCGTTGAGGTGGAACTTGACTGCGCCGCAGCAGCCCGCCTTGGGCGCCACCAGGGTCTCTATGCCCGCGGCGTCGAGCACGCGCGCCGTGGCGGTGTTGATGCCGGGCATCATCGCGGGCTGCACACAGCCGGCCAGCATGAGCACCTTGCGCGCGTGTTCGCGTGTGGGCCAGGCACCGGCATCGCGCGGGGCCGGCACCTTGGCCTGCAAGGCCTTGGGCAGCAGGCCGCGCACCATCTGGCCGGCCTTCATCGCCGGGGCGAACAGCGGCGAGGGCAGCCCTTCCTTGAGCGCCCAGCGCAGGGCCTTTTCGCCGGCAGGGCGCGGCACCTTCTCGTCCACGATCTTGCGCCCGATGTCCACCAGATGGCCGTACTGCACGCCGCTCGGGCAGGTGCTCTCGCAGTTGCGGCAGGTCAGGCAGCGGTCCAGGTGCATCTGGGTGGCGCGCGTGGGCGCCTGGCCTTCGAGCACCTGCTTGATCAGGTAGATGCGGCCGCGCGGGCCATCGAGCTCGTCGCCCAGCAACTGGTAGGTGGGGCAAGTGGCCGTGCAGAAGCCGCAGTGCACGCACTTGCGCAAAATGGCCTCGGCCTGCTGGCCATCGGCGCGGGCGCGGTATTCAGGGGAGAGTTGGGTTTGCATGGTGCATGCCTGGCAGTTGAAGGGGTATCGGCCGTGGCCGGCAGAGCGGCGCGGCCCTACCAGCCTGCCGCCATGCGCCCGGGATTGAAGATACCGGCCGGATCGAAGCTGTGCTTGAGGCGCGCATGGATCTGCTCCAGCGCCCGTGACGGCAGTGGCGCATGCCCTGCCCCCCCGGGTTCACGCGCCGCGGGTGCGCGGAACACCGCTGCGCTGCCACCCGCAGACCGGGCCGCTTCGCGCAGCGCATCGCCGGCGGCTTCGGGCGCCTGCACCCAGCGCAAGGCTCCATGCCATTCCACCAGGGCCTGGGCGGCCTCGGGCAGCGCCAGCACGGGCGCGGTGGCGGGCAGGGACAGGCGCCACAGGGCCTGGTCCGGCCGGCGCGCGGCAAACCAGGGCAGCACCTGGTCGCGGCATGCCCCCCACTGCACAGCGGCCATGGCTGGCTCCAGGCGCTCCCCCCCCAGGCTGCGGCAGGCCGCCTCGACGGCGGCCACGGCGCCACGCAGGCGCAGGTGCAGCACGCCACCATCCGCGCCGCCCTCCCAGCGGCTGGCGTTGAGGGGCAGGGGCTGGCCGCCCCAGGCATGCAGCCGGCGCAGCGCCTCGTCCTGCCCGCATTCAAACCGCAGCGTGGCCTCGGCGGGCACCACGGGCAGCACCTTGAGGCTGACCTCGGTGAGCAGGCCCAGCGTGCCCCAGGAGCCCGCCATGAGGCGCGGTACGTCGTAGCCCGCCACGTTCTTCATGACCTGGCCGCCGAAGGTCAGCAGTTCGGCCTGGCCGTTGAGCAGCACCACGCCCAGCAGGTAGTCGCGCACCGCGCCCACGCTGGCGCGGGCCGGGCCCGAGAGGCCGGTCGCGACCATGCCGCCGACCGTGCCGGCCTGGGGCGGGGTGCCGAAATGCGGGGGTTCGAACGGCAGGCACTGCCCCTGTGCGGCCAGGGCGGCTTCCAGATCGGCCAGCGGCGTACCGCTGCGTACGGTGACCACGAGTTCACTCGGCTCGTAGTCCACGATGCCCGTGAGCACCCGGGTGTCCAGCACCTCGCCATGCAGGGCCAGGCCATGGAAGTCCTTGCTGCCCCCGCCGCGGATGCGCAAGGGGGTCTGGTCGGCCGCGGCGGCGCGCACGCGTTCGGTGATCTGGGCAAGGGCGGCATCCATGCCGTGCATCGTAGCGGCTGCATCCCGCCCGGGCCTTGGCCGAGGCCGTGAATTTTTTGAACGGACGGCGTGAGGCCGGCGATGGCCCCGTGCCGCGCGGCCATGAAAAACCCGCCAGCAGGCGGGTTGGTCAAAAAGAAGCCCGCCGGAAGGCGGGCCAAGGGATCCGAGGAGGATTCCGAGGAGACTCTCGCAGAAAACCAAACTCAAAACTCGGGAGAGGCCTGGCTGCGGCACCACCAGACACCGCAGCCTGCGGCCTACCCCCTTCTCACGCTCATCAACGGTTGTAGGCCGTTTCGCCGTGCGACGTGATGTCCAGACCTTCGCGTTCGGCTTCTTCCGAGACACGCAGGCCCACCAGCAGGTCAGCGATCTTGTAGGAGATGAAGGCCACGACGCCGGACCACACGATGGTGAACAGCACGCTCTTGACCTGGATCCACACCTGGGTGCCCATGGCGAAGGTGTCGGGCGTCAGACCACCCGTACCGCCCAGACCCTTGGAGGCAAACACGCCGGTCAGGATAGCGCCCAGGATACCGCCCACGCCGTGCACGCCGAACACGTCGAACGCGTCGTCCACGTTGAGCATGCGCTTCAAGCCACCCACGCCCCACAGGCAGACGATGCCGGCGATCAGGCCCAGCACGATGGAACCCATGGGGCCCACGAAACCGGCAGCAGGCGTCACGGCCACCAGGCCCGCCACGGCGCCCGAGGCAGCGCCCAGCATCGAGGCCTTGCCCTTGTGCAGTGCTTCACCAGCGATCCAGCTCAGCGTTGCGGCAGCGGTGGCCAGCACGGTGTTCACGAAGGCCAGGCCGGCACCGGCGTTGGCGGCACCGGCGGAACCGGCGTTGAAGCCGAACCAGCCCACCCACAGCAGCGAAGCACCCACCATGGTCAGCGTCAGGCTGTGGGGCGTCAGGGCTTCCTTGCCGAAGCCGATGCGCTTGCCCACCATGTAGGCGCCCACCAGACCGGCGATACCGGCGTTGATGTGCACCACGGTGCCGCCAGCGAAGTCCAGCGCGCCGTCAGCGCCCAGCAGGCCGCCGCCCCACACGATGTGGGCCATGGGCACGTAGCTGAAGGTGAACCACAGCACCGAGAAGATCAGCACGGCGGAGAACTTGATGCGCTCGGCGAAGGAGCCGACGATCAGCGCCACGGTGATGGCTGCGAACGTGCCCTGGAAGGCCACGAACACATACTCGGGGATGGTGATCAGGGCACCGAAGGTCTCCTGCGTCACGCCCTTGAGGAAGATCTTGTCCAGCCCGCCGAAGAACTTGCCTTCGCCCGAGAACGCCAGGCTGTAGCCATAGATGGCCCACAGCAGCGAGATCAGCGAGAAGACCACGAAGACCTGCATCAGCACGGACAGCATGTTCTTGGAGCGACCCAGGCCACCGTAGAACAGTGCCAGGCCGGGGATGGTCATCAGGATGACCAGCAGCGTGGAGGTCAGCATCCAGGCGGTGTCGCCGGAATCGACCTTGGGAACGGGGGCAGCCGGAGCGGCTTCGGAGGCAGCGGCAGCGGGCGCGGCAGCAGGGGCTGCTGCGGCAGGTGCAGCAGCGGCGGCTGGTGCGGCTTCGGCGGGTGCCGATGCCGCCGCGTCAGCAGCGGGGGCCTGGGCCAGCGACAGTCCACCAACGGACAGCAGGCTCAACCCCAGGATGAAGGAAGCAAGCAGTTTTTTCATGGCTCTTTTCTCTTGTGTGTGATGCGGCGTGCCTTTTAGAGGGCTTCCTTGCCGGTTTCGCCGGTGCGGATGCGCACCACCTGCTCGAGGTGCGTCACGAAAATCTTGCCGTCGCCGATCTTGCCGGTGCGGGCCGCGGCCTCGATGGCCTCGATCACGCGGTCCACCAGTTCATCGGCCACGGCGGCTTCGATCTTGACCTTGGGCAGGAAGTCGACCACGTACTCTGCACCGCGGTACAACTCGGTGTGGCCCTTCTGGCGCCCGAAGCCCTTGACCTCGGTCACCGTGATCCCCTGAACCCCGATGTCCGACAGGGCTTCACGCACCTCGTCGAGCTTGAAGGGTTTGATGATGGCTGTCACCATTTTCATTTTTGGTTCCTCCGGGAAGGAGCGCACTGCGCGCCCCCAAAAGATTTACAGGGTTTTGGTCAGCGTGACGATCACGCGCGACTTGTTGACGGGGCCGAAGTAGTCCTTCTTGTTGGCGCCCACCACGGCAGCGCCCAGCGACAGGCCCGAACCGAAATCGTAGGCACCGCCCACGCTGTAGTCGATGTAGTTGGGGGCCACGATGTCGCCACCGAAGCGCGTGTAGCCCACCGATGCCTTGACGGTGATCTTGGGCGCCACTTCCTGTGCGAAGGCCAGGTTCAGGTAGCCGGTGTTGCGGCCCTTGAAGCCGGGACCGGCGTAGGCGAAGTAGTCCTTGGACAGGGTGTGCGAGTACTTGGCGGTCACGGGGCCGAAGGTGGCGGCGCCATAGACTTCGGTGGTGTTGCCGTTGCTGTTGCCGGGGTAGATGTAGGTCAGGAGGCCCACGTCCAGGTCGACCGAGCCGGCCTTGAACTTGTAGCCGCCGTAGATGTCGGACTCGATGGAGTTGCCCGACAACCAGTCGACGCTGGAGTTCCAGTTGCCGACGTAGAAGCCCGATTCGCCGAAGGCGTAGTCGAAGCCGCCCTGGATGGCAGGCTTGACGGCCTTGACCTTGGACGCATCCTGGTCCTGGCCACGGAACTTGTAGTTGGTGGTCAGGCTGACGTTGCCCGTCAGCTGGGCGCTGGCCAGCAGAGGCAGGGTTGCGACAAGGGCAGCGCCCAGGAACTTGATGGATGCGCGGGTCATGTTTCCTCCGGGTTGGACAAAGTAGGGACAAGCGCTTTAAGCATGGACCGTGCCATGCGCCATCGGCAGGCAATCCGCCCGCGATCGGGGCAGATGGGGATTCCCTATTAAAGTGAGGGTTGAGGGGATTGCAGGCACGCACCACCATGGTGCGATCGTGAAGCATTTCACGCCAGTGCACCATAAAACGCACCCATCTGGGGAGAAAGTTGTCCATGAGTCTTGCTTTGGTGCAAAGCCGCGCCCTTCTGGGGCTGCAGGCGCCGGCCGTCACCGTTGAAGTGCACCTGGCCAATGGCCTGCCCAGCTTCACCCTGGTGGGGCTGGCCGAGGTGGAGGTCAAGGAGGCCCGTGAACGCGTGCGCTCGGCGCTGCAGAACGCCGGGCTCGAATTCCCGCACAACAAGCGCATCCAATGTAGTCAAGCAGTTCTTCAACTTTTTGAGCAAGGTAGATTGAAATCTCACTTGCTTGCTTGTGGATAACTGCTGCCAACTGCCCGCGGCCGATCGATTGTGGACAAATTCCGTGAGCTGGCACGTTTAGCCTCAACTCGACAAGCCGGCCGCCTCTGGTTGTGAGCGACGTGGTGGCAGACGCTGACACCGGCCACCACCTCGGCCTACTCGTAGATCCGATATACGAACCCAGGTGTTCGCCGTGGGACCACTCCTCCGCTCAGCTCGGCGACGCAACCAACTACCAAAACCCGCGACGATTCACACCGCTTAGCAGAGCGCTCAGCTGCATCACCGCCTCTGTGTCGAGTGAGCCTGACGCAGCCCCGAGCCCCGTCAATGGGCCGACATCTATTGATTTCTCTTGAGCTCTGCGCAGCACCTGATTGACCAAGCGGGTGCGAGGAATCAGCACATATCGGACCTCGCAGTCCAGGCCTTCAGCAAGGCGGGCCAGTGTTCGAAGAGCGATAGTGCCATCCGCTTCCGCGCGCTCAAGTTTGCGTACGCCTTGAGGAGACATCGCCACGCGCTCACCCAAAGCGAGAGAGCTCATGCCCATTGCCAAGCGCAGGGTCTTCACCCATCCAGAGCGCGGCGTCTTGATCGCACCCAGGCTCCCAACTTCATGCAGTTGTCTATCGATCTCGGCGAGGCGGTAGATGTTCAATGGAGTTTTCACAGCGGGGCGTAGTTGCTTGGTCGTTCTTCGGCAACTGAAGAGTTGCTTTTTTGGGGGCTACAGCAACCCCCATGTTTCCTTTGACGCATGTGCCTCTCGCGCTCGACCGCGCTCCGGCCAAGTTCAGCTATCTTCGCATCCAAGCAGCGATGGGACAAAGTCGTCCCATAATATTTTATCCTAATAATATGCTATTTATTGAGCACCCAGAGGTCGGCCAATTTGGCCATGCGGAAGTAACTTCGATATTCAAACAACGTGGGTGGAAGGCACTTCTGCCAAACGCTCTATCGGATTCGCAGTTGCTGTCAGCATCGCGGGGCTTACGCTCGCTGCTGTACAGCAACGACTGGGAGGATCACCCCGATCAAGCAAGTCCTGTGGTGACCATGGCCATCTTGCTGCTGATAAGTTGCAGCCCAGAGGTCAATGCCACAGAGCACACCAGACAGTTCGGTCTATCCACCCTCCAGCAAGCGATGACTATGCTCAGTTTGGACGTGGATCGTGAAATCGTGAGCAGAGTCCTTGGCGAGTCGAGCGACGAGCCAGAAGAGGCGCTAACGGAGATCCTGCGCGAACTTGTCGAGCGGGATCTCGCAACCACTTGACCTTCAGCGGTTGCGGTCCTTGTCGTGCACCAACTCAATGAGGTCGGACTTAACAGCCTCAAACAACTGGTTAACCGCTGTAGAGCTGGATGTCTGGCAGTACGCAAGCACGATCAGCGTCAGCGGATGGATATCCAGCCCTTCCGCCAATCGGTCAATGGTCCGGAAAGATGGGACTTGAGCGCCATGCTCGATCCGCCCGACGGACCGACGACTAGACCTCGGCAACAGATCTTCCTGGGTAACACCGCGGGCATCGCGTAGCTGTTGTAAGGCACGGCCGAAGTTGACCTCCGACGTAAATTTCTTCTTGGATGACATTGACCCGATTGAGGGTCAATGCGACAAGTTTGACCACGCCAAATCTGTCGCATTCAAGCACACTGAATAATAATTCCACAAAAATAAATTCAGAGATACATAGCGAGTGAAACATTGAAAATATGCTGCAGCCAGCGTTGAAAGCCACGGAAGAATTCAGCGGCGAAGACCTTATGAGAATCTTCGACTCGGGCGGATGGGAGGAGATCTTGCCCAAGAGCCTGCCGGACCAACGGCTGGTTAGCTTGGCGCATCAGTTGCGCGGTTTCCTCTGGGACGAGGGGGAACTCAAGCCCGGCGAAGACACTACTGCCGCGGTTACTCTGGCGTTGCTTCTGTTGACCAAGGTCGACCCGTCCTGCCTTCCATTCGATGAATCGCTTCCCTGGGCTGGAAAGGAAGAATTGCTGCGTGAAATCCTCATGGTGCTGCACGTAGCAACCCATCAAGAGATCGTGAACCGCCTACTCAACCGACCAAAGGATGTGGAATCTCTGGCGGTACTGACGGGAATCTGCGCCGAGATTAATGTCGACCCAACACCGGCAACCCGCACGCCGTAGCAATGCAAAGATTGAAACTTGGGTTCAAAATTGAGCCGCATTGCCAAAGTGCTGCCAGCGTGTGGGCGTGCTCAATTCTGGTGCACTGCAGTGGGGAATACGTATGCCTGTGCTTTTTCTTGATTTTGACGGTGTACTGCATCGGGAGTTCTGCCACGCCTCCAAGCACTTTGAGTTTGAGCCGAGCTTTGCCTTGGCCATTCACAGGTTGGATGTGGAGATTGTGGTGAGCAGCACATGGCGTCACAACCGGGAACCGAAAGAACTCCTGGCACAGCTGTCCGATCCCGTGTCATCTCGAATTGTTGGGATGACACCTAGATATTCACAACTGCCTGATGTTCCGAGCAAGCTCGCGTTGTACGAGCGAGAGGCAGAGTGCACTGCTTGGCTGTCTGCCAATCGGCCGGCCTATACCCGATGGATTGCGGTCGACGACCGCCCTTGGCTATTCAGGCCGTTTTGCCCCAACCTGTTTATGGTCGACGGCAAACGGGGCCTCGACGAGCACTCGTCGCAACTGCTGCGAGCGAGGTTGAATGAACTATCCCTGTAGGCGTGCCGAGTTGTGGCACGCCGGGCTATCACTTGATCTCGAATTGAGCACGGTCCTTATTGGCGATCCACAGCGGTGCCTTACCGCGGCCAGTCCAGGTGGCACCAGTGCTTGGATCTCGGTACTTCGGAGCAACTGTCGAGCCCTTCGACGCGCTTTTGGCGCGGCCTGCAGGGAATACATCGGAGGCAGTCAGACCGAATTCCTTGACCAGACCCTGAATCGCAGACAGAGCCTCGCTGATCTCGGATTTGCGAGCGGCTTCGATCTGGGCTTCGAGGTTTTGTTTTTGAGCGAGAAGTTCTTTGTAGCTGGGCATATTGGTTTTCAAAGAGAAATAGCGAAGTTGATCCGTCGCAGATTGTGGCGGCAGGTCACGAATAGTTCTGTAGGCAAAATTCGCATCCACTGCGAAAAGCTGTTCCCTCAACTCTTGATTATGCAGCTTTGCCGCTGACCGCTTGAGCACTCGAGAAATTTCCAGCTGCACTCTCAATGAAAATCCTCGTTCTCTCAGACCTTCACGTAGAGTTCGCGCCTTTCCGTCCAATGCTTCGATCGGCGGCATCTGCCAACGTGGTGGTGCTCGCCGACGATATTCAGCAGGGAAACCTGGCTCCATCCTGGGCTCGCCGGACATTCCCCGACAAACTCCTCGTGCTGGTGGCCGGCAACCATGAGTTCTACCACGGCCACTGGGAGAGGACGCTTGACTCCATTCGCAATGCCGCGCGCTTGCATGAGGTGCACTTCCTAGAGGACACCGCAGTCACTATCGGCGAGGCGCGCTTCCTGGGCACCACCCTTTGGACAGACTTCGAATACTTTGGCGCAGAGCTTCGCCATGCTGCCACGCTGGCTGCGCAGCGCTACATGGCCGACTACCGGCTGATCGAGGGTTGCACGCCGCACGCTACCGTCGAACGCCACAACGTCAGCCGTGCCTGGTTGGAGCGCGAACTTTCGACACCAGTTGCTAGGGTACGGCACGTGGTGGTGACCCACCGCTATCCGCGCAAGGATTCCACCCCTGAGCAGTATCAGGATGAGCTGAGCACTGCGGCGTTTGGCTCCGAGTTTCCCGAGCATATGTTTGGCGGTGTCGACCTGTGGGCCCACAGACACACCCACAGCTCGTTCGACTACCGGGTTTCCGGCTGCCGCGTGGTCTGCACCCCCCGCGTCTATCCGATCAACAAGGAGAAGACCGTGTATGAGAACCCGGACTTCAACCCTGGCCTAGTCATCAATCTCGGAATGAGCACCATGAAAGGACACTCAGAGTGCAGGCTTCCTTGTCCGTGCCAGGGGCATTGGCATGAGCGGCAAACCCACCAGCACGTTGGACGGATTAGGCACTGCCGGAGCGCATTCTCCACGCTCGCTCAATATGCATGCCGACGTGTCGCAGAAGACTGAAGGATCGCCATGCTCCGCCCCATTTTTGGCAATGACCGCCCTGCGCCTGATGTGCAGTTGCAACCTCATGTCGAGCTGCATCACTGGCGTATCGTGCAGCGCGGCAACGGAACACTGCACATCGCAGCGCAGCTCGCTTCCGGATCCTTCAGGGTGACCACCATGTTGATCGCCATCGATCTTCAACGTGCCCTGATCAGGACGGAATCTGGCCGCTGCTATCACCTCTGCGCGCCTCCTGAAGAAGATGAGTTTCTGCGCGGCGTGATGGGCGCCTGTGCTGCGCGGGAACTGTTCTTCGTGGACAGCGACTTCAGTGACCTTATCTGGAAGGCGATCCTGACCGGAAATTGGTCTCAGAACAGCGTGCTGTTGCCGCCGTTTCAGTAGACGTTCGGAGGAGGCCTCCTTCACCGGTTGTGCGAGGTGTGCCGTGGCGCAAGTTCAAAACGAAGGTGGTCTTCAACGCGGGGGATACAGGGATGAGTGGAAACCCATCATCGCGCTGGACGGGGCCGGTGTACTGCTCGATTACAGCGTGGCCTATGTGCCGCTGTGGGAGCGCGCGCTTGGACACTGCCCTGCGGAGTGTGACGCGGATGCCCACTTGCCTTTCGACCTCTGGCCCGTTGGGAGGCTGGAGGGCCAGCGCTTGGCGGTTCTGCAGGCCTGCATGGATGAGCACTTTTGGTCCTCTATACCACCGGTCGCTCTCGCGTTGAAGGCCTGCCGTCGGCTCTGAGATGCCGGGTTCGAGTTTGCGTGCGTCTCTGCACTGCCCTCGCAGTTCGAAACAGCGCCGCCACAGAATCTTGCACCGGTAGCCATCGTGGATGATCAACTGCAGTACTTCCGCGGAGTTGTGCCTGCCATTCATCGCGCTGATCTGCCGCGGTCCGAATGGGATGCCCACTGCAGGGCCGGAGTTGGATGCTGTGCGCTCGTTTAACGACGACTTTGGGAGTGCGGCAACTGGGTGCTCTCAGCTCGCCGTGCATTCGATACAGGACGCCATTGACAGGCGCCACGTCAAAACTCCTTGAATGCCCAGCAGAGTTCGCTTCGATACTGAGTGCCGGGGTACTTTCGCGATCAGCTCATTTGCGACGAAAGCCCGTGTTCACCTGTAAATTGCGGCTGCAGCATGCGGTTCTCCATAGGCGGTCTTCCATACCAGTATCGATCTCGACCTTCGCAGGAGCAAAGAAATGCCGATCCTTGTCAATACGTACGGTCCAAAAATCGGGGCATGCAACATCTGCGGGGTTCACGGTCCGCTGACTGACGATCACACGCCCCCAAAAGGCTGCTACCGTCCGACGCAGGTCGAGATTCGGCACTTAACTTTTCTCCTATCCGGAGTTGAGAATCCTCCGAGGGGACGACGCTCTCAAAATGGCGTCAAGTACCGAACCCTTTGCGCCCAATGTAATACCGATTTTCTTGGACTCCGGTACGATCCTTCGTTCATCGAATTCGTGAACGAAGCCGCTCGACATCTGCGCAGCCCGCTGAGCCTTCCAGAAACCATTGTCATTCGAGGAAGGCCCCAGGCCATTGTTCGATCCCTCCTCGGCCACATGTCGGCCCAGGGGGTCGATCGGTATTTGAAGGGTCCGCTCACAGAGCCGTTGCGCGACTACTTCCTCGACGAGACCAAACCATTGCCCGCGGACATCAAGGTCTTCTATTGGGCATACCCGCATCGCGTACATGTGATGTTCCGGGACGCAGCTTATGCCCACCTACCGAGCGGCAAGAATTGCATGATCTGGCTGTTGAAGTTCTTTCCTCTCGCCTTTCTTCTTGCGTGGGATGAGCCGGTCGGCCTGAACCACACCATTCATAGTTTTGAGCCCTGGCGAGATGTAGCCATCGATCACGTGGCCGATCTGCCACTTAACCTTTACGGGGTGCCGCCGTTGTTCTGGCCCGAGGCTCCTACACGCGAGTCGATCCTGATGTACGGGCAGGAGGCGATTCACGTGGCAGGTTGAGAGTTGTCTGTGATCTTCTGGCTATCATGGCCATGGTCGATAACATGGCCCTGTTACTTGTTTTCCGGTACGAGTGTTCTGCCGTTACGGAGAGTACTTGTATCCTGCCAGTCATGCCTTTGGAAGCGTGTCACCTCGCGGCCTGCCTTACATCGAGGGGCAGTGGGGTTGGTGGTGCTGACAGCGCTTCCTGGCAACGCTGAAGCTTGACCCTCAGGTCACATTGGACTTTCTGGCTGGAAAGGCCCGTGGACCCCTCACATGCGACCAGGTTGTCGCGAGCGGAATCAGGCCAATCCTCGATGTCGTCATCCAATGCAATCCACCGGCGGGGCTTTCTGCGCAGGGCATCGTCCAGAACCTGCACGCCCCTGGGCATGGCCCGAAACATGGACAGATTCCAAGAATCCACGCCATGAACACGCTTGTGGTACGTCCCACCAATGAACCTGGAACGCAAGGAGGCAGGCAACCGCTTGAGAGTGGCGTTGTAGCCGGGGCGGATGCACCAGGTGCTACTCAACACCAGCGCTACCCCTGGGTGCGGCCAGAGGGCCTCTTCCAGGATGTGAATCCATTCGAACAAGGCATGCCCTGCGGCTTGGTATGGGCTCATGTAGATACCCTGGCGGGGATGCCAGAGCACGGCCTCATGGTGAACTACACCATCGAGATCCAGATAGAGAACCACGTCCGCACTGCGCGGGGAGGATGCTGGAAGATAGGGCGCAGCCTGGTTAAAGGACACGGTGGTCATGCCGATATTTTGCGTCTGTTTGACCACGTCGGTACGGTACGCAATTTGGCGGATCAGTCTGCCAACAATCGGCTGTCAACAGCCCAGTCTGGCCTGCTGCAGCTTCGGTCGAGTTGTGGGCTGAGGTGCCCGTGCAGCCGGGCTGGCCAGTCCGTCAGCTTGACCCCGGAACGCATCGGTCGTAGCCTGATGAACATGTCCCAAACAGAGCCCACAATCCTCGGTTTGACCGCTGCTCAATTTACGAGCCTCGCCAAACGCGCCGTGACCGAAGCCGTGCAGTCCGATGTCCGAGCGGGAATTGCCGTGACAGGCTTCGTGGATGGCGAGGTGCAAACCCTGGAGCCTTCAGACCTGCGTTTGTCCAAGTTTCTCCAGGACGAACAAAGGTTGATACGCTATCCGTGAGCCATGGCGCGGTGCAAAGCGACGGCGAGACCATCTTCATCCCCAAGAAGCCCTCCTAGTGTTGACGCAGCCAGACAGAGCTGCGGTCAATTTCCGATTCGAGTTGAACGTGGTGGACGACAGGCGGTGACACTAAAGGCATGGATTCGGTTTCCCCCTCACCCAGAAACTTCTGCGGCATCTGCGGCGCAACCAGCTACCGCAAGGTGATCGCGCGCGACGCCAGCGGCGCCATGCGCCCCACGAGTCGCCTCCGCTGCGTTGGCTGCGAGCGCGAATTCGTGGACGTGCAGGCTTGGCGCCAGGGTGTTTCAAGGGTTCCCGCGTCCCCCGAGGCCGGCTCATGAACGGCACCTACCTCACCTCATCGTTTCGCGACAAAGACCGGGTCAAGGCGCTCGGCGCGCGCTGGGACCCAGCGAAGCGGCAGTGGTATGTCCCAGATGGCCTGGCACTCTCACCCTTCTCCGAGTGGCTGCCCGCTGGCGGAGTGGAGCCGCCTTCACCGTCCACCGCGCTGATCAGCCCGGAGCTGGAGCCAGGAGGCTCCAGGAGCCTGTCCGCTGCCCCGCGGGGCATTCCCCTGTCCCAGCTGCTGGTCGGCGTCGCTGCGGCCGTTTCCCAGGCCTTCCGCTCCGGAGTTTGGACCCTGGTCGAGGTGGTGGACACCCGCGTGCGCAATGGCCACGTCTACCTGGAGATTTCGGAGCGGGATGCCAAAGGTGTTGTGGTGGCCAAGGCCAGCGCAGCCATCTGGGCCAGCACGGCCAGTCGGATCCTTCCAGAGTTCGAGCGCGCCACCGGCGCCCAGATCGGTCCCGGCATCAAGTTGCTGGTGCGGGCCAAGCCGGTATTCAAACCCCAATTCGGTTTTTCCATCGAACTCGACGCCATCGACCCTGACTACACGCTCGGTGACCTGGAAGCCCGCAAGCGGGAGATCCGTGAGCGCTTGCAGCGGGAGAGCCTGTTCGAGCTCAATCGCCAACTGCCCAGTCCCTGGGACTATTACCGGGTGCTGGTGGTGGCTCCCGAGGGCGGCGCCGGCCTGGGTGACTTCCAGGCCGAGGCCCGTAGGCTGGAGAACCTGGGCATCTGCCAGTTCCTCTATGTGCACAGCCGGTTTCAGGGTGACGGCGCCGCCGGCGAGATCCGCATGGAGCTGCTCGGTGCGGTGGAGCGCCTGGGCCATGAAGGTGTGGAGCTGGACGCCGTAGCCATTATCCGCGGTGGCGGTGCCATCAACGACATGGCCTGGCTCAACGACTATGCCCTGGTGCGTGCCGTGTGCGAGCTGGAGGTGCCCGTGCTGACTGGCATTGGCCATGAGCGAGACAACACCCTTCTCGACGAGGTCGCGAACGTCCGGTTCGACACTCCATCCAAGGTCATCGCCGGCATCGAGCGGGTGATCCTGCAACGCGCCCAAGAAGCCAAGGGTCTGTATGCCGACGTGATCCGTGATACCACCCGGGCGATGGATACCGCTAGACGCACTGTGGTCCAGAGCTTCACGGCCATCGAGTCGGGAGCACGGCAGGAATTGGCCCGCAGCCGGACCGAGGCGAGCGAACTGCTGAGCGGCGTGAATCTGCAGGCGGCGCAGACCATCCGCGTTGCTTCGGAGAACACCGAGCGCCAGATGAACGACGTGCGCCGCCTGGCCGCCGGCCAGGTCGCCCAGGCCAAGCGCGAGGTACCGGCCAGGCTGGCTGAGATCCGGGCTGATGCACGGCAGACCCTGCAGATGGCGCGAGCGGGCATCGAGGCCGAGCGCAGCTTCATTTTCGACCGCGCTGTGGCCGATGTGCGATACATGGCGGATGCTGCGGCCAGAACCTTCGAAGACACCGCCACCCTTGCCCAGAAGACCTTGGCCGACGCCCGCACGAACACCCAAGCCCTGATGCGCGAGATCGCGGGCCAAGGGCCGGCCAAGACCCTGGGCCGCGGCTTCGCCCTGGTGCGCGACCAGAACGGCCATGCCGTGACCAGCGCCACCAGCACCGAGACCCAGATCACCATCCAGTTCCGAGACGGGCAGCGCAGCGCGCAGCTCAAACCGAAAGACAAGCCATGAGCGAGACCTTCAAGCAATCCTACGGTGTGCTCCAGAAACACGCCCAGACCCTGCGCAAGCAGAACGAGCCCAACATTGATGATCTGCTCACCATTGTCGAAGAGTCCGTGGCGGCCTATAAGGTCTGCCAGACGCGCATCGATGCGGTGGAGAAGGCGCTGGAGGCGGCATTGGGCAATGCACAGGCCTCAACGGAGGCTTCCGCGAGAAATTCTCAGGGCAAGCTTGCGAGCGCCGAGTCATTGGGCGGCGATGACGTCCCGCTTTAAGACGCAATGCTGACCTGACATCGCTAAGCCGAGCGGGTGGGCTGCTGGAGCACGGAGCTTCCAAGTCGACAGCTTTCGCCCTGGAATGCTACTTTTTTGTTGACGAACGCTCGAACAACAGCACAATGATTGTCACAAACAGTTTCAATCCGATGCCCTTCATAAAAAAGGGCAAGCATTGTAGCACACAAAAAAGCAAAAAACTGCGTATAATTGAGGGCCTCGAATTGTTCGAGGTTGACAAGGAGTGAGTCCCCATGAAGGGACCTGCATCGCGATCGATCGATGCGAAGGAGTGTGAAATGCCCGATTCAGAACTGACAGCAAAGCAAGAGCACGCAGCAAGGGTAAGAGACGTGCTGAATAGAGTTACCCAGATGGAACGGGAGCAGAAGCAGGCAGCTCTTGCTCCGGCAGCCACTCGCACAGTCTTTGTAGCTCCGACGCCTGCTAGAAGTGCTGGACGTGTGCTTGCGGGCGGCAGTCGTGACAACATACTCACGCAAAGCTACGGCTTGTAAACTTCATTGCTCCTCAGAAGCCGCAATGGTCTTGCGGCTTTTTTTTATCTAAAAAATGCCTCATTCAACACTTCCACCACTGAGCGTAGCTAAATTTAGCGCCGACTATATTATCGATTTCGTTCGATACATAACTGGATGGAACGAACGGGATGAGGTTTCCGAAAAAACCCAATTAAAGTATCTTTGCAACTATCTGGCAATTGACCACGTAAACTGTCAAACTGTGATAGCGGAAAGTGACTATATCGACCGTCACTATTTGGAGGACTACGCTGAATATTATGCGCGCTGTTTTCCATCGCATCCAAAAAAGTGCTCTAGACTGCACTTTTTCTCATCCGATTTTACAAGTTCTGATTTCCGTAGATGCTTGTCTGGTAATAACCAGGCGCTGAAAAAGAGCTTAAAAGACTCTTATCTTGGATTTGCTGTAATCAGGCCAATTCCACACACTGTTTTCGCGCGGCTCTGTCTAAGGCCTTATTCTGCCTTGTTGAGAAATCCGCTTAAAAAAGTATTAACCAGAAAGGTTGAAGTTTCACTTTTCGGTCTTGCACTTTCAGTAGAGACCATTCCGTTCATTGAGCAAGATAAAGTTGTTTCCGCTTGCGCAACAAGTGCTTTGTGGGTTGCGCTTGGAGCGCACACGGACATCTCTCCGAATTTGCTCCCATCACCAAGCGCAATTACGAAGGCTGCAACAAATGGCGGTGCTGAAGCAGGTCGCATCTTTCCTACCGCAGGCCTTTCACCACCTCAAATTTTAAGAGGGCTACGTCACTTTGGGCTCGAGCCTTCGATTGCTTGGAGTGCCGAGAACTCGATTCAAGATCTCAAGGCTTTGATTTATGGATATCTGTCAAATGACATGACCATAATACTTGGTGGCGAAATGTATGAAAGAAGTGGGAGCGGATACACCCACCTTGGAGCTCATCTTGTTTGTGTTACTGGATACTCTATCAAAAAGGGGTTGACTCCCTTGCAGGGGCTGAAATTTCATTCAGACGATATGGACAAGATCTATGTGCATGACGACAGGAGTGGACCATACCTGCGTTTAAGTACAGATATCCAAGAATTCACGCGCGGGAAACAGAAGCTGGAAGGGATGGCATTGGGAGTGCATGAGGCTCAATCTCATATCTTCATTCCAACCATTGCAATTGTCGGGGCGTACCACAAAATTCGAATTCCGTATATTCATATTCAAGATGTCTGTGTCGCATTTCATGCCTATCTTGGTGAATCAGTTCGATCCGCTGTTCCATCAGGAGGTGATGCTGAGCGGTCTAGCGAGATGCATGACGGAGCAATATCTCTTTTGAAGAGTTGCTGGGAAATATCACTGATAACAAGTACCAAGTTAAAGCAAGATGTCATCGAATCAAAAAATTTTGAGGCATACAACGGAATTCAAGGGAAGAACTCATTGCTTCTTCAGAACATGCCTCGCTTTCTATGGCGGTGCCGAATCAGCGACCCAAAGTCAGGAAAAAGATTGAGCGATATATTATTCGATGCTACCGAAGTACCTCAAGGTAACGTCTTGGTCGGCTATATCGCTTGGACTCTGGAGGCATCATTCGCATGGATCTTTGTTCGTTCTCAAATTAAAACGCGCGTTTGGCAAGGTATGCGAAGTGCCGACAAAACGAAATTTCGCGATCTGGCTGGCTGCTTTATTAAGTTTTTTAGCAGAGATGAGAACGACGCGTTCCTAAATACCGCATACGGTCCAATCGGATTGCCGCAGCGTTCTCTCAAGAGCGGCGAGACCGATGTCAATCAAAACATCACGATACGCACGGATGTGCCAAAAATAATACCAAGAGCATCCGAGAATATATCTTGGAACTTTCTTGATAGATCAAAAAAATACATCTGGGTCATCGATGCCGCTGGAGATATTATTATCGGAGAGGATATTGCTTCAAGTGGTCAATTCCAGGGGCATCCAACCCTCACAGATGGTAAGCCTGGTCGAATCGCCGGAGAACTTAACGCAGTCAAGAGAAAAGGCTCTACAGGATGGAGACTCAATCTCCAATCCCGAACTTATTCTCAGCATGTTACGGAGAAAATCGACATGATTAACTATCTAGAGCAAGTGGTTGCCGACAATTTGAGGGGACTCAATGTTAAAGTTGATTATTCCTGGGTCAATGCCAAAGTAGAGACGGAAGCCCCCATTGGCGGCCGCATAAAAGCTGGAGAAAAAAATAAAGCCGTCAAGGATGGAATGTCCGAGCGAAAGAGCACTGCGGGCGCTCGGAGCAAGCACTCGAATCACTCCAACGTTTCCAATCCAAAAAACATTTCTGCAAGATAGTCTATCAATGGTGCAGCGGTAGCAACTGGTCAGCCAATTAACCAACATATGTCGCTCGGTCTGTGAAATCACAATCTTGAGTGGTGTGTATGTTAGCCATACTTGCTGTACAGCTAGTATGGCTAAAACACCAAACATAGCGACGACTCTCCACCCAGCTTTCTACATCGGTTCCTGTGAACCTCATCTATCCTTGGCCACGAACCGTGCGCCTGGCCCTAGCACTCCTGGTGGGCGCAGCGGGCATCGCATCCGCCCGCACACCGAGCGCGGCATTTGAACGGGACTACTTCCGAGTCCCACAGCCCACTAGCTTTGCGCAGTGCCCTAAGTTCTTCGTCGGCGGCAAGCCGCCTGCGATGCCGGTGCGGCCCATGCAGCGCGAGCTGTGCTATGAGGCCTTCGCGGTTCTTCACAGTGGGGAGACGCGCACGCCAGTCTATGTGGCGCAGCTGCTGAACCGCAGGACCATTGAGCAGGCCGACGAGAAGCGCGCCGACAAGTTTTTTGCGGATGCTCGTCTGCCTTCGTCCGAGCGAGCCGAACTGGAGGACTACAAGCGCTCGGGGTACAGCCGCGGGCACATGGCGCCGGCGGGCGATATGTCCACACCCACGGCGATGGCGCAGAGCTTTAGCCTGGCCAACATGGTCCCGCAGAACATCCAGCACAACGGCGGAGCATGGGCCAAGATCGAGCAGGACACGAGGCGCTATGTGCTGCGCGCCAAGGGCGATGTCTATGTCATCACCGGGCCGGTCTACACGAGTTCCAGCCCGTCCATTGGTGCCAACAAGGTTCGCGTACCGACCTACCTCTACAAGCTCGTATACGACGCGACTACGCAGCGGGCATGGGCCCACTGGCAGGCCAATCGGGAAGGTGAGCGCGTAGGGCCGCCGATCAGCTATCAGGAGTTGGTGAAGCGGACGGGGATTGAGTTTTTTGGCTGATGCACACGCCAGCCAAAGTGCGCCCCGCGTTTTGCACGCGGGATGATCACTGTCCGTACTGCTCCTTGCTGACCTTCTCCAACCAATCCACCGATTTACCGTCCAAAGACTCGGAGATCGCTACGTGACTCATGCCTACCGTGGAGCTTGCCCCGTGCCAATGCTTCACGCCCGGCGGAATCCACACCACATCGCCGGGTCGAATCTCCTGCACGGCATCGCCCCACTTTTGCACACGGCCCACTCCTGAAGTGACGATCAACGTTTGACCCAACGGGTGCGTGTGCCATGCAGTGCGTGCGCCTGGTTCAAATGTCACGACGCCGCCGCCCACTCGCGCGGGCGCGGACGCCTGAAAGCGCGAGTCCACCCGCACCGAGCCTGTGAAGTTCTGCTCGCCCCCGGCGCTGGAAGGCTGCGCACCGACTCGCGTGACTTGAACCGGTGCGGTATCGGAGGCAGACGCCGCCGTCATCCCTAGAGAGAGCGCGATGGCGGTAACTGCTGGAACTGTCATCTTCATATTCATCCTTCTTGGTGTGTGGTTGATAGATCTGGCGAAGCAACTCCCGCAGGCATACGTGCCACGAGGCGCTACATCGCGTCTCTTCGCATGCGACGCTGCGCCCAAAGCATCGAGTAGTGCGTTAGAAACATGCAAAGGCCTGCGATGGCCATGCAGTGCAAAAAGAAGGCGGCGACCGACTCCTCGAAATTCCACCAGTCGAGCGATATCTGAAACAGCAATCGGGCTGGCAAGTTCAGCGCAAGCGCACTGAATACTCCCTGCAAAGCAATGCCCGCGGCGACCAAGCGAAGAATTGCAGTTCGGGCCGCGTTGCTCTCCTGGAAGCCGAACAGCTTGCGTGCGACCGCCATGAGCAGAGGCCAACGCAAGCCCAGGTGGATGAACACTACGATCAGAAGCCAGTACGCGATACCCGCATGGACTCGCCTCAACGTAAAGTCGTCATCGAGCCGCAGTCCGGCAAACAGCGTTTCGGAGATCACCAAGCTCGTGCCCAACAGCGCCAGCATTCCGACAAGCAGCACCAGGGTCAGTGCGACGTTGAACTTGCCGCGCTTGGCTCGCGGCACTTGGGTGAGCGAGGCAAACCAACGGCGATGAAATGCGTTGTGAACGATGAGCACCGCGAACATGCCGATCCCGGCCCACTCGTGCGATGCATTGCCCTGCCAGAAGTAGGCGAAGGCAAATAGCAGCAGTCCGGCAGCGACGCTGTCTAGAACAAGCCTCAGTAGGAACACGGAATTCACAGCATGTTTCCGGTGCGCGCTGGGTTACTCCACGGGCTTGCCGCGAAACTCCGGGATGCGCCTGGCGGTGAACAGGTAGTCCGCACCTTTCTGCGACGAATGGCAGGACATGCAACGCGCAGTGTTCTCCTGCACGTTGATCTTGCGATCAGGCCAGTACCACTGAAACTGCCAGTCCCCAGTGCGGCGGCGCTCTTCAAAGTCAGCCCCCCAACCGGGGCCCTTCTCCATGACAAAGTACCGGTAGATCTTTTCGTCCCGATAGTCGGCCAGTACGAAGTGCGTGCCGTTCGGCACAGGCTGCCCCTTCTGGATGGCGTCGATGGCTTGCTTGGTCGTCGAGATGTGCTCTGTCACATTGCCACGGCGAACCGTCGTGTAGTGGACGAGGTCTTCGAGCTTGGGAAAGGTGACGCGGGTGGCCTCAGCATGCGCCTGCCAGCAGAAGGAAGATGCTGCAGTTGCAGCCAGGATGGCCAATGCGGTGTTGCGCGCAAATCCGCTATTGCTTCGATTCATGGTTTTGCGCATCGGCATGGTTCTCCGCTGCACCTCAACGCCCGGTCATCTTCAGCGCGGCTTCTGGCAGACGCTCGCCCAGGACATCGATCTTCGACACTTCGCGGTTGACCTGATCAAGCTCTTCAGGTGTGAGTTCCAGGTCGACAGAACCCAAGTTTTCCTCCATCCGGCGTCGCTTCGTGGTGCCAGGAATCGGGACGATCCAGGGCCGCTGAGCAAGCAGCCAAGCCAGGGCCACCTGAGCTGGCGTTGCGCCTTTGCGCGTAGCGACCGCCTTCACCACATCGACCAAAGCCAGGTTGGCTTTCCGGGCGGCTGGTGCGAAGCGGGGTACGAGGTTGCGAAAGTCTGTGGCATCGAACTGCGTGCTCTCGTCGATCTTGCCGGTCAAGAACCCTGCGCCTAGCGGACTGAAGGGCACGAATCCAATGCCCAACTCCTCCAGCACGCCAAGCAACTCGACTTCCGGGCCACGCCAGAACAGCGAATACTCGCTCTGCACGGCGGCCAAAGGCTGCACGGCGTGGGCACGGCGTATGGTTTGCGCACCAGCCTCGGAGAGGCCAAAGTGCTTCACCTTGCCCTGAGCAATCAAGTCCTTGACCGCGCCGGCAACATCCTCGATCGGCACCGCCGGATCCACTCGGTGCTGGTACAGGAGGTCGATTCGATCGGTCCGCAGGCGCCGCAGGCTCCCCTCTACCGCCGCCTTGATGTGTGATGGAAGACTGTTAGTGCCACCCAGGCGCTCACCCGTCACCAGGTCGATGTCGAATCCGAATTTGGTGGCAACCGTCACTTGGTCCCGAATGGGAGCCAGGGCTTCGCCAAGAAGCTCCTCATTGGCAAAAGGACCATAGGACTCGGCTGTATCGAACAACGTGACTCCCCGCTCGAATGCCGCCCGGATCAGACGCACCATCTCATCCTTGTCCGCAGGAGGGCCGTACAACGCACTCATGCTCATGCACCCCAGGCCGAGGGCCGAGACTTCCAAGTTCCTTCCGAGTTTCCGAGTCTTCATGGATCTATCCTTGTCGCAGCTGCCGACTTGGTCGCCAGCAAATTGGGTTGCGCAGAACTGACCGGGCTGCACCCGCTCAACTCCGCACCTTCTTTTCCTTCAGCCAGTCGGTCACACGGTTCATCGTTCGACGCTCCTGCTCCGCCTCCATCACGAAACCGCTGCGCAGTAGTGCCCGGGGCGCGAACTTGGCCAACACGCTCTGACTGCTGCCAAGCCCATAGCCGCCGTGGGTGATGAAGGGAATCAGGTTCTTGCCAGACAGATCGTGTGCAGCAAGAAAGCTGCGGATCAGAGGCGGGGCGGTTTCGCCCCATATGGGAAAGCCCAGGTAGATCGTGTCGTACGCCGCCATGTTCTTGACCACGGACTCCAGTGCCGGCTCAAACGCGCTGTCACGCTCCTTTCGAGCTTGCTCTACGGTTTCGAGGTAGTCCTCCGGGTACGGGACTGCAGGGCGAATCTCGAAGAGATCGGCCCCTTGTGCCCGCTGGATCAACCCAGCGACAACACGCGTGTTTCCCGACCGAGAGAAGTAGGCAACCAGAGGACGGCCCTCGCCCTGCCCGGTCGTCGCAGGCTTCTGCCCGGGTGCGGCAGAACTGTCCGCAAGCGAGAGCGTAGCGAACGCGGCCATCGCTGCGCGGCGCGCTGGATCGTGCACTGGATTCATTGCATGCCTCTGGCCTTATCGCCCTACGCGCGCCTGCATTGCCGCGTTGTATCGGTCACCATGCACTTGCACCGCCTGCAGGGCGCTCTCGATTACCTCCAAGTCATCTTGAGACAACGCCAGCGACACGGCAGCCAAGTTCTCTTCGAGTCGGTGCAGCTTGGTCGTGCCAGGAATCGGCACGATCCACGGCTTCTGGGCCAAGAGCCAGGCCAGCGCAATCTGCGCGGGGGTGGCACGCCTTTCACTGGCAATCCGCCCCAGCACATCCACCAGCACCTGGTTCGCCTTGATCGCATCTTGCGAGAAGCGCGGCACCTTGCTGCGAAAGTCATCGCCGCCAAAGCTCGCGCCTTCCTTGATGGTGCCCGTCAGAAATCCTTTTCCCAATGGGCTGAAGGGAACAAAGCCAATTCCCAATTCTTCAAGCAAGGGAATGACCTGGGACTCAGGTTCACGCCACCACAACGAGTATTCGCTCTGCAAGGCAGTCACCGGCAAAACCGCGTGTGCACGTCGAATGGTCTGCACGCCGGCTTCGGACAGTCCAAAGTGGCGAACCTTGCCCTCGGCGATCAGATCCTTTACGGTCCCTGCAACGTCTTCGATCGGCACCTCGGGGTCGACGCGATGCTGGTACAGCAAGTCGATGACATCCGTCTTCAGACGCCTGAGTGAACCCTCCACTGCCCACCGAATCTGGAACGGACGGCTGTTGAGGACTTGCTGCTTGTTGTCTTCGCCAAAGGTGAAGCCGAACTTGGTTGCGATCACGACCTTGTCTCGCACCGGTGCAAGCGCTTCGCCGACGACCTCTTCATTGAGGTATGGACCATAGACCTCAGCCGTGTCGAAGAAGGTCACACCGCGATCGACGGCGGCGCGGATCAACGAGACAGCCTGGTCCTTGCTCGTTGCGGGCCCGTAGCCATGGCTCAGCCCCATGCAGCCCAATCCAACGGCTGAGACTTCAAGGCCACTCGTGCCAAGGGTTCGTTTTTGCATCTTTGATCTTTCTGTGTCGGCAGCGTCCACGTCTGGGGTCCGCCTCTGAAGTGCTCGCCGGCCACACCGGCAAGCTACTTGCTACGACCAGCGGCAGCGGAGAGAGCGCGGCATGCGCCACGTACAAAACGAATGTAGTGATCGCCGGCGGCGACGACTAGGTGGCAGAATCGGCAAATACTTGTGAGGTGATCTCATCAATGCCCAGAGAGAGCTACAACGATCTGCTTGCATTCATCGCCGTGGCGCGCGAGCAAAGCTTCACGCGCGCAGCAGCGCAGCTGGGTGTTTCCCAATCGGCGCTGAGTCACACGATCCGTGCTCTTGAAGCGAAGATGGGAGTGCGGCTGCTGACCCGTACCACGCGAAGCGTGTCTCCTACGGAAGCCGGTACCCGCTTGATGGAGAACGTTGCACCGCGCTTTCAGGAGATCGAAGCGGAACTGGCAGCCGTCGGTGAATTGCGCGATGCCCCTGCAGGTACGGTTCGGATCACAGCCTCCGAAAACGCCGCAGAAACAGTGCTCTGGCCAAGGCTGGAGAAGTTGCTGCCCAAGCACCCCCAGATCAAGGTGGAGATCACGACCGACGCACGGTTCATCGACATCGTGACCGAGCGCTACGACATGGGTGTGCGGCTTGGTAACGAAGTTGCAAGAGACATGACTGCCGTGCGCATCAGTCCAGATGTCCGCTTCGCTATCGTTGGCTCGCCCGCCTATTTGTCACGGCACCCCGCGCCAAAGAAGCCGCAGGACCTGGCGGACCACGAATGCATCAACCTGCGCCTGATGAGCCACGGAGAGCTCTACGCCTGGGAGTTGAAGAAGGGTGAGCAAGCAGTGAAAGTACGGGTTGAAGGTCAGCTCGTATTCAACGGGACCAGGCCAATCCTGAAGGCTGCGCTCGCGGGCTTCGGCCTGGGATACGTGCCAGAAGATCTTGCACGCCCCCACATCAAGGACGGACTTCTCAAACCAGTTCTCAAGGACTGGTGTTCCTCGTTTCCGGGCTACCACCTCTACTACCCAAGTCGCCGTCATCTGAACCGCGCAATGGCCGTGGTGATCCATGCACTGAGCTACCCTGTACCAAGGACATGAGCGCCCAAGACTTCGAGGACGCTCGAACGCGCTGAATCGACCCCTTCAACGATCGAACATCATCATGGCGATAGACAGCTTCAACGACGTTCTTGCGTTCGTTCACGTCGTGCGAGAAGGGAGCTTTACCCGAGCCGCGGCCGTGGTCGGAGTGTCGCCTTCTGCACTGAGCCATGCGATCAGTGGGCTCGAAAAGCGCTTGGGTGTTCTGCTGCTCACACGCACCACACGAAGCGTCTCGCCGACGGAGGCTGGCGACCGTCTGTTCCGGAGCGTGGCGCCGCGGTTTGAGGACATCGACTCCGAGCTTGCCGCGGTCAAGGAGATGCGCGACAAACCCGCTGGAACCATCCGCATTACTTCAGCGGAGCATGCAGCAAATTCTGTCCTGTGGCCTAAGCTTTCTCGCATGGCGCACGAGCACCCAGACATCAAGATCGAAGTGTCTGTCGACTACGCTCTCTCCGACATCGTCGCCCAGCGATTCGACGCAGGCGTTCGCCTGGGCGACCAGGTCGCCAAGGACATGATCGCCGTCCGCATCGGGCCCGACTTGCGGATTGCCGTGGTCGGATCACCCAGCTACTTTGCAAAACGCGCGAAGCCCAAAGTGCCGCGCGATTTGCTTGAGCACGACTGCATCAACCTGCGCCTTCCCACCCATGGTGGTCTCCTACCTTGGGATTTTGCCAAGGATGGACAGGAGATGAAGTTCCACGTCGCGGGGCAATGGGTCTTCAACAGCAGCTCGCCCATCGTCCGTGCCTCACTGGCTGGCTACGGCCTCGGCTTCGTTCCCGAGGACCTGGTGCTGGAACACATCGCGGCAAAAAGGCTGGTGCGGGTGCTCAACGATTGGTGCGCACCATACCCTGGATACCACCTGTACTACCCCAATCGCCGACAGTCCTCGCGCGCACTGGCTGTCATCGTCGACGCACTTCGACATCGGGCATAGCGCGTTTGTCTTTGCCCGGTACGCCGGGCAGCGGGCTACCGATGTACACCCTGGCCACTCTGGATGGCCAACGAATTGGCGCTCACTCATGAAGCTGGCTCAGCAGTGAATGCGGATTCATGGGCTTTATCAAAGAGCCCGCCCTCCCTACGATTCATCCACCAGCGAAGGATCTGTGCAGTTCCGATCAAGGCAACGAGGTCCATCGCGTGAAGAGCCCACCTGCGTTCATCGCCATCTGGCCTGTTCGCCACACGCTATCAAGGGAGAGTCGTTTGATGTTCAACGAAACACCTTTTCAGGTTCAACGTGCCAGGATGATGGCATTCGGTCTGGCTACTTTCCTGTGCGCAGCAGGCCTGCCATCCCATGCGGCTGAGAGCGCCGGAACTCTGTCCAGCGCGAGCAATGCCTCCGTGGCGGAGTCGCTCTCAGCAAAGCAAAAGGCGATTCCACTGATCGCTGCGTTCGCAGCCACAAGCGACCTTGCAAAGCTGAATTCGGCTTTGGCACTTGGCCTGGACAGTGGCCTTACGGTGAATGAAGCCAAGGAGATCCTAGTCCAACTCTACGCCTACGTGGGCTTTCCACGCAGCCTCAACGCGCTGGGCGAGTTGATGAAGTTGGTTGAAGAACGCAAGAAGCGAGGCATCCAGGACGCCGTTGGACGCGAGCCCAGCAAGGCACCGCCTACTGGCGATGCACTGCTGGCAGCAGGCACTGCAAACCAGACGCGAATCTCAGGTGCCCCGGTGAAAGGCCCTGTGTTCGAGTTCGCACCGGTGATCAATCAGTTCTTGCAGTCTCACCTGTTCGGCGACATCTTTGAACGCGACAACCTTGACTGGCAGAGCCGTGAGCTCGCGACGGTCGGGGCGCTGGCCGCAACGCCAGGCGTGGAGCCTCAGCTGCGGTCCCACATGGCAGCCAGCATGCGGGTGGGCCTGAGTGCATCGCAGTTGCGCCAAGTCATCGAAGTGCTCTCGGAGCGAGTGGATGAGCAGGCAGCAACGCGTGCTCGCACAGCACTGACACAGGTACTTGCTACCCGGTCTGGAGGTTGATCATGAAAGCAATCAAACCAGTGCTCGCACTGACGGCGACGCTCGTCCTCGCTGCGTGTGGAACCTCTATGACGGCATCCAGTGAATCGGGCGGGCCGTTGCTGATTCAACAGCAAGGGAGTTTCGCCGCGGGGGGGACCACCAATACCGCACCGGGAACGTTCGATCCGCGCAAGCCGTTGGAGCCGGCAGGCCAGACTTACCACGGCGACCACGCCTACACCTTCTACCAGATACCGGTAAATGCCCGGAAGCTACCCATCCTCATGTGGCACGGTGCAGGCCAGTTCTCCAAGACCTGGGAGACCACAGCCGACGGTCGAGAGGGCTTTCAGAACATTTTCCTGCGCCGCCGGTTCGGCGTGTACCTGATCGACCAGCCCCGACGCGGGGATGCAGGTCGCAGCATGGTCGAAGCGACGCTCAAGCCGACGCCTGACGAGCAGCTCTGGTTCAACCAGTTCCGCGTGGGCTTGTGGCCGAACTACTTCAACGGTGTTCAGTTCGATCGCAGCCCGGAAACCCTCAACCAGTTCTATCGGGCCATGACACCCAATACCGGGCCTTTCGACTTGAACGTTGTCTCCGATGGCGTGTCGGCGCTGTTTAGCAAGGTCGGCCCCGGGATTCTGTTCACCCATTCGCAAGGCGGCGGACCTGGCTGGCTTACTGCGATCAAGAACAGCAACGTGAAGGCCATCGTCTCCTTCGAGCCGGGCAGCAGCTTCATTTTCCCGGAAGGCGAACTACCACCACCCATCCCCAGCGCGTTCGACACGGTCCGCGGGGAAGCAACCCCGTTGCCCCAATTCCTGCAGCTAACAAAGATTCCGATCCTGATCATCTACGGCGACAACATTCCTGGGCAGAGCATTGACCTGCCGGCCCAAGACAGCTGGCGCGCGCGCCTGCAAATGTCCCGCCTGTGGCGCGATGCGGTCAACCGGCATGGCGGTGATGTCAAGGTGGTGCACTTGCCCGAGATCGGCATCAAGGGCAACACGCACTTTCCCATGTCGGACCTGAACAACGTCCAGATAGCGGACCTGGTGTCCAAATTTCTGGCCGAGAAAGGCCTGGATTGATCCAGCCATATCTCTTTCAGCGCAGCCGAACTGACAGAACCTAACGCTGCTGTTGCCGCCATCCCCATTAGAGACGCTCGCCTCTCTCCTGCCGTGCTATCTGCCACTGGGGTCGAAGCACCACCGAGGCGTTGAGGTGCCCTAGCCGGCAGGCTGCTTGATCCACAACGTATTTCAATCCAACTCTTGAAGAGCAAACTCATGAAACGCACAATTTTGAAGGCCACCTTGATGGCAGCAATGGTCGGCGTCACGGGCGGCGAAGCCCTGGCAGCGGACTACAAGAAGAACCCGTTCACGTTGACCTACGAAGGTGCGATCACCAAGAACGAACCGGGCAAGGTCAACATCCACCCGGTCAAGTACAAGCTCAACGGCCTGGACATTGCGGCCAACGTCTACACACCCGCGAACTTCGACCCGAAGAAGAAGTACCCTACGGTCGTCGTGGCGCATCCAAACGGTGGCGTCAAGGAGCAGGTGGCTGGCCTCTATGCCCAGCGCCTAGCTGAGACGGGCTACATCACCATCACTGCCGATGCCGCATACCAAGGCGGCAGCGGCGGACAGCCGCGCAATGTGGACAAGCCTGTGCACCGCATTGAGGACATCCACGGCATGGCCGACTTCATCACCCAGTATGGGGGCGTGGACAAGGATCGCCTCGGGGTCCTGGGGATCTGCGGCGGCGGTGGGTACACCTTGGCAGCAGTTCAGTCCGACAAGCGCTTCAAGTCGATCGCTACCCTGAGCATGTTCAACTCCGGCCGCGTCCGCCGCAACGGATTCGCCGATTCGCTGCTCAACACCATTCAGGACCGCCTGCAGCAGGCTTCGGCTGCCCGCGCCCAGGAAGCGGCCGGCGGGCCGGTGCTCTACTCGGGGGACGCCGACATGACGGATGCGCAGATCGCCGCACTGCCGTTCGAAATGTACCGCCAGGGCTACGAGTACTACTGGAAGACCCACGCGCATCCCGGCTCAACCTTCAAGTACACCACCAGCAGCTTGCTGGACCTGATGCGGTTTGACGCGACCAGCCAGATCGAACTCATCGACAAGCCGCTCCTGATGATCGCAGGCAGCAAGGCCGACAGCCTGTACATGACGGAGGACGCATTCGTCAGGGCTTCGGGCACGAGAGACAAGGAACTGTTCAAGATCGATGGCGCAACGCACATCGAGACCTACTGGGTTCCTAAGTATGTGGACATCGCGATGGGCAAGCTGACGTCGTTCTACGCGAAGACTTTGTAGTGCGGCGGCATGCCCTGAGACTCAGGCATGGCCCTCCCGCTCAAACTCCAATCGCTGGATGGAACGCGGGCTTTACCACCCATCAATGCAAATCGATAACGAGCAAGAATCATCTGACCGGCGGCAGAACGCGAGCCGCTTGTTTTAGTGCCTTTGTCGCTTTGGGCCAGCCGGCGTAGAACGCCAAGTGCGTCAATGCCTCGGCCACTTCTTCTCGCCTCAGCCCGGATGCTCGGCCCACGCGCAAATACTGTTCAAGCAGAGTATCGTCGCCCATTGCCGTAAGCGCGGCGATAGTCACTAAGGCGCGGTCGCGGCGCGTGAGATCGGCACGACGCCAGAGGTCCCCGAAGACGATATCGTTCGTAAGGTCTGCGAACTTCGGCGCAAAAATCGCGACCTGATCTGCATCTCGTCGTGGACGTTTTGTATCAAAGGCCAAAGGCGGCAGGGTCGGTACGGGTGCTTGTAGTGCAGCGAAGTCGATGCCGCGAGAAGTGTAGACCTCTTCATACACGGTCAATGCCGAAACAGCATTCGGCCAGCCCGCGTAAAGAGCAAGGTGGGTCAGCACGCCCGAAGCCTCGACAGGGGTGACCCCGTTTGTCAAAGCGCGATTTAAATGACCGGTGAGCTGAGCAGGCCTGTTCATGGCGATCAATGCCGAGATTACGATCAGGCTGCGATCGCGCGGCGACAGGTCCGAACTGGGCCAGACTTGGCCGAAAAGAACTTCGTCTGTGTACCGAGCGAGGCCAGGAGCGATCTTCGGTTGCAGGAGGCCGGAAGGCCGCGTAGCCGCAGGAGGCGCCGGGATGGAAGCGGACTGAGTTTGGCCTTGAGCGAATTGACCCGCGCTGGCAAGCGTGAATGCGAGAAAAGTGACGGCGATATTCATATGGACGGTCCTTCACTTCTCGTTGCCACGCACATTCTTGTCCAACCAACTTCTTACATGCTCGGCTAACTGGAGGCTGTTTCGATCCTGCATCAGCATATGACTATTTCCACGTACGCCGAGCTCTGTCGTCGACAGGATGGCTGCTCTGCCTCCGGCTTGTGAAAGCCGCTTCACAAACGTGGCGCAATCGTTGTATCGATCCTGCCACGTTTGCTCGGTGTATCCGGTCGGAGCCGAAAGGTAGTCACCGTACATCACGAGAGTTGGAACCTTGGCAAGCAGCGCGATCTGTTCGTCTGAGTAGTCTGCGCCGCGACATCTTCCCGGTTCCAGTGCAACGATCGCCTGAACACCCTTGGCGTTAAGTAGGGCCGCTTCCATCGGAAAGTGGCCGGATTGCGAATGACTGATCAAAACGGCGCCGCCCAGGTCGGATGCCAGGTCAGCAAGCGCCTTGTGCGTGGGACTTGGACTTGGCACCATTTCGCTCATGTCGGGAATCGACTGCTTGGCCAACTCATTGGCTGCCTCCACGGGGAACCTGGAGTCTGGAAATGCTTGACCAAGGCGCGGGCCAAAGCGGAAGTTGGTCCAGACGCCATTTCGATCACCGAATCGATAAGGCTTTGGCGACTGCTCACGAGGCGTCTCGCCTGCAATCGCGCGATTCAATGCCGCTTGATTGAAGCCGGACCGGCCCCTGCCAACTTGGTCGACAACGTACACTGGGTGCGCCTGCCGGACGAAGTACTCGAACCATCCCATCCTGCCATCAGGTGTTGTGTCATAGGACTTCCCGCTCAGCGAGGCACCATGGACCATGACCAATGGAGTCTTCTTCGCTCCCTCAGGGATCATGTACTCCACATACATTTGATTGACGGTCACCCTATCTGCGGGGGCGCGTCCGCCGAGCTCGACTCTGCTTTGCTCCACAATTTCCCCCCCGACAAAAAAGCTGCCCCGAGCCTGTAGAACTAGCGGTCGCTCCGGAGTTTTCAGGGACTGGATGCTTTGCGCAGAGGCGAAGCCCGCCGTGAGACTTGTAGCCAATAGCGTTGCGGAGAAAATGTTCATCGTGACTCTCCGGCAGGGCGTGTCGAACCTGGATATTGGGTATCGCTGACTTTTTCCAGCCACTCAACTGATTTTCCGTCGAGCAGCTCGCCGATTGCGATGTGGCTCATGCCGTTTGTCAAAGTCGCGCCGTGCCAGTGTTTCTCACCCGGTGGTATCCAGACCACGTCACCAGGCCGGATCTCCTGCACAGGACCGCCCCAGCGCTGAACGTATCCAACACCCTGTTGGACGAGCAGCGTCTGACCAAGAGGATGTGTATGCCAAGCGGTTCGAGCGCCGGGTTCGAAGGTGACAAGCGCACCGCCAGCACGACCTGGCGGCGCTGCACGAAATGACATGTCGACTCTCACCCTTCCGGTGAAGTTGTCAGCCGACCCTACGGCCGATGCCTGGCTGCCGCCGCGAGCTATTCGAAGGCCACCTTCTGGCTGTGCATGTGCGCAGACGCATAGAAGTAGCGAGGCGAGGGCAATGGGAGCAAGCTTCATGGGAGTAACTTTTGGGGAATGGGTATTAGTTTTTCCGCGGCGTTTTGATGTTGGCAAACATCTGTCTCTAGTCCGGACGGCGAGTCGCAAGCCCTGACTTCGGACACCGCCGTGAGGATCTCAGCGAACGCAACACACCGCTACCGGATGCGGTTCATACGATTTAGTCCATCGCCGAGCGGCTCAACAAGCTCGTCTGATGCATCCGGTTGATGGCTTGCGCTTCCGCCCACGCTGAAAAACTCCAGCTTGCTTAGCTGACGCCCGACGATCACCTTGTTGTAGGTTGTCGGCTTCCAATGCATCGACTGCGCGGCTGCAGGCCCGACACGCGTCATCGACGCCGCTACGACACCTGAGGACAGGAAAGTAGCGGCGCTCATACTCTCGCAGCCTCATCATGCTGCGGTGGGCATCTGCCGGATCAGCTTGTCCAGCGTCAAGGGATAGTCCCGCACGCGAATGCCCGTGGCGTTGTGGATTGCGTTTGCGATTGCCGCGCTCACACCGCATAGGCCTAGCTCGCCAATTCCCTTGGCCTTCATGGGGGAAGACAAGGGATCCGGCCCATCGAGGAAGATCACTTCCTGAGAGAGGATATCTGCGTGCACAGGCACTTCGTAGCTAGCTAGATCGTGGTTGACGAAGAAGCCCAGTCGTTTGTCGATCGCTAGCTCTTCCATGATCGCGCCGCCGACGCCCATCGTCATGGCACCAATTACTTGGCTACGCGCTGACTTCGGATTGAGAATGCGCCCAGCGGCGCATACGGCCAGCATGCGCCGAATGCGAATTTCGGCAGTGAAGCGGTCGACGCCGACTTCAACAAAATGCGCACCGAACGTCGATTGCTGAGATTTCCTCGCGAGGTCGCCGAACTCGATCAGGTCCTCTGCAACGAGCTCGCCCTGAGCTGCAGCTTCGGAGAGCGGAACGCTCTTGCCACGCGAAGTTACCTTGCCGTCTGAGAAGCTTGCATCCGCAACATCGAGGCCCAACTGCTGCACGATCGCCTCACGCAGTTTCATGCAAGCAGCGTAGACGCCTGCAGTAGAACTGGCCGCTCCCCACTGTCCGCCCGATCCTGCAGACACTGGAAAGTTGGAATCCCCCAGGCGGACGAAGACGCCAGCCAGTGGAACTCCCATCATTTCTGCAGCGGTCTGCGCGATGATCGTGTAGCTTCCGGTGCCGATATCCGTCATGTCGGTCTCGACGACGATTCGACCACTGCGTTCGAGACGGACGCGTGCCGCCGATTTCGTCACGGGGGCACCGCGATATGCAGAGGCCACCCCCATCCCAACCAACCAGCGTCCGTCGCGTACTTGGCCCGGACGGGCGCTGCGCTTTGCCCAGCCAAAGCGGTCTGCCCCGATTTGCAGGCACTCGACCAGCTGCCGCTGCGAGAACGGATGCCCCGCAGGCTTCACATCGCCGGTTGCTGCCTCGGGCTTTTGAGCCTGAGAATTCTCTGCCGTGGGGGCGATGGCCCTATCGGGGACAACCTGCGAATCGTTGCGGATGCGAAAGTCAACAGGATCGATGCCAAGCTTCTCGGCCATCTCATCCATGGCAGCTTCCAGTGCCATGTGTCCAGTTGCTTCACCAGGAGCTCGCATCGCGTTGCCCTCCGGTAGGTCGAGGACGGCGATCCGTGTCGCCGTCATCCGGTTATCGCCAGCATAGAGCATGCGAGTCTGGTGCACTGCACCGTCCGCCTTTCCTTGGGGCTGGTCCCCGGACCAGCTCTCGTGCCCGATAGCGGTGATCTTTCCCTCACGGGTCGCACCGATTCGCACTCGCTGGATGGTAGCTGGCCTATGCGTTGTATTGTTTGTAATCAAGGCGCGGTGTAGCGCGACTTTGACAGGGCGGCGCGCGGCGCGTGCGCCAAGCGCAGCCAGCAGTGCGTCGGCCCTCAAGTACAGCTTCACGCCAAATCCACCGCCGATGAAAGGCGAGATTACGCGCACCTTCGTCTTCGGCATACCCAGGGTGCGCGCCAGGTCGCTACGCGCCCAGTCCACCATCTGGGTAGATGTCCAGACGGTGAGTTCGTCGCCGTTCCACGTGGCAAGCGTGGCATGCGGCTCCATCATCGCGTGGGTCTGATCGGGGGTCGTATACGTGGCGTCCAGCGTGACCGGAGCGGCGGCATATGCTGCAGCGAAATCGCCCACCGCGGAGTCTGGAGGACCGGCACTGATCCGAGGGGGCTTGGTTGCGCTGTCCTTTGCCTTGGCCAGATCGAATGCCCCATCCATCCGGTCGTACTCGATGCGCACCATCGCACCAGCAGCGCGTGCCTGCTCAAAGGTCTCCGCCACTACCAGTGCAACAGCCTGGTGGTAGTGGTCGACTTGTGGCCCTCCGAGGAGTTTGACCGTGTTGTACTGGCCTTTCGCCAACTCGCCCGCAGACTGGGCCGTCACGATCGCAATGACTCCTGGTGCTCGCTTTGCGGCTTCCAATTCCATGCTGCGGATGCGGCCCTTTGCGATCGCGGCACCTACAACAAATCCGTATGCCTGATTGGATGCGACTTCGTGGCGCTCGTACGCATACGGCGCAGTACCGGTGGTCTTTAGGACGCCCTCAATCCGGTCGACAGGCTTACCGATCACCTTCATCTGGTCGATCGGATTGGTGGTGGCAGGCGTATCGAACTTCATACTGCGCTCCTAGCTTGCTGCAGGACCGAAGCAAGTGTTCGCTCGGCCAATGGCAGCTTGAATTCGTTCTCATGGGTCGTACGCGCGCCCGACAGCAAACGCGCTGCAACGGCCTTTGAGCCACGCCGCATCTCGGCTTCGGCTGCTTCAACACGCCAAGGCTTATGAGCCATACCTCCAAGAGCTACGCGACCGGTGCCGTCGCGCTGCACAATCGCGGCAACAGATACCAACGCGAAGGCGTAGGACGCTCTGTCTCGCACCTTGTGATACACCTGGGTGCCGCCAATGGGCCGGGGCAAGCTAACCGATGTAATGAGCTCACCCGGCTCAAGCGCTGTCTCGATGTGAGGTGTGTTGCCCGGCAAGCGATGAAATTCGGCGATCGGTATCACCCGAGACCTGCCGTCGGCGCGGGTCGTTTCCACTGTGGCGTCAAGCACTCGCATGGCAACAGCCATGTCGCTTGGGTGAGTCGCGATACATGCATCACTCACGCCCATTACGGCGTGCTGGCGACTGAAGCCTCCCAATGCAGAGCATCCGCTGCCCGGCACACGTTTGTTGCAGGCCATGTTTGTGTCGTAGAAGTAAGGGCATCGTGTGCGCTGAAGCAGATTGCCTGCTGTAGTCGCCATGTTCCTCAGCTGACCCGACGCGCCAGCCACCAACGCACGCGCAAGCACACCGTAGTCTCGGCGCACACGTGCATCGGTCGCTAGATCGGCGTTTCGCACAAGTGCCCCGATGCGCAGGCCGCCCTCAGACGTTGGCTCGATCTTGTCGAGTCCAATTCCGCTCACATCCACAAGGTGCAGCGGTGTCTCTATCTGCAGCTTCATAAGATCGAGGAGGTTGGTACCTCCAGCGATGAACTTCGCGCCAGGCTTCGCCATGACGGCGGCCGCTGCTTGGGCCGGAGAAGACACGCGCTCGTAGCTGAACGGCTTCATGTGCGCACCCCCGCGACTTCGCCGATGGCATTGATGATGTTCGGATATGCGCCGCAGCGACAAATGTTGCCGCTCATGCGCTCGCGCAGTTCGGCCGACGAGAGCAACGGCTGGGCGGTGATGTTCCCGCTCACGTGGCTCGGAACGCCGCGTTTGATCTCGTCAAGTACACCGACTGCCGAACAGATTTGCCCTGGCGTGCAATAACCGCATTGAAAGCCATCATGCTTGACGAAGGCAGTCTGCAAGGGGTGCATCGCGGTAGGCGTTCCTAGTCCCTCGATCGTCGTGATCTTGGTCCCCTCCTGCATCACCGCGAGGCTCAAGCAAGAAACAACTCGACGCCCGTTCACCAGCACCGTACATGCACCGCATTGCCCTTGATCACAGCCCTTTTTCGTGCCAATCAACTGCAGATGTTCTCGCAGAGCATCCAGCAGCGTTGTGCGGGTATCGATTTGCAGCGTGTGAGGTACACCATTCACTTCCAACTTCACGCTCGCCGTGATGGGTGTCGCGTCTTCAGACACTTGCGCGGCTGATCCAGCGGGCATCGCCACTGCGGCTGAAGCGGCACCTGCAAACAGCAGATCGCGTCGCGTGAGGGTAATGTCATCAAGATGATGCATGGATAGTTTCCTTATTAAATTCGGCCCTGTGCGAGCACGTCATCGGGGTTCATTTGCCAGCATCGCTCGCAGGTTGCTGTACTGCGCTTCGGAGACTTTTTCCATCCACTCCACCGCGTTGCCTTCAAGTCGCTCGGAGATGGCTACATGGCTCATAGCAATGCCGGGCGTGGCACCGTGCCAGTGCTTTTGATGTGGCGGAATCCACACCACGTCTCCGGGGCGAATCTCCTGCACCGGGCCTCCCCAGCGCTGTACAAGTCCCACCCCTTGCATCACTATCAGTGTCTGGCCCAGCGGGTGGGCGTGCCAAGCGGTGCGTGCGCCAGGTTCGAACGTGACTAGCGCGCCGGCGACGCGGCCGGGGGAGTCAGCGCTGAACGTGATATCCACTCGCACGCGGCCGGTGAAGTTTTGGTTAGGACCGAACGCCGAAGGCTGGCTGCCATTGCGCGTGATACGCAGCCCTTGGTCGGCCTGCGCGATGACAGAAGCGGCAAAGGAGAGCGCCGTGACTGCGGAAGCAAGCTGTTTCACGAAGGCTCCTTACTCAGTCAGGGTCTGCGCTCAGTGGCGGTTGAAGAGCTGCGTTGAAGTCGCAGGACAGATGGGCATGGAGGAACTTTAGAAGCAAGGGCTCGCAGGGACTAGCCCCCGCCGACTTGAAGGATTAGCAAAGAGCGCTTGATAATGGCTTCATGCCAATCAATGAACTGCGCTCCATCACCACTTTCGCCCGCACCGCCGAGCTGGGTAGTCTGCGCAAAGCAGCTTCCGCTCAGGGGATCACTCCCCAGGCCGCGAGCCAAGCGCTCGTGCAGCTGGAACAGCATCTGGGCGTGAGGCTGTTTCACCGTACAACGCGAAGCATGTCGCTCACCGATGAGGGGCGGCAGTTTTTGGAAGCAGCACTTCCCCCTCTGGCCGGGCTGCAAAGGGCGCTTGAGATGACCCGCCGATCTAAGGATGAGATCGGCGGACCGCTACGTATCGTGGGGCCGCGTTCTGTGTTTGCCACAGTGTTGTGGTCCCTGCTGAACGAGTTTTGCACCCTGCATCCGGAGGTCCAGCCGGATGTGCAGCTGGACGATCGTATCGGCAACTGGGTCGAGGATCGCGTTGACGTGGGTTTCCGCATCGGCCGTTCGCCGGCTGAGGGGGTAGTCGCTCGCAAACTCTTTCCGCTGCAGCTGATCGTTTGCGCTTCACCCCAGTACCTACGCCGCCATGGGGCGCCTGACAATCTGGGCACATTGACCAATCATCGTTGCAGCGTGTATCGCAGCCCAGGCACCGGTCGCATGATGCCGTGGCGGATGAAGGTCGCCAATAGCGTAGTCGAGCAGCCAGTGCTACCCGCACTGTGCGTGAATGACGAAGCATTGGAGACCGACGCAGTGCTCGCTGGTCACGTGCTTGGCTTGCTTTCAGGTATAGCCGCGGCCCCTCACATCCGAGCTGGGCGCCTGGTCCCCCTGCTGACGGAGCATGTGGACGACCAATCAAGTGCATTCGTCTACTACGGAAGCCGGTCAGCACAACCGCTGCGGGTGCGCGCCTTCATCGACTTAGCCGTGGAACGCCTGACGAACGCGCCGGAGTATGTGCTCAGCGCAAGGGAACTGGCTGAAGCCGAGATGCAAGGGCGCAAGGCTGCCAAGTTGAAATAGCTTTTCCAGGAAGTCTGGCACATGCTCGCCAGTAGTTGAAACTCAGCTATTCAGACTGGAACATACTCGTTGGACCATATCCCCGATATGGCTTGACTCTCCACGCGACCAGTAGAAATGTTTTAGCAGGAAGCTCTTCGTTAGCCTAAGGCCTTGGCGTTGTCTTCTGCCTATCGTGAGAGCTGATTCCACTGCGTGCTCCGGACCTGATCTATCACCAAACCGAATTGGGCTGATCCAAGTCACCGCACCTCGTTATCGAAAGCGGCTGCCCATGTCATGTTCACCGATAGTTGCAGCAGGCGGCTAGACCTCGGCTATTGGTGACAGCCCCTGGACAATCCGTCCAGTGCGCCTGCGAGAGTGCGTCTTATGATCCGTTGAAACTCGCAACCAATGCACGTGGGCGGTCCCGGAAAGAAGTTGCGCAAAAGCCGCTCCCGCATTCGGGGTCGGGCATCGCGCCAAGGCAATCCGCACCTTCGCCCACCCTGTGCCGTCCATCCCAGCCACAGCCCCAACACTATGCCCAAGCCCAAATCCAAGTGGACCGACCTGGCCTACTCCCGCATCAGCGTGCTCAACCACTCCAATGGCCTGCGCCTGGAGCGCTTCACCAGCGAGGAACTGGACCAGATCGCCGGCTGCGACGACGTGCTCGAACTGACGCTGGACCGCAGCAAGATGAAAGAGCCGGTGGACCTGGCGCGCATCGCCCATATCACCAGCCTGAACAAGCTGGCACTGCATGGGCTGAAATTCACGAACCTGGAAGCACTGCGGGCGCTGCCCCGCCTGCAGACGCTGATCATCGACAACTGCCGGTTCTCGAACTTCGATGTGCTCAACGGCTTCAAGGTGCTGAGCCACCTGTTCCTGTACACGAACAAGCTGGCGGCGTTTCCTGCGGGGCTGGACCTGCCGCAACTCGAGGCCCTGTTCTTGTCGGGCAACAGCATCTCGGACCTGGGCTTTGTGCAGAGCTACCCCGGCCTGGCCTCGTTGCAGCTGAGCCGCAACCAGATCACCGACCTGTCCCCGCTGGCCGCCTGCCCGGCCGTGGTGGACCTGGACGTGCAGGGCAATCCCATCACCAGCCTGGCGCCGCTGGCTGGAAAAAAGTTCACCCGCTTCTACGCGGACCCACAGCACCGCGAGGAGCAGATCGCCCTGCGGCTGCTGCAGCAGGACCCATTGCCCAGGGGGGAGCCCATACCGGAGGAGGACAATGCACCGCGCCGCGTGGCCGATCTGATGGCGAAACAGGATTGGCCAGCGCTCTACGCCATCACCGATGTGGCCCTGCTGGGTAAGGCCTTCGCCAGCCTGGTGAACCGGCGGTGCGACCTGGCGACCCTGCGAGGCGCACTGGCGCACCCGGCCGAGGGGGCCTTCCACGCCATGGTCGTCAACGGGCTGCGCCCGGACGACGATGTATCGGAATTGCTGGTGCTCGTGCTCTGTGGGTACGGCGAACGCACCCTCTCGCCGATGACCGAGTGCTTCTACGCGGCGCTGGCACGGCCCACCTACCAGGATGAGTTCTACGTCGGCAAGATGGAGAAAGAACACGAGATCATCATGTGCGTCCTGTCGGGTATCGCCAGCCCGGCCTGCACCGACCTGTTTCTTGCCTTCTTCAACGAACGCGAAGGCTTCTCCGAGAACTACCTGTACCTCTACAAAAACCTGCTCGACATGGTGGGCAAGACCAAGTCGCCGCAGTTGGTCGCGCCCATCATGGACCTGCTGCGCTTCGAGCGGCACATCATCGGCGGCGACGCGGCCTTCATGAAGAAGATCTTCAAGGCCATCGGCCAGTTGGGCACCCGGTCCGACGCCGCCGTGCTGGCCAGCCGATACGACGCCGCCGCCGATGACCGGCCAGATGTGGTGCAAGAGTACGAAGCAACGCTTGTGCGCTTGGGGCGGAAAAAGGTCTGAACCGTCGGGCTCTAAACCGCTGGGGTAGCACTCTGCGCGCTATCCAGCGTCTACCTGCCGAGTTCAGCGTACGTGAGGTAAGTGTTGCTGCTGGTTCAGCGTACGTCACGGGCTCCTATAGGCCCAACGCTGCTGCAGCGTCCTTCGCCGATAGACCCTGAACAGCCAGCCTTGGCCCCTCGGGCCGCAATAGGTGCTGCCGGCAGGCGATGTCGCGCAATTGCCGGCGTGTCTGCCCCATGCTGTTAGATGGATGCCGATGGGCTGTTTTACCTGGGCAATCAGATGCCGAGCATGCGCATCATGGACTGAGAACGATCAGCCCCGTGCAGGAGCTTTGCAACAGCAATACCGGCCATGCAACGTAGGCTTAGCCACCACGCTTGGCCTTCTGTTCCGCGGTGAGCCTCGAGCGGCCTGAGTAGGCGACTCTATGCGGAGGGTTCGGATTGCGCCTTTCACAGCTTGAGGCGCTCGGCTGCGTTTGTCAGCTCGATCGGTCTGGTGTTGGAGGAGAACAGACGCGCAAGGAGAGTAGTCCGGCACGATCCGGACTGCTCACTGCGGATCAACCATGAAAGCCGCAACTCGCGTTCAGAAAAACGCGATGGACGCATTGCAACCCCGTTTCTAGACTTCGTTACATGGATGCGGGCACCACCTGCATCCAGGCTCACCGGATCAATCGGCTCGATCAGAACACGGGGATCCAGAGTGCCCCTTCTAGCGACCACGTGAAGCGGACGAAGACGCGGAGATCACCGAGAAGTGGATCTCGAAAGCAGCACCGTGCGAGTGCTGCAACTGCCAGCCTAGAAAATCGGAGACAAGGTCCAATGAAAAATATTCCATTGCTGCTCGCCCTCGTGGGAGCAGCGACTACCGCTCATGCCCAATCGTCGGTGACCCTCACGGGTACCGTCGACATCGGGGTGAACTACGCCAAGGGCTCTGAAGCGAGCCGCACCCAGATGATGAGTGGGGGAAACGCCACCAGCAAGCTCGTTTTTCGAGGTCAGGAAGACCTTGGCGGAGGTATGTACGCCATGTTCTGGCTGGAGTCAGGACTGAATGCAGACAGCGGCATTTTCCAACCCACCAACACCAACAACCAGCCGAGCGGCGCGACTCCCGCAGCGACAGGGCTGACCTTCAATCGTCGATCCATCGTGGGCATCGGCGGAAACTGGGGAGCGATTCATCTGGGACGTGAGTGGTCTCCTACCTACGTCATGTACACCAGCAAGTTCGACCCCTTTGCCTTGGGCGCCGGCCTGGCACTGAACTATTCGGGCGGCATCAATCCGAATCAGCTTCGCGCGTCGAACGCCATTGCGTACCTGTCCCCAACGGTCCTCGGCGGTTTCAGCCTGAACGCTCAACACTGGCGCGGCGAGAACCTCAGCGGCACAGCCACGGCTGGCGACGGAACGGGCGGCGGTGCGCGGATCAGCTACGACAATGGCCCCTTCAGTGCTGCCGCAGTGCTTCTCCGGACCAAGTACGCGGCTGGAGATGCCATTTACCGCGTAGTAGGGACAGCCTACGACTTCGGCTTCGCACGTTTCTCCTTCAACCTCAACAAGGATCAGCAAGGCACGCTGAAGCAGGATGGCTGGATGGCAGGGGTCACCGTGCCGGTGGGCGAGACCCAGCTTCGCGCAAGCTACTCCTCGATCAAGTCCAACCAGACTGGTGAGCCCGAGGGCAAGAAGCTGGCTGTGGGCGCTGTCTACAACCTGTCCAAGCGCACGGCTCTGTACACGACAGTTGCCTCGATCCGCAACAGCGGTGGCGCGAGCTTCACCTTCACCGGCGCAACGACGGCCGTCAACCGAAGCGCAACGGCCATCGACCTGGGCCTGCGCCACAACTTCTAACCCCGGTTCCTCAACCTCCGCAAGGCGACGCAGCAGGCTCCTGGTGGGATGTCAGCGAAGCCAAACGGAGGTTGATTGGCTGGGAACTTTTCATTCCCGACACCCCGGTTTACACAACGCCGAAACGGAACAAGCGATGCACGACAGCCCTAGAGAAATTGGCCGCAAGATCATGAACGAGCTGATGGGAGACGGCTACGTTGAAGGCAAGGACAAGAACGCCAACGCATTCACGTCCGCCCTCAACGAATACTCGGAGGAAGTGTGCTTTGGCAGGGTGTGGGCACGGGATGGAATTGACCGAAAGCTGAGGTCAATTCTCAATATCGCAATGCTCACCGCGTTGAATCGCCCGGTGCAGCTGCGCCACCACATTGAAGGGGCGCTCAACAACGGGGTCACCGTCAACGAGCTGCGCGAGATCCTCCTGCATACCGCGGTGTATTGCGGATTGCCAGCCGCTGGTGAGGCGTTTAAAGCAGCCGAAGAAATCCTGAAGAAGCGCGATCTCATCGCCTAGGTCCAGCGCTAGCGCCCTGCGTAGAGCTACCTGGGCCCATGCCCCGACATCACCATGAACACGCTTGGCCACACCAGCGCTACGCGCGGACTTGCTCCGATTCCGCCGTCCGAGCGCGACATCGCGTCGGTCGTAGCGGCACCTTTCTACAAAGTCGCAGACGAAGCACTTCCCCTTGAAGGGCCCGCGTTTGATCGGGAGGGCAACCTCCTGTTCGTGGACATCTACGGAAGTCGGGTCCTCCGGCTCTCACCCAGTCAGCAGCTGACCACGGTCTACACCGAAGCTGGCCAAAATTTCTCGGGCATTGCCGTGCACCGGGACGGCAGGATATTCGTAGCAGCTGTCGGTCCAAAGAACTGCCTCGGCGCATTTGACGCCGGCACCATCTTCGCGATCCACCCGGATGGCAGCCGCAAGCAAATCATCGTTCCCCCGACTGCAGGCTATGTGGCCAATGACCTGGTCTTTGATCGCCAGGGCGGCTTTTACTTCACCGACTTCCGTGGGTCATCGACCCATCCGCTTGGAGGGGTGTACTACATGCCCGCCGAGCTCAACACCATCAAACCCGTGCTGCCCAGCATGTGCGGTGCCAATGGAGTGGCACTGAGTCCCGACGACAAGGTGTTGTGGGCGACAGAGTTCAGCGCCTGCAGGCTTCATCGAGCGGATCTGAGCGCACCGGCCACCGTACCGCATACGGGTACTTCCATCCCCTACCAATTCACCGGGCCAGGAGCTGACTCCATGCGCACGGACTCGGAAGGCAACGTCTATGTGGCGATGAACCGGCAAGGCCGGGTCCTGGTGTTCAACCCCTACGGCATACCGATTGGCCAGATCCTGCTGCCCGGTCGAGAGAAGAACCAGTTCCTCAGAAGCACAAGCCTCGCCTTGATGCCCGGATCACGGGAGCTGTTCATCGTCTCACGGGATGAGTTCGGCGGCGGCGGGGCAATGATTTTCAAGGCCGGCGGATTTTCCGAAGGGTTCGCGATGTTCTCTCACCAGTAGCGGAGAGCACACACGAGTCGCGCGCCGATACGTTCGCAGAGAGATGGGCGACTCGGCTGCCAACAGCATTCCCAATAAGCACACAAGGAGACAAGCTCATGAACATCACTCGAAGATCACTGATGATCGCGTCCGCATCGCTGGCGCCTTTGGGGCAGGCGCTGGCCCAAGGCACCTATCCCAACAAGACCATCAAGATTGTGGCGCCCTTCACGGCGGGCGCCGCTTCAGACACGCTGCTGCGCAAGATCACGGAGGCGGCAGGCAAGCTGCTGGGGCAGCCCATGATCGTGGACAACAAGCCAGGTGCGCAAGCTGCCATCGCCGCGCGTATCGTTGCGAAGGCGCCCAATGACGGCTACACGCTAATCATGGGCGGCAACTCCTCACACGCAGCCAATGTGCACACCTTGAAGAACCCCGGCTATGACCCGGTCAAGGACTTCACTCCGATCACCCAGCTGAGCCTCAATCCGTTGATGCTGGTTGTCAACGCCGAGCTGCCCGTCCGCACCCTGCAGGAGTTCGTGAGCTACGCCAAGGAGCGCCCTGGCAAGTTGAACTACGCCACCGGAAACTCAGGAATGCTGGTGGCTGCAAAGCTGCTGACCACCAATGCGGGCATCGACGCGATGGGGGTGAACTACCCCGGCGCAGCGCCCGCTACCACGGACCTGATCGCGGGGCGCATCGACTTCATCATGAATGACCCAGTGGTCGCTGCGCCCTTCATCAAGAGCGGGCAACTGCGAGCCCTGGGCGTCACCTCGAAGCAGCGCATCCCCCTGTTCCCGAACGTCCCGACGATTGCAGAGCAAGGCCTGCCATCCTACGAGTACGCATCATGGTCTGCGATGTTCGCTCCAGCAGGACTGCCGGCAGACATCACCCGCAAGCTCCACCAGGCATTCGCGCAAGTGATGTCAGATCCTGAAATGGTGCGATTCGCGGCCGCCGCAGGAATCATTCCGCTCGCGACAACGCCTGAACAGCTCCAGGCCTTTGTGCAGGAGCAGATCAAGTTGTGGGAGCGATGGGCAAAAGAGTCTGGGATCACACCTGCTTGATTTTTAGGGACTGGGCCTTGGTGACAATTAGCACGCTATTCATCTAGCAGGCACTTGGAAAATACCCTTGAGCAACGAGAGATCGCGAAAAAAGTGCTGGCCCAGCCCCTAAAAAAATTGCACCCCAAGAACTTTTGCATCTATTTTGAGCCAGAGAGCGCGGACTTTCGAGATGATCTTGCGCGACGAGTGACTGGTTGCCCCAAATAATTCCGTTCATAGGTGTCAAGTAGTGCGCCGATTAACTGGTCCGGAGTGTAATGCTTCTTGGGATTTCGAAGTTTTCCCAAAAGATCTGCAAGGAATTTCGCTGTAAGCTTCACAATCAACACTTTGTGATCATTATAAATACTTCGAAGCCAGTCAAGCTCTCGATCTCGCTCCAGCGCAGTAGATGCCGATCGCGTAATGAAAAACCCAAGTCTCCCATATCTATCCGATAGATACGAATGCAATTGCCTATAATCAGTCAGCGTCAGATCAGCATAATTCTTGCATTCGAAAATCACCTGCCGCACCTCGTAGTCCTCTCTTATTCTTTGCCAGCAGGGCGGCTGCCCCAAGTTGGTGCCAACAATATCCCTGCGATTTATTGCATCCCGATTCGGATGAAGCACTACATTTTCCAATCGACCGGCAAAACAGACCTTCACCGCTTCAAGACACCAATGCTCAAAATCACTAGACCCCTGATCGCCAGGTGGAATTGTTTGATATTCCGCCATTAGCTTGTTTAGCTTGCCGATACGAATATCAGGCGTCTGGGATGCAACCTTGATGTCGTACTCATCATTGATTTCCGTAGCCTGTTCCTCACCCACACTTTCTTGCTTTATATCCAGCGCCATCCAATAACATGGATGAACCAATAAACGCTGCTCTTTTCTAAATTCAGATACAGGCCGTTTACCATCATGGGAAAATACGAAACTTCCCGAGGATGCGTCGTGGCAGCCTAGAAATCCCACACTGTACAAGGCTCGAACAAGCTCCTCCGGTCGATCAAGTATAGCTAACTCCAGCTGGGTTTGATGATCATCCTCGGGGGGGTTTTCAATTACCTCGATCAATTTGCCCGCAGCAGTTTGCATCGTTATCTCGGGCGCAACTCCTTCGAATACACCGACCGCCATTTCTATCGATGGAAATATTTGCTTATATTCTTTTTTTAGATCATCCAATCGGTTTAAAGAAATTACTTTTGCCGATTTTTCGATATCTTGCATGGAAAACGTTATAGACGAAACGGATGCATCTCGTTTGCTAGCATTTTCCAGGGCGGAATTGAGCAGTATAAGAATATCTCGTGGACGATAGAGCGTGTAACTCAAGCATCTCTTAAATCCCTCCTCGCCTTGGAGTTCGTGTGATGCAAACTTATTCCAGAGTCTTTTGTTATTTTCTTGCTCAATTCGAAATGCAGCTCTAAGACGGTTGCAAACCAAGTAAAAGAGATTGTTTACATCCCAATGCAAGCGCAGAGTTTGCCCTTCAATGTTTCGAGCGTAGTCCTGGTCGTAATGCGCAACTGCTCTGTAAATATTGTCACGCAGGAAAACTACAGGCCGAACGCCATCTTTCAAAGCTGCGGCCAGATCGATGGCCGCAGAGATAGCCCCATCTATGAAAGCCACACTCATGCTATTAGGATCAAAGCCTTCATCTAGTCTATCGACCAAGATATAAGCCTTATATCCCAACCGCAACAAGCCTTTTAATTCCTTTTCCACACGATTGATTTCCAATAGGTCAGCCACATCTCCAATAAACTCCCCAGGCTCTGAGGCAGTAGCTGTCGCCAATTTCACCAAGGTACGCATTCGCTCAAAGAATACGCGCCCAGGCTGAGCCCATTGTTTCAAATGCTTCTTGAGCAAATCGGATTCGCCAATTACCTCTCGAATCTTATATCTATTGGAGAGCGATTCGACTACCTCCATAATAAGACCGTACTTCCAAAGCAGACGGCTTATAGCTCTGACCTCTAAGAAATTTCGCCCGTTTTTTACGACAAGTGGGATTAAGGCGAGCGTGTGATGCTCGTCGGGAGCCACTGTCACCAGTACGTCGTTTTTCTCTTTAGACCATTGCTTCCCGAGTCGGTAAGTCAATGCACTCTTTCCCGTTCCTCGCCGTCCAACCACAACCACTTTTTCGTCTGAAGCTAAAAGGGAAAGATAGTCCGGAGTTTCATAGAATGATTTTCCCAACATTGGGTGATCCGCTTCGGCCCGGATATCGCCCAAAGGATTTGAAAGCACTTGAATGCTCATGATTTCCCTCTCAAGACACGCAACCCTACACTAGAAACAGACTTACCACACTAGGATACCTCCGGGCTGCGACTAAACAGTCAGCTTAGCTTAGGCAGGAGGCCGGTAGTTTTTAAGAACGATCGAGCGCTTGGCGGGCGCCAATGCGCAGAGTCAAGGCCGCGGTCTCCTGACGAGCACTCAAACTTGATCCTTTTGAAGTTGCACGCTTGGGCCAGCGCCCATAGCAGGCCTATCTAGACTGGATCAACGCCCAGATCATGTCCGCAGCTTGGCACGGTAACGATGCTCTCCGGGGGGCCCGCGCACTCGGAAGGAACACATCCAGATTGCGACTTTCGCTGGAGTGAAAGAGAGAGCAAGTTGCTAGCGGCGCAACTCCAATGCGGGCATAGTCTCTCCTTAAGAAAAAGCTCTGCTAAGTTCTCTCGGTGCCTTTAGCGGTGCGGCAGCAGGAGTTGACGAAGTACAGCGCCATTTTCCAAACGGTCAAGAGCGATGTTGAGCGCATCGAAGCTCATAGTGCCGCTCATCAGACGGTCCACAGGCATACGCCCTTGCTGGTAGTACGCCAGGTACTGGGGGATATCCCGCTTCGGCACGCAGCTGCCCATCAATGAGCCGCGGAACACCTTTTCCTCAGCGACCAGGGCGGTGTGCGCGTACTCGTAGAGATCGCTGGACGAGCCCATGCCTACCCCCACAACCTCGCCCCCTTTGCAAGTGATGGCAATGGCGGTTGCCATGGCCGGCTTGCTCCCAGAGATCTCGAACGCGAAGTCAACGCCGCCCCCCGTCAGCTCCTTCACCTGTTGCACCAGGCCGGGATCACGGGCTGAGAGGGTGTGGGTACATCCCAGCTCTTGAGCCAGAGGGAACTTGCTGTCGTTGATGTCGATACCAATGATCTGCGATGCACCCGCTACCTTGGCTGCCATAACCGAGCACAGACCAACGCCGCCCAAGCCGATGACGGCGACGGTGTGACCTGCGTGCACCCGGGCAGCATTGAAGACGCAGCCTGCCCCTGTAACCACAGCACAGCCAAACAGCGCAGCGACATCGAGCGGAATCGATGGGTCGATTTTCACCAGTGACCCGGGAACGGTAACGGCGTATTGCGCGAAGGACGAAACGCCGCTGTGGTGGAACAGTGGCGAGCCGCCTCGGCTCAGCGCCCGCCGTCCATTGAGCAGCAAGCCCTTTGCTCTCGACGCCCCAACCGCATCGCAGAGCACGGGCCGGCGGCCAATGCAATATCTGCAGTGCCCACATCCTGAGCCTACGGTCATCACGACATGGTCTCCTGGGGCGAGTTCCGTCACGCCCCCGCCAACTTCGCGAACGATGCCTGCCCCTTCATGTCCCATGACGACAGGCACGGTGCGCTTCCTGAGTCCCGCGACCTGTGAAAGGTCCGAATGGCAGAGACCGGCAGCGCGAACTTCGACCAGGACCTCGCCCTCGCCTGGGCCTTCGATATCAACTTCCTCGATCTTCAGCGGCAGGCTCTCCGCATACGGGGCCGGCAGCCCCTGTTCGTACATCACGGCGGCAATCATGCGCATAAAGAGGGCCCCTTCGTTCTGTCAGTTCTCATTGATCGTGACGGCTTTCTGGTACAGGAATCCGTCCACGTGCTGGGTCCCGCCTTTCCAGCCATAGCCGCTGTGCTTGTATCCACCAAACCCCACTCCGGGGTCCACCAGGCCGTAGCAATTGACCCAGACCTGGCCTGCCTGTATCCCGTGGATGAAGCGGGTGGCGGTCTTCAGGCTGGAGGTCCAGACTGCGCCCCCCAAGCCGTACTCTGTGTCGTTGGCGAGCTTGAGAGCTTCGTCCGCCGTGTCGAAGGGGATGACCGAGATCACCGGGCCGAAGATCTCTTCCCGGGCAATCCTCATGTCGTTGTTGACGTTCCCGAAAACGGTGGGCTCCACGAAGTAGCCGCCGGCAAGCGCGCCTTGGAGCCGCTGACCGCCGCTGCGCAACTGGGCACCCTCATCGCTTCCGATCGAAACGTAGTCGAGCACACGCTCCATCTGGCGCTTCGAGACGATGGGGCCAAGTGCGACGCTGGGGTCCAGTGGATCACCCACTTTCAGAGTCCTGCTGTAGGCGGCCAGGCGCTCGGTGACTTCTTCCTGGATCTTCCGCTCGACGAACACGCGGGTGCCTGAGTAGCAGGTCTGGCCGCTGTTGTTGAACACGCCCATGGCCGCACCGGGAATGGCCTGGTCCAGGTCAGCGTCGCCGAAGATGATGTCCGGCGACTTGCCCCCGAGTTCCAGAGCCAGGCGCTTCATGTTCACGGCCGATGCCTTAATGATTTCCCGGCCGGTAACGGTGGATCCGGTAAACGCGATGCGATCCACGTCGGGGTGTGCTGCAAGGGCAGCGCCTGCCTCGCCCCCGAGACCGGTGACCACATTGATCACGCCCTCCGGCACGCCCACTTCGGTCAGTATCTCGGCCATCTTCAGCACGGACAGCGAAGCATCCTCAGCCGGCTTCATCACCACGGTGCAGCCGGTTGCGAGGGCACCACCAAGGATCCACCACTGGCTGATCAGGGGACCATTCCAGGGAATGATGCCGCCCACAACGCCGACAGGCGCCTTGAGGATCATGGTCGTGTACTTGCCCGGGTGGGAGTTTGGAACGGTCTGGCCCGCGCAGTTCATGGTCTGGCTGGAGAAGAACATGATGGTCTGCAGCATCCGCTCCTTCATCTTCTGCATACGCACCAGAGGAGCTCCCATGTCGAGGGTCTCCAGCAATGCGAGTTCGTCCCAACGCCGGGCAACGACGTCGTGGATCTTCACCAGCAGCTTCTGCCTCTCGGCCGGTGTGAAGCGACTCCATGGGCCGTTAAACGCACGACGTGCAGCTGCGACCGCAATATCCACGTCTTCCTTGCGGCCGCGCGCCAGGCGCGCGATGGCCAAACCTGTCGCGGGATTGAAGGTCTCGATCGTCTCCTCAGACAGGGATGCGCGCCATTGGCCATCGATGAAGTGCCGCTGGACCGGATTTGCCAGGAACTCTGGCTGAGGTTGTATAGATGTTGTCACGTGTGCTCCTTTGCCAAAGCGTTATTCGGGCTGGACTCCGGCGTCTCGAGCCAGCTTGGTCCAACGAGTGATTTCCTTGTCGATGTGCTTGCTGAACTCTTCGGGCGTGGTGGGCCACACAACCGATGCGCCGGCAGCAATCTTTTCCACGACATCCTTCTGACCCAACGCGGCATTGAGTGCTGCATTGAGCTTTGCGACGACGTCCTGCGGGATGCCTGCGGGTCCAATCATTCCGGACCAGACAGGAACTGCGAGCCCGGGAACCGTCTCCGAGGCTGTGGGAAGGCCCGGTGCCAATGCATTGCGCTCGGGGAGATTGATGGCCAACACCTTGAGCTTTCCACCCTTCGCATAGTTCAGCGCGGAGGCGATGTCTGCCAGTGTTGCGTCGACTGTTCCGGCCATGACGTCCGTGTAGGCCGTGGTGGTGATCTTGTAGGGAACGGTCAACAGCTTGACGTCGGCGAGCTTTCCGAGCGCGGCAAACTGGAGCTTGGTCAGCGCCGAGTATTCAGCTACGGAGACCTTTCCCGGATTGACCTTCGCATAGGCGATGAACTCAGGGAAGTCCTTGACTGGCAAAGTGTTGCTCACCATGTACCCCTGGAAGGTGTTGTACATGCCGCCGATGGGGGTGAAGTCGCGCCGAGGATCGTAGGGGAGGTTCTTGATGACAGCCGGATTCAATGCCACCGGTGAGATCCCCCCCAGCATCAGGGTGTTGCCGTCGGGCTTGGACCGCATGAGGTCCTGGACCGCAAGGATGCCATTGGCGCCGGGCTTGTTGTCGACGATGACAGGCCGCTTCAGATGCTCCGCCATTGCCGTTGCCACGACGCGCGTGACAGAATCGCTCGGGGTGCCGGGGCTGAGCGGAATGATGATGCGGATCGCATCGCCCGATGGCTGTGCAAAGGTCGCAGAGGCCGCCAGCGCCAAGGCTGCGGAAATCAGGAATATTCGCTTGGTCAACAGTGTCTCCAGATACTTCTTGTTGGCACGAAGACAGCGAGGACGCCACTTCGTGTGTGCTCGCGGTGGAGCTTGCTGCAGCCACATGCATGCTGGGCATATGCAATGCAGAACAGGATGCTCGGGAAGTTAGGCGAGACAGAGCGAGCAGCGCGGGCTGCTCGTTCAGTGCTTGATTTGCCCGCCCGTGCTACCTGTCTGCTGTTCAGAATAGCGAACAGGGCATGTCGCCGTCCATGGCGATATTCAGCAGACGGCGTCCCGCTTTTTAGGAGGCAATGCACGCGGTAGAGAGCACATCGCCTTCATGACGGAGACTGTGGCGGCGCGAGGGAAAGCGCTGCATCCCGGCCTCTGCGGGTGGGCAGCCTGAGGAGTGCCGGTTGAGACATGCGCCCCGTTGGCGCGGTCCGGGCCGAATGCCCAAGTCCCACGCTCAGCGCGCTAGATGACTTCGCGGGGGATAGTAGAAAGCCGTGCCCACGCGCTGGCGTGCTTGACCAGCGCTGCCGAAAGTGCGGCGAAGCGCGGCTCCATTTCCGCAATGGGTCCAACCACCGTTACAGATGCAACGACGTCGCCTGCGCGGCTTCTCACCGCGGTCGCCAATCCGCAGCGCATGCGCGCGGGATTCAAATTCTTGGCGACCTGAGCTTTCGTGATGCCGTCGAGCTCGCCCAGAAAAACGTCCACCAGTTCGGCTTCTTCGCGTGGTCGCCGCCTGAGATACAGCTCCCGTTCCGATGGTGACTTTGCCGCCAACAGCGCCTTTCCACCTGCAGTCGACAGCAGAGTCCGTCGGATGTTGGAGCGCGCTTCAAAGCCGGCAACGGGGTCGCTGCCAGCCTCGGCAATGTAGATCAGGTGATCGCCCGCCTGGACGCCCAGGAATACGGCCAGACCAGTCTCCTCGTGGAGCGCGACCAGGTCTTGGTGTGTTACCGATCCCGCGCGAATGTGGCCGCTGGCCAATGTGAGACCGTAGACCGCGGGCCCCAGGTAGAAGCGATGCTGGTCCTCATAGAGCCAGCCCTTGGCCAACAACCCCCGAATGAACCCATGGACTGAACTCTTGGCGGCGCCCAGGGCGCGCACGAGCTCAGCGAAGGTCATGCCTGGCCGATAGACGACCTCTTCCAGGATTTGAGTCACCCGATCCACAGTGCGGTGGTTTTGAGGATCCGCAGGAGCACGCTTGGCCGAGACTCTTCGCGGAGTCGGGGCCGCATTGGACAGGGGCTGCTCGGTTTGATTTTCTCTATCCATCGGCTTGTGTGTTCGTCGTGCCAACTGTGTGGGCGCACGCCAGTTTAGGGCATGGCCAGCCGCAGGGTCACCCAGAGGAAACGCGCTGCAACGCGATGATAGGTGCCTCGGCATCGAGGCATCCATCCGAAATCTGGGACGTGGCGTATCGAAATACGCCATGGACGGATCACCTGCCTGGTCGAGATACTTCCGGGCTTCTGTATGCGCCATGGGTTCGACAGTCCATGGCCGCTTTCACATTGCATCCTGCAGTCCTATGCCACGAAGTCCAGACCAGTCCCCCACCTGCATCGACCCGTCCGCCCCCTCTATCTTGCCAACCCGATGAGCTACCGCGCCCCTATCAAAGACATGCTGTTCACGATGCGGCATGTCGCCGGCATTGACCGTGTCACATCGTTGCCGAATTTTGAAGAGTTTGACCTGGAGACCATTGAGGCGGTTCTGGAGGAATCAGCAAAGCTGTGCGAGCAGGAGATTGCTCCTTTGAATGCAGTCGGTGACCGGGAGCCTTCTCGATGGAGCGACGGTAGCGTGGTTGCAACTCCCGGCTTTCAACGAGCGTTCCAGCTCTTTGCGGACGGTGGGTGGCAGGGCCTCGGTCATCCCCAGGCATTCGGTGGGCAGGGACTGCCCAAACTCGTAGCGTCCGCGTGCTCCGAAATGCTGCAGGCATCCAACGTCTCGTTCGGGTTGTGCCCAATGCTGACGGATGGCGCCATCGAGGCCCTGATCACGGCAGCCAGTCCAGAACTGCGCGAGAAATACGCGCAGCCACTGATCATGGGCAAGTGGACAGGCACGATGAACCTGACCGAGCCTCAAGCCGGCTCCGACTTGGCCGCAGTGCGCACCCGTGCCGAGCCACACGCTGATGGGAGCTACCGCGTCTTCGGGACCAAGATCTTCATCACTTGGGGCGAGCACGACATGGCACAGAACATCGTGCACCTGGTGCTCGCGCGCCTTCCCGACGCACCTCCAGGGGTGAAAGGCATCAGCCTTTTTGTTGTGCCCAAGTTCCTCGTCAGTGAGGATGGGTCGCTGGGCGCCCGGAACGACGTCCAGTGCGTCAGCATCGAGCACAAACTGGGGATCAAGGCCAGCCCAACTGCGGTGCTGCAGTTCGGGTGCGCAGATGGCGCGGTAGGTGAGCTTGTCGGCGAGGCGCATCAGGGCCTGAAGTACATGTTCATCATGATGAACGCTGCGCGGTTCGCGGTTGGCATGCAGGGTATCGGCGTTGCTGACCGTGCCTACCAGCAGGCGCTGGCCTTCGCGCGCGAGCGGGTTCAAGGACGCGACCTGTCGGGCACAGGTGAGCCGGTCGCCATCGTGCAGCATCCCGACGTCAAGCGCATGTTGCTGACCATGAAGGCGGTGACGGAGAGTGGCCGTGCTCTGGCCTATGTTGCGGCCGCCGCCAGCGATCTTGCGCATCATTCTGGCGACGAGTCAGTGCGACAAGAAAATCAGTCGCTGTATGAGTTCCTCGTCCCGGTTATCAAGGGCCATTGCACGGAGATGTCGGTGGAGATCGCGAGCCTGGGTGTACAGATCCATGGGGGGATGGGTTTCATCGAAGAGACCGGTGCGGCCCAGCACTATCGCGATGCACGCATCCTCCCCATCTACGAAGGCACCACAGCGATCCAAGCCAACGACTTCGTGGGGCGCAAGACGATGCGCGACGGGGGTGTCTTTGCGATCGCGGTGTGCACGCGAATCGCCGCTACCGAGCGAGAACTGGCAGAGCATGCTCACCCAGACTGCCAGAGCATGCGCCTTGCACTTCAAGCTGGACGGCGTGCCTTTGAAGCGGCCATTGAGTTCGTGGTGAGCGAAGGGAGCACTCGACCGGCGGTCGTCTACGCCGGCGCCGTGCACTACCTGCGGCTTGCCGGCATAGTGCTCTGCGGATGGCAGATGGCGCGCTCGATGCTTGCAGCCATGTCCTGCGATGCCGGGGACTCGGGTTTCTCCGTGTCGAAGGTTGCCACGGCGTTGTTCTATGCCGAGACGTTGCTCCCCCAATCTCAGGCGCTTGCGACGGCGCTCATGGGAGGTGGGACCACCGTGGAGCGCGTCACCGCGGAAATGCTTTAGCCGATGGGCCTGGTCCATTGCGCCCAGGACAAAGCGCTCGCGCGCCAGGAAGCGCTTGCAGGCTCACTTCCGGGCGGGAGAGGCCTTGCGTTTCATGTCGGGCCACACTTCGCTGGCGGCATCGATGAATGTACGGATGAGCGGGTCGTTGTCGCGGCCCGCCAGATGCGCAATGAATTGCGGATAGTCCGAGCGCGCGATGGGAGACAGCGCAAGGTGGCCCTCCTTGACGCCCTGCAGCGCGTACTCCTCGCGCATCAGCAGCATGCCGACGCCCGCCTGCACCAACGCCCGGCCAAGGGCCGAGTTGTCGAAGCGGACGACGCTATTGAGCTCTAAACCCCTCTCGCCGAACAGCCGATCGAGCATGTAGGCGTAGGCACGATTGGTGTCGCTGGGCGTGATCCAGGGCAGAGCGGCCAGCTCCTCCCAGTCGGCACTCTCTATCTTGTCCTTCCAGGCCACGGGACCTGCTACCAGGAAATTGATCGTGGTCAGCTGGTAGTAGGTGAGATCAGGATCCATGGGCCTGCCCAAAAGCATCCCGATGTCGAACTCCCCTGTCTTGAGCGCCTGGCGCGCTCCCGCAGAGGCTCGCGCACACACATCGACCGTTATCAGCGGATGCCGAGCACGCAGGCCTGCCACCACCTCTCCGATGCGGCTGGACAAAGGATCGCTGCTGGCGCCAACAATAAGGTTGCCTTCGGTCTTGCCCCGCAGGTCCCTTGCGAACGACGTGAACTCGGCAGCCCCGTTGAGGAGGACCTTGGCCTGGCGCAGTAGCATCTCTCCGGCGCGGGTGAGCTCGAGGCTGCGATTGGTCCGCACGAAAAGCTGCATGTCCAGGCTGTCCTCGATGGCGCGCACGTGTGCGCTCGCCGCCGACTGGCTGACATGGAGCCGCTCGGCGGCTCGGGTGAGATGCTGTTCCTCCGCCACGGCGACGAAGGTACGCAACTGCACGAGGTCAATCATCATTTCTAAGTAGGCCTTCTTTTGACTGTCAGACCCCGTGATTTTCTGACAGTCGATGGAGTCTCGAAAGCGGGCTTTCCCCCACCTTCCCATCGGTCACCGATCAAACCCCGCTTAGCCTCACAAGCCGGGGGGTTGGGTGCGTTCGAATGCGGGCTCGCTTTCTGCGAACGAAGACAGCCAGAGCGACAGGCCAGGAAAGGCGGCGCGCCACTCCACCGCCTTGCGGCGGTCCAGGAAGCCCAAGGCGCACGCCAAGCCGATTGACACTGCATCGGTCTGCCGGGGATCAGGAGGCGATGCTTCGAAGACAGCGAGCGCTCGGCGAATCTTGCCGCGTTGGTGCTCTAACCACTCCTGCGACCTCATGCTGGCATCGTGATAGCGCTCCTCGTAGATGATCAGCGCACCGGCGTCGATGATCCCATCGGCCAGCCGGGTTTGGCTGAGCATGGCAATGCGCTGCTCTCCAGAAGCGGGTAGCAGCCTTTCTGTACCAGCAACCCACTGCAGGAATTCCAGAATCACGCTGCTGTCAAAGATGGCTGAGCCATCGCTCCTGACCAGGCAGGGATACTTCCCCAGCGGATTCTGTTCCCGCAGAGTCAGGTCGGATGCATCTGTCCCAACGTGCGTTACGCGATCCGTGAGGTGGAGCACGTCGATCACCATACGCACCTTGCGCACGAATGGGGATGTGGGAGATGAGCGAAGGATGAAGGTTTCGGTGGAGATCGACATGGTCAGGCGGCGATAGCTCAGTGAAAGGACCGGCCTCCGTCCACAGCCAATGCGGCCCCAGTCACATACGAAGACTCCTCACTGGTCAGGAACAGAATCGCCCGGGCTATCTCTTCGGGCTGGGCGAGCCGCTGCAGGGCGTAGTTGCTCACGTTCACACGCACCCCATCCGCCATGGCGGTGTCGACAAGGCCTGGGCACACCGTGTTGGCGCGAATGGACGGTGCGAGTTCGGCGGCGAGCGCACGTGTCAAATTCAGCACGCCCCCTTTCGATGCTGAGTAGGCCGTGCGATTGGGAGAATTCGGCAGCAACGACTGCCCGGAGCCGAGATTGACGATCGTTGCAGAGGTAGAGCGTTGCAGCCAAGGAAGGCAAGAGCGGACAACGATGTAGCTGCCGGTCAGGTTGATTTCGAGCACACGCCTCCATTCGGCCAGCCCGACTTCCAGAACGGATCCTCGCAGCATGACGCCGGCGGCGTTCACGACGCCATCGATACCGCCCATAAACTCCGCACCCGAGGAGACAGCCCGGTCCACGGACTCCTCATCGGTAATGTCCGTTTCGAAGGCCTGCGCGCCTGTCTGGCGCGCGATGTCCTGCAGGCCCAGGGGGTCGCGGTCCAGCAGCGTCAGTGCTGCCCCCTGCGCCGCAAAAAGCGTGGCCGTCGCGCGGCCGATACCCGAGGCGGCGCCCGTGATCAGAATGCGGCGGCCGCTGAGGCGATTGTCAGAATTTTGCATGTCAACGCTCAGTCACTTTTTCGGAATTCCCGCCATTTCCACCAGTCGTCCCCAGCGCTTGATCTCTTCGTGCACGAAATCTCGCAACTCTTTGGCCGACATCGGCATGGGCGCCATGGCCATCTTCTGAATGGCGGCCTTGGTCTCCGTTCTTGCCAGGCTTTTGGAGACTTCGGTGTTGAGCCTGCGCACGATGTCCGGATCGGTGCCCGCGGGCGCAAAGAGAGCGGCCCATGTCACGACATGCACGTCCGGGTAGCCCGCCTCTCCCATCGTCGGGACATCCGGCAGCGAGGGATGGCGCTGGACATCGGTAACAGCCAGCACTTTCAACTGGCCACTTTGAACAAATCCCATCGAGGAAAACGGATCGACCAGAAGTGCATCAATCTGCCCGCCCACCAGGTCGGTCAGGGCCTGCGGCGTACCCCGGTAGGGCACATGGGTGATCTCCAGTCCGGCCTTGGACTGCAGCAGTGCCGCGGCGATCTGGCTGGATGTGTTGCCGCTGCCGAAGCTCAATGGGCTGCTGCCGGAGCGAGCCTTGGCCGTGCGCACAAAGCTGGCTACATCTGAAGCGGGAAAGTCACGCCGAACGAGCAGAGTCAATGGGATGCGAATAAGCCCTGCCACCGCATCGAAGTCCTTCTCAGGGTCGTAGCCGAGCTTGGCATAGAGCGTCTTGTTCACCGCATGGGCAGAATTGGTGCTCATGAACAGGGTGTAGCCGTCTGGTGCTGCACGCTTGGCATTCATAGCCGCAATGTTGCCGTCTGCGCCTGCCTGATTTTCAATCACGATCGGCTGACCGAGTCCCTTGCGCAGGTCCTCCGCAATCACCCGGGCTGTCCCGTCCGTGGCACTGCCCGCAGGGAACGGCAGGATCAGCTTGATGGGCTTGTTGGGGTAGGCCTGGGCGAGGCACACGCCGGGAAGCATCGCCAACCCGGCAATCGCCGACAACAGTCGGCGTCGAAATGTCTTCATCCTTCAGTCTCCTTTTTTATAGTGCTCGGGCCAGTGCATGCGCACCAGGTCTCGGGACTCGCCATACGCATAGCAGCTGTCGATCTTCAGCGGGCGGCCATTGGCGTCCACGCGCTCGGCCCGCCCCCGGTTGAACTGGCTGAGTGACTGGAACGCAGTTGTCGCCATTGGTATCAGCAGCTCCATCAGATGGGTGCAGCTGCGCGCGCCGCCCAATCGGCTGCGCACCTCCTTGCTCCAGCCGCTGGTCATGCGCAGGCCAATCAATGACTGCAGCGCTCGCCCCCCCTCGGGGCATTGCTCGTACGGCGCTGCTTCAGTGAACGTCTCGACGCCATGGATGCAAAGCTCGGTGTCGAACACCAGGCGCACCCCCATGTCGTGGATGGGCTCGCCGGCCGCAACCTCTTTGCCGCCGCGCCATGGAACGAACTCATGCGGCTTTCGGTCGGTCACCCTTCCTTCGAGCTCGTAAAGCCCGTCGCTGCGTTTCCAACTGCGCATGTCGATGCGGCGAAAATGCAGTTCCTCCTCGCGCGTCGCATGGGGATGGATCATGGCCAGGATCTCCTTCAGCTGAACTGCGGCGCACGCTTCTCCAGGAACGCATTGACCGCTTCGCTGTGGTCCGGCGTCTTGTGACAGACCGCCTGGAACACTGCCGAGAGCTCCAGAACCGTGTCCAGCCGGGAGTGGATGGCCTCGCGCATCAGGCGCTTGGTCAACCGGATGCTGTGGGCCGCATTGGCAGCGATGCGGCCTGCCAGCTCACGTGCAGCCGGCAGAAGGTCATCATGTGGGACCAGGCGAGAGACCAGGTTCCACTCCAGTGCCTGCTGGGCTCCAATCGTGTCGCCCGTGAATGACATCTCGGCCGCCCTGGACATACCAATGATTCGCGGCAGCAGCCAGGCGCCGCCGTCGCCTGGGATGATTCCCAGCTTGACGAAGCTCTCAGCAAACTTGGCCTTCTCGGAGGCAATGCGGATGTCGCACATGCAGGCCAGGTCCAGGCCCGCACCGATGGCATGCCCATTGACCGCTGCAATCACCGGTACCTCCAGATTGAAGAGCGAGAGGGCGAGGCGCTGGATGCCGCGCCGATAGTCCTGGCGGATGTCCATCTCGCTCACTTCCGGAGACGCCTGGCGCTTCATGTCGTTGATGTTCCCGCCGGCACAGAACGAGGGACCATTTCCGGTCAGGATCACGCAACGCACGCTTCGGTCGTCATGGATGCGGTCGATCGCGGCAAGGAACTCCGGTATTGCGCTGTTGCCGGTCAATGGGTTGCGTTGCTCGGGCTGGTTCATCGTCAACGTGACAACGGCGCCATCTTGTTCGTAGATCAGGAAGTCGGACATAGGTGTACTCAAAGTGTGGTGTTGTCGATCACGAAGCGGAATCTCACATTGCCCGCCAGCAGCCTTCGATAGGCATCGTCGATTCCGTCCGCGTGGATGACTTCCACCTCGGCGGAGATGCCATGCTCAGCGCAGAAGTCCAACATCTCCTGTGTCTCGGCGATGCCCCCACTGCGCGTGCCCGCGATGGACCGTCGGTTGGTGAGCAAGGTCGTGGCGGAGATGCTCAGCGGCTGGGCCGGAACTGCCAGGTTGACGTAGACGCCATCGCGGGCGAGCAGGCCCAGGTAGCGGTCCAGGCCGACATAGATCGGGACGGTGGAAATGACGAGGTCAAAGGCGCTGTCAAGGGACGTGAAGGTCTCCGGCTCAGTGCTCAAGCGAAAATCCTCGGCACCCAGGCGCAGCGCGTCGTCGCGTTTCTCGGGCGAAAGGTCCAGCACCGTCGTCTGCGCGCCCATCGCTTTCGCCATCTGCACCCCGACATGGCCCAATCCGCCAAATCCGATGATTGCGACCTTGCTCCCGGGCCCAGCCTTCCAGTGGCGAAGGGGGGAGTACATGGTGATGCCGGCACACAGCAGCGGCGCGGCGTTCGCAAGCGCCACACTCTCAGGGATACGGACAACAAATCGTTCGTCGACCACGATGTGCTGGCTGTAGCCACCATCGGTTCGCTTCCCATCGCGCCCGATGGAGTTGTAGGTCAATGTGCGGCCGCCACTGCAATACTGCTCCAGGCCAGCCAGGCAGTTCTCGCACTTCCCGCAGGCATCGACCATGTTGCCCACTCCGACCCGATCTCCAACCTTCAACCGAGAAACCTCAGCACCCACAGCAGATACCGTTCCGGAAATTTCATGACCAGGTACGATGGGATAGACGGTCTTGCCACGCAGGCTGCGCGCATGCTCAACGTCTGAATGGCAGATGCCCGCGTAGGCAATGTCAATCAGCACATCGCGAGGACCGGGATCTCTGCGCTCGATGGTGGTGCGAACAAAGGGTTCTTCTGGACCGAACGTGCAGCATGCCCTTGAGACGATCATGGAGTGCTCCGCGCGCGTCGGCGATCAAATTGGATGCTGCGCATCACTCGGGCTGGATCTTCGCGGCCTGCGCCAACTTCACCCATCGCGCCGTTTCGGACTCGATGAAGCCCTTGAGCTCATCGGGCCCCATGATCAAAGGGGTAGTGCCATGGTTGGAGTATTTGTCGACCAGGTCACGCTGCTTCTGCGCCTGCATGACTGCATTGCTGACGCGCAGCACCAATTCGCGCGACATGCCCGGCGGGCCAATCAGCGCGTTCCAAGAGGGGAAGTCAAAGCCCGCCAGTGTTTCCGAGATTGCTGGCCAGTCTGGAGTGGTCGGGTTGCGTTTGAGCGATGTGACAGCCAGGGCTCGCAGTTGGCCCGCCTTGGCCTGCGACTGCGCGTTCCCTGGGTCGGTAAGCGTAGCGTCCAGCACGCCACCAATCACATCGGTGATAGTGGCTGGACTTCCGCGATAGGGCACCGGTAGCAGTTCGATGCCCGCAAGCTTGTTCATGGTGGCGATCTGCGTTTGCACCGCCGTGGTCGAGTATCCGACGCCTACCTTTCCTGGCCGCGCCTTCGCGTAAGCAATGAAGTCCGCGAAGGTCTTGATGGGTGAGTCTGCCTTGACCATCAAGACGTGGTTCGTCAGGCTCACCCCGGCAATCGGCGTGAGGTCCTTGCGAGGGTCGTAGCCCATGCTCTTGACGAAGGCCACGTTGGCTGCCAGCGGCGAGTTGGAGCCACACAGGAGCGTATTGCCGTCCGGAGCAGAGCGCAACACGTCCAACGTGCCGATACCTCCGTTGCCACCGGGCTTGTTGTCGATGTAGTAGTTCTGCCCATTGATCGCGCCGACCATGGGCATGAGGACGCGTGTCGCATAGTCGTTCGAGCTGCCTGCAGGAAGCGGGACGACCACACGCACACCCCGCTGGGTTGCCTGGGACCATGCGAGCTCGGCGGGGAGCGCCAGCGCCAAGCCCAGCGCCTTGATGAAACCACGTTTTTCCATTTTGCTTGTCTCCGTTTATTTCTACTGTTGTGCCCACCAGTCAGTGGGCTCATCCAAGGATCGACTTGTATTCCATGAATTCCTCGATGCCGAAGCGCCCCCATTCACGGCCGACGCCTGACAGCTTGAAGCCGCCGTGGGTGCCACGCTTGTCAAGCGGGGCCCCGTTGATACGGACGCGCCCCACCCGCAGGCGGGACGCAATGCGACGCGCGCGCTCTGCATCCTTGCACCAGACCCCGCCAGCCAGGCCGTACTGAGAGTCGTTGGCAATGCGGATCGCATCCTCCTCATCGTCGAAGGGGATGATCACGACCACAGGGCCGAAGATCTCCTCGCGCGCGATGCGGCTGTTGTTGTCGCCCGAGAAGATGGTCGGGCGTACATACCAACCGCTTGGCAGATGGTCCGGAGCTTCGGGACCGCCCGTGAGCATCCGCACGCCGTCTTCCTGGGCTGAGCGGATGAAGTCCCGCACGCGGTCACGCGCCGCCGAGGTGGAGACTGGGCCGAGCGTTGTGGCCTCGTTCAACGGATCGCCAACAACGTAGCTCTCAGCCTTCTGTACCGCCAGTTGCTCCGCCTCTTGCAGACGCTCCCGCGGTACCAGCATGCGAGTCAGTCCTCCGCAAACTTGGCCCGTGTTGCGCAGCGCATCCTGGATTCCATCCGCGACCGCGCGCTCGAAGTCCGAATCGGCCAGGATGATGTTGGGCGACTTCCCGCCAAGTTCCAGATGGACTCGCTTGATCGACTCGGAGGCAACCTGCATCACGCGGCGTCCGGATCGAACCGAGCCCGTCACGGACACCATGTCGACCAGCGGGTGTGCTGCAATTGCCTCGCCGACTTCAGGCCCAGTACCGCACACCAGATTGAACACGCCACGCGGCAATCCGGCCTCAGCGCACAGCTCGGCGAACATGAAGGCTGTGAGGGGTGCCACCTCCGACGGCTTCAGTACCACGGTGCAGCCAGCTGCAATGGCTGCCCCTGCCTTGGAAATGACAGAGCGCAGTGGTGCGTTCCATGCAGTGATGGCCCCCACCACCCCGGAGGGCTCGCGTCGCACGTTGGTGTTGCCTACGCTCTCCACCCATTCGATCTGGGAAAGCGACTCCGCGATGATGTCGAGCTCCTCCACGGCCCCCAGAGTCTGCGACCTGCGCAAGGCCGTGATCGGATAGCCCAGCTCGCTCACCAGCACTTGGGTGATCTCTTCAGAGCGTGCCTCCGTCAGGCGTGCCAGCTTGTTGAAGATTGCGATGCGCTCTTGCACAGACGTCCGGGACCATTCCGAGAATGCGCGCACCGCCGCCTGCACCGCAAGCTCCACGTCTTGAGCCGTCCCACGAGGCACCGTCGCGATAGGCTGCTCCGTCGCTGGATTGATGACAGTCAGGACATCACGCCCAGCTGAGGCGACCCACTCACCATCGATGTAGATCTTGTTTCGTTCGATCATCTTGCTCACCATGCCTCTTCCAGAATTTGTTGTAGTTCGGCAGCACTGCGTACCGGTCGCGGATTGCCTCGCAGGAACCAGTCACCCATGCCGTGCTCAGCGATATCCGCCAGGGCCTCTCGCGGCACCTTCACATCACGCAGGCGCTGCGGCACGCCGAGGTCGTTGAACAGGGAAGTGACTTTCTCGATGGTGCGTTGCAGATCTCCTTGTTCCTGCGAGTGCGGCGCATCAAGCGCGGCCGCGACATCTGCCATGCCCGCGGCTGCGGCTTCGGCGTTGAAGCGCAGCACGTGCGGTAGCACGATGGCATTGACCGTGCCGTTCTCGATGTCATGCCGGGCGCCGATGGCGTGGCCCAGCACCGTGGTAATCCCAGCTGCAGTATGGTCCGTGCCCTGCCCACAGAGGATGGCAGCCAGCACCAGTTGGCCACGCACCGCTGCGTCGTCGGTTTTTGCAGCTTGCGGCAGATACCTTCCGAGCAGACGAAGTGCCTGGATCAATGCACCCTGGGCGAGTGCATCCTGCGAGCGCGATGTCAGGCCCTCGATAGCCATCGACAAGGTATTGATACTGGCGCTGGCTACCAGGCCGCGCGGCGCCGAGAGGATCATTTCGGGGTCGATGAACACGGACTGCGCACGCGTCTTGGGATCGAACATCGCCAAGCGCTGTCCGGAGGCCGGGTCGAACACCGCGCTGCCAGCCTTCACGGTGGCAGTGGTAGGCGTGGTGGGAACGATGAACTGAGGCAATTTGGGGGCCGACAGCTTGGGGCTGCGCAGGCTGCCGTCTGCCTCGGTCACGGTACACAGTTCGGAGACCGGCTTGCCCTCGGCCGCCAGGATGCTGGCAGCGCGCGCCGTCACGATGGCTGAGCCACCGCCGACTGCGATCACGGCGTCCGCTTCCAGGCGGCGCAGCAACTGGGCAGCATCTTCAACGGAGGCCACCGGGCTGTGCCCCAGCACCTCTCCATAGACACCCGCACAGCGCTCGCCCAGTGCCGCACGAACACGCTCAAACAAAGGACCTTTTGCCAGCCAGTCGCCGCAAACGACGACGGCACGCCGGCTCTTGATGCGGTCCAGCTCGCGGCCCAGGTGGGACAGGCTGTCGGGGCCGTGGAACAGCCGCAGCGGCGGCGTGACGTGTTGGAAGTTCTGCATGGCCATGTCAACCTTCGTTCTGGAGTTCGGCGCGGAGTTGGGCGCTGATCGCGGCCTTGTCCACCTTGCCGGTGTGGTTGGTTGCCAGCGGCTCGCGCTGGATCTTCCAGCGGCTGGGCACAGCAAACGATGCGATCTGCCCGCGCAGTTGGTCCTGCAGTTGTTGCGGTGTGATATCGGTGTCGGTCACGACGGCTGCCATGACTTCCTCGCCCAGATCGCGGTGGGGCACGCCGAAGACCACGGTTTCAGTCACGCCGGGAATATTCAGCAGTGCTCGCTCTATCGCGGCCGGGGCGATGTTCTCGCCGCCACGGATGATCATGTCTTTGCAACGGCCCGTGATCCAGAGATTGCCCTTCTCGTCGAGCTTGCCGAGATCACCGGTGTGCAGCCAGCCATCCGCATCGATGGGCGACTCATTCAAGCCAAAGAAGCCGGACATCTGGGTCGGGGAGCGCAACAGGATCTCCCCGTCCGGCAACCCGTCATGCGGGAGGAAGCGAATCTCAACACAGGGCAATGGCTTGCCGGTGGAGCCCAGTTCCTCGATGGCTTCTGAGCCAGCTGCAGCAGTGGCCTGCCCCCCGTTTTCGGTCAGGCCGTAGCCTGTCGGAATCCTTGGACTGACGCTGGGCAGTTGGGTGCGAATGCGCTGCATCAGTTCTGCATGCACCGGCGCACCGCCAATGCTGATGGACTTCAAGCTGCTCAAGTCCCTGCGCGGTACGTCCGGGTGGTCCAACAGGCGCGAGACCATCGTCGGCACTGCGTTCCATCGATTAACCTTGTTGCGCTCAATGGACGCGAGCACCTCTGCAGGGTCATAGCGACCTTCCGACAGCACCAGCGTATCGCCGACAACAACGGCCCGCATGAGGGTTTGCATGCCACCGACATGGAACAGTGGGCCGGTAATGAGCGTCACGTCTCGGGCCGCCTCGTCGATCTGATGCGGCAACTTGCGCGTGATGTGCAGGGTCATCTGCAGCCGCGCCAGCAGGGCCCGGTGCGAGAGCACCACCGCCTTGGGCTGACCCGACGTGCCGGAGGTGAAGATGATGAGAGCGGTGTCTTCCTCAAGGCGTGTACTGTCCACCTCCGCGGCAGCTTCGTCGCCGTTCCACCACTTGGAGTCGATGGCCCAAGGCCCCTTGCGAGCGCCCTGGGGCACGCGCGGCGCGCAGCGGTCATCAGCCAAGGTCATTGCGGGCTGCAGCAGTGCGAGACCGTTGCTGACTTCCACTTCGCTCCACCAGGCGTTTGCGAGCACTGGTACTGCGCCCACAAGGAAGCAAGCCCAGAAGTTCACCACCCACTCGGGGCTGTTCCAGCCCAGGATGAAGATGCGATCACCTCGTTGAATTCCCAGCTCGGCGAGTTGGCTGGCCTTGGCCAGTGCTCCCCGGTGCAGGTCCTGGAACGACAGGACGCGATCACCCTGTATGAGGTGGGGCCGGGCGCCCCAGCGGCGGGCGAAACCGAGCACCTGCTCGACCCGGCGCGGGCGATCCGTGTACATCCGGAAGGGGACGCCGCCAACCGTTTCGGTCGCGATCTCTTTGCCCCATGGCGTTGCTGCTGCTGACATCGATGTCTCCAATTCAGTGAGCCGGCGCAAAGAGATCGCGCCCACTCACTGCACGTTCAGATTTCTTTGTATTGATTGAGGATCGCGTTGTCCTGGCCGAGTCCCGGCGCCGGCTTGGCGGGGCACCACTGGCCATCGAACTTGATCGGTATCCGCACACTGCGAATCGTCCCGACCGTCCCCGGGTACTCGACATCGGCAATCGAGCCCGAGCCACTGGCGCATTCCATTTCCAGCGCCTCGCCCAGGCTGCGCACCACGCCGCAGGGAATTCCCGCCTTGTGGAGGCGCTTCACGATCTCTTCGGAAGTGAACCCTGCAAACACCTCACTGAGCAGCCCATCGCATGCGTCTCGATGAAGAACCCGCGAGGCCGCAGTCACAAACCGCGGATCTTCCGCAAGCTCGGGACAGTCCATGGCCTCGACAATCTTCTTCCACGAGTTGTCGCTGAAGGTGGAGAGCAAGACCTTCCCGTCCGACGCCGAATACTGGCCATAGGGCACCACGCCGGGATGGCGCGACCCCATGCGCTTTGGCGTTTCGCCCGTCACGAAGTAGCGAGTGGCGTTGTAGACCGACAGGGACAGCAGCGAGCTCATCATGCTGACCTCGACCAAGCCGCCCTTGCCCGTGCGTGAACGGCGGTGCAGCGCAGCGAGAATGCCATGCACCGCGAACATGCCCGAGGACAGATCGGCCACCGGAAGGCCCAGCTTGCTGGGCGGGCTGTCGCTTTCGCCGTTCAAGCTCATCACGCCCGACTCAGCCTGCACGATGAGGTCAAAGGCGGCGCGCCGGCTTTCAGGTCCCGTGCCGCCAAACCCAGAGATCGAGCAGTACACAAGCTTCGGGTTGAGCTTGGAGACGACGTCGTAGCCAAAGCCCAGGCGCTCGGCGACACCGGTGCGGAAGTTCTGGATGAAGACATCGCAGTCGGCGACCATCGCGTGGACGAGCTTTCGGCCCTCTTCGGACTTCAGGTCGACTTCCACCGAAGCCTTGCTGCGGTTGATGGTGGAGTGGTAGAAGCTCACGTCGCCTTGCAGCGGAGCAATATGGCGGGTATCGTCGCCGGCCTCTGGCACTTCCACCTTGATGACCTCGGCTCCCATCTCGGCGAGCAGCAAGGTCGCATAGGGGCCCGAAAGGTAGCGCGTCAGGTCAAGGACACGCACCCCGCGAAGCGGCAGTGAGTCGTCCTCAGGTGCTCGCACGCCATCCTCGTGCGCCGATTCAGCAGACGCCAATGTGTGGCGTGCCTCACCCTTCGCTTTCGCGATCAAAGTGTCGCTGGCAGTGGTCATGTTTGTCTCGGTCTAGGCTGGTTTCTTTTATAGGAGCCGTTGGCTCATGCCGCTGGGCGCTTGGGCAGTGCGACGACGGCAGTGCCCGGCATTACCTTCTGATCGCGCTGGTTCGTTGCCCAGGTGGTGAGCTTCACCACGTATTCGCCATTGGTGTCGATCTCCTTGGATTCCACGCGTCCCCCCAAACGCACCACGTCGCCCAGATAGACGTGTGCGCGGTACTGACCGGTGATCGCACGCAGTTGTCCCGCGTCGCCCATCCAGTTGGTCAGCGAGTGGATCTGCCAGCAGGTGCGCTGGATGCCCACGTCGTAGGCAATCTGCGCGCCCTGGAGTTGTGCGGCGTAGTCGTTGTAATGAACGGAGTAGACGGGTTCCAGCGCATGGGTCCGAGGGTCACGGAACGCCCACTTGGGGTGCTTGTGGTATCGCTTGAGCGAGACAGCATGCGCCGCTACCCGTGGAATGGGCGCCGCACCGGCGGCAATAAAGGCAATGAAGTCGGTCAGGCCGAGTGGACCCTTGGTGATGACGTCAAGTTCGTCACCGACCTGCACATCATCCCAGTAGCGCGTCTCAGCGCCACGTGGGCGCTCCGCCAGGATCTGCTTCTCGATCTCGGCGATCTCTTCGTCTTTCCATGGATGGGGCACTTCGATGGCGCGGCTCTCGCGGCGCTTTTGCATCTCGCCGCGCTCGAAGCGCATGCGTGAGCAGATGAAGGTGGCCTTGAGCTCACCGTTTTCGTTGCGATATTCCTGGCGCAGGTAGTCCTTGATGCGCCGGCCGCCGAAGTTGCTGTCGTCGATGGGCCCATCAAAGCCGTCGAACGTCACCTTCGCGGTGATCTTTTCGCCCACGCGGATGGGCTCGTTGAAGGTCATCTTGGTTTCCGCATGGAAACCACCCAGACCAGGCCAGCCGACCTGCACCGAGCCGAGACAGGCAAAGATGAAGCTGGGTGGCGCGACCAGTGTCTTGTATGGGCCGTCCTTCGCGTAGTTGGCATCCGTCCACAGCGGGTTGTCGTCGCCAATACCCTCGCAGAAACGCATGATCGCCAGCCTGGTCGCGTACTCGTTATTCAGGCAGGACTCTGTGCGCAACTCGGTCCCGATCAGGGCGCGCATGTCATCGAGCATCTTGTCGGTGAACTTGCCCAGGGCCAGCTCTTTACTGATGCCGGCATCAGTTGTCTCTTTGGTGTTCATATATGCGAACTCTTGGTCGTAATGGCGATAAGAGACTGTAGGATTTTGGGCGGGAAGGGTCAATGCGGTTTTTGTGCAGCCCGCATCCGCAAAAGCCGCTCACCGGGAAGATGGCAACCTTGCAGCCCGCATTCGGGAAACACGAATCCCGGCTCCTGAACATCGCCATGGACGCCCACCAAGCCCGACTCCTAGACTGGGTCGCAAAAGGGCGCCTGTGCGAGGGGCACAGATGCCCTACAACGACAGGAGACATGCATGCCCAATTCCATTGGCCTTCCCAGCCGGCGAACGTTTCTTTCCACTGCAGCTCTCGCACTTGGCGATGCCGGGCTATGCAGCTCGGCACTGGCACAAGAGAGCGCAGCTCCTGCGGCCTATCGCGGGAACCAACATCGCCCAACGCAGGATCTGCTGGAGTGGCATGGCCGCGGACCACGCGAAGCTGCGATGGAACCAGGGCTTCCCATCGTGGACCCGCACCACCACCTCTTCGGTACCAGTTCGGACAAGCTCTACTACCGTCGCGAGGACATGGAGAGCGACCTGGCATCGGGACACAAGGTCGTGGGGACCGTGTACATAGCGGCCTACGGGGCTGGCTGGCGCACCGACGGACCGCCTGCTATGCGCTCGCTCGGGGAGGTGGAACGCATCGTCGCGTTGAGCGCAGAGCCGCTCAGCACGCCCCAGGGACCTTGTCGCCTTGCTGCGGGCATCGTCTCGGACGTCGACCTGGCGCTAGGGGATGCGGTGGATGAGGTCTTGCGAGCACATGTGGAAGCAGGAAAAGGCAGGCTGCGGGGCGCTCGCTTCTATGCGACCTACCACGAGAGCGATCTCAAGAAGTTCATCCCCAACGCCCAACCCAACATCATGGGCGACGCCAACTTTCGCCGCGGCTTCGCTTTACTGGACCGGCACGGCCTCAGCTTCGATGCGCTGATCTATCACACCCAGCTGCGCGAGCTGGCCTCATTGGCCGACGCGTTTCCCCGCACCCCCATCGTACTGAACCACGTGGGCATGTCGGTGGGGGTCCTGGGATTCCAGTCTCAGCAAGCTAGCGTTCGGCGCGAGTGGGAACGCGACATGCGCGCCCTGGGCAGCAGGCCCAACGTTCGCGTGAAGGTCGGTGGCATGGGCATGCCCATTTTCGGATTCGGATTCGAGTCGGGGGCGAAACCTGCAGAAACCCAGGCCTTGCTGCAGGCCTGGAAGCCTTTGATGGATGTCTGCATTGATGCATTTGGCCCCGGGCGATGCATGCTGGAAAGCAACTTTCCGGTGGACAAGCAGTCGGGCGGCTACGTCCAATTGTGGAATGCCTTCAAGCTTGCGACCCGCTCGTTGTCCCAGTCAGAGCGCCAGGCACTTTTTTATCGAACCGCATGTCAGACCTATCGGCTTCCAGAGCTTGAGCGTGCGTGCGATCAAACCTGGTCTCAAAAGGGATAAGCGGCAGTCGGCGAATTGGTTTGCGTCGCGCAGATGCGGTGCCTGCGCGGCGCCGCACCCGAGGCTTTTCCGGACCGCCAGAATTTCGCCAACCTCAAGACGGGTGGCCAGCTCACATCGCCCACCGATGCCGCCACCCGCGTGCTCGCCTGGCTGGACCGCGCGGACTTCGGCGCCAATCCCGTGGCCGATGTACGCGAGGCCTGACAAGAATTCTCCAGACATCCCTCCAGAAAGGAAACTCCCATGACCCGTGAAGTCGTCGTCGTCAGCGCAGTGCGCACCGCCATCGGCACCTTTGGCGGCAGCCTCAAGGACATTGCCCCCACCGAACTGGGCGCGCTCGTGGTGCGCGAATCGCTCGCCCGTGCCAACGTGGAAGGCAAGGACGTGGGCCACGTGGTGTTCGGCCATGTGGTGAACACCGAGCCCAAGGACATGTACCTCTCGCGCGTGGCCGCCATCAACGGCGGCTGCAGCGAGAACACCCCCGCCTACAACGTCAACCGCCTGTGCGGCTCGGGCCTGCAGGCCATCGTGAACGCCAGCCAGTCCATCCTGCTGGGCGACACCGACGTGGCCATCGGCGCCGGTGCCGAGAACATGAGCCGCGCACCGTTCGCCAGCCTGAACATGCGCTGGGGCGCGCGCATGGGCGACACCAAGATGGTGGACATGATGATCGGTGCGCTGCACGACCCCTTCCACAGCATCCACATGGGCGTGACGGCCGAGAACATCGCCGCCAAGTGGGGCATCAGCCGCGAAGACCAGGACCAGCTGGCCGTGGAAAGCCACAACCGCGCCGAGCGCGCCACCGCGGCCGGCCTGTTCAAGGACCAGATCGTGCCCGTCACCTTGAAGAGCAAGAAGGGCGACGTGCAGTACGCGACCGACGAGCACTTCCGTCCCGGCGCGACGCTGGCCCACATGGCCAAGCTCAAGCCCTTGTTCATCAAGGAAAACGGCACTGTGACGGCGGGCAATGCCTCGGGCATCAACGACGCGGCCGCTGCCGTAGTGCTGATGGAAGCCGGTGCCGCCAAGGCCCGCGGCGCCAAGCCCCTGGCGCGCCTGGTGGCCTACGCCCATGCCGGTGTGGACCCCAAGTACATGGGCATCGGCCCCGTGCCCGCCACCCAACTGGCGCTCAAGAAGGCCGGCCTCACGGTGGCCGACCTGGACGTGATCGAGGCCAACGAGGCCTTCGCCGCCCAGGCCTGCGCGGTGAGCAAGGACCTGGGCCTGGACCCGGCCAAGGTCAACCCCAATGGCTCGGGCATCTCGCTGGGCCACCCGATCGGCGCCACGGGTGCGCTGATCACCGTGAAGGCCCTGCACGAGCTGCAGCGCGTGCAAGGCCGCTATGCGCTGGTGACCATGTGCATCGGCGGCGGCCAGGGGATTGCGGCGATCTTCGAACGCCTCTGAGGCCGAGCACCGCTTGAAGCTTGCTTTCTAGAGCACACGCTGACTAGACAACTTGCGCACCACGCCCGTGGAGTTGGCCTGGATCGATTTCTCATTTCAGCCCGCTCCTCCGCACCAAACGCGTCGAAAATCGAGAGCGGCTGCAGTGGTCACTTCCGTCGAATCATTGCTTGCGCCCACCAATTGCTACTGGCCATGGCCAAGCCTCCGAGCGGCTCCCATCCGCACTTGATCGCATCGTTGACCTGTTCGATCAAGGTTTTCATGCTGACATGGGAGAGGATGTTGTACTCCATTGCCTACTTTCTGAACTGAATCAAAATCTGCGACGTGAAGGCTTTGGGTTGTGGACATCGCTACAAGCCCTCGGCCATCTTCTTGCGCCGAATCTAACAGTGGTGAATCCATCCGGTCCAACATCCTTGCGCCCATGACCGGCCCCAGGCCTTTGCATGTGGGCCTGATCCTAGGTGTGGTGCATCAGCCCTCCTGCTCCTCAGCACCTGGCTCATCACCTGTCAGCAGTGAGTGCCGGAAATACGGCCGCGCCGAAGAATCCAAAATTGCATCGAGCTGCTCGTACGTGGATTGCTCAGGCTGCAACCACGTGTCAATGTCCTTGGGCCTGATCGGCACCACGCATCGGTCGTGGCCCACCGCTCGAACCTCGGGCGGCGGATCATCGGTGATGATGGCAAACGAAAGAAGGTCAGGCACCCCTGGCGCCGACCATCGGGCCCAGACGCAGGCAAGCACCAGGTCCTGCTCAGGCTCCGGCCAAAACTCCACGATCACGGTTCCGGGCTTTTCGCCAGGTTGAAGCGTCTGCCGGCCTTCGGCTAGGTGCCTGGGCACGTGCTCATAGAAGCGGCTGATGACGATAACGGCGTGGGTCTTGCCGTACTGGTGCCTCCAGAAGCCCTTGAGCGAATCCTTGCGGGCGTTGTAGCAACCTGGGAACTCCTTGTCGAAGGACTCGGGCACATGCGACGGGCGGCAGTGGTAGCGCATCAGCTTGAGCACCCGCTCACCGTCTTCCATCACCATCACAGGTACATAGGAGCCGGGGAAGATCCGCGAGTCGATGGCACTCAAGCGGGTCTGGTGCAGCTTGGCGATCTTATCTTCATACCAGGGGATCTTCTTGGTGGCGATGCGCTGATCGGCTGCCGCTGTCTTGGTGAATTTGACCTGCAGCTTCGCAGTGGCCTTGGCCAGCCTGGCACGCTGCGTTTCCAGGTCGGCGAGGAGTTCTTTTTCCCGGTCGGCCGCGTACTGCGCGATCGCCATCTTGATGTCGCGCTCGGCTTCTGACTGCGGCATTTCGAAGGCAGCTTCGACGCTCTTGGGGATCAGGATGCTGCTGTCGCCCAGTCGCCGGTAGAAGAGCTCGTAGAAGTTCTTGAGGCTCAGCTTGGCCCCGTATTCGCGCACGAACTTCGCGTAGTCAGACCGGACCATTGCGCTGTAGCACATCGGCAACTCCTGAACGGTGAACCAGTATGCCTCGGCTGCGGTCGGCACGCGATGTTCTCGCGAAACATAGCGCCCCCGCCGGTGATTTACACATGGCGGTGGAAAACGGCAGGACGATGGGTCACATTCCTCGCTGTCGAGCAATGTTTCGCAAACGCATGTATCGGATATCCTGAGCGAGAGTTGGAGCAGCTTGAGCGATCTTGTCGAGGCACCGCGCGAACTCCGAAGGTATCCATCGCTGCTCGGAGATCAGCGAGTGCAAGAGACTCAGTGCATCAGCCGGAAATCGCGAGCAAAACTCCGACTTGTCCAGTCGATGGATGAGAAAGTCTGGATGTTCGACAGGGCGCAGCCAGTCGTACACCGCCTTGAGCGCCGCAGGGAATTCGGATCCCGCAGCGAGAGCGGTTCTGGCCAGAGATTCGGCAATCTGGGGACTGGCAAGGTCCCGTGACTTGGGCCACACGCCGTTCCAAAATGGCAGAGCACGATTCTTCCAGTAGTCCTCACGCTGCTCACCCGCCCCTTCAAGGGCCTGAGACAAGGCTCGCGCTGACTGCTCAAGGCCATGAAGAGGTAAAGCACTGATCGCCCCTCGAAAGTCTTGTCCCGAGAATCCCTCGATCGGCGCAAGGGCAGCATACGTGAGGAACGCAGCGAACTGCTTCTGATGCTCGCCAAGTTCTTCGTAGTGATGAGCACACGCTAAAAAGTCGCGCTTGAAAGCCACCAGGAGTGGTTGATACAACCGCGGCGACCAAAGGAACCCTTCCCAAAGCGCTCTTGCTTCGTTGCGATTTTCCCAACTGAGTAGGGGCAGTAGATGTTGCTGTGTCCATGCCCTATCGACTCGGAAGAGCGCGATCAGGTTGGCTGCCAGCAGCACTCGACCGTGGCGGAACCGGTCGATGGTCAGATCACACAACTCGGCGAACAGAACATCTATGATGTCTGGGAGTTGATCGTTGTCGTTTGGACTCCGCTTGAACCAAAGATTGATCAGCGCTTGAGTAGTGTGTCCGATCGGATGATTGATGGCTTCAGTGACAGGCTGGTCAATGACTTCACCATTGCGCGTCATTCCGGTGCCTGCTTCGATAGGCAGTGCCATGATCCGGCGAGCCAGCGAAATCAGCATGTCCTCATGTTTGCTGATCGACTTTGAGGCCCTTTCGATCCACCAAGTCACTCCATGGGCGAGCTCTTGCAATAGGTCGTCTGGCATTACCTCAACCAACGGTGCCGCATGTAACCACGATCGCGAGATTTGGTCGTCCTCGCTCCAGACTTGCAGCGCCTCCCGCCAGCGACCCGTCGGCCAAATATTCTCTTTCGCCAAGTCACGCAGTGCGTAAAGACTATGGAAGAACCGAGTGCGGCAGACATCTCGCCAAGTGTCTTCGGAGAATGGCCGTCGTTCCGTCGGCTGCTTCGTGAGCCATTGGACAAGCGATCGTCGGGTACGGGGCGCAATGTCGACATCAATGTCGTCTTCGAAATCAGGGTCACCAGACCCACTCATCCAATGTGAGAACTCGTCACTTTCATTGGCAGCAAGTTGTCGATGTGGCAACTGGTTGGAAAGCTCTGCCAAGCGTGAAGCAGCGTTGCGTCCGAGTGCCACGCCCGACGCGCTCATTTTCGCCAGAAGGAACCAGACCGCATTCGCTTTGATGCGATCCCACTCCTCTGGCCGTAGCTCGTCGCGGTACATGTCGCGTGGAGGCCCTTCGATAATGGCGGCTTCTATGCGATCCTGAATGGGGCCTGCAAGTTGACTCCCTTGCAAAGTTAGAAGCCGTGACACTTCACGCTTTGTGCATATCGACCACAGCCACCATGCACCATCAGCAAGAAGCCAATCGACCCAGTCGCCAGGTGCGATGCAAGCGTTATGGCTTGCGGCGAAGAGTGCGAGCCTCTTGAACGTCGGATAGGGCAAGTCGAACCACATCCGGGCTACATACGAAGCCCGGGAATTGTCGATGGCGCGCACTGCCAGCCAAGCATCACGCAGGATCTCAATCAAGATCACCCAATCGCGGAAACCCCGGTTTTGCCAATGAGGAGATATCGAAGGTAGATCCCAGATAGATGTGTCATGCTTGTCGCTTGCATCACCCAACTCGCGCAGCAGATCGAGCGCGTCGCGAACCAGCTGCTGCATGTCCTCAAGCAATGAGGGCAAGATGGGCGCCCACTGCTCATCCGCAACATCGCGCCACGCTGAGTGGAGGTGATCCGCTGCAAGGACTAGCTCGTAGTCGATCAACCCCTTGATGCTGGTGGCATCGCCGCTGTCTTTCGCCACATCGTCCCAAACGAATGGCTTCCTGAGGGCAACCTGCGGCGCAAGTAGTTCACGCAATTCGAAGCGTAGGGTCGCAGTAAGGCCCTCCCTCTTCAGCCGGTCTCGCCAACGATAGAAGTCTGCGTAGCGCACAGCCGACTTCACTCGGCCGCTGAGCAGCAGTCGCCACATCGCTCGCATCGGTGGCCCTGGAATCGCCTCGGGCGCTTGGGCACGTATTGCATCAAGTTCAGCAATGCTGCCCTTACGCTCCAGCTCAGCGAATCGATCCAGCTCTCTTTCGACCAGCCATACCAAGCGATCATGCATTTGACCGCCACATTGCGCGATCCAAATCACGAGTTTTGGATTATTCAAATGGCGCACGAGCCAGGGGGCCAGGTTGCCCATCACATCATCCCACTGGCTGCATAACTCGCCACTGTGGGCCAGAACCATCCTGGGCGAACGGTCATATGGCGCAGGGCGATGGGTAAAACTGAAGCGCAGGCCTGAATCGACATCCTGCCTTGGCGGCACGCCAAAGCGCGCTAGGTCGCTGTGCTCGAAGCGCTGGTTCGCGAAAGCCTCTAACAGCCAATCGATTGACGGAGCTGGGTTGAATTCGGCAAAGCGCTTGGCAGGAAGCCCAGACCGATCCGATAACGCCCATAGCATGCGACCTACAAAGTCGTCTTGCTGCGTGCTTGCCGATGGTCGCGCCAACGCATGGCTCACAACAATACGCTCCTTTCCCAGCACGCCGTCTCGATAGGTCTCCGCCCATGCGCGCAGGGTTTTGTGCAATGCTGAGTGGTCATAGGTACCTGCCGGGACTTCGTACAGGATTGGAGTTACCCCTTTTGCTTTCCACTCCACGGTCTTGACGTGCTCCATGCCAGGTGCACAGTCGCCCAGCGCCCAGGCTTGAGGGGTGACCTCTCCCAGCATCCTGTCTGCAGCCAGGGCATCCATCATGTAGCGCAACACCGGATCGTTGATGCTGTATCCAACAAAACAGACAACATAGTTGCGGAACAGTTCACTCACGAAACGAGCCGCCCAGCGCTCCGTCAGATAGGCCAAACCAAAGTCTCCGCTTGTGACAACCAAGCGGTTCAACGTGGCGTCATCCAATTTTTCTGTCAGTAGCCCATGCAGGTAGACAAGTCCATCCCACCGACTGTTCTTGGGGATGGGGAGCATGGGTGCAGCAAAGGATTGAAACTTCTTGCCGGTGCGTTTGGCGGCGGTATGGAACACGCGGTCAAAGTTGGTGGTCACCAGGCGAATGCTGCCTTCACGCGACCGTCCCAGCTCGAGCAACGCCTCGTGCGTGGCGGTAGCCTCCTTGCGACGCAACTTCGGCTGGAGTGCTTGAGCCAAAGCGCGCCGCACGGCTAAGCGCTGCCCCGGCAAGCGCCGCTCAAGCAGGTCGAGCGTTGCGTCAAATTGCTTGCGATCAAACGCCTCCTTCTCTATGTCTGACGGTGTTGTGCCGTTCAGCTGATAGATCTTGTTGACTAATCCTTCAAATCCTGGAAGTCCGGCTGGGTACGAGATTCCAGCACCACAGAAAAACACCACTCGACCCTCTTCGTGTGCCTGCAAAAGTGCATCTGGAATGTCTGGCCCCTTGGCAATGAACTGCACGTCTCGTGCCCCCCATGTTGTTTGGCCGGTCGATTTTGCTCTGCAACTCCGAAAGCCTGAAGCACAAAGTGCCGCTCAGTGAGATCAGCCGGCCGGAACAATCGGTCTCGATCCTGAATGCAAATGCGAGATCGCAGGCGGTAGGGCTCAACTCGGACGAGGAAATCCGGCCTGCGAGGAATCTGGGGTACAAGTTGCATCTGCGATGGCGGCTACGATCCCTGAATGCTGCTCACACTCCACATCATCAAGATCGAGTCCGGGGACTATCGGGCCCACGTGATGGAAGGCGCGCAGCACCTGGGCAACTACGAAACCACCAGCATCGCGGAGGCCATCCGCCTGGCTGCAGAGAACCCACTACCTGACCTGGCAGGGTTCCACATCTGGTACGAACATGTCTCCATTGGCAGCGTACCTGCCGGAGACATGCGGCGCGATCCCGAGGCGTTGGCCCGACGGCTGGTCGAGCTGCATGCCCTCTTCAGCAACTCCCATTCGAAAGGATTCCCATGAGCGACAAACATGTTGACGCCTCCAGTGGACAGGTCGAGCTTGACGGGTTCATCGGCGAGTGGACCGTGAAGGACGGGCGAATGAAGCTTACATGCCTCACAGCAGGAGCATCGCCCAAGGAGGCCCAGGTAGACGGCGATCCCGAGGCCTTGGCCAAGCTGCTGCTGCGGGAACTGTTGGACGACTGGAAGCGCACCCGACCGTAGAGACGAACGCGCCTGCGCGGTCCGATAGGGTTCTTGCAGATGCCCCTACACCGGCTTGGCAAGTGACGTCGTGTGCAAGCGCTGTGCAGGATCAATGACCTCGGCCGGCCCGATCCCGTCGTACACCACGGCCTTCGACACCGCCACCCTCACCTGCGTCCGATCCCCCTGGTGCTCGACTTCGTAGTGGGTTTTGGGAAACGGCAGCGCAATCTCGTCCGGAGGGCCGCCATACCAGACCGGTACCAGGAGGATTGCGGGCGAAGGAAGCAGGTCGGTCATTGAACGATTTTAGAGGCGCCTCCTCTGTCTCAAGTTCGCAGAAATTTTTCCACGGCTGGCGAACATTTGATCCTCCCGCGCCAGCCGTGACTCCCCCGCTATCGTTTTCGGTGCGACCGGCGCGCAATGGCCTTCAACTGCCGTCGGCGACCTCTTTTCTGTCAGTAGGGCTGTCCGTATACTGGGTTTAATTACAGTATTTCGCCATGCCAGCCGCCCGCTCCTTCGACACCCAGCACCTGCCCATCGGCGTGCGGGAGGCCGTCTGGACGGGCGACGACCTGGCCCACCAGAACCATCCGACGATCCCGACCGGCTTTGACAGCCTGGATGCCTCCCTTCCCGGGGGCGGCTGGCCAACGCGCTCCCTGACGGAAGTCCTGTCGCCCCAGGCGCCCCTCTGCGAATGGAGCCTGCTGGGCGGCTGCATCCCCTCCTTGATGGAGGGCGACGGTCAGATCCTGTTGGTCTCGCCCCCACTACCCCCGCATGCCGGGGGCCTGGCCCAGCGCGGCGTGCACCCGGATCGCCTGGTGTGGATCCGCGCCAAGGCGCCCGCCGACCGGCTTTGGATCACCGAGCAATTGGTCAAGTCCAACCCGCGGGGTGCGGTGATGGCTTGGCTGCCCCAGGCGCGTGCGGACCAGATCCGCCGCCTGCAGGTGCATGCCCAATCTTGCCAGTCGCCGGTCTTCCTGTTCCGGCCGACCGGTGCACAGCGGGAGGCGTCTCCCGCGCCGCTGCGCCTGCTGGCGTCCCTGGGCTCCGGCTGGAACATCCACGTGCAGATCCTCAAGCGCCGCGGCACGCCGTGCACTGATGCACTGGAGTTGGAGTCCATTCCCCCTCAGCTGCGCAAGGTGCTGCCACCGCGCCTGCTGCGCTCCACATCGTTTTCTTTTTCGCGCGAGGAGGCCCCCGATGCTCGGGATCTGGGCCGCACTGCGACCATCCAGCACCCACAGCGCATCCTGCATCCCCATTGACCTGCCGTCCCTCGCCGTGTGGGCGCTGCAGTTCTCGCCACGGGTGACCGTGCTGGAGGAGGCTGTGCTGGTCGAGGTGGGGGCGAGTGCGCGCCTGTTCGGCGGGCTGGAGCAGTTGCGCCAGCGGATCGAAGCGGAAGGCACGGCTGTGGGCGTGGAATGCATCGGATGGGCACCCACGGGCACGGCCGCGTTGGCGCTGGTGCGCGCGGGCGTACCCGACGGATTTGTGGGCCCGCTGCCGTCCATTCTGGACAAGCTCCCGCTGGAGACCATCACCGCCGTGGCTTCCCACCTGGGCACGCTTCAGCGCCTGGGCTGCAGGACTCTGGGGGATGTGCGCAAGCTGCCGCGCGGCGGCCTGAGCCGGCGTTTCGACAAGGAGCTGCTGACCCGGCTGGACCAAGCTTACGGCCTTCGGCCCGAGGCCTACGAGTGGGTGCAGTTGCCGGAGACATTCAGTGCGCGGTTGGAGTTCCAGTTCCGCGTGGAGCATGCGCCCGCATTGATGTTCGGGGCCCGCCGGCTGCTGCTGCAGATGTCCAGCTGGCTGGCGGCCCGGCACCTGGGCGTGACCTCGTTCACCCTGCTCTGGTGGCACGACGTCATGCGCGCCAAGACTGCCGGTACGGGCGGCGAGCTGACCGTGGGCACGGCCGAGCCCACGCAGTCGGTGGACCACCTGAGTCGGCTGCTGAACGAACACCTGACCAAGGTGGAGCTTCAGGCGCCCGCGGGAGACATCGAACTCGTCGCAACCCGCACCATCCCGATCCAACAGGAGAGCAAGTCACTACTGCCCGACACCGTCCGCCAAGGCGAGGCGACCTGGCTCGTCCTGGAGCGCGTGCAGGCGCGCATCGGCAAGGCCGAGGTGGTGCGCCCGCTGCTCGCCGAAGACCACCGACCCGAATGGATGCAGCGCTGGCCCGGAGCTGAGGAGCCACGCCCGCGTGCCGCCCCCGGCCTGTGCCAACTCCCTGTGCCGGACTGGATCTTCGAGGAACCACTGCGCTTGGCCGAGCGCGACCACCGTCCGATCTACCAGGGCCCCCTGGTGATGCTGCTCGGCCCCGACCGTGTCGAGGGCGGCTGGTGGCACCGCGTGGGCGAAGGTGCGGATGCGCAGCAGACCAACGTGCAGCGCGACTACTGGGTGGCGCAGAGCCAGCATGCAGGCCGGCTGTGGATCTACCAGCAACGCCTGGCCAATGACGAGACCGGCTGGTTCCTGCACGGGCGCTACGCCTGAGCGGCCTGCACCTCACACCCACCCGTGAGCAGGCTGTATGGCGCTTCCCCTGTATGCAGAGCTGCTCTGCGTCTCCAACTACTCGTTTCTCATCGGCGCCAGTTGGCCCGAGGAACTGGTTGAACGCGCGAAAGAGCTGGGCTACAGCGCTATCGCGATCACCGATGAATGCACGCTGGCCGGCGTGGTGCGCGCGCACATGGAGGCCAAGAAGCAAGGCATCCAGCTGCTGATCGGATCGCAATTTCGGGTGCAGGCGGACCTGCCTTTTACCCTGGTCGTGCTGTCCCAGAACATGAACGGCTACGGCAACCTGTGTCAGTTCATCACCCGCCTACGGCGGTCCTCCGAGAAAGGCACCTACCTGCTGCACCGGGCGGACATCGAGGGTGACACGCTGGCCGACTGCCTGTTGGTGGTCTCGCCTTGCCGCGAGGCCAGCGATGCGCAGTTGGAAGAGTTGGGCCAGTGGACCTTGACCCATTTTCTGGGTCGGGCATGGTTGGGTGTGGACCTGAATCGCCGGATCGACGACGAGCTGTGGCTGCACCGCGTGCGCGAGCTCTCCGCCCTGACCGAGCTACCGCTGGTGGCCCTGGGCGACGTGCTCATGCACCTGCGCAGCCGCAAGCCCCTGCAGGACGTGCTGACCGCGACCAGGGTGGGCAAGCCGCTGACCGAGTGCGGCTACGAGCTGCAGCGCAGCGCGGAGCGGCACCTGCGCAGCCGGGTGCGGCTGGCGCAGACCTACCCCGAGGAACTGATGGCCGAGACCGTGCGCATCGCCGAGCGCTGCACCTTCAGCCTGGACGAGATCCGCTACCAGTACCCCGACGAGGTGGTGTCCGATGGGCACACCCCCGCCAGCTTTCTGCGCCAGGCCACGTACGAGGGTGCGGGCCGCCGCTGGCCCAACGGCATCCCCGCCAAGGTGCAGTCCCAGATCGAGCACGAGCTGGAGCTGATCTGCGACCTGCGCTACGAGCACTACTTCCTGACCGTGTTCGACATCGTTAGCTTTGCACGGTCGGAGAACATTCTCTGCCAGGGCCGCGGCTCGGCCGCCAACAGCGTGGTCTGCTATTGCCTGGGCGTGACCGAGGTGGACCCGGCGCGCATGTCCATGCTGTTCGAGCGCTTCATCAGCCGGGAGCGCAACGAGCCGCCGGACATAGACATCGACTTCGAACACCAGCGCCGGGAAGAAGTCATTCAGTACCTGTACCGCAAGTACGGGCGCGACCGCGCCGCCCTGGCGGCCACGGTGGTGACCTATGGGCCGAAGTCCGCGATCCGGGATGTGGGCAAGGCGCTGGGTTTCAGCCTGGAGACCGTAGATGCGCTGGCCAAGGGCCACCAGTGGTGGGATGGTGATGGGGTGCGGCTGGAACGGTTCGAGGAATTGGGGCTGCCAGAGAACGACTTGGCCGTGCGGCAGCTGATCCTGCTGACCATGCAGTTGATCGGCTTTCCCCGACATTTGTCACAGCACACGGGTGGCTTTGTGCTGACCAAGGGGCTGCTGTCCCGGCTGGTGCCTATCCAGAACGCTAGCATGGACGAGCGCACGGTCATCGAGTGGGACAAGGACGATCTCGATGCGGTGGGCCTGCTCAAGGTCGATGTGCTCGCTCTGGGCATGCTCACCGCCATTCGCAAGGCACTGGACCTGGTGGGTATGCGCAAACGCCAAGACTTCGGGCTGCAGGACATCCCGGCCGAAGATCGTGAGACCTACCGGATGATCTCCCGCGCCGACACGGTGGGGGTGTTCCAGATCGAGAGCCGGGCGCAGATGTCCATGCTCCCACGGCTGCGGCCCCGGTGCTTCTACGATCTGGTCATCTCCGTCTCGATCGTACGCCCGGGACCCATCCAAGGCGGCATGGTGCATCCCTACCTGAACCGCCGCCAGGGCCTGGAGCCTGTGACCTACCCCAGCGAGGCTCTCAAGCAGGTGCTCAGCCGCACTCTGGGGGTGACGCTGTTTCAGGAACAGGTCATGCAGGTGGCCATGGTTGCTGCAGGCTTTTCTGCTGGCGAGGCCGATGACCTGCGAAGGGCCATGGCAGCCTGGCGCAAGCGTGGCGGGCTGGAGAAGTACGAGAAGAAGATCATCGATGGCATGTTGGAGCGTGGGTACACCCCTGCCTTCGCACAGGCCACCTACCAGCAGATCAAGGGGTTCAGTGGGTACGGGTTTCCGGAGAGCCACGCGGCGAGTTTTGCGTTGCTCGTCTACGCGTCGTGCTGGCTCAAGCGGCACGAGCCCGCGGCCTTCCTGGTCGCCTTGCTCAACTCGCAGCCCATGGGCTTCTACTCGCCCAGCCAACTGGTACAGGATGCCCGCCGGCACCGCGTGGAAGTGCGTAGCGTGGACGTGATGCACAGCGCGGTGGAATCAACCCTGGAGGACCTGCCTGCGATCCCTGCGGTGCGAATGGGCCTGCACATGGTGGCGGGCCTGCATGCGACATCGGCCGCGCGCATCGTGGAAGCCCGCGAGGAGCAGCCCTTTGACAGCGCTGAGGACCTGGCCATACGGGCCGGATTGGAGCAGCACGAGATGAAGCTGCTGGCCGCGGCCGACGCGCTGCTGGGGTTGTCTGGTCACCGGCGTCAACAGGTGTGGGACGCGGCGGGGCTGCATCGCACGCCCGAGCTGTTGCAGGATACGCCGGTCAATGAGGACTACCTGGAGCTGCAGGCGGCCCCCGAGGGCGAGGAGATCGTGTGGGACTACGCGTCCACCGGGCTCACGCTGCGCAGGCACCCGCTGGCACTGCTGAGGCCGCGCATGGCTGCGAAGAAGCTGCTGTCATCGCGGGACCTGCGGCACATCCCGGATGGCCGGGTGATCCGCACAGCGGGGATCGTGACCTTGCGGCAGCAGCCGTCCACGGCCAAGGGAACGATCTTCGTGAGCCTGGAGGATGAGTTCGGCGCCGTGCAGGTGATCGTGTGGTCAGCGGTGCGGGATGAGCAGCGGCAGGTGCTGCTGGAGTCGCGGCTGCTGGCGGTCAAGGGGGTGTGGGAGCGGCGGGGGCCGGTGGCCAACTTGATTGCACACCGGCTGGTGGATCTCACGCCGTGGCTGGGGAGGCTGGGGCGGTTGGAGAGCCGAGATTTTAAGTAGGCAGCATCACTGCCGCGTGTCTGGCCCTTTCATTTGAGATAGTCGGTGCAATAACAGTTGACTGGTGAGCCATTGAATTTGCGATCCTCGCTCCCGCACATAACATGCAACCTCACGCAATATCGCCCCATCCAGAAGCGCATGCACTCAAATTTCTTAATTTATGCCTCCACAGTTAGCGGCTGATTTTGAGAGCTCTTAGAAGAAGCTCTTTCTCTCGCAGCTCGCAGCGCCAATGCGCGCGACACATATGAAAAAATTGACAGAGGGTCACTATGACCCATTTTGAGAGCGACCGACGCGCATATCGACGCGGCAGAGGTATCCAATCCTCTAGCCAGTCGATAATCTATTTCGCGCTCTATTTCTTCCGTACAGAATAGCGCTCTGAAAGCATGTACGGAAGTCCCCTTTGGTGCGCCAAGAGACCTTAGCAAGCAAGCAATTTGCTGCGATATAGCGCGTGAAGTTAACGGTTTAAGCGTGCGCTCTGAAACAAATATTCTACGCTCCATCACCCGTGCGCTCAATCCCTTGCACCGTAGATGCTCATCTCGAATTTCGATCAATGCACATATACGCAATGCTAGCCAAACAGGTATGTTAAATGAATTTTGATAGGAGTATTTCTGAACAAGAGGGGTAACAACTACAGTTGACTCTGCTGTTGTGGTAATCTTTTTTTTATCGAAGTCAGAATCTCTAAGGGATGCAATTGACCCGACTCGAAATCCAACCTCAACAGCCAAGTCAACAATTAAAGCATCTCGAAGATTCCGGTATTCGCTGGAATTTCTTGTCGTAAGACGTTCTACGATGCTGTCAGCGTCTGTTCGAGTTGCAACAAAGCCTGTCTTGAATTTCCCTCGCTTTTCCGCATCTGGAAAAAGCAGGTGCATCGTCAATGAATGACGTGATGATGGGGTGTTGCGGACTTTCCCTGATAATGGTCCCCTAGATTTCCTCGCAATTCGACTCGGACCACGAATGTCAACGATAACGGAACACCCCTTTGGGCCTGCTACATGCTCAGAGATGATCCCCGTCTGACGCATCCACCATATCCAACGGTAAACTGCTGATAGCCTAGCATTTACTGTTGCTTTTGCTTTTCGCTCATTCTGACGTGACCGGGAATTCTTTATTACCAACTCCAACTCTTTATCTCGAAAACCCTCCAGTATAGAGTCCTCTAGACTATGCACTAATTTTGAAATTCCAAGATTCGCCAGACGGCTTGACTGATTGAGCAAGAAGTAGTTCGAAAATCGGATCAGATGATCAATAGTCGCATGAACAGTTTTTTCATCCAGATGTTCATAATCGATTAAGTAGAGCGAAAAGTCAGTCAACTCCTCTACAACCACTCCAGCAGCCAAATCATAGATGACTATCGGCGATCGCGAACCCCCTTTAATTATTCTCTGCATTTTAAGTACCTTTTGGTGGCCAGAGCGTAACTACATTTCCACGCAAAGCTGTTGTATCGCCGCTGGCTTCCTGCTTGGCGATAGCCCTCTTGAGTTCAGAAGCAATCTTCTTAGTTTCCTTCTCTAGCGCAATATATCGATTTTCGGCTGCGACGACCTCTTTCTTGAGGGAGTCGATGGTTCGCTTCTGAGAATAGATCGTGTGCTCGGCGATAACTCTAAGCTGCACCGCCAATGCAAGCTGCCGCTTTAGTGAAGCAAGTTTCTCAATCTTCGGTTTTTCCTCTACACCCTTTTCAAGCACCCTAACAAGAGCAATTATTCTCTCAACTTCGCCAGACCTCTTCAAATCCTTTCGAAGCGTTTCTGCTGCGTTCGAACGAAAATTTGGGGCAATATGGCGCCAGCTAGTCGGCAATTCTTCTGATGTAAAAGCATTAAATTTTCTCTTGCTACTTGGCAAGATAGTCGCTAATTCCAGAAAATCCTGCTTAGTCATACCGCTATACACGTCCCCCCTCGCCCTTTCGGTCGCTTTTAGACGTGAAAAATTGGTTGGATAGCAATCACAAATGTCAATCACAAATCTCACTTTCACATCTATATTCTTTAGCGCCAGTTCTTGATTTTCAAATGCTACAGGCGGCTTATTCGCAAACGCCTTTCTTCCACTCATCCTTTTATTCGTCATTGCCCATCCTCCTCTTATAAAGAGTAACTAGGCGCACGATGTTCTCCAACCTTGGCCCTATTCGCGCGCGTTCTAGCGCTCCACAGTTTTGGTCTAGGCCTCGTCGCCTGAGTGATTCAGCATAGTTATCCATTGATCTCACATGATCCAATGTCAAATGATGGTATGAGCAACCAGCACAAACGTTGGGGCTAGCGTTTTCTCTACGAGTTCCTTTGCTGCGCTCGACATTGCAATGCGCATTTTTTGCGAATTTCTCGCCTGGCGCGCAACAATTGCCATGCCAATAAGGTCGAAATTGATGATCTCTAGATTTCAGCAAATCTGATATTGTCTTGCTCTGCTCAAATCCATTCATACGAGAATAATCAACGTTTAACGACAGTCGCTGATGCAGACGGCGAATCAGTTTGGGGAAAAGCCCTCCATCAGGGCAAGATCCAGCGAGGAGGCTTGTGACCATTTCCTCGAGGCGCTCATCGCTAATTTTGCGTATCTCCTCTTCGACACTTCGCGTTTCTTCGAAGGACGCTTTGATCTGATCCGGAGAAAGACGTCCATACTTCCTTACTGCTGGACCACTCCCACCGTGCCATGGATCGACCAAATAGGTGACTGTATCAGTGGGGTCTAAATGCCCATACTTTTGTGTGAGTGCAAGTATAGGCCCCTCGAAGCGATATATAAACAGCAGTCCGTATCCCCTGCGAAACATATGAGAGGTGATCCGGTTTGGTACATCTGAGTCGCCTATTGCCCTTCGCAAAAAGTCGTCAGTTGCGGCTCCAACTCCGAACTCAAACCACCGGCGGAGGCTACTTCTTTTTCCTCGAAGGGTAAAATTGGGGAATCGGAATAGTGCACGTTCCGCCGGGGCTAGCTCATCAACTTGCAGACCCGTGGCATTGGCTAAGCGCATCGTTAGTCTTTCCATTTCTTCGAGGCAGTTTATTGCACGCACAGTGGCACGCCCCACGTATAGCGGAACGTGTTGCTTTAGGTGCTTCTGAAAATAAAACATACATTCGTAGATGTCCAACGACTTGTCAACACGCTGTAACGAGGCCTGCGTCAACCCAATCTTGCGATGTTGCACCTCATCCTTTCGTCGAGCATTCAGGAGTCCAATCACGCTAAAGCAGCCAGAGAACAACGTGTTGATGATTCCTTCTAAGGTTTGATGACTGCGTACCTTGACATTCGGTTGCAAATCAATGATGTCATCTCCTGTTAGATCTCTAAGCAGAACTCTATGCTTTGAAAGGAATAACGCCTGAAGCGCAGATTTCCGGCAAGGCACTATCCCTTGGGAAACATCAGCCTCAATCCTTTCCACTACTGCTTCAAAAACCCCTATGATATGAACGCTTACTTGCTCAGAGAAATATATTCCTTTTCCAACGATCTTTGCAATCTGCTCAGGTGTGATATTTGCCGTTCTGCCTGTAGGCCGTCCCAGTTGTATAGATATCTGAAACGGCGAGGGGTACGGAGCGTATTGAAGCAAATCACCGCTCGGAACCTCCGAGAGAAGGTTTATCCACGCAAGCTCCTGACGCAGAAGGGAGGAACTCATACCAAGCTCCGCCGATGCCTGAAATGTCCTAGATTTTCCAGACCCATGACCTTCAACGGATACGTTCAGCGTACTTGCGAAAATATCTCGTACCGGACGAAGCTCAGCCTGACTAATGTTGGTTCCCAAATCTACCTGAAATTTTCTATTGATACTCATATCTCGATTTTTTTCTCGAGGTAACGATATATACTGCCTAGCCACCTCTTTGGGATTCTCCCCCAGAAAATCTAAGACTCTTTCTCTTATATTGAGAGCTTTCGACCAGCCGCCTTCAGCAAGTATTGGAGGCAATTTGTCAGTGAGGGCGACGCTCCAGTCTGAGAGAGAGTAACAGCCATTAACCCAGCAGAACTCAAGCATTTTTGCGATCGCCCGGATGGCCTTTACAACGTTAAGGTGAGTAGATTTACTAGGAACTTGCCTATCCGCGTAGGCTCTTACTGAGTAGAATACCGCCTGAACCAATTCGGGACGATCAGCTAATGTAATGGGACCGCTAGTGAATGGCGCAGGCGGAAGATGGTAGGATGCCAAATCGACCATCTGGAAAAGTGGCTCATCTGCTCTGACCTCGTGTTTTCGGATGAAAATCTTTCCATCGCGCATTACAACAGTACCACCCTCAATGCCAGAGTTTATATACTGTCCCGCTCTTTCAGCCTTCGCCACTTCTTCGATTTTCTTCATTTGACACCTTTCATGGTGACTTCCTCCTTGATCTGCTTCGCCACATGGCGATAGGCACTTTTCAACAAGATATCGACGAGCGCAAAATTCACCATCATGGCGGGAACATGCATCTTCCGAAACAACTCTTTATTCCCAGAAAGAAGATCTCGCCAGGATTCCAGATAAAAAACTTGAGTACGGAAAATCTCCTCGATTCTCGCTCGATCTATGATCAGCCTGCGATTCACGCACCCGTCCCCCTCATGACAACTCTTCCCAGCGCATACTCCATATTCAAGGTACTCCGGTTCTGGAGGATTGTATGGATCCGAACATGAACTACCATCTCCGATTGGATACAGGAGATCCTCCTCCAAATCGAAATTGGGAAAATCTCCCATACGGAACCGGACAGATTTCTCCAGTCTTCCTTCAAACTCCAAGGCGTACGCCGAATTAATTCGATGCAATATCAGCTGATCGGCATAGTGGGCCGTCGTTGCTATAGATGCGTGACCTGCAACTTGACGAGCAGCTTCTAGTCCACCTTTCGAAGTCGTGTGACTACCGATCACTTCATTACGAATTTGCTCGGCCGAAAATTGGGGCAGGTTATGCCTCTTGCAAAATTTGTGGAGAGAAGACCCCCACCCTACAAACTGCCGCAGCTTCCCATTTCTGGCATAGCGTGCATTTAGCCAAAGCCGACGTTCATCAAAAGGCGCCCATCCAAGATTTTGAAGCGCTTCCAGCCGACCAGTAAGAAGTTCAATAACACGAACAACATTCACGTCGGACGCAAGGACCTCAGAGAATGGTGTCTCCTCACCGATGCGTGCCTTGAATCCCTGGATAATATACCCCCCCTTCCCATTGCCCTGGATTCCGTCCAGCTTCATCTCAAGGATCGAGTTAACATTCCAACCAGTATGTATTTGGAGAATTATCAAACACCCAAGCAATGCCCGCTGGTTAAGCAGGCTGCAAGACATAAAAATATATGCCAAGTCAGATGACCCGGTAGCTTGATATCCATTTTCTCCCAACCACCTTAATATTTCATTCGCCCTCAAAATCCTCGGTTGAAATTTCTCATCTGATTTTTGAAGTAGAGCGTCTCGACAAGCACGATAATAAGCCGCAGCTAGTTGAGAAACGCTTTGATCCTCGATCCATTGAAAATATGGTTTCGTGAAGCTTTTTGATTCACCTGAAAACTGGAGCTTAACTCTCTCAAGTACAAAATTTTCCGCCTCATAACGACTAAGAATTTCCTCGAGAACAGCATTTGAAGCAGTAAGGCTGTCGATCTCGCTAAGCGCGGCGCTCGCAATTGTCGTTAAGGTATCTTCGATTTTTTTATTAAATTTTGACTGAAGTTCATACGCCGTATTGAAAGGGACTGCACCGAGTGGATGCGGGACATCACTGCCATGCAAAACAGCGTCGCTGATCATCCTTCGCCCACTCGCCCCTACTGTGCTGTGAGGAGTCCGATACATAACACCCAGCCGTGACACGCGATCTACCTGTTGGTAAACACCGAAGTCTCTGAGTAATTTTCTAACGTGATAGGAAAGCTGAGATCTCGTTGCCTGCGAACGGTCCATCTTCGACGCTACGAAATCATCAACATGGCGCATGGCGTTGACCAACAACTCTACCGTCAACTCGTCTGGAGTGACGCGAGCGCAGCGGAGCCAATCCATGTTCAGTGCAAGCCCACTGAACACCTGCTGGTACATGTTTGGAATCGCCGATTCCGTTGGCTTCCGGCGGGAGGCTTCGGCTGCCCGGCCGACGGCGGCAATGACCCAACTTCCTGGAGACAACCCGCTCCCCACAAGGTCGACAACCGCCACCTTTTCGTAAACGGTTTGGTGCACCTTCTGTGCGGCATGAAACTCATAGCGCATCACTCCTCCCGTGAGAAGTAGAGGACCTTGCTTTCCCAAGAGCCGAACTCTACTATGTACAGATGCGCTACGCTACATCGAGCTCGACCGTGAACCTGGCCCCGGCCGACCTGCCCAAGGACTCGGGCCGTTTCGACCTGCCCATCGCCCTGGGCATCCTCGCGGCCAGCGGGCAGATCGATGGCGGCCGGCTGGCGGGCCATGAGTTCGCCGGCGAGCTCTCGCTGTCGGGCGAGTTGCGCCCGGTGCGCGGGGCATTGGCCACCAGCCTGGCCTTGCAGGCGCAGCAGATCACCGTGCAGCTGGTGCTGCCGCCCGGCAGCGCCGAAGAGGCCGCCCTGGTGCCCGAGGCCCAGGTGGTGCGCGCACGCCACCTGCTCGACGTAGTGGGCGCCTTCCTGCCGCCCGGTACCCCCGTGCCCGAGGGGGATGGCGAAGGCTTCACGCGCCTGCAGCCCACGCCCATGCTGGCCTCGCAGCACGGGCCCGACATGGCCGATGTGAAAGGCCAGGCGATGGCCAAGCGCGCGCTGGAGATTGCCGCGGCCGGCGGCCACAGCGTGCTGATGGCCGGCCCGCCCGGCTCGGGCAAGTCCATGCTGGCGCTGCGCTTTGCCGGCCTGCTGCCGCCCATGACGGTGCAGGAAGCCCTGGAGAGCGCGGCCATCTCCAGCCTGGCGGGGCGCTTCAGCCCCGAGCGCTGGGGCCTGCGGCCCACGGGGCAGCCACACCACACGGCCAGCGCCGTGGCGCTGGTGGGGGGAGGCTCGCCACCACGTCCTGGCGAAATTTCGCTGGCGCACCATGGGGTGCTTTTCTTGGATGAGCTCCCGGAATTCCCACGGGCCGCATTGGAGGCTTTGCGCGAACCGCTGGAAACCGGCCACATCACCATCGCCCGCGCCGCACAGCGTGCGGACTACCCGGCCCGGTTCCAGATGGTGGCCGCGATGAACCCCTGCCCCTGCGGCTTTCTCGGCTCCACCCAGCGCGCCTGCCGCTGCACGCCCGACCAGATCGCGCGTTACCAGGGCAAGCTCAGCGGGCCGCTGCTGGACCGCATCGACCTGCATGTGGAGGTGCCCGCGGTGCCCTCGGAGCAGTTGCTCAAGGCGCCGCCCGGCGAGACCAGTGCCGCGATCCGCGCGCGCGTGGTACAGGCCCGCGCCCGGGCCCTGGCGCGCCAGGACAAGACCAACCAGGCGCTGCAGGGCCAGGAGATCGATGCCCACCTGCACCTGGAGGATGCGGCCGCCAAGTTCCTCAACACGGCCGCTGCGCGCCTGGGCTGGTCGGCACGCAGCACGCACCGCGCGCTCAAGGTGGCGCGCACCATCGCCGACCTGGCAGGTGCCGAGGCCACCGCCGTCGGGCATGTTGCCGAGGCGGTGCAGTACCGGCGCGTGCTGCGCGCCCCCGCCTGAGCCGCCCGGCTATAGTTCGCGCCAACCCCAGCAACACGCACCATGGCCAGCGCATCCCCCAAGATCCTCTCCGCAAGCCCCGCCAGCACCGACACGGTGGACAACAGCTACCTGCGCACCCTGGTGGGCTACAACGCGCGGCGCGCCTCGCTGTCCATCATCGAGGTGTTCATGGAGCGCATGGCGGTCTATGGACTCAAGGTGGTGGATTTCTCGGTGCTCTCGCTGGTGGCGCACAACCCCGGCATCACATCGCGCCAGCTGTGCGCCACGCTGGGTGTGCTGCCCCCCAACCTGGTGGGCCTGATCGCCGCGCTGGACCGGCGCGGCCTGATCGAGCGCCGCCCGCACCCGAGCGACGGGCGCGCCATGGGCCTGCACCTGACCCCCGCGGGCGAAGACCTGTGCGGCCAGGCCGAGCAGACTGCAGCGCAGCTGGAGGTGGACGCGACTGCGCGCCTCACGGCGACCGAGCGCAAGACGCTCATCCGCCTGCTGCAAAAGGTCTACGACTGATCCCCTCGCGGCTCAGGCCTTCGCCGGCTTGTCCAACCCCAGCAGCCGCACTGCATTGCCCTTGAGGATGCCGGGCATCACCTCGGGCTTGAAGCCGGCGTCCTGGAAATCCTTCATCCAGCGCTCGGGCGTGATCAGCGGGTAGTCGCTGCCGAACAGGATGCGGTCTTTGAGCAGCGTGTTGGCGTACTGCACCAGTTGCTTGGGAAAGTACTTGGGGCTCCAGCCCGACAGGTCGATCCAGACGTTGGGCTTGTGCGTGGCGACCGAGAGCGCCTCGTCCTGCCACGGAAAGCTTGGGTGCGCCATGACGATCTGCATGTCGGGGAAGTCGATGGCCACGTCGTCCAGGTGCATGGGGTTGCTGTACTCCAGGCGCAGGCCGCCGCCGCAGCGCATGCCACTGCCGATGCCGCTGTGGCCGGTGTGGAAGATGGCCGGCATGCCGTACTCGGCGATCACCTCGTAGATCGGCCAGGCCATCTGGTCGTAGGGGTGGTAGCCCTGCACCGTGGGGTGGAACTTGAAGCCTTTGACACCGTGCTCCTCGATCAGGCGGCGCGCCTCGCGCGCACCCATCTTGCCCTTGTGCGGGTCGATGCTGGCGAAGGCCATCATCATGTCGCTGTTGGCCTTGGCGGCCTCGGCGATCTCCTCGTTGGGGATGCGCCGGCGGCCCATCTTGGACTCGGCATCCACGGTGAACATCACCAGGCCGATCTTCTGCTCGCGGTAGTAGGCCACGGTCTCGGCGATGGTGGGCCGGCGGCCGTTCTTGAAGTACTTGTCGGCGGCGCGGTCGTACTCCTCGCCGTAGTTGTCGAACGGGTTCCAGCAGCTCACTTCGGCGTGGGTGTGGATGTCGATGGCGATCAGGTTCTCGTGGTCCATATGGGTCTCCTATGGGAGCCAGGCTTGCATGGCGCCGCCCTTCAGCATGCACCAGGGCAGGTGGCACGAATCAAGGGTAACTACCAATAAAAAACCGGGCTGGCTTGCTTGAATTGGTTATTAACTATAACCACAATCCACCCATTACGAAAGCCACCATGACCCATCCAGACATCCATTTCGAGCTCTCCGGTGACGAGAAGGAGATCGCCGTCATCCGCCTGACGCGCAGCGCCAAGCGCAACGCCCTGAACGACGGCCTGATCCTGGCCCTGCGCGACCTGTTCGAGAAAATGCCCGCGGGCGTACGCGCTGCCGTGATCGACGGCGAGGGCCCGCACTTTTGCGCCGGCCTGGACCTGTCCGAACTCAAGGAGCGCGACGCCGGCCAGGGCCTGTACCACTCGCGCATGTGGCACGCCGCGCTGGAGCGCGTGCAGTACGGCCCCGTGCCCGTGATCGCTGCGCTGCATGGCGCAGTGGTGGGCGGCGGGCTGGAGCTGGCCAGCGCCTGCCACATCCGCGTGGCCGACGAGTCCACCTTCTACGCGCTGCCCGAGGGCTCGCGCGGCATCTTCGTGGGCGGTGGCGGCGCCGTGCGCATCCCCAAGCTGATCGGCGCGGCGCGCATGACGGACATGATGCTCACCGGCCGCGTTTACAACGCGCAGGACGGCGAGAAGGCCGGCTTCGCCCAGTACCTGGTGCCCGAAGGCCAGGCCTTCGCCAAGGCGCTGGAGCTGGCCGCACGCGTGGCGCAGAACGCGCCGCTGACCAACTACGCGCTGATGCACGCCCTGCCGCGCATTGCCGAGCAGCCGGCGGACCAGGGCTTCCTGACCGAAGCCATGATGGCCGCCATTGCCCAGAGCGCGCCCGAGGCCAAGTCGCGCCTGGCGGACTTCCTGGAAGGCCGCGCCGCCAAGGTCCGCAAGGACTGAGCATCCAACCTGCACCCGCTGGACGACCCCCATGAGCGATCTCTCCACCCCCCTGGCCCCGCCCCGCTACCGCCCCGTGCCCTTCGGCGTCACCCGCGTCAGCGTGCGCGAGGGCGCGCCCGGCGTGCGCTACCTGCAGGCCGACCTGCCGCTGGGCGCCTATGCGCGCCGGGTCACGGACTACCTGGTGCACTGGGCCGAGGCAGAGCCCGAGCGCAGCTTTCTCGCGCGCCGTGTGCAGCACGCGGACGGCAGCACCGGCGACTGGCAGCACATCAGCTACGCCCAGGCGCTTGCCGCGGCGCGCAGCATCGGCCAGGCCCTGCTGGACCGCGGCCTTTCCGCCGAGCGCCCGGTGGTCGTGCTCAGCGAGAACAGCCTGGAGCATGCGCTGATGGCACTGGGCTGCATCTATGCCGGCGTGCCCTACTGCCCGGTCTCGCCCGCCTACGCCACGGTGAGCCAGGACTACGACAAGCTGCGCCATGTGCTGGACACGCTGACCCCGGGCCTGGTGTTTGCGGCCGACGGCGCGCGCTTTGGCCGCGCCATCACGGCCACCGTGGCGGCGGACGTGGAGGTGGTGCTGGCCCAGGGCGCCATCGAAGGCCGCCCAGCCACCACCTTCCAGAGCCTGCGCAACACCGTGGCCACGCCTGCCGTGGATGCGGCCATGCACGCCACGGGGCCGGGCACCATCGTGAAGTTCCTGTTCACCAGCGGCTCCACCAAGATGCCCAAGCCGGTGGTCAACACCCAGCGCATGTGGTGCGCCAACCTGCAGCAGATCACGCTATCGCTGCCGGTGCTGGCCGAAGCCCCGCCGGTGCTGGTGGACTGGCTGCCCTGGAACCACACCTTCGGCAGCAACCACAACTTCGGGCTCACGCTGCAGCATGGCGGCACGCTCTACATCGACGATGGCAAGCCCACCGCTGCGCTGATCGGCGAGACCCTGCGCAACCTGCGCGAGATCGCGCCCACGGTGTACTTCAACGTGCCCACGGGCTTCGAGATGATCGCCGAGGCGATGAAGACCGACGCCGCGCTGCGCCGCCAGTTGCTGTCGCGCGTGCGCATGTTCTTCTACTCGGGCGCGGGCCTGGCCCAGCCCATCTGGGACAGCCTGCACGCCACGCAGGAGGCCGAAATTGGCGAGCGCATCGTCATGTCCACCGGCCTCGGAATGACCGAGTCGGCCCCCTCGGCCATGTTCTGCAACAGCCCCGACGTGCGCTCGGGCCACATCGGCGCGCCCGTGCCGGGCATGGTGCTCAAGCTGGTCGACGTGGACGGCAAGACCGAGGTGCGCTACCGCGGCCCCAACGTGACGCCGGGCTACTGGCGTTCGGACGCCGCTACGCGCGAGGCCTTCGACGACGAGGGTTACCTGTGCACGGGCGACGCCGTGCAATGGATCGACGAGCAGGACATCCACCGCGGCCTGCGCTTCGACGGCCGCATCGCCGAGGACTTCAAGCTCTCCACCGGCACCTTCGTGAGCGTGGGCCCCATGCGCGCCAAGATCGTCGTGGCCGGCGCCCCCTACATCCAGGACGCGGTGCTCACCGGCCTGAACCAGAAGGAAGTGGGCGCCCTGCTGTTCCTCTCACCCGCCTGCCGCGAGGTGAGCGGCCTGGGCGCCGATGCCCCCTGGGCCGAGGTGATCGTCAGCACCGGTGTGCGCCAGCGCATCCAGGCCGTCATCGACCACCTGGCACGCGAATCCACGGGCAGTGCCAGCCGCGTGGCGCGCGCACTGCTGATGGCCGAGCCGCCCTCGCTCGACAAGGGCGAGATCACCGACAAGGGCTCCATCAACCAGCGCGCCGTGCTCAAGCACCGCGATGCCCTGGTGCAGGCCCTGCACGACGGCACCGCGCCCGGGACCCTCGTCCCTGCCGCCTGAAGCCCACCACCCAAAGGACATATTCCATGCAGATCCAAGGACAGACCGCCCTCGTCACCGGCGCCGCATCGGGCCTGGGCGAGGCCACCGCCCGCGAACTGGCGCGCCTGGGCGCCAAGGTCGCGGTGCTCGACGTGAACACCGCGCTGGCCGGCCAGGTGGCCGACAGCATCAACGCACAGCATGGCGCCGGCACCGCCGTGGCCTGCGCCTGCGACATCACCCAGACCGATAGCGTGGTGGCCGCCCTGACCCAGGCCGAGGCCGCCCTGGGCCCGGCGCGCATCCTCATGAACGTGGCCGGCATCGGCAGCGCCAAGCGCGTGGTGCAACGCGATGGCAGCGCCGCGCCGCTCGAAGACTTCGCCCGCGTGGTGGGTATCAACCTCATCGGCAGCTACAACATCAGCCGGCTGTTCGCGGCGGCCTGCGCCAAGCTGGCCCCCCTTTCCAACGGCGAGCGCGGCGTGATGGTGTTCACCGCCTCGGTGGCGGCCTTCGACGGCCAGGTGGGCCAGCAGGCCTACAGCGCCTCCAAGGGCGGCCTGGTGGGCATGACCCTGCCCATGGCACGCGACCTGGCGCAGCACGGCATCCGCGTGTGCACGGTGGCGCCCGGCCTGTTCGCCACCCCGCTCATGAAGGAGCTGCCCGAGGCCGTGCAGCAGTCGCTGGCCGCGAGCATCCCCTTCCCGCCGCGCCTGGGCAAGCCTGAAGAGTTCGCCGAGCTCGCGTCCCACATCGTGACCAACGGCCACCTCAACGGCGAGGTGATCCGGCTCGATGGCGCCCTGCGCATGGCGCCCAGATAGCCCCTTCCTGTTCCCTGCCCCGTCAACACACCATACCTATACCGGAGACAAGCATGACGACGACACGACGCCACCTTTTGCAAACCCTGGGCAGCGCTGCCGCCCTCGGTGCGCTCTACCCCCTGTCCGCCTTCGCGCAGGCGCTGGACCAGGTCAAGATCATGTACGGCTTTCCAGCCGGCAGCGCGGGCGACAGCGTGGCCCGCCGAGTGGCCGAAAAGCTGGGCGGCACGGCCTACAGCAAGAACCCGGGCTTCGTCGAGAACAAGCCGGGTGCCGGCGGCCGCATCGCGGTGGAAACGCTGAAGAACTCGCCCGCCGACGGCTCGGTGCTCACCCTGGCACCGGTATCGGCCCTGTCGGTGTACCCGCACATCTACCCCAAGCTGAGCTACAAGCCCGAGGACGTGGTGCCCGTCTCCATCGGCGCGATCATGCACCACGGCCTGGCCGTGGGCCCGGCCGTGCCGGCCGAGGTGAAGACGCTCAAGGACTTCCTGGCCTGGGCCAAGGCCAATCCGGAGAAGGCCAGCTACGGCTCGCCCGGCGCGGGCTCCATGCCGCACCTGCTGGGTGCGCTGCTGGGCATCCGCTCGGGGGTGGAGCTCAAGCACGTGCCCTACCGGGGCACCGTGCCCAGCATCACCGACCTGGTGGGCGGCCAGATCGCTGCTGCCATGAATCCCAGCGGCGACTACCTGCAGTACATGAAGACCGGCCGCGTGCGCGTGCTGGCCACCTCGGGCAAGAAGCGCTCGCCCTACCTACCCGACGTTCCCACCTTCATCGAGCTGGGCTATCCCGACGTCACCTCCGAGGAATGGTTCGGCTTCTACGCCCCGGCCAAGACGCCTGCGGCCACGCTGGCCAGCGCCAATGCGGCCATCACCGGCGCGCTGAAAGACAAGACCGTGATTGACGCGCTGGGCGTCGTCGGCCTGGTGGCCCATGGCAGCACGGCGCAGGAAATGCTAGCCGACCAGAAGGCCGAGTTCGAGCGCTGGGGCCCGCTGGTCAAGCAGATCGGGTTCACTGCAGAGTCTTGATTGCGGATTGGCGCCTCCTGAGGGGGCGCCTCCGGATCCACGGTGGCTCTGGCCTTGGGCCGAGCCAGTTGCCACGGCCATGGGTAAACGACGGACATTGGAAGCACGATCAGCATGCAAGCACACCAGACCCTGGCCGATATCCAGCACCTGCTGAACGAGGTGCTTGCAGCCCCTGCGCAGTGGCAGGCGCTGGCACCGTTTACCGACACCGATGGCGACCTGGCGGCGCAGGTGCTGGACGAGGCCGCGAAGTTCGTCGACAGTGCCGTCGCTCCGCTGCAGCGCAGTGGCGATGAAGAAGGTTGCCGCTTCGAGGCGGGCACCGTCACCACGCCGGCCGGGTTCCGCGCGGCCTACCAGGACTTCTGGCAGGCGGGCTGGCCGTCGCTGGCCTGTGCGCCCGAAGACGGTGGCCAGGGCCTGCCGGCGGTGCTCGAATGCGTGCTCTACGAATGGCTGGCCGGTGCCAACCATGGCTGGACCATGGCGCCCGGCTTGCTGCATGGTGCCTACGAATGCCTGCGCCACCATGGCAGCGAGGCGCTCAAGGCGCAGTACCTGCCCAGGATCGCCAGCGGCGAGTGGCTGGCCACCATGTGCCTGACCGAAGCCCACGCCGGCAGCGACCTGGGCCTGGTGCGCACGCGCGGCGTGCCGCAGGCCGATGGCAGCGTGCGCGTGAACGGCAGCAAGATCTTCATCTCCGGCGGTGAGCACGACCTCACCGACAACATCGTGCACCTGGTGCTGGCGCGCCTGCCCGATGCGCCGGCCGGCCCCAAGGGCTTGTCGCTGTTCCTGGTGCCCAAGTTGCTGCCGGGCGGTGAGCGCAATGCCGTGGTGTGCGAGCGCATCGAGGAAAAGATGGGCCTGCACGGCAGCCCCACCTGCGTGATGCGCTTCGACGATGCCACCGGCTGGCTCGTGGGCCAACCCCACCAGGGCCTGGCCGCCATGTTCGTGATGATGAATGCCGCGCGCCTGCATGTGGGCCTGCAGGGGCTGGGCCTGCTGGAGGCGGCGTGGCAAAAGGCCAGCGCTTATGCCCAGGAGCGCCGCCAGATGCGTGCGCCCAAGGCACCGGGCAGTGCAGCCTCTACAGGCCCCGACCCGATCGCCCGGCACCCGGCCATGCGCCGCATCCTGACCACGCAGCGCGCCTGGATCGACGGCGGGCGCGTGCTGGCCTACCACACGGCCCTGCAGCTCGACCTGGCGCACCACCATGCTGACGCCACCGAGCGCGCCGCGGCCCAGCGCTGGTGCGCACTGGTCACGCCCGTGCTCAAGGCCGCGCTGACCGACCAGGCCTTCCATGGCGCGAGCGCCTGCCTGCAGGTCTTCGGCGGCCATGGCTATGTGCGCGAATGGGGCATCGAGCAGGTGGTGCGCGATGCGCGCGTGGCCATGATCTACGAGGGCACGAACGAGATCCAGGCCATCGACCTGCTGGTGCGCAAGGTACTGGCCGATGGGGGCCAGGGCCTGTGCGCGCTGCTCGCCTCGCTTCGCCATGGCCTGCCGCAGGACGACGCCGCCAACGCCCGGCGCAATGCGCTGGCCGACACCACGCGCGCCCTGGCCGCCGCCGCGGCCACCGAGCCAGAGCTGCCCTACTGGGTGGCCGACGACTACCTGCGCGCCGTGGCCCTGGTGCTGCTGGAATGGGCCTGGGCACGCATCGCCGCCGCCCCTGCCAGCCAGGGCCCGCGCTGGGCCGAACCGGCCGAGGCCTTCGCCACCTGGGTGCTGCCCGAATTCGACATGCGCCTGGCCATCATCCGCCAGCGCCTGTCCACCGCCGCTGCCGACGTCCACCGACGTACCGCGCCCGCCATGGCTGCCGCCTGACGGTCCACGCCCTTCCAGTTCCGCATTCCCCCGCCCCCAGCGCTCCGAGGCCGCGCTGCGGGTCTGCCTGCCTGCGCCTTGCAACAACACACGAGGAGACAACACCATGAAGAAGAGGAACGAGGGTATCTGGAACCTGCACGGCCTGGGCCGCCCCCTGGCATGGGCGGCCCTGCCGGCAGCGGCACTGCTGGTCGCCGGCTGCGGCGGGTCGGACGGTGGGCTGCGGCAATTGTCGGCGGCATCGCCGGGCACCTTGCAATCCTGCGCCAACCTGGCGACCACGCTGGCCCTGCCCAACACGCGCATCACCTCCGCCGCCCCCGTGGCCGAGGGTGAACTCAAGGCCACTGGCGTGAACACGCCCATCCCGGCACACTGCCTGGTCAAGGGCGCGATGAACCAACGCACCAGCGCGGTCGACGGCAACAGCTATGCCATCGGTTTCGAGATGCGCATGCCCGTCGCCTGGAACGGCCGCTTCCTCTACCAGGCCAACGGCGGCCTGGACGGCAGCGTGGTGACCGCCCTGGGCGCGACCAGCGGCGGCGCACCCGTGGCACCGGCCCTGAGCCAGGGCTTCGCGGTGCTCAGCTCCGACGCGGGCCACAGCGCGCCCACGCCCTTCTTCGGTGTGGACCCGCAGGCCCGGCTGGACTATGGCTACACGGCCGTGGGCAGCCTCACGCCCATGGCCAAGGACCTCATCAAGAGCGCCTACGGCAAGGCGCCCGACCGCTCCTACTTCGCCGGCTGCTCCAACGGCGGGCGCCATGCCATGGTGGCCGCTTCGCGCTATGCAGACCAGTACGACGGCATCCTGGCCGGCAACCCGGGCTTTCACCTGCCCAAGGCGGCCACGGCCCAGTTGTGGAAGGCCCAGCAGTACGCCAAGGTCTCCACACCCGACGCGAACGGCCAGCCCGACCTGAACACCTCGGTCACCGCCGCCGAATACAAGCTGCTGGGCAGCCGCATCCTGGCCAAATGCGATGCGCTCGACGGCGTGACCGATGGCCAGGTCAACGACGTGGCAGCCTGCCAGAGCGCCTTCAACCTGCAGACCGATGTACCCAGCTGCGCACCGGGTGCCGCGCGCGATGGCAGCTGCCTGACCCCGGCCCAGAAGACCGTGCTGGCCGACATCTTCGCAGGCCCCAAGAACAGCAAGGGCGAAGCGCTGTACACCGGCACCTGGTTCGACCCGGGCGTGGGCGGCACCAACTTCGCGCAGTGGCACCTGGGCTCGCCCGCCACGCGCGATGCGGGGGCCGTGGCCTTCATCTTCACCTCACCCCCGTCCACGGTAGCCGCCTTCAGTGCGACCACGGGTCTGCAATACGCCCTGGCCTTCAGCATGGAGACCGACTACCCGAAGATGTTCGCCACCAGCGCGCTCTACCCCGAGTCGCCCTGGTCCTTCATGACGCCGCCCAATGAGGCCGACCTGGGCACCCTGAAGGAGCGGGGCGCCAAGATGATGGTCTACCACGGCATCGCCGACGGCGTGTTTTCGCCGGTGGATACCGCGAACTGGATGGACCGCCTGCAGGCCAACCACCAAGGCAATGCCGCCAGCTTTGCGCGCCTGTACATGGTGCCCGGCATGAACCACTGCTCGGGCGGCCCGGCCACCGACCAGTTCGACATGCTGGCCCCGCTGGTGCAATGGGTGGAACAGGGCAAGGCCCCCGACACCGTGCTGGCCCAGGCGCGTGGCGCCGGTGCCAACGTGGTGAACGCCGAGCTGCCCGCCAGCTGGTCGGCCAACCGCACGCGCCCGCTGTGCGTCTACCCCAAGGTGGCGCGCTACAACGGCACGGGCGACGTGGAATCGGCCAGCAGCTTCAGTTGCAAGTGACCGGCTGATTGCCGGGTAGCCACCCGGTCACAGCGGTAACAGGGGGTGAGTGCGATGACGCTCATCCCCTTGGCGCAGGCACACTGCATCCATGTTGTGAACTCCATAAGGACCACGCCATGGAAACCCAGGAACTGCACCGCGGCCGACTGATCGACCACATCCAGCTGGTGGTGCGCGATCTGCCGGCCAGCCAGGCCTTCTACAGCGCCATCTTCGAGGTGCTCGGGGTACCGATGGGTGGCACGGCCGAAGACTATTTCTGGGCCGATGAGCTGTTCGTCTCCACCTCGAAGAGCGCCGCCGCCCAGGGCCACCTCACCGGCCGCCACCACCTGGCCTTCCAGGCGCAGGACGAGGCCATGGTGCAGGCCTTTTACAAGGCGGCGCTGGCCCACGGCGGCAAGGACAACGGCGCCCCTGGCGAGCGCCCCTACCACCCCGGCTACTACGCGGCCTTTGTGCTCGACCCCGATGGCAACAACATCGAGGCCGTGTTCCATGGCAAGGCGCAGCGCAATGCGCCTTCGGTCAAGATCACGTTCTAGCCTCCGCAAAACGGTGGATGGTGCGGCCGTGCGCATCCACGGCCACCGTCACAGGGAAGTCCACCACCTCGAATTCGTGGATGGCCTCCATGCCCAGGTCGGCAAAGGCCAGCACCCGCGCCTTGCGGATCGCACGCGAGAGCAGGTAGGCAGCGCCGCCCGTCGCGGCCAGATAGGCAGCGCCATGCTTTCGAATGGACGCAATCGCTTCGGGCCCCCGCTCGGCCTTGCCCACCATGGCCAGCAGCCCGGTCTGCGCGAGCAGCGGCTCCACGAAGCGGTCCATGCGCGTGGCGGTGGTCGGGCCGGCCGGGCCCACGGCCTCGCCGGCCACGGCGTCCACCGGGCCCACGTAGTACAGGGTGCGGCCGCGCAGTTCCACCGGCAGCGGCTCGCCGCGCTGCAGCAGGTCCACCAGGCGCTTGTGCGCGGCATCGCGCGCGGTGAGCAGGGTGCCCGTGAGCAGCAGGGTCTGGCCCACCTTCCATTGGCCGACTTCGGCGCGGTCCAGCGTGTCCAGGTCCACGCGCACGGCGTCCTCCACCGTGAAGTGCTCGGGGATGCCTTCCCAGGCATCGAGCGCCAGGTCCGGCAGCGGAGCCGGGCCTGACCCGTCCAGCGTGAGGTGCAGGTAGCGCGTGGCCGCACAGTTGGGGATCAGCGCCACCGGAATCGTGGCCGCATGGCAGGGCGCGGTGCGCACTTTCACATCGAGCACGGCCGAGAGCCCCCCGAGCCCCTGCGCGCCAATGCCCAGTGCATTGCTGCGCGCGTACAGGTCCAACCGCAGCGCTTCCTCGGGCGTGGCCACGCCGCGTGCGCGCAGTGCGTCGATGTCGATGGCATCGAACAGCGAGCGTTTGGCCAGCAGCATGGCCTGCTCGGGGCTGCCGCCGATGCCGATGCCCAGCACGCCCGGCGGGCACCAGCCCGCGCCCATGCCGGGCAGTTGCGCCAGCACCCAGTCGGCCACGCTGTCGCTGGGGTTGAGTGTGGCAAAGCGCGCCTTGACGTCGCCGCCACCGCCCTTGGCCACCACCAGCAGCTCCAGCGCATCGCCCTCCACCAACTCGCAGTGCACGACGGAGGGCGTGTTGTCGCGCGTGTTGGTGCGCGCGCCCAGCGGGTCGGCCACCATGGTCGCGCGCAACGGGTTGCCGGGGTCGCCATAGGCCGTGCGCACCGCCTCGTCGACCACCGCCTGCAGGCTGCGCAGCGGACCACCGTCATGGCGCACAAAGGCCACGCCCATGCCGATGCGCAGAAACACCTGGGCCACGCCCGTGTCCTGGCACAGCGGGCGCCGGCCCAAGGCCGCCATGCGGCTGTTGACCAGCAGCTGGCCCATGGCGGCGCGCGCCGGCGCATGGGTCTCGGCCGCATGCGCGCGGCGCAGCGCACGCACGAAGTCGGGCGGATGCCGGTGGCTGATGAACTGCAGCGCCTGGGCGATGCTCGTGGCCAGGTCTTCCTGCGCGATGCGGGTCATGGGTTGTTTATCGCTCAGTCGATCTGGATCTTGGCGTCGGTCGCCACCTTGCGCCACTTCTCCACCTCGGCTGCCGTGTGCTTGGCAAAGGCGTCAGGCGCGTACTGCGCCTCGGGCAGCATGTGGATGCCCTGGGCCGCCATGCGCGCCGTCCAGGTCTTGTCGGCCAGGGCCTTGAGGTAGGCCTGGTGGAGCTTTTGCACCACGTCCTTGGGCGCGCCCTTGGGGGCGTACAGGCCGTACCAGGTGGCGGCCTCGAAGCCAGGCAGGGTCTTGTCGGCGAGCGGAGCCACGTTGGGGTACTGCTGCGGCATGGGTTGGAGCGAGGTCAGCGCAATCGCGTTGAGCCGCCCGCCCGTGACCTGGGGAAGCGCCGTGTTGCTCTGGTCGAACATGGCCTCCACCTGGCCGCCCACCAGGTCGTTCATGGCCGGGGCCGCGCCCTTGTACGAGATGGAGGTGACCTCGATGCCGGCGCGCGACTCGAACAGCGCCGCGATCAGGTGCGAGGTGGAGCCCACGCCGGCATTGCCGAAGTTGATCTTGCGCGGGTTGGCCTTGGCCGCGGCGATCAGCTCGGCCGCCGTCTTGTAGGGCGAGCTCTTGGGCACCAGCAGCACCAGCGGCGTATCGGGAAAGCGGAACACCGCGTCGAAGTCCTTGACCGGGTCGTAGGCCAGCTTCTTGTACAGCGACGGCGCGGCGCCCATGTAGCCCATGTGGCCGACCAGGAAGGTGTAGCCATCGGGCGCCGACTTGGCAGCCTTGGCCGCGCCGATGGTGCCGCCCGCGCCGGCCGCGTTCTCGATCACGATGGACTGGCCGACCTGGCGCCCCACCTTGTCGGCAATGTCGCGTGCCATGGCATCGGTGGGGCCGCCCGCCGCAAACGGCACGATCCAGGTGATCGGCTTGGCGGGCCAGGCCGGCTGGGCGTGGGCGAAGGTGGCGGCGCACAGCAATGCGGCGGCCGCACCAAGGGTCTTGGCGGTGTTCATGGACGGGTCTCCTGGAATGGTTGTGGGAAGGAACGGAAAACGCAAGCGGGCGGTGATCGGGGGTACTCAGCAGCCGGCCGCAGCCGCCGCCGACGCGGCCAGGGCGCGGTCCACCATGGCGGGGGCCAGGCCCAGGTAGTTGGCGGGGTCGGTGAGCCGGTCGATGGCCGCGCGGTCGAAGTGGCGCACCACCTCGGGCAGCGCGGCCAGGGCCTCGGCCAGGGTGCCGCCCTGCTCGTTGACGGTGCGGCAGGCGCCGTAGACCACGTCGTGCGCCTGCTGGCGGCCCATGGCGGGGGCCAGGCCCATCATCACGGCCTCGGCCACAATCAGTCCGCGGCTGATGCCGAGATTGCTGCGCATGCGCGCCTCGTCCACGATCAGGCCACCCAGCGCGAACTTGGCCTGGTGCAGCGCGCCGGCGGTGAGGACGAAACTCTCGGGCAGCGCCAGCCATTCGGCATGCCAGGGGCCAGTGGCGCGCTCGAAGTCCTGCACCATGGCGTCGAGCATCAGCCCCGCCTGCTGGCGCACGGCCTTGGAGGCCGCCAGCATCAGCTCGCTGGAGATGGGGTTGCGCTTTTGCGGCATGGTGCTGCTCGCGCCCCGGCCCTTCACGAAGGGCTCGTACACCTCGCCGAACTCGGTGGAGGCCATGACCATGATGTCCAGCGCGATCTTGCCCAGCGAGCCGGTGACCAGGGCCAGCAGGTTCACCGCCTCGGCAAAGCCGTCACGCGCCACATGCCAGGTGGTCACGGGCACGGCCAGGCCCAGTTCATCGGCCAGCGCGGCCTGCACCTCGAAGCCCTTGTCGCCGAGCGAGGCCAGCGTGCCCGCGGCCCCGGCGAACTGCACCACCAGCACGCGCTTGCGCAGCTCGGCCAGGCGCTCCTGGTGGCGGTCGAACATGGCCAGCCAGATGGCCACCTTGTAGCCGAAGGTCACGGGCAGGGCCTGCTGCAGGTGGGTGCGGCCGGCCATGGGCGAGTCGCGGTGCTTTGCCGCCAGCGCCGCGAGGATGCCGCGCAGCTCGCGGATATCGGCCTCCACCAGCGCCAGGCCATCGCGCAGCTGCAGCACGTTGGCCGTGTCCATGATGTCCTGCGTGGTCGCGCCCCAGTGCACGTAGCGCCCGGCCTCGCCGCACATCTCCACGAGCTGGTGCACCAGCGGCAGGATGGGGTAGCCCACGATGTCGGTCTCGTGCCGCATGTGGTCGAAGTCCACGCGCTCCAGGCGCGACGCGTGGGCGATGGCCTCGGCCGCCTCGGCCGGGATCACGCCGCAGCGCGCCTCGGCACGGGCCAGGGCCACCTCCACCTCGATGTAGCGCGCGATCAGCGTGCGGTCGGAGAACACCTCGCGCATGCGCGGCGTGCCGAAGGCATCGCGGAACAGCACCGAATCGAGCACCGTGCTGGCGGGGGAAAACAGGGAAGAGGACATGGCAGGCCGATATGTTGATAAAATACGAACATATATAAATGTTCGAACAAATACGCTGGTGTGAACTGTAGATATGTTCGAACAAAACTCGGCCTGGGGTTTTCCCTAGGCAGGACGCTGCCTGCATGACCACCGCTGCCAAGAACACCCAACCCGACCTCGCCCGCGACCTGTCCGAAGGCATCGCCTCCGGCCGCTTTGCCGTGGGCACGCTGCTGCCCACCGAGTTCGAGCTGTGCGCGCAGTACGGGCTGAGCCGCTACGCCGTGCGCAAGGCGCTGGACGGGCTGCAGGAGCTGGGCCTGATCTCGCGGCGCAAGAACGTGGGCACGCGCGTGGAGGCCCAGCGGCCCCAGGCCGGCTTCACGCAGTCCATCGCCACCGTGGAAGAACTGGCCCGCTTCGGCGCCGAGCACATGCGCACGGTGCAATCCGTCCACGAGGTGGTCGCGGACCTGGCCCTCGCCCAGCACCTGGGCTGCCCCGGCGGCACGCGCTGGCTGCACATCGCCTGCCTGCGCATGGAAGGCGGCAGCACGCGCAAGGCGCGCCCCATCTGCTGGCTCGACCTGTACATCGACCCGGCGTACGCCGACATCGGCCCCATCGTGCGCGACGCGCCCGAGACGCTGGCCAGCACCCTCATCGAGGAGCGCTATGGCCGGCGCATCGCGCGCATCCGCCAGGACATCGAGGCCGTGCTGGTGCCGCGCGAACATGCCGAGGCCCTGCGCGCCGAGGCCGGTGCGCCCGCGCTCAAGATCACGCGCCACTACCTCGACGCGGCCGACCAGGTGTTCGAGATCTCGGTCTCGCTGCACCCGGCGGACCGGTTCAAGTTCTCACAGGAACTCACCCGTTCGCGCGAGTAACAACGCTGCTGCTACCGTACTGACAAGCCGCTGTCAGCAGCAGGTCATCACCATCGGGGCTTCTTCATTTGCACACAAGGAGCACCCATGAAAAACGCCATCACCTGGTTCGAGATCCCCACCACCCAGCTGGACCGTGCCCAGGCCTTCTACGAGGCGGTGCTCGGCCAGACCATGCGCCGCGAGGCCATGGGCCCGAGCGAGGGCGCGGTGTTCGCCTACGACCCCGAGGCCGATGGCACGGGCGGCGCCCTGCTCATGGGGCCGACCGCGCCGCAGCCCGCGCCCGGTGCCGGCACGCTGGTCTACCTGGATGCCTCGCCCTCGCTCGACGCGGCGCTGGACCGCGTGCTGGCGCAGGGTGGCCAGGTGGCCCTGCCGCGCCAGGCGCTGCCACCGGGCCTGGGCTTCTTTGCCCACATCCACGACCTGGACGGCAACCGCGTAGGCCTGCATGCGCTGGCCTGAGCCGGTGCAGTCGCCCCTGTGGGGCGAAGCCGCCCCACCCGCTTCCCCACGGCGCGGCAACTGGATCGCCGTGGCCTGCGCCGACCATGCACGACGCGGCTGTGCGGAGCCCGGTGCGGGCTTCATGCAGGTATGCCATGGCAAGGCGGCGCCGCTGCGCCGCATGCAGGCCGGTGACCGTGTGGCCTACTACGCGCCCACGGTCAGCATGGGCGGCAGCGACCGGCTGCAGGCCTTCGTGTCCGTGGGCCTGGTCAAACCCGGTGATCCCTATGCCTTCGACATGGGCGGCGGCTTCGTGCCCTACCGCCGGGGCGTGGACTATGTGCCGGCCCGCGAGGCCCCCATCGCGCCGCTGCTCGACCACTTCGACTTCGTGCAGGACCGGGCGCGCTGGGGCTACGCCTTCCGCTTCGGCCTGGTGGCCATCAACGACCATGACATGCGGCTCATTGCCGGTGCCATGGGCGCGGACCGCCAGTCACTGCACCTTTGAGACTCAGGGATGCGCCGGCCCCGCCCGCACGCGCGCCAGCGCCTCGGGCACATCGGTCCAGGCCGGCCGGCCCGGGGCGTAGCGCTGGCGCATGTAGCCTGCGAGTTCGGTGATCTGCGCATCGCTGAGCGCGTTGCCAAAGCCCGGCATGAAGCCCAGCTCGCGCGAAGCGGGCTCGCGGATGCCGTTGACGATGACTTGCAGCAGGTTGTCGGGCCGGTCGCTGTGCAGATTGCTGTTGAGCGCCAGGGGCACATTGGCGCCCAGCAGTTTCGGGCCGTCGCCATCGTGGTGGCAGGCGGCGCAGGCGCCATTGAACAGGCGCTGCGCCTGGCCGGGTTGGGGCGCCCATGCGGCCGCCCGCGCCACGGCGGCCTGGGCCTTGGCCGCGGCGTCGGCGGCGGGTTCCGGGGCCGCATTGAACGAGGCCAGGTAGGTGGCCATGGCGCGGATGTCTTCGTCGGGCAGTTGCGCCAGCTCCTGCACCACGGGTGCCATGGGCCCCGAGGCCACGCCATGCTGCGGGCTGTGGCCCGTGCGCAAGTAGCTGTAGAGCGCGTCGGCAGTCCAGGGCACGGGCGCCTTCGACAGGCCGGTGAGCGCAGGCGCCTCCCAGCCATCGACCTGCGCGCCCGAGAGGAAGGCTGCACCGCCCATCTCCGCGCCCAGCGTGTTGCGTGGCGTGTGGCAGGCGCCGCAGTGGCCGGCGCCCTGCACCAGGTAGGCGCCGCGGTTCCATTCGGGCGGGCGCGTGGGGTCAGGCTTCCAGGGCGTGGCGTCGTGGAACAGCGCGTTCCAGCCGGCCATGAGCGGCCGCACGCTGAACGGAAAGGCCAGCTGCGTTGTCGGCACCTCGGCGCGCACCGGCGGCTGGGCCATGAGCCAGGCGTACAGCGCAGTCAGGTCGTCGTCGCCCATCTTGGCGAACGAGGTATAGGGAAACGCCGGGTACAGGTGCCTGCCATCGCGCGAGATGCCCTCGCGCATGGCGCGCTGGAAGGCGCTGAAGGACCACTGACCGATGCCGGTCTCGGCGTCGGGCGTGAGGTTGGTGGTGTAGACCGTGCCGAACGGCGTGTCCATGGCGCGCCCGCCGGCATTGGGCGTGCCACCGGCTGCGGTGTGGCAGACCACGCAGTCGCCGGCCGCGGCGACCAGGCGGCCGCGCTCGATGGTGGCCGCGTTGTAGACCGAGGCGCCGCCCGCCGTCTGCGCCACGGGAGCGATGGCCGGGCGCCAGCCCAGCAAGGCGGCGCCCATGGCCAGGCCGCCAGCTACCAGGGCCAGCGCGCGCCCCCAGGGGCTGCGCTTTTGGGGCCAGGTGGCGGTAGCCGGCACCGCGGGCGCAGGCAGCTCCAGCGTGGGCAGCACATCGGCCGGCTGCACCGGCGCGCCTGCGGGAGCATCACCGCCCTGCCCTGAGGCCGCGCCCAGCGGGTTCAGGCCCGCGCGCACCACCTCGGGTGTGAAAGGCGGCGCACGAAAGCGCACGCCCGTGGCATCGAAGATGGCATTGGCAATGGCGGCCGTGCCGGGCACCGAGGAGGATTCGCCCGAGCCCAGCGGCGCCTCGTCCTGCCGGGGCATGTGCATGACCTCGATGACCGGCACCTCGCGGAAGCTCAGGATGGGGTAGCTGCCCCATTCGCGCGTATCGACCGCCTGCGTCACGGGATCGAAGCGCACCTGCTCCTTGAGCGCGCGGCTCGTGGTCTGCACCACGTTGCCATGCACCTGGTGCTCCACGCCCGCGGGGTTGACCATGAGGCCGGTGTCGTGGCCCACGACCACGCGGCGCACATGCACCTCGCCGGTCTTCTTGTTCACGTCCACATCGGCCACCCAGGCGGCCCAGGCGGCGCCAAAGCCCGGCCACTTGCTGTGGATGTAGCGCGCGTAGGCAAAGCCCTGGCCCTGCACCCAATCGCCCTCGGCACCCTGCAGATCACCCGGGCCAGGCACGCGCGGGCCGGTGTGGGGCAGCCAGCCGGCCTTCTCGGCCGTGGCCCGCACCAGCTCGGCCGCGCGCGGGTCGCTGAGCAATTGCAGGCGGAATTCGACCGGGTCCACACCGGCCGCAGTGGCCAGTTCGTCCACATAGGACTCGTGCGCGAAGGAGTTGGGCAGGGCCGAGACGCCGCGCAGCCACGAGGCGCGCACGATGGGCGCCATGTCGTTCACGGCCACGCGCAGGTTGTCGTAGTCGTAGGGCGGGCGCGCCGTGCGGTCGCCCATCTCGTAGGCCTGGGCCAGCGGCTCGATGGTGCGCGTGAGCAGCAGGGCCAACGTGGGCGCGCCGTTGGAGGGGTAGGAGGTCTCGAAATCGTAGGCCGCCACCGAGCCGTCGGCGTTGAGGCCGCCGCGCACCTGCATGAGCTGGGCCGTGCCCTTGGGCTCCCACAGGTGCTCCTGCTCGCGCGTGAGCTGCACGCGCACGGGCGCGCCCACGGCGCGCGAGAGCAGCGCGGCATCGGCCGCCACGTCGTCGGCGCCGTTGCGGCCATAGCAGCCCGCGGCCTCCATGCGCACCAGGTCGATGTCCACGTCGGCCAGGCCCATCAGGCGCGCCAGGTCGGCGCGCAGCACATGGGGGTTCTGCGTGCCAGCCCAGACGGCCATGCGCGCGCGGCCGGAGGCACCGTCCTGGCGCCACTCCGCCACCGCGCACGAGGGGCCGATGGAGCCGTGCAGCTGGTAGGGCCAGACATAGGTGCGTGGCATGGACTGCTCGGCACCGGCGAGCGCGGCGTCCACGTCGCCCTCGTCCACCAGGCGGCGCTGGGTGGAGGAGTTGGCGCGGATGGCCTGGGCAATGGCGTCCGGGCTGTCCTGGCGCGGAAAGCCCGGCCAGGCCTTCCAGCGCACCACCAGGCTGCGCAGGGCTTCCTCGGCCTGTTCCTCGCGCTCGGCGACGATGCCCACAAAGTCGCGGATCACCACCACCGCGCGGATGCCCGGGATGTGGGCGATGGACGACTGGTCCACCGACTCCAGCGTGTTGCCGATGAAGTCGCCATGGTCGGCCCCCGCATAGGGCGGGCGCACCACGCGGCCATGCAGCATGCCGGGCACGCGCATGTCGTGCACGAAGACCAGCTCGCCGCTGACCTTGGCCGGTATGTCCACGCGCGGCACCGACTGGCCCACCACCGTGTAGTCGGCCGTGGGTTTGGTGGGCGTGGCGTCGGCCAGCTTCAGCGCGCTGTGCGTGCCGGCCAGCAGTTCGCCATAGGCCACCTGGCGCGCCGGGTCGGCCGCCACCTGCACCACGCCGGCCTGCACCTGCAGCGCATCGGCGGCCACGCCCAGGCGCTCTGCGGCCCGGGCCAGCAACCAGTGGCGTGCCTGGGCTGCGGCAATGCGCAGCGGTTTGGCGTGGATCTGGATCGAGGCGCTGGCAATGGTTGCGCCCTGGTTGGGTGCACGCGTGGTGTCGCCCAGCACCATGTTCACGTGCGCCAGCGGCACGTCGAGCTCCTCGGCCACGATCTGCGCCAGGGCCGTGCGGATGCCGGTGCCCAGGTCCACATGGCCGTTGAGCGCGGTCACGCTGCCATCGTCCCAGACGGCGATCAGGATCTCCACGCCCTCGGCCGGGTTGCCGGCCACCAGCGCCGGCTGGCCCTTGACGGGCGGCGGCGCGGGCGGCGGGTTGCGCACCACCAGCAGCACGCCCTGTGCCGCATGGAAGTCGGCGCGCGTGAGCGGGCTGTGCGCGCGCAGCGAGGAAGCAGCCGGTGCGTTCATGCGGCCACCCCGCGCACCAGCACGGCCGCGCGCTGCACGGCGCGGATGATCTCCACATGCGTGCCGCAGCGGCACAGGTTGGCCGAGAGCTCGCGGCGGATGGCGGCTTCGTCGGGATCGGGGTTGCGCTCCAGCAGCGCCACCGCCATCATCACCATGCCATTGAGGCAGTAGCCGCACTGGGCCGCCTGTTCATCGACAAAGGCCTGCTGCACCGGGTGCAGGCCGGCGCCGCACACAGCGCCCTGGCAGCGCGTGGGCAGGCCCTCCAGCGTGGTCACCTCGCGGCCCGCCACGCCGCGCGCGGGGATCACGCAGGCCCGCGCCGCCACCCCGTCCACCAGCACCGTGCAGGCGCCGCACTGGCCCAGGCCGCAGCCGTACTTGGGGCCGTTGAGCGAAAGGTCGTTGCGCAGCACATGCAGCAGCGTGGCGCCCGCGCTGGGGGTGCCTGCTGGCAGTTCACAGGGCTGGCCGTTGACGGAAAGGGAAAAGACGGTGGCTGGGGTCTGCATTGTTCCTGTGGGGGTCGGTCAGCGCCTGAGGCTGCCGGTGCGGGTGTACATCTCCAGGTCCACAAAGTTGGACCCATTGTGGTTGTTCGGACCGTACTGCACCGGGAAATCGCCGAACTTGGTGGTGCCCATGTCTTCCATGGCCTTGATGAAGGCTTCGCGCGTGAGGTTGCGCCCGGCGCGCTTGAGCCCTTCGACGAACACGCGCGCGGCGATATAGCCTTCGAGCATGGTGTAGCTGTCGATCTTGGCGCCCGCGTCGGTGCGGTCCTTGCGGTAGTCCACGACGATGGGCATGCGGCTGGCCTGCGGCGAAGGCACGATGTTGGCCGTGACCAGGCCTTCGATGCCGCCATTGAGGCGCTGGGCCGAGCCCGGCGCATCGGTGATGCCCACCGAGATGGTGTACAGCGGCGATGCGGCGCCCGCGGCGCGGTAGTCGCGCAGGAACACCTCGACCATCTTGCCGGCCACGATCATCACCACCGCGCCGGGCCGGGCCTTGGTGAGCTGCGCCACCTGGGCCTTGGCGTCGGTCGCGGCGATCTCCATGGGCACGGATTCGACCACCTTGACCTTCAGGCCCTGGGCGATCTGCAGGCAGGTTTCGAGGTTGGACTTGCCGAAGGCGCTGTTCTGGTAGATGACGGCGATGTTGGTGATGCCCAGCGTGGCCAGGTGGCCCACGATCTTGCGCAGCTCGGTCTCGTAGCTGGCGCGCACGTGGAACAGGTAGCGGTTGTGCGTGGTGCGGAACGAGGTCGTGCCCACCAGCGGGGCGAACATGGGGACGCCGGCCTTCTCGGCCAGCGGCATGGCGGCGATCAGGTTGCCCGTGGCCACGTAGCCGATCAGGGCGAAGACCTTTTCCTCGTCGATCAGGCGCGCCGTGTTCTCGGCGGTCTTCTTGGGCTCATAGGCATCGTCGAGCGACACGAGTTCGAGCTTGCGCTCGAACACCCCGCCAGCCTTGTTGATGCGGTCGAAGTAGAGCGCGATGCCGGCCTTGTAGTCCACACCGAAATCCTTGGCAGGCCCGGTGAAGACGGCGGACTGCCCGACCTTGATGCCCTTGTCCGTCACCCCCGTCTCGGCCGCCGCAGCCGTGCCCGCACGGCCCAGGGCCGTGGCCGCCAGGGTCATCAGCACGGCCCTGCGATCGGTGCGCCCCGCCTCCATCTCACGACACTTCATGAAACGCTCCTTACATCAAACGTGGAAGTTTCCCCTCTTGCGAAGGGGTCTTGCAAGCCCTGGCCCCGGGTGTTGCGAATCCGTCATACCAGGGTGCCTACGGATTGCTCCGCAAGCGCGAAAGCGCCAGACGCAAGACCCGTGCCGAGGGCGGCCTTCCCGTTCTCAGGTGAGGGCGATGTCCTCCGACTGGATGCGCTGGACGCCCTTGGCCTTCATCTGCTTCCACGCGGCTTCGAGCGAGCCGTTGAGGTCGATGGCGCGGCAGGCGTCCTCCACCACATAGGTCTCGAAACCCAGGCGCTTGGCGTCCAGCGCCGTCCAGGCCACGCAGAAGTCCGTGGCCAGGCCGGTCACGAAGACCGTCTTGATGCCGCGCTGCTTCAGATACCCCGCCAGGCCCGTGGAGGTCTTGCGGTCGGCCTCCTCGAAGGCCGAGTAGCTGTCCACATGCTCATGGAAGCCCTTGCGCAGGATCAACTGGGCCTGGGGCAGCTTGAGGTCCTTGTGCAGGGCGGCGTCGTCGGTGCCGCGCACGCAGTGGTCGGGCCACAGCACCTGCTGGCCGTAGCTGAGCTTGGTGGTCTCGAAGGGCTTCTTGCCCGCATGCGTGCTGGCAAACGAGGCATGGCCGGGCGTGTGCCAGTCCTGCGTGACGACCACGTTCTCGAACGCGGTGGCGATGCGGTTGATGACCGGCACCACCTCGTCGCCCTTGGCCACGGGCAGCGTGCCGCCGGGCACGAAGCAGTTCTGCACGTCCACCACGATCAGGGCCGCCCGCTCGCCGGGCTTGATCTTGCCCGCCGCGAAGGCCAGGGGCAGGCCGCCCCCCGCGAGGGCAAGGGCAGCAGCGGATTGGAGGAAGGAACGGCGCTTTGCAGGGATCATCATGGCGGACACTCCGGTTGGGAACGCACTGGCAGATCGGCCCTGGCCCGATAAGGCCTAGGCCGGGGAATCAATCCTTCACACGCTCAGGTAGGACCTGCGCACTTCGTCGTTGGCGGCCAGCTCTGCCATCGAGGCCTGGTAGCGGATCTGGCCCTTTTCGAGCACATAGGCACGGTCGGACACCAGTTCGGCGAAATGCATGTTCTGCTCGGACAGCAGGATGCTCACGCCCTGGGCCTTGAGCTCCAGGATCATCTGCGCCATCTGCTCCACGATCACCGGCGCCACCCCTTCGGAGGGCTCGTCCAGCAGCACCAGGTAGGGGTTGCCCATGAGGGTGCGGGCCACGGTCAGCATCTGCTGCTCGCCGCCGCTCATGCGGCCGCCGGGGCGCTGTGGCATCTCGCCCAGGTTGGGAAACAGCTTGAACAGGGCCTCGGGCGTCCACAGCGGCGCGGCCGTGCCATCGGGCCAGTGGCGCGCGGGCTGGCGGCCGACTTCCAGGTTCTCCATCACCGTGAGGTCGGTGAACACGCGCCGGTCCTCGGGCACGAAGCCCAGGCCCAGGCGCGCGGCGTCATGCGGGTCGCTTTTCGACAGGTCCTTGCCCATGAAGCGGATCTGGCCCTTGCGCTTGGCCAGCATGCCCATCAGCGTCTTGAGCGTGGTGGACTTGCCCGCGCCATTGCGCCCCATCAGGGCCACGACCTCGCCACGGCGCACATCGAGGTCCACGTCGTACAGGATCTGCGCCGCGCCATACCAGGCCTGCAGGCCCTTGGCCTCGAGCAGCACTTCCTTGGGTTCACTCGTCGTCGTTGTCATCGTCATCATGCGGTCTCCGCAGGCGCTGCCACCGGGGCGGCACCGGCCGTCTTTTTCTCGAAGGTCTTGCCGGTGCCGAAGTACACCTCCTGCACCTTGGGGTGGTCGCGCAGTTCCAGGGGCTTGCCCTCGGCGATCAGGCGGCCGCGCGCCAGCACGATCATGCGGTCGGCGTACGCGAACACCACGTCCATGCTGTGCTCGGTGAACAGCACGGCCATGCCGCGGTCGATCACCAGCTGCTTGGTCAGCGCCATCAGCTCGTTGCGCTCCTTGGGTGCCATGCCGGCCGTGGGCTCGTCCATGAGCAGCAGCTTGGGCGCGTTGGCCATGGCAATGGCCAGCTCCACGCGCTTCACGTCGCCATAGGCCAGCACGCTGCAGGGCCGGTCGGCCTGGGCCTTCATGCCCACCTGTTCGAGCAGGGCCAGGGCCTCGTCGCGCTTGTGGTCCGAGGCCTTGCGGAACATCGAGAACAGCCGGCTGTCATGCGAGATCAATGCCATCTGCACGTTTTCCACCACCGTCAGCGAGGAAAAGGTCTCGGCGATCTGGAAGGTGCGGCCCACGCCCAGGCGCCAGATGTCGCGCGGCTTGCGGCCCACGAGTTCCTGGCCGTTGAGCTGGATGGAGCCCGCGTCGGCCTGCAGCTGGCCGTTGACCATGTTGAAGGTGGTGGACTTGCCCGCGCCGTTGGGGCCGATCAGGGCCAGCAGCTCGCCGGCCGCCAGCTCGAAATGGATGCCGTCGACGGCCTTGACCCCGCCGAACGACTTGCCCAGGCCAGTGACTTTGAGCAGGCTCATGCTGCCTCCTTCGCTTCGCGCTTGTTGTCGACGAGTTGCTTGATCGCACCGGCAATGCCCTGCGGGAACAGCAGCACCAGGATCAGGATGATGGCGCCCAGCATGGCGCGCCAGTAGTCTGTATTGCGCGCCACGGTGTCGTGCAGCCAGGTGAAGGTGACGGCACCCACCACCGGGCCGGCCAGCGTCTGGATACCGCCCAGGAGCACCATGACCAGGCCGTCGACCGACTTGCCCACGTGCAGCGCCTCGGGCGAGATGCTGCCCTTGGAGAAGGCGAACAGCGCACCGCCCAGGCCCGCGAACAGGCCGGCGATGACGAAGGCCGTCCACTGCATGCGCTTGACGTCGATGCCGATGGCGTCGGCGCGCAGCACCGAGTCGCGCCCGGCGCGCAGCGCATAGCCAAACGGCGAGAACAGCACGCGGCGCAATGCCAGCACGCCGCCCACCACCAGGGCCAGCGTGAGGAAGTAGTAGTTGCGCTTGTCCGACAGCCACTGCGCCGGCCACACGCCCGTGAGGCCGTTGCTGCCGCCCGTGAAGCCGTCCCACTGGTAGCAGATGGCCCAGGTGATCTGTGCGAAGGCCAGCGTCAGCATGGCCAGGTACACGCCCGACAGGCGCACGCAGAACCAGCCGTAGAGCAGCGCGCCCGCAGCGGCGGCCAGCGGTGCCAGCACCAGAGCCACCTCCATGGGAATGCCAGCCGAGCGCACCAGCAGCGCGGCCGCATAAGCACCCAGCCCGAAGTAAGCCGCATGGCCGAAAGAGTGCATGCCCGCCGGGCCCATGATGAAGTGCAGGCTGGCCGCGAACAGGGCGGCGATCAGCAGGTCGATCATCAGCACCGTGAGGTAGGGCGAGCCGGTCGTCACGAAGGGCAGCACCACCAGCACGGCCACCAGCGCGGCGGCGCCGATCTTGTACCAGGACGGCGAGGCGCGCAGCGGCGCTTCAGGGATGCCGGTGTTGCGGCTGGCGGCCTGGGCCTTGCCCATCAGCCCCCAGGGGCGCACCACGAGCACGACCGCCATCACGAGGAACTCGACCACCAGGGTGAGCTTGGAGAACGAGACGCTGTAGCCGAAGATCTCGACCACACCGAGCCAGATGCAGACGGCCTTGATCTCGGCGATCAGGAGCGCCGCCACATAGGCGCCCGGGATGGAACCCATGCCGCCCACCACCACCACCACGAAGGCAGCGCCGATGGTGTTGAGGTCCATCTCCAGCGTGGCGGGCTCGCGCGGCAGCTGCAATGCGCCGCCCAGGCCGGCCAGCAGGGCACCCAGGGCGAACACGGCCGTGAACAGCCAGGCCTGGTTCACGCCCAGGGCGCTGACCATCTCGCGGTCCTGCGTGGCGGCGCGCACCAGCGTGCCCCAGCGGGTGCGGGTGAGCAGCAGCCACAGCAGGCCCAGCACCACCGGGCCGACGACGATGAGGAACAGGTCATAGGACGGAAATTGCCGGCCCAGGATGCTGACCGAGCCCGACAGGCCCGGCGCACGCGGGCCGAGCAGTTCCTCGGGGCCCCAGATCCAGAGCGCCGCGTCCTTGATCACCAGCACCAGCGCAAAGGTCGCCAGCAGCTGGAACAGCTCGGGCGCCTTGTAGATGCGGCGCAGCAGCACCACCTCCACCAGGGCGCCGAGCACGCCCACCACCACGGCCGAGAGCAGCAGCGCGGGCCAGAAACCCAGGCCCGTGCCCAGCTTGGCCACCAGCGAGTAGGCCACGTAGATGCCCACCATGAAGAACGAGCCATGCGCGAAATTGACGATGCGTGTGACACCGAAGATCAGCGACAGCCCGGCTCCCACCAGGAACAGCGAGGAAGCCCCCGCCAGCCCATTGAGCAGCTGAACGATAAAACTCGAAAAACTCATTCCAGATCCTTCGGCAACACTTGTCCCTCGGGCATGTCCGTCTGCCCGTTCGCGTGCATGTGGGGTAGCAATATGGCCTTGGCGGCTGGCGGGCGCAAGAGCCCACCAGCCGCGTCAGGCCGGGGACCAGCCGTCAGTCGGCTGGGCGCATCTTCTTGACTTCGTCGTTCGAGGGCTGCACCTTGGCGCCGTCCACATAGCGGTAGTCGACCATCACGCCCTTGCCGCCTTCGTTCTTGGAGCGGCCGACATAGCCGCCCATGGTGGACTGGTTGTCCTCGGGGCGGTAGGTGATGCGGCCGAAGGGCGTGGGCACCTGCAGGCCCTTGAAGGCGACGACCAGCTTCTCGGTGTCGGTGGAGTTGGCCTTCTTGATGCCCTCGCCCAGCGACTTGATGGCGCTGTAACCGACCACCGAGCCCAGGCGCGGGTAGTCGTTGAACTTGGCCTGGTAGGCGGTGTGGAAGGCCTTGTGCTCAGGCGTCTGCAGGCCGTACCAGGGGTAGCCGGTCACGATCCAGCCGTTGGGGGCCTCGTCCTTGAGCGGGTCCATGTACTCGGGCTCGCCGGTCAGCAGGCTGACCACTTCACGGCCCTGGAACAGGCCGCGGGTGTTGCCTTCGCGCACGAACTTGGACAGGTCGGCACCGAACAGCACGTTGAAGATGGCATCGGGCTTGGCATCGGCCAGGGCCTGCACCACGCTGCCCGAGTCGACCTTGCCCAGCGGCGGGGCCTGCTCGACGACGAATTCCACATCGGGCTGGGCCGCCTTGAGCAGCTGCTTGAAGGTGGCCACGGCCGACTGGCCGTACTCGTAGTTGGGGTAGACCAGCGCCCAGCGCTTTTTCTTCAGGGCCACGGCGTCGGGCACCATCATCGACACCTGCATGTAGGTGGAGGGACGCAGGCGGTAGGTGTAGCGGTTGCCGTTCTGCCAGACGATCTTGTCGGTCAGCGGCTCGCCGGCCAGGAAGAAGAATTTCTTTTGCTTGGCGAAGTCGGTCAGCGCCAGGCCCACGTGCGAGAGGAAGGAGCCGGTGAGCACATCGACCTTCTCGCGCGAAACCAGTTCCTCGGCCGCGCGCACGGCATCGCCGGGGTTGCCGTTGTCGTCGCGGATCACGAGCTGGACCTTCTTGCCCAGCAGGCCGCCGGCGGCGTTGATTTCGTCCACGGCCAGTTCCATGCCCTTCTTGTAGGGCTCGAGGAAGGCGGGCTGGGCCTTGTAGCTGTTGATCTCACCGATCTTGATGACATCCTGGGCCATGGCGGGAGCCAGGGTGGCGGCCAGCGCGGCGGCGGCCGTAACACGCATGAGGGTCTTTAGCATCGTCATGGGAACACTCCTGAGGGATTGGATGGGAGAGAAACAGCGGGGCAAACGGTAAGTATCGGGGAGACTGTGGGTCACGGGTGTGGCGGTGCGCTCAGCGCAGGCCGTCCTTGCCCTGGATTTCTGCGGTGGTGAGGCCGCCGATGCGCGGCAGCGGGCGGCCGCCGGCCGTCACGACCACCGCCACCACGATCTCGTTGGCGCGTGGCGCATCGGCCACACGGGCCTCCATGGCGTCGAAATGGCTGCGCACGTAGGCAGCATCCTTGTGGCCCAGGGGCACGTCGATGGCGGCGCCCAGGCCGCCGATCTTCTTGCTCGATGGCACCAGGGCGGCGCCCTTTTCCACCGCCACGCGCAGCGGCGCGCCCAGTTTGGGGTGCAGGATGGCGGCGGCATGTTCCAGCTCGCCGCCCTCGCCCACGATGGCGGCCTTGCCATAGCTTTCGGCCTGGCCGGGCGTGATGCCCAGGGCCTGCACGCAGCGCTCGCCCAGCAGACCGCCGAGTTCCTCGCCGATGGCGATCAGCGCGTCGAGGTTCTGCTCGAAGCGGCCGGCAAAGGGATTCTCGATGACGGCCATGGCCAGGGCCTTGCGCACGGGAGGGTTGACCTCCTGGCCCATTTCCACGCGCACTTCGTCGGTCTGGACGATGATTTTCCGGATCTTGGCGGGCATGTGTGTACTCCTTGGTCTCTCGTATTCGTTATGGATGGCGGGGGATCAGCGCAGGCCGTTCCACTGGCTGATGTCTTCGGCCTTGAGCCCGCCCACGCGGGCGTGGATGCGCGCGCCGGTGGTCATGGCCAGGATGAAGACGATCTCGTCGGCCCGCGGCGCACCAGGCACGCGCACCTCGATGGCGTCGAAATGGCTGCGCACGTAGCTGGCGTTGATGTGGGTGAGCGGCACGTCGAGCGCCGCACCGGGGCCGCCCACCTTCTTGGTGGAGGGCACGATGGACAGCGCGTTGCCCGGCTGGCCGGTCTTTTCCTCGGCCTGGCCCTTGGCGTAGGCGTTGCGGTCGCCCTTCCAGCCCAGCAACTCGCGCATGGCATAGCCGCCGGGTACGTGCCACAGCGCGCCGTGCTCGAGTTCGCCGGCCGCGCCGACGATGGCGCCCTTGCCATAGGTCGCGATGCGCTCGGCCGGCACGCCCATGGCGGCCAGCAGGCGTTGCGCCATGTCCAGGCCCACGTCCTGCAGCGCATCCATCATGGGCAGGATGTCGGCTTCGTAGCGGCCGGCATAGGGGTTGGTGAGCACCGCGCCGATGGCACCGCGCAGCAGCGGTGCACCGGTTTCGGGCCCGAATTCGTGCCGGATTTCCTCAACATGGGTGAAAACGCGTCGGATCTGGATCATGGGATGGCCTGTGCAATTCATTAAGCAAATACTGAACCAACTTCGATAACGGCGCCGGACTTCCCGGGCGCAGCGTGCTCCAGCAGGCCGGTGGCCGATGGCGTCGCCATCCATTGCCCCTGGCATGAGAGCAGGGCGTACCACAGGTGACCGCCAGCCTGCAATTCTTGCGCTTTTTCCAAACCGGCCTGCAGGGCCTGGCGCACCAGCGCCGCAGGCAGCTGGGGCACATCGACCGTCACGGGGATGCTGCCCAGGTCGCTGTCGTCCTTGACCTCCCAGGCGGGCCTGCGCACGATGCGCGCATCCTGCACGTTCACCGCATTGGCCACCACCGTGGCAGCGGCATCGGCCTGGGCCGCCGTGGTGGCCAGGATGGTGACGCTGTCGGCAATGCCCAGCGAATGGCTGCGCCCGCGCCAGCCGCTGGTGGCAATGCCGCGCACGGGCATCGTGCTGGCGATGCTGAACGCGCCGTCCAGCAGCAGCCCTTGCTGCAGCTGCGCCGCATCGAGTGCAGCGATATCGGCATACACGCCGACCCGGGCCGTTTCGCCCGCTGCCAGGTGCAATGCGATGTCGCCACCATTGTTCACCCAGGCCCGCCGCACGCCATCCACCACGTAGCAGGACAGCAGCTCCTGCGCCACCGAGCCGGCGACCGCGGCCATGGGGGTGATGAAGTCCTGGCGGAAAGGCCGGCACGCTTGCCACATGCGGCGCGCCACGGGGCCCTGCAGCGGGCATTCGCCCTCGCCCACCGGTGCGCGCAGCGCGGGCAGCTCGCGCACCAGCTCCTGCAGCAGGCCCTCGAACCGCACCCAGGCGCGCGCATGTGCGGCAGCCACGGCCAGCGCATCGCCCTCGGCCTGGACGATGATGTCCATGGGGCCATGCTGCAGATGCCAGCGGCCCGGGGACAGCAGTTGACGGGTGGCTTGCATGGCCCAGCCCTCAACCCAGCAGCGGTGGGCGGCCCAGCGGCCAGGGGTTGGCCGATGGCAGGGCCAGCCAGGAGGCCGACAGCGGCGCCCCATCGTTGTGCCAGGCACCGCGTTCGAGCACCTCGCGCAGGCTGCGCACCTCGCCCATGTGGCCGCCCAGCAATTCGTAGTCGCTGCGGCGCATGCTGAATTCGATGGGCGCCACGATGGCCGGCGTGGGCACGGTGCCAAAGCTGTTGTCGGGCATGCGCAGCACATCGGCCATCACGGTGATGCCGCCGCCGGGCCAGACATAGGCCGGCGCGCCACCGCAGGTCACGTTGACCAGGGCGTTCTTGATGGAGCGCGTGAGCAGCACCGGGTTCTCGGTAACACCGGCGCGCAGGCTGCCACCCGCGCCGCCGAGGAACAGCACCGAGGTCAGCGAGGGCTCACAGTTCTCGCCGATGCGCTCGACGATGCGGCGCACCGCTTCGGGCATTTCGGCCTCCACCGGCACCAGCGACTCATCGAGCACATACCAGCTCGCGTGCTCGCCGGTCGTGGAGGTCATCAGCAGGCGCAGGCCGGGCCAGGCCACGGCTTCGTCCCAGCCTTCGATGATGGACAGCGGATCGGCAATATCGGTGCCGCCCCAGCCCGTGCCCGGGTTGGCCACCTGGAAGTAGCGGCCCGGCGTGGACTTGCGCCCGCGCATCTTGATGCCCGAAGACTTCATGTCCAGGCAGCGGCCGGCCTGGTGCTCGGTGAGCACGCCGGTGATGTGGTCGTCCACCACCACCACCTCGTCGGCCTGGCCGAAGAACTGGCGCGCAAAGATGCCGATGGCCGCCGAGCCGCAGCCCACGCGCATGCGCTGCTCGGCCACGCCGTTGACGATGGGCGCATGGCCGGCCTGGATCACGAGCTGCGAGCCGCCGTCGATGGTCAGCTCCACCGCCTGCTTGTTGCCCAGCGCCTGCATCATCTCGTTGGCGATGCGCCCTTCCTTCTTGCTGCCGCCCGTGAGGTGGTGCACGCCGCCCAGCGACAGCATCTGCGAGCCGTACTCGGCCGTGGTCACATGGCCCACGACCTCGCCCTTGCAGCGCACATTGGCCTGCTCCGGGCCGAGAAAGCGGTCGGTATCGATCTTCACCTTGAAGCTGCAGTAGCTGAAGATGCCTTCGGTGACCACGGTGACCATGTCCACGCCATCGGCCTGGGAGCCCACGATGAAGGGCGCGGGCTTGTAGTCGGGGTAGGTGGTGGAGGAACCCACGCCGGTAACGAAGACTTCCTCGGTCAGCAGCAGGTCGCCATTCCAGGTGGGTTGGCCGGCAGGGGCCTCGGCAGCCTCGGCAGCCTCGGCACCGGCTTCGATGGCACGGCCCGAGAAGGGCACCAGCTTGGCCTCGCCGTCCTCGATGGTCTTGCGCAGCAGCACCACGGGATCGACCCGCACCAGCACGCCGGCCTGGTTGGCATAGCGGTCGCAGGCGCCGCTGCGGCCTTCGGAAATCTGGCACAGCACGGGGCAGGCATTGCACTCCACCTTGGCCGCGTTCATGCGCTCATTGCGCGGCCGGGCGCGCTCAAGCACCTGCGGCAGCTCGGGTGCATCCATGCCGGGAAGTCCGTCGGTCTTGGTGTGTTCAGTCATCGTGGCAACCCATTCCTCGCACCGATTTCAGTGCTTGTACGTTCATGGCGTTTTGTGTAGCATTCACTTAACAAAAATGTGGTGATCACTACATTTGAGGCGAATGTAGCGCAATCATTCGCAGTCCGCAATAGTGTTTGCGCGCCCCCTGAAATGGTGCACAAGGAGCCCCAAAATGACGCACGTAGTCACAGACGCATGCATTCGGTGCAAGTACACCGACTGCGTGGATGTATGCCCGGTTGATTGCTTCAAGGAGGGGCCGGAGTACCTGGTGATCGACCCCGACGAATGCATCGACTGCGCGGTCTGCATTCCCGAATGCCCGGCCAATGCCATTTATGCCGAGGACGACCTGCCCGAAGGCATGGAAATCTTCCTGGCCTTCAACAAAAAGCTGGCTCCCAGCCTGCCCACTATCACCAAAAGAAAACCGCCTTTGCCAGATGCGGAACAATGGAGGGTTGTGAGCCACAAGCTTTCCGGCCTGGATGTCAGCTTCTGACGCCTGCGGCCCCAGCCTTCCAGCCAGCTTTTACACCCGATTTCTCAACTTTTAGCCGACGTTACGACCATGAGCGCCTTTCTTGAAGAACGCGTGCTGTCCGTCAACCACCTGACGGACCGCCTTTTTTCGTTCAAAACCACCCGCGACACCGCGCTGCGGTTCTCCAATGGCCACTTCACCATGATCGGCCTGCGCGTGAACGGCAAGCCGCTGCTGCGCGCCTACAGCATCGCCAGCGCCAACTACGAGGAGCACCTGGAGTTCCTGTCGATCAAGGTGCCCGACGGCCCGCTGACCTCGCGCCTGCAGAACATCCAGGTGGGTGATTCCATCGTGGTGGGCAAGAAGCCCACGGGCACCCTGCTGATCGACTACCTGCTGCCCGCCAAGCGCCTGTACATGCTGTCCACCGGCACGGGCCTGGCCCCGTTCCTGAGCCTGATCCGCGACCCCGAAACCTACGAGAAGTTCGAGGAAGTGGTGCTGGTGCACGGCGTGCGCGAGGTCAAGGAACTGGCCTACCACGACTACATCACCAAGGAACTGCCCGAGCACGAGTTCCTGGGCGAGATGGTGAGCAAGCAGCTCAAGTACTACCCCACCGTGACGCGCGAGGAGTTCAAGAACCAGGGCCGCGTGACCACCGTGATCGAAAACGGCCAGCTCGCCCGCGACCTGGGCCTGCCGGCCCTGAACCCGGTGGAAGACCGCGTGATGATCTGCGGCAGCCCCGAGATGCTGCGCGACCTCAAGCACATGATGGAAGAGCGCGGCTTCAAGGAAGGCAACACCACCAAGCCCGGCGATTTCGTGATCGAGCGCGCCTTCGCGGAGCAGTAATATCTCCGGCAGGCCCGGCCCCTGCACCGCAGGGGCTGCCCTGCCACCCAACGGATCATCCATGTCGGCCACACCCACCAAGACCCGGACTGCTTCCACCCGCGCTCCCTCCGCCCGCCGCACCGGCGTGCGCGAGCAGGCGGCGCAAACGACCCGCGACAACATCCTCAAGGCGGCGATCAAGGTGTTCGCGCGCTACGGCTACGAAGGCGGCAGCGTGGAGAAGATCTCCAAGGCGGCCAAGTCCTTCGACCGGATGATCTACTACTACTTCGGCAGCAAGGAAGGCCTCTTCATCGAGGTGCTCGAAGAGATCTACCGGCGCATGAACGACGCCGAGACGGCCCTCGATATCCGCCTCGACACCCCCGTCGAGGCCCTCAAGGCCGTGGTGCGCTTCGTGAGCCAGTACTACCGCAAGCACCCCGAGTTCGTCACGCTGCTCAATACCGAGAACCTGCACAAGGGCAAGCACATCTCCAAGTCGCTGCGCGCGCGCGAGTATTCCTCGCCTGCCGTGTCGGTGATCGAGCAGGTGCTGGCCGCCGGCGTGGCCAGCAAGGAGTTCCGCGCCGACCTGCGCGCGCGCGACCTGTACCTGCTGATCGCCTCCATGGGCTACTTCTACCAGTCCAACCGCTACACACTCTCGGCCTTCCTGGGCGAGGACATTGACCAGCCCGAAGCCGTCGCCCACTGGGACGACTTCATGATCGATACCGTGCTTCGGACTGTGCGCGCAGCCTGAGGCGCGGCACGCATTCCCCGGGCCCATGGCCCCCATCTTGCAAGCGCTTCTCGCCGGTCTACCTGACCAGCGAGGGGCGCAGCCTGCCTGCCTCGCGGCCCCGCCCGGCTTTGCGACAAGAGCGCTTTGCAGTGCATTCCATCTTGCACGACACGCACCTCTTATGTAGTATTCACTACACGAATTGCAGCCCCACGATCGCCGCAGTTTGCCCCTTCCATCCCTCCCCCGACTGGAACCCTCCATGGCAGACCTCTCCACCAACGCAACCTCCGGCAAAGTCGTCATCAAGAACATCGGCCTGCTGCTCTCGGGCGACCTCGAACGCCCCATCCTCGATGCCGACACCATCGTCGTGAACGACGGCCTCATCGTGGCCGTGGGCCGCGAGAAGGACTGCGACACCGAACACGCGCGCACCACCATCGATGCACGCGGCACCTGCGTGGCGCCCGGCCTGATCGACAGCCACGTGCACCCCGTGTTCGGCGACTGGACACCACGCCAGAACCAGATCGGCTGGATCGACTCGACCATGAACGGCGGTGTGACCACCATGATTTCTGCCGGCGAGGTGCACCTGCCCGGCCGTCCCAAGGACATCGTGGGCGTGAAAGCCCTGGCCATCACCGCGCAGCGCGCATTCGACAACTTCCGCCCCGGCGGCGTGAAGGTGATCGCCGGCGCCCCGGTGATCGAGAAGGGCATGGTCGAGCAGGACTTCAAGGACATGGCCGAGGCCGGCGTGAAGCTGCTCGGCGAAGTGGGTCTGGGCTCGGTCAAGGCCGGCTACGAGGCCAAGGAGATGGTGGCCTGGGCGCGCAAGCACGGCATCCAGAGCACCATCCACACGGGCGGCCCGTCGATCCCGGGCTCGGGCCTGATCGACAAGGACGTGGTGCTGGAGGCCGACGCCGACGTGATCGGCCACATCAATGGCGGCCACACCTCGCTGCCCTGGAAGCATGTGTGCGAGCTGTGCGAAAAATCCTCGCGCGCCATCGAGCTGGTGCACAACGGCAACGAGAAGATCGCCATCGAGGCCGCGCGCGCCGCCATGGAACTCAAGTGCCCGCACCGCGTGATCCTGGGCACCGACGGCCCCGCGGGCTCGGGCGTGCAGCCCCTGGGCATGCTGCGCATGATCGCGCTGATTTCGAGCTTCGCCAACATCCCGGCCGAGCTGGTGTTCTGCTTTGCCACCGGCAACACGGCACGCATCCGCGACCTCAACTGCGGGCTGATCGAACCGGGCCGCGCAGCCGACTTCGTGTTCATGGACCGCGCCCAGCACACGGCCGGCGCCACCCTGCTCGAAAGCGTGCAGCTGGGCGACATTCCGGGCATCGGCATGGTGATGATCGACGGCATCGTGCGCTGCGGGCGTAGCCGCAACACGCCGCCCGCTACCGAAATCCCGGTGGTGGTCTGAGCCCTGGCCGCGAACCGGCCCTGAACCCCTTCAGCACACCTTTTTCATTTGCCGCGCTGGTGCATGCGCCAGCGCCCCCTGTTTCTTTGTACTGATGGAGTTCTTCCAATGAAAGTAATCGTCCCCGTCAAGCGCGTGGTGGACTACAACGTCAAGGTCCGCGTCAAGTCGGACAACACGGGTGTGGACATCGCCAACGTGAAGATGAGCATGAACCCCTTTGACGAAATCGCCGTCGAAGAGGCCGTGCGCCTCAAAGAAAAAGGCCTGGTCACCGAAGTCATCGCCGTCTCCTGCGGCGTGGCCCAGTGCCAGGAAACCCTGCGCACCGCCATGGCCATTGGCGCCGACCGCGCCATCCTGGTGGAAACCCCCGCCGACCTGGATCTGCAGCCCCTGGCCGTGGCCAAGCTCCTCAAAGCCCTGGTCGACAAGGAACAACCGGGTCTCGTGATCCTGGGCAAACAAGCCATCGACGACGACGCCAACCAGACCGGCCAGATGCTGGCGGCCTTGGCCGACCTGCCCCAGGCGACGTTCGCCAGCAAGGTCGAACTCGCCGCCGACAAGGTCAGCGTCACCCGCGAAATCGACGGCGGCCTGGAGACCCTCTCTCTGTCCCTCCCCGCCGTCATCACCACCGACCTGCGCCTGAACGAGCCCCGCTACGTCACCTTGCCCAACATCATGAAGGCCAAGAAAAAGCAGCTCGACACCGTCAAGCCCGAAGACCTCGGTGTGGATGTGGCCCCGCGCCTGAAGACCCTCAAGGTCAGCGAACCGCCCAAGCGCGGTGCCGGCGTCAAGGTGGCCGATGTGGCCGCCCTGGTCGAGAAGCTCAAGAACGAAGCCAAAGTCATCTGAACAATAAGGAGAACAAGAAATGACCGTACTCGTTATTGCTGAACACGACAACGCTGCCATCAAGGGCGCGACCCTGAACACCGTGACCGCAGCCCTTGCCTGCGGTGGCGACGTGCACGTGCTGGTGGCCGGCCACAACGCCGCTGGTGCCGCCGCAGCAGCCGCACAAATCGCGGGTGTTGCCAAGGTCCTCCACGCCGATGCCGCCGGCCTGGCCCATGGCCTGGCCGAAAACGTCGCCGCCCAGGTCCTCGCCATCGCCAGCAACTACAGCCACATCCTGTTCCCCGCCACCGCCGGTGGCAAGAACGTGGCCCCGCGCGTGGCGGCCAAGCTCGATGTGGCCCAGATCAGCGACATCACCAAGGTGGTCTCCCCTGACACCTTCGAGCGCCCCATCTACGCCGGCAACGCCATTGCCACCGTGCAGAGCCAGGACGCCACCAAGGTCATCACCGTGCGCACCACGGGCTTTGATGCCGCAGCCGCAACGGGCGGCAGTGCCGCCACCGAAACCGCCACCGCAACAGCGGATGCTGGCAAGAGCAGCTTTGTGGGCAGCGAGATCGCCAAGAGCGACCGACCCGAGCTGACGGCTGCCAAGATCATCGTCTCCGGTGGCCGGGCTTTGGGCAGCAAGGAAAAGTTCGACGAAGTGATGACCCCGCTGGCCGACAAGCTGGGGGCTGCGATTGGCGCCAGCCGCGCCGCGGTCGATGCAGGCTATGCACCGAACGACCTGCAGGTGGGCCAGACGGGCAAGATCGTGGCGCCGCAGCTGTATGTGGCGGCTGGAATCTCCGGGGCCATCCAGCACTTGGCGGGCATGAAGGACTCCAAGGTGATCGTGGCGATCAACAAGGATGCGGAGGCGCCGATCTTCAGTGTGGCCGACTATGGGCTGGAGGCGGATCTGTTTGCGGCGGTGCCGGAGCTGGTCAAGGCGCTCTGATCAGCCGGCCTCAATAGCCGTTCGCGACACGCACCGCGCCCGCCGGGGCGTGGGTGTAGGCGCCGCCACCGCCCTGGCTCGGGCGGCTGTCGCGCTCGTGGTCGATGCGGTAGCCCTTGCCTTGCAGCGCCACGGGCGTGCCCACGGCCGGTGGCTCGGCGCGCGTGAAGCGGCGCAACGAGCCATCGTCCATGCGCACCGCCACCTGGTAGACCGTGCGGGTGCGCGTGCGCTGTTCCACCTGGTGGCCCACATAGCCGCCGCCCACCGCGCCCAGCACCGTGGCCGCCGTGCGGCCATTGCCCTTGCCGATCTGGTTGCCCACCACGGCGCCGAGCACACCGCCCGCGACCGCACCCACGCCGGTGGCAGGCTCGGCCTGCTGGATGGCCTGCACCGATTCGACCCGGCCGCAGGTGCTGCACACGGGCGCGCGCTGCGCCGCCATGGGCATGGTGCCCCCCACGAGATCGGCACGCTGGGCGGGCTGCATCGGCTCAGGCATGCGCTGCGGCGTGGGTGTACCGCCTGCTTGGGCCGGCACCAGCCCCAGGGGCTGCGCAGGCTGGCCCGGCAGGGCCTGGGCCACCACGGCCGGGCTTGCCGACGTGGCAGCCGGCGCCGGCACCGCGGCGCCCTGCGGTGCCCGGTTCTGCACCACCAGGGTCGTGGCCAGGGCCACGACGCAGGCACCCAGCGCGGCAATGGCGCCCCACATCCACTTCATCGGCATGCCCGCGGGGTCATGGGCTGCGGTGGCCACGGTGCGCACGTCGCGCGCTTGCAGGGTGGTGACCGTGTTCATCTTGCTTGTTCCTTTCCATGTTCGCTCATTCATCCAGTGCCATGGCGGCGCCCCCATCGGGCGGCCCCACGCGCGCGGACCATGGGCCGAAGGTACCCAGCGGCGGGCCCGTTTTCTGCCGCCTTTGTAAGAACCGGTAAGAACTGCTTGCCTGCCTGCCGCCGTTTCGCAGCAAATTGCGATTGCTTACAGTGAAAGGCGACAGAGAGCGTCAGGGCACCGGCGCCACGCCGGTGGCGGGTTGGTCGACCGGCACCACGGCCCGCCGGCGGCGCACCTGCAGGCCCGCTTCGTCCAGGGCCCGCGCACAGCTGGCGGCAAACAGCAGCACCGCCGACGAGAAATAGATCCACATGAGCAGCACCACCAGCGAGCCGGCCGCCCCATAGGCCGACACCACGGCAGCGGTCGACAGGTACCAGGCCAGGAGCTGCTTGCCCACGGTGAACAAGGTCGCCCCCAGCACCGCGCCCGCCAGCAGGCAGCGCAGCGGCGGCTTGCGCCCGCTGCCGATGCGCATCAGGCCGACGAACAGGGCCACGGCAAAACCGAAGGCGATGACCTCATTGACCACCTGCAGAATGGGCCCCAGCGGCGCAACCGACAGCCGCGCGCTGGCCCAACCCGCAAACAGGTTGATCAAGGTGGACATGGTGAGCGACACCAGCAGCAGAAAGCCGATGGCCAGCACATAGGCCAGGCCGCGCAGGCGCAGCGAGGCCATGTGCCACCAGGCGGCGCGCGCAGGGTCGGGGCCGTCGTCGACCTGCCAGAGCCGCGCCAGCGCCGACTGCAGTTCCACGAACACCCCGGTGGCGCCAGAAAGCAGCACCACAAAACCGACCAGCGAGGCCAGCCTGCCTTCGGACGGGGCCTGGGCACTGGCCAGCGCCTGGCGCACCACGTCGGCCACGCGCTCGCCCATCACCGACTGCACCTGGTGCAGCAGGCTGGTTTCCAGGTAGCTGCGGTCCAGCCACCAGCCGAGCACGCCCACCAGCAGCAGCAACAGCGGCGCCAGGCTGAGCATGCCGTAGAAGGACATGGCGGCGCTCATGCGCAGGCCGTCCGCATCGAGCCACAGCTGCACCGCGCGCCACAGCGGCATCACGGGCTGCACCAGGGGCTGGAGGCGGTCACGGGCGCGCTGGATTCGGTCGGAGACGGTCATGCCACGAGGCTAGGGTGCACGCAGCACACCGGCCAGAGGCCGGGCACCGAAGCACCTGTAGGACAGATCCTGCACCCCCTTACGGGCCGCGCCGGCCTCTGCCCTAAAATCGTCCCAAGGGGCAAGAAAAGAATATGCAGATTCGCTGCGCACTGGTCGGCATGCCCGGCTCGGGCAAATCCACCATCGGCAGGCAGCTGGCGCACCGCGCAGGCGTGCCCTTCATCGACCTGGACCACCGGCTGGAGGAAGTGCTGGGCACCAGCATCCGCCAGTTCTTCGAAGAGCATGGCGAGGCGCGCTTTCGCGAGCTCGAAGCCGAGGAGCTGGCCAAGGCAGCCGCCCAGCCCGGCGGCATGGTGCTCTCGACCGGTGGCGGCGCCGTGCTGCGCGCCGAGAACCGCGCGGTGCTGCGCGCCATGGGCCCGGTGCTCTACCTGCGCGCCTCGCCCGAAGAGATCTACAAACGCGTCAAGCACGACCGCACCCGCCCTCTGCTGCAGGGTGGCAACCCCATGGACAAGCTGCGCACGCTTTATGCCCAGCGCGACGGCTTCTACCGCGAAAGCGCCCACTACGTGATCGAGACCGGCCGCCCCACGGTGCACATGCTGGTCAACATGATCATGATGCAGCTGGAGATGGCTGCGGGCACCGAGCAGGCGCCCCAGTAGGCCTCAACGCAGGGGCGAGGAATCGCTCCAGTGGAAGTGCACGCGCGGCTGGATGTCCGCGATCTCGGCGCGCAGCAACGCGGCCAGGCGCGCCGCCTCGCGCTGGGTCAGCCGCGCCACGGTGGTCGACAGGCTCACGGCCGCAAACGCCCGCCCCCCCGCATCCACCACCGCATGGCCCACGGCGGCGGTGTTGGTGTTCAGGCAGCCGCCGCTGCGCGCATAGCCCAGGGCCTGGGTCTGGGTGAGCAGGGTGCGCAGCGTGGCCTCGTCCAGCCCGCCGTAACGGCCCAGCGTGGGCGCATTGGCGGCCAGGGCGGCCTCGATGAGCGCATCGTCCTGCGCCGCCATCAGCGCCAGGCCGGCCGCCCCCACGCCCAGCGGGCGGCGCCCGCCCACCGTGACTGACAGCGGCGGCTCCAGCCGCTGCACATTGGTATGGGCATAGCAGACGGCCTCATGGCCGCTGAGCACGAACAGGTAGGCCGCATAGCCCGTGGCATCGGCCAGGCGCTGCAGGTTGGCGGTGAAGAGCGGCGCCACATCGTGCCGGCCGCGCGCGGCCAGGCCATGCTCGAACGGGCGGCGGCCCAGTACGTAGCCCTTGCCCTCGGGCAGCGCCGCCACCAGGCGCGCGGCCATCATGTCCTGCAGCAGCCGGTGCACGGTGGGGTGGGGGATGCCGGACTGGCGCGCAATGTCCGACAGCGACAGCCCGCGCGCGTCGTAGCGCGAGAGCTGGTCGAGGATGCGCAGCACGCGGTCGAGCACCAGGGTGGTCATGCTTGTCCATACAGTGGAAAGAACGATTGTAGGAAACCGCAGGCCGGCCAAGAATGCCGGGCATCACTACAACGACCCTTGGAGACACCGCATGGCAGCTTTCGCCCACACCCTTTCCACCCGCCGCAGCCTGCTTTGCGCCGCCACCTGCGCCGTGCTCGGCCTGGCCGCCGGCCCGCTCGCCGCACAGGACTTCCCGGCCAAGCCCATCCGCTTCGTCGTGCCCTATGCCCCCGGCGGCACCACCGACCTGGTGGCGCGCACCGTGGGCGCCCACATGGCGCAGACCCTGGGCCAGCCAGTCGTCATCGACAACCGCGCGGGCGCGGGCGGCAACATCGGCATGGACGCCGTGGCCAAGGCTGCGCCCGACGGCTACACCGTGGGCATGGGTGCCATCTCCACGAATGCGCTGAACCCGCACATCTACAAGAAGATGCCCTTCGACCCGCGCAAGGACTTCACCGCCGTGGGCCTCTTGGGCAACTCCACCATCGTGCTCGAAGCCGGCCCCGCCCTGCCCGTGAAGAGCGTGGCCGAGCTGCTCGCCCATGCGAAGAAGAGCCCCGGTGTTCCCTACGCCACGGCCGGCGCCGGCACCTCCATGCACCTGACCGGCGTGCTCTTCGCGCAGACCAGCAAGACCGACCTGGTGCACGTGCCCTACAAGGGCAGCGCACCGCTGATCACCGACCTGATCGGCGGCCAGGTGCCGATCGCCTTCGACAACCTGCCCGCCTCCCTGCCCCACATCCAGGCCGGCAAGCTGCGCGCCCTGGCCGTGGCCGGTGCCCAGCGCTCGCCCGCCCTGCCCGACGTGCCCACCCTGGCCGAAGCCGGCCTGCCCGATGCGGTGGTCGAGCCCTGGTTCGGCGTCTACGGCCCCGCCGGCCTGCCCGCCGCCGTGGCCCAGCGCCTGAACAAGGCGCTGGCCGACGCCCTGGCCGACCCCGCCGTCAAGGACAAGCTGCTGGCCGCGGGCTTCACCCCGCGCAGCGCCAGCGTGGCCGATTTCGATGCCCTGACCAAGCGCGAGTACGAGCGCCTGGGCAAGGTCGCGCACAGCGCGCAGATGAGCGCAGACTGATCCCTTTCTTTTCTCTTCCATCCCGACTGACCATGACCACCACCCTCGACGCCACCCACGGTATCCAGCTGCGCAGCTGGGTCGCCTCCGCCAACGTGGCGGGCTGCGACTTTCCCATCCAGAACCTGCCCTTCGGCCGCTTCCGCACAGCGGGCAGCCGCGAGGCCCTGCGCATCGGCGTCGCCATCGGCGACCAGATCCTGGACCTGCAGGCCGCCGGCCTGGTGGCCCACAACGACATGAACGCGCTGATGGCCGCCACCCCGGCCGAACGCCAGGCGCTGCGCCAGCAGCTGTCCGAAGGCCTGCGCGAGGGCAGCAGCCGCCAGGCCGCCTGGGCACAGGCCCTGGTGCCCCAGGCCACGGTGGAGATGGCCGTGCCCTGCCAGATCGGCGACTACACCGACTTCTACACCAGCGTGCACCACGCCACCACCGTGGGCAAGCAGTTCCGCCCGGACAACCCGCTGCTGCCCAACTACAAGTGGGTGCCCATCGGCTACCACGGCCGCGCCTCGTCCATCGGCGTCAGCGGCCAGCGCATCAAGCGCCCGCAAGGCCAGACCAAGGCCCCCGATGCCGCCGTGCCCACGCTCGGCCCCTGCAAGCGCCTGGACTACGAACTGGAGCTGGGCTGGTTCATCGGCCAGGGCAACGCCCAGGGCGAACCTGTGGCCATCGGCCAGGCCGAGCAGCACCTCTTCGGCGTGGCCCTGTTCAACGACTGGAGCGCGCGCGACATCCAGGGTTGGGAATACCAGCCGCTCGGCCCCTTCCTGTCCAAGAACTTCGCCAGCACCCTGTCGCCCTGGGTGGTGACCCTGGAGGCGCTCGCGCCCTTCCGTGCCGCCTTCGAGCGCGATGCCGCCGACCCGCAGCCCCTGCCCTACCTGGACTCGGCGGACAACCGCAGCCAGGGCGCCTTCGACATCACGCTCGAAGTGCTGCTGCAGACCGCGCGCATGCGCGAGGCCGGCGAGGCCCCCGTGCGCCTGTCGGCCACCAACAGCCGCCGCGCCGCGTACTGGACGCCCGCGCAGCTCGTGGCGCACCACACGGTCAACGGCTGCAACCTGCAGCCGGGCGATTTGATGGGATCGGGCACGCTCTCGGGCCCCGAGGTGACCGAGGCGGGCTCCTTGCTGGAGCTGGCCAGCGGCGGCAAGCAGCCGGTCACGCTGCCCAATGGTGAGCAGCGCACTTTTCTGGAAGACGGTGACACGCTGATCCTCAAGGGCTGGTGCGAGCGCGAAGGGGCTGTGCGCATCGGGCTGGGTGAGGTCAGCGGAACGATCGTCGCCTGATGCACCGCAGGCGGCCCCTCGAAGGAGGGGCTGCTGCCTTTACAGGTTCGGCGCCAGCAACCGCCCCAGCACCGCCTCATCCATGCCCCGGCGCTGGGCCATGTCGTGCAACTGGTCCTCGCCGATCTTGCCGACGTTGAAGTACACGCTCTCGGGGTGGCCCAGGTAGAAGCCGCTCACGCTGGCGGCGGGCATCATGGCCAGGCTCTCGGTGAGGGTCATACCCACTTCCTCGCACTGCAGCACGCGGAACAGTTCCGTCTTGGCGCTGTGGTCGGGGCAGGCGGGGTAGCCCGGCGCGGGGCGGATGCCGCGGTACTTCTCGGCGATCATCTCGTCATTGCTCAACTGCTCGCCTGCGGCATAGCCCCACAGGTCGGTGCGCACGCGCTGGTGCAGGCATTCGGCAAAGGCCTCGGCCAGGCGGTCGGCCAGGCTCTTGAACATGATGGCAGAGTAATCGTCCAGCGCGTCGATGAAGGCCTTTTCCTTCTTCTCGATGCCCAGGCCCGCCGTCACGGCGAACAGGCCGGCGTAATCGGCGATGCCGCTCTCCTTGGGCGCGACGAAGTCGGCGAGGCAGCGGCTGGGGCGGGTCACGCCGTCGATGACCTGCTTTTCGGCCTGCTGGCGCAGGCCGTACCAGGTCATGGCGACCTCGGTGCGCGATTCGTCGGTGTAGAACTCGATGTCATCGCCGCCATTCACGCTGTTGGCCGGGTACAGGGCCATCACGCCGCTGGCCGTGAGCCAGCGGCCCTCGATGATCTTCTTGAGCATGGCCTGACCGTCGGCGAACACGCGCGTGGCTTCCACGCCGACCACCTCGTCGCTCAGGATGGCCGGGTACGGGCCGGCCAGGTCCCAGGTCTGGAAGAACGGGCCCCAGTCGATGTAGCGCGCCAGCTCGGCCAGGTCGAAGTTCTTGAACACGCGCCGGCCCAGGGCGCGCGGCACGGTGGGGCGGAAGGTGGTCCAGTCCACCGGCGTCTTGTTGGCGCGGGCCTTGGCCAGCGGCCACAGCGGGGTCTGCTTCTTGTTGGCGTGCTGGGCGCGCACCTTGTCGTAGTCGGCGTTGAGCTCTTCGAGGTAGTTGTCCACCCCCTCGCCCAGCAGGCTCTGGGCCACGCTCACGCTGCGCGAGGCGTCGGGCACATAGACCACCGGGCCGTCGTAGTGCGGCGCGATCTTGACCGCCGTGTGCACGCGGCTGGTGGTGGCGCCGCCGATGAGCAGCGGGATCTTCTTGATGCGGAAATGGTCGTCCTTCTGCATCTCTCCGGCCACGTACTGCATTTCTTCGAGGCTGGGCGTGATCAGGCCCGACAGGCCCACGATGTCGGCCCCCTCGACCTTGGCGCGCGCCAGGATCTCGTGGCAGGGCACCATCACGCCCATGTTCACCACCTCGAAGTTGTTGCACTGGAGCACCACGGTGACGATGTTCTTGCCGATGTCGTGCACATCGCCCTTGACGGTGGCGATGATGATCTTGCCCTTGCTGCGCACGTCGCGCCCGGCCAGTTCGTCCTGGCGCTTTTCTTCCTCGATGTAGGGGATCAGGTGGGCCACGGCGGACTTCATCACGCGCGCGCTTTTCACCACCTGGGGCAGGAACATCTTGCCCGCGCCGAACAGGTCGCCCACCACGTTCATGCCGTCCATGAGCGGGCCTTCGATCACGTGCAGCGGGCGCCCGCCCTTGGCGAGGATGGCGCGGTAGGCCTCTTCGGTGTCTTCGACGATGAAGTCGGTGATGCCGTGCACCAGCGCATGCGACAGGCGCTCGCCCACGGTGCGCGGGGCCTCGGGCGTGCCGCGCCATTCAAGCTTCTTGCTCTCGTCCTTGGCGCCGCTCTTGGCGGTTTCGGCCACCTCGACCAGGCGCTCGCCCGCGTCGGGGCGGCGGTTCAGCACCACGTCCTCCACGCGCTCGCGCAGCGCAGGCTCCAGGTCGTCGTACACGCCGACCATGCCGGCGTTGACGATGCCCATGTCCATGCCCGCCTGGATGGCGTGGTACAGGAACACGGTGTGGATGGCCTCGCGCACCGGGTCGTTGCCGCGGAAGCTGAAGCTCACGTTGGAGACACCGCCCGAGACCTTGGCGCCGGGCAGGTTCTGCTTGATCCAGCGCACGGCCTCGATGAAGTCGACCGCGTAGTTGTTGTGCTCCTCGATGCCGGTGGCCACCGCGAAGATGTTGGGGTCGAAGATGATGTCCTCAGGCGGGAAGCCCACCTCGTCCACCAGCACGCGGTAGGCGCGCTCGCAGATCTCGATCTTGCGCGCGAAGGTGTCGGCCTGGCCCTTCTCGTCGAAGGCCATGACCACGGCGGCGGCGCCATAGCGCTTGACCAGGCGCGCCTCCTGCTTGAACTTGTCCACCCCCTCCTTCATGGAGATGGAGTTGACGATGCCCTTGCCCTGGATGCAGCGCAGGCCGGCCTCGATCACGTCCCACTTGGAGCTGTCGACCATGATGGGCACGCGCGCGATGTCGGGCTCGGAGGCGATGAGCTGAAGAAAGCGCACCATCGCGGCCTTGCTGTCGAGCATGGCCTCGTCCATGTTCACGTCGATCACCTGGGCGCCGTTTTCCACCTGCTGGCGGGCCACGGCCAGGGCCTCCTCGTACTGCCCGTTGAGGATCATGCGGGCAAAGGCCTTGGAACCGGTGACGTTGGTGCGCTCGCCGATGTTGACGAACAGCGTGCCCTCGCCAATGGAGACGGGCTCCAGGCCGGACAGCTTGAGCGGGGGAATGGCGGAAAGGGCGGAGGACATCAGGCTCACCTGCAAGGGGGGTCGGACACAGGTGAGCGTCGTTGCGGGGTGGTCGGCCCCGAGCCTGACGGGCGTGCCAGGCCATCTGGGGCCTGGGCGGTCCGCTGCAACGCTCCTCGGGGGAGGCTGATTTTACCGAACTGGCAGGAACTGCAGGAACGTGCCCCCGACAATCCCCTGCACATAGCTGATGGCCGCGCGCCGGTATTTCTCGGTGACCACCACGGCCACCAGGTCCAGGCGCGCGATGAGCTTGCCGAATTCGCGCTCGAAGCTCAGGTTGCGCCCATCGGGCCCGATCTCGTCGGCCAGCAGCAGCGGCTGGCCGGCGGCATTGCGGCGCTGCGCCAGCAGCCACACGGCCGATTCCACATTGCGCGCGGCGTTGTACAGGTGCTGGGCGTCGAGCGAGTCGAGCAGGTAAAACTCGGTCTTGCCGCCATGGGCGGTGACCAGCATGTCGGCCGTGGCCACCGTGAAGGCGGCCACGCGGTCGCCCGTGAACTCGGGCGCCAGGGCAAAGGCCAGGGCCGCCACATCGCGCCGGCCCTGCAGCGGCGCCCAGGGCTGGCGCTGCTCGATGGCGGCACGCGCCCGTTCCATGGCCTGCTCGCGGCTGGCCGCCCCGCCCTTGCGCCACTCGGCCGGGTTGCGGCGGTAGAGCTTGTCCATCAGCAGGGTCAGGCTGGCCAGGTTGTCGCGCATGGCCAGCGTGGCCATGCGGTTCGCGTCGGACTGGGCCAGTTCGCCTGTGCTGGCGGACGCGCCCTTCACCTCGCCCCGCTGGGTGGGAGCGGGGGACGAACAGCCGGCCAGAAAGACCAGGGACGACAGGGCCAGCAAGGCCAAGGGGAAATGAAGGAATGCGGGCACCAGCATGTGCGCCGCATTATCGGCAACTGGCGGGCCCGCGCCGGTAACCGTGCGTCACCCGCCGTGCGGGATGCCCTCGATGGGGCACTCCGCCGTGCCCACCGTGCTGCGCGTGATCGCCTCCACGGCTTGGCGCGTGCCCTCGGGGTCGGTCACCCAGCGCTGGTAGAAGCCATAGGGGCAGGCGGCCACGCCCTGGTCGCCCTCGCCCGAATTGATCACGCCGGTGTAGCCGCGGTGCAGCAGCTTGAACAAATGGTTCTCGGACTGTCCGTTCTTGCGGAAATCGCGGATCAGGCGGGTGGACAGGGCCGCATACTGCACGCCGTATTCCTCCTCGCCGCATTCGCCCAGCGTGCGGCCATCGAAGCCGATCAGCGCCGAGTGGCCGAAGTAGCTGTACACCCCATCGAAGCCCGCCGCATTGGCCACCGCCACATAGGTGTTGTTGGCAAAGGCCATGGCCTTGCTGATGAGGATCTGCTGCTCCTTGGCGGGGTACATGTAGCCCTGGCAGCGCACGATGAGCTCGGCGCCCTTCATCGCGCAGTCGCGCCAGATCTCGGGGTAGTTGCCATCGTCGCAGATGATGAGGCTGATCTTGAGGCCCTTGGGGCCCTCGGTCACATAGGTCTGGTCGCCCGGATACCAGCCCTCGATGGGCGTCCAGGGCATGATCTTGCGGTACTTCTGCACGATCTCGCCCCGGTCGTTCATCAGGATCAGGGTGTTGTAAGGCATCTTGTGCGGATGCTGCTCGTGGCGCTCGCCCGTGAGCGAGAAAACGCCCCAGACCTTGGCTTGGCGGCAGGCCGCCGCGAAGATCTCTGTCTCGGGGCCAGGGATGGTGGTGGCCGTGTCCATCATCTCCTGGCGGTCGTACATGATGCCGTGGGTGCTGTACTCGGGAAAGATCACCAGGTCCATGCCCGGCAGGCCGGCCTTCATGCCGACCAGCATCTCGGCGATCTTGCGCGCGTTGTCCAGCACGTCGGCCTGGGTGTGCAGGCGCGGCATCTTGTAGTTGACGACCGCGACGCCCACGGTGTCCTGGCTGCTTGAAATATCGCCGTGGATCATGGCGTGTTCTCCTTGGGAATCGGTACAGGGCGGCCTGGATCAATGGCTGATCATCCAGGGCCTCTTGGATGGAAAGGTCTTCGCGCCATTCGGCGCCGTGACCGTCCCGCCGCGCTTGCTGGTGCCGCCCCCGCTGCAGCAGCCGCACCCCGAGGGGTGGCGCAGCCGCCCATAGCTGCCCGCATCGCCATCGCGCGATGAACGCGGCGCGTGCCGGGCACGCTCGTTGGTGTCGTGCGCGCGGCGCTGCTCCGGGCTCACGCAGGCCAGGTGCGGTGCGTGGGCAAACACGCGCTCCGCCGCCATGCCGCACGCCGGGCAGGCGCAGGGTTCGTTGCGCGCTGCCACACTGCGCAACGCATCGAAGGGCCCGCAGCCGGGGCAGTCGTAGTCGTAGGTGGGCATGCGCTGCTCCTTGCTGGCTATTTGTCCTGCGAGATCGGCATGTCCACGCTGCCATCGAGCACCTTCACCGGGCCCGCGGCCGTGGGGTTGATGTCGAAGTCGAAGATCTCGGTGGGCAGCCACAGCGTGGCGCAGGCATTGGGCACGTCGACCACGCCGCTGATGTGGCCCTGCACGGGGGCCGTGCCCAGGATGGAATAGGCCTGCGCGCCGCTGTAGCCGAACTTCTTCAAATACTCGATGGCGTTCAGGCAGGCCTGGCGGTAGGCCACCGTGACATCGAGGTAGTGCTGCTGGCCAGCCTCGTCGACCGAGATGCCCTCGAAGATCAGGTAGTCCTTGTAGTTGGGCGTGATGGGGCTGGGCTTGAAGATCGGGTTCTTGATGCCGTACTTGGCCATGCCGCCCTTGATCAGGCTGACCTTCATGTGCACCCAGCCGGCCATCTCGATGGCGCCGCAGAAGGTGATCTCGCCGTCGCCCTGGCTGAAGTGCAGGTCGCCCACCGACAGGCCCGCGCCTTCCACATAGACCGGAAAGTACACCTTGGAGCCGCGCGACAGGTCCTTGATGTCGCAGTTGCCGCCATGCTCGCGCGGCGGCACGGTGCGTGCGCCCTCGGCCGCTGCCTTGGCCCGGGCCTCACCCTGCAGCGTGCCCATGTGGGCCGTGGTGGCATTGGGCGGGTTGGCCAGGCCGGGGATGCGGTGCGGGTCGGTGGCGATCAGTTCGGCCTCGCGGGCGTTCCAGGCATCGAGCATCTTCTGGTCGGGCAGGCAGCCGATCAGGCCGGGGTGGATCAGCCCTGCGAAGTTCACGCCCGGGATGTGGCGGCTGCTGGTGAACATGCCGTGGAAGTCCCAGATCGATTTCTGCGCCAGCGGGTAGTGCTCGGTCAGGAAGCCGCCGCCATTCTTCTTGGAGAAGAAGCCGTTGAAGCCCCACAGGCTGTCGTCGCGCGCGCCGATGTCCAGCAGGTCCACCACCAGCAGGTCGCCGGGCTCGGCGCCCTTCACGCCCACGGGGCCCGAGAGAAAGTGCACGGTGGACAGGTCCACATCGCGCACGTCATCGGCACTGTCGTTGTTCTGGATGGCGCCGCCGGTCCAGTCGTAGGTTTCCAGCTTGAACTCCGCCCCGGGCTCCACCCACACAGCCATGGGGATGTCCGGGTGCCAGCGGTTGTGCACCTGGGGGTTGTCGTACGGCGACTGCTTGAGGTCCACCTTGATCAGGGTATCGGCCATGGCGTGTTGCTCCTTGGAAAGTGACTAGGAAGTGACAGAGGGAAACGGCGTAACAAGAAAAGAGCCGTGCGCGCAATGCGCCACCCACAGCCCGCAAAACTGGCGCGGCGGAGGCCAGTGCCCCCGTGCAAGGGCCGCCCCGCCGCACCGGGGGCGTCCCCCTCCCAGATTGCGAAGCAATATGAGAGAGGGGGAAGGCGCGAAGCGACTCAGGGGGTGCATATCAGACCGAGAGGTAGGCCTTGATGCGCTGCTGGTCGGTGTCGGCGCGTGCCGTCTCGTGCACCAGGCGACCGCCTTCGATGACGAACAGGCGGTCGGCCACGTCCATGGCGAACGAGAGCACCTGCTCGCTCACCACGATGGTGATCTGGCGCAGCTTGCGGATCTCGTTGAGCGCGCGGGCGATGTCCTTGATGATCGAAGGCTGGATGCCTTCGGTGGGCTCGTCGAGCAGCAGCACCTTGGGGTCGGTCACCAGCGCGCGTGCGATGGCCAGTTGCTGCTGCTGCCCGCCCGAGAGGTTGCCGCCCTTGCGCCGGCGCATGTCCCAGAGCACGGGGAACAAGGCGTAGATCTCTGCGGGGATCTCGCGCGTCTTCGAGTTCTCGAGGCCGGTCTGGATGTTCTCCTCCACCGTGAGCGTGGGGAAGATCATGCGCCCCTGGGGCACATAGGCGATGCCCTTGGCCACGCGGCGAAAGCTCTCGTCACGCGTCACCTCCTGGCCGGCCACGTGGATGCTGCCGCTCTTGGCCGGCATCACGCCCATCAGGCTCTTGAACAGCGTGGTCTTGCCCATGCCGTTGCGGCCCATGATGGCCACGGTCTCGTTGGCCCGGCCCTCGAAGGAGATGCCGTGCAGCGCTTCGCTCTGGCCGTAGGCCACGAACAGGTCCTTGACTTCCAACATGCGGGTGCTCCTGTGCGGGAATGGCGTTGTTCAATGGCCGAGGTAGACGTCGATCACCTTGGGATCGTTCTGGACCTTGTCCATCGAGCCCTCGGCCAGGATCTTTCCCTGGTGCATCACGGTGACCTTGTGCGCGATGCGCTTGACGAAGTCCATGTCGTGCTCGATCACGATTACCGCGCGGTTCTTGCAGATGCGCTGTAACAGCTCGGCCGTGAGCTCGCGCTCGCGCGCGCTCATGCCGGCGATGGGCTCGTCGAGCATCAGGAGCTCGGGCTCCTGCATCAGCAGCATGCCGATCTCCAGCCACTGCTTCTGGCCGTGCGAGAGCAGACCCGCCTCGGTGGCCAGCTTGTCGCCCAGGCCGATGTCGTCGGCCACGGCCTGCACGCGCTCCTTCACCGCATCGGTGCAGCGAAAGGCCAGCGCGCCGAACACCGTGCGGCCCGAGGGGTAGGAGACCTCCAGGTTCTGAAAGACCGAAAGGTTCTCGTAGATCGAGGGCGTCTGGAATTTGCGCCCTATCCCCAGGCGCACGCGCTTGTGCTCGGCCATGCGCGTGAGCTCCTCGTTCTTGAACTTGATGCTGCCGCCGGTGGCGCGCGTCTTGCCGCAGATCAGGTCCAAGAGCGTGGTCTTGCCGGCGCCGTTGGGGCCGATGATCACGCGCAGCTCGTTCTTGTCGACGTACAGCGTGAGGGCGTCAATGGCCTTGAAGCCGTCGAACGAGACCGTGAGGTCTTCCACGGCCAGGGCGAAGTCGGTGTTGCTCATGGGGTGTGCTCCGGGTGCGCGGCGTATTCAGGCGCGCTGGCTGCTGGTGCCTTCGGGCAGGCTGGGGGCGGAGGCCTCGGCTTCGGCGACTGCCGGGCGGGTCGGCGGTGCCACCGGCGCCGCGGGCACCCGCATGGCAGCCTGGCGCAGCGCTTCGCGGCGGCCCTTCCACCAGGGCACGACATGGCTCTCCCACAGGCCGGCCAGGCCCATGGGGAAGGCCATGGTCACGCCGATGAACAGGCCGGCCATGAGGAACAGCCACAGGTCGGGAAAGCTCTCGGAGAAATAGGTCTTGCCGGCATTGACCAGCAGCGCGCCGTAGACCGCGCCCACCAGGCTCATGCGCCCGCCGATGGCGGCGTAGATCACCATCTCGATGGAGGGCACGATGCCCACGAAGCTCGGCGACATGAAGCCCACCTGCAGCGAGAACAGCGCCCCGCCGATGCCCGAGAGCGCGGCCGCCAGGCAGAAGGTGAAGACCTTGAAGTTGGCCACGTCATAGCCCGAGAAGCGCACGCGGTCTTCCTTGTCGCGCATGGCCAGCAGCAGGGTGCCAAGCTTGCTGGTCTGCACGAAGCGGCACAGCACGATGGCCAGCACCAGGAGGGCCACGCAGACGTAGTACAGGATGTATTTGGCGCTGTCGGTGCGCGTGTCCCAGCCCCACAGGGTCTTGAGGTCGGTCATGCCGTTCACGCCGCCCGTGTAACCCTGCTGTCCGATGATGAGCACCGTGCAGATCAGCGCCACGGCCTGGGTGATGATGGCGAAGTACACGCCGCCCACGCGGCGCTTGAACATGGCAAAACTCACGATCCAGGCCAGCAGCGTGGGCACCACGATCACGGCCGCCAGCGCGAACGGCAGGCTCTTGAACGGCACCCAGAACGCGGGCAGCTCGGTGATCTGGTTCCAGTCCATGAAGTCGGGGATGCCGGGGGTGGACTGGATCTTGGTGCTCACGGGGTCCGAGGCTTCGAGCTTGAGGAACATGGCCATGGCATAGCCGCCCAGGCCGAAGAACACGCCCTGCCCCAGGCTGAGCACGCCGCCATAGCCCCAGACCATGACCAGGCCGATGGCCACGAAGGCGTAGGTGAGGTACTTGCCCACGAGGTTCAGGCGGAAGATGTCGAGCGTGAGCGGCAGCACCACGGCCAGCAGCACGGTGAGCAGCACCAGGCTGGCAAGCTGGTAGCGCTGGATCCAGGCTTTGAGGGCATTCATGAAAGGACTCCGGTGAACTCAGGGGAAGGTCGGCCAGCGCTCAGCGGCGCACCTTGGAGGCGAACAGGCCCTGCGGCCGCACCATCAGGATCAACACGATCAGCGACAGCGTGATCACCTTGGCCATGGATCCGGCCAGGAAGAACTCGGTGATCGACTGGGTCTGTGCGATGCCGAAGGCCGAGACCACGGTGCCCAGCAGGCTGGCCGCGCCGCCGAAGGTGACGACCAGGAAGGCATCGACGATGTAGAGCGAGCCCGAGGTAGGCCCGGTGGAGCCGATGGTGGTGAAGGCCGCGCCCGCCACCCCGGCAATGCCGCAGCCAATGGCAAAGGTCAGGCGGTCGGTCTTCTTGGTATCGATGCCGGTGGCGTTGGCCATCACGCGGTTGCTCACCGTGGCGCGCACACGCAGGCCCCAGCGGCTCTTGTGCAGGGCCAGCAGCACACCGCCCGTCACCACCACCGTGAGCCCCAGCACGAACATGCCGTTGATGGGGATATCGAGGCCCTCCACCGGCGTCCACGAGCCCAGCAGCCAGTCGGGCAGCGTGGGGCTGACTTCCTTGGGGCCGATGAAGGTGCGAAAGCACTGCTGCAGCGCCAGGCTGATGCCCCAGGTGGCCAGGAGCGTATCGAGCGGGCGCTTGTACAGGTGGCGGATCAAGCCCCACTCCACCAGCCAGCCCGCCGCAAAGGCGATGCCGAAGGCCGCCACGATGGCCAGCGGAAAATAGTAGGCCATGAAGCCCGGCGCATGCGTGGCCGCGAGCGTGGAGCCCAGGTAGATGGTGTAGGCGCCGATGGTCATGAACTCGCCATGCGCCATGTTGATCACGCCCATCTGCCCGAAGATGATGGCCAGCCCCAGGCCCATGAGCAGCAGCACGGCGAACAGGCTCAGCCCGGCAAAGCCCTGCATGAGGCCGATGTTGAGCATTTCTGAAAAGGTCATGGGTGCCAGGCTCCGGTGGGACGAGAAGAAGTGGGCGGCCATGCGGCGGCCCGGCCCGTGGGCCGTGCGCCGCAATGGAAGGGCTTACTGGTAACCCTTGGGGAACGGGTCGGGCTTGATGAGCTCGGGCGATTCGGAGACCACCTTGAAGCTCGCATCCGGCATGCCCATGGCAATGCGCGATTTGCTCCACAGGTGGTGGTTGGCGTCGAGCTTCACGTAGCCCTCGGGCGCGGTCTTGAGTTCGATGCCGGGCGAGGCGGCCACCACCTTGTCCACGTCGAAGCTCTTGGCCTTTTCGACCGCGGCCTTCCACAGCCAGGGGCCCAGGTAGCCGGCCTGGGTCACGTCGCCGATCACGGCGTCCTTGCCGTACTTGCCCTTGAAGGCGGCGACGAACTTCTTGTTGTTCTCGTTGTCCAGCGACTGGAAATACTTCATCGACGAGAAGAAGCCCGCGAAGTTCTCGCCCCCCACGCCGGTCATCTCGTCCTCGGTGACCGAAAGCGTGACCAGGAGCTGCTTGTCGCCCGTGATGCCGGCGGCCTTGAGCGCCTTGTAGAAGGCCACGTTGGAGCCACCGACCACGGCAACGAACAGGCAGTCGGGCTTTTGCACCTTGATCTTGTTCATCAGCGAGCCGAAATTGGTGCTGCCCAGCGGGTAGTACTCCTCGCCGACGATCTTGCCCTTCTGGAAGTTCTCCACATGCTTGCGCGCGATCTTCATCGAGGTGCGCGGCCAGATGTAGTCCGAACCGATCAGGAAAAAGGTCTTGGCCTTCTTCTCGGTCTTGGCCCAGTCCAGGCTGTACAGGATCTGCTGCGTGGCCTCCTGGCCGGTGTAGATCACGTTCTTGGACTGCTCCAGGCCTTCATAGAAGGTGGGGTAGTAGAGCAGGCCGTTTTCCTTCTCGAACACCGGCAGCACGGCCTTGCGCGAAGCGCTGGTCCAGCAGCCGAACACCGCGGCGCAGTGGTCGTTGATGAGCAGCTTCTTGGACTTTTCGGCGAAGGTGGGCCAGTCAGAGGCGCCGTCTTCCTTGATGACCTTGATCTTGCGGCCCAGCACGCCGCCCATGGCGTTGATCTGGTCGATGGCCAGCTGCTCGGCCTGGATGGAGCCGGTCTCGGAAATCGCCATGGTGCCGGTGGCCGAGTGCAGCTGGCCCACGGTGACCTCGGTGTCGGTCACGGCCAGCTTGGTGGTGTTGACCTGGGCCGTGGCCTGTGCGAAGGACCAGGCGGGCAAGCCGGCCATGGACGCAGCGCCCATGGCCTGCAGCAGGCGGCGGCGGCCGGCATCTGTGGAGGGGTTGATGCCCAGGGCATGCGGATCGGTGAGGTGCTTCATGGTGCGTACGCTCCTTGCAACTGGCGGTTGGGGTGGTTCAGGGCGGCGTGTCGGAGGTGCCGCGCTGGGGTGAAGATTAGGGAGAACCCTGGTGCGCGCCCATACGTCAATTAACGTAGCCGCTGCATACGCACCACCCGCTGCGGCTAGAACGTTTCTTGCATGGGCCGGTGCATGCCCTCCACCGCCACCCCGTCCGGCGCCCCGCAGCCTGCACCGCAGACGATCTTTCGCTTCCGGCGCGAGTACAACGCCTGGGTGGCCGACGAGACCATGGAGGACTACGCGCTGCGCTACACGCCCAAGGGCTTTCGGCGCTGGAGCGAGTTCCGCGTGGCCAACACGGCGTTCGGCTCGCTGTCCTTCCTGGCACTCGAGGCCATTGGCGGCGCCATTGCGCTCAACTACGGCTTTTCCAACGCCATGTGGGCCATCCTCGCGGTGGGGGTGCTGATCTTTCTCACGGGGCTGCCCATCGCCTACTGCGCGGCGCGCTACGGCCTCGACATGGACCTGCTCACGCGCGGTGCGGGCTTTGGCTACCTGGGCTCGACCATCACCTCGTTGATCTACGCGGTGTTCACCTTCATCTTCTTCGCGCTGGAAGCGGCCATCATGGCGCTGGCGCTGCAGATGGTGGTCGACTGGCCGCTGGAGTGGTGCTATGTGCTCTCATCCCTGGTGATCCTGCCCATGGCCATGCGCGGCATCACGCTGATCTCGCGCCTGCAGGCCTGGACGCAGCCGCTGTGGCTGTTTCTGCTGCTGCTGCCCTTCGTGTGGATCGCGCTCACGCAGCCGCAGCTGTACCGCGACTTCGCGGGCCTGTCGGGCCTCAAGAGCGGCAGCAGCCAGTTCAATGCCCTGATGTTCGGCGCGGCGGGCACGGTGATCTTCTCGCTGGTGGTGCAGATCGGCGAGCAGGTGGACTTTCTGCGCTTTCTGCCCGAGCGCACGGCCGCCAACCGCTGGCGCTGGTGGGGCGCAGTGCTGGTGGCCGGGCCCGGCTGGATCGTGATGGGCATGCTCAAGATGGCGGGCGGCGCCTTCCTGGCCTTTGCGGCGCTGCAGTTCGAGGTCGGCGCCAGCCGCGCGGCCGAACCCACGCAGATGTTCCTCGCCGGCTTCCACCAGGTCATGCAGGCACTGGGCCTGCCGGGCATGGCCGTGGCGGTCACGGTGCTCTTCGTCGTGGTCTCGCAGATCAAGATCAACCTGACCAATGCCTATGCGGGCTCGCTCGCCTGGTCCAACTTCTTCGCGCGCATCACGCGCAGCCACCCGGGGCGCGTGGTGTGGCTGGTGTTCAACGTGGGCATCGCCACGCTGCTCATGACGCTCGGGGTGTTCGGCGCGCTCGAGAAGGTGCTGGCGGTCTACAGCAATGTGGCCATCGCCTGGGTCGGGGCGCTGGTGGCCGACCTGGTGATCAACAAGCCGCTCGGCCTGTCGCCGCCGGGCATCGAGTTCCGGCGCGCCCACCTGTTCGACTTCAACCCCGTGGGCCTGGGCGCCATGGTGCTGGCGGCCGCGGTGGCCTGCTGCGCCTATGCGGGCCTGTTCGGCGAGATGGCGGCCGCCTTCTCCCCCTTCATTGCACTGGTGCTGTCGATGGCGCTGGCCCCGCTGCTGGCCTGGACCACCCAAGGGCGCTACTACCTGGCGCGCAAGCCCGACACCACCTGGCAGCCCGGCGAGGCCGTGCGCTGCACCGTGTGCGAGAACCAGTTCGAGGCCGAGGACATGGCGCGCTGCCCGGCCTATGGCGCCGCCATCTGCTCCCTGTGCTGCTCGCTCGAATCGCGCTGCCACGACCGCTGCAAGACCGGCTCGCGCGCCACCGACCAGTTGCGCGCCGTGGCCGCGCTGCTGCTGCCGCGCCACTGGGCGGCCAAGGTCAACTTCCGCATGGGCCAGTACCTCATGGTGACCGTGGTGCTGTGCGCGGTGATGGCCTTCCTGCTCGGCGTGGTGTACGTACAGGAGAGCCTGGAGACGCCCGCGCAATTCCTGCGCATGCCCTTCCTCAAGGTGTTCGCGCTGCTCGCGCTGCTGGCCGCCGTGTGCGCCTGGTGGGTGGTGCTGAGCACCGACAGCCGGCGCATGGCGCAGGACGAATCGGAACGCCAGACCCAGCTGCTGCTGCAGGAAATCGAGGCGCACAAGCGCACCGATGCCGAGCTGCAGGCCGCCAAGGACCAGGCCGAATCGGCCAGCCTGGCCAAGACGCGCTACGTGGCCGGCATGACGCACGAGCTGCGCTCGCCGCTCAACAGCATCCTCGGGTACACGCAGATCCTGCTCAAGAACCCGCAGACCGAGGGCTGGCTGCGCGAAAGCCTGTCCACCATCCAGCACAGCGGGCAACACATGCATGCGCTGATCGACGGCTCGCTGGAGCTGGCGCGCATCGAGGCCGGCCGCTTGCGCCTGGACCTGGCCCCCCTGCCCCTGCCCGAGCTGGTGCAGAACGTCGAGGGCATGCTGCGCCCGCAGGCCGAGGCCAAAGGCCTGCGCTTCGTGGTGCAGACCGAGGGCACCATGCCCGGGTGGATACGGGCCGATGCCAAGCGCCTGCGCCAGATCCTCATCAACCTGCTGTCCAACGCCGTGCGCTTCACCGAGCGCGGCGAGGTGCGGCTGCGCATGGATTTCCGCCCGCATGTCTCGCGCATCGAGGTCATCGACACGGGCATCGGCATCGAGCCGCAGGACCGCGAGCGCATCTTCCTGCCCTTCGAGCGCGGCAGCGCCGGACGGCGCGCGCGCGAGGCCGGCACGGGCTTGGGCCTGACCATCACGCACCTGCTGACCCAGCTCATGGGCGGCGAGCTCACGGTGGCCAGCACGCCGGGCCAGGGCAGCACCTTCACCGTGCGCCTGTACCTGCCCGGCATCTCGCCCGACCCGGCCTGGCGCCCCGCGCACATGGCCGTGCTGCGCCCGGTGATCGGCCACATCGGGCCCAGGCGCACGCTGCTGGTGGTGGACGACCAGCCCCTGCAGCGCCAGCTGCTGGCGGGCCTGCTGGTGCCGCTGGGCTTCATCGTGTGCGAGGCGGCCAGCGGCCTGGAGTGCGTGGAGATCGTGCGCCAGGCGCCACCCGACCTGGTGCTGCTCGACATCTCCATGGACGACCTGGACGGCTGGCAGACCGCCGCCCTGCTGCGCACGCTGGCCCCGGCCGAGCAATTGCCCATCGTCTTCGTCTCAGCCAACCAGTTCGACCACGAGCCCGAGCGCCTGGCCGCCGTGCAGGTGCAGGGCTTCGTGGGCAAGCCGGTGGTCGAATCCGAGCTGCTGCGCGCGCTGCAGGTGGCATTGCAGCTCGAATGGCTGCACGACAACACCCCGCAGCCCGCGCTGGCCCCCGTGGCCCTGGCCGGTGCCAGCCCGGCCGCCCCCACGGCCCTGCCGCAGGAACTGCGCGACGACCTCACCCGCCTGGCGCGCCAGGGCCAGGCCGCTGCCGTGCGCGAACTGCTGCGCCGGGCACGCGCCGAACTGCCGCCCCAGCATGCCCAGGCGCTGGCCCTGCTGCAGGCCTGCGCGGACCGTTTCGATTTCGAGGCCCTGGCCCAGCACTTGCGGGAACCCGACCATGACGCCATCCATTGAAGACGCCCCACCCGCTGTGTCTCCCGCTGCCGCACCGGCCCCCGGCCAGCGTGTGGTGCTGGTGGTCGACGATGCCCTGGACACCTTGCGCATGCTCTGCGACGCGCTCGCGGCCGAGGGCTATGCCGTGCTGGCCGCACGCGACGCCGAGGAGGCGCTGCAGCGCTTCGACATGGTGGTGCCCGATGGCGTGCTGCTCGACGCGGTGATGCCCGGCATCGATGGCTTTGCGCTGTGCCGCCAGCTCAAGGCCACACCGCCCTGGTCGCACGTGCCCATCGTGTTCATGACCGGGCTGTCGGACACGGCGCAGATCCTGCAGGGCTTTGCCAGCGGCGGCGTGGACTACGTGGTCAAGCCGCTGCGCATTCCCGAGGTGCTGGCGCGCCTGGCCACCCATGTGCGCAATGCCCAGGCCACGCGCCTGGCGCGCGAGGCGGTGGACGTGGCCGGCCTGGGGGTGGTGGTGCTCGACGGCCAGGGCCGTGTGGCCTGGCGCTCACCCCAGGCAACGCGCTGGCTCGAAGATGCCTTCGCCCACACCGAAGCGCCCACGGAACGGGCCGCCGCCTGGCTGGTGCAGGCCCAGCGCGATGGCGAGCAGACCCTGCCCCTGGCCGATGGCCGCCAGCTGCTGGCGCGCCACATGGGGGCCAGCGGCCTGGCCGAATCCATGCTGCTGCTCAGCCACGCAGCGGCCGAAGCCGCCGCGCCGCGCCACCTGCAGCAGGTGGCGCTGACGCCGCGCGAGACCGAGGTGCTCTCGTGGCTCACCAAGGGCAAGACCAACCGCGACATCGCCGACATCCTGGGCATGAGCCCGCGCACGGTGAACAAGCACCTGGAGCACATTTTCGAGAAGCTGGGGGTGGAGACCCGCACCGCCGCAGCGGCTATCGCGGGCCAGTTGCTGCAGGGCTGACTTGGCGCCAGAGGCGCGGTATCAGGCTTGCGTGGCGCTTTGGGCGCTGGCCGGCAGGCCGAACACGTGGTCGAACACCCAGTTGAAGACAAAGGTGTAGCACAGGAAGAAGACGATCATGCCGATGTCCATCACCAGGGCCTGCCACAGGCTGATGCTGAACCACCAGGCAAAGATCGGCACCAGGGTCACGACCAGGCCCATCTCGAAGCTGATGGCATGCACCACACGGCGCCTGGTGCTGCGCCCGCGCACTTCCTGGCGCGACTCCCAGCGCTCGAAGGCCCAGTTGAACACCAGGTTCCAGACCACGGCGATCAGCGCGGCGACCGCGGCAATCACGCCGGCATGCGCGGCACCCTGGCCCGTCAAGAAGGCCAGCCCCGCCGTGGCGGCAAAGATGGCGATGAGCTCGTACAGCGTGACATAGACGACCCGGCGCTTGACGCCCTGCAGGCCGGCGGCAGCCTGCGGCGCTGCCAGTTGGGTGGTGGGGTTCCGTGGTTCCATGGACCGAACTTTATGTGCCTCTGGCTGATATAAAAAGTTAGCTTGTTTCAATTTTTCTGATAGATTGGGCTATGGCCTTTTCTTCGGACAACATCCAGGTCTTTCTGTCGGTGCTGGACCAGGGCTCGTTCTCGGCGGCCGCACGCAGCCTGTCGCGCGTGCCCTCGGCCGTGAGCATGGCCATTGCCCACCTGGAGGCGGAGCTGGACATGCCGCTGTTCGACCGCAGCGGCCGCGAGCCCCGGCCCACGGCGGCGGCGCGTGCGCTGGAGCCCCAGGCGCGCCTGCTGGCCGGGCAGCTGCAGCAGCTCAATGCCCAGGCGCTGTCACTCACCCAGGGGCTGGAGGAGCGGCTCACGGTGGCCATTGCCCCCGAGCTGCTGGCCTCGCGCTGGACCGAGCCGATTGCGGCGCTGGCGCGCGAGTACCCGCTCTTGCAGGTGGAGGTGCTGGCCGCGCCCCAGGTCGATGCGCTGGAGCTGCTGCACACCGGCCGCGCCCAGTTGGCGCTGGTGTTCGAGCGCCCCAGCATCGATGGGCGCGAGGGCTTCCAGGAGGTGGGCAGCGAAACCCTGGTGGCGGTGATGGCGCCCGACCACCCGGTGCTGCAGGCCGCGCGCGCGGCCGCCGCGGCACGGGGCGAGGCCAGCGCCCTGGCCCAGTTGCGCGAGGAGCACCTCACGACCACGCGGCAGATCGTGGTGGCCAGCCGCGACCTGGCGCAGATCGACCGGCGTTTCGTCTTTGCGCGCCACCACTGGCGCACCGACAACCACCTGGCCGCGCTGGGCCTCATCGAGGCGGGCCTGGGCTGGGGCTGGCAGCCGCGCGCGCTGGTGCAGCCGCGCATCGATGCGGGCACGCTGGTCGAGATGCCGTTCGAGAACCTGAGCAACGGCACCGCCTTGTGGGTGGACGTGGTCTGGTCCAAGGAGCGGCCCCTGGGCCTGGGCGCGCGGCGCTTCGTGGACCTGATGGCGCACGACGCGCACCGTGCCGGGCACCCGGCCGAGCAGAACTGTTCGGGCACCTGAGCCGTATCAGAACACGCGCGACTCGCCGTCCTCGGGTATCCACAGCCGTGCCCCCACCCCGGCCTTGGTGGCCAGGGCCGCGAGCCCAACCCGCGTGGTGGGGCAATGGTCGAGCGCTTCGAGGTGGTTGGCCACCACCCAGCCCGGCGACAGCGTGCAGGCATCGACCACACCCTGCCCGTCCATGAGAATCTCGCCCCCCAGGTCGAAGCGTGCGCCGCCGGCCGGCAGCACCGCTACATCCGGCCGCAGCCGCGTGAGGCAGTCGCGCACCTCGGGCGTGAGCACCGTGTCGCCCGCGATGTAGACACTGGGCTCGCCCGGCATCTCGATCAGGTAACCATGGCCGTGCTCCATGAGGCGGCCGACCCAGCCGCGCCCATGCACGCAGGCGATGGGCGTGATGTGGCCGCTGTCCAGAAAGGGCTGGCGGCCGGTACCCGCCAGCGGCTGCACCGCCAGGCCGCGCGCCGCCAGGTGCTCCGCATCGCGGGGCATGCACAGCACGGGCGTGCCCCGCGTGCGCAGGAATTGCTTGCCTGCCCGGTCCAGGTGGTCGAAATGGCCACGCTGGCAATGGGTGATGAGGGCATGCGTCACGCGGCCGAGCACGGCATTGCTGCAGTCCGGCAACTCCACCACCGGGTTGCGGCGGCGCGTGCCGCCCAGGTAGCGCAGGGTCGGCAGGCTGCCCTGGGGCGACAGCATGGGGTCGACCAGCAGGGCCACGGGCCTGCCCTGGGCTTCGAACTCCAGCACGATGGTGGCGTTGCGCAGTTGGGTGATTTTCATGGGATGGATCAAGAGGCAAGGGATGAAGCCCCATTGTTCGAAAACACCCGCTCCGCGAGAATGGCTTGAATGGACAATTCATTGCCAATTCCTGCCACACGCCCCTTGCGCCTGGCCCTGCTGCTCTACGAGGGCTGCATGCCCGCGGGCCTGTTTGCCACGGCCGACATGGCGCGCGCGGCCAACCTGCGCGCGGGCCGGCCGCTGTTCGACGTGCAGTGGGTGGGGCTGGAGCTGCAGCCCGTGCCCACCTGGCAGGGGCCGGCACTGCTGCCCGCCGCTACCCTGGACCAGGTGCAGGCCGATGCCGTGCTGGTGCCGGGCCTGTGGCTGTCGGCACCCGACCAGGTGCAGGCACAACTGCGCCCCCTGCAACCCCTGGTGCGCGCGCTGCGCGCCCTGCCCCGGCGCACCCCGCTGTGGAGCTACTGCGCCGGCGTGCTGCTGCTCGCGGCCAGCGGACGGCTCGACGGCCAGCCCGCCACGGCCACCTGGTGGCTGCAGGCCGCGCTGGAGCAGGAGTTTGCGGCCGTGCAATGGCGCCTGGACGAACCCCTGGTGGCCACGGCCGTGGCGACCACGGCGGCCGGCGCCAGCGGCTACCTGCCGCTGATGCTGCATGCGCTGGCGCCCCGGCTGCCACCCCAGGCCCTGCAGGACCTGCAGGAGGTGCTGGTGCTGCCCCGCCCGCGCGCCACCCACCCGGTGTTTGCCGGGCTGGACCTCGTGGCCCAGGCGGAGCCCGCGCTGCGAAAGGCCATGCTCTGGGTGCAGCGCAGCCCCGCCCAGGGCCTCAGCCTGGCCGATCTGGCGGCGGCCATGCACCTGTCCACCCGCACCCTGGCGCGGCGGGTGCGTGCACACACCGGCCTGTCTGCGGCACACTGGATGCGCCGCATCAAACTGCGGCAGGCCGCGGACGCCCTGTGCCAGACCCGCCACCCGCTCAAACGCATCGCCCAGGACCTGGGCTTTGCCAGCGAGGCGGGCCTGCACCGGGCCTTCACCCATGCCACCGGCCAGACGCCCCTGGCCTACCGCATGGCCCACGGCAGCCATTGACGCCCTTTTTCCTGGACAGGAGATGAACCGCATGACCCATCCTTTCGAGAGCAGCACCAAGGCCTTCGCCGAGCGCTGGGCCGCCTGGCAGCCCAGGCCCGGCAAGAAGGGCAAGGCCCCTTCGCTGGCCGACTGGGACCCCGGCGCCAAGCCGTTCTCCCAGGGCAGCAAGGCCGAGGACAAGGCAGCCGTCGAAGCCCTGGCGCTGGAACTCGATGCACTGCAGAACCTGTTCTACGCCGACAGGCGCTACAAGCTGCTGGTGGTGCTGCAGGGCACCGATACCTCGGGCAAGGACGGCACCATCCGCGGCGTGTTCGGGCGCATGAGCGCTTTGGGCGTGCGCACCGTGGGCTGGAAGGCACCCACCGAAACCGAGCGCGCGCACGACTACCTCTGGCGCATCCACCAGCAGGTGCCGCAGGACGGAGACATCACGGTGTTCAACCGCAGCCACTACGAAGACGTGCTGGTGCCCGTGGTCAATGGCTGGATCACGCCCGAACAGCAGCAGCAGCGCCTGGCCCATATCAACGACTTCGAGCGCATGCTCAGCGAGACGGGCACCATCGTGCTCAAATTCCTGCTGCACATCAGCCCCGAGGAGCAACGCGCGCGCCTGCAGGAGCGCCTGGACGACCCCACCAAGCACTGGAAGTTCAGCATGGGCGACATTGAGGTGCGCAAGCAGTGGAAGGAGTACCGCCAGGCCTACGACACCCTGCTGGCCGCCACGCACACCGCCTGGGCGCCCTGGACCATCGTGCCGGCCGACTCCAAGACCCACCGCAACCTGATGATCGCCAGCGTGCTGCGCCAGGTGCTGCAGAACCTGGAGCTGCTCTACCCACCGGGGGATCCGCAGCTGGCGGGCTTCCAGGTGGAGTGAGTCCCGCGCCCTGCGCAAGCCGCTGGGGAGGGGCGTCGGAGCGTGCCCAAGGGGCGCCTGGCAAGTTATGCATCAGACGCATAACCCTGTAACACTATGGCCTTGGACAGGTTCCGGGGGCAGGCATAAGCTTCGCGGCTTGAACCGATCCCAAAAGGAAATCACCATGTCGCACTCTTCCGGCGCTCCGGCCACCGCCTCCCAAGCGGGCGCCGTCCACACCCTGCCCTCCTACCTGCAGGCGGACAACCTCGGCCCCTGGGGCATCTACCTGCAGCAGGTCGACCGCGTCACCCCCTACCTGGGCCACCTGGCCCGCTGGGTGGAAACGCTCAAGCGCCCCAAGCGCGCGCTGATCGTGGACGTGCCGATCGAGCTGGACAACGGCACCATCGCCCACTTCGAGGGCTACCGCGTGCAGCACAACACCTCGCGCGGCCCGGGCAAGGGCGGCGTGCGCTTCCACCAGGACGTGACGCTGTCGGAAGTGATGGCCCTGTCGGCCTGGATGTCGATCAAGAACGCGGCCGTGAACGTGCCCTACGGCGGTGCCAAGGGCGGCATCCGCGTCGATCCCAAGAAGCTTTCGCTCGGTGAACTGGAGCGCCTGACGCGCCGCTACACCAGCGAGATCGGCATCATCATCGGCCCCTCCAAGGACATCCCCGCTCCCGACGTGAACACCAACGGCCAGATCATGGCCTGGATGATGGACACGTACTCCATGAACGTGGGCTCCACCGCCACCGGCGTGGTGACCGGCAAGCCCGTGGACCTGGGCGGCTCGCTGGGCCGCGTGGAAGCCACCGGCCGCGGTGTCTTCACCGTGGGCGTCGAGGCCGCCAAGCTGACCGGCCTGGCCCTCGACGGTGCCCGCGTGGCCGTGCAGGGCTTCGGCAATGTGGGCGGCATCGCCGGCAAGCTGTTTGCCGAAGCGGGCGCCAAGGTCGTGGCCGTGCAGGACCACACCGGCACCATCTTCAACGGCAAGGGCCTGGACGTGCCGGCCCTGCTGGCCCACGTGAAGATCCGCGGCGGCGTGGGCGGCTTTGCCGGTGCCGACACGATGAAACCCGAGGAGTTCTGGGGCGTGGACTGCGAGATCCTGATCCCCGCCGCGCTGGAAGGCCAGATCACCAAGGACAACGCCGGCAAGATCAAGGCCAAGCTGGTGATCGAAGGCGCCAACGGCCCCACCACCCCCGAGGCCGACGACATCCTCAACGACAAGGGCGTGCTGGTGCTGCCCGACGTGATCGCCAACGCCGGCGGCGTGACGGTGAGCTACTTCGAATGGGTGCAGGACTTCTCCAGCTTCTTCTGGAGCGAGGACGAGATCAACGCCCGCCTGGTGCGCATCATGCAGGAAGCCTTCGCCGGCGTCTGGCAGATCGCCCAGGAGCACAAGGTGAGCCTGCGCACCGCCACCTTCATCGTGGCCTGCCAGCGCATCCTGCACGCCCGCGAAATGCGCGGCTTGTACCCCTGAGCCTTCGCGGCTCCGGAAACCGCAGCGGCCGACCCGGCCGCTCTGGTCTCGAAAGCAACCGCCAGCGGCCCACCAGGCCCTGGCGGTTTTTTCTTGGGCGGGATGTGCTGTTGCGCCCGGGCGACGCCCGAATGGGGGTGTCTGTGCCTGTCGTCGGCCAGAAGCAACCGCCTGGCCGCTGCGGAAACAGGCGGATACGCGCCCACACAAATGGAGACGTTTGCCCCCAAGGCCACGTGGGAGACTGCCTGCCTCTTTGCCCTCCAGGAGACAACGGTGGCCCTCCCTTCCCTGCGCAGCGCCGTGGCGCGCTTCATGCTGAACCGGCTTCGCACCGCCCGTTCGGTGGCCCGCCTGGCCTACCGCCTGCATGGCAAGAAGCCGGCCCTCATCGACCGGCGCGGCACCCTGACCTACCAGCAACTGCACGGGCGCGTGCTGCGCCTGCACGGCTGGATGCAGGCCCAGGGCGTCAAGCAGGGCGACATCGTCTTCACCTGGCTGCCCGAGACCGGTGAGCAGTACGAGACGCGCCTGGCCACGTTCGAAAACGGCACCATCTTCGCCAGCTTCCACAAGCACCTGTCGGCGCAGGCCGCGCTCGATACCCTGCTGCGCGTGAAGCCTGCCGTGTTCATCCACGACCCGGCGCTCAGCGAGCCCATCCTGGCCACCGTGCGCGAACGCATGCCCGGCCTGCACATCCTGGCCATCGGCAAACCCTACGAGGAGGCGCTGGCCCAGGCCACGCCCACGCGCGGCACGGCGAAGGTGCACGAGGACGAGGTGTTCGCGCTGCACATGACCTCGGGCACCACGGGCCTGCCCAAGGCCATCGGCTACACCCACCGCAAGTACCTGGACAGCGTGCGCTTCATCGCCCAGTCCATCAACTTCACGCCCCCGGCCAGCGGCCAGGACGTCAACATGCTCGGCCTGCCGATCACGGGGCCGGGCTCGGGCCTGGTGCTGCCCACGCTGCTGTCGGGCGCGGTGCTGGTGATGCCCGAGAACTTTCGCCCGGCCACGCTGGCCGGCCTGATCGAGCGCCACAAGGTCTCGCGCGCCTTTCTCTCGCCCTCGGCCATCATCGACCTGCTGGATGACCCGGACCTGCCGCGCTACCGCCTCTCCTCGCTCAGCCACGTGCCCTACGGCTCGGAGATGATGCCCGCGCCCAAGATCGCCGAGGCGATTCGCCGCTTCGGACCCATCTTCCAGCAGGGCTATGGCTGCCTGGAAGCGCTGCCCCCGATCACCTGGCTGCTGCCGCACGAGCATGTGGACGCCAGCGGCGAACCGCTGGGCCTCCACATCCTGTCGTCCGTGGGGCGCGTGATGCCGGGCGTGCAGGTGGTGATCCGCAGCGATGACTTCGAGCCCCTGCCCCAAGGCCAGATGGGCCTGGTCACGGTGCAGACGCCGGTGCGTTTCGACCGCTACTGGCACGACCCCGAGAAGACCGCCGAGACCCTGCGCGATGGCTGGGTGGTGATGGGCGACATGGGCTACTTCGACGAGGCCGGCTACCTGCATGTGCTGGGCCGCAGCGCCGACCGCGTGCGCAAGGGCGGCCAGTTGCTGAACCCGCGCGAGGTGGAAGAGGTCACGCACCAGCACCCCGCCGTCAAGGAATGCTGCCTGGTGCAGCATGGCGAGCAGGCCGTGCTGGTGGCCAGCCTGCGCCAGAGCTGGCGCGCCGAGCACAACTGGCGTGCGCTGGAGCACGACATCACCGAGTACCTGGCCGAAAACCTGCGCGCAGAGCTGCAACCCGACCGCGTGCGCATCGTGCCCGAGATCCCGCGCAGCTTTCTCAACAAGATGCTGCGCCGTGAAGTGCGCGCCATGCTCGATGCCGAGGAGCCGGTGGCCGAACCGGCGCACGCGCTGTGAGCGGGCACGCCACCCGCCAGGCCACCCCACCGATGCTGACGCTGGGCACCAAGCTCAGCTACGCCGTGGGCAATGTGGGCCTGCAGATGCTGATCGCGGCCATGGGCTTTCTGCTCATGATCTTCTACACCGACGTGGCCCTGGTGCCGCCGGCCGTGGCCGGCGCCGCGCTGCTGGTGGGCAAGGTCTGGGACACGATCAACGACCCGCTCTTTGGCTGGGTGACCGACCGCACGCGCTCGCGCTGGGGCCGCCACCGCGTGTACCTCATCTACGGCGCCATTCCGCTGGCCGTGGTGGCCGCCGCGGTGTGGATGGTGCCACCCGGGCTGTCCCCCGTGGCGGCCTTCCTGTGGATCGCCATCACCTACACGCTGTTCGACACGCTGATGACGCTGGTGCAGCTGCCCTACCAGGCCATGGCTGCCAACCTCACGCGCGACTACGACGAGCGCACCAGCCTCACGGCCTTTGCCTCGCTGGGCGCATTGATCGGCTTTTTCGCAGGCAGCGTGCTCATGCCCGTGCTGGTGCGCGCCGCGCCCGATGCGCGCACCGGCTATGCGCTGGCCGGGGCCTGCTTTGGCCTGGCCGCCGGCATGGCGGTCGCCGTGGTGGCCTGGCGTGTGCACGAGCCCGTGGCCGATGAAGCCGCCGCCCCGGCCGACCCGGCGCCCGCCTGGGACTCGGTGCGCCGCACGCTGCTGGGCACGCTGCGCAACCGCCCCTTCCTGCTGCTGGTGAGCGCGGCCGGCCTGGTGCGCCTGGGCCTCACGCTGGTGCAGGGTGCGCTGGCCTACTTCGTGATCTACCAGCTGCAGGGCACGCAGGGCGACCTGCCCAGGCTCATGGCCATTCTGCTGGGGGTGGTGGGGGTCTCGCTGTTCGCCTGGAAGCGCGTGGTCGACCGCTGGGAAAAGAACCGTGCCTACATCCTGGGCCTGGTGTTCAGCGCCGTAGGACTGGTCATGCTCTACTGGATCCAACCGGGGCAGCAGGGCATGCTGGCCGCCGTGCTGGCGCTGATCGGCATCGGCATGGGGGCGCACTGGATCGTGCCCTACGCCATGGTGCCCGACACCATCGACCACGGCCACATGCTGGCGGGCGAACGCACCACCGGCATGTACTACGGCCTGTACGGCCTGGTCGACAAGATCGCGCGCACCGTGGCCACCGTGGTCGTGGCCGCCGTGCTCGACTGGACGCACTATGTGCCCAACGTCGCGCAGACCGAACTGGCGCTGCAGGGCATCCGCACCATGACCGGGCTGCTGCCGGCCCTGTGCCTGGCGTTCGCCATCCCGTTGCTGATGGCCTACCCGATCACGCGCGCGCGCCACGGCGAGATCCGCCGCAGCGTGGGCGATGTGCGCGACAGCCAGTTCGCCAGCTGAGATTCAGGCGGCCGGCCCTGCCGGCACGGTGGGAACCACCGGGTCCACCCAGCGCAGGGCCAGGCAGAACGGCTGCGCACAGGGCGAACGGCCGGCATAAGGGCAGCCGGCCACCTCGCACACTGGCCGGTCGCGCCCACGGTCTTCATCGACCGGCAAATGGCCGCTGGCCTGCAGCACGGCCATCTGCGTCCAGGGGTCCAGGCGCTGGCCCGGCGCGAGCAGCATCTCGCGCCCATAGACCGAGGCGGGCAGCTGGGCCTGGAAGTCCAGCACCAGCAGTGCACTGGTGCGCGCCATGGCCGCCGTCCCTGCCGGTTCCACCAGCCCCTGCAGCACCAGGGCAAACACCCCCGATTGCAGGGTTGGGGCATTGCCGGAGAACGGTATCTGCAGCGGCGCTGGCGGCGTCGTCGCCACCGCTGCTGGGGGTGCCGGCTGCGACGCCATCCAGGGCACCGGCACGCGCAGGGTCAGCGCAAAACCGCGCGGCCCCTCGGGGGTCTGCACCGTGCCCTGGCGCACCAGCCAGGTCTGCAGCGGTGGCTGCCCGGGTTCGGCCTCGCCCTTCTCCAGCGCATGGGCCAAGCCCACGGGCCAGGGCTGGGCGGCAACCACGCGCTGGGGCATGCCGCTGCCCTCGGTGAGCTGCGCCACCATAGCGCCCACCATGCGCAGCGCCGGGGCGTCCAGCCCCTCGGCCGGCCAGGCCGCGGCTGCGAGCGGTGCCGCGGCGGCGACAGGCGGCGCTGCCACAGGGCTGCCCGGCGCCAATGCCGCCGGCAGCGGGCTGCGTGCCGCCGCGCCCGCGGTTGCGGCCGCCGCATTGCCGCGCGGGTCGAAACCCGCACCCAGGGGGCCGCGCGCCTCTTGCGAAATGCTGGCCTTGTCGGCCGGTGCGGGAGTCGGTGCCGGCGCCGCCCCAGGCACGGGTGCCGCAGGGGGCGCCGGGGGTGCCGCGTCGCCCAGCGGAAACGGGGCACGCGCCGGGGCCGCCTTGTCGGTCCCGAGCAGTGCGGCCTGGCGCTGCAGCGCCGCTTCGGCCAGGAACTGGGCCACGGGCGGCAGTGCGCCAGGGCGGGAGGGGTCGATGGGTGCGGCCATGCGGGCGGTGGGGTAGGGCCTGATTCTGGCGCCAATCCCCGGCCGGGGCCAGCCCCGGGGCCGATGCGGCGCCTATTGCAAGGCGCGCAGGGCTGTGTGGGGTACGGCGAACTGGAAGCCATCGACCACCTGCAGCAGGCGCGCGGCCTGCTGCCTGAGGCTGGCCGCCGCAGCCGCCGACTGCTCGACCAGGGCCGCATTCTGCTGGGTCATCTGGTCGAGTTCGTTGACCGAGGTGTTGACCTTGTGCAGGTCACCCGACTGGCCTTCGACGGCGCTGCTGATGGTGCCCACACGCTGCGAGACATCGCGCGCATGGCCCACCACCTCTTCCATGCTGCGGCCGGCATCGACAACCAGGCTCGCCCCCCGGTCAGCTTGCTGCAGGGACTCGGTGATCAGGCCGCGCACCTCGCGCGCCGCATCCGCGCTGCGGCTGGCCAGGGCCCGCACCTCGCTGGCGACCACGGCGAAGCCCCGGCCTTGCTCGCCGGCACGGGCGGCCTCCACGGCCGCATTGAGCGCCAGGATGTTGGTCTGGAACGCAATGCCATCGATCACGCCCACGATGTCGGCGATGCGCTTGGCGCTGGCCTGGATGCCTTGCATGGTGGAGACCACCTGCGACACCACACCCCCGCAGCGCTCGGCCACCTCGGAGGCCTCGGTGGCCAGGTCGCGCGCGGCCACCGCCTCCTGCACACTCTGGCTGACCATGCCGCCCAGTTGCTCCATGGACGCGGCGGCCTCCTGCAGGTGGGCCGCCGTGCGCTCGGTGCGCTGGCTCAGGTCCTGGTTGCCCACCGCGATCTCACCCGACGCGCTGGACATGCTCTCGGCCGCCAGTTGCACATCTGCCACCGCGTTGTTCAGGCGCAGCAGCGCATCGCGCAAGGCCATGGCCGTCGGGCTGCTGACGGACATGCGGCCCACGTCCAGCGACAGCTGCCCGTCGGCCTGCGGCCGGCACAGCTGCTGCAGCTCGGCCGATTCGATGGCGTCGCCGCGCATGCGCAGCGCAATCAGCACTTCCACCGTGGCCTGCACGACCACGAAGGCCGCATGCACCAGAATGCGCGCAAAGTCCGGCTCGCTCAGGCAGTACAGGGGCAGGCCGGCCAGCTGCAGCCGGTCGAAGGCCACATGGTGCACGGCGATCACCAGGGCGGCGAACAGCACGGGCCGCCAGTCCCGGTAGGCCAGGAGAAAGGCCAGGAAGACGAACACGCCGAAGTGGAACTCGGGCTGGCCCAGGCTCAGCTGCAGGTGCAGCGCCACCATGGCCATGCCGCAAAAGCCGATGACCAGGCGCGACAGCAGCGTGCCCGGCGCCAGCCAGAAGGCCAGCGCCCCCGCCCCGGTGAGCAGGGCGCCCCAGGCCGCCGCCGTGCCGGGCCGCCCATGGATGAGGCCCACCCACAACGCCACGACCCAGCCCAGGGCCACGATGCCCAGCACGATCAGGTCGGCACGCCGGCCTATGCGTTGCAGGGCGTCGTGCACGCCCCAGTCCATGCGCTGCAGCTTTGCGGAATCGGCCATGTCTGCTCCTGGTTGCTGCACCGGCAAGGCCTGCGCCCCAGGGGCACACCGGCCCGGGGGATGCATCTGGGTGCGCAAACATGGTCTGGGGATTCTTGACGCAGGTCAATTTCCAAAGTGCCAAAGCCGTTGCGCCGGACGGGAAATGGCGCGGCCCTGCGCGCGGCCGGCCTTTCGCCGCCGGATCACACCACCAGTTCGGGCGCGGCTGCCGGCTGTTCCACCACCCGGGCCAGCAGTGCACCCGCGTAGCGCGCGGGCAGCGGTATCCACACGCGCACCGGGTTGCCCTGGGCCACGGCCACGGGCTGGCCGTGCACGTCGTGCATGCGCTCCAGGCGCAGTTGGACATTGCCGCTGGGGTGCACCACCTCCAGCAGGTCGCCCACGGCGAAATGGTTCTTGGTCTCTACCTGCACCCAGTCGCCCGCCAGGCCCACGGCGTCCTGGCCTTCGGCGCCCAGCACCTCGCCCGCGAACTGGCTGCGCTGGGTGGCCGAATGGCCGCTCACGTAGTTCTGGTAGTCCTGGCTCGGGCGGCGCTCCAGCAGGCCGCCGGTGTAGCCGCGGTTGGACAGGCCTTCGAGCTCCAGCAGCAGCTCGGGGTTGAACGGCCGGCCGGCCACGGCGTCGTCGATGGCGCGGCGGTAGACCTGGGCGGTGCGCGCCACGTAGTACAGGCTCTTGGTGCGGCCCTCGATCTTGAGCGAATCCACGCCGATCTGCGCCAGCCGCGCCACATGCTCCACGGCGCGCAGGTCCTTGCTGTTCATGATGTAGGTGCCGTGCTCGTCCTCCATGATGGGCATGAGCTGGCCGGGCCGGCCCAGCTCCTCGATCAGGTAGACCTTGTCGGCCTTGGGGTGGCGCTGGCCGTTGCCGGTGGTGGAAAACGACTGTTCGGCCTTCTGCTGCGCGGCCTCGAAGTTGAAGTCCCCTTCCATCTTCTGCGCAATGGCTTCGCCCGTGGTGGGATCGACCTCGGCATCGTGCGTGGCGTAGTTCCAGCGGCAGGCGTTGGTGCAGGTGCCCTGGTTGGGGTCGCGGTGGTTGAAATAGCCGCTGAGCAGGCAGCGGCCCGAGTAGGCGATGCACAGCGCGCCGTGCACGAAGACCTCGAGCTCGATGTCCGGGCATTCCTGGCGGATCTTTTCGATCTCGTCCAGGCTCAGCTCGCGCGAGAGGATGATGCGTTCCACCCCCATCTTCTGCCAGAACTTCACGGCCGCCCAGTTGGTGGTGTTGGCCTGCACCGAGAGGTGCACGGGCACCTCGGGCCACTTTTCCTTGACCATCATGATCAGGCCGGCGTCGGCCATGATGAGGGCGTCGGGCTTCAGATCGATCACGGGCTCGATATCGCGCAGGTAGGTGCGGATCTTGTCGTTGTGCGCGATCAGGTTGCTGGTCACGAAAAACTTCTTGCCGCGCGCATGGGCCTCCTCGATGCCCTGGCGGATCTGCTCCAGGCGGAACTCGTTGTTGCGCGCGCGCAGCGAGTAGCGCGGCTGGCCCGCGTAGACCGCATCGGCGCCGAAATCGTAGGCCGCGCGCATCTTGTCGAGCGAGCCGGCGGGCAGCAGCAGTTCAGGGGCTTTGAGGGTGCTCATCGGGGGCCATCCAATCTCGTTGTGTGTTGTTCAGCGCAGCACCGGCATGGCGATGGCCTGCGGGAACTCCTCGCCGTCGAAGGCCTTGTCGCCCTCGGCATCGGCCACGCCATTGGCCACCAGGCCCTGGAAGTCGAAGTGGCGCGGGTCCATGAAGTGCGAGGGCACCAGGTTGCGCAGTGCCACGGCCATGTTCTCGATACGGCCCGGGTACAGCTGCTGCCAGTCGCGCAGCATCTGCCCGATCTGCTTGCGCTGCAGGTTTTCCTGGCTGCCGCACAGGGTGCAGGGGATGATGGGGAAATTGCGCAGTTCAGCCCAGCGCGTGAGGTCGTCCTCGGCCACATAGGCCAGCGGGCGGATGACGAGGTGGTCGCCCCGGTCGCTCTGCACCTTGGGCGGCATGCCCTTGAGCTTGCCGCCGAAGAACATGTTGAGGAAAAAGGTCTGCAGCATGTCGTCGCGGTGGTGGCCCAGCGCGATCTTGGTGCAACCGAGCTCGTCGGCCACGCGGTACAGGATGCCCCGGCGCAGGCGGCTGCACAGGCTGCACATGGTCTTGCCCTCGGGCACATGCTGCTTGACCACGCTGTAGGTGTCGCGGGTCTCGATGTGGAAGGGCACGCCCAGCCCGGCCAGGTAGTCGGGCAGCACCTGGGCCGGAAAACCCGGCTGCTTCTGGTCGAGGTTGACGGCGACCAGCTCGAAGCGGTGGCCATTGCGCTGCTGCAGCATGCGCAGCACGTCCAGCATGCCGTAGCTGTCCTTGCCGCCCGAGACGCACACCATGACCTTGTCACCGTCGGCGATCAGGCCGAAATCGCTGATCGCCTGGCTGACCTGGCGCACCAGGCGCTTTTCGAGCTTGACGGCCTCACGGTCCGTGCTGCCCGCCACGGGGGCGGGTGGTGCGGTGTCGGCGGGCAAGGTGGGGGTGTCGGTCAGCATGGCGGGCGAGGATGGTCACGGCCGCAGCCAATGCTGCGGCCCAGGTTTGCTATGACATGCATAGCATCTGGCGATGGCCAAGCCACCGCCAGGTTCGATTTTCGTACAGATGGGCCCAGCGGCCCGGGGAATCAGGCCTCGGCCGGGTAGAACATCTTGCGCGCGGGCACCGTTTCCACCGCGCGCGCAATCGCGCCAATGTGGTCGGGCGTGGTGCCGCAGCAGCCGCCCACGATGTTCACCAGGCCCTCGGCCGCGAATTCGTGCACCAGCCGGCTCGTGACCTCGGGGGTCTCGTCGAAGCCGGTGTCGCTCATGGGGTTGGGCAGGCCGGCGTTGGGGTAGCAGCTGATGAAGGTGTCTTCCGCGACGCGGTTGAGCTCCTGGATGTAGGGGCGCATCAGCGTGGCACCCAGGGCGCAGTTCAGGCCGATGGCCAGCGGGCGCGCATGGCGCACGCTGTTCCAGAAGGCCGTGACCGTCTGGCCCGAGAGGATGCGGCCCGAGGCGTCGGTCACCGTGCCGCTGATGATGATGGGCAGGCGCTCGCCGCTGTGCTCGAAGTACTCGTCGATGGCGAACAGCGCGGCCTTGGCGTTCAGGGTGTCGAAGATGGTCTCGACCAGCAGCACGTCGCTGCCGCCTTCGACCAGGGCCTGGGTCTGCTCGTAGTAGGCGGCGCGCAGCTGCTCGAAATCGATGTTGCGCGCACCCGGGTCGTTCACGTCGGGGCTGATGCTGGCCGTCTTGGGCGTGGGGCCCAGCGCGCCGGCCACAAAGCGCGGCTTGTCGGGCGTGCTGTACTTGTCGCAGGCGGCGCGGGCGAGCTGGGCGGATTTGAGGTTCATCTCGCGCGCCAGCTCGGCCATGTGGTAGTCCTCCTGCGCGATGGTGGTCGCACCGAAGGTGTTGGTCTCGATCAGGTCGGCGCCCGCGGCCAGGTAGCGTTCGTGGATGTCGCTGATGACATCGGGCCGGGTCAGGCTCAGCAGCTCGTTGTTGCCCTTGACGTCGTAGGCGAAGTCCTTGAAGCGCTCGCCCGCGCCGCCGGGGCCGGTGTAGCCCTCGCCCCGGTACTGCGCCTCGCCCAGCTTGAAGCGCTGGATCATGGTGCCCATGGCGCCGTCGAGGATGGCGATGCGTTGGGCGAGGATGTCGGGCAGCTGTTGCGCGCGGGTGTAGTGGAGGGCTTGCATCCCGCTATTGTAGAAAGTGCGGCTTTTCCCGTGCCGGAACGGGACGCTTAGCCCTGCTGCCCTGCGGCCGCCACGTCCAGGAAGCTGCGCAGCGCCGGGCTCACCGCGTCGCGGTGCCAGGCCAGCACGCCCACCGTGGGGTGGTGCAGGCCGGCAATGGGCACAAAGCGCACACCCTGGGCCCCGGCCCGCGCCATGGCGGCCGGCACCAGCGCGACGCCCATGCCCAGGGCCACCAGCGCCACCACGGTGAGCCACTGGCGCGCCGCATGGCGCGTGTGGGGATGGATGCCGGCGCGGTGGAAAAGCGCGATCACGTTGTCGTGGTTGGAAGGCGCCACGTCGCGCGAAAACATCACAAAGGTCTCGGCGGCCAGCGCCTGCAGGTCCAGCGCCGCAGCCTGGGCCATCGCATGGCCTTCGGGCAGGCAGCAAACGAAATGGTCCTCGGCCAGCGGCAGGCTGGCCAGCGGTTCGGGCACCACGCTGCTGTTGATGAAGCCGGCATGCAGCTGGCGGTGCAGCAGCGCCTCCAGCTGCTCGCCGGTGGACATCTCGCGCAGCTGCACCTCGATGCCTGGGGCCTGCGCGCCGAAGGCGCGCACGATGGCCGGCATGTCGCGGTAGACCATGGAGCCGGTGAAGCCGATGTCGAGCCGCCCGCGCAGCCCCGCGGCCACGGCGCGCGCCGTCTCGCCCGCACGCGCCACGCGGTCGAGCACCACGCGCACCTCGGCCAGGTAGGCATGGCCTGCGGGCGTGAGCGCCACATGCTTGCTGCTGCGCTCGAACAGCTTCACGCCCAGTTCGTCCTCCAGCGCCTTGATGCCCGAGCTCAGCGGCGGCTGGGTGATGGCCAGGCGCTCGGCCGCGCGGCCGAAGTGCAGCTCTTCGGCCAGCACGGCAAAGTAGCGCAGCAGGTACAGCTTCATGCGCCCATCATGCCCCACGTGAAGGGGCATGGGACGGTCTTCTTGCGCGACGGTCAAAGCGGCTCACAAAGCTCAGCGCAGCGGTTCTGGCTAGGCGCTGCGTCGCAGGCAGTACGAGTAGTACGACAAGACGCGGCAACGACGCCAGAAGAGCTTTTTGAGTCGCTCAGTACGACTTGGGCAGGCCCAGGACCTTCTCGGCAATGAAGCACAGGATGAGCTGCGGGCTCACCGGTGCCAGGCGCGGTATCCAGGACTCGCGCAGGTAGCGCTCCACGTGGTACTCCTTGGCGTAGCCCATGCCGCCATGGGTGAAGATGGCGCGCTCGCAGGCGTGGTAGCAGGCCTCGGCCGCCAGGTACTTGGCGCTGTTGGCCTCGGCCGCACAGGGCAGGCCCTGGTCGTAAAGCCAGGCGGCCTTGTGCACCATGAGGTGGGCGGCCTCCAGCTCCATCCACGACAGGGCCAGCGGATGCTGCACGCCCTGGTTCTGGCCGATGGGGCGGCCGAACACCTCGCGCTCGTTGGCGTAGCCGGCGGCGCGCACCAGCGCCGCGCGGCCCAGGCCCACGGCCTCGCTCGCGATCAGGATGCGCTCGGGGTTCAGGCCGTGCAGGATGTAGCTGAAGCCCTTGCCTTCTTCGCCTACCCGGTCTTCCACGGGGATGCGCAGGCCGTCGATGAAGACCTGGTTGGAATCCACGCACTTGCGCCCGAGCTTGTCGATCTCGCGCACCTCCACCGTGCTGCGGTCCAGGTCGGTGTAGAACAGGCTCAGGCCCTCGGTGCCCGTGCACTCCTCCACCGGCGTGGTGCGCGCCAGCAGCAGGATCTTGTTGGCCACCTGGGCCGTGCTGATCCAGACCTTCTGGCCGTGCACCACGTAGTGGTCGCCCTGGCGCACGGCACGGGTCGTGAGCTTCAGGGTGTTCAGGCCGGTGTTGGGCTCGGTCACGCCGAAGCAGGCGCGGTCGCGGCCCGCGACCAGCGGCGGCAGCCAGCGCGCCTTTTGTTCCTCGGTGCCGAAGACCACCACCGGGTGCAGGCCGAAGATGTTCATGTGCACCGCCGAGGCGCCCGACAGGCCCGCGCCCGTGGCGGCAATGGTGTGCATCATCAGCGCGGCTTCGCTGATGCCCAGGCCTGCACCGCCGTAGGCTTCGGGCATGGCGATGCCGAGCCAGCCCGCATCGGCCAGGGCGCGGTGGAAGTCGTCGGGAAACCCGCCTTCGCGGTCCTTGCGCAGCCAGTAATCGGCATCGAAGGGCGCGCACACGCGCTCGATGGCACCCTGGATCTGTTCGTGTTCGGGGGAGAGAGCGAAGTTCATGCGGACGCGGCGGCGGAAGAAGAAGCAACAGGGAAGCGCACCACCCGCTCGGGCGATTCGAGGTAGGGCGGGCTGTAGATGACGAGCAGCTTCACCGGCGTTGCGCTGGTCACGGTGAAGACATGCGCCACATCGGCCGGGAAGAAGCACATGTCGCCCGGCAGCATGTCGAAGGCTTCGCCCGCCACCTCGGCGCGGGCCGTGCCCTCCAGCAGGTAGCAGGCTTGCTCGACGCCGGGGTGGGCATGGGGCAGCGCGCCGCCGCCCGCGTGCAGGGTGCCCAGCAGCACTTCCATCTGGCGGGCGCCCACGGTCTCGGGGCCGATGAGGCGCTGGTTGTGCGTGTGCTGGTGGTTGGCCGGCTGGTAGGCCGGCACCCCGGCGCTGCGCACCAGGTAGCGGGGTGAAGGGGCAGAGGGGGTCATGCGGTGTCTCCGGCAGGCAGGTGGCAGGCGCCCTGCGCCAGCAGGGCGTCGATGTCGGTGGGGGCGTAGCCGGCCTCGGCCAGCAGTTCGCGCGTGTGCTCGCCCAGCCGCGGGGCGGGTGCCAGCTCCCGCACCGGCGGCGTACCGGACCAGCGCGTGGGGTGGGCCAGGGTGTGCAGGGCGCCTTCGCTCGGGTGCACGCTGTCCTGCAGGAAGCCCGTGGCACGCAACTGCGCATTGGCGAGCAGGTCGGCCGGCGCGTTCATGGGCATGTTGGGCACGTCGGCCGCGTCGAGCAGGGCGCGCCATTCGGCGGTGCTGCGGCCGCGCAGGATGCGCGCCACCTCGGCGTACACCGCGTCGATGTGCGCAGCGCGCGCGCCGTGGCTGGCAAAGCGCGGGTCGCGGCCCAGGCCCTCGGCCTCGCCGATGGCGGCGAAGAAGCTGCGCCAGTGCTTGTCGTTGTAGATCAGCACGCAGAGCATGCCGTCGGCCGTGGCGTAGGGCTTGCGGTGGGCCGTGAGCAGCCGCGCATAGCCCGCATCGCCGCGCGGCGGCTCGAAGCTCAGCCCCGCCATGTGGTCGCCCAGGACGAACTGGGCCATGGCCTCGAACATGGGCACGACGATGGCTTGGCCCTGACCGGTCTTCTCGCGCGCATAGAGCGCTGCGGTCACGGCGTACACCGCGTGCAGCCCGGTCACGCGGTCGGACAGGGTGGTGGGCGCATAGGCGGGCTCGGGCGCGCCGTACTGCTGCATGAGCCAGGGAATGCCCGTGGCGCCCTGGATCAGGTCGTCGTAGGCCGGCCGCGCAGCGTCGGGCCCCTCCTGGTCGAAGCCGCAGCAACTCACGTGGATCAGCCGCGGGTTGCGTGCGGCCACGGTGGCGGCGTCGAGCCCCAGCCGCGCCAGCGCCTGCGGCCGCACATTGCTGATCAGCACGTCGCAGCCCTCGGCCAGGCGCAGGGCCGCCTCGCGCCCCGCGGGGTGCTTGAGGTCGAGCACGATGCTGCGCTTGCCGCCATTGGCGTGCAGGAAGATATGGCCCATGCCCGGGTTGGCCATGGGCCCCACATGGCGCATGTTGTCGCCCTCGGGCGTTTCCACCTTGATGACCTCGGCGCCCAGTTGCGCGAGGATCTGCGTGGCGAACGGGCCCATGATGACGCTGGTGAGGTCGAGCACGCGCACGCCGGCGAGCGGGCCTGCCGCCCCTTGGGGCCTGGTGTCCTGCATGAAAAGAGTTCCTTCCCGGTGGTTCATTCGGGCTTGATGCCCGCCTGGCGGATCAGGGTGCGCCAGTGGTTCAATTGGTCGGCCACATAGGTGGCGAACTCCTCGGGCGTCTTGCTCGGCCAGACCTGGAAGCCGATCAGCGCCAGCTTGTCCTGCGTGTCCTTGTCGGCCAGCACGGCCTGCAGCTCGGTGTTCAGCCGGTTCACCACGGCGGGCGGCATGCCGGCCGGGCCAAAGATGCCGTTCCAGGAGGTCAGATCGAAGCCCTTGGCCGTCTGGCCGATGGGCGGCACACCCGGCAGCAGCGGCGAGGGCTGGGCCGTGGTGATGCCCAGGGTTCGCACCTTGTCGCTTTTCAGCATGCTCATGCCCGAGCCCAGGTCGGCCACATAGACCTGCACCTGCCCGCCCACCAGGTCCGTCATGGCCTGCGGGCTCGACTTGTAGGGCACGCTCAGCAGGTCGATGCCGGCAATGTGCTTGATGCTCTCCATCGCCACCAGCGAGGTGCTGTTGGGCGTGGCGTAGCTGAGCTTGCCGGGGTTGGCGCGGGCGTGGGCGATCAGCTCGCCCAGGGTCTTGGCCGGCACCGAGGGGTGCACGGCCAGCGCGAACGGCAGCTCGCCCACACGGGCCACGGGCGTGAAGTCCTTGATCGGGTCGTACTTGAGGGCGGTGTAGAGCGCCGGGTTGGCCGAGTGCGAGGTGTTCGTGGTCATGAACAGCGTGTAGCCGTCGGGTTTGGCCTTGGCGGCGATCTGCGCGGCCACCTGGGCATTGGCGCCGGGCTTGTTGTCCACCAGCACCGGCTGCTTGAGGCGCTCGGCCAGCTTCTGGCCCACGGTGCGGGCCACCGAATCGGTGCCGCTGCCGGCCGCGAACGGCACGACCAGGGTGATCGGGGCGCTGGGATAGGCGCCAGCGGGCTGCTGCGCGATGGCCGGCAGGGTGGCTGCGGCCACCAGGGCCGCAGCCAGCCAGCGGGCTCCAAAGGGATACTGCATGTCTTGTCTCCTGGATCGTTGGTCGACGCCCCTGTGCCGGGGCTGGGTCGCATCTTGGCGGCGGCAGCCATTTGCGTCCAATTGGACAATTGGACCGATCCATTCGCATTGCGAATCGTTGACCACAGCAGCGGGTTGGTCGCAGGCGGGCAGGCGCACAGCGCACAATAGGCGCCTTTGCCCGCCGCCCCACCGGGGCCGCACGAGGCGTCTGAACACCCACCCGATCAGGCTGCAGCCCACAACAGACAAGGCCATGCAGCTACCAAAAGGAGAGTCATTGAGTTTGTCACCCGCCCTCACCGTCCTGCACGACGTGTTCGGCTACGAGCAGTTCCGGGGCGCCCAGCAGGACATCGTCGAGCATGTGATCGGCGGCAGCGACGCCCTGGTGCTCATGCCCACGGGCGGCGGCAAGTCGCTGTGCTACCAGGTGCCGGCCATCGTGCGCCAGCGCCAGGGGCGCGGCGTGACCATCGTCATCTCGCCGCTGATCGCGCTGATGCACGACCAGGTGGGTGCCCTGCACGAGGCCGGGGTGGACGCGGCCTTCCTGAACTCCACACTGAGCTTCGACGAGGCCCAGGACGTGGAATTCCGCCTGCAGACCGGCGCCATCACCCTGCTGTATGCAGCGCCCGAGCGGCTGAACACACCGCGCTTCCTGGGCCTGCTTGACAGCCTCTACAGCGGCGGGCACCTGTCGCTCTTCGCCATCGACGAGGCGCATTGCGTGAGCCAATGGGGCCACGACTTCCGGCCCGAGTACCGGGCCCTGTCGGTGCTGCACGAGCGCTATGCGGGCGTGCCGCGCATCGCGCTCACGGCCACGGCCGACGAGCTCACGCGCGCCGACATCATCGAGCGCCTGCAACTCGAAGACGCGCGGCTGTTCATCAGCAGCTTCGACCGGCCCAACATCCGCTACACCATCGTCGAGAAGAAGGACGCCACCACACAGCTCCTGCGCTTTATCGAGCGCGAACATGCGGGCGAAGCTGGCGTGGTGTACTGCCAGTCGCGCAAGCGCGTGGAAGAGCTGGCCGCCACGCTGAGCGATGCCGGCCTTACCGCCCTGCCCTACCACGCGGGCCTCGACACCAAAGTGCGGCAGAAGAACCAGGACCGCTTCCTGCGCGAGGAAGGCGTCGTCATGGTGGCGACCATCGCCTTCGGCATGGGCATCGACAAGCCCGACGTGCGCTTTGTCGGCCATGTGGACATGCCCAAGAACATCGAGGGCTACTACCAGGAGACCGGCCGCGCGGGCCGCGACGGCCTGAACGCCGACGCCTGGATGGCCTATGGCCTGGCCGACGTGGTGAACCAGCGCCGCATGATCGACGAGAGCCCCGCGGGCGAGGAGTTCAAGCAGGCGCTGCGCGGCAAGCTCGATGCGCTGCTGGCATTGGCCGAGGCCACCGACTGCCGGCGCGTGCGCCTGCTGGCCTATTTCGGTGAGGAGTCCACGCCCTGCGGCAACTGCGACAACTGCCTCACGCCGCCGGCCATCTGGGATGCGACCGACGCGGCGCGCAAGCTCTTGTCCACCATCTACCGCGTGCAGCAGGCCAGCCGCATCGGCTTTGGCGCGGGCCACATCATGGACATCCTGCGCGGCAAGAAGACCGAGAAGGTGGTGCAGTTCGGGCACGAGAAGATCTCCACCTTCGGCATCGGGGCCGACCTGTCCGAGCCCCAACTGCGCGGTGTTTTGCGCCAGCTGATCGCCACCGGCGCCCTGGGCCTGCAGAAGGTCATGCTCGACAGCGGCCACAGCTTCGACACCCTGTGCCTGACCGAGGGCTCGCGCGCCGTGCTCAAGGGCGAGGTGCCGGTGCAGCTGCGCGAGTCGGTTTCGTCCGCGCCGGCCAAGCGCACGCGCAAGGGCAGCGCGCCGCCAGCGGCTGCCGCCAACCTGGGGCCCGACGCACAGGTGCGTTTCATCAACCTCAAGGCCTGGCGCGCCGAGGTGGCCAAGGAGCACAACCTGCCGGCCTATGTGATCTTCCACGACGCCACGCTGGCCGCCATTGCCGAGCGCAACCCGGCCACGCAGGACGACCTGCAGGGCATCAGCGGCATGGGCGCCAAGAAGCTCGAGGCCTACGGCAGCGAGGTGCTGCGCGTCTGCGCGCAGTAGCCACGGGTGCTCACCGGCCGGGCTTCTTGCCCGGCAACAGGGTCGCGGTGATGGCCCGGCCGATCTGCTCGAAGGCCTTGCCGGCCTCGCCATGCTCGTCCAGGCCTTCGGCGCAGGTGGCCACCACGATGGCGGCACGCCCGCCGTCCTGCGGGTTGACCACGCCCATGTGGCAGGCCCGGTGCAGCTGGGTGCCCGTCTTGTGGATGAAGCGCTCGCTGCGTGGCAGGCCGGCTTCGAGCCGGTAGGCATCGTAGGTGGCGTACTTGAGGTCGGTGAACAGGCGCTGCTGGTGCGCGGGCGACACCAGCTGGCCCCGCACCAGTTTCTCCAGCATGTCGCCGTAGGACGTGAGCGGCGCTGAATTGAGGCCGCGCGCGTAATAGCGCCTGTAGGCCTCGTCCATGGTCTGCACACGGAAATCCGCCTTGTCCACCCCGATGGTGCGGGCCAGCGCGTCCACGCGCTGGGGCCCCATGGGTGCGGCGGCCAGGCGCACCAGGTCCATGTTGCCCAGGGTGAGCGCATCGGGGTGCAGCTCGGCATACACGTCGTAGCGCACCTGCGCGAAATTGGTGATGCGCTCGAAGCCCTTGTTGCCCAGCAGCTCGCGCGCGCGGCGGTTGAGCGCCTCGTCGCCGATGGTGCGCATCAGCATGTTGGCCGCCGTGTTGTCGCTCTCCATCAGCATGCGCTTGAGCAGTGCGTCCACCCGGTAGCGCGTGCCGGTCTTGTTCCAGACCACGTTGCCCGAGCCGTCCACCTTGTCCGTGTCCAGCAGCGTGGCCTGCTCGGCCAGGCTGTGCCGGCCCTGCTCGACCTCCTGCAGCACCGCAATCGCCACCGGCAGCTTGGCCGAGGAGCCCAGGTACCAGGGCCGATCAGCCTGGTAGGACAGCACCTCGCCGTTGTCCAGCCGCTTGACGTAGACCCCGAGCTGGCCGGGCGTGGCCGCGTCGATGCGTTCGATCTGCTGGCGCAGCGCGTCGCTCCAGGCGGCGCCTTGCGCCGCCAGGCTAGCGCTCGCCAGGATCAGCGCGGTGCACCACGCGCGCCACGGGGGGACACTCTGGGTCATGGGTTCGTCCGTCGGTCAGCAGGCCAGACTGGCACAGGGCCGCCCCCACATCGCGCAGGGCACGGTCTGAACGCGCGCTGGACAGCTCTCCACGCGTGCAGGCGACCACGATAACGCGCCGGTCCCGGCCCAGGCGTGGGACAGTGACCAATCCGGAGTCGCAGGTGCGCGCCCTTTGCGTGCCGGTCTTGTGCGCAAAGCGCGCCGTCTTGGGCAGGCCGGCCTGCACGCGGTGCACCCCGGTCTGCACGCGTTCCATCACCGACAGCAGGTAGCGCGTGTGCCCGGCATTGACGATCTTGCCGCCCACCAGCAGCTCCAGCAGATCGGCATAGGCATCAAGCCGGCCCGAATTGAGGCCCTCGGCATAGTAGGCCTCGAAGGCCTCGCCCACGCTGGGCAGCCGGAAGGACGCGACCGGCACCTGCAGCAGGCGCGACAGCACCTGCAGGCGGTCCGCATCGCTGCGCTGCTGCTTGATCACCAGGAAGTCATGGCCCGACAGGTGCGAGGCCTGCGGCGTGAGCTGGCCATAGGCATGGCGACGCACGTCAGCCAGGCTCGTGATGCGCTCGAAGCCCTGGGGCACGAGCTGCTGCACCAGGGCGTTCACTGCGCGGATGCCGACCAGGCCGATCAGCATGTCGCTGGCCGTGTTGTCGCTGTAGATGAGCATCTGCTCGAGCAGGTAGCGCACGCTCAGCGCCCGGCCCACGGGCTTGGCGTTGGTCTGGCCGGCACCGTCCACATAGTCCGAGGCGCGCACGCGCAGCGGGGTGTCGAGCGTGAAGTCACCGCGCTCCACGGCCTGCAGCACCGCCAGCGCGACCGGCACCTTGACGGTGGACGCCAGGTACCAGCGCTCCATGCCGCGGTGCGACACGGCAATGCCCGTCTCCAGATCGCGCACGTAGACGCCGATGCCGGCCGTGTTCTGCGCCGCGACCTGGACCAGCTCGGCCTGCAGCAGCTCGGGCCAGGCCGGAGGCGGGGACGGGACGCCCTGGGCGCGCGCAGCGCCCGCTGCCAGGGCCAGCGCAAGCAAAAGGGCCGGTACAGGACGGGCGATGGCGGGCACCTCCGTAAACCTGCAACGGTACACCCCGGCCCTGGCGCGGCCGGTAACACTGTGTGATCCCGAGGGTTACCGCATGCGCGGGCTCAGGGCTCCTGCAGCAGGGGCGAGCGCAGGATGAGCTGCGCCGTGGCGAACAGATGGGCGTCGATGGCGGCAAAGGCGCGCGCCTTGTCGCGGGCCAGCGCGGCCTCCATGATCTGGCGGTGCTCGCCACGCACGTCACGCTGGTCCGTGCCCAGGGGCACCGACAGGCGCCGGTAGCGCTCGCTCTGGCGGTACAGCATGTCGCGCATGCGCAGCAGCCACTGGTTGGGGCATGCGCCAACCAGGGCCTCGTGGAACTCCCCATGCGCCTCGTTCCAGGCAGCGGTGGAGCGCGCCTCGGCCTCGGACGGCAGGGACTGCAGGCGCTCCATGCGGTGGGCCGCCGCGACGATGCGCGTCTCCCACTCCACGCCGCCATGGTCCATGGCCTGGCCCAGGCACAGGGATTCCAGCTCCACCCGTGCGCGGGTCAGGTCCAGCAGCTCCGCCCGGCTCACCGGGCTCACGCGGTAGCCGCGGTGCGACTCGCCCATCACCATGCCCTCGGCCCCCAGGCGCGACAGCGCTTCGCGCACGGCGCCCAGGCTCAGTTCCAGCCGCTCCTCGATGGCCTTGATGTTGAGCTTGGCGCCCGGCGGCAGGCGCCCGTCGAGGATTTCGGCGCGGATCAGGTCGCACGCCGTCTCGGCCTGGGTGCGCTTGGGGAGGGTGGTCAGCATGGCGGCTCTATCTTATCCGGGAATCTACCAACACACTAATAATAGATTATTCGATCAAATATATATCCAAGCGGCCGGGGCGGTGGTCCCGCGGCCGGCCACCAGGAGAACTGATGAAATTGCTTCGCTTCCAATCGTCCGGCCGCAACGGCTGGGCCGTGTGCCACCCCGCCACCGGTGCATGGCATGGCTGCACGCAGGGCGCGCCCGCCTACCCCGGCGATGTGGACCAGCTGCTGCGCGAAGGCCGCACCGCGCTGGACGGCGCGGCCGCCACCATGGCCCGCCAGCCCGTGGTGGACCTGGCCGCCGTGCAGCTGCTGGCCCCCGTGGCCCGCCCCGCCAAAATCATCTGCGTGGGCCTGAACTACCGCGACCACACGGCCGAAAGCGGCTTCGTGCAGCCCGCCTACCCCACCCTGTTCGCGCGCTTCAACTCCAGCGTCATCCCGCACGGCGCGCCGCTGCTGCACTCGCCCCTGTCGGATTCACTGGACTTCGAGGGCGAGCTGGTCGCGGTGATTGGCACCGGCGGCAGCCGCATCACCCGTGAGGACGCCCTCTCGCACGTGCTGGGCTATTCGGTCTTCAACGACGCCAGCGTGCGCGAATACCAGTTCAAGACCCCGCAATGGACCATGGGCAAGAACTTCGACGGCACGGGCGCCTTCGGCCCCTGCCTGGTCACGGCCGACGAGCTGCCCCCGGGGGCGCGCGGCCTGCAGCTGGAAACCCGGCTGAACGGCCAGACCGTGCAGTCGGCCAACACCGACGACATGGTGTTCGACATCGAATCGCTGATCGTCACCATCAGCGAGGCCATCACGCTGGAGGCCGGCGACCTGATCGTGGCCGGCACGCCGGCCGGCATCGGCCATGCGCGCGAGCCGCGCCTGTACATGAAGCCCGGCGACACCTGCGAGGTGGAGATCGAGCGCATCGGCCTGCTGCGCAACCCCGTGCAGTCCCAGCATGCCAGTGCCCCCCGCCCGTCCGAACCCGCCATCGCTTGACCGAACACACCCAAGGAGACAGCCATGCCATTGAACCGATTGCTGCGCGCCACCCTCGTCGGCACGCTCACCGCCCTGGCCGCCCTCGGCGTCCAGGCCCAGGACGTCAAGGCGCGCACCGCGCGCTTCGGCCATGGCCTGGCCGACAACCACCCCGCCGGCCTGGCGGCCAAGCAGTTCGCCGCCGACATGGACAAGGCCACCGGCGGCAAGATGAAGATCACCGTGATCGCCAACCAGGCCCTGGGGCCGGACCCGCAGATGCTGGGCGCCCTGCAGGGCGGCGTGCAGGAGTTCTACACCGGCAGCGCGCTGGCACTGCTCGGCCAGGTCAAGGAACTGGGCTTCCAGGACGTGCCCTTTTTGTTCAACACCGAGGCCGAGGCGCACGCTGTGTTCGACGGCCCCGTGGGCCAGTACCTCAACACCAAGCTCGCCGGCGTGGGCATCCACGTGCTGGGCTGGTGGGAAAACGGCTTTCGCCACATCACCAACTCGCGCCGGCCGGTAAACAAGATCGACGACCTCAAGGGCCTGAAGCTGCGCACCCAGCCCAACCCGCTCACGCTCGATGCCTTCAAGGCCATCGGCGCCAACGCCTCGCCCCTGCCCTGGTCGGAGCTCTTCGTGGCACTGGAAACCAAGGCCTTTGACGGGCAGGAGAACCCCGTCGTGCTGATGTACACCCAGCGCTTCTACGAGGTGCAGAAGTACATGACGCTCTCGGGCCATGTCTACTCGCCGCTGATCTTCGCCGTGTCCAAGAAGTACTGGGACAGCCTCTCGGCCGACGAGAAGCAGATGATGACCACTGCCGCCAAGAGCGCCACGGCCTACCAGCGCAAGACCACCGCGGCCGAGGCCGGCGCCGCGCTGCAGGGCATGAAGGACAAGGGCATGCAGGTGACGCAGTTCTCCGAGGCCGACCTGCAGGCCATCCGCGACAAGGTGCCGCCGGCCATCGCGCCGCACCTGGAGAAGATCGGCCCCGAGTTCATGGCCCTGGTGCGTGGCGAGATCGCCAAGGCGCGCGCCGCCGGCAAGCCGCAGTGAGCGCAGTGAACGACATGCCCCAGCGCCCGCCCCTGCCCCCCGCCTTCCTTGGTGCGCTGGAGACGCTGCTCGGCCCGCGCCTGTCCACCAGCCCGGCGGTGTGCGCGCACCACGGGCGCGACGAGTCGATCTTTGCGGCCATGCCGCCTGACGCCGTGGTCCATGCACGCACGCAGGACGAGGTGGTGGCCATCGTGCGCCTGTGCCGCGACCATGGCGTTCCCCTCGTGCCCTATGGTGCGGGTTCGTCGCTCGAAGGCCACACGCTGGCCACCCAGGGCGGCCTCACGCTGAACCTGCAGCAGATGGACCGGGTGATCGCCATCCACCCCGAGGACCAGACCGCCACCGTGCAGCCCGGGGTGACGCGCAAGGCGCTCAATGCGGAACTGCGCGACACCGGCCTGTTCTTTCCCATCGACCCCGGGGCCGACGCCACCATCGGCGGCATGTGCGCCACACGCGCCAGCGGCACCAACGCCGTGCGCTACGGCACCATGCGCGAGAACGTGCTCAACCTCACCGTGGTCACGGCCGATGGTGAGGTGGTCAGGACCGGCCAGCGCGCGCGCAAGTCGGCCGCGGGCTACGACCTCACGCGCCTGTTCGTGGGCTCGGAAGGCACCCTCGGCGTGGTGGTGGAGGCCACGGTGCGCCTGTACCCGCTGCCCGAGAGCGTGATGGCCGCGGTCTGCGCCTTCCCCGACATCGGCGCCGCCGTGCAGGTGGTGGTGCAGACCATCCAGCTCGGCGTACCGATCGCGCGCTGCGAGTTCGTCGACGCCACGGCCATCCGTGCGCTCAACGGCTACAGCCGCACCGGCCTGCCCGAGCAGCCCCACCTGTTCTTCGAGTTCCACGGCAGCGAGGCCGGCGTGAAAGAGCAGGTTGCCATCGTGCAGGCCCTGGCACAGGACGGCGGCGGCGCCCAGTTCCAGTGGGCCAGCAGCCCCGAGGAACGCACCCGCCTGTGGGAGGCACGGCACAACGTCTACTTCGCCGCGCTGCAGCTGCGCCCGGGCTGCCGCTCGGTGGTCACCGATGTCTGCGTGCCGATCTCGCGCCTGGCCGAATGCGTGGGCCAGACCGCGCAGGACCTGCAGCAGTCGGGCATGCTGGGCCCCATCGTGGGCCATGTGGGCGACGGCAACTTCCACGTGCAGATGCTGGTGGACGCCGCCGACCACCAGGAGGTGGAGCAGGCCGAGGCGCTCAATGCCCGGCTGGTGCGGCGCGCGCTGGCCATGGAGGGCACCTGCACCGGCGAGCATGGGGTGGGCCTGCACAAGCAGGGCTTTCTGCTCGACGAGCTGGGGGCCAGCTCGGTGGCTCTGATGCGCCAGATCAAGCACGCCATGGACCCGCACAACCTCATGAACCCCGGCAAGGTCTTCGCGTTCTGACGCGGCCTCCCCGCCCTTTCTCCCACTTTCCATGAAGCAACTCATCCACTGGTATTTCAAGGCGCTGGAGGGGATCGTCGTGCTGTGCCTGGCCGCCATGTGTGTCATGGTGTTCGGCAACGTGGTGCTGCGCCATTTCTTCGATTCGGGCATCAATGTCTCCGAGGAGCTGTCGCGCTTCCTGTTCATCTGGCTGATCTTCCTGGGCGCCATCCTGGCGATGCGCGAAGGCGGCCACCTGGGCATGGACATGCTGGTGCACCGCCTCTCGGGCAAGGCACTGTTCGCGGCCGTGCTGCTGGCCCAGTGCATCACGCTGGCCTGCTGCGGCGTGCTGCTGTGGGGGTTGCTGCGCCAGCATGCGCTCAACATGGCCAACTCCGGCCTGGTGACCGGCATCTCGCTGGGCGTGGTGTACTCGGTGGCCTACCTGTGCGCGGCGTCCATCGGGGTCATGACCGTGGCCAACATCGCGCGGCTGCTCAGCGGCCGCGTCAGCCCGGCCGCCCTGGTCGCCGTGAGCGAAGAAGGGGCCTGACATCATGGTCGTCGCCGTCTTCGTGCTCTCGCTGCTGGCTGCCATGGCGCTGGGCGTGCCCATCGCCTTTTCGCTGATCGCCTGCGGCATGGCCATGATGTTCTACATGGACCTGTTCGACGCGCAGATCATCGCGCAGAACATGCTGTCCGGGGCCGACAGCTTCCCGCTCATGGCCATTCCCTTCTTCGTGCTCGCGGGCGAGCTCATGAACGCCGGTGGCATCTCGCGGCGCATCGTGGACGTGGCCAGCGCCTGGGTCGGGCACTTCAAGGGGGGCCTGGGTTACGTGGCCATCTTCGCCTGCGTGGTCATGGCCTCGCTCTCGGGCTCGGCCATCGCCGACACGGCCGCCGTCGCGGCGCTGCTGATCCCCATGATGCGCAAGGCCGGCTACGACATCCCGCGCGCCTCGGGGCTGATCGCCTCGGGCGGCATCATCGCGCCCGTGATCCCGCCGTCCATCGGCTTCGTAATGCTGGGCGTGGTGGGCAACATCTCCATCACCCAGCTGTTCATCGCCGGCATCGTGCCGGGCTTGCTGATGGCACTGGCCCTGGTGTTCACCTGGATCTACCAGTCCCACCGCGACGGCATGCCGCGCGGCGAGCGCATGCCGCTGCGCCGGCGCCTGTCGGCCACCATCGCCGGTTTCTGGGCCCTGCTGCTGCCCGTGCTCATTGTGGGCGGGCTCAAGGCGGGCTACTTCACGCCCACCGAGGCGGCCGTGGTGGCCGTGTTCTACGCACTGTTCATCGGCTTCGTGGTGTACCGCGAGCTGCGCTGGTCGCAGCTCTACGGCCTGCTCCTGGCCAGCGCCAAGACCTCGGCCGTGGTGATGTTCCTGGTGGCGGCGGCGCAGGTCTCGGCCTGGCTCATCGCCGCGGCCAACATCCCCATGGTGGTGGCCGACATGCTGCAGCCGCTGGTGGGCAGCCCGGTGCTGCTGATGCTGGTGATCATGGCGCTGGTCTTCGCCGTGGGCACGGCGCTCGACTTCGCGCCCACCATCCTGATCCTGGTGCCCGTGCTGATGCCCGTGGTGCGCATGGCGGGCATCGACCCGGTGTACTTTGGCGTGCTGTTCATCATGAACAACGCCATCGGCCTCATCACCCCGCCCGTGGGCACGGTGCTCAACGTCGTCTGCGGTGTGGCGCGCGAGCGCATGGAGCCGGTGATACGCGCCGTCATGCCCTACCTGCTGGCACAGACGGCGGTGCTGCTGCTGCTGACGCTGTTCCCGCAGCTGGTGATGGGACCGCTGCGCTTCTTCACTCGGTAAGGGGCGCCGCGGGCGGGCAGGCCAAGAAAAGGCCCGCCGGCCGTCGCACAAGCGGGCCTGGCGGCGCCACAATGGCACCCATGCTGACCCTCCAAGACATCCATGCCGCCGCCGCCCGCGTCCAGGGCCATGTGCTCGACACGCCCTGCGTCGAGTCCAAGACGCTCTCGCAGATCGTGGGCGCGCAGGTCTTCCTCAAGTTCGAGAACCTGCAGTTCACCGCCTCCTTCAAGGAGCGCGGCGCCTGCAACAAGCTGGTGCAGCTGAGCGCCGAGGAGCAGGCCCGCGGCGTGATCGCCATGAGCGCCGGCAACCATGCCCAGGGTGTGGCCTACCACGCGCAGCGCCTGGGCCTGCGCGCGGTGATCGTGATGCCGCGCTTCACCCCGGGCGTGAAGGTGCAGCGCACGCGCGGCTTCGGCGCCGAGGTGGTGCTGCACGGCGACACCCTGGAGGAAGCGCGCGCCCATGCCTACCACCTGGCCGGTGAGCGCAGCCTGACCTTCGTGCACCCCTACGACGACGAGGCCGTGGCCGCGGGCCAGGGCACGCTGGCGCTGGAGATGCTGGCCGCCGTGCCCGACCTGGAGACCCTGGTGATCGCGGTGGGCGGCGGGGGCATGATCGCGGGCGTGGCCACGGCGGCCAAGGCGATCCGCCCGGGCATCGAGGTCGTGGGCGTGCAGACCCGGCGCTTCCCGGCCATGGTCAACGCCATCCAGGGCACGCAGCACCCGCAAGGCACCTCGACCATCGCCGAGGGCATCGCCGTGGGCACGCCGGGCAAGATCACGCAGGAGATCATCGAGCACCTGGTCGATGACCTGCTGCTGGTGGACGAAGGCGACATCGAGCAGGCCGTGCTCATGCTGCTGGAGATCGAGAAGACCCTGGTCGAAGGCGCAGGCGCCGCCGGCCTGGCGGCGCTGGTGCGCCACCCCGAGCGCTTTGCGGGCAAGAAGGTCGGCCTCGTGCTCTCGGGCGGCAACATCGACCCGCTGCTGCTGGCGGCCATCATCGAGCGGGGCATGGTGCGCTCGGGCCGGCTGGCGCGCGTCAAGGTCAGCGCGCGCGACGTACCCGGCGTGCTCGCCCGCATCACGGCCATGGTGGCCGACACCGGCGCCAACATCGAGGAGGTGCACCACCAGCGTGCCTTCACCATGCTGGCCGCACAGAATGTCGAGATCGAGCTGGTGCTGCAGACGCGCGGCAAGGAGCACATCGAAGAGGTGCTCACGCACCTGCGCGAAGGCGGCATGGAAGCCGGCTTGATGTAACCCCCTGAGGCGCTACGCGCCTTCCCCCTACAGGGGGACGCCCCCAGCGCAAAAGCTGGATACGCCGCCTTCGCGGCGGGGCGGCCCTTGCGCGGGGGCACTGGCCCAGGCAGCGCCAATTCCGCGGCTCCTGGGAGTAACAGCAAAGGGGCTTGCGACACGGTCAATCAGAAAGCAAGGGCCGTTTTAAATACACCGGCTAGAATTGGCCAAGTTTTAAGCACCTGGAGCCCCGCCATGTCCGACCACAACACCTCGCACGCCCCTGAAGAACATTCGGCCGACGCCGTGGAAAACGTGGTGCCATTGATGCCCATCGTGCTGCCTGTCGTGGGCGGCATCATGATGTTCCTGCTGGCATTCATTGCCGTGAACATGGCCTGATCGCCGCGGAGCGCCTTGCACGCCCCCTGGCAAGCCCCGCGCAGCGGGGCTTTTTTTTGCCTGTTTTTTCATCACCCTCAACCGCCAGGAGTTCGCCATGAGACCCGGAAGCGCATTGGTTCTTTTCTCCGGTGGACAGGATTCCACCACCTGCCTGGCATGGGCGCTCAGGCATTTCGCCCATGTCGAAACCATCGGCTTCGACTATGGCCAGCGCCACCACATCGAGCTGGCCGCCCGCCAGACCGTGCTCTCGGCCCTGCGCGAGCGCTTTCCCGAGTGGGCCGCCCGCCTGGGCGAAGACCACATGCTCGACCTGGCCGTGCTGGGCCGCATCAGCGACACGGCCCTCACCAGCGCCACCGAGATCCAGATGACCGCGGCCGGCCTGCCCAACACCTTCGTGCCCGGGCGCAACCTGCTGTTCTTCAACCTGGCAGCCGCCGTGGGCTACCGGCGTGGCCTGCACACCCTGGTGGGCGGCATGTGCGAGACCGATTTCTCGGGCTACCCCGATTGCCGCGATGACACCTTGAAGGCCCTGCAGGTGGCCGTGTCGCTGGGCATGGGCCAGCGCTTCACCTTCGAGACGCCGCTGATGTGGCTGGACAAGGCCGAGACCTGGCAGATGGCCCAGGACCTGGGCGGCCAGGCCCTGGTGGACCTGGTGCTGGAGGAGTCCCACACCTGCTACCACGGCGTGCGCGGCGAGCGCCACGCCTGGGGCTACGGCTGCGGCAGCTGCCCGGCCTGCGCGCTGCGCAAGGCCGGCTACGAGCGCTGGACCGCCTCCGCGGGGAGCTGAAAGGCCCCAAAAGGTCCGCATAACCCTATGCTTTTTTTGCATTGTTTTAGGACCTTTCTGACAGACAAATTGGCGGCAGATTCATAAAATCGACATCCCAGCCGACCCGCGGAATCCGTGGAACCCGTCCTCCACCCCGTGGGGATGAACCGCGCCCCGCCCGCCGACTGAGCCAGAAAGCCGTTTTTTCAAAGGCAGCGCTCAGCATCCGCACCTGCGCCAGGCCTCTCGCCCCGGGTCCCGGGACGCTTCCTTTGAAAAGACTGTTTTTCAACTTAGGAAGCTCCCGATGAACGCACCCACCATGCAGGGCCTGAACCTCAACGCCCCCGCACACGTCAAGAACGCCCGGCTGCTCGCCTGGGTGGCCGACATGGCCGCCCTGTGCAAGCCCGACAGCATCTACTGGTGCGATGGCAGCCAGCAGGAATACGACCGCCTGTGCCAGCAACTGGTCGACGCCGGTACCTTCAAGAAGCTCAACCCCGCCAAGCGCCCCGGCAGCTACCTGGCCTGGTCCGACCCCTCGGACGTGGCGCGCGTGGAAGACCGCACCTACATCTGCTCGGCCGCCAAGGAAGACGCCGGCCCGACCAACAACTGGATGGCCCCGGCCGAGATGCGCGCCACGCTGCAGCCCCTGTTCGACGGCTGCATGAAGGGCCGCACCATGTACGTGGTGCCCTTCAGCATGGGCCCGCTGGGCTCGCCCATCGCCCACATCGGCATCGAGCTGTCCGACAGCCCTTACGTGGCCGTCAACATGAAGATCATGACCCGCATGGGCAAGGCCGTGTACGACGTGCTCGGCGTGGACGGCGAGTTCGTGCCCTGCGTGCACACCGTGGGCGCCCCTCTGGCCGCCGGCGAGAAGGATGTGTCCTGGCCCTGCAACAAGACCAAGTACATCGTGCACTACCCCGAGACGCGCGAGATCTGGAGCTACGGTTCGGGCTACGGCGGCAATGCGCTGCTGGGCAAGAAGTGCTTCGCGCTGCGCATCGCCTCGACCATGGGCCGCGACCAGGGCTGGCTGGCCGAGCACATGCTGATCCTGGGCGTGACGAACCCCGAAGGCAAGAAGTACCACGTGGCTGCTGCCTTCCCCAGTGCCTGCGGCAAGACCAACTTCTCGATGCTGGTGCCGCCGGAGGCCTTCAACGGCTGGAAGGTCACGACCATCGGCGACGACATCGCCTGGATCAAGCCCCAGGCCGACGGCAGCCTGCGCGCCATCAACCCCGAGGCCGGCTACTTCGGCGTGGCCCCCGGCACCAACACGCTGACCAACCCCAACTGCATGGCCAGCCTGGACAAGGACGTGATCTTCACCAACGTGGCCCTGACCGATGACGGCGACGTCTGGTGGGAAGGCATGGAGAAGGACAACGGCGGCCAGCCCGCGCACCTGATCGACTGGCAAGGCAAGGACTGGACGCCCGAGATCGCCAAGCAGACCGGTGCCAAGGCCGCCCACCCCAACGCCCGCTTCACCGTGGCCGCGACCAACAACCCCGCGCTCGATGCCGCCTGGGACGACCCCAAGGGCGTGAAGATCGACGCCTTCATCTTCGGCGGCCGCCGCTCCACCACCGTGCCGCTGGTGACCGAGGCGAAGAGCTGGACCGAAGGCGTCTACATGGCCGCCACCATGGGTTCGGAAACCACCGCTGCGGCTTTTGGCCAGCAGGGCGTGGTGCGCCGCGACCCCTTCGCCATGCTGCCCTTCATGGGCTACAACATGAGCGACTACTTCCAGCACTGGCTCAACCTGGGTGAGAAGCTGGCCGCCTCGGGCGCCACCCTGCCACGCATCTACACGACCAACTGGTTCCGCAAGGACGAGGCCGGCAAGTTCGTCTGGCCCGGCTATGGCGAGAACATGCGCGTGCTCAAGTGGATGATCGACCGCCTGGAAGGCAAAGCCCAGGGCCAGGACACCATGTTCGGCGTGGCCCCGGCCTACGCCGAGATCAATTGGACCGGCCTCGATTTCAGCGCCGCCCAGTTCGACACCGTGACCAGCATCGACAAGGCCGCCTGGACCGAGGAACTCAAGCTGCACACTGCCCACTTCGAGCAACTGGCCTACCACCTGCCACAGGCCCTGCTGGACACCAAGGCTGCCATCGAAAAGCGCCTGGCCGCCTGACCACGGCAGAGCCTGGCGTAGCCGGGCCTGCACCAAGCCGCCCCGATCGCACGGTCCGGGCGGCTTTTTCATGCCCGCGCCTCCGGATCAGGGCCCGGGGATGTCTCGCATGCGCGACGCCAGCCACGCGGCATCGGCCTCTGAAGGTGCCAGCGCCAGCGCCCTCTCGTAGGCCGCCCGGGCCCGGGCATGCAGGCCCTTGCGCACCAGCAGCTCCGCCTGCGCGGCAAAGAAAGGCTGGTAGTCCTGCAGGCCCGGCGCAAGGTCCTCCAGTTCGGCCAGGGCCGCATCCAGCGCGCCGGCTTCGGCATGGGCCACGGCCCGGTTCAGGCGCACCACCGGCGTGGGCTCATGGACCAGCAGGCGGTCGTAGAGCAGGGCAATCTGTGCCCAGTCCGACTGCGCACCCTCGGAGTGGCAGGCCGCAATGGCCGCCTTGAGCTGGTAGGGCCCCAGGGTGCGCCGGGCCAGTGCCCGCTCCAGCACCGCCACGCCTGCTGCAATCTCGTCCCTCTTCCACAGGGCACGTTGCTGCCGGCCCAGGGGGATGGTCTGGCCGCCAACGTCCGTGCGGGCCGCACGCCGCGCATGGCTGATCAGCAGCAGGGCCAGGCAGCCCTCGATCTCGGCCTCGCCAGGGCGCAGCCGGTCGAGCAGCGCGCACAGGTACAAGGCTTCCTGGGCCAGGTCGCTCCCCGCCTGGGGCCCCGCCGAGTAGCCCGCATTGAAGACCAGGTAGATGACCGCGAGCACGGCGGCCAGGCGCTCGGGCCATTCGGCCGGCTCCGGCACCGCGTAGCGGATGCGTGCCGCGGCGATCTTGGCCTTGGCCCGCGACAGGCGCTGGCCCATCGTGGTCTCCTGGTCGAGAAAGGCCCGGGCGATCTGCGCCGTGGACAGCCCGGCGACCACGCGCAGCGTGAGCGCCACCTGCGACTTCTGCTCCAGCGCCGGGTGGCAGCAGGTGAAGACCAGGCGCAGGCGTTCGTCCGGGATCTCGTCGGTTTCGGCCTCATAGGCCTCGCCGCCCGCCAGCACGAGCAGGCTGTCGCCCGCCCGGTCGGCCGTCCTGCGGCTGCGGATGCGGTCCAGCGCCTTGCGGTAGGCCACGCGCAGCAACCAGCCCAGGGGCGACGACGGGATGCCGGAACGGCCCCAGTGGGTCACGGCGGATTCCATGGCGTCCTGAAGCGCATCCTCGGCCAGCTGGAAGTCCTGGAGCCGGGCGATCAGTGCCGACAGCAGCCGCCCCCGTTCCTCGCGCGCCAGCCGGTCGAGGGCCTGGGTGATGGCGAGGGCTCGGGAGGCGGGTGTTTTCATCGGCAGTGGCCCGCTGGGGGGAAGGCCGGGTCGCTCAGGCCGGCGTGTCGTAGACCATCAGCGGCCGCACCTCGATGGTGCCGTAGCTCGCCGAGGGCACGGTCTGGGCATATTTCAGGGCCGCGTCCAGGTCGGCGACCTCGATCACGTAGTAGCCGCCCAGGTGCTCCTTGGTGTCGGCGAAGGGGCCGTCCATGGTTTCCACCTTGCCGCCGCGGATGCGCAGCGAGGTGGCAGTCTCCACGCCCTGCAAGCCGTCGCCGGCGATGAGGACGCCATCGTCCCGCAGCCTGGCGGTGAGCGCGAAGTAGCCGGCCATCATGGCCTGGAACTCGGGCGTGCCGTAGGTGGGCTCGCGCTGGGGGTCGCTGTAGATCAGGAGCATGTATTTCATGGTGGTTCCTTGAAAAGGGTGGACATCAGGAATCCGCAACCGCTCGATGCCGCTCGGCACGCCAGAGGTTGTGGTGCACCAAGGACGCTGTCGCAGCAGCTTTTTCGACATGCGCGCCGATTATTTTGTCCCTTCCGCATCCCACCAGGTCCGGAGTCTGTCCCCCATCCAGCCACGCAGGAAATTCGCCCAGGGAACAGGCCACCGGACAGGGGGCTCGCGAGCGCCCAAGAAAAAAGCCGTGGCACAGCCACGGCTTTTTGTCGGGGTTCCCCGATCCGCCACGCGGCGGGCCGGCAGACGGCAGCTCAGTAGAGGGCGCGCAGATCGTTCACCGTGCGCACGCCCATGGCGTGGTTCAGCTCGGCCATGATGCGCGGGTCGCGGATGGCGACCTGCCAGGTGCGCTCGTCTTCGGCAGCGCGGCGGCGGCTTTCGGCCCAGCCGGCAAAACCGGCGCGCAGTGCGGCAGCGGCGCGGCGTGCGGGGCCCGACAGCAGGGCCAGGGCGGCAAAGGCCACCACCCACAGCAGCATCCAGGCGGCCAGCAGGTGGCCTTCGCTCCAGGTGTCGATCACCTGGTTGGCCACCACCAGCAGGGCGGAGACGATGGCGGCGAGCAGGAGGGAGGCGGCGCCACGGGAGCTGTCAAAGCCGGATGCGATGCCCTTGATGGCCGCAGCGGCGTTCTGGGCGCGGATCACGCCCGAATGTTCGGTTGGATAGTCAACGTGTGCAAAACTGGTCATTTGGTTTCCCCTTTACAGCGCTTGTGGCGACATTGCCGGGCGAGTGACTGAATCTTAGGGTTTACCCCATGTGTTATCAAGTTTATATCTTGAATTACCGTCATTCATCGCAGTGATGTATCTTCGGATTCCCCGGCAGACGGGCACAAAAAAAGCCGTGGCATGCCACGGCTTGGATGTCCGAACCCCGCCTGCCTTGAAGCAGGCACGCGGGCTCAGTAGAACTTGCGCAGGTCGGTCAGGCCGTGGTTCAGTTCGGCCATGATGCGCGGATCGCGCAGGGCGACCTGCCAGGTGCGGCGGTCTTCAGCGGCATGGCGCTGGCTTTCGGCCCAGCGGGCGAAGCCGGCGCGCACGGCCAGGCCGGCACGGCGAGCAGGAGCGGACAGCAGGGCCAGGGCCGCAAAGGCCACCAGCCACAGCACGATCCAGGCCGACAGCAGGTGGCCGTCGGTCCAGCGGTCGACCACCTGGTTGGCCAGCACCAGCAGGCCAGAGACCACGGCGGCCAGCATCAGGGAGGCAGCGCCCCGGGCGCTGTCGAAGCCGGCGGCAATGCCCTTGAGGGCGGCAGCGGCGTTTTCGGCGCGCACGACACCAGGATGTTCGGTTGGATAGTCCACGTGTACAAAATTGGTCATTTCGGTTCCCTTGTTCAGCGCTTGTGGCGACATTGCCGGGCGATGGCGCAATCCTAGGGTTTACCCTTTGGTCTTTCAAATTTATATGTTGAATCATTGGTATTCACATCCGTGATGAATTGCCACCATGCCCCAGCGCCTGAACTTCCGCTCGCTCGACCTGAACCTGCTCAGGGTCTTTGACGAGGTCATGGCCGAGCGCAGCCTGACCAAGGCCGCGAACAAGCTCGCGCTGACCCAGCCGGCCGTGAGCAACGCCATGCGCCGCCTGCGCGAGGTGCTGGGCGACGACCTGGTGGTGCGCAGCGGCCAGGGCGTGGAGCCCACCCCCCGGGCCCTGGCGCTGTGGCCGCCCATCCGTGACGCCCTCACACAACTGCAGGAATCGCTGGCGCCTGGCCGCTTCGACCCGGCCACGGCCGAATCGACCTTCGTGCTGGCCATGGCCGATGCCACCGGGGCCACCCTGGTGCCGGGCCTGGTCGAGATCCTGGAGCACGAAGCCCCCGGCATCGCGGTGCGTGTGGTGCCCCTGACCACGCGCGACCCGCGCCGCCTGCTCGAAGAGGAGGCCGCCGACATGGCCGTGGGCTACTTCCCGGCCGTGCTGGCCGACCTCACGGCGCGCGCGCAGTCGGGCGGCATGGTCTCGTTCGAGAGCCGGCGCCTGTACGACAGCGAGTACATGTGCGTGATGCGCCAGGGCCACCCGCTGGCCGACACCCCGCTCACGCTGGACGCCTACTGCGAAGCGCGCCACATGCTGGTGAGTTTTTCGGGCCGGCCCTTCGGCTTCATCGACGAGGCCCTGGCCTCGCTCGGGCGCCGGCGGCGCGTGGTGCTCACGGTGAACCAGTTCTTCACCGCGGGCCGCGTGGTCTCGGGCTCGGACATGCTCACCGTGCTGCCGCGCCACTTCGTACCGGTGACCGGCATCTCGGGCGCCCTGGTGCAGCGCTCCCTGCCCTTCGACGTGCCGCCCGTGCACGTGGACGCACTGTGGCGGCGCAACAGCACCCAGGAAGCCGCCAAGGGCTGGCTGCTGTCGGCGCTGGCGCGCGCCGCGCGGCGCGCCTTTCCGCACGATGAGCCGGGCCACCCGGTGCATGCACCAGGCAGCGCAACACCTTAGACTCCGAGGTCCATGCGCATCCAGATCCTCTCCGACCTGCACCTCGAAGCCAACCCCGATTTCATGCCCGAGCCGGCGCCGGACGCCGACCTGCTGGTGCTGGCCGGCGACATCGGGTCCTACCAGGAGGGCGGCGACATGCAGGACCCGGACTTCGGCCTGGCGCGCTTTTCGCCGCTGCCGCAGTTCGCGGGCTGGCCCACGCCGGTGCTCTATGTGCCGGGCAACCACGAATACGACGCGCTCGACTTCGACACCGCCCATGCGCGCCTGCGTGCCACCTGCGAGCGCCTGGGCATCCGCATGCTGGAACGCGAGACCCTGGTGATGGATGGCGTGCGCTTCGTGGCCACCACCCTGTGGGCCAACTACGACGCGCTGGCCGATGGCGAACAGGCGACCGACCTCGCGCGCCGCCTCAAGCTGCGCGAGAAGGCCTTTCGAGCCGCCAACTACTACCTGAACAAGATGGCCGGCACCAAGGATGGCGCACCCTTTCTGGCCGAGCCCATGCGCGAGCACGCCCTGGTCTGTGAGCAGTGGCTGCGCGAGGCGCTGGCCACGCCCTACGAGGGCACCACGGTGGCCATCACCCACTTCGCGCCCAGCCTTCGCAGCGCCGATCCGCGCTACGGCGTGGTGCCGGGCACGGCGGGGTTCTGCAATGTGCTCGACGACCTGCTGCCCGGGGCCCGGCTGTGGATCCACGGCCACCTGCACTCGCCCAGCGACTACCTCGCCGAGGGTGTGCGTGCCGATGGCAGCCCCTGGCAATGCCGCGTGGTGGCCAACCCGCTGGGCTATGCCCGCAACGGGGAACAGGACAGCTTCCGGCCGCGCTACTGCGTCACCGTATGATGGCCTGGCGAAGGGCCGCCCTTCGCCAGGCGCAGGATGAAAAGCATGATCCAGGTCAAGACAACAAGCACCCGCGCGCGTTACGGTCTGTCATACCAACTAGGAGAATCCGAATGAACATCCTGCTCGCTGTCGACGGCAGCACCTATACCAAGAAAATGCTCGCCTACCTTGCCGCGCACGAGGAGCTGCTGGGCCCCAAGCACGATTACTCGGTGCTGACCGTGCAGGCGCCCCTGCCCCCCCGGGCGCGTGCCGCCCTGGGCAAGGAGGCCGCCGATGCCTACCACGCCGAAGAAGCCGAGAAGATCCTGGCCCCGGTGGCCAAGTTCCTGGCCCGCCAGGGCGTGCAGCCCAAGCGCATCGTCAAGGTCGGCGCCGTCGGCGAGACCATCTCCAAGGTGGCGGATTCGGGCCGCTACGACCTGCTGGTGATGGGCTCGCACGGCCACGGCGCGCTGGCCACGCTGGTCATGGGTTCGGTCACCACGCAGGTGCTGGCCCATTGCAAGGTGCCGGTGCTGCTGGTGCGCTGAGCCCTTGCGCACCACGCCCTGAGGAACGCCCGGTACGCCGGGCGTTTTTGCGTGCGGGCCCTGATTCTCGCGGTCAGCGGAAGCGCTCGACCACGAAGTCCACAAAGCTGCGCAGCTTGGGCGAGCGGTAGCGGTCCGGCAGGTAGACCACGTTCATCGGCCGCGCGGGCAGTTCATGGTGGGGGAACAGCTGTACCAGGCGCCCGGCCCGCACCTCCGCTTCCAGCAGGATGGCTGGCTGCAGCACGATGCCCAGGCCGTGCACGGCCGCCACGCGCAGCGCCTGCCCCTGGTTGACCTGCAAGCGGCCCGAGACCGGGACCCGGCTCGCCCCCTCCCCGTCCCCGATGCGCCAGTGCGTGAGGGCGGTGGGCGCGAAGCACAGGCATTCGTGCTGGCCCAGGTCCTGCGGCTGCAGGGGCATGCCGCGGCGCTCCAGGTAGGCGGGCGAGGCGCAGACCATCAGCCGGTACGGGGCCAACGCCTGGGCAATGAGCCCCGAATCCGGCAGCTCGCCGACGCGCACCGCGGCCTCGAACCCCTCCTCCACCAGGTCCACCACCCGGTCGGACAGCGACACATCGAGGCTGACCTCGGGATAGCGCTCCAGGTAGGCGGGCAGCGCCGGCATCAGGGCTTCGGTACCGAAGGTGACGGGCACCGTCACCCGCAGCCGGCCCGCCGGGGCGAGCTGCTGGTTCTGCGCCTGGGCATCGGTCTCGGCCACCAGGCGCAGGATCTCCTTGCAACGCGTGTAGTAGTCCTGGCCGAACGGCGTGAGGTGCTGGCGCCGGGTCGTGCGCTGCAGCAGCTGCATGCCCAGCCGCTTCTCCAGTGTGCGCAGGTGGTTGCCCGCCATGGTGGCCGAGATGCCGCAGGCCAGCGCCGCCGCGCTGAGGCTGCCTTTTTCGACCGCCAGCACGTAGACCCGCATGCTGTCGAACACATCCATTACACACCCCTACTTTTAAATCAATCAAGTTTCTGGCAGTTTATCCCTTGTGCATTTGAAATCACACTGACGGCCATTCCCCTTGCTTCCCCAAGACCCCCATGAAAGCCATTGAACTGACCGCCCCTTCGCTCACCGCCTTGCGCACGACCACCCTGCCCGACCCGGTGGCGGGGCCGGGCGAGGTGCTGGTGCGCTTGCGCGCCGCCGCGCTGAACTACCTGGACGTGGCCGTGGCCACCGGCGGCTTTCCCGCACCGGCCTTCCCCATGGTGCCGGTGGCCGATGGCGCGGGCGAGGTCGCCGCGCTCGGCGCAGGCGTGACCGGCCTGGCACTGGGCGACCGCGTGGTGCCGCATTTCATGCCGCATTGGCTGGGCGGCGCCATCACGCCGCGCCATGTGGCCGCCATGCGCGGGCTCACCCTGCCCGGATCGCTCGCCGAATACGTGGCCTTGCCGGCCACGAGCCTGGTGGCCCTGCCGGCGCACCTGGACTTTGTGCAGGGCGCGGCGCTGCCCATCGCCGCGACCACCGCCTGGAACGCCATGCGCGCGGCCGCGGTGCGGCCCGGCTCGGTGGTCCTGCTGCTGGGAACGGGGGGTGTGAGCATCTTTGCGCTGCAGTTCGCCAAGGCCTCGGGTGCGACCGTGATCCTGGCCTCCTCGTCCGAGGAGAAGCTCGAGCGCGCGCGCCGGCTCGGCGCGGACCACCTCATCAACTACCGCGCCACGCCGGCCTGGGATGAGAAGGTGCGGGAACTCACCGCAGGGCACGGCGCCGACCTGGTCGTGGAGGCTGTGGGTGCGGCCACGATCGCGCGCTCACTGCAGGCCGCGGCCATGGGAGGCACGGTGTTCACGGTGGGTTTCGTGGGCGGGACCTCGGCCCCGGTGGACCTGCTGCCGGTCATCGTCAAGGCGCTGCGCGTGGTGGGCAACAACACCGGCTCGGTGGCCGATCTGGCCGAGGCCGCGCGGGCGATTGCAGCGCACCGCATCGTGCCGGTCATCGACCGTGTCTTCGGCCTTGGCGACACCCGCGAGGCCTATGCCCACCTTGCAGCGGGCGGACAGCATTTCGGCAAGTTGGCCATTGCGCACTGAGGGCGCAAGGCGCCTGGGGTCAGCGTGCAACCAGCCCGTCGAAGCAGGTGCGCAGCACCAGGTCGACGATCTCGGCGTCGGAGTACTGGCCGCTCTCCTTGAGGAAGGTCACCACCGGGTCGCAGGCGCGCGCGTACAGGGTGTAGAGCACCACCAGCGGCGGCAGCGTGGGGTTGATCACGCCCTGCGCCTGGGCCTCGGTGATCCATTCGCCGATCTGGTCGCTGACCTTGACCAGACGGTCCAGGTAGTCGTTGTTGGCCATGAGCACCGCGCGCAGCGAGGAATTGCGGCTGGGCAGGAGCGGCATCTCGTTGGTCAGCAGGCGCTCCAGCGACCAGCGCACCAGCGCCCGCAGCTTCTCGTGCGCGGGCTGCTCGGCCGGCAGCGCAGACAGGTAGACATGCACGCGCTCCAGGATCTGCACCATCGCGGCGCTGCACAGCTCTTCCTTGCTGCAGAAGTGCTTGTACAGGCTGGCCTTGGCGATGCCCACCGCGTTGGCGACATCGTCCATGGTCATGGCGTCGAAGGCCTTCTCGCCCAGCAGCCGGCAGGCCGACTGGAGGATGGCTCCCTCGCGGGCCTGGTGCATCTGCTCCTTGAAGGAAACTTTTGGTTGCAAGGTGGACATGCCCAACATCTTATACATTGCAGTAAAAAAATAAATGACAAAGTTGCTTTGCAACTACGTCGTTCACGTTTTAGTCTGCAGGAATCGTGCCGCCCCATTGAGGGGAAGCCATTTCGTGCGGGTTACCCCCTGTTGACGGCTTTTACCGCTTGAGGCGCACCATTCAGGGCTGGGTCAGCGTCTTGGCGGCCGTGCTGGTGAGGGCGGCGGTCAGTGCATCCAGCACCACCGATTCCAGGTTCCAGCAGTGCCAGTACAGCTGGATAGGCAGGGCGTGGCCGGGCGCCAGGTCGATCATGCTGCCGTCCGCCACGGGCCCGCGCGCGAGCAGCTCGGGCACCACGCCGACGGCCCAGCCCGCGGCCACCGCACGCATCTGGCCCTCGGTGCTGGGCACGAACAGGTGGTTCAGCGCCACGCGCTTGAGCCCGAAGCCGCGCGCCACGAACTCGGCCGCCATGTCGTCCTTGCGGTTGAACGAGAGGAAGGACACCTCGCGGAAGTTGTGCGGCGTGAGCCCGTGCGGCAGGTGCCTGGCGGCAAAGTCGCGCGAGGCCACGGCCACATAGCGCATGGCCCCGAGCGGCACCATCTTGCAGCCGCGCAGCGCCTGCTTGAGCGTGGTGACGCAGCCCAGCACCTGGCCCGAGCGCAGCCACTCCTGCGTGAAGTCCTGGTCGTCCACGATGATTTCGAGCGGCAGGCGCTGGCCCACCAGCTCGTGCAGCGCGCCCATGGCCCAGGTGGCGATGCTGTCGGCATTGATGGCGATGGAGATGCGCTCGTCCTCGCGCGTGGCCCCGGGCGCGCTCGGGGCCAGCTCCTGCAGATCGCGCTCCAGGTCGGCGCGCAAGAGGCGCATCTGCTTGGTGTGCTTGAGCAGCAACTGCCCCGCCGAGGTCGGCCGCAGCGGCCGGCTGCGCACGATGAGCACCGAGCCCACCTGGGCCTCCAGCGCGCGCAGGCGCTGCGACACCGCCGACTGGGTGACGTTCAGGCGCTGGGCGGCGCGCTCGAAGCCGCCCTCTTCGACGATGGCGGCAAGGCATTCCAGGGCGGCGGGGTCATAGGTGCTCATGGCGGGCTCTCGGCAAACGGTGCAGTGGGCGCCTTGTGGGCGGTCACTGCATTAGACAGACTGATGCGTTTGGATTGAGTTTAATTTTGCTTTTAGTAGAACGCAATGTGGATCACACTGCCATCCATGAAAACCATCATCCTGGGCGCCGGCATCATCGGCATCAGCACCGCGTGGCACCTGCTTGAGCGGGGCCACGAGGTCATCGTGGTCGACCGCCAGCCCGATGCGGCGCTGGAGACCAGCTTCGCCAACGCGGCGCAGATCTCGGTGAGCTACTGCGAGCCCTGGGCCAACCGCGAGGCTCCGCTCAAGGCGCTCAAGTGGATGTTCGACAAGGAGGCGCCGCTGCTGTTCCGCCCCCAGCTCGACTGGGAGCAATGGCGCTGGGGCCTGAAGTTCCTGGCCCAGTGCAATGACACGGCCTTCGAGCGCAATGTGCAGCAGATCGTGGCGCTGGGCGCCTACAGCCATGCCGCGCTCAAGGAACTGGTGGCCACCACCGGCATCGAGTACAACCGGCTCGAACGCGGCATCGCCCATTTCTACACCGACCAGAAGTCCTTCGACGATGCCGGCCACGCGGTGGAACTGATGCGCCGCCACGGCGTGCAGCGCCGCCTGGTGAGCCGCGAAGAACTGCTGCAGATCGAGCCGGCGTTCAAGGCCTATGGCGAGCACATCACAGGCGGCACCTACACCAGCACCGACGAGAGCGGCGACGCGCGCGTCTTCACCCAGGCCCTGGCGCGGCGCTGCGCCGAGCGCGGCGCGCAGTTCCTCTACGGCCACGACGTGCTGCGCCTGAACAAGATCGGCGATGCCATCGACTCCGTGGCCGTGATGCCGCGTGCCGCGAGCGGGCTCAAGAAGGACTTTCTGCTCAAGGCCGATGCGGTCGTGGTGGCCTGCGGCTCCTACAGCGCGCCGCTGCTGCGCACCGTGGGCGTGGACCTGCCGATCTACCCCGGCAAGGGCTACAGCGCCACCTTCCCGCTGCTCAAGCCCGAAGCCGCACCCTCGGTCTCCACCATCGACGATGGCCGCAAGATCGCCATGAGCCGCCTGGGCAATGTGCTGCGCGTGGCCGGCACCATCGAACTGGGGGGCTACGACCTCTCGCTCGACTCGCCGGTGGCCAAGGCGCGCTGCCACATGCTGTCGCGCCGCATTGAGGAGATCCTGCCCGGCGTGGCCGACACGCGCACGCCCGAGCAGGGTGGCAACCCGCAGTACTGGACCGGCCTGCGCCCCGCCACGCCGACCAACATCCCCTTCATCGGCCGCACGCGCCTGGGCAAGCTCTGGGTCAATGCGGGCCACGGCACGCTGGGCTGGACGCACGGCGCGGGCTCAGGCAAGGCCCTGGCCGAGCTGATCAGCGGCCAGGTGCCGACGATGGATTTCGGCTTCTACGGCATGGAGCGGGGCAGACTCCGCATGGCGACCCAGGCAGCGTGACCGCCGGCTTCGGTCAGGTCTTGCCGGTGGCAGCGGCGAAAGGGGCGAGGTAGCGGGGCGGAACCTCCAGTGCATGGAACCCGCCCGCCAGCAGCGCAACCAGGCATGCCGCCAGCAGCAGGCCCGCCAGCACCGACAGTGCCAGCGCCCGGGCGCGTACCGCAGGGGACAGATTCCAGTAGAGCGCACAGCCCACATGGGCGCCCAGCGCGGAGACCGCCAGAAAGTAATAGGGACCAAAGAACCACGGCCAGGGCGGCACCTGCATGCCTGCCGCCGCGAAATGCAGGTTGGTGTCCAACCCCTGGGCGCGGCCCTGAAGCACCGCACCCACGTGGATCGCCAGAAAAAGGCCCAGATAGGCGCCCGACAGCCTCTGCAGCCAATCGATAGCCCCCTGGCACCGGGCCCGCCCCCGCCACAGCAAGCCCAGGCCACTGCCGGCCTGGAACACCACGCAGCCCAGCAGCAGCGCCTCGACCACGGGTTGCCGATACGCCAGGCGCAGGGCCTCCAGCACCGACTGGTGCGCCGCCACCCCTGCCAGGCCGGCCAGGTGCCCGGCCAGATGCAGGACAATGAACAAGGCCAGCAGCTTGGCACTGGTGCGGTGCAGGGTGCGCAGCGGCAGGCGCCGGTGCCAGGCTGGTGCGGCGGCATGGGGTGCGGCTGGACGGATGGGCTGTTCTGGCACGGTGGCTGCTCCTCGGATCGACAGCGCTAGGATATTCACCGGCCCCCTTGCCGCCTACTCGCCTTGCGCTCACATTTGCCCATGCCTGCCACCCCCCGCCGCACCCCTCGACAGGAGCGCTCCCAGTTCACCGTGGACGCCATCTTCGAGGCGGTCGCGCGCATCGTGGCCACCCAGGGCGAAGCAGGCCTCACCACCAACCGCATCGCGGAGACGGCCGGCGTGTCGGTCGGCTCGCTCTACCAGTACTTTCCCAGCAAGGAAGCGATTCTCTCGGCCATGCTCGACCAGCACTGCGACCGCGTGATGCTGGAACTGGATGCGCTGCTGGCCCAGGCCCGTGCCGAAAGCTGGACACCCGGGCAGCAGGTGCGCCGCTACGTGCGCCACTACCTGCAGGCCTTTGGCGCCGGGGCGCCGCAGGGGCGTGCCCTGGCCCGCCTGTCATGGCAGCTGGACTACCGCGCCTCCATGCTCGTCTCCGTGCGCGGTGCGAGCGAACGGCTGGCGTTGCACCTGCAGCGCATGGCGCACGACCACCAGCTTGCGCCCCCCACGCCCGCCCAGTTGTTCGTGCTCACCCGCTCTTTCATGGGCGCAGTCCGCGCCGCTTCGCTGGAACAGTCGCCTTTGCTCGACAGCCCGGAGTTCGAACAGGCGCTGGTGGAACTGTGCCTGGCCAGCCTGGTCCCAGGCGCCGCCCAGCAGTCAGGGGCGCAGAGGGCTCCATGACGGCAGCCACCGAGCCCCCCGCGGCGGCCCGCTTCAAGGCTTGGGTTCGGGCGCCAGCGCCTCGGGCCAGTGCTCGCCCATCCAGCGCAGCAGGTCGCGCCACATGGAGCGCACCTCGGCATCGGGAGGCATGTTCAGCGCATGGGGCAACTCGATGGTGACCACGGGCATGCCGCGGTGCACACCGCCGTAGTTGCCCAGCGACCCCGGGAAGATGCCTACCTGGTCCAGCCACAGCCGGCCCAGCCGCTCGGGTGGTGACAGCGGGCCGTCGAAATCGAGCACGCCGTAGGGCGCATGGATGCTCACGATCAGGTGCGGCCGGAAGGCCGCCATCTGGGCATGCAGAAACTGCGATTCGGGCTCCGACAGCGCCGCGTGGCCGGGAAAGCGCCGCGGGTCGCGCCGGGTGCGCTTGTCCCAGTACAGCGGCGCATCCTTTTCCCAGCCCGGCGTGGGGAAGTTGCGGTTCAGGTCCACGCCCCGGCCATTGGTGCGCGTGGCGGGCCGGGCCAACAGGCCATCGGGGTTGAGCACGGGGATGAAGCGCCAGTGCACGGGCCGGCCAGCCTGCTCGGCCAGCGCGATCCAGCGCAGCGCCAGCGCCGCGGCCGTGAGTTCGTCGCCATGGATGGCACCCGCGATCAGTACGCGCAGTGGCGCCTCGGTGGTGCCCTGCGCGACCGGTGCCGGCACATCGCGCCAGAACAGCGGCACGCCATGCGCCGAGACGGCACCGCTGGGCCGGAGCTGCGCCTCCTCGCACTGCGCGCGCGAGACGCTGGGCAGGCGTGCCAGAAACAGCGCGCAGGCCTCGGGGCCCTCGGGCACGGCCTTCGCCACGGGTGCGGCGGACGCGGGAGCCACAGGCACTGCTGCAGCAGCAGGCGGCCCGGCCGCAGGGGCCTGGAGCACCTGCACGGATGGGGCCGCCCGCGGCACGGTCGTCCCCCGCTCCACCTCGGCGCGCGGGGCAATCCACAGGCCGCCCGCCGCCAGGGCAACGAGCACGGTGCCGGCCAGCACCGACCCCCGCCAGGCCAGGCCCCGGGAGCTTGCAGGGGCCGTGCAGGAATCGCCCTGGGTCAATGCAGTACCCGCGTCGTGGCCAGGAAATCCGCCAGCGCGCCGTCGAAGGCGTCGGGGTCTTCGAGCTGGGGCCAATGGCCCGCACCGGGCAGGTCCAGGTAGCGCGCATCGGGCAGCACATGGGCCAGGGCCTGCAAGGCCGCTGGCGGCGTGCAGCGGTCCTGCGCGCCGCCGATGACCAGGGTGGGCATGTGCAGCCGGCCCAGCACCGCGGCACTGCGGTCGAAAGTCGACAGGGCCTGCAGCGCACGCCGGTACGCCCCCTTGTAGACCTGCGACAGGGCATGGGTGGCCAGGCGCACGCCTTCGGGCAGGGCTGCACTGCCAATGAACTGCGGCACCACGGCCTGGGCCAGCGCGGCCATGTCGTCGGGCGCGGAGTCGAGGGCCGCCAGGCGCGGCTCGACCCAGTCCGCCATGGCTTGCGCATCGAGTGCCGGGCCACCGGCGCACAGCACCAGGCGGCGCACCATGGCGCTCTGGCGCACGGCCACCTCCAGCGCCACCATGGCACCCATGCCGTGGCCCACCAGGGCCACGGGCCCGCACTGCAGCGCATCGATCAGCGCCAGGCAGCTTTCGGCCAGGCCCTTGAAGCCATAGGGCTCGATGGGGGCGCTGTTGCCATAGCCGGGCATGTCCCAGGCCACGGCGCGGTAGCCCAGGCTGGCCAGGGTTTCGACCTGGGGTGCAAAGGTGAGGTGGCCGCCATCGGCGTCGTGCAGCATGAGCACGGTGTGCCCGCTGCCCAGGGTGGAGAAATGGGGGAGAAGTGCCATGGGTATCCTGCGCAAGCCCTGCCAGGGCAGGGGCGGGCCCATGATAGCCGACGCATTTTTAACCCTGGACAGCGTCCGGGACCTCCACGCACCACCCAAGACCACCCACGGCGACAGCATGGCTGTAGCACGCAGACCATAATGGCTGCCTGCCTCCATTTCGGCGCGCTGCGCCCGTCTGTTCGTGAACCGCCCCCTGCCCCGCCCTGCCCTTGCCCGGCCCCCGAGCTTCTCCGCCCGCGAGTTCCGCGATGCGCTGGGCATGTTTGCCACCGGTGTCACCATCGTCACCGCGCGCAACGAGGACGGCAGCCTGGTGGGTCTGACCGCCAGTTCGTTCAACTCCGTCTCGCTGGCCCCGCCGCTGGTGCTGTGGAGCCTGTCGCGCGGCGCCAGCACCATGCCCACCTTTGCCAATGGCGCGCACTACGCCATCAACGTGCTGGCGGCCGACCAGAAGGCGCTGGCCGAGCGTTTCGCCACGCGCGGCATCGACCGCTGGGCCGGCGTGGTCCACCACCCCGGCACCAACGGCGCACCCGTGCTCGACGGCGCGGCTGCGACCTTCGAATGCTTCAACCGCAGCCGCTACGAAGAGGGCGACCACCTGATCTTCGTGGGCGAGGTCGAGCACTGCAGCCACCGCGCCGGCGTGCCGCCCCTGCTCTACCACGGCGGTCGCTTCTATACCGAGCACCCGCTGTGACGCCGGGCGTGCTGGCGCGCCATGTGAACACCGGCAGCGCGCGGCGCCTCCAGGTGAGCGGGCGCAGCGTGCTCAGCGCCATCGGCAAGGCACCGGTCGAAGGACCGGTGGCCGTGGGACGGCTGGGCCTGGCCGGGGACGAGCAGGCCGACCTCAGCGTCCACGGTGGCCTGGACAAGGCCGTCTACGCCTACCCGGCCGCCCACTACCCTTTCTGGCAGGCTGAGCGACGCGAGCGCGGCGTGAGTCTGTTCGACGAAGCATTGCCACCGGGCTTCCTCGGCGAGAACCTCACCGTGGACGGGCCACTGGAAGACGAGGTCTTTATCGGCGACGAGCTGCACTTCCCCGACTGCGTGCTGCGCGTGACGGCACCGCGCGAGCCCTGCTTCAAGTTCAATGCCGTGATGGGCTTTGCCCAGGCCGGCCGCACCATGGCACTGGCAGGCTGCTGCGGCTACTACCTCGCCGTGGACCGGCCCGGCAGCATCGCCGCGGGCCAGCAGGCGACCCTGGTGCCGGGACGCCGCTCGCTGAGCATTGCCCAGGCCTTTGCAGCCAAGTTCGCCAAGCACTCGCGTTAGGACCGGGCGGCGGGCCCGGGTTGCGGCGCTGACCATTGCCGCGCCTGCTCCTGCAGTTGCGGGAACACCTTGCCCACCAAAGCCAGCTGCGCGGCCATGAGGCTGGGAGCGGGGCTGGCTGGCACAGACGCCGCGGCACCGAATTCCTGCAGCACCTGGGCCACGGCCGGCACCGGGATGAATGGCTTGCCCGCCTGCTGCTGGGCCTGTCCGAGCTGCTCGGCCAGTTGCTGCAGCGATGCCAGCAGTGTGCCGGCCATGGCCTGCGCGGCCTCGTCCACAGGCTCTGCTCCCTCGCGGCGCTGCGCACCCAGGGCCGACAGGTAGTTGAGCTGGGTGTGCGACAGGCGCAGGAAGTTGGCCACCGCCTCCACATTGCCGCGCACGCCGCGCGGCTCCTTGAGCATGGCGCTGTAGGAGTGGGACAGCGCGGCATCGGCATTGTGGGCATTGCGCCGCGCCAGGCGGTAGTCAAGGTGGTCGCTTTTGCCGCTGTGGTACTGCGCCAGGATGGCGCGCAGGTACAGGGCCTGGGTCTGCAGCACCTGGGCCGCCAGCCGTGGCCACTGGCGCGACTGCCAGTGCGGCAGCACCAGCCAGGAGGCCGCCGCCGCGATCAGGCAGCCGGCAGCGGTGTCCAGCAGGCGTGCCAGGATCACACCCTGGGATGTGCCCATCTGGTGGAAGCCCAGCAGCAGCAAGGTGGTGACCGCCGCCGTGGCCAGCACATAGCGGGTGTGGCGCGCGCCGAAGAACACCGCGCCGCCGAGCACCAGCAGCGCGGCCTGCACCAGCGCACCCGGAAACAGCTGGATCGCCGCCCAGCCCAGGGCCAGGCCGATGGCCGTGCCCTGGGCACGCTGCAGCAGCCGCGCCTGCGTGGCCGCGTACTGCGGCTGGCTCACGAACACGATGGTCAGCAGGATCCAGTAGCCATGCGGGTCCTCTGTGGCCTGCATGAGGGCAAAGCCCGCCAGCAGCGACAGGGCGAGCCGCACGCCATGGCGCAGCCAGGGCGACTGGGAATGCAGCTGCGCGCGCACCCGGCGCCAGGCATCGCCCAGGCTGCGCGGTTCGCGGTCGAACAGCGCCGTGTCCGCGCCCCCGGCCGGGCCGCCCAGGGCGCCTGCCAGCACCCCGGCCATGGCCGCCAGGTTGTCGCCCAGCGCATGCAGCGAGCGCAGCGGCCGGGCCATGGAGGCGGCGGCCGACTGCGTGCCACCGAGTTCGGCCGCAATGCCGTCCTGGTGCGCCATGGCGGCCTGCAGGTCTTCGATCGCGCGCGAGGTCATGCCTGCGTGCTGCGGTGGCGTCTGCTGCTGGATGGCCAGCGACAGCCGCAGTGCCTGCTCGCCCAGCAGCGTGAGCACGCGCTGGCAGCGGTAGAGCGCATCGCTGTGGAAAAACGCCGTGGCCAGCAGGTCGTAGTGTTCGTGCGAAGAGCTCGCGCGCTCGTGCACATCCTGCGCCGCCAGGTACTGCTGCATGCCGGCCTGCAGCCAGGCGGGCGGCGTGCTGCGGCCCATGCGGCTCATGAGGCTTTCCTTGGCGGCATTGAGCGCATCGACCACGCGCCCGTTGTGCAGCGCCAATGCCATGCGCCGGCGCTCCAGGTCCACGTCGCGCACGGGTTCCAGCAGCAGGGCCTTCAGGCGCAGGTACTCGCCCAGCACCGCGTACAGCCGCGCCAGCCGAAAACGCACCGGCGGTTGCGGCATGGCCCAGGCCCAGGCCACCGAGACCAGCCCGTACCAGGCAGCCCCCGCCAACAGCAAAGGCGTGGTCTGCGCCGCCTGGGCCTGGCTGGCATGGGCCGCGAGTGCGGCATAGATGCACAGGATCAGCGAACCGAAGGCGATGGCGCGGTAGCGCTCGCCCAGCGCCCCCAGCAGGCTGAAGGCGAAGGCGGCCACGGCCATCACCGCCATCAGCACCCAGGGCGACTCCACCGTGGCCCACACGGCCAGGCCCGCCATGCCGAAACAGCCCAGGGCCAGCAGCTGCGCGCGCAGCCGGCCGCGCCAGCTGTCGTCGGTTTCACTCAATGCGCTGGCAATCACACCCAGCAGCACCGGCATCAGCTCGGTCTGCCAGCCGGCTTGCCAGCCAAAGGCCAGCACGCAGGCCAGCGCCAGAAACGCCCGCGCCCCGCGCGTGAAGCCCTCATGGTTGCGCGCACGTTGCCAATTGAGCCGCCAGGATTCGTCCACGGGTTTGCCTTGTACTAGGGATTACCCTTAATACTAAGCAAAAAATCGGCCAGAAAGCCGGATGGGCTCCCTCAGCGCCCGCCAGGTGCGCCTATGCCGGCCCATGGCAGCACACGCACAGCTTGTTGCCGTCCGGGTCGCGCACATACGCCCCGTAGTAGTTCGCGTGGTACTGCGGGCGCAGGCCCGGCGGGCCGTCGCAGGTGCCGCCGTGGCGCAGCGCCAGGGCATGGACTGCGTCCACGGTGGCGCGGTCGGCGGCCAGCAGCGCGTTCATGGCGCCATTGCCGGGGCTGGCGGCCTGGCCGTCAAAGGGGCGGCCAATGAGGAACAGCGGGCGCGCCACGCCCGGCACCTGCCAGCCGGCCCAGGGCACGGCCGGCTCGCAGAAACGCTGGGCCAGGCCCAGGCGTTCCAACACCGGGCCATAGAACGCCAGGGCGCGCTCGAAGTCGTTCACGCCGACATGGACATGGGACAGCATGATCTGGCAACCTCCAGGGACATCAATGCCTTGCGCACGATCTATGCGACTGGCACGGCCCAGGCCAGTGCCCCCGTGCAAGGGACGCCCCGCCGCACCGGGGGCGTCCCCCTCCCGACTCGCGCAGCGAGTCGAGAGAGGGGTGAAGGCGCGCAGCGACTCAGGGGGTGGTTTACCTCACCGTATCGGGCAGCTCGATCTTGACCTCGAGCACCTCCAGGTTGTCCTGGCGTTCCAGGTGCACCTTGAGGTCTTCGGGGTTGATCTTCACGTACTTGGAGATCACCGACACCAGTTCGCGCTGCAGCGCGGGCAGGTAGTCGGGTTCGGAGGCGTTACGGCCGTTGCGTTCGTGCGCCAGGATGATCTGCAGGCGTTCCTTGGCAACGCTGGCGGTCTTCTTCTTTTCGCCGAGCAGGAAGGAGAGAAACGATGCCATGGCTTATTTGCTCCCGAACAGGCGTTTGAAGAAGCCGGGCTTTTCGGCTTCGATGAAACGCAGGGGCTTTTCCGCCCCGAGGAAACGGTCGACCACGTCCTTGTAGGCTTCCGAGACATCCGTGCCCTGGGCATGGATGGCCGGTGTGCCCTGGTTGGACGATTGCAGCACCACCTCGGACTCGGGGATCACGCCGATCAGCTTGATGCGCAGGATGTCCTGGATGTCCTCCAGCGAGAGCATCTGGCCGTCCTCGACCCGGCTGGGGTTGTAGCGCGTGATGAGCAGGTGCTCCTTGATCGGCTCGCCCCCCTCGATGGCACGCTTGGTCTTGCTGCCCAGCATGCCCAGGATGCGGTCGGAATCGCGCACCGAGGAAACCTCGGGGTTGGTGACCAGCAGGGCCTCATCGGCGAAATGCATGGCCATGAGCGCGCCGCTTTCGATGCCGGCGGGCGAGTCGCAGACGATGTACTCGAAGCCCATCTCGGCCAGGTCCTTGAGGATCTTCTCCACGCCGTCCTGCTTGAGGGCGTCCTTGTCGCGCGTCTGGCTGGCGGCCAGCACGAACAGGTTCTCGCACTGCTTGTCCTTGATGAGGGCCTGGTTCAGGTTGGCCTCGCCCTGGATCACGTTGATGAGGTCGTACACCACACGGCGTTCGCAACCCATGATGAGGTCCAGGTTGCGCAGGCCGACGTCGAAGTCGATCACGGCGGTCTTGTGGCCGCGCAGGGCGAGGCCGGTGGCGAAGCTGGCGCTGGTGGTGGTCTTGCCCACTCCCCCCTTGCCGGAGGTCACGACGACGATTTTGGCCATGGATTATTGGATCTCTCTGGGGTTGATACGTACGGGATTGCGCAGCGGCTCGATGAAGAGCTTCTCGCCTTCCAGGCGCACCTGGGCCGGCCTGCCCGCGACCTCGTCGGGCAGGGCGGTCTCCGTCGTGCGGTAGATGCCTGCAATGGACACCAGCTGCGGCTCCATGCAGGTGGAAAAGATGCGTGCCTCGGTGTTGCCGCGCGCGCCGGCAATGGCGCGCCCGCGCAGCGGGGCATAGACATGGATGTTGCCATCGGCAATGACCTCGGCGCCGAAGCTGACCATGGCCAGCACCACCAGATCGGCGCCGCGCGCGTAGACCTGCTGGCCCGAGCGCAGCGGCTTGTCGACCACCAGGGTGCCGGGGCCGGCCACGGGCACTTCGCGCACCACCTCGACCTCGTGCACCACCTCTCGGATGACTTCCTGCACCTGCACGGACGTTTCGGCCGCCGGTTCTGGTGGTTCTTCTTGCGCGGGCGGGGCTTCGGCACGGGGGGGCGGCGCGTCGGGCGCCAGGCTGAGGCCCGCTGCGTGCGCAGCCTCCATTTGGGCCGGGTTGCCGCCGCGCACCGCCACGGGCAGGGTGCGGTGCTCGCGCAGCACGGCGACGATGGCCGCGAAATCGATGGACTCCTCGGCCTCGCGCACCAGCGCCAGATCGATCAGCACGGGGTCGTTGTCGAAGAAGCCGGGGGCGTCGGCGACCCGTTCGGCCAGTTCGGCAGCGAACTGGGCCGCATCGGTGGTCTTGAGCAACACCGCCACCACAGGCAAGCTTGCGCTCTTGAGATCGAAGCGGGTGCGGACCTGGGCCGCCGTGGAAAAGGCCATGTCAACGGGTTTGGTTGATTGGAAGCGCCTGGAAAGCCCAGGCGCCATGCGCAAAGTGTACCGTGGGCCCGCAGGGGCCCTGTTTCGGGGTGTCCGGCCGGTGCCAGCACACTGGACGAGCGCCTCCCATAATCGGCCGCCATGTCCATCGCCCGCAAAACCCACCTCGATTCCCTGGCCGTCGGCCTGCTGCTCACCTGCTGCATGTTCTGGGGCTTCCAGCAGGTGCTGGTCAAGGCCACGGTGGGTGAGGTGGCCCCGGTGTTCCAGGCCTCCGTGCGCTTCGTGCTGGCGGCCCTGGCCGTGGCCGCCTGGTGCCGCTGGCGCGACGTGCCCCTGTCCAGCCGCAGCGAGCCCCAGGGGGCATTGCGCGGTGGCCTGCTGGCCGGCGCCCTGTTCGCGGGCGAGTTCGCCTGCATCTATGTGGGCCTGCAGTACACCAGCGCCTCGCGGCTCACGGTGTTCCTCTACGGCGCGCCGTTCTGGGTGGCACTGCTGCTGCCGCACTTCATCCCGAGCGAGCGGCTGCGCGGCTGGCAGTGGCTGGGCCTGGCTGCTGCCTTCGTGGGGGTGGGGCTGGCCCTGGGCGACGGCATGGCCGGCCCGGCCAATGCCGCCATGCCCCGGGCCTGGCTGGGCGACCTGCTGGGCATGGGGGCCGGACTGATGTGGGCGCTCACCACCGTGGTCATCCGCACCACGCCGCTGGCACGTGTGGCACCGGCCAAGCAGCTGTTCTACCAGGTGGGCGTGAGCGCCGCCGTGCTGCCCTTCCTGTCCCTGGCGCTGGGCGAGCCCTGGGGCTGGCAGTTCAGCGCCTTTGCCTGGGGCTCGCTGCTGGTGCAGGCCCTGGTAGGCGCCTTCGTGAGCTACCTGGCCTGGATGTGGATGCTGGCCCACTACCCGGCCACGCGCATCTCTGTGTTCGTGTTCCTGACCCCGGTCTTCGCCCTGCTGTTCGGCGCCCTGTGGCTGGGCGAGCCCGTGACGCCCGGCCTGGTGGTGGCCCTGGGGCTGGTGGCGGTGGGGATTGTGCTGGTCAATCGCAAGCCGGCCGCTGCGTAACCCTTACCCCCGCACGCCCAGGTAGAGGTGCGCGATCAGCGAGGAAACGGCGAACGCACCGCCCAGCCACAAGGTCAGCCACCGAAAGGCTTCGTACTCCCGGCCATTCGCGTTGCGAAACAGGTTTTGCACCGCCACGGACAACAGGGCCACGACCCCGCACGCCAGCGCGCCCAGCATGAGCAGCAAGGGGCCGCCGCTCAGCACCACCAGGGTACGGTATCGGCCCGCAGGAATGCGCAGCCTGCCTGCGCTGGCGGCGACCACTGCAACGACCACCAGGTACAAGGCCCAGCGCAAACTCGATGCCCAGGCCTTGGAGTCTGGACCGGCGGGTGGTTCGTCCTGCCGCGGGGGCTTCGCCATCAGAATTTCGGTATGCGGATGCGGCTGATCATGAGGGAACCGGACGCAGCAAACAACAGCACCAGCGGGTGCAGCGTGAAACCGCCGATCAGCACCTTGCCGAACCACAGGTTCTCGCCCAGGGCGCCCATGTACGCGGCCAGGGCCAGCAGGCCCACGAGCACGATGGAGGTGGGGATGGGCGTGCCCTCGAAGTATTTCACCTTGCCATCGTCGCCCGAGAGCGATTCGGCCGTGACGTTGTAGCGCGCCAGGCGCGAGACGCCGCAGGCCACGAAGTAGGCCAGCACCACGCGGTCGTACAGGCCCTGCATGCCGCAGCCATAGGCGATGATGGCGGGCGCCACGCCGAACGAGATCACGTCGGCCAGCGAATCGAGCTCGCGCCCCATGGCCGAACTCTTCTGGCGCCAGCGCGCGATGCGCCCGTCGAGCACGTCGAAGATCAGCGCCGCCAGCACCAGCGCCGCCGCGAAGTAGATGTGCAGCACCTCGCGCGTACCCAGGTAGGTCATGGCGGAGAACAGCGCGCCCACGCCACACACCGCATTGCCCAGCGTGAACCAGTCGGCCAGGTGGAACTCGCGGATCATCGAAAAGCGCTTGGGATGGGGTTGGGGGGTGGTCATGTCAGGGGCGCTCCGGTCGCGCCATGGAAAGTGGTGACGCCACATTATGGGCGGCAGCGCACACCCCCCCTGTAGGTCCATGGCCCGCGCGGCCAAGGGGGGCGTCAGCGGCGGGCGCAGCCCGGCAGAACCACCTGCAGTCGTCAACATTCTTGAACAGTGTGTCCATGGTTTTGGGCAATTGTCAAAAAATCCACGCGCACCAACAATGGCCAGACAACGGCCTGTTTGTCAGGATGGAGCCGATTTGCCAGGAGACAAGACCATGCACACCGCCAGGAGCGCACAGCAGCCCTGCCCCACCCCCGCAGCCGCCGCGGGCATGGAGGCGACCACACCATGACAGCCGCCATCGGCTCCACGCACCCGCCCCTGTCGGCCCCTTTTTCTCCGGCATTTCCCATACGCAGCTTGCAAGACGTAGAACGCCTGGAGGCCGTTCCCCTGGCCCAGGCGCTGCCGGTGCAGAGCACCTACGAGATCTTCCGCAACTCGGCCCATGCCTTTGGCGACAAGACGGCGCTGAGCTTTCTGCCCACGGCCGACCCGGCGGACGAGCCCGTGCGCTGGTCGTACGCCCAGTTGCTGGCCGGCATCCACCAGACGGCCAACCTGCTGCACAGCCTGGGCGTGGGGCCGCAAGACGCCGTGGCCGTGCTGCTGCCCGGCTGCCTGGAATACCACCTGGCCCTGTGGGGTGGCGAGGCGGCCGGCATCGTGCAACCGCTCAACCCGCTGCTCACGCCCGAAAAGCTGGCCTCCATGCTGGCCCTGGCCGGCGCCAAGGTGCTGATCGCCTATGGCGAGGATGGCGACTCGGGCTTCTGGACCAAGGCCATGGGCCTGCGCAACGCCGTGCCCGGCCTGCACACCGTGCTGCGCGTGGCACCGCATGGCGAGGCGCCCGGCGCGGCCGGGCCCCTGCCCGACGGGGTGATCGACTTTGCCCGCCGGATGGCCCAGCCCGACGACCGGCTGGTGAGCGGCCGGCGCATCGCGGCCAGCGACATCGCGGCCTACTTCCACACCGGCGGCACCACGGGGGCGCCCAAACTCGCGCGGCACAGCCATGGCGCCCAGGTGTTCACGGCCTGGGCCTGCGTGCAGATGCAGGGCATGCGGCCCGAGGATGCGGGCATCAACGGCTACCCCCTGTTCCACGTGGCGGGCGTGCTGCCCGGCGCGCTGGCGGCACTGTCGGCCGGGGTAGAGACCATCATCCCGACCACCGGGCTGTTCCGCAACCGCCAGGTGCTGGCCAACTACTGGCGCCTGGCCGAGCGCTACCGCTGCACCTACCTGTCGGCCGTGCCCACGGTGCTGGCCGCGCTGGCCAATGTGCCGCTGGACGGTGCCGACATCTCGACCCTGCGCTACTGCCGCACGGGCGCCGCCATCCTCGCGCCCGAACTGGCGGCACGCTTCGAACGCCTGTTTGGCCTGCACGTGCACGAAAGCCTGGGCATGACGGAGATGGCCGGTATTTCCACCATCACGCCGCCCGGCGTGAGCGCGCCCGCGGGCTGCGTGGGCTGGCGCCTGCCCCACGCGCGGCTGCGCATCGTCGCGCTCGACGCGCACGGCAATGCCTCGGACCGGGAGATGCCGCCCGGCCAGCCGGGCATGGTGCTGTTCCACTCGCCCAACCTGTTCTCGGGCTTTCTCGATCCCGCCGACACGGCCAAGGCGTTCACGCCCGATGGCTGGCTGGCCACGGGTGACCTGGGCTTCATCGATGACCAGGGCCGGTTGCATCTGAGCGGGCGCTCCAAGGACCTCATCATCCGCAGCGGCCACAACATCGACCCCAAGGTGATTGAGGACGCCCTGGGCGCCCACCCCGCCGTGCAGCTGGCCGCCGCCGTGGGCGCACCCGATGCCTATGCGGGCGAGCTGCCGGTCGTCTTCGCCACGCTGCTGCCCGGCGCCCAGGCCAGCGAGGCCGAGCTGCTGGACTTTGCCTGCGCGGGCGTGGACGAGGCCGTGGCCCGGCCGCGCCGCCTCACCGTGCTGGAAACCATGCCCGTGACCAATGTCGGCAAGATCTACAAACCTGCCCTGCGCCTGCAGGCCGCCTGCCAGACCGTGCAGGCGCTGGTGGACGGTGCGTGCGCCGACCTGGACCTGGCTGCCCGCCCCGCCGTGCAGGCCGAGGGTGAAAGCGCCGTGCGCGTGCTCGTCGAAGGCGGCGACGCGGCCCTCGCGGACCGCCTGCGCCAGGTGCTGGACCCCCTGCCCATCAAGGTGCAGGTGGTGCTGTCCCCGCCCGGCACCTGAGCCTTTTTCCCCAAGACCCATAACGATTCCAGGAGACAAACCAACCATGCGAACTTTCCAGACCCTTGCACGCCGCACCTGGCTCGGTGCCGCCGCGCTCGCCACCATCGCGGCCCTCACCGGCACCGGTGCACTGGCCCAGCAAGCGGCCAACTACCCCAACAAGCCGATCAAGGTGGTCGTGCCCTTTGCACCCGGCGGCGCCACCGATGTGCTGGCCCGTGTGCTGGCCGAGAAGATGGCGGCCGGCCTGGGCCAGCCCCTGGTGATCGACAACAAACCCGGTGCGGCCGGCATCATTGGCACCGATGCGGTGGCCAAGGCCGCGCCCGATGGCTACACCATCGTGCTGGGCCTGAGCAATTCGCTGCTGACCAACCAGTTCCTCTACGAGAAGCTGCCCTACGACCCGCAGCGCGACCTGGCCCTGGTCTACCAGATCGCCATCGCCCCGCTGGTGCTGGTGGCCCACCCCAGCGTGCCCGTGGCCACCGGCCCCGAGCTGCTCAAGTACGCCGCCGCCCACAAGGGCAAGGTGGCCTATGGCTCCTACGGCACGGGGGCCTACCCGCACCTGGCCGGCGCCTACATGAGCCTCACACAGAACGCCGACATGAGCCACGTGGCCTACCGCGGTGAGGCCCCCATGGTGCAGGACCTGATCGGCGGCCAGATCCAGATGGCCTATGCCAGCGCGCTGGTCGCCAAGGCGCACATCGACGCCGGCAAGCTCAAGGCGCTGGGGGTGACCGGCGAGCGGCGCATGGGCATCCTGCCCAACGTGCCCACCCTGGCCGAGCAGGGCATGACCGACGAGGCCTACCGCGTGGCCGGCTGGCTGGCCTTTGCCGCGCCGGCGGGCACGCCGCCGGCCATTCTGGAGCGCCTGGCCGGCGAGGTGCGCAAGGCCGTGCAGTTGCCCGACGTGGCCCAGCGCATTGCAGGCATGGGCTTCGACGCCAAGACCAACTCCTCGCCGGCCGAGTTCAAGGCCGCCTACATGAAGGAGCGGCCGGTGTGGGAGCGCCTCATCAAGCAGTCCGGAGCGAAGCTAGATTGACCCCCTGAGCCGCTTCGCAGCTTCCCCCTGAAGGGGGACGCCCCCGGTGCGGCGGGGCGGCCCTTGCACGGGGGCACTGGCCTGCGCCGTGCCTACCCAGAGGCCGCCTTACCTAAGTCGCACCCGCGGCCCGTTGGTTGGCGAACGCCACATACCAGTCCAGGCAACCCGGGTTGGCCATCGCGTCCTTGTTGACGACCTTCTCGATGGGCTGGCCCAGCAGGAGTTTCTTGATGGGCAGTTCCTGCTTCTTGCCGCTCAGGGTGCGCGGGATCTCGGGCACCTGGAAGATGTCGTCGGGCACGAAGCGCGGGCTCAGCGCGGTGCGCACGGCGCCGTTCAAGCGCTGGCGCGTGGCCTCGTCGAGCACCGCGCCCTCGCGCAGCACCACGAACAACGGCATGTAGCTTTCGCGGCCCAGGTATTCGAGGTCGACGACCATGCTGTCGAGCACTTCGGGCAGGGCCTCGACGGCGCTGTAGATCTCGCTCGTGCCCATGCGCAGGCCGTGGCGGTTGATGGTGGCGTCCGAGCGGCCATAGATGATGCAGCCGCCCGTGCGCCCGTCGATCTTGAGCCAGTCGCCATGGCGCCAGACGGCGCCGGCCTCGGGGCCGGCATCGCCGCCGCCGGGGCGACGGCCATGTCCGGGCGGGTACATGTCGAAGTAGCTCGACAGGTAGCGCTCGCCATTGGGATCATTCCACAGGTACAGGGGCATGGAGGGGATGGGTTGCGAGCACACCAGCTCGCCCACCTCGTCCTTCACGGGCTCGCCCTGGGCGTTCCAGGCTTCCACGGCCGCGCCCAGCATGCGGCACTGCATCTCGCCGGGCACCTGGGCCATCTCGCGGTGGCCGCCGATGAAGGCGCCGCAGAAGTCCGTGCCGCCCGAGATGTTGTTCCACCAGATGTCCGGCGTGCCGACGCGCTGGAACTGGGCCGTGCCCCAGGCCTGCACCTCGGGCGAGAGCGGCGAGCCCGTGGTGCCCAGGGCGCGCACGCGCGACAGGTCGCCGCAGGCGGCCAGGTCCAGCCCCGACTTCATGCAGTTGGCAAAGAAGGCCGCGCCCGCACCGAAGAAGGTGACGCCCGTCTCGGCCGCGAAGCGCCACAGGGTGCCCCAGTCGGGCCGGTCCTTGCTGCCACCGGGGTTGCCGTCGTAGATCACGCAGGTGGTGCCCGAGAGCAGGCCGCTGGCCTGGGCGTTCCACATCACCCAGCCGGTGGAGCTGTACCAGTGGTAGCGCTCGCCGAAGCTGTTGGCCTCGTAACTGCAGCCGATGTCGTTGTGCAGCACCTTGAGCTGCAGCGCCACCAGCACCATGCCGCCATGGCCGTGCACGATGGGCTTGGGCAGGCCGGTGGTGCCGCTGGAGTAGACGATCCACAGCGGGTGGTCGAAGGGCATCCAGGCGGGCTCGAAGGCATCCACCACCGGCCCACTGGCCGCGACGTCGGCGGTCCAGTCCGACCAGCCGGGCAGCGTGGCCGCAGCGTCGAGGTTGGGCACCAGGATGGCATGCCGCACGCTGGGCAGGGCTGCGCGCAGCTCGGTGAGCACGCCGGTGCGGTCGTGGTCGCGCCCGCCATAGGTGATGCCGTCGACGCCAATGAGCACCGTGGGCTCGATCTGGCGAAAGCGGTCGAGCACAGCGTTGGTGCCCATGTCGGGCGCGCAGATGCTCCACACCGCGCCGATGCTCACCGTGGCCAGCAGGGCCACCATGGCCTCGGGGATGTTGGGCAGGTAGGCGGCCACGCGGTCACCGGGCTGCACGCCCTGGGCTTTCAGGTGCAGCGCCAGCGAGGCCACCTGGCGGCGCAGCTCGGGCCAGACCAGCTCGCGGTGCTGGCCTTTTTCATTGCGGCTGATGACGGCCGGCAGGCCGGCGGCATGGGCCGCCTGCACATGGCGCAGCGCCTGGCGCGCATAGTTGAGCTGCACGCCCGGGAACCATTGCGCCCCCGGCATGGTGTTTTTGGCCAGCGCCACGGCGGGGGGCGTGGGCGACTCGATCTCGAAGTAATCCCAGACGCTGTGCCAGAAGGCATCGAGCTCGGTCGTGGACCAGCGCCACAGCGCGTCGTAGCTGTCAAACGCCAGGCCGCGCTGCTCGCGCAGCCAGTTCTGGTACAGGCGGATCTGGGGAACGAATGGGGGGGTGTTGTTGCTTGTCTCCATGGCGACGCAGCGTACCAGCGCGGGCGCAGACCTGCCATGGGGCACCGTCCCCGGATTGACACCCGACAGGGGCATGGCAGGCCTCCGACCGGCACAACAGACGGTCACACTTTTTCGGGAAAACCCTTGCGAGGTACGACAACTGCTGGCGAATACTGCGCTTCGCCCGGGCGGGATCCGGGACGCCACAACAAATGCATCCGCAATAGCGAGGGGGGAATGGAGATGAAGAACACCCGCACCGCGGGGCGCGCCGCCGCGCGCCTGCCGCAACGCACGCCCTGGGCCATCGCGGCCTGGCTCGGCCTGGCCTGCGCTGGCAGTGCCCAGGCGCTCACGCCACTGCCGCCCGCCGTGTCGGGGGCCAGCACCTGCTTCCACAAGGACCGGGGCTTCATCGGCCGGGCCCAGCTGGATTTCAGCACCGAAAGCCCCGACGGGCTCTTCGACATCTACAAGGGCGCCCACTACCAGGGGCAATGGGCCTTCCAGAACGGCCAGGGGCAGTGGGTGGTGCTGCCGCCCTCGATCGGCGTGGTGCCCGTGGCCGGCAGCGCGGTGCGCCACCCCCAGCGCAGCCAGGGTGCCGGCGTGAACACCCTGGAGGTGGCGGTCGCCGAACCCGGCCTGCGCTCCGCCGCAGCGCTGCCCGGGCTCACGGTGTTCGTGGGCTACGGCGCCAGCGGGTCCCAGAGCTTTGCCGACCTGCTGGCGCGCCAGCGCTTCGGCGTGCTGGGGCAGATCGCGGGTGATGAGCCCCTGCGCGACCAGTGCGATACCGCCGCGCCCGGCACGGGCGGTGGTGGCACGGCGCCCATACCCGCGCCGGCCGGGAGTCTGCTCCCCCTGAACGTGCGCGTACAGGGGCTGGGCCTGGGCCGCACGCTGCAGCTCGGCCACGGCACGGCCACGCTGAACGCCACCTTGAACGAACCCTACCGCTTCGCGCCCCAGGCCGCTGCAGGCGCCCCGCTGGACTTGCGCATCGCGGCCCAGCCCGAGGGACAGCACTGCGCCGTATCGGAGTCCGCGCCGGCCACGGTGCCTGCCGATGGCGCACCGGTCTTCGTGCGCTGCGTGCACACCGCCACGGCCTCGCTCACCATGCCCGATACCGAGCCGCGCAAGCCGCTGGCCGTGGGCTTTGCGCTGCGCGAGCTGGCCTACCCCGGCATCGCCTACGAGAGCCGGCCCGGCGTGGTGGGCGGCCGCTTTCCCTACGAATACCGGCTGCAGGGCTTCACACGCAACGGCGTGGCACAAAACAGTGCCGATCTGTCGCTCGACTTCCGGCGCGGCACGGTGCGCTTCACACCGGCCACCGAGGGCAGCTACACCGTCACGCTGGAGATCCGCGACAGTGGCAGCCCGCCCCAGACCGTGGTGCGCAGCTTCACCATCGACGTGGCCGCGGCGCGCTTCGTGTTCGTCGCGCCCGACGGGCAGGACGCCAGTGGCCGGGGCACGCGCGCCCTGCCCTACCGGACGGTGGCCTACGCCCTGGCGCGCAGCACCGCGAACCAGGCCATCGTGCTGCGCCAGGGCACCTACCTGAGCGGCAGCCTGCGTATTCTGGACAGCAAGGCCAAGCAGATCCTGGCCTACCCCGATGAGGTGGCCACGCTGGACATGAACAAGGTCGACAACATTTCCGTGGCTTCCTCGACTGCGCCGGCACCGCGCATCGAGGGCGTGGACATCGCCAACGTCAAGCAATACGGCATCGTGAGCGACCCGAGCAAGGCCGGGCTGGTGGTGCGCAACGTGCGCTTCGTCAACGGCGAAGAAGGCCCCACGCTGAGCGAGAACCCTGCCTTCATCCATGGCTGGGGCGACACGGGCCCGGCCTGGCGCCACCAGTTCCTGGTGCAGGACAGCGATTTCGGCAGCTACGTGGGTGCCGGCTACGCCACCACCTTCTTCGATGCTGGCGAGTCGCTCGTCGAGAACAACCAGCTGCGCCTGGGCAAGGTCAACGGCGGCTTCCATGACAAGGACAATTCGCAGAACAACACCTACCGCGAGAACTACATCGAGTTCTCGGCCGCCAACCGCACCACCTCGGGCATCCAGGTATCGGCACAGGCCAATTCGGTGGGCATTCACATCCACCACAACCTGCTGGTGAATGCCGGCATCCTGCTCGGAACCCAGTGCTTCCAGAGCACCTGCTTCATGCGTGACCACGACGTGCACCACAACACGCTGGTGAACCAGCGCATTGCCCTGAGCTGGGGGCCGTTCAACCCCACGAGCGCGGGCACGCGCATCAGCCACAACATCCTCAGCAGCGGCAGCACGGCACCCTATGGCGGCCTGTCGTGCCAAAGCCGCCCCGCCGGCCTGGCCTCGCAGCTCACGGCCCGCGCCAACCTGATCGAGAGCAGCCACGCGCTGGCCTTCAAGGACAGCGAATGTACCGGCAACGACATGGCCTGGCCCGTATGGCAGGGCACCTATGGGCAGGACACCGCGGCCTCGGGCAGCAGCGTGGGCGCCAGCAGCGCGCTCACGGGGTCGGGGCCGACCACCGGGCTGCCCGCCGGGGACGCCCGGCGCACCCAGCGCGGGCACCAGTATTGACCGCTTGCCGACCGCTGCCTGGCAGCACTCAGCGACCCAACCACCCGATTTCCCGGGGAAGGATTCCCATGCAACACAACACGGCACGTAAGGGCGCAGCGCCTCTTGCCCCAACCCCCTGCGCTTCGGCTGCTGCAACCGCCCTGGCTCTGCTGGGCCTGTGCTGTGCCGGTGCCGCCCATGCGGCGCCGCAGCTGGCACCGGCGCTGCTCGACTCCAGCAGTTGCTTCCAGAAAAACCAGGGATTGCTCGCCCAGGGGCGGCTGGATTTCAGCGGCGAAAGCCCGGAGGCATCGTTCGATCTCTACAAGGGGGCCACCTACCAGGGGCAGTGGGCCTTCCAGAACACGCAGGGCCATTGGGTGCTGGTGTCGCCCGGCAACGCGGTGGTGCCCGCTGCGGCACTCGCCGTTCGACATCCGCAACGCGCCCACGGCGCGGGGGTGAACACGCTGGATGTCAGCCTCGCCGAGCCAGGACTGCGTGAGGCCAGCACCCTGCCCGGTCTCACACTGTTCGTCGGTTACGGAGCCACAGGCCCGCAGAGCTTTGGCGACCTGCTGGCACGCCAGCGCTTCGGCATCGTAGGCCAGTTCGCAGGCCATGAGCCAGCGCGCGAACGCTGCGATGGGCTTGCGCCCGCTTCGGCCACCTCACCGGGCACGGGGGCAGGTGGCACGCCAGCGCCGGTTCCCGCGGGAGATCGCGTCGCCCCCAGTGCCCCGCCAGGCCTGGCGGTCAGCAACCCATCCGCCACGTCGGTGCTGCTGCAATGGGGAGCGAGCAGTGACAACGTGGCCGTGGTGGGCTACCGTGTCTACGTCGACGGCGGGTTGGCAGCCACCGTGGCGGGGACCAGCCATGCGCTGACCGGCCTCGCGCCGGGCCAGAAGCCCCTGCTGGAGGTAGAGGCCTACGATGCAGCGGGCAATGCATCCGAGCGCAGCAGCGTGGCATGGGCAGATGCGTCCGTCTACCGGCATGGTGACAAAGTCACCGTGCAGGGCGCATTGGGCACGGCCGATGTGGTGCACACCTTCCTGGGAGGTTCCTCGGGTCTGGTGGAATCCACAGCCGTCGGCGCCAAACCGGCGAATGCGCAAGGGTGGCGCTTCAACCAGCTGGGCGGCCCCACGACCGTCGCGCTCGACGCCCGGCGCGGCAAGGTGCTGTTCACGCCCGAGGATTCGCGCAACTACAACGCCGTGCGCCGGTTCGACCCGGGGGCGTCCATCCCCGAGCAGCGCCACTTCTACAAGGCCCACTGGGTGCGCAACGTGGTCCTTCTCGATGGCCTGCCTTATGCCAAGAGCTACCAATGGAAGCATGAGCGGGTGAACTGGGAAGACACCGTGGTCGACGGCGACACCGAGATCAAGGTGCACAACCAGACCAAGGTGGCCGGACTGGTCACCTACGTCAACCGCTCGGCATCCGACAAGAGCACCTACTGGAACTACCAGGCAGCCCCCGACAGCAACAGCGACTGGGTGCTGATGGAGATCCTGGTCTATACCGGCACGCAGGGCCTGAACGATGGCAAGCTGATCACGCGGGTGCACAAGAACGGCCGAACCTGGGTCAACCAGAACCGCCAGGCCGAAAAGATCTATGCCGACCCGGGCATGCGGCTGCGCTACTTCATCGAGCAGAACTACTTCGGCAATTTCGGCCAGCGCGAGGACGGCGTGGACAATCCGCTGCCCAAGCCGCAGGTACGCGAACTGTATTCCGATGACAGCCGGGTCATCATCGGCAACGACGCCAGCTCGGGCTGGAAGCGCGTGGAACTGCGCGATTCCGTCGCACTGGCGCAGGCCAAGGTCCGCGAAGTGCAGTCCTGGACCATCTGGAACGGCCGCATCGAGCTGTCGCTCAACACCGGTGGCCTGGCACGGGGAACCCACGATCTGCACCTGGTGGTGATTGACGGCGTGGACGCCAATGGCTGGGACGTGGTGCGCCACTCCCAGCCGATACGCGTGCAGGTGGACTGAGCGCGCAATGCGCGCCCTGCCCCGCGAGAGCGAAGCTCAGCCGCCTTCCGGCTCGTTCAGGCCCGTAATGGCATAGCCCTTCTCCTTGAGCTGGGCGCCAGGTTGCACGATGCCGTAATGTTCCCAGCGCTCGGCATCTTCGTCCAGGTCCTGGCCTCTCACCTCGGTGTCCCAGTCCGTGTTGGTCGCTTCCTCAGGGATGCGCCTGCCTTCCGGCACGGCAAGGTGGGTGAAACGGCCCGCGGCTTCGGCCCGGCGGTAGATGTCCACGCGCATGGTTGGTCCTTTGGCGATTGCAAGACCGGCCACTCTAAACCCCGGGCCCCGGGACCGCCGTAGGAAAAACTCGCGCTGGCATCAGGGCCATCGGTGTGCCCTCTTTCCGAATAGGGTATTTTGCTTTTCGCACAATCGTGCTAAATTTGCACCATGGACGCCAAGACCCAGAAAGCCGAGCTCACGCGCGCCGCCATCGTCGGCGCGGCGCTGGACATTGCCGCGTCCGACGGGCTCGAATCCATCACCCTGCAGGCCGTGGCCGACCGGGTGGGGCTGTCCAAGAGCGGGGTGTTCTCGCGTGCCGGTTCGCGCGAGGCACTGCAGAAGGCGGTGATCGAGGAGTTCGGGCGCCGGTTCCTGGCCGATGTGTTCGTGCCTGCCATGCAGCACCCCAAAGGGCTGCCGCGCCTGCAGGAAATCGTGCGCCGCTGGATCGCGCGCACCCGCGATGTGGAGGCCTTCACAGGCTGCATCTACACCGCTGGCGCCTTCGAGCTCGATGACCGCGATGGCGAGCTGCGCGACCTGCTGCACACGGAAATCACGCGCTGGCGCGCTGCTTTGCGCCGCACCGTGCTGCAGGCCATCGAAGCCGGGCACCTGCCTGCTGCGACCCCACCCGACCAGCTGGTCGCCGAGATCTATTCCATGATCATGGGCCTGCTGCACGACGTGCGCTTCCTGCGCGATCCGCAGGCTGTGCAACGCACCGAGGCGTCCTGGGCGCGCCTCGTCAAGAGCTACCAGACCGCCTGACCCCCGGGGTGTGGCCTTGGAAACCCTTGCTTTTAGTTCGCCCGAATTTCGCACAACCGTGCGAAGAAAGGAAAACACCATGCTGATCCTTGCAGGCCTTGCCATTGCCGCCGCCCTGGTGGCCGGCGCCCTCCATGCCGTGCGCCAGACGCTGGCCCGGCTTCCACGCAGCAACCGCGACTGGGTCTTCTACTGACCCGGAGTCCTCTTCTCTTCCCGTGCATCTTCCCTCCTCTCTTTCGGAGCCCCACCATGAGCCAGTCCACCGCCGTGCAGGCCACCTCGAACTTCTACGGCGCCCATGCCGGCATGCGCCTGGTGCGCCTGGCACTGGGCACGGCGCAACGCCTGTGGCCGCTGCTCGCCGTGCGCACGGCCTACCGCCTCTTCGGCACCCCCCTGCCCTTGCGCAAACCCGGCCAACAGACCCTTCCGGCCGCAGGCTGGCACGCGGAGCGCTGGCCCTTCGAAGACGCCGAAATCACGCTCTACACGCGCAGCGACCTGCCGGCCGATGGCCCTGTGGTGCTGCTGTCCCATGGCTGGGGCGGGCATGCGCGCCACATGCTGCCCCTGGCCGAGGCCTTGGCCGCACGCGGCTTGCAGCCCGTGCTGGTGGACCTGCCCGCGCACGGCGGCAGCCGGGGCCGGGTGAGCAACCTGCCGCAGTTCGCCCGCGCCCTGGAATACGCCACAGCGCGCCTGCAGTCCCGGGGCCATGCGCTGGCCGCCGTGGCGGCCCACTCCCTGGCGGCCAACGCGGCGGCCCATGCCGCGAGCCGGGGTCTGCCGGCCACCCGGCTGGTGCTGTTGGCCCCGCCCGCATCGCCGCGCGAGTACACCCGCCTGTTCGCCCAGGTGTTCGGCCTGACCGAGGCCACGCGCGCCGCGATGGAACGCCACATCGAGGCGCGCGAAGGCATCCTCATGCCCCAGTTCGAACCCCAGGCCGTGGGGCCGCGCATCGCGCTGCCCACACTGGTCGTGCACGACCGGGGCGACCGCATCAACCGCTTTGCCGATGGCGAGGCCTACCGCGACCACATCGCCGGTGCGCAGCTGCTGGCCACCGACGGCCTGGGCCACCGCAAGCTGCTGCAGGACGCGGCCGTGCTGCACGCCGTGGCGGATTTCATACAGAAAACCCCCTGAGTCGCTTCGCGCCTTCCCCCTGGAAGGGGGACGCCCCCAGCGCGGCGGGGCGGCCCTTGCGCGGGGGCACTGGCCCTGGCCACGCCAGTATCGTGCGTTGCGGGTTACACAACGCACCATGAAAAACCGATAGGAACCGACCTGCAGGCCTATGATCGGCAGCATCGCTTTTGCCGACCCGAGTTTTCGATGCCCCTGCTCATGTCCGCCTGGCCCATTCTGGTCTGGGTGCTGCTCGCCCTGGTCGCGGTGTCCGCCCTCTTCTTCCTGGCCAAGGGCAACCGCCAGGCCTTCCTGCAGCTGCTGGCCTTGGTGGCCTGCTTCCTGATCGGCGCGCTGCTGATGGAATTCATGCTCTTCATGGCGGCGCGCATGTCGCGCACGGGCGGGGTGCAGGGCACGCCGGTGCTGGGCGATGGCACGCGCCAGTTGCTGCAGACCATTGCCAACCCGCGCTCGATCGCGGCGCCGCCGCTGTCGCTGGCCGCCGTGGCGGCGTACTCCGTGCCGCTGGCCTACCTGTGGCTGGCCGTCGCCTGGGTGCTGCACCTGCGCGGTGGCGGCAGCAAGGCGACTCCCTCCAAGAAGAAAAAGCCCGCCAAGCCGCGCAAGGCTTGACCTGCGGCAAAGCCCCTGCTGGCGTCAGGGCAGCACAATGGGCCGCGCACCTGATGGAGGGTGCGTTCCCTTTCCCCCTGTTGCCATGACTTCGCCGTGTGACGTTCTCATCGTGGGCGCAGGCCCCGCCGGGCTTTCGCTGGCCATCGCGCTGGCGCAGGCCGGCTTCAGCACCACCGTGGTGGAGCGGCAGCCCGAGGCCGCGCTGGCGGACCCGGCGCCCGATGGGCGCGAGATCGCGCTCACCCACCCCAGCGTGGCCACCTTGCAGCGCCTGGGCACCTGGGCCGGCCTGCAGGCCCATGAACGTGGGCAGATCCGCGAAGCGCAGGTGCACGACGGCCCGCCAGGCCGCCATGGCCCCCTGCGCCTGCACACTGGCGGCGCACAGGCACTGGGCGCCATCGTGCCCAACCACGCGCTGCGGCGCACGGCCCATGCCGTGGCCACCCGCACCGCAGGTGTGCGCATCCTCACCGGCGCCCAGGTGAACCGGGTCGCCACCGGAGCGAGCCACGCGGAGGTCGATTGCAGGCTGGCCCCGGCCGAGGACACAGATGCCACGCAATCGCTGCGCTTGCAAGCGCCCCTGCTGGTAGCGGCCGACAGCCGCTTTTCGGCCACACGCCGCCAACTGGACATCGGCGCGGACACCACCGACTTTGGCCGCACGGTCATCGTCTGCCGCATGCGCCACGCCCTGCCCCATGGCGGCACGGCCCACGAATGCTTTGGCTACACACGCACGCTGGCCATCCTGCCCCTGCCCGATACGCCCGACGGCCAAGCCGTCTGCTCCGTGGTGGTCACGGCCGGTGCCGCCGATGCGGCCGCACTGCTGGCCCTGCCGCCCGAGGCCTTTGCCGCCGAAGTGCAGGCCCAGTTCTGCCAGCGCCTGGGGCCCATGGCGCTGGACGGCGAACGCCATGCCTATCCGCTGGTGGGCGTGTATGCCCAGCGCTTTGCGGGCCCGCGCTGCGCGCTGCTGGGCGATGCCGCCGTGGGCATGCACCCGGTGACGGCCCATGGCTTCAACCTGGGATTGGCGGGCGTGGAACGGCTGGTGGCCGCCCTGGTCGCGGGCCGCCACCAGGGGCACGACACCGGCCATGCAGCCGCGCTGGCCCGCTATGCGAGCGCCCACCACCGCCATGCCTGGCCCCTGTACCAGGGCACGAACGCCATCGTGCGGCTGTACACCGACGCCCGGCCGCTGCCCCGCCTGCTGCGCCAGGGCGTGCTGCAGCTGGCCCGGCGCCTGCCGCCGTTGCGGGCGGCCATCGTGGGGCAGCTCACGGGCCCCATGGGCGCACCCGCGCCGGCCCACCGGACCACGCTGCGGCCCTGGGACTGAGCGCCTGGCTTAGTGTGCTGTCCCGCAAATAAGTGGCACCAAAACCGCGTCTTTCACACCATGGCTGCGTTGCCAATCCTCGCGATAGCACGAGCTATCGCTGCGGTTTGCGCCTTGCCATGGCGCGAAATCCATCGGTTTTAGTTTTGCCACCTATTTGCGGGGCAGCACACTAGGAACTCAGCATGCCCCAGACGAGGGCCACCCCGGCAATGAGCAGATCGCCGGTCACGCTCGCCTCGGTCGCACTGGCGCTGCTGAAGCGCTCTTTCTGCCGCTCGCGCTCGGCGCGCGTGCGGTCGCGCTCCAGCGACACCAGCGCATCCGCGAGGTCCGTGCGCTGGGGTGGGTGCAACTGGGCGGCACGCTGGCCGGCCTGGGCATAGCCTTCCAGCGCGCGTTTCACGGCCTCGGGGTCGATGAGCGAGAACGCCGCGCGGCAATAGGGGCAGGCGTGGTCCTTGCGGATGTCCACGGGCGCGCCGCAGCTCGTGCAGTAGATGGCGCCCACGCGCTGGGCCAGGTCCGCCACCTCGGGCTTCGTCATGTGGCGCACAAAGCCCTTTTCCACCATGAAGGACGAGAAGGTGCTGAACCGGCCATGCTGGCTGGCGCAGCGGTACAGCACATAGCGGCCGCTGCGCACCACATCGAAGCCATGCGCCAGCGGGCGCACGCAGCGCGGGCAGGCCATGCTGTTCTGCAAGGGGCGCCGCTCGTCCGTGCGGTGCTCGTGCAGCAGCTTGAACAGCTCCACCACCGCCGCGGGCGCGAGCTTGAGGTTCTCGTGCCGGTCGAACCAGATGCCCTGGCAGGGAAAGCAGATGTCGAGCGCCAGTTCGCCGCCCAGGTTGGTGGCGAAGCGGTGCTCCTCCATGGGCTGGCGGCAGGAGGGGCAAGAGGGAAGGTGCTGCATGGACGAAGGCAAAGCCGGCGGGAATGCGCCCATGGTAGCGCGGCAGCCGCCTGAGCCGCAGGCGACGCGCCCGGCCCGCCGAACCCAAGCACAATGGCGTGTTGCCAACCCGACGGGCGCCTGCCGGCGCCCTCTGCGAGAGAAAAGAAGAGTACAACGATGCCTGCCATCTGGAAGAAACCCATCACCGTCGAATCGCTCACCCACCACAGCCTGCGCACGGCCGTGCCGCACCTGGGCATCGAGTTCCTGGAGGTCGGCGACGACTTCGTGCGCGGCCGCGTGCCCGTGGACGAGCGCACCCACCAGCCCTACGGCCTGCTGCACGGCGGTGTCAGCGTGGTGCTGGCCGAAACGCTGGGATCGGTGGGTGCGGCCCACGCCTGCCCCGAGGGCTACCGCGCCGTGGGCCTCGACATCAACGCCAACCACCTGCGCTCCACCCAATCCGGCTGGGTCACGGGCACGGCACGCCCGGTGCACATCGGCCGCACCACCCATGTCTGGCAGATCGACATGGTCAACGACGCGGGCGAGATGACCTGCGTGTCGCGCATCACCATGGCGATCCTGGCGCCGCGCTGATTCCTGCCCCTCCCCGCTCCCGCGCCGCTCAGTGGTGCGGCGGGTGCGTGGGGTCTTCGAGCGCTGCCTGGGGCCGCGGCGCCTGGGCCGCATAGCCGGCCGCGACCTGCTGCAGCATGCGGTCCAGTTCCGCGCGCGGAAAATGCCGGCCGCGCAGCACCACCGAGGCAATGCGATCGAGGTTGCGCACGTCCTCCAGCGGGTTGCCATCCAGCAGCACCAGGTCGGCCCATTTGCCCGGCTCCACGGTACCCAGGGTGGATTCGCGCCCCGCGAACTGCGCCCCGTTCAGCGTGGCTGCCTGCAGCACCTGCAGGGGTGTAAGGCCGGCGGCACGCAGCTCGGCGAACTCCTGGTGCAGGCTGAAGCCAGGCACGAGCCAGCCCCCGCCCAGGTCCGAGCCAGCGAGGATCTTCACGCCCTGGTCCTGCAGCAGCTTCACGGTGCTGCGCTGCAGCTGGTAGAACGACTGCAGGCCCGCCCGGGCCGAGGCCGACAGGGTGGCGTCGAACTGCGCGCCGATGCCGGCCCATTGCGCTGCACGGGCCTTGTCCACGTACTGCAGGTTGGGGTCGTTGCGGTAGGCCGGGTCATTGCCATAGGCCTGGGTGCGCAGCCGGATCAGCGTGGCGGCCTGCCAGGTGCCGTTCTGCGCGAACACCCGGGCCAGGCGCGCACACTTGGCCGCGTCGTAGCTGCCGATGAGCCGCAGGGTCAGGTCGGCATAGGCATTGCCATCGGCCAGGCGCGGGTTGATGACCTGCGTGGGCGGCGGCACCCGCAGTGCCAGGGCTGCGGCGCGGATCGACACCTCCTCGGCCGAGCAGTCGAGCAGCAGGCCCATGCCCGAGCCCAGGTGCTCGATGGAGCGGTAGCCGGCTTCGGAGGTTGCGGCCGCACTCACCGCCGGGCTCATGTGGCCGGCCGCATGCGATCCTTGTCGGCGCGCCTCGTCGATCGCGGCCAGGAAGGCGGCCGGCGGGCCGCCCACGATCTTGATGAAATCCGCCCCTTCGGCCAGCCGCTCGCGCACGAACTGGCGCGCGCCCTCGGGCGTGGGTGCCTGCCCGGCATAGATCAGGCTGGGCACCATGAGCACTTCGGGCCCGGCGGCAGAGCCCGACTGCACGGCGGCGTTGTGCCGGCGCACCGCAGCGATCAGCGCCGGCGAGCCGCCGGCCTCGCGGATGCCCGTGACGCCGTTGGCCAGCAGCACGGTGAAGCCGTTGGGCTCCGATCCCAGCGTGGGCGCCGCATGGGTGTGCATGTCCAGGAAGCCCGGCACGAGGTAGCGGCCCGCGCCGTCCACCGACTGCGCGCCAGCGCCGGTGCGCACGGGCGACGCGCTGATGGCCTGGATGCGCCCGCCCTGGATGACCACGTGGACCCCGCGCTGCAGCGTGCCGTCGCGCGTGTCCACGACATGCACATTGCGCAGTACCAGGCCTTGGTCGATCGCCGCCAGCGGGGGTTGCTGGCTGCATGAGGACAGGGCCGCCGCCGCAGCGAGGGCGGCCACCACGGTGGCCAGGGAAGTCAGGATTTTCATGGCAGGTCCTCAGAAGCTGTGCCGGATGCCGATGTCGTAGCCCGTGCCGGAGCCACCCCCGGCCAGGCCCGAGCTGCCGCCATTGCCGCCGCGGAAGGTAAAAGTGTCTCCGCCCCGGTTGCGCAGATGGGCGATGCTGCCGTAGACCGCCGTGCGCTTGGACAACAGGTGGACATAGCCCACCGCCACCTGCTGTGCCCCACTGCCCTGCGCGTTGTCGCGCCGCGTGCGGTGGTAGGACACGGGGATGTAGCCGACCACTCCCACCGGAATCGTCGCACCCACACCCCAGTGCGTGTAGCGCGTGCCCGCCACGCCCGTTGCATTGAAGCCGCCATGCGCCATCAACTTGGCGAAGCCCGCGTCGTACGAGGCCCCCAGGTTGAACTCCCTGACTTCACCACCCGCCGGCCCGCCATAGGCCGCCGGACCGCGTGACTGGGCATAGGCGACGGCGGCATTCAGGCCGTCCTGCGCATAACCGGCGCGTGCGCCGGTGTAGCGGCCCAGGGGCGCTGCGCTGCCGCTGTTCTCGGCGAAGGCATGCATGGCCTGGGCGTAGAAGCCGCGCCCCACGTACGAGGAGCTGTTGGGCGCATAGCCGAAGCGGTAGCTCACGGTGTTGTCCACATACACCGAGGTCAGCGGGTTGGCGCTGGAGCCCCCGTTGCCACCGGCACCGATGGCGATGTTGGTCGCGGCACCCGGCCCCACGCCATTGAAAGGGTCGAACACCAGGTGATTCCAGAACGTGGGCGCGTTCTCGCGGCCCAGGCGCACCTCGCCCCAGGGGCCGCTCAGGCCCACCGTGCTGCGCCGCTGGAAGGCCAGGGCACCCCCCGCCGTGCCCGCGCCGGTATCGTTGAGCAGCGCGGCTTCCAGCCAGAAGCCCGCGACCAGGCCGCCACCCAGGTCTTCGGTGCCGCGAAAGCCCAGCAGGCTGGGCGAGCCGCCGCTGCTGCCCAGCAGGGTCTTGCGCACGCCGTTGAGCTGGTAGTGGGCGATGTCGGCATCGATGTTGCCGAAGATCGTGACCGAGGATTGGGCAGCGGCGGCCGTCGCCAGCAGGCCCAGCGTGGCGGCCAGGAGGGTTGTTTTCATGTCCATGTCTCCGTTCTTTTGAAAGTCGTCGTGTTTGGGGAGCACGTTGGAGCGCTCTCGGCCAGGGCTGCGCCGCCCTCCCCCATCGCACCCGCAGGGCGATGCACGGGAGGGACAGCGGCACCGCAGGTGCGCCGCGGGTCTGCGTCAGTCGATGGAAATCTTCACGCGCTTGACCACCTCGGCATAGCGTGCGCGGTCCTCTTGCATGAGGTCCAGCACCTGCTGCGCCGGGCCGGGGTGGGGCACGAAGCCGAAGGTGGCGAACTTCTCGCGCACGTCGGGCAGGGCCAGTGCTTCGTTCACGGCCTTGTTGATGTCGGCGGCCGTCGCCGCAGGGGTGCCGCGCGGGGCCATGAGTGCCACCCAGGTGGAGGCGTACAGGCCCTTGGGGCCGCCTGCGCTCTCCAGCGTGGGCACCTCGGGCATGGCCGGGGACTTCGCGCTGTCCGCCACGGCCAGCAGGCGCAGCCTGCCGCCGCGCACCAGCGGACCCGCCGTGGCGATGGAGCCGAAGGCCCAGTCCACCTCGCCCGTGGCCACCGCGGTGTAGAGCTGGCTGGTCTCCTTGAAGGGCACGTGCACCATCTCCACGCCGGCGGCATGCGCCAGGCGCTCGGAGGCCAGGTGGATCGGCCCGCCCACGGCGTTGGAGCCGTAGGTCAGCTGCTTGCGCTTGTCGGCGGCGGCGACCATCAGCTCCTGCACGCTCTTGTGAGGGCTGTTGGCGCCCACGGCGACGAAGAACGCCGTCTTGTACAGCAGGGCGACCGGCACCAGGTCCTTGTCGGGGTCATAGGAGAGCCGCTTGAAGATGAGGGGGTTGATGGACATGTTGCCCACGTCGACCACCACCAGCTCGCTGCCATTGGGCGCTGCGCCCTTCACGCCATTGATGGCCACCATGCCGGCGCCACCGGGCTTGGCGTCGATGACCACTGCCCGCCCCCAGCGGGCCTGCAGCTTCTCACCCACGATGCGGGCCACCACATCCGGGCCGCTGCCGGTGGGAAACACCGTGGTGATGCGCAGAGGCAGGCCCGGCGCGGGCTGGGCCCAGGCGGCGAAGGGGGCCGCCAGGGCCAGAAGGCCGGCGGTGCGGCGGGTGATGGTTGGCATGTCTTGTCTCCGTTGTTTTTGATGTCTGACCTGGTGGAATTCTTGGATGGCTGCTACCCCGGGGCACGCCCGGTCACGCGCTCCAGCAGGCCCCGGCCATCTTCGGGCCAGGCGTCGCCGCGCCAGGCCACATGCTGGTCGGGGCGGATCAAGGTGTAGCGCGCCGGGTAGAGGCTGGCGATGCCGCCCTCCTCGCACTGCAGCACCTGGATCGGCACGCCCGCAGCTTCGCACTGCGCGCGGATGCGGTCCAGGTCCGCGCGGTCGGCCTGCGCGGCGGCGAGCAGGGTGAAGCCGGTGCCGAACAGGTCGTAGAGCGAGCTGCCGTCGTGCAGCCAGGCGTGCGGCGCCAGGCTGCCCGGGCGGGACGTGGGCACATAGTTGATGAAATCCCGGGCGGGCGGCGCCGTGCCATCGGCCACGACCACGGGCGAATCCTCGTAGCGGTAGCCCAGCACCACGCCCAGCGTGGCGAATTCGCGCAGCTTCGTGGCCTGGATGCGCACGCCGATCTCTGCGCGCAGGCGCTCGCCCTCGGGCGTGTCGTCCTCCACCCCGGCAGCGGACAGCTGGTTGCCCAGCACGGCGTGGTTGGCCTCGGCCTCGGCCATCACCCATTCGTGCACGGGCCGGCGCTCGGCCTCGTAGCTGGCCAGCAGGGCATCGCCACCCCAGCCCTGCAGCCGGGCGGCGAGCTTCCAGCCCAGGTCGACGCCGTCGGCCACACCCATGTTCATGCCGTAGCCGCCAAACGGCGGGTGCAGGTGGCAGGCATCGCCGGCCAGGAACACACGGCGGTCCGCGTAGCGGTCGGCGATGAGGCGGCTGGCCACCCATTCATCGCTGCTCAGCACCTCGTAGGGCAGGTCCAGGCCCGTGGCCTGGCGGATCATGGCGGCGGCGTCCAGGTCGGAGAGCTTCACGCCTTCGGGCACCCGCGTGGGCATGAAGAACCAGGTATCGCCCCGGTCCATGGGGCCGATGAGGCTGGGCAGCTCGTTGTTGACCTGCCAGTACATGATGGCCGGGCCGTGGCGGTGGGCCTGGGCCAGGCCCGGGGCACGGAACACGATGTTGTAGTTGCGCGAGAGGCCGTAGGTGCCCTCCATGCGCGCACCGATGAGCTCGCGCACCTTGCTGCGTGCACCGTCGGCCCCCACCAGGTAGTCGGCACGCACGCAGAAGTCGGTCTCATCGGTGCGGTCATGCAGGTGCACCTCCACACCCTCTTGGTCCTGCGCGAAGCCGCTGAGTTCGCAGTTGAAGCGCAGCTCCACCGTCGGCAGCGACTGGGCGTGGGCGCGCAGCACCTCCTCCACCGTGTACTGCGGGATCCATTGCGCGTGCTCGGAGTACAGCGGGTTGCGCCCGGGGGCGCAATACATGGCATTCTCGAAACGGGTCAGCTCCGGCCCGGCCAGGCGGGTGACGAAGACCACGTTGGAGGGGTAGTGCATGCCCAGCGGCGAGGCGGCGCGCAGCTGGTCGGCGATGCCCCAGCGGCGCAGGTGCTCGCGGGTGCGCACATTCGTCGTCTTGGCGCGCGGGGCATAGCCCACACGGTCGTTGCGCTCCACCAGCAGGCAGCGGATGCCGCGGTGGCCGAGCTCTATGGCCAGCGCCAGGCCGACGGGGCCGGCGCCTACGATGAGGACCTGAACGGATTTCATGGGGACTTTTTCTGGATCGGCATCAAGAACATGGGGGCGATCGTAGGCAGTGGCCCGTGGTCGTGAAAGACGGCAAAATACGCTGACTGATCGAAATTTACGATCACCAAACCCGCCTATGAAATTCAATGCCCTGCGCGATTTCCTGGCCGTGGCCGAGCGTGGCAGCCTGCGTGGCGCGGCGCGCCAGTTGGGCAGCGCCCAAGCGGCCCTGAGCCACAGCATCCAGGAGCTGGAAAAGGACCTGGGCGTGCCGCTGTTCGAGCGCGGCAGCCGGGGCGTGGCCCTCACGCCCATGGGCGAGGTCTTTCTGCGCCGGGCCAAGTCGGTGGTGGAGAACGTACGCCGTGCGCGCGAGGAGATCGAGCAGATGCGCGGCCAGGTGCACGGCCGCCTGGCCATCGCCATGTCCAGCGTGCCGCACCTGGCGCTGTACCCGGGGGCGCTGCGCGCGTTTCGCCAGCGCTATGCCGACGTCAAGCTGGACATCATGGACGCGGTGTACCCGCGCGTGGAGAGCCGGTTGTTCGACGGCAGCCTGGACTTTTATGTGGGACCCGCGCCCGCCGACACGGCGGCCGGCCTGGTGGTGGAAAAGCTGTTCGACAACACGCGCGTCGTCGTCGGCCGCAAGGGGCATCCGCTGGCGGGTGCGCGCTCGCTCAAGGACCTGGCCGGTGCGGAATGGATCACCAGTTCCGTGACCTACAAGGCCGAGGAGGAGATCGGTCCGCTCTTCCAGCAGCATGGCCTGCCCCCACCCCGCCTGGTGATGAGCTCGCACTCCACCCTGACCTTCCTCACCTCCATGGTCTATTCGGACCTGCTCATGGTGCTGCCGATCCAGTGGACGCAGTCGCCCCTGTTCGGCATGGTGCAGCAGATCCCGGTGCGCGAGCTGATCCCCGCGCCGCCGATCTGCCTGGTGGCCCGCAGTGGCATGCCGCTGACACCCGCAGCGGAGTACTTTTGCGACATGCTGCGCCGCGAGGCGAACCACCTGGTGGTACCGCCGGGCGCCTAAACGGCGGCGCAGACCCCGTCGGCACGCGGATCGGTCGCGCCCTCGATGCGGCCATCGGGGTGGAAGGCCACCGCCCCGGCATGGCCCATCATGTCCTCGAAGGCGCCCACCACCTGCACGTCGTGGCCGGCGGCGCGCAAGGCGTCCACCAGGGCCGGGTCGGCGCGCGATTCGAGCTTGAGGTTGGTGGATTGGTCGCCCCAGGTGCGGCCCAGCAGCCAGCGCGGCGCCGTGACGGCGGCCTGCATGTCCTGCCCGAACAGCACATGGCGCGTGAACACCGCCGCCTGGGTCTGCGGCTGGCCCTCGCCGCCCATGGTGCCGTACGCCAGCACACGCCCGTCCTTGAGGTGCGCCAGCGCAGGGTTGAGGGTGTGGAACGGCAGGCGCCCGGGCGCCAGCTGGTTGGGCCCCGCGCCCAGCGTGAACGAGGCGCCGCGGTTCTGCCAGTGCAGGCCGGTCTCGGGCAGCACGATGCCGCTGCCGAACTCCCAGTAGATGCTTTGGATGTAGCTCACGACATTGCCGTGTGCATCGGCGGCACCCATCCACACGGTGTCGCCGGGCTCCGTGGGTTCGGGCCAGGGTGCGGCGCGCTGCTTGTCGATGCGCGCGGCCTCGGCTTCCAGGGACGCGGCCTGCAGGAAGGCGGCCGGGTCGGCCTGCATGAAGGCCGGGTCACCCACATGCCGGTTGCGCCAGGCGAAGGCGCGCTTGGTGGATTCCACCAGGCCATGCACATGGGCAAAGCCCTCGGCCTGGCCCACGCCCAGGCGGTCGAACAGACCCAGGATGGCCAGCGACGAGACACCCTGCGTGGGCGGCGGCTGGTTGAACACGCGGCCGGCCGAGAGCTGCACCGACAACGGTGCCACCCGCGCCGCATGCCAGCCCTCCAGGTCGGCCAGCGCCAGCGGGCTGCCCAGGGCCTGCAGATCGCGCGCCATGCTGCGCGCCAGGTCGCCGCGGTAGAAGTCGTGCAGCCCGGCCTCGGCCAGGCGCTGCAGCGTGGCCGCGGTGCGCGGCTGGCGCAGCGTGTCGCCGCGGTGCGGCTGCCCCTCGGGCGCAAAGGCGGCGGCAAAGCCGGGCACATGTTCGAGCTCGGCCCACTTGGCGCGGGTCAACTCCACCTGCGAGGTGGTGATGGGCACGCCCTCGCGCGCATGGCGGATCGCGTCTTCCAGCAGGCGCGCCAGCGGCAGCGGCTTGCCGCCCCAGCCGCGCGCCACTTCCAGCGCCTCTGCCCAGCCGCCGATGGCACCGGCCACGGTGAGCGCCGCGCGCGGACCGCGCGTGGGAATGGCCGCATCGCCATGTGCCTGGTAGAACGCGGCATCGGCCGCCCGGGCCGCACCGCCGCAGGCGCGCACGGCCACCGGGGCCGCCGCGCCCGGCTGGTGGATGAGCCAGAAGCCATCGCCGCCCAGGCCGTTCATGTGCGGGTAGACCACGGCGATGGCGGCGGCCGCCGCCACCATGGCTTCGACCGCGTTGCCGCCTTCGCGCAGCACGGCGGCGCCGGCCTGTGCGGCCAGGTGGTGGGGTGCGGTGACCATGCCACCGCGGCTTTGCAGACTGTGCAACATCGAAAAGTCTCCCGGTTTCTCAATCCATCAACGATACATGCGCCGCGACCACGCACCAACCCTGTCCGGGCATGCGCACCCAGGTCTGCTGCTGGCGGCCCGTGCGGGCGCTGCCTTCGCGCGTGAATTCGGTGCTGGCGGTGGCGAAGTCGCGCCCGTAGGTCGTGATGCAGGTGTTGCGCAGCGTGCGCGCCAGCCCTGCGGGCGAGCGGCCGCTGCGGAAGGCGCGGATGGCATCGATGCCGTAGAGGCATTCCGTGGCGCCGTAGCGCACGGTGTGCGGGCTGTGGAAGAACAGCGCGTCGAGCACCTCCACCTCGTTGTGGACCAGGGCATGCTCGTAGCGTGCAAACGCGGCCGTGACCTCGGCGAGGACATCGGGCAGGTTGATGCTGGTGGTGCCGTCGTTCATGTCAATGTCCCCCGCCGAGATACGCCCGTGTGAGCGCATCGTTGGCCGCGATCTCGGCTGCCGTGCCCTGGGCCACCACGCGGCCACCTTCGAGCACATAGGCCCGGTCGGCCAGCGACAGCGCCAGCGCCGCCATCTGGTCCACCAGCACCAGGGTCATGGATTCGTCGCGCAGGCGCGCGAGCGAGGCGAACAGCTCCTCGATGACCTTGGGCGCCAGGCCCAGCGAGGGCTCGTCGAGCAGCAGCACGCGCGGGCGGCTCATGAGGGCGCGGGCGATGGCCAGCATCTGCTGCTCGCCGCCCGAGAGCAGGCCGGCGCGCTGGTGCAGGCGCTCGCGCAGCCGCGGAAAGCGCTGCAGCATCTCTTCCACGCGTGCCTCGCGGCCCTCGGGATGGAGGAACGCGCCCAGGCGGATGTTGTCGAGCACCGAGAGCTCAGGAAACACCTGGCGCCCCTCAGGCACCAGCACCAGGCCGCGCGCCACGATCTGCTCGGCGCGCAGCGGCCCCAGCTCCACCCCCTGCAGGTGGATGCCGCCCTCCACGGGCCGGTGCAGGCCCGCCAGGGTGCGCATCAGCGTGGACTTGCCGGCGCCGTTGGCACCCAGCAGGGCCACCATTTCGCCCTGGCGCACGCGCAGGTCCACCGCGTGCAGCACGGGCTCGGCGCCGTAGCCGGTGGTGAGCCGGCCCACGCCCAGCACCTCGGGCGCATCGGTGGGCAGGCCGCGGTCGGCGGCGGCATGCACGGCCACCGCGCCACCCGCGCCTTCGCCCAGGTAGGCCTTGCGCACGGCGGGGTGGGCCTGCACCTCGGCCGGCGTGCCCTCGGCCAGGTGGCGGCCCGATTCCATCACCACGACATGGTCCGACAGGCCCATGACGAGCGCCATGTCATGCTCCACCAGCAGCACGCCCACGCCCTGGTCGGCAATTCGGCGCAGCAGCGCCGAGAGCTGGTCCTTGTCCTCGGTGGACAGGCCCGCAGCCGGTTCATCGAGCAGCAACACCTGGGGCCGCATGGCCAGGGCGCGCGCGATCTCGACCAGGCGCCGGTCCACATGCGCAAGGTCGGCCGCGGGCACCTGCACGGCGCCCCGGTAGCCGCACCAGGCGAGCAATGCCCGTGCCTCGTCGCGCGCACCGGGCGAGCACACCCGCCCATCGCCCAGCAGCGGGCCCAGCGTGCCGCGCGCCAGCGCCAGGGCCACGTTGTCGAGCACGCTGAGCGAGCCGAAGAGCTGCGAGGTCTGGTAGCTGCGCGCCACCCCGGCCCGCGCGATGCGCCAGGCGCCCCGGCCCTGCAGTGGCTCGCTGCCCAGCAGCGAACCGCCAGCGGTGGGGGTATAGAAGCCGCTGAGCATGTTGAGCACCGTGCTCTTGCCCGCGCCATTGGGCCCGATCAGGCTGGTGACGGCACCGGGGCGCACGGAAAAGGACAGCTCGCTCACCGCGCGCACCCCGCCAAACACCATGGACAGGCCTTGTGCGCTCAGCGCGCGGGCTTCCACAGGCTGTAGCGCGGGCAAGGCATCGCCTTGGGCGGCATCGGGGGATGCAGCGCCGGGCGCCGCGCGGCGCAGGCGCGCCAGCAGGCCCACCAGGCCCTGCGGCGCCACCCACAGCACCACCAGCAGCAGTGCGCCGAAGAACAGCAGCCGGTATTCCTCCAGGCTGGAGAGCAGCTCGGGCAGCAGGCCCACGATGACCGCACCCACCAGCGGCCCGGCGATGCTGCCCGCGCCACCGATCATCACCACCAGCACGAAGAGGATGGACTGCAGAAAGGAAAAGCTGTGCGGCGTGACGAAACCCGACAGCGGTGCATACAGCCCGCCCGCCAGCCCCGCGAGCAGTGCCGACACAGCAAAGGCCATGGTCTTGACCACCAGCGGGTTCAGGCCGATGGACTCGGCCGCCGTCTCGGAGTCGCGCACCGCGCGCAGCGCCGCGCCCCAGGCCCCGCGCGACAGGCGCACAAAGGCCAGCAGCGCCACCGCCGCGGCCACGACGGCCAGCACCGCAATGGCGCGCTCGCCACGCAGAGCGTCGATACCCAGCGCCGGCGCGGCAATGCCCATGATGCCGTTCTGCCCGCCCGTGAGGTCGCGCATCTCCACCGCGCTGTGCTCCACGATCAGGCCGAAGGCAATGGTCACCATGGCGAGATACGGGCCCTTGACGCGCAACGCCGGCAAGGCGAGCAGCGCACCCATGGCGCCGGCCAGCAGTGCAGCAACGGGCCACGCAGCCCAGAAGCTCCAGCCCGCCTTGGTGGTGAGAATGGCCACCGCATACGCGCCGATGGCGTAGAAGCCCACATGCCCGAACGACACCTGGCCCGACAGGCCCAGCAGCACGTTCAGGCCGATGCCCACCAGCGCCAGCAGTGCCACGTTGGCCAGCACGAACACGTAGTAGCCGTTGACCTGCGTGGCCAGCGCCAGGCCCACGGCCACACCCAGCGCGGTGAGGCCCAGCAGCGCCGGCATAGCCAGCCCGCGCGCGGACGAAGAAAGGTGAAGGGGTGCAGTCTGCATGGAAAGAGGCGTTGTCTTCTTCGTCATACCTTGCGCACCAGGGCACGCCCGAACAGCCCGTTGGGGCGCACGGCCAGCGCCACGATGACGAGCGAGAAAGTGAGGATCTGCGTGTAGCCCGAGCCCAGCGTGGCGGTGATCAATGCCTCGGCCACACCGAAGATCAGCCCCGCGGCCATCACGCCCCAGGCGCTGCCGATGCCGCCCAGGATGGCGACCGCAAAGGCCTTGAGGCCGAACAGCGTGCCCATGTCGGACTGCACGTTCACGAGCGGAGCGATGAGCACGCCGGCCACGCCCGCAAACACGGCCGACAGCGCAAAGGCCGTCGCCACCACGCGCCCGATGGGAATGCCCATGAGCCGCGCCGCATCGCGGTTCTGCACCACAGCCAGCATGGCCGTGCCCCAGCGCGTGCGCCGCGCCACGAAGTGCAGCACCGCCGCCAACACCAGGCCGATGGCCGGGATGAGCAGCTGCAGCGGGTACACGCCCAGCCCCAGGCCGCCCAGGGTCATGGGCGCCTGGGCCAGGGGCGAAGGCAAGCTGCGCGGCTCCTTGCCGAAGGTGAACATGGCCAGGTTGTCGACCACGATGCCCAGCGCCACGGTGGCCATGAGCCAGGCGTCCGAGTTGCGGCGCGCGAAGGGCCGCACTGCGAAGAACTCCACGGCCAGGCCATAGAGTGCGCACAGCAGCAGCGCCAGCAACACTGCCAGCGCCATGGGCCAGCCCAGCACCATGGCGAAACCATAGGTGAGCACGGCGCCCAGCATCATGGAGCTGCCCTGGGCGAAGTTCACGGTGCCGGAGACCACGAAGGTGACGTGAAAGCCCAGGGCCATGAGCCCGTACATGCTGCCCAGGCCGATGCCGCTGATGAGGGCGGAGAGAAAGAGCATCGTGGTGATCGAAGAAGAAGGGGAGAAGCAGGAAAGGTCCCGCACCATGCAGGGCGCAGGACCGCGTGGCATGCAGGGCTTATTTTTCGAGGCCCACCGGCAGGATGCGGTTGCCGATGAACTGCGCCCACACGTAGTCGTTCTCGCTCAGCGCATCGTGGTTGGCTTCGTTGAAGGGCTTGTCATAGGCCTTGATCAGGCCCTCGTACTTGCCGATCTTGTAGAAGCCCTGGCGCACGGCGTCGCCTTCGGTGCTGCCGGCCTGGGTGATGGCCAGGGCGGCGAGCTGCATGGCGTCGTAGGCATTGGCCACGCCCACGGCGGGGGTGATGTTGTCGGGGCCCTTGATGTCGGGGTACTTGGCCTTGAGCGCGGCCACCACCTTCTCGCCCACCGGGCCCTGCTTGCCGAAGAAGCTGTAGGTCTGCACGAAGTGCACGTTCTTGGCGTTGGGGCCGGCCAGTTCGGTGAAACGGCCGCCCGCGGGGCCCCAGTGCGAAACGATGGGCACCTGCCAGCCCATGCGGTCCAGCGACTTGACCACCTGGGCCGAGGGGCCCACGTTGCCCACCAGGAACAGCGCGTCGGCGCCCGCGGCCTTCAGGCGCGTAAGCTGGGGCACCACGTCCACGTCGCTGTCGCCGAACTTCTCGATGCCGGCGGGCTTCATGCCCTTGGCGCTGAGCGCCGCGGTCAGGCCCTTCTCGTTCGATTCGCCCCAGGGGTTGTTCACCAGGATCATGCCGGGGTTCTTGGCGTTGAAGGTCTTTTGCGCATAGGCCAGCATGCCGCGGTCCACGATCTCGTCCACGGCCGAGACGCGGAACGCAAAGTTGGGCTTGGCGCCGTTCTTGGTCACCGGTGTGCCGGCGGCCCAGGGGCCCATGAAGGGCACCTTCTCCTGGTTGGCCAGCTGCACGATCGCGATGGAAACGGGCGTGTCGAGTCCGCCGAAGAGCACGGCCACCTTTTCCTTGTAGATCAGCTCGCGCGCGGCCGTCACACCCTTGGCGGGGTTGGCCTCGTCGTCGCGGCGCACCAGTTCGAGCTTGCGGCCGCCCAGCAGGCCGCCCTTGGCATTGATTTCCTCGATGGCGATGGTCAGGCCGCGCGTGATGGCATCGCCCGCCAGCGCGGACTGGCCCGACAAGGCCGTGACTAGGCCGACCTTGATCGGCTCGGCCGCATGGGCAACGCCCAGGGCGGCCCAGGCGGCAGCGGTGGCAAGCGTGGCCACGGCGAAGCGGCGGCGGGTGGTGGGGAATGGCATGGCGGGTTCTCCTGCGGTTGCGGGTGGACGAAGGGAATGGATCGAAGGCGGGTTCTCACCGCCACACCGCTGCCACCAGCAAGCACCGTGCCAATGTCAACAAATAATCATATTCATTGGCAACTTATCCAATATCCAATTGTCGACAATCTGGCACATGCTTTGCTGACAAACAAACCACACCGGCATTTCCGCCGTTTTGCCCCAATCCGCAGCATTGCGCACCCAAGCGGTGCAATCAGGAGCACCAACATGCAGCAGCACACCACCCCTCCCGGCCAGGACGCCGGGGCCATCGTCGAAGAATTCCTGCGCCTGGTGATGGTTCCGGACCCCGTGGCCGCCAGCCGCTTCGTGGCGCCTGGCCTGGCCATCCGTTTCACGGGCGGGCGCCCCATGCGCCAGCCCGCCGAATGCAGCGCCTTCAACGCCACGCGCTACGCCTGGGTGAAAAAGAAGTTCGAGAGCACCGATGTGGTGGCCGGCGCCACGCACGAGGAGGCCGTGGTCTACAACACCGGTACGCTCTACGGCGCCTGGCCCGATGGCACGCCCTTCGAGGGCAACCGCTATGTGGACCGCTACGTGCTGCGCCGCGGCCTGATCGTGCAGATGGATGTGTGGAACGACAGCGCCGAGTGGCTGCTGGTGCGCGCCGGCCTGGCCGCGCCCTGGACCACACCGGGGGCCGGCGCATGATCACCAGCATCTATGGCGACGGTCCGCTGCCCACGCATGGCCGCTTCGACTACAGCCCCATCACCCGCCGGCCGGACTACACCTGGCCGAACGGCGCACGCCTGGCCGTGTACCTGGGCTTCAACCTGGAGCACTTCGCCTTTGGCGGCGGGCTGGGCGCACGCATCGGCCCGGCATCGCCCGAGCCCGACGTGCTCAACTACAGTTGGCGCGAATACGGCAACCGCGTGGGCGCATGGCGCTGCCTGGAACTGTTCGACCAGCTGGCCCTGCCGGCCGGCTGCATCCTGAACACGGCCCTGTACGACCACTGCCCCGAGCTGCTGGCGGCCTGCGCGGCGCGCGGCGACGAGCTGATCGGCCACGGCCACACCAATGCCGAGCGCCAGGGCGACTTCGCTGAAGGCCAGGAGGCCGCGCTGCTGGCCGCCTGCCGCGGGCGCATCGCCGCCGAGAGCGGCACGGTGCCCGCAGGCTGGCTTTCGCCCTGGATCTCGGAGAGCCCCACCACGCCCGACCTGCTGGCCGAGGCCGGCTACCGCTACACCCTGAACTGGGCGCACGATGACCAGCCCGTGCCCATGCACACGCGCAGCGGCCAGCGCCTGTGGTCCGTGCCCTACCCGCAGGAGCTCAACGACATCCCGATGATCATTGCGCGCCAGCTCGACGGCAAGGATTTCGCGCAGATGATTGTCGACAATTTCGACGAGATGCTGCAGCAGTCAGCCAGGGAGCCGCTGGTCATGGGCATTGCCCTGCACCCTTACCTGGTGGGGCAGCCCTACCGGCTGCGCCACCTGCGCCGGGCCCTTTCGCACGTGGCGCGCGCACGCGATGCCGGCGCCATCTGGTTCACCACGCCCGGCGCCCTCTGCGCGCATGTGGACGCCCTCTTCCCCCTCTGACCCGTCCACCGCCCATGCAGACCCCCTCCCCTGCCCGCCCCGGGCTCCCTTTCATCGACACCGTGCAGGCCTGGGTGCCGCACGGGCACTTCACCCTGGATGGCGCCCCGGCGGGCCCGCTGGCCGGCCTGCGCTTTGCCGCCAAGGACGTGTTCGACGTGGCCGGCCACCCCACGGGCGCGGGCAACCCCGCCTGGCTGGCCAGCCACCCCGTGCCCACGCGCCACAGCGCGCTGGTGCAGCAGGTGCTCGATACCGGGGCCACGCTGTGCGGCAAGGTCATCACCGACGAGCTGGCCTACAGCATCCACGGCCACAACCGGCACTACGGCATGCCGCTCAACAGCGCTGCGCCCGAGCGCATCCCGGGTGGCTCGTCGAGCGGCTCGGTCGCGGCCGTGGCCGCGCGCCTGGTGGACTTTGCGCTGGGCACGGACACGGGTGGCTCCACCCGCGTGCCTGCCAGCTACTGCGGCGTGTGGGGCCTGCGCACCACGCATGGCCTGGTCCCGCGCGCCGGGCTGGTGCCGCTGCACGAGAGCTTCGACACCGCGACCTGGTTCGCACACGATGCGGGCACCTTCGAGCGCGTGGCCCAGGCACTGCTGCCCGCCACCCCTTTTTCGGCCACGCGCGCCCTGCTGCTGCAGGACGCGGCCGCCGAGGCCGACGCGGAGGTCGCCGCCCTTTTGCCCCAGGTGGCCGACGTGCTCGCCACGCTGCTGCCCCAGGGATGGGCCATGGCCACGGCAGCCCAGGGCAGCTCGCTGGAAAATTGGCGCCGCCACTACGTGGCCTGGGGCGCCTACGAGGCCTGGCACGCCCATGGCCGCTGGATCACGCAGCACGCACCCGGCTTCGACGAAGCGATTGCCGGCCGCTGGCAGGCCGCCTCGCAGGTCACGGCCGACGCCGCGGACGACGCGTTCAACGCAGGCCTGGCGGCACGCGCCCAGGTGCGGGCCCTGGTGAACGCAGGCGCGGTGCTCGTCGTGCCCTCGGCCGCCAGCGTGGCACCCTTGCGCAGCGCAGGCGGCCCGGAGATCGACGCCATCCGCGCGCGCACCCTGCGCATCTGCTGCATTGCCGGCCTGGCCGGGCTGCCCCAGGTCAGCCTGCCACTGGCCACGGCCGGCGGCCTGCCGGCGGGGGTGTCGCTGATCGGCCCCGCCCGCAGCGACCTGGCGCTGGTGCGCCTGGCCGTGCAGGCCTGGCGCACCTGGCAGGGACTGCAGGACGGCGCACGCTGAAGGCGCGACAATGGGGGCAACAACATCCGCCGGACCGCGCGACGACCGACCGCAGGCGTTCCGGGCGAACACCATGGCCACCAAGACAACTCCCCGCGCCAGCGCCAAGCCAGCGCGGGCTCCCCTCCCCTCTGCCAAGCCCGCTGCCCCCCTGCAGGAAAGCGACCTGCCCGGCCTGCCGGGCCTGCGCACGGGCGACGATGTGGAAACACGCATCTACAACACGGTCTACGAGAGCGTGATGACCCAGCGCCTGACGCCGGGCACCAAGCTGCCCGAGGCCTCGCTGTGCGAGCTGTTCGATGTGCGCCGCGCCACCGTGCGCAAGGTGCTGCAGGCGCTGGCGCACGACCACATCGTGGAGCTGCGCCCCAACCGCGGCGCCATCGTGGCCGAACCCACGCCCGAAGAGACACGCCAGGTCTTCGAGGCACGCCGCGCGCTCGAGGGCGCCATCGTGCGCCTGGCCACGCGCCACGCCACGCCCGAGGACATCGCCTCCCTGCGCCGCCAGCTGGCCGCAGAGCACGATGCCATGCACCGCTTCACCCAGCCCGCCTGGGCGCGCCTGGCCAGCGCCTTCCACCTGCACCTGGCGGAGCTGTCGCGCAACCCGGTGCTGCAGCGCTACCTGATGGAGCTGGTCTCGCGCTGCTCGCTGATCGTGGCGCTCTACGAGCCGCCCGGCAAGGCCTCGTGCGAGCACGAGGAGCATGCGCGCGTGGTGGACCTCATCGCCCAGGGCGATGCCGAAGGCGCCGCGCGCGAGATGGAGGCCCATCTGCTGGCGCTGGAGCACAGCATCACGCTGCAGCAGGAGCGCAGCGACAACAACCTGGCGCGCATGCTGGGCATGGCCTGAAGTGAAACACCCCCTGAGTCGCTTCGCGCCTCGGCACCACCGCCAGAGGCAGCGGCTCTTCGGGCACGTCCAAGCCTGCGCAGGCAGGCTTGGAGCCGCGGCCCTCAGCCCCTCTCTCGCCTCGCTGCGCGAGTCGGGAGGGGGACGCTCCCGGTGCGGCGGGGCGGCCCTTGCACGGGAGCACTGGCCTTGGCCGCGCCAGTTTCATGCGTCGTGGGTGGCGTGCAGCGCAATGAATAACTGATACGACCGCAAAAGCTTCTTCTCAATTGTCAGCGGCTCGCGACCGGGCCAGGCGCTCGCTTTGCCAATAGACATCGTCCCCGCCATCCATGCGGTTGAGCACGCGCGCCAGCACGAACATCAGGTCCGACAGGCGGTTGAGATACTGGCGTGGCGCGTCGTTGAGCGGCTCTTCGGCGCCCAGGCCCACGACCACGCGCTCGGCGCGGCGCGCCACGGTGCGGCAGACATGGGCCTGCGCTGCGGCGCGCGTGCCCGCGGGCAGGATGAATTCCTGCAGCCTGGGCAACGACGCGTTGTAGTGCGCCAGCGCTTCATCGAGCTGCAGCACGGCTTCGGGCTTGAGCAGCTCGTAGCCCGGGATGGACAGCTCGCCGCCCAGGTTGAACAGCTGGTGCTGGATCTGTACCAGCAGTGTGCGCACGTCGTCGGGCAAGGTCTCGCACAGCAGCAGGCCGATGTGGGAATTGAGTTCGTCCACATCGCCCATGGCATGGATGCGCGTGCTGCTCTTGGACACGCGCTGGTCATTGCCCAGGCCGGTGGTGCCGGCGTCGCCGGTGCGGGTGGTGATGGCGGTGAGTCGGTTGCCCATGGCAGCAGGTCTCCGGTGCGGCATGCCCGGATCGGGCGCGCCGAGCGGGTGCGGGGAAAGGAACAGTGTGGCCGCATTGTCCCGCATCGGGCCACCAAGAAAAACGGCGGTGGCTGCGCGCCATCCGCTGTGGGGTTTGGAGGCGCAGGCCCGGGCCTGTGCCCCCAGGTTCAGGCGCCGCCATGGCGGCCGTCAGTGCACGGCCACGGCACGGCGGTTGGCCGCATCGATTTCGGCGGTGGAGACCAGGCCGTTCTTGGCGCTGGACTGCATGCTGGACCAGGCATCGGCGTGGTAGCGGTCCCATTCGGCGCGCGACACCATGCCATCGCCGTTGGCGTCCATCAGGCGGGCGTTGGTCTTCTTCTCGGCATTGGCGGCCGCCTTGCCGCCAGCCGCCGTGGCGTCGATCTCCGGCGCTGCTGCGGTCTTGCCCATGCCGGCCGCAGGGTTGGCCACGGCGGCGGCCGAGTGGGCCTTGCGGTTGTCGACCTTGTCCTGGGCCATGGCCGCTGCCGCGCCGCCCGATGCAGAGGGCGCCACTTCGGCCGGCGTCTTGCCCACGCCGACAGGGGCCTGGGCCAGTGCAGCGCTGCAGGCGATGGCAGCCAGGGAAGCGAGGAGGGTGTGCTTGGTGGTCATTGGGAGGTCCTTTGAGATGGTTGGAAAAGCAAGAGCCTGCAAGAAGCTCTGGTGCGATTGTTCAACCCGCCCTGCACCGGGGCTGTAGGACGTGCGCAGGCCCTCGCGTGGGACTTCAAGCGCCACGCGCAACTGCTTGCCCCACTTCAGGAAACCACACTCACCAGGCGTTACACCGGGCAGGCAAATGTAGGCCCAGGCAACAGCAGGCAAAATGGCTGGCCTCCGAAGGCTGCCTGCGGTGCAATGGCGACCTGTTCAACTTTGGAGCACACCACCCATGAAGACCCCAACGACCCTGAACACCTCCAAACCGCTCAAGGCCGCCCACCCCTTCGATGCCAGCAGCGCCCTGCTGTTCGCCGTGCTTTCGATCGGGGGTTTCACCGCGGTCTCCGCCGCCCATGCCCAGACCGCCCAGGCCAATCCGCCCCTGAGCGCGCCAGCCAACAGCGCCACCCGGCCTGCGGCAACGAGCCAGGGCGTGACCCCGCCCATTCCCCACAGCGCGACGACCCCGTCGCCCGCGCTGGCACCGCAGCTTGGCGGCACGGCCAGTACCACCCAGCAGGTACAGAACTCACAGGCCGGTGTCGCCTTTACCCGCGCCGACGCCAACCGCGATGGCCGGCTGAGCCCGCAGGAGGCCGTGATGCTGCCCGCCATCAGCGAAAAGTTCGAGGCCCTGGACCGCAACAAGGACAAGTTCCTGTCGCTGGAGGAATTCGCCCTGGCCACCAAGTCCTGAGCACCGCGGCTCTGGCCCTTCCCTTCTCCCCCCATTCCCAAGGCACGCTGCGGCGTGCCTTTTCCGTGGCCGATCACGCTGCGGCGTGCCTTTTCCGTGGCCGATCACGCTGCGGCGTGCCTTTTCCGTGGCCGGTTTCTTCGGTCAGTCGTGCAACGAGGACAGGAACTGCTGCAGTTCGGGCGTCTTCGGGCTACCGAAGAGTTCGGCAGGCGTACCGCTCTCGTGCACGCGGCCCTGGTGCATGAAGATCACGCGGTCGCTGACCTTGCGCGCGAACGCCATCTCGTGCGTGACCATCATCAGCGTCATGCCTTCGAGCGCCAGCGATTCGACCACGCGCAGCACTTCGCCCACGAGTTCGGGGTCCAGCGCCGAGGTGATCTCGTCGCACAGCAGCACCTGCGGCTCCATGGCCAGGGCGCGGGCAATGGCCACGCGCTGCTGCTGGCCGCCCGAGAGCTGGTCGGGCATGGCATCGAACTTCTCGGCCAGGCCCACGCGCGTGAGCAGCTGGCGCGCCTGCTCGGCCGCGGCCTTGGCATCGCGCGCCTTCACCAGCGTGGGCGCCAGCATGATGTTGCGGCCTACGGAGAGGTGCGGGAACAGGTTGAAGTTCTGGAAGATCATGCCCACCTGCTGGCGCAGCGTGCGCATGGCGGTGGGGCTTTCGTGCAGGAGCTTCTGGCCGTTGACGCTGAGCGCGCCCTCCTGGAACACCTCCAGCCCGTTCACGCAGCGCAGCAGCGTGCTCTTGCCCGAGCCGCTCTTGCCGATGATGCAGACCACCTCGCCGCGCTGCACCTTGAGATCGATGCCCTTGAGCACCTCGTTCGTGCCATAGGACTTGCGCAGCGCCGTGATGTCCACGATGGGACGGCCCGGCACGGCGTCGGTGGGCACTGCCGCGCCCAGGGTGTCAGTGGCGGTTGCCATGGAGTTTCCTTTCAAGGGATTGCGCCACCAGGCTCACCGGGAAGCACAGCGCAAAGTACAGAAGGGCCACGCAGGCGTAGACCAGGAAGGGCTTGTAGGTGGCGTTGGAGATCATGCTGCCGGCCTTGGTCAGCTCCACAAAGCCGATCACCGAGGCCAGGGCCGTGCCCTTGATCACCTGCACCAGAAAGCCCACGGTGGGCGGCACGGCGATGCGCAGCGCCTGCGGCAGCACCACATGGCGCAGCTGCTCGCGGAAATTGAGCGCCAGGCTTTGCGCCGCCTCCCACTGGCCCTTGGGGATGGCCTCCACGCAGCCGCGCCAGATCTCGGTCAGGTAGGCACTGGTGTAGAGCGTGAGCGCCACGGCGGCCGCGGTCCACGGCGAGGTCTTGATGCCGAACAGCGCGATGCCGAAATAGGCCAGGAACAGCTGCATGAGCAGCGGCGTGCCCTGGAAGATCTGTACGTAGGCCCCGATGGCGCGCTGCGCACCGCGCAGCTTGGCCAGGCGCAGCACCAGCAGCGCCATGCCCACGATGCCGCCGCCGATGAAGGCGATGAGCGAGAGGCTCACCGTCCAGCGCGCGGCGCCGAGCAGGTTGCGCAGGATGTCCCAGATGGAGAACTCGACCACATTACCTCCCGACCAGGAAACGCGCACCCACCCACACCAGCAGGCGCCGGGTGAGCATGGACAGCGCCAGGTACACGATGGTGGCCACGATGAAGGCCTCGAACGCGCGGAAGGTGTTGCTCGAGATCAGGTTGGCCGCGTAGCTCAGCTCGGGCGTGGAGATCTGGCCGCACACGGCCGAGCCCAGCATGACGATGATGATCTGGCTCACCATGGCCGGCCACACCTTGAGCAGGGCCGGCGGCAGCACCACGCGGCGGAAGGTCTGGCCCGGCGTCAGGGCCAGGCTGGCCGCCGCCTCGACCTGGCCGCGCGGCGTGGCCTCGATGCCGGCGCGGATGATCTCGGCCGAGTAGGCCCCGAGGTTGATCACCATGGCCAGCACCGACGCCAGCTCGGGCGTGAGCTTGAGCCCCAGCGCCGGCAGGCCGAAGAAGATGAAGAACAGCTGCACGATGAAGGGCGTGTTGCGCACCAGCTCCACATACGAGGCCACGGCCCAGCGCAATGCCGCCGGGCGCGGGCCTAGGTTGCGCGCCCGGGCCCAGGCGCAGGCCGTGCCCAGCAGCAGGCCGAGCACGGTGCCCACGATGGTGAGCCCTATCGTCCAGGCCACGCCGCGCAGCAGCAGGGGCCACTGCGAGAACACGGCAGAGAAATCCAGTTGGATCAGCATGGTGGGCGTGCCCTGCCGCGCTCATCGCGCAGCAGGCCTGTGCAGGGAGGAAGGGGACGGGGAGGTGTTGACTTACTGGGGGAGATCACCGGCGGGGCGACCCAGCCACTTGCTCGACAGCTTGTCGATGTCGCCGGACTTCTTGGCGTCGGCAATGATCTCGTTCACGCGCGTGCGCAGCTTGTCCTCGCCCTTGGCCACGCCGATGAAGTTGGGGCTGTCCTTGAGCAAGAGCTTGTATTCGGTGGCCAGGCCGGGGTTCTTGACCATGATGGTGCCGGCCGTCGATGCGCTGGTGGCAATCGCCTGCGTCTGGCCCGAGACGAAGGCCGAGATGCTCGCGGCGTGGTCCTCGAAGCGCTTGACGTCCACGCCGGCGGGCGCGACCTTGGCCAGCTCCTGGTCTTCCATGGCGCCGCGCGTCACGGCGACCGACTTGCCGGCCAGGTCGGCAAAGCTCTTGATCGACAGGCTCTTGCTGGCGAACACGGCCTGGAAGAAGGGTGCGTAGGCGGCGGTGAAGTCGATCACCTTCTCGCGCTCGGGGTTCTTGCCCAGGGTGGAGATCACGAGGTCGGCCTTCTGCGTCTGCAGGTAAGGGATGCGGTTGGCGCTGGTCACGGGCACCAGCTCGACCTTCACGCCCAGCTTGGCGCCGATGTAGTTGGCCATTTCCACGTCCAGGCCCTGGGGCTTGAGGTCGGTGCCGACAAAACCGTAGGGCGGGTAGTCGGTGGGGATGGCGATCTTGATTTCCTTGGCCTTGAGGATGTTGTCCAGTGCGTTCTGGGCATGCGCAGCGGGGGACAGCAAGGCGACGGACAGGCCTGCTGCGGCCAGCAGGCCCAGGGTGGTACGGCGGTGGGTAGAGACGGCGCGGGGGGTCATAGCAAGGCTCCTAGGTAGGGGGATGTGTCGTCGGGCGGGGTGGAAACAGGCTTCTTGGCCGCGGCCTTGCCGCGCGCTGCGCGGGCCTTGGCCGGGGCGTCGGGGGCCGCGGCGCTCTTGCGCACCGGGGCCAGTGCATCGCGCAGCTCGGCCAGCGGGTCGTGGGCGGCCTGCAGGCGCAGCGCGTCCTGCACGGTGCCGATGTGTTCGGACATGAGCGCCTCGGCGCGGGCGATGTCGCCGGCTTCGAGCGCCTCGACGATGCGCACATGGTCGGCGCAGGACTGGGCCGCATCGTGCGAGGACTGGTAGAGCATGGCGATCAGCGTGGTGCGCGCCGTGAAGTCGCGCAGCGTGTCGGCCAGCAGGCTGTTGCCCAGGCATTCGGCCAGGCAGACGTGGAAATCGCCCAGCAGAAAGCTGCGCGCACCCACATCGGTGCCGGCCAGCGCCGCTTTCTCGCGCTGCAGGTGGTTCTTGAGCTGGCGCACGGCCGCCTTGTCCACCGACTTGAGCTGGTGCAGCAGGCCGAGCTCGATCACACGCCGGGCCTCGAAGGCCTCGCGCGCCTCGTCCTCGGACGGCTCGATCACGTACCAGCCGCGGCGCGCGCTCACGGTGACGATGCCGCGCGTGGACAGCCGCGTGAGCGCCTCGCGCACGATGGTGCGGCTGCAGTCGAACAGCATGGCCAGCTGCTGCTCGCCCAGGCGCGAGCCCGGGGCGAGCTTCTGGGCCATCACGGCTTCGATGATGCGGTTGCTGATGTCGGTGGCGGAGGTCATTGACACCCTCTACGCAGAAAGCGTGCCAACTGGTATACAAGCTCAATGCACCAGCTTGGCGCACCACAGGGATGCACTGGCCAGGGCACTGCACTGCCGTGGCGCATGCAGCAGTCAGGTTCTCGGCCCTCTGCCCCGCGCCTGGGCACAGCGCCCTAAAATGAATCCCACACCCAGATACCGCACGGAGACACGCCATGAACGCCCCCACCGCCGCCTCGCACCTGCTGCCCGAAATCCATCTGCGCGAGGTGCCCCAGGCCCTGATCGAGGCCCTGCAGGCACGCTTTGGTGCGCAATGCTCCACGGCCCAGGCCGTGCGCGAACAGCATGGCCGCGACGAAGGCTCGCTGCAGGCGCCGCCGCCCTCGGCCGTGGTGTTTGCCGAGAGCACCCAGGACGTGGCCGACGCCGTGAAGCTGGCCGCCCAGTACGAGGTGCCGGTGATCCCCTACGGCGCGGGCTCCTCGCTCGAAGGCCACCTGCTGGCCGTGCAGGGCGGCATCAGCATCGACGTGGCGCGCATGAACCAGGTGCTCAGCATCGATGCCGAAGACCTCACGGTGACCGTGCAGCCCGGCATCACACGCAAGGCGCTCAACGATGCGATCAAGGACACGGGCCTGTTCTTCCCCATCGACCCCGGCGCCGACGCCAGCATCGGCGGCATGAGCGCCACGCGCGCCAGCGGTACCAATGCCGTGCGCTACGGCACCATGCGCGAGAACGTACTGGCGCTGGAGGTGGTGACGGCCAGCGGTGAAGTGATCCACACCGGCACGCGCGCCAAGAAGAGCAGCGCGGGCTACGACCTCACGCGCCTGATGGTGGGCAGCGAGGGCACGCTCGGGATCATGACCCAGATCACCGTGCGCCTGTACCCGCTGCCCGAGGCCGTGTCGGCCGCCATCTGCTCGTTCCCGAGCATCGAAGCGGCCGTGCGCACCACCATCCAGACCATCCAGCTCGGCGTGCCGATCGCGCGCGTGGAGCTGATCGACCACAACACGGTGCGCATGGTCAATGCCCACAGCAAGCTCGGCCTGCGCGAAGAACCCATGCTGCTCATGGAATTCCATGGCTCGCCGTCGAGCGTGAAGGAACAGGCCGAGACCGTGCAGGAGATCGCCAGCGAGTTCGGCGGCAATGCCTTCGAGTGGGCCAGCACGCCCGAGGAGCGCACGCGCCTGTGGACCGCGCGGCACAACGCCTACTTCGCGGCGGTGCAGAGCCGCCCGGGCTGCCGTGCCATCAGCACCGACACCTGCGTGCCCATCAGCCGCCTGGCGGACTGCCTGCTCGACTCGGTGGCCGAAGCCGACGCCAGCGGCATCCCCTACTTCCTGGTGGGCCATGTGGGCGACGGCAACTTCCACTTCGGCTACCTGCTCGACCCCAACATCCCCGAGGAGCGCGTGACCGCCGAGGACCTGAACCACAAGCTCGTGGCGCGGGCCCTGGCGCTGGGCGGCACCTGCACCGGCGAGCACGGCGTGGGCCTGCACAAGATGGGCTTTCTGCTCGACGAGACGGGCGCCGGCGCGGTGGACATGATGCGTGCCATCAAGCGCGCGCTGGACCCCAAGAACATCCTGAACCCGGGCAAGATCTTCGCGCTGTGAAGGCTGCCGCCGGGCAGCGCCAGTCGACACGGCCCGGTTTGCGGGCATAAATCACGCAATCGTGCAGGGCGTGGCTTGCCTTGCGGCCAGGCTGGCGTATCGTGGCCGATCCCCGGCCCCCTGCTTCGCCCCGCCCATGCACACCTTCATCCGCCCCCTGGTCCTGGCCGTCGCCCTGGTGGGCGGCCTGTTCTTCGGCGCCCTGCTGCTCCTGTCCGTGGCCAAGCCGACCTGGGTGGAGCACCAGGCCCGGGACCTGATCCGCGCGCAGATCGAGCGCAAGACCGGCGAGAAGATCGCGGCGCTGGACGCGAGCTTCCTCGACGGCCGGGCCCGCGCACTGCTGCAGGACCATGAGCGCGAGATCGCGGCGGCCCGCCGGGCCCTCACCGAGGGCCTGCCCGCGCGCATCGCCGCCATCGCGGCCCAGATGGGCGTGCCCGAATGCGAGTGCCGCAAACGCTACCGCGAAGGCACGGAGCTGCGCCTGGGCACCCTGCAGCAGATGCAGGCCCAGCTCGCGGCGCTGATCCGCAGCCAGTACCTGGACACTGCCGACCAGTTGCAGCGCGAATTGCGCATCTTCAGCGGCGCCAATGCGCTGGCCTTTGCCCTGCTGGGCGTGGCCGCCCTGCGCCGCCCTGCCGCACGCCTGCAGCTGTTGCCGGCCGCGGCCACCCTGCTGCTGGCCACCGTGGCCGCCAGCGGGTTCTACCTGTTCGGCCAGCACTGGCTGCACACCATCGTCTTCGGCGACTACGTGGGCTGGGCGCTGCTGGGCTATATTGGGCTGGTCTATGCATGGCTGTGCGACCTGCTGCTCAACCGGGCGCGGGTGACCGCCCACCTGCTCAGCAGCGCAGGCGGCAGCGTCGCCCCATGCTGACCCCCGAAGCAACAAGACACCACCCCACCATGCGCATCGCCTTCGTCTCCGACATCCATGGCAACCTCGCGGCCCTCGAAGCCGTGGCGGCGGACATCGCCCACCGCGGAGCCGACCGCGTGGTGAACCTGGGCGACAACCTCTCGGGGCCTTTGCTGCCGCGCGAGACGGCACAGTGGCTCATGGCCTCGGACTGGCTGTCGCTGGCCGGCAACCACGAGCGCCAGGTGCTGCAGCTGCGCTCCGGCCATGGCAGCCCGTCGGACCAGTACGCGCACAGCCAGCTCACCGAAGAGGAGTTCGCCTGGATGCGCAGCCTCACCCACACCCTGCGCCTGGGCGAAGACGTGCTGCTGTGCCACGGCTCGCCGCGCAGCGACCACGAATACCTGCTCGAAACCCTGGACGGCCATGTGGTGCGTGCCGCTACCCCGGCAGAGATCGACGAGCGCCTGGCGGGCCAGTACGCGCCGCTGATCGCCAGCGGCCACACCCATGTGCCGCGCCAGGTGCGCCTGGGCGCGGGCATGCTGCTGGTCAATCCCGGCAGCGTGGGCCTGCAGGCCTACGACGACGACCACCCCGTGGCCCACAAGGTGGAGAACGGCACGCCCGATGCGCGCTACGCCATCGCCCAGCGGACTGAAGAGGGCTGGCAGGTGGAACACCACGCGGTGCCCTACGACCACGAGTCCATGGCGGCGCTGGCCGATCGAAACGGCCGCCCCGGTTGGGCGCATGCCCTGCGCACGGGAACCATGCCCTCCTGAGCCCTTGCGCTCAGCCGTGCACCGCGCGCGAATCACCGGGCGCCTGCGCCCGGTCGTTCATGCCGTAGTCGCGCACCACCGTCGCCACGCGCAGCCGGTAGTCGGCAAACACATGGTCGCGCCCGGCCGCCTGGGTGCTGCGGTGCGCCTCCTGCTGGCGCCAGCAGGCCACGGCCTCCTCGTCGCGCCAGAAGGACAGCGACAGCAGCTTGCCCGGCGTGGCCAGGCTCTCGAAGCGCTCGATGGAAATGAAACCGTCGATCTGCGCGAGCAGCGGCTTGAGCGCGGCCGCCGCATCCAGGTAGGCGCCACGCTGGCCGGGCGCGGGCGTCACCTCGAAGATCACGGCCATCATGGCGTGGCCTCTTGCGCATGGGCCGGCAGACCCAGCGTGCCCTCCACGCCCTGGGTGAAGCTGCGCTCCTCGCGCAGGATGAAGCGCTTTTCCTGCGCGAAGGCGAAGTTCGCGCGCCCCTCGGCATCGCTGCGCAGCCGCGCACGGTAGGCCTCGTAGGCAGCCAGCGAGTCGAAGCCGATCAGGCCCCAGGCCTCGTAGTTGCTGCCCTCGTGCGGCAAAAAGTAGCCCAGCAGATGGCCGCCGCAGCGGGGGATGATCTGGCCCCAGCGCCGCGCATACTCGGCAAAGCTGTCGCGCTGGAAGGGGTCGATCTCGTAGCGGATGAAACAGGTGATCATGATAGAGAACCTGGTCAAGGTCACTTTTGAGGCCGCGCAAGTCCCTTTTCGGGATGGGATGCAAGGCGCGGTGCGCAGCCGATAGCCCGTGCTATCGGCAAGCGCCGCAACGCCGCAGACCGCCCGAAAAGTGACTTGCCCTTCGGGTTGGAGTGAAATCGGGCGATTGGACGCCCCGGCTGCTTGCATGGGCATGAGCCCATGCGGCGCATCCGAAGCATCCACTCATCCCGATTGCACTCCAACGCGGCTGCAAAAGTGACCTTGACCAGGTTCTTAGCCTTTCGTTGGAACAGGCTTCACGATAGGCGCTTGACCGCCCCGGATGCTTCGCCCACCATCGAAGCATCATGAAGACCCAGACCGCCCCGCTGCCCTCGCCCTCCGCATGAAGACCCTGCTGCTGTTCATTGCCACCGCGCTGGCCGAGATCGTGGGCTGCTACCTGCCCTACCTGTGGCTCAAGCAGGGCAAGCCCGTGTGGCTGCTGCTGCCCGCCGCCGCGAGCCTGGCGCTCTTCGCCTGGCTGCTGACCCTGCACGACACGGCCGCCGCCGGCCGCGTGTATGCCGCCTATGGCGGCGTCTACATCGGCGTGGCGCTGGCCTGGCTCTGGGCGGTCGACCAGATCCGGCCCACCATTTGGGACATCACCGGTGTGGCCGTCGCGCTGGCCGGCATGGCTATCATCATGTTCCAGCCAGCGCGCTGATCCCCTATTCCGCGGTCTTCGGCTTGGCCGCTTTGGCCGCGGCCTTGGGCCGCACATGCGCAGTGCGCGGGCTGCGCAGGGTCTCGGCGTCCAGGATCAGCCGGCCCTGCAGGCGGCCCTTCATGCGCTTGACGCTGCTGGCCGCGTCCTGCATGTGGTCCACCATGAGGCTGCGCACCTTTTCCACATCGCGCGCGCGCGCAGCCTGCACGATCTCGCGGTGGAATTCGGCGTTGACCTCGCCGAAGCGCTTGTGCTCGGCCTTGGACGTGCGGTTGCCGTAGACGATGAGCTGGCGCAGCATCTCGTTGATCAGCTCGCAGTTGAAGCGCAGGAAGGGGTTGGGGCAGGCTGCCGCCAGGATGTCGTGGAAGTTCACGTCCTCGCGGCGCTGGCTCAGCATGTCCTCGCTGCTCGAGGCCGGGTCGCAGCAGGAGATCGAGTGTTCCAGCGCCTCGAAGTCGGCCTCCGTCAGGTGGGGCACGGCGCAGGCGGCCAGCTCGGGCTCCAGGAACTGGCGCACCGTGTAGATGTTGTCGATGGTCACTTCCTGGAAGAACAGGTAGTTCTGCATGAACTGCAGGGTGCGGTCCAGGGGCACCTCGGCGATGGTGCCCCCGCCCGAGGGACCGGTGGAGATGGTCACCAGGCCTTGCACCTCCAGCGACTTGAGCGCCTCGCGGATGGTGCCCTTGCTCACCTCGAACTGCGACTGCAGCTCGCTCTCGCGCGGCAGGCGGTCGCCCGGGCTCAGGTTCTTCTCGGTGATCAGGCGCTTGATCTCCTGCGCGATCAGGTCAGAGCGCTTGAGGGCCTTGAGCGGCTTCTTGGTGGAGGGGGTGGTCGTACTTGCCATGGTCGCGATTGTCGTTGCTCGGCACTGCCCCGGCGCAGCGCAGTGCCATCGATGGTGCAGGGCATGCACCGCAAGAGGGCAATGTAGGGCATGCAGGGTTTTCACGCACGCTGTTTATTGTATTTATCACTATAAATAGCAGAAATGAGCGCGAACGACGCTCTGCAGCGGTGGCACGCCGTGTGCTTTGCAGATGCCACAACCGCCTTTCCGTCCCAGGGCCGACCGGCCCCAACCCCTGTACAGGAGCTCGCCCCATGCACCGTCGTCACCTCTTGCAACTCTCGGCCCTGGGCGCTCTGCCCGCATCGCTGGGCCTGGCCCAAAGCGCCTTGGCGCAGGCCAGCGGAGCCATCCAGTTCGGCTGCCCGGTGCCCATGTCGGGCGCGTTCGCGGCCAATGGCAAGTTCGCCGACCTGGGCATGAAGCTGGCCATCGAGCAGTACGGTACCGCGCTCAAGCGCCCGCTGGCCTACACGGTGCTGGACACCGAGGGCAAGCCCGCCACGGCCGTGCGCAAGCTGCAGGAGTCTTCGCAGCAGCAGGGCGCGCGCTTCTTCGCGGGCGGCATCCTGTCGTCCGAAGCCTTGGCCATGGGCAAGGAGGCCGAGAAGGCCGGCGGCATCTTCATCACCACCGCGGGCGCCGACGAAATCACCGGCAAGGACTGCAATGCCGCCACCTTCCGCTGGTCGGTGCCGACCTTCGGCGCCATCGAGCAGACGGTGCGCCCCCTGGCCGAGGCCCTGCCCAAGGCCAAGCGCTGGTACACCATCACGCCGCAGTACGTGTTCGGCGACGGCCTGCTCTCGGCGGCCAAGAACATCTTCAAGGAAAAGAACCTGGAGCATGTGGGCAACAGCTACCACTCGCTGACCGAAAAGGAGTTCAGCGGCTACCTGACCAATGCCATGGCCGCCAAGCCCGACGTGCTGCTGCTGCTCAACTTCGGCTCGCAGTCGTCCGACGCGCTGCGCCAGGCCGTGAGCTTCGGCATGCACAAGAACATGACCATCCTGGTGGCCTGGGCCTCGGGGCTGGAGCAGTTCGAGTCGCTGGGCGCCGACCTGTGCGAGGGCGTGTACTTCGGTGCGCAGTACTGGCACACGGTCAACGCGCCGCTCAACCTGGACCTGGTCAAGCGCAGCAACGACAAGTTCAAATCCAACCCCAACTACAGCCTGGCGGGCTCGTACATCTGCACCAAGCTGATGATCGACGGCATCATCAAGGCCGGCACGGTGGAGCCCAAGGCGGTCATCGCCGCCATGGAAGGCATGAAGTACCAGGGCCTCACGGGCGATGAGGAGATCCGCAAGGGCGACCACCAGGTACTCAAGAACTACTACCTGCTCAAGGGCAAGGCCAAGGCGAAGATGGCCAACAAGGACGACTACGTGGACGTGGTGAGCTCGGGCAAATCGTTCCTGCCGCTGGACCAGACGGGCTGCAAGATCGCCTGAGCACCGCGCGGCCCGGCGGGCCGCGCCCCGGTCCCATCGCCTTCCACGGCCCGACCACGGGCCGTGTGTCCCCTCCTTCGTCCCTTGCCCATGAACATCTACCTGCTACAGGCCATCAACGGGATCGGCATCGGCATGCTGTACTTCCTGCTGGCGGTCGGCCTGTCCATCGTGTTCGGCCTGCTGCGCTTCGTGAACTTCGCGCACGGTGCTTTCTACCTGCTGGGTGCCTACTTCTGCTACCAGATGACGCGCTGGGGCCTGAGCTTCTGGCTCGCGCTGGCGGTGGTGCCGCTGGTGGTGGGCGCCCTGGGCTGGCTCACCGAGAAGCTGGTGCTGCGCCACGTGTACGCCAGCCCGCACGAGTTCCACATCCTCGTCACCGTGGGCCTGGCCCTGGCGGTGCAGGAGCTGGTGATCCTGCAGTGGGGCCCCCTGGGTGACAGCGTGCCCGTGCCCGACCTGCTGCAGGGCGTGGTGATGTGGGGCGGCATCGTCTACCCCAAGTACCGGCTGTTCGTGATCGGCTTCACCGCCGTGCTGGCCCTCATCCTCTGGTACGTGCTCGAAGGCACGCGCCTGGGCAGCGCGGTGCGCGCGGGCAGCGAATCGACCGAGATGGTCTCGCTGCTCGGCCTCAACGTGTTCCGCATCTTCAGCCTGGTGTTCGCGCTGGGTGCGGCCACCGCGGCCATCGCCGGCGTGCTGGCCGCGCCCATGCGCGGGGCCGAGCCCTTCATGGGCATCGAGGCGCTGGGCGTGGCCTTCATCGTGGTGGTGGTGGGCGGCATGGGCAGCTTCTTCGGCGCGCTGATCGGCGGCCTCTTGATCGGCGTGGTGCAGAGCGTGATGAGCACCGTGTGGCCCGAGGGTGCGCGCCTCATGATCTACATCGCCATGGCCGCTGTGCTGCTGCTGCGCCCGCATGGCCTGCTGGGCCGCAAAGGATGAACCCGCCATGACGACGACACTTCTGCACAAACACTTCCACCTGCTGCTGGCCCTGGCCGTGGTGCTGGTGATGCCGCTGACCATGCAGTCGGGCTCGCTCGCCAGCGAGGTGCTGATCTACGGCCTGGCCGCCATGGGCTGCAACCTGCTGCTGGGCCACACCGGGCTGCTGTCCTTCGGGCAGGGCATCTTCTTCGGGCTGGGCAGTTACACCATTGCGCTCACGCTCACGCGCTGGCCCCTGCCCATACCGCTGGCCCTGGTGCTCGCCGTGGCCATGGGCGCGCTGGGCGCGGCCATCGTGGGCTGGGTCGCCATCCGCCAGCGCGGCACCTACTTCGTGATGCTGACGCTGGCCTTCGCGCAGATGTTCTACTTCCTCGCCTATTCCATGCCCGGCCTCACGGGCGGGGACAACGGCCTCCTGGACATTCCACGCCCCTCGCTGGCCGTGGGCGGCTTCACGCTGTGGCCGCTGACCTCGCCCTGGCAGTACTACGGCTTCGTGGCCACGTTGTTCCTGGTGTCCTTCTGGCTGCTGCAGAAGGTCTCGGCCTCCATCTTCGGGCGCACGTTGCTGGCCGTGCGCGACAACGAGGAGCGCGCGGCGGCCATCGGCTACAACCTCCAGCTGCTCAAGCTGCAGGCCTTTGTGATCTCGGGCGCGGTCACGGGCCTGGCGGGCGCGCTGCACGCCATGATGACGGGCATCGCCCCGCTGGCGAGCGCCGAATACCACACCAGCGAGATGATCCTCATCATGACGGTGATCGGCGGCACCGGCAACCTGCTGGCCTCGCTGCTGGGATCGGCTTTCTACCTGCTGGTGGGCGACTGGCTGTCCACCCTGTGGCCGCGCTGGCTGCTGATCCTGGGCGTGGTGCTGATGGTGGTGAGCTTGGGGCTACAGCGCGGCCTGTGGGGCCTGGGCGAATCGGCCTGGAATCGGCTGCGCGGCAAGCATGGCAACGGCAAGGCCGACGCCGCAACGCAGGGAGGCCACGCATGAACAGCGTCACAAGCTCTCCCATCCTGCTCGAAGCCGTGGGCGTGGAAAAGCGCTACGACAAGTTCGCCGCCCTCGCGGGCGTGGACCTCAAGGTGCGCGCCCACACCGTGCATTCGGTCATCGGCCCCAACGGCGCGGGCAAGACCACGCTCTTCCACATGCTCACGGGCACCAAGAACGTGAGTGGCGGGCGCATCGTCTTCGATGGCCACGACGTCACGCACGAGCCCGACCACCGCCGCGTGCAGCGCGGCATGGCACGCTCCTTCCAGGTGACCAGCCTGTTCCTCACCCTGCCGGTGCGCGAGAACCTGCGCCTGGCCGCCCAGGGCACAGCGCCGCGCCACGCGCTCAACTGCTGGCATGCGCCGTTGGGCACGCGTTCGCAGGCCGATGTGGTGGCCAGCGTGCTCGCGCGCCTGGGCCTGGAGCGCCATGCCGACACACCCGTGGGCAACCTCTCGCACGGCCAGCAGCGCCGGCTGGAGGTGGGCATGGCCCTGGCGGCCCGGCCCAAGGCCATCTTCCTGGACGAGCCCACCTCGGGCATGGGCATCGACGACCTCGATGACATGAAGCGCCTGATCCAGGGCCTCAAGGACGAGCACACCGTGGTACTGATCGAGCACAACATGAACATCGTGATGGACATCTCCGACACCGTGACGGTGATGCAGCAGGGCCGTGTGCTGGCCGAAGGCCACCCGCACGCGATCCGCAGCGACGACCGGGTGCGCAGCGCCTACCTGGGCAACATGATCACCGGGGGCAAGGCCGCAGCATGAGCAGCACCACCACTTCCAGCCCCATCCTCGCCGTCGAAGGGCTGCACGCCCACTACGGCAAGAGCCATGTGCTGCAGGGCGTGGACCTGCACGTGAACGACGGCGAACTCGTGACCCTGCTCGGGCGCAATGGCGCGGGCAAGACCACCACGCTCAAGAGCATCTGCGGCGTGGTGCCGCCTACGCGGGGCCGCGTGCGCTTTGCGGGCCAGGAGCTGCAGGGCCAGGCCACGCACGCCATCGCCCAGCGCGGGGTGTGCCTGGTGCCCGAGCACCGCGGCATCTTCAAGCTGCTCACCGTGGAAGAGAACCTGCTGCTGGGCCAGCGCAAGCGCTCGCCCTGGCAGTTGCCCGACATCTACCGCATCTTCCCGCGCCTGCAGGAGCGGCGGCGCAACGGCGGCGGCCAGCTTTCGGGCGGTGAGCAGCAGATGCTGGCCATCGGCCGCGCGCTGATGAACGCGCCGCGCCTGTTGATGCTGGACGAGCCCGTGGAGGGTCTGGCGCCGGTGATCGTGGAAGAGATCGTGGCCCAGCTCCAAACCATCAAGGCCGCGGGCGTGGCCATTGTGCTGGTGGAGCAGAACCTGGAGGTCTGCACCCAGCTGGCCGACCGGCACTACGTGATCGAACAGGGCGCCATCGTGCACGAGGCGGACAACGCCGCCTTCCTCGCCGACGACGCCATCAAGGACCGTTACCTGGGCGTGGGCCTGGGTTAGATTTTCAGAAATCCGACTATGGACATGACGACGACCCCCTCCCCTGCCCTGCAGCCGCGCGTGGATGGCGCGCGCCTGTGGCAATCGCTGATGGACCTGGCACAGATCGGCGCCACCCCCAAGGGCGGCGTGTGCCGCCTGGCGCTCACCGCGCTCGACGGCGAAGGCCGCGACCTCTTCGTGCGCTGGGCACGCGAGGCCGGCTGCAGCGTGCGCGTGGACGCCATCGGCAACATCTTCGCGCGCCGCGCCGGGCGCAACGACGCCCTGCCGCCGGTGATGACCGGCAGCCACATCGACACCCAGCCCACGGGCGGCAAGTTCGACGGCAACTACGGCGTGCTCGCAGGCCTGGAGGTGGTGCGCACGCTCAACGACCGGGGCATCGTGACCGAGGCACCCATCGAGGTCGCGGTCTGGACCAACGAGGAAGGCTCGCGCTTCGTGCCCGTGATGATGGGCTCGGGCGTGTTCGCCGGCGCCTTCACGCTCGACCATGCGCTGGCCCAGCGCGATACCCAGGGCACCAGCGTGGCCGAGGCGCTGGCCGCCATCGGCTATGCCGGTGAACAGGGGCCCACGCCGGCCGTCGGCGCGTATTTCGAGGCCCACATCGAGCAAGGCCCGATGCTGGAGGCCAACGGCTGCGTGATCGGCGTGGTGCAGGGTGCCTTGGGCCAGCGCTGGTACGACGTGAGCGTGCAGGGCATGGAAGCCCATGCCGGCCCCACGCCCATGGAGCTGCGCCGCGATGCCCTGCTGGCCGCCAGCGCGCTGGTGGCCGAGGTCAACCGCATCGCGCTGGCCCACGCGCCGCACGCGCGCGGCACCGTGGGCGTGCTGGAGGTGTTCCCGAGCTCGCGCAATGTGATCCCTGGCAGCGTGCGCATGACGGTGGACCTGCGCGCCGCCGACGATGCCGTGCTGCTGCAGATGGATGCTGAATTGCGCGCCGCCTGCGAGCGCCTCGGCCATGCGGGCCGCACCCCCATCACGGTGGAGCAGGTGGTGTACTTCCCACCGCAGCCCTTTGCGCCGCAACTGGTGGAAGGCGTGCGCGCCGATGCCCAGGCGCTGGGCTACAGCGCCATGGACGTGGTGAGCGGCGCCGGCCACGACGCCGTGTACCTGGCGCGCCTGGCGCCCACGGCCATGGTCTTCGTACCCTGTGCCGACGGCATCAGCCACAACGAGATCGAAGACGCCCAGCCCGAGCACCTGGAGGCTGGCTGCAACGTGCTGCTGCAGGCCATGCTGCGCAGCGCCAAGGTGGTGGCCGCATGAAGTTCCTGATCGCCCGCCTCAACCACGAGACCAACACCTTCTCGCCCGTGCCCACGCCGCTTTCGGCGTTTGCGCCCACCTACGGCGAGGACGCCCTGCGCGAGAACCAGGGCATGCGCACAGCCATGGCCGCCTTCATCGACCTGGCCCAGGGCCTGGGCGCCACGCTGGTGACGCCGGTGTCGGCCATGTCCAACCCCAGCGGCCCGGTGCATGCAGCTGCCTACGACGAGCTGACCCGCCGCATCGTGGAAGCGGCGCCGGGCTGCGATGCCATCCTGCTCGACCTGCACGGCGCCATGGTGGCCGAGAACAGCCCCGACGGCGAAGGTGACCTGCTGGAGCGCGTGCGCGCCGCCGCGCCCGGCGTGCCCATCGGCGTGGCGCTGGACCTGCACGGCAACATCACGCCCAAGATGGTCGCCAACGCCGATGTCATGGTGGGCTTCAAGACCTACCCGCACATCGACATGTACGAGACCGGCGAGCATGCCGGCCGCCTGCTGCTGGCCATGCTGCAGGGGCGGCAGCACTACCGCGTGCACTGGCACCCGCTGCCCATGATGGGCCACACCCTGCGCAGCACCACGCTGCAGGGCGCCATGCTGCGCGCGGTGGACGCGGCCCGTGCGGCCGAGGCCGATGGCGTGCCTGCTGTCACCGTGTTCGCGGGCTTTTCGCTGGCCGACATCGAGGCGCCCTGCATGAGCGTGGTGGTCACCGGCCATGCCGAGGACCCCGGGGCCGCCCAGGCCGTGGCCGACCGCATTGCGGCCACCATCTGGGAAGAACGTGCCGAGTTCGTCTACGACAGCGAGCCCCTGGCGCAGTCGCTGCAGCGCGCCCAGGCCCTGGCGCAAGGCGCAGAGCGCCCGGTGCTGCTGCTGGACCACAGCGACAACTGCATGTCGGGTGGCACCTGCGATTCCATGGATGTGCTGCAGGCCGCGCTGGCCGAGGGCCTGGCCGACATCGCCGTGGGCCCGCTGTGCGACCCCGAGGCCGTGGCCGAGCTCGTGGCCGCCGGCGTGGGCGCGCAGTGCAGCGTGCGCCTGGGCAACAAGGTGCCCCTCACGCAGCTCAATGTGGCCAAGGAGCCCGTGGCCTTGCAAGGCACGGTGCGCGCCATCAGCGACGGCGAGTACACCGTGACCGGGCCCATCTACACCGGCGCGCGCTGCGCCATGGGCCGTACCGTGCTGTTCGACACCGGCAGCGCCCTCATCGTGGTGACCGAGAAGACCCACGAACCCTGGGACCTGGGCGTGTTCTCCTGCGTGGGCGTGGACCCCACGGCGCACCGCTTCGTGCTGCTCAAGTCGCGCATGTACTGCCGCCCGGTGTTCGTGCCGCTGTCGCACGCGCTGGTCGAATGCGACAGCCCCACGGGCGTGACCAGCTCCAACTACGCGCTGTTCCCGTTCAGGAACGTGCGCCGGCCGGTGTTCCCGCTCGACGCAGTTTGACCACCGGGCGACAAATGGCAGCGCGTGGATGAACTGGCGCGGACGAGGCCAGCGCCCCGCGCAAGGGCCGCCCCGCCGCGCTGGGGGCGTCCCCCTGAGGGGGATGGCGCGAAGCGACTCAGGGGGTTAGTTGATTTTTATTAGGCGCCAGTCGATGCGGTTGTCGGGGCGCTGAACGAGTTCGACGTTCTTCTTCATCGCCCAGGCCAGCATCTGGTTGTGCAGGGGGATGTTGGCCACCGTGTCGTTTTGCAGCTGCAGGCCTTCGGTCAGCAGGCGGTTGCGCACGGGCTGGTCGATCTCGGTCTTCACGCGGTCCACCACGTAGTCCATGCGCTCGTTGCTGTAGCGGCCCAGGTTGTAGTTGCCGTCACCGCCCGTGGTCTTGGTGCGCGTGAGCGATTGCAGGGTGTACAGCGCGTCGAAGGTCGGCACGCCCCAGCTGAGCAGCGCGATGCTGGCCTCGTGCCGCTGGGCCATGGGGTAGTAGGTGACGGACGGCAGGGTGCGCAGCTTGGCCTTGACGCCCACGCGCGCCCACATCGAGGTGATGGCCTGGCACAGGTTCTCGTCCTGGATGATGGAGTTGTTGCTGCACGCGAAGTCGACCTCGAAACCGTCCTTGTAGCCGGCATCGGCCAGCAGCGCCCGGGCGGCATTGGCGTCGTAGGGCAGGCGCTTGTCTACCGCCTCGGTCCAGCCATTGACCAGGGGCGAGACCATGGCGCCTGTGGGCTTGGACATGCCGCGCATGGTCACGCGCTGCAGCGCGGCCACGTCGATGGCCTGGTACAGCGCCTTGCGCACGCGCAGGTCCTTGAGCGGGTTCTTGCCCTTGACGCTGCTGCCCACGAGTTCATCGCGGAACTGGTCCAGGGCCAGGTAGACGGTGCGGTTCTCGACCATCTCCATCACCTTGAGGTTGGGGTTGGCCTTGAGCCGCTCCAGATCCTGCAGGTTGGCTTCGCGCACCATGTCCACCTCGCCCGAGAGCAGGGCCGCAATGCGCGTGGCCTCGGACTTGATGGGCGTAAAAACGATTTCGGTGACGTTGCCCTCGGCCTTGCCCGCGTTCCACCACTGCGGGTTGGCCGTGAACACCAGCTTCTGGTCGGGCACCCACTCCTTGAGCACGAAGGGCCCCGTGCCCATGGCATTGCGGTGCGAGAAGGTCTCGTCCTTGGACTTGATGTCCTTGGGCTCGACGGAGTTGTTCTTCTCGGACCAGGCCTTGCTCATCACGCGCAGCTCGGTCAGCTGGTTGAGCAGCACCGGGTTGGGGCTTTTCAGGAAGATGTCGATGGTCTCGCCATCGACCTTGGCGATGCGGTCCATGCCCTGGGTGTAGATGGCATAGGTGGAAGTCTTGCTCATCGCGCGCTGCAGCGAAAACACCACATCGTCGGCCGTCATGGTGGAGCCATCGCTGAACTTCACGCCCTGGCGCAGCTTCACGCGCAGCTGCGTGGGGCTGACCTGCTGCCACGAGGTGGCCAGGAGCGGCTCGACCTTGAGCGTGCGGCTGTTGAACATCACCAGCGACTCGTACACCGCCGCATGGATGCCGTTGCCCAGCGCGCTGTTCTGCGAGTGGACGTCCATGGTCTGGATGTCGGTGGAGCCGGCCCATTTGAACGGTTTTGCCGAAACGGTGGGGGCGGCGGCTGCCAGGGCCAGGGTGGCGGCCGCGAGCAGGGAGTGCTTGAAGTGCATGGGAGGGTTTCCTTTGCAAGACAGGATGAATGTAAAGAACCGGCAATATGCAGCAGGACGGGCGCGCGCAAAAGCCCCCGTCCGGGCAGTGTGGTTCCGCCGCGCAACTGCGCGTCATGGCGGATTGCGCAAATGCCGCAACTGCGGTATCTACCAGTACCTACCTGGCAAGGGGGTAGCGCGCCGCGCTGCGCTCGACTCCCACCTGCAACAGGTTGATCACGCCCATCACGTCGTCCACCAGCTCCACGGCCTTTTCCAGCGCCCGCGCCTGCTCGGCCGACTGCACGCAGCCCATCAGCGTGACCAGGCGCCGCTCGCCCAGCACCCAGACACTGGTGTCGTCAAAACGCCCCTCCTCGCGGATGTAGCGCTGCACGCGCGGGATGATCTCGGCGTCGTACAGGTAGGAATTGGGCAGCCGGCAGCGCCCCACGCGGTGGCAACTGCCGCCATGCTGCGAGCGCACATGGGCCAACTCGCGCACCTCGGCCTCGGTATAGAGCGGGCCCTCGGGCACGGGGCAGCCGGGCATGGCGGAGGTGACCTGCACGAAGGGGTCGTTGAAGGCGTTGGTGCGGGGCGCGGGCGACTGGGCACCTTGGCCTTGCGCGAACGCACTCGGCAGACCGAGCGCCGCCAGCACCAGGGCGCACGCGAGGCGCTTGCGGAATGTGAAAATGCCTTCCATCGGATGCCCTCCTTGCGGCACAGCCCCTGCTCCACCAACGAATGAACGCGTTCCCATGACCGGATTCCTTTGCGCGACCTGCGGCCAGACCCACGACAGCATACCCATGTGCCTGGGCGCGCCCGTACCGGAGCTGTGGCACTCCATCCCCGAAGGGGAGCGCGCTGACCGGGTGCATCTTTCATCCGACCAATGCGTGATCGATGGACGCCATTTCTTCATTCTCGGCCGCATCCTGTTGCCTGTCATTGGCGGGGAGGATTCCTTTGTCTGGCTCGCCTGGGTGTCCTTGAGCGAAGCGAATTTTGTGCGCAGCGGCGAACTGTGGGAGAGCGAAGGGCGTGAGGCCGAGCCCCCTTACTTCGGCTGGCTGCAGAGTGCCCTGCCGGGATACACGCCCGGCACGCTGAGCCTGAAAACGAACGTGCAGACCATGCCCCTGGGGCAGCGCCCCCTCATCACGCTGGAGCCGACGGACCATCCGCTGGCGGTGGAGCAGCGAGAGGGCATCACCATGGCCCGGGTGCAGCAGATTGCGGAGGCGGCTTTGCATGGCTGACCGACCGGCATCCTTGCGCACGGCACACTCCCGCATAGCCCGCTTTATCCAGCAAAACAACGCAGAGAGGGACCCACCACCATGCCTGCCAATGCAGCGATCTATATCCAGCAGGGCTCGGGCGACCTGGCCACCGTCTTTGACGGCGTGAAATCCGACAAGGGCCTGCTGCGCCGCACGGCCACGCGGTACGACGTGCCCTTGGGTGGGGAGACGGTGCGCTTCAATGTGATGGATGCCAAGGCGGTTGCGGCCCATGTCCAGGGCTTTCTGGGCTACATCGCCTCGCTGGACCAGGACGAGGCGCGCAAGCGCGATACCGCCCACGCCATCGGCCACACCACGGTGGTGCTCGGGCTTATGACGGAGCGCGAGTTCGAGGACAACCCGGCGATCTGGCCCGCGCTGTTCCGCATTGCGGACGCGTTCGACGGCTTTGTCTTCGCCTTTGGCAGCGTGCTGCTGCCCAATGGCGCCGTGCTGGTCGGGCCTCTGCTGGACCAGGAAGAAGAAAACGACGCACCGGGCGGTTGACCCTGCTGTAGGACACGGCTGCGATTTGCCTGGCAAGCGGCCGGCCGACCACTGCGAGCGCTTAGGATGGCCTGCCCATGCCCAGCGACCTCATCGTCCACCGCCCCGAAGGCCTGTACTGCCCGCCCGGCGATTTCTACATCGACCCCTGGCGGCCGGTGGAGCGGGCCGTGGTCACGCATGCGCATTCGGACCATGCGCGCATGGGCTCAGCCCACTACCTTGCACACCGGGACAGCGAGGGCACGCTGCGCAACCGGCTGGGCGCGGACATCGATTTGCAGACGCTGGCCTATGGCGAGACCATCGACCACCACGGCGTGCGCGTGTCGCTGCACCCGGCCGGGCATGTGCTGGGCTCGGCCCAAGTGCGGGTGGAGCACGGCGGCCAGGTGTGGGTGGCCTCGGGCGACTACAAGCTGGAGGACGATGGCACCTGCCCGCCCTTCGAGCCCGTGCGCTGCCACACTTTCATCACCGAATCGACCTTTGGCCTACCCATCTACCGCTGGCCGGCGCAGCCGGCGCTGTTCGCCGACATCAATGCCTGGTGGGCCGCGAATGCGGCGGCGGGCAAGGCCAGCGTGCTGTATGCGTATGCCTTCGGCAAGGCGCAGCGGCTGCTGCATGGGGTGGATGCGGGCATCGGTCCCATTGTGGTGCATGGCGCGGTGGAGCCGCTCAACGCCGTGTACCGCGCAGCGGGCGTGGCGCTGCCGCCCACCGTGCGCGTGACGGACCCGGGCGTGACCAAGGCCGAGCTGCGCCGTGCGCTGGTGCTGGCACCGCCCTCGGCCGCAGGCACGCCCTGGCTCAAGCGCTTTGGCGAACATTCCGATGCCTTTGCCAGCGGCTGGATGCTGGTGCGCGGCGCGCGCCGGCGCCGCGGCGTGGACCGGGGCTTTGTGATGAGCGACCACGCGGACTGGCCCAGTCTGCAGAAAGCCATTGCCGGGACGGGGGCCGAGCGCATCATCGTGACCCACGGCAGCACCGAGGTGATGGTGCGCTGGCTGTGCGAGCAGGGGCTGGATGCGCAGGTGTTTGCGACCGAGTATGGCAGCGACGACAACGAGGACGGCAGCGGTGCTGACCCCGAAGCCACGGCAGCGCCATGAAAGCCTTTGCCGCGCTGTTCCAGGCGCTCGATGCCACCACCGCGCAGTCGGCCAAGCTGGCAGCGCTGGTAGCCTACCTGCGCGTGGCGGCGCCGGCCGATGCGGCCTGGGCGGTCTACTTCCTCGCGGGCGGCAAGCCGCGCCAGATGGTGCCCACCAAGCGGCTGAAGGCCCTGACGCAGGAGGCCGCGGGCCTGCCCGAATGGCTGTTCGAGGAAAGCTACCAGGCCGTGGGCGACCTGGCCGAAACGCTGGCCCTGCTGCTGCCACCACCAGCGCAGCCGGTGGACCTGCCCCTGGCCGAATGGATGGCCCAGCTGCTGCCTCTGCGCGCCCTGCCACCTGATGAAGCGGATGCGCGCCTGCGCGCGCAGTGGGACCTGCTGGCGCCGGAGCAGCGCTTTGTGTACTTCAAGCTCATCACCGGCAACTTCCGTGTGGGGGTGTCGCGCCTGCAGGTCACCCAGGCGCTGGCCGCGGTGAGCGCGCTGGACCCCAAGCGCATCGCCCACCGGCTGATGGGCTACACGCAGATCGGCCGCCAGCCCGCGGCAGACGACTACGCCGCCCTGGTGGCACCGGTGGACGACCAGGCCGCCGATGGCGGCGCGCCCGGCACGGGCGACAGCGGCATGGCCGGCCAGCCCTACCCCTTCTTCCTGGCCCACCCGTTCAGCCAGCCCGTGGCCGAGATGCCCGCGCTGCTGGGCGCGCCCAGCGACTGGCTGGTGGAATGGAAGTGGGACGGCATCCGCGCGCAGATCGTGCGCCGCGCGGGCGAGGTCTGGGTCTGGTCGCGCGGCGAGGAGCTGGTGACCGACCGCTTTCCCGAGCTGGCCGAGGCCGCCCTCGCGGCCCTGCCCGATGGCACGGTGGTCGATGGCGAAATCCTGGTGTGGCTGCCCGACGAGCCCCAGCCCCGCCCTTTTGCCGACCTGCAAAAGCGCCTGGGCCGCAAGACCCTGACCCCCAAGCTGCTGCGCGAGCTGCCCGTGGTGCTGGTCACCTACGACCTGCTGGAGCACGCCGGCCAGGACTTGCGCCAGGAACCGCAGCAGGCGCGCCGCGCCCTGCTGGAGACCGTGCTGCAGCAGCCCGGTCCGCCCGCCCTGCGCCTGAGCGCCCTGCTGCACGGCACCGGCTGGCCCGACCTCGCGCGCCAGCGCGAGGCCGCGCGCGGCATGGGCACCGAGGGCTTCATGCTCAAGCACCGCCAGGCGCGCTATGGCGTGGGCCGCACCAAGGACGCGGGCGTGTGGTGGAAGTGGAAGATCGACCCCATGAGCGTGGACGCCGTGCTCATCTACGCCCAGCGCGGCCACGGCCGGCGCGCCAGCCTGTACACCGACTACACCTTTGCCGTGTGGACCGGGCCACAGGAAGACCCGGACCGGCAGCTCGTGCCCTTTGCCAAAGCCTATTCGGGCCTGACGGATGCGGAGATCGCGCAGGTGGACGCCATCGTCCGAAAGACCACGCGCGAGAGCTTCGGCCCCGTGCGCAGCGTGGATGCGACCCTGGTCTTCGAGCTGGGATTCGAAGGCATCGCGCGCAGCCTGCGCCACAAGAGCGGCATCGCGGTGCGCTTTCCGCGCATGCTGCGCTGGCGCCAGGACAAGGCCGTGGCCGAGGCCGATACCCTGCAGACGCTGATGGCGCTGCTGCCTGGGCAGGACGCAGCCGCATGAGCACTGCGGACCGGCGTTCTCGCAGGAAGCCGCCCAAGGCCGACGGAGCCGCTGCGGCCTGGATGGCCACGCGCGGCTGGCAAGCCTTCGCCTTCCAGCACGAGGTGTGGCAGGCCCTGGGTGAGGGCCGCTCCGGCCTGCTGCACGCCACCACGGGCGCGGGCAAGACCTATGCCGTGTGGCTGGGCGCGCTGCAGCACCTGGCCCCGCCCGGCCCTGCCATGGTGCCGGCGGAGGCCACGCTGCAGGCCCGCCGGGCCGCTGCGCCACCGCTCACGGTGCTGTGGATCACGCCCATGCGCGCGCTGGCGGCCGACACACTGCGTGCGCTGCAAACACCCCTGCCCGATATGGCGCCGACCTGGACCAGCGGCTTGCGCACGGGAGACACCGCCAGCGGCGAGCGCGCCGCGCAGGACCGCCGCCTGCCCACGCTGCTGGTGACCACGCCCGAGAGCGTCTCGCTGCTGCTGGCGCGCGCCGATGCGCAAGAACGCCTGCGCCAGGTGCGCCTGGTGGTGGTGGACGAATGGCATGAGCTGGTGGGCAACAAGCGCGGCGTGCAGGCGCAGCTGGCGCTGGCGCGCCTGTCGCGCTGGAACCCGGCGCTGCAGGTCTGGGGCATGTCGGCCACGCTGGGCAACCTGCAGGAGGCGCTGCACACCCTGCTGCCCCGTCCGGTCGACCATGCGCCCGCGGCGCCACCGGCCCTGCTGGTGCAGGGCCGCATCGACAAGGCGCTGCAGGTGGAGGTGATGCTGCCGCCCAGGCTGGACCGTTTCGCCTGGGCCGGCCACATGGGCCTGGCGCTGCTGCCGCAGGTGGTGCAGTCCATCGAGGCCTGTGCATCGACCCTGGTCTTCACCAACACGCGCTCGCAGGCCGAGCGCTGGTACCAGGCGCTGCTGGAGGCCCGACCCGACTGGGCCGGTACTATCGCGCTGCACCACGGCTCGCTGGGCCAGGAGGTGCGCGCCTGGGTGGAGGCCGGTCTCAAGGCCGGCCAGCTCAAGGCCGTGGTCTGCACATCGAGCCTGGACCTGGGCGTGGACTTTCTGCCCGTGGAGCAGGTGCTGCAGGTCGGTTCGGCCAAGGGCGTGGGGCGGCTGGTGCAGCGCGCGGGCCGATCCGGCCATGCGCCGGGCCGCACCTCCAGCATCACGCTGGTGCCCACACACAGCCTGGAGCTGGTGGAGGCCGCGGCCGCGCGCCATGCCCTGGCGCTGGGCCGCATCGAGGACCGGCACACGCCCCATGCCCCTCTGGACGTGCTGGTGCAGCACCTGGTCACCATCGCGCTGGGCGGCGGCTTCGTGCCCGGGGAATTGCTGGCCGAGGTGCGCCGCGCCCCGGCCTATGCCGCGCTGGCCGACCACGACTGGCAATGGGCCCTGCAGTTTGTGCGCCAGGGTGGCGCCTCGCTGGCCAGCTACCCCGATTTCCACCGCGTGGTGCCCGATGAGGCCGGCGTGTGGCGCGTGCCCGATGCGCGGCTGGCGCGCCGCCACCGCAGCAACATCGGCACCATCGTGAGCGATGCCAGCATGCAGGTGCAGTTCGTGAGCGGCGGGCGCCTGGGCTCGGTGGAAGAAAGCTTTATCGCGCGGCTGCGCAAGGGCGATGTGTTCCTGTTCGCGGGCCGCCTGCTGGAGCTGGTGCGCACCCAGCAGATGACGGCCTATGTGCGCGTGGCGCCCCGCGGCAGCGCCGCGCTGCCGCGCTGGAACGGCGGGCGCATGCCGCTGTCGAACACGCTGGCCGACGCCATGCTGGAAATGCTGGAGCAGGCCGAGCGCGGCGTGTATGCCTCGCCCGAGATGCAGTGCGCCCGCCCCCTGCTGGCCGTGCAGGGCGCCTGGTCCGCCCTGCCCACGCCCGGCCGCCTGGTGGCCGAGACGCTGCACACCCGCGAAGGCTGGCACCTGTACCTGTACCCACTGGCAGGCCGCCTGGTGCACATGGGGCTGGCCGGCCTGCTGGCCTGGCGCGCCTCGCAGCAGGTGCCCAACACCTTCTCCATCGCGGTCAACGACTACGGGCTGGAGCTGCTCTCGGCCAAGCCCATCGATTGGGCGACGCTGCTGCCGCGCATCCTGGGCGAGGGCACGGCCACCACCATCGGCAAAGGGCTCGAAGAGGAAGTTCTCGCCAGCCTCAACGCCACCGAGATGGCGCGCCGGCGCTTTCGCGAGATTGCGCGCATCGCCGGCCTGATCTTCCAGAGCCATCCGGGCGAGCAGCGCAGCAGCCGGCAGCTGCAGGCCTCGTCCTCGCTGTACTACGACGTGTTCGCCCAGTACGACCCCGGCAACCTGCTGCTGGCCCAGGCCCGCGCCGAGCTGCTGGCCAACGAGCTGGACATGGAACGCCTGGCGCGCACGCTGCAGGGCATGCAGGCACAGGCCCTGTCCCTCCATGCGCTGGAGCGCCCCACGCCGTTTGCCCTGCCCTTGATGGTGGAACGCTTTCGCGAGCGCCTGAGCACCGAGACCCTGGCCGACCGGCTGGCGCGCATGGTGCAGGCGCTGGAGAAGGCGGCCGATACGAGCACCGGTACCCACCATGCCGACAATCCGGTGATGCCGGCCGACATGGCCTGGGACGTACCCGAGGGGACCAAAACCTCCGCTCCCCGGCGCCCACGGGGCGATGGCGAAGGTGCATCGCGCCGGCCCCGCCGGCGCCACGGATTCTGATTTCCTTCTCATCAAGCCGTGAACGCGCCCTCGCTGCCCCAGATCCCGCCCACAGGCACCCACGCCCTCACCCTGCCGGGCGGCACCGTGCTGTGGCTGCTGCCCCAGCGCGCGGTGGTCTGGCCGGCCGCGCGCATGGCCTTTGTGGCCGATGTGCACTTCGGCAAGGCCGCCAGCTTCCGCCGCGCGGGCCAGCCCGTGCCGCATGGCACCACGGCCGACAATCTGGCCCGGCTCGATGCCGTGCTGGCCGCCACGGGCGCGCAGCACCTGGTCTTCCTCGGCGATTTTCTGCACGCGCGCAGCGGGGCCGAGGCCCCCCTGTGGGCCCAGTTGCGGCCCTGGCGCGAGCGCCACGCCGGCATCCGCATGACCCTGGTGCGCGGCAACCACGACCTGCTTGCGGGCGATCCGCCTGCGGCCCTCGCCATCGACCTCACTGACGAACCCTGGCAGCCGGTGGAGGGCGCCGAGGTGCTGGCCTGCCACCACCCCCTGGCCATGGCCGGCAGCACCGTGCTGGCCGGCCATCTGCACCCCACGGTGACCCTGTACGGCCTGGCGCGCGATGCGGCACGCCTGCCCTGCTTCGCCTTCACGCCGGGGCTGCTGGTGCTGCCGGCCTTCGGAGCCTTCACGGGGACATCGAGCCAGTCCATGGCGCCACAGGCGCGGCGGTTGGCGGTGGTGGGGGATCGGGTGGTGGAGGTTCGGCCGTCTGGCGAGTCAGATTGAGCCCCGCCGCTTGGCCCTTGTGCCAATGAGGCCTTTCGGTCTTGCCGCAGCCCAATTTCCCACCCCAAACCGCTTCCGCTATAGACAACGCATCAAAAAATTGCGCCTACCCGTCGGCAAATTTTGCATTGTGGGATTCGATTGCAAAAACCGGGTCCCGCGAAAGCGCCAAAGGACGAGAATGCGAGAGCATTCGCGTTTGGCCCCTGCCATACCCCGGCAAAGGGCATTTACACACTCGTTTCGTGAGACAAGCCATGACGACCCAGCAACCGACCATCATCTACACCCTGACCGACGAGGCGCCTCGCCTGGCCACGGCTTCTTTCCTGCCCATCATCCGCACCTTCGCGGCGCCTGCGGGCATCAACGTGGCGGAGTCCGACATCTCCGTGGCCGCCCGCGTGCTGGGCGAGTTCCCCGAGTTCTTGAAGGAAGACCAGCGCGTTCCGAACACCCTGGCCGAGCTGGGCAAGAAGACGCTGCAGGCCGATGCCAACATCATCAAGCTGCCCAATATCAGCGCCTCGGTGGCCCAGCTCAAGGCGGCCATCGCCGAGCTGCAGGGCAAGGGCTACGCACTGCCCGACTACCCGGACCAGCCCAAGGACGACAAGGAAAAAGAGATCAAGGCGCGCTACGGCAAGTGCATCGGCTCTGCGGTGAACCCCGTGCTGCGCGAAGGCAACTCCGACCGCCGCGCGCCCGCCGCCGTGAAGAACTACGCGCGCAAGAACCCCCATTCGATGGGTGAATGGAGCCAGGCATCGCGCAGCCACGTCTCGCACATGCACCACGGCGACTTCTACCACGGCGAAAAGTCCATGACGCTGGACCGCCCCCGTGAGGTGAAGATGGAACTGATCACCAAGAGCGGCAAGACCATTGTCTTGAAGCCCAAGGTCGCGCTGCTCGACCGCGAAGTGATCGACAGCATGTTCATGAGCAAGAAGGCGCTGCTGGAGTTCTACGAGAAGGAAATCGAAGACGCGCGCAAGACCGGCGTGATGTTCTCGCTGCACGTGAAGGCCACGATGATGAAGGTCTCGCACCCCATCGTGTTCGGCCACTGCGTGCGCATCTTCTACAAGGACGCGTTCGCCAAGCACGCCAAGACGTTCGACGAGCTGGGCGTGAACGTGAACAACGGCATGGTCGACCTGTACACCAAGATCGAGACGCTGCCCCAAAGCCAGCGCGACGAGATCAAGCGCGACCTGCACGCCTGCCACGAGAACCGCCCCGAGCTGGCCATGGTGGACTCCGCCAAGGGCATCACCAACTTCCACTCGCCCAACGACATCATCGTGGACGCGTCCATGCCCGCGATGATCCGCAACAGCGGCAAGATGTGGGACGCCAACGGCCGCCTGAAGGACGTGAAGGCCGTGATGCCCGAGTCGACCTTCGCCCGCATCTACCAGGAGATCATCAACTTCTGCAAATGGCACGGCGCCTTCGATCCCAAGACCATGGGCACGGTGCCCAACGTGGGCCTGATGGCCCAGCAGGCCGAAGAGTACGGCTCGCACGACAAGACCTTCGAGATCGCCGAAGACGGCGTGGCCAACATCACCGACCTGGCGACCGGCGAAGTGCTGCTGTCCCAGAACGTGGAAGCCGGCGACATCTGGCGCATGTGCCAGGTCAAGGACGCCGCGATCCGCGACTGGGTCAAGCTGGCCGTCACGCGCGCCCGCAACTCGGGCATGCCCGTGGTGTTCTGGCTCGACTCGTACCGCCCGCACGAAGCGCAGCTGATCACCAAGGTCAAGATGTACCTGCACGAGCACAACACCACCGGCCTCGATATCCAGATCATGAGCCAGGTGCGTGCCATGCGCTACACGCTGGAACGCGTGATCCGCGGCCTGGACACCATCAGCGCCACCGGCAACATCCTGCGCGACTACCTGACCGACCTGTTCCCCATCATGGAACTGGGCACCTCGGCCAAGATGCTGTCCATCGTGCCGCTGATGGCCGGTGGCGGCATGTACGAAACGGGTGCCGGCGGCTCCGCCCCCAAGCACGTGCAGCAGCTGGTGGAAGAAAACCACCTGCGCTGGGATTCGCTGGGCGAGTTCCTGGCGCTGGCCGTGTCGTTCGAAGACCTCGGTATCAAGACCAGCAACGCCAAGGCCAAGATCCTGGCCAAGACGCTGGACGCCGCCACGGGCAAGCTCTTGGACAACAACAAGAACCCCTCGCCCAAGACCGGCCAGCTGGACAACCGCGGCAGCCAGTTCTACCTGGCCCTGTACTGGGCCCAGGAACTGGCCGCTCAGACGGACGACAAGGAACTGGCCACGCGCTTTGCCGCACTGGCCCAGGAACTGACGGCCAAGGAAGAGACCATCGTGGCCGAACTGGCTGCCGTGCAGGGCCAGCCCGCCGACATCGGCGGCTACTACCACCCCGACGTGTCCAAGCTCGACAAAGTGATGCGCCCCAGCGAGACGCTGAACAAGGCGCTGGCTGCTGTGGCCTGATTTTTTGCAGCTGCCCCAAAGCAAAGGCCCCGCGTAGCGGGGCCTTTTTTATTTTTCGGATGTTCAGGGCCTGTCGCGGTCCACCACGCGGCTGTTCAGGGGCTTGGGCACATAGGCCGGCAGGAAAGCGCAGCCCTTGCCGAATTTGGCCTCGTTGGCCGGGCACTGCTGGGCAATGACCTCGGGCGTGGGCTTGGCGCCCTCGTCCACCCAGCGCAGCAGCGCGGTCATCAGCGTGGGGTAGGTCGGGTCGCTCAGGTAGCTGTGGGTGTTGTGCTGGGTAAAGGTCTGCACCAGGCGCGCGCCGCTGCCCGCGCGCTCCATGGTGCCCTTGAAGAAGGCATCGAGCTCGACGAAGGCGGTCGGGTCGTCCACGCCCTTGGTAGTGAGCACGGGCACGTCGATGCGGCCTGTGGGGTCGGTGTCCTGCGCGAAGCGGGCCAGGGCCTGCGGATCGGCTTTGTAGCGCAGCACGGCGGCGTTGAGCGCCGCATCGTCGGGCGAGCCCGTGTAGCGCGCGCCGGTGTTGCCGAAGGGGCTGGCATCGCCCGTGCGCAGGTGCACCACATCGCGGTAGTGGAAGGTGCCCCAGTTCAGGTGGCTCTGGATGGAGCTGGCAGGGATGCGGAGTACGTCGACAATCGTCTTGACCTTGCGCTGCTGCTCGGGCGTGCGCTGGGCGGCAGGCTTGTCCAGGCCCAGGCAGTCGTTGACCCGGGCCGTGAGCTCGGCGCCGGTCAGCTTCGCACCGGCCGGCAGGCCGATGTTCAGCGGGTACTGCGCCTCGCTGGGCAAGGGATGGTTGTGGCACAGATGCTGGTAGACCACGCGCAGGTCGGTGCGGAAGTCGTACGAGCGGCTGCCGCCGGCGAGCAGGCCGCTGGTGAGCAGCACGGCGTCATAGGGCCGGGGGCTGACGGCGCCATGGCCGAACATGTCGGCCCCCATGGCGGCCACGCTGGCCCCCCAGGACTGGCCGTGCAGGATGGTGCGGCGCGGCTGCGCCACCTGGGCGATGAAGATGCGGCGCAGGCGCTCCGTGTCTTCGGCCGCGGCGCGCACGGCCACGCCGCCCTGGCGGAAGGTGCTGCCGGCCCAGGCATAGCCGGCGCGCACCATGATGGACCAGCGCTCCAGGTCCTCCACCGCGCGCTCGGGCTTGGGGGCGCCCAGCGTGGGGCCGCCGTGCGAGTGCATCACCAGCACCTGGTTCCAGGCCTTGGGCATGGCGATGAGGTAGTAGGCGCCGGCCGAGTCCTGGCCCGAGAGGCAGCGCGCGATGGCCTCGATGTCCTTGGGGCAGGCCGTGGCGACAGGGGCTGCCTCCTTGCTGGCGGGCACGGCGGTGCCCACGCCGGCGGCGGGCGGCGTCTTCATCGGAGCGCAGGCCGCCAGCAGCAGGCTGGCCGCCAGGCCTGGCAGGACCAGCCGCCTTGCGGGCACGGGGAATGCAGAGAGGGGGTGCATGGGCAATTCGTCTCCGGGAATGTCGTGTGGTTCTGGGGAAAGGAGCGGGCAGCAAGGGCCGTGGTGCATCGTAGAAAGCCGCCTGCGGCCCGTCAAATAGCCTGGGCAGGGCAGCTCCATACGCCATGCATATGCCCATGCGGCAGCCCGCCCCCGCACGCCCTGGCTATAGTGCTTCCCCGTGCCTGTGTGAGCCCGTGCCGCGCCGTGCATCGCTGCCGCAAATCCTTCCCGCCCGGAGTGGGGCTGGATTTTGTTAACCAAATAGTGAATTATTCAGGCATGAGCAAAGACACCGACACCACAGCCAAGGAGCGCCAGCGCGACGCCGACCGCTCCCAGGGCGCGATCCTCAGCGCGGCACGCGACGAGTTCGCCGAGCATGGCCTGGGCGGCGCCCGCATGGACCGCATCGCCGAGCGCGCGGGCCTGAACAAGCGGCTGATCTACTACTACTTCGAGGACAAGGAGACCCTGTTCCAGGCCGTGCTGGAGCAGGCCTACCTGCACATCCGCGAGGAGGAACGCAAGCTCAACCTGCTGGAGCTGGAGCCCGCCACCGCGATCCGCCGGCTGGTCGAATTCACCTGGGTGTACTACCTGGAGAACCCCCAGTTCCTGACCCTGCTCAACAGCGCCAACCTGCACAAGGCGCGCCACCTGCAGGAGTCGCAGCGCGCGCGCGAGATGAACTCGCCCCTGATCGCCATGCTGGGCGAGGTGCTCGAACACGGGCGGCGCGAGGGCAGCTTCCGTGGCGGGGTGGACCCGCTGCAGCTCTACGTCTCGATCGCCGGGCTGTCGTACTTCTACCTGTCGAACAACCACACCCTGTCGGCCATCTTCGGGCGCGACCTGATGACGCCCAAGGCCCGCAACGAGCGGCTGACGCACATGTGCGACGTCATCCTGGGCTACGTGTTGAAGTAAGGCCCCCCTGAGGCGCTTCGCGCCTTCACCCCTCTCCCGGTGCACGCAAGCGGAGCGCCGCCTGCGCGGCTTGGCAGCCCTTGCACAGGAGCACTGGCTTGGGCGGCGCCATTGGCACAGGTCTTCGGCGGTGCAAGCGCCCCTGCAGCCCGGGTAAACCCCTAGCTTCGTTCGATGCGTCCGCGTTGACGCAGGCGCAGCAATGCCTAAAAATCCGATTATTCACCATTCAGTGAATTAAAGAGCAAGTCCAAGCCTGCCAACGGAGACAAATCCATGCCCTTCTTCCGCACCACCCGCCGCGCAGCAGCCACCGCCCTGGCGGCGGCTGCGCTCACGTCGCTGTCCTTCGGCGCCTTCGCGCAGGGCGGCTACCCCACCAAGCCCATCCGCGTGATCGTGCCCTTTGCGGCCGGCAGCACCACCGACATCATTGCGCGCGCCATCGCCGACAAGATGGGCCAGAGCATGGGGCAGTCGCTGGTGGTGGACAACCGCGGCGGCGCCAGCGGCACCATCGGCCAGCAGGCCGTGGCAACCGCCGCGCCCGATGGCTACACGGTGATGATCCACTCGTCCTCGCACACGGTGAGCCCGCTGACCTTTGCCAAGCTGCCCTTCGACACCACGGGCGACTTCGCGGGCGTGACGCCGATTTCCTCGCTGCCCAATGCGCTGGTGATCTCGCCCGCCAAGGGCATCAAGACGCTGCAGGACCTGGTAGCCGCGGCCAAGGCCAAGCCCGGTACGGTGAACTTCGCCTCGGCCGGCCAGGGCAGCGCCACGCACCTGAACGCCGAGAAATTCAAGCTGGCCGCCAAGATCGACGCGACCAACATCCCCTTCAAAGGCTCGGCCGAGGCCGTGACCGAGGTGCTGTCGGGCCGCGTGGACTACTACTTCTCGCCGATCGCGCCCGTCATCGGCCAGATCAAGGACGGCCAGTTGCTGGCGCTGGCCGTGGGCTCGCCCAAGCGCGCGGCCGCCCTGCCCGATGTTCCCACCACGGCCGAGGCCGGCGTGCCCGGCTCGGAATTCAACTTCTGGATCGGCATGATGGTGCCGGCCAAGACGCCGCGCGACATCGTCAACCGCCTGCACGACGAGGTGGTCAAGGCCCTGGCCACGCCCGAGGTGAAGGAGCGCTTCCTCAAGCTCGGTGCCGATGCCTGGACGCTCAAGCCCGAGCAGTTCGACGCCTACATCAAGGACGAGATCAAGAACAACGCCGCGCTGGTCAAGGCGGCCGGCCTCTCGCCCGCCCAGTAAGCCCATCCCGCGCTGAACCGTACCGCCAGCCCCTGCCATGGGGGTGGCCAGGCCGCGCCTTTGCCCATTTCTGCAACCTTTGAACTGAACGGACCTACCACCATGGCAACCCAACGACTCGGACTCATCATGCACGGCGTCACCGGCCGCATGGGCATGAACCAGCATCTGATCCGCTCCATCTGCGCCATCCGCGCGCAGGGCGGCGTGCTGCTGGCCAACGGCAACCGCGTGATGCCCGACCCCATCCTCATCGGCCGCAATGCCGAGAAGATGGAGGCCCTGGCCAAGGCGCATGGCATCGCACGCTGGGGCACGGACCTCGACGCCGCGCTCGCCAACCCCGAGGACACCGTGTTCTTCGACGCCGGCACCACGCAGATGCGCCCCACCCTGCTGGCCAAGGCCATCCGCGCGGGCAAGCATGTGTACTGCGAAAAGCCCATTGCCACCAACCTCAACGAGGCGGTGGAGATCGCACGCCTGGCCTCGGGCTCGGGCCTCAAGCATGGCGCCGTGCAGGACAAGCTCTTTCTGCCCGGCCTGCGCAAGCTGGACATGCTGCGCCGCGCGGGCTTCTTCGGCCGCATGCTGAGCGTGCGCCTGGAGTTCGGCTACTGGGTCTTCGAAGGCGACCTGCAGCCCATCCAGCGCCCGAGCTGGAACTACCGCAGCGAAGACGGCGGCGGCATGATCCTGGACATGATGTGCCACTGGCGCTACGTGCTGGACAACCTGTTCGGCGAAGTGAAGTCCGTCTCGTGCATCGGCGCCACCCACATCCCGCAGCGCTGGGACGAGGCGGGCCAGCCCTACAAGGCCACGGCCGACGACGCCGCCTACGCCACCTGCGAGCTCACGGGCCACAACGGCGAGCCGGTGATCGCGCAGCTCAACATGAGCTGGGCCACGCGCGTGCGCCGCGACGACCTGGTCACCTTCCACGTGGACGGCACCGACGGCTCGGCCGTGGCCGGCCTGTCGAGCTGCCGCGCGCAAAGCCGCGTGGCCACGCCGCGCCCGGTGTGGAACCCCGACGAGAAGCAGACCATGAACTTCTTTGACCAGTGGCAGGAGATCCCCGACTCGCAGGTCTACGACAACGGCTTCAAGATCCAGTGGGAGCACTTCATCCGCCATGTGGTGGAAGACGCCCCCTACAAGTGGACCCTGCCCGAAGGTGCCAAGGGCGTGCAGCTGGTGGAAGCCGCGTTGGAAAGCTGGAAGGAACGCCGCTGGGTGGACGTGGCACCGCTGAAAGCCTGACGCCTGACCACTTGACCCTTTTCACCCCATAGCCCGAGCTCACCATGGCCCTTCGCCTCTCCCTGCCCACGGCCGACGGCCGCACCAGCCCCTACACCCTGCAAGGCCGCGCGCCCGTGGTTCCCAGCAAGGGGGCCGTGTTCAACCGCATCGCCTACTCGGCCGCCCATGTGGTGGCCGACCCGCTGGCCGCCATCGACCCCTGGCTGCAGTGCGCGGTGGACTGGGACGCCACCATCGCCTACCGCCAGCGCCTGTGGTCGCTGGGCCTGGGCGTGGCCGAGGCCATGGACACCGCGCAGCGTGGCATGGGGCTGGACTGGCCGACCTCGCTGGAGCTGATCCGCCGCTCGCTCGACGCGGCGCGCGATTTCGGGCCGGGCGCGCTCGTGGCCTCGGGCTGCGGCACGGACCACCTGGTGCTGGACGAGGTGAAGTCGGTGGACGACGTGATCCGCGGCTACGAGGAGCAGATGGAGGCCATCGAAAAGCTCGGCGGCAAGCTCATCGTGATGGCCAGCCGCGCGCTGGCCCGCGTGGCGAAAAGCCCCGCGGACTATGAGCGCGTGTACGACCGCATCCTTGCGCAGGCGCGCCAGCCCGTGGTGCTGCACTGGCTGGGCGACATGTTCGACCCGGCGCTGGCCGGCTACTGGGGTTCGCGCGATGTGGATGCGGCCATGGACACGGCGCTGGCCGTGATCGCCGCGCACCCGGACAAGGTGGACGGCATCAAGATCTCGCTGCTCGACAAGGACAAGGAGGTCGCCATGCGCCGCCGCCTGCCCGCCACAGGCGGCACCGACGGCCAGGGCGTGCGCATGTACACGGGCGACGACTTCAACTACGCCGAGCTGATTGCGGGCGATGGCGCCGGCAGCACGCCGCGCCAGGGCCAGAGCGATGCGCTGCTGGGCATCTTCGACGCCATCGCACCGGCGGCGAGTGCCGCGCTGGCGGCGCTGGCCGCGGGCGACCAGGCGCGCTTTCACGCCATCCTGGGGCCCACGGTGCCGCTGTCGCGCCACATCTTCGCGGCGCCCACGCGCTTTTACAAGACGGGCGTGGTCTTCATGGCCTGGCTCAACGGCCACCAGGGCCACTTCACCATGGTGGGTGGGCAGCAGAGCACGCGCTCGCTGGTGCACTTTGCCGAGCTGTTCCGACTGGCCGACCAGGCCGACCTGCTGGAGCAGCCCGAGCTGGCCGTGCAGCGCATGGGCCACCTGCTGGCATTGCACGGCGTAGCCGCCTGAGCACCGCCATGCGTGATTTCTCGCAAGACCACCGCTGGCTGTCCATCAACACCGCCACCGTGCGCAAGCAGCAGGGGGCGGAGGTGCCGCTGTCGCGCATCATCGACCAGTGCGCCGAGCGCGGCATCCGCGCCATCAGCCCCTGGCGCGACCAGGTGGCTGCGGCCGGGCTGGAAGCCACCGCGCACCAGCTGCGCGCCCATGGCATGGCGCTGTCGGGCTACTGCCGGGGCGGCTTCTTCCCGGCCGCCGATGCGGCCGGCCTGCGCGCCGCACTGGACGACAACCGCCGCGCCATCGACGAGGCCAAGACGCTCGACGCCGCCTGCCTGGTGCTGGTGGTAGGCGCCCTGCCCGGCGCGCTGGAGGGCACACCGCACTACACCGACCTCGCGCGCGCACGCAGCGAGGTGTTCGACGGCATCGCCGCGTCGCTGGAATACGCGCGCCAGGTGGGCATGCCCCTGGCCATCGAGCCGCTGCACCCCATGCAGGCGGCCGACCGCGCCTGCATCAACACCCTGGAGCAGGCACTGGACATCTGCGATGCGCTCGACGCGAACAAGACCGGTGCACTCGGCGTGGCGCTGGACGTGTACCACGTGTGGTGGGACCCCAAGCTCGCGCAGCAGATCGCGCGCGCCGGCAAGGAGCGCCTGCTGGCCTACCACGTCTGCGACTGGCGCCTGCCCACGCGCGACCTGCTCAGCGACCGCGGCATGATGGGCGACGGGGTGATCGAGTTGAAGAAGATCCGCCAGTGGGTCGAAGCCGCAGGCTTCGAGGGCTATGCCGAGGTGGAGATCTTCTCGGCGCTGGACTGGTGGCAGCGCACAGGCGAAGACACGCTGGACACCTGCATCACGCGCCACCGCACGGCGGTCTGATGCAGGTAGCCAGCTTCAGGCTGGCAGCGGCGCCACCGTGCGCCGCACACGGCGCACATTGAAGGCACTCGCGATCAGCACGCCCTGCACCACGGCCAAGCCCAGCAGCACGGCCGTGAAGCGCCCCTGGTCGAGCAGCACGCCGAACAGCAGCGGCGACATGGCCTGGCCGATGTCCAGGCCCGAGTACACAATGCCGTAGACCCGGCCCGTGGAACCCTCGGGCGTGGAGCGCTTGACCAGCAGGTCGCGCGAGGGGCCGGCAATGCCGGCGCAAAAACCCATCACACCGAACATCACGGGCACCAGGGCGCCAGGCGGATGCGCCAGGGCCAGGGCCACCGCCACGCAGGCGGCGAGGCCGAAGCCCACGCCCACGATGCGCTCGCAGCGGCTCGGGTCGGCCGCGAGGAAGCCGCCCAGCACCATGCCGCCCGCGCTGGCCACCATGTAGACCGTGAGGCACATCGCTGCCAGCGCCACGGGCACCGCATGCAGCTGGCGCGCTGCCTCGGGGGCAAAAGCCTGCACCACGTTGAGCGAGACGGCGTAGAAGAAGAAGAACGCAAAGCACATCCACACGGCCGGGATGCGCAGGAAGGAAAAACTGCCCTGCTGTGCGCCTGCCCCACCCTTGGCAGCGGCAGCCAGTGCGGGCGGCAGCTCCAGTACCCGGCGGTTGAACAGCAGCAGCGCGAGAACGGCAAAGGCCAGCACGCCCGCGCACACCAGGGCCACACGCCAGGAGAAGGCGATCGCCAGCGGCACCAGCATGGCCGGTGCCAGCGCCCAGCCCAGGCTGCCAGTGATGCCGTGCACGCTGTAGGCATGGCCCAGGCGCGGCGCGCTCACGCGGCGGTTGAGCAAGGTGTAGTCCACCGGGTGGAACACGCCGTTGCCGATGCCTGCGAGCACCGAGAAAGCGGCCAGCATGGCGTAGCTGGTGCTGGCCGCAAAGCCGAAGGCCGCCAGGCCCAGCAGCGCCAGGCCGCCGAACAGGATGGGGCGTGGGCCAAAGCGGTCGACCACAAAGCCCGAGCCCGCCTGCACGGCGCACGAGACCACGAAGAAGATGGTCATGAGAAAGCCCAGCTCGGTGTAACCGACCTGGAAGGCATCCTTGAGCCAGGGGAACAGCGGCGCCAGCAGCAGCTGGCTGTAGTGGCTGATGAGGTGGGCGATGCCCACGAGGCCGATCACGCCCGCGTCGGCACGCAGGGGAACAACGGCGGCAGCGGGGCTGGCGGCGGGGTTGGCAGAGGTCATGCCGAAATCGTAGTATTGCGCCTGAGTTTCTGGAATGCGACGGATAGACAGCTTTCGGCGAATTTGCGCCAACTCCGTATACACAGCCCACCCACCCATGGCACGCACCAGCCAAGTCGCCCCGCTCGGGGACACCGACCCCTTTGCCCCGAACCCCGCACACCCGGTGCGGGTGCGCGCGCGCAACATGCCGGCCGACACGCACTTCGAGCCGCACCGCCATGCCTGGGGGCAGCTGGCCTACTGCGCCAGCGGCGTGATCCAGGTCAGCGTGGTGGCCCCGGTGGCGCCCACGGCCTACATCGTGCCGCCCTCGCGCGCGGTGTGGATCGCCCCGGGCGCGCTGCACGCCATCGCCGTGCTGGAGGCTGCGGCCTTTCGCACCCTGTACATCGATCCCAGCGTGGTGCCCGCCGATGGGGCCGTCTGCCGGGTCATGGCCGTGACGCCGCTGCTGCGCGAGCTGGTGTCTGCCCTGGACCCCGTGGGCGGCCCGCCGCCCGGCCCGGCGCGCGAGGCGGCCCTGACCACGCTGGTGCTCGACGAGATCGGCCAGGCCGAAGTGCTGGCCCTGGGCGTGCCCCTGCCCGGCCCCGACAGCGACAAGCGCCTGCGCGCCCTGTGCCAGGCCGTGCTCGAAGCCCCTGGCCGCCATGCCACGCTGCACGGCTGGGCCACCGACAGCGGCGCCAGCGAGCGCACCCTGGCGCGGCTGTTCCAGGCGCAATTCGGCATGGGCTTTGCGCCCTGGCGCAAGCAGGCGGTACTGGCCCACGCCCTGCCCCGCCTGGCGCGCGGCGAATCGGTGGGCGCAGTGGCGGCCGCCAGCGGCTACGCCAGTGAAAGCGCGTTCTCGGCCATGTTCAAGGCGGCCATGGGGCAGCCGCCGAGTTGGTTCATCGGCAGGAACGATGCCTTTGGGCCGTCTTCCGCATGACCGCCAGGGGGCCTTCGGCAACCGCCGGGACAGCAGGCAGTCTTGCACCCGCCCGATGCGGCGATACTGGGAAGCAGCAACACCAGGTTTCAGGGGAGAGGGAAAGCATGATTCGACAGTTGTTCCTTGGCACAGCCGCCTGCCTGGCGCTGGCCGCGCCAGCGTGGGCCATCAACAAGTGCACAGGTCCGGATGGCAAGGTGTCGTTCCAGGATGCACCCTGCGCAGGCGCAGGCAAGGGCGAGAAGATCGAGGTCCGGCTGTCGAGCAGTGGCATCGGTACCGCGGCGGCGGCGCCGGCGGCCGCCACACCGGCCTCGGGTGCATCGGCAGCGGCACCTGCCGCGGGCGCCGCATCCGCCCCGGCTGCGGCCACTGCTCCCCCCGCACGCAAGGAAGGCGCCTTTGGCGAGACCTGGCGCCGCAAGACCGACCTGGAGCAGCGCCTGATCCGCGAAGCGCGCGGCACGCTGAACGCCCACCAGCAGCGCTGCACAGCCGAGCAGCGCGAGCGGGCTGCGCGCCGCACCCAGGCCCGCACCAACACGGCCGTCGCCACGTCCGAGCAGGCCCTTGCGTCCGAGATGCAGGCCGCGACCGCCGCCTGCGAAATGCGCTCGCGCGAGCTGCAGGCCAATGTGGACGCGCTGGAGAAAGAGCTCAAGGAATTGAGCAAGAAATAGCGTCCACAGAAGGGCCCGCGCGAACGCTCAGCCCGGCGCCCCCACCTGCTGCACCAGCGCCATGGCAAAGCGCCCGTGGCCCACGGACCAGTCGGAATAGTCGTTTTCGTGCATGAAGATGAACACGTCGGCCGGCTCCACCTGCGCCATGGCCTGCAGCTTGCGCGCGATGGCGGCATAGAGCGCGCGCTTCATCGCATCGCTGCGCCCGCGGCGCAGGGTGATCTCCACCACCACCACGGCGTCCGAACGCGCCACACCGTTGAAACTGCGGCTGAAGGCGAACTGCCCTGGCGCATAGCCGGTGACCATGTTGAACAGCTCGTCCTCGGGCATGCCGATGCCCTCGACCAAGGCCTGGTGGATGGCCTGGACGACGGCCTCGCGCGTGGCTGCAGGGGTGGCTTCGGGCACATGGGTGTGGATGAAAGGCATGGGCTTATGTTCCTGAAAATCAAAACTGGCTGAGCCCGGATTCTTGCCGTTGACCCTCTGGCGGAAAAGCGATTTATGCTCCGCATCTATGTGCATTGAAGTCACATAGCCATGCCCCACCGCCTGCCCCCGCTCGCTGCCCTGCGCGCCTTTGAAGCCGCGGCCCGCCTGGGTCGCATGACGGCAGCCGCCGACGAGCTCTCGGTCTCGCCCGGTGCCATCAGCCGCCAGGTGCGCCAGCTCGAAGACCATCTGGGCCTGCCGCTGTTCGATGGCAGCAAGGCCCGGCCTACCCTGACCGCCGCGGCGCGCACGCTGCAGCCCGTGCTGACCACGGCCTTCCAGCAGATCGCGGACACCGTGCGCGCGCTGGGCGACGCCCACCAGGGCCCGCTGGACGTGGCCTGCTTCAGCACCTTCACCGTCAAGTGGCTGATACCGCGACTGTTCGACTTCCATGCGCAGCACCCGGGCATCGAGGTGCGCCTGCGCACCACCGACACGGGCACCGATGCCGCGCGCGAAGGCTGCGACCTGCTCATCACCGCCGAGGAGGCGACCGGCACGCCCCGCGACGCGGCCACCGCCCTGCCCCTGTTCGCAGAACGCCTGGGGCCCGTGCTGTCGCCTGCACTGGCTGCGCGCGCCGGTGTGCTGCGCACGCCCGCCGACCTCGCCCGCCAGCCCCTGCTGCATACGCGTGCCCGGCGCAGTGCATGGGCCACCTGGGCGGCAGCGGCCGGAGCGGACTGGCCCGAGGCCGCGGCGGCTGCCGGCCCGGTCTACGAGCACTACTACTTCACGCTGGAGGCCGCCGTGCGCGGCCTGGGCATAGCCATGGCCCCCTGGCACCTGGTGGTGGACGATGTGCAGGCCGGACGGCTGCTCGCGCCGTTCGGCTTTGCCGCCTCGGGCTACGACTACCTGGCACTGCGGCGCACGGGGGCCGCACACCCCAGGCTTGATGTGTTCAGCGCCTGGCTGGTCGCGCAGGCGTGCGCGATGCCCTCGCCGCTCAGCGCGCAGCCTTGAGCTCGTCGATCCAGCGCTCCAGCGCGATGGCATCCGCGACGAACTGGCGGATGCCTTCGGCCAGTTTCTCGGTGGCCATCGCATCCTCGTTGAGCGCCAGGCGGAACGCGGATTCGCCGAAGTGCATCGGCGCCGTGGATGCCTGCGCCGCAGTGCCGGCCTGCGGCATGGGCACCACCGGGGCCACGCCGGTTTCGGGCCTCAGTCATCCCACCGGAACAGCCTGTGGGCGCGGTGCTTGGTGGTTTCGATCAGGCGTGCGTTGGGTTCATCCGTGCGGCCCACCCACGCCAGCGCGTCCTCGCGGCTGCGGCCGTATTCTTCATGGCGCCGGGTCAGGCGGCGGGTGCGCAGGCCATCGTCGACATCGACGTACCAGACCTCGTCCAGCAGCCCGGCAACGCCTGCCCAATGGCCGCTGTCGAGCAGCAGGTAGTTGCCTTCGGTGATGACCAGCCGGGTCTGCGGCGCCACGGCAATGGCCCCCGCGACCGGCTCTTCGATCTCGCGCCGGAACTCCGGTGCATAGACGGTTTCGCCAGGCTGCTGCGCCCGCAGGCGCTGCAGCATGGCGGCATAGCCTGCGCTGTCGAAGGTGTCGGGGGCCCCCTTGCGGTCCGCGCGGCCCAGCCGCTCAAGTTCCACATGGGCCAGGTGGTAGCCATCCATGGGGACCACCTGCGAGACGTCGGCGAAAGCCTGCTGCAAGGTCGTGGCCAGCAAGGATTTTCCGGCGCCTGGCGGCCCGGCCAGCCCGAGCAGCTTGCGTTGGCCGTCCTGCAGGAGTTGGTGCACGCGCACCAGATGGCGGGGCGGGATGGTGGGAAGTGCGCGGGTCGTCATGCGTTCATGGTCTTCATGCCCGCCACGCGGCCGGGATCTGTTCCGCAGGCAAGGCCCCCGTCATGACCGACACCGTGTCGCTCATGGTCACCGCCTTCGGGTTGAGCACGGCACCGCGCTTGCCCAGGCGCGCGACGTGGATGCGGTCGGCGATCTCGAACACATGGGGCATGTTGTGCGAGATCAGCACCACGGCCAGGCCCCGGTCGCGCACGCGGCGGATCAGCTCCAGCACCATGTTGCCCTCCTTGACACCCAGCGCTGCCGTCGGCTCGTCAAGGATCACCACATGCTCGGCGAAGGCCGCCGCGCGCGCCACGGCCACGCATTGCCGCTGCCCGCCGGACAGGGTTTCGACCGCCTGCGTCATCGAGCGGATGCCGACCTTCAGGTCGTTCATGCGCGCAATGCTTTCTTCCAGCATGCGCTTCTTGTCGAGCATGCGCAGCACACTGCCCATGAAGCCCTTGCGGCGCAGTTCACGACCCAGGAAGAGGTTTTCGGCAATCGTCATCGCGGGAGCGACGGCCAGGTCCTGGTACACGGTTTCGATGCCTTCGCGGCGCGCGTCGACCGGACCTTTGAAATGCACCGGCTTGCCGTCGAGTTCGATCACCCCTGCGTCAGGGATGGTCGCGCCCGACAGGCACTTGATCAGCGAGGACTTGCCAGCCCCGTTGTCGCCGATCACGGCGAGGATTTCGCCCGCACGCAGCTCGAAGTCGGCGCCATCGAGGGCCGTGACCTGGCCATAGCGCTTGACCAGGCCCGCGGCCCGCATGACGACGGGGGTTTGCGCAGCCATCAGCGGCCTCCTTTGCGCGACAGTTGATCGACCGCAACCGCCAGGATCACGAGGATGCCGGTGATCAGCATCTGGTAGACGGACGACACGCCCATCAGCGTCAGGCCATTGCGCAGCACGCCCACGACCACGGCCCCGATCAGCGAGCCGAGCACCACGCCGCGGCCGCCGAACAGGCTGGTGCCCCCCAACACGACGGCGGTGATGGCATCCAGCGCCTCGGTCTGCCCGGCGTTCGGGTCGCCCACGCCGGTGCGGGCCACGGCCAGCAGCGAGGCGATGCCGTAGAACACCCCGGACAGGGCATACACGCCCAGGATGACGCGCTCGGGCGGGATGCCGACCAGCCGCGTCGCCTCGGGGTTGTTGCCCACTGCATAGACATGCCGGCCCGAGGCCGTTTCGCGCAGCCAGAACCATACGCAGAGGTACAGCAGCACCATCAGCACCGTGCCGTAGGCAATGTTGGTGCCACCAATGGCGAAGGTGCTGCCCAGCCAGGTCATGGACGCCGGCACTTCGGTGACCGTCTGCGCCCCCGAATACAGCTGCGTGATCGCGAAGGCGATGTTGAAAACGCCCAGCGTGACGATGAACGGTGGCAGCTTGAGGCGCGTGACGAGCAGGCCGTTGAGCAGGGCGAACAAGGTGGTCACCGCCACGCCGACCAGCACCGCGAGAAACGGCGGCAGCCCGAAGTCGGCGGCCACCTTGGTCATCACGATGCTGCCCAGCGCCATGACCATGCCGCACGACAGGTCGATGCCGGCGGTCAGGATGATCAGCGTCTGGCCGATGGCGATGACGCCGACGACCATGACCTGCTGCAGGATCAGCGAGAAGTTGTCCCCACTGAGGAAGCGCTCGGTGGTGCTGCCAAAGATGGCGCAGGCCATCAACAGCGCGATGAAGGGCCCGAGCTGGCCGAGGGGGGGCAGTTTGTCTTTCAACGTGGGGATCCTCAGGATGGGGGCTGAAGGCGGGCGCCCGGGGCCTGCGCCCAGGCCGGCTACTTCTTGCCCCAGCACAGGTCGGTGCCGGTCTTCACGTCCTTGCTGTCGACACCCGCAACGGCCTTGCCGGCGATCAAGGTCACGCCGGTGTCGGTGTAGCCGCTGACCTTCTTGCCGCTCTTGGCGTACTCGATCCCCGCCTCCACCCCCATGGCCGCCATTTTCAAGGGGTACTGCTGCGAGGTGGCGGCGATCTTGCCGGCCGCCACGTCCCTGATGCCGTCGCATCCACCGTCCACGGAGACGATCATCACGCCCTTCTCCTTGCCGGCCTTCTGCAGCGCATTGAATGCGCCCGCGGCTGCCGGCTCGTTGATGGTGTAGACCAGGGTGATGTCGGGGTTCTTCTGCAGGCAGTTCTCCATGGCCGTCTGGGCCTTGGCACGGTCTCCAAAGCTGTCGGCCATGCATACCACCTCTGAAGGCCGGGCCAGCTCGTTGTTCTTCGCGTCGTAGCTGGCCAGGCCGAAGCCCTGAAGAAAGCCGTTGTGCCGTTGCGCACCCACCGGATGGCCCGGCAGAAGATCGAGCGTTGCGATCTTCAAGGGCTTGCCCGGCGCACTGGCGGCGAGGGCCGCCTTGGCGTATTGGCCAATCAGCACACCGGCCTTGTAGTTGTCGGTGGCAAACAGTGCGTCGGTGCCATCGGCGGGGTCCGTCGGGCTGTCCAGCGCGATCACCATCACCCCCTTGTCGCGCGCCTTCTTGATCGCGGGAAGGATGGCCTTGGAGTCGTTGGGCGTGATCAATATGGTCTTGGCACCCGCGCCGATCATGTTCTCCATCGCGGTGATCTGGCCGGCATTGTCGCCATCGGCCTTGCCGGCACCGCTCAGCAGCTTGGCCCCCTTGGCTTTGGCGACTTCGGCGGCGCCTTCCTTCATCTTCACGAAGAAGGGGTTGGTCTCGGTCTTGGTGATCAGTCCGATGACCGGCGTATCGGCCATCGCCGCGCCAGAGGCGGCCAGCAGGGTTGCGATCAGGGTGGCGTACTTCAAGTTCATCGGATGTCTCCAGAAGATGGTCGGGTCCAATTCGGCCTTGTGCAAGCCCTTGCCTGGACACATGCCGTGTGCGATTATGGGAATACGCAAGCGCTTGCGCAAGCGCTTGCTACCTAGGGAAATCCATAGGCCTCGGTACGTCTTCGGCGGTGGGCCAGGGCCGCGCGGGCCTCCGTCCGGAATTCCCGGGATGGGTGCGATACGATGAAGAAAACCCCATGCCTGCCCACCACGCCGTGCATCCGATGGCACGGCGTGGCAGTACAGGCCATGGGGCTTGGAGCTCAATGGAGAACTGATGATTACGATGGAAACCGTCGCGGCGGCCGCAGGGGTATCGACCTCGACGGTCTCGCACGTCATCAACAAGACGCGCAAGGTCCACCCCGATACCGAGCGCGCCGTGCTGGACGCCATCGAGCGGGTCGGCTACTCGCCGAACCACCTGGCACGGGCCCTGGCAGGTGCTCCGACCAGGACCGTCGGGGTCGCCATTTCCGTCCTGTCGAACCACTACTTCGCCGCCGTGGTGCGTGCCATCGAGGCCGAGTGCGCCAAGCGAGGCCTGATGATGCTGCTGGCCGACACCCACGAGGATGCCGACTACGAGCTGAAAGTGGTGCAGGCCTTGCACGAGAGGCGTGTCGATGGCATCGTGATTGCCCCCTCCGCCGAGCCACAGCACCGCGCGCTGGACTACCTGCGCGACAAGGGTGTGCCGACGGTCCTGGTGGACCGGTTTGTCGGGACCACGTTTGACCAGATTGGCGTGGAGAGCCGCGATGCGGCCCAGACCCTGGTGGAGCACCTCATCGGACTGGGCCACCGGCGCATTGCCCTGGTGTCGGGGGCAGCAGGGCTGTCCACGACGACGGAACGGCTCGAAGGCTACTGCCGCGCCCTGGAGGCGGCAGGCATCGCTTTCGACCCGGCCCTGGTCCGCAGCGGCGAGTCACGGTCCGAGCCGGCCAGCGCAGCCGTGCACCACCTGCTGTCGCTGGACCAGCGCCCCACGGCCTTGATGACCGGCAACAACCTGATGACGATTGGCGCCATGCAGGCCTTGCGCGCTGCCGGGCTGGGCGTCCCGAACGATATTTCGCTCGTCGGCTTTGACGACTTTGACTGGGCCGACGTCTTCTCTCCACGCCTGACGGTCATGGCGCAGCCCGTGGAAGAACTCGGCACCCGGGCGGTCCGCCTGTTGGCCCGGCGCATTGCCGACCCCGGTGCGCGCCGCCAGACCGTGCGGCTCGCGCCCACGCTGCGCATGCGCGACTCTGCGGGCGTTCCCGGACCCCGGTGACACCGACCCTGCCCCGTTGCAGCATTGCGGCCTGGGTCGCCCTGCTTCTCAGCGAGAGCGCATGTCCCTGGCCATCCTGCGTTCAGTGGACCCGGTCTGCGACCGGTGCCCCCGCAGCGCAGGTCTGGGGTGCCAGGCAATCGACCTGGAGCACCAGCTCCCCCAGGGCAGGATGCACGCCCTGCTCGGCCGCACGGCGCTCCACCTCACTGCGCAATGGGGTGCCGGGCAGCGCCACCGAGCGCGCGCAGCCCCGGCAGGCCATGCGCACCACGGCGCTCTCCGCGGCATCCACCGGGCACAGGCGGTAGAGGCTGCGCTGGCTGTGCTCGCCCCGGCCCTGCAGCAGCACGCCCAGGAACTCCAGCTGGTGGATGGCCCGGTACACCGTGCTCACGCTCACGCGCGTGCCGCGCAGCAGCATCTGGCGAAACACCTCGTCGGCCGCCACACCGCAGGCGCCTGCGGCCTGGATGACCTGCAGGATGCCGATGCGCGCTGTGGTCGGCCGCAGGCCCGCATCGCGCAGGCGCTGCAGCAGGGAGGGGCACGCGCTCACGGGCGCTCCATGGTGGCCAGGCCCGGGGCGGGCCCGGGCGCTTCCCAGCCACCGCCCAGCGCCTTGTACAAGGCCACGGCCGCCACCAGCCGCGCCTGGCGCAACTGGGCCGCGTGGTCCTGTCCGGCATACAGGGTGCGCTGGGCATCGAGCAGGGTGAGCAGCGTGTCGGCGCCTGCGCGGTAGCGCACCTGCGCCAGGGCGTAGGCCTGTTGCGCCTGCTCCAGCACCTGGGCCTGCGCGGCGGTTTGTGCGCCGGTACCGGCCACGGCCTGCAGCGCCCGCTCGGCATCGCCCACGGCCGCAATGATGGCGGCCTGGTACTGCGCCAGCAGTTCGTCGCGCCGCGCCTGGGCGATCTCGGCCCCGGCGGCCAGCCGGCCGCCACCAAAGATCGGGGCCGTGAGCCCTGCGGCCAGGCTGTACAAGGGGTGGTCGAAGGCGCGGCCCGGGCGATCGCCGCCCACGCCCAGGCCGGCGCTCAGGGTGATGCGTGGCAGCAATGCGGCACGCGCAGCCTGCACGTCGGCATGGGCGGCGGCCAGTTGGGCCTCGGCGCGCGCCACATCGGGCCGGCGCACCAGCAGGTCGGCGGGCAGGCCCGCGCCCACAGCCGGCGGCTGTAGCGCCACGAGGCTGTCGGCCTGCACGGCGGGCGCCGACGCCTGGCCCAGCAGCACGGCCAGGGCCGTGTGCTGGTCCTGCACCTGCTGGCGCAGCGCTTCGATGGCCTGGCGCTGCGCAGCCACCAGGCCGCGCTGCTGGGCCAGCTCCAGCGGGGTCGCGGCACCAGCGCGGGCGCGGGATTCGACCAGGGCCAGCACGCGCTCGGCGCTGTGCAGGTTGAGCCCGGCAATCGCCAGGCGCTCGCGCCCGCCCACCAGGCGCAGCCAGGCCTCCGCCACGGCCGCGGTGAGCGTGAGGCCCACCGTGTCGCGGTCAAAGCGGCTGGCCCGCAGGCTGGCGAGTGCGCTGTCGTGCCCTGCGCGCTGGCGGCCCCAGAAGTCGAGTTCGTAGCTCGCGGCCAGGCCCGCTGCATAACGGTTGGCCGCCGTGCCCTCGGTGCTGCTGCCGCCCGAAAAGCGCGCCTGGCGGCTGGCGTCCGCCGTGGCGTTCACGGCGGGCAGCCGTGCGGCGCCGGCCTGGCGCGCCGTGGCCTCGGCCTGGCGCAGGCGGGCTGCCGCAGCGGCCACATCCAGGCTCTGCGCCTGGGCGGCCTGCACCAGGGCATCGAGCTCGGCGCTGCCCAGGCTGCGCCACCAGCCGGGGGCAATGGACAAGGGGCCAGGGCCGCCCCGCGCCGACCACTGCGCGGGCAAGGCCGGCGCTGTGGCCGCCAGGGGCGGCGGGGTGGTACTGGCGCAAGCGCACAGCAATGCGGCCGCCAGCAGGGTCAGGGCATGGGAGGAAACAGCAGACATCGGTTCATTCATTCCGAAGCCAGGGCCACCACGGGGTCGAGCCCCGCCGCGCGGCGCGCCGGCATGTAGCCGAAGACGAGGCCCGTGGCCACCGAGCAGGCAAACGCCCCGCCCATGGCCGTGAGCGAGAAGATGACGGGCACACCCGAGGCGATCAGCACCGCCCCCACGGCCAGCCCGATGGCCAGGCCCGCCAGCCCCCCCACGAGGGTGACCAGCACGGCCTCGGTGAGGAACTGGCGCAGGATGTCACGCTGGCGCGCACCGGTGGCGATGCGGATGCCGATTTCGCGCGTGCGCTCGCGCACCGTCATGAGCATCACGTTCATCACACCGATGCCACCCACCACCAGCGAGACGGCCGCGATCAGGCCCAGCATCATGGTCATGGTGTTGCGCGTCTGCGCCTCGGCCTGCAGCTTGGCGGCGGCGTTGCCGATGCGAAAGTCCTCGCGCCCGTGGCGCGCCAGCAGCAGGGCGTGCATGGCCTTCTCGGCCGCCTGCACCTGCTCGACCGACGCGGCCGAGATCACCGTGTAGTCGGGCTGGGTCTGCACGCGGTACACGCGTGCGCGGCCGGCCTGGTAGGGGATGAAGACCATGTCGTCGTAGTTCTGCGCACCCGAATCGGCGCCGCGCTCGGCCATCACGCCGACCACCTCGAAGGGCGCGTTGCCGATCAGCAGGATGCGGCCCAGCGGGTTGGGCGTGTCCGGAAAGAACTGCTGGTGCGCCTTGTGGCCCAGCACCACCAGCGCGGCCAGATCGCGGTCCTCGGCCTCGGTGTAGTAGCGGCCCTGGGCCACCTTCCAGTGGTGCACGGCCGGCATGTCTTCGCTGGCAGCGAAGACATAGACCTGGCGTTCCACATTGCCCTGGCGCACGGGCGTGGGGTCGCCGATCACGGGCATCACATAGCCGATCTCGGGCAGTGCGGCAATCGCCTCCAGGTCGCCATCGGTGATCTCGCCCGGTGGCCCGCCGCTGCCCACATGGGCGCCACCCAGGTACATGATGGTCGTGCCCATGGCGCCCATCTGGTCCACCACCCGCTGCTTGGCGCCCTCGCCCACCCCCATCATCACGATGACCGAGGCCACGCCGATGACGATGCCCAGCAGGGTGAGCCCCGTGCGCGCCCGGTTCATGCGCATGCCGCGCCAGGCGCTGCGCGCGGCCTCGGCCAGTTCGGCCCACAGGGCGCGGCGCACACCGCCCTCCCCGGCTGCGGCATGGACCGATGGCACGGCCGCCGGCTGCGCCTGCCCGCCAGCCTCCCTGCGCCCGCTGTCGGCCACGATCTGGCCGTCGCGGATCTCGATCACGCGGCGCGCCTGGGCGGCCACCTCGCGGTCATGGGTGATGAGCACGATGGTGTGGCCCGCATCGGCCAGCTCGTTGAGCAGGGCCATGACCTCGGTGCCGCTCTTCGTGTCGAGTGCGCCCGTGGGCTCGTCGGCCAGGATGATGCGCCCGCCGTTCATCAGTGCCCGCGCGATGGACACGCGCTGCTGCTGCCCGCCCGAGAGCTGGCTGGGCCGGTTCTCCAGCTTGTCGGCCAGGCCCAGGCGCGCCAGCAGTGCCGTGGCACGCTCGGCGCGATCCTGGCGCGACAGGCCGGCGTAGATGGCGGGCACCTCCACGTTCTCGCGCGCCGACTCGGCCGCGATCAGGTGGTAGCCCTGGAACACGAAGCCGAAGGCCTCGCGCCGCAGCCAGGCCAGCTGGTCGGCATCGAAGCCGGCCACGTCCTCGCCATTGAAGCGGTAGCGCCCGCTCGTGGGCCGGTCCAGGCAGCCCAGCAGGTTCATCAGCGTGGACTTGCCCGAGCCCGAGGCCCCGACGATGGCCACAAACTCGCCCGCGTGGATGGACAGGGACACGCCGCGCAGCACCTCCACTTCGGGCTGGTCGCCACCGCCGTAGCGTCGGCGCACGTCTGTGAGTTCGATCAGGGGAGCCGCGGGGGCTACAACGTTCACAGCTTGAACCTCTTGGTGCCGCCCTGCACAGCGCGTTCGCCGGTGACGAGTTGCTCGCCCACCTGCAGGCCGCTGCGCACCTCGGCGCGGTGCCGGCTCTTCACGGCCACCTCCACGGTGCGCGACTGCACACTGCCATCGGCCAGCAGCACGCGCGCCTGGTGCTGGCGCAGTCCAGGCGCTGCCTTGGCGGCAGCATCCTTGGGCGCATCGGGAGCTTCCTTCAACGCGGAGAGGGGCACGGTGATCACGCCCTTGGCCTGCGCCGTGATGAAGCTGGTCTGCGCCGTCATCTGCGGCATGAGCTCGCCGTCGGCGTTGTCCACATCGAACAGCACGGTGTACGACACGGCCTTGCTGGCAGCCGCCTGCGCATTGGCGCCGCCGCCTGCGGCCTTGCCCTCGGGCGTGGGCGGTGCGGGCAGCACCTGGCGCACGCTGCTCTGCCAGCGGCGCGCACCCGCATCGGCCTGGTTGCCCAGCGTGGTGAAGTACACCGGCATGCCCACCTTCACGCGGCGGATGTCGGCCTCGGACACATCGGTCCATACCGTCATGGCCGAGAGGTCGGCGATCCGCAGGATGTTCGGGGTCTGGTAGGTGGCGTTCAGGGTCTGGCCCTCGCGCGCCTCCAGCGCCACCACGGTGCCTGCCATGGGGGCGTAGATGCGCGTGTAGCCCAGGCGCGCCTCGTCGGCCTTGAGGCTGGCCTGCGTCTGGTCGATCTGGGCCTTGAGGTGCTCGATGCGCGCGGCGGTCGAGGCCAGCGTGGCCTCAGCCGTCTGCAGGTCTTCCAGGCGCGTGGCGCCCTCGCGCTCCATCTGCTGCTGGCGTGCCAGCTGCTGCTGCGCCAGGCGGTGCTGGGCCTGCTGCTCGGCCTGCTGGGCGCGCAGCCCGGCCAGCGCGGCGCGCCCGCCGTCCACCGTGGCCTGCTGCACGCTGGGGTCGATCTCCACAAGCAGCTGGCCCTTCTTCACCTCGGCGCCGGGTTGCACGTGCAGGCGGTTGATCTGGCCCGAGACCTGGGCCCCCACGTCCACATAACGGCGCGGCTGCAGCGTGCCGATGGCGCTGACCGTGGCCTCGATGTCGCCCAGGGCCACGGGCGCGGTCTCGTACACCACCGGAGTGGGCCGGGCCCACCAGGCTGCGGCCAACGCGCCAGCCACGGCCACCAGGGCAAACGCCCCGAGCCAGCGGCCCCAGCGCGCGGAAGGAGCAGGAAGGGACGCCATCAGCGGGCCACCTCGAAGCTCAGCGTGGCCGTGTGGCGCACATCCTCGTACTTCGTGCCGTCCACCGTGGTCGCGCCGTTGACGCGGGCCGTCACCTCCAGCACGTACAGACCGGGAAACGGGGTCTCCAGGCTCACCGTGCCATCCTTGGCGGGTGCCAGCGTGCGCTGCCAGCCCGCGCTGGTGTCCACATTGACCTGCGATGCGGCCACGGCCTGGCCCTTCCACACCAGCTTGAAGGTGTTGCCGCCAGGCGTGGTGGGCACCAGCTCCAGGTCGTTCGCAGCGCGGGTCTCATTGCGGCCGTGGCGTGCCTGGTAGAACGTCAGCGCGCCCTTGTCGCCCACCACGCTGGTGGTCAGGCGCAGGTCCTGGCCCTCGGGGGCGGTGATGTCGATGTGGCCGGCCTGCGGGGCCAACGGCAGGTCCTTGCCATCGGCCAGGGTGGCCCGCGGGGCCTTCAGGGCCGGCAGCGCAGCGCTGCGGCGCGCCAGCTCGCCGCTGTAGGCGCGGGCCTGCGCGCCCTCGCGCTGCAGCCACAGGTAGTCTGCATGGGCGGCAGGCGCCATGAAGGCAGCGGCGGTGGTGGCCAGCACGGCCAGGGCGGCAGCGCGCAGGGCTTTGGAGCGAGAGGGAGCGACAGGCGAAGAGGACATGGCGTGGATGAGAAAGACAAGAAAGACAGTGGCACTCGGGCTTTTTCTGAGAGCCCCTTGCTGTCTATGACCAACGAGATCGAAAAAAGGGCAACGCAAAGCGCACTTTTTTCGGCCCCGTGCGGAAAAGAGATGCCGGGGCGGCCCCCGGCAGGGCTCAGCCCGCCATGGCGAGGGCGAGCCCGCCGAAAAGGCCCAGCGCCAGGGCAGCCCCGGCACTGGCGACCGACTGGCGCGGCCGGTAGGCCATGAGCCAGGCCACCAGGACGCCACCCGCCGTGAGAAAACCCCACCAGGCGGTAAAGCCCACGGTGGCGCCCCAGGCGCGGGTACAGGCCAGCAGCGCCAGCACCAGCAGCACACTGCCCGCAGCGCGCAGGGCCCGGCGCCGCGCCGGCGGCACCTCGCCCTGCCCGGTGAGCTGTTCATGGTGGCGGTCCATGGCCAGGCTGAGCCCGGCCATGCCCGCATAGCTGAGCGCCAGCGCCACGGCCGAAGCGATGGCGGCGCTCATGCGCGCGCCCCTTGCAGCGCCAGCAGCGCCGCGCCGAACACGGCCGAGGCGATGGCCAGGCCCACCCAGGCGGAGAGGGCGCTGCGTGCGCTGAACGCCCACATCACCGCCACCGCATACACCGCAAAGCTGAGCATGGTGGCCGTGAGCAGCGCGCTCGCGCGCGACGCCCCGGTGATGAGCGGCAGCGCCAGCGACAGCACAGCCGTGACCAGCGAGGCCAGCGCATAGCCGCCAAAGGCGCCCGCGACGGCACGGCTGGCCACCATGAGGCGGTAGCGCGCTGGAGACGGTTTGGTGGACGATGCCGGGATGGCAGCCATGGCTTACTGCGCGACGAAGGTCAGCGTGGTGGTGTAGCCGAGCTTGGCGACCTTCTGGCCGGCAATCACCACATCGCCCACCGCCGGCGCCTCGTGCGTGCTGACCAGCACGTAGCGGCCCTTGCCGGTGACCGGCACGTCGATGCGGCCGGCGGCGTCGGTCTTGAAGCCCTTGCTCCACTTGTCGGGCGTGATCACGGTGACGGCCTTGTTCGCCAGGGGCTGGCCCTTGAACAGCAGGGTGAAACTGTTGCCGCCAGCGGCCACGGGCACCAGTTCGTGGTCCAGCACGGCCTTGGTGTCGGTACGACCGGCGCGCGCATTGAACACGGCGGCCTGGTAGCTGCCGTCCTTGGCCTTCCAGGGCTTCCAGACCTGGTCGTTGAACAGGCGCACATCGCCCGCAGCGGCCACGTCGGCCTCGAGGAACTCTTCCTTGGCCGTGAGCTTGGCGGTCTGCTTGCGGTCGCTGGTGAAGACCTGGGTGGTGGCGGCCAGCTTGGCCACTTCCTCGCCCTTGTCGTGGGCGCTGTCGGCATCGCCCACGTAGACACGCACCGGGCCGGTGGCATCACGCTCCAGCCACAGCTGGTGCGCGCTGGCGGAGAGCGCGAGGGTGGACAGGGCCAGGGTGAACAGCGATTTCTTGAACATGAAGACTCCTTGGGAAAAATCGATGGTGCTCAGCCGGCAGCGTTGGCCGCCATGAGGGGCGCCTGCGCGGCAGGCGAGCGCATGGCCGCCGCGGCGCGCGCCTTGCGGCGCACCCGGTGCGCCGCCACGGCAAAGCAGGCGCCCAGGGCCAGCAGGGTCAGGTCGAACCCGGCCAGCACCCAGTCGCCGGCCGGCAGGCTCACGCCCAGGTGGCGGTCGGTGGTCAGGGCATTGAGCACAGGCAGCAGGGCGAAGGCGGCCGCGGCCAGCCACAGCGACTCGACCCAGGCACGCAGCGGCGTGCGGAACGCGGGGTACAGCAGCAGCAGGCCCCAGGTGATGAACATCGCGTGCACCTCCCAGTCGCGCCGGCTGGCGAAGTCGGCCGGAATCAGCCGGTTGGCCCAGAAATACGCGGCCACCGCCACGGGCAGGCCAGCGATGGTGCCGATGTTCAGGCACTCCACCAGGCGAAAGCCGAACTCGGGCTTCTCGCCGGCCTTGGCACGCTTGTCCTGTTTGGCCCGGCGCTTGGCGGTCCACAGCACCAGGCCGGTGGCGATCATGGCGCAGCCCAGCAGGCCGCTGGCGAAGTACAGCCAGCGCAGCACCGGCCCCGCAAAGCGCCCTTCGTGCAGCGCGAGCATCACGTCCTGTGTCTCGCGCGCGGCGCCATCGTCGGCGCGCGGGTCCAGCGGTGCGCCGGTGTGCGCGTCAAAGCGCAGGCGCTCGCTGCCCGCGATGCGACCGCCCGCCACACGCACCACCAGCACATCGGCGTCGGCAGCCTGGGGCTGCTGCACGCCGACCCGCGCCACCTGGCCCGCGCCCCACTGCGCCTCGGCCTGGGCGACCAGCGGCGCAAGGGCCGTGATCGGAGCCCCCGGGCCGTCCCCTGCCCCACCCGGTGCGGGACGCTGCAGCAGGTCGTCATAGAAAGCCTGGGTATTGCCGGCATAGTGGCTGGCCTGGATCCCCGCCGGCATGTACTGGAACAAAAAGAACACCAGCCCGCTGTAGGTGATCATCACGAAGAACGGCAGCGCCGTCACGCTGATGAGGTTGTGCGCGTCGAGCCACGAGCGCTGGCCCTTGCCCGGGCGGAAAGTGAAGAAGTCGACGAAGATCTTCTTGTGCGTGACCACCCCGGTGAGGATGGCCATGAACATCAGCATGGTGCACACGCCCACGAGGCGTATCGTCACGTCGTAGGGCACGTAGTGCAGCATGTAGTGCATGCGGTACAGCAGGTGGCCGCCGCCGGTCTTGCGCACGGCGGGTTCGGCCGCTGCCTCGCCGGTCACCGGGTCCAGCGCCTTGCGCACGAAGCGCCCGCGCGCGCCGGGCTTGGCATCGGCTGCCGGCGGCTGGCGCCACGAGACCGACAGGTTGTTGCTGCCACGCTGGCCGGGCAGTTGCACCGACCAGTCCTGCGCACCCTGCGCGTTGGCTTGCAGATAGGCCTGGGCCAGTGCCACGGCCTGTTCGGGCGCCACCTGCGCGGTGTCACCAGCGAGCGGCAGCTCAGGCCGCATCCAGCGGTCGATCTCGTAGGCGAAGTAGCCGGCCGTACCCGTGACGAACACGAAGAACAGCACCCAGCCCACGACCAGCCCGGTCCAGGTGTGCAGCCAGGCCATGCACTGGCGAAAGCCCTCTTTCATGGCGCGCTCAGAACCGCACGTCCAGCCCCACGCGCAGATGGCGCGGAGTGCCGTAGTAGGAGTTGCCGACGGTGTTGTAGTACACCTTGTCGAGCAGGTTGCCGATGTTGGCGGTCACGGCCACGGTGTCGGTCACCGCGTAGCGCGCCATCAGGTCCACCACGGCATAGGCCGGCTGGGTGAAGCGCGTGCGCGCGGCGCCCTGGTTGTCGAGGTAGATGGCGTTCTGCCAGCGCACGCCGCCGCCCACCGTCAGGCCCTTGCCGATGCCGGCGATGCGGTAGCTGGTGAAGAGCTTGAGGGTGTTCTGCGGCACGTCGGTGTTCAGGCGGGCACGCAGGCGGTCGCGCGTCATGTTGCGCGAAAAGCCTGCGGACACCTGCCAGCCCGGCTGCACCTCGCCCGACACTTCCATCTCGAAGCCGCGCGTGCTGGTGCCCGAGACGGCCTGGTAGGCCTGGCTGCCATCGGGTGCGAAGACATTGGGAATGGCGATGCCCAGGTTGTCCTGGCGCGCCTTGTAGACCGCGGCCGAGGCGTTGAGCCGGTCGTTCAGGAAGGCGCCCTTGATGCCCAGCTCGAAGCTGTCACCGGTCTGCGGGTCCATGTAGTCGCCATTGGCCAGGCGCAGGTTCTGCGGCGTGAAGATGCTGGTGTAGCTCGCGTAGGCCGACCAGTTGCGGTCGATGTCGTAGACGGCGCCCAGGTAGGGAATCACCTCGCCGGTTTCGCCGCGGTCGGTGATGGTGGTGGCGCCCGTGGAGTAGCGCGTGCTGGTCTGGTAGCGGCTCCAGTCGACCACGCGCGCGCCGGCCAGCAGGGCCAGGGCATCGGTGGGCTTCAGGCGCAGGGTGGCATAGGCACTGTTCAGGCGCTCGTCCGAGGTGGCGCGGCCGATGCTCGGGTTGTTGGGTTCGGCGGGCGAGGTGCCGTCCCAGGTGTAGATGTTGGCGATGGCGCTGCTCCAGCCCGCATGCGTCCAGTTGGTGTAGTTGGGTGCGCGGTAGCTGGTGCGCGAGAGCTGCGCGCCGAAGGCGATGTCGTGCTTGCGGCCCAGCAGGTCGAAGCGGCCCGTGGTTTGCAGGTCCAGGCTGTCCTGGCGCGGCTTGGCGGTCCAGCGGCCGGCCCAGATCGTGACGCCCGCACCCGTCTCGCGCACGGGCGCACCGCCGCTGGCGTAGCCGATCAGTTCGTCATAAAAGCTGGTGGTGCGCGTGGCCGTGGCCTTGAGCTTCCAGTCGTCGCTCACGCGGTGCTCCAGCGCGGCGAACACCGAGGTGTAGTGGCGCTGCGAGTACGCCCAGGGTGGCGCGGCCGAGGCGGAGCGGGCCCAGGCAGTGCGGGTGCCGTCCGCATAGAAGGCCGGCAGGCCGCCGCGCGCATGGCCCGTGGCGTCGTGGTGCTGCACCGAGGCACCGGCAAAGAGCTGCGTGTCGGGCGTGAGGTCGGCCTCGACCACGCCGTAGAGCAGCTTCTTGCGCTCCTTGAGGCGGTCGATGTAGGAGTCGTTGTCCTGCGCCGCGGCCACCAGGCGGCCGCGCACGCTGCCCGAGGCATTGAGTGGCGAGGAGAGGTCCACCTCGGCGCGCGCATGGTTCCACGAGCCGGCTTCGGCGCGCACATGGCCCTGGAAGTCGGCCGTGGGGCGCTTCCTGATCAGGTTGATGGCCGCGCCCGGCGTGCCCACGCCGTTCATCAGGCCCGAGGCGCCGCGCACCACTTCCACGCGGTCGAACATGGCCATGTCGTTGGTCTGGAAGATGCTGGAGTAGTTCGAGTCCGTCTGGCGCACGCCATCGACCATGTAGGTGTTGACGGTGAAGCCGCGCGAGTAGATGGGCGAGCTGTCCGAGCCCTGGTTGCCGCCCTGCCGGAGCACCAGCCCCGGGGTCTGGGCCACCACCTCGGGCAGCTGGGTCAGGCCCTGGTCTTCCATGCGCTGGCGCGTGATCACGCTGACGGACTGCGGCGTCTCGCGCAGCGACAGGCCCAGCGGCGTGGCCGTGCCGGCCTGGCGCGTGGTGTAGGAGCCGGTGTTTTCGGTCAGGCCGCTGCGCTCGCCCGCGGCGGTCACGCGCACTTCGGACAAGGTGGTGCTGCCGGCGGGCGCCGTGCCCGCGGCCGGCACCGGGATGCGCTGCACGGTGACGACCGTGCCCTCGATCACGGCCACCAGGCCGCTGCCGGCCAGCAGGCGGTCGAGCGCCTCGCGCGGCGTGAGCAAACCTGCGACAGCCGGCGCGGTGCGGCCCGCCACCAGGGACGGCTGCACGATCAGCTCCAGCCGGGTCTGGCGCGCCAGGTCGTTGAGTGCCTGGGCCAGCGGCTGCGAGGCAATGCTCAGCTGCACGGCGGCCTGACCCGCCGGGGCGGGTTGGGCGTGGACGGCCAGGGGGACGGAGAAGGCCAGCACGGCGGCAAGGGCGAGCGGTGCGGGTCGGAATCGGTGGCGGCGCATGGGCAAGGTTTCCCCGGATGTTGGAGTTTGAATAAGACGCTTTCTCAGGTAGACGCACCACCGCCCCGCGACCCTAGGTCGCGGGGCGAAATTTTTTCAGGGGCTGGCGCCGTGGGATCAGGGTGCCGCGACGATTTCGGTCACGGCTGCCGCGCCCGGCTCGGCGGGCTCTTGCATGCGCACCGGCAGCACCCGGGGCAGCACGCGCACGAAGTTGTCGAGCCGGCGCGGGTCGAAGGTGCCGGTCAGGCGCAGCGCGGCCACCGCGGGGTCGCGCACCGTGAGGCGCGTGGGCCCGTAGCGGCCGAATTCGGCCAGGGCCTGGGCCAGGGGCGTGTTGTCGAAGCTCACGCGGCTCTCGCGCCAGGGCGCGATGCCCGAGGCCGGCACGGCCGCCACCGGGCCAAGCTGGCCCGTGGCATCGCTGGCGATCTGCTGGCCTGCGCTCAGTTCCACCACCGCACCAGGGGCTGGCCCATCGGCCCGGGCCACGCGCACGCGCCCTTCCTCCACGGCCACGCGCACCCCCTCCTCGCCGGGGATGCCCGGGGTATTGCGCACCGAAAAGCGTGTGCCCACCACGGTGATGCGCAGCGGTCCGGCCAGCACGTCGAAGGGGCGTGCGGCGTCGCCCTGCACACGGAACACGGCCTGGCCCTCGGGCAACCGCACCTCGCGGCGCTGGCGGAACAGGGCCACATCGATGGCGGTGGCGGTATCCAGGCGCAGGTGGCTGCCGTCGGGCAGTTGCACATCCACCTGCTCGCCGGTGCGCGTGGCGATGTGCTTTTCGAACACGGGCTGCTGTTGCCAGTGCTGCCAGGCCAGCAGGCCGCCCGCGGCGACCACGGCCACCGAGGCCACCATGGTGGCGCTGCCCGCCCAACTCCCGGCCAGCCAGCCGCGTACCGGCCTGGGGGCGGTGGCGCGCTCGCGCGCCAGGTCCTGCGCCAGATGGGCGCGCAGTTGCGCCACGCCCTCCTCCGGCAAGGCATCAAGCTGCTGCCAGTCGGCCTGCCAGCGCGCATAGGCCTGCGCATGGGTGGGGTCCTGCGCCTGCCAGGCCACGAATTCGCCCTGCTCCTGCACGCTGAGCCCCCCACGGGCGCGCACAAACCAGCCGAGCGCTTCGCGCTCGGCATCGGCGGGTACGGCTCCCGGGGTGGGCGTGTCGGTGGTGGACATGGCAGGTGGTTCGGGCCTTATGGATGTAGACGCACGGGCCGGACAAAACCCCGTGTCCGTGGCGCGCGCTTCACGGCGCAGCCTCCCCCTCCAGCGCCTGTCGGCATTGCCGGCAGGCCTGCATGGCGCGCTGGATGTGCTGCTCCACCATCTTGCGCGAAATGCCCATCTGCGCGGCCACCTCGGCATGCGAGAGGCCGTCGAACTTGTGCAGGATGAAGGCCTGGCGGCAGCGCAGCGGCAAGGCGTCGATGGTGGCCAGCAGCGCCGCCATGCCCTGGGACGAGGCGGCCAGCGCTTCGGGCCCCAGGGCGGCGGGCGCTGCCAGTTCGGCCACGTCGGGCAAGGGCGCCTCTTCGCTGGCGCCGCCAGGCACGGGTTCGCGCACGCTGCTGCGCCGGTGCTGGTCCACCAGCAGGTTGCGCACCGTGCGGTACAGCAGGGCCCGGGGCTGCGCGATCGCCTGGCCTGAGCGCTGCAGGGTGAGCACGCGCGCATAGGCTTCGTGCACCAGGTCGGCCGCATTGTCGCGGCCGCGCGCGGTGCGGGCGAAGTAGTTCAGCAGTTCCTGGTAGTAGCGGGCCAGCACGGCGTCGACGGGAGCGGTGGGTGGCACAGCCCCCACATCAAATGCGAATTATTCTCAATATTGTAGGGGATGGCCTCGCGTCGGCCGGCACGGGAGCCCCTGCCCGGTGAGCGCCTTTCTGCGCCGCCCATGGCCCCCGGCCGTGCAGGCCATGCGCGCTTCACGTATGGTGGCGGCTGGACCGCACGAACCACCGCCCTTCCCCATGGCCACACCCGACCCCACCTCCATCCACAGCTACCAGCCGCGCAACGGCCATGGCCTGCCGCACGATCCGTTCAACGCCATCGTCGGGCCGCGCCCCATCGGCTGGATCTCGACCCAGAGCGCCGCAGGCGCGCTGAACCTGGCGCCCTACAGCTTCTTCAACGCCTTCAACTACGTGCCACCCATCGTGGGCTTTGCGAGCATCGGCTACAAGGACACGGTGCGCAATGTCGAGGCAACCGGCGAGTTCGTCTGGAACCTGGCCACGCGCAGCCTGGCCGAAGCCATGAACCAGAGCTGTGCGGCCGTGCCGCCGGAGGTGAACGAGTTCGAACTGGCCGGCCTCACCCCACTGGCCAGCACCCAGGTGGCGCCGCCGCGTGTGGCCGAGAGCCCCGTCAGCTTCGAATGCCGGCGCACCCAGATCCTGCAGCTGCAAGGGGTGGACGGCGTGCAGGTACCGACCTGGCTGGTGCTGGGCGAGGTGGTGGCCATCCACATCGACAAGGCGCTGCTCAAGGACGGCATCTACGATACGGCGGCCGCTGGCCACATCCTGCGCGCCGGAGGACCGGCGGACTATTTCACGGTCGGCCCCGAGCAACTCTTCAAGATGTACAGGCCGAGGTAGCGCCGGGTTGCGGGCGGTTACAACTGCGCGCGCCGCGCTGTAACAAGGCGTGGCAGCATCCTGGCGAGTACCCAGGAGACCCCACCATGCCCCGCCCCCACCTTGCCCTGCTGGCCTCGCTGGCGCTGCTCGCCAGCGCCGCCGTGGCTGCTCCCACCATCGGGCCCTGCCCCGTGCTGCCGGCCGACCATGTGTTCAACACCCGCATCGACCAGTTGCCGGTGCACCCGCAATCGGCGGCCTTTCTGCAGACCATCAGCACGGGCAGCCGGCGCCTGCACCTGGACCTCGGCCAGAGCGAAGACATGGCCAGCACCGAGTACTGGGGCATTCCATACAACGTGGTGCAGGGCAGCAAGATCACCTGGCCTGCGGTCTATTTCGATGCCGACGGAGCTCCCGACGAGAGCGATTGCGCACGCGCCGACGGCAGCCTGGCGCGGCCCTGCACGGGCCTGACCAGCCCCGCGCGCCTGCCCTTCCCGCTGCAGCCCAAAGTGGAAGGCGGCATCAGCAGCAACAAGGCCATCTACAACGACCACCACATCCTCAGCGTGGACACCGACACCTGCATGCTGTGGGAGAGCTACCTGAGCTATGCCCGTGCCGACGGCGGCTGGGACATCTACAGCAGCGCCGCCTTCGACCTGCGCTCCAACGCGCTGCGGCCTGCAGGCTGGACCTCGTCGGACGCGGCGGGCTTTCCCATCTTCCCGCTGCTGCTGCGTGCCGAGGAGGCCAGCACCGGCGAGATCCAGCACGCGCTGCGCTTCACCATCCAGAGCAGCAAGATTCGCACGAGCTACACCTGGCCAGCGCGCCACCTCACGCGCAATGGCGACGCCTCGGCCGCCAAGCCCCCCATGGGCCAGCTGTTCCGCCTGCGTGCCGACTACCCCGTGCCCGACAACTACACGGCGCAGGCCAAGGCCATCCTCAATGCGCTCAAGCGCTACGGCATGTACATCGCCGATGGCGGATCGGACATGTACATCACGGGCGACCCGAGCCGGCTGTGGCAGGACGCCACCATCTCGCAGGTGCAGACCGTGCCGCACACAGCCTTCGAGGCGGTGGACCTGAGCCCCATCACCACGCGCGCGGGCTTCAGCGCCGACAGCGCGCGCGTGCCGCCCGCGCCCGGCGGCGGGCCCCTGACGCCGGCCAGCTTTTCGGGCACGACCGAGGGCACGGTGCAATCGCTGCGCCTGACCGGGCGCGTGCAGCCCGCATCGGGCGATGTGGGCCAGGGTGGCGTGGTCTATGTCGTGGCCGTGGTGCCCAATGTGGGTGTGGCAGTGCTCTCGCCCCAGGGCTGGACGCTGTTCAACGGCGCCTCGACGCCAGCGCCGGCTTGGCAGGGCACGCTGGCGGCGTCGCAGACCGTGCCCATTCTGGAGCTGGTCAATGTGAGCAGCCTGCGCGGCACGCAGTTCTTCCTGGGCTACGGCACCAGCCTGGCCGACATGCTGAACAACGGCAAGTTCCAGCTCATCTATACCGTCCCCTGACGCAACAGGGGCGAGCACAGGCCCTGCTGCGGCGCCCTGCCCCACTGCTCCAGCCAGGCCCAGAGCTGTTGCACGCCATCGCGGCCGGGGCTTTGCAGGCCATGGTCGGCACCCGGTATCTCACGCGTGCACCAGGGCGCTGCGCGCCCTTGCGCCAGCCGCGCACCCTGCGCGAAGGCCGCAGGTGGCACCAGGGCATCCGCCCCACCCCATACCTGCAACACCGGCCAGGGCCCCTCGCGCAGGGGCCGGGCCAGCGGCCAATGCCACAGGTCACGCCAGTAGCCCAGGCTGCGGCCCTGTGCGGTCGCACTATCGGGTAGACGGCTGTCGGCCTGCAGGCGGCCCAGGGCCTCCCAATCGGTCGCCACGCCCAGGCGCCGCGCTTGCAGGGCACCGGCTTCCTGGGGGTCCAACCCGCTCGACGACAACAGCACCAGGCCCGCGAGGCCCGGCACTTCGGGTGCCAGCGCAGGCAGAAGCTCGGCCCCTTCGGAGATGCCCACCAGGACCTGGGGCATGGCGGGCAGGCCTTGCGCCTGGCGCTGGCGGGCATCGGCCTGCAGCGCGGCCCGTGCATGTTCGCGCCAGGCCGAGAGGCGGTCGGCCTGCACGAATTCGGCGGGGCAGGCACCTGCCGCCGTACGGGCCTGGGGATCGACGCCGGGCTTGTGCAGCACCAGCACCTCGGCATGCAGCAGGCCGGCGAAATAACGGTCGGCCAGCGGCCCCATGCCGGCGCAGCCCGAGCCCGGCACCACGATCACACGGTAGCGCAGCGGTGCCGTGCGCGCGGGGCGCTGCAGGGCCCGCACACTGGCACCATCCGCCCCGGGCAAGGGGTAGGCCGCAAAGGCGGTGGCGGCCGGGGATTCCGGCCCGGGCGCTGCGGCGCAGCCGCCCACAAAAAAGGCCAGCACCAGGCTGGCCTTGAGGGCGCGGGTCGGGAGGGCGCAGGCCATCCCCGCTGCGCGAGGGGCACGACTCACTTGAGGATCAGCACCTGGTCGGCCTGGGGTGCGGGCATGGGCTGGCCGCCGCCCTGGTAGACCACGGGCGGTGGTGGGGGCGCGCCAGGGCGCACGCCACGCGCCAGGTGGGCGTCGGTGTAGCCCAGCTGGGTGGCCAGCTGTTCGTACACGCTCTGCGCCAGGCTGCGCGAGGTCTCGCTCATGACCTTGGCGCGGTTGGGCGGGGCGATGTCGCCGCGGTTGGACAGGATCTTGGTGTCGTTGCCTTCGCCCTGTGCGGAGAAGGCGGCCTTGATCTCGTAGGTGCGGGTGTTGATCAACGAGAAGTCGGCCAAGAGCTGCAGGCCGTACTGGCGCGTGGCGCTGGTCGTGCCCTGCAGCGGCGAAAGCGCATCGGTGAAGTTGATGCTGGAGACCACGCCGAAGAGCACGTAGTCGGCACCGGCGAACTCGCCCTTCTTGATGCGCGCGACCACGTTGGCCACCTGGTTCTGCGCCTGGGGCGTGGCCATCTTGCCGGTCTGCACCTGGTTGAGCACCTGCTCGGCCTTGCTGTTCTGCGGCTTGCCGGCATCGAAGCCCTTGCCCTGCACCAGGCGGAAGTAGGTGCCCTGCAGCAGCGCGCCCTTGATGTCGTTGGTGTAGCCGCCGAGCTCGCGCTGCTCGATATAGCTGTAGCGGCCGGCCACGAAGGTGCCGCTGGCCTGCTCCGAGGCCTGCATGGAGTGGCTGCCCGAGCCGCCGTACATGCCGTGGCTGTGGCTGCCGCCCGCGCTCATCTGGGCGCTGCGCTGGTAGGCGCCGGCCACGAAGTATTCCGAGACCTGCTGGGCATAGGCCAGGTCGGTCACGGCGATCTTGGGGGCGGCATTCTGCGCCTGGGCGCCCGTGCCGAGGGTCAGGGCCAGCACGGAGAGTGCGGCCGCCAGGGTGGTTCTGCGTTGCATGGTGAAGTCCTTTCAGTGCCGCGGCCGATCAGCGCTTGCTGGTCTTGCGGATTTCCTTCTCGTCCTGCCATTCCACGGTGCCTTCCTGCACGTCGAACAGCTTGAGCGTGAACTTGTAGTACACGTCCTTGGTGGTGTTGCTCTGCTTGACGATGCTGGTCAGCTCGCCTTCCATGGTGTACTTGGCGGCTGTCATCTGGCCGACCTTGGCAGTGGTGCCCTGCTTGTACAGGCCGCTCTGGTTCTGGCGCTGCAGCTCGTCCACGCCCTGCTGCATCTCGTTGATGGAGCGCACGAAGCGCACCTTGCCGGACTTGACCAGCGCGGTCTGGATCGAGTTCATCACGTTGGTGGTGTCGATGTACTCGCTGGTCTTGTTCTTCACGGTGGAGATGGTCACCGTGGGGCGGCCCTGGAAGATGCCGGTTTCGAGCAGGCCGCCGGTCATCTTCTCGGCGATCATCTGCAGGTCGGTGGAGCCGAACTCGTTGGTCACCAGTTCCACGGCCTTGGCGTCGCCGTAGTTGACCTGGCGGTCGAAGCGCACGGTGGGCGAGGACAGGTTCTGGCAGGCCGAGAGGGCCAGGGTGCTGGCCGCGAAGGCCAGGACAAGCGCGCTGCGCTGGAGGGTGGTGTTGCGTTGCATGGTGGGTTCTCCGGTCGGCGCTGAGTGGCTCAGCGCGGTTCTACGTTCATTTCCAGGCGCAGGTCGACTGCGGCGCTGGTGGGGGCTACGCTCTTGACGGTCTGCTGGCCCAGGCCGAGCACGCTCATCTGCTTCCACGACTCGCCGTCACCCACCTGGTTGCCCACCTGGTCCACCCACTTGAAGCGGTAGAACACGGTGCGGTCGGTGCGGCCCATGTTGGCCATGTCGGCCTGCACCACCAGGATGTCGTTGGTGCGCACGATGCGCATCTCGCGCACGGCGATGTTGTTGGCCTCGCCGCGCAGCGCCACCTTGGAGGCCACGGCGATCGGTGTTGCGGGGTCGTGCAGCTGCGCGTGTGCCGCAGCGCCGGTCAGTGCCATCACGGCGACGCCGATGGCGGTCAGGTGGGTGCGGATAGTCATGGATCAAACTCCTTGGGAAAACGGTCGTCGGTTCAGTTCTTGGCCGGGGTCACGGGCGCTTGCGCGGGCTTGGCTGCAGGCCGCGTGCGGTTGGTGGTCGTGGTGGTGGTCTTGGTCGTCGTGGTGGTGGAGACCGACGTGGTCGAGGCGGCGGGCACGTTGACGGGCGCAGGCGCCACCGCCGCCGTGGAGGCCGCGGCCGCCAGCTGGCCGACCGAGGCCACATCGCCCATGAGCACACTGTTCTCGTACAGGCGCAGGGGCACCAGGGCGTACTGGCCATCGACCTTCACGGGCTGGGGCAGCGCGCGGCCGTTGATGGTCACGGTGTGCTCACCGGGCGGCAGGTAGCCGCGGGCCACGTAGACGCGGCCGGGCAGCATGCGCCACATGCGGTCATCGGCCTGCTCGGTGGCCGAAGCCGCCACGGCACCCACGATGCCGCCCAAGAGGCCGCCCTTCTTCTGCAGCTGGTCCTGCATCACGCCCTTGGCAACGGCGCGCGTGAAGCCGCGCAGCACCATGCCGGGCATTTCGTCCTTGAGGGCACGGCGTGCCATCACGTTCACGTCGACGACCTTCTCGAGCTTGAAATCGGTGCCCGCAGCCGACAGGTTGGTCAGCGGCGCGTCGCGCGAGGGCTCGATCACGGGGTAGGACACGCTCACCGTGGTCCAGCGGCTGCCCACGGGCACGGGCAGCGTGAAGGCACGGGGCTTGCGCGCCGGAGCGTCGCCGGCCTCGACCACGAACAGCACGTCGGTCATGCGCTGGCGGCGCTTCCAGGTGAAGCTGGTGCGGCTGTCCAGGCCACGCAGGCCTTCTTCGAGCACACCGGTCTCGGGCTTGAGCTCGATGGCCTTGCGGTAACCGGGCGCTGCCAGGCCGGGCTCGTTGAGCATCTCGTACAGGAAGCCGGCCAGGTAGTGGCTCAGCGCGTTCTGGTAGCCGTTCTTGAGGGCCAGCACCTCGGGGTCGTTGAAGGTCTCGACGGGGTAGCCGTTGAGCTCCTTGCCGCCTGCGCTGGCACCCTTGGACTTGGCTTCCTGCTCGGCGGCCAGGGTTTCCTTGGAGCGGAACTCGGCAATGATGGCCTCGCGTTCGTGCGTGCGCTTGATGTCCACGCGGGCGTTCTCCACGTCGCCCACGGCCACGCGGTTGAGCGCCAGGCGCGTGGTCAGCCAGACCTTCTCGTAGTCCTGGCCTTCATAGGCCTTCAGGCGTTCGCTGATCAGCGCCGCGCCCACGGTGCCCATGAGCTTTTGCGGGTTGCTCTTGGCCGTGTCTTCCCATTCCTTGACCTTCACGTCGGCCAGCAGGAAGGCGTTCGTGCTGTCCGCGTAGCGGCGGTCCATGCGCAGCAGTTCGCCGCGCTCCATGTTGAACAGCAGCGCGGTCTTCTCGTCCTCGGTCTTGGCCGTGGATTCGAGCTGCGCGATGGCAGCGGGAATGCCGCCACTGCGGCCGGCGCCCTGCACGTCCGAGGCGAGCTTGTCGTGGCTCTGCATCGTCGCGCAGCCCGTGAGGGCCGCGCTCAGCGCGAGCGCCCACAGCAGGCGCGGGCGGAATTGGGGTTGGGATGTCATGGATACTCCTTGCAAATGGATCGGGTGCTCACCAGAAAACCCCGGGCGACGCGCCCTGCCACGGGAATGCTGCGGCGGGCACCCGAAGAGGTACCGCACGCGGCATGCCGCTGGCGAGGGAGGATGTCGACCGGACAAGGAAGGCTGTGCAGGCCCGAGCGCTCCCTCCTGGCGCTGGTCCTCGCTGCTGCTGCTGCAAGCCCCCTGTGGCTTTGAATTTCTAGGTTCTTGTGTGGTTGGTAGCCAGGGCGCAATGTAGCAAAAGGATGTATCTTTTCTGTAACCGCCAGGGGCTGGGAAAAACAGTTGTAGCGGTGCATTTCAGACCCCCTTTTCCCGCAGCAGCGGCAGGCGGTAGAGCCACACCACGCGGCCGCCGGGCACGCGCAGCTGGGCACTGGGCAGCAGGCCGGGCACGGCGAACTCCAGGCTCACCAGCCAGCTGCCGGCCGGCATCTCGGCCTGGGCCTTGGCCGCGGCGCGGTCCATGCTCTCGGGGCGCTGGAACAGGTAGACCATCTGGTAGCCGCTCCAGTCGGCGGCCCACATGTCGCCGCGGCGCACCTGGGCCCAGCGGCAGCGCAGTGCGCAGGCCAGGCGCAGCGGCCAGCTCCACTCCAACCCCTCCAAGCGGGCATCGGGATAGGCATGGCGCAGGGCGATGAGCCCGTCGCCCACGCCGCAGCCGGCATCGAGCACGCGTGCCCCGCGCGCCAGGGGCGCCTGCACGGCCAGGGCCTGCAGCGCGTGGTGCGGGGTCGGGAACAGCGGCGCATCGCGCCAGGCATTGAGCGGGTACACCAGCAGCAACAGCGCCAGCGGCACCAGCCAGGCCCAGGCCGGCAGGCTGGCCATGCCCGTGAGCGCCAGCGACAGCGGGAAGCCCAGCGCAATCAGCCCACGCCGCCACCAGCTGGCCCCCAGCACACTGGCCGCCGTGCCCAGCAGGCTGGCCGCGACCAGCGCCGCCACGGGCGGCACGGCGCGCAACAGGCTGAGGTACAGCAGCCAGGCACCCGCCCACGCCAGCAGCGCGGGGAGAGGCCAGGGCAGCAGGCGCAATGGCATATGCATTACAGGCCCAGAAGGCCTTGCAGGAAGGAGTGGGCAGCGCCCGGGACGACCAAGCCCACAGTCTGCGCGCAAATCGCGCAAACGGCCATGCCCACCAGCCCTGTGACCAGGGCGGCTGAATGCAGTGACGGCAGGCGGCTTGCGCGGGGCATGGAACTCTCCAGAACTCCCCCGGAGCGCATGCCCCGGGATGGAATGGAGCGCAGTGTAGGGCGGCATGGCGCGCTGCAACACGCCTGTGCAAGCCGCCGCAGCACGATTGTGTGCACTTTGTCACGTGGCCCCATGCGAAGGGGCCTCTGCCCACCCCTGGCGGGTGTTGCCTAGCGTCGCAGGCGGTCAATCAGGCCGTTCAACGCCTCGATCGAGCCGAACTGGATGGCCAGTTCGCCCATGTCTTCCACCTTGCCGCCCCGCTTCACGCGCTTTTTCACGCGCACCTCGACCTCGGCCATGAGCAGGTCGGACAGCTCTTCCTCGACGCGGCGCAGGTCGCGCGACTTTTCCTTCTTGGGCTTTTGCGGCACCAGGCTGAACTCGGCGCCGATCTTCTTGACCAGGGCCTCGGCCTCGCGCACCGACATCTTCTTGGCCGCGATCTGGTTGCCGGCCGTGATCTGCGCGGCCCGCTCCAGCGACAGCAACGCGCGCGCATGGCCCATGTCCAGGTCGCCCGCCATGAGCATGGTCTGCACCGGCTCGGCCAGGTTCAACAGGCGCAGCAGGTTGCTCGCGGCGCTGCGCGAGCGGCCCACGGCCTGCGCCGCCAGCTCGTGCGTGAGCCCGAACTCGCGGATCAGGCGCTGCAGGCCATGGGCCTCTTCGAGCGGGTTCAGGTCCTCGCGCTGGATGTTCTCGATGAGGGCCATCGCGGCCGCAGCCTCGTTGGGCACATCGCGCACCAGCACCGGCACCGTGTCCAGGCCCGCCAGGCGCGCGGCCCGGAAGCGCCGCTCGCCGGCAATGATTTCGTACCTGCCGGCGTTCTCGCCATCGGCCAAGCGGCGCACCAGGATGGGCTGCATGATGCCCTGGGCCTTGATGCTCTCGGCCAGCTCGTAGAGCGCGCCCTCGTCCATGCGCGTGCGCGGCTGGTACATGCCGGGCACCATCTCGGCCAGCGGCAGGGTGCTGGGCAGGCCCGCTTCGACGGCCTGGGCCTTCTCGGTGGCTTCGCTGACCTTGGGGCCGAGCAGGGCTTCGAGGCCGCGTCCGAGGCCCTTGGGTTTTTTGGTGACCATGGTGAATTGATTGCTTATTTTTGGAGAGAGTCGAGAGGGGCCGCAGCACCCGCGCGGCCAGGCAGTCTGCGCCGCCGGGCAAACCGCAGGCCTATGCCCAGCACCAGGGCCGCCAATACGGCTGCCAGGAACAGTTTGCCCAGGATCACGGCCAGGGGAACTCCCGCCAGGCTTGCCACACCGGCCAGCAGTTCCAGCATCCCGCCCAGCTCGTAGCCCAGCCGCTGGGCCCAGGACTGGCGGGGCGCAGCGGAAGAGGCGTTGGAAAACCAGGACATCATTGGTCGATGATCACCAGCGTGCCATGGCTGCCCGGCGCCACCGCATGGGGCACGCCCGCGGGCACGATGAAGACTTCGCCAGCCTGCACCTCGGTGACGGTTCCCTGCAGGTCCAGGCGCATGCAGCCCTCGACCACGATCAGGGCCTCGTCGAAGTCGTGCGACTCGTCGGGGTAGGCGCCGTCGTCCATGCGCAGCACCTTGACGTTGGCATTGGCGGCCCGGCCGACGACGCGGGACGACCAGGCTTTGGGAAACGTGCGTGCCGTCTCCAGGAGATTGGTTTTGGACATGGCAGCCGCCGGTCAGGAAAGGGAGGGAGTCGATGCTGCCGCCGGCGCACGCAGGCCGGCCAGCAGGGCCAGGCCTTCGGGCCAGTCCGCCAGGCCGGATTCGGCATTGATGTGGCCGCGTGCACCGTAGTCAATGAAGCGTGCCCCCCAGGCGCTGGCCATGGCCTCGGCGCGCTCGAAGCTGCAGTAGGGGTCGTTGCGGCTGCCCACCAGCACGGCAGGGAACGGCAGCGGCTGGCGCGCAATGGGCGACCAGCCGGGCAGGTAGCCTGCGATGTCCTCACGCTCCACATCGCCCGGTGCCACGAGCAGCGCGCCCTTCACGCGGTGCGTGTTGGATGAATGCGCGGCCCACCAGGCCGTGAGGATGCAGCCCAGGCTGTGCGCCACCAGCACCACGGAGCCCGGGGCATCGACGATGGTCTCTTCCAGCCGCGCGGTCCAGTCGCCGCGCAGCGGGCGCATCCAGTCGTGCTGCTCCACGCGGTGAAAGCCGTGCAGCGCCTCCCAGCGGCTCTGCCAGTGTTCGGGGCCGGAGCTCTGCCAGCCAGGCAGCACCAGCACGGTGTCGGGGGATGGACTCATACTATGAATTTGATAGCAATCGGTGCCCTGCGCGGTCAGACCACGGCGGGCTTGCGGCCCAGTGCCTTCATGGTCTGCACGCGCTCGACCATCTCCTGGGCGAACTCGATGAAGGCCTGGCTGCCCTTGGCCAGCGGGTCGAACACCACGCCGGGCAGGCCGTAGCTCGGGGCCTCGGCCAGGCGCACGTTGCGCGGGATCACGGTGTTGAACACCTTGTCGCCGAAATGGTCCTTGAGCTGTTCGCTCACCTGTTGCTGCAGGGTGATGCGCGGATCGAACATCACGCGCAAGAGGCCGATGATCTGCAGGTCGGGGTTGAGGTTGGCGTGCACCTGCTTGATGGTGTTGACCAGGTCGGTCAGGCCTTCGAGCGCGAAGTACTCGCACTGCATGGGCACGATCACGCCATGCGCCGAGCACAGGCCGTTGAGGGTGAGCATGGACAGCGAGGGCGGGCAGTCGATGAGCACGAAGTCGTAGTCCGCATCGGCCGCGGCGAGCGCGGCCTTGAGGCGCTTTTCGCGGTGCTCCAGCGTCACCAGTTCCACCTCGGCGCCGGCCAGCTCGCGGTTGGCGCCCAGCACATGGAAGCCGCAGTTCTCGCTCAGCACCGCTGCTTCGCGCACCGAGGCCGATTCGAGCAGCACGTCGTACACCGTGAGGTCGAGCTTGCGCTTGTCCAGATTCGAGCCCATGGTGGCATTGCCCTGCGGGTCCAGGTCGACCATGAGCACGCGCTGGCCGATCTTGGCCAGGCCGGCGGCGAGGTTGACGGTGGTGGTGGTCTTGCCGACGCCGCCCTTCTGGTTGGCAATGCAAAAGATCTGGGCCATGGGGTGGGAGCCTCGTTTACTTCGAAATGGCCAGCTTGATGCCGAAGCCGATCAGGAACACGCCGGCGACTTTTTCGAGCACGCGGCCGATGGTGGGGTTGGCACGCATGCGCTCTGCCAGGTGGTGGGTGAGCAGCACGGCGATGAGGCCGTAGGCAAAGGTCAGGGCCGCCACGGTCGCTGCCATGACGCCGAAGGTCAGCAGGCCCTGGTGGCGCGCCGGATCGACAAACAGCGGAAAGAAGGCCATGTAGAACACGATGGCCTTGGGGTTGAGCAGCGTGATCAGGCCAGCCTGCTTGAAGTAGTGGCGCGGCTCGATGTTCAGGATGGGCTGGGCTCCGGGCTTGGCCGTGAGCATCTTGAAGCCCAGCCAGGCCAGGTAGGCGGCGCCGAGCCACTGCACGGCATGGAAAGCCGCCGGGTAAGTGGACAGCAGGGCGGCCACGCCGGCCACCGCCGCCCACATCAGCACCTGGTCACCGGCGATCACGCCCAGGGTGGCCGCCAGGCCGCCACGGATGCCGCCCTTGCTGGTGGAGGTGATGAGCGCCAGGTTGCCCGGACCGGGAATCGCCAGGAACAAGACGATGGCAGCCACGAAGGCGCCGTAATCTGCAATGCCAAACATGAGAATCCCCTGGGGAAGAGCCCGCCGCAAATCCGGCCGGTGAGCGGGGAAGTTTAAGCGACCCGCCGCTGCGGGATCGGCTTTTTTGCCGCAGCGTTGCTTAGGCGGTCCGCATCCAGACGATGCAACGCTCCGCGTCGAGCCCCGGCACCACCAATGGTTCCACGTGAAACACCTGCACGCTGGCCGGCAGGGCCGCGATTTCCTCGGCCGGGTGCTTGCCCTTCATGGCCAGCCACACGCTCTGCGGGCCCAGGGCCTGGCGCGACCAGGTGGTGAAATCCACCAACGAGGCGAAGGCGCGGCTGGTCACCACATCGAAGGGCCCGTCCAGGTTTTCGACCCGGGCATGCACGCCGCGCAGGTTCGGCAACTTGAGCGATACCGCCACCTGCTGGATGAAGGCGGCCTTCTTGGCCACCGTGTCCACGCAGCTCACGTCGACCTCGGGGCAGCAGATGGCGATCACCACGCCGGGCAGGCCGGCACCGGCCCCCACGTCCAGCAGCCGGGCGCCCTGCCCTGCTGGCAGACTTGCCTGGGCAAGAGCACGGCGCAGCGGGGGAATCGCCGCCAGGCTGTCGAGCAGATGGTGGGTGAGCATCTCCTTGGGATCGCGCACGGCCGTGAGGTTGTAGACCTTGGTCCATTTCTGGATCAGGTCCAGGTAGCACAGCAAGGCATCGGCCTGGGCATCAGTGAGTGCCACGCCCAGTTGCTCCGCGGCAGAGAGCAGCGTGGGGCGAAACGCCTGCGTGGTGGCGGAGGGAGTGTTCATGGGTATCGCATTTCCATTGTTCGGTGGGCAGACTGCCATGGTTCCACGTGGAACCATGACGGGGCAGTGTCAGGAGCCGCTGCTGTTCCAGCAATTGGCCGGCTGGTCCTGGGTCTGTACCCAGTAGCGGGTGCCCTGGCCCAGGGTGGTGTTGGTGGTGCGCAGGCCCGCGATGCTGCCACTGTCCAGGCCGTCTTTCACATCGGCCATGCGCCAGCCGCTGCCCAGTTCCTTTTCGCAACGCGCCGATGCCAGAGCGGAAGAGGTCAGGATGGCGCCCATCACAGGCTGCGTGGGTGCAAGCTGCCCACCGGTCCAGCCGGCGTAGGTGCCGTCGGCGCCACCCACGGGTTTGGCCGCCGTGCCCGGCTGGATGCAGAGCACTGGCAGGACCACACGGCACGAAGTATCGCCCTGCTGGTGGTTGCAGGGATGGTCGTCTTTCAGCGGACGGTCCGTTGCACGGGGCTCGCCCGCGCAACCCAGGCGGGCCACCTCGGCGGGCAGTTTGGCATCGTCTGCCAGCAGTGCGAAGGTCAGTCCATGGCCCATGCCGCCTGTCACTGCCGGTGCGCTGGCCTGTGCCGCGGCGGGCGCCATCGCCTTGGCAGCCGGAGACTTGGCCACCGGTGCCGGGCTTTCCTTGCGTGCCTGGCCTTCGGTGCGCTTGTCCCGCTCGTGCTTCATCCACAGGGGAATGCCCAGCAACAACAGCAGCACGGCCACCACCGCCACGGTGCGCACCATCAGCAACTCGCCACGCTGGCGATCCCTGCGGGCCGCCCTGCCCCGTCGGCCTGCGGCCACTTCAGTGCGCGGGCGCTTCGGCATGGGCGCGGGCACCGGGGATGGAACGGAAGGCGCCCTTCTTCAGGTGCACCATGAGCAGGGAGATCGTTGCGGGCGTGATGCCCGAGATGCGCGAGGCCAGGCCCAGGGTCTCGGGCCGGTGGCGGCTCAGGATCTGACGCGCCTCGATGGACAGTGCCGCCACCTGCATGTAGTCCAGGTCCTCGGGCAGCTTGAGGTTTTCGTAGTGGGCGGCGCGCTCCACCTCGTCCTTCTGCCGGTCGATGTAGCCCGAATACTTGGCCGCGATCTCCAGCTGCTCGACCACGGACTCGGCCAGGTCGCCCAGGGTTTCACGTGAAACCTCGGCCGAGGCGTACTTGCCGCCATCCATGCCGACCAGGGATGCATAGGCCACGTCGGGCCGGCGCAGCAGCTCGAACAGGTTGTACTCGTGCTCGATGCTCTTGCCCAGCACACGCTCGGATTCGCTCGCAGGCAGGTTGCGCGGGTTCACCCAGGTGGCCTTGAGGCGTTCTGTTTCACGTGAAACCGCATCGCGCTTGCGGCTGAAGGCATCCCAGCGCGCGTCGTCCACCAGGCCCATCTGGCGGCCCATTTCGGTCAGGCGCAGGTCGGCATTGTCTTCGCGCAGCTGCAGGCGGAACTCGGCCCGGCTGGTGAACATGCGGTAGGGCTCGTTCACGCCCTTGGTGATCAAATCGTCCACCAGCACACCCAGGTAGGCTTCGCCGCGCGCGGGCAGCCAGGGTGCATCGCCCCGGCACTGCAGCGCGGCATTGATACCAGCGAACAGGCCCTGGGCTGCAGCCTCTTCGTAGCCCGTGGTGCCATTGATCTGGCCGGCGAAGAACAGGCCCTCGATCTGGCGCGTCTCGAAGCTGCTCTTGAGCGAGCGCGGGTCGAAGTAGTCGTATTCGATGGCGTAGCCGGGGCGCAGGATGTGCGCATTCTCCAGCCCTGGCATGCTGCGCACCAGCGCGTACTGGATGTCAAACGGCAGGCTGGTGCTGATGCCGTTGGGGTAGAACTCGTGCGTGGTCAGGCCTTCGGGCTCCAGGAAGATCTGGTGGCTGTCCTTGTCGGCAAAGCGGTTGATCTTGTCTTCCACGCTCGGGCAGTAGCGCGGGCCCACGCCCTCGATCTTGCCCGTGAACATGGGGCTGCGGTCGAAGCCGCTGCGGATGATGTCGTGCGTGCGCTCGTTGGTGTGCGTGACCCAGCAGGGCATCTGCTGCGGGTGCATGGCCGCATTGCCCATGAAGCTGAACACGGGCACCGCCCCTTCGTTCACGCCGCCGGGCATGCCGTCGCCGGGCTGCTCGGTGCACTTGGAGAAATCGATGCTGCGCCCGTCCAGGCGCGGCGGTGTGCCGGTCTTGAGGCGGCCCTGGGGCAGCTTGAGCTCCTTGAGGCGTGCCGACAGCGACACGGCCGGCGGGTCCCCTGCCCGACCGGCGGAGTAGTTGTTCAGGCCCACATGGATCTTGCCGTCCAGGAAGGTGCCCGCCGTAAGCACCACGGTGCGCGAACGGAAGCGGATGCCGACCTGCGTGACGGCGCCCACCACGCGGTCGCCCTCCACCATCAGGTCGTCCACCGCCTGCTGGAACAGCCACAGGTTGGGCTGGTTCTCGAGCATGCGGCGGATGGCGGCCTTGTACAGAATGCGGTCGGCCTGGGCGCGCGTGGCCCGCACGGCCGGGCCCTTGGAGCTGTTGAGGATGCGGAACTGGATGCCACCCTCGTCCGTCGCCAGCGCCATGGCACCGCCCAGCGCATCGACCTCCTTGACCAGGTGGCCCTTGCCGATGCCGCCGATGCTGGGGTTGCAGCTCATCTGCCCCAGCGTCTCGATGTTGTGCGTGAGCAGCAGCGTCTTGCTGCCCATGCGGGCAGCGGCCAGCGCGGCCTCGGTGCCGGCATGGCCTCCGCCGACGACGATCACATCAAATTCCTGGGGGTACAACATGGGAGCGCTCCGGGGCCTGTCGGGCCCGATAATCAAAAGTCCCGGTACGACGCCTTGGCGGCAGCCCCTGCCTGGGCGCACCATGCATACCGGCCCCGCCCGGGCGCATGGGCGCAACCCTGCACCCTGCCCCGGCGGGCAACCCGGGATTTTCCCACTTTGCGCCCACCGTGTCTGCCCACAGCCCTCTCAGAGCCTGTTTTCGATTTATCCGGGGCCGCGTTGGGGCGCAATCGGGATGAGTGGATGCTTCGGGTGCGCCGCATGGGCTCGTGCCCATGCAAGCAGCCGGGGCGTCCAATCGCCCGATTTCGCCCCAACCCTTCGGGCAAGTGCTTTGCCGGGCGGTCTGCGGCGTTGCGGCGCTTGCCGATAGCACAAGCTATCGGCTGCACCCCGCGCCTTGCATTCCATCCCGGCAAAGCTCTTGCGCGGCCCCGGATAAATCGAAAACAGGCTCTGGGTCGCTTTCTCACCGGACTGGTGGGCGATCCGCCTGTACCGGTGGCGTCCTGGTGGGCCAGCGCCCAACCGGTCGACCTTGCCAAGGGCCAGCCCCTGCTGCGCGCGGGAGACCCCTGGCGCCACCTGTGGTGGGTGGAGCGCGGCGCCCTGCGCCTGTACCTGGTGGACCGCGACGGAGCGGAGGCCAACAAGAACTTCTTTCTCGACGGTGCCCTGTGCTGGCCCATCACCCCGAGCCTGCGGCAGCAGCCCGCGATGTTCCACGTGGAACCATTGGAAGACAGCCGGGTGTGGGCGCTGCCCCTGCCTGCTCCGGGCGTGGCAGCACCCACCGATGGCTGGGCACCCTGGGCTGCACTCGAACACCGGGTACTGTGCGCCCTGCTCGATGGCAAGATGCAGCGCGAGCAGGAGTTCCTGCAGCTGAGTGCGCGCGAGCGCTACACCCGGTTGCTGGCCCAACACCCGGACTGGCCGGAGCGCATTGCGCTGCGGCACCTGGCGTCCTACCTGGGCGTCACCGATGTCACGCTGTCGCGCGTGCGCAGCGAGATGGGTCTTATCAAAGGTTAAGGCGCCAGGCCTTCCCCGCGGGCACAGTGGGCACATGCCTGCCCTCGCCATCGCCCCCCATTTTCTCGCCGTCGTCTGGCTCGGTCTCCTGGCCGGCTTCTTCGGCACCTACAGCGGCAATGTGAATCTCGCCATGCTGCAAATGGACGGGCCCACCTATGCCACCGTGCAGTCCGCCCTGAACCGCAATGTGCGCCATGCCCTGTTCTTCGCCCTGTTCTTCGGCCCCCCGCTGTGGGGCGCGCTGGCCCTGGCCACCGACTGGGCCCGGCGCCGCGAGGGCTGGTGGCCCATCCTGGCCACGGTGATGCTGGCCTACGCACTGGGCATCATCGTCTTCACCCAGCAGGTGAACCTGCCGCTCAATGCCGCCACCGAGGCCTGGGATCCGAGAGCCCTGCCGCAGGACTGGGCCCAGGTGCGCGCGCAGTGGAATGCCGCCAACCTCTGGCGCGCCCTGCTCAGCCTGGCGGCCTTTGTGCTGGCCCTGGCCACGCTGGTGTGGCGGCTGGCGCCATCGCGCACGCCGAGATAGCCCGCGCTTGCAGGAATCCTGCCCGGTGCCTGTGCTCCAATGCAGCACCATGCACAAGAATTCCCTCCTCGTCTTCGCCGGCAGCACGCGCCAGCAGTCCTTCAACCGCCGCCTGGCCCACGCGACCGCCGCCATCGCCCGCGATGCCGGGGCCGAGGTCACGCTGCTGGAGCTGTCGGACTACGACATCCCCATGTACAACGCCGACCTCGAAGCCCAGGGCACGCCGGCCGACGTGGTGCGCCTCAAGCAGGTGCTGTGGGAGCATCCGGCCTGGATCATCTGCTCGCCCGAGTACAACGGCAGCTACACCGCCCTGCTCAAGAACACCATCGACTGGGCCTCCAGCCCCGTGAGCGGCAACCCCGACTGGCAGGACGGCAGCAAGTCCTTCCGCGGCAAGGTGGTCGGCATGCTCAGCGCCTCCAACGGCGGCCTGGGCGGCCTGCGCTCGCAAAGCCACCTGGCACCGCTCTTGGTCAACCTCGAATGCTGGCTCGCGCCCAAGGCCTTCGCGCTGGGCCAGGCCAGCACGGCGTTCGACGAAGCCGGCGCCCTGGTGCAGCCGGTGCACAACGAGCGGGTGCGCGCGGTGGTCGACCAGGTGCTCTGGGCCTCGGCCCGTTTGAATGCCTGATTTAGCTATTGAATAGATAGCAAACCATGCAGTGCAGACCGGGCTGCGGTGCCTGCTGCACCGCCCCCTCCATCAGTTCGCCCATCCCCGGCATGCCCAAGGGCAAGCCGGCGGGCGTGCGCTGCATCCAGCTCGCGGACGATGCGCGCTGCCTTATTTTTGGGCACCCCGAGCGCCCCGCCGTCTGCAGCGGCCTGCAGCCCTCGGCCGAGATGTGCGCAGGCAGCACGCACGAGGCCATGGCCTTCCTGACGCGGCTCGAAGACCTGACCCGGCCCGCGGCCTGATCAGTCCTCGTCGTCGTCCTTCTCGACCTCAGGGGGCACGTCCAGCGCCACCCGGGTCTCAAACTTGGAGCAGTTCATCGCGAAGGTGCTCTTGAAGTTGCGCACATTGTTGTTCGACGAAAACACCTCGCGCGTGAACGCGTGGTAGCGCTCCATCGACGCGGAGTTGATGATGAGCAGAAAGTCGAACTCGCCCGACACCTCGTAGCAGGCCATCACGTCGTCCTGCGCTGCCATCTTGGCCTCGAAGTTGCGCAGCAGCGCATCGTTCTGCTTGTCGAGTTCCACCGACACGAAGACCGTGAGCGGCCGTCCCACGCGCTGGCGGTCCACCACCGCGACCTGCCGCAGCAAAATGCCCGCCGCACGCAGGATGGCAATGCGCCGCTGGCAGGTGGCGGGTGAGCTGTTGACCTTGCGCGCCAGCACGCGCAGGGGCTGCGAGGCGTCTTCCTGCAGCAGATTGAGGATCTGGATATCCAGGCGGTCAAGGTTCATGGCTCCGCCCACGATACCAAAGGGCGATGGGACAAATGCATCACGGTTCTTCCGATTGTGAGACAGATCCCTCATTGAACGCCGCATTGCGATCGTTTTAACCGGGCGTGCGCCCCAACAATGCGTAGGAAACGTCCGACACCTGGAGTGCCCGCATGACCCACCACCCCGCCGCCCCCTCCGCCGACTTCGAGCAGCAGCTCGTGCGCTGGCGCCACCACCTGCACCGCCATCCCGAGACCGGATTCAACGAAGTCGACACCGCTGACTACGTGGCGCGCCACCTCAGCGCCCTGGGCCTCTCGGTGCACCGCGGCATCGGCGGCACGGGCGTGGTGGCCAGCCTCACCGTGGGCCACAGCGCGCGCAGCATCGGCCTGCGCGCCGACATGGACGCGCTGGCCATGGGCGAAGCGGCCCCGGGCCGCGCCCATGCCTCGCAAAACGCAGGCTGCATGCATGCCTGCGGGCACGACGGCCACATGGCCATGGTGCTCGGCGCCGCGCAGCTGCTGGCCGAGCGGCGCGACTTCGACGGCACGGTGCACTTCATCTTCCAGCCCGCCGAGGAGCATGGCAAGGGGGCCGCAGCGATGATGGCCGACGGCCTGTTCCAGCGCTTCCCCGTCGATGAGATCTACGGCGCGCACAACATCCCCGGCATGCCGGCTGGCCACATGGCCATCCGAAGCGGCGGCATCATGGCCAGCGAGGACAACTTCGTCATCGAGATCACCGGCCGAGGCGGCCACGCGGCGCGCCCGCACATGGCCATCGATCCATTGGTCATCGGCGCCGAGATCGTGCTTGCGCTGCAGACCGTGGTGGCCCGCTCGGTCGACCCGAGCCAGCCTGCCGTCGTCTCGTGCACCGAATTCACCACCGACGGCATCCGCAACGCCCTGCCCACCCACGCCACGATCAAGGGCGATACGCGCAGCTATTCGCCCGAGGTACAGGCCCTGCTCGCAAAACGCATGCGCGAGATCAGCGAAGGCATCTGCGCCGCCCATGGCGCCAGCTGCCGCTTCACCTACACCCACGAATTCGCCCCCACCGTGAACTGGCCGGCCTGCGTGGAGGTGGCCACCGCGGCTGCCCAGGCCGTGATCGGTGCCGAGCGGCTGGACAGCAACGTCACGCCCATGATGATCTCCGAGGACTTCGGTGCCTTCCTGCAGGTGGTCCCCGGGGCCTTCATGTTCATCGGCAACGGCGAGGCCGGCACGCCCGGCGGCGTGCCGCTGCACAACGCCGCGTATGACTTCAACGACGCCGTGCTGCCCGTGGGCGCGCGCTACTTCGCCGAACTCGCGCGCGCGCGCCTGCCCATCACCGCCTGACCCTGGAAATCACCCATGCTCTTCACCAACCCTGCGGCCTCTCGCCGCCCCTACGACCCCGCCCTGCAGCGCGTGATGAACCTCGCCGCCGCCCGCGAAAGCCGGCAGTGGCTGGCCGGCTGGACGCAGCTGCGCCGCGGCAGCACGCCGCTGCACGCCCTGCCCCACCTGGCCCGCCAGCTCGGCCTGGGCCAACTGCACCTCAAGGACGAATCCGTGCGCTCGCCCCTGGCCAGCTTCAAGGTGCTGGGCGCGCCCGCCGCCCTGCTGCGCCTGGTGCTGCGCCAATGGCCCGACGCGGGCTGGGCCCCGGCCGACCTGCTCGCAGGGCGCCACGCGGATGCACTGGCCGGCTTCACCGCCATCAGCGCCACCGACGGCAACCATGGCCGCGCCCTGGCTGCCGCCGCGCAGAGCATGGGCTGCCGCTGTGTCATCGTGCTGCATGCCCAGGTGAGCGCCGAGCGCGAACGGCCCATCCGTGCCCTGGGCGCCGAGGTCGTGCGCATCACGGGCAACTACGACGACTCCGTGCAGGAGGCCGAGCGCCTGGCCCGCGCCCACGGCTGGTGGGTGGTCTCCGACACCTCGTACGAGGGCTACGAGGACATTCCGCGCGACGTCATGCAGGGCTACGGCATCCTGGTCGACGAACTGCTGGAACAGATGCCCGGCAATCCCTGCCCCTTCACCCACGTCATGCTCCAGGGCGGCGTGGGCGGCCTGGCCGCAGGCGTCGTGGCACCCCTGTGGGAACGCTACGGTGCGCAGCGCCCCACCTTCATCGCCGTGGAGCCCCAGCAGGCCGACTGCCTGCTGCAGAGCGCCATCGCCGGCCGCGCGAGCCGCGCCACGGGCAGTGTGGATTCGGTGATGGCGGGCCTGGCCTGCGGTGAGACCTCGCCCCTGGCCTGGCGTTTCCTGCAGCCTGCCGTGGACCATTTCATGACCGTGGGCGATGCAGAGGCCGAAGCGGCCATGCGCACCCTGGCCAGCGGTGCGGCGGGCGATGTGCCCGTGCTCAGTGGCGAATCGGGCGCCGCGGGCCTGGCCGGGCTGGCCGCGCTCATGGCCGATCCGGCCCGCGCCGCCCAGGCCGGCCTGGGAGCAGGCTCGCGCGTGCTGCTCATCAGCACCGAAGGCGCCACCGCCCCGGGCGTCTACGAAGCCATCACCGGCCGCAGCCCGGCCAGCGTGCTGCAGGCCCAGGCCGAATGGATGGCACGCCCATTGCACACGTGACAATCCACCCGTGACCCCAGGACCCCCGATGAACGACACCGCCCCTCTCGACTTCGATTCGCCCTCCGTGCGCCAGTTGCGCGAAGACCTGGCCCTGGCCCTGCGCGCCGCCGCCCACCACGGCCTGTCCGAGGGCGTGTGCAACCATTTCAGCGTGGAGCTGCCCGACCGCTCCGGCCGCTTTTTGCTCAACCCCCGCGGCCTGATGTGGAGCGAGGTGCAGGCCGAGGACATCGTGCTCATCGACGAAGAGGGCCAGCGCCTGGCCGGCCGCCACGAGGTGGAGCCCACGGCCATGTTCATCCACGCCGCCATCCACCGCCTGTGCCAGAAGGCCTGCGTGCTGCATACCCACATGCCCTATGCCACGGCGCTCACGCTGACCGCCGACCGGGCCCTGGACACCACGCTCTCGCAGAACGCCATGCGCTTCCATGGCCGCACGGCCGTGGACCCGAACTACAACGGCTTCGCGCTCGACGTGCGCGAGGGCGAGCGCATCGCGGGCGTGCTGCGCACCGCGGACATCGGCTTCCTGGGCAACCACGGTGTGGTGGTCTGCGGCGACCGCATCGACTACGCCTACGACGACCTGTACTACTTGGAGCGCGCCTGCATGGCCCAGGTGCTCGCCCAGTCCACGGGCCGGCCCCTGGCCCCGGCCAGCGCTGCGCTGGCGCAGCATGTGAGCGAGCAGTCCATGGGCGAACGCCTGCAGTCCGAACTGTTCTTCGAAGCGCTGCGCAGAACACTCTGATTTTTTGCGGCAAGCCTGTCACAGAGCGGCCCCCTGGCGCGTCTGGTAGGTACCAGACTATGTATGCTTGGAACCCTGCCATGACCACCACCCGGCCCCCCACCACCCCGGTCGACGACACCTTCGCCGCCCTGCGCCCGCGCCTGTTCGGCATTGCCTACCGCATGCTGGGCGTGCGCGCCGACGCCGAGGACGTGGTGCAGGACGCCTGGCTGCGCTGGAGCGGCACGGACACGGCGGCACTGCAATCGGCCGAGGCCTGGCTGGTCACCGTGACCACGCGCCTGTCCATCGACCGGCTGCGCGCCGCCAAGGCCGAGCGCGAGGCCTATGTGGGCTGGTGGCTGCCCGAGCCGCTGGTGGAGCCGCTCGACGAGCGCACACCCGAGGCCGCGGCCGAGCTGGCCGGCGAGCTGTCGGTGGCCTTTCTCTACGTGCTCGAACGCCTGGGCCCCGAGGAACGCGCCGCCTTCCTGCTGCGCCAGGTCTTCGACTACGACTACCCCGAGATCGCCGCCCAGCTGGGCAAGAGCGAGGCCGCCTGCCGCCAGATGGTGCACCGCGCCAGCGAGCGCGTGCAGCAGGCGCGCACGCGTTTCGAGGTACCGCGGGGCGTGCACCACCAGCTGCTCGAGCGCTTCATCGCGGCCGCCCACAGCGGCCAGCGCGATGCCATCGAGTCCCTGCTGTCCGAAGACGCCATGCTGATCGGTGACGGTGGCGGCAAGGTGCAGTCCTTCCCGCACCCGCTGGTGGGCGCCTTCCGCATCGCCAACCTGTTCTGGGCGCAGTGGCGGCGCATGGCCGAGCAGGTGGTCTACCGCACCGTGCTCATCAATGGCGAGCCGGGCCTGCTGCGCTACATCAACGGCCGGCTCGAATCGGCCCAGGCCATCGTGACCGATGGCGAGCGCATTGTCGCCATCTACGCAATCCGCAACCCGGACAAACTGCAGGGCATCCCGCTCACGCTGGATTGAAAATTTTTGGGGCCCTGCTGTCACAAGGGCACAGGCCCACGCGTCTTGAAGGGTATGGAAGGCAACGACAAGCTCGGCGCCCTCCAGGTTTCAACCCTTCATCACCACCCAACGGAGTTTTCACCATGTCCCAGCACACCGCCCGCCTGCCCTACCACCAGCTCGCCAACAAGGCCTTCATGGGCCTCGTCAACCTGTCCGAGACCGTCAAGAAGGGAAGCATCGGCGCCCGCCTGGCCGAACTCGTGTTCCTGCGCGTCTCGCAGATCAACGGCTGCGCCTACTGCATGGACATGCACTGGACCTACCTCGTCAAGGACGGCATGGAGCCGCGCCACCTCAACGCCGTGGCCGGCTGGCGCGAAGCCCCCTTCTTCAGCGAACGCGAGCGCGCCGCCTTCCGCTGGGCCGAGATCATCACCGCCACACCGCACAGCGACGCCAGCGACGAGGAATTCGCCCTGCTCAAGGCCCAGTTCAACGACACCGAGATCGCCGAGCTCGGCTTTGCCATCGGCGTCATCAACGCCTGGAACCTGATCAACGCCGGCATGCGCAGCCCCATCCCCCAAGGCGCCTGAGCTCAAGGAATGCCGTACTTGTTGGGATAACGGATGTTCTCGCGCATGTGCGCGCTCATGGGAATGCGCAGCGTGGCCGTGTCGAACCACTGGCGGTACAGCGCCGCCAGTTCGCCCGAATGCATCAGCCCCAGCACCGTGCGGTCCACCACCTCGCGCAGCGGCAGATCGTCCTTGGGCAGCATGAAGGCATAGGGCTCCACCGTGAGGTGGCGGCCGGTCACATGCAACGCCCCGCGCAGCGGCGATGAGGCGATCAGCCCGTAGAGCAGCACATCGTCCTGCGCAAAGGCATCGACCTTGCCCAGCTCCACCAGGCGCACGCCCTCGGCATCGGTGGCCACCACGGTCACGGCGATCTCCTGCTCGCGCTGTGCGCGCTGCACCGTCTCCTGCGCCGTCGTGCCCTTGCTCACGGCAATGCGCCGGCGCCACAGGCTGGGCACGCCATCGAGCTGCACCGACTGGCGCGCCAGAAAGCGCACACCCGTGGTGAACAGCGTGTGCGAAAAATCCACCGCCTTCTGCCGGCCCACGGTGTTGGTGTTGCCCCCGCACTCGATGTCGATGCTGCCGGCCTGCAGCAGCGGAATGCGCTGCGCCGCCTCCAGCGGGCGGAACGCCACGCGCAGGTCCGGCCGGCCCAGCTGTTTGCGCAGGGCCTCCACCACCTTCATGCACACCGCAATCGAATAGCCCACCGTGTTGCCCGCCGCATCGCGGAAGGCAAAGGTGCCCGGCGTGGGGATATAGCCCACCTGCACCGTGCCGCTGCGCGCGATGCGGGCCAGCGCACCACCCGTGCCCTGCGCCTGGCACAACGGCCCCAGCAAGGCCAGCGCGACCAGGACCGGCAGGGACTTCGCGAGAACGCGTGCATGCATGGTGTGCTCCTCGTATGGCCTAGCCCAGGCCGGGTGGCACGGCCAGGTACCAGCGCGTCGCGCGCTCGAAGGCCTGGCCCACACGCAAGGCCGTGGCCTCGTCGAACGGCCGCGCAATGAACTGCAGCGACACCGGCATGCCGGCCCGCGTGAAGCCCGCGGGCACGGCCACCGAGCACAGGTCCAGCAGGTTCACGAAGCGGCCCAGGCGCGACAGCGGCGTGGCCAGCTCGTCCACCTCGGTGAGCGGGATCGCGGCGATGGCATTGGTCGGAAAGGCACAGACATCCACCCCGTCCATGGCCGCCAGCATCTCGGCCTTGGCCTGCTCGCGCAGTCTGAGCAGCTGCAGGTACTGCGCCGCGCCGATGTCACGCCCCAGCAGGATGCGCCGGCGCACATGCGGGTCGAACTCCAGCCCCTCCTGCTCGAAGAGTTCGCCCAGGTTCGCATAGCCCTCGGCGCTCATCAGGCTGCCCGCCACGCGCATGGACTCGGCCAGGCTCTGCGGCAGCGCACGCTCCACGCGCTGCAGGCCCAGGCCTTCGAGCACGCGCACGGCCTCATCGCAGGCGGTGAGCACCTCGGGGTCCACATCCGCACGCTCGGCCTCGGGCAGCACCCACATGCGCATGCCGGCCACGCCGCGCGCGGCGTCGAGCTGCGGCAGCACCGCGCGCGCAGGCACCGGCAGCGACACGGCATCGCGCGGGTCGGGGCCCGACAGCACATCGAGCAGGATGGCGCTGTCGCGCACCGTGCGTGTGAGCGGGCCCACCGTGTCGTGCGTGGGGCACAGTTCGATGAGCCCATGGCGGCTGACCAGCCCGCGCGTGGTCTTGAGGCCCACCACCCCGCACAGCCCCGCGGGGATGCGCACCGATCCCCCCGTGTCCGTGCCGATGCTGGCCGTGCACAGGCCGGCCGCCAGCGCCACGGCCGAGCCGCTGCTGCTGCCGCCGGGCGTGCGGTGCGTGTGCAGGTCCCAGGGGTTCCAGGGCGTGCCCATCACGGCGTTCGTGCCCCAGCCGCCAAAGGCGAACTCCACCGTGTGCGTCTTGCCGATCACCACGGCCCCGGCCGCACGCAGCCGCTCCACCACGGCTGCGCTGATTGCGGAGGTGCGCGGCGGCCGCGCCTTCGAGCCCGCCGCAATGGGCTTGCCCTCTACCTCGAACAGGTCCTTCACCGCCACCGTCACGCCGTGCAGCGGCCCCAGGCGGATGCCGGCGCGCGCCATCTGGTCCAGGCCGCGCGCCGCGGCGCGGGCCTCATCGGCATAGACCTCGGTGAAGGCATGCAGCTGCTTGCCATGGCGTGCAATGCGCGCAAGCTGCGCCTCCAGCAGCGCCTCGCTGGTCAGCTCTCCGTGCTGGATGGCCTGGGCCAGCTGCTCCAGCGGTGCATAGGTCAGGGAGGTCATGGAATCCTTGGTCGTCGTGGTCATGCCGCACCCACCGTGCGGCGCCCCTGGGCCAGGCGGCGTTCGAGCAGCCGCGAGCACATCGACAGGGGAAAGGCGATGGCGAAGTACAGCAGCCCCACCAGCAGGAAGATGTGCAGCGGCAGGAAGTACTCGCTGGACATGGCGCGCGCCGCCAGCATCAATTCGTTGGTGGCGATCAGCGCGCACAGCGAGCTGTCCTTGAGCAGCGCCACATAGCTCGACAGCAGCGGCGGCAGCATCACGCGCAGGGCCTGCGGCAGCGTCACCGAGAGGAACACCTGGCGCGGCGTGAGGCCCGCAGCCAGCCCCGCCTCGCGCTGCCCGCCATGCACCGACTGCAGCCCGCCGCGCAGCACCTCGGCCACATAGGCCGCGCCATGCACCCCGAGGCCCATGGCCCCGGCCCAGTAGCCCGACAGCGTGATGCCCACCGAGGGCAGCGCAAAGTAGATCGCCAGCAGCAAGGCCAGCAGCGGCACCGCGCGCAGCAGCTGGATGCAGCCATTGGCCGCATGGCGCAGCACGCCCACGCCGCTGCGCAGCATCCACACCAGCACGGCGCCCAGCACCAGCGCGATGGCAAAGCCGATGGCCGAGAGCTCGGCCGTCACCCGGGCCGCCTGCAGCAGGCGCGGCCACCACTCGCCCAGGTACTCGGCATAGGTCGCGAAGAAAGCGCTCATCGCACACCCCCTGCGGTGCGGCGTTCCAGCCGCGCAAACGCCCAGCTGATGGGCAGCACCATGGCCGCGTAGAGCAGCATGGCGGTCAGGTAGATCAGCGGTGTCTCGAAGGTCGAGGTGACCAGGTTGCGCGCGTAGAACATCACCTCCGGCGCCGCGATGGCCGAGGCGATGGACGTGTCCTTGACGAGCTGGCTCGCATAGTTGCCCAGCGAGGGCAGGGTCACGCGCAGCATCTGCGGCAACAGCACCGCGCGCAGCGCCTGCGCGGGCGTCAGGCCCACGGCCAGGGCCGCCTCGCGCTGGCCCGCATGCAGGCAGCGCAGGCCGGCCGCGAACACATCGCACAGCACGGCCGCGCCCACCAGGCCCAGGCCCACCACGGCGGCCGTGAGCGGCGACAGCCGCACGCCCACCGAGGCCAGGCCGAAGTACAGCACGAACAGGTGCGCCAGCGCGGGCACATTGCGCATCCACTCCACATAGGCCGCAATGGCAGCGCGCGGCAACGGGTTGCGCACGAAGACCACCACCAGCGCCAGCAACAGGCCCAGGCTGGCCGCCAGCAGGCCCGCGCCCAGGGCCACCTGCGCGGCCGTGAGCGCGCCGCGCGCCAGCGTCGCCACGATCAGGGTCAGGGTGTCGATGCCCGGCATGCCCATCATGCCCCCACCTGGCCGAGGAAGCTGCGCGTGCGCTCCATGCGCGGCTGGTTGATCACCTGCGCGGCGGGGCCCTCCTCCACGATGTGACCGCCCTCCATGAAGATCACGCGGTCCGCCACGTCGCGCGCAAAGCGGATCTCGTGCGTCACCAGGATCATCGAGCGCCCCTCTTCCGCCAGCTCGCGGATCACGCCCAGCACCTCGCCCACCAGCTCGGGGTCGAGCGCCGAGGTGGGCTCGTCGAACAGGATGAGCTGGGGCTTTTGCGCCAGCGTGCGCGCGATCGCCACGCGCTGCTGCTGCCCGCCCGAGAGCTGCTCGGGGTAGGCATCGGCCTTGTGGCGCAGGTGCACCTTCTCCAGCATCTCCTCGGCCAGCGCATGGGCCTCATCGCGCCGCATGCCGGCCGCCTTGATGGAGGCCAGCGCCACGTTGTCGCGCACGGTGAGGTGCGGCCACAGGTAGAACAGCTGGAACACCATGCCGATCTCGCGCCGCTGCGGCGCCATCTCGGTGTCGCTCATCAGGCGCCAGCCGCCCTTGCGGTCGGGCCGCTGGCCGATGCGCTCGGTGCCGAGCAGCACCTCGCCGGCCTGGGGCTTTTCCAGGAAATTCAGGCAGCGCAGGCAGGTGGACTTGCCCGAGCCGCTGGGCCCGATCAGCGACAGGGTCTCGCCCTTCTTCAGGTCGAAGGAAATGCCCTTGAGCACCTCGGCCGGGCCGTAGCTCTTCTTGAGGCCGCTCACACGCAGCAGGGGGGGTTGGTCGTTCACAGCGGGGTTCTCCAGACGGTTGCTTGTGCGGGCTGTGCGGCACGGTCCTTGCAGCCGCATGCCCTCGTTGCCCAGTGCCTCCATGCTAGGAATTGCGCCCCCCTGTTCATTGCAGGCGGTCGCCGCTATATTGAACGTATGCGACATGCAGGGAAAACCCCATGCCACCACCCAAACACCGATCTGATCTCACTCCTGCCAAGATTGGTGCGCAGCCGCACCAGGCCAGTGCGCAGAACACAGGCGACATTGGTGCATTGATCGGCAAGCTCGATGCGGCCAAGGCGGTGGCCGCACCCAAGCGCAGGGCCCCGGGCACGGCCTCGTCGGCCACGGAGCTGCGCGTGGGCATCCTGCTGTGGCCGCAGTTCCCCCTGCTCTCGCTGGCCGGCCTGTGCGATGGCCTGCGCCACGCGGCCGACGTGGGCGACCAGAGCCGCCAGATCCGCTGCTCGTGGACCATCCTCGGGGTGCCCGGGCAATCGGTGCAGGCCAGCTGCGGCGTGCCCGTGGCGGTGCAGGACTCGCTCTCGTCCGAGAGCGACTACGACTACATCGCCGTCATCGGCGGGCTGTTGCCCGCCATCCCCACGGTGCACCCGCGCTACACCGCCTTCCTGCGCGAAGCGGCATCGCAGGGCAAGCCGCTGATCGGCATCTGCACGGGCACGTTCGCGCTCGCGCATGCGGGCCTCATGGCCGGGCGCCGCGCCTGCGTGCACCCCTACCACGTGGAGGACTGGAAGGCCGCCTTCCCCGCGCTCGACTACGCCACCGACTGCCACTACGTGTTCGACGGCGACCGCATCAGCTGCGCGGGCGGCATCTCCATCGTGGAGCTCACGGCCGAGCTGGTGCGCCTGCACTGCGGCCCCGACCGCGCGGCCAAGGTCATCCACCAGATGACGGTGAACCCCGCTGCGCGCAGCACCCACGTGGCGCGCCGCCATGCGCTGGGCTACGGCACGGCCGACCACGACAAGCTGCGCCAGGCCATCGTGCTGATGGAAAAGAACATCGGCACGCCGCTGGAGATCGCGGTCATCGCGCGCCTGGTGGACTCGAGCAGCCGCCAGCTCGAACGCGTCTTCCTCGCCGAGACGCGCACCACCCCGTCGGAGTACTACCGCAACGCGCGGCTCAAGTACGCGCGCTGGATGCTCACCAGCACCGAGCTGCCCATCATCACCATCGCCTACGAGTGCGGCTTCTCCGATGCCTCGCACTTCATCCGGCACTTCCAGCAGCTGTACGGCATGCCGCCGGGGCGCATGCGCAAGGCGCTTCAGGCCGGCACCGTGGAGGCCTGAGGCAAGCCAGCAAGAAAGCCGCATGCGTGCCCACGGGGCATGCATGCGGCTCGCCAGGAGGTCAGCAAAAATTCACTTGCAGGACGGCAGCTTCCAGTCCGCGGCGCGGTCCACGCCGGCCCGGGCGTTCTGGCCCACGGGGACGTACCAGACGTCCTGCACCAGGCCATAGGCCTTGCCGATCTTGCGCAGGTCGCAGCTCTGCCAGAGCTTGGCGATCTCGGTGTTCACGGCCTTGAGCAGCTCGGGGTTGTCCTTGTTCAGGCCGAACACCACCTGGCCCAGGCCCGTGAGCAGCGGGTAGTCGGGCGAGGCATCGCTGAAGGCATTGAACTTGATCTTCCACTGCGGGTTCTGCGAGATCGCGTACTGCATCACCGGCGGGTCGCCGATCACCGCATCGATGCGCCCGGCCAGCAGGTCGCGCACGGCCGCGTCCGAGGTGTCGTACAGCGCGAGCTGCAGGCCGTTGATCTTGCGCAGCTCGGGGATGAACGAGAAGCCCGTGATGGTGCCGACCTTCTTGCCCTCCAGGTCTTTGAGCTTGCTCCAGTCGGTCTTGTCCGACTGCGTGATGCCGTTCTTGAAATAGTGGATGGGGTCGCTCAGCGCCATGATTTTGGAGCGCTGCTCCGTCCAGCCCATGGTGCCGGCCATCACGTCCACGCGCTTGGATTGCACCGAGGCGATGGTGCCCGACCACTCCATCAGCGCGGGCTTGACCTTGAGTTTCAGCGATTCGGCGGCGCGCTGCAGGATCTCGCCGTCGTAGCCCACCATCCTGCCGTCCTGGTAGCCCGTGCCCGGCATGTCGCCCGAGAACGCGATGGTAAAAGAGCCCTTGTCCACGGTCTCCAGGGCATGGGCAGACAGGCCCAGGGACAAGAGGCCGGTGGCGGCCGCGAACGAGGCCAGCAGCCTCACGGAAGTTGATGCAGTAGCTGTGGTGCGCATGGGGTGATCTCCAAGAAATCCGGTTGTTCCCTCCCACCGGGCGATGGGGTGAATCCACTGTAGGGACGCCTGCCGCGCAGCGATTGGAGGCGCGCACGGCGAAATGGAATGCCTGCGACATTGCGGGAAAACACCGCTGCAGCCTCCTCGCCCGCCCATCCGTATACTTTTTTGCCATGGACACCACCCTGCGCATTTCCACCGACCCGGCCGCGCTCGACGTGGCACTCATCCACCGTTTTCTGTCCGAGCAGTCCACCTGGGCGCGGGGCATCCCGCTGGCCACGGTGCAGCGCGCGCTCGCGCACTCGCTGTGCTTTGGCGGCTTTGTGGACGGTGCCCAGGTGGCCTTCGCGCGCGTGATTTCCGACCGCGCCACCTTCGCCAACCTGGTGGACGTGTTCGTGCTGCCGGCGTTCCGCGGCCGCGGCTACAGCAAACAACTGGTGCAAACCGTCATGGACCACCCCGACCTCCAGGGCCTGCGCCGCTTCACCCTGGCCACCAGCAACGCCCATGGCCTGTACGCGGGCTTCGGCTTCACCGCGCCGCTGCGCCCCCAGTCGCTCATGGAGCGCTACTTCCCCGCACTCTACGACACCGGCGCTGCGGCACCCTGACTTTCTGCGGCTTGTGTAGCCTGGCTGACAGCGCCTGTTCGCGTGGCGCCCTACAGTGGCTTTCCCTACCAAGACATTCCAGGAGACACGCCCCATGATCGCCATCCCCTCCCTGCAAGAAAGCGTCAGCCCCGAAGAATGGCAGCTGCGCTGCGACCTGGCCGCCTGCTACCGCCTGGTGGCGCTGTACGGCTGGAGCGACCTGGTGTTCACCCACATCAGCGCCAAGCTGCCCGAATCGGTCTCGGGCCCCGAGCACCAGTTCCTCATCAACCCCTATGGCCTGATGTTCGACGAGATCACCGCGTCGAGCCTGATCAAGGTGGACATGCAGTGCAACAAGCTGCACGACTCGCCCTTCCCCGTGAACCCGGCCGGCTTCGTGATCCACAGCGCCGTGCACGAGGCCCGGCCCGACGCGCAGTGCGTGCTGCACACCCACACCCGTGCCGGCGTGGCCGTGAGCGCGCAGAAATGCGGCGTGCTGCCCATCAGCCAGCAAAGCACCTTCGTGCTCGCCTCGCTGGCCTACCATGGCTACGAGGGCGTGGCCTTCCGCGACGAGGAAAAGCCGCGCCTGCAGGCCGACCTGGGCGAGGCCAACTTCCTCATGCTGCGCAACCACGGCCTGCTCACCGTGGGCAAGTCGATCGCCGACGCCTTCCTGTCGATGTACACCTTCGAGAATACCTGCCGCATCCAGATCGACGCGCAGGCCGGCGGCGAAGTCACCTCGGTGGACCCGCAGATCGTGAGCGGTGTGGCCCAGGCCATGCGCGTGCAGACCGGCGGGCTGGGCGGTGCCTTCGTCTGGCCATCGCTGCTGCGCAAGGCGCAGCGCGATGCACCCGGTTACGACAGCTGACATGGGCGCGCGGGCCGTTGACCCGCCAGGTCATGCAAAAGGCGGGCGCAGCGCATAGGATAGTGGGTTCCTGCCGCATCAACCCAGAGGACCTCCCAATGAAGCTCTACTACTCTCCTGGCGCCTGCTCCCTGTCCCCGCACATCGTGCTGCACGAAGCGGGCCTGGCCTTCACGCCCGTGCTGGCCAGCACCAAGAGCCACAAGCTGCAGGACGGCACCGACTACTACGGCATCAACCCCCTGGGCTACGTGCCCATGCTGGAGCTGGACGACGGCACGCGCCTGCGCGAAGGCCCGGCCATCGTGCAGTACGTTGCCGACCAGGTGCCGCTCAAGATGCTGGCGCCGCAGAACGGCTCGCTGCAGCGCTACCGCCTGCAGGAGTGGCTGACCTTCATCGGCACCGAGCTGCACCAGACCTTCTCGCCGCTCTTCAACCCTGCCACGCCCGAGGAGTACAAGGCCACCCGGCGCGACAAGCTGCTGCAGCGCCTGGGCTGGGTCGATAGCCAGCTGGCCGACAAGCAGTACCTGATGGGCGAGCACTTCACCGTGGCCGACGCCTACCTGTTCACCGTGGCCAACTGGCACAAGCCCACCAATGTGGACATCTCTGGCCTGGCCAACCTGGCTGCCTACCGCGAGCGCGTGGCCGCCCGCCCCGCCGTGCAGGCCGCCATGAAGACCGAAGGCCTGCTCAAGTAAGCACAAGCCCTCTGGAAAGGACGGTCAGCGTCCTTTCCACGGCACCAGGTGCTGCTCCAGCCAGCGCATCCACCAGTCGAAGCCCCAGGCCACCAGGCCGATGGCCAGGATGCCCATGACCACCACATCGGTGCGCAGGAAGTTGGAGGCATTGAGCACCATCTGCCCCAGCCCCACGGTGGCCGCCACCATCTCGGCGGCCACCAGCGTGGTCCAGCCAAAGCCAATGGCAATGCGCAGGCCCACCAGGATCTCGGGCATCGCGGCCGGCACGATCACGTGCCGCACCAGCTGCCAGCGGCGGGCGCCCAGCGACAGGGCCGCATTGATCTGCTCCACGCTGGCGCTGCGCACACCGGCCTTGGCGGCCAGTGCGATGGGCGCAAAGCAGGCCAGGTAGATCAACAAAATCTTGGACGCCTCGTCGATGCCCAGCCAGATCACGATCAGCGGCAAATAGGCCAGCGGCGGCAGCGGGCGGTAGAACTCGATGGGCGGGTCGAACACACCGCGCGCCACGCGGCTCACGCCCATGGCAATGCCCACCGGCACCGCAGTCACCACCGCCAGCGCAAACGCCCCGAACACACGGATCGCGCTCCACTGCAGGTGTTTCCACAGCGGCTCACCGCCCTGGATGTTGCCGCGCCAGGCATCGCCCAGGGCGCGCAACACGGCCTCGGGCGCGGGCAGGAACAGCGGCGGCACCCAGCCGCGGTGCGTGGCCAGCCACCACAGCGCCAGCAGCGCGGCCACCGTGGCGGCACTGATGGCGCGGCTGGGCCCGCTGCCGGGCAGGCGGAAGGGCGCCACGGCGCGCGGCAAGGCCGGCTCCGCGGGCACGGCGGCCCCGGGCGCATCGCGGCCGATGCCGGGAATCACCAGGATCTGGCTCATCGCATCAGGCACCGGCGGGCTCCCCATGCACCGCAGCACCCGGTGCAATCCAGTCCAGCACGCGCTCGCGCCAGGCGATGAACTGCGCGTCCGACTTCACCGCGCGCGCCGCCCGGCCCGCCAGGTGCTCGCGGTTGAAGCCCAGCGCATGCTGCTGCGCGATGCGGCCCGGGCGCGGTGTCATCACGATCAGGCGCGAGGCCAGGAACAGCGCCTCCTCCACATCGTGGGTGATGAAGAAAATGGTCTTGCCCGTGCGCTGCCACAGCTGCAGCACCAGCTCCTGCAGCGATTCGCGCGTGAACGCGTCGAGCGCGCCCAGCGGCTCGTCCATGAGCAGCACCTCGGGGTCGCTCGCCAGCGCGCGCGCAATGCCCACGCGCTGCTGCATGCCGCCCGAGAGCTGCCACACGGGGGCCTGGGCAAAGGCTTCCAGCCCCACCAGGGCCAGTTGCTCGGTGGCCCGGCGGCGCCGCTCCTCGCGCGCCACGCCGCGCAGGCGCAGGCCCAGCGCCACGTTGTCGACCACGTTGAGCCAGGGCATGAGCGCATGCTTCTGGAACACCACGCCGCGCTCCGCACCCGGCCCGGCCACATCGCGCCCGTTCAGCGTGATGCGGCCCGACGAGGCCTCGGTAAAACCCGCGATGCAGTTGAGCAGCGTGGTCTTGCCGCAGCCCGAGGCACCGAGTGCCACCACGAGCTCGCCGCGCGCGATGTCGAGGTCCACGTCCTGCAGCGCCAGCACGGGCGATGCACCCGCGTAGCGCACGTTCAGGCCGCGTATGCGCAGGCCCTCGGCGTTGTCGTCGTCACTTGGCACGCCGGACCCAGGCCGGGTTCACGCCCACGGCGTAGTCGGGCAGCACGTTCTGGATGGTGCCCTGCTCCTTGAGGAAGGCCGCCGTGGCGGCCAGCGATTTCGCCACGCCCGAATCCTTGCCGCCGCCCAGCCATTGGTTCGATGCCTGCTCGGTGGGCGGCACAAAGGCATACAGCGCCAGGCTCGCGGGCACGGTGGGCGCCTCGGCCCCGCTCCACTTGGCCAGGGACTTGACCTCGGCCGAATCGGCATTCCACGCGGCCTTGTTGACCGTGTAGGCCTTGTCGGCATCGGCCAGCACCTGCACGAACTGCGCGAGGAAGGCGTCATGCTCCTTGGCGAAGGACTTGCTCACGGCCAGACCGTCGAAGGTCGCTTTGCCGGTCCTGGCCGCGATCTGGCCCGAGGTCACGATGACCTTGCCGCCGGCCTTGGCCTTGGCGAGCACCGGGTCCCAGACAAAGGTCGCATCGATGTCGCCGCGCTCCCAGGCCGCCAGGATCTCGGGCGGGCGCAGGTTCAGGATCTGCACGCTCTTGGGGTCCACACCCGCGTCCTGCAGCGCCACCAGCGCATGAAAGTGCGTGGTGGACACATAGGGCAGGCCGACCTTCTTGCCCTTGAGGTCGGCCAGGCTGTTCACGCCCGCGCCGTTGCGCGCCACCAGGGCCTCGGCATCGTTGATGTTGTCCAGCACCCAGAACACCTCGATGGGCACACCCTGCGAAATCGCCGACGCAATGGGCGAAGACCCCGCCTCGCCGATGTGGATGGCGCCCGAAGCCAGCGCGCGCACCACCTCGGCGCCGCTGCCCAGCTTGCGGTAGGTGACCTTGTAGCCCGTGCGCTTCTCGACCTCGCGCGTTTCCTGCGCATGGCGCCATGGCACGACCATGTCCTGGTAGCCAATCACCACTTCGCGCGTCTGCGCCAGGGCACTGAAGCCCAGTGCCATGCCCACGGCCAGGGCCGCGGTCTGGATGCTGGTTCTGCGTGTTGCTGCCATCGGGACGATTTCCTTTTTCTCTCTCGGGTCTGTCGACGCCAGCCCGAAACGGTCCGGCAGGAGAGAAAAATTCTAGGCAGCAGGGCCCTCGCGGCCTTGCACTGCTTTCGCGCTTGGATATGCGAAAAGCGTCTAAGAACCTGTTCTAAGCAGAGACCAGCGGCTTCTGCCGCGATGCCACCACTGCACCCACCCACAGCGCGCAGGCCGAGAACACCAGCCCGCGCGCCAGGCCGCCGGGGCCGTCGGCGATCCAGCCCACCACCGTGGGCCCGACGATCTGCCCCGCCGCGAAGACGATGGTGAAAGCGCTGATGCCGCTGGCCCACAGCGCCTGCGGCAGGTTGTGGCGCACCAGTGCCGTAGTCGATGCCACGACCGACAGGAACACTGCGCCGAACAGCAGGCCCGAGGCCAGCACCACGGGCCAGGCCGAGGTCAGCGCCGGCAGCACCGTGGCCACGCCCAGCAGGCCGTTGAGCAGGGCCAGCGCCTGCCCGCCGCGGCTGCGGTCCAACAGCCCCGCCCAGATGCGCGAAGACAACACCACGGCCAGCCCCAGCAGCGCATAGAACCAGGTCACGGCCGCGCCGCTGGCGCCCTGCTCGCGCAGCAGCGCCACCACAAAGGTCATGTAGCCGATATAGCCCACGCCGAACAGGCCATAGCCCAGCAGCGCTGGCGCAAATGCAGCCCAGCGCATGCTGCCGCTTGCCGGCTGTGCAGACACAGCAGCCGGTGCCGCCAGGGCCTGCAGCGCCCGCGCCGGCCACAGCAGCACCAGCGTGGCCGCCACGCAGGCCAGCGCCAGCGCCCACCAGGCCCAGGCCCAGGCCCAGGGGTGCGGGCCCGGCGCAGCGGCCAGCACCGCCGGCACCAGCACGGCCGACAGGCTGATGCCCCAGCCCGTGCCACCGTAGTACAGGCCCAGCAGCAACCCACTGCGCCCCGGCTGCTGCGCGCCCAGCCGTGCCGCGAGCAGCCCGCCGCAGACGAAGACCAGCGCGCTCGCCACGCCGGCCAGCAGGCGCTGCACGAGCAGCGGCACCGCATCCACGAAGAAGCCGCACAGCCCCATGAACACGGTGGCCAGCACCGAGCCCGCCACCAGCAGCGTGCCCGGCGCCAGGCGGCGCAGCAGCAGCGGCGTGGCCAGCGCGCCCAGCAGGTAGCCCAGCGCGTTCACCGTGTTCATGGCACCGGCCAGCGTGTACGACCAGGCCAGGTCCGCGCGCATGGGCGGCAGCAGCAGCGCATAGGCAAAGCGCGTGATGCCCAGCGACACCGCCGCCCCCATCGACAGGGCCACGGCCAGCCACAGGCCATGGCGCAGCAAAGGGGCGAAAGAAGGCGCAGGGGCGGCAGTGCTCATGGCGGCCATTGTGCCGCGCAGGGCATCGCCACGCTGTCGCCCCGGGGCGCCTGGAAATAGCACAAATCCCTTGCCCTTGGTTGCGCCAGCCCACTGCAGGCTTTGCCGATTGCGAATACGCTTGCCCGTCATTTCCGGTCCCTGCGACCTCCGCAGGAACGAACGATAGAAAGCACCACCGCATGTCCACACCTTCGCTTTTCGATTCCATCCAGGTCGGTGACCTGCACCTGGCCAACCGCGTCGCCATGGCGCCGCTCACGCGCAACCGCGCGCCCAACGCCGTGCCGGCCGACATCACGGCCACCTACTACGCCCAGCGCGCCAGCGCCGGCCTGCTGATCACCGAGGCCACGGCCATCAGCCACCAGGGCCAGGGCTATGCCGATGTGCCCGGCCTGTATGGCACCGAGCAGCTCGATGCCTGGAAGAAGGTCACCAACGCCGTGCACGCGGCCGGCGGCAAGATCGTGACCCAGCTGTGGCATGTGGGCCGCATCTCGCACAACGACCTGCAGCCCGATGGCGGCGCGCCCGTGGCGCCCTCGGCGATCATCGCCAAGTCCAAGACCTACCTGATCGACCGCGCCACCGGCAAGGGCAGCTTCGCGCCCACCTCGCAGCCGCGCGCGCTCGACGCTGCCGAGCTGCCCGGCATCGTGCACGCCTATGCTGCTGCCGCACGCAACGCGGTGGAGACCGCCGGCTTTGACGGCGTGGAGATCCATGGCGCCAACGGCTACCTGCTCGACCAGTTCCTCAAGACCGGCGCCAACCAGCGCACCGACGACTACGGCGGCAGCATCGAGAACCGTGCCCGCCTGCTGCTCGAAGCCACGCGCGCTGCGGTCGACGCCGTGGGCGGCGGCAAGGTCGGCATCCGCCTGTCGCCCGTGACCCCGGCCAACGACATCGTGGACGCCGACCCGCAACCCCTGTTCGACTACGTGGTGCGCCAGCTCGCCCCGCTGGGCCTGGCCTACATCCACATCATCGAAGGCGCCACCGGCGGCCCGCGCGAGCTGCCCGACCGCCCCTTCGACTACGCGGCCCTCAAGGCCGCCTACCGCGCAGCCGGCGGCAAGGGCGCGTGGATGACCAACAACGCCTACGACGCCAGCCTGGCCGAGAAGACCGTGGCCGACGGCTCGGCAGACATCGTGGCCTTCGGCAAGCTCTACATCGCCAACCCCGACCTGGTCGAGCGCCTGCGCCAGAAGGCCCCGCTCAACGCCTGGGACCAGAGCACCTTCTACGGCGGCGGCGAAAAGGGCTATACCGACTACCCGACCCTCCAGTCGGCGTGAATCCGGCCTACCCCAGCCCGATGGGATTAGGGGCCCGCATCACGATGCGGGTGAACAACCGGTCGTAGGCCCCGTCGCGGGCCGGGCCCTGTGCCAGAGGGTTGGCGTTGCTGGCAAAGGCCGCATCCACGGCCGCCCAGTCCCGCGCGTCCAGGTGCTCGTGGGCGGCAGGCAGCACCACGGTTTCCTCGATCCGCATGTGCTCCAGGTAGAAGGCCACATAGCAATGCAACGCCTCCTCGAAGGCGCCCCGCCGCACCTCCCCCAACAGCTCCCAGGCCAGCAGCAGGTGCTGTAGTTCGCGCACGGCGGCCTCGCCGCCCGCATGCTCGCGCTCCAGCCGCGCAATGGCCTCTGCCGCCTCGGGCGCACGCTCGGCCACGCGCGGGAACAGCCACTGCGCCTCCTTGGGGTGGTGCTGGCGCTCGGGAAACTCGTCGATGTAGAACAGCATCGCACGCATCACGTCGAAGAACGCGGCCGGCGCATCGGCCGGCCCCCGGTCCAGCATCAGCTGCAGCGAGCGCAGCACTGCCGCCAGCGACGCGTGCTCATCGCGGATGGTCCGCAAACTGGCATGGGGCATGGCCTTGCTCCGAAAAATTCAACAGCCCCAAGGGTGCCAGCCCCGTGCCCAAGCCGACCTGATGCAGGTCAATGAAGGGCTCGCCCGCCCATGAAAAAGGCCCCGCTCGCCGAAGCGCGCGGGGCCTTGTGCAGACCGCCTGGAGGCCGGTATCAGCGCGCCAGCAGCGGGCGCGAAGACGCCGGTGCGCGCAGCGATGCATGCTGCTGCGGCTGGGCCACCGGGCCACTGCTGTGCCCCCCGTGGCCGCCGTGGGACATCGACTCGGCGAGCTGGAACTGCTGCACCACCTCCGACAGGCGCGCGGCCTGCTCGCGCAGCGATTCGGCCGCCGCGGCGGACTCTTCCACCAGCGCCGCGTTCTGCTGCGTCATGCGGTCGATCTCGCCCACCGACTGGTTCACCTGGCCGATGCCGGCCGACTGCTCGGTGGCCGCCGCCGTGATCTCGCCGATGATGTCGCCCACGCGCTGCACGCTGGCCACGATTTCCTTCATGGCCGTGCCCGCATCCTCGACGTGGCGCACGCCGCCGTCCACGGCGGTCACGCTGTTGTGGATCAGGCCCTTGATGTCGCTGGCCGCCGCGGCCGAGCGCTGGGCCAGGCTGCGCACTTCCGAGGCCACCACGGCGAAGCCGCGGCCCTGCTCGCCTGCACGGGCGGCTTCCACGGCCGCGTTGAGCGCCAGGATGTTGGTCTGGAAGGCGATGGAGTCGATCAGGCCGATGATGTCGCCGATCTTGCGGCTCGAGGCCGAGATCTCCTGCATGCTGGCCACGGCCTGCTGCACCACCGTGCCGCCGCGCGTGGCGGTGTTCGAGGCCGATGCCGCGAGCTGGTTGGCCATCTGCGAAGACGAGGCCGTCTGCTGCACGGTGGAGGTCAGCTGCGACAGCGAGGCCACGGCCTCCTGCGCGTTGCTGGCCGTCTGCTCGGTGCGCTGCGACAGGTCCTGGTTGCCCGTGGCGATCTCCTGGCTGGCCGTGGCGATGTTGCCGCTGGCATCGCGCACCTGCGCCACCAGCGAACCCAGGCCCTGCTGCATGTCGCCCAGCGCGCGCTGCAGGTCGGCCACCTCGTCCTTGCCCTCGGCGCGGATGGGCTGCGACAGGTCGCCCCCGGCAATGGCCTGCGCCATGCGGCGCGCTTCGGCCAGGGGGTTGCAGATGGACTGCATGTTCAGCAGGGTCAGCGGCACCACCACCACCACGGTGATCAGCACGGCCAGCACGAACAGCCACTTGGTCTGGCTGGTCACCTTGCCCTGTTGCTCCACGGCAGCCTGCACATCGGCGCGCAGCACGGTATCGAGCTGCTGCATGAGCTTGTCGGCCTGGTCGAACTCGGCCACGGCCTTGCCGCTCATGCGGTTGGCGATGGTGGCCGTGTCGTAGCCACCGGCTTCGAGCTGGCGCGCCACGTGGGCGAACTGCTCGCGGTAGCTGTCCAGGCGCTTGATGATGTCGCGCACCACCGGGTTGTTCGCGTCTTCCGGCCCTTCGAGCAACTGGGCCGCGACCTTCTTGGCCTTGTCCTGGCTGGCCAGCCACTTGGCGTGTGCGGCCTTCACGACCTCGGGCTTCTCATAGCCGATGATCATGTCCTTCTCGAGCTGGCGGATGGTGCCCATCTCGCCGCGCAGCTCGGCCATGTGGCCCACTTCGGCGAACGAGTGGGACATGAAGTCCTCGCTGAGCGCGGCAATGCGGAACATGCCCAGCATGCCGGCCCCTCCGAGCAGGCCCAACAGGCCCAGCACCACGGCAATGGCTCCCAACATTCGAAATCGAATGGTGAACTGCCGCATGAGCGTGAAAAGATTCATGTCTGTCATCCTTCATTTGGTAGGGATGCCGGTGCCGGACTGCAAGGGATACTCTGCCATGCGAGCACCCTGCCCCCGTGTCCGCCCGACTGCAACAAAACGTTGCAGTTTGCCAGACATGTGTGACCGCACGCCATACGTGTTTATCACATGCGCCAGCGCTTGAGTAAGAGGGCATTCGCCATCACGCTGACCGAGCTGAGCGCCATGGCCGCCCCGGCCACCACCGGGCTCAGGTAACCGAGCGCCGCCAGCGGAATGCCGGCCACGTTGTAGGCAAAGGCCCAGAACAGGTTCTGGCGGATCTTCTGCACCGTGCGGTGCGAGATATCGAGCGCCGCCGCCACCAGCAGCGGGTCGCCGCGCATCAGGGTGATACCGGCCGCATGCATGGCCACATCCGTGCCATTGCCCATGGCCAGGCCCACGTCGGCCGCGGCCAGGGCCGGCGCATCGTTGACGCCATCGCCCACCATGGCCACCACGCGGCCGCCCTGCTGCTGCAGCGCGGCCACCTGCGTGGCCTTGTCGCCGGGCAGCACCTCGGCCCGCACCTCGCCGGCCGCCGGGTCCAGCCCCAGGCGGCGCGCCATGGCCTCGGCCGCGCCCCGGTTGTCGCCCGACACCATCACCGTGCGGATGCCCCGGGCCTTCAGGGCTGCCAAGGCCTCGCGCGCACCGGGCTTGGGCTCGTCGCCAAAGGCCAGCAGCGCGCGCAATGCCAGGCCCTGGGCCGTGCGCTCGGCCACGGCCGACACGGTGGCGCCTTCGGCCTGCAGATCGGCGGCGCGGCGCGCCAGGGCGCCCAGGTCCACGCCCAGCTCCTGCATCCAGCGCAGGCTGCCCACCAGGTAGCTGGCGCCCTGCACCTCGCCCTCCGTGCCCCGGCCGGGCACGGCGCGCACGGCATCGGGGGCCTGCAGGGCCAGTTGGCGTTCCTGCGCCGCACGCACCACGGCGCGCGCCAGCGGGTGTTCGCTGCCGCTCTGCACCGCCGCCACGGCAGCCACCACGGCGGCCTCGTCCACTCCGGGAACCACCTCGAAGGCGGTCAGGCGCGGCTGGCCCACGGTCAGCGTGCCGGTCTTGTCGAAGGCCACCGTGTCCACCTGGTGCGCACGCTCCAGCGCCTGCGCATCCTTGATCAGGATGCCGTGCTTCGCAGCCACCCCCGTGCCCGCCATGATGGCGGCCGGCGTGGCCAGGCCCAGCGCACAGGGACAGGCGATCACCAGCACCGCCACGGCATGGATCAAGGCCACCTCCAGCCCTGCGCCGGCCCACAGCCAGCCCAGCAGGGTGGCCAGGGCGATGGCCAGCACCACCGGCACGAACACGGCCGAGACCTTGTCCACCAGGCGCTGCAGCGGCGCCTTCGCGGCCTGCGCATCCTCCACCAGGCGGATGATGTGGGCCAGCACCGTCTCGGCGCCCACGGCCGTCACGGCCATCACGATGCGCCCGTCGCCGTTGATGGATCCGCCCGTGAGCGGCGCACCCACCTCGCGCGCCACGGGCAGGGGCTCGCCGGTCAGCATGGACTCGTCCACTTGCGTGTGGCCCTCATGCACCGTGCCGTCCACGGGAATGCGCTCGCCCGGACGCACCACCAGCCGGTCGCCCACCAGCACCTCGGCCACGGGCACATCCACCTCGCCGCCCTTGCCCAAGAGGTGCACGACATCGGGGCGCAGCGCATGCAGCGCGCGGATGGCCGCCGTGGTCTGGCGCTTGGCACGCGCCTCCAGCCACTTGCCCAGCAGCACCAGCGTGACCACCACGGCCGAGGCCTCGAAATACAGGTGCGGCGCATGGCCGGCATGCGCCGTGAGCCACAGCCACACCGACAGGCCCCAGCCCGCGCTGGTGCCCACGGCCACCAGCAGGTCCATGTTGCCCGTCAGCGCCCGGGCCGCGTGCCAGCCCGCCTTGTAAAAGCGCGCCCCCAGGATGAACTGCACCGGCGTGGCCAGCACGAACTGCAGCCAGGCAGGCAGCATCCAGTGCTGGCCGAACAGGTCGCCCAGCATGGGCAGCACCAGCGGCGCCGACAGCGCCAGCCCCAGGGCCACGGGCAGAAAACCGGCCCAGGGCGACAGGTCCTCGGCCGCCTCGCCCGCACCCTTGGCCAGCGGCTCATAGCCCGCATTGCGCACCGCGCGGCGCAGTTGCGCCTCCAGCGCCGCCGCGTCGCTGCCGGCGGGCGCGGCCAGGGCCACGCGGGCGGATTCGGTGGCCAGGTTGACCGAGGCCTCCTGCACGCCAGGCACCTTGCGCAACGCGCGCTCCACGCGGCCCACGCAGCTCGCGCAGGTCATGCCGCCCACGCCCAGGTCGAATTGCAGGGCCGGTGCTGCCAGCGCCGGATCGGGGAGTGGGGTGGAAGAAAGTGTGTTCATGGCAGCGAAGTTACAGCTTGCCATGGTGTCAAGGTCAAGCCCTTGCCCCAGATCAAGCCATGGTGTGCCTGGACGGGCCGCAAGGTCTTGTGGCGGGGCTTGACCTTGCCACCATGTGAAGGTTTACGCTCCATGCCATTCCCATCATTTCTTCAGCAAGGAGCCTTCCATGACAGCACCCACCACCAGCCATGACTTCCAGGTCCAGGGCATGACCTGCGGCCATTGCGAACGCGCCGTGACCCAGGCCGTGCAGGGCGTGGACCCGGCCGCCAGCGTGCGCATCGACCGCGCCAGCGGCAGCGTACGCGTGGAGCACAGCAGCGCCGACCGCGCAGCGCTGGCCGCGGCCATTGCCGAAGAAGGCTACGCCGTCGCGGCATGAGCACCACCGTCTGGCCCGTGCCCATCGGCGAGGCCGCGCGCCGCGCCGGTGTCTCGGCGCGCATGGTGCGCCACTATGAATCCCTGGGCCTGGTGGCCGGTGTGGCGCGCACCGACAGCGGCTACCGCCAGTACACCGAGGCCGACGTGCATGGCCTGCGCTTCATCCGCCGCGCGCGCGACCTGGGTTTCTCGATGGACGAGATCGCCGGCCTGCTCGCGCTGTGGCAGGACCGCAGCCGCGCCAGCAGCCAGGTCAAGCGCATCGCGCAGGAGCACATCGCCGACCTGGGTGAGCGCATCGCCGCCATGCAGGCCATGCAGCGCAGCCTGCAGACCCTGGTGTCGTGCTGCCATGGGGACGAGCGGCCGGACTGCCCCATCCTCGATGACCTGGCCGGGGAGCCAGCCCCTGCCCGGCACTAAGTGCGCTTGCGGGCGGCCGGCGCGGCCTTGCGCACCCGCTTGGCAGGCGCCTTGGCCACCGCCCCATCGACACGCCGCAGCACGCCCTGGCACAGCGTCGCGATGCACTGCTCGGCCACCTGCTCGGCCGTGTACTCGCCGCCAGGCTGGTACCAGCGGCCGATCCAGCTGAGCGCTCCGGCGATCACGAAGGCCGTCATCTTCGGGTCGCAGGGCTGCAGCGAGCCCTCCTCCACCCCCTCGGCCACCAGGCGGCGGAATTCCTTGTCGATGGCGGATTTCAGGCGCCGCAGCTCCACCCGGCTTTCGGGCGGCAATTGCTCGTCGCCCACGCGGATCAGGCACTTGCCGAAATCCTCGGTGACGATGCGCGCATAGACCTGCATGCAGGTCATGAGCTGGTCGATGGCCTTGCCCCCGGCGGCGCGCGAGGCATCAATGCCCTCCAGCATCATCTCCAGGCCCTTGCTCACGCACTGCAGCAGGATCTCGTCCTTGTTCTTCACGTAGTAGTACAGCGTGGGCTTGGTCACGTTCAGCCGCGCGGCGATGTCGTCGAGCGAGGTGGCGTGAAAACCCCGTTCATTGAACAGCTGCGCGGCCGCCTGCAGCACGGCATTGCGCTTGGCCTCGCGCTGCTGTTCGCGATGGGTCGCGGGCGCCCAGGGCGAGGCGGGCGGGCGCTCGGCACTGCGGGGGGGCGACACGGTGGGGCTGGGCATGGCGGGCAATTCCTCGGGAAAGTACGGATGCTGGTTTGGCGCGGCGCCTTCCAGAATCTACTCGCGAGTAAACAGTTTACGCACAAGTAGAAAATATCTGCAGGTCTGCAGGCATTTTCTGGTCAGCACAAACCCGCATTAGAAAGCCAATGGAGACACACCCACCCGGCATTCCCCCCGCCAGCGCGCCCCTGCTGCAGGTCGATGGCGTGACCCTGGCCTTCGGCGGGGTCAAGGCGCTCACCGGCGTGGGCTTTGGCGTGCAGGCCGGCTCCATCACCGCGGTGATAGGCCCCAACGGCGCGGGCAAGACCTCGCTGTTCAACACCATCTCGGGCTTCTACCGCCCGGCCAGCGGCGCCATCCGCTTCAAGGGCCAGGACATCACACGCGTGCCGGCGCCGCAGCGCGCCCGCCTGGGCCTGGGGCGCAGCTTCCAGAACATCGCGCTCTTTCGCGGCATGACGGTGCTCGACAACATCAAGCTCGGCCGCCATGCGCACCTCAAGACCAACGTGCTCGACGCGCTGCTCTACATCGGCCGCGCGCGCCGCGAAGAGGCGGCCCTGCGTGCCGAGATCGAGGAGCGCATCATCGACTTCCTGGAGATTGACCACATCCGCCACGCGCCCGTCTCGGCCCTGCCCTACGGCCTGCAAAAGCGCGTGGAAATGGCGCGTGCCCTGGCCATGCAGCCTGAGGTGCTGATGCTCGACGAACCCGTGGCCGGCATGAACCGCGAGGAAACCGAGGACATGGCGCGCTTCATTCTCGACGTGCGCGCCGAATGGGGCGTCACCGTGCTCATGGTGGAGCACGACATGGGCATGGTGATGGACCTGTCGGACCATGTGGTGGTGCTCAACTTCGGCCAGGTCATCGCCCAGGGTACGCCGGCCGAGGTGCAGGCCAACCCCGAGGTGGTGCGTGCCTACCTGGGCGCGGGCAATGTGGGCGACCTGCGCGCCCGCTTCCAGGCCGGCAGCGCCACAGCCGTGCAAGGGGCCGCCGCATGATGATGAACATCGATTGGGCCTACCTCTTCGAGATCAGCCTCACCGGCATCGCCGGCGGCGGCCTCTACGCGCTGGCCGCGCTGGCCTTCGTCATGGTCTACAAGGCCACGCGCGTGGTCAACATCGCCATCGGCGAGCTGCTGATGGTCGGCGCCTACCTGTTCTTCACCTTTGCCGCCACCTTCGCGCTGCCGCTGTGGCTGGCCATTCCGGCCGCGGTGCTGGGCTCGGGCCTGCTGGGCGCGGTGATCGAGCGCACCATGATCCGCCCGCTGCTGGGCGAGCCGCCGATCTCCGTCTTCATGGTCACCGTGGGCCTGGCCTCGGTGCTCGTGGGCCTGGTGGAGATGATCTGGACGGCCGACCAGCGCCGCCTGCCCGAATTCATGCCCACGAAACCCATCATGGTGGGCGACGCCTTCCTCGCACCCAAGGTGTTCTGGGGCGCGATGATCGCCGTGGCCTTCATCGCAGCCGTGCTGCTGGTGTTCCGCTTCTGGCGCGGCGGCGTGGCGCTGCGTGCCACGGCCAGCGACCAGGCCGCCGCCTACTCGGTCGGCATCAACGTGCCGCGCGTGTTCTCGCTGGCCTGGGTGGCCTCGGCCATGATCGCGGCGGTCTCGGGGATCATCGTCGGCTCCATCGGCGGCATCTCGTCGAGCATGGGCGTGTTCGGCCTCTCGGTGCTGGTCGTCGTCATCGTGGGCGGTCTCGACAGCGTGCTTGGCGCCCTGCTGGGCGGCCTGCTCATCGGCCTGGTCGAAGCGCTTGCGGGCGCCTACCTGGGCGGTGAGTACAAGTTGCTCGCCACCTTCATCGTGCTCGTGGCCGTGCTGCTGGTGCGGCCCTACGGCCTGTTCGGCACCCACGAAATCGAACGTCTCTAAGGCAGCACACCCATGCGCATAGGCACCCTCAAGGAATCCTACGTCGCCGATGCGGCGCTGTTCGACTCGCGCACGCAGAAGGTCTGGCTGGCCGTGGCCGCGGCGCTGCTGCTGCTCTTCCCGTTCACGGCCAGCGACTACTGGCTCTATTTGGCCTGCCTGGTCAGCATCAACGTGGCCAGCGCCACAGGGCTCAACATCCTCACGGGCTACACGGGCCTGGTGAGCCTGGGGCAAGCGGCCTTCATGGGCCTGGGGGCCTACACCGTGGCCGTGCTGGAGACGCGCGTGGGCACGCCCTTCGTGCTCAACCTGCTGGCGGGCGGCTTCGTCGCCATGCTCGGCGGCATCGTCGTGGGCATCCCCTCGCTGCGGGTCAAAGGCCTGTACCTGGCGATTGCCACCATCGCGGCCTCGTTCATCGCGCACTTCATCTTCGCCAACTGGAAGTTCACGGGCGGCACCGGCGGCCTGAGCGTGCCACCGGCCCAATTCTTCGGCCTGGCGCTCGACACCTCGTTCCGCCTGTACTGGGTGATCGTGCCGGTCACCGTGCTCATGCTGCTGGGCGCGGCCAACCTGTTCCGCACGCGCGTGGGCCGCGCCTTCATCGCCATCCGCGACCGCGACATCTCGGCCGAGGTGCTGGGCATCCCGCTGCTGCGCTACAAGCTGCTGTCCTTCGGCCTGTCTTCGTTCTATGCGGGCGTGGCCGGGGGCCTGTGGGCCTATTTCTTCCGCGTGGTCACGCCCGAAAGCTTTCCGCTGCTCATGTCCATCTTCTTCCTCGCGGCCATCATCGTCGGCGGCATGGGCTCCATCCTGGGCGGCATCCTGGGTGCGGTGTTCATGACCATGGTGCCCGAGCTGCTCAAGCTCGTGGTCGATCTGCTGCCCGGCGGCAACGAGCTCACGGTGTTTCTCTCGCCCGTGCGCACCGTGATCTTCGGCCTGCTGATCATCGGATTTCTGGTGTTCGAGCCACAGGGGCTCGCAGAAGTGTGGCGGCGCATTCGCCGCTTTTTCCATCTGTGGCCGTTCCGCAATTGACGGGCCCCGCCGCAGCCAAAAAACCATGAAGGAGACAAGCACCATGCCCCGAACCACCACCACCGCGTCCCCCACCTCGCAGCGCCGCCGCTCCCTGCTGCTCGCCGCAGGCGCCACGCTGGCCGCACCGCTCACCGCCACCGCGCAGGCCAGCGGCGAGGACATCGTGATCGGCGGCTCCATCCCGCTCACCGGTGTGTTCGCCTTCGCGGGCGTGGGCATCAACGCCGGCATCGGCGACTACGTGAAGATGGTCAACGACGCGGGCGGCATCAAGGGCCGCAAGCTCAAGTACGTGCCCGAGGACACGGGCTACAAGGTCGACGTCTCGGTCGCCGCCTACAAGAAGATCACCAGCCAGAACAAGGTGAACCTCTACTACGGCGACTCCACGGGCTTTTCCAAGACCATCAACCCCGAGCTCGACCGCGCGGGCACCACGCTGATGGCCGGCGCCTCGTTCGCCAGCGAACTCAACGACCCCAAGAAGTACCCGAACCAGTTCCTCGTGGGCCCGGACTACACCGAGATGTTCGGCATCCTGCTCAAGCACATCGCCAAGGAAAAGCCCGGCGCCAAGGTGGCCTTCGTGTACTCCGATTCGGAATTCGGCCGCGACCCCATCGACAAGAGCGAGGCCGCCGCCAAGGCGCTGGGCCTGTCGGTGCCCGTCAAGATCATGACACCCGCGGGCAGCGTGGACGTCTCGGGCGAGGTCATCAAGCTGCGCCGTGCCGCGCCCGACTACACCATCTTCCACGGCTACATCCTCGCGCCCATCCCCGAGTTCATCACCCAGGGCAAGCAGCAGGGCATGACCAGCAAGTGGATGGGCACCTTCTGGACCATGGACAGCTCCACCGTGATGAAGATGGGCGAGGCCGCCGACGGCTTCATGGGCGTGATGCCCTACCGCTACTACTACGACACCGAGAAGGCGCCCATGCTGGAGAAGATCCGCGCCATGCGCCCCGAGTACCAGAGCACGGCCTATGTGCAGGGCTTCCTCGCCGCCATGCTGTTCACCGAGTCGGCCAAGCGCTGCCTGGATGCGGGCAAGCCGCTCGACGGCAAGAACCTCAAGGCCGCACTCAACAGCATCAAGGACTTCGACACCGGCGGCCTGATCGGCGTGCCGATCACCATCAGCGGCAATTCCATCCCCGTGGGCCGTGTGTACCGCGCGGACATGAAGGCGCAAAAAATGGTGGCGGCCTCCGACTGGATCAAGCTGTGACCTTGCCATGACCCAGCAAGCCCCGGCCCCGGTCCTCGAAGTCAACAACATCGAGGTCATCTACAACCAGGTCGTGCAGGCCCTGCGCGGCCTGTCGCTGGCCGTGCCGCGCGGCCAGATCGTGGCGCTGCTGGGCAGCAATGGCGCGGGCAAGTCCACCACGCTCAAGGCGATTTCGGGCCTGCTCGCGCTCGAAGACGGCACGGTGGAGTCGGGCAGCATCCGCTTTGACGGCCAGCCCACGGCGGGCCTGGCGCCGCAGCAGCTGGTGCGCGCCGGGCTCTCGCATGTGATGGAGGGCCGCCGCGTGTTCGAGGACCTCACGGTCGAAGAAAACCTCGTGGCCGCCACCTATGCGCTCACGGGCCGGGGCGATGCCAAACCCGACTTCGACAGCGTCTACAGCTATTTCCCGCGCCTGCACGAGCGCCGCAAGGGCCTCGCCGGGTATCTCTCGGGCGGCGAGCAGCAGATGCTGGCCATCGGCCGCGCCCTCATCGCCCAGCCCCAGCTGATCCTGCTCGACGAGCCCTCGCTGGGCCTGTCGCCCAAGCTGGTGGAAGACATCTTCACCATCATCGCGCGCATCAACGCCGAGCGCGGCACCTCCATGCTGCTGGTGGAGCAGAACGCCACCGTGGCCCTGGCCGTGGCCCACCAGGGCTACATCATGGAGAACGGCAAGATCGTGATCGACGGCCCGGCCGAGCGCCTGGCCAATGACCCCGATGTGCGCGAGTTCTACCTCGGCATGGGGGGTGGCGGCGAAGCGAAAAGCTTCAAGGACATCAAGCACTACAAACGGCGCAAGCGTTGGCTGTCATGACCCTCCCCGACCTCACCCTGCCCCAGATGCTGCGCGAGCGCGCGCGCTCCGAGCCGGGCCGCGTGGCCATCCGGCAGAAGGACTACGGCATCTGGAAGCCCTTCACCTGGGCCCGCTACCACGAGCGCGCCTGCCACTTCGGCATGGGCCTGCGCGCGCTGGGCCTGCCGGCCGGCGGCCATGTGGGCGTGATCTCCGAGAACCGCATCGAATGGGTGCTCGCGCAGATGGGCGCGGGCCTGGTCGGCGCGGTCACCGTGGGCGTGTACCCCACCAGTCCCACCAACGAAGTCGCCTACGTGGTCGGCCATGCCGACATCGAGGTCATGGTCTGCGAGGACCAGGAGCAGACCGACAAGCTGCTCGCGGCCCTGCCCGATCTGCCACGCCTGAAAAAGATCATCGTCATCGAGACCAAGGGCCTGCGCAGCTTTGCGCCCGAGCAGCGCGCACTCATCGCCACCTTCGCCGAGGTCGAGGCACTGGGCGCAGCATCGGGCCAGCAGGCGCTGGTGGACGAGGCGCTGGCGCGCCAGACGCTCGACGACCTGGGCCTGATGATCTACACCTCGGGCTCCACCGGCAAGCCCAAGGGCGCGATGATCAGCTACCGCAACATCCGCGGTGTGGTGCCCGGCATCGTGGACCGGCTGCAGCTTGATGCATCCACCACGCACCTGTCCTACCTGCCGCTGTGCCATGTGGCCGAGCAGATGCTCACCAGCTTTGTGCCGGTGTACATCGGTTCAGAGGTGAACTTCGGCGAATCCATCCGCACCGTGCAGGAAGACCTGCGCGAAGTGGCACCCACCATGTTCCTCGGCGTGCCGCGCATCTGGGAGAAGCTGCACGCCGCCATCCACATCAAGCTGCAGGAAACCGGCGGCCTGCGCCGCCGCCTGTTCGAGCACGCCTTCGCGGCCTGCCAGCCCCTGGCCGAAAAGCCGCGCAGCACCTGGAGCCTGGGCGAACGCATGGCATCCGCCGCCAGCTACTGGCTGGTGTTCCGTGCGCTGCAGAACTTCATCGGCCTGCGCGAGGCGCGCGTGGCGCTCACGGGCGCCGCGCCCATCCCACCCGACGTGGTGCGCTTCTTCCGCACGCTGGGCCTGCCGCTGATCGAGGTCTATGGCCTCACCGAATCCACCGGCATGGTCACTGGCCACCGGCTGGACCAGGTGGTGGTGGGCACCGTGGGTGTGCCCACGCTGGGCGTGGAGCACCGCATTGCCGAGAACGGCGAGCTGCAGCTGCGCGGCGACATGGTCTTTGCGGGCTACTACCAGAACCCCGAGGCCACGGCGGGCAGCATCGTCGACGGCTGGCTGCACACGGGCGACGTGGTGCGCGAAGAGCAGGGCCAGCTCCAAATCGTGGACCGCCTCAAGGACATCATGATCACGGCCGGCGGCAAGAACCTCACGCCGTCCGAGATCGAGAACACCATGAAGGGCAGCCCCTTCATCAAGGAATGCATCATCGTCGCCGAGGGCCGCAAGTTCGTCGGCGCGCTGGTGATGATCGACTTCGAGACCGTGGGCAAGTGGGCCGAGGCGCGGCGCATCGCGTTCACGCATTTCCGCTCGCTGGTGGAGACGCCCGCGGTGCGCGAACTCATCGACACCGAGATCCGCCGCGGCAACGAGCGCCTGGCCCAGGTCTCGCAGATCCGCCAGTTCCACCTGCTCACCAAGGAGCTGGACCACGACGATGGCGAGGTCACCGCCACCATGAAGGTGCGCCGCGCCAGCATCTACAAGACCTACGCCGCCGAGATCGAAGCGCTGTACCGCTGAAGAAGGACTTCCCTCCATGACCGACTCCACCCAGGCCGCGCCTGCGCTGCTGCATGAGCGCAAGGGCGCCATCGCCACGCTGTGCTTCAACCGGCCCGCAGCGCTCAATGCCGTCGACGTGCCCATGGCCCAGGCCTTCCTGGCCGCCGTGCAGGCCATCGCGCAAGACCCCGGCGTGCGCGCGGTGGTGCTGCGCGGCGCCGGCAAGGGCTTCATGGCCGGTGGCGACCTGGCCACCCTGCGCGCCCAGCCGGTGCAGGGCGCCATGGACCTGCTCACGCCGTTGCACGCCGGTCTGGCCCTGCTCGCACAGATCGATGCGCCCGTCATCGCCCAGGTGCATGGCGTGGCCGCAGGGGCCGGCCTGTCCCTGCTGCTGCAGGCCGACTATGTGCTCATGGCCGAGGGCACGCGCCTGAACCTGGCCTACATCAACCTGGGCACGAGCTGCGACGTGGGCGCCTCGTGGGCCTTGCCACGCAAGGTGGGCCTGCGCCAGGCGCTGGAGATCGCACTGTTGGGCGAAGCCTTCAGCGCCGAGGACGCGCTGCGCATGGGCCTGGTGAACCGCGTCGTGCCTGCCGCCGAACTCGATGCCGCCACAGCGGCCATCGTCGAGCGCCTGGCCTCCGGCCCCACGCAGGCCTATGGCGCCATGAAGCGCCTCATGCGCCAGTCCATGGAGCGCAGCCTGCCCGAGCAGCTCGATGCCGAGCAACAGGCCTTTGCCCGCTGCGCCGCCACCGCGGACTTCCGCGAGGGCGTCGAGGCCTTCTACGCACGCCGCCCTGCGCAATTCAGCGGCCACTGATTTCTTTTATCTCCTTTTCCAACGCATTCCCATGAGCAGCAGCCTCCAAGACGTCTATGTGATCTCCACCGCGCGCACCGCCATCGGCAGCTTTGGCGGCAGCCTCAAGGACGTGCCCAACACCGAACTCGCCACCACTGCGGTGAAGGCCGCCATTGCGCGCAGCGGCCTGCCGGCCGATGCCATCGGCCATGTGGTCATGGGCAACGTGATCCCCACCGACACCAAGGACGCCTACCTGGCGCGCGTGGCCGCCATCGACGCGGGCTGCCCCATCGAGACGCCGGCCTTCAACGTCAACCGCCTGTGCGGCTCGGGCTTGCAGGCCATCATTTCGGCGGCCCAGGCCATCGGCTACGGGGATTGCGACATCGCCATCGGTGGCGGCAGCGAGTCCATGAGCCGCGGCCCCTACTTCGACACCGCGGCGCGCTACGGCGCGCGCATGGGCGACGCCAAGAGCATCGACTACATGCTCGGCATCCTGCACGACCCCTGGCAGAAGATGCACATGGGCATCACCGCCGAGAACGTGGCCGAGCGCTACCGCATCGGCCGCGAGGCGCAGGACCAGCTCGCCGTGCAAAGCCAGCAGCGCGCGGCCCGCGCCATCGCCGCGGGCCATTTCCGCGAACAGATCGTGCCCGTGGAGATCGCCACGCGCAAAGGCACCGTGGTCTTCGACACCGACGAGCATGTGCGCGGCAGCACCACGCCGGAGGTGCTGGCCGGCATGAAGCCCGCGTTCAAGAAGGACGGCCTGGTCACCGCGGGCAATGCCTCGGGCATCAACGACGGCGCGGCCGCCGTGGTGCTGGCCTCGGGCGCCCGCGCCTCGGCCCTGGGCCTAAAACCCCTGGCGCGCCTGGTGGGCTATGCCCATGCGGGCGTCGAGCCGGCCTACATGGGCATCGGTCCCGTGCCCGCCACGCAGAAGCTGCTGCAGCGCACCGGCCTCACCGTGCAGGACATGGACGTGATCGAGGCCAACGAGGCCTTTGCCGCCCAGGCCTGCGCGGTGATCCAGGAGCTCGGCCTGGACCCCGCCAAGGTCAATCCCAACGGCTCGGGCATCTCGCTGGGCCACCCCGTGGGCGCCACGGGCGCCATCATCACCACCAAGGCGATTGCCGAGCTGCACCGCACGGGTGGCCGCTATGCGCTGGTGACCATGTGCATCGGCGGCGGCCAGGGCATTGCGGCGGTGTTCGAGCGGGTCTGACACTCGCGCGCCGGGGCCCTGCAGGCCTGGCGCAGGGATGGATTGCTGAACGCGGCGCAGCAATGCATGGCGATTGCTCATCAATCGCCAGCGCCAGGTGCCTACGCTCGGTGGCTTGTTGTTCCACCTTGCCGAAGAGCCCGCCGTGCCGCGTTTCCCCCTGTTCTCCCTTCCCTCCCTCCCCGCCTTGCGAGGCATGGCATGACCTGGGTCGCCCTGGGTCTCCTCGCCGGCCTGGTGCTGGGCAGCTACGACTTCCTCACCAAGCTCGCACTGCGCGAGAAGACAGTGCTCGACGTGGTCGTTCTGAGCTCCGCGCTCGGCGCGCTGCTGTGGCTGCCCTTGCTGCTCGCACCAGCCACGGCCGCCCCGCTGCTGCAGCCCTGGGGGCTTTTTCCGGCGCCCCTCTCCTGGCGCGAACAGGCGCTGGTGCTGCCCAAGTCGCTCATGATGGTCGCCAACTGGGTGCTCTCGTACTACGCGGTCAAGGCCTTGCCGCTGTCGATCTCGGCCGGCGTGCGCGCCTCGGGCCCGCTGTGGACAGCGGCCGGCGCCATCGTGCTGCTGGGCGAGCAGCTGGGCGGGTGGCAGTGGCTGGGCCTGGCCGTGTCCATGCTGTCCTACTACCTGTTCTCGCGCATCGGCAGCCGCGAGGGCATCCGCTTTCACCGCGACGGCTGGGTGCTGTGCATGCTGGCCGCCACGCTGCTGTCCTCGGCCAATGCGCTGTACGACAAGCACATCCTGGCCGGGCTGCAGATGGACCTGGCGGGCGTGCAGGCCTGGTCGGCCGTGCAGCGCGGCCTGATCGCCCTGGCGCTGTTGCCCTGGGTGCGCCCCCTCCCCTCGCTGCGCGGCCTGTGCACACGCCACTGGACCGTCCCCGCGATCGCCCTGGCCTATGTGCTGGCGGAGTACCTCTACCTCATGGCCGTGCAGGCCGAAGGGGCGATGATCGCGGTGCTCTCGGTGCTGCGCCGTACCAACCTGGTCATGGTCTTCGGGCTCGGCGCGCTGTTCCTGCGCGAGCGCTTCATTGCCCAGAAGTCCGTGGCCATCGCCGGCGTGCTGGCCGGCATCGTGCTCACGCTCGCAGGCTGAGCAGCCCCGAGGCTACGCAGGCGCCAGGCTGCGGATCCATGCCATCACCTGCTGCCCCTGCGGCGTGATGGCCGTGCGCTCCGACGCGAGCAGGTAGTAGGACTGCTCGCTGGGCAGCGCCACCTCGCCCAGGCGCACCAGCGCGCCGCTGGCCAGCAGCTCCTGCACCAGCGAGCGCCGCCCCAGCGCAATGCCCTGCAGGCCCAGCGCCGCGTCGAGCACAAAGCCCGTGTCGGTGAAGGCCATGCCCTGCTGGCGCTGTGCCGGCACGCGGATGCCGGCCTTGTCCAGCCAGGGCTTCCAGGGCTGGCGCGTGTGCGCGAGCAGCACCGCCTTGCGGAACGCGGCCGTGCCGGCCGGCACCCCCAGGCGCTCCAGGTAGGCCGGCGCGGCCACGGGGAACCACTCGTCGTCCATGAGCTTTTCGCAATGGTGGGCGGCCGGCCGGGTGCGCGCAAAGCGCACGGCAATGTCGGCATCGCCGCGCTCCAGGTCCACCGTGTCGATGGAGGGCTGGATCTCCACGTTCCAGCCGGGCTGTGCACCCAGCCGCGACAGGGCCGGCACCAGGCGCCAGCGCGCAAACGATGGCAGGGCGCTGATGCGCACCACGCTGCCCCGGGCCCCGTCCTGCGCACCAAAGGCCTGCGCCAGCTGCAGCAGGGGCTGCTGGACCTGCTGGTGCAGGTGCAGCCCCTCGGCCGTGAGCGCGACGGCGCGCGTGCTGCGCACGAACAGCGGCTTCTCGACCAGGCGTTCCAGTTCGCGGATGCGGTGGCTCACCGCGCTGTGCGAGAGGTGCAGTTCCTCGGCCGCCTTGCTGAAGCTGCTGCGCCGCGCCACCGCATCGAAGGCCAGCAGCAGGTGGAGGGGCGGAATGGCCTTCATCACGCGCTGGGCGTCCCCGTGCCGGTCAGAACGGCGCCGAATCCGGGTCCGTGTCCACCGGGGCCGTGGCCGGCCCGGTGACCGCGCGCCCGCCCGCATCCTTGCCGCCGCGCGATGGCGCCGCCGTGGCCGCCGGGCCGGGCGCCGCAGCGCCGGAGCCGACGCCATCGGACTCGCCGCCCAGCGCCTCGATCAGGTCGGGGATCAGCTTGGACAGCTCGCCCGTGGCGATCGCCACGTCGGTGTCGAACCCCGCGTCATCGGATTTGCTGCCCTCGAACACCGTGTCCAGGAAAGCAATCTTCTTGATCTGCAGCCCCTCGGTCAGCATCAGCGAGACGCGGTCGTCCCAGGTCAGCGCCAGCTTGGTGGGCAGCTTGCCCGCGGCGATGTGGGCCTGCACCTCCTCGATGTCCAGCGGGTGGCGCGAGTAGCGCACCACGGCCTTGGCCTCGTCGGCGCTCTTGAGTTCGCACTCGCGGTCCACGGTGAATCCCACGGGCGGCTCCTGCGTGCTCAGCCAGTGGGACATGGCGGCCTGCGGGCTGGTCTCGGTGTACAGCAGCGAGACCGACAGGCCCGGCAGCGACTCGACCAGCAGCGACACCACCTCGTCGGCCCGGCCCTGGCTCGAGGTATCGAACACGATGGTGCGTGCCTCGGTGTCGATCCACACCCACATCGAGCCCTGCTTGGTGAAGGCCATGGGCAGCAGGTCGAGCTTGGCCTCTTCCTTGAGGTCGCGGCTTTCCTTCTTGCCGGGCTTGCGGCCGGTTTCCTTCTCGATGCGCTCGGCCTTTTCCTTCACGCGCCGGTTGAGCACCGAGCCGGGCAGCACCTTGGACTCGACCATGAAGCGCAGGATCCACTGCCCGCCCACCGATTCGACCAGCGCGCCGTGCTCCTCGCCGCGCGGCGGGATCCAGCCCAGCGACTTTTCCTGCGTGGCACCGCACTCCATGAAAGGCGACTTGGCCAGCGCCTCTTCCACCTGCGTCAATTCCACCTGCCATTGCGGCGCAATGCGGTACACGATCATGTTCTTGAACACGAAAAACCCTCTGGTTGCCGGACGAAGCTGTCCACCGGTGCCCCGGGCATGCAAAGGCCCGGGCACGGAACCCTCCATTGTCGGTGGTCGGCGCCCCCTGCGCACCGGGCTGCAGTGCGGCGCGGGGGCAATCCCTGCCTGCGCTCCGCTTTTGATAGCTGCAGCACCCCACGGGCTGTGGCGATCTTCTTGTCACAACTTTACACTGGGACAAACAACGTGCATGCGGGCGATACATGGCGGGCAGACACTGCAGTCAAGCGCTGGAACCGCCGTTCCGGGGCCCTTCAACCTCCCTGAAAGGACTTTCACCATGGCCCTCCTGTCCCGCCACACCGTGGCTGCCGCCGTCCTCGCTGCCCTGGCCCTGCCGGTGCTGGCCCAGCCTGCGACCCCTGCCAATCCGCCGGCCGTCGGCACGGTGGCCGCGCCCGACGCCCGCAAAGGCCCGGGCGACCACCGCGAGCGCCACCAGGCCCGCAAGGCCGAACGTGCTGCCGCGCTCAAGGAACAGCTCAAGCTGACTCCCGCCCAGGAACCGGCCTGGAACAGCTTCACGGCCTCCATGCAGCAGAACGAAGGCCATGCCCGCCTGGACCGCAAGGAACTGGACAAGCTCACCACGCCCGAGCGCATCGACCGCATGCGTGCCTTGCGCGCCCAGCACGCCGCCGAGGCCGACCGCCGTGGCGAAGCCACCAAGGCCTTCTATGCCGTGCTCACGCCCGAGCAGCAAAAGACCTTCGATGCCCGCACCCACCGCATGGGCCCACCGCACGATGGCCCCGGCAAGCACGGCCCCCATGGCCACCACGGCAAGCCCGCAGGGGCGCCCGCCGCACCCCAGTCGTGAACCCGGGCCGCCCGCGCGGCGCCACCGCCTGACACCAGGGGCCCGCACGGGCCCCTTTTCGCTTTTTCCGCCAGCGAGCCGGGGTGGCGGCCTACAAAAGCCCCGGGGGAGGCGTTCCTACACTCGTTTACATACAGTTGTGTATGTCAAACCACGGAACAAAAACCATGAACACCAATACCTTCCGCATGGCGCGTCCGGCCTCCCTCGTTTCCCTGCTGGCGGCCACCCTGGCCTGGGGCGCCCTGGCCGCGCTGCCCGGGGCCGCGCAGGCGCAAAGCGCCCAGGCATCCCCCTCCCTCTACATCCAGGGCTCCCAGGCCCGGCAGGGCACCGATGCCCTGGCCATCGGCGCCACCCTGCCCTGGAAAGGCTGGCAGCGGCCCCTGTGGGGCGGCCAGCTCACGGGCTACTGGGACCTCTATGCCAGCCGCTGGTCCTATGACGGCCTGTCGGGCCAGCGCGAGCACCTCAGCCTGGTCGGCCTCACGCCCACCCTGCGCCTGCGCATGGACGAAGGCCGCTCGGCCTGGTTCTGGGAAGGCGGCATCGGCCTCACCGTGGCCGACAAGCGCTACGAGATCCCGAACCGCACCTTCAGCACCCGCGCCAACTTCGCCTCCCACCTGGGCCTGGGCGTGGGCCTGGGCGAACAGCGCCAGCACGACCTCGTGCTGCGCGTGCAGCATGTGTCGAACGCCGGCATCAAGAAACCCAACCCGGGCGAGAACTTCGTGCAGCTGCGCTACGGCTACCACTTCTGAGCCGGCCACCGCCCACCACGACGGCCCGCCTTGGCGGGCTTTTTTTGCCCAGCCCTCCCGCCGCCTGTGGATAACCATGGGTATTCTTGCCGAACAACCCATGGCTTATCCACAGAACTTCGCCGCGGCCCAAAGTTGTTGTCATGAACGCGCAAAGTTCACCCCGCTTGCGCCACAGGGTTTGCAGCCACGCAAGTGCGCGCCAGCATTGGGAAAAACCGGCTTGTCCACACAACAGCCCCTGCTCTATTACTACTGCTATTGATTTATAGAGCTATCAAGGAATAACAAGACAACACCAAGGCAGGGTCCATGGAAGGTCTGGGTACCTCTTGAATGCTGCTCTGCAAGGCAGAACGGGGATCAACAAGCGCACGGGGCTCGCAAAGGCCCCTGGCAGCCAGGGTGACGCCCTCAGGCACTCCGGCGCAGGCAGAGGCATCTGCAAGAGGGTTCAGGGCCTCTTCCTGAGGCCATACCGGGGGAACGGGAGGCTTGTCGGGAGGTGCCATGCCACCGTCTGAGCCGCCGATGCATTGAAAGGGGCCAAAAACGCCCGTTCCCGGCCAGAGAAATCCACCGGAGCCACCATTTCTCCCGGATGGCTCGGGGTGCTGTGTATAACTTTGGGGGAATTGCTGGCACAACCGCCGGGTTGTCCACACCGAAGGGCGATGTTCCATTGTTGTCCCCGTTGGCGAGACAGCGGGACCCGCGTGCTGCGCACAGGGTTGGCAGCGACGCAAGTGCTTGTCAGGCCACAGGAAAACACCCTTGTCCACAGAAAAGCCGGTGCTTTACTACTACGACTATGTATTTATAAAGAAATTAAGAAGAAGACAGAGAACAACATCCGCATGCATCCGCACCCGGTTCGGGGCTGGAAAAGCACGGGTCACCGGGTGTTGGTTCCAGGGCCGGGAGACAAGCGCACTCGGTCAACACCGGCGCGGGCCAGGCAAGCGCCTCGGGGGCTTCATCCCGGATTGCGCAGAAAGGCCTCCAGCCGGTCCACGGGCAGGGGGCGGCTGAAGAGATAGCCCTGGTAGAGCTCGCAGCCTGCGCGGGCCAGCAGCTCGCGTTGTTCGGCCGTCTCCACGCCTTCGGCGATGACTTCCAGGCCCAGGCTGCGCGACAGGCCGATGATGGTGTCCACGATGGCCGCGTCGTTGGGGTCGGTGAGCAGGTCGCGCACAAAGCTCTGGTCGATCTTGAGCTGGTCCAGCGGCATGCGCTTCAAGTAGCTCAGGCTCGAATAGCCGGTGCCGAAGTCGTCCAGCGAGAAGCCCACCCCATAGGAGCGCAGCGCCGCCATGGTGGCGATGGTGGTTTCCATGTCCTCCACCAGCAGGCTTTCGGTCAGTTCCAGCTTGAGCAGGCCCGAGGGCGCCCCCGTGATGGCCAGCACCCGGGCCACATCGTCGACGAAGCTGGCATGGCGGAACTGGCGCGAACTCACGTTGACGGCCACCGTCAGGTGGCTCAGCGCCGGGTCGTCCTGCCAGCTGGCCAGCAGCTTGCACGCGGTGTGCAGCACCCAGCGGCCCAGCGGCAGGATCAGCCCGGTCTCTTCGGCCAGCGGAATGAACTGCGCCGGCGAGACCATGCCACGCTGCGGGTGGGCCCAGCGCAGCAGCGCCTCCACCCCCACCACCAGGCCCGACTGGCGCACCTGGGGCTGGAAGTGCAGCAAAAACTCTTCCTGCGCCAGGGCCGAGCGCAGATCGGTCTCCAGCGAGGCGCGTTCGCTCACCACGGCCTGCATCTGCGGGTTGAAGAAGCGCAGCGTGTTGCGGCCCGCCGTCTTGGCCTGGTACATGGCCAGGTCGGCCTGCTTGAGCAGCTCGCCCACACTGGTCTGCCCGCCCGTGAAGGGGGCGACGCCGATGCTCGGCGTGCTGCGGTACTGGTAGCCTGCCAGCGCATAGGGCAGGGCCAGCGTGGCCAGGATCTTCTCGCCCACCGAGCGCGCATGCAGCACCAGCTCCTCGGGCAGCGAGCTCAGCTCCTCGAGCATCACCACGAACTCGTCGCCGCCCAGGCGCGCCACCGTGTCCACGGCACGCACGCAGGTGTTCAGGCGCTGCGCCACCTGCTGCAGCAGCATGTCGCCCTGGTCATGGCCCAGGGTGTCGTTCAGGGTCTTGAAGTTATCGAGATCGATGAACAGCAGCGCACCGCCGCGCTGGTGCCGCCGCGCACTGGCCAGCGCCTGGTGCATGCGGTCCATGAGCAGCATGCGGTTGGGCAGCCCGGTCAGCGGATCGTAGAAGGCCAGGCGCTGGATCTCGCGCTCGGTGGCCTTGCGCTGGCGGATGTCGGTGTTGATGGCCAGGATGGAATGGGGCTGGCCGTTGTCGCCGCGCACCAGGGTCCAGCGGCCTTCGACATCGATGGCGCTGCCATCGCGGTGCTGCTGCACGATCTCGCCCGTCCACTCCCCATGCTCCAGCGTGGCCTCCGTGGCACGGCGGAAATGCGTGGGGTCCGCGTACAGCAGGGTCTCGATCGACTGGCCCAGCACCTGCAGCTTCGACCAGCCATACAGGCGCTCGGCGCTCTGGTTCCAGAAGATGATGCGGTGCTCCAGGTCGCGCACGATGATCGCGTCCTGCGCCTTGTCCAGCAGCGAGGCCTGGTGGCGGATGCGCGCATCGGCCACCTGGCGCTCGATCTCGGCCGAGGCGCGCGCCGCGAAGATCTGCAGCGTGGAGATGATGAAGTTCGGATCGGCGATGGCCTGGCGGAACAGCACGAACACCAGGCCCACCACCTCACCGTCGGCATTGCACAGCTGCTGCCCCGCATAGCCGCGCGCCTGCACCATGCGCAGCACGGGCGCCTCGGGGTAGAGCTGCTGCACCCCGTCGGCCACCACGAACTGGCGCTGGTTCAGCAGCTGCAGGCTGGGCGTGCCTTCCAGGGTGTAGTCGGTGGGGGCCAGCAACTGGCCATCGAGCGCGGCCGCCAGCGTGCTCACCCGCGGGGGCTGGTCGTGGTAGTGCGGCAGCAGGCGCACCACGCAGCCGCCCTGGGCGTCGAGCGCGTCGGCCATGTTGCGCACCAGCTGCTCGAAGAACTCCGTGCCGGTGCTGGCCGACACGGCGGCCGCCACCTTGAGCACCGAGGCCTGCAGCCGCTGCTGCGCCTTCTGGGTGCGCAGGCTGGTGATGCCGAAGGCCAGGTCGTTGGCCAGCTCCTGCAGCAGCGCGGCTTCTTCGGCGCTGATCTGCAGCACTTCCGGTGCATACAGGTAGAGCAGGCCGAAGGTGCTGTCGCGGTCGCGCAGCGGCAGGCAGATCACGGCGTAGAAGCCGTGATCCAGCATGCGCTCGGTCCAGTCCATGAAGTAGCGTTCGTTGCGGATGTCGCGCACGATCTCGGGCTTGCCCGAGCGCACGGCACGGCCGGCGGGCCCGCGCCCGTAGGGCTCATCCTCCGACCAGCTGAGCTTCAGGGTCTCCAGGTAGTTGTGGTTGTGGCCTGCATGGGCCACGGGTTCGATGGACTTGCGCTCGTCGTCGCGCGCAAAACCCACCCAGCCCATGCGGTAGCCGCCGATGTCCACTGCGATCTTGCAGATGGCCTGCAGCAGCGTGGCCTCGGAGGTGGCGCGCACCAGGGTTTCGTTGCAGGCGCTGAGCAGGCGCTGGGCGCGGCCCATGCGCGCGAGCTCCGCCTCGTTGCGCACGCGCTCGGTCACGTCGGAGGCCAGCACCTGGCGCGCCGCCACGCCGTTGAAGTCGATGTTGCCCGCCGTGAGCTCCATGTCGATCAGGCTGCCGTCCTTGCGCACATGCCGGCGCACCTTGGGCAGGCTGCGCCGCTCCGGGTCGATGGCGCGCAGCCTGCGCTCGGCGATCTCGCGGTACTGTGCCGGCCACAGGTCCTGCATGCGCATGCGCAGCAGTTCCTTCTCGCTGTAGCCGTAGTGGTGCACCATGGCATGGTTCACGGCCAGGAGGCGCAGGCTCTCGCGCTCGTAGACCCACATGGGCTGCGGATGCTCGTCGAACAGCATGCGGTACTGCAGCTCCGAGGCGTGCAGCTGGCCGGCCACGCGGCGCAGCTGCACCATGGCACCGAGCGACTCGGCCAGGATCTCCAGGTGGGCCACGTCGCGCCGCGAAAAGGCATTCGCCTGGTGCGAGGTGACCTTGAGCGAGCCCACGACCGCATCGTCCGCGCGCAGCGGCGCCGCCATCACCGAGCGCACACCCAGGCGGTGCGGCAGCGCGGTCATGTCCCAGCCCGCGGCCTCGGTGTCGTTGCACAGCACCGTGCGCCCCTGGTACAGCGAAGGCCACAGAATGCTGTCGCCCACCGCCATCAGGTCGCCCTCGGGGCGCACCATGTCGCCGGCCGAGGCCTTGGCCACCAGGTGCCGGCCTTCGAGCAGCTCCACCATGGCACCGCGCGCGCCGGTCTGGCGCAGCACGGTCTCGGCCACCAGGTGCAGCACATCGGGCAGGGGCATGTCCAGCGAGGAGATGCGCTGCTGCAGGTGCAGCAGTTCGGCATGGTTGCGCGTGTCGCGCTGGGCCTCCAGCTCGACGGCCTTCTGCGCGCTGTGGTCGGCCATGCCGCCCACCATGCGCACGGCGCGCCCGTTGCTGTCGCGGATCAGGAAGCCGCGGTCCAGCACCCAGGCATAGCTGCCGTCCTGGCGGCGAAAGCGGTACTCGGCCGACCAGTGGCTGTCGCTTCCGTCGATGGCCGCGTGGATGCCGCGCAGCACGGCCTCGCTGTCCTCGGGGTGCAGCCGCAGCGTCCAGGAGGTGCTGTCTGGCGGCAATTGGTCCAGTGGCACGCCGAACAGGCTTTGCATGCCCTCGTTCCACCACATGGCGTCGGTGGTGAGGTTCCAGTCCCAGATGGCATCGGCCGTGGCGCGCGAGACGAGCTGGAAACGCTCCTCGCTGCGCTGCAGCGCCAGATCGGCCTGGTGGCGCGCCGAAACGTCCTGGAAGGCCCCCTGGATGCGCACGATGCGGCCCTGCGCATCCCGCACCGCCTGGCCCGCTGTGCGCACCCAGAAGTGCCGCTCGCCGGGCATGACGACCTCGGCTTCCAGGTCGAAGGGGGTGCCGTGCCGCAGGCAGGCCCGGAAGGCATTGCGCAAGGCGCTGCGGTAGGGGGCGGTGTACAGGTCCAGGATCTGGCCCACGGCACCCACCCGCCGCGTCAGCCCGTAGGCGGCGGCGATCTCCTGCGACCAGTGCAGCCGCATGCTGGGCAACTCCACGAACCAGCCGCCCACCTGGGCGATGCGGCCGGCCACGCGCAGCGTCTCGCCCTGTTCCACCAGCTCGTCGTGCATGCGATCGCGCTGCTCCACCAGCTGGGCCAGCAGGCGCTGCTGGCGGCGCAGCTCCAGCTGCACCATGGCCTGCTCGGCCAGCACCGTGAGACCGTCGAGCTGCTCGGCCTCCAGGCCGCGCACCCGGGTGTCCAGCACCGCCAGCGTGCCCAGGGCAAAGCCTTCGCCATTGACCAGCGGCACGCAGGCGTAGAAGCGGATGTGCGGGCTGCCGGTGACCAGCGGGTTGTGCGAGAACTCGGGGTGCACACTGGCGTCGTTCACCACCACCGGTTCCCGGCTGCCATGCAGCGCATGGGCGCAGAACGCAACGGCGCGGTCGGTCTCCTGGAACGGGATGCCCACGGCCGCCTTGAACCACTGGCGCTCGCTGTCCACGAAATTGACCACTGCCATCGGTGTGCGGCAGATGCGTGTGGCCAACAGGGCGAGCTTGTCGAAGGCATCCTCGGACGGGGTGTCCAGGATGGCGTAGGACTGCAGTGCCTGGAGCCGCGCAGCCTCAGCGGTGGCGTGCTCTGGATGGTGCATGGCTCAGGTGCGCGAAGCGCTTGCCGCGGGCGCTTGCCGGCGCCGTGGAGGTGTTCTGGGAGGGGTCGGAATGGCCAGCATGGAAGAGAAAGTAGCCCGGACCGTGGTCGATGGTGGGAAAAGTAGCAAAAAAGGCACGGCGCGGCACGCCCTGCCACCGTTTCTAGACGCAAATGGTGACCATTGCAACTTCAAAAGAACAATCCTACACCGGTGCGTGCCGCGGGGTGCCTGCTGACAACCCTCTGAAGCAGCCCGGTCGCGTCGCGCAGGCAACCTTCGTGCAGCGCGAGGCTTGCTAGCCTTGGCGGCATGCAGATTTCCGAACTCGCCCGCCGCACCTCGGTCTCGGTGCACGCCTTGCGGCACTATGAAAGCCAGGGGCTGCTGCAGCCCGAACGCCGGGCCAATGGCTACCGCGACTACGCCGAGGGCACCGAGCGCGAGGTGGTCTTCATCGCCATGTCGCGCCAACTGGGTTTTGCGCTGCCCCGCATCGCCGAACACCTGGCCGACTTTCGCAGCGGCCGGCTCACCATCGATGCCATGGTGCAGGCCCTGCAGCAGCGTGCGCAGGAGCTCGCAGACCAGGTGGCGCAGTTGCAGGCGCAGCGCCAGCAGGTGCTGGAGCATGTGGCCTGGCTGCAGGCCCGGGCGCCCGCCCCCCGGGTGCCCTCCCATCCCCCGGTGGCTGCACCCTGGCCGCGCGTGCGTGGCCGTGCCGCCGCTGCTTCCACCCGTTCCACCTCCAGGAGTCGACCATGACCGCAGCCCCCCTCCCCTCCGATCTGTTGCAGGCCCATGTGCTGGCCATGCCCATCGCCCAGACCCTGGGCCTGCGCTTCACCCGCGTGGCAGCGGGCGAGGTGGACCTGGAGATGCCGGTGCAGGACGCACTGTGCTTTCGGCCCGGGCAATTGCAGGCCACGGCCGTGTTTGCGCTGGCCGACTTCGCGGCCGTGGCGGCGGCGGGCAGCACCCTGCCCAGCGGCTGGGTCAATTCCACCGTGGACGCCCATGTCAAGCTGCTGGCGCCGGCGCGCGGCCACAGCCTGCGCGCGCGGGGCCGGGTGGTGAATGCGGGGCGCACGCTCACGGTCTGCGCGGCCGACGTGTTTGCCGTGGCGGATTCGGGCGACGAGACCCTGTGCGCCACCTTGCTCGCCACCGCCCACAATGTGGATGGCAACGCAGCCCGGCAACCCCGGCCCTGAATCAGCCCTTCAACGTCCGGCGCGCGCGCACGGCCTCGGCCAGGCCCTGCAGCACGGGCACGGTCTGCGCCATGCTGATGCAGGCGTCCGTGACCGACACGCCATGGGCCAGCGCCTGGCCGGGCACGATGTCCTGGCGGCCTTCCTGCAGGTGGCTCTCGACCATCAGGCCGGTGATGCGCGCATCGCCTGCGGCGATCTGGCGGGCCACGTCCTCGGCCACGGTGATCTGGCGCTGGTGCTGCTTGCTGCTGTTGGCGTGCGAGACGTCGATCATCACCTGCGGGCGCAGCCCGGCCGACTGCAGCATGGCGCAGGCGGCATCCACATCGGCCGCGCTGTAGTTGGGCTGCTTGCCGCCGCGCAGGATCACGTGGCAGTCCTGGTTGCCGCGCGTCTCGAAGATCGCGGCCTGGCCCATCTTGGTCATGCCCATGAAGGCGTGCGCGGCCTGGGCCGCCTGGATGGCGTCGCTCGCCACCTTGACGCCGCCATCGGTGCCGTTCTTGAAGCCCACGGGGCAGGACAGGCCGCTGGCCAGCTGGCGGTGGCTCTGGCTCTCTGTCGTGCGGGCCCCGATGGCGCCCCAGCTCACCAGGTCGCTGATGAACTGCGGGCTCAGCAGGTCCAGGAACTCCGTGCCCACGGGCAGGCCCAGGGCCAGCACATCGAGCAGCAGGGCGCGTGCCATCTCCAGCCCCTCGTTGATGGCAAAGCTGCCATCGAGGTGCGGGTCGTTGATGTAGCCCTTCCAGCCCACGGTGGTGCGCGGCTTCTCGAAGTACACGCGCATCACCACCAGCAGGTCGGCGGCCAGCGCATCGGCCTGCTGCTTGAGGGCGCGCGCGTATTCCATGGCCTGGCCATGGTCGTGGATAGAGCACGGCCCCACCACCACGATGAGGCGGTCGTCCTGGCCATGCAGCACGCGCGAGATCGCGGCGCGGCTGCTTTCCACCAGGGTCTGTGCGGCTTCGGGTGCGGGCTGCCACTCCTGCAGCAGGGCCGGGGTGATCAGCGGGCGCACGGCCTTGATGCGGGTGTCGTCGATGCGCGTCGTGTCGTGGGTGGACAGCGCTGCCGTGGGGGTGGTGTGTACGTGGAGGGTCATGGTGGCCGCCATTTTCGCCTTGGTTGCAGAACGTGTTTGCGCTACGGTGCTGTCCTACAGCCCTCCACCCCTGTCCCCGGTATACCTGTAGCCAGTCCAACACCCGTCTCCAGGAGTTTCCATGGCCATCCAGAACGCCCTTGCCAGTGTGGCCGTCAGCAGCCTGCCCGACGCCGTGCAATGGTATGGGGCGCTGTTCGAGCGCGGGCCCGATTCGCAGCCCATGCCCGAACTGGCCGAATGGACCCTGCCGCAGGGCGGCTGGCTGCAGGTCTACGAACTGCCCCGGCGCGCGGGCCGCTGCTCGGTCACGCTGGCGGTGGACGACATCGACGAACAGGGCGAGCAGCTGGAACGCATGGGCGTGGACACCGCCCAGCGCTCCAACAGCAAGCGGGTGCGCGTGATTTTGGTGACCGACCCGGACGGCAACCACCTGGCCTTTGCCCAAGCCCTGGGGCGGCCCCGCCTCTCGAACTGAGGGCTCAAGGCCGACGGAAGGCGGGGCGCTGGCCGGCCCAGTGTTTGGCGCTCAGGTAGTCGAGGCGCACCGTGCCGCCTGTGGATGGCGCATGCACGAAGCGCCCCTCCCCTACATAGATGCCCGCATGGTTGGGCTGGCGCCCGGTGCCGAAGACCACCAGGTCACCGGCGCGCAGTTCGCCCCCTTCGACCGGGTAGCCCCAGGTATTGAGCGCGGCCACGGTGCGCGGTGGCGGTGTGCCCACCTGGTTGCGGTAGACATAGCCGATGAGGCCGCTGCAGTCGAAACCCGAATCTGGCGTGTTGCCGCCGTAGCGGTAGGGGGTGCCCACCAGGCCCAGGGCATGGATGGCGATGCCGTGCGCCTGGTCCGGGCTCAGCGGCGGCGTGGTGCGGACCGGGGCGGAGGGAAAGGACGAGGACGGCGATGACGAGGAGGGCCGGGAGCTGCCGCAGCCTGCGATCAGCAGCGCAGTGGACACCAGGGCCAGGCAGGAAAGGGCACGCATGGATCGCAAGCGTACCGCACCCTGCACGCGGGGGTGAATGCCCCGCCGGGGCCACTGCCTTTTGTGCCGGCAGCGCCCTTTCGGATCCCTGTTCCTCCGCCGTCTATGCCGCAGCGGTGGTGGCAGCGCGCGTGCCTTCGCCGCGGCGCTGCGCGAGCCGGTTGGCCACGCTCACGATGGCCTGCACCGAGGCGGTCACGATGTTGTGGCTGGCGCCCGCGCCGAAGGTGGAGCCTGCCACGCCTTCGAGCGCGGCTTCCACGATGGCCAGGGCCTGGGCATTGGCGCCCGTGCCCGTGGCGCGCTCCTCGTAGTGGTCCACGCGCAGCGGCAGGCCCAGCGCGTCCACGGTCGCGGCAATCGGGCCGTTGCCCTGCCCCTGCAGGGTCTGGCGCGTGCCGTCGATGCTCACGTCGAGCTCGATGCCCTGGCCGTCATCGGCCAGTTTGTGGCCGTGGCAGACGATGGCCGCACCCGGGCCCGTGGCCAGGTAGGTGGCCTGGAACAGGCTCCACAGCGCATCGCCGGTCATCTCGCCCTCGCTGGCATCGGTCTGGCGTTGCACCACGGCGCTGAACTCCACCTGCATGCGCCGTGGCATCACCACGCCGTGCTCGCGTTCGAGCAAGAAGGCGATGCCGCCCTTGCCCGACTGGCTGTTCACGCGGATCACGCTGTCGTAGGTGCGGCCCAGGTCGGCGGGGTCGATGGGCAGGTAGGGCACTTCCCAGAGCGCATTCGGGTCCTGCGCGGCAAAGCCCTTCTTGATCGCGTCCTGGTGCGAGCCCGAGAACGCGGTGAACACCAGGTCGCCCGCATAGGGGTGGCGCGGGTGCACGGGCAGGGCCGTGCATTCCTCGGCCACGCGCGCCACGGCGGTGATGTCCGAGAAGTCCAGGCCCGGGTGCACGCCCTGGGTGTACATGTTGAGCGCCAGGGTCACGATGTCCACGTTGCCGCAGCGCTCGCCGTTGCCGAAGAGGCAGCCCTCCACGCGGTCGGCACCGGCCATCATGGCCAGCTCGGCCGCGGCCACGCCGGTGCCGCGGTCGTTGTGCGGGTGCACCGAGAGCACCACATGCTCGCGCGGTGCCAGGCGCCGGTGCATCCACTCGATCTGGTCGGCGAACACGTTGGGCGTGGCGTTCTCCACCGTGGTCGGCAGGTTGATGATGATGCGCCGGCCCGGGCCCACGCCCCAGGCCTGGATCGCAGTCTGGCAGGCGCGCAGCGAGACCTCGAGCTCGGTGGCGCTGAAGGTCTCGGGCGAGTACTGCAGCGTCCACTCGGTGCCGGGCTCGGCATCGGTCAGGCGCTTGAGGTGCGAGACGTTCTGGTCGATGAACTCCATGACCTGGGTCACGTTCATGCCGAAGACGATGCGCCGCCAGGCCGGGGCCGTGGCGTTGTACAGGTGCACGATGGCGCGCGGCGCGCCGCGCACGGCCTCCACGGTGCGCTCGATCAGGTCGGGGCGCGACTGCGTCATGACCATGATGGTCACGTCGGCGGGCACCTGGTCCTCGTCGATGAGGCGGCGCACAAAGTCGAAATCGGTCTGCGAGGCGGCCGGAAAGCCCACCTCGATCTCCTTGAAGCCGATGCGCACGAGCTCCTGGAACAGGCGCATCTTGCGCTCGCCGTTCATCGGCTCGAACAGGGCCTGGTTGCCGTCGCGCAGGTCGGTGGACAACCAGATCGGTGCCTGGGTGATGGAACGCGAGGGCCAGGTGCGGTCGGTGAGTGCAACCGGGGCGATGGGCTGGTACTTGGTGGCGGGCTTGGCAATCATGAGAGGCTCCACGAACAGGTGCGTGCAGTGCGCCATGTGGTGGGCGCCGCCTGCATGCAGGTCAAACGAAATGAATACGGATGACGTCCCCTGCAGCCCTTTGCACGTGTGCAAAGGCTGGTTCGCGGGCCGGGGTCAGGGGGAAATCAGGTGTTGCGCGGAATGGCAACGACAGTGGCGAACGCAGGCAGACCCCGGCCAGGCACTAGGCCTAGAGCTAGGGTGGATAGGGACATGCTGCGTTGCATAGCGGCAAATCCTAGCACAGGCCTTGCCGCGCTGCCAAGCCCCGGCTTTTCAACGGCCTTGTGTGCGCCGGTCCCAGTCCTCGACCTCGCCCTGCTCCAGCCGCCGCGCCACCAGCTTCTGCCACGAGGGTGGCAATTGCGGCAGCGCCGCCAATGCGCGCAGCAGGCCTGCATCGAGCGTGCGGTGGTAGAGCACCTCGATCACGCGCGACAGCGGCCAGTCCGCGTGTGGCCGCGCCACCAGCGTGATGGCATCGCCCGCCTGCAGCGTGCCCGGTTCCAGCACGCGGTAGTACCAGCCGGTGCGGCCCGTGCGCTGCAGGCGCAGCGCCATGTCGCGCTGGCCGAAGCGGGTGTTGAGTTTCCAGCAGGGCTGGCGCGTCTGCGCCACCTCGAACAGCACGCTGCCCATGCGCACCTGGTCGCCCCAGCACAGGTCGGCCTCGGCCATGCCGGTGCTGGCGATGTTCTCGCCAAAGGCGCCGGGGCGCTCCAGCACGGGCAGATCGCCGAGCTCGCTGCGCCATGCCGCATAGTGGTCCAGCGGGTACTGGTGCACGGCCTTGTCGGGGCCGCCATGGATGCGCGTGTCGCCCTGTTCGTCACCCTGCAGTCCGGCCGCATCCACCCGCACCGGGCCGGTGACGGCGTGCTTGGCGATGGCGCTGCGCACGTCTGGCCGGTCGCCGAAGGGTACGGCAGCCCCGCGCAGCACGGCCGCCACCTGGCCCAGCAGCACCGGGGTCATGGGGCGCCGATGCCGTCGAGCCAGGCGCCGAACACGGCGTCGGCCGCGCGGGCCAGTGCCGCACCGTGCTCGCGTGCACCGGCGCGCAGGGCATGCAGGTCCACGCCCGCCGCGGCCAGTTCGCAGGCATGGCCCACCAGCCACTGCTCGATGCGCGAGAGATCTGCTTCCAGGTGGAACTGCAGGCCCAGCGCATGCGTGCCCACGGCAAAGGCCTGGTGCGGGCACCGCGGCGTGGTGGCCAGGCCCCGGGCACCGGCCGGGATGTCGAACTGGTCGCCATGCCAGTGCAGCACCGGTGTGCCATCGGCCAAAGGGGCCAGTACCGAACGCCCGCCATCGGCCGTGAGCACCAGCGGCGCAAAGCCGATCTCCTTGTGCCCCATGGGGGCCACGCCGGCACCCAGGGCCCGCGCCATCAGTTGCGCGCCCAGGCAGACACCCAGCACCGGCAGCCGGCGCGCCAGCCGCTCGCGCAGCAGCGCCAGCGTATCGGTGAGGAAGGGATAGGCCGCCTCGTCGAAGGCACCGATGGGCCCGCCCAGCACCACCAGCAGATCGGGCGCTGGGTGCAGGTGGTCCTCCAGTGGCCCCACCCCGGCGTCGTGCATGCGCACGGCGTAGCCGCGCTGCTGCAGCAAGGGCGCGAGCAGGCCCAGGTCCTCGAAGGGCACATGGCGCAGCACGAGCGCGGTTTTCATGGCGGTTTCCTTTTTTGTACTAGTACATTAAAATGAATGTATGAGTACATTGTACATTTCGGGAAAAACCGCTGCCGAGATTGCCGACAGCCTGCTGCAAGCGCTGCGCAGCGGCGCGCTGCAGCCCGGCGATGCCCTGCCCGCCGTGCGCGCGCTGGCGCAGCAACTGGCCGTCAACCCCAACACCGTGGCGGTGGCCTATGCGCGCCTGCGCGATGCCGGCCATGTGGTGACCGACGGGCGCCGCGGCACGCGCGTGGTCGCCCCGCCCGCAAGCCTGCCCCAGGCCTATGCCGTGCCCGCAGGCCTGCGCGACCTGGCCAGCGGCAATGTCGATGCGTCTTTGCTGCCCCAATTGCAGGGCGGTGCGGCGGCCTGGGCGGCGCTGGCTGCCTCGGCCGGCTACGAGGCCCCGGCCGACCTGCCCGCGCTGCAGGCCGAGGCACGGCAATGGCTTACGGCCCAGGGCCTGCCCTGTGAGCAGGTCGGGGTGTTCTCGGGCACCCTGGATGCCGTGGAACGCGCCCTGCGCGCGCACACGCACCCCGGCGAGCGCGTCGCGGTCGAAGACCCCTGCTGGCCGCCCATGGTGGCGCTGCTGCACAGCCTGCGCCTGAAGCCCGTGCCCCTGCCGGTGGATGGCGAGGGCCTGTGTGTGCCCGATGCTGCCGTGCTCCAGGGCTGTGCGGCCCTGGTGCTCACGCCGCGCGCCCACAACCCCACGGGGGCTGCTGTCAGCCCCGCGCGCTGGAAGGCGCTGCGCCGCCAGCTGCAGGCCTTGCCCCAGCTGCTCGTGGTGCTCGACGACCACTGGGGCCCGCTGTCCGGCGCACCGCTGGCCATGGCGGCCTCGCTGCCCGCGCTGTGGCTGCATGTGGTATCGGTCAGCAAATTCCTCGGGCCCGACCTGCGCGTGGCCCTGGCCACGGGCAGCCCTGCCCTGCTGCAGTCCATGCGGGCGCAGCAGGCCCTGGGGCCGCGCTGGGTCAGCCGCATCCTGCAGGGCCTGGCGGCCGGCCTGTGGCGCCAGATGCGCGAGGGCAGCGCGCTGGCCCAGGCGGGTGGTTCGTACGCGGCGCGGCGCCAGACCCTGGTCCAGGCACTGGCCCTGCACCAGGTCGCCGTGCCACCGGGCGAGGGCCTGCACCTGTGGCTGCCCGTGGCCGACGAGGCGGCCGTCGTGCAGTCCCTGGCCTCGCGCGGCTGGGCCGTGCAGGCCGGCACCCCGCTGCGCCTGGCCAGCGCACCGGCCGTGCGCGTGAGCCTGGGCGAATGCAAACCCCTGGACATGCCCCGCCTGGCGGCCGACCTGGCGCAGGCGCTGCGCACCCCCGGCCGTGCCGTTTTCTGAGCTCTAGAATCGCGCCATCTTCACCACCCCCCGCACCGGAGACGATCCCATGCCCTACATGCTGCTCATCATGGAACCCCCAGGCCAGCGCGCCGAGCGTGGCCTGGCCGCCGGGCAGGAGGTCTATGCGCGCATGCAGCGCTTTGGTGCCGGCCTGCAGGCGCGCGGCCTGCTGCTCGGCGGTGAATCGCTGGCCAACGACACCAAAGGCGTGCGCCTGCAGGTGCGCGAAGGCCAGCCGCGCCTGGTGGACGGCCCCTTCGCCGAGACCAAGGAGATGGTCGGCGGCTTCTTCCTCGTGGACTGCGCCACGCGCGAAGAGGCCCTGGCCATCGCGCGCGAATGCCCGGCGGCCGAGTGGGCCACGATCGAGGTGCGCGCGATAGCCCCCTGCTACGACGGCGCCACGGCCTAAGAAGGTGTGAACGAATCCGACATGCCCGCTCATCCCGCCAAAACACGCGCGCTCGTCGAAAGCAAATGCTCGCCATAGCCCGAGCTATGGCTGTGCTTTGCGCCTAGATCGCACGCGTTGTGGCGGCCTGCTCGGACACGCCGGATCCATTCACACCTTCTGAGCTCTCAGTCCTCGCCCTTCTCCTTGGCCTGGGCTGCATAAACGAGGCCGATGCGCCGGTACATCCAGCGCCAGGCGAAGACATAGAGCATCACCACCAGGCAGGCCACGCCCAGGCCGGGCCGGAACGGGGTGGAGAAGAAGAAACGCCAGGCCCAGTACAGCTCCGAGAAGCCCATCAGCGCGAAGGTGCCCAGGCCCACCCAGGGGCCTTCGGCGCGCCAGGCGCCCACGGACACGAAGGCATGGGCGATCAGGGCGGCCAGACCCAGCACCAGGTTGTTCACCATGGCCAGGAAGGGCCGCACCTCGAACCAGCCCGCCAGGCCCTTGAGCGTGGGCGTGTCGTCGGACTTGGCGCCCAGCATGGTCTTGACGATGAAGGCCGTGAAGAGGCCCTTCTGCTGCAGCCGGCTGGAGGCCGTCTGCTGGCTGCCCATCACCGAGTCGACGAGCTTGCGGGTCAGCCAGTCGCTGGATGACGAGGAGCCGCCGGACGAATCGTCGTCGTCCTCGGGCGGCAGCTTCTTGATCGCACCGGGCACCTGGTCACGCAGGGCCTCGGGCACATGTTCGATGGCGCTGCTGCTGCGCCGCACGGCGTAGGCGCAGACGGTGAGCGTGCGCCAGGCCTCGGGCAGGTACTCCAGGCGCCAGCCACCGTCCTTGACGTACTCGATGCAGGCCTCCTCGCTCAGCAGGGCCGGTGGGATCTGCTTGAACTCCTTGACGCCCTGGCGCAGCGCGGCCGCGTAGCGTGCCGGCGTCATCAGCCGGCGCGGCACGAAGCGCACCGTGTCCTCGTCGGCGGCCAGGGCCGCGTCCACCATGGCATCGGTGATGCGCTCGCGCGGAATGTCGGCCAGCGTGCGCGGGTGCGACTGCAGCTGCGCCACCAGCGCCGCATCGTCGGCCGCGCCGGCCTGGCCCTGCGCCAACGCCTGCAGCCAGCGCGTGTCCTCGGCATCGTCCCATTGCGCGCTGTAGGGCGAGTGGATGGAGAGCACGGTCGATGCCTCCAGCGCCGCCTCCTGCTCGCGCCCCAGGGCCCGGTAGGCACTGGCCAGCACATAGTGCGCGTGCTGCTCGTAGCGCATCTGCGGGCGGCCGAGCTGTGCATCGGCAATCGCGCCCTCGTGGTCGCCGGCCCAGAGCTTCACCCAGGCACGGTAGCCATGCCAGTGGCTGCCCTCGCGCGGCTCGCCGTCCTTGCGTGCCTCGGCCAGATCGTCTTCGATCAGCTGTGTGGTCACTGCCAGGCGCAGGGCCTCGGGCACATGCAGGAACACATCCGAGCGGTCCTTGAGCGCGGCCACGCAGACCGGCACGCTGCGCAGCGGCTCGGCGATCTTTTCGAGCGACAGGCCGTTGACGCGCGCCGACACCAGGCACAGCTCGGGCGTGATGAGTTCGGCGGGAATCTCTTCGATCAGGTTGCCATAGTCGTGCCGCACCGCGAGGGCGGCCAGTTCCGGCGTGATCTTCGCCTTGTCGATGTAGCTGATGTTGTAGATATCGGCCTTGAGCGCGGCCTGCTCCACCGCATCGGTGCGCAGCCAGTGCGCCAGATCGCGCAGCGGGGCCTTGGCGCGCACCGCCTTGAGCGCGAGTTCCGGCGTGAGCAGGCAGCCCCAGATGTCGCACAGGCTGTTGTGGTCCCAGGTCTTGGGCAGGCGGCTGTTGCGCTCGTCGCGCCAGTCCCACTCGTGCTGGCCGGCATAGAGCTCGCGCGCCAGGGCCAGGCCTTCGGCGGTCATGCATTCGGGCGGGATGTTCGAGGCCTCGTCCACGCCGCGGCGGATCAGCGCCTCCAGCCGCGCCGGGGTCTGGAACGGGCCGGGCACCCAGGCCAGGGCTTCCACATCGTTGGCCAGGGCCGCGTCCACCATGGCATCGTCGAGCCAGGGGGCGGGCACATGGGCGATCGCATAGCGGTCGCTGGCCACGGCCTGCAGCCATTCCTCGCGCGTCTGGGGTAGGGGGCGCTGCGCATCCGCCGCACCATCGCTGTCCTCTGCGGCCTCCCCCTCCTGGCCGCCGCCGGACTCCTGGGGCGCCACGCCGCGGCGCGCACGGCGCGCCGTCTCCAGTGCGTCCAGGCTGGGCGCCACCATCAGGTACAGCTCCGACCAGGTATCGCCGTCGCCCGAGTCCGAATGCTTGTACAGCGTGAGCCATTGCTCGCGCGATTCGCGCAGCACGCCGCTGTCGCCCGGCAGGGCCTGTGCCAGCGGCACGGCCCAGGCCTGGGTGAGATCGCCCGAACGGTTCCAGGGGGCGGCGTGCTCGGGGTCGGGGTCGGGCGTGCCGTAGCGCGCGGACAAGGCCTGGACCATGGCCTCGCGGATACCGTTCACGGCCTGGTCGAGTTCGCTGGCCAGGTAGTCGTAGTGGCCGTTGTGTTCCTCGCTGGTGTAGGTGCGCGCGACGCGCCGCACCACCACCGCGCGGTTCGCCTGCACGGTGTCTTCGTCTTCACCGTCGTCGTCCTCATCCTCCTCCTCATCATCGTCGTCATCCGATGGGGATTCGCGCTCCAGCGTTGCGCCAGCGGCCAGCTGGTGCAGCCGGGCCTCGGCTTCGTCCAGCAGGGTCTGGGCCAGCGGGGCGATGCCTTCCACGCTGTCGACGGCTTCGAGGTGTTCGGTGGGCGCAGGCGCGAAGAAGGGCCGGGGCGGCCAGCAGTTCTCCTGCGCGCCGCTGCGCCACAGCGCCTGGCCCTCGGCATCGAACAGCGTGGCGTGCTGGCCGTCGTACACGGCGCGCCAGACCACGGCGGCTTGCTTGTCGACAAAGGCCACCTGGCCATCGCGCGTGAGAAAGGGCACCACGGGGGTGTCGGGCTGCTCGCCCACCAGCCAGCCTTCGCCATCGGTCAGGGGCTCGAGCAGCGCATCGTCCACGGTGAACACCCGGCCATCGGTGTGCAGCAGGCCCCAGGTGGCCGGGCGGTCTTCCTTGCGGCGCTGGTAGGTGCGCACCACGGCACAGTCCGCTTCCGTGCGGAAGTGGCTGCCCCAGGCCAGCGGCGGGGTGGGCAGCGGCGTGCCGTCAGCGCGCAGGAAGGCGGTGCCGTTGTAGGTGCTGGCGGCCAGGCCGCAGGCCATGTGCCGCGAAAGGTGGCGCTCGCCCTTCACCACCACATGGCCCTTGGCATCCAGGTAGCCATGGCCGTTGTCCCAGGAGTTGGGCTCGTCGAAATAGGCCAGCCCTTTGCTGTTGAACGCGTCGATGCTGGGGTAGCGCGGCTCCAGCACCCATTGGCCGCGGGTATCGATCAGGCCATAACTGTCGCCATCCAGCGAGGCCGGGGTCACGGGCAGTTCACCGAAGGCCTTGGCCGATTGGAAGCGCGGCTCGATCACCCAGCGGCCTTCACGGTCGACGAAGCCCTGAACGCGTTGGTTGGGGCCTTTCTTCCAGACCGTGGCGCGGGCCAGTCCGCCAGCGCCGAACAGGCCCAGCTCGTGGAAGCTTTCTGCACAGGTGAAGCGCCCGTCCCGATCGATGATGCGCCAGGCCTTGTCCCCCACCTTCACCGCGCACAGCCCGTCGCGGAAGGGTTGCGTTTCCTCGAAGCTCGGCGGTACCACCACCTCGCCTGCGAGGTTCACGAAGCCCCAGCGCCCGTCCTGCTGGAAGCGCGCCATGCCGTCCTCGGAATAGTTGCGCGCGTTCTCCAGCGTGGGCGGCACGCGCCAGCGGCCTTCGGCGTCGATGTAGCCCCAGCGGCCATCGCCCGCCTGGGCGGCAGAGATCCAGCCCCCCTGTCCGTCGGCGTTGAAGCGCAGCAGGGCCTGCAGCCCCTCGGGCGGGCTGATGGCCCGGCCCGGGTGCACGATGACACGGGCGTGGCGCGAGCTGTCGGGGGACAGCGGGATGTGGGCGATCCACGGGGGGGTGGCAGCGGTGTTCTTGTCCATGGTCCTTTTCCTCCGCGCGGGATCGTAAGGGCGGGCCTGGAAACTCCGGGCCCCGAATCCCCTGCCTGCGCGAAAAGCCGGGCATTTGTCACGCTTTGCGCCACCCGGCACCACGCCCTGTCGGGTGGCGCCGGGCCGGGCGGCGTGGATGTATCAGTTGGTGAAAATTGTTGCCTTCAGTGCCGAAGGGAATTGGCGGCTGTGCGCACCGCGGCCAGGAACTTCGCTGCGGCCGGGGTGGGCAGTGCGCCGCGCCGGGTGATGGCACTGATGGTCAGCTCGGGCAGCTGCTCGCGCACCGGGATCGTGCGGATGCCGTGGCGCGCCAGCTCCCGGTCCACCACCGGGCGCACAAACACGCTGACCAGGTCGCCCCGGCCCACCAGGGCGCGCGTGATCTCCATCGAGCGGCTCACCACGATGCGCGGGGGCGGCTCCGTGCCACTGCCGGCGAACAGGTCTTCCACCATGGCCCGGTCCCAGCCCACCCACTCCTCGCCCTGCAGGGCCGCCAGGCTGCGCGCCCGTGCACGGGCATGGCCCACGCGCGCGCAGATGGCCAGCGGTGTGGTGAGCAGTTCCTCGCAATCGAACTCGGGGCCCGTGCGCTCCATGCGGTGCTGCACCAGGGCCAGGTCCAGCAGGCCTTCGCGCAGCGCCGGCAGCACCATGGGCGCCAAGCCCTCGCTGAACTCCAGTGCCGTGGCCGGCAGCGCGGCACGGAACAGCGCCAGCGCCTGGGGCAGCAGTGCCATCGCAGGCACGGACGACACGGCCACACGCACGCAGCCCAGCCGGCCATCGCGCATCTGGCGCAGCTCGTCGCGGGCGCGCTCGGCCTCCTGCTCCAGCAAGCGCGCGCGCCGCTCGAAAGCCAGGCCATATTCCGTGGGTGTGACGCCCTGGGCACCGCGCACGAACAGCGGCACCGCAAGGTGGTCCTCCAGTTCGCGGATCGCGCGCGAAATAGCGGGCTGGGTGATGTGCAGCGCAGTCGCCGCCTGGCGGATGCTGCGCAGCTCCATCACGCAGAGAAAGGCCTTGAGCTGGTGCGGTTTCATCGGCAAGTGGAGTGCGAAAGGTGATGCAATTTGGTTTTCGCCATAACGAAATTGTGACTGTTCGCGGCATGGGTGTGCCGATAGAGTGGGGGCCGTCGTTCCCACCCTTCCCCAAGGCCTTTTCCATGACCCACCGGCTTCTGCCCCTTGCTGCCCTGCTCGCCAGCCTGGCGTTCACCTCCTCTGCCCAGAGCCAGACGGCATCGCCCCTGGCCCAGCGCGTGCTGGCCCTGTCCGATGCGGCCGAGCCCCAGGTGATCGCCTGGCGCCGCCATATCCACCAGCACCCGGAGCTGTCGTACGAAGAGGTGCAGACTGCCGCCTACATCGCGGCGGCGCTGGCCAAGATGCCCGGCATCGAGGTGCAGACCGGCATTGCCAAGACCGGCATCAAGGCCGTGCTGCGCGGCGGCAAGCCCGGCCCTGTGGTGGCCCTGCGTGCCGACATGGATGCCCTGCCCGTGCAGGAGCGCAACGACCTGCCCTTCAAGTCCACCGCGCGCGCCCAGTGGCGCGGCAATGAGACCCCCGTCTCCCACGCCTGCGGGCATGACACCCATGTCGCCATGCTGCTGGGCGCGGCCCAGGCCCTGTCCAGCGTGCGCAGCGAGCTCACGGGCACGGTGGTCTTCCTGTTCCAGCCGGCCGAGGAACTGGGCCCCGGCCCCGTGCCCAGCGGTGCCAAGGCCATGATGGAGGCCAAGGTGCTCGAGAACCCCAAGGTCGACGTCGTCATGGGCCAGCACATCAGCGCCCGCGCCCCGGGCAACACCCTGGCCTACCGTGCGGGCAGCTTCATGGCCAGCGGCGATGCCTTCAACATCAAGCTCAAGGGCAAGGGCGGCCATGGCTCCTCGCCCTGGACGGCCAAGGACCCCACGCTGGCCGCGGCCGAGATCGTGCTCGCCCTGCAAGGCATCATCAGCCAGCAGATCGACCCGCTCGACGGCCCCACCGTGGTCACCGTGGGCCTGCTGCAAAGCGGCAACCGCGTGAACATCCTGCCCGACACGGCCGAGATCGGCGGCACCGTGCGCTCGCTGTCGGCGCGCAACCAGAAGATCGCGCACGAGGGCATCCGCCTCAAGGCCGAGAAGATCGCCGAGAGCGCGGGGCTCACGGCCGAAGTGACCATCGACACCGGCTACGAGGTCGTGGTCAGCGACCCGAAGATCACCGCCGCCCTGGCCCCTGCCTTTGCGGCCGCCGCCGGCGGTGCCGACAAGGCCCGCGAGGTGCCGCCCTCCATGGGCTCGGAAGACTTCGGCTCCTTCGGTGGCAGCGGCGTGCCCGTGGTGTTCTGGAACCTCTATGCCTCGCCGTTCGGCGACAAATCCGGCGCGCCCAACCACTCGTCCGAATTCGTGATCGACGAGAAAGCGCTGCGCATCGGCGTGCGCGCCCTCACCAGCGCCACCCTGGCGTACATGGCGCAGAGCCCTGCCGCCAAGCGCTGAGCGCCGCAGTCCCCGTTCGCCAAACAGCCCATGCCGCACCCGGCATGGGCTGTTTTCCTTCGGAAGGCGGGAATTTTCTAGGTGAAAACCCTGGTTTTCCAGAATCCGTGTCGATTCCGCGGTTGCCCATCCGTCGTGGAGGTATGAGCGCAGAGAAATCTTGGTCTCCGCGCCGCCACTTCCACCACAGGAGATCTGCCATGCGATTCATGATTCTGGTCAAGGCCAGCCCCGAGAGCGAGGCCGGCGTGCTGCCCGGCGAGGACCTGCTGGCCGCCATGGGCGCCTACCACGAGGAGCTGTCGCGCGCCGGCGTGCTGCTCGACGGCATGGGCCTCAAGGCCAGCAGCCACGGCTGGCGCGTGCGCTACGGCAGCGGCGGCCAGCGCACGGTGGTCGACGGCCCGTTTGCCGAGACCAAGGAACTGCTGGCCGGCTACACGCTGATCCAGGTGCGTTCGCGCGAAGAGGCCATGGAATGGGCCCGGCGCTTTCCCAACCCGCGCGGCGAAGGGCTGGAAGCCGAGATCGAGGTGCGCCCGGTCTTCGAGCTCGACGACTTCGTGCAGGGCGAGGCCGTGCAGCGCTTTCGCGACATCGAAGCCGCTCGCCACTGAAGCCCCCATCTGCGGAGAACCACCATGCTCAAGACCCTTGCCCTCGTGGCCCTGGCGGCCGTCGCGCTGCTGCTGGCCTTTGCCGCCACGCGCCCCGGTAGCTTCCGTGTGGAGCGCAGCCGCGTGATCGAGGCCCCGCCCGAGCGCGTGTTCGGCCTGGTCCAGGACCTGCGCCGCTTCAACACCTGGAACCCCTACGAGCGCAAGGACCCGGGTGCCAAGGGCCAGTACAGCGCCGCCACGGCCGGCCCCGGCGCGCGCTATGCCTGGCAGGGCGACAAGGTGGGCACGGGCAGCATGGAGATCACCGAGGCCACGGCGCCCTCGCATGTGGGCATGAAGCTCGACTTCGTCGCCCCCTTCGAGGCCCACAACCGCGTGGACTTCACACTGCAGCCCCAGGGCGAGGCGGGCCAATCCACCCGCGTCACCTGGGCCATGCACGGCCCTGTGCCCTACCTGGCCAAGATCATGCACCTGTTCTTCGACATGGACCGCATGGTCGGCCAGGACTTCGAGGAGGGCCTGGCCTTCCTCGCGGCCGAGGCCGCCAAGTGATGCTGCCCGGCTTTCGCATCACCCCCTGTTTTCCCCGCCCCAAGAACCGTTTCTTTTCCCTTATCGTTCCACCACTTTTGGAGACCGCCATGCAACACCAGATGATCTTCGTCAACCTGCCCATCAAGGACATGGGCCGCTCGCAAGCCTTCTTCCGCGCCCTGGGCTACGACTTCAACCCCCAGTTCACCAACGAGCAGGGCGCCTGCCTGGTGCTGGGCGAGAACCTGTTCGTGATGCTGCTGGTCGAGGAGTTCTACAAGACCTTCACCGACAAGGCCATCGCCGACGCGAAGAAGACCTCCGAAGTGCTGGTCTGCCTCTCGGCCCAGAGCCGCGAGGAGATCGACACCCTGGTGGCCAAGGCCGTCGCTGCCGGCGCCACGGCACCGCGCCCGCCGCAGGACCATGGCTTCATGTACGGCCACGGCTTTGACGACCTCGACGGCCACACCTGGGAGTTCGCCTACATGGTGGACGCCAGCAAGGCCCTGGGCTGATGGCCATGGGCGTGCCCGACGCTGATGCGCTGCACCGCACCATCGAATCGGTATGGCGCATCGAGGCGGCCCGCATCATCGCCCGGGTGGCGCGCATGACGCGTGACGTGGGCCGGGCCGAGGAGCTGGCGCAGGATGCGCTGGTCTCCGCCCTGGAGCACTGGCCCGCCACCGGCCTGCCTGACAACCCCGCCGCCTGGCTCATGACCACCGCCCGCAACCGCGCCCTGGACCACCTGCGCCAGCAGGCCATGCAGGCGCGCGAGCACGAGGCCCTGGGCCACGACATGGAGGCGCTGGAGGCCCAGTACGCGCCCGACTTCGTCGATGCCCTGGACGCCGCGCGCCAGGACGACATCGGCGACGACCTGCTGCGCCTGATTTTCACCGCCTGCCACCCCGTGCTGTCCACCGAGGCGCGTGTGGCCCTCACGCTGCGGCTGCTGGGCGGGCTGTCCACGGTGGAGATCGCGCGCGCCTTCCTGGTGCCCGAGGCCACCGTGGCCCAGCGCATCGTGCGCGCCAAGCGCAGCCTCACGGCCGCGCATGTGCCCTTCGAGGTACCCAGCGCGGCCGAGCGTGCACCGCGCCTGGCCTCGGTGCTCGAAGTCATCTACCTCATCTTCAACGAAGGCTATGCCGCCACCGCGGGCGACGACTGGATGCGCCCGGCCCTGTGCGGCGAGGCCCAGCGCCTGGTGCGCGTGCTCGCGGGCCTGGCGCCCGACGAGCCTGAGGTGCAGGGCCTGGTGGCGCTGCTGGAGATCCAGGCCTCGCGCCTGGCTGCGCGCACCGATGCCGAAGGCCGCCCCGTGCTGCTCATGGACCAGGACCGCTCGCGCTGGGATGCCCTGCTGGTGCGTCGCGGCCTGGCCGCGCTCGACAAGGCCGAGCAGCTGGCCCGCGCCGGCCACCCCTGGGGGCCGTACGCGCTGCAGGGCGCCATCGCGGCCTGCCATGCCCGCGCGCGCCGCGCCGAGGACACCGACTGGCAGCACATCGTGGCACTCTACGACGCCTTGCTGCAGGTCTCGCCCTCGCCCGTGGTGGCGCTCAACCGCGCCGTGGCCGTGGGCATGGCCGACGGGCCCGCTGCGGCGCTGGCGCTGGTCGAGCAGCTGGGTGCCGACCCCGCCCTGCGCGACTACCACTGGCTGCCCAGCGTGCGCGGCGACCTGCTGGCCAAGCTGGGCCGCCATGGCGAGGCCCGCACCCAGTTCGCGCATGCCGCCACGCTCACGCGCAACGCGCAGGAGCAGGCGCTGCTGCTGCAGCGCGCGGCGCAATGCGGCGCGTGACAGGGGGCGGTCTTTGCCGTAACGTGCAGCCCTCCAAGGAGCGACCGCCATGCACCCTGCGCCCACGCCCCCGTTCCCGCTCGAAGGCGGCTGCGACTGCCACCATGTGCGCTACCGCATGGAGACGGCGCCGCTGTTCGTGCACTGCTGCCACTGCCGCTGGTGCCAGCGCGAGAGCGGGGCCTCGTTTGCGCTCAACGCCATGATCGAGGCCGACCGCGTGCACCTGCTGGGCGGCAAGCCCGTGCTGGTCGAAACGCCCTCGGAAAGCGGCCTGGGCCAGAAGATCGCGCGCTGCCCGCACTGCCATGTGGCCCTGTGGAGCCACTACGCGGGTGCGGGGCCGCTGGTGTCCTTTGTGCGCGTGGGCACGCTCGATGCGCCCGACCACCTGCCGCCCGACATCCACATCTTCACGCAGTCCAAACAGCCCTGGGTGGTGCTGCCCGAGGGCGCCAGGGTGGTGCCCGAATACTACGAACGCGAGGTGCATTGGCCGTCCGAGAGCCTGGCGCGCCGCCAGGTGCTGCTGCCGCGGATCGCGGCCTACCGGGCGTCGATGGGGTTCGATCCGCTGTGAGGGGCGGCCAGGGCCTTGCGCTTCTTGCGCGGCAGGTGCTTCAGGGACGGGTGCACGGCCGGCTTGGGCGCCGCCCCCAGTGCCGCACGCGCCAGCGCGTCGGCTTCGCCATTGCGGTGGCGCGGTATCCACTGCATCTGCACGGCATCAAAGCCCGCCAGCAGCGCGCGTGCCGCCGCGTACAGCGGCGCGAGCCGCGCGTGGGCGGCCGCAGGTGCGCCCATCTGCTCCACGAGCAGGCTGCTGTCGCTGTAGATCTGCAGTGAAGTGGCGCCCCGTGCGCGCGCTTCGTTCAATGCCAGCACCAGCGCGGCGAGCTCGGCCTCGTTGTTGCAGCCCGTGGTGTGCGTGGCCTGCGACAAGGTGTGCTGCGTGCCATCGGGCGCCACCAGCACGGCGCCCAGGCCCATGCGGCCCGGGTTGGGAATGGCGCTGCCATCGCAGTGGATGATCCAGGGCGCGGGCAGGTCCATGGCTGCGGCGGAGGGTGCCTTACTCGGGCTGGCGGTAGTAGGCTTCGACCTTGCCCTTGAGCTTGATGATCAGCGGCTGGCCCTTGCGGTCCAGCGTCTTGCCGGCAGGCACCTTCACCCAGCCCTCGCTGATGCAGTATTCCTGCACGTCGGTGCGGTCCTTGCCATTGAAGCGGATGCCGATGTCGTGCTCGAACACGGCCGCCACATGGTGCGGGCTGCGCGGGTCGGCAGACAGGTGGTCGGGCAGCGGTGGGGCTTGGGTGGTATCGGTCATGGAAACAAGGGGGTTCGGTTCAAGTCGGCAACCGCGTATTTTCGGCGATTTGGCGGCATGCCCGCGCCGGCAAAGCAAGGTTGCGGGCAGGGGATCAGCAGGCCGCCGGTACCGCAGGCCTGTTGCCATGCTGGGCCAGCAGCTTGCCCACCTGGGGCTTGGCGCAGCGCTGCAGCGCCATCAGCAGCGCATGGCCGGGCTCGGCCACGCCCCAGCGCTGGCGCAGGTCGTGCTGCATGCGCGCCAGCAGCTCGGCCGCCATCTCGGCGTCGGCCAGGGCCCGGTGGGCCTGGCCGGTGCGTGGCAGGCCGTGGTAGTCCACCAGCGAGCCGAGCTTGTGGCTCGGCGCCTCGGGGTACAGGCGGCGCGACAGCAGCACCGTGCAGGCGAAGGCGTGTGGCGCGGCCACGCCGGCCAGGGCCAGCTCGGCCTGCCAGAATTTGCTGTCGAACGCGGCGTTGTGCGCCACCATGGGCGCATCGCCCACAAAGCGCGCGGCGTCCTGCATCACGCCGGCGGCATCGGGCGCGGCATTCACCATGGCATTGGTGATGCCCGTGAGCTGGGTGATGAAGGCGGGGATCCAGGCGCCCGTCTTCATCAGGCTCTGGTAGTGGTCCACCCGGCGGCCGTTTTCCAGCAGCACGATGGCCACCTCGGTCGCACGCGCGCCCTGGCCGGGCGAGACGCCTGTGGTTTCAAAGTCGATGACGGCGATGCGGGACATGGAATGCTGAAAAAGGCCTGAAGCATAAACACAAGTCCATGGCCGTGTCGGCGCCTGGGCACCCTACACTGCCAGGCCGCACCACTCTGACGACGCACACCCCATGAGCAACCGTGCCGAAACGCGCTGGATCCAGGCCGCACTCGACTACCTTCCGCAGTGGCTGGGCTTCCAGCTCGAATACCAGCGCCAGCCCGGTTGTTCCGTGGCGATTGCGCGCGGTGGCAAGACCGTGGCCGAATTCGCCCTGGGCGCGGCCGATCTGCGCACCGGCAAGCCCCTGACCCCGCGGCACCGGCTGCGCATCGCCTCGCACTCCAAGACCTTCACCGCGGCCGGGGTGATGCTGCTGCGCGAGCAGGGCAAGCTCGGCCTGGACGACCCCATCGGCCGCTACGTCTCGGGCCTGCACAAAGACCTGGCGGGGGTGCGTATCGGCGAGCTGCTTTCGCACGGCGGGGGCGTGACGCGCGACGGCCCGGACGACGGCCAGTTCCAGGACCGCAGGCCCTACCTGTCGCGCGAGGAGCTGCGCGCCGACCTGCGCGAGAAGCCCCCGATGGAAGCGGGCCTGCAGCTCAAGTATTCGAACCACGGCTACGGCCTGCTCGGGCTGATGGTGGAAGAAGTCACGGGCATGGACTACGCCCGCTGGATGGCGCGCCATGTGGTCGAGGCCGCCGGCCTCACCGAAACCGCGCCCGACATGCCGAGCCTGCCCAAGAAGGCGCCCCTGGCCTCGGGCCATACCAGCGAGTTCCCGTTCGGCCAGCGCCTGGTCGTGCCGGGCGACAACGCCTGCAACGCCATCGCTCCGGCCGCAGGCTTCGTGGCCACGGCATCGGACGTGGCGCGCTTCTTCTCGCAACTGGCACCCGAGAGCGAAAAGAGCATCCTCTCGCGCGCCAGCCGGCGCGAGATGGCGCAGCGCCGCTGGCGCGATCCGCACAGCCTGCTGGAGTCGCACTACGGCCTGGGCACCATGGTCAGCGCGCCCGGTCCGCGCGAATGGGCGGGCCACACCGGCGGCCTGCAGGGCTTCATCTCGCGCACGGCGCGCTTCCCGGCGCTGGACCTCACCATCAGCGTGCTCACCAACGCGCAGGACGGCCTGGCCTACCCCTGGGTGGACGGCATCGCCGGCACCCTCTTCGCGTTCCAGCAGCATGGCGCCCCCGGCCGCAAGGAGGTGTCCTGGGCCGGCCGCTGGTGGAGCATCTGGGGCGCCAACGACTTCGTGCCCATGGGCCAGGTGGTGTGCCAGGTGGCGCCGGCCATGGCCGTGCCCTTCCATGCGGCGACCACGGAGCTCACGGTGACCGGCAAGGACACGGCGCTGCTGAAAAAGACCTCGGGCTACTACAGCACCGGCCAGGCCGTGCGCCGGGTGCGCGACGCCGAGGGCACGCCCGTGGAGCTGTGGACTGGCGGTGCCAAGCTGGTGCCCCGCGATGTCCTGGTGGCCGAGGCCACGCAGCGCTACCGCAAGACCCGGCCCGGCCGCAAGGCCTGACTCATACGGATTTGCGCGCGCCACCTGAGACACATACGCATGAAACTGGCGCGGCCAAGGCCAGTGCCCCCGCGCAAGGGCCGCCCCGCCGCGCTGGGGGCGTCCCCCTCCCGACTCGCGCAGCGAGTCGAGAGAGGGGTGAAGGCGCGAAGCGACTCAGGGGGTGTTCCTTCATGCGGTGTAGGTGTAGTCCACGGGTACGCGCAGCTCGTAGACCGTCTGGCTGGCGGCGTTCTTCATCACCAGCCGGACGCTGCTGAGCTTGCCGGGGTCGATCACGGTGAAATGCTTGGACACGACCCCCGTGCCCGCCTGCCGGCCCGTGGTGCCTTCGTAGGTCATGTTGGCCTCGGTCTCGGGGATGACCCAGATATCGAGGCCCTCTTCGGTGTTGATTGCGTAGGAAAGGTCCACGTCGATGCGCGTGCCGGCCTGGACCACGGCCGGCGAGGGAATGGACACCTTGACGCCGGTGATCTCCGAGCCCCGGCCGTCGTTCAGCCATTCCTCGTCGGCCTCGTCGTCGGCTTCGTAGGTGAAGTCCACGGCCAGCGGCTGGTTGAACACCTCCACGAACTCCTGGTTCTTGGCGACGATGAAGAGCTCGCGCACGGTGCCGGCCTGCGTCAGGTGCACGCGGCGGCTGACCTGGCCCTTGCCGGGTTCCAGGCTGTCGCGCGAGCCCTCGTAGATCGAGTCGTAGGTGGTATCGAGGATCTTCACCCAGATATGCAGTGGCTCGCGGGGCGCCGTGTAGCGGTAGTCCAGGGTCACGGTGATGGGGGTGTTGGCGGGCAGTACGCTGCCCGAGGGCGGGTTGATGCGCACGCCGGTGATCTTCAGGTCGGTGCGCGTGTTGTCCTGGCGCCGGGCGCGCCGCCAAAAATAGACCACCAGGCCGATGGCCACCAGCCCCGCGATGGTGATGTAGACGTTCTCCATGATTTCCCCTCTCCCTTGGTTGGTACCGCGCCTTGTGTGTACTGGCTGTCGCTGCAATGGGCGGCGCGGGTGGTCCCGGGGCCGGATTATGGTGGCGCGCGCTGCGGTATCAACTGCGGGAATGCGCGAGGAAGAAGCGCAGCATGGCCTCGGTGGCCGAGATTCCCTGCGGATCGGTGTGGCTGCCGCGCGCATCGCCGCCGGCCCAGGCGTGGCCGGCGCCATGCAGCACCCAGTGCTCGGCCAGTGTGGCGCCGCCGCCCTGGTACACGGTGCGCGTATAGGCCTGGCCCTGGGCCGACCGCCCGGTGCTGACGGACGGCACCGCGCCTTCGGGCGCCCCGGCCAGCGCCGCTTCGATGAGCTGCTCGCCATTGCGCGGGTGCACGGTGGCATCGGCATCGCCGTGGAAGACGATCAGCGGCGGCGCCTGCTCCAGCCGCACGATGGGGGGCACCGGCGCAAAAGGGCTGGTGCTGGCGGGCTTGGCGCCGGTCTTCATGGCCGAGAGCGCGGCCATCACGTTCTGGGCGGCACCGGCCGCCAGGCCCGAGTGCACGCCCACGGCGGCAAACACATCGGGGTATTCGCGCGCCAGCAGGGCCGCCATGGCACCGCCGGCCGACAGGCCCGCCACATACACCCGGCGTGCGTCCACCGGGTGGCGCGCCATCACCTCGCGCACCATGGCCACCAGCGTGGCGGGCTCGCCGCTGCCGCGCCGCTGGTCCTGGGGCTGGAACCAGTTCCAGCAGGCCTTGGGGTTGGCCTGGCCGGACTGGGCGGGGTAAAGCACCAGGGCACGCTCGCGCGCTGCTGCGTGGTTCATGCCCGTGCCGGTGGCGAAGTCCTCGGGGTTCTGGGTGCAGCCGTGCAGCATCAGCACCAGGGGCAAGGGACCGGCGGCGGTGCTGGCACCCGGCGGCACATACAGGTGGTAGTGGTCCTGGGGCGCGCCGGCCCGTGCAAAGGCCACGCGGCGGAAGCTGCCCGGTGCCTCGGCATTGTGCGCCGGAGCGGGCTGGGGTGGCTGCGCGCCCAGGGGCCCCTCCTCCACCCGGTCGAGGATCACGGTGGCGTCTTCGATATCGGCCTGCGCATAGCCGTTGCGCCAGCTCGGGCCCGATGGTGCTGCGGCCGGGGTGGGTGCCGGCGCGGCAGGTGCCCGGGCTTCGCGCAGCGGGACACCACCCAGGGCCTGCTGGATGGCGCGCGTGGCATCGGCCAGCTGGCCCTTGCGCACCAGGTCGGTGGCGTTGCCGAGGAATTGCTTGAGGTTGGCGTTCCAGTCCATGGGAAGGTCCTTGGGTCTGCGGGCAGGGCATGCGCCGGTCATGGCGCCGGCGCCCTGGGGCGGCCGGTGCCGTCGGTTTTTGTCTCGGGATGCCGCCGCTCGAAGGGGCCGGTCTGGAATGGAAGGAGCAAAAGGTCGCCGTTGTGGTGCGCTGGGCACCGCGCCACGGTGGGAGGCGCTTGTCTCAGCCGATGCGGCCCGCCAGTGCCGCCTTGACCGCCGCGCTGGCATGGAAGGCGCCCAGCACCGTGACCGAGGCGATCGTGGCCTGCGCCAGCTCGGGCGTCACGTCGTCCTCGATGCTGGCCAGTCCCAGCACGCGGATCTCCAGCTGCTGGCCTGCCGCCTGCACGGTCTCCAGGTCGGTGCGGCCAAAGCGCTGCAGGCCCAGCACCAGCATCTTGCGTGCCACCACCTGGCGCACGGCCTCGTTCTGGGTGCTCAGCTGGTTGCGGATGGCCGTGCGGATGAAGTCCGTGCGGTTGGCATAAAAGCCCTCCGATACGAGCAGATCGATGTGCCCCAGGTCCACATAGCCGAGGTTGATGGTGATCTTCTCCGAATCGGGGACCTTGCTGCGCAAGGCCGGAGGGGTGCTGGAAATGGGGGTCATGGTATCCCTTTGGGCTGCATTGTGCCATCCATATGGATGGTATTTGGATGGTGAAATGCCGTTTTCAAGGCCTGGGCGCGAAAAAAGAAAGAGCCCAAGGGGCCCTTTCTGGTGCATGGCCCGTGCGGCCTGGTCAGCCCGCTCCACGGCTGCCGCCGCCGCTGCTGCTGCCGGCGCCGCCCTGGCGCGATTGGCCCTGGTTGCCGCTGCCCAGGTGGGTGTCGCGGTCGCCGCGGCTCTCGGGCGTGCGGCGGCCCTGGTTGGTCTGGGTGGCGGCCTTGTCGCCCGTGCTGTTGTGGGCATGGGCCACCTTGCCGGTGTCCGGGTCGGCGCTGTTGTCGGGTTCTTCGTTCCTGCGTTCCTTGCTGCTCATGGGGATCTCCTGGGGTTCGGGGGATTTCGGGGGATGGGCGGCGGAAAGCCGCTGGCGCTCAGGACAGCGTGAGTTCCTTGTGCTCGCCCAGTTCTCGCGGCTGCTCGCCCGTGAGGGCGGCCTTGGCCATCTTGAACAGCTGCACCATCTTGCTTTCCTTGACGTCCCAGTACTCGGCATGGCCGATGCGCACGGCCAGCAGCGCCAGGTTGGGGTCGGTGGGGCCTTCGGGAAACCAGGCCTTGGCCATGGGCGACCACAGCGCCTCCTTTTGCGCCAGGTCTTCCACGAAACTGGCCTGGCCCGACAGCGAGACATAGCTGTCAGCGCCCGGGTCGGCATAGGAGACGTTCACCTGGCCATCGGTCAGCAGGCGGCCATAGAGTTCCCCGTTGCGCGGAATGAAGAAGTACAGCAGCGACTGCTGGTCGATGCTGCGGTTCTGCGTGGTCAGCGGGTGCGCGTGCAGCATGCCGTTGGCGTGGCGGTGCGTGAGCATGCCGAATCGGATGTCCTTGATCAGCTTCCACAGCGTCTCGCGGGCGGGGGTGTCGTGTTGCATGGGGGTGCCTCCAGCGGATGGGTGAATCGGTAAAAATTCACTGTAGGCCGTGGGGCAGCCCCGAGGCGTCGGTGTCCGGCCCGGCTTGCGGAGGGCGTTTGTCCGACAGGGTGCGCGGGGTCAGCGTGGCTTGCGTTGCTCCAGCGCAAACGGCGGCAGGCCCTTGAGCAGGCGTTGGCCGTACGAGGTGTTCATGAGCCGCTTGTCGTAGCAGTACACATGGGCCTGGTCTTCCTCGGTGCGGATGGCGCGGCCCACCCACTGGGCCAGGCGGATCGCGGTGGCCGGCACCACCAGCTCGCTGAACGGGTCGCGCCCCACGGCGCGCAGCCATTCGGCGCGGGCCTCGCCCACGGGGTCGTCGGGCGGGGCAAACGGCAGCTTGGTGATGAACACCGACTCGCACAGCCGCCCCGGCAGGTCCAGCCCCTCGCCGAAGGACTGCATGCCGAAGATCACCGAGGGCAGGCCGTCGGCCACGCGCTCGCGGTGGCGCTTGAGCAGCTGCGTGCGCGGCAGCGCGTTCTGCACCAGCACCACATTGCGCATGGCGGTGGGCAGGGCATCGACGGCCTGGCGCATCTGCTCGCGCGAGGTGAACAGCACCAGCGCACCGTATTCCACGTTGGCGATGTCGTAGAGCAGCGCTTCGACCATCTCGGCCGTGAACTGCGCGGCATTCTTGGGGTCGGCGCGCGTCTCGGCCGCGATCAGCGTGCCCTGTGCGGCATAGTCGAAGGGGCTCGGCACCTCCAGCGTGGTGGCCGCTGCATCGCCGTGCAGGCCCGACTCGCGCAGAAAGAACTCGAAATGCCCGCAGCTCGTGAGCGTGGCCGAGGTCAGCACCGCGCCGCGCACCGCGCTCCACAGGTGGTTGCGCAAGGTGGTGCCCGGCAATATGGGGCTGGCATGCGCCTTGACGACGATGAAGTCGCCCTCCACCTCCAGCGTGAACCACTTGGCCGCCGGCACTGCGCCCTCGGGCGCGTCCTGCAGCAGCAGCTGGGCGGTGGTGTGCAGTTCTTCCAGGCGCGGCGCCAGCATGCCGATCTGCGCATACAGCGTGGACAGGCGGCGCGCCTCGTCGGGCTTGTCGCGCATCTCGGCGCGCAGTGCCTTGGAGATGGCGCGCAGCGCTTCGAGAAAGCCCTCGGCGCTGGCCGAAAGCAGGCCGAGTGGCGCGAGCAGCGGCTCGGGCAACTCACCGCGCGGCACGCGCACGCGCGCCGGGCCCCAGGTGTCCCTCTGGCTCTTGAGGGCGGGGCCGTACACGTCCATCACGATGCGCGCCAGGTCCTGCAGGGTCTGGCGCAACTGGCCCGAATGCTTGGGGATGTCGGCGATCTCCTCGACCTCCAGCAGCGCACCGATGCGCAGGCCCCGGCTGGCCAGGCGCTCGATCCAGGTCAGGCGGCTCAGGTCCATGCTGCACGAGAACTGGTCCAGCGCGGTCGCAGGCAGGTGGTGGGCCTCGTCGAGCACCAAGAGGCAGTTGTCCAGCTCGGGCAGCACGCGCGCGCCCAGCGAGGACAGCAGCAGGTCGTGGTTGGCCACGATCACCTGCGCACCCACCAGCTCCTTGCGCTTGTCGTAGTAGGTGCACTGGCTGAAGGCCGGGCAGTGCTTGCCCGTGCACGAGGCGCCCTCGGCCGCCACGGCGCTCCAGACCTCGGGCTCGGGCGGCGTGTCCAGGCTGTCGCGGTCGCCGTCCCAGGCGCCCTGGGCCAGGGTCTGCGACATGGCCGAGTAGAACTGGATGCGCGCCTCGGTCTCCTGGCGCGGGCGCTTGGCGCGCGCGGCCGCCTCCTCCTCGGCGAACAGATCGTCCTCCATCGGGTCTTCGCTGGCCTCCCCGGTGCCGGCCAGCCGGTCGAGCTTGAGTTTGCAGACATAGCGCCCGCGCCCCTTGGCCAGGGAGAACTTGAAGGGCTGGGGCAGCAGCTTGGCCAGGGCCGGCAGGTCCTTGTGCACCAATTGCTCTTGTAGCGCCACCGTGGCGGTGGAGATCAGCACGCGCGTGCCGCGCGACAGCGCCATGGCGATCGCCGGTGCGCAGTAGGCCAGGGACTTGCCCACGCCCGTGCCGGCCTGGATCACGGCAATCGAGCGCGTGGGCGCGGCCTCGCCCGCCTCCTCGTCCACCTTGCCCAGCGTGGCGTGGCTGAAGGTGTGGGCCACCTGCTCGGCCATGCGCCGCTGCCCCCCGCGGCTGCGGAACCCCGGGGTGGCCTGCACCACCGCATCGAACGACTGCAGGGCCGCCTGGGCCCACTCTGCTGAAGACATAAGAACGAGAGTGTGGCATATGGTTGGGCATACAGTATTTTTGAGGGCATGGGCCTACACGGCGGCCCCTGGCGCCTGCCTACCATGGGGCTGTACACGCGCCCCATGGCGCGGCCCAGGAGATTCCCATGACCACGAGCGCCGAACCCCGCACGACCCCCGCCTCGGTGGACACCACCCGGCGCCAGACCGCCAGCACCTCCCCAAGCGGCGCAGCGGCGGCCACGAACACCTCTGAGGAGCAACATCCCAAGCTCCCCCATGAACGCGACCAGTCGGTGGACATGACCCATGGCCAGCCCGACGCGCAGGTGCAGCAGGCCTACCGCGACGTGCAGCGCGGCCTGCAGGACACCGACCGCGGGCCCCCGGCCGGCAGGGCCTACCAGAAGCAGAAGTAGCCGGGGCCCACCCGGGGCCGCCTGCCCTGCCGGTGTGCGCCAGAACAACACCCCTGGCTTGCGCCGGATGCAGGCGCGTTGCTGGGGGCGCCAATCTAATGGTTGCCAGCGCAACCCATTCCCCTATACTGAAAAGCACTGAAACGGCACCCCCGTGCGAAAGCCGGGTCCGCAAAGTCACCGGTCTACCGGCCCTGGAAGCAGTTCCCGGGCCCAGGACGGCGGGACTGCCACGTTGATCCAGGGTTGCTCAGGGGAGCCGCCGTCTCAGTTGTTGTCGCCTACCTACAACCACGAGGCTGCCTCCAGCGATGCAACACCGCCACGGTCCCGCACTCGCCGCCGTTCCTGTTCCTGTTCTTCCTGCTTCGAGCGCGGGCCGGGCCTTCCATGGCCGCCTTCCAGGGCGCCATCCTGCACAGGGGGCTTGAACTATGGGCGACGGCTTGGTCATCGGTACGCAGGACATCGCGCAGAAGGACCAGATGGTGCTGCGCGCGTTGGTGCGCCTGCTGGACGGCGGCGTCAATGTCCGCGCACGCTTCAGCGAGCAGCTGGCCGAGTGCAACGTGGTCTTCGTGCCCGGCAGCTGGCCCTACCGCTTCCATGCCCCCTGCATCACCGTGCGCGTGCTGCACCCCGAAGATGCCGGCGCCCTGCCCGAGGCCACGGCCGACCTCACCGTCTCCACCCCGCTGCGCATGACCAATGTCATCGCCGTGCTGCAGTCGGCGACCCAGCGGGTGCACGGGGCCTCGCAGTTCGACCCGGTCCAGGGCCTGCGGGCCATGTTCGATCTGCTTGCCGAGCGCACCCGTGTCGCCGAACGCCGCCGGGCCGTGGTGCCCATCAGCGGGGGCCAGCAGATCGTGTTCGACTTCGTGCAGCAGCTCGTGCACACCTCCATGTCCATGGATGCGCTGCTCTCGGGCGCCTACACCCTGGGCGAGCCGCACCGTGTGAGCCCGGTCGAAGAGGCGCTCATCGGGTCCATGCCCTCGCACAGCCTGCGCCACCTGCTGTGGAGCCTGGCCATGCGCCTGGCCGAGACCCGCGCGGGCGCCCCTGCCCGCCCCGGCTGGTACCGGCTGCTGCGCTGGCCCGATGCCATCGGCCTGTCGGCGGCCGGCCACCCCCGCCTGGCGGCGTTGCTCACCAGCCGGGCCCTGAGTTGCGAGCAGCTGTGCGCCAAGAGCGGCGTGCCCGAGGCCACGGTGCGCTGGTTCCTCGAAGCCAGCCTGGCCCTGGGCCTGGCGGTGGAGGAGAGCGCGCCTGCGGCGCCCGCCGCTACCGCCGTGGCAACGCCCGCACCCGTGGCCGCGGCCAAAACCCCCGTCCCGGCCGCTGCGCCCGCAGGCTGGCTCGGCAACCTGCGAGAACGGCTCAAGCTATGGTGATGCCTTCCACCGGGCCTGCGGTGTTCGCAGGCACTTCCCGCGATCTCAAGATCGTCTTCACCGGCCCCATGGGCGCCGGCAAGACCACCGCGATCCAGGCCATCAGCGATGGCCAGGCCCTGTCCACCGACGTGCCCATCACCGGCTGGGCCGAGCTGCCCATGCCCGGCAAGACCATGACCACCGTGGGCCTGGACTACGGCGAATGCCAGATGGACGGCGGCCAGTGGAAGCTCAAGCTCTTCGGCACGCCGGGGCAGGAGCGCTTTCGCTTCATGTGGGACATCCTGGGCGCGGGGGCCTTCGGCCTCATCGTGCTGGCCGACAACTCGCAGAGCGACCCCGTGGGCGAGGTGGCGCGCTACCTCAAGGCCTTTGCGCCCCACGTGCCCACGCGGCGCACCGTGGTCGGCGTGGGCCGGCTCGACACACATCCGGCGCCCGGCATCGCCGACTACTGCGAGCAGCTCGGCGCCCTGGGCTACAACCCCCCGGTGCTGGAGGTGGACGTGCGGCGCGATGCCGACGTGCGCCTTCTGCTGTCGGTCCTGGTGAGCATGGCGGAGATCGAACATGAGCAGTAGCAGCAGCAGCGACAGTTCCACCGGCGTTCCTTCTGCCGCCCCGGCGGTTCAGGCGTCCTTGCGCCTGGTGACCATTGCGCGCCTGGCCGAACTGCTGGGCGAACTGCAGCGCGGCACCCCGGGCATCCTGAGCGCCACGCTGGCCAGCGCCGATGGCTTCACCGTGGCCTCCACGCTCTCGGACAGCCAGGACGCCGACAAGCTCTCGGCCATGTCCGGCTCGCTGAGCGCGCTGGCCGGGGCCATGACGCGCGAGGCCGGCCACAGCGCGCCCGAGCGCCTGATCCTCGAATCGGGCAGCGGCCACATCGTCTCGATGAACGTGCCGGTGGCCTCGGGCGACCTGGTGCTCACCGTGGTCACCAACGAATCCTCGCTGCTGGGCAAGCTGCTCTGGAGTTGCCGCAACACCGCCGACCAGGTGGTTGCCGCCTGCGCCGCGGCGCCGCAGCCGGGCTGATCCCTTGTTTTGCCGTTCCCGTTCCCTTGTTCCACCACCACCGGAGACCACGCCATGGCAATGACCCCCAAAGAACTCCTGAACCAGCTCATGCAGACCGAGGGCGCCATGTGCGCCGCGCTGGTGGACTACAACAGCGGCATGCTGCTCGAATCCGTGGGCAGTGGCATGGACCTGGAACTGGCGGCCGCCGGCAACACCGAGGTCGTGCGTGCCAAGATGAAGACCATGAAGTCGCTGGGCATGCAGGGCACCATCGAGGACATCCTGATCACCCTGACCCACCAGTACCACATCATCCGCCCTGTGGAGAAGCACGACGGCCTGTTCATCTACTACGTGCTCGACCGCAGCCGCGCCAACCTGGCCATGGCCCGCCGCAAGGTGCTCGAAGCCGAGTCGCAGACCGCTATCTGAAGTGAACACCCCCTGAGTCGCTTCGCGCCTTCCCCCTCTCTCGTCTCGCTTCGCGAGCCGGGAGGGGGACGCCCCCAGCGCGGCGGGGCGGCCCTTGCGCGGGGGCACTGGCCTCGGCCGCGCCAGTTTCATGCGTCGTGGGGTGGCGCGCAGCTCCATCAACAACGGATACGGATCTGCATTTGATCGTATAGCGAGGCGGGAAGCCGCAGACAGTGCTGTAGCACGGCAATGCGAACCAGCAATCGCTTTCGGTTAAAGGCAAATCCGCATGAGCGTTAGCGGCTGTCCCTGGGTACCGTGGACGCAAACCACTGCGGCACGCGAGGCAGGGCCTCTTGCAGCGAGCCCAGCACCGCCAAGCAGGACTGCGCCACTTCGGGCGCGGGCTGCAGCAGGTCGGGTACGACCACCAGGCCCATGCCCGCGGCCAGCGCCGCGCAGGCGCCGTTGTGGCTGTCCTCGAAGGCCAGGCAGCGGTCCGGGTCCACGCCCAGCCGCGCAGCCGCCAGCGCATAGAGCGCCGGGTCGGGTTTGCCGCGCAGCACCTCGTTGCCACCGGCCACCGCCGCAAAGTGCGGCAGCACGCCCACGCGCGCCAGGCGGTGGGCGATTTCGTCGGTGCGCGACGATGACGCCACCGCACACGGAATGCCTGCGGCCTGCAATTGCGCCAGCAGCGCCGCCGCGCCGGGCTTGAGCGGGAACCGCAGCTCCCGGCCCTCCCCTTCCTCCAGCGCCGCCCGCACGGCCGCCATGGCCTGCTCGAACGGCGCCGCGCCGCCCAGGTGCCTTTGCAAAATGGCATGCGAATCCTGCGCCGCCTTGCCCACCACCTGCAGGTAGTCGCTCTCGTGCAGCACCACGCCGAGTGCGAGGGCCGCCTCGGTCCAGGCGCGCAAGGTGGCGCGTTCGGAATCGATGAGCAGGCCGTCCATGTCGAAGATGGCGGCGGCGAAGGGGGGCAAGGGCATCATCCCCGTTGCTGCAACGCCCGCTCGATGCGGTCGCGCCGCACGGTGGTCTTGGGCACCTTGAAGGGGAACCAGCTGCGCACGTCCTCTTCGAGGCCGATACCGTGCATGTAGTTGTAGATGGCCTTCTTCAGGCCGGCGCCCAGCGCGTCATGGTCCACGCCCGTGGGGTCGATGAAGGCCACATCGTTCTTGGCGAAGTCCCCGGGCGGCAGCGGTGCCAGCGTCACGCCGTATTCCTCGGGGCTCTGGCCCACGGGCGAGTGCACGGTGCAGGCAAAGCGGTGGAAGAAGCCGCTCTGGATGCAGCCGTTGGCGAACAGCTGGCGCACGTACTCGAGTGCGTCCACCGTGTCCTGCACGGTCTGCGTGGGAAAGCCGTACATCAGGTAGGCATGCACGAGGATGCCCGCGTCGGTGAAGGCCCGCGTCACGCGCGCCACCTGGTCCACCGAGACACCCTTTTTCATCAGATTCAGCAGCCGGTCGGAGGCCACCTCCAGCCCGCCCGAGATGGCGATGCAGCCACTGTCGGCCATCAGTTCTGCCAGTTCGGGCGTGAAGGTCTTCTCGAAGCGGATGTTGCCCCACCACGAGATGCCGGTGTTGCGCGCGATCAGCTCGGTGGCCAGGGCCTTGAGCGCCTTGGGCGGGGCCGCCTCGTCCACGAAGTGGAAGCCCGTCTGCCCGGTCTCGCGCACGATGGTGTCGATGCGGTCGGCCAGGGTGCTGGCCGAAGCGCCCTCGTAGCGGCTGATGTAATCGAGGCTCACGTCGCAGAAGCTGCACTTCTTCCAGTAGCAGCCGTGCGCCACGGTGAGCTTGTTCCAGCGCCCGTCGCTCCACAGCCGGTGCATGGGGTTGAGCATGTCCAGGAGCGACAGGTATTTGTCGAGCGGCAGCCCGTCCCAGGTGGGCGTGCCCACCTCGGCAAAGGCGATGTCCGCCTCCTGCATGTTGATGTAACGCACCGCACCCGTGTCGGCCTCGCGCACAAAGGTGCGCACCAGGCGCTGGCGCCCGCGCTGGCCTTGCACATGTTCCAGCAGCGCCAGCAGCGGGCGTTCGCCCGCGTCCAGCGCCACGTAGTCGAAGTGGTCGAACACGCGCGGCTCGGCCAGCTCGCGCAGCTCGGTGTTCACGAAGCCGCCGCCCAGCACGGTGACGATGTGCGGGTGCACGGCCTTGATCGCCTGGGCGATGCGAAAGGCCGCGTACACCGCGCCGGGGAAGGGCACGGACAGCAGCACCACCGTGGGCGCATGGCGCTCCACCGCGGCCAGCGCCAGCGTGCGCAGGGTCTCGTCCACCAGGTTCAGGGGCGCGGCCAAGGCCTCGGCCAGCGGGTCGAAGGTGGGCTGGCTGCCCGCGAGCGACTCGGCATAGCGCACGAACTCGAAGCGGGGGTCCACCGCGTCGCGCAGCACATCGGCCAGGTCGTTGAGGTACAGCGTGGCCAGGTGCTTGGCCCGGTCGTGCAGGCCCAGGGCGCCGAAGGCCCAGCCCAGCGGGTCGCCGCCCTCGTCGTCCACGTACACGTCGAGCGACTCGAAGCGCGGCCCCTCGGGCAGAAAGCTGCGGCCCACGATGCGGTGCGCGAGCGTGGTGTCGCGCCCCTGCAGAAAGGCGATGGTGGGCGCGATGGTGGCGAAGTACCGCTCGCGCTGCGCCACGAAGGCTTGCACCGCCGGGCTGTGCTTCTTTGCGGGCAGCGCATCCACCTTGGCCGCCACGGCGCGCAGGCCCTCGGGCGAGAGCAGCTGCAGCACCAGGGCCAGCGCCAGGTCCTCCTGCACCGCCGTGATGCCGCGCGAGCGCAGAAAGCCCGTGAGGTAGGCGGTCGATGGATAGGGCGTGTTCAGCTGCGTCATCGGCGGGATGACGGACAGGACGCGAAGCGGCGGTGCGGCGGACATGGTGGGGGCGGACGGGCGATGCAGTGCCGCCTCAAGGGGAATCGTGGAAGTGCCCGATTATCCCGCCTGGCCCTTATCCGGTGGGCGCGCCGGCCTTACATCGGCGGGGCCGGCGGCTCCACCACCGCCTCGGGCGTGCCCGCCAGGTAGTTGTTCTTCACGCGCACATAGTGCTCGGCCGAATAGCGCAGGTAGGCGATCTCCTGGTCGGTCAGCGCGCGCTGGCGCACCGCGGGCCGGCCGATGTAGAGGTAGCCGCTTTCCAGCACCTTGCCGGGCGAGACCAGGCTGCCGGCGCCCAGCATCACGCGGTCGCCGATGACGGCGTCGTCCATCACGATGGAGCCCATGCCGATCAAACATTCGTTGCCGATGCGGCAGCCATGCAGGATCACCGAATGGCCGATGGTCACGTGGCTGCCGATGATGAGCGGCGAGCCCTCGGGCTTGCTGGCATTGCGGTGCGAGACATGGCCCATGGTCAGGTCCTGCACATTGCTGGCCTCGCCCACCACGATGCGGTTCACATCGCCGCGCAGCACGGCGTTGCACCAGACCGAGGCGTCCTTGCCCAGGGTGACGTCGCCAATCACCTGGGCGGAAGCGTGGAGGAAGACGCCCGTGCCGAGCACGGGTGCGGTATCGAGGTAGGGGGCGGTGGGCATGGGGTTCGTGGGGCTCGGGGATTGCAAAGCGCCGAGCGTAGTGCAAAGTCAGGCGCTGCCCCCCAGGTGGGCTGCGATCAGCGGAGCCACCTGCGCCGCATGCCGGTTCGCGAGGTCATGCGCCCCGCCGGGCACCACGTGCAGCCGGCTCTGGGGCAGCAGCGCCTGCAGGTGCTCGCCCACGGCCACGGGGCTGATCGGGTCGGCATCGCCCCACAGCAGCAGCGTGGGCACGGCCAGCGTCGCAAGGGCACCGCTCAGGTCCTCGCGGTAGTCCGCGAACCAGGGCGGCACCGTGGGGTGGGCCTGGGCAAAGGCCGGGCGCCAGTCCTGCGCGCCATGGGCGGCCATGTCCACGCCGCCGGAGGTGGCGGTGAGCACCAGGTGGGTGACCCGATCAGCGCAGCGCAGCGCGGCCTGGACGGCCACGATGCCGCCCATGGACTGGGCGACCAGTGCGGTGGGCTGGTCGATGGCATCCACCACCCGCGCCACCAGGTCTGCCATCCCGCGCACCGCAGGGTCGGCCGGCACCGGGCCGAAGCCGGGCCAGCCCATCAGCCGGCGCGTGGCCGGGTGCTCCAGCAGGCCGGACACGGGCTGCCAGAACTGCGGGTCGCCACCGACGCCCGGGAGAAAGAGGATCTGGGAGGGTGGTTGTGCGTGCTGCTGTGCCATGGGCCGGCAGCATACGCCGCGTGCTTCAGGCCGGCGCGGCGACGGCGTAGAAGCCCAGGAACATGTCCACCGCATCCTCCAGCACCTGCTGGCGCAGCGCGGGCGCCAGCGGCGGCTGGCCCATGGCCAGTTGCGGCCAGAAGGCGAAGGATTTGACCAGGCCATGCAGCTGGTGGGCCGCGTACTGCGCGTCCACCCCGGCGCGCAGGCGGCCGTCCTGCTGGGCGGCGCGCAGCCACTGCGGCAAGCCCTCTTCCTTTTCGGACAGGCGGTCCACCAGGGCGCGGGCGCGCTCGGGCGTGTGCATCAGCTCGGCCATGGCCACGCGCGAGAGGTCGATGAAGCTCGCGTCGTCCAGCATCTGCATCTTCTGCTCCAGCACCGCCAGCAGTTGCGGGCGCAGCGGGCTGCCGGCGTCGTAGGGGATCTCGGCCTGGGCATGGCTGCGCTCCCACATCTGGGCCAGGATGGCCTCGAACAGCTCGTCCTTGCTCGGGAAGTGGTTGTACACCGTGCGCTTGGAGACATCGGCCGCGGCGGCCACGCGGTCCATGCTGGTGCCGGCAAAGCCGTTCTCGCGGAACTCCGCAATCGCGGCCTGCACGATGGCCTCGCGCTTGCGGTCGGTCAGGCGTGTCGGGGCGGCGGTGGGGGCTATCGGGTGCATAGGAGAAATTTTACACCGGGTAGTTTACTTTTTCAGAAACAACACTACACTGTGCAGTGCACTTTTCAGAAAAGGCAGTCCCCATGTTCCGCCGCGTGCCCCGAATCCTCCTCATCCTCACCGCAATCACCGCCATGGCCTACAGCATCATTTCCTGTGCCACCCTGCCCTCGGGCGCGTACGAGGCCTCGCCCCAGTACCAGGACGGCAAGTTCCGCAACGCCACGCCGCGCCAGGCCCCGGGCTTCCTCAAGACCGTGGCCATCTTCTGGCGCTTTGCCACCGAGAAGCCGGCCAACACCGTGCCGACCAAGCCCATCGAGGTCGAGCCGCTCACCCAGGCCGATGTGCTGGCCGCGCCCGACCAGAGCCTGTGGCGCCTGGGCCATTCGACCATGCTGCTCAAGCTCGACGGCAAATACTGGCTCACCGACCCGGTGTTCTCCGATCGCGCCTCGCCCTTCCAGTTCGCCGGGCCCAAGCGCTTCCACGCGCCGCCGCTCACCATCGACGAGCTGCCCCCCATCACCGGCGTGGTGCTCTCGCACGACCACTACGACCACCTGGACTTCGACGCCATCCAGAAGCTCGCACCCAAGGTCGAGCATTTCCTCACCCCGCTGGGCGTGGGTGACCGCCTCATCGCCTGGGGCGTGCCGGCCGCCAAGGTGCAGCAGTTCGACTGGTGGCAGGGCACCAGCGTGGGCGGCGTGAAATTCGTCGCCACCCCGGCCCAGCATTTCTCGGGCCGCAGCCTGTCGGACGGCAACCGCACGCTGTGGGCCTCGTGGGTCATCATGGCCGGCGACACGCGCATCTTCTTCAGCGGCGACACCGGCTACTTCGACGGCTTCAAGGCCATCGGCGAGCGCTACGGCCCGTTCGACCTGACCATGGTCGAGACCGGCGCCTACGATGCCCAATGGCCCGACGTGCACATGCAGCCCGAGGAAAGCCTGCAGGCCCACCGCGACGTGCGCGGCCACCACATGATGCCCATCCACAACGGCACCTTCGACCTGGCCATGCACCCCTGGCACGAGCCCTTCGACCGCATCACCCAACTGGCTGCGGCCGCCAATGTGCCCCTGGTGGCGCCGGTGATGGGCGAGCGCCTGGACATCCGCAACCCCGCCCTGTCGCAAAGCTGGTGGAAAAGCGCGGAGTGAACCAGGGCCTGTTAACCCCAATTTCGCGACCCCGAAATTAGGGTTAACAGGCCCTAGTCAGGCGCGCGGCAAGCGCCGGGCCAATTCCCCCACGGTGCGCGCCGCCGCCGTGATCTCGGCGATGTCGAAGCCCGCATAGCCGAACAGCCAGCCGCGCCGCTCGGACGCGATCACATAGCGCGACAGCGGCGCCAGCATCACCCCCGCCGCCTGGGCCTGGCGGCACAGTGCCTCGTCGTCGCTGCCCGGGGCGCGCTCGCACAGCAGGTGCATGCCGCGGTCGCTTGCGGCCAGCTGCAGGGCGCCGTCGCTGGCCTCGGCCAGCGCATCGCGCAGGGCTTGCTGGCGCGCCTGGTAGAGCTCGCGCATCTGGCGCAGGTGGCGCAGCAGGTGGCCTTCGGCAATGAACTGCGCGAGCACGGCCTGGGTGTCGCCGGGCGCATGCCGGTCGGTGATGGCGCGGGCCATGGCAAAGGGCTGCACCAGCGCCGGCGGCGCCACGATGAAGCCCAGGCGCAGCCCGGGGTGCAGCGTCTTCGAGAAGGTGCCCACGTACAGCACCCGCTCCGACCCCGGCAGGCTGCACAGCGCCGGCACGCGCTGCGCGCCGTACTGGAACTCGCCGTCGTAGTCGTCCTCCACCACCCAGGCATCGTGCGTGCGCGCCCACTGCAGCAGCGACTGGCGCCGTGCCAGGCCCATGCGCACACCCGTGGGGTACTGGTGCGTGGGCGTCACCACGGCCATGTGGGCGCCGGGCCAGCGCTCGGTGGCCTCGGCAATGCAGGCGCCCTCGCCGTCCATGGCCATGGGGCGGGCCAGCACACCGTGGGCCAGCAGCGCGGCGCGGATGCCGGGGTAGCCCGGGTCCTCCACCAGCACCTCGTCATCCACGTCCAAGAGCAGCCGCGCGATCAGGTCGATGGCCTGCTGCGAGCCCGAGCACACCACCACCTGCGCCGCATCGCAGCGGATGCCGCGCGAGGCCCACAGCCACTGCGCCACGGCCTCGCGCAGCTGCGGGTCGCCGGCCGGGTCCAGGTACTGGGCGCGCGCCGCGCGCTGGCCGGGGCCGGCCTGGCGGGCCAGGCGGTCCCACACGGCGTACGGAAACGTGTCCACCTCGGGCGCACCCATGCGGAAGGCCCGGGCCACCGCCACGGGCGGGTTCCAGCGCGCGGCCGTGTCGGCAATCAGCTGGCCCCGGCGCGACAGACCGCGCGGCGGCGCCACCAACTGCTGGCTGCGGGTGGCAGCACCCGCGGCCGCCTGCGAGACATAGGTGCCGTCGCCCACGCGCGCCTCCACATAGCCTTCGGCCTGCAGGCGCTGCACGGCCCACAGCACCGTGTTGCGCGACACGCCCAGTGCCGCGGCATGCTCGCGCGAGGGCGGCAGCCGCGTGCCCGCACGCAGGCTGCCCTGCTCGATGGCGCTGCGCAGTTGCTCGTACACCTGCTGGCGCAGCGTGGCGGTGGTGGAATTGGCTCTGGCGGCAGGCACGAATTGGCTCCTTGCGGTGTTTGAAATCGCCATAGACTGAAGAACCATTGTAGGCACCACCCACGAGAAAGCACCCTCACATGGCAGAGCATTTCGCCACCATCACCTGGCAACGCGGCAGCGACGATTTCCTCGACAAGCGCTACCACCGCGCCCACACCTGGCAGTTCGACGGCGGCGCCAGCGTGGCCGCATCGTCCTCGCCCCATGTCGTGCCCTTGCCCTACTCCGACGCGGCCGCGGTCGACCCCGAGGAGGCCTACATCGCCGCGCTCTCCAGCTGCCACATGCTGTGGTTCATGGACTATGCGAGCCGCGCGGGCTACCGGCTCGACAGCTACAGCGACGCCGCCGTGGGCACCATGGCCAAGAACGCGGCGGGCCAGCTCGTCGTGACCCATGTGCAGCTCAAGCCCATCACGCGCTTCGACCCCGCGCACGCACCCAGCGCCGAGCAGCTCGATGACCTGCACCACAAGGCCCATGCCTCGTGCTTTCTGGCCAACTCGGTGAAGACGCAGATCGACTGCGCGCCCGTGCTGCAACTGAGCGAAGGGGGCTGACATGGCCAATGCCAACCGCCAATTCCGCGTGGCCGATGCCGCCGTGCTGCAGGCCCTGGTGCGTGCCCAGCCCCTGGCCACGCTGGTCATCACGCACGAAGGTGCGCTGCACGCCAACCACGTGCCTCTGTACCTGGACCCCACGCGCGGCGAGCACGGCACCCTGGTCGGCCATGTGGCGCGCGCCAACAGCGTGTGGCCGCTGCTGCCGCAGGCGGCCGTGGCCATCTTCCACGGGCCGCAGGCGTACATCTCGCCCACCTGGTACCCCTCCAAGGCCCTCGATGGCAAGCAGGTGCCCACCTGGAACTACGCCACCGTGCATGCGCATGGCCAGCTCACCGCACTGAAGGACGACCCCGACACCCTGCGTTCCATATTGCACACGCTGAGCGAGGCACATGAGTCGCACCGCGCCGAGCCCTGGCGCCTGGAGGACGCACCGCCCGCCTACATCGAGCAGATGATGCGCGCCATCGTCGGCATCGAGCTCGCGGTGGAGCGCTGGGAAGGCGTGTGGAAGGTCAGCCAGAACCGCACCGAGACGGACCGCGCCGGCGTGGTGGCCGGCCTCACGGCCGAGGGCACACCCGCCGCGCTGGCGATGGCGGCGCTGGTGCGGCAGGGCGCACCAGCCTGAAGTTAAACACCCCTGAGTCGCTTCGCGCCTTCACCCCTCTCTCGACTCGCTGCGCGAGTCGGGAGGGGGACGCCCCCAGTGCGGCGGGGCGGCCCTTGCACGGGGGCACTGGCTTGGGGCGTGCCAGTTTTATGCCCCGCGGGCGGTGCGCAGCGGCATGGCCAACGGATCCCTCTTTAACTGTCCAGCATTTCCACCCGCAGCGAGGTCACCGGCCCAGCCACGGCCTTGTGCGCGGCCAGCGCATGCACGGCCAGGTCCACCGTGGCCTGGGCGACCGCATCGGTCAGCACCAGCACCTGGGGGCCGCTGCCGGGCGGCAGGGCCTTGTCGGTGGCCAGCGCCACCTGCGCCACCGGCACCTGCTGCGCGGCCAGCCAGGCGCCCACGGCCTCGATGTCCTGCGCTGCATGCACGGGCACGCGCAGGTAGTGGCGGGTGTGCACGGCGGCGCGCGGCAGCACGGCGATCGTGTCGTCCACCGCATGGGCATGGAAGCCCAGGTGCGGCACGCGCTGCGCGGCGTTCGTGCCGTCGAGCCGTGCCACGTCCACCAGGTCGGCGATCACGGCCGAGGCGGTCTGCTCCGAGCCGGCGCCCGCACCGTAGTACATGGTCACGCCGGCGGCATCGCCCTTGACCAGGATGCCGTTCATCGAGCCGTTCACATGCGCCAGCAGGTGCGTGGCCGGCACCAGCGCGGGCTGCACGCGCAGTTCCACGCCACCGTTGTCCCGTTTTCGCGCCACGCCCAGCAGCTTGATGCGGTAGCCCAGTTGCTCGGCGCAGGCCACGTCCAGCCCCTGCAGCGCGGTGATGCCCTCCACCTGCGCGTCGGCAAAGCGCACCGGCATGCCGAAGGCATTGGCTGCCAGCAGCGTCACCTTGTGCGCCGCATCCACGCCCTCGATGTCAAAGGCCGGGTCGGCCTCGGCATAGCCCAGGGCCTGTGCCTGGGCCAGGGCCTCGGCAAAGCCCAGGCCCTCGTCGCGCATCTTGGTCAGGATGAAATTGGTGGTGCCGTTGATGATGCCCGCCACCCACTCGATGCGGTTGGCCGTGAGGCCTTCGCGCAGCGCCTTGATGATGGGGATGCTCACGGCCACCGCGCCTTCGTAGGCCAGCGCCACGCCGTGCGCCCGTGCCGCAGCAAACAGCTCGTTGCCATGCACGGCCAGCAGCGCCTTGTTGGCTGTCACCACATGCTTGCCGGCCGCCATGGCCGCCAGCAGCCATTCGCGCGCCGGGCCGGTGCCGCCTGCGGCCTCCACCACCACATCCACCTCGGGGTGGGTGGCGACCTGCATGGGGTCGTTGGTCAGCGCCACGCCCGTGCCCACCACACCGGCCGCGCGCGCCAGGTTGCGGGCTGCCACCACCACCACCTCGATGCCGCGCCCCGCGCGGCCCGCAATGGTGGCCTGGTTGCGCGCCAGCACGCGGAAGGTGCCCGCACCCACGGTGCCAATGCCGATCATGCCCACGCGCAGGGGGCGGGTGGCAGCAGGCATGGTCATGGCAATGCTGTGCTGTGCGGGCTGAAGGGACTGGACGGGATCGCGGTACATAGGGCTTCCTTGACGAACGAACGAAAAAACAAACAAAAAACCCAGCTGCCAGAGCTGGGTTTCATTCGTTCATTCCGAGGGGGAGGAAGAGAGCGATCACCAGGTGGCTGCCGGAACGGCCACCTGCGCGTGCTCAGGTGGCCGCGGTGGTAATGGTGGTAATCATTCGTGCACCCATTGCCCGCGAGAATGCAGGCAGCATCATGCAGGCGCCCATGGGGGCGGCAGCAGCACGTGCGGTGTGGATCTGGGTGAACGACATGGCCACCAGTGTAGCGGATTCGCTGCGGGGGCCGTCAAGGGGCACTGTCTATGCCTCGCGTTCCGCCTCGGGCCACAGCCTTGGAAAATAGAAGCGCAGCGCGTGCTGCGGCACGCCAAAGCGCAGCTTGCCGTGCGGTGAATCGCTCTCCAGCAGGCCGCGCTGCAGCAGTGCCGTGATCTGCGCCGTGGCCATGCGCTCGCCCAGCCCCAGCATGGCCTTGAAGTCCCGCCGGTCCAGCATGCCCTGTGTGGCGAACAGGTAGTGCAGCGCGCGCAAGGATTCGGTGCGCACCCCCTGGCGGACCACATGCGCCTCGAAGCCCAGGCAGGCCGCAATGCGGTCCTGCATGTCCTGCGGTGCGAGCAGCCCGGTCATCAACTGCACCTGCTCCAGGCACTGGGCCAGCACATAGTGCATCCACTCCTCCAGGCCCCGCACATCCTGCGCTGCGGCCAGGTGGGCGCGGTAGGCCTCCTGGCTGCGGGCGAAGCCGCGCAGCGGCGACCACAGGCCATGGGTCAGGCCCAGGTGCCCCAGCACCAGGTGGGTGTGCAAGCAGGCCACGCGGCCACTGCCTTCGCGGAACGGCTGGATGCCCCGCAGCCGCTGGTGCGACGCGGCCATCGCCAGCACCGGCATGCCGCCCTCTTGAACGGCTTGGACGCCGCCGTAGCCATTTCCCCACTGTTCCAGCAACGCTCGTACTTTTGCAGGCCCGTTTTGCAGCGCCCCGGGCCGCAGCGAGGCCCCCCCTTTCACGGCCCGGTCGGCTTCGGGCAGGCGGGCGAACACATCCTGGTGGATGTCGCACACCATTTGGGGCGCCCACACCGTTTTGGCATCCCAACCGGCCCAGCGCATTTCCAGCTGGGCCTCGGTGGCCATGTGCGCCAGCGCCAACCTTTGGCGCCCTGCTTTTTCCGGATCGGCAGCCCACTCGCCGCGCAGGGCCTGCTCGATCTCCAGCGGCTGCACTTTTTCCAGACCCTCGAACTTTTGCGCGTAGTACGCATTCATCGCCCGCAGCAGCGTGCGCAGCCCCCCCAGGGCCCCGGGCTGGCACAGGCCCGACAGCCGGTCGGCCTTGCGGACCAGGCCCTGCGCCTGCTCCAGCAAAGGCCCCAATCGGCGTGCGGGAGGCAGCAGCGGCTGCATCTGTGAAGGGTGGGTGTACTGCGAAAAAGATTGCGACTTAAAAAACATTCCCAAGTCTATGACTTGAAAAGGCTTTTTTCAGACAGTGCGACCTGTTTTGCGTGTTTTATTGCGTTTCTTTTTTCGCGATGCCGTGCGTGGTCTGTGCTAGGCCAATGCGCACCATGCGTATCGCATCGAACGGGCAGCGCACTGCACACAGTGCGCACCCTGTGCAGCCCGCCTCGTCGTGCAAGGTAGAGCGCTTGGGCCCCCAGCTCTGCGGCCCCTGCACCTGCAGCGACAGCACATGCGGCGGGCACACGCCAATGCACCAGCCGCAGCCGGTGCAGCGTTCGGTGTCGATGGCGGGCAGGGCCTTGCGTGCGGTCATGTGGGGCAGTGTGCGCCCGGCGTTCCTACCCTGCAAGGCTCACGGTACAGTGCCCCCATGACTGAAGAAACCACCACCCGCCACCTGCTCATCACCGGCCATGTACAAGGTGTCAGCTACCGCTGGTCCATGGTCCAGGCCGCCGAACGCCTGGGCGTGCAGGGCTGGGTGCGCAACCGCCGCGATGGCCAGGTGGAGGCCTGCGCCTGGGGCACGCCGCAGGCCGTGCAGGCCCTCATCGACTGGGCGCACCAGGGGCCGGCACAGGCGCGGGTGGACCGCGTGGTGGTGGGCAATGTGCCCGATGGGGGTGAGGCCCCGCAGGGCTTCACGCAGCGCGAAACCGTCTAGGTTTCAGGCGCGCAGGCCGAGCTGTTTGAGCAGCTCCATCGCACCGGCCGGCGCCCGTTCCTTCGCGCCGTTGATGAAGTACACGAACACATCGCGCGGGCGCGCGCCGCCGGTCCAGCTGCGCACGCCCTGGGCCCACTGGGCAATCGCCTCGGGCGTATAGCCTGTGGGCACCTCGGCCTGGCTGCGCATCAGGCGCAGGTAGGCAAAGTCGGCCGCGCCATCGGCAATGGCCGGGAATTTCTCGGAATCGGTGTGCACCGGCACGCAGCCGTATTGGCGGGCCAGGGCCAGAAACTCCGGCGTCGCAAAGCTCGGGTGCCGCACGTCCAGCGCATGGCGCAGCGCGCGCCCGTCCACCGCCTGGGGCAGCAGCGCGAGAAAGGCCTCGAAATCCCCGGGCTCGAACACCTTGGTCGGCATGAACTGCCAGACGATGGGGCCCAGCTTGTCCTTGAGTTCGGTGATACCGCTCTCGACAAAGCGCGCGATCGAATCGCCCGCATCCGCCAGCACCCGGCGGTTGGTGGCAAAGCGGTTGGCCTTGAGCGAGAACATGAAGCCCTCGGGCGTCTCGCCATGCCATTTGGCAAAGGTCGGTGGCTTGAAGGTGCTGTAGTAGGTGCCGTTGACCTCGATGGCTGTGAGCTGGCGGCTCGCGTAGTGCAGCTCTTTGGCGTGCGACAGGCCCGCGGGGTAGAAGTTGTCGCGCCAGGGCTCGAAGGTCCAGCCGCCGATGCCGATGCGGATGTGCTGGGTGCTGCTACTGCCGGTGTCTGTCATGGTGTTCCCTGTCACGAGCCAAGCCACGGAAAGGGCACTGTACCAGCGCTGCCCTGCAACGCAACGCTACCCCGGCAGCTCCACCCGTGCCTGCAACCCTTCGCCGCCATCCTCGCGCGGCCCCAGCACCAGGCGCCCGCCCAGGGCCTGGGCCAGCTCGTTCGCAATGGCCAGGCCCAGGCCTGTGCCGCCCGTGCCGCGGTTGCGCGAGTCCTCCAGCCGCACATAGGGCTGCAGCACGGCGGCCAACTCGTTGGAGGGGATGCCCGGGCCATGGTCGAGCACGCGCACGCTCCAGGTACCCTGCGCGTTCGTCTCCACGGCCAGCTCGGCGCTGCCCGCGAACTTGAGCGCGTTGTCCACCAGGTTGCACAACAGCCGGCGCAGTGCCTGCGGGCGCGTGTCGCAGATGCCATCGGCCGCGTGCAGCACGCGCACCGGCATGCCCGCGTCGGCGTAGTCCATGGCGAGGCTTTCCACCAGCGCGCGCAGGTCCACGCGCTGCAGCGGCTCGCGCACGGCCTGGGGCGAGCGCGCATAGGCAATGCCCTCCTCCACCAGCGACTGCATCTCGGCCAGGTCGGCATGCAGGCGCTCGCGCAGGGCCGCGTCGTCCAGCAGGTCGGCGCGCAGGCGCAGGCGCGTGATGGGGGTCTGCAGGTCGTGCGACACCGCCGCCAGGATCTGCATGCGCTCCTGCAGGTGCGCCTGGATGCGCTGCTGCATGCGGTTGAAGGCGGCAGCGGCACGCACCACCTCGCGCGGGCCATCCTCGGCCATGGGGTTGGCGGGCTGCGCGGGGCCCAGGGCGTCGGCCGCGTCGGCCAGGGTGTTCAGCGGGCGCGTGGCGGCGCGCACGGCCCAGGCGCACAGGCCCACCAGCACCACCAGCTGCAGCGCCAGGGCGGCCAGCACCCAGTGCGACACCTGCAGCCGGGGCTCGTCCATGTCCACCGCCAGCGGCGTGCCATCGGCCAGGCGCAGCTGCAGGCGCAGCTCGGTGCCGGGCACCCCGGGGTCCACCACCTGCACCGCGCGCTCGGGCGGCAGCGCGGCGGCCACGGCGCCCGTCACCAGCACGGCCAGGGCCGATGGGCTGGCGGGTAGCTGCAGCGGCTCGGCCAGCACGAAACGGTAGTTGCGCCGCGCCAGGCGCGTGAGCCACTGGGCGCGTTCTTCGGCGGGAAGGCGCTCCAGCACCGCCACCGAGCTGGCCACATCGCTCGCGAAGTAGCCCACCATGGCGCTGCGCATGCTCATGCTGCGCTCGGTCACCGCCAGCATGAAGGTCAGCGCATGCGCCAGCGCCAGGCCCAGCGCCAGCACCAGCAGAATGCGCCCGAACAGCGAGCCCGGCCACCAGCGCCTCATGCCAGCCCCGCTCCCGCTGCGCCAGCGCCCGCGGGCCCGGGCTGCACCGCGGCGCAGAACACATAGCCCTCGTTGCGCACCGTCTTGATGTAGCGCGAGCCGCGAGCCCCATCGCCCAGGCGCTGGCGCACACGGCTCACCAGCAGGTCGATGGAGCGGTCGAACACATCGGCATCGCGCCCCTGCGTCAGCTGCAGCAGCTGGTCGCGCGTGAGCACGCGTTGCGGGTGGTCCAGCAGCACGCGCAGCAGCCGGTACTCCGCGCCCGACAGCGCCACCACCGCGCCGCTCGCATCGAGCAGGTGGCGCGCCGTGGTGTCCAGCCGCCAGTCGCCAAAGGCCAGCTCGCGCACCGGCTCGGTGGCCGCCAGATTGGGTGGCAGCATGCGCGTGCGCCGCAGCACGGCGTGGATGCGCGCCAGCAGCTCGCGTGCGGCAAAGGGCTTGGTCACGTAGTCGTCGGCCCCCAGCTCCAGGCCCAGGATGCGGTCGGCCTCGTCGCTGCGCGCGGTCAGCATGATGATGGGCAGCACCGGCGCCCCCGGGCCGCGCAGCTCGCGGCACAAGGTGATGCCATCGGTGCCGGGCAGCATCAGGTCCAGCACCAAGAGGTCGATGCGCGTGCCCGCCAGCACCGCGCGCATCTGCCGCCCGTCGGCCGCCACGCTCACCTGCAGGCCCTGCTTGCGCAGGTACTGCGCCGCCAGCTCGCGGATGCCGGCGTCGTCATCGACGATGAGTACATGGTCTACAGGCGGCGGTTGTTGCTGCATGGGCTCGATTCTCCAGGCAATGCCGGGGCCTGTGCGGTGCCCCTGCGGCGCATTTGTATCCCAACTTGTCTGCGCGCGGCGCCGACATCCGTGCTCACCAAAAGCCCCCGGCAGGACAAATGCCCGATACCTGGGCTGGCTCCAATGCAGTCTTCCTGAACCTGAACGAGGGCTTCCCGATGACACCGCAGTCTGCCAATGCCTGCTGCCTGCTGGCCGCAGCCACCCTGTACGCCGCCTTGTTGCTGACGCCGCCCGCCCAGGCGCAACCGCAGGCCGGCACCGAACCCCGGGCCCCGCTGGGCCGCTGGATCACCGAAAGCGGCAACCTCGAAGTGGAGATCGCCCCCTGCAACCCCGGCAGCGCCACCCTGTGCGGCAAGGTCGTGCGGGTCATGGCCAACCGCTCCATGGCCGGCCCCGGCCAGGGCGGCGAGTTCGCCGACAAGCGCCCCGCGCTGGGCATGACCCTGCTCTCGGGCTTCAAGGAAAGCGGCCCCAACGAGCACCAGGGCGAAATCTACAACCGCGAGAACGCCAAGACCTACAGCGCCACCCTCACCCCCGCCGGCACCGACCAGCTGCGCGTGCATGCCTACGTGGGCATTGCGCTGTTCGGCAAGACCCAGGTCTGGCGCCGGCCCGCGCCCGCTGCCGCGCCATGAGCGCCACGCGCCTCCCTTTTTCCCTCCCCTGTCCAACCCCGCCTTTTTCTTTTCTTTCGTTCTTTCTTTTCAAGGAGACCTGTCACCATGCGCCTTCCCCGCCGCGCCCTTTCATTTGCCGTTGCCACGGCCCTGTTGACCCTGGCCCAGGCCAGCAGCCATGCGCAGCCCACGCAGCTGCCCCCGCCCGACGCCACCGACCCCGTGGCGCTCAAGCTCATGCAGGGCTTTCCACCGCCGCCCGACAAGCAGGTGCGGCTGGGCACCATCCTCAAGTACCCCAATGCACGCTGGGCCCTGCACCACCTGCGCGAGCTGGGGCCCACGGCCAACATCGCACGCGGCCCCGGGCCTGCGAGTGAGCTGCAGGCCGCGCCGCGCGAGCTCGATGGCCTGGCCTTCCTCGACGACAAGGGCGCCCGCACCACGCTGGCCCAGTGGCAGAAGGCCACCTACACCGACGGCCTGCTCGTCATCCACCAGGGCCGCGTGGTCTACGAACGCCACTACGTCGGCAACCAGCCGCACGTGCCCCATGTGCTGTGGTCCATGAGCAAGTCGCTCACCGGCCTGCTGGCCACCGAGCTGATCCACGAAGGCCTGATCGACCCCGCCGCCCCCGTCACCCGCTACCTGCCCGAGCTGGCGGGCAGCGCCTGGGCCGATGCCACCGTGCAGCAGACGCTGGACATGACCACCGGCGTCAAGTACGCCGAGGACTTTGCCGACCCGCAATCGGGCGTGTTCCAGTACCTCATCTCCGCCGGGCTGGTGCCCGCGCCGGCCAACTACCCCGGCGCCCGGGCCATGCTCGACTACCTGCCCACGGTGCAGAAGGAGGGCGAGCACGGCAAGGGCTTCTACTACAAGTCGGTGGACACCGAGGTCATCGGCTGGATCCTGCAGCGCGTGACCGGCAAGGGCTTTTCCACCCTGCTGTCCGAGCGCATCTGGGCCCCGCTGGGCGCCGAGCAGGACGGCTATGTGTGGGCCGACCCCACGGGCGCCCAGTCCACCAGTGTGGGCATCAACGCCACCTTGCGCGACCTGGGCCGCCTGGGCGAGATGCTGCGCCAGAACGGCTACTACAACCACAAGCAGGTCGTCTCCCCCGCCACCGTGACCGAGCTGCGCAAGGGCGCCGACCCTGAGAAGTTCAAGGCCTCGGGCCAGACCATGCGCGCGGGCTACTCGTACCACAACCACTGGTGGCTGCCGCACGATGTGGACGGCAGCTTCGAGGCCAAGGGCCTCATGGGCCAGCACATCCACATCAACCCGGCGGCGCAGCTGGTGGTGGTCAAGCTCTCGTCGCACCCCATCCCCAACACGGCGTTCACGCACAACTACGACCGCCTGGCTTTCGCGGCTTTGGCGGGCGCTCTGCGCTGAGCGCAGGTCTGGCGATGCACAGCTCCGCTTGGTCGGGGTGGTGCATCGCCTCCAAGAAGACACCGCACAAGGAGACCCCAACCCATGCACCCCCAACCCTGGCTGGCCAGCTATGGCGCCATCCCGGCCCACATCGACCCCGACGCCCATCCCTCCATCGTGCACCTGCTCGACGCGGCGATCCGGGTCCATGCGCACCGCCCGGCCTTCACCTGCCTGGGCCAGACGCTCACCTATGCCGAGGTCGACCGGCAGGCCCGCGCCTTTGCCGCCTACCTGCAGTGCGTGCTGGGCGCGCGCAAGGGTGACCGCGTGGCTGTGATGTGCCCCAACCTGCCGGCCTTTCCCATCGCCCTGCTGGGCATTGCGCGTGCCGGCTGCGTGCAGGTCAATGTCAACCCGCTGTACACCCCGCGCGAGCTGGAGCACCAGCTCAACGATGCGGGCGCGCGCATCCTCGTCATCTACGCTGGCGCCACCCCCACGCTGGCCGCCATCCAGGGCCGGGTAGGGCTGCACAGCATCCTCACCGTGGCGCCGGGCGATGGCTGCACACAGGCCACGCTGCCCAGCCCGCCCGTCGATGCGGGCCTGCAGCGCAGCACCCCCTTCGCCCAGGCCCTGGCCGAAGGCGCGGCCCTGCCCTTCGTGCCGCCGCTGCTGGCCGGCGGCGACCTGCTGTTTCTGCAGTACACGGGCGGCACCACGGGCCTGTCCAAGGGCGCCATGCTCACGCACCGCAACCTGGTGGCCAACGTGCAGCAGTTCAAGGCCTTCGTGCCCGATGCGCTGCGCCCCGGGCAGGAGACCATCGTCACCGCCATCCCGCTGTACCACATCTTCGCGCTCATGGTGAACCTGGTGAGCTACTTCGCGGTGGGGGCGCACAACTGGCTGGTGCCCAATGCGCGCGACCTGGATTCGCTGGTTGGCGTGCTGCAGGCCGCGCGGCCCAGCGTGTTCATGGGGGTCAACACCTTGTACGCCGGCCTGGCCGCGCACCCGGGCACGCAGCAGGTGGACTGGTCGCGGCTGAGGCTCGCGGGCGGTGGCGGCGCGGCCATCGTGCCCGCCGTATCGGCGCGCTGGCAGGCCATCACCGGCCAGTTCATCCGCGAGGGCTACGGCCTGAGCGAGACCAGCCCGGTGGTCGCCTTCAACCCCGCCTCGGTCGACGCCTTCAGCGGCACCACCGGCCTGCCCCTGCCCTCCACCGATGTGCAGCTGCTCGACGAGCAGGGCCAGCCCGTGGCCCCGGGCCAGGCCGGCGAGGTGTGCGTGCGCGGCCCGCAGGTCATGGCCGGCTACTGGCAGCAGCCCGAGGCCAATGCCGCGGCCCTCACGCCCGGCGGCTACTTCCGCACCGGCGACATCGGCCAGCTCGACGAGCGCGGCTTTCTCAAGATCGTGGACCGCAAGAAGGACATGGTCATCGTCTCGGGCTTCAACGTCTACCCCAACGAGGTCGAGGCCGTCGCCACCGCCTACCCCGGCGTGCTCGAATGCGCCTGCATCGGCGTGCCCGACGACAAGACCGGCGAGGCCCTGCGCCTGTACGTGGTGCGCATGGCCGAGGTGCGCATCAGCGCACAGGACATCGCCGACCACTGCCGCCGCGAACTCACCCCCTACAAGGTGCCGCGGCAGATCGTGTTTGTCGATGCCTTGCCCAAGTCCAGCGTGGGCAAGATCCTGCGGCGTGAACTGCGCGATGGCGTGGTGCAGCCCGCCCGCGCACGGCCCCACCGCATCACGGCGCCGGCCGCATCGCCGTCCGCGTGACGACCTGCGGCACCGCAGCCGGCGGCTTCAAGCCGCCCGCTGCAGCCGGATGGCCCGGGGCGCCACCTCCAGCAGCAGCCCGCGCTGCCGGTGGTGGTGCGTTGCGGCAAAGCCCTCGACCACCTGCACGCGCTCGCCCGTGTCCAGGCGCCATGCGCTGGTGCAGCCCGCATGCGCGGCAAACAGCAGGTACCCGTCGGAGAACAGCTCCTGCGGCGCCAGGTCCATGCGCAGCGTGCGGGCAGAGGCCTGCGCCTGCGCTCCGGCGCGCACGTCGACGATGCGCACCCCGGGCGGTGCCGCGGCGGTCTCGAACTCCTCATCGTCCCAGTCGCCCATGCCACCCAGGGCGATGTGCCCGCCATCGGTCCAGCACGCAGGAAAATTCCAGTCCTCGCGCAGGTTCAACCATTGCACGCTCGGCCCGTCCTCGGCCTCCCACACGTTGCCGGCCAGCCAGGCCTGCACATCCAGGACCCGCGGCACACCCACGGGCTGCCACACCCACCCGGCGTCAAACAGCAGCGTGCTGCCACCCGGGCCGGGCCGCAGCTCGCCATGAAAATAGTCGAGGTAATGCTCCGGCCGCTCGCCCTGCGCTGCGTACTGCGTGGGCCCGCGCTCCGTCAACAGCCGGCCTGTGCGCGGGTCCGAGGCATCCAGCCGGTTCCACGCCGTGCGGTGCAGCAGCACCGTCTGGCCGCCCACCTCCATGAAGCAGGCCGAGAACGGCACCGTCTCCGGGTGGTAGTCGCCGCCATCGAGCGGCATGGTGGCCGAGCAGCCCTCCGTGAGCTGCACCACCACGCCATGCCGCCCCCCGTCGAACACGGCGGCCGCAAAGGCGCCATCCGCACTGGCGTACAGCCGCCAGCGTGGGGTGATCCAGAACCGGCCGCCCTCTTCTTCTTCCATGGGTTGCTCCGGCAGCGCCACCGTGCCCAGCCAGGTGATGGCCTGGGTACGCAGGTCCAGGCAGCAGATGCCGCCCTGCGCGTCCAGCACCAGCAGGTCGCCTTCGGCGCGCTGCACGGGCGCTGCGTCCAGGATGTCGGGGCCGGCCCAGGCGATGGCCTCCGGTGCGCTCAAGGCGCAAACACCTCGGCGTAGGTGTAGCGCCAGGCGCCCATGCAGCCCACCAGGCACACCGTGTGGTTGAGCATGGCGCAGCCGCCACCCTTGTAGTCGAAGGTGATGGCGGTGTTGAGCCCGCCCTTGCGCCAACCCAGCACGCGGCCTGAGAAGCCGGGGCGCTCGTGCTCATCGTCCAGGTCCGCCGGGCCATAGGCGGCAATGCAGTCCTGCGGGGTCGAATCCATGGTCAAGCCCGCGGGCAGCGGCCCGGCAAACGGCGTTTTGATCCGGTCGTCCGCGCCCGCGGCCAAGAACTGGACCGAGCCCACGAGCCAGACATCGCCGTCCGCAAAAGGCGTCGCGGTCAGCTGGCTCAGCTCCTTGGGGCGGTACACGTCGATGCGCACCGCTGCCTTGGCAATCCAGATGATGCTCGAGCTCAAGGCGCCCGGGCCATTGTCGGCCGCACCCACGCGCTTCACGCCCAGGCCGGCGACCACATCGCGCACCTTCTTGTTGTCAAAAGGCTGCCCGATCATGGCGATCAGCTGCGCCGATACCGGTGCGCTGGCCGCTGCTTCAGATTCGCTCACTCCATACCCCCTGTGGTTGATGGCGCCGCATCATAGGGGGACTCGCGCGAGCGGGTTGCTACCAAATGCACACACCCGCCCAGGGGTGGGTACATCTGCTACGGCACCAGCGTTGCCGCCAGGGTGATCTCGGGCACCGCGGCCAGCGCCTTCGACAGCGGGCAGTTGGCCTTGGCCTCGGCCGCCAGCTTCTGGAAGGCCGCCTCCTCCATGCCCGGCACCTTGGCCTGGAGCGTGAGCGCAATGCGGTCGATGACAAAGCCATCGCCCTCCTTGGTCAGCCGCACCGCGGCCGTGGTGTCGATCACCTCGGTGGCAAAGCCAGCCTTCTCGGCCGCAAAGGCAAACGCCATGGTGAAGCACGAGGCATGCGCCGCCCCCACGATCTCCTCGGGGTTGGTGCCCTTGCGGTCATCGCCAAAGCGGCTGCCAAAACCATAGGGGTGCTTGTCGAGCGCGCCGGTCTCCGTGCTCACCTGGCCCTGGCCGGTCTTGCCGGCCCCTTCCCAGTGCACGCTGGCTTTCTTTTCGGACATGCTGGGGCTCCTTCGCTGTGGATAGGTCAAAAGGTCCATGGGACCATGCCCGGGCCGCTGGGCGGGTCGGATGCCGTGGGCAAAGCAGGTGCGCAATGTCCTACAGCGGGTGCGGGTCGGCCACGAAAAAGGGCCCTTGCAGGGCCCTTGGGGAATGGTGGATGGGCGGGCGGATCTGCCCAGCCCGCTCAAGGCGCGCTCAGCACCTGCTGGCGCTTGGTGTCGTACTCGCCCGAGGTGATCAGGTTCGCATCGCGCATCTGCTTGAGCCATTGCAGGCGCGCTTCCTTTTTGCTGGCGGGCGTGGCTGCGGTTGCGGTCGCCGGTGTTGCAGGCGTGGGTTGCGCGGGGCTCACCACGGCCACAGTGGCGGCGGTAGGCACGCTTTGCGCGGCGGGGGCTGCTGCTGCTGGTGCTGGCCCGGCGGCGCGGCCCACTGGCTTGGAGTCGGGCACGAACGGCATCGACACCGTGGCGCCTGCCGGGGCCGCGGGCGCCGCTGGGCTGGCCGTCACGGGCGCCGGGGTTGCCGCAGCAGGCGCTGCCACGGCAACAGGCGCCGGTACGGTTGCTGGCGCTGCCGCAGGGGCTGCAGACAGGGCCGTCGACGGGGTTTGTGCCGTGGGGGACACGGGCGTTGCGACAGCGGGCGCCATGGCCTGCGACGGTATGGGTGCGCCGGGGAACATCTGTGTTGCGAGCATCTGCACGCATTCCTGCGCGATCAGTTCAAGCTCCTTCTTCGCGACTGTTGCCTGATCAGCCCACAGCTCATCGTAGGTCGGCGACTTGTCGGTCTGCTCGGGGGTGCGGCGGCAGCCCCCCTGCGCAATGACAGATTGGGTGTTTACGTTGATCAGCCGGGCCGTTGCCCAGTAGTTGATTCGATAGCGCCCCCAACCCGTCGGAAAGTAGGAGGCATGCCAACCGGTCGTCTTGACATCAAGTACGAACTTGGCCTTGCCCTTGCCAGCAGCTGCGATTTGCTGGGCATCGACGACGTCGGTTGCTATTGCGGGAGCTACCAGGCGTGTGCCCTGGTGGTTCTCCAGCACCCTCGCCAGACCAAGGGAGATGGGTACGGCCGGGTCTTGCAGGTTGTGATCTGCAACCAGCTTGTTGCCCGCACTGATCATGATCAGCCCACCGATCAGTCCGCCCACCATGGCCGAGCCAGGTGTGAGCATGGCAAAGTCAGATTTCTCCCGGGCGGTCGAGGCCAGGGTTTGGTTCTTCAGGCTCTCCAGCTGCTTGCCTTCAATGGCCTGCGGGGTGATGGTGCCGCAGCCCACCAGGGCCAGCACAGTGGTGCCCAGGGCGAGGGCACGCAAGAATCTTGTCAAACGCATGGGTATTGATCTCAGTATCGGGGTTGCTGAAGTTCCGCGCGCAGGCAGCCGAACCCCTTGGGGGGCCTCCTGCCCGGAGGAAACACTGACTTGAAAGATCGGTTGGTCGGTAGACCGATCAGGGCGCGCTCAGCACCTGCTGGCGCTTGGTCTCGTACTCACCCGACGTGATCAGGTTGGCATCGCGCATCTGCTTGAGCCATTGCAGGCGCGACTCCTTGGTGCCGGTGGGCGTGGGCGCTGCGGCGGCCGTTGCTACGGGTGCGGGCTGGGCAGGGCTCACCGCAGGCACGGCGGCGGCGGTGGGGGCTGCTGCGGGCCTGGCGGCGCGGCCCACTGGCTTGGCGTCGGGCACGTAGTGCGGCATCGACATCGCGGCGGTTGCCGTGGCGGACGCAGGCCTTGGCCCTTGCGCTGCAGGGCGTGCCACCGGTGTGGGTGCCGGCACCTCCGGGATGCTGCCCGCTGCCTGGGCGACACCAAACGCGCTGGGGCGCACCTTGGTGGTCAGCAGCTTGCTGGCGAGCACGCCCTTTTGGCCCTGGGCCTCGTTCACCAGCGACACCTGGGCGCGCGCCGTGCCCGAGCCCAGGCTCATCGTGACCTTCTGCCACACGTAGTAGCTCTTGCCGGCCTCGGCGTCAAAGCTCACCGTGGAGGTGTTGTCGGCCGACGAAACCACGGTATAGCTGCCCGGTGCCACCTCCAGCTGGTAGTAGGTGCGGGCGTTGGTCTTGCCCAGCGACTGGTTGTTGACGCTCACCGTCATCGGGGCCGATGCGCCGGTCATTTCGCTGCGGTAGATGTAGAGCGAAGCCGTCTGGGCCTGCGCCGTGAACTGCTTGGCCTTCTGGTCGGCGTCCGCTGTAGCCCGGGGGGCGGTGCAGCCCACCAGGGCCACAGCGGCGGCGCTCAGCACCAGCGCGCGAAGGGTGTTCGTCGTCGTCAAGAAACGCATGATGGTTGTTGGATTCTTTGTTGGGTGGTACTGCGCTCCCCACGCAGGCGGGCATACCCGCCCGCGCACTCTAGCACCGGGTTGCAACTGCTTACAGCGGCATTCAGCAACTTAGGCATGCGTGCCTATAGGGCTGTGCGATGGCCGCAACACCCACCTCTTGGCGATTGACGAAAACCCGTCAACCAGACTGCATCTGTGCCAGCCACCGCGCCGGCGCCACGCCCACTTGGCCCTTGAAGCGGCGGGTCAAATGGCTCTGGTCTGCAAAGCCGCAGGCCGCCGCCACATCGGCCAGCGCCCCGCCCCGCCGCAGGGCCGCCTGCGCCTGGCGAATGCGCACCATGTTCAGGTAGGCATGCGGCGCCATGCCATAGGTGGCGGTAAAGGCGCGCGTCAGGTGCGCGCGCGACAGGCCCGCCTGCGTGGCCAGGGCCTGCACCGTCACATCGTCGGCAAAGTGTGCATCCAGGTACTCGCGCACCAGGGACATGCGCTGGCGGCCTGCATCCAGGCCAGTGGCCGCCCAGGGCCGGCGCAGCTCGCCATGCCGGCCCAGCAGCGCCACCATGGCTGCGGCCGTGCGCTCCTCGCCGTGCAGCGACTCCTGCCGCTCGGCCACCGCCGCCACGGCCTGCTGCAGCAGCAGCGCGCCTTCGGGGTCGTGCACCAGCGGCGCCTTGAAGTAGCGGGTGGCCATGCGGTTGCCATCACCGCCCCCACCCGCCGCATCGCGGTCGCCCATCCAGGCGTGCACCAGTGCTGCGTCCACATAGAGTATGGAATAGCCAAACCCCGCATCCGTGCCCCGGCTGCCGTCGTGCGGCTCATCGGGGTTGAACAAGATCACATCGCCCGCCAGGCTGGCATGGCGCGCGCCCCGGCAGGCAAAGGTCTGCACGCCCGAGCGCGTGACGCCGATGGAATACGCCTCGTGGCTGTGCCGCTCGAACCGGTGCTGCGTGAAATGCGCGTTGAGCAGCGTCACCCCGCCCGAGGCCAGCGGCCGCATCTCGGCCCAGTCGCGCTGGCTGGGTTGTGAAGAGGACGAAGAGGAGGAGGCGCTTGGGTCCCCGGCATGCATGCAACAAATGTACAAGACCGCCCCGCGACCGGTGGAGACACTGCAGGCAACCCCGCTTTTCAACCACCCATGCCTGACACCAACACCCCCGCCCCCACCCCCACCGCTGTCCCCGCCATTGACCTGGCCCACAAGCTCGCCCAGTTCACTGAGCACTGGGCCCCGCGCACCGTGGCCGAATTCAACGGCCACGACATCATGGTCGCCAAGATCGCGGGCGAATACCAGTGGCACAGCCACCCTGATACGGACGACTTCTTTTTCGTGCTGCAAGGCGTGGTCGAGATCGACCTGCCCCACGGCGCCGTGGTCACCCTGCACCCCGGCCAGCTCTATGTGGTGCCCAAGGGGGTGGAGCACCGCCCGCGCGCCCAGGGCGCAGAGGCGCACATCCTGCTGATCGAGTCCACCGGCACGCCCAACAGCGGCGACGTGGCCACGGCCGCGCCGCGCAGGTTGCTGTAGCAGGCCCCTTCTTCCGGCACTGCATTGGGTGCTTGGCCTACGCCAAGGCACCCTTCCCGCTTGGATCATGAAGCTCTGGAAATGGACATGGCGTGCATGTCCAAATCACCCAGAGCGGTTAACAAAGCTCAGCGCAGCGGTTCTGGCTAGGCGCTGCGTCGCAGACAGTACTTTTTAGTACGGCAAGACGCAGCAACGACGCCAGAAGAGCTTTGTTAGCCGCTCTCAACCAAGGAGCACACCATGGCCCGAGACAATACCCCCGACTTCAACCCCGACCCCATCACCAAGGAGCCCGGCGCCCACCCCATCGGCACAGGCATCGGCGCGGCGGGTGGTGCCGTCACCGGCGCGGCGGCCGGCTCTGTGGGCGGCCCCATCGGGTCTGCCGTGGGGGCCGTGGTCGGCGCCGTCGTGGGCGGCCTGGCCGGCAAGGGTGCGGCAGAAGCCGTCAACCCCACGGCCGAAGACGCCTACTGGCGCGACGCCCACGCCAAGCAGCCCTACTACTCCGACGCGTACACCTACGACGAAGACTATGCGCCCGCCTACCGCCACGGCTACCAGGGCGTGATCGATGGGCGCCACCGCGACTGGGACGAGGCCCGCGGCCACCTGCAAACTCGCTGGGAGGCCGACCGCAAGACCAGCCGCCTGAGCTGGCTGGAAGCTGAGCCCGCAGCCAAGGCGGCGTGGGAGAGGGCGGATCGCATCTGGAAGCAGACCAAGCAAGAATAAGGAGAAGAGCGGCTAACAAAACTCTTCTGGCGTCGTTGCTGCGTCTTGTCGTACTACCCGTACTGCCTGCGACGCAGCGCCTAGCCAGAACCGCTTCGCTGAGCTTTGTTACCCGCCCTGAACCCATAGCCGGCCTCGAAGAAGACCGGCCCGCACGCTTGCCTTCGCCAATATGCGGTGGGGCCGGGCTGGTCGATCAGCCGATCACCTCAACGACCTTGCCGGTCGAATCCTTGATCGTCGTCTTCTCCACCACCCACTCCACCTGCGGCAACAGCGGCAGCACATAGCTGCCTTGGCGCGGCTGCAGCGTTTGCGCCAGTTGCTGCACCGTGGCATCGGTCAGGCGCAGCACCACGGCGTTGTCTTCGCCCTCGCCCTGCCACTCCACCGTGTTGCTGCCATCGGTGCCAGCAGGCTCCAGCAGCAACTGCCACTCATGCCCCGCCACCCGCAGCGTGCGGCCAAACGGCAGGCGCAGCGGCAGCAAGGTCACCAGCTCGTCCACCTGGCGGGCACCCACGGTGACCTGGGTGATCGGCTTGCGCAACAGCCGCTTTACCTGCTTGAGGCCCAGCACATCGGTGAAGAGAAAGCCGCTGGCAGAACCATCGCGCCGCAAGCCCTCTTCCACCTGCTGCTTTACCGCCGGGTGGGCCAGCAGCGACGCGCGGCCCAGGTCCGTCACCCACAGCGGCATGTGCGGCAGCAGCACCTCCAGCAGATTGCGCGTGCGCCACTGCTTGGCCGCGCGCTCCTCCTCCACCGTCAGGCCCACCACCTGCAAGAACTCCACGGAGCCATTGGGCGTGGCCAGCGGCTCGGCCAGCTCCGGGTCGGTCACAAAGCCCATGGAGCAGATCTGCGTGTTTCGCTCCAGCGCAATGGGGCCATTGGCCGTCATCCAGTGCCCATCGCGGAAGACGTTACCGCTTTGGAACACATAGCGCGCCAAGTTCTGCAAAAAATTCAGCGCCCAGGCCGGCGGCTCGGCACTGGCATCCGCCACCTCGCCCGGCTCCATGGCCAGCCGAAACGTCAGCTCGAGCCCATAGCCGCTCACCTCCGGGTCATCGGACTCCTTGGCATACAGCTCGCTCAGCCCATAGGTCACAAAGTGCCAGTGCGGCACCGGGTCCGTGCGGCGCCACACACTGATGCCATCCAGCGGGTCCGGCCCGCCCAGCATGTGCGAGATCAGCGTGCCAAAGTGCTTGGGCTCCTGGCCGGGGTAGAGCTGGTCCAGGCGGGCGGAGATGGCGTCCCAGCCGGGGGAGGGGGCGTCATCAGCATCGGTGGTCGTCGAAGTCATGTCTTTGAACAGGGAGCGCTGCGCTCTGGATAGATTTGAAAATGCAGTATGCAGGTGCCCATAGCGGTGCTTTGGCCTTCTCAAGCCCGAAACACCTCTTCCGCCATGTTGTCCAGCTTCTCTTTCAACGATTTCCAGTTGGGCATATGCTGATCAAGGGTTCGGTAGAACTTGGGGCTGTGGTTGTGGTGCAGCAAGTGGCACAGCTCATGCAGCAACACATAGTCGATGCACTCTCGCGGTGCTTTGATCAGAAGCGGATTCAGCGTAATGCGGCCAGCGGGCGAGCAACTGCCCCATTGCACGGTCATGAACTGAAGGCGCATAGGGGGCGTATGCCGGACCCACTGCAGTGAAGCAGCAATAGCAGCAAGACGATCAGCTAGCAGTTCTCTTGCTCGCATGCGATACCAGGCATCCAAGGCAGATCTGATCGCGACAGGGTCGCGCGTGGGAACGTTTACAGCGATAAACGGCCCTCGCATGCGTGTTTCAATCGCAGCCTCCGAATTGATGATGACCTTCAATCGGTAGCGTCGGCCCAAATAGTGCAGAGATTCTCCACTGACATATTCACGCGGCAATACGTGAGCCAAGCGTGCCTTGGCGGCGTTGACATGTTGACTGACCCAACGTGCTCGCTTCTTCACGGCCGCCAGCACATCCTTCACGGCAGCAGAATCCGGCGCATCGACCAACACGCGTCCGTCGGGCTCCACGTGAATCGAGACACGCGGTACTGTCCTGGAGGGCTGACGGCGCAAGCTGAAATCGATGATCTCATCGCCATAGGCGAACCGATGCCGAGTGGCAGCTTCTTTTGTGGCCATGCTCAGGACTTGTTCAAACCCACGCGGGTGATCTGAATTACCTGCTCCACCACCTGCTTCGCGCTGTCCAGGCCCAAGGTTTCAAAAAGCAGTGGCAAAAGGCCCTTGCGGATTGCTGCCTCGATGTTCTGCGGGTTGAGCGAATTTTCAGCTACGGCGTTGCGCACCACGGTGTCCATAGCCAAGGCTTGTTGCACCAAGCGGTCTGCTGCCTCAATGCTCAAAGCGGTGAACGTCTCCTCGCCCAACACGAGGCGGATCGCGCCGAAGTAAGCCTTGGCGTGTGGCTTGTCTACCAAGACATCCGGTACCCCTGGCGTGGCGCGGGACTCCAATTGCTGCTCAAAGGTTTTAAACAGAGCGTACTGTTTCAGTGGGTGGTCGAACATGGCTTCAGCCTCGGCAATGGCCTGCTTCAGCAATTCTCCAAACACCTTCTGTGCGTATGGGTCTTCGGCCAACTCCTGTTCGATGGTCTTGCGCAGACGCGTGCGAATCATGTCCGTCTCGTTGCGCGTCTTTTCTTCGGACCAGTCCTTGGGGTCCTCCGCCTTGCCCAGTTGGTGCACCAAGTACACCCCCCCGGGATCCCGCACTTCGGTACCAATAACTTGCTTGTCCACCAGCTTGCGGATCTGCTCCTCGTACGCGCTGTAGTCCACCGTCTCCATTGCGTCGCGCCGAGCAGTCTGGCGCAGTTCAGTGAAAAATCGCAGATCGACCTTGTACTTGGTAATCAGTGCTTCGGAAAAGCTCTTGTCCTCGAAGAAGCTGCGTGATGACAATGCAGTTTGCAAGCACAGGCCAAATGCTGTGAGCGCCTCATAGAAATCATCACGTAGCTTCTGCCGCTCGTCGTAGTCCTCACCATCTTCACCCTTGACGAACTTTGGGGTCAACAATTGGCGATACTGCTCGCGATCCAACTTGTTCACCACGGACTTGAAGAACGACCACAGCTTCTCGTGCAATGCAGGCAATTGCTTGTACTCTGTGCTGAATTGCCGGTAGAGACCTTCGAGGTCGCTCATGTCAAAGCCGCCTTGGGTGCGTGTCTCCAGGTCTTGGTAGGCTCGGATGGCTGTGTCCAACTCCTTCAAGATCCCTCGGTAGTCCACCAGCACACCATACCGCTTCGCATCGTGCAGGCGGTTGACGCGCGCCACCGCCTGAATCAGGTTATGGCCTTTCAAGGGCTTGTCGATATACAGCACGGTGTTGCGCGGCTCGTCGAACCCCGTCAACAACTTGTCCACGACGATCAGCAAGTCAGGGGCGCCGTCCGTGCCGAAGTCACTGACGATTTGCTTTTCATAGGTCTCTGGGTCATGACCGTAGGTGGCCATGGTTTGCTTCCACCACTTCTGCACCTCGGGCAGGGTGTCTTCGTCCACATCGGAATTGCCTTCGCGCGTGTCGGGTGCTGAGATCACCACAGCACTGGTGACCAAGCCCGTTTCGTCCAATGCTTTCTTGTACCGGATGGCTTCGAGCTTACTGTCCGTGGCGACCTGGCCTTTCAGGCCCAATTCGAGCTTCTTGATGTTTTCGCTGAAGTGGGTGGCAATGTCCCAGGCAATCAACTCAATCCGATTGACCGCGCCGTAGATAGCCCCTTTTTTGGCAAACTTTCTTTTCAGGTCGGTGCGTTGCGCCTCGCTCAAGTTGATCGTGATTTTGTCAAACCAGCGGTTGACTGCCTCCTCATTGATGTCGAGTTCCGGTACGCGCTCTTCGTAGAGAAGTGGGGCTACGGTCTCGTCCTCGACCGCGCGCTGCATGGTGTAGGCGTGCACGATAGGACCGAACTTGTTGGCGGTCTTTTCGTTCTTCAGCAGCGGCGTGCCTGTGAAAGCGATGTAGGCTGCCTTGGGTAACGCATTCTTCATGCGCTCATGTGTCTCGCCGCCATGGCTGCGGTGGCCTTCGTCCACCAGCACGATCATGTCGGCCGAGTCGTTGCGGCACTCCGGCAGCTTGGACGCCGTGTTGAACTTGTGCACCAGCGTGAAGGTGATGCGCTCAGTGCCCTTACCGATGCGCTGGGCCAGGTCTCGCCCCGACAGGCTGCGGCTCTTCTCTCCATCCTTCTTCATTGCGATGCTGGAGCCAAAGGCGCCACCGGTCATGAAGTTGCGGGCGAGCTGGGTCTCCAGGTCAATGCGATCAGTCACCACCACCACGCGGCATTCCTTCAAGGCATCCACCAACAGCAGCGCCTTGGTCAAGAACACCATCGTGAAGCTCTTGCCCGACCCCGTGGTGTGCCACACCACGCCACCTTCGCGGCCACCGCCTTGCGAGTCGGACTTCTTCTGGCTGATGCGCGCCAGCAGCGCACGGATGCCGAAGAACTGCTGGTAGCGGGCCACGATCTTGCCCACCTTGCGGTCGAATAGCACATAGCCGCGCAGGAGTTCAAGCAACCGTGCCGGGGTCAACAGACTCAACAGCAAGCGGTCCTGCTCGGTGGCCTGCATGGGGGCGCTCCACAGCATGTTGAAGTGCGCCGCTAGTGCGGCAGGCTTGCCGTCGAACAGCGCAGTGCGCACATCCGGCTTGAGTGCCTTGTTCTTGAGCACCTGCATATGGGCCTCGTCGAACTCCTCTTCCCGCCACTTGGCCCAGAACTTGGCTGCCGTGTGCGTGGTGCCATAGCGCCCCTCGGTCTGGCTGATGGACATCAGCAACTGGGCGTAGGCAAACAGGTTGGGAATCTCGTCCGGCCGCTGGTTGCGTAGGTGCTGGCTGATGCCCTCCGTCACCATTGCCTTGGCGGGGTGGCTGCCGCCGCCCGACTCGGGCCGCTTGGCCTCGATCACCACCAGCGGGATGCCGTTCACATAGGCCACCACATCGGGCGTACGGTGGTGCGTGCCCTGCGCCGCCAGCACCTCCAGCTCTTCGGTCACATCCCAGCGGTTGGCCGTTGCGTCGGCCCAGTCGATCACAGGGATGGTGGGCTGGTGCTTCTTGCCATCGGGCATGAACTCCGTCACCGTGATGCCCAACGCCAGCTTGCCGTACAGCCGCTCATTGGCGGGCATCAGCCCTTCGGCCAGGCTGAGCGCCGACAACTCCCGCACGATCTGGTCGATGCCGCTGGGGGACAGCGGATACCACTGGCCCTTGTATTTGTAGCGCCGGGTTTGCAGCACCTCGATCAGCCGGGGCTTGAGCAGCACCTCGCGTGTGCTGCCACGCAGGGTCAGTGCCTGCGCCGTAGTGATGAAGTTCCAGCCCAGGTTACACAGCAGGTGCAGCGCGGGCAGGTGGGCGCTGTACTGCTCGCGAGAATTGGGCGTGCTGTTCATGCCTGCACCTCGGTTTGTGCGTCTGGCAGCTTGACGCGACGTTTGCCGATCAGGAGTTGGGACATCAGGGCGACCTTTTCCTGCTTGAGCGCGTCTACATGTTTGCCCAATGCAACCAGCTCCAAACCCGCCGTGTCCAAGATTTCAATGATTCGGCGCTGCTGCTCAACAGGCGGAATATTGAAAGGCCAGCTGAGCCAGTGATCGGTCTTGAAAATCATCTTCTCAACATGAACGCCGATGCTGGAGTGAAAGCACGTCTGCTGGAAGTACCGCGTCTCTGACAGGTAGCGCAGAAATTTCAGGTCAATCTCCCCATCGGTGTTGAGAACGGCGTATTCATTGGATACCACCGAGCCATCCAACTCTGGTGGAACGATGCCACATGCGCCGTGCACGATCTGACGTTTTGAAATCAAGAAGTCGTCCGTATGAACGTGGAACTGCGTTGGGGTCTTGACTTCGCTGCCGCGCAAGACTTCTCGAAGCGCCACACCGCCGCGCGACCGTTTGACGGTGACCAGGGTGTATGACTCATCATCCCTCAAAGCCACAGGACGACGTACTTCCTTGAGATGGTCACTCAATTGAATGCGTCGCCAGCCCGCGGGCGCAGGCGGCAATGTAGGTATGCCGGGTTGCACCGAAGCGGGAAATCCGCCATTTCCCGTCGCTGTCAATGAATCTGGGTTGGCGGCAGGTAAGTGCAAGGTGATGCCTAGCAAAGCGTTCCACTGGGCTCGGCTGTTCACCAGCAGTCGCTCCGCAGTGGCGATGGCTTGATCCCAGGTGGAAAGGATTTGGGCGATGCGGCGCTGCTCGCTGAGCGGGGGAAAAACTATTGGAATTCCGTCCAAGTCCTCTCGATTTATCTTCGGCATCCCTGTTCGCATCGAGCAGGCGACGGCACGCTTCTCGAAGGTTCGACCAAGCATGTAGTGCTTCAAGTACTCCGGCAGCAACTTGGTCTTGTCGGGCCAGATGGGATAAGCGTCTGCACTACAAACGCCCTTGAAGCTTGGAAAGCACACCTTATTCAGGTGCGGCCGGATTTTTGAATAGATCACGGCGTGTTCGTCGAACTCATACTTCCCTGAGATGAGGCCAAGCTCAGAGCACTTTCTGGGGGACAAGATACGACCTGTTCCCGACTCGATGTTCTCTGGACCAATGTGAATCATCGAGGCGTATGGTTCCACTTTCGGGTCCACCTGTCCGGAACCCACCTCTGCAACTTCACCGAACTGGCACAGGTTCCATCCTTTAGGCAGCATCACGGCCTCCCTTCCTTTTTGTCAGCCGCTTAGCGACCTGTCCCAATTCGCTCAAGGTATCTGCGTCGGCCGATGCCGCACCGAGCATGCGAACGGCATATGCCTCGCCTGCCGCCTCCAACGCAGCCCGCCGCTGCGCCGCAAACTGCTCGTACTCGTTCTGCGCATGGGCCACCGCCTGTTTGTGTGACACCTTGCCAGCACCGACAAGCACTTGCCGGTCATTGAAGCTGAGGAATGCATCGAGCTTTTCGGCCCAGTCTTTCAGGAACACCTCTTTGCGTCGCGTGGCCTGGTCTTCGGCAAAGTCCAGCCACATGGTGACGATGCGGTTCAACTCGGTGATTTCTTGCTCGTTCAGGTAGTTCTTGGCTACGCCCACGTCGGCTTTTTGCACCTGCCCCTTGCGGTTGGTGGTCAGGCCCATGTTGGGCTGAGTGTGGTCGGCACGGCGGCGGATGATTTCGGCGGCTGTCTGGCCCGACACGGCGTAGTGCAGCTTGTTCTGGATGGTCCGGAAGAAGGCTGTGGTCTCGGGCAGCGTGGGGGCGTAGTCAGCCGCCAGGGCGAAGATTTCGCGCGCGCGCAGGTACATGCGGCGCTCGCTGGCGCGGATGTCGCGAATGCGTTCCAGCAACTCGCCGAAGCGGTCTGGCAGCACCGAGTCGCCCACGGGCGGGTTCTTCAACCGCTCGTCGTCCATCACGAAGCCTTTGAGCAGGTACTCGCTCAGGTTGGCCGTGGCCCATTGGCGGAACTGGGTGCCTCGCGCCGAGCGCGCCCGGTAGCCCACGGCCAGGATGACGTTGAGGTTGTAAAAGCGCACATTGCGGCGGACGAGCCGACCACCCTCTTGGCGAACTTGTAAGCCGGACTTACAAGTTGCCTCGGGGTCGGCTTCACCCTCGGCATAAATGGCTTTCACATGCTGGGTGACGTTCTGCGGCGTGGTCTGGAACAGCGTGGCGATTTCAGCCTGGCTGAGCCACAGCGAGCCGCCTTCGGCCCGCATTTCCACGCGGGTGAGGCCGTCGTCGGTCGTGTAGAGAACGAATTCGCCCTGGCTTTCGGCGCTGGGTGATGCCTTCAACTCCACCGGCGCTGTCATCGCCTTGGTGTGCGTGCTGGCACGCTTGGTAGGCCTTGGCGCTTTACTCATAGCCCAGCTCCTTCAGGTAGACAGCCATCTGGGTTTCCAGGCTGGCCAGCTCGGCCTTGAGTTGCCCACGCTCCTTGCGCACGGCCATCAGGTCGATTTCGGCTTCTTCCTCGAACGTGTCCACATAGCGCGGGATGTTGAGGTTGAAGTCGTTCTCGGTAATCTCGGCAGGTGTGGCGAGGTAGGCGTACTTGTCCACGCTCTGCCGTGTGGCGGCGGTGACCAGGATGCGCTGCAGGTCGGCTTCGCGCAGCAGGTTCTGGTTCTTGCCAGCCTCGAAGTCGCGGCTGGCGTCGATGAACAGCACCTTGTCATCCATCTTGTTCTTGCGGAACACCAGCACTGCGGCGGGGATGCCGGTGCCGTAGAACAGCTTTTCGGGCAGGCCAATCACCACATCGAGCAGATTCTCTTCGATCAGCTTCTGGCGAATGCGGCCCTCGGCGGCACCACGGAACAGCACGCCATGCGGCACCACCACCGCCATACGGCCGGTGCCGGGCTTCATGGTCTCGATCATGTGCAGGATGAAGGCATAGTCACCCTTGGTGCGCGGCGGCACGCCCCGGCGGAAGCGGCTGAACTTGTCGGCGTCGGCCCCCTCGAAACCCCACTTTTCCAGGCTGAACGGCGGGTTGGCCACCACGATGTCGAAGTGCTTGAGGCTGGCGGTGCCGTCCAACAACTTCGGGTTGCGGATGGTGTCGCCCCATTCGATGCGGTGGTTGTCCTCACTATGCAGGAACATGTTCATCTTGGCCAGGGCCCAGGTGCTGCCGATGGCTTCTTGCCCATAGAGCGCGTACTTACGCGCGCCGGTGCTCTCGCGGATCAGCCGCCCGCATTTCATCAGCAGCGACCCGGAGCCACAGGTGGGGTCGCAGATTTCGTCGCCCTCCTGTGGCGCCATCAGGCGTGCCATCAGTGCGGAGACTTCGGGCGGGGTATAGAACTCGCCAGCCTTCTTGCCGCTTGTGGATGCAAAGTTCTTGATGAGGAATTCGTAGGCGTTGCCGATCACGTCGAGCTGGCCGACGCGGCTGGGGCGCAAATCCAGCTCGGGCTTGGCGAAGTCTTCCAACAGGTGGCGCAGGATGTCGTTCTTCTGCTGCTCGTCGCCCAGCTTGTTGGAGTTGAAGCTGATGTCCTGGAAAACATCGCGCAGCTTCGTGATGTTGGTCTCTTCGATTGCGTGCAGGGCCTTGTCAATACGCTCTCCGTTGCCAGGGCTGTGTCGCAGGGTGTGCAGGGCATAGAAGCTGGCACTGGCGGGCAGCACGAAACGCTCGTTCTTGAGCATTTCGTCGATCAGCTTGGGATGGTCGCCGTATTGCTTCTTGTAGGCGTCATAGTGGTCTTGCCAGACATCCGACACGTACTTGAGAAACAGCATGGTCAGGACGAAATCCTTGTAGATGCTTGGATCGACCGTACCGCGGAAGGTGTCACAGGCCGCCCATACAGCGGCGTTGATGTTCTCTTGATTAACGGGAGCGGTTGGAGTTGCGATGTCGTTCATGTCTTGCTATGTGGGTCGTTCACGGGGGTGGCCTGCGCGAGGTCTTCTGCGAGTGCATGGAGCTGCTGCACTCGGTTTTGTATGAGCTGTTGGAGCGCGTGACGCTCCTGGTTTGCAAGGGCGGCCAGATTGACGATGCGTTGCTGGTCCACCAACGATGGCATGCTCAGGATGAGTGACTCCAGCACTGGGCGCCGAATGCTGAGTTGGCTGCTGCCCTCTGCCGATTGTTGCAATTGGCGCTGAAATGGTGGCTGGTTGATCTGCCACGCCAGAAAGGCTGGCAGTAGTGGCACCTGTGTTCCCACCTCTATGTGCAGAAAGTGGGGGCTGCACACGGCTGGGGCGGGGGGCTCGTCTATGCACACGGCGTAGAAGCGCGCTCCTTTGAAGATGAAGAGCACGTCACCAGCCTTGAGCCAATCTGGATGCTTTCGACCTGCGAGATTCGTACGGGTGACATTGGCCCAGTTGACACCGAACTCAGGGTCAACGTCCTTCATCTGGACGGCTAGCGTCGCGCCATCTATTGATTCCTCAATGGAGCCTCGGAAGGGGTATCCCCCCTTTATCCGAGCTACATCGCCAACGCTAAAATTGATTGCATCAAATGCCATGCAGCAAATCTTACTGCAACCAATGAATTTGCATCAATTGAGTTGAAATAAAATTTGACGTGCTCGTTGAGAGGTCTAGGTTCTTTCGTGTCGCGGCTGACGGTTGATTCCTGTGCCGTCAATCTTGCATTCGATAACTACCGCTCGTCGTACTTGCGGCTGCTCCCCCGCACGTTTTCCACCGGATACTTCCCCCCATTGATCCCTATCTTGGCATTCGCCGCCTCAATCAGATCCACATCCAGCGCCGTAGCCATCTGCACCAGGTACAGCAGCACATCCGCCATCTCATACGCAACGGCCTGCTTCTTGTCCGCAGGCAGATTCCGGCTCTGCTCCTCGGTCAGCCACTGAAAGTGCTCCAGCAGCTCGCCGGCCTCCACGATCAGGGCCGAAGCCAGGTTCTTGGGCGAATGGAACTGGCCCCAGTCGCGCTGCTGCGCGAAGTCCTGCAGGCGCAGGGCCAGTTGCTCCAGGGCGGGGTCGTTTTGCTGGTTTGACACGTCGTCGAAGGGCGGGTGGATTGAGGCTGGCAAAGTGGTGCACCGCGCCGGCCTGGCCAGGCAAAGAACTACCTTGGCTCGGCTCCGCCACGCGGCGCACCCACCCACTATACAAGTCCGCAGGTCGGGCATGGCCGCAGGCGCCCTGCCCGCTTGGTGATGTTCACTTCCCTTGCAGCAAGAACCCCAGCGGCATCAGCGGCCCCACGGGCATCACGTCGTAGGTGGCAATACCGCCCGCCACGATGGGCATGGCGGCCAGCACGGCCTTGGCTTCGTCGACGGATTCGACGTTCATCAAGAAGATGGGGCCGCCCGCTTCGCGGAACCAGAACTGTTCGATCTTGCCTTCGAGGTACAGCTTGAGGGTGTGCGGCACTTCGCTGGGCAGGTACTGCTGGCGCTGTTCGGGCGTGAGGGGCTGGGGGATGGTTGCGATAGCGAAGACTTTCATGGTGGCAGTTCCTACAAGGGCATTGCGACGTTGCAATGGAGGTGACTGTAGGTTTGCACCGGTCAAACCGGTATAGTCGCAAATGACAACTTTGGGGTCGATTGCGACATGCGCATTTCCATACTGGTGCTGGAGGACGTCTTCGACACGGGGCTGACCGTGGCGCTCGATGCGTTCAAGCTGGCCAACAAGTTCTCGGCGCAGATGATGGGCGGCAACCCGCTGTTCGAGGTGTCGTTGGTGGGGGTGCGCAGGCGGGTGCGTTCGGGCCAGGGTTTGCTGGTGCCAGTGCAGCCGATTGCGCCCGGGCCGGCGCCCGACTGGGTGATCATTCCCGCGCTCAACACGGGCTCGCCGGAGCAATTGGTGCCGGCGCTGGCGCGGGCCGACATGCAGCAGGCGCGCAAGCAGATACTGCGCTGGCATGCCGAGGGGGCGCAGATTGCGGCGTCGTGCATCGGCACCTTCTTCGTGGCCGAGACCGGGCTGCTCGATGGGCGGGAGGCCACCACGACCTGGTGGCTGGCGCCGCTGTTTCGCCAGCGTTATCCCCAGGTGCAGCTGGACGAGTCGCGCATGCTGGTGCCCACCGACATCGGGGTAACGGCGGGCGCGGCCATGGGGCACCTGGACTTGTCGCTGTGGCTGATCCGCAGGGCCAGCCCGGAGCTGGCGGGCGTGGTGTCGCGCTACCTGCTGGCCGACATCCGCACACTGCAGGCGCCCTACATCATCCCCAACCACCTGGCGCAGGCCGACCCGCTGGTGCAGCGCTTCGAGCGCTGGGCGCGCGAGCATTTGAAAGAGGGGTTCTCACTGCAGGACGCGGCCAGCGCGCTGGCCACCAGCCCGCGGTCGTTGCAGCGGCGCTGCCAGGCGGTGCTGGGCAAGTCGCCGCTCGATTATTTTCAGGACCTGCGCGTAGAGCGCGCACAGTCACTGCTGCATGGCAGCGGCATGGACATCGAGGCCATTGCGGCCGAGGTGGGTTACCTGGACGGCGCCACCCTGCGCACGCTGCTGCGGCAGCGGCTGGGCAAGGGCGTGCGGGATTTGCGGGCGGAGCTGCGCTGATACGGATTCGCCTTCAACCGCCTGACGTCGTTGGTTCGCCTTGCCGTGCCACAGCACTGTCTGCGGCTTCCCGCCTGGTCATACGGTCGAACGCGAATCCGTATGAGGGGGTCGCCACTGCCCGTTCATTCATCCGCTCGCGCTCGGGCATGAAAAAGGCGATGGTGGGCACCTTGGAAAAGGGCTTCACCACCGCCTGTCGATGGAACCGGCGATCAGCCGATCAGCTCATCACACGTCGATATTCCCCGCGCGCAGCGCGTTCGTCTCGATGAAGTCACGCCGCGGCTCCACCTCGTCGCCCATGAGCATGGTGAACACGCGGTCGGCCTCGATGGCGTCGTCGATCTGCACGCGCAGCAGGCGGCGCACGTTGGGGTCCATCGTGGTTTCCCACAGCTGCTCGGGGTTCATCTCGCCCAGGCCCTTGTAGCGCTGGCGGCTGGTGCTGCGCTCTGCTTCGCTGATGAGCCACTTCATGGCCTGGCGGAAGTCGCCCACTTTTTCTTCCTTCTGCTTCTCGCCTTCGCCACGCAGGGCCTTGGCGCCCTCGCCCAGCAGGCCGCGGAAGGTTTCGGCGGCCTCGGCCAAGGCCTGGTAGTCGGCGCCGTGCACAAAGTCTTGCGTGATCACGCTGCTCTTGATGTTGCCGTGGTGGCGGCGGCTGATGCGCAGCAGGGGCTTGTCGGTGCGGGCGTCGAATTCGCCGGCCACTTCGGCGGGGGCGCCGGTGGTGTTCAGCTCGCGCAGCTTGGCCTGCAGGGCCACGGCGCTGGCTTCGGCTTCGGCCACGGAGTCGAGCTTGAGCGTCACGCCATCGGCCACGGCGCGCAGGGCTTCGGCGTCCATGAAGTTGGAGAGGCGCTCGATCACGCTCTCGGCCACCTGGTGCTTGCGCGCCAGTTCGCCCAGGGTCTCGCCGGTCAGCACCTGCGGGTTGGCGCCGCCGGTGCTCACGCTGGCGTGGTTCAGCGCAATGCGCAGCAAGAAGCCGTCGAGCGCGGGGCCGTCTTTCAGGTACAGCTCTTCCTTGCCGGCCTTCACCTTGTACAGCGGTGGCTGGGCAATGTAGATGTGGCCGCGTTCCACCAGCTCGGGCATCTGGCGGTAGAAGAAGGTGAGCAGCAGGGTGCGGATGTGGGCGCCGTCGACGTCGGCGTCGGTCATGATGATGATGCGGTGGTAGCGCAGCTTGGCGGCGTCGAAGTCGTCGCCCCCGGTGCTGCCGCCGGCCTTGCCGATGCCGGTGCCCAGGGCGGTGATCAGCGTCAAAATTTCGTTGCTGGTCAGCAGCTTTTCATACCGGGCCTTTTCCACGTTCAGGATCTTGCCGCGCAGCGGCAGAATGGCCTGGAACTTGCGGTCACGCCCCTGCTTGGCAGAGCCACCGGCGGAGTCACCCTCCACGATGTAGATTTCGCAGAGCGAGGGGTCTTTTTCCTGGCAGTCGGCCAGCTTGCCGGGCAGGCCCATGCCGTCGAGCACGCCCTTGCGGCGCGTCATTTCGCGGGCCTTGCGGGCGGCTTCGCGGGCGCGGGCGGCCTCCACGATCTTGCCGCAGATGATCTTGGCGTCGGCCGGGCGCTCCTGCAGGTAGTCGGTGAGCAGCTTGCTCACGATGTCTTCCACGGGCGCGCGCACTTCGCTCGATACCAGCTTGTCCTTGGTCTGGCTGCTGAACTTGGGCTCGGGCACCTTCACGCTCAGCACGCAGCACAGGCCTTCGCGCATGTCGTCGCCGGTGACTTCGACCTTGGCCTTCTTGGCCAGCTCGTTCTCTTCGATGTACTTGTTGATGACGCGGGTCATCGCGGCGCGCAGGCCGGTGAGGTGGGTGCCGCCGTCCCGCTGGGGGATGTTGTTGGTGAAGCACAGCACCTGCTCGGTGTAGGCGCTGTTCCACTGCATGGCCACTTCCACGCCGATGTGCGTGCCAGGGATGCCGCCGTACGTCTCTGCCGGGCGCTCGCCCGCGGCGTAGAACGAGGTGGGGTGCAGCACCGTCTTGCCCTTGTTGATGAACTCCACGAAGCCGCGCACGCCGCCGGCGCCCGAGAAGTCGTCTTCCTTGCCGCTGCGCTCGTCCTTGAGGCGAATGCGCACGCCGTTGTTCAAGAAGGAGAGTTCACGCAGGCGCTTGGCCAGGATCTCGTAGTGGAAGTCGTTGTTTTCCTTGAAGATCTCGGTGTCGGGCAGAAAGTGCACCTCGGTGCCGCGCTTTTCGGTCTCGCCGGTCACCTTCATGGGGCTCACTTCAAAGCCTTCCACGGTGTCGAGCAGGCGGTCTTGCACAAAGCCGCGCGCAAATTCGATCTGGTGCACCTTGCCTTCGCGGCGCACGGTCAGGCGCAGCCATTTGGAGAGTGCGTTCACGCAGCTCACACCCACGCCGTGCAGGCCGCCCGACACCTTGTAGCTGTTCTGGTTGAACTTGCCGCCAGCGTGCAGTTCGGTCAGCGCGATTTCGGCGGCGCTGCGCTTGGGCTCGTGCTTGTCGTCCATCTTCACCCCGGTGGGGATGCCGCGGCCGTTGTCGGTCACGCTGATGGAGTTGTCGGTGTGGATGGTGACGACGATGTCGTCGCAGTGGCCGGCCAGGGCTTCGTCGATGGAGTTGTCCACCACCTCGAACACCAGGTGGTGCAGGCCGGTGCCGTCGCTGGTGTCGCCGATGTACATGCCCGGGCGCTTGCGCACGGCCTCCAGGCCTTCCAGGATGGTGATGGAGCCTTCGCCGTAGCTTTCGCTGGCGCCGGCCTGGTTGGTGTCGATCTTTTGCGGAACGGGCTCACCAGTGCCGGTAGGTTCTTGCTCGGGCAGGTTGTTGTCAGCGGTCATGGTGGCCTTGGGGTCCGGGGGAAGCCACTGGTGGCTTCCGATGTGTGTCTGTCGAGGGTTCAAATCGTGCTCTGATTCCCATCAGATGGGGTCAGATAGCTATCATTTCAATAGCTTGCAAGGGGTGCCCGCCGGGGTGTGGCGGGCACGGCGCAGGGCTAGATGCGCATGGGCATCACGACGTACTTGAAGCTGTCGTTGTCGGGGATGGTGAGCAGCGCGGAGCTGTTGCCGTCGGAGAGCTCCACCTTCACCATGTCCTGGCCCATGTTGGCCAGGGCGTCGATCAGGTAGGTCACGTTGAAGCCGATCTCGATGGTGTCGCCACCGTAGTCGATGTCGAGCTCGTCCACGGCCTCTTCCTGCTCGGCGTTGTTGGACGCCACGCGCAGGGTGCCGGGTTCCAGGTTCAGGCGCACGCCCTTGAACTTGTCGCTGGTCATGATGGCGGTGCGCTGCAGGCTCGCCAGCAGCGGGGCGCGGCCCAGCGTGAGGTTGTTCTTGTGGTTCTTGGGGATGACGCGGTTGTAGTCGGGGAACTTGCCTTCCACCAGCTTGGTCACGAACTCCATGCCGCCAAAGGTGAACTTGGCCTGGTTGTTGGCGAACTGCATCTCGATGTGGGGCTGGTTCTCGCCGCCGGCATCGGACAGCAGGCGCTGCAGTTCGATCACGGTCTTGCGCGGCAGGATGACTTCCTGCTTGGGCACTTCCACGTCCAGCGTGGCGCTGGCAAAGGCCAGGCGGTGGCCGTCGGTGGCCACGAGGCTCAGGGTCTTGCCCTCGGCCACGAAGAGGATGCCGTTGAGGTAGTAGCGGATGTCCTGCACCGCCATGGCAAACGACACCTGGCCCAGCAGGTCCTTCAGGGTCTTTTGCGGCACGGCGAACACGGGGCCGAAGGCGGCCGATTCCTGCACCAGCGGGAAGTCTTCGGCCGGCAGGCTTTGCAGGGTGAAGCGGCTCTTGCCGCCCTTGAGGATCAGCTTGGACTGGGCGGATTCGAGGCTCACCGTCTGGTCGCTGGGCATGGTGCGCAGGATGTCGATGAGCTTGCGCGCGCCCACGGTGGTGGTGAAGTCGCCCGTGTCGCCGCCCAGCTCGGCCGTGGTGCGGATCTGGATTTCGAGGTCGCTGGTCGTCAGCTGCAGCGCATTGCCGGTCTTGCGGATCAGTACGTTGGCCAGAATGGGCAAGGTGTGGCGGCGCTCCACGATGCCAGCCACGGATTGCAGAACCGCGAGTACCTTGTCTTGTGTTGCCTTCAGGACGATCATGTCATCAACCCCTTGCTTGTGGATCTTTTTGGAACGGTGCGGGCAGCGGCACGGGTCGTGCCCCCCTGCTGCCCGATAACCCCCCATTTTGCCTTGTAAGGACCTGTTTTCTGCGGCAGCGTGGTGCCGAACAGGTTCTTACACAAATGGGCTTGGTGGTATGCACGGCGCTCAACCCTTGAGTGTCTGTTCCAGTACGTGCAGCTGCTGGTTCAGCTCGGTCAGCTGCTGGCGCTCGCCCGAAATCTTGCGCACCGCGTGCAGCACAGTCGTGTGGTCGCGCCCGCCGAACAGCTCGCCGATCTCGGGCAGGCTCTTTTGCGTCAGCTCCTTGGCCAGGTACATGGCAATCTGGCGCGGGCGGGCAATGCTGGCCGGGCGCTTCTTGCTGTACATGTCGGCGACCTTGATCTTGTAGTAGTCGGCCACCGTCTTCTGGATGTTTTCCACCGAGATCTGCCGGTTCTGGATGGACAGCAGGTCGCGCAGCGCCTCGCGGGCCAGCTGGATGGAGATTTCCTTCTGGTTGAAGCGCGAGTACGCGAGGATCTTGCGCAGCGCGCCTTCGAGCTCGCGCACGTTGGAGCGCACGTTCTTGGCCACGAAGAAGGCGACTTCCTCGGGCATCTCGGTGCCTTCCACGCGCGCCTTGTTGATCAGAATGGCCACGCGCATCTCGAGTTCGGGGGGCTCGATGGCCACGGTGAGGCCCGAGTCGAAGCGCGAAACCAGGCGCTCGTGGATATTGGCCAGCCCCTTGGGGTAGGTGTCGCTGGTCATCACGATGTGGCTCTTCTTGGCCAGGAGGGCCTCGAAGGCGTTGAAGAACTCCTCCTGCGTGCGGTCCTTGTTGGCGAAGAACTGCACGTCGTCGATGAGCAGCAGGTCCAGCGAGTGGTAGCGCTCCTTGAACTCGTCGAAGGTGCGGCGCTGGTAGGCCTTAACCACATCCGAGACGAACTGCTCGGCGTGGATGTAGAGAACTTTGGCGTCGGTCTTGTCGGCCAGCAGGCGGTTGCCCACAGCGTGCACCAGGTGGGTCTTGCCCAGGCCCACGCCGCCGTAGATGAACAGCGGGTTGTACAGGTGGCCGGGCATGCCCGCCACGTGCATGGCGGCCGAGCGCGCCATGCGGTTGGCCGTGCCCTCGACCAGGGTTTCGAAGGTCAGGCCGGCGTTCAGGCGGTTGCGGAAGGCGCTGGCCGATTCGTCGGGGCCGCTGCTGCTGCCGCTACCCTGGCCGGAGCCATTGCCGCCCTGCCCCTGGCTGGGCTGCTCGGGGGGCTGCTGCTGGGCGGGCGCGCTGCTCGTGCTGGGGCGCACGTAAGTGCGCGTCACGGCTTCTCGCTGAGCGAGTGCTAACTCCAGCGTGACGGGCTGGCCGTACAGGTCTTCGAGCAGCAGCGAGATGCGCTTGGCGTACTGCGCACGGATCCAGTCGAGCTTGAAGCGGTTGGCGACGAACAATGTCACCTTGGAGAAGTCTTCGGTCACCTGGGCCACGAGGGGCTTGATCCAGGTGTTGAACTGTTGCTCTGGCAGGTCTTGCGCCAGTTGTTCTAGGCAGGCCTGCCACAGGCTCTGGCCGGCGTCGGCCCCGGGGTTGGATGCGGAGCTGCTGGAGGGTTCCTCGGTCATTTATCGGTGGTTCTTTTTGTGGATAGGAGGAACGGTGCTGGGCCGCGCATTGTAGCTTGTCAAGGAGTTATCCACAATTTGAAAGGCCGGTGGTTCCAACAGGCCCGGACCCGGGTGTCCGGGGTCGGTACAAGGCATTCTGAACCCCTGATTCCAGCGCGCCACAGGGTCTTCCCGGGCGTGGGCATTGCCAGCGGGGCACAAGCCTGCGATAATTTTGGGTTTCCCTGAATGTGTTCAGGGCGATTTGACCGGGCGGTGCCGTTTTGTGTGCAGCAGTCCGGAACTGAACCTCAAGGAATAGAGCACCATGAAACGTACTTACCAGCCCTCCAAGACCCGCCGCGCCCGCACCCACGGTTTCCTCGTGCGCATGAAGACCCGTGGCGGCCGTGCCGTCATCAACGCACGCCGCGCCAAGGGCCGCAAGCGCCTGGCCGTCTAAGGCCGGCAAGGTCCTGGGCCTGCACCCCGGTTTGCACCGCCAGGTCACAAACGGGGGCGCTTGCGCAGCATGCAACGGCTGAAAACCCGTCCGCAGTTCCAGGCCGCCATGGCGGGGGGCACCGTTTCCCGTACCGCCCATTTTGCGCTGCACCGCCTGGTGCTGGGCGCCGACGGCACTGCCACGACTGGCGGTGCCGTTGTCACGTCTGGCGAACCCGCCATGGCTGACCCCGCGCAGCCAGCCGCCGCACCGGCATCTTCCACAGGGCCCGGCACCTCGCCGCAGGCCCTGTTTGCCGTTTCCGACGTCTGGCTGGGGGCCATGGTGCCCAAGCGCTGGGCGCGCCGTGCCGTCACGCGCAACACCATCAAGCGGCAGATCTACACCGTGGGCGCGACCTTCGAGGCGCGCCTGCCCCAGGCCGCCCACGTGGTGCGTCTGCGCAGCACCTTCGACCGCAAGCAGTTCATCAGCGCCACGTCCGACCAGCTCAAGCAGGCGGTGCGGGCCGAGCTGCTGCAGCTGTTTGGCCATGCGGCCAAACGGCAGGGCGGTGGCCAAGGCAATGGCCAGGGCGGCAGCGCTAGCAGAAGCGACAAAAGCCCCAGTGCGCCACGGGCGTCGGCGGTTGCGCCATGATGCGGGCGCTGCTCATCGGGGTGGTCAAGGGCTACCGCCTGTTCCTGAGCCCCTGGCTGGGTTCGGCCTGCCGCTTCGAGCCGACCTGCTCCGTCTATTCGCTGCAGGCGCTGGAGCAGCATGGCGCGGCGGCCGGCAGCTACCTCACGCTGCGCCGGCTGGTACGCTGCCACCCCTGGTGTGACGGGGGCCATGACCCCGTCCCGCAACAATTGCCGCGCAGCATGCGGCTGTTCTCGCGGTTTCAACAACCTTCACCAAAAAAGTCTCCATGAACGACATTCGCCGCACCATACTGTGGGTGATTTTTGGCTTCTCCATGGTTCTGCTGTGGGACAAGTGGCAGTTGCACAACGGCAACAAAGCCACCTTCTTCCCCACGCCAGCCACCACGGCGGCGTCGGCACCTGCGGGCACTGCCTCGGCTACGGCGGGCGCTGCGAGCGTGCCCTCCTCCACCAATTCGGCCACGCCGCCCGGCACCCCAGCCGCGAGCCAGGGCGCAGCGGCCGTTCCCGGCCAGCCCGCCACCACGGCAGCCCCCGTCACGCGCGAGCGCGTGCAGGTGGCCACCGACGTCTACCGCCTGACCTTCGACAGCGAAGGCGGTTCGCTGACGCATGCCGAACTGCTCAAGCACGCCGACATCGGTGACAAGAGCGGCAAGAACTTTCTGCTGCTGGACGAAAGCGCCAACCGCGTCTACGTGGCGCAGACCGGCCTGATCGGCGGCGCCTTCCCCACGCACAAGACGCTGATGACGGCCGTGCCCGGCCCGCGCGAGCTCAAGGACGGGCAGGACGAGCTGTCCATCCGCTTCGAGTCGCCCGACCAGGGCGGCGTGAAGCTGGTCAAGACCTGGACGGTGAAGCGCGGCCAGTACGACATCGCCGTCAAGCACGAGGTGGTGAACACCGGCACGGCCCCCGTGTCGCCCGAGCTGTACCTGCAGCTGGTGCGCGACGGCAACAAGCCGCCAGGCGAGTCCTCGTTCTACTCCACCTTCACCGGCCCCGCGGTCTACACCGAGGCCAAGAAGTACCAGAAGGTCGAGTTCAAGGACATCGAGGCCGGCAAGGTCGACATCCAGAAGGATTCCACCAACGGCTACGTGGCCATGGTGCAGCACTATTTCGCCACGGCCTGGCTGCTGGGCAATGACATTCCGCGCAACCTGTTCATGCGCAAGGTGGACACCAACCTGTACTCGGTGGGCATGATCACGCAGCTCGGTGCCATTGCCCCCGGCGCCAGCAAGACCGTGGACGCGCGCCTGTTCGCCGGCCCCCAGGTCGAGAAGACGCTGGAAGCCCTGAGCCCCGGCCTGGAGCTGGTGAAGGACTATGGCTGGCTGACCATCCTGTCCAAGCCGCTGTACTGGCTGCTGGACCAGCTGCACAAGATCCTGGGCAACTGGGGCTGGGCCATCGTGGCGCTGGTGCTGTTGCTCAAGATCGCCTTCTACTGGCTCAATGCCAAGGCCTACGCGAGCATGGCCAAGATGAAGGCCATCAACCCCAAGATCATGGAGATGCGCGAGCGCCTGAAGGACAAGCCGCAGCAGATGCAGCAGGAGATGATGCGCATCTACCGCGAGGAGAAGGTCAACCCCATGGGGGGCTGCTTCCCCATCATGATCCAGATCCCGGTGTTCATCGCCCTGTACTGGGTGCTGCTGTCCAGCGTGGAAATGCGCAACGCGCCCTGGATCGGCTGGATCCACGACCTCTCGGCACCGGACCCGTTCTTCATCCTGCCCCTGCTGATGACGCTGTCGTCGCTGCTGCAGACGGCCCTGAACCCTGCGCCGCCGGACCCACTGCAGGCCAAGATGATGTGGTTCATGCCGCTGATCTTCAGCGTGATGTTCTTCTTCTTCCCGGCCGGCCTGGTGCTGTACTGGCTGACGAACAACATTCTGTCGATCGCGCAGCAGTGGATCATCAACACCCGCATGGGTGTGCCACCGCAGTTCAACCTGCCCAAGTTCAGCTGATTGCTCTTGCGGTCGCTGACCCCCGAAAGGCCGCGCAAGCGGCCTTTTTTCATCGACACCATTACAGTCACGCCCATGCTTGCCCGCCACGCCGACCCCATCGTTGCCATTGCCACTGCCCCGGGACGCGGCGCCGTGGGCATCGTGCGTGTGTCGGGCAAGGGCATTGCGCCGCTGGTGCAGGCGCTGTGCGGGCGCGACCTGCGCCCGCGCGAGGCGCACTACCTGCCCTTCCGTGACGCGGACGGCCAGGCCATCGACCAGGGGCTGGCGCTGTACTTTCCGGCGCCGCACTCCTACACCGGCGAGGACGTGCTGGAGCTGCAGGCCCACGGCGGCCCGGTGGTGCTGCAGCTCTTGCTGGCGCGCTGCCTGGAGGCGGCGGCCGCGGCGCGTGCCGATGGTGGTGGCGCCGTGCTCACCGGCCTGCGCGTGGCCGAACCGGGCGAGTTCACCGAGCGCGCCTTTCTCAACGACAAGATCGACCTGGCCCAGGCCGAGGCGATTGCCGATCTGATCGATGCCTCCACCGCGGCGGCGGCGCGCAGCGCGAGCCGTTCGCTCACGGGCGCGTTCTCCCATGAGATCCATGCGCTGCGCGATGCGCTGATCCACCTGCGCATGCTGGTGGAGGCGACGCTGGACTTTCCCGAGGAGGACATCGACTTCTTGCAGCAGGCCGATGCCCAGGGCCAGCTCGACCGCCTGCAGCAGACCCTGGCGCGCGTGCGCCAGCGCGCCCAGCAGGGGGCGCTGCTGCGCGAGGGCATCAAGGTGGTGATCGCCGGGCAGCCCAATGCGGGCAAGAGCTCGCTGCTCAACGCGCTGGCAGGGGCGGAGCTGGCCATCGTGACCCCGATTGCCGGCACCACGCGCGACAAGGTGCAGCAGACCATCCAGATCGAGGGCGTGCCGCTGCACGTGATCGACACGGCCGGCCTGCGCGAGAGCGAAGACGAGGTGGAGCGCATCGGCATCGCGCGCGCCTGGGACGAGATCGCCGGGGCCGATGCCGTGCTGTTCCTGCACGACCTGTCGCGCGCCGACACCGCGGACTACGCGGCCAGCGATGCGGCGATTGCGGCCGACATGGCCGGGCGCCTGCCCGCCGCCGTGCCCGTGATCGATGTCTGGAACAAGATCGACTGTGTGGACGAGGCCACGGCCGCCCGGCTGCAGGGTGTGGGCCGCGCGGTGCGGCTGTCGGCGCGCACGGGCGCGGGCCTCGAAGACCTGCGCCGCATGCTGCTCGAGGTGGCGGGCTGGCAGGCGGCCCCCGAGGGCGTGTACATCGCCCGCGCGCGCCATGTGCAGGCGCTGCAGGCGGTGGCGGCGCACCTGGACGAGGCGCACATGCAGTTACAGGCGCGCGCCCCGGCCCTTGACATCCTGGCCGAAGAACTGCGCCTGGCGCAGAATGCATTGGGTGCGATTACGGGCGAGTTCACCTCCGATGACCTGCTGGGCGTGATTTTTTCGAGCTTTTGCATCGGAAAATAGCGCGAGGCCGCTGCCGGCGCGTGCGCTTTTGTTGTAAACGGACGTAAACAGCGCTTGTGCCCAACCTGTAACAGGGTTACTTTAAGAACAACCATGAACGTCCTATCTCCCGCTGCCACCAAAGCCGATCTGCAGGGCCTGATCGATGCCATCGCCCAGGCCAGTGCCGACGACAGCATCACCAATCCCCTGACCGCCGCGCAGTGGGATGTGGTTGCGCCTTACCTGCTGCCCTGCATCCTGCCCACTGGGCACGTGCTGTTCCAGCAGGGCACCAGCGACCGCACCCTGTACTTCGTGGAAAGCGGCAGCCTGAGCGTGCACTTCCAGGACGAGAAGGAGCGCCTGCGCCTGGCCATCGTGGGCCCGGGCTCCGTGCTCGGCGAAGGCGCCTTCTTTTCGCACCGCTCGCGCAGCGCCACGGTGCAGGCCACGGGGCCCTGCAAGCTGTGGAGCCTGACGGCCATCCGCTTCACCGAGTTGACCAACCGGCAACCTGCCATTGCGCTGGGCCTGGCCATGGCGGCCGGGTCGGTGCTGGCCAAGCGCCTGGGCAATCGCCGACGGCGCGTTGCGGCGACCTGACACCGCTGTCGGCCGGCACCGCTTTCGGTACCGGCGGCGTCGTTGGGGGTGCAGGGCTCGCGGTACACTCGAATCGGACAACCCACTGCAGGTGAACTCCGAGGAAAGCACGCCATGTCACTGTTCAGCTGGTTCAGCCGCAAACCGGTACCACCCAAGCCCCGGCCCAGTGCGGCGTCGGAACCTTCGGGCCTGCTCAACGCCGACGCCACGGTGCCGCTGTCTGCGGGCCGCCAGGGCAAGCCCCTGGTCGACCCCGTGCCCCCCGAGCACGCCGCCAACCGCAAGAACGAGCGCATGGAGCGCCGCGAGCTGCTCTACACCGTGGTGCGCGATGCCATGGTGCGTGCAGGCGTGCTGTCGGCCAGCTACAAATTCAAGGTGCTGTCGCTGGACCAGCGTGGCCGCCAGTTCCTGGTGATGATGGACCTGGCGCGCGAATACGGTGGCGAGACCGTGCGCCTGTCCGAGATCGAGGCGCTGATCGCCCAGACCGCCAAGACGCGCTACGACATCCTGGTGACCGCCGTGTACTGGCGCATCAACGACCATGTGGCGGTGGGCATTCCGCAAAAGGGCATTGCCCCGCTGGGCGCCGCCCTGCCCGTGGGCGCCCAGGCGCCTGCCGCGGCAGCCGCCGTGCGCCGCCCGCTGCCCCCGGTATCGGCCCCGGCCCCGCTGACGGCCACGCCCTCGGCCCCGATTTCGCGCCCGGCCCCGTTGCGCGCGGCCGCCCCCGTGGCCACCGCCCCGGCGCCGCTCACAGGCACGGTGGCACCGCGCTCCCCCGCGCCGGTGGACTACGAGGCCACCCGCCCGGTGCAGCGCTTCGAGCCCATCGAGGCCGACGAAGTGGCCGCCTTCAAGCGCGCCCTGGCCGATGCCGCAGGCAGCAACCCCAACCCCGTCGCTCCGGCCCGCCCTGGCGGCGCACCCGTGCGCTCGGGCCCCCTGCGCCCCCGCCCACCCAATGCGACCGGCTTCGAGGACACGGAGATGCCCGGCTCGGAAGAGCGCGGCCCGGACCTGAGCAGCACCCAATACGGCGAACTGCGCTGAGCGCGCACGGCGCCAAAAAAACAAAGGCGGCCCGAGGGCCGCCTTTTTCATTCCGGAACAGGGATCACTCAGGCTTTGACATCCAGCAGCGAGCCCATCATCTGGTCCTGGGTCTTGACCACCTGCAGGCTGGCCTTGAAGGCGTAGGTGGCCGACATCTGTTCCACGGCCTCCTGCTCCAGCGCCACGCCCTCTTCCTGGCTGCGGCGCACGGAGCCGGTGACGCCGGCGCCGCCGGGCGTGGCTTCCTGCTCGACCACCTGGCGCTGGTAGCGCGGCGTGTTCATGTTGGCCACGTTGTTGGCCGAGGCGTCCAGGCGCAACTGGGCCGTCTGCATGCCGGAGGTGCCGATCGAGGAAATGGAGGCCATGGGGACGTGCTCGCGGTGGCGGGGGATGCCCGGATTATCCGGCGCTGCCGGATTTTGGGCGAGACCGCCCATCCTGCTGGCAGGGTCACTGGCCCCAGAAACGGTCTTCTTGCACCGGGTCGCTGGAGAAGAGAAAGACCTCGGCGACCTGGCCGTCCTGGATGCGCAGCAGGTCCACGCCCGCCTGGTCCAGGCGGGCGCCCTCGCGCTCGCCCGCAAAGCGGATGCTGATGGCCACCCAGTCCCCGTTCTCCATGTAGTGCTGCGCCTCGGTGATGGCGAACGTTCCCCGGGAGACCTCCATCATCCCGCCGATCATGGCCCCCACGGCGGCCAGGCCCCGGTGCGTGCCGGAAAAGCGGTTGGCCCCCGGCTGGTGCCAGACCACGGTGGGTGACACGGTGCGGGCCAGCAGGGCCTGGTCGCCGGTCTGGGCGGCGCGGATGTAGTTCCTGGCGATATCGATGGCGGACATGGGTTCTCTCAAGGTGTTGAAGATGGGGTAATTGTTGGACTTCTGAATCAGAATGGCACGGTAGCTCCAGGCATTGAAAAGATACTTTTCGGACACAATGCGCCCACACCCAGTAAGGAAGGCGATGGCCCCGAAGAACCCTGGCAGCACCGACATCGAACGCTTCGACTACCGGCCGCCCGGCAGCTACGGGCTGGACCTGGAGGTCTTCGCCATGTCCGAGCTGCGCCAGCGCGGCCCTGCGGGCGAGGTGCAACGCACCCACCGCTATGCCTTCCACATGCTGGTGCTGGTCACGCGCGGCAGCTGCACCCAGGTGATCGATTTCGCGCCCGTGCCCTGCGAAGCCGGCTCGCTGCTGGCCATCCGGCCCGGCCAGGCCCACTACTTCGGGCCGGCCGAGGACTGGGAAGGCTGGGTGCTGCTGCTGCGCCCCGAATTCCTGCTGGCAGGCGCTGGGTCGCCCGCCAGCGACCTACGGCTGGTGGCCGGGCTGGAGCGCTTTCCCGTGCACCTGGCGCTGGGCGATGGCGAGGCCCGCACGGTGGCCAATGCCCTGCTGCAGATGCGTGCGGATGCCGCCGCCGACGCCCCGGCGCAGGACCTGCATGCCCTGCTGCGCTACCAGCTCTACGCCCTGCTCACCCGGCTGGCCATGGCCCATGGCCAGCGCACGCCACCCGCGCCGGCGAAGCTGCGCGCCCTGCAGCGCTTCGAGCGCTTTCGGCAGCTGCTGGAGCAGCGCTTTGCCGACTGGCACCAGGTGGCGGACTACACCGGCCCATTGGGCTGCACGGAAAAAAGCCTGGCCCGCGCCACCCACGCCGCGGTCGGCACGAGCGCCAAGGCCTTCATCGCCGCGCGCATTGCCCTCGAAGCCAAGCGCCTGCTGCTGCACACGGGCGTGCCCGTGGCGCGCATTGCCGAGCGCCTGGGGTTTGACGAGGCGACCAACTTCAGCAAGTTCTTCCGCCGGGAGGCGGGCTGCACCCCGGCCGAGTTCCGCCGCCAGCAGGCGGCGGTGCTCCCGGTGCGCAACGCAGGCTGATCAGGCCTGCACGTAGTCGGGGTGGCGCGCGCAGATCTCGTCGACCTGGCTCAGCGTGCCCGACAGGTGGGCGCGCAGCGCGTCCTGGGCGGCCGGGGCGTCACCGGCCGCGATGGCGTCCACGATGCGCTGGTGGTCGGCCAGCACGGCTGCAGTCTTGCCCTCGGTGGGCAGGTGCAGGCGGCGCAGGCGGTCCACATGGCCTGAGCGGCGGCGCACCAGGTCCCACAGGCCGGCCACGCCCGCGGCCTCGTACATGCACTGGTGGAAGCCCTGGTCGGCCTCGACGAAGGCGCGGTAGCTGGCGGGCCCCATGACGGCGGTCATGGCGGCGACCTGGCCGCGCAGGCGGGCCAATACCACCTCGTCGGGTGCCAGGGCCAGGGTGCGCACCACTTCCAGTTCGATGGAGCGGCGCAGGTAGTGCGCCTGGCGCGCGGCCTCGATGTCGATGCGGCTGACCACGGTGGCGTGTTGCGGAAAGATGTCCACCAGCCCCTCTTCGCCCAGGCGCAGCAGGGCGTCGCGCACAGGCGTCTGGCTGATGCCGAACTGCTCGGCCAGTTCGGCGCGCGCCAGCACGGTGCCGGGCGCCAGGTCGAGCGAGACGATGGCCTCGCGCAGGCGGTCGAAGACCTGGGGCGCCGCATGGCGCGACCGGTCGAGGCGGACTTTTTCTCTCACGTTCATAGGCCTGCCGATTGTCGCACCGGCTGGTGTTGACGCACTAATATACTAGTGCTTTAATGCGCCACATGACACGACGCACCCCCGATTCCCTGCGCAGCGCGCGCTGGTTCGCGCCCGACGACCTGCGCTCCTTCGGCCACCGCTCGCGCATCCTGCAGATGGGCTACGCGCCCGAGGACTGGGTGGGCAAGCCCATCATCGCCATCGTCAACACCTGGTCGGACATCAACCCCTGCCACGGCCACTTCCGCCAGCGCGTGGAGGACGTCAAGCGCGGCGTGTTGCAGGCGGGGGGCTTTCCCATCGAGCTGCCCGCCATCTCGCTGGCCGAGGCCTTTGTGAAACCCACCACCATGCTCTACCGCAACATGCTGGCCATGGAGACCGAGGAGCTGCTGCGCAGCCACCCGGTGGACGGCGCGGTGCTCATGGGCGGTTGCGACAAGACCGGCCCCGGCCTGCTGATGGGCGCCATGAGCGCCGGCCTGCCGGCCATCTTCGTGCCCGCCGGCCCCATGCTGCGCGGCAATTACAACGGCCAGGTGCTGGGTTCGGGCTCGGACGCCTGGAAACTCTGGGACGAGCGCCGCGCCGGCCACCTGAGCCAGGAACAGTGGCAGGGCGTGGAGGCCGGTATTGCGCGCAGCCACGGCACCTGCATGACCATGGGCACGGCCAGCACCATGACGGCGATTGCCGAGGCCATCGGCATGAGCCTGCCCGGCGCCTCGTCCATCCCCGCGCCCGACGCCAACCACGTGCGCATGAGCGCCGAGAGCGGCCGCCGCATCGTGGACATGGTGTGGAACGACCTCACGCCCGCGAAGCTGCTCAGCCGCGAGTCCTTTCTCAACGGCATCCGCATTGCCATGGCCGTGGGCTGCTCCACCAACGCCATCGTGCACCTGGTGGCCATGTCGCGCCGTGCGGGTGCGCACTGCGCCGTGACGCTGGACGACTTCGACGCCGCCAGCCGCGTGGTGCCGGTGCTGGCCAATGTGCGGCCCAGCGGCGACACCTACCTCATGGAAGACTTCTACTACGCGGGCGGCCTGCCGGGCCTGATGTCGCGCATGCCGGAGCTGTTGCACCTGGGCGCGCAGACCGTTACCGGGCGCACGCTGGGCGAGAACATCGCGGGCGCGGCGGTGTTCAACGACGATGTGATCCGGCCGCTGTCCAACCCCATCTACGCCGAAGGCGCATTGGCCGTGCTGCGCGGCAACCTCGCGCCCGATGGCGCGGTGATCAAGCCCAGCGCCTGTGCCCCGCACCTGCAGCAGCACACCGGCCCGGCCCTGGTGTTCGACGACTACCCGAGCATGAAGGCCGCCGTGGACGACCCCGACCTGGACGTCACGCCCGGCCACATCCTGGTGCTGCGCAACGCCGGCCCCCAGGGCGGGCCCGGCATGCCCGAGTGGGGCATGCTGCCCATACCGGCCAAGCTCGTGAAGCAGGGCGTGCGCGACATGCTGCGCCTGTCGGACGCGCGCATGAGCGGCACGAGCTACGGCGCCTGCATCCTGCACGCCGCGCCCGAGGCCTACATCGGCGGCCCCCTGGCCTTGGTGCGCACGGGCGACCGGATCACCGTGGACGTGCCCGCGCGCCGCATCCACCTGGAGGTGGACGAGGCCGAGCTGGCGCGCCGCCGCGCCGCGTGGACGCCGCCGCCCCCGCGCTTCGAACGTGGCTACGGCTGGATGTTCAGCCGCCACATCCTGCAGGCCGACCAGGGCTGCGACTTCGACTTCCTCGAAACCGGCTTCGGTGCGCCCGTGCCCGAGCCCGACATCTTCTGACCCACCCTCCCCTCCTTTGCCATGCCATTGAACCCCCGCACCCGCGAACTGCTCGCCCATGTCAGCACCGCCACCCTGTGCACCGCCCTGTTCAAGCGCGGCCTGCGCAACCAGTTCCTGCAGGATGTGCACCCCCTGCGCGGCGGCCGCGCCAACATGGTGGGCGAGGCCTTCACGCTGCGCTACATCCCGGCGCGCGAGGACCTGAACCCGATCAGCGTGTTCCAGGACCGCGGCCACCCCCAGCGCAAGGCCGTGGAGGAATGCCCGCCGGGCGCGGTGCTGGTGATCGACAGCCGCAAGGACGCGCGCGCCGCCTCGGCCGGCTCCATCCTGGCCACGCGCCTGATGCAGCGCGGCGTGGCCGGCCTGGTGACGGACGGCGGCTTTCGCGACACGCCCGAGATCGCGGCGCTGGCCATGCCGGCCTACCACCAGCGGCCCTCGGCCCCCACCAACCTCACGCTGCACCAGGCGCTGGACATCAACGTGCCCATAGCCTGTGCCGACGTGGCCGTGTTCCCGGGCGATGTGGTGGTGGGCGATGGCGAAGGCGTGGTGGTCATCCCCGCCCACCTGGCCGACGAGATCGCGGCCGAGGCCACGGAGATGACGGCCTTCGAGGACTTCGTGACCGCCCAGGTGCTGCAGGGCCGTTCCATCCTGGGCCTGTACCCGCCCACCGACCCGGCCACGCCCGGCGAGTTCGCCGCCTGGCGGCAGGCCCAGGGGCGCTGAGCCCCCCGTTCTATCGCTTCCCCCATAACGACCACCGGAGACAAACCACCATGCGATTCATCCTCCCCTGCGCTGCCCTGCTGGCGCTGGCTGCCCTGCCCCCGATGGCCGCCGCCCAGGAGTGGCCGGCCGCCAAGCCCATCACCTACGTCGTGCCCTTCACGCCCGGGGGCTCCACCGACACCATCGGCCGCGTGCTGGCCAACAAGCTGCAGGAGGCGCTCAAGCAGTCGGTGGTGGTGGAGAACAAGCCGGGCCAGGCCGGCGGCATCGGTGCCAGCTATGTGGCCAAGGCTGCGCCCGATGGCTACACCCTGTTCGGCGGCACCATCAGCACGCATGCCATCAACGCCAGCCTGTACAAGAACCTGGCCTACCAGCCGGTGCGCGACTTCGAGCCCGTGGCGCTGGTGGCCACCCTGCCCAACGTGCTCATCATCAACCCCGCGCTGGGCGTGAACTCGGTGGCCGAGCTGGTCGAGCTGCTCAAGAAAGACCCGGCCAAGCGCATGTTCGCCTCCTCGGGCTCGGGCACCTCCACCCACCTGGCGGGCGAGCTCTTCGGCGACCTGATCGGCGTGAAGCTCACGCACATCCCCTACAAGGGCACGCCGCCGGCCCTGACCGACGTGGCGGCCGGCCAGGTCGCCTTCATGTTCGACCAGATGACGGCGGCCCTGCCCCTGGCCAAGGCCGGGCGCGTGAAGCTGCTGGCCGTGACCACGGGCAAGCGCATCACGCTGGCGCCCGAGCTGCCCACCATGGCCGAGGCCGGCGTGCCCGGCTTCGAGATGTCGTCCTGGCAGGCGGTCTATGCGCCCAAGGGCACGCCGCGGGCCGTGGTGCAGCGCCTGAACGCCGAGATCACCAAGGCCCTCAGGCAGCCCGACGTGCAGGCCAAGCTGCACGACCAACTGGGCATGGACATCGTGGCCAGCACGCCCGAGGAGCTGGCCGCCCACATGGCGCGCGAGATCCCGCGCTGGGCGGAGCTGGTCAAAAAGTCGGGCGCGCAGCCGGACTGAAGGCGGGGCCGGTCACGGCCGTGCGTGGGCCTGTACCAGGCATTGCTGGAACGCCTGTGCCGCACGCGAGGGCTCGGGCGAGCGCCGCAGCAGGCCCACGAAGCGGCAGCTGTAGCGCAGCAGCGCGGGCTGCACGGCCTGCATCAGGCCGCGGCGCTCGAAGGCCTCGGCGTAGTGGTCGGGCAGAAAGCCCAGGTAGCGGCCCGAGAGGATGAGCGTGGCAATCGACTCCTGGTCGAAGCCCGTGGCCGTGCGCGACAGGCGTGCCTGGTGGCTCAGTTCCATGTTGGGCGAGTGGTAGCCCAGGCCGGCGAAGGGCTGGTGGCGCAGTGCCTCCCAGTCCAGCGCGGTGTCGTCGATGCCGAACAGCGGGTGGCCCGCGCCGCAGTAGAGCAGCATGGTCTCGGTGAACAGGTCGGTGTAGACCAGGCTTTGCGAGGCGCGGTGCGCGGGAATGATGCCGACCTGGAAGGTGCCATCGATCACCCCGCGCTCGATGGCGTTGATGGTGCCCACATGCATCTGCAGGTGCACGTCGGGCGCCTGCTGTGCAAACGCTGCGATGGCGTCGCCGATGCGCGCTGCCGGGTTGGTGGCGGTTTTGTCGAATACCGCCACGGAGAGCTGCCCGCCCATGCGCGCATGGATGTCGTCCACCGCATTGCGAAAGCCATCCACCGAGGAAAGCAGGCGCAGCGTCTCGTCGTAGACGCGCTGGCCCTCGGGCGTGAGCGCGAAACCCGCGCGCCCGCGCCGGCACAGGGTCAGGCCCAGGCGGGTCTCCAGGTCCTTGACGTGGCGGCTCACGGTGCTGGTGCCGATGTTGAGCTCCAGCTCCGCGGCCGACATGCCGCCGCATTCGGCCACGGCCTTGAACACCTGCAAGAGGCGCAGGTCCATGTCGCTCAGCTGGCCGAGCACGGCGCGGTTCTTGGTGTTCATGGGGGTCTGGTTGTTACTTGTATAAATCCGCAAGTAAACATTGATATTGCACTATTTGAGAGATTAACACCGGGGGCAACAATCCGCCCGAGACCCGCTTTTGCCTGGGCCCGGCCCGCCTTGCGGCCGCTGTATCGCACTGGAGATTTCCCATGAGCTTCGTCAACATCGAAAAACCCGCTTCCGACGCTGGCGGTGACCGCCTGGACGCCGCCTGGCTCGACGCGCACTGGATGCCCTACACCGCCAACCGCCAGTTCAAGGCGGCCCCGCGCATGATCGTGGAGGGCAGCGGCGCTTACTACACCGACTCCGAAGGCCGCAAGATCTTCGACGGCCTGTCGGGCCTGTGGTGCACGGGCCTGGGCCATGGCCGCCGCGAGATCGCCGAGGCTGTTGGCCAGCAGGCGATGAAGCTCGACTACGCGCCGGCCTTCCAGTTCGGCCACCCGCTCTCGTTCGAGCTGGCCAACCGCATCAAGGCCATCACGCCCGATGGCCTGGACTATGTGTTCTTTACCGGCTCGGGCTCGGAAGCGGCCGACACCTCGCTCAAGATGGCACGCGCCTACTGGCGCGCCAAGGGCCAGGCCAGCAAGACGCGCCTGATCGGCCGCGAAAAGGGCTACCACGGCGTGAACTTCGGCGGCATCTCGGTGGGCGGCATCGCGGCCAACCGCAAGCTTTTCGGCCAGGGCGTCGAAGCCGACCACCTGCCCCACACCCAGCCGGCCGCCGGCTCTTTCCACAAGGGCATGCCTGCCACCGGCAAGGAGCTGGCCGACCGCCTGCTGGACGTGATCGCGCTGCACGATGCCTCGAACATCGCGGCCGTGATCGTGGAGCCCTTCTCCGGCTCGGCCGGCGTGGTGATCCCGCCCGTGGGCTACCTGCAGCGCCTGCGCGAGATCTGCACGCAGAACAACATCCTCCTGATCTTCGACGAGGTCATCACCGCCTTTGGCCGCTGCGGCGCCTGGACCGGTGCCGAGGCCTTCGGCGTGACGCCCGACATCCTGAACTTCGCCAAGCAGGTGACCAACGGCGCGCAGCCCCTGGGCGGCGTGGTCGCGACCAAGGAGATCTACGACACCTTCATGAACGCCGGCGGCCCCGAGTACATGCTCGAGTTCCCCCATGGCTACACCTACTCGGCCCACCCCGTGGCCTGCGCTGCCGGCATCGCCGCGCTGGACCTGCTGCAGAGCGAAGACGCCATCGGCCGCGTGAAGGCGCTGAGCCCGCACTTCGAGCAGGCCGTGCACAGCCTCAAGGGCAGCAAGCACGTGCTCGACATCCGCAACTACGGCCTGGCCGCGGGCATCACCATTGCGCCGCTGCCCGGCGAGCCGGCCCGCCGCCCCTACGAAATTGCGATGAACTGCTGGAAGAAGGGCTTTTACGTGCGCTACGGCGGCGACACCATCCAGCTGGCCCCACCCTTCATCAGCGAGAAGGCCGAGATCGACCGCCTCGTCAACGCCCTGGGCGACGCACTCGCGGAAACCGCCTAAGCCCGCTGCCTGCACTCCTTTCATTTCCTTTCCTTCTGCCATGAACCACGACAAGAGCGTCACCACCACCGTCGGCCACCTGATCGACGGCCAGATCGTTGCCGACACCGAGCGCACGCAGCCGGTCTTCAACCCCGCCACGGGCCAGTCCACCACCAACGTCGCCCTGGCCAGCAAGGCCACGGTGGAGCGCGCCATCGCCTCGGCCGAGGCGGCCTTCCCGGCCTGGCGCAACACGCCGCCGCTCAAGCGCGCCCGCGTGATGAGCAAGCTCAAGGTGCTGCTCGAAGAAAACGCCGACAAGATCGCCGCCATGATCACGGCCGAGCACGGCAAGGTGCTCAGCGATGCGCACGGCGAGCTGCAGCGCGGCATCGAGAACGTGGAGTACGCGAGCTACGCGCCCGAGCTGCTCAAGGGCGAGCACAGCCGCAACGTCGGCCCGGGCATCGACTCGTGGAGCGAGTTCCAGGCGCTGGGTGTCACCGCGGGCATCACGCCCTTCAACTTCCCGGCCATGGTGCCGCTGTGGATGTGGCCCATGGCGGTGGCCTGCGGCAACACCTTCGTGCTCAAGCCCTCCGAGCGCGACCCCACCAGCGCGCTGTTCATCGCCCAGCTGGCGCAGGAAGCGGGCCTGCCGCCCGGTGTGCTCAATGTGGTCAACGGTGACAAGCTGGCCGTGGACACGCTGCTGCGCGATGCGCGCGTCAAGGCCGTGAGCTTCGTCGGTTCCACGCCCATCGCCGAGTACATCTACTCCGAAGGCTGCAAGCACGGCAAGCGCGTGCAGGCGCTGGGCGGCGCCAAGAACCACGCCATCGTGATGCCCGACGCCGATATCGGCAATGCCGTGAGCGCGCTCATGGGCGCGGCCTATGGCAGCTGCGGCGAGCGCTGCATGGCCATCCCCCTGGTGGTGGCCGTGGGCGACGAGGCCGGTGACGCTGTGGTGGCGGGCCTCAAGACCGAGATCGCCAAGATGAAGGTCGGCCCGGGCACGGACAACAGCAACGACATGGGCCCGCTGGTGACCAAGCCGCACTTCGAGAAGGTCAAGTCCTATGTGGACAGCGGCGTGGCCGAAGGCGCCACGCTGGTGGTGGACGGCCGCGGCGTGAAGGTGGCCGGCCATGAGGACGGCTACTTCCTGGGCGCCTGCCTGTTCGACAACGTCAAGCCCGGCATGAAGATCTACCAGGAAGAGATCTTCGGCCCCGTGCTGGGCGTGGTGCGCGTCAAGACGCTGCAGGACGCGATGAAGCTCATCGACGACCACGAGTACGGCAACGGCACCTGCATCTTCACGCGCGACGGCGAGGCCGCGCGTTACTTCACCGACCACATCCAGGTCGGCATGGTGGGCGTGAACGTGCCCCTGCCCGTGCCGGTGGCCTACCACTCCTTCGGTGGCTGGAAGCGCAGCCTGTTCGGCGACCTGCACGCCTACGGCCCCGATGCCGTGCGCTTCTACACCAAGCGCAAGACCATCACGCAGCGCTGGCCCTCGGCTGGCGTGCGCGAAGGCGCGGTGTTCAGCTTCCCGAGCAGCCGCTGATCCAACGGCGCTGTGCAAGACAAACGGCCCCTCGGGGCCGTTTTTTTCTTGGCGGGTTCGGGGCTCAGCAGGCGGCGCGGCAGCGCTTTCCGTCCGTCCAGGTCGCGCCTTCCAGCAAGGCGGCATCCAGGTCCACGTTGACCATCTTGGCGCCCGTGAGGTTGGCGCCGCGCAGGTCGGCCTGCTCCAGGCTCACGTTGACCAGCTCGGCACCGCGCAGGTCGGCGCCCGAGAGGTTGGCGCGCGACAGGTCCACGTTGGTGAACTTGCGGCCGGCCAGCTGGGCGCCCGCGAAGTTGCGGCCCGAGAGATCGCTGTTCACATAGTCACCGCCCTTGCCGCTGCCCTTGGCGCCTGCGGCGGGCTTGGCACTGCCGGAGTGGGTCACGGTGGTGGAGCCGCCCTGCACCACCACGCGGCCGCTGCCGCCGCCGATGGTGGTTTCCACGCGCGCATTGCCATCGGTGGCGGTGATGACCTGCTGGCCGTTGACCACCACCGAGGCGCTGTTGTCGCCCGCGATCACCGTGCCGGAGCCGTTGGAGGCCAGGTTGCGCTGGGCATGGGCCAGGGGTATGCAGGCCGCCACGGCCGTGCAGGCGAGCAGGGTGCGGGCAAGCGTGTGGTTCTTCGTCATCTCTCGGTTTCCTTCGTCATTACGTCAATCGGTGGATCCGCAGGCGGGCTGCGGGCAGGACTTTAAGGGGGGGTTGCGGGCTGGTCGGTAACAGGCGGTGTCCAACGTAAGCTGGTGAGATTCCACAGGGCGTCTTCGCTGCGGCGCGGGCGGTCGGAGAGCATGTCCCGGCCCTCCTTGCCGGCATCGGTGCGGGCATTGATGCGCGTGGCCAGCTCCTCCATCCAGGCGGCGTCGACGCCGCGCGCCGAGTTGTCGCGCGAGGAGCGGCTGAAGATCAGGGCCAGGAATTCGCGTGCGCTGCGCGAGCCGCTGTCGGCCGCGCGCCGGTACAGCCCGATGGCCTGGGCGAAGTCGCGCTGCACGCCACCCTTGCCCTGGTGGTACAGCTGGGCCAGTTGCAGGGTGGCATCGGCGTTGCCATCGTCCGACAGGGTGCGCAGGCGGGCCAGCGTGGCCGATTCGCTGGAGCGGTTCTGGCGCTCCAGGCGCAGGTAGTTGGCACGGGCCACGCCATAGCCCTGGGCGGCGGACAGCACGTACATCTCGCGTGCCCGCTCCAGGCTGCCGTCGAGCTCCCAGGCCACGGCCAGGTCGTTCATGGCCAGGGCGTCGCCGTCCTGCGCGGCCTGCTCCAGCAGGCGGCGCGCATCGCGCAGCTTGCGCGGGCCGGTGATCTGGCCTTCGAGCAGCGACTCGATGTAGGTGGCGCGCACCAGGCCGGCAGCGCGGGCCTTCTGCAGCCATTCGCGGGCGGCGGCCAGGTCGCGCATGCCGCCGGCGTTGTCCACGCCCAGCAGGTAGCCATAGCCGGCCATGCCGCGCACGTCGCCGGCCTGGGCCGCGCGGCCCCACCAGCGGCGCGCGGTGGCGGCTGCCTGGGGCAGGCCGGGGTTGCTGTGGTAGTACATGCCCACCTGCACCATGGCGTCGGCATCGCCGTCGTTGGCGGCCTCGATCAGGCTGTTGAGCACCTGTTCGGTGTTGGCCGAGGGCAGGCGCAGCGAGCTGCCAGGCGTCTGCGGCGTGCGCACCGCGCTGCCCTGGGGGGCCGAGGCCGGCTGCGCGGAGGGCAGCTGGATCACGGCCCGGGCGGCGCCGGTGGCGGCTGCGCAGCTGGCGGCCAGGGCCCAGCGCAGGGCCGTCCTGCGTGCCCGGTCGGCGGGCGCGCCCTGGGGTGGCAGGTGGGCGGTGCTCATTTGGCAGGCCGGTTGGGGTTGCTGCGGGTGCGGCCGGCGGCTGGTGCGGGCTCGGGGGCCTGCACGTTCCAGTCGAGCGAGGTGCTCATCATGCCGACGCCGGCCTGCTCGAAGGCGCTCTGCACCTGGGCCAGGCTGGTCACGCTCTTGATCGGCTCCAGGTTGGCGCTGGTCAGCGTGGCGGGAACCTGGCCCTTGAGCGGCTGGGCCGTCATGGCGCAGAACATGTTCTCGGTGCCGCCACGTGCCGTCTCGATCAGGAAGGAGTTGGGCTTGCTGATGTCGGGGATGAGCACGCTGGTGCGGCCCTGCACCGTGGCCGAGGGCTGCATGGGGTTGGGGTAGACCTGGCTGATGGAGCCGCCCGCGTCCTGGTAGTAGCAGTAGAGGTAGCCGGTGCGGGGCGGCACGACGCGCACCACGATGGATTCGCCGACCTTGAGGTCGCGGTCCTTGCGGCCCACCATGCTCAGCGCGATGCTGCGTGGATCGGGCTCGTTGGCGGGCAGGCCGCTGGGGCGGGCCACCAGCTTGTCGTCGGCGTACTCGGGCTTGCGCAGCTTGCCTTCGGCCGACATGCCCACGAAGCTGCGCATCAGCCGGGTGTAGGTCTCGAAGTTGACCACGCCCACGGGGGTGAGGTCCTGCGAAGCCTGGTACTGGGTCACGGCCTTGCGGAAGGCGGGCGAATCCGTGCCGTCCGTCGTGCCGTTCCACATGCCATGGGTCTGCAGCACGCGCTGCGCCAGGCTCCAGCGCTCGGCCACGCTGGCCTCGTCGTACCAGGCGCGCATCTGGCGCATGAACTCGGGGTGGTTCTGCTCGTAGTCGATGCAGTCCCAGTACGGCACTTTGGCCCACTTGCCCACGAGCTCGATGGCGGCCAGGTCGACCAGCAGGCGCACGGCGGCCCCCGCACCCTGGTTGTTGTCGGCCGCCACCTCGTACTGCACGCCCACGCGGTAGATGTGCCGGGGCAGGCCGGTGGCCTTGGCGCCGATCTCCACCGCCTTGCCGCCGGTGGCCACGATGAGCTCGTTGGCCGACTCGATGCCCGAGTACAGCGTGCGCGTGTTCATGTCGCCCAGGTGCAGGTCCAGCCCCACGGCGCTGCCCAGCACGTCCCAGCTGTAGCCGGTGTCGGTGGCGGCGGTGGAGATGCCCAGGCTCTGGCGCTTGGAGACCACGGTCTTGTCGCCGAAGCTGATGGCGCCCGAGATGTAGATCTGCGGCTTGCGCAGCTCCATCTGGTTGTTGTTGAGCAGCAGGCTGGTGAGGGTCTGCACCGTGTCCTGGCGCAGGGCGTCCACCTCGTAGTCCACCACGCGGAAGGCCTGGCTGGTACGCGACATGCGCGACAGGGCCGTGATCAGCATCTCCTTGGTGCCGGTGCTGAACAGGCCCGAGGGGTCGGGGATGTTCTTCACGGCGATCAGGGTGGTGGGCGTGTGCTCGGCGGCCAGCATGCGGTCCATGCAGGCCAGGCCTTCGCGCAGCACGGAGCCGGACTTGCTCGGCGTGACCAGGGGCGCCTGCTCCACGGTGCCTTGTTCGATGATGTTCACGCGGTCGCTCACGCTGGGCTGGATCGCGCACCCGGACAGGAGCAGGGTCAGGGCCGAGAGGGCCAGCAGGCGGCGCGCTGGGGGGCTGTTCTTGTTCTTCATGCTGGAAACCGTTGGGTTGGATGGGTTGCTGGGGGAGCGTGCTTATTTGCAGAGGTTGATGACCGGGCCTTGCACCACGATGACCTGGTCGTTGTTGGCGGTACCGAAGCGGTTGCCGATGCCGGCCTCGCCCTCGGGCACCTTGGGCGCGCCGATGTTGGTGGCGCAGCTGCTGCCGCTGGGGCCGGTGACGAGCTTGCGGTCCACCGTGGCCAGGGTGTCCTCGGCATCGATGCGGGTGCGCGAGAGCACGTTGGTGACCTTGGTGCGCGAGGCGGGGTCGAGCCCGCTGCGGCCGGCGGGCGGTTTCTGGACGGGGGTCTGGGCGAAAGCGGCCGAAGACGATGCGGCGGCGCATGCGCCGGCCAGGCACAGCGCGGCGAGACGATGGGTTCTCATGGGTGCTTCTCCTCTTTAAAACCTGTCCAAAGCCCTTTGCAATCCATCCACAAGGCTTTGGACAGGTTTCCCAAGGGCGCGCAGCAGCGCTACTGCGCGCCTTGTTCTTCTGTCGTGGCGGATCGGTCGGGCGATCCGCGGGCGCTCGGAGCGCCGGAGGGCTTGCTTACTTGCCGTCGTTGGAGGCCAGGTTCTGCTCGGCCTTGGAGGCGCCGAAGGCCATGTTGGCGACGGCGCCGTTCTTCACGGAAACTTCCTGCGTGTTGTTGCCGCCGATCTTGACGTTGCCCTTGTTGGAAGCCAGGTTCTGCTTGGCGGTGGAGGCACCGAAGGCCATGTTGGCCACGGCGCCGTTTTGCACGGTCACCTTCTGGTTGTTATTGCCGCCGATCTTCACTTCTGCGTGGGCAGCGCCAGCGACGAGAACCAGAGCGGAAATGGCCAGTGCGAAAGTCTTTTGCATAATGAACTCCATTGATAACGATGAAAGAAAGGCATGCCAGATCAATAATGGCTGCCACTAGAGAATCCGGCTGGCTTTTAATATCCGGCCGGAGGTTTTGGAGGGAATTATTTCCCGCCAATATTCACGACACTTCTGACCCCTTTGCCAGATGCCTGGTTGACGATGGGTCCCTGGACCGATATCACCTGGGTGCCCGAGCCGGCACCGGCCCCGGTGCGCGATGCAATATTCAATTCACTGTGGGCACCAAAGGTGGCGGCATTCAATACGGTGCCGCGCACCGTCACCTGCTGCGAATTGCCGCTGACCACCTGGGCGCCCTGGGTGGACGCGATATTCATGACGGCGGTGCCGCCCGTGGCCGCCACGTTGGCGGCGCCACCGCTCAGCTCGACGCTCTGCTGGTTGCCGCCGGCGTGGGCGAATGCGGGAGCCAATGCCGCGGCCGCGATCCAGGGAGAAAGAGAATGCTTCATTTTCCGGGTTCCTGCCAGTTAATCCTTGTGTTGCCCGTATATCGGTCTGTTTTATATCTGCTCTTGTTAATCGATTTTTCGAGAAGACTGTCTTGTCTGTTTGCCATCCCGTGTTTGCGATGCGTTGGACGAAGATTAGCAAGGAACTTTTGGATTGGTACGGGTTCAGCGGCAGTTTCGGCCCCGTTCGTGACAAATTCATTAAATTGGCGCCGTTCGGGCCGAAGTCTGGCCATCTGAGGAAAAATGCCCAGAACTCCCAAAAAGCCCCGCAGAAGACATGCAATATATGCAACAAAAAGCAATGAAAATCTGTTGCCATATGGGAGCAAAAAACAGGCAGATACATTCCAATTAAATGAATACAGATGTGACAGCGTCCACCGTGGGGAAAAATCCGGCCGCCGCAGGCAGAAACAAATGTCCGCTGAAGGGCGTTGGGCCCCGTATCCACTTCGCACGCCGAAGAGGGGCGGGCTGAGAGCGGCAGTCGGCCCAGGTCCACACACGGGCGGGGGAGCGTGGGGCGCTGCCGTGGCCCTCGAATCGCCGGCCTGCAGGAGCACCGGGCCACGGCGGGCTGCATGGCAATTTCCGCGTTGACCAGTTGCGGCGTGCCGACCTAGCATCGCGACGCTTTATCCACCTCTTGAAGGAGCATTCATGGAAGCATTCATCGGCACGGTCATGGCCGTCGGGTTCAACTATGCGCCGCGCGGCTGGGCGTTCTGCAACGGCCAATTGATCGCCATCTCACAGAATTCCGCTCTGTTTGCACTGCTGGGGACGATGTATGGCGGCGATGGCATCAGCACCTTCGCATTGCCGGATCTGCGCGGCAGGGTGCCGGTGGGCTCCCAGGGGGCCGGCCCCGGCATCTCCAACGTGGTCCAGGGCGAGAAGGCCGGAACCAACAACGTGACCGTGATCGCCAACACCACGGCCACAGCGACCCTGTCGGTTGCCAACCTGCCGGCCCACACGCACGGCGTCACGGTGAACCCTACCGCCGTCACCACCAGTGTGCAGGTGTCCACGGTCGCTGGCACCACCGGCACCCCTGCGGCCGGTTCCTACCTGTGTGCGGCGCCTGCGGGCGGGCCCGGCAGCGCGACCATCTACGCGCCCACCGCGTCGTCTCCAGTCAACCTGGGCGGGGTCGGGACCACCCTGGGCACGGGCGCGGTGACTGTGGACTCCACGGGCAACGGCCAGCCGCTGGCCATCCCTGTGAGCACGAGTGCCACGGTGTCCATCATGCAGCCCTACCTGGGTTTGAACTACATCATCTGTCTGGAAGGCATCTTCCCGTCGCGCAACTGAAGCAGTCCCCTGGTTCCGGGTGCGGCTTCAGTCCGGGCTGCGCGCAAGCCGCCGTTGCTCGAGCTGGCGGTAGCAGCGGATCGCTTCGTCCAGGCGCTCGCTGGTCGGCAGGAAGGGCTGTCCGCCGGGCGGTGGCGCCGGGTCGCCCTGGAACGGGCTGCCGGTATGCTTGGAGTGAAAGCCCGAGCGTGCCTGCAGCGCTTCCCGCTCGGCGGGGCTGCATGGCATCCCCAGCAGCTGCGGCAGCTCCTGCCAGATCGCCCCGGGCAGTTGCCGGTAGTCCATCAGCACCAGGTCCTGCGTGCTCGCCATCTCCAGGCCGCAGCGGTACAGGCTTTGGAGCACACGGATGGCATGGCCGTCCAGGTCGCCGGGGGCGAGTTCCGGGTCTCCGGGCCGGTGCACCAGGCTTTCCAGCCGCGACAGGTCGATCAGCCCTGGCACCATCTGCAGGCCGCGCTGGCGGCGGTGGGAGGCGAGCACTTCCCCGGGTTCGCGGTACAGGAACACGGTGGGAGTGCCAGGGAACGCCGCCTGCACCAAGGGCATCCAGGGCAGGTGCCAGCAGTCGAACTTGATGACCAGGTGCCGCTCTGCGGGGCTGCGCCGCTGCCCCAGCGCGGCCACCAGCCGTTGCAGCGTGCGGGTGCCTCCGCTGTGCTCGGGGTGGTGGTGGTGCAGCCGGAAGAAGGCGTTGAGTACCGGGGGCTCCGACATCACGATGCACTGCGGCAAGGTGGCCAGCGCCTGTGTGATCAGCGTGGAGCCGCATCGCGAGACGTGGAAGATGAAGGCCGCCGGCGGTACGCTGTCGGGCAGGTCGTCCAGTGCGGACCAGGGGGTGCTGCAGACCAGGCGGTCCTGCGCTGTCTGCCGGGCCAGGCTGTCTTCGAAAAAGGGAGCAGTGAAGCGCTGCTCGCCCATGAAACGCCACCAGACCCTGGCGGGGTCGTGCTGCAGGGTCACTGGAAACCAGCCGTGCAGCGATGGCCGCTCGGCCGGGCCCACTTCACGGCCGCGCAGCAGCGCCTGTTCTGCTTGCATGGGTTTCCTGCAATCGGTCGGCCAGCTGCGCGGCGCTTGCATGGCTGCTGGCGCGCAGCGCTGCAATGACCTGCAACACATTGCCATCGTGGATGGAGGGATCGCCGTAGGGCGAACTTTCGCGCAACACCCCGCCGGCGGCCAGGAACAGCTGGGTGAGCCAGGGGTTGGTCACGCAGTCGATCATGAGGTGGATGCGGGCCCGGGCACTGCGGTTGTGGGCACCGTGCAGGCAGCTGGCATTGAGGTACCAGGCGTTACCCGCCGAGAAATGGACTTCTTCGCCCTCGATGCGGTAGGTGGCCAGTGGCGAGGTCTGCACGGGAATGTGCAGGCGGGTCAGGCCGTCTTCCAGGGCCCCGCCCGCATCCCGGTGCTCGTGGATCACGGCCCCGGCCTCCAGCCCCATGAGGCGGATCGAGGTTTTCTCGCACTGGAACTGGTCGATGGCATGGCGCAGGTGCGGGCAGCGCGCCAGGATGGCGGTGTCCTCGAAACGGCCGCTCTCCACCGGCATGATGTGGTCGGTGCGGCCCTCGACGGAACGCAGCGGGACACAGCTCCAGCCGGTTTCATAGGCGGAGGTATTGAAATGGCTGATCCATTCCGAGGGGGCCACGCGCTGCAGGTCGCCCTGCAGCCGGGCCAGATCGAAAGCGAGCGGCAGTTTCAGGTAGGGGGTGGGGGCGGTGCCAGGGGAATTCATGCAGGGGCGCTGTGCCAGACCATCTGCGTGAGCATATCGTCTTGCGAGGTGGCGGTGAATCCGAGCTGGTCGTAGAGGCGCCTTGCTGGCGGATTGGTGCGGCTGACATTCAGGCTGAGGGCCTGCCGGTGCCCTTGCGCATGGGCCTGCAGCGCGCGCAGCACGGCGGTCGCAGCGCCGCAGCGGCGGGCTTCAGGCAGCACCACGATGTCGACCAGGTGGAGCGCCCCGGGGGCATCGTCGACCACCGCGCGGCCGATGGGATCGCCCGAGCGCAGCAGCAACCACTGGCGGGCCTGGGGAAACTGGTGGCGAAAGCCCATCTCCTGCGCGTTCTGCTGCATGGCCATGAGCTGTTGCAGCAGCGCCGCGTCGGGGATGGCCTGCTGCAGGTCTTCGCGGCTGGAGGCATACAGGGTCTGCAGGAATTGCTGGTCGGACTCCAACCTCTCCCGCAGGGCAAATGGTTCTGGCAAGGGGTACACGGTGGATTCCCGGTTGTACGATGCGTTCGTTCCCTCCATTCTGGCAAGGGAATGGGCCCCTTCCAAACCCACAATCACCTGACTTGACGCAGCCGATGAGCATTTCCTTTGAACCCATCCACGCCGTGGTGGGCAGCCACTTCACTGCCCACACCCAGCTTGGCACCGTGGAGCTGGTGCTGGTGGACGCCAGCGAGCGCGCGCGGGGCCATCTGCCACAGGCATTCCGCACCCCCTTCTCCCTGCTGTTCCATGGGCCGGAGTCACCCCGGCTGGGACAGGACGTCTATGCGCTGGACCACCCGGCACTGGGGCGCGTGGAATGGATGCTGGTGCCCGTGATGCCGGACCCCCAGGCGCCACAGATTCCCCGCTACGAGGCCGTGTTTGCCTGAGGAGCGGGCCCCGCTTGTCCCAACCAGGCGCAAGGTCTTTGCGGGCCGGCCAGGGCCCGCGCCGTTCCAACCCAAATTGCAAAGCTGTCGCACCCGACTAAGCAGATCTGCTTACTAGGGTTTTTACCGAAGGCGTCCTACAATCGCCATCCCCTGAAGCGTGTAAGCCCGTTCCTACAGGCGCTGACACCTTGCGCCACCCCAAGCTGGAGACAACTGAATGCCCGAGAACACCACGGCCGAGAACAACAACAACCAATCCGACAAACGCGCCCAGTTGCGCCGCGCGGCCCTCGAGTACCACGAGTTTCCCAAGCCCGGCAAGATCGCCATCGCGGCGACCAAGCAGATGGTCAACCAGCACGATCTGGCGCTGGCCTACTCGCCCGGCGTGGCTGCACCCTGCGAAGAGATCGTCAAGGACCCCAATGCCGCCTTCAAGTACACCAGCCGGGGCAACCTGGTCGGTGTGGTGACCAACGGCACGGCGGTGCTGGGCCTGGGGGACATCGGCCCGCTGGCAGGCAAGCCCGTCATGGAAGGCAAGGGTGTGCTGTTCAAGAAGTTTTCGGGCATCGACGTGTTCGACATCGAGATCAACGAGAAGGATCCCGAGAAGCTGGTCGAGATCATCGCCAGCCTGGAGCCGACCTTCGGTGGCATCAACCTGGAGGACATCAAGGCACCCGACTGCTTCTACATCGAGCGCAAGCTGCGCGAGCGCATGAAGATCCCGGTCTTCCACGACGACCAGCATGGCACGGCCATCGTGGTCGGCGCGGCCATCCTCAACGGCCTGAAGATCGCCGGCAAGGACCCCAAGGACGTCAAGCTCGTGACCTCGGGCGCCGGTGCGGCCGCCCTGGCCTGCCTGGGCCTCCTGGTCAAGCTGGGCATCCCGCGCGAGAACATCTGGGTCACCGACCTGGCAGGCGTGGTCTACGAAGGCCGTACCGAACTCATGGACGAGGACAAGATCCAGTTCGCGCAGAAGACCTCGGCACGCACGCTGTCCGAGGTGATCGAGGGTGCCGACGTGTTCCTGGGCCTGTCGGCCGGGGGTGTGCTCAAGCAGGACATGGTGCGCAAGATGGCGCCGCGCCCGCTGATCTTCGCGCTGGCCAACCCCAACCCCGAGATCCAGCCCGAGGACGTGAAGGCCGTGCGCGACGACGCCATCATGGCCACCGGCCGTACGGACTACCCCAACCAGGTCAACAACGTCCTGTGCTTCCCCTACATTTTCCGCGGCGCGCTGGACTGCGGTGCCACCACCATCACGCTGGAGATGGAGATCGCCGCAGTGCATGCCATCGCCCAGCTGGCCCAGGCCGAGCAGAGCGAGGTGGTGGCGGCTGCCTATGTGGGTGAGCAGCTGGCTTTCGGCCCCGAGTACCTGATCCCCAAGCCTTTCGATCCGCGGCTGATGATGATGATCGCCCCGGCCGTGGCCCAGGCAGCGGCCGACAGCGGCGTGGCGTTGCGCCCGATCGCCGACATGGACGCCTACCGCGACAAGCTGCAAAGCTTCGTCTATGCCTCGGGCTCGATGATGAAGCCCATCTTCGCGGCCGCCAAGTCGGCCGCCAAGAAGCGCGTGGCCTATGCCGAGGGCGAGGAAGAGCGCGTGCTGCGCGCCGCCCAGATCGTGGTGGACGAGCGCATCGCCCGCCCCACCCTGATCGGCCGCCCGGCCGTCATTGCCGAGCGCATCCAGAAGTTCGGCCTGCGCCTGCGCGAAGGCGTGGACTACGACATCGTCAACGTCGAGCAGGACCACCGCTACCGCGACTTCTGGCAGACCTACCACCGCATGACCGAGCGCAAGGGCGTGACGGTGCCGATCGCCAAGATCGAGATGCGCCGCCGCCTGGCGCTGATCGGCTCCATGCTGTTGCACAAGGGCGAGGTCGATGGCCTGATCGTCGGCACCTGGGGCCACACGGCCCTGCACCTGAACTACATCGACCAGGTGATCGGCAAGCGCGCCGGCGTGTGCACCTATGCCTGCATGAACGGCCTGCTGCTGCCCGACCGCCAGGTGTTCCTGGTGGACACGCACATCAACTACGACCCCACGGCCGAGCAACTGGCCGAAATCACCGTGATGGCAGCCGAGGAGATGATGCGCTTCGGCATCAAGCCGCGCGCCGCCCTGCTCTCGCACTCCAACTTCGGCAGCAGCAACCAGCCCAGCGCCGTGAAGATGCGCCAGACCCTGGAGCTGCTGCGCGTGCAGGCGCCCTGGCTGGAGGTGGACGGCGAGATGCACGGCGACGTGGCACTGGACGGCAAGGCCCGCGCGGCCATCATGCCGCACAGTGATCTCATTGGCGACGCCAATCTGCTCGTGCTGCCCAATATTGATGCGGCCAATATTTCCTACAACCTGCTCAAGACCGCGGCGGGCGGCAACATCGCCATCGGCCCCGTGCTGCTGGGCGCGGCGCAGCCGGTGCACATCCTGACGGCAAGCACCACGGTGCGCCGCATCGTGAACATGACAGCACTCACTGTGGCCGATGCCAACGCATCCCGGTAAGTGATTGAACAATAGCGAGCACTAACTTATATTGCTTGCATTCCCCCGAAGCGCCTGCCCAATCTTTGTGCAGGCGCTTGCTTTTTGGGGACCGTTGAGTCACACTACGGGCTCGAAATTTCGGGTTAACCCGTAGTTTCTGAAAGGTGTTGTTGATGCTGAAGGCTGTAGCCGCCCGGGCGCGCAAAGCAGGGTTTTTGTGTGCGGTGGGTGTTGCGTTCGTTCTGTCCCCCCTGGTGGGGCAAGCCCGCCAATCCTCCCCGACCCCCGACGGTTCCACCACCTCCCCCATCGCTCTGGCCGAGTTGCCGCCCCAGGGGCGTGCGACGTATGCGCTGATCCGTGAGGGAGGCCCGTTTCCGTACGACAAGGATGGAACGGTGTTCGGCAATCGCGAACGGCTGTTGCCCGCCCACAAGCGCGGCTACTACCGGGAATACACCGTCAGAACACCAGGCTCGCGCAACCGCGGGGCCCGGCGCATTGTGTGTGGCGGCCAGCCCCGGACGCCGGACGCCTGCTACTACACCAGCGACCACTACGCCAGTTTTCGCGAAATCCTCGAGAAATGATGCCTGGCATGCTGTCTCTGGCCGATTTTTGCGGCCATGGGCAATGTGCGCTCTTGAATCCCCCACCCGTAAGCCGTACGCTGTGCAGTCTTGCGGACAGCCGAAGTTTTTGGACTTTATCAAGAAAGAGTAGCGGAGAAGATGCTGCAGACGCCACTTCGTAAAGACCTGGAAACGCCACTGCGTGGCGTGCGCACCAACATCGTGCAGTCCATCCGCGCCTTCCGCGTGCAGGACCTGCAGGATGCGGCCACGTCCCTGGGGCACCACTTCCTGTACGCCAACCTGGCCCACGCCCAGTCCAAGCAGGACGTGCTGGACCTGATCGCGGGGCAGTTCACCTTCCCGTCGCACTTCGGCAAGAACTTCGACGCGTTGTACGACTGCATGACGGATCCCTTGCACAAATCGGGCCCGCAGCCCGGTTTCATCGTGGTGCTGGAACAGATCCCCGCCACGGGCAAGTTCGACAAGGAAGCACGCGAGCAACTGCTCGACATCTTCCGCGACGCAGCGGACTACTGGAGCGATCGCAAGATCCCCTTCCGCTGTTTCTATTCTTTTCTGTAGCCCGTTCTGCATCCACCAGCCAAGCAGAACGGGCGAACGAGGCTAACGAAGCACAGACGACCAAGGTCCAAGGCATCGAGATCCCCGCCGACCCTGCCGCCGAAAGGATGCCCACTGACAAGTTGGTGGACGTGTCCCCCCTGGCGCTGCGCATGAGCAGCCCTTTCAACGCCGGTTACTGGCTCAGCGCGGCGTAGCAGGTACATCCCCCTGAGGCGCTTCGCGCCTTCCCCCTTCTCTCGAATTACTGCGTAATTCGGGAAGGGGGACGCAGCCAGTGCGGCGGGGCGGCCCTTGCACGGCTGCCCTGGCTTGGGCAGCGCGCTTTCTACCTTCGCGCCCTGATCTTCAGGTCTTGGGGCCCATGGCGGCGGCCAGGGCCACGTATTCGTCCACGGGGACTTCTTCGGCGCGGCGTTGGGTGTCGAAGGTGCCGGGGTAGGCCTTGGCTTCGAGCCAGCGGCCCAGGGTGTGGCGCAGCAGCTTGCGGCGCTGGCTGAAGGCGACCTGGACCAGTTCTTCCAGCAGGGGTTCGCTCAGGGGCACGGGTGCCTCGCGGGGCACCATGCGCACCACGGCACTGTCCACGCGCGGGGGCGGATCGAAGCTCTCGGGCGGCACGAAGAGCACGTTCTCCATCGCGTAGCGCCACTGCAGCATCACCGACAGGCGCCCGTAGTCGCCCGTGGCAGGCGATGCCACCATGCGGTCGATCACTTCCTTTTGCAGCATGAAATGCTGGTCCTCGATCACTGCGACATGCGCCAGCAGGTGGAACAGGATGGGTGTGGAGATGTTGTAGGGCAGGTTGCCCACCACGCGCAGCTTGAGGGCCGGCTGGCCCACGCGCGCGCGCCAGTCGAGCGCCAGCTGCGTGAAATCGACCCTGAGCACATCCGACTCGATCACCTCGAGCTGCCCATGCAGCCGCAGCCTGAGCGCCAGGTCGCGGTCCAGCTCAATCACCGTGAGCCGCCCCAGGCGCTCCACCAGCGGCTGCGTCAGCGCCGCCAGCCCCGGCCCGATCTCCACCATGGGCTGGCCCGCCTGCGGCGCAATGGCATCCACGATGCCATCGATGATGCCGTGGTCGGACAGAAAGTGCTGGCCAAAGCGCTTGCGGGGAATGTGTTTCATCTCAACTGGATCGTGCACGCAGCCCTGTGAGGCCGCGTGAAAAAAGCGAAAGCGCCCAGAATCTGAGCGCGTATGCGGTGAATGATGCACCATCCGCCGAGGCAGGGCTACTGGGCACTCGCCGTTCGACCCCACCCTCGGCGGAGTTCACCTGATCGATCACCCGCAGTACACGGCGCGAGGGCGGACCGGCCGCAGCGCCGGGCCGCCCCAAGCAAGGCCAGCCCCCTCGGGGGGCAGCGAACCACACGCAGTGGGGAGCGTGGGGGCTTTATTGGGGGGGGTCGCGGTACTCGACATAGGCGCGGCCGCGCAGTTCCTGCGCCCAGGTGGCGTAGGCGTCCTCGATCTTCTTTTCGCGCACGGCGTCGCGCACCATGTCGCGCTGCTCGCGCTGCGTGAGCTTGGCCTCGCGGCGTTCCATGAGCTGGATCAGGTGCACGCCAAAGCGCGAGACCAGGGGCTCGCTGATGTCGCCGGGCTTGAGCGTGCTGATCGCCTGCTCGAACTCGGGCACATAGCGGCCGGGGCTGGCCCAGCCCAAGTCGCCGCCCTGCTTGGCGCTGCCATCCACCGAGTACTCGCGCGCCAGCGCGGCGAAATCGGCCTGGCCGGCCAGGATGCGGCGCCGGTAGTCGGACAGCCGCGCAGCAGCGGCCGCCTCGGTCAGCTGCGCGCTGGGGCGCAGCAGGATATGCCGCGTGTGGTTCTGCACCACGGTCGATGGCAGGCCAGCGACGTTGCGCTCCACCACCTTGAGGATGTGGAAGCCTGCGGGCGAGCGCACGGGGCCCACGATGCCGCCCACGGGCTGGCCCTGCACGGAATTGACGAACAGGTCCGGGTAGCGGTCGGCCGGGCGCAGGCCCAGCAGGCCGCCGGCGCGCTTGCCTTCGGGGGCATCGGAGAACTCGGCGGCCACGGCGGCAAAGTCGCTGCCCGGGGCGCGTGCCTTGTCGGCGGCGCTCTGGGCGCGGGCCTGCAGCTGCGCCACCTGGGTGGGCGTGGCGTTTTCGGGCACCAGCACCAGCACGTGGCCGAGGTTGATTTCCATGGCGGAGGCATCGGCACCCGATTGCTGCTCGCGCAGGAACTGGTCGATGTCCTGGTCGCTGACGCGGACCTTGCCGTCCACGTCGCGCTCGCGCAGGCGCTGCACCAGCAGCTGGCTGCGCAGCTCCTCACGGAAGCGCTCCTTGGACATGCCATCGCGTGCCAGGCGGCGGTGCATGTCTTCAACCGTCATGCCGTTTTGCTGGGCAATGCCCTGCTCGGCCTGGTTGAGGGCGAACTCCTCGACCTTCACACCGCTTTCCTTGGCCAGCTGCATCTGGGCCTTTTCCAGGATCAGGCGTTCGAGCACCTCGCGCGCCAGCAGGTCGCGCGGGGGGCGGTTGCCGCCCTGCTGCTGGGCCAGCTGTTGCTCGGCCCGGGCCAGGCGCGCACGCACCTCGTTGTTGGTGACGGGCTCGGAGTTGACCACGGCCACGATGAAGTCGGCCGACTGCGGGCCCTGGCTCGCTGCCGCGGCTGCAGGCAAGGGCAGGCTCAGGGCCGGGGCGGTGGCGGCCGGGCGGCCAGTGCCGGTGTTGCCCTGGATGCGCAGGCCTTGCGCAGTTGCGCCCCCGGAGGCGAGGGTGGCCAGGCAGGCAGCAAATGCCAGTGCGGAAACACGGTGGTTCATGGCGGTGTCAGTCAGTCGTAGTTGCTGAAGCGGCTGGGCGAGCCAACCTGGTCGCGCAGGTTCTGGTAGCGCGGCACATTCTGCTTGAAGGTGTCGAGGGGGCTGGAGCCCAGGCTGAGGCGGGAGAACCCGACGAACTCGATCTGGAACAGGAGCCGGGTGTTGGAGGTGGAAACGCTGTTCTGCAGGCGCTCCAGCACCACGCGGCCGATCCAGCAGCAACCGTCGTATTCGAGGCCGACCACGCTGTCCACGAGCTTGCGGTCCTGCATGCTGAAGTTCAGGCGGCCGATGGTATACCAGCGGCCCGGGCCCTGGCCACGGCCGGGACCCAGGTCCTGGCCCTTGTCGCCCCACAGGTCGTTGAGCGGCCATTGCCAGCCGATGTCGATCTGCTCGCTGGTACCGCGCTGGAAGCGGTAGGCCGCGCTCACCGTGCGGTAGTTGCCCGGGCTGTAGCGCGCGCCGATGGTGGAGCGGATGGAGCGCCGGGTCTTGGGGTTGTACTGCACCGTCGAGTCGTAGGCCCAGCTCTTGGTCCAGTTGATGCCGGCACCCAGCAGAACGTCCGACAGGCGCTCGCTCACCGGCGCGGCGCCCGGCAGGGTCACCTGCTGGTCCGAGAAGCGCACGCGCTGCGCCACGCCGAAGCGTGCCGCTTCGGCACCCGAGTCGGGGTCGATCAGGCGCGTGGTCACGCCCATGGTCAGCAGGTTGTTGTCCGCCAGCCGGTCGTTGCCGCCGAACGAGTTCTCCGTGTAGATGGTGGCGAAGTTGAAATCGTTGAGCGCCGTGTCGTACAGCGGCAGCTTGCTCTGGTCGCGGTAGGGCGTGTAGGTGTAGAACGCGCGCGGCTCCAGGGTCTGCAGGAAGGAGCGGCCGAAGAACGTGGCATCGCGCTCGAACACCAGGCCGCTGTCCAGGCTGAAGGTGGGCAGTGTGCGGCTGGCCGAGCGCGAGCCATCGCTGAGCGGGCCATCGAACTGGTACTGCGTGGTGTGCAGCTGCAGCCGCGGCGTGATGAAGCCGGCCGGCGCGAGGAAGGGCCGGCTGATCTGCGCCACCGCGAACGAGCGGTTGGCATCGGGTTGCTTGGTCAGGAAGCGGTCGGCCTGGAAGCGCGTGGTGTCCAGCTCGATGCTGGCATCGAAGCCGCCCGCCAGCATGGTCGGCTCATAGCGCCACACCAGTTGCGGCATGCGGTCGTAGGGCGGCACGATGGGGGCCGACACGTCCTGCAGCGTCTGCCACTTCAGGGCGCGTGCGCGCACCGACATATCGCCGGCGCCCCAGGTCAGGGTGGCATCGCCCGGCAGCAGGCGCTGGCGCAGCGGCTCCGAGACGCGGCCGAAGTCGCGCCAGTAGTTGTCGTCGCTCACCCGGTTGAGGTTCAGGCTCAGGTTCAGGCCGCCCACGGGGGAGGCGATCAGGGCGTCGTGCTTGCCCGTGAAGCCCCAGCGCGAGCGGTCGCGCAGGCGGTCCGAGGGCATGTAGTCGCCGCTGAGCTCGCCTTTGTAGAGCGGCTCCAGGTAGCGGAACTCGCCGCCCAGGTTGGCGCCGCGCTTGGACAGCAGGGCCGCGCGCAGCGTGGCATCGCGGTTCGGGGCGATGTTCCAGTAGTAGGGCTGCACGTAGGCCACGCCGTCGCGGCTGTCCAGCCCGAAGGACGGGGGCAGCAGGCCCGACTTGCGCTTGTCCGACAACGGGAAGGTGATGCGCGGGATGGGCAGCAGCGGGATGCCCTTGAATTCGAGCACCGCGTCTTCGGCCGTGCCCACTTCCTCCTCGCGGTCGATGCGGATGGTCTTGGCGCGCAGCACCCAGTCGGGCTGCCAGGAGGCCTCGTCGTTCTTCTGGCAGGTGGTGTAGGTGGCGTCGTGGACGACAGAGCGCTGGCGGTCGATGAAATCCACGCGCGTGGCGTCGCCGTGGGCCTGGGTGGCCAGGAAACGGTAGCGCGCGTCGTTGAAGAAACCTTCAAAAGCGTCCACCCGCAGGTCGAGCGCCGTGCCTTCGTAGACATTGCCGGCGCGGTTGATGCGCACCGCACCGCGTGCCTTGGCCAGGTCCTCGGGCACGTCGTAGTCCAGGCGGTCGGCGCGGATCACCGTGTCACCGCGGCGCAGCTCGGCATTGCCCTCGATGGTGGCGTTCAGGTCGGTCTGGCCGCTGATGTGGTCGCCGCTGACGAAGATCGGCAGCTTGGGCCGCACCGCCTCGGGAATCGCCTCCTGCAGCTGCGGCGAGGTGCGCAGGGCCGGGGGGGCGTCCCAGGCACTGGGGGCCGCCCCGTCCTGCGCCAGCGCTGCCAGGGGCAGGCCGCACCAGGCCAGGGCCACGCCATAGGCCAGCGCGCGCGGCACCGGCGGGCGCAGCCGCGCGCCAGGTGCCGTGGCGGGCCGGGTCCGGGAGGAAGGGGTCTGCGGCACGGTGGGGGGCTTGCGGCGTGGCACGTGGAGCGGTAAGGGCTGGATCGGACAAAGGGAACCCGCGCCAGGGAGCGGGTTTGTAAAATCGGATTATCCATGAGCCACCCTTTCCCCCCACCTTCCTTCCCCCCAGCCGCCGGTGCGGCGGTGGCAACCCCCTCTTCCCTGGCCGTCGCCTGGCCCGATGCGGCACGCCAGGGCGCCTTCGACGCCTGGCTGGCACCGCTGGTGGGTGGCCACCAGCTGAGGCCCGAAACCCTGCGCCCGGCCTCGGCCGATGCGAGCTTCCGGCGCTACCTGCGCATCGACACCACGCTGGGAACGAGCTGCATCGTGATGGATGCACCGCCCGACAAGGAGAACTGCCGTCCCTTTGTGCAGGTGCAGCGCCTCTTGGCCGATGCCGGCCTGAACGTGCCGCAGATCCTGGCCTGGGACGAGGCCGGTGGCTTCATGCTGTTGTCCGACCTGGGGCACCAGACGCTGATCGAGCTGTTCGACCCCGATAAGCCCCAGGACGCCTATGCCTGGTACCAGCAGGCCACCGATGTGCTGCTGCAGTGGCAACTGGCCTCCCAGCCCGATGTGCTGCCGGCCTACGACGAGGCGCTGCTGCGCCGCGAGCTCGCGCTGTTCCCCGACTGGTACCTCGCCAAGCACCGCGGTGTCACGCTCGATGCCGGGCAGCAGGCCACCCTGCAGGGCGCGTTCGATGCCATCGTGGCGCACAACCTCGCGGCGCCGCAGGTCTATGTGCACCGCGATTTCATGACCCGCAATCTCATGGTGCCGGTGCAGGAGGGCGCGCCGCTCGGCGTGCTCGACTTCCAGGATGCGGTCTACGGCCCCATCACCTACGACATCGCCAGCCTGATGCGCGATGCCTTCATTAGCTGGGAAGAGGAATTTGTCATCGACATTACCGTGCGTTACTGGGAAAAGGCGCGCAAGGCCGGCCTGCTGGGCGCGAACAGCGCCAGCGGCTGGGGCGACGACTTCGGCGAGTTCTACCGCAGCGTGGAATGGATGGGCCTGCAGCGCCACTTCAAGGTGGCCGGCATCTTTGCGCGCCTGACCCTGCGCGATGGCAAGCCCAAATACCTGGCCGATGCGCCGCGCTTCCTGAACTACATCCGCGCCACCACCAACCGCTACCGCCAGCTGGGGCCACTGCTCAAGATGCTGGACGCCATCGAGGGCACCGAAGTCCCCATGGGCTACGCCTTTGGCCGCGTTTGAAGCGCTACTGAAAAGATAGCGCATATGCCCCGCTTCCACTGCCCTGCCGATCTCTCGCCCGGCGCCGAAATCGATCTGCCCGCGGGCGCCGCCCGCCATGTGCAGGTGCTGCGCCTGCAGCCTGGCGACGCCATCACCCTCTTCCATGGCGGCCAGGACGGCCCGGGCGGCGAATTCGACGCCACCGTGCTGCGCATGGGCCGCAGCGACGTGCGCGTGCAGGTCGGCGCCCACCACGCCGTCGAGCGCGAGGCGCCGCGCGCTGTGCACCTGCTGGCCGGCATCACGGCCAACGAGCGCATGGACTGGCTCGTGGAGAAGGCCGCCGAGCTGGGCGTGGCCAGCATCACCCCCCTGGTGGCCGAGCGCAGTGTGCTCAAGCTCAAGGGTGAGCGCGCCGACAAGAAGATCGCCCACTGGCAGGCCGTGGCCGTGGCCGCCTGCGAGCAATGCGGGCGCAACCGCGTGCCGGTGGTGCATGCCGCAGTGGATTTGTCCGCGTGGGTGCGCGCACAGACGCAGGGCACCGGGGCTGAAGCGCAGCGCCTGCTGCTGTCGCTGCGGGCGGGCACGCAGCCCTTGCATGCGGCCACCGCCGGGGCGGGCCCGGTGCTGTTCCTCTCGGGGCCGGAGGGGGGCCTGAGCGCGGGGGAAGAGGATCTTGCACTGCAGCATGGCTTTGCGCCCGTCACGCTGGGCACGCGCGTGCTGCGCGCCGAAACGGCGCCGCTGGCGGCCCTGGCCGCACTGACCCTGGCCTGAGCCCGAGGCGCGCGGGCGACACAAAAACCCCCACGCGCGCGGGCCGGCCCGTAAAATCCAGCCCAGCGCCGTTGGTCCAGCGCGCCCAATCCGGGCGCCGTGCCCATGGCAGGAGAGGCAGGCCACCGTGCACACCCCCACCCACTGGCAGCGGCTGGTGGGCTCTGTTCTACCGACTGACCGCCGCCGGCGCACCATAGGCAGCATGGCGTTGCTCGCGCTGGTGCTGATGGCAGGCAGTGCGGGCGTGATGCTCATGCTGGCGGATGCCGGCATGACGGCCCACAAGGAGGCGGTGCAGTGGTGGGCCGCCATCTCGGTGGGCGGCCTGGTGGTGATGACCGTGATGATCTTTTCGGGATGGTCCGAGCGCCTGCCCGATCCCTCGCTCACCATCGTGCAGATGAGCTGGACCATCACCAGCGGTGCCGTGGCCTATGTACTCGCAGGCGATGCGCGCGGCGTGGTGCCCAGCGTGCTGGCCATGATCCTGTTCTTCGGCACCTTCGGCCTGTCGCTGGCGCAGGTCATCGGCATCGGCAGCTATGCGCTGTTCGCCTTCGTGGTGGCCGTGGCGGCGGCGGCCCGCTTCAATGCGGCCAGCTACACCGTGGTGGACACGGCCTATGCGCTCATGGTGCTGCTGGTGCTGGCGGGATCCATCGCCCTGAACCTGCGCATCCAGAGCATCCGCCAGCGCCTGGGCCTGCAGCGCGAGGCCCTGGCCCAGGCTCTGGCCGAGAACCGCGAGCTGGCCATGCGCGACGAACTCACGGGCCTGCTCAACCGCCGTGCCATGCTCGATCTGATGCTGCTGGAGCAGCGGCGCAGCCTGCGCAGCGGCCGCCCGCTGCTGCTGGCGCTGCTGGACATCGACCATTTCAAGCCCATCAACGACCAGCATGGCCATTCCACCGGAGACCGGGCGCTGCAGGCCTTCACCGCGGCCGTGCGTGGCAGCGTGCGCGACACCGATGTACTGGCCCGCTGGGGCGGCGAGGAGTTCGTGCTGATGCTCTGCGATACGCGGGTGGACGACGGGCTGGAGCTGCTCGACCGGGTGCGCGGCGCGGTGGCCCAGTTGCAGGTGCTGCATGTGTCCGAGACCGTGCGCTTCACGGTCTCGGCGGGCCTGGCCCAGCACATGCCCGGCGAGACCATCGAGCACACGCTGGACCGGGCCGACCAGGCGCTGTACACGGCCAAGGCGCTGGGGCGCAACCGGGTGGCGGTGGCGCCCTCGCCCCGGCCCATGGGCGCAGCCACGGCGCACCTGCGGCCCTGAGAGGCCTGATTTGCTATCTGATTGGTAGCAAAAGGCGATGGCGGAGTGGGCGCAATGGCCTGTTCCACGGCCCTCGCCCTGCGCGGTGCAGGGTACCATCCGCGCATGAGCACGCACTACGAGACCTTGCACCAGCCCGCTGCCTACGCCGAGGCCTTTGGCGTGGAGCCGCCTGCTGCGGTGGGTGAGCGGCATCTGTGGCCGCGCAAGCAGGGTTTTTTCATCCGCCGGTGGGCCGAGCCGCAGCCGCCGGCCGCTGGGCCCCAGGATACTCCAGAGCAGGCACCCGCAGCGCGCCTGCGGGTGCTGGTGCCCGCGCAGTGGGGGCTGGTGCCCCACTGGGTGAAGTCGGCGTCCGACGGCAAGCTGCGCGCGCCCAAGCTGGCCAGCGCCAAGTCGGACCTCGTCGCCACGGCCACGGCATTCCGCGACGCATGGCTGCAGGGCCAGCGCTGCATCGTGCCCATGCTGGCCTTCCATGAGGACGACTACCGCCAGGGCAAGGCCCGGCCCACCCGGATATCGCGCGTGGACGGCAAGCCCATGGGCGTGGCCGGCGTCTGGGCACGCTGGCAGGGGCCGGACGGCGACGTGCTGCTCAGCTATGCGCTGATCACGGTGAACGCCAACAACCATGCACTCATGCACCGCTACCAGCAGCCGGGCAGCGAGAAGAGCATGCCCGCCATCCTCAACGAAGGCGCCTACGATGCCTGGCTGAATGCGCGCGTGGACAAGGCCAAGGAGTTCCTGCGCCAGTACCCGGCGCAGTCGCTCACGGCCAATCCGGTGGAGACCAAGGCGGACAAGGTTCCGAAAGGCTGGCTGGACTAGCAGTGCACCACGGCGGTGCAGAATGGGAGCCTTCTCCCCTGCCTTGCATCGCGTGCTCCGCCGAATGAACAAAAACCTCTGGCTGCTGGCCCTGTGCCAGGGCCTTTTCCTGACCAACAACGTCGTCTTCATCGCCATCAACGGGCTCGTGGGCCTGCAGCTGGCGCCCTATGGCTGGATGGCCACGCTGCCGGTGATGGGCTATGTGGTGGGCGGCGCCCTGTCCACCGCGCTGGTGGCGGCCACGCAGGCGCGCTGGGGGCGCAAGGTGTCGTTCCAGATCGGGCTGGCCGTGGCCGTGCTCTCGGCGGCGCTGTGCGCCTGGGCCGCGTTCAGCGCGCAGTTCTGGCTGCTGTGCGCGGCCACGGTGGTCGCGGGCTACTACAGCGCCAATGGCCAGCTCTACCGCTTTGCGGCGGCCGAGCTCACCACGCCGGAGTTCCGGGAAAAGGCGGTGTCGCTGGTGCTGGCCGGCGGCCTGCTGGGCGCGGTGGCCGGCCCCAACCTGGCCAGTGCCACGCGCACGCTGTTCCCCGTGCCGTTTGCCGGGGCCTACATCGCGCTGATGGGCGTGGCGTTGCTGGCCATGGCCTGCATGGCGGCCATCCGCTTCGAGGCGCCACCCGCCGTGCTCAACGCGGCGGGCCAGCCCCAGCAGGGGCGGCCGCTGTCGGTGCTGATGCGCCAGCCGGCCTTCGTGGTCGCCATCCTGGGGGCGGCGCTGGGCTACGGCGTGATGAACCTGCTCATGGCCGCGACCCCGCTGGCCATGCAGGTCTGCGGCTTTGCGTTCGACCAGTCGGCCCTGGTGCTGGAGTGGCATGTGATCGGCATGTTCGCGCCGGGATTCTTCACCGGCCACCTGATCAAGCGCCTGGGCGTTCTGCCCGTGATGGGCACGGGGGTGCTGCTCAACCTCGCCTGTGTGGCGATTGCGCTGTCGGGGGTGGAGCTGCACCACTTCGGCATGGCGCTGTTCCTGCTGGGCGTGGGCTGGAATTTCCTGTTCACCGGCGCCACCACGCTGGCCATGACGGCCTACCGCCCCGAGGAGAAGGACCGCGCCCAGGCGGCCATCAACTTCTGCGTGTTCGCCACGCTGGCGGTGAGTGCGTTCTCTTCGGGGGTGCTGGTCACCACCCAGGGCTGGACCTTGCTGAACGCCGGCTCGCTGGTGCCCATCGTGGTGACGGGCGCGGGCTTGCTATGGCTGGCCTTGCAGCGCCGGCGCGGCTAGCAGGTCGGTCGCCACGGCCTGCGTGAGCCACTGCACGAAGCGGGCAATGGCGCGCTCCTCGCTGCGTTCGCGCGCGATGAACAGGCTGTAGCCGCGCAAGCCGCTGTCCACAAAGGGGTGGGCCAGCGCCAGCTCGCCCGATCGCAGTTCGCGCTCCACGAAGTAGCGCGGCACCAGGCCCACGCCCAGGTCGGCGCGCACGGCCTCTACCAGCATCGAGAACAGATCGAAGCGGTGGCCGCCCAGGCTGTGCGCGGGCGTGCGCGCGATGCCGGCGTGGGTGAACCAGTCGTCCCAGGCGCCCAGGCGCGAACTGAGCTGCAGCAGCGGCACGGTGCTGAAGTCGCCGCGTTCCATGGCACGGCGGTGGCGGGACTGCGGCGCGCAGACCGCGACGCAGGTTTCGCGCAGCAAGGGCTGCTGCAGGGCGCCGGGCCAGGCCGCGTCGTCGTACTGGACGGCCACGTCGAAGGGGATCTCGGCCATGTAGGTCTGCGTGGGGTAGACCTGCAGGTGCACGCTGCAGGCCGGCTCTGCGGCCAGGAAGGCGGGCAGGCGCGGCAGCAGCCAGCGCTCGGCGAACACGGGCACGCAGCCCACCTGCAGGCTGGCGCCGTCGGCACGCTGGGCCATGGCCTCGCGCGTGTGGTTCTGCAGGCGCAGCAGGTCGCCCGTGATCTGCGCGTGGTAGCGCCGGCCCACCTCGGTCAGCTCGGTGCCGCGCGCGCTGCGCCGCACCAGCTGCAGGCCGAGCTGGCCTTCGAGCTGGCGCAGCTGCTGGCTCACGGCGCTGTGGGTGAGGAACAGCTCCTGCGCGGCCTTGCCCACACCATGGTGGCGCGCCACGGCGTCGAAGATGAGCAAGGCGCGGGTGCTGGGGATGTGGCGGTGCATGTAAGAAAAACTGACGAGCAGACAGATTAAAGCAGAACCCAAACCCGCGCAGCGGCCCAACAATTGCTCGGTCATCCAGGTGCCACTGCCTTGGTGCCGCGCATTGCCATCTCCTCCCGTCGTCAATTTCATTTACAACATGAACCCGTCCTGCTCCTCCCGCCGCTTTACCTTCGCGGCCAGTGCCATTGCCCTTTCCGTTGCCGCCCTGGTGGGCGGTGGGGCCCATGCCCAGGGCGTGGCCCCCACGCCGACCCAGCTGCGCCCCGCGGTGGACCAGGCCTACACCCAGCTCATGGCCGCGCCGCAGATCCAGAAGCTGCTCGAGGCCGTCAAGGCCGACCACGAGCGTGCCACCGGCGACCTCAAGATGCTCACCGAGATCGAGGCGCCGCCGTTCAAGGAGCAAAAGCGCGCCGAGGCCTTCCTGGCCCGCATGAAGGCGCTGGGGCTCACGAGCGCGGCCATCGACGCCGAGGGCAATGTGGTCGGCGTGCGCAAGGGCACGGGCCAGGGGCCCAAGCTGGTGGTCTCGGCCCACATGGACACGGTGTTCCCGGCCGGCACCGACGTGAAGGTCAAGGAGCGCGACGGCCGCCTGTACGCGCCCGGCATCTCCGACAACACACGCGGTCTGGCGGTGCTGCTGTCCTGGCTCAAGGTGCTCAACGACCACCGCATCGCCACCGTGGGTGACCTGGTCTTCGTGGGCAATGTGGGTGAAGAAGAACTTGGCAACCTGCGCGGCATGAAGCACCTGTTTGCCGAGCACCTGGACATCGACGGCCTGGTGGCGCTGGAGCCCGCACCCGACGGCACCGTGCTCATGCAGGGCACGGGCAGCCACCGCCACGAGGTCACGTTCAAGGGACCGGGCGGCCACAGCTTCGCGGCTTTCGGCCAGGTGCCCAGCGCCATCCACGGCATGGGCCGGGCCATCGCCAAGATCTCGGAGATCCGCACACCCACCAACCCCAAGACCACCTTCACCGTGGGCACGGTGGGTGGCGGAACCTCGGTGAACACCATCGCGCCCGATGCGCGCATGGCGGTGGACATCCGCTCCGACGCCATGGAGCCGCTGCTGGCCACCGAAAAGCAGGTGCTGGCTGCGGTGGACGAGGCCGTGGCCGAGGAGAACAAGCGCTGGGGCGTGAACACGCTGAGCGCGTCGACCAAGCTCATCGGCGACCGCCCGGGCGGCCGCACGCCGGTGGACGCCATCATGGTCGAAGCCGCCGTGCGCGCCAACACCGCCTTCGGCCACAAGACGGTGCTCAGCGGCGCCAGCACCGATGCCAACGTGCCCATGTCCCTGGGCATCCCGGCCATCGTGATCGGTGGCGGCGGCAAGACCGGGGGCTTCCACGCCCTGTCGGAGTGGATCGACCTGACCGATGCCTGGAAGGGCGCACAGAACTCTCTGGTCACTGTGCTCGGCCTGGTGGGCGTGCAGGGCGTGAGCGCCCCGCTGCTGGAAAAACGTGCGCCGCGCAGCAAGTGAGCAATCGGTGCTATCGACCGGCGACGGGCGGTAGAACAATTCACCATTGTTGACAGGAGGGCAGGCCCTGGCCTGCGTACCATCGCCGGGTGGCGGGCCGCTTCGGCCCTGCCCTGACTTTTTCAGGAGATCACCATGGGTTTGCTCGATTCAGTGCTGGGCGCTGTCATTCAGAACGCGTCGCAGGGCCAGGGCGGTGCATCGGCCGCGCAAGCCGGCGGCGGATTGGGCGGGCTGGTGGCACTGGCGGCCCAGAATCCCCAGCTCATCCAGGCGGTGCTGTCCCTGGTGAGCAATGACGGTCCGGTGGGCGGCCTGCCGGGCCTGATGGCCAAATTCCAGCAAGCCGGGCTGGGCGACATCATCGCCTCGTGGCTGGGCCACGGTGCCAACCAGGCGATCTCGGGCGATCAGCTCTCGCGCGTGCTCGGTGCCGGTCCGCTGTCGCAGGTGGCATCGCAGCTGGGCGTGGGCCAGTCCGACGCCGCCCACCAGCTCGCGCAGGTGCTGCCGGGCCTGCTCGACCAGCTCACGCCGCAGGGCCACGCACCCCAGGGTGGCCTGGGCCAGAGCAGCGACCTGTTCGGCATGCTGGGCGGCCTGCTCAGCAAGTAAGAAGGCGCAGCCCCGGCCCTATGCGGCCTGGGCGGCAGGCGTGCGTGCGGCAGCGCTTGCTGTGCGCGCCGGGCAGCGCATGTCCAGCCATTGGCGCAGGGTGTCGAACACCGGCGCCGCCATGTCCGCGCGCTCGTTGAACAGCTCGTGGTACAGCGGCTCGAAGCAGCGTGACTGCACCTGGGCGCTGGGTGCCGCGGCCGCGAACGCATGGCTGCCGGCAGGGTTCACCAGCCGGTCGCTGCCGGCCCACATCAGCAAGGTCGGTACCTTCCATTGAGCGGCTGCCGCCACGGTGGCGGGACCGCCATCGGCAATGAAGCGTGCCAGGCGTGCGCTGATGCGGTCGTGGCACAGCGGGTCGGCCAGGTAGGCCGTGGGCACGGCGCTGTCGTGCGAGAGGTATTGCGCATTGAGGCCATTGCCCACGCGCAGATTGGGTGCAATGCGCGGCAAGGTGGCCAGCAAGAGCTTCTGCACCGCGCCCAGGCCGGGGTCCAGCGCGGGGGACGACAGCACCAGCGCATCCACGGGCCGGATGCCCAGGGCGACAAAGCGCGCGGCCACCAGCCCGCCCATGCTGTGGCCCAGCAGCACCAATGGCAGCCCCGCAGGGGTGCGCGCGCGCAGGGCGTCCATCATGTCGGCCAGGTCGTCGAGCAGCCGGCTGTCCGAGGTGAGGCCGCCGCGCGGGCCGCTCGACTCGCCGTGGCCGTACTGGTCATAGCCGCGCACGGCAAAGCCCCAGGCACCAAGCTGCCGCGCCAGCGCGTCGTAACGGCCCACATGCTCGCCCAGGCCATGCACCAGCAGCACGGCGCCGCGCTGGGCCTGGCCTGGCGCCAGCGGCCAGTCCTGGACGGCCAGGTTCTCCCCGTCGCTGGCGGTGAAGGTGGTCAGGGTGGAGGCAACGGGTTCGGTCATCGGGCAGGCGGTGGCAGAAGTGGGCGTTGTGGCCCAGGTACGGGCAGGAAAGGTTCGCGCAGGCAACAATCTGCCGCATGCAGGCATCGTGACGGCGCCCTGGGGCGCCGTCAATGGATTTCATGCGTGGGCAGGCCTTTGCGGCCTCAGGCCATGGCGAGTACCCAACGGTTCATACGGATTTGCCTTCCACCGTCTGACGCCGTTGGTTCGCCTTGCCGTGCTACAGCACTGTCTGCGGCTTCCCGCCCAGCTATACGGGTGAATGCAAATCCGCATCAGCTATTCATTGCGCAGCGCGCCACCCGCGACGCATGAAACTGGCACGGCCCAAGCCAGTGCTCCCGTGCAAGGGCCGCCCCGCCGCACTGGGAGCGTCCCCCTCCCGCATTGCGCAGCAATGCGAGAGAGGGGGAAGGCGCGAAGCGACTCAGGGGGTGTTTCATTTCAGGCCAGCGAGATCCAGAGGTCGTCCCAGTCGGTGGGCTGGAAGCTGCCTTCCCGCCGCAGCACCTGCTGGTGCTGGCGGTTGAGCACATAGTGGGTGGGCCGCCGCGTGATCGGGCCGAAGCTGTCCTGGTGGCCGGCGGCGTTGCGCCAGGCGATGGGAAAACGCTGCTCCGCAGGCACGGAGACCTTGAGCAGGTCGATGTACTGCATGAAATCGGCGTTTTTCTCGTCCAGGTTCACGCCCAGCAGCACGAAATCGCGCTGGCGGTTGCTGGTGTAGAACTCGCGCATCAGGCGCAGCTCGTTCACGCACAGCGCGCAGCCCGCGGTGAAGAAGCTCACCAGGCAGACCTTGCCCTTGAAGTCGGAGAGCATGACGGGCTTGCCGTCGCTGCCCGTGCCGGACAGCTGGTGCGGCGTGCCCTTTGCTGGTGCAGCTGCCTGCGCCCAGGCGCCTGCCTGGGTGCCTGCCATGGCCGTTGCCGCGCATGCGTGCAGGAAAGTTCTTTTGTCCATCGCCAGGACCCGCAAACAGGAAGTTGGGAGCCCGGCACCGTGGCGGAGCCCACGGCGCCGGGGGTGGGATCAGGCCGCTGCCGGTACCGCCGCCTGCTCGGCCGCCATGGCCGCGATCACATGCGCCACCGAGGCCGTGAGGCGCTTGGCGTAGGGCACATGCAGGAACTCATTGGGCCCGTGGGCATTGCTCTTGGGGCCGAGCACGCCGCAGACCATCATCTGCGCCTGCGGGAAGCCTTCGCTGAGCATGTTCATGAGCGGAATGGTGCCGCCCTGGCCGATGTAGCCGCAGGGCGCGCCGAAGTGCGCCTGCGATGCCTCGTTGAGCGCGCGCTCGAACCAGGGCGTGGTGCTCGGGGCGTTCCAGCCCGTGGCGCCGCCGCCATGCTCGAAGGTGACCTTGGCCTGGTAGGGGGCGTTGTCTTCCAGCAGCGCCTTGAGCTCCTGCACGGCCTGGCCGGCATCCACCAGGGGCGGCAGGCGCAGGCTGAGCTTGAAGGCCGTGTAGGGGCGCAGCACGTTGCCGGCGTCCTTCAGGGCCGGGAAGCCCTCGGCCCCGGTCACGCTCAGCGTGGGCGTCCAGGTGCGGTTGAGCAGGGCCTGCACCGGGTCGGTGGTGGTGGGCAACGCAAAGGTGGTGGAGCCGCCGCAGTCGTAGTGTGCCCAGGGGAAGCGCTTGTACACCTCTTCGCCCAGGATGGCAGCCGTGGCGCGGGCCTGGGCCAGGCGGTCGGCCGGCACCTCGCAGTGGAAGCTGGCGGGCAGCAGGCGGCCGGTGGCGCTGTCTTCCAGGCGGTCGAGCACCTGGCGCATGATGCGGAACGACGAGGGCACCAGGCCCGAGGCGTCGCCCGAGTGGATGCCTTCGGTCAGCACCTCGACCTTGAGCGTGCCGCTGGCCATGCCGCGCAGGCTGGTGGTCAGCCACAACTGGTCGTAGTTGCCCGCGCCCGAGTCCATGCAGACCACCAGGGCCACGTCCCCCATGCGGGGCTTCAAGGCGTTGATGTAGGGCAGCAGGTCGCCCGAGCCGCTTTCCTCGCAGGTCTCGATCAGGCCCACGATGCGCGGGTGCGGCACGTTCTGGCGCTTGAGTTCCTGCACGGCGGCCACGCTGGCGTAGACCGCGTAGCCGTCGTCGGCACCGCCGCGGCCATAGAGCTTGCCGTCTTCGTACTTGGGCGTCCAGGGGCCCAGGTCGTTGCGCCAGCCCGAGAACTCGGGCTGCTTGTCCAGGTGGCCGTACATCAGCACGGTCTGGGTGCTGGCGGGCGCGGTGGCGTCGATCTCGAAGAACAGCACGGGGGTGCGGCCTTCGAGGCGCACGACCTCCAGGCGCAGGCCGGGCACTTTCTGGGCCTCGACCCAGGCGGCGGCGTTGCGCACCACGGTATCGAGCAGGCCGAGTTCGGCCCAGTCGGGCGAAAAGCCGGGCGATTTGGCCGGGATGGCGATGTAGTCGGTGAGCTGGCGCAGGATGTCGGTGTCCCACGCCTGGCTCACCCGCTCGAGCGCCAATGCGGGTTGCAGGGCGTGGGAGGGGACGCGGGCGTTCATGGTGGTGTTCCTCTGGCGGGATGAAACCAGCATTCCAACACAACGCGCGCGGGTGCGCCACCGCTCGGAAACTCCCCTGTCCCGGCGTGGGATGGGGCCTGTGCTGCTCAATACCCAGAATACCCCGAGGCAGGCAAAGTCTCGGGATTGCTGTCGAGTGAGGACGGCGACGATGGCGGGTGCAGCGCGACGGCGGCCTCCACCCGGTTGCGCCCGAGCTCCTTGGCCCGGTACAGGGCCCGGTCGGCGGCCGAGATCAGCATGTCCCAGCTGTCGCCCGGCTCCAGCCGGCCGCCGAAGACACCGATGCTCACCGTGACGCTGATGTCCTTGCCCTCGTGCCGGTGGCGCGCGCCGGACACCGATTCGCACAGCTGGCGCGCCAGCTGGTGGGCGCCGATCAGGTCGGTGTCGGGCAGCACGACGAGGAACTCTTCGCCGCCGTAGCGGCTCACCAGGTCCTGGGAGCGCAGGCGCTCGCGCAGCAGGTTCACCACGCTGCACAGCACCTGGTCACCCACGGGGTGGCCGTAGTGGTCGTTGACGCGCTTGAAATGGTCGATGTCCACCATCATCACCGCGATGGATTCGCGCGTGCGCACAGCGCGCGCCACGTCGCGGTCCAGGGCGGCGATGGCTGCGCGCCGGTTGGCCACGCCGGTCAGCGGGTCCAGCGCCGCCAGGCGGCGGTTGTTCTCGTCCGCCCGGTCCCGGGCCATGAAGATGAAGCCCATGGTGGCCACCATGAGCTCGATGAAGGTGGTGCTGAAGGTCAGCGTCTGCACGCCGCTGGGCTGCATGATGCCGGTGGCCGGCTGGTCGCTGCCGCCCACCGCGACCACGCGCACCAGGAACACCAGCGCCTGCAGGGCGAGCATGGCCATGACCAGCCAGGCGCCCCGGCCGGGCGTGGAATCGCGGCGCGAGAACAGGATCCACAGCGCCCACAGGCTCAGTGCGCCCAGCAGCAGCCCGGCGATGACCACGCGCGCCGCGTAGTCGTCGATGAACCAGGCCATGCCGGCGGCCATGAGCACCGGCGTGACCGCCATGGCGGGCCAGGGAATGGGCCGGCCCTGGAATTGCAGCAGCGCCGCCGCCAGGCTGGTGAACACGCCGCACAGCAGCACATTGCCCAGCACGATGGACAACAGGGCGTGGATGTGGCCGCGCGAGGCGAACAGGGCATAGGCCATGGCGTTCAGCAGCAGGCCCAGGGCCCACAGCTCCACCCCTTCGCGGCGCTTGCCCCAGGTCACGACCGCCATGGCCAAGGCAGCTGCCAGTGATGACAGGATGATCATCACCAGCATGGTGGGCACGTCGGCAGTGAAGGCAGGCATGGCGCTCAGTCGGGCGGGCGGCTCGGGCCCAGGGAGTTCAGGATAAACGATGGCGCCGTGCACTCCCGCCAGAAAAAGTGCCAGCCGGGGCTACTGCAGGGCGGGCACCTCCGGTGCCGACAGGCCCAGCGCGGGTGTGCCCGAGAGCTTGAACACCTGCACCGCACCCGCCAGGCGCGTGGCCTGCTCGCGCAGGCTGTGGGCGGCGGCGGCCGATTGCTCGACCAGGGCGGCGTTCTGCTGCGTCATCTGGTCGAGCTGGTTCACGGCGGTGTTGACCTGGCCGATGCCATCCGACTGCTCGCCCGAGGCGGCCGTGATCTCGCCGATGATGTGGCCCACGCGCTGCACCGAGCCGACGATCTCGTCCATGGTCGTGCCCGCGTTGTGCACCAGGCGGGCGCCCGACTCGACACGCTCCACCGAGGCATGGATCAGGCCCTTGATTTCCTTGGCCGCTTCGGCGCTGCGCTGGGCCAGGCTGCGCACCTCGCTGGCCACGACGGCAAAGCCCCGGCCCTGCTCGCCCGCCCGGGCGGCTTCGACGGCGGCATTCAGCGCCAGGATGTTGGTCTGGAAGGCAATCGAGTCGATCACGCCGATGATGTCGGCGATCTTGCGCGAGCTCTGGTTGATCTCGCCCATGGTGGTCACCACCTCGCCCACCACCTGGCCGCCGCGCGCGGCCACCTCGGCGGCGCTGCTGGCCAGCTGGTTGGCCTGGCGCGCCGCGTCGGCCGACTGGCGCACCGTGGCTGTGAGCTGGTCCATGCTCTGGGCGGTCTGTGCCAGGCTGCTGGCCGTGGCCTCGGTGCGGGCCGACAGGTCCTGGTTGCCGCTGGCGATCTCGGCGCTGGCCGTGCCGATGCTGTCCACCGCGATGCGCACCTGCTGCAGCATCTGCGTGTAGCGCTGGCGCATGCCCTCGACCTCCTGCACCAGGGCGCCGATCTCGTCGCGCCGCTCGGTGCGGAAGGCCTGGGTCAGGTCGCCCTGGGCCACCAGGGTGATGGCCTGGGTCAGGTCGCGCAGCGGACGGCTCACGCCGCGGCGCAGCACCACGAACAGGCCCACGGCCAGCAGCGCCACGGCCACCGCCATCAGCGCCCACACGGCCAGGGTCACGCGGCGCTGGCCGGCCATGGCTTCGCCATAGGGCACCTCGGCCACCACCCACCAGCCGCCGGCGGTCTTGCGCACCAGGGCGAAGGGGTCCTCTGCGCCCTGCCCCAGCAGCGGCACGGCTTCGCGCACGAAGCCGTCCTGGGACGCGGCCAGCGCCTCCAGGAACGGGCCCGCCTGGGGAGACGCTTCGAGCACGCGCTTGCCGCCCGCGCTCGGGTGGTAGACGAAATTCGCCTTGTCCAGCCCGGCACCGGGGTTCACCACATAGGTGCCGCCATGCTCGAAGAAGCGCGTCTGCGCCACCTGCTTGTGCAGCATGGCGTGGAACACGCTGATGTCGTTGCCGATGAACAGCACGGCGGTGACCTTGCCGGCGCCGTCCTTGGTGGGCAGGTAGTGGCCCATGTAGGGCTTGCCGTTCACCACGGTGACACCGGTGTAGGGCTCCCCTTTGCTGACCGCCGCATAGGCCGGGTCGGTGCGCGCCAGCGGCGTGCCCTGCTGGCGCTCGCCCTGGGCGTTCTTGACCGAGGTGGTGATGCGCAGAAAGTCCTCGCCCTTGCGCGCGAACACGGTGGCGATGCCACCGGTCTCGTTGGCGAACTTGTCCACCGAGCCATAGTCCTCGTTGACCAGGGCACCGTAGCTGCGCAGCTCGCCCGTGGCCTCGTCCAGGTGCATGGTGGCGTCGAAATAGCGCTGGAAGCCCTTCATCGTGAGCTGCACCAGCTCGCGGTTGGTGTTGTCGGCCGCGTCGAGCGACTGGGCCACGCTCTGCACCGTGTCGCCGACGCTGGCGATCAGCTGCGTGCGGGTGTTGCGCTCGGTGAGCACGGCAATGGCCAGGCCCACGAGCACCATGACCAGCGCCACCAGGGCAATGGCCATGAGCGTGACCTGGCGCGCCACGGAACGGTTGTTGGCAAGGGAAGCTGGGGGCACGGGCTTGTCTCCTGAGGAAATGCGGCTGCCGGCTGGGCCGGTCTGCATTCACTCTAAGCCCGAGTGCTTGTTACATTTATTCACGCATTCCCTTACGCAGAGCTGCGTACCGCCCTGCCGCCGCCGGGTGTCAGTGGCCCGACTGCGTGCGCTCCAGCCAACCGAGTCCTTCGGAAGTGCCTGCGGCGGGCCGGTACTCGCAGCCCACCCAGCCAGCGTAGCCCAGGCTGTCGATCAGGTCGAACAGGTAGGGGTAGTGCAATTCGCCCCGGTCGGGCTCCTGGCGCTCGGGCACACCCGCCACCTGCAGGTGCGACACGCGGCCCGTGGGCAGGTAGCGGCGCAGCTTGCTGGCCACGTCGCCTTCGACGATCTGGCAGTGGTACAGGTCCATCTGCACCTTGAGGTTGTCCATCTGGGCCGCGTCGAGCAGCTCGTGGGCATGGTCCTGGCGGTTCAGGAAGTAGCGCGGCATGTCGCGCAGGTTGATGGGCTCGATCAGGACCTCGCGCCCGCTTTGCGCCGCCAGGGCCGCCGCCCAGCGCAGGTTGTCCACACACAAGCCCTTGAGCGACTCGCGCTCCACCCCGGCCGGCACCATGCCCGAGAGCACATGGATGCGGGGGCACTGCAGGGCCTCGGCGTATTCCAGCGCCTCCTGCACGCCGCGGCGGAACTCCGCCTCGCGCCCCGGCAGTGCTGCCGTGCCCCGCGCCTGCTGCTCCCAGGCCGTGGCCATGCTGGCGCGGTCGCTGCCGCTGGGCGGGGCGTTGAGCAGCACCATCGCCAAGCCGTTGTCGGCGAGCCGTGCCGCCAGCTCGGCCGGGGCGAAGGCGTAGGGGAACTGGCATTCCACGGCCGCAAAGCCATCGCGCGCCGCGGCGGCAAAGCGCTCCAGGAAGGGCAGCTCGGTGTACATCAGGCTCAGGTTGGCGGCGAACTGGGGCATGGGACTTGGCGGCAGTGGGTGGAGGATGTTATTTTCGGCGCTCCATCCCCATTTTCTGGAAGTCCTGTCCATGCGCATCGGAGAACTCGCCCAACGCACCGGCACCACGCCCAAGGCCATCCGCCTGTACGAGGCGCGCGGCCTGCTGGGCACCGTGGCGCGCGATGGCAGCTACCGCCAGTACGGCGAAGGCGACGTGGCGCGCGTGCAACTGATCCGCCAGGCCCAGGGGCTGGGCTTCAGCCTCGCGCAGCTCGAAGGCCTGCCGCAGCTGCACCAGAGCGCTGGCTGGGCGCGCATGGCAGGGCTGCTGGCCGACCGGCGGGCAGCGCTGGCCCAGGAGATGGCACGCCTTGCCGCGCTCGACGGGCAACTGGCCGCACTGCAGGCCGAGCTGCATGCCTGCGATGCGCTGGCCCTGCCCGCCGCGCCGCAGGCCTGTGCCGCACCACAGGGCCCCGTAGGCCCTTTGCGCCACCTCACCCCCCTCGCAAGCGCGGCTGCCTGAGCACTTTGGAAAGTCTTGATCTGAGCGCTTGACTCTGTCCCGTGGGACAGGGCGACCATGGAAATTCCAACCACTTCCGGGAGTTTTCGTGGCGCAACGCATTCTGGTCATCCTCGGGCATCCCGCCCTGAACAGCCTGTGCGCAGGCATGGCGACCGCCTACGCCGAGGGCGCGCAGGCCGCTGGCGCCGAGGTGCGGCGCCTGGACCTGGGCAGCCTGCACTTTGATCCGGTGCTGCACGCGGGCCATTACGGCGAACAGCCGCTGGAGCCCGACCTGCAGCAGGCCCAGGCCGACATCCGCTGGGCCGAGCACCTGGTCTGGGTCTACCCCATCTGGTGGGGGGCCATGCCGGCGCTGCTGAAGGGCTTCATCGACCGGGTCCTGCTGCCCGGCTATGCCTTCAAGTACCGCCAGGGGTCCTCGCTCTGGGACAAACTGCTCGCCGGCCGCTCGGCCGAGCTGCTGGTGACCATGGACTCGCCGCCCTGGTACTTCCGCTTCATGACGCGCATGCCCGGCCACCACCAGATGAAGAAGGCCATCCTGGAGTTCTGCGGCATCCGCCCGGTGACGGTGCACAGCTTTGGCCCGGTGCGCACGGCCGACGCGCAGCGGCTTCAGGCCTGGGTGGAGCGGGCACGCGCCCTGGGCGCGCGGCACGGCGGCCGTGTTCCGGCCGAAGTGAGCACCGCCAGCTGACTACTTCTTGCCGAAGGCCTGTACGGCTGCACGGCCCACGGCCGAGTCGTCGGTGAAGAAGCCGTCCACGCCCGCACGCAGGTAGGCCGTGATCTCGGCGATGCTGTCGCCGCGCGCCGTGGCATCGCTGGCCGGCGCCTTGCGCAGGCTGGTGGGCAGAAAGCTGTTCTCGGGCCGCAGCGTCCAGATGTGCACGGCCAGGCCCGCAGCGCGGGCGTTGGCCACGAGCGGCGTGGGCTCGCCGAGGACCCCGTCCTTCACCGGGACCACCAGGGTCTTGAAGGGGCCAATCGCGTTGGCATAGCCGGCCACCTGCTGGAGGCCCTCCGCGGTGACCAGGTCGGCATAGCTGCGCGTGTTGGCCGCCCCCTGGGCCACGAAGTCGTAGGGCCGGCCCGAGGGCGCGACCAGCTGCACCAGGCGCACCGTGCTCAGCTTGCGCAAGGCCTGCAGGTTGGCCACCTCGAAGGACTGCACGAACACCGGCGCGTCCTTGTGGTTCCAGCCGTTCTTCTCCAGCACCGCGAGCAGCGGTGCCTCCAGCGGCAAGCCGATGGACTGGAAGTAGGTCGGGTGCTTGGTCTCGGGGTAGATGCCGATGGTGCGGCCGGTTTTCGCGCTTTGTGCCTTGGCCAGGTCGATCACCTCCTGCAGCGTGGGGATCTCGAACTGGCCGTTGAAGGCCACGTTGGCCGGGCGCTGCGCGGGAATGCGCTCGCGGGCGCGCAGGGTCTTGAGCTCGGCCAGGGTGAAGTCCTCGGTGAACCAGCCGGTGATGCTCTGGCCGTCGATGCTGCGCGTGGCCTTGCGCGCCGCGAACTCGGGGCGGTCCACCACGTCGGTGGTGGCTTCCTTGACCGAGCCGTCGGCGTTGAGGATGGCGATGGCGTTCTCGTGCCGGGCCACGAGCACCCCGTCCTTGGTGATCACCAGGTCGGGCTCGATGATGTCCGCGCCGTCGTCGATGGCCTTCTGGTAGGCGGCCAGTGTGTGCTCGGGGCGCAGCGCCGAGGCACCGCGGTGCGCGATCACGGTCGGCGTGGGCGGCCACGCGGCCTGGGCCGCGGCGCCCAGGGCCAGGGTGGCCAGGGCGGCGGCGAGGGTGGATTTCAGGGGGGCGAGGCGCATGCTGTTCTCCGGGGCGGTGGTCTCCAAGCCTTCACCATACCCCGGTTGCGTGACGCATGCGTGGCGCCCGCCTGCGGCGGGTCAGGCGTGCTCGAAGTGAAACACCGCGGTGCCGGCCATCGCATTGGGCAGCAAGCGCACCTCGCGCCCGTCCTGCAGGCCGAAGGATTCGAGCACGCGTAGCTCGTTCTTGTGTGCCAGCACCTCGAAGTCCTTGTAGGTGCCCACGCGGATGTTGGGCGTGTCGTACCACTGGTAGGGCAGGCGCCGCGTCACGGGCATGCGCCCGCGCAGGATGGACAGGCGGTTCGGCCAGTGCGCGAAGTTGGGGAAGGCGACGATGCCGGTGCGGCCCACGCGGGCTGTCTCGCGCAGCATCACCTCGGCATTGCGCAGGTGCTGCAGCGTGTCGATCTGCAGCACCACGTCGAAGCTGTTGTCGCCGAACATCGCCAGGCCCTCGTCCAGGTTGAGCTGGATCACGTCCACGCCGCGGCGCACGCAGGCCAGCACGTTGGCGTCGGCGATCTCGATGCCGTAGCCGCTGCATCCGCGTTCGCGCTGCAGGTAGGACAGCATGGCGCCATCGCCGCAGCCCAGGTCGAGCACGCGCGAGCCCGTGGAAACCAGGCGCGCCAGCGCCTCCATGGTGGCTTTCTCGGTCATGCGAGCTCCTTGGCGATGCTGTCGAAATACGAGCGCATGGTGTCCATGTAGCGCGGGTCGTCGAGCAAAAAGGCATCGTGCCCGTGCGGCGCGTCGATCTCGGCGTAGCTCACGCGCCGGCGGTTGTCGAGCAGGGCCTTGACGATCTCGCGGCTGCGCTGGGGCGAGAAGCGCCAGTCGGTGGTGAAGCTGATCAAGAGGAACTTGGCCGTGGCACGCGCCAGCGCCAGCGTGAGGTTGCCGCCGTAGTGCGAGGCGGGGTCGAAGTAGTCGAGTGCGCGCGTGATCAGCAGGTAGGTGTTGGCGTCGAAGTACTCGCTGAACTTGTCGCCCTGGTAGCGCAGGTAGCTTTCGATCTGGAACTCGATGTCCTGCGTGCTGTAGAGGTAAGAGGCGCCGCCGCTCGGTACGGTTGCGTCCTGGCTGCCCTGTTCAAGCACCTGGTGCCGCAGCTGGCGCCCGAACTTCTCGTTCATCACGTCATCGCTCAGGTAGGTGATGTGGCCGATCATGCGCGCGATGCGCAGGCCGCGCTTGGGGACCACGCCATGGCGGTAGAAGTGCCCGCCATGGAAGTCGGGGTCGGTCACGATGGCGCGGCGCGCGACCTCGTTGAAGGCGATGTTCTCGGCCGTGAGGTTGGGGGCGCTGGCCACCACCACGGCATGGCGCATGCGGTCGGGGTGCTGCAGCGTCCAGGCCAGGGCCTGCATGCCGCCCAGGCTGCCGCCCAGCACGGCCGCCAGCTGGGTGATGCCCAGGCGGTCGAGCAGGCGGGCCTGGGCGTTGACCCAGTCCTCCACCGTCACCACCGGGAAGTCGGCGCCATAGACCTCGCCCGTGTCGGGGTGGGTGTGCATGGGCCCCGTGGAGCCGAAGCACGAGCCCAGGTTGTTCACGCCGACCACGAAGAAGCGGTTGGTGTCCACCGGCTTGCCCGGGCCGATCATGTTGTCCCACCAGCCCTCGCTGCGCGGCTGGCCTTCGTAGACGCCGGCCACATGGTGCGAGGCGTTGAGGGCGTGGCAGACGAGCACGGCGTTGGAGCGCTCGGCATTGAGCGTCCCGTAGGTCTCGTAGGCCAGCACGTAGTCACGGATGGAGGCACCGCTTTGCAGCGGCAGCAGCTCCTCGAAATGCATGGACTGGGGTGTGGCAATGAACGACATAAACAAAAAACCCGGCATCGCTAAAAACGAGGCCGGGCTTTGGGTGTCGGTCGGGTCTTTAGCAGGATTTATAAAGCGCCCGCAAGCTGTGGCAAATCGGCGCAGGAACAACTATACCAAAGCCCGACCCGGGCCGCAGCCCCCTCAGGGCGTGGCCACCGGTGCGAACAGTGCAATGCCGCCCAGCACCAGGAAGATGCCCGCCGAGACCATGTGCACCGCCTTGATGGGCACACGCCGCGTGATGCGCTCGCCCAGCCAGACCACGGGGGCGTTGGCCAGCATCATGCCCAGCGTGGTGCCGGCCACCACCGCGAGGTAGGCGTGGTATTGGGCGGCCAGCATCACCGTGGCGATCTGGGTCTTGTCGCCCATCTCGGCCAGGAAGAAGGCGATCAGCGTGGTGCCGAAGACCCCCCAGCGCGGGGCGCCGCTGGTCTCTTCCTCGTCGAGCTTGTCGGGGATCAGCATCCAGATGGCCATGGCAATGAACGAGGCGCCCAGGATCCAGCGCAGCACCTGCGGGCCGAGCAGGGTGGTCACCCAGGCGCCCACGGCGCCGGCCAGGCCATGGTTGGCCAGGGTGGCGACGAAGATGCCCAGGACAATGGGCCAGGGTTTGCGAAAGCGTGCGGCCAGCACGAGGGCCAGCAATTGGGTCTTGTCCCCCATCTCGGCCAGCGCGACGAGGGAGGTGGATACGAAGAAGGCTTCCATTTCGTGGGGTCAATCCGGCCGGATTGTTCTGAAATCGCATTGACTGCACCCCGACTCCGGCCATTGGATCGGCATGCAGTCAATGGTCTTGCCCAGCTCATTCACGAGCCGCATGCGCCATAGATTGCAAGCAACCCAAGTGTGTTGACGCATGCCCCCGGCGCATTGCGCGACGGACGGGCTACTCCCCAAAGACCGCGCGATTGTATACGAATGTGGGGGAAATCAAGGGAAAACCCGCGGTTACAGCCTGATGACAGCCCCCGGCACGGGTTTGCCCTTGCTGAAATAAAACCCACAAGCGCCATAAAGTGATTAATAATGAGTTCGCCTTACTGCTCTGGCAGCAAGGCGGTTAGCGGTGATTGGTCAGTTTCGCGTCTTTGAAGTCGTCACAGGTTTGTTGATTGCGTCGGGCTCCATCGCGTTTTCATGTTTTTTCAGGAGTCCCTCATGGGCAACAAACTGTACGTGGGCAATCTGCCCTATTCCTTCCGCGACAACGATCTGGAGCAGACCTTCAGCCAGTACGGCACCGTGGGCAGCGCCAAGGTCATGATGGAGCGCGACACCGGCCGCTCCAAGGGTTTCGGCTTTGTCGAAATGGGCAGCGATGCCGAAGCACAAGCCGCCATCCAGGGCGTGCATGGCCAGAACTACGGCGGCCGTGACCTCGTGGTCAACGAAGCCCGTCCCATGGAGCCCCGTGCTCCCCGCAGCGGTGGCTTCGGTGGTGGCGGCGGCGGCTACGGTGGTGGCAACGGCGGCGGTTACGGCGGTGGCCGTAACGGCGGCGGTGGTGGTGGCTACGGCGGTGGCCGCGGCAGCTACTGAGCAAGCACGCCTGCCCTGCGCAGACCCACAAAAGGAGCCTTCAGGCTCCTTTTTTCGTTGGGGCCGTGGCATTTGTCACCATGCCACCACAACCTGTCTTCCGAGGCCACGAGGCTTGCTTTTTTGGGAAATTTGTGGCGCATAATGGCTTGGCGGGTTATACCTGTCGTTTGCGGTGTCCGTCAGTTTCGCGCTGAGAGCGTCATTGAGATTAGCTGGCTGCGTTTTCGGGACTCCATCGCTTTATCCATGTGTTTTTGAGGAGTCCCTCGATGGGCAACAAACTGTACGTTGGCAACCTGCCGTACTCGGTGCGTGACAACGATCTGGAGCAGGCCTTCGGCCAATTTGGTGCCGTGACCAGCGCCAAGGTGATGATGGAGCGCGATACCGGCCGCTCCAAGGGTTTCGGCTTCGTCGAGATGGGCAGCGATGCAGAAGCCCAGGCCGCCATCAACGGCATGAACGGCCAGCCTCTGGGCGGCCGCAGCATCGTGGTGAATGAAGCACGTCCCATGGAACCACGCCCACCCCGCAGCGGCGGTTTCGGTGGCGGCGGTGGTGGCTATGGTGGTGGCGGCGGCCGCAGTGGCGGTGGCGGCTACGGCGGTGGCCGTGAAGGCGGCGGTGGCGGCGGCTACGGTGGTGGCCGCGGTGACGGCGGCGGCGGTGGTTATGGCGGCGGCCGCGGTGATGGCGGTGGCGGCTACGGCGGCGGTGGCCGCAGCGAAGGCGGCTTCCGCAGCCCCTATGGCTCCGGTTCGCGCAACGGCGGCGGTGGCCGCAGCGGCGGTGGCGGCGGCTACGGCAACGGTGGCAACAGCGGCTACTGAGCCCTGACCCCCAAAAGACAAAGCCCCTTCGGGGGCTTTTTTCATGCCTGGACTCTCGGCACAGCTCTGCTGTGGGTTTTCAATGGCGTGCGGCGCTGCCTCGCTTGGGTGGAACGCGCACGGCCCAGGCCAGGACCGCCGCGCAAGGGCCACCGCCTCCGGCGGCGGAGCCGAGGCGCGAAGCGATTCAGGGGGTTGTCACTCGTGTTCTCGGCGCTTGCGCGGCCGGCCGGCCAGGGCCTTGTCGAACACCCAGTTGGGCAGCAGGCGCATGAGCTTGGCCACCACGCCCATCTGCCAGGGGATCACGCGGTAGCTGGTGCCTGCGGTGATGGCCCGGAAGGCCTGCTCTGCGAAATCCTCGGCCTGCATGAGGAAGGGCATGCCATAGCGGTTGCCCTGGGTCAGTGGTGTGTCGATGTAGCCGGGCGAGATGGTCACCACACGCACCCCGTGGGGCCGCATCTCGCCACGCAGGCTTTCGCAATAGCTGATGACCGCCGCCTTGCTGCCGCAGTAGGCTCCATGGCCGGGCAGGCCGCGTATGCCGGCCACGCTGCCGATGCCCACGAAGGTGCCGCTTCGGCGCTGCACCATGGCGTCGACGAAGGGGTGGAAAGTGGCGGCCATGCCGATGTTGTTGGTGGCGAAGGTGCGCGCCATGACGTCGATGTCGCCGCGCACCGCGGTGTCCATGCCCACGCTGATGCCGGCATTGGCGATCACCACGTCGGGCGTGCCCTGGCGCGCGAGGCAGTCATTTCCGGCAGCGACGATGCTGTCCACCACCGAGACGTCGGCGCCGTAGACCTCGTAGTCGGCCGGGTCGATGCCTTGGGCAATGGCCCAGGCCTTGACCTCCTCGGTGCGGCGCGCCACCAGGGCCAGGCGGTAGCCGGCCTGGTGAAAGCGCAGGGCCAGCGCCTGGCCGATGCCGCTGGAGGCGCCGGTGATGAAGGCCAGAAGGGGGCGTGGCTGCGGCGGCTGCTGCAAGGTCATGAAGGGCCTTGGTGGTGGGTAAAAGGGTGGCGGCGCGGTGCTGCCTACTTGGCGGAGCCCGGCACGAGCACGCCCTTGACCCGGCCGCGCAGCTGCAGCACCTGGTCGAGGTGGTCGTAGTCCATGCCGTCGGCCGTGAAGCGGTCATTGCCCCGGGTCAGGACCACCGGCTTGTCCGAGCGCACGCGTTCGGTCTGGGTGTAGGCATGCAGGAACTCGCTGCGGAACTCCATGCGCGGCTGGGCGGCCACGCCAGGGCGGGCGGGCAACGGCTCGCGCGTGACGATGGCGTTGCCGAAGAGCTGCACCTCGCTGCCATCGGCATTGCTCAGGGCCCGGTTGGCCGTGGCCAGGGTCAGGCGCCCGTCCAGTGCCACCGAGCGCATGCGCGCGTGGTCGATTTCCAGCGTGTCGGTATCGGGAAAATGCCGCGCCAGATCGCCCTGCACCTCGCTTTGCAGGCGGCCCTTGGCATCGAAGCTCTTGACCGAAAACGCCTTCATCGAATAGTCGGGCTGGTTGCTGCGGGCCTTTTCGGTGGGCGGTGCCAGGGGCGCGGGCGCGTTGCGCACCAGCCACCAGGTGCCCAGGGCCAGCAGCCCCATGATCATCACCGGCAGGTACAGGGTGATGCGCTCCCAGCTCTGGCGCAGCATCTGGCGCCGGCTCATGGGCGGCCTCCGGAACGGGGGCCGGATGGGGGCGCGCGGTGGGGCATGGCGGGGCGCATCATGCGGTGTAGTCTGCCAGCAAGCGGGCATAGTGGCCGGTAGCCACCAGCAGCAGGTCGCACAGTTCGCGTGCCGCGCCATCGCCGCCGCGGGCGGTGGTCACGTAGTGGGCGTTGTGGCGCACCTCGACCTGGGCATTGGCTGGCGCGCAGGCGAATGCGCTGCGGCGCATCACCGGCAGGTCGGGCCAGTCGTCGCCCATGGCAGCGGCCTGCTCCCAGGTCAGGCCCAGCCGGGCCAGGATGTCTTCGGCGGCCGGGCGCTTGTCCTCGGTACCGAAGACCGCATGTTCCACACCCAGCGCCTTCAGGCGCACGCGCAGGGGCGCCGAGTCGCGGCCGGTGATCACGGCGGGCGTGATGCCGGCCTTCTGCAGCAGCTTGAGGCCGTGGCCGTCCAGGGTGTTGAAGCGCTTGATGGTTTCACCGGCATCGGTGAACAGCAGGCTGCCATCGGTGAGCACACCGTCCACGTCGAAGAAAGCCACGCGCACGCCCTGGGCGCGCAGCAGCAGTTCGGGGGCGAAGTTCAGGGCGGGAGGCACGGAAAAGGGGCTCGCCATGGCTCAGATCACCTTGGCGCGCATCAGGTCGCCGATGTGCACCACGCCGGTGAGCGCGCCGGCGGCGTCCACCACCAGCACGCTGGTGATGCTGTGGGCCTCCATGAGCTCGGCGGCATCCACGGCCAGGGCGTCCGGGGCGATGCGCCGGGGCGAGGGGTGCATCACCTCGGCCGCGGTGGCGGCGCGCAGGTCGGCGCCGGCCTCGATGCGCCGGCGCAGGTCGCCGTCGGTGAAGATGCCCAGGATCTGCCCCGCGGCATCGACGATGGCCGAGGCGCCCAGGCCCTTGGCGCTCATTTCGCGCATCAGCTCGCTGAAGGAGGCGTCTGGCGCCACGCGCGGCACGTCGCCACCCGAACGCATGACGTCGCTCACATGGGTCAGCAGCTTGCGGCCGAGCGCACCACCAGGGTGCGAACGCGCGAAGTCCTCGGGCCGGAAGCCCCGTGCATCGAGCAGGGCCACGGCCAGGGCGTCGCCCATGGCCAGTTGGGCCGTGGTGCTGGCGGTGGGCGCCAGGTTCAGCGGGCAGGCCTCGCGGTCCACGCTGCAGTCCAGCACCAGGTCGGCATGGCGTGCCAGGGTGGAGTCGAGCCCGCCGGTCAGGGCCAGGAGGGGCACGCCGAGCCGCTTGAGCACCGGCAGGATGGCGGTGAGCTCGCCGCTCTCGCCGCTGTTGGAGATGGCCAGCACCATGTCGTGCTCGGTCACCATGCCCAGGTCGCCATGGCTGGCCTCGCCCGGGTGCACAAAAAACGCCGGGGTGCCCGTGGAGGCCAGGGTGGCGGCAATCTTGCGGCCCACATGGCCGCTCTTGCCCATGCCCATCACGACCACGCGGCCACGGATGGTCAGCGCCATCTGCACCGCCTGGGCAAAGCGCGCGTCCACGCGCGCGGCCAGCCCGTTCAGGGCGGCGGCTTCGATGTCGAAGGTTTCTCGGGCCAGGCGCAGCGCCTGATCGGCATCGAAAGGGGGAAGAACGGCGGTCATGCGCGAGATTCTATCGACCGGCCTGCCTGCGCTCGGATAGCATCAGCCTATGTCCTCACTCGCCCTCACCCTGCTCTACCTGCTGGCCGCGGTGCTGGGCGTGGTGGCTTGCCGCAGCCTGAAATTGCCGCCCATGCTGGGCTACCTGGCTGCGGGCGTGCTCATCGGCCCCCATGCGCTGGCCCTGGCGCAGAACTCCGAGGGCGTGCGCCACCTGGGTGAATTCGGCGTGGTGTTCCTGATGTTCGCCATCGGGCTGGAGTTCAGCCTGCCCAAGCTGCGCGCCATGCGCCGCCAGGTGTTCGGCCTGGGGCTCATGCAGGTGGTCGTGACCATGACCCTGGCCACCGTCGGCTCGCTGCTCCTGGCCAAACTGCTGGGCGGTGTGTGGGACATGGGCTGGCAGACGGCGCTGGCCCTGTCCGGCGTCATGGCCATGAGCAGCACGGCCATCGTGGTCAAGCTCATGGCCGAGCGTGCCGAGCTGGAGAGCGAGCACGGCCGCAACGTCATGGGCATCCTGCTGTTCCAGGACCTGGCCGTGGTGCCGCTGCTGGTGCTGATCCCGGCGCTCGGCTCGTCGCCCGACAAGCTGCTGGTGGCACTCGCCTGGGCCCTGCTCAAGGCCACGGTGCTGGTGGGCCTGCTGCTCACGGGCGGCCAGCGCGTGATGCGCTGGTGGCTGACCCTGGTGGCACGCCGCAAGAGCGAAGAGCTGTTCATGCTCAACCTGCTGCTCATCACCCTGGGCCTGGCCTGGCTGACCGAGGTGGCCGGCCTGAGCCTCGCGCTCGGGGCCTTCATCGCAGGCGTGCTGGTGTCCGAGACCGAGTACAGCCACCAGGTGGGCACCGACATCCGTCCCTTCCACGACGTGCTGCTCGGGCTGTTCTTCATCACCATCGGCATGATGCTGGATTGGCACATCCTGGTGGACCGCTGGGGCCTGGTGCTGGCGCTGCTGGTGGTGCCGATCACGCTCAAGCTGGTGGTCATCCTGGTGCTGGCGCGCGGCATGGGTGCGACCACCGGGGTCTCGCTGCGCACCGGGCTGTACCTGGCGCAGGCAGGCGAGTTCGGCTTCGTGCTGCTGTCGCTGGCACAGACCAACAACCTGGTGCAGCCCGCGCTCATGAACCCCATCCTCGCGGCCATGGTGCTGTCCATGCTGGCCACGCCCTTCCTCATCATGTACAGCAACCGCATCGTGATGAAGCTGGTGGCCAGCGACTGGCTGCAGCAATCGCTGCAGATGACGACCATCGCGCGCAAGTCCATCAACACGAGCAAGCACGTGATCATCTGCGGCTACGGCCGTTCGGGCCAGAACCTGGCGCGCATGCTCGAGCATGAGGGCATCCCCTACATGGCACTCGACCTGGACCCGGACCGCGTGCGCCAGGCCGCCGCCGCCGGCGACTCCGTGGTCTACGGCGATGCCACGCGCCTGCAGGCGCTCATGGCGGCCGGCCTGGTGCGTGCCAGTGCCGTGGCCGTGACCTACATCGATGTGCCCGCGGCGCTCAAGGTGCTGGCCAATACCCGGTCCCACGCGCCCCAGGTGCCGGTGGTGGTGCGCACGCAGGACGACCTGCACCTGGACAAGCTGCAGGAAGCCGGCGCCACCGAGGTCGTGCCCGAGGCCATCGAGGGCTCGCTCATGCTCGCCAGCCACGCCCTGGCCCTGGTCGGCGTGCCCATGCGCCGCGTGTTGCGCCTGGTGCAAGACCAGCGCGACGCGCGCTACAACCTGCTGCGGGGCTACTTCCATGGCGCCGACGACGACACCGTCAACGAGCGCGACCAGGAGCGCCTGGCCACCGTGAGCCTGCCCTCGGGTGCCAAGGCCCTGGGCCAGCTGCTGGGCGACCTGGCCCTGCCGGCCATGGGCGTGCGCGTGGTCAACCTGCGCCGCGCCAATGGCCATGTCAGCGCCGCCGTGGACGATGCAGCCCTGGCCGAGGGCGACACCCTGGTGCTCTCGGGCCACCCTGCAGCGCTGAGCCTGGCCGAGGCCAAACTCCTGAAAGGCTGACAGCCCTCAGCCGGGCTGCAGGGCTTCCGCAGGCCCCGGCCGGCCGAACAGGTAGCCCTGGAACTGCTGGCAGCCGTTGCGCAGCAGGAAGTCGTGCTGGCCCTCGGTCTCCACGCCCTCGGCCACCACGTCCAGGCCCAGGCTGTGGGCCAGGGCCACGATGGTGCAGGCGATGGCCGCATCGTTGGGGTCGGTGAGCACGTCGCGCACGAAGCTCTGGTCGATCTTGAGCTGGTCCAGTGGCAGGCGCTTGAGGTAGGCCAGCGAGGAGTAGCCGGTGCCGAAATCATCGAGTGAGAAGCCCACGCCCAGGTTGCGCAGCACCTGCATCTTCACGATGCTCTCCTCCACGTCGGTGAGCAGCAGGCTTTCGGTCAGCTCCAGCTTGAGCCGCGCCGGGTCGGCGCCCGTGGTGTAGAGCGCCTGCAGCACCTGGGGCACGAATTCGGTGTGGCGGAACTCCTGGGCGCTCACGTTCACGGCCACGGTCCACCCCTTGGTGGCGCTCTCGCGGTTCCAGCGCGCCAACTGCTCGCAGGCCAGGTGCAGCACGCGCTGGCCCAGCGGCAGGATCAGGCCGGTCTGCTCGGCCAGCGGGATGAACTGGCCCGGCGGCACCATGCCGCGCTGCGGGTGCTGCCAGCGCACCAGGGCTTCGGCGCCCATGGTCTGGCCCGCGGCATTGACGACCGGCTGGTAGTGCAGCAGGAACTCGTTGCGCTGGATGCCCTGGCGGATGTCGCCTTCGAGCGCCGAGCGCGCCGTGGCCGCCGCCTGCATGGCCGGGTCGAAGAAGCACAGCGTGTTGCGCCCCTGGGCCTTGGCCTGGTACATCGCCAGGTCGGCGCGCTTGAGCAGCTCGTTGACGGGCTGCTCGCGGTCGTGGAACAGCGCGATGCCGATGCTGGGCGTGCTGTGCAGCTCGCTGCCGTCCATGTCGTAGGGCTCGTTGAGGGCCTGCAGCACCTTCTGCGCCACGGCCTCCGACTCGACGGCGGCCCCGGTCTCCTCGCTGCTCAGCCCCTGCAGCACCACCACGAACTCATCGCCCCCCAGGCGCGCCACGGTGTCGGTGGCGCGCACGCTGGCGCGCAGGCGCTCGCCCACCTGCACCAGCAGGCGGTCGCCCCACTCGTGGCCCATGGTGTCGTTGATGCCCTTGAAGTTGTCCAGGTCCAGGAACAGCAGGGCGCCATGCTGGCCCTCGCGCTCGCAGGCCGTGGCCGCGCGCTCCAGCCGGTCCAGCAGCAGGCGCCGGTTGGGCAGCTTGGTGAGTTCGTCGTAGAAGGCCAGGCGCTGGATCTCGGCCTCGGCACGCTTGCGCTCGGTGATGTCGCGCGCCAGCCCGCGGTAGCCGGTGAACTCGCCCTCGGCATTGAAGATCGGCTCGCCGCTGATGGACACCCAGATCGGCTCGCCGGCCGCGGTCGTGCGCTGGATCTCGAAATTGCGGAACACCTGGCGCTGCGCGAGCTGCTCGCGGTGGGCGCGCCACTGGCCTTCGTCGGCAAAGGTGTTGGGCAGTTCCCAGCGCGCAAGGCCGAAGAGCTGCTCGTCGGTCATGTCCATCTTGGCCTGCGGGCTGCCTTCGGTGCGCACGAAGCGGAACTCGGCATCCTGCTCCCAGTACCAGTCGGAGGACAGCTGGGTGAGGCTGCGCCAGCGCGCCTCGCTCTCGCGCAGGGCTTCCAGTGCGCCCAGGTAGTCGGTCACGTCGGTGAAGGTGCGCACGCGCCCGCCGTCCTCCAGCGGGCGTGTGCGTACCTCGATGAAGCGGCCGGCCACGGTGCGGCGGATGTAGCTGTCCGGCATGGTCAGCTTGCCCCCGTGCGCGGCGTATTCGGCGCCCACGTAGTCGCGGGCCTTGGACTCGATCAGCTGGAAGCCCGTGCCGAAGTCCCCGCGCTCGGTCTGGAAGCGCACCACCTCTTCCACCCGGGGCTCGCCCGCGAGCAGCGCTTCGGGCAGGTTCAAGAGCTCCAGGTAGCGCTGGTTGTAGACGCGGATGCGGCCCTCGCCATCGACCTTGGTGATGCCCTGTGAGACGCTGGCCAGCGTGCTCTGCAGCGCCCGGGTCTTTTCGGCCAGCAGCTCGCTGGTGCGCGCCAGCTCCTCCTCCACCTGGCGGCGCGCGAGCTCGGCGCGGCGTGCCAGCTCCAGCTGGCCCACGGTGTTCAGCAGCGGCTGCAGGAACTGCACGTCGGCCGCGGTGTAGCCCTCGGGCCGGTTGGCCAGCCCGACCACGGCGACCAGCTCGCCCGAGGCCAGGATGGGCAGGCCCAGGTAAGAGACCACGGGCGCATGCCCGGGCGGCATGCCGGCGCTGCGCTGCTCCCCCTGGGCGTTGTGGACGATCACCGGCGCCTCGGTCTGCATCGCCTGGCCCGGCAGGGAGTCGAGGTCATCGAAGACCCGGCCCTCCTCCGCATCCCGGGTGTAGCGTGCGCGCGTGGCCTCGTCCCAGGCCACGTCGGTCATGGAGTGCATGCGCAGAAAGGGCCGGCCCTCGGCCGTGCGCTGCACCTGCCCGACCAGCCCGAGCTGGCTGCCGGTCAGCTCCATGAGCTCGTGCAACAGGGCATCGAACGCCGCGCGCGGGGCCGAGCTGGCGATGAACACGGCCTGCGCACGCGAGATCGCCTGCAGCAGGCGGTGCTGGCGCGCCAGCATGGCCTCGGCGGCGCGCCGCGCACGCACGCTGCTGCTGCGCTCGAGCACGGCCTCGATCTGCGCGGGCAGGGCCAGCAGGTAGTTGCAGCCGGGGTCGCGGATGGTGAAGTCGGCAAAGCCATGGCGCATGGCGTGGGCCGCCTGCGCATCGGCCCCGGCGTCCACGATGATCAGGGCCGGGACGCGGCCCATGTGCTCCAGCACGTCGTAGGCCGAGCCGTCGGTGAAGTGCTGGCAGACCAGCACGATGTCCGGCACATGGTCCTTGAGCCACAGCTGCGCCTGTGTCAGCGATGGGGCCACGTGGGCCCGCCAGCCCAGCCAGGGATCGACCAGTGCATCCACAAGCGCCCGTGCGTGCTCTCGGTCGTCTTCGATCAACAGGACGGAGATGGGCATGGCCGATCTGGCTTATTTCTCAAGTCAAATGGAGTCAGCCTGCAGGCTGCAGGTGTAACGAAGACCCATTATGGGCCCGCATTTGCGGCCACAGGCCGGGTGCTGGTGTTTACACTCGCCCCCTTTGTGCCATCCGCCCCACACCCCATGCAGCCCCTCAGCGTCAACCAGTACCTGCGCCAGCACATCCGCACCGTGCCCGACTGGCCGGCCCCCGGCGTGCAGTTCCGCGACATCACGCCGCTGCTGCAGGACCCCAAGGTCTTTCGCGTCTTGATCGATGCCTTCGTGCACCGCTACATGGACAAGGCCCTGCGCCCGGATGTGGTGGCCGGGCTTGATGCGCGCGGCTTCATCCTCGGGGCCGTGGTGGCCTACGAACTCAATGTGGGCTTCGTGCCGATCCGCAAGAAGGGCAAGCTGCCCTTCACCACGGTGGAGGAAACCTACGAACTCGAATACGGCAGTGCCACGGTGGAGCTGCACACCGATGCTGTCAAGCCCGGCGACCGCGTGCTGCTGATCGACGACCTCATCGCCACGGGCGGCACCATGATGGCCGGCCGGCGCCTGCTGGAGAAGCTGGGCGCCACCGTGACCGAGGGCGCGGCCATCGTCGACCTGCCCGAGCTGGGTGGTTCGCAGCGCCTCAAGGAATCGGGCCTGCCGCTCTACACCCTGGTCGACTTCGCAGGGCACTGACCGGCCCCCGCGCTCACTGCGTCTGCGCGTAGGCCGCCAGCGCCTGCTGCAGCCATTGGGTGAAGTGCCTGCGCATGGCTGTCACGCTGCGGCAGGCAAGGCATCGACAGCGCTGGCAGCGCGGCGGCGTGCCGCGCGGTCCCAGGCCTTTTCATGGAAGAAGAAGGCCACGGCCTGTACCGTGGGTTCGAGCAGGCTCAGCGTGAGCGAAGCCCAGAGGTTGCCCGTGACGGCATAGGCCACCATGGCGGCCACGCTGATGTGGATCAGGTAGTAGCTGCCGGTCTTCAGGAGCATGGTCTTGTTCTGCTGGGCGATCTGGCGGATGCGGGCCATGGGGGTGTCCTTTCATTCATGCGTGCGGCAGTGCCGCCGGTCATGAAATGGTAGGCATTCGCAATAGCCAAGGCCAATTGAGTTCGGCTAGTTTCAGCATTGAAACTATTGATTGCGGGGTGACGGGCACGGTGGGGCCATAGCGTTAATTCCGTCACGCAGTGGGGAATCAAAATGCCCTTGGCGGCGCCAACCCCGTTGCTATGATGGTCATCTTTTCAACTGCGGCAACGCATTAGGGAGCAGACATGGCCCTCATGGATTTCATCAAGAAACAGTTCATCGACGTCCTGCAGTGGACCGAGGACGGTGACGGCACGCTCGCCTGGCGCTTCCCGATGAGCGGCATGGAAATCCAGAACGGCGGCACGCTGGTGGTGCGTGAGTCGCAGATGGCCGTCTTCGTCAACGAAGGCAAGGTGGCCGACGTCTTCGGGCCTGGCACCTACAAGCTCACCACGCAGACCCTGCCGGTGCTGACCTACCTGAAGAACTGGGACAAGCTCTTCGAGTCACCCTTCAAGAGCGATGTCTACTTCTTCAGCACGCGCCAGCAGATCGACCAGAAGTGGGGCACGCCCCAGCCCATCACCATCCGCGACAAGGACTTCGGTGCGGTGCGCCTGCGTGCCTTCGGCAACTATGCCTTCCGCATCGCCGACCCCAAGCTGTTCCACACCGAGATCTCGGGCACGCGCGACGTCTACCCCGTGGGCGACCTCGAAGGCCAGTTGCGCGGCCTGGTGCTGCAGAACATCAGCAACGCCATTGCCGGCAGCGGCCTGCCCTTCCTGGACCTGGCGGCCAACCAGGTCATGTTCGCCGATGCGCTGACCAAGGAACTGGCGCCCATCTTCGCCAAGCTGGGCCTGTTGATCGAGAACCTCACGGTGCAGAACGTCTCGCTGCCCGAAGAGCTGCAGAAGATCCTCGACCAGAAGATCGGCATGGGCATGGTCGGCAACGACATGGCCAAGTTCATGCAGTACCAGACGGCCCAGGCCATCCCCAAGTTCGCCGAGAACAGCGGTGGCGGCAGCGGCATCGCGGGCGACGCCATGGGCCTGGGTGCCGGCGTGGCGCTGGGCCAGGTGATGGCGCAGAACCTGCAGCAGGGCCTGCAGGGCGGCGGCAATGCCGCGCCCGCAGCGGCGGCCGTGGCGGCCGCCGCTGGCGTCAAGCCCGAGGACGTGATGGCCACGCTCGAGAAGCTGGGCGATCTCAAGGCCAAGGGCATCCTCACGCAGGAGGAGTTCGACGCCAAGAAGTCCGAACTGCTCAAGAAGCTGATCTGAGGCCCGGCGCAACCCCTACCTTCGCCACCGGCGCCTCGGGTGCGGGCGGCAGCGGGCTGACGGCCCCCTGCAGCCCAGCACCTGGACGCCCGTGGCAACGCCCGAATGGCCACTGACCCCACACAGCGTTCCTACCGCGCGCCCTGCCCGGGCTGCGGCGCGCCGGTTGAATTCCGCAGCGCGCAGTCCACCCACGCCGTCTGCGGCTACTGCCAGAGCACCGTGGTGCGCAGCGGCGACGTGCTGCAGCGCCTGGGCAAGATGGCCGAGCTGTTCGATGACCACAGCCCGCTGCAGCTCATGGCCAGCGGGCGCATCACGCTCGACGGCAAGGAGGTGCCGTTCACGCTGATCGGCCGCCTGCAGTACAAGACCGAGGCCGGTGTCTGGACCGAGTGGTCGGCCTTCCTGCAGGACGGCACCCTGGCCAGCCTGGGCGAGGACAACGGCGCCTACGTCTTCACCCGGCCCATGGAGGCCGGGCGCGAGCTGCCCGAGGCCAGCCGTTTCCGTATCGGCGCCACCACGGCCATCAGCGGCAAGTCGTACTCCGTCGCCTTCAGCGGCAGTGCCACGCTGATCTCGGCCCAGGGCGAACTGCCCAAGCTGCCGCCCATCGGCCAGCCCTTCGACATGGTCGAGTTGCGCAGCGCCGATGGCGAGGTGCTCAGCATCGACTACGGCCACCAGCCGCCGCACCTGGAGCGCGGCCGCGCCGTGCTGCTGGAGGACCTCAAGCTCACCGGCCTCAAGGACGAATCGGCCAAGGACGAGAAGGGCCGCCAGTTCAACTGCCCGCACTGCGGTGCGCCGGTGCAGGTGCAGCTGTCCACCACCAAGAGCATCACCTGCGGATCGTGCGCGAGCATCATCTCGCTGGACAGCGGCGTGGGGGGCGAGCTGCGCTCGGCCGAGCAGGACGAGCCGGTGCGCCCCATCATCCCGCTGGGCAGCAAGGGCCAGCTGCAGGGCGTGCACTGGCAGGTGGTGGGTTTCCAGCACCGCATGGGCGTGGAGCCCGGCGACGACGAGCACTTCGGCTGGAGCGAGTACCTGCTGTTCAACCAGAAGCGCGGCTTCGCCTTCCTGGTCGATGCCGAGGACGGCTGGAGCATGGTGCGCCCGACCACGGGTGCCCCGCAGATGGCGGCCAGCGGCCGCAGCGCCACCTACCTGGGCACCACCTACCAGCTCAAGTACAGCTACGAGGCCGAGACCACCTATGTGCTCGGCGAGTTCTACTGGCAGGTCACGCGTGGGCAGAAGACCTCGAACCGCGACTTCGCGAGCGCCAAGGGCCTGTTGTCCATGGAGCAGACGTCCAATGAGGTGACCTGGTCCTCGGGCGACAAACTGGCCAGCGACACCGTGGCCAAGGCCTTCAAGCTCGAAGACAAGAAGGATGTGCTGCAGCGCGACGACCCGGGGCCCTTCGTGGCCAAATCGGGCCTGGGCTGCGGCACCATCATCATCATTGCGATCGTCATCATCATCCTGCTGATCCTGCTGAGCAACTGTTCCGGGTCGTCCGGCAGCAGCGGCTACCGCAGCTCGGGCGGCTCGTTCGGCGGCTATTCCAGCGGCGGCGGCGGGCACAAGTAATTTATCAAGGAGCTTCCACCATGATGGGAATCGAATGGCTCAAGCCCGCGGCGTTCCTCGGGTCCATCCTGTACGCGCTGATCGGCGTCGTGATCTTCTGGCTGTGCTTCATCATCGTCGACAAGATCACGCCCTATGACCTGTGGGGCGAGATCGTCGAGAAGCAGAACATCGCGCTCGGCGTGGTGGTGGCGGCCATGTGCCTGGGCATCAGCATCATTGTCGCCGCCGCCATCCACTGAAGGCCATTGCGGTGCGACGGCAGGGCTCCCCCGGGGCCTGCGGGTGCTTGTCCTTTGGAGTGCAAAGGAATGAATAAGAATAATTATCGTTTGTATTAAAATGTGTACTTTCTGTTAACGGGTGCGGCCGGAGGGGCCGTGTTCGACCCACTGGAGTACACATGGCGAACAAGAACCATGCGGGCAGCACCAAGGCTGCCCGTTTTCATTTGACAGCCACCGCCGCAGCCAGCCTGCTGGCCGTGCTGGGTGCCTCCCAGGCCTGGGCCCAGGCCGATGCCGCCCTGCCCGCTGTGCAGGTGACCGGCTCGCAGTACGACGCCGACGATGTGCGCCCCGAAGGCGTGACTACGGCCACCAAGACCTACATGGCGCCCAAGGACATTCCGCAGACCATCGACACGCTGGAAGTCAACAAGTACAAGAGCTACGGCATCAACGACCTGGCCGTCATGCTCGATGGTGTGCCCGGTGTGAACACCAAGTACGACATGCGCGGCGAGGGCGTGATGATCCGCGGCTTCAACGCCGACTCGGGCGACATCTACCGCGACGGCGTGCGCGAATCGGGCCAGGTGCGCCGCAGTACGGCCAACGTCGAGCGCATCGAGATCCTCAAGGGCCCGGCCTCGGTGCTCTACGGCCGCAGCAGCGGCGGCGGCATCGTGAACCTGGTGAGCAAGCAGGCACGCTTCGATGCCAAGAGCAGCGTCACCCTGCGCGGCGGTTCGTGGGACAACTACGGCGGCACGCTCGACATCAACAAGGTCATCAACGAACACGTGGCCGTGCGCCTGACGGCCGACCGCGAGCAGGCCGACAGCTTCCGCAGCGGCATCCGCAACAAGAACGAGATGGTCTCGCCCAGCATCCTGGTGGACACCCGCACCGGCCTGCGCTGGACGGGGCAGTACACCTACGACAACATCTGGCGCGTGCCCGACCGCGGTCCGGTCTACGACCAACTGCCCGCGGGCGTCTCCATCCGCAAGGGCTTTGCCCACCCCAGCGACTATGTGGAGGACCGCCTGCGCGTGCTGCGTTCGGACCTGTCGTACGACTTCAACAAGGCCTGGAGCGTGCGCTGGGTGGCCAGCAAGCGCGAGGCCAGCCAGGACTTCGACCATTACTTCGCCGGCACCTACTGCAATGCGGCCGGTCAGACCACCGCAGGCGCGGCCTGCACCTGGCGCGGCCAGGTGCGGCCCAACTACGCCTGGCAGCAGACGGCCAACGAGACCCTGTCCAACACCGTGGACCTCACGGGCAAGTTCAGCACCGGCAGCCTCCAGCACGAGGTGCTGGTCGGGGTGGAGGTCAGCGAGGAAAAGCGCCATCCGCGCATCGGCCAGCCCGCGTCCACCTTCAGCTACGACCCGTTGCAGCCCATTGCCTGGGGCGCCAAGCCGGCCCAGGGCAACCCGACCCAGCACAACCTGCACAAGGCGGAGAGCCAGGCCCTGTACGTGCAGGACCTCATCAGCCTCACGCCCGAGTGGAAGCTGCTGGCCGGCCTGCGCTACGACCGCTTCGATTTCCACAGCACCAACCTGCTGACCAACATGGGGCGCGGCTATGACGGCGACGCGGTGAGCCCGCGCCTGGGCGTGGTCTGGCAGCCGGTGCGCGAGCACAGCCTGTACGCCTCGTGGAACAAGAGCTACTCGCCCTATGGCGGGCGCGGCATGATCACGGTGGACGTCTCGCCCACCGCCGTGTACGACGACGAGCCCCAGCACTCGCGCCAGATCGAAGTGGGCGTCAAGAGCGACTGGCTCAACGGTGCGCTGTCCACCCAGCTGTCGGTCTACCAGCTGCAGCACGCCAACATCCGCTACCGTCCCGATGCGGTCAATGATCCTTTCACCTGGGCCATCCGTGGCAAGGAGCGCTCGCGCGGTATCGAGTTCAGCGCGGCCGGCCGCGTGGCCTCGTCGTGGTACGTGCGCGGCGGCGTGGGCGTGACCAGCGCCAAGGTCATGGAGGACAAGCAGCAGCCCGCGCTCGTGGGCAAGTACCTGGTGGACACGGCCTTGCGCAATGGCAACCTCTTCGTGCGCTACGCGCCCCAGGGGCCCTGGTATGCGGAAATCGGCGTCACCCACACCAGCGCGCGCTGGCTCAATGCGGCCAACACCTCGCGCGTGCCGGGCTATACCCGCTGGGATGCGCTGGTCGGCTGGCGCCAGGGCGCATGGACGGCAACCGCTGCGCTGTCGAACCTGCTGGACAAGGAATACTGGCGTTCAGATGCCATGCCGGGCGCGCCGCGCAGCCTGCTCGTCAGCGTCAACTACCAGTTTTAAGCCCGGCCATTTCTCTGGCATGGACGAGGGGCTATGCCCCCTCGTGCAGACTGGCTGCGTGATGGCCCATGCACCTCGCTCCAAACCTCGACGCCTCGGCAGGCGTGGCGGGATGGTGGGCGGCACTGTCTTGGTGGCGCTGATGGCGGGGGCTGTGTGGCTGTGGTGGCCTGCGGCAGACCTTCCATCCGCGGTGCGTGTTGCCGGGGGCGCTCCACCGCAGGGCCGGGATTTTCCCTGGAACCCGCACCTGGGCGCTGGCATGGCAGCAACCGATACCGCCGCCGTGCCCCCCGCGGTACCCCCGCCTTCCCCTGAAGAGATCCAGCGCAGCAAGCGCCGGTTCGGCTCTGCGGTGTCCAATGCGATCGACGCTCCGCCGCGGCCGGTCTGGGAAATGCTGCGCAGCTACACCGGGCCGTCGGTCGAGGGCATCGACTCCGATGTGGCTCTGCTGGCCGGCCTGAGCTTCTGTGCTTCCAGCCGATGGTTGCCGGACGTGCTGTGGCAGATGCGTTCGCAGGGCACGGCCTCGGGAGATGCGCTGCAGCAACTCGACGCGCGCCATACCCAGGCGTCGGTGCTCTGTGTACGCCTGTCGGACCAGGACTATGCGCTGCGCACCGACATCCTGCGGCTGCACGCGCGGGCCGGCGATGCGGATGCGCAGCTCAATTTTCAGTTTGTCGGACCCAGGGGCCTCATCGGCAGCGAGGGCTATGCGGGTACACCCCAGAGCGAGGCCCAATTGGCTGCCTGGGGCCAGGAGGTGCTCGACTACGCCAGGCAGGCATTGCTGAATGACACACACCGAGCGGTGAGCACTCTGGCATGGTTGCATGATGAAGGGCCCCCGATCCCTCCGAACCCTGCATTCTCGGCATTCCGCGATCCGGTCGAAGGCCATGCCTACCGCATCCTGATGGCGCGCATGTTCCGCAACCCGCAAAACCTGGCCGACTTCATGCAGCGCGAAGTGGCCCGCCTGCCACCCGTGCAGGTAGCGCAGGGACGAGTCCGGGCCGAAGCCATCGCTCAGGGGCTGGCGGCGCAGCTTGCAGCCCAGGGCAAGGCGCTGCCCCATGGCCTGTTGGGCCTGGCCGCTGCCCCGGCCACCGCCACGCCCCGCCAGCAGCCTGTGCCTTCGCCGTTCGCAGCACAATAGCGGCTTGTCCTCGAACCCTACCTCCCCCTCCTCCCTCCCCCCCGTGCCCGCACCGGGCGTGCGCCCCATCGATGTCGCACTGCTGGCCAGCGTGTTCGTCGTGGCCGCTTGCGGCCTGCTCTACGAGCTCGCGGCCGGCGCCCTCGCCTCCTATGTGCTGGGCGATTCGGTGCTGCAGTTCTCCACCATCATCGGCACCTACCTGTTCGCCATGGGCGTGGGCTCCTGGCTGTCGCGCTATTTCGAGCGCCAGCTGCCCGCGCACTTCCTGCGCATCGAACTGCTGGTGGCGCTGATCGGCGGCGTGTTGCCGGCCACGCTGTTCCTGGCCAATGCCTATGCGCCCGGGGCCTTCCGCCTGCTGCTGTACGGCATGGTGTTCATGGTGGGCACGCTGGCCGGGCTGGAGATTCCGCTGGTCATGCGCATCTTGAAGCGCAATGTGGCGCTCAAGGACCTGGTCTCGCAGGTGCTGACCTTCGACTACCTGGGCGCGCTGGCCGTGTCCATGGCCTTCCCGTTGCTGCTGGTGCCGCAGCTGGGGCTCATCCGCACGGGCCTGCTGTTCGGGCTCATGAATGCCTTTGTTGCGCTGTGGGCCGTGTGGCTGTTCCGCCAGGAGCTGCGCCGCCTGCGCGCGCATGCCTTCGCCTGCCTGGCTGTGATCGGGTTGCTGCTGGCCGGGCTGGTCGGCGCCGACCACATCACGAGCTTTGCCGAAGACAAGTTCTACCAGGACCGCATCGTCATCAGCACCGCCTCGCCCTACCAGCGCATCGTGGTCACCAACGGCAAGCTGGGCCATCGTCTGTACCTCAATGGCAACCTTCAGTTCGCCGAGCGCGACGAGTACCGCTACCACGAGGCCCTGGTCCACCCCGCCATGGCGGCCCATGGCGCGCCCCGGCGCGTGGCCGTGCTCGGGGGCGGCGACGGCATGGCCGTGCGCGAGATCCTCAAGTACCCCTCGGTCGAGTCGGTCACCCTGGTCGAGCTCGATCCGGCCATGACGCGCCTGTTCACTGAAGACCCGACGCTCGCCCGGCTCAACGGCAATGCCCTGCGCTCGCCCAAGGTGCAGGTGGTCAACACCGACGCCTTCCAGTGGCTGCAGCAGTGCAAGGCGCCCGGCTGCGATGCGGCAGAGGATGTGTTCGACGTGATCGTGGTGGACTTCCCCGACCCGACCAACTTCTCCATCGGCAAGCTCTACACCAACAGCTTCTATGCGCTGCTCGACAAGCGCCTGTCGGCCAGCGGCTATGCCGTGGTGCAGACCACCTCGCCGCTGGTGGCGCGCAAGAGCTACTGGACGGTGGTGCAGACCATGGAATCGGTGGGCCTGCAGACGGCGCCTTACCACGCCCATGTGCCGAGCTTCGGCGAGTGGGGCTTCGTGGTGGCCAGCCGCCGGCCCTGGCGCCTGCCCGAGGCGCTGCCTGCGGACCTGCGCTTCCTGAGCGCGGGCACGCTGCCCCTGCTGTTCGACTTTCCGGTTGACATGGCGCGTTTGCCGGCGGACGTGAACCGCCTGTCCAACCAGGCCCTGGTGCACACCTATGAGCGGGAGTGGGGCAAGGTGGTGGCACATTAGCGTTCACCCCCTGAGGCGCTTCGCGCCTTCCCCCTCTCTCATATTGCTTCGCAATCTGGGAGGGGGACGCCCCCAGTGCGGCGGGGCGGCCCTTGCACGGGGGCGCTGGTCTGGGCCGCGCCAGTCCCAAAGGTCGGGCGCTGTTGCATCCATGCCGCGTGGATGTAACAAAACGGGGTGTGGGCGGGTTTCAAGGCCCTGTGGGTAAATCGCTCACCGGCTTGCCGGCAGAATGGAAACCAACGCTTACATTTTGTTTGCCCCGATGCTCGAGAGATTCTTCGTTGTCGGCGCGGCGCGGGAGCCCCAGAACCTCTGGGGGCACGACCCCTGGCTCGTGGCCCTGTCGGTTGTCCTGGCGATCGCCTCGTCCCTGATGGCGCTGCACCTGGCCGCGCTGGCGCAGCGTGCGCCGGATCGGCTGCGCCGCAACCTCATCGTCGCATCGGGCTCGCTGGCCCTGGGCGGCGGGGTCTGGTCCATGCACTTCGTGGGCATGCTGGCCTTCGATCTGTGCGCCAACGGGCACTTCGACCCCTGGACCACGGCGCTGTCCTTTCTGCCCAGCCTGGTGGCCTCGTGGGTCGCCCTGCACGTGCTCACGCAAAAGCAGCCCACGGCCGGCACCATCGCCTGGGGCGGGGCGCTGGTGGGGGCGGGGATCGGGGTCATGCACTACTCCGGCATGGCGGCATCCGACATGGCGCCGCTGATCCGTTACGACGTGGGCGGTTTCCTGGCTTCGCTGGTGTTCGCCGTGGGCATGGCCATGCTGTCGCTGTGGCTGCGCTTCGGCATGCTGCGCTTCTGGTCGCGCCGGCCCTGGGTGAGCACCCTGCTCGGGGGCCTGGTCATGGGCCTGGCAATCGCCGGCATGCACTACATCAGCATTGCTGCCGTGCGGGTCACGGGCAACTTCGAGCCGCTGGGCCCGGTGTCCGAGCAGGCCAAGTACATGGCGCTGGCCATTGCGCTCATGGCCGTACTGGTGGGCCTGGTGGTCACCACCGTGAACATCGGCCTTCGGGTGCGCTGGCTGCTGCGCACCACCGAGCAGAGTGAGTCGCGCCTGCGCGCCGTGGTGGAGACGGCGATGGATGCCATCGTCATGGCCGATGCCGATGGCACCATCCGGTCCTTCAATGGCGCCGCCGAGCGCATGCTGGGCTGGACCTCGGCCGAGGCCATGGGGCGCAACGTGGCCATGCTGGTGGACCCGGCCTTCGCCGGGCAGCCGGAGCGCTACCTGCCGCGCGACCTGGCCCGCGGCGAGGCGCGCCAGGTGGGCAAGGACCGGGACATCCATGTGGTGCGCAAGGATGGCAGCCTGGTGCCTGTGCGCCTGGTGGTGGGCCGCGTGGATCTTCCGGGTCCGCCGGTGCTGGTGGGCTTTCTGACCGACCTGACCGAGCGCAAGGCCATGGAGCAGGAGCGCCGCCGGGGCGAGGAGCAACTGCGCTCCCTGGTGCGCAACATTCCCGGCGTGGCCTTCCGCTGCCGCTGCGATGCCGACTGGTCCATGCTGTTCATCAGCGATGCCGTCGAGGCGCTGACGGGCTGGCCGGCCGAGGATTTCCTGGCCGGCCACACCTCCTTTGGCCGCATCATCCATGGGGATGACAGCGGGCGCGTGGCCCACGAGGTGGAGCGTGCCCTGCAGGCGGGCGAGTCCTATGTGCTGGAGTACCGGCTGCGCACGCGCCAGGGCGGCATCCGCTGGGTGTCGGAAACCGGCCGCGGCGTCCTGGGGCCGAAGGGCGAAGTCCGGTGGATCGATGGTGTGATCACCGACATGACGGCCTCCAAGGCCCAGAACGCCGAATTCGTGGGCACGGTCACGGCCATTGGCCGCTCGCAGTCGGTGATCGAGTTCGACCTCTCGGGCCATGTGCTCGCGGCCAACCAGAACTTCCTGGACCTCATGGGCTACACCCTGGCCGAGATCGAGGGGCGGCACCACCGCATGTTCTGCAAGCCGGAATATGCCGACAGCGAGGCCTACCAGGCCTTCTGGACGCGCCTGGGCCAGGGCGAATTCGATGCGGGCGAGTACATGCGCGTTGGCAAGAATGGGCGCGAGGTCTGGATCCAGGCCACCTACAACCCCATCCTCGATGCGCAGGGCCGGCCTTTCAAGATCGTGAAGTTCGCCACCGACCTGACCGAGCGGCGCCGCATGGAGACCGATCTGCGCTCCGCCAAGGAGCAGGCCGAGCAGGCGGCGGCAGCGCGCAGCAGCTTCCTGGCGAACATGAGCCACGAGATCCGCACGCCCATGAACGCCATCATCGGTTTCACCGAGGCACTGCTGGACACGCCGCTGGAAAGCACCCAGCGCCGCCACCTGGGTACGGTGCACCACTCGGCGCGCTCCATGCTGCGCCTGCTCAACGACATCCTGGACACGGCCAAGCTCGAAAAGGGGGCTGTCGAGCTGGAAGTGGTCGACTTCAGCCTGCGCGAACTGTGCGACCAGATCCTCGCCTCGCTGCGCATCAACGCCGCCAAGAAGGGGCTGGACGTCATCCTTGACTACCCGTACGAGCTGTCCGACCACTGGCAGGGTGATGCCTTCCGCATCCAGCAGATCCTGCTCAACCTGATGGGCAACGCCCTCAAGTTCACCCACCAGGGCCATGTCACGTTGCGCGTGTCGGGGGCGGACGGCCAGCTCCTGCTCTCCGTGGTCGATACCGGCATCGGCATCGACGCGGCGGGCGTGGAGCGCATCTTCGATCCCTTCGCACAGGCCGATGCCTCGACCACGCGCCGCTACGGGGGCACGGGCCTGGGCACGACCATCGCCCGCCAGCTGGCCGAACTCATGGGGGGCAGCATCGGCGTCGTGAGCCAGGTCGGCCAGGGCAGCACCTTCACCGTGCAGCTGCCGCTGCACACCGGCCGCCCGCCGGCTGATGGCGGTGTCTCCATGCGCGACTGGCTGCGCGCTCCCCTGCCCACCCTGCGCGTGCTGGCCGTGGACGATGTGCCCGCCAACCTGGAACTGCTGCAGCTCATGCTGGAGCGCGGGGGCCACAAGATCAGCACCGCGGACAGCGGTGCCCAGGCCTTCGAGGCCTTTGCGCAGGAGCGTTTCGACGTGGTGCTCATGGACCTGCAGATGCCCGACATGGACGGGCTGGAGACCACGCGCCACCTGCGCAGCTTCGAGCGCGCGCGCCAGCGCAAGCCCACGCCCATCATCGCCCTGTCGGCCAGCGTGCTGGAGCAGGACCGGCGCAATGCGCGCGCGGCCGGCATGGATGGCTTTGCGAGCAAGCCGGTCGAGCCGGTGCGGCTGATGGCCGAGATCGCGCGCGTGATCGGCGTGCGCGAGGCCGGGGCCGACCCGGTGTTCGCCGTGACCAGCGCCTTCGGCACGCTGCACCCCCAGGAAGGGCTCAAGTTACAGCCCGCCCGGGAGCAGGCAGCGCCGCCCGCGGCACCGGCCATCGAGTGGGAGCGTGGCGTGCGCCTGTGGACACAGGCGCGCTACCTGCGCGAGGCCATCGAGCGCTTCATGCAGGAAAGCGGCGTGGCGCTGGCCGGCCTGCTGTCGGCGCACCAGGCGGACGACTGGGACACCCTGGCCGCGCGCGCCCACCGGCTGCGCGGGGCCGCAGGCAATCTGGCGCTGCCCGCAGTGGACAAGCTGGCGGCGCAGATCGAGAACGCCGCCCGCAGCCGCGACACCTTGCGCGTGCAGTCCGCCCTGCTGGCCCTGGCCACGGCCCTGGACGCCGTGCGCGGCGCCCTGCTCAACCCGCAGGCCCCCGATGCCCAGCCCCAGGGCTCGGCCCCGGCGCCTGCGCCGCTGCAGCAGGACCAGCGCGAGCGCGCGCTGGCCGCCATCGAAGCGCTGGCCGCCGCCCTGGCCCAGGGGGAACTGGCCGATGCGCCCCTGGCCGTGCTGGAGGCCGAGCTGCCCGCCGTCACCCTGAACAGCCTGCACGAGGCGCTGGACCGTTTCGACTTCGACGAGGCGCGGGCCTGCCTGCAGGCCTTGCAGAGCCATCTGCGCGCGCCAGGGGAGATGCCGGCATGAACCAGGCCAGCGCCGGGTGCGGGACAATAGGCACATGAACCTGCCCCGCCAGACCCACCGCAGGGAGCCTGCCGCATGAGTGCCGTGCAGGAAGACCACCGCCCGCGACTGCTGCTGGTGGACGATGAGCCCACCAACCTGCAGGTGCTGCGCCACATCCTGCAGGAGCACTACCGCCTGCTGTTCGCCACCGATGGCGCCCGCGCGCTGCAGGTCGCTCAGCAGCAGCGGCCCGACCTGGTGCTGCTCGATGTGATGATGCCGCAGATGGACGGCTATGCCGTGTGCCAGGCCCTGAAGGCCGACCGCACGACCGCAGGCATCCCGGTGATCTTCGTGACCGCGCTCACCGAGGTACAGGACGAGGCGCGCGGTTTCGACGTGGGTGGGGTGGACTACATCACCAAGCCCGTGAGCGCCCCCGTGGTGCGCGCGCGCGTGCGCACCCACCTGTCCCTGGTGCGCACCGAGGAGCTGCGCGAGACGCGGCTGCAGATCGTGCAGCGCCTGGGGCGTGCGGCCGAGTACAAGGACAACGAGACGGGCATGCACGTGATCCGCATGAGCCACTTCGCGCAGGTGCTGGCGTTGGCGCTGGGCTACTCGCCGGCCTGGGCCGAGGACCTGCTCAACGCCGCGCCCATGCACGATGTGGGCAAGATCGGCATCCCCGACGCCGTGCTGCGCAAGCCCGGCCCGCTCGATGCCGATGAATGGGCCACCATGCAGCGCCACCCCGAGATCGGGGCCGAGATCATCGGCGAGCATCCGGCGGGCGTGCTGCGTCTGGCCCATGCCATCGCGCTCACGCACCACGAGAAATGGGACGGCAGCGGCTACCCGCGTGGCCTGGTGGGCGAGGCCATCCCCGTGGAGTCGCGCATCGTCGCCCTGGCCGACGTGTTCGACGCGCTCACGGCGCGCCGCCCCTACAAGGAGCCCTGGAGCATCGAGGACACCGTGGACCACCTGCGCGCGCAGGCAGGCAAGCACTTCGATCCGTCCATGGTCGAGGTGTTCATCGCCCAGCTGCCGCAATTGCTGGACATCAAGGCACGCTGGGTGGATTGATCCCCCGGCTTCTGCGGGACACGCGGGTGACGTAGAGTACGGCCCCATGTCTTTTGCGCCGACCCCTTTTTCACCGCCCTTGCGCCGCAGGCAGGTCCTGCAGGCGGGTGCCGTGCTGGCCGCAGCGGCTGCGCTGCCCGGCTGCGACAAGGCGCCGCGCACGCTGGAGGGCGGCTTTGCCGGCATCGACATGGAGCGTGGCCATGCGCTGCGCGAAATGCTGCACAAGGGCACGCTGCCCGAGCCCACGGTGGTGCGGCGTGCGCAGGCCATCATCGCCGGGGGCGGGGTGGCGGGCCTCGCGGCAGCGCGCGCACTGCGCCTGGCCGGGGTGGAGGATTTCGCGCTGCTGGAACTCGAAGACCAGGCCGGCGGCAACAGCCGCGGCGGCAGGGTCGGCGGCATCGCCTGCCCCATGGGGGCGCACTACCTGCCCGTGCCTGGCGACGATGCCAGCGAGGTGCAGGACCTGCTGGAAGAACTGGGCCTGCGCCAGCGCGTGGCGGGCCGCTGGCGCTACGACGAGCGCCACCTGTGCCACAGCCCGCAGGAGCGGCTGTATTTCGAGGGCGAATGGCAGGAGGGCCTGCTGCCCGTGCAGGGCGTGGGCGAGGCGACGCTGGCCCAGTACCGCCGCTTCTCGGAGCGTGTCGACGCCTTGTCCAAGGCGGCGCGCTTCACCATGCCCATGCCCAAGGCGTTTGCCGATGGCAAGCGGCCGCTCTCGCCGACGCACCAGGCGCTCGATGCGCTTTCCTTCGCTGCCTGGCTCGCGCAGGAGGGGCTCGACGACGCGCACCTGCGCTGGTACCTCGACTACTGCTGCCGCGACGACTATGGTGCGGGCCTTGCACGCGTGTCGGCCTGGGCGGGCATCCATTACTTTGCCAGCCGCCATGGCTTCCACGCGCCGGGCGACGCGGGCCCCGACGACCGCGAAGGCGTGCTCACCTGGCCCGAGGGCAATGGCTGGCTCACCCAGCGCCTGGCGGTGCCGCTGCGCGAAGGCGGGCAACTGGCCACGGGCAGCAGCGTGCTGCGCATCACCGAGGGGCGCCACGGCGTGGAGGTGGATGCGCTCAACCATGCCTCGGGCAATGTCGAGCGCTGGCAGGCGCCGCGCTGCGTGGTGGCGCTGCCGGTGTTCCTGGCTGCGCGCGTGGTGCGCAACCCCCCGGCCTTCCTCACCGAGACGGCCAGGCGCCTGTCGTGGGCGCCCTGGCTGGTGGCCAACATCCACATCGATGCACCGCTGACCGACCGGGCCGGTGCCGCACCCGCCTGGGACAATGTGCTCTATGCCGATGCCAACCCCGGTGGCCTGGGCTATGTCGACGCTGGCCACCAGCGCCTGGACCCGCGCCCCGGGCCCACGGTGCTCACCTACTACCAGGCCCTGGGCGATGTGCCCGATGGCCGCCAGCAACTGGCCACGCAGCCCTGGAACTATTGGGCCCAGGCGGCCCTGCAGGCCCTGGCCGGCCCGCACCCCGACCTGGCCCAGCGCGCCACGCGCGTCGACATCACACGCTATGGCCACGCCATGTCCATCCCCACGCCGGGCCTGCTCGGCTGGCTGCACCAGCCGGGGCGCTACCGGGCGCCCGACAAGCGGGTGCGCCTCGCGGGTGGCGAGCGGGTCGCCGTGCTGCCCACGCCGGCCACGGCGCGCCTGGCCTTCGCGCACAGCGACTGGTCGGGGTACTCGGTGTTCGAAGAGGCCTTCACGCGCGGCCACATGGCCGGGCTGTTGGCGGCTGGTTAGGCCAGCCGGCGCTTCAAGGCAGCGACCGCGCTGTCCACCGTCGTCAGCACCGGCAGGCCCGTGGCCGCCTCGCACAGGCTGCGTGCGCGGGCCATGCTGAACTGCGCCAGCGCGATCACCTCACAGCCCTCGCGCTGCAGGCGCTGGGCCTGGGCGGCGACCAGGCTGTCGTGCAGGTCGCCGTTGCCCGCGTTCAGCGCGGCCATGGCCCCCTCGGCCAGGGCCAGCTGCAGCGGTGTGCCGGCCGGGAATTCCGGCGGCATGGACTGCAGCGTGGGTGCAAAGCTCGCGATCAGGCCGATGCGCTGGCCGGTGGCCACGGCCTCTTCCACCATGGCCTCGTTGGGCTTGAGCACTGGGATCTGCGGGTGCCGCGCGGCCACCCGCTCGATGCAGGGCCCGAAGGCCGAACAGGTGAACAGAATGCCGTGGGCCCCCGTGCCCACGGCATAGGCGGCGAGCGCCTCGAAGCGCGCATGCATCGCCGCGTCCAGCCCCTGGCCTGCGCGCGCCAGATCGGCCGAGAGGCTGTCGTCCAGCAGGTTCATGCGCGTGGCCTCGGGCCAGTCCTGCGCGAAGGCGGCGTTGATCGGCGCCACCGAGTGGGCCAGGGCGTGGATGAGGGCGATGCGGGTCATGGCGGGGCGCGCGGGGCTCAGATGCCCTTGGAGCTGGGGTTGGCGAAGGCGTCGCGCGTCTCGGCGTTCAGCGGGTAGTTGATGCTCACGTTCTTGGGCGGAATGGGCTGCATGAACCAGCGGTTGTACAGCTTTTCCATCTCGCCTGACTTCATCATGCCCGTGACCACGCGGTCCACGATCGTCTTGAACTCGGGGTCGTCCTTGCGGAACATCAGCGACTGGTTCTCGGTGCGCAGGCCCTCGCCCACGATGGCGAAGTCCTTGGGGCTGCGGTGGTTGGCGATCAGGCCGGCCAGCAGGATGTCGTCGAGCACGAAGGCTGCGGCGCGGCCCGTCTCGACCATGAGGAAGGAGTCGGTGTGGTCCTTGCCCGCCAGCTGCGTGATCTCCAGGTTCTTGCCCTTGTCGGCTTCGCGCAGCAGGCGCAGCGAGGTCGTCCCGCTGGTGGCCACCACCGACTTGCCCTGCAGATCGGCCACGCCCTTGATGCCCGAGTCGGCGCGCACGGCCATGCGCACGTTGTAGCGGAAGATGTCGGGCGAGAAGGCCACCATCTGCTGGCGCTCGACCAGGTTGGTGGTGGAGCCGCATTCGATGTCCACCGTGCCGTTGGCCACCAGCGGAATGCGGTTCTGCGAGGTCACGTTCTGGTACTTCACCTCGATCTGCGGCATCTTGAGCTCGGCCTTGATGGCCTCCAGGATGCGGTTGCAGATGTCGATGCTGTAGCCCACGGGCTTGCCGCCGCCGTCCAGGTACGAAAAGCCGAACGAGGCCTCGCGGTGCCCGTAGGTGATGGAACCGCTGTCGCGGATCTTCTTGAGCGTTGCGCCCACGGGGCCCTGGGCCTGGGCAATGCCGCAGGCCAGCAGGGAAGCCAGCATCAGGGTGGTGGTCAGTGTCTTCATCGGCATGGGAGCACCTTTCAGGTTGGGAGTGGAAGTGGTGGGAAACGGCTCAGCAGGGGCTGGGCTGGCGGGGCAGCGTGGCGGTCGAGGTCACGGCGTCGACGGCCTGGGCCAGCAGGGCGGCGATGGACACGAGCTGCTCGCGCGAGGCGATGTAGGGCGGGGCCAGCAGCACGTGGTCGCCCTGGTTGCCGTCCACCGTGCCGCCGAAGGGGTAGCACAGCAGGCCCAGGTCCATGGCCTTCTTCTTGAGGCGCGCATGCACCTTCTGCGCGGGGTCGAACGGCGCCTTGCTCGCGCGGTCGGCCACCAGCTCCACGCCCCAGAAGAAGCCGCGCCCGCGGATGTCGCCCACGTGCGGGTGCGCACCCAGTGCATCGCGCAGCGCCTGGCCCAGGAAGTCGCCATCCGTGCGCACCTTGGCCAGCAGGCCGTCGCGCTCGATCACCTGCTGCACGGCCAGCGCGGCCGCGCAGGCCACCGGGTGGCCCAGGTAGGTGTGGCCATGCTGGAAGAAGCCGCTGCCTTGCGACATGGCGTCCACGATGTGCCGCTGCGCCAGCACCGCGCCGATGGGCTGGTAGCCCCCGCCCAGGCCCTTGGCCACGGTGATCAGGTCGGGCACCACGCCCTCCTGCTCGCAGGCGTGCAGGGTGCCGGTGCGGCCCATGCCGCACATCACCTCGTCCAGGATCAGCAGCACGCCGTGGCGGTCGCAGACCTCGCGCACGGCCTTGAAGTAGCCGGGCACGGGCGTGAGCACGCCGGCCGTGGCGCCGCCGATGGTCTCGGCGACAAAGGCCAGCACCGTGCGCGGGTCGAGGGCGACGATGGCTTCCTCCAGTTCGCGTGCCAGGCGCAGGCCATAGGCCTCGGGCGTCTCGCCGGCCTGCTGCTCGCGGTAGGGGTAGCAGGGCGCGACATGCGTGGCCTCCACCAGGATGGGCGCGAACGGCGCACGCCGCCAGGCATTGCCGCCCACGGCCAGCGCACCCAGGGTGTTGCCGTGGTAGCTCTGGCGCCGCGCGATGAAGTGGGTGCGCTCGGGCTGGCCGATCTCCACGAAGTACTGGCGGGCCATCTTGAGCGCGGCCTCCACGGCCTCGGAGCCGCCGCTCACGAAGTAGGCGTGGCTGGTGCCCGCCGGTGCCGTGCGCACCAGCTGCTCCGCCAACTGCTCGGCCACTTCGGTGGTGAAGAAGCTGGTGTGGGCATAGGCCAGGCGGTCGATCTGCGCGTGCATGGCGGTCAGCACGTCGGGGTGGCCATGGCCCAGCGACGACACGGCGGCACCGCCCGAGGCGTCGAGGTATTCGCGCCCTGCGGCATCGCGCAGGAACAGGCCTTGCCCGCCCACCGCCACGGGCGGGGTGTGCTGCAGATGGCGGTGAAAAACGTGGGTCATGCCAGGGTCTCCGGAACAGGTGCAAACGTCGATGGAACGAATGTACCGTAAAAACAAAATAAATGGAACATATGTTTTGATGCGAGTGAGCGGTGAAACAGCTGCACCGCGGGGTGATCCGCTACAGTGCTGCGACCCCCCACTCCCGCGCACGCACCGCACCCCATGGGCTTGAAAGACACCCTCCGCGCCCGTTTCGACGGCATGACCGCCATGCAGCAAAAGGCCGCGCGCTTCGTGCTGGAACACCCGAACGACGTGGTGACCGCCTCCATGCGCACCGTGAGCGCGCGCGTGGAGATCCCGCCCGCCACGCTGGTGCGCTTTGCCCAGCTGCTGGGCTTCGATGGCTGGCCCGAGCTCAAGGCCGCGCTGGTGCAGGACATGGGCCTGGGTTCCGAGCCCTACGCGCACAAGGCGCGCACGCTGGCCGACCGCGCGCGCGATGGCGGTGCGGGCCTGGCGGGCGAGATCTTCACCACGCACCGTGACAACCTCGATGCCACCGAACGCGCCAGCGGCGACGCCCTGCCGCGCGCCGCCGCGCTGCTGGAGAAGGCGCGCGCCGTGCACGTGGCGGGCTTTCGCGCCTGCCACCCGGTGGCCTATTCGCTGATGTACGTGTACCGCCTGTTCCGCGACAGCGTGCACCTGCTCGACGGCCTGGGCGGCTCGCTGGAGATGCAGCTGCGCGCCATGCACAAGGGCGATGCGGTGGTGGTCATCAGCTTCAGCCCGTATTCGCGCGAGGCCATCGCCGTGGCGCGCCAGGCGCGTGGTGCCGGCTGCCAGGTGCTGGCGCTGACCGACACGCCCTCCTCCCCACTGGCCCTGCTGGCGCACGAGGTGCTGCTGTTCTCCACGCAAAGCCCCTCGTTCTTTCCCTCCATCGCAGGCGCGCAGGCCCTGTCGGAGGCGCTGCTCGGCCTCTTGGTCAGCCGCGCCGGCAAGGCCGGCATCGCCCGCATCGAAGGCGCCGAGGCCCAGCTCTTCGAGACAGGCGCCTACTTGCCGCCGGCACCATGAATGCGCCGCAGGCGGCTGGGGTGCGGGTGCATGTCAGCGTTGCGCAGCAGCAGCTCGGCCTGTGGGACGGCAGCACGCTGCTGCGCAGCTACCCGGTCTCCACTGCGCTCAACGGGGTGGGAGAACTGAACGGCAGTGGCTGCACACCGCGCGGCCTGCACCGCGTGCGCGCCAAGGTGGGCGCGGGCTGCGATGCGGGCACCGTCTTCGTGGGGCGCCGGCCCACGGGCGAGCGGTATACGCCCGAACTCGCGGCGCGGCACCCGGGGCGCGACTGGATTCTGTGCCGCATCCTCTGGCTCACGGGCTGCGAGCCGGGTATCAACCGCGGCGGTGCGGTGGACACGCTGCGCCGCTACATCTACCTGCATGGCTGCCCCGATGGCACGCCGCTGGGTGCGCCTGCCTCGCACGGCTGTGTGCGCATGGCCAATGCCGATGTGATGGACCTGTTCGAGCGCGTGGCGGTGGGCACGCCGGTGCACATCGTGCCTTGAGGCGATCCATTTCTGTCACGCGCCCGTCACGCACACCGGGCATCGTCGCGGGTTTCCATTTTCTGCCGTCCGTGACCATGTTCCGACCTTCCTCCCTCGCCGCGTGCGCGCTGTTTGCGTGCGCAGCCGCCGCTTCCCTCACCGCCCAGGCCCAGCAGGCCTACCCCGCCACGCTGGCCGGCCACGCGGTGATGCCTGCCATGAGTCTGGTGCCCGCCCCCAAGGATGCGCCCCAGGACCTGCAGGTCAGCGGCAAGTTCACCACGGGCAAGCGCGTGGAGGCACTGGGCTCGGTCGAGGGCCTGTCGGGCGGCCGCCCCACGGGCATCTCACTGCCTTTTGCGGGCCAGCCGCTGCAGGGCCACTCGGGCATCAAGCGCATGGCCGATGGCACGTTCTGGATCCTCACCGACAACGGTGCCGGCGCCAAGGCCAATTCGCCCGATTTCATGCTGCACCTGAGCCACTACAACGTGGACTTCAAGAGCGGCCAGTTCAACCGCCTGGCCACCGTGTTCCTGCACGACCCGGACAAGAAGGTGCCGTTCCGCATCGTCCACGAGGGCACGGACAAGCGCTACCTCACGGGCTCGGATTTCGACCCCGAGAGCTTCCAGTTCGCCGGTGGCGCGCTGTGGATCGGCGAGGAGTTCGGCCCCTACCTGATCAAGGCCGACCTCACGGGCCGCGTGCTCGCCGTGTTCGAGACCCAGGTGGACGGCAAGGTCGTGCGCTCGCCCGACCACCCCGCCATCACCACGGCCGGCGCGCCCGACGCCAAGGCCCCGGCCTTCGAGGTCAAGCGCTCCAAGGGCTACGAAGGCATGGCCTCGTCCAAGGACGGCAGCAAGCTCTACGCCCTGCTCGAAGGCCCGCTGTGGAACGAAGCCGCCAAGGCCTACGAGGCCGTGGACGGCAACAAGCAGTACCTGCGCGTGCTGGAGTTCGACGTGAAGTCCGAGCAATGGACCGGCCGCCACTGGAAGTACGTGCTGGAGGCCAACCACCACGCCATCGGCGACTTCAACATGATCGACGGCAGCACCGGCCTGATCATCGAGCGCGACAACGGCGAAGGCACGGCCGACAAGGCCTGCCCCGAAGGCGCCAAGCGCACCGATTGCTTCCACGATCTGGCCAAGTTCAAGCGCGTCTACAAGATCGAGCTGAGCGATGCCAACGTGGGCGGCCCGCTGCGCAAGATCGGCTACATCGACCTGCTGTCCATCCAGGACCCCAAGCGCCTGGCGAAGAAGCCGCTGAACAACGGCGTGCTGACCTTCCCCTTCTTCACCATCGAGAACGTGGACGTGGTGGACGGCACGCACATCGTGGTGGGCAACGACAACAACCTGCCCTTCAGCTCCAGTCGCGAGCCGAACAAGGCCGACGACAACGAGCTGGTGCTGCTCGAAGTGGGTGAGCTGCTGCGCGCGAAGTAAGCGCCGCACCCCCTGCGCAAAGGGCTGCCTCCGGGGCAGCCCTTTTGCATGGCGGGCAGCGCGCTGCGGGGCCGGGTGGCAAAATCGCAGGCCACACCCTGAAAGCCGCGCCACCATGTTCACAGGCATCGTTCAAGCCACGGCAGGCATTGCCGCCATCCACGACCGCGCAGGCCTGCGCACCTTCACGCTCGATTTCCCCGCAGGCTTCTGCCAGGATCTGGCCATTGGTGCCAGTGTCTCCACCGATGGCGTGTGCCTCACGGTGACCGAGATTCTCTCGCCCACCCAGGCCAATTTCGACGTGATGCAGCAGAGCCTGAACATCACCACCTTGGGCAGCTATGCCCAGGGCGACCGCGTGAACGTGGAGCGCGCGGCCAAGGACGGCGCCGAGATCGGGGGCCACCCGCTGTCGGGCCATATCGACTTCTCGGGCACGCTGGCCAGCGTGCGCGAGTTCGACAACAACTTGGTGTGGCGCGTGGCCGTGCCACCCGAGTTCCGCCGCTACGTGTTCGCCAAGGGCTATATCGCCATCCACGGCGCCAGCCTCACGGTGGCCGAAGTCAACCGCGCCGAGGGCTGGTTCGAGGTCTGGCTGATCCCCGAGACACGCCGCGCCACGGTGTTCGAGGGCAAGAAGGCCGGTGACCGCCTCAACATCGAGATCGAGCGCAGCACCCAGGTGGTGGTCGACACGGTGCGCGAGGCCGTGCAGGAAAGCCTGGGCCGGCTGCAGCCCGTGCTCGAAGCCCTGCTCAAGGAGAAAGGCCTCTCGCTGGAAGACTTCGTGCAGCCGCCGGTGCTTCCCCACTGAGGCTCATTCGGCGACGTAGTCGAGGAAGCCGATGACCCGGCGCAGGCGCCCCTCGGCGTCGAGTTCGGCCACGTCGGTGCCGCGCGCCACGGGCTCGGCGCCCGCGGCTGCCAGCGCCCAGGAGAAGCGCACCACGCCGTGGTGGCCCTCGGGCGTGCCCAGCGGCAGGAAGCGGTAGCCCGCAAAGCGCTGCTGCGCGCCCGCGATCAGCGCGGCCAGGCCCTCGTGGCCGCGGCCTTCCATCATCGGGTCGAGGTAGTGCACGTCGGCACTGAAGGTGCCACGCACCAGGCGCTCGCGCTCGCTCGCGTCGGTGGCGTTCCACGCGGCGAGGTAGCGCGCGGCGATCTCGGGGGCCGCACTGGCGGCATTCTGGGCAGAGGATTCAACGGTGTTCATGGCAACTCCTGAGGGCAAGGGGTGGAGGAAGAAGGGGCGTTGGATGCGCGGGCATCCCACGCAGGCCATTCTTCGTGCCGGGCCCACGGGCGTCGATGACCTCCCGGGTCATGCGGCAGGCGCTGGACCGGGATAATCCGGGCCCTGCATGCCGAATTCCTTGCCTTCCCCTTCTTCCTCCGTACCCGGCGCGCCGCGCGCGCTGCAGCCGCACGACCTGCCGGGCCTGCTGCAGGTGCAGCTGGCCTGCTATGGCGAAGGCTTTGTCGAAAGCGGCGAGGTCTTCGCGCGCCGCCTCGCGAGCCCGGTGAACTGCTCGCTGGTGCTGGAACGCGCGGGGCAGGTCTGCGCCTACCTGGCAGCCTACCGCTCGGCGCGGGGCAAGGTCACACCGCTGCATGGCGATTTCGACAGTCCGGCGGGCGATCCCGACACGCTGTACTTGCACGACATGGCCGTGCTGCCCGCCTGCGCGGGCCAGGGCCTGGCGCAGGCGCTGCTGGCGCCCCTGTGGGCCCAGGGTGCGGCCTGGGGCCTGCGCCACACGGCCCTGGTCTCGGTGCAGGGCTCGCAGGGCTACTGGGAGCGCCATGGCTATGCCGTGCAGCCGCTCGCCGATGCGCTGCAGCGCGAGCGGCTGGCCAGCTACGGCGAAGGCGCCGTCTATATGCTGAGAGAACTCTGACCGGCGCTGCCCTGCGCCACGATCCATGCGTGAAAGCGCCGCAACGCGGGGTCGATCAGGGCTTCGGGCCGGTAGACCAAGTGGTAGGCCAGTGGCGTGGCCAGGGGCTTGCAGTGCACGCTGACCAGTTCGCGCGCCTCCAGCTCCTGCTGCACCAGGGCGCGGCGCACCAGGGCAAAGCCCCGGCCGGCCACGGCCGCCTCGATGGCCGCGTTGGAATGCGCAAAGACCACACCGCCCTCGCAGTCCACACCGGCCACGCCATGGGCCTCGCACCACAGGCGCCAGTCGCCGCGGTGCTCGTCGTGCAGCAGCCGGGCGCTGGTGATGTCGGCCACGCGCGCGGTGCGGCGCGGGGCCAGCAGGCGCGGGCTGCACACGGGCACCAGGTCGTCGGCCACCAGCACCTCAGACTGCAGGCCTGCATAGCGGCCCTGGCCGTGGCGCACCGCGAAGTGCACGCCCTCGGCCGCCAGGTCCACCGCGCGGTTGGTGCTGCCCACATGCACGTCCATGTCCGGGTGCTGCTGCAGAAAGCCGTGCAGGCGCGGCACCAGCCACTGCACGGCAAAGCCGGGCGTGCAGCTCACCACCACCACCTGGCGGCGGCGTGTCGATACCAGGCGCGTGGTCGCGTGGCCGATCACGGCCAGCCCCTCGGCGCAGGCGGTCTGGTACTCGCGCCCGGCGGCCGTGAGCGCCAGGCCGCGCGGCTGGCGTTCGAACAGCGCGCAGCCCAGGAAGTCTTCGAGCTTGCGCACCTGCTGCGATACGGCCCCAGGCGTGACATGCAGCTCCTCGGCCGCGCGCCGCACGCTGGCGTGGCGGGCCGTGGCCTCGAAGAAGCGGACGGCGATCAGGGGTGGCAGGCGCATGGTGGTATGTATAGCGTGGCTAAACAGCTGTAGAGGATAAATGGTTTGCCCGGGCTGCGCGGGGCCGCGAAGATGCCTGCCATGAACCTCGCCAGCCTGTGCCGCCTTCTTGCCCTCGCCGCCCTGTGGGGTGGCAGCTTTCTCTTCATGCGCATTGCCGCCCCGGCCTGGGGCGCTGTGCCCACGGCCTTTGTGCGCGTGGTGCTCGGGGCGGCGGGGCTGCTGGCCCTGCTCGCGCTGGTGCGGCTGCGGCCGGCCTTTGGCGGCAAGCTGGGGGCCGCGCTGGTGCTGGGGGCCATCAACTCCGGCGTGCCCTTCCTGATGTTCGCGCTGGCTGCGCAGGTGCTGCCCGCAGGCTACAGCGCCATCCTCAATGCCACCACGCCGCTGATGGGCGTGGTGATCGGGGCCCTGGCGTTTGGTGAGCGCATCACGCCGGCGCGTGTGGGCGGCGTGCTGCTGGGCATGGCCGGGGTGGCGGTGCTGGCACAGGCCGGGCCGGTGGCACTCACCGCGCCGGTCGTGGGCGGTATTGCGGCCTGCCTGTTGGCCACGGCCTGCTACGGGTTGGCGGGCTTTCTCACGCGCCGCTGGATCACGCAGCGCGGCGGGTTGGACAGCCGCCTGGTGGCGCTGGGCAGCCAGTGGGGGGCCGTGCTGGCCCTCGCGCCCTTTGCCCTGTGGGAGGCGGCGCGCCAGCCCGTGGCCACCTGGCTCCAGGCCGGCCCCACGGTCTGGGGCGCCATGCTGGCGCTGGGCCTGCTGTGCACCTCGTTCGCCTATGTGCTGTACTTTCGCCTGATCGCCGATGTGGGGCCGGTCAAGGCGCTCACCGTGACCTTCCTGATCCCGCTGTTCGGCGTGGCCTGGGGCTGGCTGGTGCTGGGCGAGGTGGCCACGCTGGCCCATGCGGCGGGCGGGGTGCTGATTGCGCTGGCGCTGTGGCTGGTGCTGTGGCCCGCAGCCTCCCCCGCACCGGCGCCTACCCCATCTGCCGCCGGGCGCTGAAGCCTTTTGCACCGAGCGTCTGTACGGCGCCACGCCAGGGCCATCTGTCGCAGGCCCTGGTCATAATGGCCGCATCATGCCCAACCGCTGGAAACCCAATGTCACCGTGGCCGCTGTCGTCGAACGCGATGGCCGCTTCCTGCTGGTGGAGGAAGAGACCACCGATGGCCTCAAGCTCAACAACCCCGCTGGCCACCTGGACCCGGGCGAATCGCCCACCACGGCCTGCGCGCGCGAGGTGCTCGAAGAGACGGCATTCGACTTCGAGCCCACCCACCTGATCGGCGTGTACCTCAACCGCTTCACCAAGACGCGCACGGGCGACGACATCACCTACCTGCGCTTTGCCTTTGCTGGCAGCCTGGGCACGCACCATGCCTGGCGCACGCTCGACGAAGGCATCGTGCGCACCGTGTGGATGACGGCCGAGGAGATCCGCGCCTGCCCCGAGCGCCACCGCAGCCCCCTGCTGCTGCAGTGCCTGGCCGACTACCTGGCCGGCCAGCGCTACCCGGTGTCGCTGGTGCACACCGACATCTCGGTCACGCAGACCTCGGGCTGAGTCGGCGCAGGATGCGCCGGCAGAAATATTTCTGCGCGGGCATGTAACCCGCAGCGTGGGCGGGGCGAACTAACAGGCAGAGAGCGTGGCGCCGCGCGATCTGAACCACCCCCTGTTTCGACCCCTTTCTTCCTTCCTTATGGAGCGACCCACCATGCTGCACACCACCCAACCCGCCACGTCCGCATCCTTCGCCCTGGCCGCCGCCTTGCTGGCCTTGTCGTCGGGCGCCTTTGCCGCCGATGCCCCCAAGGGCTCCAAGGGCGCGGCCATTGCCGCCAACGACAAGGTGCACTGCTACAACGTGCACGAGTGCAAGGGCAACAGCGACTGCTCCACCGCCGAGCACAGCTGCAAGGGCCAGAACGCCTGCAAGGGCCATGGCTTCAAGGCCAAGACCGCGGCCCAGTGCCTGAGCGAAAAAGGCACCATCGGCGACATCAAGGGGTGATGGCCCCTGGCGGGTGCGCCATGGCGCACCCGCCTGCTCACCATGGCACACGACCCCATCGCCGTGCGCGGTACCGGCTTCGGCCTGGGCCTGCGCACCCCGCACTACGCGGATTTTCTCGCCGGCCCCCAGCCGCTCGACTGGCTGGAGGTCATCACCGACAACTACCTCGTCGAGGGCGGCAAGCCGCTGGCGGTGCTCGACACGCTGCGGCGCGATTACCCCATGGCGATGCATGGCGTGGCCATGTCCATCGGCTCGGCGCAGGGCGTGGACCTCGCCTACCTGCGCCAGGTCAAGGCCCTGGCTGACCGCATCGAGCCGCTGTGGGTGTCGGACCACCTGTGCTGGGTGGGCCCGGGCTCCGGGCCCTGGCTGCACGACCTGTACCCGCTGCCCTACACCGATGCCTCGGCACGCCATGTGGTCGCGCAGATCCGCCGCGCACAGGATGTGCTGGGCCGTCGGCTGGTGCTGGAGAACGTGTCCAGCTACATCCGCTACTGGGACGACAGCGCCAGTGAATGGCAGTTCCTGGCCCACATCGCGCAGGAGGCCGACTGCCTGCTGCTGGTCGACGTGAACAACATCCACGTGAGCAGCGTGAACCATGGCTTCGATCCGCTGGCCTACCTCGACGCCCTGCCCGCGCACCGCGTGCAGCAGATCCACCTGGCCGGGCATTCGGACCTGGGCGACCACATCATCGACACGCACGACCACCCGGTGGCCCCGGCCGTGTGGGACCTGTATGCCCAGGCCTGCGCGCGCTTTGGCGCGGTGGCCACCATGGTCGAGCGCGACGACCGCATTCCCCCGCTGGCCGAACTGCTGGACGAGATGGCCGTGGCGCGGCGCATTGCCGCCGAACAGCTGCCGCGGGCCGGCACGGCAGGCCCTGCCCCCTGGTCCTGGGGCACCACGCCAGCGCCCGCGCGGCCGCTGCAGGTACAGCAACAGGACCTGGCGGACCGCATCCTGGCCGAGCCGTTGCAGGCCCTGGGCGACGATGCCCCGGTCACGGGCCGCCTGGGCATCTACCACCATGCCTACCGCGCGCGCCTGGCCGAAGTGCTGGCCGATACGCATGCCAAGACCTGGCTGTACATGGGCTCGGACAGTTTCGAGGCCCATGCCAGGGACCATGCCGTGGCGCACCCGCCCACGGTGCGCAGCCTCAACCGCTATGGCGAAGGTTTTGCCGAGGCGCTGCGCGGCCTCTACCCCGACAACCCGGAGCTGTTTGAACTGGCCCGGCTCGACTGGGACCTGCGCACGCGCTTCGATGGCCCCGACGTTCCGGCGCTGGGGGGCGATGCGGCATCCGCCCTGGACTGGATCCATCGCAGCGCCGTGCTGCACCCGAGCGCGCTGCTGCGCCCGCTGACCACCAATGCCGTGGCCCTGTGGAACGCCATCCATGCCGACGACGCGGTGCCCGAGGCAGCGGCACTTTCGGAACCGGCCACCCTGCTGGTCTGGCGCAAGGGCCACCAGCCGCACTTCCGCACGCTGGACCGGCACGAAGCCGCATGGCTTGCCCATCTGCAGGCCGGTGCCTCGGTGGAGCAGGCCTGTGCGCTGCTGCAGGCCGAGGGGCTGCTGCCGGCACCGCAGGAACTGGCGCAGTGGCTGGCAGCGCTGCTGCGCGATGGCCTGGTGCGTGCGGATGCGCCGGCCGCTACTCCGCCATCAGCTTGCGCTCCTTGATGATGGCGGCCCATTGCGCCGACTCCTTCTTCATGAAGGCGGTGAGCTCCGCGCGGGTGGTGGGCTGCGGCGTGAGGCCATGCTTGTCCAGCGCCTCCTTCACCGCCGGGTCGCCCAGCACGGCCACGATCTCCTTGTTCCAGCGGTCCAGGATCGCGGCGGGCGTCTTGCCCGGCGCCACGAAGGCGTACCAGTTGAGCGCCTCGAAGCCCGGGAATCCCGACTCGGCCACCGTGGGGATGCCCGGCAGATAGGCCGGCCGCGTGAGCCCCGTGGTCGCCAGCGGAACCAGCCGGCCCGCCTCCACATGGGGCATGGCCGTGGGCGGGGCCGAGAAGTACGAGGCCACGCGCTCGCCCAGCAGGTCCTGCAGGGCCGGCGCCCCGCCCTTGTAGGGCACGTGCACCATGTCAATGCCCGCGCGCTGGTTGAACAGCTCGCCCGCCAGGTGCGAGGCCGAGCCCGCGCCGGTGGAGGCGAAGTCCACGCTGCCGGGCTTCTTCTTCGACAGCTGCACGAACTCGGCCAGCGTCTTCACGCCCGTGGCCTTGTGCACCACCAGCACGTTGGGGAAGTTCACGCCGCCCGAGACGGGGGCCAGGTCCTTGAACGGGTCGTAGGGCAGCTTCATGAGGTGCGGGGCGATGGTCAGCGGGCCGATGGAGCCCAGCAGCAGCACCGAGCCATCGGGCACGGCGTTGGCGACGAACTGGTGCGCGATGTTGCCGCCCGCACCGCCCTTGTTGTCCACCACCACCTGCTGGCCGATGTTCTCGCCCAGCTTCTTGGCGATCAGCCGCGCTGCCGCGTCGGCGGCGCCGCCGGCGGCAAATCCCACGACCAGGGTGACGGGCTTCTTGGGCGGAAAGTCCTGGGCCTGTGCCGGCGCCGCCAGCGCCAGGGTGGATGCGGCCAGCGCCAGTGCGTGCAGCAGAGGGTTCATGTTCATCGGAGTCTCCTTGGTGGTCTTGTCGGGAACGGATCAGTCATCGCCCAGGCCGATGGGGCTGGGCTGGCGCTTTTCGACCGCATGGCGCAGCAGCGCCGCGGTGCGGAAGACGCCATGCGCGAACTTGCCGTAGGGCAAGGTGGCAAAGAGCGCCATCACTGCGCCCAGGTGCAGGCACAGCAGCAGCGCCAGGGCCGGGGTGCCGCGCGCCAGCCACAGCGCCAGGCCGCTGGTGCTGGTGAGGAACAGCAGGGCGATGAAGGCCCGGTCCATGGGCTTCTGCGCGGCATCGCCGTGCTGCGGGTGGCGCCGGTGGTTCAGGTGCCAGAGGCCGGCCGTGCCCAGCGCCAGGGCCGTGCCGCCCACGGCGCCCAGCAGCTTGGGCAGGCTGGGCAGGTCGTAGGGCGCGGCCCATCCGAAGGCATAGTGGTACAGCGTGGCCACGCTGGTGGCGGCAAAACACAGCGCAAAGCCGTAGAAGGTCAGGTGGTGAAAGCGCCTGCGCCACAGCGTGTAGGCATCGTCCGCGTCGTGGCAGCCTTCGCCATGGCCGCCATCGAGGTACTTGAGGCGCAGCACGGCATCGGTTGCCTCGGCCGCCGCCGGGCCGCTCAGGGGTGCCCCGCTGGTCGCGGGCGAGATGTCGCGCCAGAAGCGGCGCACGCCCAGGGCCAGGGCCAGCGTGGCGAACAGGAACACCGGCGCGAACAGGCCTACCAGCAGGTTGTGCGGGAACAGGCGGTAGAAATTGCCGCCCAGGTTCTGGCCCCACAGCGCTGCCAGGCCCTGGCCCTGCTGCACCACGGCCAGCAGCAAAAACAGCGTGAGCCCTGCCACCAGCGCCAGCGCCAAGGTGAGCCCGTTGCGCTGGTAGAGCGCGCCCAGCGCGGGTGGCCAGGCATAGTCGGCATAGGTCTGGCCGCGCACCTGGGCCATGGCCTGCGGCACGTTGACCGCGAATGCATGCGGCGGCGCGTACTGGCAGGCGTGCAGGCAGGCCCCGCAGTTGTGGCACAGGTTGGCCAGGAAATGGATGTCGGCCTTGCCGAATTCGAGGCGCCGCGTCATGGCCGGGAACACCGCGCAAAAGCCCTCGCAGTAGCGGCAGGCATTGCAGATCTGCATCTGGCGCGCGACCTCGGTCTCGGGCGCCGACAGGGGGATGGCGAGGGCGCCATCGGCCAGCGCCCGTGCATCCTGCACCAGGGCATCAAGCGACTGCATGGGCCACCTCCTGACCTTGCGCTGCGCGCGCGGCGTTCGTGCCGGCGATGCGCCCGAAGGCCGTGCCGATGGACATGCCCACCCCGGCCGTGTAGCCCTTGCCCAGCACGTTGCCGGCCATCATCTCGCCGGCCACGAAGAGGTTGGGGCTGGCCTGCCCATCGAAGTGCACGGCGGCACTCTCGTCGGTGCGCAGGCCCAGGTAGGTGAAGGTCACGCCAGGTCGCAGCGCGTAGCCGTAGAACGGCGGTGTGGCGATGGGGCGTGCCCAGTGCGTCTTGGAGGGTGCGATGCCCTCGGTGTGGCAGTCGTCCAGTGCGGTGTGGTCGAAGCGGCCGACGCGGCAGGCCGCGTTGTAGGCGTCGAGCGTGTGCATGAAGCGGGCCACGTCCAACCCCAGTTGCTGGGCCAGCCCGGGCAGGCTGTCCGCCTGCACGCCCGGAAACACCGGCGGCATGAAACGGCCCACGGCCTGGCTGTCGATGATGGAGTAGCCGATCTGCCCGGGCTGCTGGGCCACCAGGCGGCCCCAGATGGCATAGCGCTTGGGCCAGAAATCCTCGCCCTCGTCGTAGAAGCGCTCGGCCTGCTGGTTCACCACCACGCCGAGCGAGACGCAGTCGATGCGCGTGCAGATGCCGCCGTCGTACAGCGGCGCGCGCGCGTCGATGGCCACCATGTGGGCCTGCGTGGGGTCGCCGATGCGGTCGGCGCCGTGCCCATCGAGCAGGTGGCGCAGCAGCACGCCGCGGTTGTAGGCCGTACCGCGGATCAGGAAGTTGTCCGACGGCCATTCGCCGCGCGCGTTCTGGCCCCAGGCCTCGCGCAGCCATTCGCGGTTGGACTCGAAGCCGCCGGCGGCCAGCACGCAGGCACGCGCGCGGATGCGCTGGCCTTTGCAGTGCGCGGCGACAAAGCGCCCGCCCTCGGTCTCGATGCGGTCCACGGGCGCTTCGTAGCGCACCTGCACCCCCAGGCGCTCGGCGCTGCGGTAGTAGGCATTGACCAGGGCCTTGCCGCCGCCCATGAAGAAGGCATTCGTGCGCGCCGTGTGCAGCGCACCTGCCAGCGAGGGCTGGAAGTGCACGCCATGGCGGCGCATCCAGTCGCGGCAGGTACCCGAGGCGCGGATCACCAGGCGCGCCAGGGGCTCGTTGGTCTGGCCGCCGGTCACCTTGAGCAGGTCTTGCCAGAACTCTTCTTCGGGGTAGGCATCGACCAGCACGTCCTGCGGTGCGTCGTGCATGCAGCGCAGGTTGCGCGTGTGGGCCGAGTTGCCGCCGCGCCAGGCGCGTGGCGCGGCCTCCAGCAGCAGCACGCTGGCGCCGGCCTCGCGCGCCATGAGCGCGGCGCACAGGGCGGCATTGCCGCCGCCGATCACCAGCACGTCGGGGAGGGTGGAGGATTGCATGGCTCAGCGCTCCCGCAGGCGGGGAGCGCGGGCGGTAAGCGCGCGCGGCATCGTGGGGTCTCCTGGGCGGTGCGGCCGCCCTGTGGTTCGGGGTGACCGCCACTGTAGAAATCCCCGGGCCCGCCGTGCAGCGGGTGCCGGTCATGCAGGTATCACGAAACCAGATGGCTGGGTGTGCCTTTTTCGATCAACGTGGTGCCGAACCACTGGCCGGCCTCCACCAGGCCGCGCACGCAGTCGGCCACCACCACGCGCGCGGCCAGGGCGGCGGGCGAGAGTTCGTCCTCCGACAGGCTGCACAGCAGGTTCACGCGGCGCGCGGGTGCATCGGTCAGGCGCGCGCACTGGAAGCGCCGGGCGGCATCGGGGTAGCGGCCCATGGCCGCCCAGGGCTGCAGGGTGGAGCCCAGGCCGGCGTCCACCGCGGCCATGACCATGGCCAGGGAGTCGACCTCCAGCACGATGTGCGGGGCCACGCGGTCGCGCGCGAAGGCCGTGTCCAGCGTGCTGCGCAGGCCGTGCGGGCCGGTGGGCAGGATCAGCGGCTCGTCGCCGAGCTCGGCCACGGTGATGGTCTCGGGCAGGCGGCGTGCGCCCGGGCCGCCGCGCGCGCAGATCAGGAACAGGTCCTCCTCCAGCAGCGGCTGCACCTGCCAGCGCCGCCCGGTGCCCGCTGGCTGCGCCTGGTGCAGCCGGGTGTCGAACAGCACGGCCAGGTCGAGCTGGCGCGCATGCAGCATGTCCGTGAGGTGGCCCGACATGCCCTCGACCATGTGCAGCCGCACATCGGGGTAGCGGCTGCGCATGGCCTGCATCAGCGGCAGGCCGAGCACGCCCGATGTGGTGGGCGCCAGGCCCACGGTGACCGTGCCCGACAGCCGCGCCTGCTGCGCTGCGCGCACGGCCTGCTCGGCGTGGCGCAGGGTCAGCTGGGCCTCGCGGAAGAAGGCCAGCCCGGCCTCGGTGGGCGCCACGCCGCGCGGCGTGCGGTGCAGCAGCCGGGTCGCCAGCTCCCCTTCGAGCCGGGTGATCTGCTGGCTCAGCGCGGACTGCACCACGTCCAGGTCCAGCGCGGCGCGGCTCATGGAGCCGCGCTCCACCACGCGCACGAAATAGCGCAGTTGTCTCAGTTCCATCGGGGTTCTGCCTGGCGTGCAGCCATCATGGTGTGTGATGGGGGCGATGGTCGCACACCGCGGGCCAAACCGTCACACCCCGTTCGGCAGCAGTGCAGCCAGGGCCTCGCGCATCCAGCGCGCAAGGAGCTGCTGGCGCTCGCGCGGCATGCGGTCCAGGGTCGATGCGACGCTGATCGCGGCCACGGGCGCGCCCTCGGCATTGCGCACGGCCATGCCCGCGGCCAGCACGCCCTGGGTGGCATGGTTGCCCACCACCGACCAGCCGCGCTCGCGCGTGGCGCGCACCAGGATGGCCAGGCGCTCGGGCGTCATGCCGCCATAGTGCGGCAGGGCCTGTGCGTTGGCCGCAATGCAGGCGTCCACCTCGTCGTCGGGCAGGGCCGCCAGCAGCGCCAGCCCGGCCGCACCCACGCCCAGGGGCTGGCGCGTGCCCACCTGGATCACCAGGATCTGCACCGGGTGCGTGCCCACATGGCGCGCAATGCAGTGCGAGGCCGGCCCCTCGCGCACGATGGCAAAGGCCGCATCGCCGCAGGCGCGGCTCACGCGTTCGAGCACGGGCGCCAGGCGCATGGCCATGTTGGGCAGGGCGGTGGGTGCGGCCACGGCCGCCAGGCGCGGCCCGGCCACGTAGTGGAAGCGCCCGCGCCGGGCCACGTGGCCGCCTTCGAGCAGGGTGGCCAGCAGGCGGTAGACGGTGGCCCGCTCCAGGCCCGCGGCGCGGCACAGCTCGATCACGCGCAGGCCGTCGCGCCCGCTGGCCAGGATGGCGTCGAGCACCTGCAGCCCCCGGCGCAGCGTGCGGCTACCGGGGTCGTCCAGCGGTGCTTCGGCCACAGGGGCGGGGCTTGGAACGTCCGGCAGTCGGACGTTTCGATTCGCAGGTCGGGAGGGCATGGGAAAGAATTTGTCCGTCGATGCAACCAGTGCGCAGTGTGCCGCAGAGCCACGCACCGGGGGCGCCAAGACGGATTTTCCCGACACACCCAGGAGACAAGACATGACCTCGCACACCACCACCGCGCCGCGCCGCCGCCTGCTGGCCCTGGCCGCCGCCATCGCCTGCACCGCCGCCCTGCCCCTGCAGGCCCAGACCGCCAGCACCCCGGGCTGGCCGAACAAGCCCGTCAAGCTCGTCGTGGGCTATGCGGCCGGCGGCGCCACCGACGTGATCGCGCGCCTGGTGGCCGTCAAGCTCGGCGACCAGCTCGGCCAGCCCGTGGTGGTGGACAACCGCGCGGGCGCCAACAGCAACGTGGGCGCCGAGGCCGTGGCGCGCGCGCCCGCCGACGGCTACACGCTGTACGTCTACACCATCGCCAACACCATCAACGCCTCGCTGTACGGCAAGCTGGGCTACGACCCGGTCAAGGACTTCGAGCCCATCGGCATGATCGCCAAGATCCCCAACATCCTGGTGGTCAACCCCAAGCTGCCGGTGAAGAACCTGGCCGACTACGTGCGCTACGCCAAAGAGTCCAAGGACGGCATCACCTTTGCGTCCTCGGGCAGCGGCTCGTCCATCCACCTGTCGGGCGAGATGTTCAAGATGCAGAGCCAGCTCAAGATGCTGCACGTGCCCTACCGCGGCAGCGCGCCGGCCGTGACCGACCTGCTCGGCGGCCAGGTGGATTCGATGTTCGACAACACGCCCTCGGCCCTGCCGCAGGTGCAGGCCGGCAAGCTGCGCGCCATTGCCATCACCAGCGTCCAGCGCTCGCCCCTGCTGCCCGACGTGCCCACGCTGGCCGAGTCGGGCTACGCGGGCTTCGACGTGCAGTCCTGGTTCGGCCTGGCTGCTCCTGCGGGCACGCCACGCCCCGTGGTCGAGCAGCTCAACACTGCCCTGAACAAGGTGCTGGCCCTGCCCGAGGTGCGCAACCGCCTGCAGGAGCTGGCCGCCACGCCCGATTCGGGCACGCCCGACAAGATGCGCAGCTTTGCCGCCGCCGAGATCAAGCGCTGGCGCGAGGTGGTCAAAGCGTCTGGCGCCACGGCCGAGTAAGCGATCCATTCCCCCACCACGACCCTGTTCCCCATGTTCCCCATCGACTTCTTCTGGCGCGCCGCCCTGCGCTGGCCCGACCGCATCGCCATCGACGCGCCCGAGGGCGCCATCCGCTACGACGCGCTGGCCGCGCGCGTGGCGGCGCTGGCGGCCGGCTTCACCGCCATCGACCCGGCGCCGCAAAGCCGCGTGGGCATCTGCGCGGGCAACAGCGCCGACCACATCGCCGCGCTGCTGGCCGTGCTGGCCTGCGGCAAGGTGTGGGTGCCGCTCAACCCCAAGAGCACCCGGCCCGAGATCCGCCGCATCATTGATGCGACCGAGCCCTCCATCCTGGTGCTGGACGCGGCCTGCGCCGACCTGCTCGATGGGGCTCCCGGCACCCTGCTGACGACCGCAGGATTGGCGGACCTGGCCGCCGTGCATGCCGGTGCTCCGCGGCCGGTGATCGACCTGCCGGGCGATGCGACCCAGGCCATCAAGTTCACGGGCGGCACCACGGGTGCGCCCAAGGGCGTGATGCAGCCCTACCGCGCGTGGATGGCCAACATCACCAACCAGATCCACGCCTGGGGCTTCGACGAGCACGAGCGCTACATCGTGGCCGCGCCCATCACGCACGGCACCTCCACCTACCTGCTGCCCATCCTGGCGCAGGGCGGCTGCCACGTGGTGCTGGCCGGCGCCGGGGCCGAGGCGGTGTGCACGGCCTTCCGCGAGCGCGGCGGCACGGTGTGCTTCATGCCGCCCACGCTGGTCTACATGCTGATGGCGCTGCCCGGCGCGTCGCGCGCGGACTTTCCGCGCCTGCGCCGGCTCATCTACGGCGGTGCGCCCATGCCGCCCGAGAAGATCCGCCAGGTGCGCGATTTCTTCGGCCCGGTGCTGGGCACGACCTATGGCCAGACCGAGGCGCCGCAGATCCTCACCGTGATGCAGCCCGCGGATTTCGAGGACCCGGCCAACTGGGCCGCCGTGGGCCGCACCACCTGGTTCAGCGACGTGGCCATCATGGCGCCCGATGGCCGCCTGCTGCCCACGGGCGAGGTGGGCGAGGTGGTGGCGCGTGGCGACCTGCTCATGACCGGCTACTGGCGCCTGCCCGAGAAGACTGCCGAGACCCTGGTCGACGGCTGGCTGCACACGGGTGACCGCGGGCTCATCGACGAGCGCGGTTATCTCTACCTCAAGGACCGGCTCAAGGACATGGTGATCACCGGCGGCTTCAACGTCTACCCGGTGGACGTGGAGAACGCGCTGGGCCAGCACCCCGCCGTGCACGAATGCGCCGTGTTCGGACTGCCCGATGACAAGTGGGGCGAAACCGTGCAGGCCGCCGTGCAGCTGCGCCCTGGCGAGCAGGCGACCGAAGCCGAGCTGATCGCTTTTGTGCGCGAACGCCTGGGCCCGGTGCAGACGCCCAAGCACATCCATTTCCACGAGAGCCTGCCCCGTTCGCCCGTGGGCAAGGTGCTCAAGTCCGCCGTGCGCGATGCGGCACTGGCCGGCGCCGCCACGGCCTGAAGGAACCATCCCCATGACCAACACCGCTTCCAAGACCCCCGTCACCCGCCTGTGCACCCACACCCTCACCAGCCTGCATTACCGCGATGCGAACCTGGTCGAGGACCTGATGGGCAAGAAGACCTTCACCGAGGTGATGCTCATGCAGATCCTGGGCCGCGCGCCGCGCGGCGTGGACCTGCGCATCACCGACGTGGTGCTCATCGTGCTTATGGAGCACGGCCTCACGCCCAGCGCCATCGCCACGCGGCTGATCTACATGAGCGCGCCCGAGAACCTGCAGGGCGCCGTATCGGCCGGCCTGCTGGCCGTGGGCAGCTCCTTCGTGGGCACCATGGAGAACTGCGCCGGCCTGCTCGACCGCATCGCGGCCGCGGCCGACCCGAAGGCCGAGGCGCTGGCCATTGCGCGCCACTACAAGGGGCTCAAGTTCCCCGTGCCCGGCTTCGGCCACCACCTGCACAAACCGGTGGACCCGCGCGCCTACAAGCTGCTGGAGATGGGCCGTGCCGAACCTGAACTGCAGGGCGACAAGATCCGCGCGCTGGAGACGCTGTCGCAGGCCGTGGACGAGGTGGCGGGCCGGCCCATCACCATCAACGCCACGGGTGCGGTGGCCGCGCTGCTGGGCGAGATCGGCGTGCCCACCGCAGTGATGCGTGGCTTTGCCGTGATCTCGCGTGCGGCCGGCCTGGTGGCGCACATCGTGGAAGAACAGAAGAGCCCCTCGGGCCGCTTCATCTGGGACACCATCGAGCACGCGATTCCCTTCGTGGGCGGAAAGGATGGCCAGGCATGAGCGGTAGCCAGGAGGGCACGGTGCTCGTCACGGGCGCCAGCCGCGGCATCGGCCGCGCCGTGGCCACGCGGCTCATGGCCGATGGCCTGCAGGTCGTGAACTTCGACATCGCGGCGCCTGAGGCTGTGGCCGCGCAGGAGACCTTCGTGCAGGTGGACCTGGCCGACGAGGCCGCGCTGCGCGAGGCGCTGGCGCGCACCGTGGCAGCGCGGCCCATCACCCGCCTGGTGAACAACGCGGGCATCGTGCGGCCCGCCGGCATCGACACCGCCACCCGCGCCGACCTGCAGGCCGTGATGGACGTGAACCTGGCGGCCTCCATGGCCTGCGTGCAGGCGTTGCTGCCGGCCATGCGCGCGGCGCGTTTTGGGCGCATCGTCAACATCTCCAGCCGCGCGGCGCTGGGCAAGGGCGAGCGCATCGCCTATGCCGCCAGCAAGGCGGCGCTGCACGGCTTCACACGCACGCTGGCGCTGGAGCTGGGTGCCAACGGCATCACCGCCAATGCCATCGGCCCCGGGCCGATTGCCACCGAGCTGTTCGAGCGCGTGAACCCGCCCGGGGCACCGGCCACGCAGCGCATCCTGGACACCATTCCGCTGCGGCGCATGGGCCAGCCCGAGGAGGTGGCGCACCTGGTGGCCTCGCTGCTGGATGCGCGCGCGGGCTTCACCACGGGCCAGGTGGTCTATGTGTGCGGCGGCATGACCGTGGGGCTGGCACCATGAGCGCGCAGAACAGCATTCCACCCGCCCTGCCGCTGGACCTGTCGGGCCGCGTGGTCTTCGTGGCGGGCGGCGGATCGGCCGGCCCGGGCTGGAGCATCGGCCGCGCCGCCTGCGTCACCTATGCGCGCCTGGGCGCCCGCGTCTGCGTGGCCGACCGCGATGCCGCGTCGGCCGCAGAGACCACCGCGCTGATCGAGGCCGAGGGCGGCACGGCCACCACCCTGGTGGGCGACGTGGCCGAGGCCGCCGACGTGAAGCGCCTGTTCGCCGAGGCGCGCGAACGCTTTGGCGGCGCCATCGACGTGCTGCACCACAACGTGGGCATCGGCAAGACCGGCGGCCCGCTGGAGACCAGCGCCGAAGACCTGGAACGCATCCACGGCGTGAACGTGGGCAGCCTGCTGCTGGCTTGCCAGGAGGTGCTGCCCGGCATGGTGGAGCGCGGGCGGGGCTCCATCATCACCATCTCGTCCATCGCGGGCATGCGCTACCTGGGCTACCCGCACCTGGCCTACGGGGTGACCAAGGCCGCAGTCACGCATTTCACGCGCATGGTGGCGCAGCAGTACGCGGGCCAGGGCGTGCGCGCCAACACCGTGGTGCCAGGGCTGATCGACACACCGCGCATCGCGACCACGGTGGCCAAGATGTTCTCGGACACCAGCCTCGATGAAGCGCGCGCCGCCCGCGCCCGTCAGGTGCCCATGGGCCGCATGGGCACGGCCTGGGACGTGGCCCACGCCTGCGCCTTCCTGGCCAGCGATGCCTCGGCCTATGTGACCGGCACCGAGCTGATGGTGGACGGTGGCATCACGGGAAAGTTCGTGTAGCGGCGTCAGAAGCTGTGCATGACACCGGCGGAAACGCCGGTGGCCGTGCGCTTGTTCGCTGCGCCCTGGTAGCCATCGCGCCAGCGCGTGTGGTCCAGCTCGGCATAGACGCGCGTGCGGCGCGAGAGCTTGTACTCGGCAAAGGCCACCATGCGGCCGTAGCCATCGTCGGCTGCAGCGGTGCGGGCGCGGTCGATCTTGTAGTAGGTGGCGGTCAGGTCCAGCAGCGGCAGTGCCGCCCAGGTGGCGCCGGCCGACAGCACGCGCTGTTCGGTGTGCGTGGCCGCGCCCGTCTGCGCCTTGCTGCGCCCGGCGTTGGCGGCCAGGCGCACGCTGCCCCATTGGTACGCCGCACCCAGCGTGGCGGCGTCGAGCGGGCGCAGGTTGGCGTCCTTGAAGGTCTGCCAGGCGCCGGACACGGTGAGGCCGCCATCCGCATAGGCCAGGCCCAGGCCGTGCGAGGACAAAGCGGACGACTGGGATGCGACTTCGCCCACCCCCAGCATGGCCCGCGCCGTGAGCCCGCCCCAGCGGCCGCTGAGCTTGACGGCATTGTCCAGCCGGTAGGAGCCCGTGTTGGCGCCCGCGCTGCCGTACTCGATGCCCAGGCCGTGCTGGCTCAGCGCGGTGACGCCGATGTTGGGGTTGAAGCTGGCAAAGCGCATGGCCAGCGGGTCCACGGGCGCAATGGCGTCGGCCAGCAGCGTGGTCTGGCGGCCCAGGGCGATGCTGCCCCAGGCGTTCTGCAGCCCCACCCAGGAGGCGCGGTCGAAAACCTTGGTGCTGTTGGCGGGCGCCCCCGTATCGGCGTTGAGGCCGCTTTCCAGGTTGAACAGCGCGCGGGCGCCGCCGCCCAAGTCTTCGCTGCCGCGCACGCCCCAGCGGCTGGTGGTGTGGATGCCGCTGCCCAGGCTGTGGTGCGAGCCGGGTGCAGGCGCATTGGCGGCCGTGAGCCCGCTGGCGTGGCGCAGGCCCAGGTCGACCACGCCGTAGAGCGTGAGTTGGGTGGCCGTGGTCTGGGCGAAAGCCGGCGCGCAGGCCAGCAGGGCGGACAAGGCGCACAGGGCGCCGGTCGTGTTCTTCATGCGGTCTCCTCGGTGGGTGTTCGTGCTTGTTCGGCAGGGTCAATCGGCGGTCAGCTGCGCCTTCTGCACCACGCCACGCCACTTGGCCAGTTCCTGGCGCACGGTCTGGGCCAGGGCCTCGGGTGTGCTGCTGTCCACGACGGCGCCCTGTTCTTCGATGCGGCGCGCCACATCCTTGTCGGCCAGGGCAGTGTTGAGCGCCTTGTTGAGTTGGTCCACCACGGCCTTGGGCGTCTTGCCCGGGGCGAACAGGGCATACCACTGGGTGATCTCCACGCCCTTGATGCCGGCCTCCTCCAGCGTGGGCACATCGGGCATCAGCGAGGAGCGCTTGGGCCCAGCCAGCGCCAGCGCGCGCAGCTTGCCGTTCTTCACGTGGGACGAGGCCGAGAACAGGCTGGGGAACATCACCTGCGTCTGGTTGGCCATGGTGTCGTTCATCGCCGGGGCCGAGCCGCGGTAGGGCACATGCGCCATCTGCGCGCCGCTTTCCAGCTTGAACATCTCGGCCGAGAAATGCGGCGCCGTTCCGTTGCCGGCCGAGGCGTAGTTGTAGGCGCTGGGGTTCGCCTTGGTGAGGGCCACGAACTCGGCTACGGTCTTGGCCGGCACCTTGGGGTTGATGACCATCAGCGTGGGCGAGTAGCAGACCATGCCGATGGGCTCGAACTGGGTGATGGGGTCGTAGCGCAGCTTCTGCAGCGCCGGGCTCATGCCGTGCGTGCCGATGTAGCCGAACAGGATGGTGTGGCCGTCGGGCGCGGCGCGCGCCACATACTCGGCGGCAATGGCGCCGTTGGCGCCGGCCTTGTTCTCCACGATCACCGACTGGCCCAGCAGCTGCGACATCTTCTGCGCCACCACGCGCGCCATGCCATCGTTGCCGCCCCCGGCGGCCGTGGGAACGACCAGGGTGATGGAACGCTCGGGAAAGGCGGCGTGCGCCGCCAGCGGTGCGCCGGCCAGTGTGGCGAGCGCCAGTGCGGCAGCCAGCGTGCGGCGGCGCGATGGGAAGGGATGGGCCATGGTCTTGTCTCCGGTCAGGTCGTTGTGGATGGATGGGGGATGCGAAGGGAATCAGGGGTGTGCAGCGGCCTCTGCGACGAACAAGGTGCCTTCCAGGATCTTTCGGGCCGTGCGCACCAGCGCGGCCTGCACCAGCGTGCACTGGCCGTCCAGCAGGGCGAGTTCGACATCCACGTGGATGCGGCCGGCCGGGTGCAGCACCTCCACGCGGCGCGTGCCGGCGCTGGGCGCAGTGCGCGCATCGCTGGCCACGGTGCCCGGCAGCACCGTGGCGGCGGCCACGCCGATGGCGCCGGTCACGGCGTGAGAGCGGTGGCAGCGCCGCGGCGTGAAGTAGCGCGAGACGGTGCTGCCGGGTGCCGCGCCGGGCGAGACGATCACCGGCTTGGGCAGCACGCTGCCCGAGACATCGCCCATGCCCATGCGCAGACCGGCCTCGCAGCGCAGGGCCTCCAGACGGGCGAGCAGGGCGGTGTCGGCATCGAGTTCGGCGGGCGTTTCGTCGCCGCGCAGGCCCAGGTCGGCGGCGCGTACCAGCACCATCACCTGGGCGGCGTCGATGCAGGTCACAGGCAGCCCGTGGAGGGTGTCGATGCGCTGCCCCGTGGGGAAGATCTGCCCCGTGACGGCGCCCCAGGCATCGAGGAAATTCATCAGCACCGGTGCGGCCGTGCCCTGCACGCCGTCGATGCGCACATCGCCCTCGTAGTGCACGCGGCCGCCGCGGGTCTGCACCTGCACATCAATGCGCGAGCGGGTGTTGACGTTGTAGACCCGCACCCGCGTCACGTCGCCCGTGCCGCTGGGGGGCACCAGGCCCTGCTCGATGGCGAAGGGCCCCACACCGGCCAGCATGTTGCCGCAGTTGGGCCGGGTGTCCACGCGGGCTTCGTCCACGCTGACCTGGGCGAAGAGGTAGTCCACGTCGCAGCCGGCATGGCCCGAGCGCGAGACGATGGCCACCTTGCTGGTCAGCGAGTTGCCGCCGCCCAGGCCGTCGATCTGCAGCTCGTGCGGCGAACCCAGGGCCGCGATCAGCGTGCGGTCACGCTCGGCGGGATCCGTGGGCAGCCAGTCGGCCAGGAAGAACGGACCCCGGGAGGTGCCGCCGCGCATCAGGACGCAAGGAAGGTGGTAGCTCATGGGGCCGCATGGTGCGGCGCCGCCGATTGTTTGTGAATTGCATTGTTGACAACGATTGATGCATGCAGCGCAATAGATGTGGGGCGCTTGTACGTGATGGAATGGCGCCTGTGAATTGCAATGTTGCGAAGCATTGATGCACCGCGCGCAATGCACACCACGCCCCTTCCGGGGGCATTCCACACGGGCCTTCGCCATGCACACCAAATTCGATCTGGCCGATATCCAGGCCTTTGCCGCCGTGGCCGAGCTGCAGAGCTTTCGCGCCGCGGCCGAATCCATCCACCTGTCGCAGCCGGCCTTCAGCCGCCGCATCGACAAGCTCGAAGAGGCCCTGGGCGTGCGCCTGCTCGACCGCACCACGCGCCGTGTGACGCTCACGGCCGTGGGCCGCGACTTTGCGCGCAAGACGCGGCTGTGGCTCGACGACCTCGATGGCATGCTGATGGGCCTGGGCGACGTGGCGGCGCGGCGCATGGGCGAGGTGACGATCGCCTGCGTGCCCTCGGCCGTGTATTACTTTTTGCCGCAGGTGGTCAAGCGCTACCACGAGCGCTTTCCGAAGATCCGCGTCAAGGTGCACGACGCCAGCGCCAACGAGGTGCTGGTGGCCGTGGCCCAGGGCGATGCGGACTTCGGCCTCAACTTCATCGGCAGTCAGGAGGCCGAAATCGAGTTCAAGCCCGTGCTGGCCGAGCGCTTCGTGGCCGCCTGCCGGCGCGACCATGTGCTGGCGCGGCGCAAGCAGGTGAGCTGGGCGGAGCTGGGCCAGCACGACTTCATGTCGGTGGGCAAGACCTCGGGCAACCGCCTGCTGATGGACCTGGCGCTGGCCAATGTGCCCGACCGCCCGCAGTGCCTGTACGAGGCCAAGCATGTGACCACCCTGCTCGGGCTGGTCGAAGCCGGCCTGGGTGTGGCCGCCGTGCCCCGCCTGGCCATGCCGGGCAAGGACCACCCCACGCTGGTCAGCATTCCCCTGGTGGAGCCCGTGGTCACCCGGCAGATGGGACTCATCAAGCGCCGTGGGCGCTCCCTGTCGCCCGCAGCCCAGCAGCTCTATGACCTGCTGGTGGCTACGCGTACTGCGCGCCCGCGCAGCGTGCGCATTCCATAAAAAATACAATTGGGGCCATGACAGCACCCACCAAGCACCGCGTCGTCGTCGGCCTCTCCGGCGGCGTGGACTCGGCCGTCACCGCCCACCTGCTCAAGCAGCAGGGCCACGAGGTGGTCGGCATCTTCATGAAGAACTGGGAAGACGACGACGACAGCGAGTACTGCTCGTCCAACATCGACTTCGTGGACGCGGCCGCCGTGGCCGACGTGATCGGCATCGAGATCGAGCACGTGAACTTCGCGGCCGACTACAAGGACCGGGTGTTCGCCGAGTTCCTGCGCGAGTACCAGGCCGGCCGCACGCCCAACCCCGACGTGCTGTGCAACGCCGAGATCAAGTTCAAGGCCTTCCTGGACCATGCCATGCGCCTGGGCGCGGAGAAGATCGCCACGGGCCACTACGCGCGCGTGCGCCAGAACCCGGATTCGGGCCTGTTCGAGCTGCTCAAGGGGCTCGATCCAGCCAAGGACCAGAGCTACTTCCTGCACCGCCTGAACCAGGCGCAGCTGGCCAAGACCCTGTTCCCCGTGGGCGAGCTGCACAAGACCGAGGTGCGGCGCATTGCGGAAGAAATCGGTCTGCCCAATGCCAAGAAGAAGGATTCCACCGGCATCTGCTTCATCGGCGAGCGGCCGTTCCGCGAGTTTTTGAACCGCTACATCAGCCATGCGCCCGGCCCCATCCAGGACGACCGGGGCCGCACCCTGGGCAAGCATGTGGGCCTGAGCTTCTACACCCTGGGCCAGCGCCAGGGCCTGGGCATCGGCGGCGTCAAGGAAAAAGGCGCGCAGCGCGGCGGTGGCGAGCACGAGCCCTGGTTCGTGGCGCGCAAGGACCTCGCCAAGAACACCTTGCGCGTGGTGCAGGGGCACGACCACCCTTGGCTGCTGTCCCGCGCGCTCACCGCGCAGGACGTGAGCTGGACGGCCGGCCATGCACCCGCGCCGGGCGTCTACGGTTCCAAGACACGCTACCGCCAGCCCGATGCGCCCTGCACCGTGGTGGCGGCCGATGGCGCGGGCCTCTCGCTGCAATTTCCCGAGGCCCAGTGGGCCGTGACGCCCGGCCAGTCGGCCGTGCTGTACGACGGCGATGTCTGCCTGGGTGGCGGCGTGATCTCCAGCGCAACCGAATAGCAGGCGGTCAACGGATCCAGTGCTGCAGCCCGTCGCGCTGCAGGCTGGCCTCCAGCAGGGCCTGCAGGCGCAGGCCGGCGTGCAGGTCTTCCTCGGTGGTCTCGTAGTGCATGCCGGCCAGCGAGGCTGCGGTGGCCTCGTCCGTGCCATGCAGTTGCGCCACCTTGGTCGCCAGGTCGGCCGTTTCCTGGGGCCGCAGGCCGGTGAAGGCCTGGCGCAGGTCCGGCAGGTGGGCCACGAAGGCCGCGTCGTCCCACCCGCGCACCAGCGCATCCAGCCCCTGCAGCAGGGCCGGCAGGCGCAGCAGCAGCTCGGGTGCGGCGGTCATCATGCCGTTCAGGAACTGCACGGCCTCGTGCGGCAGGGCACCGGGGCCAAAGCGCTGGCGCACCACGGCATCGAGCGCTGCGTCGTCCCAGTGGCCGTCGAGGTAGAGCAGCGCGGTGGCGGCACCGGCCACGCCGGGCGCGCAGCCAGCGCCGGTGGCAAAGCGCTCCAGGTGTTCCGCCAGCAGGCTGGCATCGACGGCGCCCGTGCCCTCGCGCTCCAGGCTGCTGAGCAGGCGCCCCAGCTCGCGCAGCGAGAGCAGCAGGCGCACGGCCTGCTCCTGCCCGTCGGCCGGCGTCTGCGCCAGCGGCGGCAGCAGGTACAGGGCGGCGGGCCACACGCGCTGCAGCAGGCCGGCAAGCTGCGGGTTCTGCTGCACCCCCAGCGGCTCGCGCGCGCGCCACAGCGTGACCAGGCGGTGCCCGCATTCGACCACGGAGGACAGCGAGGCATCTTCGCCCAGGTGCTCCGACAGCAAGGCCAGCAGCTGCGGCAGCCGTGCATGCAGCCCCACCAGGCAGGCGCGCTGCAGCAGGGCCACGGCCGCGCTGGCGCTGCGCCCGCGCCCCTGGTCGGACAGGGCGGCTTCTTCGCGCAGCAGCCGTGCCAGGCACACGGCCTCCACACTCGCGCCGTCGCTGGCCAGCGCGATCAGCCGGGCCTCGACCAGGGGCGACCAGGCGGCGCGCCATTCTTCGAACAGCATGTTCAGCCGGCTACCGGCCATGAAGTCGGGCCCCGCCACCCACTGAGCCAGGCCCGCATCGAGGTAGGCCATGGCATGCAGGAAGCGGCTGCGCACGCGGTGCGAGGGCTTGCGGTACAGGTCCAGCCGCACCGTGCGCGCGCTGCTGTCGTCCAGGCGCACGCCGGCTGCGCGGGCCAGGCGGCGCGCATCCTCGATCAGCGGAGGCGAGCCGGCCGAGGGCGGCACGTCGCCGATGCGCGTGCCACCGAGAAAGGCGCGCAGGTCGGCCGTGAAGCCGCGCGTGCCCTCGTCGATGGCGCCTTTGACGAAGCACGAACGGATCGCGTCCAGCAGGTCCTGGCGGCCCGGCCCGGCATTGCCGCGCAGTTCGGCCAGGCGCACGGCCTGCAGCGCGGCGGCCTGCACCAGCGCGGTGGAAACGGCGTCGGTCTGGTCCTGCGCCCGGGTCTGCTGGGCAAAGCGGGCCAGGGTGTCCAGGGCCACGGCGGTGAGGGGGTGAACCCCTGGGGCCGTGGCCTGCGCGGCGCCGGCCTCCAGCGCCTCCCAGGCCTGCTGGTAGTAGCCCGGTGAGGGCATGCCCGCGCCGTAGCCGTTGAGCGCGTCGAGCTGCTCGAAGCTGTAGCGGATCAGCCAGGCCTCGGGCTCCGTGGCCTGGGGGTTCTTCTTCGCGGGGGCCTTGGGGGCCAGGGGCTTGGCGCCCTTCCAGCTGCGCAGCAGCTCGGGCGTGTGGAAGCCCCCGGTCACGACCACGATGGGGCCTTGCACCGCATTGCGCCAGCGGCGGATGTGCGCCGCCATGTGGCGCTCGCGCGGCAGGCTGAGTTCGGCCTCCAGCACCTCGGGCTCGTAGTCCTGCCGGGCCATGGCGCACCAGCTGAACACATCGGCGAACAGGCTGCGCCAGTCGGCCAGGGCCGCGGGCGTGCGCAGCTCGAACAGGCGGTCCCACAGGTCATGGTGGTCCACACAGCCCAGTTGGCGCGCCATGGCATTCAGGTAGCGGCTGTGGGCGAAATGGCGCTCTTCCATCTGGCTGCGGGCGGCGTCGGGGGCTGTTTCCCCATCGTCGTCCCCGCTGCCGTAGCGGCGCTCCCAGGCCTTGTGGCGCCAGGGCAGGTCGATCAATGCCACCTGGGCGCCCAGGGCTGCGCCCTCGCGCGCGGCGATCCATTCGGGGCTGTAGTCGCACAGCGGGTAGAAGGAGCTGCTGGTCACGGTGCGCGGGCTTGCGGACTCCGGCGCGGCACCCTCTTCTTCGCCGGGTTCGGGCGCTTCGGCCTTGGCTTCGCGCGTGGCTTGGCACAGCCAGGCCACGGGGGCGCGGGTCTTGGGGTCGCTCAGCAGGGGCAGCAGGCTGTCCAGGTCGTCCGGTCCCTCGATCAGCACGGCGGCCGGGCGCACCTCGCGCAGCAGGTGGCGCAGCGCCCAGGCGCAAGCCGGGCTGTGGTGGCGCACGGGCACGAAGTAGATGCCGTCCCCGCCGCCATCCATCAGCTGCGGCAGCAGGGCCGCGACCTCCGGCGGCAGGCCCGCAGGCGACGGTAGCGCGCCCACGGCTACTGCCACAGCGCGCGGGCGGCGTCGTGAAAACTCTTCCACTGCGCGTCGCGCCGTGCGCGCTCGCGCACCACGGTGTCGAAGTAGTGGCGCACGCGCTTGGCGTCGTCGGCACTGTCCTTGAGCACCACGCCCTGCAACTGGCCCGCGATCTCGCGCGGGGTCAGCTCGCCGCCGTTGAAATGGCGCGCCTGCAGCGCTGCGGCGTAGGCCACGTTCACGGCCTCGGCCGTGGACATCACGGCATCGAGCCCCTTGATGGCCGTGCCCTCTTGCGTCTGGCCGGCGCGCAGCTCCTGGAAGGTGGTGACCAGCAGCGACACCACGTCGCGCGGCACGTTCACCGGGGCCTCGCTGCCCGCGAGCTCGCGCGCGAGCTGGGCCATCACCAGGTCCACCTCGAACTGGTGGTCGCGGATGGGGCGCACGGTCTCGAAGTTGAAGCGGCGCTTCAAGGCCGAAGACATCTCGTGCACGCCGCGGTCGCGCAGGTTGGCCGTGGCGATGATGTTGAAGCCGCGCTGTGCGAACAGGCGCGCGTCGTCGCCGAGTTCGGGGACCATGAGCTGCTTGTCGCTCATGAGCGAGATCAGCACGTCCTGGATCTCGGGCGGGCAGCGTGTGATTTCCTCGAAGCGCACGAGCTTGCCCGCGCGCATGGCCTGGTACAGCGGCGAGGGCACCAGCGCGCGCTGGCTCGGCCCTTCGGCCAGCAGCAGGGCGTAGTTCCAGCTGTACTTGATGTGGTCCTCGGTGGTACCAGCCGTGCCCTGCACCGTGAGGCCCGAGTCGCCGCTGATCGCGGCTGCCAGCAGCTCGGACAGCAGCGACTTGGCCGTGCCCGGCTCGCCCACCAGCATCAGGCCCTGGTGGCCCATGAGCGTGACGATGGCGCGGTCCACCAGCGGGTCGTCGCCAAAGAACTTCTGCGTGACCTGCAGCTTGGCATCGCCCAGGATGAACTGGCGCACCGCGCGCGGCGAGAGCTTCCAGCCCGGCGGCCGGGCGTGCGTGTCGGCGGCGGCCAGGCGGTCCAGTTCGTCGGCCCAGCGCTGCTCGGGGGCCAGGCGCACGGATTGGTTCGCGGAAGGAGGGGTGGTGCTCATGAATGGCTGGGGGAGTGGATGGCGGGGCGGGACCCGCCTTTCGCAGCTATTTTGGACCAGCTTTACACAGCACCCGTAGCAGGCGTGCAACTGATTTATAAATGCGTATCAATCGCATTGATACAATTGCCGCCTCACAGCCAGATGTTTCTTTGAGTTCAAAGGGGTCCAGCAAGCAACCCCTTGAATCCGAGGAAACCCATGACCCCATTTGGCCACCAGGCCCCGGCCAGGCAGGTGCCTGGCGATACCGCCCATGCGCTCGCATCCTCCCCTGCCGCTGCCTTCTTCGCTGCACCGCCATGGCGCGCCAGTTTGATCGCGCTGGCCGTCCAGGCCCTGCTGTGGCCCGCAGCCGCCATGGCGCAAGCCCCTGCCGATGCGACCTTGCTGGCCCAGGCGCGCGAGCGCGAGTCCCTGCCCGAGGTCAAGGTGAGCGCCGAGGCCCTGCGCCGCGAGGCCGGTGCCAAGGTGGTGGTCACGCAGGAGGAGGTCGAGAAGACCGGCGCCACGGGCATCGCCGATGTGATCCGCTACCAGCCGCTGGTGGAGGCCCCCGGCACGGTGAGCGGCGCCACGCGCGGCGCCAGCCGCTATGACCGCAGCGGCACCACGGGCTACAACATCCGCGGCATCGAAGGCAACCGCGTGGGCCTGGACGTGGACGGCATCGAGATGCCCGACGCCGTGAGCCGCGCCCCGCTGACCAACCGCGCGCAGGACGGTACCTTCGGCATGGGCCGCGACTTCATCGACCCCGACATCTATTCGGCAGTGGAGATCCAGTCGGGCACCACCAATGCGCAGCGCACGGCCGGCGGCATCGGCGGCGCGGTGAGTTTTCGCAGCAAGTCGCCCGAGGACTATGTGAGCCCGAGCAAGCCCCTGTACCTGGGCGCCAAGCTCGGCTACAGCGGGGCCAACAGCGCCTGGACCAAGGGCATGACGGCGGCGGGCCTGTCGGGCGACTTTGGCGCGCTGGTGAGCTACGTGCGCCGCGATGGCAAGGAGACCCAGAACAACAGCCTGGGCGTGCCGAGCTACCCGGACGACTGGCATTCCGACGCCTTGCTGCTCAAGGGCAGCCTGCGCCTGAACCCCGAGCACAAGCTGGAGCTGGGGGCCGATCTGTACCGCCGAGAAAGCGACTCCCGTTTCGAGGCCTGGAACACGGCGGCCACGGCCGTCACCGGCAACTCGCACCAGATCGCCAAGACCGAGCGCAGCACGCTGCATGCCGCACACACCTGGGCGCCCCTGGGCGGCGGCCTGGTGGACCAGCTGAACACGCGCATCTACTGGCAGGACACGGAGATGAACGACGTCACCGACACGGTGACCCTGGCCACGCGCGCCAGCGAGCGCGACATCTCGAAGAACACCACGCGGCAGTTGGGCTTCTCCAGCGTGGCCGACAAGCGCGTGGGCAAGCATGCGCTCAAGTTTGGCGTGAACTACTCCACGGCGGACAACGCGCACCCCTTCAGCTCCACCGACCCGCTCGCGGGGCGCCAGCCCTTCCCCGACACCAACACGGTGCGCATGGGCCTGTTCGCCGAAGACACCATCGAGTGGGAGGTGGGCGGCAGGCGCCTGGCCCTGGTGCCCGGCCTGCGCGTGGACCGGGTGCGGCCGCGCATCGAGAACGCCGCCAGCTTTGCCAACGAGCGCATCACGGCAGCCGAGCTCGAACGCATGTACGGCAGCACGGCGGCCACCACCATCGTGAGCCCGAGCCTGGCCGTGCTCTACGACGTGGCGCCCGCGCTGACGGCCTACGCCCAGTGGAAGCGCAGCGGCCGCGCGCCCACCAACAGCGAGGTCTTCGGCTACTGGAACGGTGGCGGCGGCACCTATGCGTTGGTGGGCAACAAAGACCTGGGCAAGGAGACCAGCAACGCCTTTGACATCGGCCTCAAGGGCTCGCCCACGGACGGCGTGGTGTTCAACGGCTCGGTGTTCCACACCCGCTACAAAGACTTCATCTCCTACACCCGCTACACGCGGACCAACAACCCCGAGCTGTTCACCCACATCCAGCAGAGCCTGAGCATCCTGTACCAGGCCAGCAACCGCGACGAGGCGCACATCTCGGGCGCTGAGTTCAGCGCCCGTCTGGAGCACGGCACCTGGACGCCGGCCGCGAAGGGCCTGTACAGCACCTGGGCCTTCGGCTACAGCCAGGGCAGCTCCCAATCCAACTTCAAGGGCGACCGCAAGGTGGACCTGGACTCGGTGCAACCGGGCAAGGCCATCATCGGCCTGGGCTTCGACGCACCGCAGAAGGCCTGGGGCCTGAACCTCACCGGCACCTTCGTGAAGGGAAAACAGGCCGTCTCCACCAACCGCCTGGCCTTCAGCAACGATCCGGGCGCCACGCTCACGGACTCCACCACCGAACTGTTCCGCGTGCCCGGCTTCGCGCGCTTCGACCTGGCCGGCTACTACCGCGTCAGCCAGAACGTGCGCCTGACCGCCGGCATCTTCAACATCACCGACAAGAAGTACTGGGCCTACAGCAGTACCCGCAATCTGCAGCCGCAGTCCGCGCAGGACCGGCGCCAGATCCAGCTGTCCACGGCACCGGGCCGCACCTACGCGCTCAGCCTGAACGTGGACTTCTGACGAGCATGACCCTCCCCCTCCTACCCGATAGAAAGAAGGCAATGACCATGACCACCCGCCACCTCCCCCTGCTGACCGCCCTGGCTGCGGCTGCGCTGCTGAGTGCCTGTGCAGCGAACGCCCCTGCGACCCCTGCCGCCGCCCCCGGCACTGCGGCGCGCCCCGCCGGCGGCCACGGCCTGCAGGCCTTTCTGGGCAGCTACGACACGAACCGCGACGGCCAGGTCACGCGCGCCGAGTTCGACGCCGTGCGCCTGCAGCGCTTTCGCGCCGCCGACACCAATGGCGACGGCGTGCTGAGCGAAGCCGAGTACGTGGCCGAGTTCGAGGGCCGCCTCAAGCGCCAGTATTTCGATGACGGCAAGCAGCCCGACAAGGCCTACGAGAACAGCATCAAGCAGGCCCATGTGCGCTTTGCCATCGTGAACCGCGCGCGCGACGGCAAGTTCACCGCTGCGGAGGATGCTGCCATCGCGGACAAGACCTTCAAGAACCTCGATACCAATGGCGATGGCATCGTCTCCAAGGACGACCCGCAGCGCCCGCCCCAGGCCCGTGCCAATGACGACTGAGGCCAACGTGGCGGCATCGCGCAGCTGCCTGGCAGCCGCGCTGGCGCTGGCCGCGGGGCCGGCGGCTGCGGCGTCGCTGACGCTGCAGATCACGCTGCCCGAGATCAAGACGGCCTCCTACTACCGGCCCTACCTGGCGGCCTGGGTGGAAAAGGCCGACGAAAAGGCCGTGGTGGGCACGGTCGCAGTCTGGTACGACACGCGCCTCAAGGACGGTCTGGGCAAAGGCTGGCTGCGCAACCTGCGCACCTGGTGGCGCACGGGCGGTGAGCAACTGGCCTTGCCGGTGGATGGCGTCACAGGTGCCACGCGCCCCGTGGGCACCCATGCGCTGCAATTTGCCGGGGGCAAGGGGCCGCTGGCCCAGTTGCCGCCGGGGCGCTACCAGATGGTGGTGGAGGCCGTGCGTGAGCAGGGCGAGCGCGAGCTGGTGCGCGTGCCCTTCGAGTGGGGCCGTGCGGCCAACACCGCGCGTGTGCAAGGCAGCAAGGAGCTCGGCTTGGTCGCGGTGGACGTGGCCGACTGAGCCGCGCGGCGATTTCCCCTCCCTCCAAAGCAAAACACCGGGCAGTGCCCGGTGTTTTGCCTGGTCGGTGCGGGGCCTCGTGCGAGGCGCCCGCAAAGGCCTTGGATCAATCGTCGCTGGAGGCCAGGCTGATCAGGATGCGCAGCACATACCAGAGCATAAGCGCGATCGACGCGAACAGGTGCAGCGCAGCACCGGCGGGGCGGTCGGTGGGGTAGTCGTGGATGATGCGCGAGGTGTCGTACAGCACGCAGGCACCGGCGAACAGCACCATGATGCCCGAGAACCAGATGCCCAGCTTGAAGCCGAAGATGGCACCGGCCACGATGGTGCCCAGGGCCACCAGGCCGCCCACCTTGAGGATGCCGCCCAGGAACGAGAAGTCCGACTTGCTGGTGAAGGCCGTCCAGGTCAGCGCCGCCACCATCAGCAGCGTGATGAAGCCCGCCGCGCCGATGGCGCCGGGCGCCACGATCTGGGCGATGCCGAACAGGGGCGCGAAGATCAGGCCTTCGGCCAGCACGTAGATCCCCAGGCCCATGAGCTGGGTCTGCGGCTTCTCGGCATTGTCGGCCAGGTACGAGGCCAGCCAGCCCACGAGCATGAAGGCGCCCATCACGCCCAGCCAGATGAACTTGTTGCCACTGGCCATGAGCATCTTGGCCGTGGTGTTGGAAAAGCCGCTCACCATCAGCACCGTCGACAGCACGACGAAGGCCAGGATGGCCGCGCCCAGGTGCTTGTAGGTGGAGACGATGAACTCGCGCCGCTCCATGGGGGAGCCGGACGGGTCTTCAGGGGTCAGGACATTGGTATTCACAAGGATGCTCCTCGGTGGTGGTTGCTACTTCTCACGCAAGGAGCGGCCTTGTGGGCCGCTCCTTGCCTCTCTCTCTGTCTGTTGGTTCAGGCGGCCGCCAGCTCGTCAGCGCGGCGCAGCTTGCGGTTGGACCAGACGCCAGCGGCACCCAGCAGGGTCAGGATGACGGCCAGGATCCAGATGCCGGCGCCGCTGAAGGACTTGGCCGTGGAAGCGGCTTCGGCCTGCATGCGCTTGCGCGTGTCTTCGTAGCTGATCACGGCCTTGCCGCCGGTCACCACCTCGTAGACGATGTCGTTGTCGCTGCTGTCGTAGAGCGCCGTGATCTTCTCGTCGATGATGCCGCCCACGATGTCCTTGGGCGTGCTGAAGGCGATGCGCAGCTTGCGGGCTTCGCCGCCGGCATCGGGGGCCACGGTGATTTCGTAGTAATGCTGGGTGGAGCGGCGCTTGCGCTTGACGGTCACCTCGCTGGCACCGGTGACCTTGCCAGCCACCGTCTGCAGCTGGTCACGTGCCGTGTAGGCGTGGTCGCCATCGGCCTTCCAGCCGCTCCAGATGGCCATGCCGGCCAGGCCCGGGCCTGCCAGCAGGACGAGCCATGCATAGCCCGTGATGAAAATCAGAATCTTTCGAACAAAACCCGGCATGAGAATACCTCCCTCAATCATTCACATTCATAAAGATGCCGCCAGCTCATGGGCTGTTTTGCGGTGCGAGGGCTGGATCATCGCGGGACTTGCCCCGGGAAGATGTCGCAAATTGTGAGAATGGAGAGACCTCACCAAAAAAACGTGAATTCCTTCCGCTTTTCGTCGCCAGATTCAAACAGTTACGCCTTGAATTCCCGCTGCAATGCCCCCTTGGAGGCCCTGCACGCGGTTACCAGGGCATCTTTTTCTCCCACTCGGGGTCGAAACCGGTGCAGGCCTGGGCCACGGCCAGGTAGTCGGCATAGGCCTCGGCCAGCAGCACGGGGGGCACGCTGGCCAGGGGCAGCGTGCTGTCGCTGCTCCAGCTGCGCGAGCGGCTGTTCTCGAAGCTCAGGGTCTTGAGCGCGGCCGCCACGTTCTCCTCGGGCAGGGTGTTGCCCGAGAACTCGATGGAAACGCGCACGCCCACGCTCGCGAAGTCCTTGGTGTACTCGTAGAAGAAGCCTCCGTCCTCGGCCTGGGCGCGCTGGTAGCCCAGCTTGGTGAAGGCGCCGCGCAGCGTGAAGCTGTCGCTCACCCAGCCCTGGCGGTCCTTGATCTCACTCACAGCCAGGCCCTTGTCGTCGGTGAAGGACAGCGCAGGCGACTGGCGCGACATCTGCGGGAACAGGGGCGCAGTCTTGTAGTCCTTGAAGTGCTTCGTCCACGCGCTGGCCGTGGCCGCATCGACCAGCGAGGCATGGGCCAGGCGCACCAGGGCGCCATCGGCCAGCGCCACCTCGTCGTCCTCGGTGTTGATGAGGCTGCCGTCCTCGGTGGGGCGAAAGCTCTGCAGCGCCGTGCCCTCGGCGTCCACCTCCAGCCACACCAGGCGCTGTACCAGCCGGCCCGCCACGGGGTGGCGGTGCAGGTACTCGCGCCATTCGGCCACGGGCCACTGGCGGCCCGTGCACATGGCCTCGAACAGGCGGGCCGTCTGCAGGTCGATCACCTGCTTGAGCTCCTTCTTGCTCGTGCTGAGCAAGGCCTTGGTTTCCTTGATCTGCGCCGGGTCGTCATTCTGGCGCGGCTCGGGCAGGGCCTTGATGGCCTTGCCTTCGGGGTTGCGCAGCTCGGGTTTCATGGCGGCGTCGAGCACCATGGTGAAGATGCGCTCGCCATAGGGCAGCGCCAGCGTGCCCGTGTCGTCCAGGCCGGCCGTGGGGATGGTGCGGTCGGCCAGCTGGTCCTGGGTCCAGCCGTTGCGGTCGGCGATTTCCTGCACCAGGGTGCGCGCCTTGGTCTGCACCGAGGCCGTGCGGTAGCGGCGCGACAGGCCCAGCATCAGCTGGATCACCACCGGATCGTTGCCCGGTGCCACGCCTTCGAGCATGGCCTCGATCTGCGAGCGGCGCTGGTAGTGGTCGCGCATGTACTGCTGCAACAGGCTCACGATCTCATGGCCCGGGGCAAAGGCCGCGAGCGCCAGGACGCCCTTCTCTCCAATGGCGCTGCCCAGGTACTCGGACATCTTCTCGCGCTTGCATTCCTCGAACACCTGCTCTTCCGACTTGGCGTAGTCGGCCTCGTAGTACTGGCGGTACTCGGGCTTGGCGTTCTGCCAGCCTTTCTGGTAGCTTTGGTAGCGCTGTGGTGCATGGGCCTTGGCGTAGGCAATGCCCTCCTCCAGCGGCGGGTGGCGTGTGTCGTGCGCGATGAACTGGCGCAGCACCGTGCTGCCCAGGGCCTGGCGGCTGGCCGCATCGAGCAGGCCCATGTAGCGCGTGAGCAGCGCATTGCCCCCGGGCTCCTTGAGCTTGCAGGCCAGCACCACCCACCAGCGCAGGATCTCGGGCTCCACGGCCGTGCCGTCGGCCCAGTGCGCTGCGGGCAGCGCATCGAGTGCGAACCAGGCCAGCCCCGCCGGCGGCTTGGCCTTCAGGCCCTTCTTCGCCTCGGCCAGCAGGATGGCGGGGGCCAGGCGCGGCGAGATGTCCTCGCCCAGGCCCTCCAGTGCCGTGAGGAAGGCGGCGCGCACGGTCTCGCGGCTTTCCTTCTCCAGCGCCTTGGTGAGGGCGGGCAGGGCCTCGGCGTACTGCAGCTCGGCCAGCCAGTTGGCCGCCTCGATGCGCACCTCGCTCTTGGTGTGGGTGAGCGACTCCACCACCTGGCGGCCGATGTTCGGCAGCGTGGACAAGGCCTTCTGCGCCATGGGGCGGTGGGTCTTGCCCTCGCCCAGGGCCAGCTCCATCACGCGGGGCAGCCAGCGTGCGGGGATGGTCGGAAAGGTCGCCAGCGTGCGCAGGGCGGGGCCGAGCTCCAGCGTGCTCGCATAGCGGTCGCCGTTGTTCTGCTGCGCTGCCAGGCCCAGGGCCTGGTCCAGGAACTCGGGGTGCTCGGCGAAGAACGGCCACACGCGCTCGGGCGGCAGCAGGTCGGTGGCGCTGGGCGTGTTCCAGTAGTCGAACAGGGCCGTGCGCGCCACCTCGATCAGCGGCGTGCCCGAGCGCTTGAGCAGGTCGGCCAGGGCGCGCAGGTCGACGCTGCCGTGCGGCTGGCCGCCCAGCCATTTGTGGAAGCCGTCGTCGAACCAGAAGCTGCGGCTGTAGCGCGACACGCCCAGCCAGCGGACCAGGTGCGAGGGCCCGAAGGACGGCAGTGCAAACAGGCGGTTGCCATGCGTCACGGCCTGGGCCACCTCGCTGTTGCGCAGCTTCTCCATCTGCTTCTTGTCGAGCTGGCCATTGAGCAGGGCCAGCGCCTGGCGCATGTCGTCCTCGGTCAGTTTGGACAGGCTGGCGTAGCTCTTCTGGCGCCAGTTGTACTTGTGCTTCTGGGTCTTGTTCTCCTCGGCCTCTTCCTCGGCGGCGCGGCGTGCGCGCTCGATCACCTCGGTGCGGTTGGCCAGCAGCAGGGCCAGCGCATCCTCGCCCAGCGGGCTGTCGGCGAACGGCGTCCAGGGCGGGGGCTCGGGCAGGTCCTGTTCCTGGGCGCCGCCCGCGGCATCGATGCGGTTGAGCGCCGCGCGGATCGCCTGCTGCACGGGTTTGCTGGACTCGCTGGCCAGTGCCGCCTCGAGCAGGCCGCGCGTGGCCTCGGCGGGCAGGCGCGCGAGCAGTTCGGCCGCCTGGCTGCGCTGGCTGGTGTCGCCCTCGGTGAGCAAGGCCGCCAGCAGGTGCAGGCGATCGGCTTCGGCAATGCCCTCGATATGGGGCACGGCCTCGGCGCGCACCGTCTTGCTGCCATCGACGGCCAGGGCCACCAGCAGTGGTGCAAAAGCCGCACGCAGTTCCTTGTCGGTGCCGATGCGCGCGGCCAGCACCACCCGGCCCGCAGCGGAAAGCTGCTGCAGCAAGGCCTTCACCGCGTCAGGATGTGCCTGCATGTACGTAGCGAGCGCGGGCGACTTGACCAGCGCGCCCAGGCGGTCGTGGTAGTAGCTGTCCAGGCCCTTGCGCTCGAACACCAGCTGCAGGGCCAGGGTCGCGTCCAGCCCCTCCTCGGCGAGCAGACTGGCCACGAGATCGACCGTCCAGGCCGCGCGCTCCTTGCCCAGCTCCTGCTTGTTGCTGTTGCCGTCCTTGAAGCTGGCATGGACCGCATCGTTGACCAGGTACTGCAGCCAGTCGGGCACCGGCGCGCCCGGGTGCTCCAGCGACTTGCCCGCATCGGCCGCGGCCAGCAGCTTGCCCAGGCGCACCAGCAGGGCCAGGGGGGGCTGGTCGGGCGCGATGCTGGCGTAGAAGGCCGAGCGGCCTGCCAGGCTCTTCTTGCCCGCGGCCTCCAGTGGCTTGTCGTTGTACAGATAGAAGCCCCAGCGCAGCCGGCCAGGCGCGCCGAGCAGCTGGCCCGGCTCCACGGCATGGGGGGCTGCCAGCTCCAGCAGCACGGACTCGTGGGTGCCCTCGGCCACAAAGGCCAGGGCCTTGTCGGCGAGGCCTGGCGCTGCCTTGTCCAACGGCTCCATGGCCTGGCGCAGCAGGTTGTGCTGTGCGCTGCTCAGCCCATGCGCGTCGTTGCCCGATCGGCCCGTCACCGCGCCCACGATCTTGTCCAGCAGTCCCATGCGTCATCCCCTGTGGTCTGAATAGAGCGTCGTATTCTGTCAGCCAGCCATGGCGCTGCCGTGGGGCACGGTGAAGCCAGCGTGCAATTTGCCCGCTTTCAAGGTAATGGCTTGTAACGCGCGCAGCGCGGTGCTCACGCGGAGATGGCGGGCAGGCCGTCGAGCTCCACCGTGCGCTGGCACAGCTGCTGCAGGCGCAGCGCGCCAGATGGCTGGGGCGACTGCAGGTGGGCCTGCAGGGCCGATGCCACGGTGTGCAGGCCCACCGAGGCGATGCCGGGCAGCGCGGCCTGCAGCTGTTCGGCCTGCGCTGCAGTGAGCGGCATGCGGCCCGTGGCGGCCTGGGTCTCCAGCACGCCGAGCACGGGGCTGAGCAGGCGCTGGGCCAGCGTGGGCTGGCTGGCCGCAGGGGCGGCGGCCTGCTCCTTGCGCCACTGCACCATGCGCAGGATGCGCTGGGCCAGCGAGGTGGGGCGCGCGGCCTCGTTCGCATAGTCCAGGGAGACGGCCTGGACCTGGCCCCGGGCGTCGCTGCTGAGCAGCGCCAGCGGCACCAGCAGCGTGGTGGTGGAAGTGCGTTCCACGCGCACCAGCACCGCATGCACGGGCGCGCCGCGCGCGGCCAGCCGGTCCAGGTTGTCCACGCGCTGCATGCTGGCGTCGCCCACGGGCACGGTCAGGTGCAGCCACTGCCCCTGGTCATCCTGCACGGGCCAGAGCAGTTGCTGGTGGGCTTCGTCGAGCACCGGGGCGCGCGTGGCCCGGGGCCGCAGCAGCACCAGTTCGGCCGCGTCGCCCGAGAGGCCGGACGCCTCGCTCAGCTGCGCCGTGAGATCGGCCCAGCGGCCGCTGCCGATGGCGTGCAGGCGTGCATCGCCCGTCTGCCAGGGGGGCAATGCCTGCGCGCGCGCGGTGCCCGCCAGCGCCAGCCGGTCATCGTCGGCCAGGCGCGGGTTCTCCAGCCGCAGCGGCGCCTGGCACAGCGACTGCGCGGGGCCCGCACCGGGCCAGACGGCGTGGATGTTCCAGGCGCTGTGGCGGTTGAAGGCCGTGTCGCTGCCATCGGGGCGCGCCAGCACGGCCTGCAGCAGGCGCTGGCCCGCCAGGTCCCAGAAGGCCAGCGTGAGACCGCGTGCGCCGCCCAGGGTCTGCCACCAGTGGCCGCCCAGGGGCAGCAGTTCCAGTGCCGTGGTCTCGTCGAAGGCGCGGCGCAGCCGGCCGCGCAGGGCCGTGGTGCGCCCGGCCGCGTCGGCGCCCTCACCGGCCGGCGCGCGCAGGGCATCGCACAGCGCCTGGATGCTGGACATCAGCGCCAGGGCGTCGCGCTCCTGCATGCGGTGGTCGCGCCGCACCAGGCCGTCGACCATGCCGCCCAGGTTGCGCAGCAGTGCGGCCAGGCGCGGCAGGCCCTCGCCGCGCGCCGACATGTTGAGCGCCAGCAGCCGCGCCGAAGCCTGCTCGCTCACGTGCGACAGGCCGCCCGTGAGCAGCTCGTGCAGCATGGCTTCCACCTGCGCGAGGAAGGCGCGTTCGCGCTCGCTGAGCGCGGCCGTGACCGGCTCTGCCGTGGCGGCCGGTGCCATGCCTTCGGGCCAGGGCAGCGGCTCGCCCAGCGCCTCGCGCAGGGCCGCCAGTGCGATCAGGTGCACGGCCTTGCGCTCGCGCGCCGGCACCTCGGACACCATGCCCTCGTAGCCTGCACCGGCCACATAGCGGCAAGTGGCGTTCAGCGCGGGCAGCTCCATCACCAGGGTGCCGCCCTGCACGCGCCATTCGATGCCGCAGGGCAATGCCTGCACCGCGCGGCGCACGGCGGCCACGCCGGCCTGCTTGAACAGGGCCGGGGCCTGCAGGGCCTTCACTTCAGCCAGCGGGTCGGCCGTGGTTGCCGGGCCTGGTTCCGCAGGGGCCTCGGTTGCTTGCGTTGCCGCCGGCGCAGTGGTACCGGCAACGGGCTCCAGCGCGCGCAGCCACAGCGCCGCCCCCAGGATGTGCTTGCAGATGCCCGGCGCCGGGCAATCGCACTGCGCCTTCTGCGGGCCCCGGGCGTCGAGCTGCACGCGCTGGCCATCGGCCTCGACCACGCCGCCGTCGGTGCCCTGCTCTGTCCATTGCACCTTGCCGGCTTCCACGTCCTTGGCAGCGCGGCGCAGCAGGCCGGCATTGGCCAGAGCCGTCAGGGTGTCGTCGTCATAGGCGCGGTAGCTCTCAGTCCAGGCAGGCATCTCGTTTTTCCAATGCGCTGTGCGCTGCTCGCAGTCTTTGCAACTGGCACGGCTGAGGCCAGTGCCCCCGCGCAAGGGCCGCCCCGCCGCGAAGGCGGCGTATCCAGCGACTGCGCTGGGGGCGTCCCCCTCCCAGGTTGCGAAGCAAACTGAGAGAGGGGGAAGGCGCGAAGCGACTCAGGGGGTGCTTCATTTCACTCCATGACCTCGGCCAGCCACTGGGCGAAATGCGTGGGCGTGAGCGCTGCCACGTGCATGCCCTTGTTGGCCAGGCGCTGGGCCATCTGCCGGTCGTACACCGGGTTGGCGCCCTCGTCGAGTGCGGCCAGGCCCAAGAGCTTCACGCGCGCCTCGGCCATGCGCGCCACGGCGGACAGCAGCGGGCCGGGGGCCGCGCCCTCCTCGAAATCGCTGATCAGCGTGAACACGGTGCGCTGCGGGTTGGCTATCAGCGACTCGCAGTAGTGCACGGCGCGGCCGATGTCGGTGCCGCCACCCAGCTGCACCGTGAGCAGCACTTCCACCGGGTCGTGCGCCAGGTGGGTGAGGTCGACCACGCTGGTGTCGAACACCACGAGCTTCACGCGCACGGCCGGCAGCGAACTCATGATGCCGGCGATCACGGCGCTGTAGATCACCGAGTCCATCATCGAGCCGCTCTGGTCCACGCAGAGCACCACGTCCCAGGGCAGGTTGCGCTTGACGCGGGCGTTGAACAGCGGCCGCTCGATCACAAGTTGGCGCCGCTCGGCGCTGTAGTGCTTGAGGTTGGCCGCGATGGTGGCGCGCGCATCGAAGTTCTGCGCGTTCTTGAGCAGCGAGCGGCGCTGGCGGTTGCGCCGGCCTACCAGGGCGTTGACGAAGTCGTTCTTGAGCCGCCGGGTGATCTCGTCCACCGTCTTCTGGATCACCTCGCGCACGGCGTCGCGCATGCCGACCGACAGGCGCCCGCGCATGCCCAGCAAGGCCTTGGCCAGGCCGGGCGTGGGGTCCATGGAGCGCAGCACCGCCGGGTCCTTGAGCAGGTCGGTGAGCTGGTAGCGGTCGATCGCCTGGGTCTGCATGCGCTCGAAGACATCCTGAGGAAACAGTTCGCGCGAGCGGTTGAGCCAGTCGATGGCGCGCAACTGGCTCGGGTCGAGCGAGCCGGCCCCGCCGCCCGCAGGGCGCGCCAGGCCCCGGCCGTCGTACTCGCGGCCGTAGAGGTATTCGAGCGCCTGGTCGAGCTTCCAGTCGCCGGCATCGAACTGCGCATGCGACAGCGGCTGCGCCGCATAGCGGCCCAGGATCAGGCGCCAGCGGCGCAGGGCCTCGTCGGGGCGGGTGTCGTCGAACTCGGGGCTTGGCATGGGCCGCGAAAGCTTACCACCCGTGCCGGCACGGATCTCGGCGCGAACCGGGCGGCCCTGCCCTACCGGCTCCGCTGGAGCCTGCCGCCCGTGGGCTTCTTCACCGCCGAGTAACGGGAGACCGCCCGGCGCATGAAGCAGCCCGCAGCCTGGGCCCGCGCCATGAAAAAGGCCCGCGCCCCTGGGGGGCGCGGGCCTGTGTGGCCGGAAGGTCTGGCCTGGAGGTCAGAACGGGATGTCGTCGTCCATGTCGTCGAAGCCCGAGGCCGCGCGCGGTGCGGGCGCCGGGGCCTGGCGCGGGGCTGGTGCGGGCGCGGGGCGCTGCTGCTGGGGCGGTGCCGCACGGCGCTGGGGCGGTGCATCGTAGCCGCCCTGGTCGCCATAGCCATCGTCGTAGCCGCCGCCCTGCTGGCCGCCACCACCGCCCTGGCCGCCGCCGCCCATGCCCTGGCGGCTGCCCAGCATCTGCATCTGGTCGGCACGGATCTCGGTGCTGTACTTTTCCACGCCGCTCTGGTCGGTCCACTTGCGCGTGCGCAGGCTGCCTTCCACATAGACCTGTGAGCCCTTGCGCAGGTACTGGCCTGCGATCTCGGCCAGGCGGCCGTTGAAGACCACGCGGTGCCACTCGGTGGCTTCCTTCATTTCGCCGGTCTGTTTGTCCTTCCACTTGTCGGTGGTGGCCACCGTGACGTTGGCCACCTGGTCGCCGCTGGGGAAGGTGCGCATTTCCGGGTCGCGGCCCAGGTTGCCGACGATGATGACTTTGTTCACGGATGCCATGTGCTGCTCTACCTACTGCTGGATGTTGGGGGGCGCCGGTGCACCCTCCAGCCGGTGGAGGGTCTGCGCGCCAAACATGGCATTGTGCCGCAAGCCGGCCGGCCGGTGCGGTCTCAGTGTTCCTGGCCGCGCCCAACCGGGCGCAGGGGCCAGGTCAGCACCAGCCACAGGGCCGTGAGCACCGCCGTGGTGGCGAACAGGCCGGGCGCACCCGCCCATTTGACCAGCGCGCCGCCCAGGGCGCCGCCCGCGAACAGCCCCAGCGACTGCAGGGTGTTGTAGCTGCCCAGGGCCGCACCGCGCAGCGTGGCCGGCGCCATGCGCGAGACCAGGCTGGGCTGGGTGGCCTCGAGCGCGTTGAAGCCGCAGAAGAACAGGAACAAGAGCGGCCCCAGCACCCACAGCGTGGGCGCAGCGCCGCTGGCCGCCAGGGCACCCAGGCCCAACTGCACCAGCAGCACCAGGGCGATGGCGCCCAGCAGGGCCGCACGCAGGCGGCCGGCGCGCTCCAGCGCGAACAACCCGCCCATGGCGGCAAAGGACAGCACCACCGCCGGCAGGTAGGCCTGCCAGTGGTGGTCCTTGGGCAGGCCGGCCTGCACCAACAGGGCGGGCACGGCCACCCACATGGACAGTTGCACGGTGTGCAGCACGAACACGCCCAGGTTCAGGCGCAGCAGGTCGGGGTGGGCCCAGACATCGGCCAGGCGGCCACGCGGCGTGTCCTTGTGCGCTGCCGGCTCGGGCGGTACGGCCCAGAGCACCACGGCCACGCCGGCCAGCGCCAGCGCGCAGGTCAGCCCGAACAGGCCCGACAGGCCGATGTGGGCCGTGAGCACGGGGGCAGCCACCAGGGCCACGGCGAACATCAGGCCGATGCTGCCGCCCACCAGGGCCATGGCCTTGGTGCGCACCGCATCGCGCGTCTGGTCGGCCAGCAGGGCCGTGACGGCGGCCGACACGGCGCCCGCGCCCTGCAGCGCCCGGCCCAGCAGCAGCCCGGTGAGCGAATCGGCCAGCGCCGCGAGCAGGCTGCCACCCGCAAAGACCAAGAGGCCCAGCACGATCACGCGCTTGCGCCCGAAGCGGTCCGAGGCCATGCCCAGGGGCAGCTGCAGCACGGCCTGGGTCAGGCCATAGATGCCCATGGCCAGGCCCACCAGCGCCGGGTCGTCACCGCCCGGGTACTTGCGCGCCTCCAGTGCGAACACCGGCAGCACCAGGAACAGCCCGAGCATGCGCAGCGCAAAGATCAGCGCCAGGCTCACGCTGGCGCGCCGCTCCAGCGGCGTCATGGCGTGCGCGGCCTGCGCAGAAGGGGGGACAGAAGAGGTGGAGGCCACTTTCGGGGCCTGGGACGGCATGTACAAGGAATCGGGCTCGGTAGACGGCGGGCGCAAACAAACCCTCCGATTCTCGCGCATTGGCCCGCCCATTGACTTTGATCAAGAACAAACCGCCCTTGCGGCCCGGTTCAATACACGTCCCTGCGGTAGCGTCCATCCGCGATCAGGGCATCGAGCACCTCGGCGCCCAGCACCTCGGCCAACACCGCATCCACCCCCGAGCCCATGCCTTGCGCACTGCCGCAGACGTACAGGATGGCGCCATCGGCCACGCAGGCGCGCAATTCGCCCGCGGCGGCGCGCAGGCGGTCCTGCACGTAGCGGTGCTCGCCGCCATCGCGCGAGAACACGCGGTCCAGCCGCGGCAGGAAGCCATTCGCCTGCCAGCCGGCGATCTCGGTGGCGCACAGCGTGTCGTGGGCGCTGTGGCGCTCGCCGAACAGCAGCCAGTTGCGCCGGTGGCCGGCCTGCACCCGCGCGCGCAAGTGCGCGCGCAGGCCCGCCAGGCCCGAGCCATTGCCGATGAACAGACAGGGCACGTCGCCCGTGGCCGCGTCGAAGCGCGGGTTGGCCACCAGGCGCATGGGCACCAGGGTGCCCAGCGGCGCATGTGCGGTCAGCCAGCCCGAAGCCAGGCCCAGGCCGCCGGCATGCCGTTCCTGGCGCACCAGCAGTTGCAGCGCGCCGTCCTGCGGCAGCGAGGCCACCGAGTAGGTGCGCGGCGCCAGCGGCACCAGGGCATCGGCACAGGCCTGGGCATCGGCGAAATGCAGCGGCGGCACCGGCAGCACGCTCTGCGCCAGGGCCTCGGCCAGGGTGCAGGGCTGGCCCGCCAGGTGCACGGCATCAGTGCCCGCCAGTCCTGCAGCTGCCAGCCAGGCATCCACCGCCTCGGCGGCGTGCTGGGCTTGAACCTCGACCAGTGCACCGGGATGCCAGGTGGCGGGTGCGTCCGTGGTCAGCGCCAGCTCGAACAACGGCCCGCCCTCGCTGCCCGGGTTCAGGCATTCGCGGTGGGTCAGGCGCCAGGGCGTGCAGGGCTGCCCGGGTCCGGTGTCTGCCAGGGGCGTGTCCAGCGCCAGGTGCTCGGCGCCCTCCAGCGTGGCCAGAGTCTGCATCCAGCGCGCCAGGGCGGCCGCGTCGCCGTTGTCCACCTCGATCAGCGGGAACAGCGGTGCGGCGCCTGCGTGTCGCAGGCCTTCGTCCAGCGCGTGGCCATAGCCGCAAAAGCGCGCGTAGTTGCGGTCGCCCAGGGCCAGCAGGCCATAGTGCAGGCCGGCCAGGGTGCCGGCGCCCTGTTGCTCCAACAGGCGCGTGAAGCGCCGGGCGCTGTCAGGGGGCTCGCCTTCGCCAAAGCTGCTGGCCACCAGCAGCACGCGGCGGTGGGCGCGCAGCGCCGCGGGCGTGAGCTGGGCCAGCGACTGCACGGCCACGCGCAGCCCGGCCTGCTGCAGGGCCGCGGCGCTTTGCAGGGCAATGCGCTCGGCCTGCCCGGCCTGGCTGGCATAGGCCACCAGCAGGGTCTCGGCGGCGGTGCCGGCCACCGCGGTGGGCACGCCCTGCCCGTGCGCGGCGCGCGCAGCTTCGGTGGCGCGGCGCTGGCGCCGGCGGTCCAGGTAGAGCATCCAGCCCGTGACGGCGAACAGCGGCAGGCCCAGGCTGGCCAGCATCATCGCCACACGCCCCGGCAGGCCGAAATAGGTGCCCATGTGCACCGGGTAGATGGTGCTCAGCGCGCGGGCGCCCAGGCTGCGGTCGGCATAGCGGTCCACGGCGCTGAGCTTGCCGGTCGCAGGGTCGATGGACATGCGGCTGCGGGCACGTTCGTGCGGCGCCTTGGCATCGAGCCAGGTGACCTGCACCGGCTGCCCCGCCTTGGCCGGCATGCGCAGGCTGGCTTCGGCCCAGTCGCCGGCCTGCTGCTGGAACACGGCCCAGGTGCGGGCCAGGTCGGGCGGCGCGGGCTCGGGGGCCTTGGGCTCGGCGTTGGCGGACGCCGGTGGCTTGGCAGGGGCTGCCACGCGTGGCGGGCGTTTCTGCCCCGCCCAGCCATCCACCGTGTCGCGCACCACGTCGAAGCACCAGTAGATGCCCGTGGCCGTGAGCGCCACATACATCACCAGCGCCCAGGTGCCCAGCACCGAATGCAGGCCCCAGAGGAAGGAGCGGCCCTTGAGCGCCGGGTCGAAGGTCAGCCAGGTGCGCCAGCGCAGCGGATTGCGCGGCCAGCGCAGGTACAGGCCCGAGAGCGACAGCCCCAGCAGGCAGATCGCCAGCACGCCCAGCACCACGCGGCCGGGTTCGCGCGGCAGCAGCAGCCAGCGGTGCAGCGACTCGATCCATTCGAAGAAGCCATGTCCCTGTAGTTCGCCCAGCACCTGGCCGCTGTAGGGGTGCACATACACCACGTCGCCGCGCCGCTCGCCGGGGCGCGGCACAAAGGTCACGCGCGCCGACGTGCCCGGCTCGGCCTGCACGGCCACGCTGCTGATGCGCTCGCTGCGTCCTGCGCGCAGCACGGCTTCCACGGTCTGCTGGGGCGTGAGCATGGGCCCTGCCGCAGGCGCCACATGGCGCACGCCAGGGTTCATCACGTCCAGGATCTCTTCATGGAAGGCCAGCAGCGCCCCGGTGAGGCCAATGACCACCAACACCGTGCCGGCCGTGATGCCGATGAACCAGTGCACCTGGAACCAGGCCTGGCGCAGCGTGGGCAGGGCCGGCGGGCGCCAGCGGCGGCCGCCGGACGGTGCAGCGGGGTCGGACACCGGAATGGCCGTCTCGGTGGTGGTGGATGCGGTGGAGAGGGTGCGTTCGCTGGCCATGCTGTGTGGCAAAAGGGCGGCCATCCATCGCCCGGGCACGGCGCATGCCAGGGAATGAAGTGCTCAAATGAGAATGATTGTCATTTTATGGGATTCGGCCAACCCAGGGGGCCAGGTCGGCCTCTGCCGTGACGTGCGGTGACACCGGCAACCGCCTGTGCCTTGGCAGCAGCGTGGCAGGTGCGGGATATTCCGGTGGCCTATCATGGTGGGTTGTCCTGCCCTGAGCCCGCCCCCGTGAATTACGACCCCGCCGCCGACGCCGACCGATCCTCCGACGGTACCTACCTGGCCCGCGCGCTGCGGGAGCAGCGCATCAGTATCCGCGGGGCGCGCACGCACAACCTCAAGAACATCGACCTCGACATCCCGCGCAACCAGCTGGTGGTGATCACGGGGCTGTCCGGCTCGGGCAAGTCCAGCCTGGCCTTCGATACCCTGTATGCCGAGGGCCAGCGCCGCTATGTGGAAAGCCTGTCGGCCTATGCACGCCAGTTCCTGGGCCGGCTGGACAAGCCCGATGTCGACCTGATCGAGGGCCTGTCTCCCGCCATCAGCATCGAGCAGAAGGCCACCAGCCACAACCCGCGCTCCACCGTGGGCACGGTGACCGAGATCCACGACTACCTGCGCCTCTTGTACGCACGCGCCGGCACGCCGTTCTGCCCCGACCACGGCCTGCCGCTGGCCGCGCAGACCGTGAGCCAGATGGTGGACGCCGTGCTCGCCCTGCCCGAGGACACGCGCCTCATGCTGCTGGCCCCCGTGGCGCGCGAGAAGAAGGGTGAGTTCACCGAGGTCTTCGCGCAGATGCAGGCGCTGGGCTACATCCGCTTCCGCGTGGACGGCACGATCTACGAATACGAGAACCTGCCGGCGCTCAAGAAGACCGAGAAGCACAGCATCGACGTGGTGATCGACCGCCTCAAGGTGCGCCCCGAGATGCAGCAGCGCCTGGCCGAAAGCATCGAGGCCGTGCTGCGCGTGGGCGGCAACGAGGGCAACGGCCGGGTGCTGGCGCTGGAGATGGATTCGGGCCAGGAGCACCTGTTTTCCTCCAAGTTCTCGTGCCCGGTGTGCAGCTACTCGCTGGCCGAGCTGGAGCCGCGGCTGTTCTCGTTCAACTCGCCCATGGGCGCCTGCCCGGCCTGCGACGGCATCGGCCAGCGCGAGGTGTTCGACCCGCTGCGCGTGGTGGCCTTCCCCACGCTGAGCCTGGCCAGCGGCGCCATCAAGGGCTGGGACCGGCGCAACGGCTATTACTTCGCCATGCTCGAAAGCCTGGGCCGGCACTACGGCTTCGACGTGGAGGCGCCCTTCGAGTCGCTGCCCGCCAAGGTGCAGGAGGCCGTGCTGCACGGCTCCGGCGAGGAAGAGATCGCCTTCACCTACATCATGGACAGCGGGCCCTCCAAGGGCAAGGTGATGACGCGCAAGCACGCCTTCGAAGGCATCCTGCCCAACATGGCGCGGCGCTACCGCGAGACCGACTCGGTGGTGGTGCGCGAAGACTTGGCGCGCTACCGCAGCACCCAACCCTGCCCCGAATGCCATGGCACGCGGCTGCGCCGCGAGGCGCGCCACGTGAAGGTGGGCGAGGGCGAGCAGGCGCGCGCCATCTTCGAGGTGAGCCACGCCACGCTGAGCGACGCGCACGGCTGGTTCCGCGCGCTCACGCTCACGGGCTCCAAGGCCGAGATCGCCGACAAGGTGGTGCGCGAGATCACCACGCGGCTGCAGTTCCTCAACGACGTGGGCCTGAACTACCTGAGCCTGGACCGCAGCGCCGAGACGCTGTCGGGCGGCGAGGCCCAGCGCATCCGCCTGGCCAGCCAGATCGGCTCGGGCCTCACGGGTGTGATGTACGTGCTCGACGAGCCCAGCATCGGCCTGCACCAGCGCGACAACGACCGGCTCATCGCCACCTTGCAGCACCTGCGCGACATCGGCAACAGCGTGATCGTGGTCGAGCACGACGAGGACATGATGCGCGCGGCCGACCACGTGATCGACATGGGCCCCGGTGCCGGCGTGCACGGCGGCCGCGTGATGGCCCAGGGCAGCTACGACACGGTGCGCAGCCACCCCGAATCGCTGACCGGCAAGTACCTCTCGGGCACCCTGTCCATCGCCGTGCCCAAGCGCCGCACGCCCTGGCTGCCCGTGGTGGAGGCACCTGCCCCGCCAACCGCGCCGGCCAAGGGCAAGTCGCGCTTTCCCGAAACCGAGGCCAGCAAGCGCCGCGCCGAGCGCATGGCCGCCCACCATGCGCGCCAGGGCGCCGTGCAGGCGCTGCGCGTGGCCGGTGCCACGGGCAACAACCTCAAGAACGTGACGGTGGACTTTCCCGTGGGCCTGCTGACCTGCGTGACCGGGGTCTCGGGCTCGGGCAAGAGCACGCTGGTCAACGACACGCTGTACGCCGCCGTGGCGCGCCAGATCTACCGCGCGCACGAGGAGCCGGCCGAGCACGACGAGATCGTGGGCATCGAGTACTTCGACAAGGTCATCAACGTCGACCAGTCGCCCATCGGCCGCACGCCGCGCAGCAACCCGGCCACCTACACCGGCCTGTTCACGCCCATCCGCGAACTCATGGCCGAGGTCAACACCGCCAAAGAGCGTGGCTATGGCCCGGGGCGCTTCTCCTTCAACGTGGCCGGCGGCCGCTGCGAGGCCTGCCAGGGCGACGGCGTGGTGAAGGTGGAGATGCACTTCCTGCCCGACGTCTACGTGCCCTGCGACATCTGCCACGGCCAGCGCTACAACCGCGAGACGCTGGAGGTGCTGTGGAAGGGGCGCAACATCGCGCAGATCCTGGAGCTCACGGTGGAGGACGCCTTCGCCTTCTTCAAGGACGTGCCGGCGCTGGCGCGCAAGCTGCAGACCCTGCTGGACGTGGGCCTGTCCTACATCCGCCTGGGCCAGGCGGCGACCACGCTCTCGGGCGGCGAGGCGCAGCGCGTGAAGCTGGCGCAGGAACTCTCCAAGCGCGACACCGGCCGCACGCTCTACATCCTGGACGAGCCCACGACCGGGCTGCACTTCGCCGACATCGACCTCTTGCTCAAGGTGTTGCACCAGCTGCGCGACGCGGGCAACACCATCGTCATCATCGAGCACAACCTGGACGTCATCAAGACGGCCGACTGGCTCATCGACATGGGCCCCGAAGGCGGTGCCGGCGGCGGCACCGTGGTGGGGGTGGGCACGCCCGAGGAGCTGGCGGCCAATCCGGCGAGCCACACGGGGCGTTACCTGGCGCCCTACCTGCGGCTGAAATCGCCCTGACGGTCGGGGCGGGCGCCTGGGGCATGCGGCGCAGGTGCGCCCTGTTAGAATGAGATTAATTCTCATTCTCTGAATTCGCCCGCACCTGCACGGGCCCACCACAGGAGTGCGCCGTGCCGGCCACCGAGCTTGCTGCCCCGTCACCGGACGTCCACACGCTCTACCGCGACCACCATGGCTGGTTGCAGGGCTGGCTGCGCCACCGCCTGGGCAATGCCTGCGATGCGGCCGATCTGGCGCACGACACCTTTGTGCGCCTGCTGATCCGGCCTGCCAGCCGGGGGCTCAACAGCTTTGCCGAGGCGCGGGCCTATTTGCGCACGGCCGCCAACGGGCTCTGCGTGGACCTGTGGCGCCGCCGCGAAGTGGAGCAGGCCTGGCTGCAGACCCTGGCGGCTTTGCCCGACCCGCTGGCGCCCTCGGCGGAGCACCAGGCCATCGTGGTCGAAACCCTGCTGGAGATCGGTGCCCTGCTCAGCCGCCTGCCGCACAAGGCGGCGCGGGCCTTTGTGCTGGCGCAGGTGGATGGCATGCCCTACCGCGACATCGCCGCCGAACTGGGCGTCTCCGAGCGCATGGTCAAGAAGTACATCGCACAGGCCATGCTGCAGTGTGCGCTGATCGAGGCGGGCCTGTCCTGCCGTCCTGTTGCGCCGTGAACTCCCCCGCGACTGCGTTGCGCGCCAGTGTTGCCAGCCTGGAACAGGCCGCGCAGTGGTACGCCACCCTGCGCGACGACCGCGTGACCGAGTCCGACCAGCGTGCCTGGAAGGCCTGGCTGGCCCAGTCGCCAGACCACGAGACCGCGTGGGCGCACATCGACGCGGTGAGCCGCAAGTTCGATCCACTGCGGGGCTTCGGGACGCCGGGAACGGCTGCTGCCATGGTCGGGCTGGACACGGCGCGTGCCAAGGCGAGGGGGCGCCGGCGTGCACTCAATGCCCTGGGCGCCGGTGCGGGGCTGGGGCTGGCAGCTTGGCTGGGCTGGCGCTACACGCCGCTGCCCGGGCTGGCGATGGCATTGCGGTCCGACCTCCACACCGGCGTCGGCGAGCGGCGTGAACTGGCACTGGCCGACGGCTCTCGCGTATGGCTCAACACCCGCACCGCGCTGCAGGTGCATTGGGGTCCGCAGGAGCGCCGCCTCGTCCTGCTGGCTGGCGAGATCCTGGTCCGCACGGCGCCCGATGCGCCGCAACGCCCGTTTTGCGTGGACACCGGCCATGGCCGCCTCCAGGCCCTGGGCACGCGCTTCACGGTGCACGGCTCCGGGCGCAGCACCCGGCTCGATGTGTTCGAGGGCCTGGTGGACATCCGTACGCGCGGTGGCCAGGCCCTGAGGGTGCCGGCCGGCCAGGCCGTCGAGTTCGACGCCCAGGCGATCTCTGCGCTGCGCGCGGCCGAACGCATGCGCGAAGCCTGGAGCCGGGGCAGCCTGCTGGCCGACAACCTGCCCCTGGGCCAGTTGCTCGACGAGCTGGGCCGCTACCGGCACGGCCACATCAGCGTGGCACCCGAAGTGGCCGGCCTGCAGGTCATGGGTGTGTTCCCGGCCAGCGACCCTGAGCAGGCGCTGGCCATGCTGGAGCAGGCCCTGCCCATCCGGGTGCGGCGCAGCCTCCCGTGGTGGACCACAGTCGAGGCCCGGTAGCCAGCCTTCCCTACGGGCCCGGGTGCTGCGGCCTGTTCCCCCATTTTTTTGCCGATCCGGTTCCCTTTTCCCGATCTCGTTCGATTCACTGGATGAGAGACGGAAATCCGGGCCGGCATGCACTTGCGCGGCAGATCCTGCGTGCCCGCGGCCGTCCCCACATCGTTCCAAGAACCCGCCGAGGAGAAGCATCCATGTCCCGCAGCCACCCTTGCACCCGCCCTGCCGGGCGCGCCCGCCCGCCCACCGCCCAGCGCCTTCCCCGTTCCACCCTGCGCCCCGTGGTGCTGGCAGTGCACCTGGCCACCGCCAGTGCCGTGTTCGCAGCCGCCGTCTGGGCACCCGGCGCCCAGGCGCAGGCCGCAGCCGAGCAGGCGCGGCGTTTGCACATTGCCGCGGGCAGCCTCACCTCGGTGCTGAACCAGTTTGCGCAAGAGGCGGGTGTCTTCCTGGCGGCCCCGGCCGAACTCACGCAGGGCAAGAGCAGCCCGGGCCTGTCGGGCAGCTTCACGGTCGAGCAGGGCTTTCTGGAGCTGGTGCGAGGGCAGGGCCTGCAGGTGGTGCGCCAGGCCAATGGCAGCTATGCCCTGCGTCCCGCACCCGTGCCGGCACCGGCACCGGCACCGGCACCGGCACCGGCACCGGCACCAGTGGGCGCCGCCGCGGGCGAGGCCACGTTGTCATCGGTGACGGTGAAGGCGGCCATGGAATCCGACGTCACCCGCAACCTCGGCACCGCCGTGCGTGCCGGCGCACTGGGCGATGTCGCGCAAAAGGACACCCCGTTCTCCAGCGCGGTGGTGAGCAGCCAGCAGATCCAGGAGCAGGCCCCGCAGAAGCTGGGCGATCTGTTCATCCAGGACGCCTCGGTTTCGGACAACAGCGGTGCCTACACGGCCTGGAGCACCTACCTCACGGTGCGTGGCATGGACCTGGATTGGCAGAACTCCTACCGCATCGACGGCAAGCCCTTTCTGGGCTACACGGTGACCCTGCCCTACGACCACATGGAGCAGGTCGAACTGCTCAAGGGGGCCACGGGCTTCCTCTATGGCTTTGGCGCGCCGGGGGGCATGCTCAACTACGTGACCAAAAAACCGGGGGAGGTGCCCACGCGCAGTGCCAGCCTGGGCCATGGCAGCGGCAGCATCGTGCGCGCGAATGCCGACCTGGGGGGGCGGCTGGGCGACGGCGGCGCCCTGGGCTACCGCCTGGACGTTGCGCGCGAAGCCGGCCGCACGGCCAACGACGGCTCGCTCGCGCGCAGCTCGTTCCTGCTGGCCCTGGATGCCAGGCTGACCGATCGCCTGAGCTGGGACCTCCAGACCATGTACCAGGACCGCCTGACCGAAGACACCGAGCCGGGCATCATGACGCGTGCGCTGGGCAGCCACCGGCTGCCCGCTCCGATCCGCAACGACAAGACGCTGGTGGGCCCGGGCAACTATGTGGACAACCAGTTCGGCTTTGTCGCCACGGGCCTGCAGTACCGCCTGAATGGCGATTGGAAGGTCCGGACCAGCTTCAGCCAGAGCTACTCGAAGACGCGCCGCAACGAATCCATCCTGGGCCTGCAGAATGTGGCGGGTGACTACATCGATGCCCGCGCGGACTATGGCGAGCGTTACCAGTACAGCTACTGGGACGCCATGCTGCAGGGCCGCCTGCAGGCCGCCGGCATGACCCACCAGGTCGTGGCCGGGGCCTCCTGGCAGAAGCAGCGCAACGACGATTCGCGCAACGCGGTCTACATCCCCGATGTGGGCACCGGCAACCTGGGCCGGCAGAACACGGTGCGCTACGACAGCATCGGCTCCTTCGACAGCCTGGGCCTGTACCGCCTGACCGAAGTGGCGCAGAGATCCGTCTTCGCCAGCGACCGGGTCGAGATCAACGACCGCTGGTCGGTGCTGGCGGGCCTGCGCTGGATCCAGTACGAGAAGCTCAACTGGAACGCCAGCGGGGCCGCCACGGACGCCTACCGCGAAAACGGCATCGTGACGCCGACCCTGGCGGTGATGGCCAAGCTCCCGGGCGACGCCATGGCTTATGCGAGCTATGTGCAGTCGCTGCAGCAAGGCGCCACGGTATCCAAGCTGCCCACCTACACCAATGCCGGCGAGATGCTGAACCCGCTCATGAGCAGGCAGTGGGAGCTGGGCATCAAGAAGGATGGCAGCGACTGGTCGGCCACGGCGGCACTGTTCCGCGTGAGCAAGACCACGGAGTACGACCGCAGTTGCGGTACTGATTGCCTGACCAAGGTCCAGGACGGAGCGTCGGTGTTCCAGGGGCTGGAATTGGGCGCCACCGCCCGGATGGACAAGGGCTTGAGCCTGGGCGGCAACCTGATGCTGCTCGATGCCGAATACGCGTCGGGCGAGGCAGCGATGCTGGGCCACCGCGTCGCAGGCGCGCCGCGTTTCGTGGCCACGGCCCAGCTGGCCTACCGCGTCCCGCAGGTCCAGGGTCTGCAGTTGCAGTTCGGCGCCAAGTACACGGGCAAGACGCCGCTGCGGGCCGACAACTCGATCCATGTCGATGGCTATGCCCTGGCGAGCCTGGGTGCCTCCTATGAAGCACGGGTGGGCGGGCAGGACACGGTCTGGCGGGCCCATATCCACAACCTGTTCAACCGGAAGTACTGGATGTACCAGTACAGCAACTACATCAAGGCCGGCGAGGCCCGCACATTGCACCTGAGCGCCAGCGTGCACTTCTGAGCGCCACTGGTAGCAGGTGCAGGTCGCCCTGCGTGTGCTGGGCACGGCAGGCGTCGCCACCTCGGCGGCGCTGTGCTGTCTGGCCAACCGGCTCTCGATGGAGGTGTTGGGGTGGCTGATGCTGCTCTCGGGCTTGGTGCTCCTGGTCGGGCTGGTGCCCGCGTGGCGGCCGCGGTGGCTGCGCCTGTGGTGGCCGTGGCGGGACTGGCGCAGCCCTGTGCCGCAGCGCAGCGCTGCGCTGCGCCAGCATCAACGCCCGAGCAGGCGAGCCACCAGCGGGTCCAGCGAGGCCATGAAGCCTTCCACCGAGTGTGTGTAGCCGCTCTCCAGACCCAGGCTGGCATTGATCTCGCCATGGGTCAGGTCCTGCGGCAGCACCTCGGCGCGGCCGCCCAGGGCCTGTACATGGGCGGCCATGCCCTGGGCCTGCAGGCAGGGGCGGTCGGGCCGGCTGGTGGAGCACACGAACTGGTAGGGCGGCTGGGCCCCGGTCACGGCCTGGTAGGGCGAGATCGCGAGCCAGAACGCCGGGTCGCTGCCCAGCACCTCGTCGTACAGCGGGTAGTGCGGCAGCGACATCACCACGGGGGCGTTGAGCAGCGCGCTGTCCAGCGACACCGTGCCCAGCCAGGGCGTGACGCCGAGCTGGCGCAAGAGCGGTGCATGCGCATTGACGAAGGACACCAGGTGGGCTCCGGCCGAGTGGCCCATGAGGATGAACTTGGTGGGATCAGCGCCCCATTGCGCAGCCTGCTTCTGCGCGGTATCGAGCGCCACGGCCACGTCGATGGCCTCCTGCAGCACGTTCACAGCCGGGTGCAGCCGGTAGTTGACGGAGATGAAGACGAAGCCGCGCGGCACCCAGCGCGCGGCCTTTTCCTGCACGACGCGGGACATGGCCTTGTCGCCCGTGCGCCAGCCGCCGCCGTGCACCATGAATATGACCGGGGCCGGGCCATCCGCGCTGCTGCGCGGCGCGGTGGGCAGGTACACATCCATGCGCTGCAGCGGGTCGGCGCCATAGGGCACGTCGGCAATGCGCTGCACACCGGCCGGCAAGGTGGTGATGGTGCCGCCACCATCGTCCAGGAAGATGCCGGAGTCTGTCGGCTGGGCGTGGGCCGGTGCCACGGCGGTGAGCGACGCCAGGGCGAAGCCCAGGGGCAGTGCGGCCCGGCGGGCCCAGGAACGAAGGCGGGAGGTGATGGGCATGGTCATGGTGCTTCTCCGGTGATGTGAGTGAAAGACGGTCATTGCTGCTGCTGCAGGCCCCGGCGGCCGGCGAGCCGGGCCACGATGGCGGCCGTGATCTCGGCCTCGGTCACGTAGCCCTTGCGGGTGGTGTCGATCTGGTCGAAGGCGTTGTGCACGCGCGGCATGCCGGCCTGGGCCTCGGCGCGCGTGAGCTGGCCGTTGCCGTCCTTGTCGGCGGCCGCGAAGCGCTGGTGCAGCTGCGCACGCGCCTGCTGCATTGGCTGTGCATGCTGGGCCGAGGGCGCGGTCTGGGCGCAGGCGCCGGCCATGAGGCCGAGGGCGAGCCCGCTGGCGACGGCCAGTGCGCGGGTGGAGGAGGAAGAGGTCATGGAGGGAGCTCCTGGGTTGGCATGCCCCGACTGTGGCGCCCAGGTGTGAGCCATGTGTGGCGTGCGCGGGCCGATGTATGACAAAGCATGACGAAAGGGCCTGCAGCAGGGCATTGCGCCCTACCATTGACCCATCCCCGTTTGTTTGCCTGCAACCCTGCCCATGACCGACGCCCTGGCCCGTATCCTGGTGGCCGATGACGAGCCCGACCTGCGCGCCCTGCTGCAGCGCTACCTGAGCGACCAGGGCTATGCCGTGCGCACGGTGGAGGGTGCGGGCCCGCTCGATGCGCTGCTGGCGCGCGAGCGCTTCGACGTGCTGGTGCTCGACGTGATGATGCCGGGCGAGGACGGCCTGTCCATCTGCCGGCGCCTGCGCGCCCAGGGCGAGACCATCCCCATCCTCATGCTCACCGCGCGCGGCGATCCGGTAGATCGCATCATCGGCCTGGAGATGGGGGCCGACGACTACCTGCCCAAGCCCTTCAACCCGCGCGAACTGCTGGCGCGCGTGCAGGCCATGGTGCGGCGCCAAAGGATGCTGGGCGCACACACCGGCCCGCTACCGGCCGCAGGGCCGGGTGCCAGCGTGCGCTTCGGTGCCTTCGAGCTCTTCCTGCAGGAGCGCCGGCTCACCCGCGACGGGCAGGAGGTGGCGCTCACCAGCGGCGAATTCGCGCTCCTGCAGGCCCTGGCGCAGCAGCCGCGCCGCCCGCTGGGCCGCGACCGGCTCATGGCCCTGGCCTACGGGCCCGAGCACGAAGCCACCGACCGCAGCATCGACGTGCAGATCATGCGCCTGCGCAAGCTCATCGAGGCCGACCCGGCGCAGCCGCGCCACATCCGCACCGTCTGGGGCGTGGGCTATGTCTTCATGCCCGATGGTGCGGCCCCTGCCGGAGGCACGGCATGAGCGCGTGGCCGCGCAGCCTGCTCGGGCGCAACCTGCTGCTGATCGCCGCGCTGGTGGTGGCGAGCCAGCTGTGCGCGGTGGTGCTGGTGCGCCAGATGGTGCTGCAGCCGCGCGTGGCCCAGGTGGCCGATGGCGTGGCGCGCAATGTGGCGGCCCTGCGTGCGGGGCTCGATGTGCTGCCGCCGGGCCAGCGCGCCGCCTTCGTCCAGGCCTTCAACCGCCAGGCGGCCGAGGCGGAACGCGACGCCGACGAGCCCCTGTCCCTGCGCCGGCGCGCCCTGCTCTCCCCGCTGGAGCGGCGCTTCGTGCAGGCCGTCGCGCGCCGTCTGGACCAGGCCGAGGCCGGCGGCACCGGCCAGGCGCGCTGGCGCCGCGATGGCGCAGGCCTGCTGGCGCTGCGCGTGGCGCATGGCGGCACGGACTACTGGCTCACCCTGCCCAGCGTTTTCCCCACGCGCGAATTCACCGGGGCCTGGCTCATGGCCACGGTGGCGGGCGGGCTGCTCGCGCTGCTCGGTGCCTGGTGGCTGCAGCGCCACCTGAACCGGCCGCTGGCGCAGGTGGTCGCAGCGGCCAGACAGCTGTCCAGCGGCCGGCAGCCCGAGCCCCTGCCCGAGGGGGGGCCAGAGGAGATCGCCACCGTGGCGCGCAGCTTCAACCAGATGGCGCGCAGCCTGGCCGAGGCCGAGCGCGAACGTGCGCTGATGCTGGCCGGCGTATCGCACGACCTGCGCACGCCGCTGACCAAGCTGCGCCTGGGCGTGGAGATCGCCCAGGCCCATGTGGACGCCCCCCTGGCCGCCAGCATGGCGCGCAGCATCGAGGAGATGGACGCCATCGTCGGCCAGTTCCTCGACTTTGCACGGCTGGGCGATGGCGAGGCGGCGCTGCCGGCCTCGCTCGACGATCTGGCCCGGGCCGCGGCCGAAGCGCAGGCCGACCATGGCCGCACGGTGGCCTTGGAACTGGGCTCCGCGCCCGCCGTGCCGGTGCATGCCCAGGCCCTGCGGCGGGCGCTGGACAACCTGGTGGAGAACGCCTGGCGACATGGCGCTGCGCCCGTGCTGCTGCGCACCGGCGCCGACAGGGCCCATGCCTGGATCGAGGTCGCTGACCATGGCGCGGGCGTGGCCGCCGACGAACTTGAACGCCTGCGCCAGCCCTTTGCCCGCGGGGGCGGCGTGGCGCGCTCCGGCACCCCGGGGGCGGGGCTCGGGCTGGCCATTGCCGAGCGGGTGGCGCGGGCCCATGGCGGCGCACTGGAGCTGCACAGCACGCCGGGCACCGGGCTGCGCGCGCGGCTGGTGCTGCCGCGCGTTGGCAGCTAGTTTGCCAGCTAACGCAGCCGCAAGGTGGATGGCGTGGGTGCCGCCAGCCCATCCACGCGGAACACCGAGACCACCTGCACCAGCTCCTCGGCCTGGCCTTGCAGGCTGGCGGCGGCAGCGGCCATCTCCTCGACCAGTGCAGCGTTCTGCTGGGTGGCCTGGTCCATCTGCGTGACGGCTTCGCCGACCTGGGCCACGCCCAGCGACTGTTCGTGGCTGGCGGCGCTGATCTCGCCCATGAGGTCGTTCACCCGGCCGATGGCCGCCACCACCTCGTGCATGGTGCTGCCGGCGCGCTCCACCAGCAGATTGCCCTGCTCCACGCGCTCCGTGCTGGCGTGGATGAGCTGCTTGATCTCGCGCGCGGCTTCGGCACTGCGCCCGGCCAGGGCGCGCACCTCGCTGGCCACCACGGCGAAGCCCCGGCCCTGCTCGCCCGCGCGCGCGGCCTCCACCGCCGCGTTGAGCGCGAGGATGTTGGTCTGGAAGGCGATGGCGTCGATCACGCCGATGATGTCGGCAATCTTCTGCGATGCCGCGCTGATGCCCTGCATGGTCTGCACCACCTGGGTGACGACCTCACCGCTTTGCACCGCAATGGTGCGGGCCTCGCCGGCCAATGCACTGGCCTGGCGCGCGCTGTCCGCATTCTGGCGCACGGTGGAGCCCAGTTCCTCCATCGAGGCGGCGGTTTCCTCCAGGGCGCTGGCCTGGCTTTCGGTGCGCGCCGAGAGGTCGCTGTTGCCCTGCGCGATCTGCGCGCTCGCCGTGGCCACCCCCTCGGAGCCGCCGCGCACCTGGTTCACCACCTCGGTGAGCTGGCGGCGCATCTGCACCAGGGCGGCCATGAGCTGACCCACCTCGTCCGTGCCCTGGACCCCGGCGCTGCCGCGCAGGTCGCCCTGGGCCACGGCGTTGGACAGCTGCACCGCCTGGGCCAGCGGCACGGTGATGGAACGCATGAAGGTGCGCGCCAGCACCACCGCCAGCGCGAGCGCCACCCCCAGCAGGCCAAGCTGCCAGGCCAGCTGCCGCTGCAGGCCTGCGACGCGTTCCTGCAGGGCGCCGTTGAGCAGGTCCATGGCTTGGGCATTGAGGGCATAGAGCGCGTCGATGGTGCGTGTGAACTCGTCAAAGTAGTCCGACGCCGGTGCCGACAGTTCGCTGGCCTCAAGGATGTCCTTGCCGGCGCGTTGCAGCGCCTGCTGGACCCGGGTGTCCACCGAGCGGACTGCGCTGTCCAGGGCCTTGCGAAAGGCCGGGGTGTGGCCCATGGCGCGCTCCAGGCCGCGCAGCGTGTCACCCTGCAATTCCACCACGCGCTGCTGCAGCGCCAGCAGCCCGCCTTTGCCCTCGGGCGCCAGCGCCTTGGCGCTCAGAGCGGCCGAGCCCTGGGCGCGCATCACGCCGAGCTTTTCGCCGAGCATGGGGACATGCACCAGCGAGGCCTGGATCAGGGCGTTCGTGTCCTGGCCGGGGTCGAGCGCCAGGCCGTAGTGGTGGAGCAAGGCCTCGCTCAGGCGCATCACCGCAGCGATGAGCTGGGTGTGCTGCGCCGTGCTCTGGGCCGGCTGCAGGCTGCGCGCGGCGACGGCCTGCTCCAGGGTCTGCCAGGTCTGGCGCAACTGCTTCCAGGTGGCTTCGTCGGTGGCCGCCACGCCCGCCTCGGCGAAACGGGTGCCGGCCTCGGCCATGGCCTTGTCCACCGCCTCGCGTGCGGCGGGCCGGCGCGCAGCCAGGGCTTCGTTGCCGCCCAGCATGCTGGCCGAAAGTCCCCGGTGCACCTGCATGCCCTGCACCACCTTGTTGAGCGCCAGCAAGGGCGGCGCACCCCGTGCCTCCAGGCGCGCGGCAGCCATGTCGTGCAGGGCATCGCGCACGTACATGGCCGTGGGCAGGGCCGTCATTGCCAGCGCGATCAGCCCGAGGATCAGGAACTTCTGGAGCAGGTTCAGGCGGTTCAGGGAGGCCATGGCGTAAGCGGCAGCCGGTGCATGCCCGAGGTTGCGGCCCCGGCGCAGTGCCGGGTCGGGAACAGGGAGGGTCCCCCGCCTTTCAGCAAGCGACATGCCAGATGCGCCGCGCTGCACCGCAGGTCGCCCCAATACCGCCGTTCGGTGGGTGGCGGCGCGTTCCTACAGAGCTCTGGGCGCCTAATCGGATATACCGGCAGCAGCTTCCGAGGAGACCACCGCATGCATTCCATTACCCTGCGTTTCCTGGCCTCGCACACCGCCCCGTCGGCGTCCGGCCGCATCTACGGTGGCACGGTGCTGCGCTGGATGGATGAGGCGGGCTTTGCCTGCGCCAGCGCCTGGGCCGGGGACAACTGCGTGACGGCCTTCATGGGCAACGCCAGCTTCGACCGGCCCATCCATCCGGGGGACCTGGTGGAGGTGCAGGCCAGCCTGGCCCATACCGGCGAGACCAGCATGAACATGCTGATCGAGGTGCGCAGCGGCGGCATCCAGGAAAAGGAGCTGCGCGAGGTCACCCATTGCGTTGCCGTCTACGCGGCGCTGGATGGCGAGGGGGCACCGCGCGCCGTGGACAAGTTCACGCCCGAAACCCCGGGCGACATGGCCCTGGCCGAGCGCGTGAACGCCCAGGTGGAGGCCGCCCGTCTGCCTCCTGCCATGTCGGCCCACTGAGCCCCTAGGAGGCGGCGTTGACCACCTGCAGGAACTCGGCGTCCTGCTTGTACCGGTCGAAGTCCGTGTCCTGCAGGAACTGCGCGGGCGGCTTGCCCAGACTGCGTGCACGGGCGGCTGCCTGCAGCATGCGCGCCCTGTCGCCCTTGAGCGCGTAGTAGCAGGCCAGGTTGTACATCAGCGTTCCGTTGGTCTGCACCGCGGGGTCGAAGCCGGAGCCGATCAGGGTCGCCATCACCGCTTCGACCAGATCGGGCTCGTTGGTGTGCACGGCAAAGGCCAGGGTCTGGCTGGCGATCACCCCGACGTTGTAGGCCTCCTTGTCGTCGCGGCGGTACTTGCTCACGTGCGGGTAGACCTGGGCCAGGTAGTGGCGCACCAGGCGCGAGGACGGGGCGAAGTCCCGCCGTTCATTGAAGTGGTTGATCAACTGCGCATAGGCATGGGTGATGTCCGCAGACGCGTCCTGTGCGCGCTGCAGGTCTTGCGCCAGGTCCTGGGCCGCCTGCAGGAAGGCCGGCAGCGCACCGGGCGAGCGCTGGGCGGCGGCGTTCGCTTCCCGGAGCGCCCGGAGCGCTGCTGCGCGGGCGGACGCCGAGCGCGGCGGCTGGCCCAGGTAGGCGATGCGGGCGCCTGGCAGGGCCTGCTGCAGGCTGCCGCTGCGCAGCAGCACCGACATGCCCGACACCGGGCCTTCCAGGTCGGGCACCTGCACCACCAGCTCCACAGGGGCATTGCTGCCAGCGATCCGTTCGAAGGCCGAACGGGTTTGCGCCGCGGGCAACTCGATGCGCAGCTGGATCTCGGCTTCGTCGGACGACGCGGTCCACTGCAGGTTCAGTGCCAAAGGGGGCTCGCGCAATGCCGGCCACAGCGCCTCCACCGGGATCTGCGGGCCCAGTCCGTCCAGGCGCCGACGTGCCTCGGGCGGGCGCAGCCAGGTGTGCACGGCAGGCGCGGCTGCGAATTCCATGCTGCCGCTCACCGCGTACGAGTGGGTCGTGGGCCCGCTGAACACCGGGCGCCAGGTGCCGGCCTCGCGGCCCGTGGCAGGCGCCGGTACGGCCCCGCGGGGGCGCACCACGTACAGGCCGATGTCCTTCTCGTAGTGGCGCAGCAGGGCCTCCTCGCCCGGGTGGTGCAGGTAGCTGCGCGGGTGCACCGTGAACCAGGGGTTCGCGCCCGGCAGCGCGGGCGACAGGTCCCACCAGGCCATGTTCGGAAAGCGGTACTGGCCATCCTCCCGCGGGATGAAGGCCTTGAACCGGAGCACTTCTCCGCCCACGCGCAGCTCGGTGGAGGCGTCGCCGAACCAGTAGCGGCTGGGCAGCTTGCCGGGCACGCCCAGGGCCTTGAGGGCCACCCCCACGGTGGCGCCGAGCAACTGCCCGCTGAGACCCTCCTCCAGGTACAGGCGGCGCCGCTCGAAGTCCACCACCCGCACGCGCTGGGCGTCTTCGGGCGAGGTACCGTAGAAGTCACGGGGCTCGATCTCGGTCCAGCCCCTGCGGGCGGGGCGGTAGCCATCGAGGCAGGTGGCGTTCCAGTTCAGCTTCTCGTCGGAATGGGTGCGCGGGCGGCAGTGGGTGTCCACCTTGTCGCGCCAGCGGGTGATGTCCAGGACCCAGGCCTTGCCGCCCGACAGCAGGTAGGCCCAGGCGCTGGTTTCGTTGCGGCCGAATTCCACGTGCTCGGCGCGGTCCAGCTCGGCGAACAGCTCCGCCTGCGACAGCCGGTTGCCGTCCGCAGCAGGGGCATAGGCTTTGCGCTGCCGCTCGCCGCTGTACACCCAATCGGTGTAGTAGTGCGGCGTGAAGACGATGCCCGAGGTGTGGATCCCGCTGGGCACGCGCAGGCTGTCCAGCAACTCCCCCTGCGGACCGAACTTCCACAGGTAGCCGCCGGCCACGGCCACCAGCTGGCGCGTGCGCGGCAGCGCGAACAGGCCCTCCACCGGGCCATGCAGCAGCTTGCGCACCTCCAGGTTCTGCGATGCCGCAGTGTTCTCGGACAGGCGCGGGTACGCGGGCGGCGGTGCCGGCGGCCTGGCGCCGGCGGCCAGGGGCAGCATGGCAGACATGGTCAGGAGCGCGAGGGCGCGAAGCAGGGGGCGGTTCATGCAAAGGGGCGGCGAGGGAGCCGCCATTCTGGCCCAGGCCCCACGCCTGCCACCCCCCGCCGATGCGGCCGAAGTTGTGCCAAATTGTGCAGAATCGGGCGCATGCAGCGCTTTGTCCCTCCCCCGTGCGACCTGCAGCCCTGGCTGGAGGGGGCGGTGGCTGTGGACAGCCCGGCCGAACTGCAGGGCTCGCAGTTCCCCGCCATGGTGGGCAGCATGCTGGTCGTCCGCCTTGACGGCGAGGTGCTGCGCGGCGGCGCGCTGCTGCCCGCGGCGGCCTGGATCAGTGCCAGCACGGTGGCCACGGCCTATGCGCATCGGGGGCGTGTGCGTGCCGTGGGGCTCATGCTGCGGCCCGAGGCCGTGCCCTCGCTGCTGGCCGCCGGGCGGGGCCTCGTGAACGCGGTGCGGCCGATGGCGGCCATGGCCGTCCCGTCCTGGGCCCGGGCCGAGCAGGCCATCCGTGCGGCGCCCGATGACGAGGCCCGCCTTGGCGCGCTGTGGCAGTTCGTGCGTGGCGAATGCGCGTCACAAGCGCAGTGCGCAGAGCGCCTGGTGCAGGCCAGGCGCCTGCTGGACCGCGCATGCGCGGGTGCAGAGGGCGTGGCTGCCCATCCGGGGTTGGGGCCGCGCCAGTTCGAGCGGCGCTTTGTCGCCGAGTGGGGCATGACGCCCAAGCAGTTCCAGGTCATCGCGCGCTTCAGCACCACGCTGCAGCACGCGATGGCCGGGCCGCCAGAGCCCGGCGCGCAGCTCGCGGCCGACCAGGGCTACTACGACCAGTCGCACATGGCGCGCGACATGCGCAGGCTGGCCGGCCAGCCCCTGCTGGGGCTGGTGCAGGAGGCGGCCCAGCGTTCCCCCAGCGCGCACTGGCCCCTGCAGGTGGGTGCCGAGGTGGCTCAGGCGGCGGAGTCCTTGCGCAGGCGCTGAGCCAGGTACAGGGGCAGCGCAAACGCCAGGCCAATGCCGAAGCAGGCCGCCACATAGGCCCAGCGCCACACGCCCAGGCGGCGGTCACTGGCCACCCAGGCCGAGAACGCGACGGCCGCGAGGTACACGTCCACCGTGATGCCGGTGGTCAGCGCGTTGGCGCCGGCATCGCGCCAGTACACATCGGGGGCAACGCTGCCCCCGGCTTGGAAGTACACCAGATTGAAGTACCAGGGGATGGCCATGCCGGCGATGGCCAGGAGGTAGAGAAACGCGCGCAGGTAATGGGCTTGCATGGGTCGGGGGCCCGCGGCGTGGCGGGCCTGGGGTGGATCAAGGAGCCCCGAGCCTAGGTGCGCAAGCCCTCTGGCGATAGGAAAAATACGACATGGCCGGCACGGCGCTGCGTGCCGGCCCCGCGCTCATGGCGTGCGCGGGAACGAGGTGACCGAACCTTCCACCTTCTGTTCCTGGCTGCCGGGCGGGCAGGCTGCGTCGGTGTAGACCGTGCGGCCGTCCTGGATGCACTTGCGCAATTGGGGCGCTGGGGCCGATGCCGCCCCGCGCGCGCCCGTGGCCACACCCTGCGCATTCTTTTTCTCGGGCGGCAGCGAATCTGCCCCGGGGCGGGAGAGCTTGCTCCAGGTCTTGTCGAGCCAGGGCCGGGCGTGGGGCAGCCATTGGTCGGCCGTCCACCAGGCCGCTCCAGCGGCCACCAGCACGGTCAGTACCAGGAGCGTGGGACGCCAGGGGTTGCGCATGGGTCCTCAGCCCAGGTGCTGGCCCAGGATGCCGGCCAGCTCGAACATGCCCGCCGTGTCCTTGCCGAACACGGCGCGCAGCTTGTCGTCGGCGACGATGGTGCGCTTGTCCTTGGGGTCCTGCAGGTTGTTCGCCTTGATGTACTCCCAGAGCTTCTTCACGGCCTCGGGCCGTGCTACCGGCTCGTTGCCGATCACGGCGGCCAGCGCCGCGCTGGGGGCTGCCCCCGCGGCGGCCTTGCGCGGTGCCTTGGCGGCCGCGGTCTTGGTGGCGGCCGCCTTCTTGGCCGGGGCCTTCTTCGCGGCAGCCGCCTTGGCCGGTGCCTTGGCGGCGGCGCCCGCCGTCTTGCCGGCAAAGCCGCCGCCTGCGGTCTTGCGTGGCGGGAACTTGCTCGGCGCGAACTCGAAGTTCACCTTGCCGGCCTCCTTGTCCCAGGCCAGGAAGGCCTTGAACGCGCGGCGCGTGCGCATGGAGACGAACTTGTCCAGGAGGTCGGTCTTGCCGGTCTCCAAGAGCTTGTGCATCTGCTCGCGCTCCACGGGCTGCTGCAGGATGATCTTGCCGCTCTTGAAGGTGCAGCTCGGCGTGGGCTGGGCGGCCGTGGGCACGGCCTTGCTGCAGACGTAGTTGGCGCCGTGCTCGTGCACCCCGGCGCCGCAGATCGGGCAGGGGCCCAGGGACGCGTCGGTGAACTCCACGATCTCGCCCGACTCCTCGGCGTTCTTGTCGTCGCCGAAGTCGAATTCGAGCTTGTAGTTGTGCGCCTCGTCGTCGTACTTGATGACGATCTCGGAAGTGAATGGCCAGCCTGCCTTGGAGCGGAAGCCCTCCAGCGGGCCGATCTTCTTGTCGCGCAGCAGGGTTTCGGCCTCGGCGGTCTCGAAGGTGCGGCCCGCAGGCGACTTGCCGAAGCTGAAGCCGCAGGGCTCGGCACCGGGCTTGCCCACGCAGGCGTAGCGGCGGTAGTTCTCCTTGACCACGCCGCCGCAGTTGGGGCACGGTGCTTCCAGCGTGGCGTAGTCGCCGGGGATGGTGTCGCGGTCGTATTCCTTGGCCTTCTTGACCATGCGCTCGGTCATGGCGGCGATGTCGGCCATGAAGGACTCGCGGCTCAGCTGCCCCTTTTCCATCTGCGAGAGCTTGAACTCCCACTCGCCGGTCAGGTCGGCGCGGCACAGCTCCTCCACCTCCAGCCCGCGCAGCAGCGTCATGAGCTGGAAGGCCTTGGCCGTGGGGATGATCTCGCGCCCTTCGCGCAGCATGTACTTCTCGGTCAGCAGGCCTTCGATGATGGCCGCGCGCGTGGCGGGCGTGCCCAGGCCCTTTTCCTGCATGGCCTCGCGCAACTCGTCGTCGTCGATCTGCTTGCCCGCGCTTTCCATGGCGCCCAGCAGCGTGGCTTCGGAGTAGCGCGCCGGGGGCTTGGTCTTGAGACCCTTGGGGTCCGCCTGCTCGGTGCGCACGGTCTCGCCGGGCTTCACGGGCACCAGGTTCTGGCCCTTGTCGCCGTCCTTGCCGCCCTCGACCTCGTCGGCCGCTTCCTTGCCATAGATGGCCAGCCAGCCGGGCTTGACCAGCACCTTGCCCTCGGTCTTGAAACTGTGGCCCGCGGCCGTGCTGATGCGGGTCGTGACCGTGTACTCGGCGCTCGGGAAGAACACGGCCATGAAGCGGCGCACCACCAGGTCGTAGAGCTTTTGCTCGGCCTCGGACAGGCCGCTCGGTGCCTGCAGTGTGGGGATGATGGCAAAGTGATCACTCACCTTGCTGTTGTCGAAGATGCGCTTGGAGGGGCGCACGTAGTTGTTGGTCAGCGCCGTGCGTGCATGCGGCGCCAGGTGGCGCATGCTGCTGTCGGCCAGCATCTCGAAGGTCTGGCGCGCCACGGGCAGGTAGTCCTCGGGCAGGGCGCGCGAATCGGTACGCGGGTAGGTCAGCGCCTTGTGGCGTTCGTACAGGCTTTGCGCCAGAGCCAGCGTGGTCTTGGCCGAGTAGCCGAACTTGCCGTTGGCCTCGCGCTGCAGGCTGGTCAGGTCGAACAGCAGGGGCGAGGCCTGGGTGGTGGGCTTGCTTTCCTCGGTCACCGTGGCGGGTTTGCCGCGCACGGCGTCGGCGATGGCCTGTGCATCGCGCTGCGACCAGACGCGGTCGGCCTTGAGCTCGGGGTCCTCGCCCTTCTTCCACTTCGGGTCGAACCACTTGCCGGGGTAGGCGCCGGCCTCGGCGTCGAAGCTGGCGTGGATTTCCCAGTAGTCGCGGCTCACGAACTTGCGGATCTTCTCCTCGCGCTCCACCACCAGCGACAGCGTGGGCGTCTGCACCCGGCCCACAGTGGTCAAAAAGAACCCGCCGTCGCGCGAGTTGAAGGCCGTCATGGCGCGCGTGCCGTTGATGCCCACCAGCCAGTCGGCCTCGCTGCGGCTGCGCGCCGCGCTGGCCAGGCCGGCCATCTGCTGCTCGCTGCGCAGCGCATCGAAGCCATCGCGGATGGCCTGGGGCGTCATGGACTGCAGCCACAGACGCTTGACGGGCTTGCCCAGGGGCTTGGCGCCGCCGGCGTACTGCTCGATCAGGCGGAAGATCAGCTCCCCCTCGCGGCCCGCGTCACAGGCGTTCACGAGCGCGGTCACGTCCTTGCGCTTGGCCTGCTTGACCACCGCGTTCAGGCGCGTCTTGGTCTTGTCCACGGGCTTGAGGTCGAAGTACGGCGGGATCACGGGCAGGTGGGCAAAGCTCCACTTGCCGCGCTTCACGTCGAACTCTTCGGGCGCCTGGATCTCCACCAGGTGGCCCACGGCGCTGGTGACCACGTAGCGGTCGTTCTCGAAATGCTCGTCGTGCTTGTCGAACTTGCCCGCCACCGGGGTCAGTGCGCGCACGATGTCCTGCGCCACCGAGGGTTTTTCTGCAATTACCAGGGTCTTGGTCATTTTTTGGGTTCTCGCCAGTCTGGCTGTCCGGCATCCGGCCGGTCGCTTCTACAATTCGTTGCCTCACGCGTACACGCGCACGCGCATGTGTGCATATTCAAGTTAACAGAGTTTTTGCCATGCCCCGCACCGCATCGTCTGCCGCCCCTTCCGTTCCATCGGGTCGCCGCATCCAGACCCGGCGCTCGGGCGTGCATGGCAATGGCGTGTTTGCCGTGCAGGATATTGCAGAGGGCGAAGTCCTTGTCGAGTACACGGGCGAAGTCATCGGCTGGCAGGAGGCGCAGGACCGCCACCCCCACGATCCCCTGCAGCCCAACCATACCTTCTATTTCCATGTGGATGAAGACCGCGTGATCGACGCCAAGTTCGGCGGCAACTCCTCGCGCTGGATCAACCACAGCTGCAACCCCAACTGCTACGCCGACGAGCAGGATGGCCGCATCTTCATCACCGCGCTGCGCAACATCGCCGCCGGTGAGGAGCTCAACTACGACTACGGCCTGATCATCGACGAACCCTACACCAAGAAGCTCAAGGCGGAATACCCCTGCTGGTGCGGCAGTGACAACTGCCGGGGCACGCTGCTGGCACCCAAGCGCGGCTGGCGTCCGCCCATGCCGGCCGAGCCCGCATCGGCCCCGGTGCGTAAAAAGGGTAACAAAAAGAGCGATGCCGGCGCCGGGGACCAGGCCAAGCAGGGCACAAGGCCATGACGGCGCTTTCCCTGTGCTGGCCTGCCGAAGCCCTCTGGCAGGCCGTGGAGCCCCGGTTGCCGGGCTTCTCCGTGGAGGTGCTGCCCAGCATCGACTCCACCAACACCGAGCTCATGCGCCGTGCGCGCGCCGGCCTGTGCGACCCCACCCTGCTCGTGGCCGAGCAGCAGACGGCCGGCCGCGGGCGCCTCGGGCGCGTGTGGCAGAGCGATGTGGGCGCCTCGCTCATGATGAGCCTGGGCCTGCCGCTGGCTCCGGCCGACTGGTCGGGCCTGTCGCTGGCGGTGGGCGTGAGCGTGGCCGAAAGCCTGCAGCCGGCGCTGCCGGCCGAGGGCGCTGCCCAGCGCGTCGGCCTCAAATGGCCCAATGACCTGTGGGTCAGCGGTGACCGCAAGCTTGGCGGCATCCTGGTCGAGACCGCGAGCTTCGTGGCGCCCCAGGGCGCCCCGGCGGAACGCGCGCCCGCTACCCGCTATGTGGTCGTGGGCATCGGCATCAATGTGCTGCCGCGCAGCGGCGAGGGCATGAGCATGCCGCCGGCCAGCCTGCAGGAGGTGGAGCCCGGCCTGGATGCTCCGGCGGCGCTGCTGCGCATCGTGCCGCCGCTGGTGGCCATGCTGCAGTCCTTCGAGGGCTATGGCTTCTCGCCCATGCAGGCGCGCTTTGCGCAGCGCGACATCCTGCAGGGCCGGGCCGTCACGCTGAGCGATGGCCAGGCGGGCACCGCCCACGGCGTGGGCGAAGACGGCGCACTGCTGGTACAGACCGCCAGTGGCATGCAGGCCGTCACGAGTTCGGAAATCAGCGTACGGCCCAGCCCGGCGCTGCCGTCATGACCCCGGGAGCTGCATGCTGCGCCTTCTCATCCTGATCCTGCTGCTGGCCAATGGCGGCTATTTCGCCTGGTCGCACGGGCACTTGCGCGAATGGGGCCTGGCGCCGGTGCAGGAAGGCGAGCCCCAGCGCATGGGCCAGCAGCTGCGGCCGGAGACCCTGCAGATCCTGCGTGTGCGGCCCGCCAGTCCGGCGCCGCAGCCGCCGGTGTCCGAGGCTGCGGCGCCGCCCGTGGTGGTAGCAACTGCGGCGGCGGCGGCCACCGAGTGCCTGCAGTCGGGCGTGCTCGACGAGCGCCAGGCCGACGCGGTGCGCACGGCTGCGGCCGGGCTGCCGCAGGGCAGCTGGGTGCTGGAATCCACACCCCTGCCGGCGCGCTGGATGGTCTACATGGGCCGCTTCGAAGACCAGGAGGTGCTGGACAAGAAGCGCGCCGAACTGCGCGCCCGCAAGGTCGATTTCGACCGCCCTGGCGGCACGCTGGAGCTGGGCTTGTCGCTGGGCCGTTTCGCGACCGAAGAGGCGGCCAAGCGCGAACTCGCGAACCTGGGCGAGAAGGGGGTGCGCACCGCCCGGGTGATCCAGGAGCGTGCCGAAACCCCGGGCTTCACCTTGCGCCTGGCGGCCGTGACCGAGGCCCTGCGTCCGCAGCTGGACGGCCTGCGCGGCCCCCTGGCCGGCAAGCCCCTGCGCACCTGCGGCTGAGCCGTGCAGCGCCCAGGTCCTGCACGGTGGTGACCGCGCCGCCCTTTCCACAGTTCCCGCAACCCTGACTCCATGACCGACGAAGCCACCTCCATCCAGTGCGGCACCCATGGCGAAGCCCTGCCCACCTACGTCTGCGGGCACCTGGGCCGCAACCCCGCGCAGCGCTGGTTCTGCGACGCCCCCGAGGCCGACTACCCGTATCCGGACGCCTGGTGCGCGGGCTGCAATGACGAGCTCCTGAAGGAGGGCGGCGAATGGAACGAGCGCAACGAAGGCTGTCTGGACCTCCAGATCCTGTGCCACCACTGCTACCAGGACGCCATGGCCCACAGCGTTGGCGCCATGGCCGAGCCGCAGCAGCACGCCTGGGAAGATGCCGTGGTCGACGCCCACCACGCCCTGGTCCACAAGCAGAAGGCGCTCGAATCGGAGCATGGCATCTCGCGCTTCGAGCGCTGGGACTACGACCAGGCGCAGGGCACGCTGACCTTTTCGCACGAGGGGGCTCCCAAGGTGGTGGCAGACATCGAGTTCATCGGCTCGGTCTCCAAGGCCAGCGGCACCTGGCTCTGGGCCTGGGCCAACTTCGGCAACCATGCCAAGGTGAGCACCCGCATCCCGGCCGTGCGCGAATGGGGTGAGGTGCAGGGCTTTCTGCCACTGACGGTGCCGCGCTGGGACGCGGACGTGACCGACGGCTGGGAGCTCTCGGGCGTGGCCGCGCAGGTGCTGGGTGCGCGCGGGGTGTACCGTGCGCCCACCGACAACGGCTACCTCTTCATGGCGTTGATGTCCTTGCGCGCCGTGGGGTAAGGGCCGTCCGCAGGTGACGGGTGGCTACAGCGCAATGGCCCGCGTCTCGCCATGGCGCATCAGCCACACGCGCTCGGCCGGCACACCGCGCTCGGCCAGCGCAGCGGCCAGGTCGCGCGGCGGGTGGTCGAAGGCCTCCTGGGTGAGTGCAAAGGTGCCCCAGTGCACGCCCATGGCCTGGCGCGCCTCGACATCCAGCATCAGCTGCACGGCATCGGCCGGGTTCACGTGCATGGGCTTCATGAAGTCGCGCGGCAGGTAGGCACCGATCGGCAGGGCCAGAAAGTCCACGGCACCCAGGCGCTGGCGGATGGCCTTGAAGTCATCGCTGTAGCCCGTGTCACCCGGGAACAGGAAGCGCCAGGGCCCCGCGGCATCGGGCCGGGTCCATTCGATCAGGTAGCCGCCCCAGAGCGAGGCATTGGTGTCGTTCAGGCTGCGCCGGCTCCAGTGCTGGGCGGGCGTGAAGTGCACGCGCACGCCGGGGGCCAGGTCCACCCCACCCCACCAGTCGAGTTCCACCGTGTCGGCCATGCCGCGTCGCACGAACCAGTCCCTGAGCCCCTGGGGCACGATGAAGCGCGGCCTCTGCCCCGCTGCGCGCAGGCGCTTCAAGGTGGCGCTGCACAGGTGGTCGTAGTGGTTGTGCGAGACCAGCACTGCGTCGATGCGCGGCAGTTGCTCGGGGGTGAGCGGCGGCGGTACGCGCCGCGGCGCCCCGAAACGGCCCAGCGGCCCGGCATGGCTGGCCAGCGTGGGGTCGATCAGCAGGTTCAGGCCTGCCACCTGCAGCAGCATGGAGACATGGCCCAGCCAGGTCACGACCGGTGCCTCGTGACGCTGTGCCAGCAGCGCGTGGTCCACGGGCTGGGTCCAGTCGCGCACAAAGCGCGCATAGCCCCCTGTGGGTGCGCTGCGCGGCTTGAAATCGCCGCGCAGCGAGCGCCAGGCCATTTCGTACCAGGGGAAGTCGCCGATCACGACCCGGTCATCGGTGTTGCGAAAACGGCGTGGCGGCGAAGCGGGAGAAGCAGGCATGAGGCATCCGGCAGAACGGGATTTCATGATGCCTCAAACCGGTCTTTCCGGCCGGCGCCTGCGGCCAAGGCCCCGGGCTCAGTCGGGTGCCTGCTCGCTGGCTGCAAAGCGCACGCTGAAGCGCGCTCCGGGGGGCTGCATGCCTGGGTGGGCGTCTTCGAGCTGCACCTCGGCCCCGTGCTTGCGCGCGATCTCCAGCACGATGGGCAGGCCCAGGCCCGAGCCGTCGGCATCGCTGCCCAGGGCCCGGTAGAAGGGCTGGAAGACCAGTTCGCGCTCGGATTCGGGCACGCCCGGCCCTGAGTCCTCCACCTGCAGCAGCAGCACGCGGCCGAAGGTGTCGGCCAGCACGCGTGTGGTGACCACGCCGGGCCGGTCCGGGGCCGAGGGGGTGTAGTTGAGGGCGTTGTCCACCAGGTTGCGCACCAGCTCCTTGAGCAGGGTCGGGTTGCCATCGACCCAGACGCCGGGTGAACCCGGCTCGGCACCGTCGTAGCCCAGGTCGATGTGCCTTTCGAGCGCGCGCGGTACCGAATCGCGCACCACCTCGATGGCCAGCCGTGCCAGGTCGCAGGGCTGGCGCGCCAGGACCACGCCACTGCCCTCGGCGCGGGCCAGGGCCAGCAACTGGTTGACGGTGTGCGTGGCGCGGATGCTGGAACGCCCGATCTGCTGCAGCGAGCGCTTGAGCTCTTCGGTGCTCGTGCCCTCGCGCTGCGCCAGGTCGGCCTGCATGCGCAGGCCCGCCAGCGGGGTCTTGAGCTGGTGTGCTGCGTCGGCCAGGAAGCGCTTTTGCGTGGCCAGCGAGTCGTGCAGGCGCGTGAGCAGGTCGTTCACCGAGGACACCAGCGGCGCCACCTCCAGCGGCACGGTGCGGTCGTCCAGCGGCGACAGGTCGTCGGGGTTGCGCGCGCGGATGCGCTGCTCGAGCTGATTGAGCGGCTGGATGCCGCGCGCCAGCGCCAGCCACACCAGCAGCACGGCCAGCGGCAGGATCACGAACTGCGGCAGCATCACGCCCTTGATGATCTCGGTGGCCAGCACGCTGCGCTTCTCGCGCGTTTCGGCCACCTGCACCAGGGCCAGCGGGCTGTCCTTGAGCGGCAGGCGCACCCAGATGTAGGCCACGCGGATGTCGATGCCGCGCAGCTCGGCATCGCGCAGCCGCACCTCGCCGGGCATGGGCACTTCGTCGGAAGGGGGGGCCGGCAGTTCGCGCTCGCCCGAGAGGAACTCGCCGCCCACGCCCTTGACCTGGTAGTACACCACGTCGGAGTCGTCAGCGCGCAGGATCTCGCTGGCCGGCTGGGGCAGGTTGAACTGCACCACGCCCTTTTGCACGCCCACGAGCTGGGCCAGGGCATGGGCGTTGTACTCCAGCGCGCGGTCGAAGGGTTTGTTGGCCAGGCCCTGGGCCACCAGCCAGGTGAGCGCCAGGCTCACGGGCCACAGCAGCAGCAGCGGGGTGAGCATCCAGTCCAGGATCTCGCCGAACAGGGAGCGCTGCTCGCGCTGGAAGATTTTCAAGGACTAGCCCGGTATCTTTTCAAGGCAATACCCGAGGCCGCGCACCGTGGCAATGCGGATCGGGCCGCGCTCGATCTTCTTGCGCAGGCGGTGGATGTAGACCTCGATGGCGTTGTTGCTCACCTCCTCGCCCCACTCGCACAGGCGCTCGACCAGCTGCTCCTTGCTCACCAGGCGGCCGGCGCGCTGCAGCAGCACCTCCAGCAGGCCGAGCTCGCGCGCCGACAGCTCGACCATCTTGCCGTCGATGGTGGCCACCCTGCCTGCCTGGTCGTAGACCAGCGGGCCGTGCCGGATGGCGCTGCTGGTGCCGCCCATGCCGCGGCGCGTCAGGGCGCGCACCCGGGCTTCGAGCTCCTGCAGGCTGAAGGGCTTGGCCATGTAGTCGTCGGCCCCGAAATCCAGGCCCTTGACGCGCTCTTCCACACTGTCGGCCGCGGTGAGGATCAGTACCGGCAGTGCCGAGCCGCGGCTGCGCAGCTTCTTGAGGACCTCCAGCCCGTGCATGCGCGGCAGGCCCAGGTCCAGGATCAGCAGGTCGAATTCGTTGTTGGTCATCAGCGCAGCGTCGGCCTCGCTGCCGCTGGCCACGTGGTCCACCACGGCGCCGGAGCTGCGCAGCGTGCGCAGCAGGCCATCGGCCAGCACCTGGTCGTCTTCGGCGATGAGGATGCGCATGCGGTGTGTCTCCTGGTGGGCGGCCCCAGTCTGGCGCTGGGCCTGCCCCGGATTCTAGGCGCCCACCGCCCGGGGCCGCCGCAGGCCGCTGCAGTACCTGCGGCCCGGTTGTGGTGGATCAGCCGCGCGGGTCGGTGGCCAGCAGCCTGTTCACCAGCGCCCGCAGGTCGGTGCGCAGCCGCGCCATGCCTTCGGAGTGCTGTTCCAGGGTGGTTTCGTCCATGTACAGCTTGCGGTTGATCTCGAGCTGGATGCTGTGGCGGTGCGCTGCCGGATCGCTGTAGCGGCGCACCAGCTCCACGCCCTTGTAGGGGTGGTTGTATTCCACGCTGTAGCCGCATGCGCGCAGGTGCTCGCAGACCAGGGCCGAGAGCGCGGGGTCGGCGGTCGTGCCGTCGCGGTCGCCGACCACGAAGTCGGCATGCACCAGGCCCGGGAAATCGGTGGCGTGGCTGGCGGCGACGGCGGGCATGGAATGGCAGTTGATGTGGATGCTGTAGCCGTGGCGTGCGTGCGCGGAGGCAATGGCCTGCTCCACGGCGCCATGGTAGGGGCGCCAGCAGCGCTCGATGCGCGCGCGCACCTCGGCCACCGTGAGCAGTCGGTTGTAGATGGGCTCGCCCTGGTCGGTGAACTTCCAGACCAGGCCCTTGCCCAGGCGCACCTTGGAGAGCACGCGGGGATCGGTGGAGATGGGGTCGGTCCACTCGCCGTCGAGCAGGCTGACGTCGAGTTCGGTGGTGTTGCGGTTGGCATCGAGGTAGATGCGGGGGAAGTGCGCTTCCACCCAGGCCACGCCCAGCGCGGGGGCGAAGTCGTAGAGCTTCTCGACATGGGTGTCTTCGGCGCGGCGCAGCGTGGGCAGGTCGCAGGCGGAGCCGAAATCGTCGGGGTAGCGGGTGCCGCTGTGCGGCGAGTCGAGCACCAGGGGCGTGGTGCCAGGCAGGTAGGTGAAGGCGGGAGGAGAGGACGAAGGGGAGGAGGAGGCCGCAGGCGACAGCGAGGTGCCGGGAGAACCGGTGGCACCGGGCTGGGCCTGCTGGAATCGTCGATGGATCAGTTTCAAGGCTGCATGCATAGGCAGAGTGTGCGCAAAGTGGGACGGCCGGCCTAGCCGTCCAGACCGGGTGGAGACCATGGTTATCCCTAGTCTCCCCCAGCGATGGCCGCCGGGTCTTGCGACCCGGTGTGTGTTCAGTCCAGGGCGATCTTGGCGTAGGCCGCGACGCGCTTCATCTTCTCGATCTCGCGTACCAGCTGTGCCGAGAACTCCTTGGGCGTGGTGCCCGAGGGGTACAGGCCCTGGCCCGCCAGGCGTTCGCGCACCGCAGGCTCCTGCAATGCCTGGGCCACGGCCTGCTGGATGCGGTCCACGGCGGCGGTGGGTGTGCCGGCCGGGGCCACCAGGCCGAACCAGGAGGGGTCGTTGTTGTTGGCGAAACCCAGTTGGGCGTAGGTGGGGACTTCGGGCAGCACGTCCAGCCGGCCGGGCCACGAGACTGCCAGTGCCTTGAGCTTGCCGGCCTTGATGTGCGGCAGCGAGGAGGCCACCTGGTCGAAATACACCGCCACCTGGCCGGCCAGCACGTCGTTGATGGCCGGGCCCGCACCACGGTAGGGGATGTGCACCATGGAGGTGCCCGTGCTGCTCTTGAACAGCTCGCCCCACATGTGGCCGATGGTGCCATTGCCGGGCGTTGCGAAGGACACGCGGCCGGGGTTGGCCTTGAGGTATTTCACGAGGTCGGCGAAGTCCTTGACCGGCAGTGCCGTGGGGTTCACCACGACCACGCCGGGCGCCTTGACGATCTCGGTCACGCCCACGAAGTCCTTGATCGGGTTGTAGGGCAGCTTGCTGTACACGGCGGGGTTCACGCCATGGGTGGACAGCGTGGCCACGCCCAGCGTCAGGCCATCGGCCGGGGCGCGTGCCACCTCGGCCATGCCGATGGAACCACCCGCGCCGGCGCGGTTGTCCAGCACCACGGGCTGCTTGAGGATGCGCACCAGCGATTCCTGCAGCGCACGCACGGTGATGTCGGTGGCACCGCCGGGCGGGAAGGGCACAACGATGCGCAGAGGCTTGGCATCCTGCGCAAAGGATATTCCAGGAGCGAAAGATGCAGCAGCCAGGGTGGTGAGCAGGTGACGGCGTTTCATGGGGTGTTTCCGTAGAAGAGGATGGGAGGTTAAGGGATTCGGTGCTGCTCTTCCAAGCAATGGATGTGCCTGATAACATTCCAATATGGAATGATTTGAGAACTTAGCATGTCCTCTCTGCGCCGCCTTTCCCCGCCCCTGCACCTGCTGCGTGCGTTCTCCACCGTGACCCGCTTCGGCGGGGTCTCGCGCGCGGCCGAGGCCTTGCACCTCACGCAGAGCGCGGTGAGCAAACAGGTCAAGGAGCTGGAGGGGTGGGTGGGCGTGCCGCTGTTCGAGCGCAGCCGCAAGCGCCTGGCGCTGACCCCGGCCGGCGAGCGCTACGAGAAGGCCGTGCGGGCTGTGCTGGCCCAGCTGGAGGCGGCCACGCTGGAGCTCATCACCAGCGACGACGGCGGCGGCGCGCTGCACCTGTCGAGCCTGCCGACCTTCGCGGCCAAGTGGCTGATCCCGCGGCTGCCGCAGTTCCAGCAGCAGCACCCGCAGGTCACGCTGCACTTCGTGCCCTATGTGCACAGCTACAACTTCGAGCGCCCCGAGCTCGACTGCGCCATCCTCTTCGGCGACGGCCATTGGCCCGGCGCCCATGCCCACTACCTCACGGGGCAGGACGTGGCGTTGATTGCGCCACGCGCCCGTGTGGCGGACTGGCGCATCGAGCATCCGCGCGATGTGGCGCGGCACAGCCTGCTGCGCCATGTCACGGTGCCCGAGGCCTGGCTGCGCTGGAGCGAAACGCACGGCGTGCAGGGGCTCAACCCGCTGGCCGGCCCGCAGTTCGACCAGTTCCAGTCCATGATCCGCGCCGTGATGGCCGGCATGGGCCTGGCACTGGTGCCGCGCTGCCTGGTGCAGGACGAAATCACCAGCGGCCTGGTGCGCGAACCCCTGCCCGGCTGCGGTTACCGGAGCGACATGGGTTACTGGTTTTGCTACCCCGAGGGGCGCAACCAGCTGCAGACCCTGCAGGTGTTCCGCGCCTGGCTGCTGGCCTGTGCCGAGCCGGCGCCCCACTCCCTGCCAGCGCCCTGAGGGTTTGGCCGTCAATAAAGGTTGACGATGGTGAAATCGTCAACTACAGTTGACGGCATGCAAGCCCCCCCGCCCCTTCCTTCGCCCGACGACCCCGAGGCGGCGCTCGCCGCCGTGGTGGCACTGCGCCTGCTGGCCGACCGGCTGGAGGCGAACGCCGTGGCGGCTGCGCTGGCGCAGGGCTGGTCCTGGGCCGATATTGCCCAGGCCCTGGGGGTCAGCAAGCAGGCCGCGCACAAGCGGCTGTCGCCCCATGTTCCCAAACTGTGAGTGAAAGAAGGAGTCCTGCCATGTTCCGCCAGCTGCAAGACCGTTTCCAGAGCATGCGCACCCTGAGCCGGCTGTGCGCGCAGGCCGAAGCCCATGCCCGTGCGGGGGGCCAGGAGGCCCCGGGTGCTGAGCACTTCCTGCTCGCGGCCATTGACCTGCCCGAGGGCTCGGCCCGTCGGGCCTTCGAGAGCATCGGTGCTGACCCGGCGGCGGTGCGCGGCGCCATCGAGCAGCAGTACCGCGCTGCCCTGCAGGGCCTGGGGTGGGGCGATGTGGGGTTGCCGTCGGCGCCGGCCCTGGCGCCCCCAGCCCCGGGGCCCTACCGGGCCCAGCCTTCGGGGCAGGAACTGGTGCAGGCGCTGGCGCGCACGCGCAAGGACCAGGGCGGCCCGCTGCTGGGCGCCCATGTGGTGCTAGCGGTGGCCGCCATGTCCCAGGGCGTGGCGGCGCGCACGCTGCGCGCCATGGGCGTCGATGCCGACCGGCTGGGGGCGGCAGCGCGGGCCCAGGTGCCAACCGCCGCCCACTGAACGGGGCTCAGCGCCACAGCGGGTCCTGGGTGTCCCCGCCCGCGTAGGCCTCAAGCCCGATCGCCACCACGGTGGCCACGTCCTTGCCCACCTCGTCGCGGAACTCCGCTTCGGCCTGCGCCACGGCATTGCGAAAGGCCTGAAGCCAGGCCAGGCCAGTGGGCGTGAAGCACACGCGCCGCGCGCGGGCATCGAGCGGGTCGGCCTCGCGCGTAACCAGGCCCCAGGCCTCGCACTGGTCGACCAGGGTGGCCATGGCCTGCTTGGTCATGCCGGCGCGCCGGGCCAGGTCGGTCAGGCGGTCGCCCTGCAGCGCCAGGTGGCGTGTGATGTGCACATGGGCGGCACTCACCTGGTCGCGTGCGGCCAGGTTGGACAGGGCCAGAGGCACCTCCACATCGTGCGCCATGAGCTGCAGCACGCGCGCGTCGAAGCGGCGCATGGCGTGGCCGAGCAGGCGCCCCAGGTGGGTCTGGCGCCAGCCGTCCTCGGCCGGTACGGGGGTGGAAAAGGGCGGTGATTCGACCATGCGATATTGTCAGGTAAACTGACCAAATACTCCATTGCTGCGCATCCATGGCTCGCATAAACTACTGTTCAAGCATCCAGCCTGTAGTTAATTGCAGAAGCCGATGCGCTAAACAACCCGTTGATTCACAAGGAGTTTTCCATGGACGTCGCAGTCAAAGGCAGCAATCCCGCCAACAGTGAAAAGGCTAAGGCCCTGGCGGCCGCGCTGGCCCAGATCGAGAAGCAGTTCGGCAAGGGCACCATCATGCGCCTGGGCGAAGGCGAGGCCATCGAGGACATCCAGGTGGTCTCCACCGGCTCGCTGGGCCTGGACATCGCGCTGGGCGTGGGCGGCCTGCCGCGCGGCCGCGTGGTCGAGATCTACGGCCCGGAATCTTCGGGCAAGACCACGCTGACCCTGCAGGTGATCGCCGAGATGCAGAAGCTGGGCGGCACCTGCGCCTTCGTGGACGCCGAGCACGCCCTGGATGTGCAATACGCCCAGAAGCTCGGCGTGCAGCTGTCCGACATGCTGATCAGCCAGCCCGACACGGGTGAGCAGGCCCTGGAAATCGTGGACAGCCTGGTGCGCTCGGGTGCGGTGGACCTGATCGTCGTCGACTCGGTGGCGGCCCTCACGCCCAAGGCCGAAATCGAAGGCGAGATGGGCGATGCCCTGCCCGGCCTGCAGGCCCGCCTGATGAGCCAGGCGCTGCGCAAGCTCACGGCCACGATCAAGAAGACCAACTGCACGGTCATCTTCATCAACCAGATCCGCATGAAGATCGGTGTGATGTTCGGCAGCCCTGAAACCACCACCGGCGGCAATGCGCTCAAGTTCTACGCCTCGGTGCGCCTGGACATCCGCCGCACCGGCACCATCAAGAAGGGCGACGACGCCATCGGCAACGAGACCAAGGTCAAGGTGGTCAAGAACAAGGTGAGCCCGCCCTTCAAGACGGCCGAGTTCGACATCCTGTTCGGCGAAGGCATCAGCCGCGAGGGCGAGATCATCGACATGGGCGTGGCGGCCAAGATCGTCGAGAAGTCGGGCGCCTGGTATGCCTACAACGGCGAGAAGATCGGCCAGGGCCGTGACAACGCGCGCGAGTTCCTGCGCGAGAACCCCGACCTCGCTCGCGAGATCGAGAACAAGGTGCGCGAAGGGCTGGGCATTGCGCTGCTGCCCGATGGCTTGCCGATGGGTGGGGCCGACGAAGAGTCGGACGAGTAAGCGGGTGGTGGCGCATTGGGCGCCGTCACCGCAGACCACCCTGGCGGCCATCGCGCATCCCTGCGGCGATGGCCGTCGCACTTTGTGGCCTTGCGGCCTGGCTGCCGAGCGAATCCATGGGTTTTGACACGCTTTCCCTGAAAGGCCGCGCGCTGCGGCTGCTGGCCCAGCGCGAGCATTCGCGTGCCGAGCTGCTGCGCAAGCTGCGCCCCCACGTGCAGGAGGGCGAGGACCTCGATGCCGTGCTGAACGAGCTCCAGGCCCGGGACTTCATCAACGAGGAGCGCGTGGTGGCTTCGGTGGTGCACCAGCGCGCCGGGCGCATGGGCGCGGCGCGCATCCGCCAGGAGCTGCAGGCCAAGGGCGTGGGCGGTGAGGCCGTGCAGCAGGCCCTGGCCCAGCTGCAGGACACGGAATTGGCCCGCGCCCGCGAGGTGTGGCGCCGCCGCTTCGGCGAGCCGGCCGGGGACCCGCAGGGCCGCGCGAAGCAGGTGCGCTTTCTGATGGCGCGCGGCTTTTCCAGCGAGGTGGTGCGCCGCGTGGTGCGCGGCGCAGAGGACGATTCGGGCGCTTAAATGCCCAGCATCAGCTTGAGGTTCTGCACCGCGGCGCCACTGGCGCCCTTGCCCAGGTTATCGAGGCGCGCCACCAGCACGGCGTGGCGGTAGGTCTCGTTGGCGAACACGCGCAGTTCGAGCTTGTTGGTGTTGTTGAGCGCCAGGGCGTCGAGCTTGCCGTCGGCCGTGGCGGGCAGTACGCTGACCCATTGCTCGGGCGTGTTGCTCTTGGCGTAGTGCGCGGCCAGGGCATCGTGCAGGTCGCTGGCCTTGGGGGCGCCGGGCAGCATATCCAGGTGCAGGGGCAGCTGCACCAGCATGCCCTGCTCGAAGTTGCCCACGGAGGGAACGAAGATGGGCCGGCGCGTCATGCCCGTGTAGCGCATGATTTCGGGCAGGTGCTTGTGCGACAGGCCCAGCGCATACAGCTCGAACAGCGGCGCTTCGCCCTTCTGGTAGGCCTCGATCATGGTGCGGCCGCCGCCGGAGTAGCCGCTGACCGAGGGCAGTGCGAGCGGGAAGTCCGCGGGAATGAGGCCGGCGTCGACCAGGGGGCGCAGCAGCGCGATGGCGCCGGTGGCGTAGCAGCCGGGGTTGGCCACGCGCGTGGCGGCGGCCACCACATCGGGCTGGCCCGGCGCCAGCTCGGGAAAGCCAAACACCCAGCCGGGGGCGGTGCGGTGTGCCGTGCTGGCATCGATGATCTTGATCTTGCGGCCGCCGGCCTGCTCGATGCCGTCCACCATGGCCACGGTCTCGCGTGCGGCGTCGTCGTGCAGGCACAGCACGACCAGGTCCACGCCCGCAATCAGCTCGCGCTTGGCGGCGGGATCCTTGCGCAATTCGGGCGCGATGCTGACCAGTTCGACCGCGGGCATGGCCTGCAGGCGCTCACGGATCTGCAGACCCGTGGTGCCGGCTTCGCCATCGATAAAGACTTTGGACATGGGGTGACTCCTGCTGCTCTGGCAGTGGCTACTGCCGGGTAAGAATGGATGGACTTCAACGCTGTACGTGTTAGGCACAAGGGATGGTGCGTCGCAGCATGATACAGTCGAAGGTTGCCATGTCCCAAGCCCGCGGCCAGACACCTGCTCATGGCAAACGGGTAACTACCACCCTTCCCTGAGAGAGACCTCATGAAGATTCACGAATACCAAGGCAAGGAAATCTTGCGCAATTTTGGTGTGCCCGTTCCGCGTGGCATTCCCGCTTTCACGGTGCAAGAAGCCGTTGAAGCAGCCCAGAAGCTGGGCGGCCCCGTGTGGGTCGTCAAGGCCCAGATCCATGCCGGCGGCCGCGGCAAGGGTGGTGGCGTGAAGGTTGCCAAGAGCATCGACGACGTCAAGCGCCTGGCTGGCGACATCCTGGGCATGCAGCTCAAGACGCACCAGACCGGCCCTGAAGGCCAGAAGGTCCGCCGCCTGTACATCGAAGACGGCGCCGACATCAAGAACGAACTGTACGTGTCGCTGGTGACCGACCGCGCCACGCAGAAGGTAGCCCTGATCGCTTCGAGCGAAGGCGGCATGGACATCGAGGAAGTGGCCCACTCCACGCCCGAGAAGATCATCACCGAGATGATCGACCCGCTGACCGGCATCACCGCCGAGCAAAGCAAGAAGGTCGCGGCCGCCATCGGCCTGACCGGTGCTTCCATCGACCAGGCTGTGGACATCTTCGCGAAGATCTACAAGTGCTACATGGAAACCGACGCGTCGCTGGTGGAAATCAACCCGCTGAACTGCGACTCCAAGGGCGACCTGATGGCCCTGGACGCGAAGTTCAACTTCGACGCCAACGCCCTGTTCCGCCACCCCGAGATCGTGGCCTACCGTGACCTGGACGAAGAAGATCCGGCCGAAGTGGAAGCTTCCAAGTTCGACCTGGCCTACATCAGCCTGGACGGCAACATCGGCTGCCTGGTGAACGGCGCCGGCCTGGCCATGGCCACCATGGACACCATCAAGCTGTTCGGCGGCGAGCCGGCCAACTTCCTGGACGTGGGCGGCGGTGCCACCCCCGAGAAGGTCACCGAAGCCTTCAAGATCATGCTCAAGAACCCCAAGGTCGAAGGCATTCTGGTCAACATCTTCGGTGGCATCATGAAGTGCGACACCATCGCCACCGGCGTGATCACCGCCTGCAAGGCCGTGAACCTGAACGTGCCGCTGGTCGTGCGCATGAAGGGCACCAACGAAGAGCTGGGCAAGAAGATGCTGGCCGAGTCCGGCCTGCCCATCATCGCCGCAGACACCATGGCCGAAGCCGCGACCAAGATCGTTGCTGCCGTCAAGTAAGCCCGGAGAACACACATGTCGATCTACATCAACAAAGACACCAAGGTCATCACCCAGGGCATCACGGGCAAGACTGGCCAGTTCCACACCGAGAAGTGCCAGGAATACGCGAACGGCAAGAACGCCTTCGTGGCAGGCGTGAACCCCAAGAAGGCCGGTGAGTCGATCTTCAACATCCCGATCTACGCCTCCGTCAAGGAAGCCGCGACGCAGACCGGCGCCACCGTGTCGGTGATCTACGTGCCGCCCGCAGGCGCTGCTGCCGCCATCTGGGAAGCCGTCGAAGCCGACCTGGACCTGGCCATCTGCATCACCGAAGGCATTCCTGTGCGCGACATGCTCGAAGTGCGCAACAAGATGAAGGCCAAGGAAGCCGCCGGCGGCAAGAAGACCCTGCTGCTGGGCCCCAACTGCCCTGGCCTGATCACGCCCGACGAAATCAAGATCGGCATCATGCCCGGCCACATCCACCGCAAGGGCCGCATCGGCGTGGTCAGCCGCTCCGGCACGCTGACGTACGAAGCCGTGGCCATGCTGACCGAAGTGGGCCTGGGCCAGTCGAGCGCCGTGGGCATCGGTGGCGACCCGATCAACGGTCTCAAGCACATCGACGTGATGAAGGCCTTCAACGACGATCCGGACACCGACGCCGTGATCATGATCGGTGAAATCGGTGGACCCGACGAAGCCGAAGCCGCCCAGTGGTGCAAGGCCAACATGAAGAAGCCCGTCGTGGGCTTCATCGCTGGCGTGACCGCTCCTCCCGGCAAGCGCATGGGCCACGCCGGCGCGCTGATCTCCGGCGGCGCCGACACGGCCGATGCCAAGCTGGCCATCATGGAAGAGTCCGGCTTCGTCATCACGCGCAACCCTTCGGAACTGGGCAAGCTGCTCAAGGCCCAGCTGAAGTAAGCTGACCGTCCAGGCGTTCGTAAGCACTATTACGGACGCCTTGGGCCGCAGGGCCCGATACACTGGCCGCTCCAAAAAAGAGAAGCGCCCGGAACCCCGGTTCCGGGCGCTTCTTGCATTCATAACAGTGGAGTCATCGACAATGGAATTTCTGCAATCGACCGATTTCTGGATCGGTCTGATCAAGATCGTCTGGATCAACATCATCCTCTCGGGTGACAACGCGGTGGTGATCGCCCTCGCAGCCCGCTCCCTGCCGCCTGAACAACAGCGCAAGGCGGTGTTCTGGGGCTCCGGCGCCGCCGTGGTGCTGCGTGTGCTGCTCACCGTGGTGGCGGCCAAGCTGCTGGCCTTGTCCTTCCTGCAGATCGTGGGCGGCTGCCTGCTGCTGTGGATCGGCTTCCAGCTGCTGAGCGACGGCGACGACGAAGAGGGCGAATCCAAGACCTATGGCAGCCTGATGGCCGCCGTGCGCACCATCCTGATTGCCGACCTGGTGATGAGCCTGGACAACGTGATCGCCGTGGCGGCTGCGGCGCAGGGCAGCACCACGCTGCTGGTCCTGGGCCTGGCCATCAGCATCCCGCTGGTGATCTTCGGCAGCACGCTGATGATCAAGCTCATGGAGCGCTTCCCCCTGATCGTGGTGCTGGGCGCTGCCCTCATCGGCTGGGTGGCGGGCGAGACCATCGCTGGCGACACGGCGCTGCAAGGCCTGGTGGCCGCCCATCCGTCGCTGCACTACGTGGCTGCAGCGCTGGGTGCGATTCTGGTGGTGGGCGGTGGCAAGCTCTGGCAGCGCCGCAATGCCCGCGCAGAAGCATCAGCCTGACAAAAATGGCAAGCGCGGCGCCCAGCGTTGCGGCAATGCGACAAGAACGGCATGGAATGACCGTTTGACGCGGGTTTCGAGGGGGGCGATGGGGATTTCCGGGGTCGCGCAGGCCGGGCTTGGAAATTGCTTCTAAAGGTATCTCATTACCTCCGTGGATCGATTGCAAGTGGGCAGAACAAGATCGGCACAGCAGCTGGTTTGGTGGCGTACCGATGGCTTTGTCTGCGCACTGGTGGCCGCCATCGTGGTGGCGCTTGCCAGCACGCTGGGCTGGGTGCACCGGCTCGATCTGGCGATGTACGACGCTGCAGTCGGCAGTGCGTCGGCCGAGCCTGCTGCGGATCTGGTGGTCGTGGGCGTCGACGATCGCAGCCTCAAGGCCCTGGGGCCCTGGCCCTGGCCGCCCGAGGTCCATGCCCGCCTGGTGGACCAGTTGGCAAGCGCTGGTGCCCGGGCCATTGTCTACACCATGCCGCTGCCGGAAACGCCGGCGCGCCCCCTGCCCACCCCTGCTGCTGCCCTGCCTGGTGAGCCAGCGGGTGCTGGTGCGGCGCCTGCTGCAGAAGTCGCCGCGCCAACTGGTGATGCCCGACTGGCCTTGAGCCTGCAGCGTGCGGGCAATGTGGTGCTGGTGTCGCAGTACGCGGCCGCCGGCCCCGCCACGCCGCTGCCCTCCCATGTGCGCCGCTCCGTGCTGGCCGACCCGGGTGAGCACGCCGTGCCTGCGGGCACTGGGCGCCACCCTCCCGCCACCTTGGGCGCCGCGGCGTCTGCGATTGGCCACCTGCAGTTGACCCCCGATGCAGACGGCGTGCTGCGCCAGATGCCGCTGCTGTTGGCCCATGACCATGCAGCCGTGCCGTCGGTCGCCTTGCTGGCGGCACTGCGCAGCCTGCAGTTGGGTGCCACCGACCTGCGCCTGCAGGCCAGTGCCCCCTGGTTGCGCCTGGGCAGTCTGGGCATTGCCACCGACAGTACGACGCTGTTGCGGCCTCTCTTTCATGCCCCGGAAGGCGGGCAGCCGGCGTTTGCCCGCATGTCCTTTGCGCAGGCGCTTGCGCCCGCAGCGGGCGCGCCCGGTTTCCAGGGCAAGACGGTGCTGGTGGGTTTCACCTCGGCCACGCAGGCAACGCCCCTGGCAACGCCGGGTGGGCAGTCGCTGTACCCGGTGGAGGTGCTGGCGCAGATGGTGTCTGCCATCCGCCACGGCCATGCCGTGGCGGTGCCGGATTGGGCGCTGCCGGTGGCGTGGCTGGCCATGGCGGCGGCGCTGCTCTACCTGGCGCTGGCACTGCCACAGGTGAGCGCCCTGGCCGGCCTGGCTGTGAGCGTGGCCTTGCTGCTGGCCTTGGCCGGTGCGCAGTGGCTGGCCCTGGAGCATGCGCTGCTGTCGTTCTCGCTGCTCGGGGCGGCGCTGGTGGTGGCCGTGGGCCAGGCCACCATGCTGGCACTGAAGCTGCGCCCTGATGGCGGCAGCTCCCGCGCCAGGTCGACCGAGGCTGCCGAGTCCCAGCGCATGCTGGGCCTGGCGCTGCACGGCCAGGGCAAGCTGGAACAGGCGTTCGAGCGCTTTCGCCGCCTGCCGGTGACCGAGGCACTCAAGGACAACCTGTACCACCTGGCGCAGGATTTCGAGCGCAAGCGCAATTACGCCATGGCCAAGCAGGTCTATGAGCGCATCCTGCGCCACGACCGGCAGTACAAGGATGCCAAACTGCGCTACCGCAAGGCGCGGGCCCGGGCCAAGTCTGCCTCGGGCCAGCCGGACACCACGCCGCCGAGTTCGGCGCCTGTGCCCATGCCCAGCGTGTCTGCCAAGCCACGCCTGCCGGGCGATGCGACCATCGGCCTGCCCATGCTGGGCCGCTACGAGATCAGCAAGGAGATCGGCAAGGGGTCCATGGGGGTGGTGTACCAGGGGCGGGATCCCAAGATCGGCCGCACCGTGGCCATCAAGACGCTGGCGCTGGGGCAGGAATTCGAGGGCGATGGGCTGATCGACGCGCGTGCGCGCTTCTTTCGCGAGGCGGAAACCGCCGGGCGGCTGCAGCACCCCTATATCGTGACCATCTTCGATTCCGGCGAGGAACACGACCTGGCCTACATCTCCATGGAGTACCTCAAGGGTTCGGACCTGTCGCCCTTCTGCAAGGAGGGCAACCTGCTGCCGGTGCCGCTGGCCCTGTCGGTGGCGGCCCGTGTGGCCGAGGCGCTGGACTATGCCCATGCCAACCAGGTGGTGCACCGCGACATCAAGCCGGCCAACATCATGTTCGATACGGCGACCGATGCGGTCAAGGTGACCGACTTCGGCATTGCCCGCCTCACGGACTCGAACAAGACCCGCACGGGCCTGGTGCTGGGCACGCCGAGCTTCATGTCGCCCGAGCAGCTGGCGGGCAAGAAGGTGGATGGGCGCACCGACCTGTATTCCCTGGGGGTGACCCTGTTCCAGATGCTCACCGGTTCGCTGCCGCTGCGCGGGGCCTCCATGCCCGAGCTGATGCACAAGATCGCCAGTGTGCCAGCGCCCGATGTGCGCACACTGCGACCCGAGCTGCCGGCCGAGGTGGCCGCGGTGGTGGCGCTGTCGATGATGAAGCGCCCGGAGGCCCGCTACCAGACGGGGCGCCAGTTTGCAGCCGAGATCCGGGGCGCCCTGGCGGTGCTGGCGGGCACGGAAAGCGCCACAAACCCGCGGACAGTCGTCTATGATGCGGCTCGCAAGGCAACAGGGCGCGACATGGCGGATTTTCAGGAAACGGTAATGGAATATCCTGCGCAGCAGGATCCTTCCCTGCCGCCATCCAGTGCCCGATGAGGCCCGCTCCGCTTTATCCATGAATTACGATTTTTTTGCGCGCACCGATCGGGGGCGGGTGCGCAGCAACAACGAAGACGCCGTCGCGATCGACCGGGATGCCCAGCTGGCCATCCTGGCCGATGGCATGGGGGGCTACAACGCAGGCGAAGTGGCCAGCGGCATGGCCACGACCTTCATCCGCACGGAGATGGCCCGCTGGCTGGCCCAGGCAGGAAGCTCGCCACAGTCGACCGATGTGCGCCGGGCGCTGGAAATCTGCGTGGAAAACGCCAATCACGCCATTTTGGGGGCGTCCCTGTCGAATCCGCAGTATGCCGGCATGGGCACGACGCTGGTGGCCGGCATCTTCCAGGGCGCGCGGCTGATCCTGGGGCACATTGGCGATTCGCGCTGCTACCGCCTGCGCGGCGGGGTGCTTCAACAGATCACGCGCGACCACTCCTGGCTGCAGGAGCAGGTGGACGCAGGCATCCTCACACCGCACCAGGCGGCGATCTCCTCCAACCGCAACCTGGTCACCCGTGCCCTGGGCGTGGAGCCGAATGTGCTCATGGAAGTCAATGAATTCCAGGTGGCGCCGCACGACCTGTTCCTGATGTGCTCGGACGGGCTCACGGACATGGTGTCCGATGCCGATCTGGCGGAGATGGTGCGCGCAGCCCTTCCGCTGGAGGAAAAAACCACATTGCTTATTGATACCGCCAATGCACACGGCGGTCGTGATAACGTTAGCGTACTGCTGGTACAGGCCGGCGCGGGGGGCAAGAAACGCAGCCTCATGTCCCGCTTGCTGGGCGCTGCCTGACGGTGCCCTGGCCCATAACAAATCTCAAATCAGGAGTGGATCATGCCCAGAATGATCGTTTCGATCGACGGCGTCGTCATCAAGGAAGTTCAGTTGACCAAGGACCGCACCACCCTTGGACGCAGGCCATACAACGATATCGTGATCGACAATCTGGCGGTGAGCGGCGAGCACGCGATCTTCCACATGGTCGGGCATGACGTCGAGATCGAAGACCTGGGCAGCACCAACGGCACCTATGTGAATGCCAAGGCCGTCAAACGCCAGGAGCTGCGCAATGGCGACACAGTGGAGGTGGGCAAGTACAAGATCCGCTTCCTGCACGAGGCCGAGGGCGAGAATTTCGAGAAGACCATGATCTTCAAGCCCGGCATGGTGCCGCCGCTGGGTACGGCGTCGCGCCCTGCAGGCTTGCCGGCCGCGCCGGCGCCCGCACCGATGACGGCGGTGATCAAGGTCATGTCGGGTGCTGCCGCCGGGCGCGAAGTCTCGCTGCTCAAGGTGGTGACCACCATCGGCAAGCCCGGTGTGGCCGTGGCTTCGATCACCAAGCGCCACCACGGTTTCGTGCTGGCGCATGTGGAGGGCCCCGACATGCCCTTGCTCAACGGCTCGGCCATCGGGCTGTCGCCGGTGCCGCTCAAGCACGGCGACAAGCTGGAGCTGGCAGGCACCGAGATGCAGTTCGAGCAGACCTGAGCAGCGCCATCGTTCCGCAAATCCCGGCGTTCTCTCTTGCACCGAGCGCCGGGCGCCGTCCGATCTGAGCGATCCCTCCGATGCGGCCCCGGCTCAGTTCCTGGTTTATGCGCCACTGGCGCCGCATCGCCGTCACCCTGCTGCCATTGCTGTTCGCCCTGCTGCACGTGAGCGGGGTTCTGCACCTGCAGGTGCTGGAGCGGCTGGAAAGCATCATCTACGACACCCGCCTGCGCGCCACCATGCCGGGCACGATGGACACGCGCATCACCATCGTCGACATCGACGAGCGCAGCCTGGAGCGCATCGGCCAGTGGCCCTGGGGCCGGGACAGGATGGCGCGGTTTGCCACCGAGTTGCTCGACCGCCAGCAGGTGGCGGTGCTCGGGTTCGACGTGGTCTTCGCCGAGCCCGATGGCAGCTCGGGCCTGGCCAGCCTGCAGCGGCTGGCGCAGGGGCCCTTGGCTGCAAGCCCGGGCTTCTCGGAGCAACTGGCCCGCCTGACCCCCGAGCTGGACTATGACGCCCGGTTTGCCCAGGCACTGCAGGGCAGGCCCGTGGTGCTGGGCTACTACTTCACGAGCGATCGGGATGGGCAGGCCCGCGGTGTGCTGCCGACGCCCGCGCTGTCACGGGACCGGCTGCGTGGCAAGCCTTTGAGGGCGACGTCCTGGCAAGGCCATGGCAGCAACATCGAGGTGCTGGCGAAGGCGGCGCCCGCCGCGGGGTTCTTCAACTCCATCACCGACAGCGATGGCGTGGTGCGCTCCCTGCCCCTGCTGGCAGAGTACCAGGGGCAGTACTACGAGTCGCTGGCCCTGGCCATGCTCAGGGTGGCCACGGGCTATTCGGATCTGTCGCCGCTCTACGATGCCTTTTCGGAGTTCGACCACGATGTGCTGAGCGGCGTCATCCTGGCCAAGGGCCAGAGCCGGCTCCTGCTGCCGGTGGACCCGAATCTGGCGACCCTCATCCCCTACCGGGGGCCCGGCGACGTGTCCGGCGGCTCCTACCGCTACATCTCGGCCAGCGATGTGCTGGAGGGGCGGCTGCCCGAAGCCAGCCTCAAGGGCCAGCTCGTGCTGGTGGGCTCCACGGCGCCTGGACTGGTCGACCTGCGCGTGACTCCGGTGGGCCGCACCTACCCGGGGGTGGAAGCGCATGCCAACCTGCTGTCGGCTTTTCTGGATGGCGCGAATGTGCTCCAACCCAACTTCGCCCCCGACTTCGATGTACTGCAGTTGGTGGTCACGGGGCTCCTGCTGGCGCTTTCGCTGCCTCTGCTGACGGCGGGCAGGGCAGTTCTGCTCAGCGCCGGGGTGCTGGCGGGCCTGGTGGGCCTGAACCTGTGGCTGTACCAGGTGCAGGGTCTGGTCATGCCCCTGGCGACGGTTCTGGTGATGGCCTTGTCCGCCTTCACGCTGAACATGGTCTATGGCTACTTCGTGGAGAGCCGGACCAAGCGGGAGCTGGCGGCCCTGTTCGGCACCTATGTGCCCCCGGAACTGGTGGAGGAGATGCTCAAGGAGCCCGAGCGCTACAGCATGGATGCGGCCAACCAGGAGCTCACGGTGATGTTCTGCGACATGCGCGGCTTCACGGCGCTGTCCGAGCACATGGAGCCTTTGCAACTGCAGGCCATGCTCAATGGCGTGTTCAGCCGCCTGACCCACATCATCCGCAGCCGCCGCCAGGGCACCATCGACAAGTACATGGGCGACTGCGTGATGGCGTTCTGGGGCGCACCCGTGGCAACCCCCGGGCATGCGGAACTGGCGGTGGCGGCCGCGCTGGAGATGACCCAGGCGGTTGCCCTGCTCAACGAGGAGCACCACCGCCAGGGCCTGCCGCAGATCGGTGTGGGCATTGGCCTGAACACCGGCACCATGTGCGTGGGCGACATGGGCTCGGACATCCGGCGCAGCTACACGGTGATCGGCGACGCGGTGAACCTGGGCTCCCGCCTGGAGGGCCTGTCCAAGACCTACGGCGTGACCATGGTGGTCAGCGACACGACCCGTGCCCTGGCGCCAGGTTTCATCTGGCAGGAACTGGACCGGGTGCGCGTCAAGGGCAAGGCCCAGGCCGTCACCATCTACACCCCCGTGGGCACGGAGGCCGAACCGCTGGCCCCCGAGCGCCAACAGCGGCTGGCGACCTGGCAGCAGCTCCTGGCCGCCTACCGGGCCCAGGAATGGGACGCCTGCACCCTGCTTTTGCGGAATTTGCACGCAGCGGAACCTGGAAACATCCTGTATTCGCTGTACGCAGGGCGCGTGGAGGCCTTGCGGGTGTTACCCTTCCAGCCGGATTGGGACGGTGCCACCCAGTTCGATACCAAATAAGGAAGTAGCACAATGGCTGCAACAACCCGCGCCGACAACACACACGAGACGACGGCAAACAGGACTGCATGACATGAAGGTTCGCGTACTGGGGTGCTCCGGGGCCATTGCCAAAGACTGCCGGACCACCTCGTTCCTGGTCAACGACAACATCCTCATCGATGCCGGGACGGGGGTGGGCGACCTGACGCTGGACGAAATGCGCCGCATCGACCATGTCTTCCTCACGCACTCCCATCTGGACCACATCGCGGCCTTGCCGCTGATGCTCGATGCCGTGTCCTCGCTGCGCAGCAGCCCGGTGCAGGTCCATGCCCTGACCGGCACGATTGCCGCTCTGCAGGCGCACGTGTTCAACAACGCCATCTGGCCGGATTTCAGCAGCATTCCTACTGCAGACCAGCCCTTTTTGCAGTACCAGACCATCTCGGTCGGCGAACGCCTGACGGTCGAGGGCGTGCACCTGGAAGTGCTGCCCGCTGTGCACACAGTGCCCGCCGTGGGCTACGCCGTGGCTGGCAGCACGGGCTGGTGGGTATTCAGTGGCGACACCGGCCGCAATCCGGATTTCTGGGCCCGCGTCAACTCCCTGCCCGTGGCCATGCTGGTCATCGAGACCGCCTTCAGCAACCGCGAAACCTCCCTGGCCCAGCGCAGCCTGCACCTGTCGCCCCACACCCTGGCCCAGGAACTGGCGCAGCTGACGCCCGGCAAGCGCTGCCCCATCTACATCACCCACACCAAGCCGTCGGAGACCGAGCTCATCATGGAAGAGATCCGCCGCTTCGACCAGAGTGTGGGCCCGCTGGGCGCTGCACCCCATGACATTTATTGGCTCAAGGCCGGGGATGCGTTCGAGTTCTGACCACTCTGTTGCAGGTGGTGACGTTTGTGGTGTGACAAGAATGTCCCGATGAGAGGCTGAAGCCGTGCTGGGAAACACTTCAAGGACAATTGACCCATTTGGGGGAGGGGTTCAGGCCCTGCATCCCGGGGCTCTGAGGGTGGCACGGAACCTGCTCATGTTGAACCAGCCTGGAGAATTCTTCTGCAGGTTTGAATTCCAACTGACCTCCGAGGAGTGATTTATGAAGCGTTTTGCACAAAAGGGTTTCACCCTGATCGAATTGATGATCGTTGTGGCGATCATCGGTATTCTGGCTGCCGTGGCTCTGCCCGCCTACCAAGACTACACCGTGCGTGCACGCGTGACGGAAGGTATCGCTCTGGCTAATGGCGGCAAGAAGCTGGTGGAAACGGATGCCAACACCGCCCTGGAACTGAAGGCAGTGGCTGATACCTTCAACGCACAAGTGGGTGGCAATGGTGCCGTCAGTAAGTACGTGACGAAAACCCAGATCAACAACCTGAACGGCGAAGTGACGGTGACCTTCAACAAGGCCAACATCGGTCCTATCCCCGCATTGGCTACCCTGGTATACACACCCTACATGCAATTGACCGCCGGACCTTCGCAGCTGGCCGCGGCCCTTGCCGGTACGGAAACCGGTACGGTTGACTGGGGTTGCGCTTCGGATCGCAACGTTGTATCTGCCGGCCGCAATTTGCCTCAAGTGACCGCCGGTACGCTGCCTGCAAAGTTCGCTCCTAGCGAATGCCGTTAATCGAGTAATTTCAGATTGCTTTGATAAAAAATGCCCGCTTGCGGGCATTTTTTATTGCTGCTTATCCCCATGAATGTACTTCGGTAGAAGCAGATCCCATGCATCGGACCTGGTCATGAATTCTCAAGTGAAAAAAAGATTACTGGTGCCTTTGCGCCATTTTTTGGTTTCGCTTCTAGTGGCTTTGGCCGTGGCCGGGCTGGTGTTTTTTGTATGGTTTCCTGGGCAAATCAAGGATTTGGCGGGGGGGCAAAAGCTGTTCTGGACTCTGGTAGGGGTCGATGTGGTGTGCGGACCTTTGCTGACCCTCATCTTGTACCGCCCCGAAAAAACACGTTTGGCCCTGGGGATTGACCTTGGCCTGATCGCCGCAATACAACTGTGTGCACTGGGTTACGGCTTACACACATTGGCGCAAGCGCGCCCACTGGCTTTTGTTTTCGAAGTGGATAGATTCAGAGCGGTCAGCTATGTAGACATTCAGGAAAATGATTTGATTCATGTCCCAGATTGGTTCATGCCATGGAGCTTGAACGAAGCTCGCACAGTAGGATTGCGACCCGTGTCATCTTCTGCTGAGCGCTTTGACAACATCAATGACTCGATGCAGGGGATCGAAGCTGGTCAACGACCAAAGCGCTGGCAGGACTATCAACTCAGCATCCAGCAAGTATTTGCACGTGCACAGCCTTTAACTGCACTTTACAAAAAGTACCCTCAGCGGCAACAGATGATTGGTGACGCCGTAGGCGCGGCGCTGAATAATGCCAAGGCAGGAGATACAAACGACGGTAATTCCTTGGTATGGCTTCCTCTGGTTTCACGCCACAGCTTGGATTGGATTGTGTTGTTGGATCCGAAATCTGCCCGAATTCGTGCTTATATACCACTCGATGGATTTTGACCGAGGCGGTTCAGCCCGTGTTGTCTCGTCAGACATTTTTGAAATTGACGAATCGCTGGAATTGATCCAAGTGTTCTTGATTCGGTGGCGAGTGAGCTGGGATTAACGCGGCTGCCGGGAAGCTGGTCGGTTTTTTAGGCCATCACGGTGCCTGTAAAACACAGAGATTTCAGGTACTATTTTTCTCTGCTCTTGCTGCCTGATTTTCACGTTACTGAAATTGAGCAACTGCCGAATGTTTCGGAAAACCGTTCAATAGAAAAGCCGCGACCCTCGGATCGCGGCTTTGATCGCAAATTGCTCTTAGTTGCTTTTTGCCACAGGATTGTTGTTGCCCATGCTATTGACTATATTGGCGAGAAATGAATAGTCATTGACAATGGCGGTATCCTTGTCCAGGAGATCGATCGCTTCTGGCAATTCACCCCACCGCCGTGAATGAATACGGGAGAGAACGATACCGGACCATGCAAGTCCATCGAACTCTATTCGTGAATATTGATTGCGGGGGCGATTTTTGATCCAATCGATTCCCAAGGCTTCCATCTGCGGGTAGTCTCTCTGAGAATGAACCTCCAATATCTTCAGAGCCCGAATCAGATCTTTGGACAATCTCTTGCAGGTTTGCCATGTGGGATTGACCCACACACCTTGCAACGCCGATGCGGGCAGATGCGTTACGGTGCGAGCCCCGATGGTGCTAATAAAACCAGAAGCAGCCTGTATTTGATCGGCTGTCAGATCGGCCGTGCAATTTCCAAGGGTGGCCCGTAAAAATGCGGGCCCCGGAGACAGGGCAGCAACTTCACCCCGAAGTTCGCTCGCCAGCTGGCGAGCTTCAGCGGTCAAAACATCCCCTGCGAAGTATTTCAAGGATGAAATGGGTACATTGTCAGGCAATGCTGGGGAGATGCCCATCGCTTCCAGCAATGGGCGATTGACCTTTGGCAAACTCATCGTAGTGACGGCAGAAGCACCCTTGAATCGCGACTTGGGCGCATGCAGGCCCAGGATCGGAAAGTAATCTGAGTTCGGTCCGGGCTCTTGCGTTATCTTGCTCAGTGCGCGCAGCATGCGCGCATCGGCAACTTTCCGGAAATCAAGCTGCTGGGCATTGGCAATACCTACCCGCTCCAGGTCCGCCTTCACCTTCGGGTTGGCGGCAAGCTTTGAAAAATCCATCTTCGGCAGAGGGCCTTTGGGACTGGCCACGATAAGCAGGTCAGACCCATTGCTCAGCCATGCGCCATAGTCATCAAACGCAGGTGTCAGTGACTTGAGAACGGATCCGAGAAGCGCATCGTCTATTTCGTAAATCTGTACCCATTGCATGAACAGGCCACCCTCGTTCAGGTGCCTGGGAACAAATTTATAGAACTCTTCGCTAAAAAGAGCGCCCACACCACTGATCCAGGGGTTGGATGGCTCTGAAATAATAATATCGTACTTCTGGTTCTGCCCGGAAAAATAGCTCTTCGCATCATCAATGATGACGTGGGAGCGAGGGTCCTTGTACGCGCGTTCCGATCGAACTCCGAATGCCTTGGCCCCTTCCACCATGGCTTCCTCAATATCGATGGTATCGACCCGTTCAAGCCTTTCGTCTCCGAGAAAGGCGTGTGTAGTCAAACCCGATCCAAATCCGATCACGCCCACCCGCTTTGGGTTTTCAACCATGCCAAGGGGAAGCGCCGCGGCGAGGACCATCGTTGGTTCATCCTGCGTGGCGGGAAGATGGTCTTGCATCTGTATGGAAGCATCGGTCTTGCCGTTGGTCGAAATATGAATGCTTCCGTTCCTGGAGGCCGCTGCCGCCACGGTCGCTGTCTTCCCGTCCTTGTAATAAACAATCTGGTCATCAGCTTTCAGGCTTGCACGTCCATGTCGATATACACCGGAGGTGGCAACCATCAAGTCGAAGGGAATACGGACGGCCACAATCACGGCAACAGCAGACAATCCAACTGCAATTCCAAATCGCATCAGGGTCCGTTTGCTGTCAACCTGTTGGCGAAGTAGAAATAAGCCGAGACCGATATCTACCAGGGCGGCGATACACAACGCAAGTTTGAGCCCGAGGTTAGGTATCAAAAAGTGGATTGCGGCAAAAACACCTGCAATCGCGCCCAATGTGTTCCATGCGTAAACCCGGCCAATGGCGCGCTCTCCTTGCCCTGAGCGAAGCAGGGCCACAGTGAAAAGCGGCAGTGTGGTGCCGGCAAAGAAGGCCGCGGGAAGCATGATGGAGATCGCTGTCGCCGCAGTCCCAAGATTGAACAGGGAATATCCTCCATCCGTCTTGGTCAGGGCAGACATGAGCCAGCCAACCCAAGTGAACGCGTTGGCATAGACTGCCAAGGAAGCCAATGCGGCGATGCCCATGAAAACCTGCATCCAACCGACAAGACGCAATGGGGATTCCGCGCTGTCTGCGTGTTTGCGTACCCAAAGTCCGCCTAGTGCAATCCCCGCAATGAATGATGCCAGCATAAGTTCGAAAGCATGCATGGTGCTGCCGACGGCCATGCTCAACATTCGAATCCAGATGATTTCGTAAGCAAAGGACGCAGCCCCGGATAGGGCGGTGCCGAACAACACCGTACGCAGCAGCGGATTGTTGCGCAAGCGCTGGTCAGGCGCGGCCTGAATCGAGACGGGGGCGGGGGCTACCGGCTCAGGGTCACGGGCCAGCCACCAAGCCAGTGCCGCGACCACGAAATTCAAAATGCCGGCTACCACCATGGCTCCGGGTAGCCCCACCCAGGGAAGCAGGACAAACACTGCCATCAAAGCCCCAAATGCAGCCCCGATGCTGTTGGTAAAATAGAGCCCCCCAAGCAAATTGCCATCACTGCCCGGAAAGCGGCGGATGAGCCCGCCGCTCATGAGAGGGAATGTCATCCCCAGCAAAATCGTTTGCGGCAGAATGAGCAGTGCCGCCACGATCCAGCGGGAAAGATTGATTGCCCACGGCGTTCCCAGAGAGGGAATGAGCCAGTCATAGCTGAAGGCCGCTACATTGGTAAAAATCCAATGGAAAAGCAGGCCCAGTGCGCCAATAATTGCTTCTATGAGCGCATAGCCGCGGATCAGGTTGCGCCACCGTTGGCCAGCACGTGCAATCCATGCAGCTCCAGCTGCCATCCCGCCCATGAAGATGGCGAGCACCAAGGCTTGGGCATAGGCTGCATGCCCGAGAAAAAGTCCCAGATAGTGTGACCATATGGATTGATATATCAATCCTGCAAAGCCCGACAGGATAAATATGGCCAGCAGCCAGTGTCGGGGGCTGCGATGCGAAGGGGTCATCAATCAATGCTCCAATTCAAAACCAAGATCTAGGCGCTATGGGCAGCAAGAAGGGTGCCGTGCTCGAAGGGCGTGAGCGCGGGCAAATCGGACGGATTCTACTGACAGACCTGGCCCGCGGGGGACCTAGACATGAGCAACAAAAATGTCATTTCGACGAAATTCGCCGGGAACAAAGTTTGCGTGTCCTCGGCATCGATCTGCATCTGGACGACTTCTTATATGCGCTGTAAATCGGCTCGCGGATTCACTTTAATTGAGTTGATGATTGTGGTCGCCATCATCGGCGTGCTCGCGGCAGTGGCGTTGCCAGCTTATCAAGATTTCGTGATACGCACGCGTGTGTCGGAGGCCGTGATGGCTGCGGATCCAGCCAAGGAGCGGCTCGTCGAAGGCTTCCAAACGGGGGGGATTGCGGGCATGAATGCTGCGGCAGCCATCTACAACGCCATTCCTGCTGCAAACAAATCCAGCAAATATGTCGGTGGCGTTGCCATTACAGCCAGTGCAACCCCTTGGCCAGTGGTCGTGAGCTTGTCTTCGTCGCCCGGCAACGGTTTTCCGACAGGACTGCATGGGCGGACTATCGTCTTTTCTCCCAACATCGAGGGCGCAGTGCCCGTAGCCACCTCGACAGGAACCTTGGACTGGGCCTGCGCCAGTGCTTCGGCAACGGTGGCCACTTCACGCGGGATGGCCAACAGGACTCTGGGCACTCTGCCTGCGAAATATGCGCCATCGGAATGTCGGTAAGGTCTCTGGTGTCCTACGCTGTTCGCTGAACTTGGATTGACTTTCCTCCCTTTTTCTCTACCACCCGCACCCCCTCCACCACCATCGCTCGATCCACCGCCTTGCACATGTCGTAAATCGTCAGCAAGGCAATCTGCACCGCCGCCAGCGCCTCCATCTCCACCCCCGTCGGCCCCACGGTTTCCACCGTGGCCGTGCAGGTGATTCCCGTTGCGCCAGGGTGCTGCACGCCAGCCACCTCAAACTCCACTGCCACCCGCGTCAGCGCCAGCGGATGGCACAGCGGAATCAGATCGCTGGTCTTCTTGGCTGCCTGGATGCCGGCGATGCGGGCGATGCCCAGCACGTCCCCTTTCTTGGCCGTACCGGCTTCGATGATGGCCAGTGTCGCGGGCTGCATCTCGATGCGGCCGGTGGCCACGGCGATGCGGTGGGTGGCGGGCTTGGCGCCTACGTCCACCATGTGGGCCTGGCCCTGGGCATCGAAGTGGGTGAGGGTGGGCGTGCTGGTGGGGTCGGGTTTGGACATGGAGATCGGGTGGCCGGAGACGGCTCGGGCAGGTAGCAGGCAATTTCTTGGTAACCAGTTGAATCGCCGGGGAAACACTGGAGTGTCAGGGCATCATACGGTCCATGCGGAAAATCCCAAGCAAGGCGGCCTTCCCTGACAGCAACAAGCGGGCGCGGGTGCGTGCGGCGCTCGCACCCCTGGTGCTTACCCTGGCCTGCAGCGCGGCGGGCGTTCTTCCGGTGCGCATGGCCCATGCGCAGTTGCCCACGCTGGGCGATGGCAGCGAACTCACCACCAGCGGCGAACGGCGCTTGGGGGACCGCATCATCCGCGAGCTCTACCGCGACCCGGACTACATCGACGATGCAGTGCTGTCCGAGTATGTCCAGGGCCTGTGGCTGCCGCTGATGGAGGCAGCGCGCAAGCGCGGCGAACTGTCGCCGGAGCTCGACGAGCGCTTTGCCTGGGAGATCCTGCTTGGGCGCGATCGCACGGTGAATGCCTTTGCGCTGCCGGGCGGCTACCTGGGCGTGCACCTGGGCCTCATCGGTGTGGTGAGTTCGCGCGACGAACTGGCTTCGGTGCTCGCGCACGAGCTCAGCCACGTCACGCAGCGCCACATCTCACGGCTGATCGCGCAGCAGAGCAAGCAGACGCCCCTGCTGCTGGGCGCCATGATCCTCGGGGCCCTGGCCGCCAGCAAGAACCCGGGGGCTGCCCAGGCCATGGTGGTCGGTGGCCAGGCGCTGGCCATGCAGAACCAGCTCAACTTCTCGCGCGACATGGAGCGCGAGGCGGACCGCATCGGCTACGGCCTGATGGAGCCCGCGGGCTTTGCGCCCCAGGGCTTTGTCAGCATGTTCGACAAGCTGCAGCAGGCCAACCGCATCAACGACAACGGCTCTTGGCCCTACCTGCGCAGCCACCCGCTGACCACCCAGCGCATGGCCGACATGCAGTCGCGCCTGCCTCCGGGCAGGGCGCAACCGGCCCCGGCCTCCACGCAGGAACATGCCATGGCGTCAGCGCGCGCGCGGGTGCTCTCCAACCCGGGGGTGGACACGGTGCGCCAGTGGATCGCCGAGCCGGGCAGTACCGGCTTTGCGGGCCAGAGCGCGCCACGCAAGGCCGCCATCCTCTATGCGTCGGCCCTGGGCAGCAGCCAGCTGCGCGATGCCAAGGCCGCCCGTGCGACCTGGGTGCTGCTGGAGGCCCAGGTGCGCGGCGACGCGCCGGCCCAGCGCCAGGCGCAGCTGCTCAAGTCCGAGATCGAACTGGCCGCAGGCGATGCCGACGCCGCCCTGGCCGCGCTGCCCCCCGGGGCCAATGACCGGCGGCCAGAGTTGCTGCTGCGCACCCGCGCGCTGCTCAAGGTCGGGCGCTCCGGGGAGGTGGCCGGTGCATTGCAGACCTGGATCGCCAACCACCCGCGTGACGCCACCGTGTGGCAGCTGATGGCCACGGTGTGGCAGGCCAATGGCCAGCCGCTGCGCGCTGTGCGCGCCGAGGCCGAGGCGCATGCCACGCGCTACGACTACGCGGCGGCGGTGGACCGTTTCAAGGCCGGGCAGGACCTGGCCCGGCGCAGCGGCGCATCGGCGGACCACTTCGAGGCGTCCATCATCGACACCCGGCTCAAGGCCGTGGAATCATTGCTTCGCGAACAGACCGCCGAGCGCTGACTCGATCACCACGCCCAGCAGCGAATAGATCAGTGAGCCGATCAGCGCGGCGGCAAAGCCGGTGACCTGGAAGCCGTCGAGCACACTGGCCGCGGCCCAGAACATGAGTGCATTGATGACAAAAAGGAACAGCCCGACCGTCACGATGGTCACGGGCAGGGTCAGCACCACGAGGATGGGGCGCAGCACCACGTTGAACAGGCCGATCACGAAGGCCGCGATCAGCGCCGACGGAAAGCTCTGCACCACCACACCGCTGTAGACATAGGCCACGAACAGCAGCGCGGCGGCGCTGAGCAGCCATTTCAGAAGAAGTCGGATCATGGCCACAGGATAGCACCGGCCTGTGGCAAACGGGCTTGCGGGAAGGAAGGCCGGGGCACGCCCCGGCACCAAAGCCCACGAAGGCGCGGCTTACTCCGTGCCCAGCACCAGCAGCAGGCCCACACTGGCAAACAGGCTGCTCAGCGTGCCTGGCAGCGACCAGCGCCCGCCGACTGGCACCGCAGTGCCGGCATCGGGGGCTGGCACATCGAGCTTGGGGCGGCGCGCGTCCACCACCTGGGCCCGGGTGCCTCCCAAGTCGGCCTGCAGCTTGTCGGTCAACTCCGGCAGCGGGCCCTTGGCCAGCACCGTGGTGACCTGGTCGGGATGGGCCCGCAGGCTGGGCACCACCTGGGCAAACAGCTTGTCAGCCCACTTCGCGCGCCAGTTCTCGCGCGCGCTGTGGCTCACCCACTTGCTGATGCGGTGGGTCATGCGCGGCGCGCAGGCCACCAGCACCCAGTGCGTATTGCCGGCCGAGCCACGCGCGAACAGGGGCGCGAGGATCTGCTGCGCATGGGCCGCGTCGTCCACGTACACGATGACTTTGTCCATATGCATGCGCTTTCTTGTCAGGGGTGGCCACCATGAGGTGGCCACCCGGGTTCGTCGAAGAGTCCAGTGCGGGCTTGCTCAGCCGTGCTGCGCGGGCGCCGCGGCAGCGCGGCGCGCCAGCACCATCTTGCCGATGGCCAGCACCACCAGTGCGCCTGCCACGCTCGCACCATACCGGATCGCGTCGGATTGCTCAATCTTGAGCATCCATTGCCACTTGTCTGCATTGGCAAATACCGGATCGGTCACCAGCATGCCGCCGGCGATCCAGCCCAGCAGCATCCCGCCCAGCGTGATGATGAACGGGAAACGCTCCATCAGCTTGATGACCAACTGGCTGCCCCAGACGATGATCGGGATCGAGATCAAGAGGCCCAGCACCACCAGCAGGAACTGGTGTTCACCGGCATTCTGTGCGGCACCAGCGATGGCGATCACGTTGTCCACGCTCATCACCAGGTCGGCCACGATGATGGTCTTGATGGCGGCCAGCAGCTTGTCGCTGCCCTGCACGTCGCCGTGGCCGTCTTCATCGGGGGCCAGCAGCTTGACGCCGATCCACACCAGCAACACTGCGCCCACGAACTTGAGGAACGGCAGGGCCAGCAAGGTCATGGCAAAGGCGATCAGGATCACGCGCAGAACGATGGCGCCTGCCGTGCCCCAGATGATGCCCTTGGTGCGCTGGGCGGGCGGCAGCTTGCGGCAGGCCAGGGCAATGACCACCGCATTGTCGCCACCCAGCAGGATGTCGATGATGATGATCTGTCCCAGTGCGACCCAAAACTCGGGCGAAGCCAAAAATTCCATAAATTCCTCGATATCGGTAGGCAAAGGGAGGGCTTGGCGCCAATGTAGCGCCAAGTCCATCCCGGGGATAGAGGGCCTGCGGTCGGTGGATCAAGGGCTCGCCCGCGTTGCGCGGGGGGACGAAATCGGGAGGACGGCCTTGATCAGCCCACACAGGGCCCATCAAAGGTCTTGCTCGATCCGGCGCCTTGCGTGCGCGCTGGACCCGGGCTGCCGGAAGCGATGCTTCGTACTGACGACAGGCCGATGCCACCTGCCAGCAGCACCCCTGCAGGGCGCGCTGTACGTGCGTGGCGGGAGCTACTCCCCTTCGAAGCCGCAATTGGACCATTGCCCGGCCCTGAGCGCAAGCCCCGCCCTGTGCGCACGCCGCCCATCCAAGGGATAACGAGCACATGCTGCCCGCATTTCACCAACGCCTTTGGGTCTGGACGCTGTGACAAAACCGTGACTATCATGTGTTTCGCTGTGCGCCTGCCCCGTGTCCGCAGGCTGCATCCCCCTTCTGTTCACCATTGGATCGAGGACCCACACTCCATGACCATCTTCACCACCGGGCGCCGCTGGCCGCTCGCCCTGCTCAGTGCCACTGCCGTGGCCGCACTGCTTGCTGCCTGCGGAGGCAATGACGATTCCCCCGTCGCCGAGCCGGTGGAACAGTATGTGCCGCCCGAGCCGCCTTCGGGCTATACGCCCAAGAGCATTGCCTATGCCAATAAGGACATGGTCGCTGCGGCCAACCCGCTGGCTGTGCAGGCGGGCACCGCCATCCTGGCCAAGGGCGGTAGCGCCACCGATGCGGCGATTGCCGTGCAGATGGTGCTCAACCTGGTGGAGCCGCAATCCTCGGGCATTGGCGGCGGCGCCTTCATGCTGCACTTCGACAAGGGGTCCAACCGCGTGCTGGCCTACGATGGCCGCGAGACCGCGCCCATGGCCGCCACGCCCAACCTGTTCATCGGTGCCGACGGCAATCCGCTGGCCTTCCTCACGGCCGTGGACGGTGGCCTCTCCGTGGGCACGCCGGGTGTGCTGCGCATGCTCGAGGCGGCGCACAAGGCCCACGGCAAGCTGCCGTGGAAGGACCTGTTCGAGCCCGCCATCAAGCTCAGCGAAGACGGTTTTGCCATTTCCGAGCGCATGAGCGTATCGATTGCCGGTTCGGCCGCGCGCATCAAGGCCCAGGGCGAGCCCGGCGCCAGCTATTTCCTGCGCGCCGACGGCACGGCCAAGCCCACCGGCACCCTGCTCAAGAACCCTGAACTCGCGGCCACCCTGCGCGCCATCGCCAATGGCGGAGCCGATGCCTTCTACAAGGGCGACATCGCTGCCGACATCGTGGCCAAGGTCACCCGCCATCCGACCAACCCCGGCAAGCTCGCGCTGTCCGACCTGAGCAACTACACCTCCAAGGTGCGCGAGCCCGTTTGCGGCGTCTACCGCACCAAGTACCGTGTTTGCGGCATGCCCGCACCGAGCTCGGGCGGCATTGCCGTGCTGCAGACCCTGGGCATGCTGGAGAGCTTCGACCTCGCGGCGATGAAGCCCAACACACTCGATTCGGTGCACGTGGTCTCCGAGGCCTACCGCCTGGCCTATGCCGACCGTGCCCTGTACGTGGCCGACCCCGACTTCGTTTCCGTGCCCCAGGCCGGCCTGATCAACGCCGACTACCTCAAGGGCCGTGCGCGCCTGATCGACATGCAGCGCAGCATCGGCACACCGGTGGCGGGCACGCCGCCCGGCGTGGTCGCATCGCGTGGCGCCGACAGCTCGCTGAACCTGCCCTCCACCACCCACTTGTCCATCGTGGATGCCTCGGGCAACGCCGTGTCGATGACCACGACCATCGAGAACGGCTTCGGCAGCCTGCAGATGGTGCGCGGCTTCCTGCTCAACAACCAGCTCACCGACTTCTCGTTCACGGCCACCGATTCCGCCGGCAAGGCCATCGCCAACAGCGTGCAGCCCGGCAAGCGGCCGCGCAGCTCCATGGCACCGACCATCATCTTCAATGCCGCCACCGGCGACTTCGAAGGGGCCATCGGCTCGCCCGGCGGCAGTGCCATCATCCAGTACACCGCCAAGAGCATCCTGGGCATGACCGACTGGGGGCTGAACGTGCAGCAGGCCATCAACCTGCCCAACTTCGGCGCCCAGACCAATGCCACCACCTCTATCGAGAAGGGCTCGGTGATCGACACCGCCGCCATCCGCGACGGCCTGCGCGCCCGCGGCCACACCGTGGCGCAGACCGACACCTTCACCAGCGGCCTGCACGGAGTGATCTACAACGGTGTGCGTGCCAACGGCAGCGCCGGCCTGCTCTCGCGCAACCCCGCAGCGGGCACCTACGCCGGGGGCGCCGACCCGCGCCGCGAAGGCATTGCGCTGGGCAACAACTGAGCGGGATGGATTAACCCCCTTGCCCGCATGCCGGGCAAGGCCGGTTATCCTCCGGGCCCCCGCCGGGCAGAAGCCGGTGGGGGCTGTTTTTTTCGCCATGCCCTCTTCCCGCATCCACATCACCGACATCGAAGCCGCCATCAACCACTGGCGCGAGCGTGTGCCCTCGCCCGATGGCTTCACCCTGGCGCCGGCCACCCGCGCCCTGGCCAAGCTGTATGCGCTGATGGTCTACCGGCACGCGGACGAGATCGAGGAAGCGGATTTCCCCGCGGACGCGCTGGCCGCATGGCAGGGCTGGTACGAAACCACGCCCGATACTCCTTGCATCGCCATCTGCTCCACCAGCCAGGGCGATGACCATTGCAAAGGCTGTGGCCGCAGCTTCGACGAGGTGCAGCACTGGCTGGCCTATACACCCGCCGAAAAGCGCAGTGTGTGGCGCCGCATCACACTCGAGCATTCCGCCTGGCGCTTCAACCGCTACGCCGAGCGCGCTGCGGAGGGCCCGTCGCAGGGGCCGCAGCCGGTGCCGGTGCCGGTGCCGCAGGCCTGAGGTTCTGGGGCCCTGTACGCCGCGCGGCCAACGCGGTATGGTGGGCCCATGCTGCGACTGACCCAGGCCCCCAACATCGCGATCGCCACGCTCTGGGCCGACATCCTGTGCGAGGCCGGCATGACCGCCTCCGTGCAGCGCCAGTACCTGGGCGCCGCCGCCGGCCACCTGCCGCCCGACCAGTGCCTGCCCGAGATCTGGCTCGAGTACGACGAGCATGCCGCCCGCGCACGCACCTTGCTCAACGACCTGCAGAATCTGCCGCAGCGCCGCTGGGCCTGCCGCTGTGGAGAAATGGTCGAGGGCGGCTTCGAGCAGTGCTGGCACTGCGGCGCCCTGATGCCGTTGGACTGAGCTGAGCGGAGCAGGGCTTACTTCCAGCGCACCGGCTCCACGGTCACGCTGCCCAGGTTGCTGCTCAGGGTCAGCGCGCCTTCCTGCACTGTGGCCTGCAGCTGCATGCTGCGCTCGGCCAGGGCCGCCAGGGCCTGCGATGCATCGGTGGGGATGCGCCAGACCTGCAGCTTTTCGAGGCGCGTGAGCTTGGTCTCGATGCCCTTCCACCAGACCTCGGCGGCGTGGTTGAAGCAGTAGACCACCACGCTGTCGGCCTTGCTGCAGGCCTTGGTCAGCGGCTTGTCTTCGGGCTGGCCGACCTCGATCCACACGCGCTTGCGGCCCGTGAAGTCGGTGAGCGAGGCGTCCGGATCATCCGGGTCCGACAGACCCGCGCCAAAGGCCAGGGTGCCGTCGCCATTGCAGACGTCGTTGAGATCGTGCGCATGCAGCGCCATGGCCACCAGGCGCACCATCATGCGCTCGTCGGTCTCGCTCGGGTGGCGTGCCAGCGTCAGCGCGTGGTCCGCGTAGTAGCCGTGGTCGATGTCGGCGATCTGCAGATGCGCCTTGAAGATGGTGGATTTGAGGGCCATGCGGTCTCACTGAAAACAATTGACCGCTGCCTTTGCCCGGGTGCAGGCAACAGAGGCCGTGAAAAAAAGAATCACCATGCGCCAGGGCGATGGTGATTTCGGTGGTGGGCGTGCCCGCCCTGGGGAAGGCACGCCGTCCTGCTGCTTCCGCAGGGCTCCTGCAATCAGGCCCGGCGCGCCAGGGCGGCGGCCTTGCCCGTGTAGCTGCCCGGCGTCATCGCCAGCAGCCGGTCCTTTTCTTCCTGCGGGATCTCCAGCGAGCGGATCAGGCCGTGCAGCGCCTCGGCCGTCACCGTCTTGCCGCGCGTGACCTCCTTGAGCTTTTCGTAGGCGCCCTGCACGCCGTAGCGGCGCATGACGGTCTGGATGGGCTCGGCCAGCACTTCCCAGGCGGCGTCCAGGTCCTCGGCCAGGGCTTCCTCGTTGAGTTCGAGCTTGTTCAGGCCGGTCAGCAGCGAGGCGTAGGCCAGCGCGGCATAGCCCAGGGCCACGCCCATGTTGCGCAGCACCGTGCTGTCGGTCAGGTCGCGCTGCCAGCGGCTGATCGGCAGCTTTTCCGACAGGTGGCGCAGCAGCGCGTTGGCCAGGCCCAGGTTGCCTTCTGCGTTCTCGAAGTCGATGGGATTGACCTTGTGCGGCATGGTGCTGGAGCCGATCTCGCCGGCCTTCAGGCGCTGCTTGAAGTAGCCCAGGCTCACATAGCCCCAAATGTCGCGCGAGAGGTCGACCAGGATGGTATTGGCACGCGCCACGGCATCGAACAGCTCGGCCATGTAGTCGTGCGGTTCAATCTGGATGCTGTAGGGCTGGAAGGTCAGGCCCAGGCCCAGGGGCTCTGGCGTCTCGATGACCTTCTTGCTGAAGGCCTCCCAGTCGAAATCGGGCCAGGCGGACATGTGGGCGTTGTAGTTGCCCACGGCGCCGTTCATCTTGCCCAGGATCTTCACGGCGGCAATGCGGTCGCAGGCGGCCTGCAGGCGCACCACCACGTTGGCCATTTCCTTGCCCACGGTGGTGGGGCTCGCGGTCTGGCCGTGCGTGCGGCTCAGCATGGGCACGTCGGCGTAGGCGTGCGCCATCTCGCGCAGCTTGAGCACCACGCGGTCCAGGCCCGGCAGCACGACCTGGTCGCGGCCCGAGCGCAGTTGCAGCGCGTGGCTGGTGTTGTTGATGTCCTCGCTGGTGCAGGCGAAGTGCACGAACTCGGCGGCTTTCTCCAGCTCGGGCCGTGCCTCGAACTTGCTCTTGATCCAGTATTCCACGGCCTTCACGTCGTGGTTGGTGGTCTTCTCGATCTCCTTGATCGCGGCCGAGTCGGCTTCGGAGAAGTTCTTCACCAGGCCCAGCAGGTAGGCCCGCGCGCCCGTGGTCAGCGGTTTGAACTCGGCAAAGCCGGCGTCCGAGAGCGCGATGAACCACGCGACTTCCACCTGCACGCGCCGGTGCATGTAGCCGTGCTCGCTCATGATCGGGCGCAGCGCGGCGAGTTTGTTGGAATAGCGGCCGTCGAGCGGCGACAGGGCGGTGATGGTGGACAGGCTCATGGACCCGGATTGTAGGCTTTGCACGCGGGATAACCCCCATCCGGGGGATGGGCACGGCCCGCCATGGGCGCCAAGCCCCGGTTCCGGGGGACTGGATGCAAGTGTTGCAAATTTGCACCAACTGGGGCCGTGGGGCCGCCGGCTGCCCCCTTGCGGGCGCCTTCGGGGCCTTGCTCACCCGTTTGCGGGGGCTTGCCCGCCGCGTCCTGTGGGCGCCAGCCGATAGAATCGGTCGCGTACCCTGTCATCTGTTCCCGCATCCCGCGCACTGGAAGAAATCTCGCCATGAAATTGATCGGAGCCTCCGCCAGCCCTTATGTACGCAAGGTGCGCGTCGTCATGGCCGAAAAGAAGCTCGACTACCAGTTCGTGCAGGAAAACGTCTGGGCCGACGACACGACGATTGCCACCTCCAACCCGCTGGGCAAGGTGCCCTGCCTGGTGATGGAAGGCGGCGAGGCGGTCTTCGACTCGCGCGTCATCGTCGAGTACCTGGACACCCTCTCGCCCGTGGGCAAGCTCATCCCCAGCCAGGGCCGCGAACGCGCCGAGGTCAAGACCTGGGAGGCCCTGGCCGATGGGGTGGTGGATGCCGCCATCCTGGCGCGCCTGGAAGCCACCTGGGCCCACCGCAAGGATGGCGAGCGCAGCCAGGCCTGGATCGACCGCCAGATGCGCAAGGTCGACGACAGCCTCAAGTCCATGAGCCAGGGCCTGGGTGACAAGCCCTACTGCAGCGGCATCCACCTGAGCCTGTCGGACATCGCCGTGGGCTGCGCGCTGGGCTGGCTGGAGTTCCGCTTCCCCGAGATCGCCTGGCGCAGCGAGTACCCCAACCTGGGCAAGCTGATGGACAAGCTCATGCTGCGCCCGAGCTTCGCAGACACCAAGCCCTCCTGAAGTGAAACACCCCCTGAGTCGCTTAGCGCCTTCCCCCTCTCTCGACTCGTTGCACGAGTCGGGAGGGGGACGCCCCCAGTGCGGCGGGGCGGCCCTTGCACGGGGGCACTGGCCTGGGCCGCGCCAGTTTTATGCGTCGCGGGTGGCGCACAGCGCAATCGACAACTGATACGGCCGGCCTGTGGCCTCTGGCGCCCTTGCCGTATGCTTGGCGCATATGGACGAAACGGTTCAAAAATCCCCGCCCTCCGCCGCTGACAGCCGCCCGGCGCGGCAGCGCGCTGCGCGCGAGGCGGCCGCCACGCCCGGCGCCGAGCGCGTGCGCGTGAACGATCCCGACCGCACCATGGCCAACATCCTGCAGGTGGCCACGGCGGAGTTCGCGGACAAGGGCCTGGCCGGGGCGCGCATCGACGAGATCGCTGCGCTCACCAGCACCAGCAAGCGCATGATCTACTACTATTTTGGTAGCAAGGAAGGCCTGTACGTGCGGGTGCTCGAAGAAGCCTACCGCCGCATTCGGCAGATCGAGTCGGACCTGCACCTGGAAGACCTGGCGCCCGAGCAGGCCCTGCGCACCCTGGTGGGCTTCACTTTCGACTACCAACTGGCCAACCCCGATTTCATCCGCCTGGTGATGAACGAGAACATGCACCGGGGCGAGTACATCAGCCGCTCCACGACCATCCAGGAGCTCAACATCCCGGTCATCCACGCGGTGCACAAGGTCTACCAGCGCGGTGTGGGGGCCGGCGTCTTCCGTCCCGACGTGGATCCGGTGGACCTGCACATGTCGATCTCGGCACTGTGCTTCTTCAACGTCTCCAACCGCCACACCTTCGGCGCGATCTTCAAGCGCACGCTGGAGGCGCCCGCCGCCATGGCCGAGCGCCGCGCTTCCATCGTCGAGATGATCGTGCGCTTTCTGCGCCCGTAGCAGGTACATCCCCCTGAGTCGCTTCGCGCCTCGGCACCGCCGCCAGAGGCGGGCGGAGGACACCGCCAGCGCGGCGGGGCGGCCCTTGCGCGGCGGTCGCTGGCTTGTTGAGCGCGCGCCCTTCCCTTAGCCATTGGCTGATCGACCCGGAAACTCTCTCGGCGAAGTCGGGAAGCAGGGTTTGCACCTAGATTAAATACTAACCAGTTCGTACAAAATTCATTTCACACCGAACAAGAACGGAGACACACCATGTTTGCACTGGCCGATCGCGTGCTGCGGGGCTACACCCGCGTGCTGGATGCGCTCTCGGGCATCTGCCTGGCCGTCATGGTCGTGCTGGTGTTCGGCAATGTGGTGGCGCGCTACGCGCTCAACACCGGCATCACGGTGTCCGAAGAGCTGTCGCGCTGGCTCTTCGTGTGGCTGACCTTCATGGGTTCCATCGTGGCACTGCGTGAGCGTGGCCACCTGGGTACGGACATGCTGGTGGCGCGCCTGCCCGCCGTCGGCAAGCGCTTCTGCCTGGCACTGGCCCAACTGGCCATGCTCTACGTGTCGTGGCTGCTGCTCACGGGAAGCTGGGCGCAGATGCTGATCAACTGGGACACCGAAGCCCCGGTCACGGGTGCCTCGGTGGCGATCTTCTACGCCAGCGGCGTGCTCATGGGGGGCTCGGGCATTGCCATCCTCCTGCGCGATCTCCTGCGCACCCTCTTCGTTCCCCTGCAGGAACAGGAACTGGTCATGGTCCAGGAAAGCGAAGAGCTCGCAGCCCTGGGGCAGCACGGCGGTGACCAGCCCAAGCGCTCATGACACACCGACCAGGCCCCCCAAGGACAAGCACCCCATGACCGTCGCCATCTTCCTCGGATCGCTGTTGCTCGCCATGGCGATCGGCATTCCCATCGCCTATGCGCTGCTGCTCAGCGGCGTGGCCCTGATGTGGCACCTGGACCTGTTCGACGCGCAGATCCTGGCGCAGAACGTCATCAACGGGGCCGACAGCTTTCCCCTGCTGGCCGTGCCCTTCTTCATGCTGGCCGGCGAGATCATGAACGTGGGCGGGCTGTCGCGCCGCATCGTCAAGCTCGCCCTGACCCTGGTCGGCCACGTGCCCGGTGGGCTGGGCTACGTGACCATCATGGCGGCGGTGATCCTGGCGGCTGTTTCGGGCTCGGCCGTGGCCGACGCGGCCGCCCTGGCGTCCCTGCTGCTGCCCATGATGGTGGCCGCGGGCCACGACAAGGCGCGCTCTGCGGGGTTGATCGCATCGGCCGGCATCATCGCGCCGGTGATCCCGCCCTCCATCGGCTTCGTGATCTTCGGTGTGGCCGCCAACGTGTCCATCAGCAAGCTGTTCCTCGCGGGCATCGTGCCGGGCATTCTGCTGGGGCTGGCGCTGGCCGTGACCTGGTGGTGGCTGGTGCGCAATGAAAAGGTGCAGCCGCCACCGAAGGCGAGCCGGGCCGAGCTGGCCAAGGCCCTGCGCGAAGCGGCCTGGGCCCTGGGCCTGCCCGTCATCATCCTGGTCGGTCTGCGCATGGGCGTGTTCACGCCCACCGAAGCCGCCGTGGTGGCCGCCGTCTATGCCTTGCTGGTGGCCATGTTCGTCTACCGTGAGATCAGCGTGCGCCAGCTCGCAGAGATCTTCCAGGCATCGGCCCGCACCAGCGCCATCGTGATGTTCCTGGTGGCGGCCGCCATGGTCTCGGCCTGGCTCATCACCGTGGCCGACCTGCCCTCCAAGGTCATCGGCATGCTTGAACCCTTCATGGGCAACCAGACGCTGCTGCTGATCGCCATCATGGTCCTGGTGATGGTGGTGGGAACGGCCATGGACATGACGCCCACCATCCTGATCCTGACGCCCGTGCTCATGCCTGTGGTCAAGGCCGCCGGCATCGACCCCGTGTACTTCGGTGTGCTGTTCATCATCAACAACGCCATCGGTCTCATCACCCCGCCCGTGGGCACCGTGCTCAACGTGGTGGCCGGCGTGGGGCGCATCACCATGGACCAGGTCACGCGCGGCGTGCTGCCCTTCATGCTGGCGCAGTTCGTCGTGATGTTCCTGCTGGTGCTGTTCCCATCCATCGTCATGGTGCCGCTGCGCTGGCTGTCGGGCTGAAGTCCCGCCTGGCTATCCCCCGTTTTCTGCCCGCCCAAAACCAAGGAGACTTTCCATGAAACTCTTGAAGACCCTGCTTGCCACGGCCCTGGTGGCCGCATCTCTGCTGCCCGGTGCCCAGGCGCAGGAGCGCACCATCAAGTTCGCCTTCCAGAACCAGAAGGAGCACCCGCAGGCGCAGGGCGCACAGAAGTTCGCCGACCTCGTGGCCGCCAAGACCAATGGCCGCATCGCGGTCAAGCTCTTCCCCGGCGGCACGCTCGGTGGCGACCTGCAGACCGTCTCGGCACTGCAGGGCGGCACGGTGGAGATGACGGTGCTCAACGCCGGCATCCTCTCGGCCCAGGCCAAGGAGTTCGGCATCTACGACTTCCCCTTCCTGTTCGCCACGCCGCAGGAGGCCGACGCCGTGACCGACGGCCCCTTCGGCAAGAAGCTGCTCGACAAGCTCGTGGCCAAGAACCTGGTGGGCCTGGGCTACTGGGAACTGGGCTTTCGCAACCTCACCAACAGCAAGAAGCCCATTACCAAGGCCGAGGACATTGCGGGCCTGAAGATCCGCGTGATCCAGTCGCCGATCTACATCGACATGTTCAACGCGCTGGGCGCGAATGCCGTGCCCATGCCCTTCCCCGAGCTGTACTCGGCCATGGAGCAGAAGGCCGTGGACGGCCAGGAGAACCCGTTCTCGACCATCCTCTCGTCGAAGTTCGCCGAAGTGCAAAAGCACCTCACGGTCACGCGCCACATGTACAACCCCCAGGCCGTCATCGTCAGCAAGAAGTTCTGGGACAGCCTGAACCCGGCCGACCAGAAGGCGGTGAGCGAAGCCATGGCCGAGGCCACCACCTTCCAGCGCAGCGTTTCGCGGTCGCAGGCCGACGTGGCACTCGAAGACCTCAAGAAGGCCGGCATGCAGGTCACCGAGTTCTCGCCCGCCGAGCTCGACAAGCTGCGTGCCAAGGTCAAGCCCGTGGTCGACAAGCACAGCGACAAGGTCGGTGCCGACACGGTGCAGGAGGTCTATGCCACGCTGGCCAAGCTGCGCGGCGGCAAGTAAGCAAGCCGGCATTGCGGGGGCCTCTGCCTCCGCTGTCCCCCCATGCGCCCATTGCACCCCGAACCCCTGTCCGCCATGTCTTCCACGAGCCCCCGCAAGGTGCTGATCGGGCTGATCGGCGCCGGCATCCAGCAGTCGCTGTCGCCTGCCCTGCACGAAGAGGAAGCGCGCCACCATGGCATGCGCCTGCACTACCAGCTGATCGATCTGGACCGCTCCGCCTCGTCGCCCGAACAACTGCCCACCTTGCTCGCCGCCGCGCGCATCATGGGCTATGCGGGCTGCAACGTGACCTACCCCTGCAAGCAGGCCGTGATCCCGCACCTCGATGCCCTGTCCGAAGAGGCGCGGGCCATGGGTGCGGTGAACACCGTGGTGGTGCAGGAGGGCCGGCTTGTGGGGCACAACACCGACGGTTCCGGCTGGGCCTGGGGCTTCCAGCGCGCCCTGCCGCAGGCCGATCTGGCGCATGTGGTGCTATTGGGTGCCGGTGGTGCCGGTGCGGCGATCGCGCATGCCGTGCTGCGCCTGGGCGCGCAGCGCCTGTCCATCGTCGATGCCCAGCCCGGGCGTGCCGCCCAGCTCGCGGCAGATGTCAACGCGCTCTACGGGGTGCGCGCCGGGGCTGCGGACATCGCAAGCGCCATGGCCCAGGCCACCGGGCTGATCCACGCCACGCCCACGGGCATGGACAAGCTGCCCGGTCTGCCCCTGGATGCGGGGCTGCTGCGCCCCGCGATGTGGGTCTCGGAAGTCGTGTACTTCCCGCTCGAAACCGCCCTGGTCCGCGCCGCGCGTGCACTGGGCTGCCGCGTCTCGGACGGTGGCGGCATGGCCGTGGGCCAGGCGGTCGGCGCCTTTGAGCTGTTCACCGGCGTGGTACCCGATGCAGCGCGCATGGACGCGCATTTCCGCCGGCTCGTGGCCGCGCACTGATCCTTTCCCTACCTGGAGCGCAACGCACCATGAGCACATCCATGACGGCCGACCGAGAATCCCTGGGCGCCCTGCCCAACCCCCTGGGACTGCTGGGCGTGGAGTTCATCGAGTACGCCACGGCCCGTCCCCAGGCCCTGGGCCAGGCACTGGAGCGCATGGGCTTCAAGCCCGTGGCACGCCACCGCTCGCGCGAGGTGCTGCTGTACCGCCAAGGGGACATGAACATCATCGTCAACGCGCACCAGGGCGAGGGCGCCGGCACCACCCTTCCCGCCCCCGGCGATGCGCCGGTGCTGTCGGCCATCGCCTTCCGGGTGGGCAATGCCGCGGCGGCCTACCGGCGCGTGCTGGAACTGGGTGCCTGGGCCGTGCATACCGAAGTGCAGGTCATGGAGCTCAACATCCCCGCCATCCACGGCGTGGGCAGCAGCCGCATCTACTTCGTCGACCGGCACCGCGAGTTCTCCATCTACGACGTGGACTTCGTGCCCATCCCCACGGTGGACCCGCGGCCGCCCGCGCAGCATGGCCTGCACCTGTTCGGGCTGGTGCAGTACATCGGCCTGGACCGGCTGGCCGACTGGACCGCCTTCTATGGCGCGCTGTTCGGCTTTGCCGAGCTGCCGCCCGGGCAGAACTTCGGCGTGCTCACGCAGGGGCGCATCCTGGCCAGCCCCTGCGGCACGCTGTACTGGCAGCTCATCGAACCGCTGATCGACGCCCTCGATGCCGACCCCGGCGAGCAGTTGCAGCGCGTGGCCTTCGGCACCGGCGATGTCCTCGCCACCGTGGCGGCCCTGCGTGCGCAGGGGGTGGACTTTGTCGAGTCGCCCACGGGCGTGCACAGCGAGGTGCGCGGAGCGCTCACGCGTGCCGAGGCCGGCGGCGCCAGCTTCGAGCTGGTGCTCGACCCCCGCTGAAGGAGGGCATCATCATGCGTGCCTCCGCCATGCAACGCAATGTCGCCGATTTCGGCATGGACACCATCAGCCTGGCCGGCCCGCTGGAGGCCAAGCTGGCCGCCGTGAAGGCCGCCGGCTTCGGCCAGATCATGCTGGCCGCACGCGACATTGTGGGCCACCCCGCGGGCATCGACGCGGCCGTACAGGCGGTGCGCGAAAGCGGCCTGCGCGTCACAGGTTTCCAGGTGCTGCGCGACTTCGAGGGGCTGTCGGGCCACCTGCACAGCTACAAGGTGGGTATCGCCCAGCAGATGATCCTCATGGCGCGGGCCCTGGGCACGCGCGTGCTGCTGGCCTGCAGCTCCACCTCGCTGCACGCCACCGACGACCCGGACGCCATTGCGCGCGACCTGCGCAAGCTGGCCATGCTGGCGCTGCCCCATGGCATCCGCATTGCGTTCGAGGGCCTGTCCTGGGGGCGGCACATCAACGAGGTGCACCAGGCCTGGGCCGCGGTGCAGCGGGCCGACTGTCCCAACCTTGGCCTGGCCATCGATTCCTACCACCAGTTCGCCACAGGCACGCCCTTGTCGGCCCTCGACGGCATCGACCCGGAGCGCATCTACCTCGTGCAGCTGTCGGACTTCATGTGGCAGGAAACGCGCACGGTGCAGGAGCGCATCGATACCGCGCGGCACTTCCGCGTCTTTCCGGGCGAGGGCGTGCACAGCCAGGCGCTGGTGGAACTGGTGCGCACGCTCGATGCCATGGGCTACCGCGGCGACTACAGCTTCGAGGTCTTCAACGACGACTACCAGCAACTGCCCCTGCCCTATGTGGCAAGCCGCGCCTGGGACAGTGCCGTGTGGCTGGCCGAAGGGGTGCTGCAGCGTGCCGTGCCGTTGCCAGGGCATCTGCGGCTGCGCGCGGTTTGACTCAGCTGTTGGCGCGCTTCTTCAGCCAGCGCATCAGGCCGCCTACCAAGGGCAGCTTCTCGTACAGCTCCTCCGCCGCGTCCCAGTAGTCGCGGTGCAGCGTGACCAGGCCCTGGTCGTCGAACACCAGGTGCGAGGCGCCGCGCACGGTCTGGGTCACGCCCTTGTCGAAATTGCGGAAGGCGAACAGGAACTCCCAGGTCAGAAAGCACTGCGGCCCCTGCACCACGCGCCCGGTGACCACAAAGCGCGGCTGGTCGAGCGCCTCGAACATGTGCCCGAAGATGCGCTCGATGGCGGGCACGCCCTGCACCTCGTTGAACGGGTCCTTGAAGCGTGCATCGACGGCATAGAGCCGGCCCAGCGCGGCCACGTCGGCCGGGGCCAGGGTCTCGAAGAACGCCACCACGCGGGTGGCGGCCTCTTCGGTGGATGCGGCGGTGGCGTCGGTGGGCATGCAGGGGCTCAATCAAAGTCCGGTGAACTTGCGGATCGCTGGAAAGTACCACCCATAGGGCAGCACGCGCAGCATTTTCATCACGCGCGTGAAGCGCTTGGGGAAGTGGATGTCGAACTGGCCCTGCGCCCAGCCCTTCAGGATCGCCGCGGCGGCTTCTTCCGGGCTGATCAGGGCGGGCATGTCGAAGTCATTGCCCTCGGTCAGCGGCGTGGCCACGAAGCCGGGGTTGATCACGCTCACGCCCATGCCCAGGTCGTGCAGGTCCAGGTACAGGGCCTCGGCCAGGTTGATCAGCGCCGCCTTGGTCGGGCCATAGGCCAGGCTCTTGGGCAGGCCGCGAAAGCCGGCCACGCTGCTGACCAGGCCGATGTGCCCGGCACGCCCTGCGCGGGCCGACGCCAGCATGGCCGGCAGCACCGCGCCCAGCACATGCAGTGCACCGGTGTAGTTCACCTGTTCGTGGTGCAGCATCTCGGCCAGGTTGAATTCGGTGGCGCGCATGCCGCGGTAGGTACCGGCGCAGTAGCACACCAGGTCCAGCGGTCCCGTGGCCAGCACCTGGGCTGCGGCAGTGCGCACGGCGTCGGGCACACCCGTGTCCACCGGCAGGGCCAGGCTGCCCGGGTGTTGGGCGGCAAAGGCGTTGAGTGCCGCTTCGCTGCGGGCCGAGACGATGACGGCAGCGCCGCGCGCATGCAGGGCCGATGCCGTGGCGCGGCCGATGCCGCTGGAGGCGCCGATCAGCCAGGCCCGGCGGCCGCGCCAGTCGCGCTGGGCGGGGTTGAGGCTCATGGCACCGCCCGTTTCGTGAACGACAGCGTGACCTCGCCCAGGCGCACGCCGAACTTGCGCATGGTGGCGCGGTTGAGCATGACGCGCTCGTCCATCTGGTACATCCAGTCGTCCATGTCCACGTGGTAGACCGTGCCGTCCACGGGCAGGGCCAGGGTGTAGGTCCAGTGGAAGGCGTTGCCGCGGGCCTGGCCCGTGGCCTGGCCGACCACGTCGCCGGCCGTGCCGGTGTAGCGGCCATCGGCGCCACGCACGAGGCGCCAGATGCGCCGCTCGGTGCTGCCGTCCGAGTAGGTGAAGGCTTCGTCAAGCACGCCCTGGTCGCCGGTCCACTGGCAGTGCATGACCACGCTGAAGCGCTTGACAACCTTGCCGCTGCGGTCCTGGAACATGCCCTGCGCATCGACGATGCCGTTGAAATACTGCGCCAGGTCGAGCACCGGCTTTTCGGCCGCATAGTCGGCCACGCTCTGGCCGGCGCAGCCCGGCAGCAGCACAGGGGTGGCCACGGCCGTGGCCGCAAGAAGGAGTCGGCGCCGCTGCATCATGGCTGGCCTCCAAGCGATGGAAGAGGGGCTGCGGCAAGGGGCTGCCGCAGGAGCAGGAAAGACAGCGCGGCCGCTGCCGCCAGCTTCAGGGCGCAGGGCAGCACGGCATAGGCCAGGGTGAGGGTGTGCAGGCCCTCTGCGCTGCGCGTGCCGGGCGCATAGCCCAGGGCGTCGAGCAGGGGCAGCGCCAGGCCGGCAGCGAGCGCCAGGTTGAGCTTGGTGGCAAAGTTCCACCAGCCGAAGTAGGCGCCCTCCTGCCGGCCGCTGTCGCCCGCGGCCGCCACCACACCGGCCAGCAGCGCGCCGGGCAGGGCCAGGTCCGCGCCCAGGGCCATGCCCGAGAGCGCGCACACGGCCAGGAAGGGCCCGCTGTCGCCCGTGCCCAGCAGCGCCGTCCAGCCGAACACTGCCACGGCCAGCAGCATGCCCGCCAGCCAGCTGCGGGCCAGCCCCCAATGCGCCACGGCCCGCAGCCACAGCGGGATCGAGAGCGCCGCCGTGAGGAAGTAGGCGGCCAGGAACATCGGCTCCCGGCCCGGCGGGGCCTGCAGCCGGTCCTGGATGAAGAACAGCACCAGCGTGGCCGGGATGGCGCTGGCGATGCCGTTGAGCACGAACACCGCGAGCAGGCGCCGGAAGGTGGGCCGGGCCCAGGGCCGCCACAGGTCGGCCAGGCCCGTGGCCTCTGGTGGCGCTGGTGCCGGCCGGGGGGCGCGCAGCCAAGCCAGCCAGCCCAGCACCAGGGTGGCGGCAAACACACCCAGCATCACTGGCAGGCCCAGCAAGGTGGGCAGCACCGAGGCCAGCACCACGCCGGCCAGCGCAGCGCCCTCGCGCCAGGCCACGATGCGGCTGCGCTGCAGTTCGTCGCCGCCCAGGCGCGCGCCCCAGGACTGGTGCGCTATGCCGAGCTGGCTGTACGCCAGGTAGCTGACCAGCAGGCAGGCCAGGGCCCAGGCGGTGAGTGCCCCCTGGCCCTGCACCCGGGGAAAGAACAGGGCGGTGAGCCCGACGGCCAGTACCACCGCGGACACGGCCCCGGTGGAGAGCACGGCCAGCGGCGAACGCTCGAACAGCCGATCGGCCCAGCGGCCGAGCAGCGGGTCCGACAGGGCGTCGAACAGGCGTGCGGCCAGCAGCACGCCGCCCAGTGTGGCCAGTGGCATGCCGAACTCGCGTGCATAGTGGTGGGGCAGCAGCACATACAGCGGCAGGGCCACGAAAGCCAGCGGCAAGCCGAGCAGGCCATAGGCCAGCCCCTGGCGCCAGGGCAGTGCTGCGGCCATGGTCATGGCGCTTGCGCGGCGGGCGGCGGCGCGATCAGCGCCTGGCGCAAGGCCGGCTCGGAGGTGCGGGGCGACAGCCAGATGCCGAAGAACAGGCGCGAGAATTCGGGGTCCTGGACCTCGCCGACCACCTGCCCACCCATCTGGAACACGGCGCCCGCCCCGGGCTGGTAGATGCCGCTCAACTGGTCGCCGGCCTTCACGTCGGGCAGGGCGGCCTGCAGGGCCTGTTGCCAGCGGGTGGCCTGTGCGGGCGTAAAGCGGCCCACGCGCCGCATCTCCTGGATCGAGCGCCTGGCAATCGCCTCGGCCGTGAAGTCGCGCTGGTACTCCAGCTGCAGCACCAGGGGCCGGGCGCCGTAGTCGCTGGCCTCGAAGCCGGGGCTCACCCACAGCTGGGCGCTGTAGACCGGAAAGCCTAGGAAGCGCAGCGTGCCCTGGCCCGCCTGGCGCAGGCCGGGCAGCGGTGCCATGGCAGGGGCTGGTGCCACGGCGGGCGCCTGGCCCATGGCCAGGCCAGGGGCCAGGAGCAGGGCGCCACTGGCCAGGGCCAGGGAGAGCGCGGCAACTTGCTTCATGGCCATGGGCTCAGTCGCGCACCAGCGTGTACTGCACGAGGTTGATGTTCTCCATGGCGAAGGCCGCCTCGCAATAGGCCAGGTAGAACTCCCAGATGTGCAGGAAGCGCTCGTCGAAGCCGAGCGCGAGGATCTGCGCGCGCTGGGCCAGGAAGCGCTCGCGCCAGCGCCTGAGCGTCTCGGCATAGTCCTGGCCGAAGGCGAACTCGTCCACCACACGCAGGCCGGCGGCTTCGGCCTCGCGGCGGAACTCGCGTGGGCAGGGCAGGCAGCCGCCCGGAAAGATGTACTGCTGGATGAAGTCGGTGGAGCTGATGTAGCGTTCGAACAGGCTGTCGTCGATCACGATGCTCTGGATGCAGGCCCGCCCGCCGGGCTTGAGCAGGCGCCGCACGGCCTGGAAGTAGGTGGGCCAGTAGGCACGGCCCACGGCCTCGACCATCTCGATGGAGCAGACCGCGTCATACGGGCCGTCGGTGATGTCGCGGTAGTCCTGCAGGCGCAGTTCCGCGCGTTCGGCCACGCCGAGCCGTGCCATGCGCTCCTGGGCGAAGGCCAGTTGCTCAGTCGACAGTGTCACGCCGGTCAGCGCGGCGCCGAACTCGGTGGTTGCCATCTCGGCCAGGGCGCCCCAGCCGCAACCGATCTCCAGCACCCGGTCGCCCGGCTGCACGCCGGCCATGCGCAAGGCCCGGCGCACCTTGGCATGCTGGGCCGTGCGCATGTCGCCACCCGCGTCGCCCTCGAACCAGGCCGACGAGTAGTTCATGGTGTCGTCCAGCCACAGGGTGTAGAAGGCATTGCCCAGGTCGTAGTGGGCATGGATGTTCTTCTGGCTGTTGGCACGCGTGTTGCGGTTGAGCAGGTGCTTGATGCGGTAGAGCAGCCGCCCGGCCCAGGAACCGTAGATCACGCTCTCCACCTGCTGGCGGTTGGCGATGAAGACGCGCAGCAGGTCCGTCAGGTTCGGCGTGGTCCAATCGCCCGCGATGTAGCTCTCGGCAAAGCCGATGTCGCCGGACTTGAGCGCGGCGCGGCACAGGTTCCAGTTGCGCAGCGTGATGGCCGCGGCCGGCCCGCCGCCCTGGTGGTCGCCGAAGTGCTGCAGCGTGCCATCGGGCAGCTGCACGGTGAGGCTGCCGTGCTGCAGGCGCTGCATGAGCTGCAGGGCCGTGCGTGCGGCGGCCGGCGTGCCCGCTGGCAGGGTGCGTGGGAGCGTGGTGCTGTGGTGCATGGCGGGGTCTTTCCGGGTCAGCGGGTCACAAAGGAGGCGGGCGTCTCGGGCTTGCGGTGAAAGCGCACGCGCTTGGTCCACAGGCGCAGCGCCTGCCAGTGGATGCGGGCGATCAGCGCCAGCGTCATCGCGGGATAGCCCCAGAGCGCGTGGCGCAGCGTGGCGCGGGTGATGGGTTCGAGCGTGCCGCTCACGCTGGTCTGCAGCAGCGGCCCCTGGGCGTCGTCGTGGTCGATGCGCACCACGGTGCGCTCCTCGCCGCCGTGCACGGTGCGCAGGAAACGGAAACGGTAGCCGCCGCTGAGGTCGCAGAACGGCGAGACATGGAAGACCTTGCGCGCGCGCTGCTCGGCCCCGTAGCGTGGTGCGTCCAGCAGGTAGCAGTGGCGCTCGCCGAAGGTGTTGTTGACCTCGACCACGATGGCACGCAGGCTGCCGTCCGCGCGGTGGCAGTACCAGAAGCTCACGGGCTTGAAGGTGTAGCCCAGCACGCGCGGGTAGCAGTGCAGCCAGGCCTCGCCCGTGGCATCGGTGATGCCCTCGGCGCGCAGCAAGTCGTCGAGCCAGGCCAGTGCCCCGCCCTGCTCGGGGCCGCGGCCGTCGCCATGGTCGGCATCGTGGAAGCTGATGGCGCCGCGCCGGTTCATGGCCAGCAGGCCCGGGGCCTGCGCCTGCAGCGTGCGCAGGGGCAGCATGAGAAAGAAGGTGGGGTAGGCGAACGCATGCCGCGCGGGGCGCAGCCGGGTGTGGCGCACCTGGCCAAAGCCCAGCAGCGGTTCTGCAGTGCGCGGGGTGCCGGTCGTCATGCGGCCTCCGCCAGCGGTGCCGGCAGGCGGGCCAGCAGCTGCTCGGCCACGGCCAGGCCCGAGCTCAGCCCGTCTTCATGGAAGCCGTAGCCTGTCCAGGCGCCGCAGAACCAGGTGTGTTCGCGGCCCTGGAGCTGCGCGACGCTCTTTTGCGCACGGATCGCTGCCAGATCGAAGACCGGGTGGGCGTAGTCGTAGCGACCGATGACCTGGGCCGGGTCGATCTCGGTCACCGGGTTGAGCGAGACCAGCACCGGTTGTGCGAAGGGCACAGGCTGCAGCTGGTTGATCAGGTAGTGCAGGCAGACGCGGGCCGATTCGCGGCTGCGCTCGGCGGCGCGCTCGTAGTTCCACGCGGCCCAGGCGGCACGGCGCGTGGGCAGCACCGTGGTGTCGGTGTGCAGCACGGCGTGGTTGGCCTGGTAGCGGATGGCGCCGAGCACCGCGCGCTCCTGCAGCGTGGGCTGGGCCAGCAGCGCCAGTGCCTGGTCCGAGTGGGTGGCCAGCACCACCTGGTCGAAATGCTCGGTGTTGCCCGCCGTCACCACGCGCACGCCGGCGGCGTCGCGCTCGATGCGGCGCACGGGGGTGGCCAGGCGCTTGTCCAGGATGCCGGCGACGATCCGGTCCACGTAACGGCGCGCGCCGCCGGCCACGGTCCACCACTGGGGCCGGTTGCTCACCTGGATCAGGCCATGGTTGTGGCAGAAGCGGACCATGGTGGCCACGGGGAACTGCAGCATCTGGTCGGTCGGGCAGCTCCAGATGCAGCCCAGCATGGGCAGGAAGTACCAGTCGCGGAAAGCCTCGCCGAAGCCGTGTTCTTTCAGGAAGTCGCCGAGCGGCTGCATCAGCGCGGCATCGGCCCCCTGCTGCGCCAGCCGGGTGCACAGCCGGTTGAAGCGCAGCAGGTCGTACAGCATGCCCAGGAAGCGCGGGTTCACGAGGTTGCCGCGCTGGGCGAACACGGTCGACAGGCTGGTGCCGCTCCACTCCAGCGGCTGCCCGCCACCCAGGGCCCGGGGCACCTGCACCGAGAACGACATGTCGGACTTCGCCGTCTCCACACCGAGCTCGGCCAGCAGGCGGATCAGGTTCGGGTAGGTGCGTTCGTTGAACACCAGGAAGCCGGTGTCGACGCCGCTGGCCACGTTCCGGCCATCGGTGCCGGGCAGGGTCACGTCGACCGTGTGCGTGTGGCCGCCGAAATAGCTGCCCGCTTCAAAGAGGGTGATGTCGGCCTGGCCGCGCAGCCGGTGGGCCACTGCCAGGCCCGAGATGCCGGCGCCGATGATGGCGATCTTCATGGCCGGCTCCCTCTGGCCGGCAGGCTGAATAAAAAAGTTGCGAAGCGTCCCGAAACGAATAAGAGAGGGAGGGAGGAGAAGCGCTCCAGGAGGACAGTCGGAACCTGTGGGACCGAAAGGCTTCGCAACGGTAAAACGGAGGGACGCTCATCACGTCCTTGCGTTCGATAGAGTAAGGCCGTTCCGCAGAAGTTCCAGAGCTTCAGCGGCATTTTTTTGAAGAAATGTAAAGAAAACATTTCACGCTCACCGATTTGGTGCAACGGCCAGTTGCTGCTCGATGGCCCGGACCAGGCTTTTGCTGTCGGGTGCCGTGAGGCTGGTGTAGCTGTCCACGAGCTTGCCGTCGCGGCCCAGCAGGTACTTGTGGAAGTTCCAGCGCGGCGGGCCCGACATCTGGGCCAGCTGGCGGAACAGGGGCGAGGCCTCGGGGCCCGTGACCACGCTCTTGGCGAACATGGGGAACTTCACCCCGAAGGTGTTTTCGCAGAAATCCGCGATCTGCTGGTTGCTGCCGGTTTCCTGCGAGAAGTCGTTACTGGGAAAGCCCAGCACCACCAGGCCCTTGTCCTTGTAACGCGCGTGGAGCTCTTCGAGGCCCTTGTACTGCCCCGTGAAACCGCAGAAGCTGGCCGTGTTGACCACCAGCACGACCTTGCCGCTGTATTGGCACAGCGATTGCGGCTTCTCGTCCTGCAGGCGTGGGTAGGTGTGCTGCAGCGTGGCCGGGCAGGATTCCGGCGGCGCGGCAAGGGCCGCCGGTGCGGCACCAAACCACAGCAGGGCCGCCACCGGGGCCAGGGTACCAAGGCGCGAAAACTGGATCATGAAAGCACCTCCCGTGTTGTTGTAGGGCAATTTAACCAATGAATCATATTTTGTCCAGATAGGTTTTTATTTGTACTGATCGGTTTTCTTGGCCTGCCATGGTCTGCAGCGGCGCCACGGTGGTGCTGGCATGGGGAAGTACGCAGCGAAGTGGCGCTCGGATGCGCAGGCACCCCCCCGAGCTGTTGGAAACCCGGGAAGAGCGGCAAAGAAAAAGAGGGGCGCCCGCGGGCGCGAGGGCTCAGACCAGCGGCAGCAGCCGGTTGAGCGAGAGCTTGACGCGCACGTCCTTGTGCGCGACCACGCCGACGATCTTCCACTGGGGCTGGGCGGTGTCGCGGGGGATCAGCTCGCCTGTGGGCATGCCCAGGCGGTTGGTGACCACCGCCACGCGCGGTGTCGTGCCGGTGCTGCCGCGGCGCAGCACCACGGCCACTTCCTGGCTGGCGAGCTTGACGAAGGCGCCCGGGGGGTAGATGCCCAGGGCCTTGACCAGGGCGGCGCCGGCTTCGTCGACCTTCTGCTCTTCGTCGTAGTAGCTGGCCTGCATGGCGGCCGTCACGGGCATGGGCGAGCGCGCCGCGCGCGGCGCCAGCCGGGCGCCGAAGACGTCGGCCCGCTGGATCAGCCGGGCCATCTGCAGGGCGGGGCTCTTCTGGCTGAACGCCCCCGGGGTGCGGTGGTGGTGGTGGCGCACGGCCTCCAGCCACATCTCGCTGTGCACCCCCAGTTCGCGCAGCAGGGCTTCGGAGCGGGCCGCGTGGTTTTCCACGGCGGTGATCTGGGCCGAGGTCAGGGGCTGGGCCTGCTGGGCCAGCTGGTCCTGCAGCTCGGTCATGGCGATGTTCATGGAGAGGGCCGCCTGTCCCACCACCTGGACCTGGGCCGCGGGCCAGCGCAGCATCTCCCGGGCCACGACCATGCAGACGCAGGCCACCAGCATGGCGTGGGTGCCGCTGTACATGCGCGTCTCCTGGGCCGACAGGTAGATCAGGGCCAGCAGCGTGGCGTCGGGCGATTGCTCGCAGTTGCGTGCCAGCTCGGCATGCAGGGGCTGGAAGCGGTCCGGAAAATCAAAGGCGTGCGGGTGGCGCAGCAACTGGGTGGTGCGCTCCTGCAGGGTGGGCCAGTCCACCACGTAGGGCGGGGCGTCGCGCTCGCGCGGGGCGGCTTGGGCGCCTGCGGTCATCTTGACGGACGCGAGCTCACCGAGGTTGGTGTCCTGCCGCAGCATGCGCTGCAGCTGGGCCACATAGGCGCGGTAGCTCTCGCCGGACTCTTCCACGTCCACGCACAGCTGGCGGCCCCGGGTGACCATGCTGCCCAGCTCGTCCCGGGTGTTCACCACGAAGCCTTTCTGGGCCAGCAGCGTGCCATCGGCACCCCGCAAGGCAAATGGCAGCGGGTGGCCGAGCTGGATGGATCCGACGTTGATGGTGACGAGCTTCATAGGGGTGCACCATTATCCTGCGGCCCCCGTACGTGTTAAAGGGCGCAAACCCGGGTGGTTTGCGCCCTTTTGCGCGGATGAAGTGATGTGCCGCGGTCAGGGAATCGCGGGGGCCTGCTCCGGTCGGGCGGCCGGCGCGCGCGGCGGCAGGCCGCGCAGGCGCCGCTGCATGCGGCCGAACCACTGGCCCACGTCGTCCACCCCGGTGAACACGGCCGGGATCACCAGCAGGCTCAGGAAGGTCGAGGTGATCAGCCCGCCGATCACGGCCACTGCCATCGGCGAGCGGAAGCTCGCGTCGGCCGCACCGAAGCCCACGGCAATCGGCAGCATGCCCGCACCCATGGCCAGCGTGGTCATGATGATGGGCCGTGCGCGCTTGTGGCAGGCGTCGATCAGGGCCTCGAAGCGCGTCATGCCGTGCTCGCGCCGCGCCAGGATGGCGTACTCCACCAGCAGGATGGAGTTCTTGGTGGCAATGCCCATGAGCATGATGAGCCCGATCAGCGAGGGCATGGAGAAACTCTTCTGCGCGATCAGCAGGCCCACGAAGGCCCCGCCCAGCGACAGCGGCAGCGCGGCCAGGATGGTCACGGGGTGCAGGAAGTCCTTGAACAGCAGCACCAGCACGATGTAGATGCACAGCACGCCGGTGAGCATGGCCAGGCCGAAACTGGCGAACAGCTCGCCCATCACCTCGGCATCGCCGATGGTGATCTGGCGCACGCCGGGCGGCAGGTTCTTGATGGACGGCAGTTCTGCCACGGCCTTGGTCACGTCACCCAGGGGGAGGCCCGAGAGCTCGATCTCGAAGTTCACGTTGCGCGAGCGGTCGTAGCGGTCCACCACGGCCGGGCCGCCGCTGAACTCCAGCGTCGCCACCTGGCCCAGCATCACCGGTCCCTTGGCGCCCGGCACGGCCAGGCGTTCGAGCAGGGACAGGTCCTTGCGCGCGCCGTCCTGCAGCTTGACGACGATGGGCACCTGGCGCGAGGCCAGGTTGAGCTTGGGCAGGGACACGTCGTAGTCGCCCACGGTGGCGATGCGCAGGGTCTCGGCGATGGCACTGCTGGTCACGCCGAGGTCGGCGGCGCGCGCGAAGTCGGGGCGCACCGCGATCTCCGAACGGATCAGGCTGGCCGTGGAGGCCACGCTGCCCAGGCCGGGGATGGTGCGCAGGTCCTTCTCCACGGCCAGGGCGGCCGTCTGCAGCGCCTGCGGGTCGTCGCCCGTGAGCACCAGCACGTACTTTTCGCCCGAACCGCCCAGGCCGACCTTGCTGCGCACGCCGGGCAGGCTCTCCAGCGCGGCGCGGATCTGGTTCTCGATGCCTTGCTTGCGCGGCCGGTCACCGCGGTCGGCCAGCAAGATGGTGAGCGTGGCCTTGCGTGTCTCGGCGTTGGCGCTGCCCATGAAGGGGTCGGAGCCGGCCGAGCCACCGCCGATGGTGGTGTAGACGCTCTTCACATGGTTCACCGCGGCCACGCGCTGGCGCGCGTCCTCGGCCACCACGCGGGTCTGCGCCAGCGTCGCGCCGGGTGGCAGCTCCAGGTAGACCTGGGTCTGGGAGTTGTCGTCCGGCGGGATGAAGCCTGTGGGCAACAGCGGGATCAGCGCCAGCGAGCCGATGAAGAAGGCGCCCGTGGCGATGAAGGTGATCCAGCGGTGCTTGATGCACCATGCGGCCCAGCGCAGGTACCAGCCCATCCAGCGCGGGTCCTTGTGCTCGTCGACAATGGGCTTCAGGATGTAGGCCGCCATCATGGGCGTGAGCACGCGGGCCACGACCAGTGAGGCGAACACGGCCAGCGCCGCCGTCCAGCCGAACTGCTTGAAGAACTTGCCTGCGATGCCGCTCATGAAGGCCGTGGGCAGGAACACCGCGATCAGCGTGAAGGTGGTGGCGATCACCGCCAGGCCGATCTCGTCGGCGGCTTCCATGGCCGCCTGGTAGGGCGTCTTGCCCATGCGCAGGTGGCGCACGATGTTCTCCACCTCCACGATGGCGTCGTCCACCAGGATGCCGACCACCAGCGACAGCGCGAGCAGCGTGATCACGTTGATCGAGAAGCCCAGCAGGTACATGCCGATGAAGGCCGGGATCACGGACAGCGGCAGCGCCACAGCCGAGACGAAGGTGGCACGCCAGTCGCGCAGGAACAGCCACACCACCAGCACGGCCAGCAGCGCGCCTTCGTACAGCAGGTGCATGGAGCCGTCGTACTCCTCCTGCACCGGCGCCACGAAGTTGAAGGCCTCGGTGATCTCCAGGTCCGGGTGCTGGGCCCGCATCTCGGTGAGGGCTGCCTGCACGGCGGCGCCCACTTCGACCTCGCTCGCGCCCTTGCTGCGCGCCACCTCGAAGCCCACCACGGGCTTGCCGTTGAGCAGGGCCATGGAGCGCGGATCGGCGAAGGTGTCGGACACCGTGGCCACCTGGTCCAGGCGCACATGGCGGCCATCGGACAGGGACAGCGTGAGGCCGGCCAATTCCTGGGCCGACTGCACGGTGGCCAGGGTGCGCACGGGCTGCTCGCTGCCGCCCAGGTCGGTGCGGCCGCCGGCGCCTTCGGTCTGCACCAGGCGCAGCTGGCGCGAGACGTCGGCCGCCGTGGCACCCAGGGCCTGCAGCTTCACGGGGTCGAGCGCCACATGCACCTGGCGGTCCACACCGCCCACGCGGTTCACGGCGCCCACGCCGCGCACGGCCAGCAGCTTCTTGGCCACGTCGTTGTCGACGAACCAGGACAGGGCCTCGTCGTCCATGCGGCGCGAGGCGATGGTGAAGGCCAGCACCGGCTGGGCCGCCAGGTCCATCTTGGTCACGATGGGGTCGCGCACGTCACCGGGCAGGTCGCCGCGCACGCGCGCCACGGCCGAGCGCACGTCATCGAGCGCTTCCTGCGTGGGCTTCTCCAGGCGGAACTCGGCCGTGATGGTGGCGCCTCCGTCCTGCACCTTGGTGTAGATGTGCTTCAAGCCCTGCAGCGTGGCGATCGAGCTTTCGACCTTGCGCGCGACGTCGTTCTCCAGCTGCGCGGGCGAGGCGCCGGGCAGCGAGATGGTGACCGAGATCGTGGGCAGGTCGATGTCGGGGAAGTTCTGCACCTTCATGCCGTTGAAGGACAGCAGGCCGCCGAAGGTCAGCAGCACGAACAGCATCAGTGCCGGTATGGGGTTCTTGATCGACCAGGTAGACACATTCATGGTGAATGCTCCTTGTACTGCTTTACTTGGTGGCCGAGGCCGGGGCTGCCGCCTTGGCCGCCGTGGGCACGGTCGCCGTGCCCTGCACCCCGACCGGCGCGCTGTTGGAGACGCGCACCAGATCGCCATCGTTGAGGAAGCCGGCGCCGCGCACGGCAATGGCCGTCGTCGGCTCCAGGCCCGTGAGCACCTCCACCCGGTCGCCGACGCGCCGGCCGGTCTGGATCTTGCGCTGCTGCACGCGCTGGTCGCTGCCCAGCGCGAACACGTAGGAGAAGCCATCGCGCACCACCAGGGCTTCCTGTGGCACGGTCATGGCCTCGCTGCTGCCCAGGGCGAACTCGCCGCGCGCGAACATGCCGGGCAGGATGGCGCTGAGTGCAAGCTTGGGGTCGGCAGGCGTGTCCGTGGCGGACGACGGCAGGTCCACATAGACCAGGGCGTTGCGTGTCTGCGGGTCCACCGTGGGGCCGACCATGCGCACCGTGCCCTGCACGGTGGTGCCGCTGGCCGCCGTCACGCTGACCTTGGAGCCGGGCTGGATGCGCGCCAGTTCGGTCGAAGTGACCTCGGCACGCCACTCCAGCCGGCCCTTGCGCACCATGCGGAACAGCTCGGTGCCGGCCCCCACGACCGCGCCCACCGTGGCGCTGCGCGCCGAGATGATGCCGCTGTCGGGTGCCACCACCTGGGTGTACTTGAGGCGCAGCTGCTGGGCGTTGAGCAGGGCCTGGGCCGCCTCCACGCGGGCCTGGGCCGTCTTCTCGGCCGTGGTGTACTGCTGGATCTGCTGCTGGCTCAACGCGCCGGAGGCCTGCAGCGAGCGTGCCCGCTCGGCATTGGCGGCGGCCTCGGCGGCCGTGGCCTGGGCTTCGAGCAGGCTGGCGCGGCCCTGGGCCACTTCGGCCTGCGTGGTCTCGGCCGAGAAGGTGGCCAGCACCTGGCCGCGCTTGACCACGTCGCCCACGTTCACGCGCACGTCGGTCAGGCGCAGGCCGTTGCTTTCGGCGCCGATGATGGCCTCCTGCCAGGCTGCGACGTTGCCGTTGGCAGCCAGGCGCAGGGGCACGGCAGTGCGCTGGGGCTGGGCCGTGGTCACGGTCAGCGCGGGGCGCGGCTGGTTGGCCTTGGGCTCGTCGGCCGCGCGCGAGGCGCCGGAAAACACCAGGGCGCCAGTGGCGAGAAGGACGCAGGCGGCCACAACGGCCAGCGCGGAAGCGGAGAGTTTGAACTGGTTCATGGAAAGGGTCCGTTCATCCGGAAGGTGTCAGGAAAATGGGGGGGGCAGGGTCAGCGGGTGCCAGCCTGGGCGGTCTCGGCCAGGCCCGGGGCCGTGGTGCTGTCCCAGCCGCCGCCGGCTGCGCGGTACAGCGCGATCCAGGCGGACTGGCGCTCGTGCTGCAGGGCCAGCACGGCGTTCTGCGCGGCCAGCGCGGTGCGGCGCGCGTCTTCCAGCTCCACCAGGCTGGCCAGGCCGCCGCGCCAGCGCGCGTCGGTGGCATCGAAAGACACGCGGTAGCCCTCGGCCGCGGCGCGGGCGCTGGCGTTGCGCTCGGCCGTGCTCTGCAGCCGCACCAGGGCCTGCTCGACCTCGCTCACGGCCCGGCGGATGCTGGCGCGGTACAGCGCCACCGACTCGTCGTAGCGCGCGCGGGCAGCATCCACCTGGGCCGCGCGGCGGCCGCCGTCGAACAGCGGCAGGCTCAGCGAGAGCGGGCCCAGGGTCCAGGCGTCCACCTCGTTGCTGGTGCCGCCCGTGCGGACCCAGGCCTTGCCGATGTTGCCGCTGAGCGACAGGCGCGGGTAGCGCTGGGCCTGGGCGCTGCCCACCTCGGCGCTGGCGGCAGCCACCTCGCGCTCGGCGTTGTACACGTCGGGGCGCTGGGAGATCACCTGCGCCGGCAAGGCGGCGATGGCGAACAGGCTGTCGGGTGCCGGGGTGATGGGCGTGGCCGTGATCAGCTGGCGCAGCGCGGCCTCGTCCTGGCCGGTCAAGGCCACCAGGGTCTTGAACTCCACGTCGCACTGCATGCGTTGCTGCGAGGCGCGCGCCACCGCCTCGGCGGCGCTGGCGCGCGCCAGGGCGGCGGTGGCTGGTGCCGTGAAGCCGGCGCGCTCGCTCAGGTCCGACAGGCGCGAGGTCTCGCCGCGCGAGCGCGCGTCGCGCTCGGCCACGTCCAGCTGCTGCAGGCAGGTGCGCAGGCTGCTGGTCTGCTGCGCCACCTCGGCCGCCACGCTCACGCGGGCTTCGTGCCACAGGGCCTGGGCGCCGGCCAGGCGCTCGCTGGCCGCGTCGCGCGTGGCGGCATTGGCGCCAAACAGGTCCACCTCCCAGGCGGCCTGCAGGCCGGCTTGTGAGGTGGTGGCCAGGCTGCCGACCTGGGCGTTGGCGCCGCGGCTGGAGGTCGCCTGGGCATCGAGCGTGGGCAGGAGGGCCGCGCCCGCCGTGGTCTGGGTGGCGCGGGCCTGCAGCAGGCGCGAGCGCGCCTGGGCCACGCTCGGGCTGATGCCCTGGGCGGCTTCGATCAGGGGCACCAGCGCGGGGTCGTTCCACTGGCGCCACCACTGTGCCAGGTCGGCCATCTGGCCGCCGTGTGGCAGCGGCGCGGTCCAGCTGGCGGGCGGCCGCGCCTCGACCGCCGCGGGGGGCCGCGCCGTGCTGCAGGCGCCCAGCAGCAGCACGCTGCAGATGCCCAGGGTTCGAACAAACAATGTCATTCCTCTTCCTCCTTGTTGTTGTGCCCGCGCGGTTCGCGCAGTGCCTGGCGGCGTGCCACTTCGCCCTGGATCATGGACATGGCATAGCCGGTCAGGCGTTCGGCCCAGGCGTCCGCGGTGGCGGGGCCTGCGAGTTGGGGGGCAATGGCGGCGATGGCGTCGCGCTGGGTCCACAGCAGCATGACCAGGCCGCCGATCGAGAACGCCAGGCGGTGCATGTCGTCGTCGATCTCGGACACGCCCATGTGCTCGCACAGCAGGCGTGCCAGCGCCAGGTGCGGGGCCTTGCATTCGCGCTCGATCAGCTCGGGCCAGACGTGGGTGGGTTCGAGCAGCTCCCGCACATGCAGGCGCGTGGCCTGGCGCACCAGATCGTCGTGCTTGAGCGGCTCCAGCAGCCCCGTGAAGTAGTTCTGGAGCGCCTGTTGCAGGCTGAGCCCGGGGGCGGCAAACACCTCGATGAGATCGCTGCCGCTGCCAAAAGGCTCGTAGAACGTGGCCGTGTACAACTGCGCCTTGTCGCCGAAGTGGTAGCCGATGGCGGCCACATTGGTGCCGGCCGCGACCGCGATGGCACGCACCGAGGTGCGCGCGAAGCCATGCTCGGAAAACAGCCGCAGCGCGGCCTGCAGCAGGCGTGCGCGCGTGTCGTCACCATCGCTGCGCGCGGCCCGTGGCGGGCGCGCAGCGCGCTTGGCGGCAGGCGGGGAAATCGGCGGGGCAGAAGGCATGGCGGTGGATTAGACCACCATAATTCAAACAAGTGTTTAAATTAGCGTGACATTCGGCAACAGGCCGCCGCCGGCCGGGTGGAGGCTCAGCGTGCGGCGCCGAACACCGCCGCCCACAGGGCCAGCACGGCATCGCGCTCGGCCTGCAGCGCCGGGGGCATGACCTGGGTGGGCACCTCGTCCAGCCGCGCCCGGTGCTGCACGCGGCGCAGCTCGCGGTAGGCGTCGGCCGCCGCATGGCCCACGCCAGCGGGCAGCAGGCCGACCTGTTCGGCGCGCTGCAGCAGGGCGATGTTGCCCACGTTGGCGACCAGTTCGGGGTGCGCGGCCGCCTGCGAGAGCACCAGGTACTGCACGGCGAATTCCGCGTCCACCATGCCGCCCGGGCTGTGTTTGACGTCGAACTGTCCGTCGCGCGTGGGATGGGCCTGGGCCACCTTCTCGCGCATGGACACGATTTCTTCGCGCAGGGCCACGGGGTCGCGCGGCGAGGTGATCACGGCCGTTCGTACCGCGTCGAAGCGCGTTTCGAGCTGTGGGCTGCCCATCACGAAGCGCGCGCGCGTCATGGCCTGGTGTTCCCAGGTCCAGGCGGTGTTGCTGCCGCGCCGCTCCTGGTAGTTGGCGTAGGCCTCGAAGCGCGTGACCAGCAGGCCGGAACTGCCGTTGGGCCGCAGTGCCGTGTCGATCTCGTAGAGGTCACCCTCGCCGGTCTTCACCGTGAGCCAGTTGATCAGCTTGCGCACGAAGGCGGCATAGACCTCGGGGGCGCGTTCGTCGTCATCGTCGAAAACGAAGACGATGTCCAGGTCGCTGCCATAGCCCAATTCCTTGCCGCCGAGCTTGCCGTAGCCGATCACGGCGAACTGCGGTACCTCGCGGTGGCGGGTCTTGAGGCGATTCCAGCACCACTGGGCGGTCACGCGCAGCACGCTGTCGGCCAGGGCGCTGAGGTCATCGGCCACCTGCTCCACCGTGATGCGGTGCTCCACATCGCGCGCCAGCGTGCGGAAGGTCTCGGCATGCTGGGCGCGGCGCAGCAGGTTGAGCAGGGTCTCGTCGTCGTCCTCGCCGGTGGAGGTGATGGAGGCCAGGCGCATCGCCAGCTCGCGCTCGAAATCGGCCACCGAGAAGCGCTCGGCCAACAGGGCGTCGCCCACCAGCTCGTCGATCACGCCCGGGTGCTGCAGCAGGTAGCGCGCCGGCCAGCGGGCGGCGCCCAGCAGGTGCAGCATCTGCTCGTGCACCGAGGGGCGCTCCAGCAGCAGCGACAGGTAGCTGTCGCGGCGCAGCAGGGGCTCGAGCCAGTTGGCCATGCGCACGGCGGCCTCTTCGGTCACGCGGCCTTCGGTGAGCCATTGGGCGGTGCGCTGCACCAGGCGGAACAGGCGCGCGCGCGTCTCGTCGCGCAGGCCTTGCACGCGCGGGTGGCTGCGCCATTCGGCCACGCGCTCGCGAAAGCCCGGGGGCAGCTGTTCCAGCAGGGCTTCGAGTTCGGGGGGCGGCGGCGCGGCCGCACGCGGGCCGCCGCAGCCGCCCTTGCTGCACTGCTTCTTGCCGTTGCCGCCCAGCAGGGTGTCGAATTCTTGCGCCACGAGTTCGCGGTGGGCGTCGAGCTCGTGCAGGAAGGCGCAGCAATCGGGGTAGCCCATGGTGCGGGCGATCCAGGCCAGGTCGTCGTCGCGCGTGGGCAGCACATGGGTCTGCTGGTCGTCCAGGTACTGGATGCGGTGCTCCACCCGGCGCAGGAAGACATAGGCGCGTGCCAGGGCGTCGGCCGTCTCCTGCGGCATCAGGCCGGCCTGGGCCAGGCGCTGCAGGGCGTCGAGCGTGGGGCGGCGGCGCAGCTCGGGAAACTGCCCGCCGCGCACCACCTGCAGGAGCTGCACGGTGAATTCGATCTCGCGGATGCCGCCGCGCGAGAGCTTGACGTCGTTGGCGCGCTCGGGGTGGCCGGCGCTGCGCTTGGCCGCATGGTCGCGGATCTGGCTGTGCAGCAGGCGCAGCGCATCGAACACGCTGTAGTCCAGGTAGCGCCGGAACACGAAGGGCAGCACCACGCCGCGCAGTGCCTGCACCTCGGTGCTGGCAATGCACTCGCGCGGCGCCACCACCCGGCTCTTGAGCCAGGCGAAACGCTCCCATTCGCGGCCCTGCACCTGAAGGTACTCCTCCAGCGCCGCCAGCGAGACGGCCGCCGGGCCCGAGTTGCCGTTGGGCCGCAGGGCCAGGTCCACACGGAACACGAAGCCGTGCTCGGTGGTGTCGCCGACCAGGCTGTAGATGGCCTTGACCGCACGCGCGAAGTACTCGTGGTTGGAGATCCTGCCCCGGCCATCGGCCAGGCCGGCGGTCTCGCCGTCGTGCTCGTAGACATAGATCAGGTCGATGTCGCTCGATACATTGAGCTCGCGCGCGCCGAGCTTGCCCATGCCGATGATCCACAGCTGCACCGGTTGGCCGTCGGGGCCCCGGGGCGCGCCGTGGCGGGCGTCGAGTTCCTGGCGGGCATGCCGGCAGGCCCGGTCCAGGGCGAGTTCGGCCAGCTCGGTCACCGCGCAGGTGATGTCGGACAAGGGGCCCTGGCCATCGCAGTCGAGCTGGATCAGGCGCTCCATGACCAGCTGGCGCAGGATGCGCAGGGCGGTTCCGGTGTCGTTGCCACGCGCCAGCAGGGCATCGCAGACCGCATCCATCGCGTCGCGCCGCGGGGCGCCCGGCGGCAGCAGGGCCAGATCGCCACTGTAGCGGCGGTGCAGGCGCTGCAGGAAACGGGAATGCCCGGCCAGGGGCTGGCCGTCCTGGAAGGGATCGTTACAGACCATGGGCATGGGAATGGCGGGAATGGCAACCGGCTGCCAGGAGGGGGCCATGGGCTGCTGCATACACAAGAACACGGGTTCGCATTGAACCCACAAGCACACCGCGGGTCATAATTCCTGCCACATTCAATCCCACCATGATCGATCCCACCCCGCACCCCTCACGCCTGCTCAAGACAGTGGCAGGCTTTGCGCGGTGGTCACTGGGGTTGCTTGTCGCCTTCTGGCTGCTGCTGACCATCGCCTGGGGGGCCCTTCATGGCTGGATTGTGCCGCGAATCGGCGAGTTCCGCCCGCAGCTGGAAGACCATGCCGCACGGGCTCTAGGGGTTCCCGTGCGCATCGGCGCCCTGAGCGCCCGCTCCGAGGGGCTGATCCCCTCCGTGGAGCTGGTGAATGTGGCGCTGCTGGACAGCGCTGGCCGCGAGGCCCTGCGCCTGCCGCGCGTGGTCGTGGCCCTGTCGCCGCGCTCGCTGCTGAACTTCGGCTTCGAGCAGCTCTATATAGAGAAGCCGGACCTGGACATCCGCCGCGCCAGTGATGGCCGCATCACCGTGGCCGGCCTGGCCATGAAGGACAGCGGCAGTGAGAGCAATGGCGCCGCCGACTGGTTCTTCTCGCAGGGCGAGGTGCTGATCAAGGGCGGCACCCTGCGCTGGACCGACGAAATGCGCAATGCGCCCCAGCTGGCCCTGACCGAGGTGGACCTGCTGGTGCGCAACGGCAACTGGAGCCACCGCATGCGCGTGGACGCCACACCGCCGCCCGACTGGGGCGACCGCTTCACGCTGGTCGGCCTGTTCCGTGCGCCGCTGCTGCGCGCGCGCGATGGCAACTGGCAGCACTGGAACGGCCAGGTCTACGCCGACTTCGCGCGGGTCGACGTGTCCCGCCTGCGCCACCATGCCGACGTAGGGGTGGACGTGGCCCAGGGCCGTGGCGCCCTGCGCGCCTGGGCCGACGTGAGGAGCGGCCAGATCGTGGGTGGTACGGCCGATCTGGCCCTGGCCGATGTGAATGCCACCCTGGGAGCGGGGCTGGAACCCCTGGCGCTGCCTTCCATCGCCGGGCGCCTGGGTGGACGGCAGCTCAAGGGCGGTTTCGAATTCTCCACGCAGGGCCTGCAATTCACCACCGACGATGGCCTGCGCTGGCCCGGCGGCAACGTCAAGCTGGTCTACACCGACGCCACCGCCAAGGCGCCCGCCCAGGGCGATTTCCGCGCCGACCGGCTGGAGCTGGCGGCCCTGGCGCAGATTGCCAGCCGCCTGCCCCTGGGCAGCACGGCCCACGACGCCGTGCGCCAGTACGCACCCAAGGGCCTGGTCAACGAGATCCAGGCCACCTGGAAGGGGCCGCTTGATGCGCTGCAGCAATACCAGGTGCGCGGCCGCATCCAGGGCCTGGCGCTGGCCGGGGAGCTGGACAACGGCGTGGCGCAGCGCCTGGGACTGCGCGGCGCCACGGTGGACCTGGACATGACCCAGGGCGGCGGCAAGGCCCAGCTCGCCATCGAATCGGGCGCCCTGCTGCTGCCCGGCGTGTTCGAAGATCCCCTGCTGCCACTGGACCGCCTGAGCGCCGAGGTGCGCTGGCAGCTGGAGGGCGAGCGCATCGCGGTGCAGGCCAACGAGGTGAAGTTCGCCAATGCCGATGCCCAGGGCGAGGCGCGCGCGACCTGGCATACCTCCGACCCTGCGAAAGGGCCGAGCCATTCGCGCTTTCCGGGCGTGCTCGACCTCTCGGGCAAACTCACGCGGGCCGATGGCACGCGCGTACACCGCTACCTGCCGCTGTCGGTGGGCGATGACGCCCGCCACTATGTGCGCGACGCGGTGACGGCCGGCACGGCCAGCGCGGTGGACTTCAAGGTCCGGGGCGATCTGCACGACATCCCGTTCAACGACCCGCGCCAGGGAGAGTTCCGCATCGCCGCGCGGGTCAAGGACGTGACCTATGCCTTTGTGCCACCCCAGTTGCACCCGAACGATCCGCTGCGCTGGCCAGCCCTCACGCAGCTGCAGGGCGAGCTGATCTTCGAGCGCTCCTCCATGCACGTGCGTGGCGCCAGCGGCAGCTTTGCCGGCACACCCGGGGTGCGCGTCGCGCGCGTGGAGGCCTCCATCCCCGACCTGTCGCACACCGTGGTGGCCGTGAATGCCGATGCGCGCGGGCCGCTGCCCGAACTGCTGGGCGTGGTCAACACCTCGCCACTGTCGCGCATGACGGGCAACGCCCTGGCGCAGGCCAGCGGCACGGGCAACGCCGACTTCCAGCTCAAGCTTTCCCTGCCCATCAGCCAGATCGACAAGTCCCGGGTGCAGGGCAGTGTCACCCTGGCCGGCAACGACGTGCGCATCACGCCCGATACGCCCATGCTCGGGCGCGCGCGCGGCGTGGTGCAGTTCAGTGAAACGGGGTTCTCGCTGGTCGGCATGCAGGCGCGGGCCCTGGGCGGCGATGTGCGCCTGGAAGGGGGCATGCGTGCCCTGGCCGCCAATGCACCGGCCACGGAAGCCGCGATCCAGTTGCGCGCACAGGGCACGGCCACGGCCGAAGGGCTGCAGCAGGCGCCCCAGCTGGGGCTGCTGTCGCAGCTGGCCGGCCGGGCCACGGGCAGCGCGCCCTACACGCTGGCGCTGGCCTTTCGCCGCGGCGTGCCCGAGGTGCAGGTGACGACCAGCCTGCAGGGGCTGGCGCTGGCGCTGCCCGCCCCGCTGGGCAAGACGGCCGAGAGCAGCCTGCCGCTGCGCTACGACAATTCGCTGGCGCGCGAATCACTGACCGGCACGGTCACCGCCGCAGGCACCGCGCCGCCGTTGCGTGACCAGATCACGGTGGACCTGGGTGCCCTGGGCTCGGCCACCTACCACCGCGACGTGAGCGGCGCCCAGCCGCGTGTGCTGCGCGGTGCGATCGGCGTGGGCCTGGCGCCCGGGGAGTCGGCGCCCATGCCGACCGAGGGGGTGGCGGCCAACATCCAGCTGGCCCGGCTTGACATCGATGCCTGGGAAGACCTGCTCAGCCCGCCGCGCCCGGTGGCCGCATCGGCTGCGGCGTCGGCCCGGCCTGCGGGCGGCGCGCTGGCCAGCGCCACGCAGGACTACCTGCCCACCACCGTGGCTTTGCGCGCCCGGGAGCTGTCGGCCCAGGGGCGCACCCTGCACAACGTGGTGGCCGGCGGGCAGCGCGAGGGCCCGGTCTGGAAGGGCAACATCGATGCGGCCGAGCTCAGCGGCTTCGTGGAGTTCCGTGAAGGAGGGGGCGGGGACTCGGGCAACGGCCGGCTCTATGCGCGCCTGTCGCGCCTGAACATGCCGCAGAGCGACGCCAACCAGGTCGAAGCGCTGCTCGAGGAGCAGCCGGGCTCGCTGCCCGCGCTGGACATCGTGGTCGATGACTTCGAGCTGCGCGGCCGCAAGCTCGGCCGGGTGGAGATCGAGGCCCAGAACCGCGGCAGCGACAGCACGCCGCGCGAGTGGCGCCTCTCCAAGTTCAACATCACCTCGCCCGAGGGCAGCCTCACGGCCAACGGCAACTGGGCCCTGCTCAACCAGCCGCGCGCCGGCGGCAGCGGCGGCGAGCGCCGCACGGTGCTCAATTTCCGGCTCGACATCCGCGACTCGGGCGACCTGCTGGCCCGCTTCGCCATGCCGGGGGTGATACGGCGCGGCAAGGGCCGCATGGAGGGCCAGGTGGCCTGGATGGGGGCGCCCTTCAGCCCCGACTACCGTTCCATGACCGGCCTGGTCAATGTGAACATCGAGGCCGGCCAGTTCCTCAAGGCCGACCCCGGCCTGGCCAAGCTGCTCAGCGTGCTCAGCCTGCAGTCGCTGCCGCGCCGCCTGAGCCTGGATTTCCGCGATGTCTTCAGCGAGGGCTTTGCCTTCGACTTCGTGCGCGGCGACCTGCGCATCGAGCAGGGCGTGGCCACCACCAACAACCTGCAGATGAAGGGCGTGAACGCCGCCGTGCTCATGGAAGGCAGTGCCGACATCGACCGCGAGACGCAGGACCTGCGCGTGGTGGTGGTGCCCGAGATCAATGCCATGACGGCCTCGCTGGTGGCCACGGCCATCAACCCGGTGATTGGCCTGGGCAGCTTCCTGGCCCAGGTGTTCCTGCGCGGCCCGCTGATCGAGGCGGCGACGCAGGAGTTCCGCATCGACGGATCCTGGTCCGATCCGCGCGTGGTGCGCGTGCCCCGGCGCGCGCGCGTGTCGGGCAATGCCGCGGACAACGGGCCATCACCCACCGCGCCTCGAACCGGAGAGTCCTCATGAAAGTCGCTGCCCTGCAGATGGTGTCCGGAACCCACCTGGACGACAACCTGGTCGCCGCCCGGGCCCTGCTGGAGCAGGCGGCGCGCGCGGGCGCCGAGCTGGCCGTGCTGCCCGAGTACTTCTGCATCATGGGCCGGCAGGACACCGACAAGCTGGCGCTCCAGGAGGCGCATGGCGAAGGCCCCATCCAGGATTTCCTGGCGCGCGCGGCACGCGAACTCGGCCTGTGGGTCGTGGGAGGCACCCTGCCGCTGCGCGGCAATGACGCCGTGCGCGTGCGCAACACCACGCTGGCCTTCAACCCCGAGGGGGCCTGCGTTGCGCGCTACGACAAGATCCATTTGTTCCACTTCGACAACGGCCAGGACCAGTTCCACGAAAGCCGGGTGATCGAGCCTGGCGACGAGGTCGTGCAGTTCGACCTGCGCTCGCGCGAGGGCGAACTCTGGCGCGTGGGCCTGAGCGTGTGCTACGACCTGCGCTTTCCCGAGCTCTACCGCGCCCATGCCCAGGCCGGGGCCGATCTGCTGCTGGTGCCCAGCGCCTTCACCCACACCACGGGGCAGGCGCACTGGGAGGTGCTGCTGCGCGCCCGCGCCATCGAGAACCTGGCCTATGTGCTGGCTCCGGCCCAGGGCGGTGTGCACGAGAACGGGCGCCGCACCTGGGGCCACAGCATGCTGGTGGACCCCTGGGGCGGCATTGCGGCGGTGCACGATGAAGGTGTCGGCGTCGCCCTGGGAACGCTGGCCAAGGCGCGCCTGCGCGAGGTGCGCAGCCAGCTGCCGGCCCTGGGCCACCGCGTGCTGTGAGCAGCAAGCCGCGCAAGACCCTGTGGCAGCGCTGGCGTGGCGCTTGGCGGCGCTGGTCGCTGTGGACCCTGCTCGTGGCGCTGGTGGTGGCCATGCTGGTCACCGTGGTCTGGCTGGCCGGGCGCTACGAAGCCAGCCAGGTGCAGAGCCGGCTCGAGCGCGACACGGCCGATGCCGTCTCGGACGTGCGCGTGGCCCTCACGCGCAACCTGCAGAGCCTGCAGGCCCTGCATGCCGAAGACCCGGGCGTGCTGGCCTGGGAGGTGAATGCCTCCGAGCTGCTGCGCGGCCACCGCGAGCTGGTGCGTCTGGAATGGCGTGACACCGGCATGCGGCTGCGCTCGCAGGTGCAGACCCCCTACCGTCCCGTGTACTGGGACCGCGGCACGCGCGAGAGCGCGCACTCCGACGCCTCGCTGGCCTGTGCCAATGCGCGCCGCCTGAGCGGGCCGGCCTATTCGAGCAGCTACTTCCAGCCGCACGGCGATGGCCTGGGCTCGGAGATGATGGAGCTGTGCCTGCCCATCACCTCGGGCGGGCGCAACACCGGCTTCCTGGTGGCCACCTACGCGCTCAACGCCATGCTCGAAGACCTGGTGGGGCATGGCCTCACGCGCAGCCAGGAAGCCTCCTTCACCGAAGCCGACGGCACGCGCCTGGCGGTGCTGGGCGCGGCGCGGCGCGGCTCGCGCATGTTCACGGCCACGCACCTGCTGGACCTGCCCGGCGCCACCCTGGTGCTGCGCATGGACACCTGGCACAGTGCCCCGAGCCTGTTCCCCAACGTGCTCACGGCGCTGGTCACGGCCATGTCCATCGCACTGGTCACGGTGATGGTGGTGCTGGTGCGCGACAACCGCCGGCGCCTGCGCGCCGAGCGCGACCTGGGCGACGCACTGGCGTTTCGCAAGGCCATGGAGGACTCGCTGGTCACGGGGCTGCGCGCGCGCGACCTGGAGGGCCGCATCACCTACGTGAACCCGGCTTTCTGCGACATGGTGGGCTTTGCGCCGCAGGAACTGCTGGGCCTGAGCGCGTCGGCACCGTACTGGCCGCCCGAGCGGGTGGAGGAATACCAGCAGCGCCAGGCCATCCGCTTTGCCGGCTACATGCCGCCGCGCGAAGGCTTCGAGTCGGAGTTCATGCGCAAGGATGGCACGCGCTTCCCGGTGCTCATCATCGAGGCGCCGCTGATCAACGCCCAGGGGCTGCACACGGGCTGGATGAGCGCCTTCCTGGACATGAGCGAGCAGCGCCGCATCGAGGAGCTCTCGCGCGCCTCGCAGGAACGCCTGCAGGCCACGGCGCGCCTGGCCACCGTGGGCGAAATGGCCTCGCTGCTGAGCCATGAACTGAACCAGCCGTTGGCCGCCATTTCGAGCTATGCCACGGGCTCGATGAACCTGCTCGAAGCCCCGGTGGGCGCGGGCGACGCTGCCCCTCCCCCCCCCGAAAACCTGCAGGACGTGCGCATGGCCATGCAGGCCATTGCGCGCCAGGCCGAACGGGCCGGCAAGGTGATCAAGAGCGTGCACGACTTCGTGCGCCGGCGCGACCAGGCCCGCGAGGCCGTGAGCGCGCAGCAGCTGCTCGACGCCATCATGCCGCTGGTGAGCCTGCAGGCGCGCAAGATCGGCGTGCGCGTGCACACGGCGGTGGAGGCCGACCTGCCCCCCGCGCTGTGCGACCGCACCATGGTCGAGCAGGTGCTGCTCAACCTGGCACGCAATGCCATGCAGGCCATGGACGTGCCCGGCGTTTCCAAGCGGGTGCTGGAGATCCGCGCGCGCCGCGCCGCGTCGAACGCGCACCAGGCCTGGATCGAGTTCGCCGTGGCCGACCTGGGCGCCGGCATCGAGCCCGAGGTGGCCGAGCGCCTGTTCACCCCCTTCTTCACCACCCGCGCCGAGGGCATGGGGCTGGGCCTGAGCCTGTGCCGCACCGTCATCGAGCAGCATGGCGGCTTCCTCGGCTTTGCGCCCAACGAACCCCGTGGTACGGTATTCACCTTCACGCTGCCCGTCCACCAACCTCCCGCTTCCTCTTCTTCGACTGCCTCCTGATGGAACCCGTCTCCAATGCCACCGTGTACATCGTCGATGACGATGCGGGCGTGCGCGAAGCACTGGCCTGGCTGCTGCGCTCGCGCCGCCTGCCCAGCGAGTCCTTCGACAGCGCCGAAGCCTTCGATGCCGCGCTGCAGTCGCGCCCCGCGCAGCGCCAGCCCTGCTGCCTGCTGCTGGACGTGCGCATGCCGGGCATGAGCGGCCTGGCCTTGTTCGACCTGCTCATCGTGCGCGGTGATCTGGCGACCATGCCGGTGATCTTTCTCACCGGCCATGCCGATGTGCCCACGGCCGTGGACGCGGTCAAGCGCGGCGCCTTCGACTTCTGCGAGAAGCCGTTCTCGGACAATGCCCTGGTCGACCGCATCGAGCAGGCGCTGGCGAAATCGGCGGCCCACCTGGCCGCGCTGCGCGAACGCAGCGACCTGCAGGTGCGCCTGGCCGACCTGACGGAGCGCGAGCGCGACGTCATGGACCTGGTGGTCGAGGGCCTGCCCAACAAGCTGATTGCCGATCAGCTCGACATCAGCGTGCGCACGGTGGAAGTGCACCGCGCGCGCGTGTTCGACAAGATGCAGGTCAAGTCGGCCGTGGAGTTGGCCAACCTGCTGCGCCAAGGGCACTGAGCCTGGCGCTCAGTCCTTGCCTGGCGGTGGAGAGGCTTTTTCGCCCTCCTCCTGCTCCGGGGCCTTGAGCTCGCCGCCACGCCGCCCGGAAAACATGGTCCACCAGACGATGGCCACCAGCACCACCAGCGCGAGCAGCGCTTCAAGCAAAATCAGCCCCATGAAATTGACACTCCTGCGCCTTGTGACGACGGCGCTGATTGTAGGAACGCTGGCCGCCTGCTCCAGCACGCCGCCCCCAAGTCCCTCCCGCCCCGCGGTCCTCTCCCCAGCGCTGCCGCCGGGCGCGGTGTCCATTCCCGGAGACAACGGCCCGCTGCCGCCGGCCATGGCCCAGCCCAAGAGCCGCTGGATCCCGGTGCGCTGGGCCGAGTTGCCCGGCTTTGCCAACGACGCGCTGCACGAGGCCTGGAATGCCTGGATCAAGAGCTGCGAGCGTCCGGCCCCGCAGTTCGTGCAGCTGTGTGGCGAGGTGCGCCAGCTGAGCATCGCCACGCCCGAGGAGCAGCGCGCCTGGATGGTGGCGCGGCTGCAGCCCTACCGCGTGGAGTCGGCCGAGGGCAACCCCGAGGGCCTGCTCACCGCCTACTACGAGCCCCTGATCGACGCCGCGCGCCACCCCGGCAACGGCTACACCGTGCCTGTGTACCGGCTGCCCGCAGGGCATGGGGCACGCAAGCCCTGGTACACGCGCCAGCAGATCGACACCCTGCCCGAGGCGCAGGCCGCCCTGCAGGGCCGGGCCATCGCCTGGCTGCGCGACCCGGTGGAGTCCATGGTGCTGCACATCCAGGGCTCGGGCCGCCTGCGCGTGGCCGAGCCCGATGGCTCGGTGACCCTGGTGCGGGTGGCCTATGCGGGCACCAACGACCAGCCTTACCAGAGCGTGGGCCGCTGGCTGCTGGACCAGGGCGCCACGCGCGATGCCACCTGGCCCGGCATCCGCGCCTGGCTGGCGCAGAACCCGCAGCGCACCAACGAGCTGCTCTGGGCCAACCCGCGCTATGTGTTCTTCCGCGAAGAGACGCTCGATGGCATGGAGGCCGGCTTCGGCCCCAAGGGTGCCCAGGGCGTGGCGCTCACGCCGGGCCGCTCCATCGCGGTGGACCGCCAGAGCATTCCCTATGGCACGCCGGTGTGGCTGGCCTCCAGCGGGCCGCAGGTGCAGCTGAGCCGCCTGGTGCTGGCGCAGGACACGGGCAGCGCCATCCTGGGCGCGGTGCGGGCCGACTATTTCACGGGCTGGGGCCAGGAGGCCGGTGACATCGCCGGGCGGCTCAAGCAGGGCCTGCGCTTGTGGGTCCTCTGGCCCCGTTGATCCAGGAGCTCAGGTCTCGCGCAGACCGTCGAGCCCGGCGGCCGCCATCGACGGCAGGAACTCGATGAGCTCGTAGTCCGCGAGCTGCTCGCGGTGGAAGGGGTCTTGCTGCACGATGGCGAGCACCTCGTCGCGGCTGGCGGCGCGCACCAGGATCACGCCGCCGGTGCGGGGCTCCCGGCGGCCCGAGAGCTGGAAGTGGCCGGAGGCGTAGTGCCGCTCCAGGAATTGCCGGTGCTCGGGCACGAACCGGTCCACCTCGGACAGGGGCTGCTTGTAGCTGAGGATCAGGAGGTACATGGGTGTTCAGCGCTCCACCACGAAGCGCGAGACCAGGGGCGGGGCGTCGCCGATGTGGAAGGCCAGCTTGCGTTCGCGCAGCGCGACGTCGGAGGCGGTGACGCGGTCGAAGCGGCGCAGGTGCTCGGTCCAGGATTCGTCCTCGATCTGCTCCACATAGCGCGCCGGGTCGGCGATGTCGTGGCGCAACTGCCAGGACAGGGCGCCCTGGCGCAGGCGGCTGCGCCGGCTTTCCTGCATGAGCTCGCGGAAGTCGGCCGCGCGTGCGGGGTCGATGGTGTATTCGATGGTGGCGACCACGTGGCCGCGCTCAGGGGGCGTGGGGGCCACGGGGGCCTTGAAGGCCTGCGAGGGGCTCAGGTCCTCCTCGATGCTGCGGTCGGCCACCAGGCGCTGCACCACGGCCATGGCGGTGAAGCCGGTGACGGCCGCGATGCCCAGGCTCAGGTGCACGCTGGTCAGCGTGGCCACCTGGCCCCAGACGGCCGCGCCCAGGGCGGTGGAGCCCATGATGGCCATCTGGAAGATCGACATGCCGCGCGCGCGCACCCAGTTGGGCAGCGCCAGCTGGGCCGAAACGCTGAGCGTGTTGGCCGTGGTGATCCAGGCCATGCCGCCCACCACCATGGCCGGCACGGCCACATAGACATTGGGCGCAATCGCCATGACGCCCGTGGCCGCAGCCTGCAGCAGGGTGCCGCGCAGCACCAGCACGTCGCGTGGCATGGCCTGGCGCAGGCGGGGCAGGAACATGGCGGCCGCGATCGCGCCCGCGCCCATGGAGGCCAGCAGCAGCGTGAAGGTGCCGGCGCCGCCGCCCTCCAGGCCCTTGGCCAGTAGGGGCAGCATGGCCATGAGCGCCGTGGCATGCAGGAAGAACACAGAGATGCGCCAGAGCACGGCGCGCAGGCGCGGCGACTGGCGCACGAACTGCAGGCCCACGCGCATGGCGCTGGGCAGGCGCTCGCGGCCCAGCGGGCTGGGGACATGGGTGCGCTTCCAGCGCATGATCACCAGGCCCGAGCCCACCGACAGCACGGCGTTGAGCACGAACACCCAGGCGCTGCCGGCACTGGCGATGATGGCGCCTGCCAGCAGCGGGCCGATGATGCGCGAGGCGTTCATGGCCACGCCGTTGAGTGCCAGGGCGGCGGGCAGCTGCGGCCGGCTCACCAGCTCGGGCACGATGGCGGCGAACACCGGCCAGCGCATGGCCAGGCCGATGCCGTTGGCAAAGGTCAGGGCCAGCAGCAGCGGCGCGGTCATGCCGCCGGCCAGGATGGCCACGCACAGCACCAGGGCCACGGCGGCGACCCAGAACTGCGTGGCCATGAAATAGCGCCTGCGGTCCAGGATGTCGGCCAGCGCACCGCTGGGCAGGCCCAGCAGGAACACGGGCAGGGTGGAGGCCGACTGCACCAGCGCCACCAGGATGGGCGAGGTGGTGAGCGTGGTCATGAGCCAGGCGGCCGCCACGTCGTTCATCCACATGCAGGTGTTGGCGGCCACCCAGGTGAGCCAGAGCATGCGGAACACCGGCACCGACAGCGGCGCCAGCGGCGAGAGCGATACCTGGTTCGGGTCGGCGGGGGGAGTGGCCGCATCGGCCTGGGGCGTTCCCTGCGCGGATCCGGCCCCCTCGGCGCTGGAAGGGGGGAGGGATTCGGGTGCGACGCTGCGCGTGCTTTCGTGGGACGGCAATGGTGGCATGTCCCGCCATTGTGCGCCGGTTGGAGTGGCCGTGCCGGATCAGCGCCAAATAGCCGACTGCAAGCCTGTCCCCTCCCCCGGCACCCCTTCACACCGCATCGGTCGGCTCAGCCGGTGCGTGCTTGCCTGCCCGCCTGGTCTGCCGCAGCAGCAGCCAGGCCATGAGCGCCAGCGCCCCCACGCCTGCCAGCAGCACGCCCCACAGCACGGCACTGCGCGTGGAGATGCCGCCGCTGGCCTCTGCAGCAGGCACCTGCGTGCTGTCTTGGAGCTTGCCACCGGTGATGTCGGCCCGGGCTGCATCGGCCAGCGCTATGGGCAACTGGTTCTCCTGAGCGGGCTGGTAGCCCGGCACCAGGCTGGCCAGGGGCAGAAAGGCACTGGCCGCTGCGCTGGCACCGGGCAGCCCAGCGGCCAGTGTGAAGGGCCCTTGCCCGCTGGCCAGGAACACCAGCTGCACGGGCTCGAACTGCAGCGCCATCTCGGGCGCGGCGGCAAAGCCGGGGGTCTTGGGGTCGACTTCGATCTTGATCTCGCGCACCGAGGCGCCGCCCAGCCCGATGGGGCCGCTGGCCTGCTCCTGGCCTCCCATGGTCATCTTGTAGACCACCGCGCTCGCCAGCGGCGACCAGGGCTGCTCGCGGTGGTTGCGGCCCAGCACGCGCACGGGGATCAGCACATTGCTGCCGGGCGGCTTGATCTCAAGCGCGGCGACTGGCGTCGCAAACGGCAGCGCAAACACCAGTTCACGCGGGTTGTTGCCCAGTGGCGGCACCGCCATGCTGGCGCTGACGCGCTCGCGCGGGCCCGTTTGGGCCGAGGTAGCCAGCTGGACGCCGCGCAAGGTCACAACAGCATCGCCCCAGGTCACGCGCAGGTAGTGGCCCTTGAGGTCGGCCCGTTGCAGGTCGATCTGCTCGCTGCCCAGGCGGCCTGGTGCCGTGGGTGGCATCGCAGCGCTGGCGCGGTACAGCACGGTCTCGGCCAGTGGGTGCCAGTGCTGGAGGTCCTTGCTGGCCTGCACCCGGAACGTCACGGGTTGGCCTGCGGGCAGATCCGCGTCCAGGGCCATGCGGGCCACGGGCAGCTGCACATCGCGCGCGTCGAGCAACGCGCCCCACACGGTTTGTGTGGCTGCAGGACTTGCGGTGCCGGGCCTGTCGATCTGCACCACGCGCTGGCCCTGGCGCTCCTCGATGCGCAGCGACAGGCCTTCCAGCCCTGCTGTCCCCGCGCTGGCAGCGCCCAGGATGGGATAAGCGGGCAAGGTCACCGACCCCTCGGGGGCACTGGCTGCCGCCACACCGGCCAGTGCCATGGGCACGGGCTGGCCCAGGCCGTTGAAAAGGCGCAGGTCGGCGTAACCCGGGCTTTGCAGGCGCACCAGCACCTCGGCGGGCAGCGGGATGCGCTGCAGCGGCGCATCGGCCGCGAGCGCCACGGGAAGGCGGATGGCGTAGGCGGCGGGGTCGTTGGCATCGGTCACCGCGTGGGCCGCACCGGCACACAGGGACAGGGCGGCAGCGGCCAGCGCCAGGGGCAGGTTCAGAGCGGCAGGCTTCATGGGAGTGTTTCTGGTTGCGATGGCGCCAGCGGCGGCGCAGCAGGCTCCGCGCGGGCAGCCGCCTTGGGCGGCAACGGCGCGAAGTAGCCCACCACCAGCATGAGCACACCCACGGCGATGAAGGCAATGATGCGTTCGGCACCGCCGGCATTGGACAAATCGATCAGCAGCAGCTTGACCACCACCCCGCCCAGCAGGCCTGCGCCCACCAGCCACAGCGGCCGCTGCATGCGCCGGTGCGCCAGCACCATCATGCCGAGCGCCAGCAGCGTCCACAAGATGGCGTAGCCGGTCTGCACCACGAAGCTGTCGAACAGCGCCGACGCATTCCAGCGCACGCCGAAGAAGTGGTGGGCCACACGCAACCACACGGTGTTGATCACGATGAAGGCCAGCAGCGCCAATGCCAGCAGTGCATGGCGCCCGGTGACCCAGCCCGAGCGGGCCGGGAGCGGCAGCGCCGAAAGCAGTGCCCGCCGCCAGAACACCAGGCCGCCCAACGCGAGCGCGAGCGTCAGGTCGGTGGGGTTGAGCAGTGGAATGTAGGGCAGCGGCGCGGTGTGGCCCGACGAATGCACTGCCGCCAACAGCGCGCCCCAGAACACCATCACCGCCATGGGCAGGGCCGCCAGCCAGTAGTAGGCCTCGGCATGCGGGTTGAGCGGCCAAGGCAGCGCTGCACGCGCTGCCGGCCGGTTGCCACGACCCGCCCACAGCGCCAGCAGCACCAACACCGCAATGGCGCTGACCAGCAGGACCACACCGGCCCAAGAGGTGTGCCATAGCTCAGCCTTGCCGATGCCGGACCACAGGCAGTCGGCCAGCAGCAAAGTCACCAGCCACGCTGTGGCAGCATGGAACCAGCCAGCGAGCGGGCTGGGCGCACCCGGCTTGCCATCCACATCGGCCGCCAGCTGCAGCTGGTCTGTCTGCCGCAGCATCCACACATGCAGCGCCAGCACGGCGGGCCACACGGCCCAGGCGGGGGTGGCGAGCACGCGGTAGCCGTCGGCCACCTGCACGGCCCACCCCAGCGCCAGCACGGCAATGGTGCCGCGCGCCGGCCAGGTCGCCACTGCCCAGCGCGTGCGAAGGCCCAGCACCATCGACAGCGCGGCGCTGAGCACGACGGCCAGCATGGCCAGCAGTTCGGTCACCTGTTCGGAGAACACCGGCGTGGGCCACTGGCCCGCTTCCAGGCCGGGCACATGCCGCGTGATTTCCATGAGCCAGGCCAGGCACCAGAATACAAAGCCGTAGAGATAGGCCGGGTTGGACAGCCGCGCCTCCACACCCGCATAACCCCGGGCCCAGGCGGAGCCGCTGTGCGGCAGCGGCTGGCGCAGCCACCAGGCCAGCAGCAGCGAGGGCAGCGCGATCAGCAACGCGCCCAGGAAGGCGGGGTTGACCAGCGGCAGCGGCGAGATGCTGGAGGTGCTGCCCAGGAAAGCCAGCATGGCCACGACCTGCAGCACCAGCCCGAAGGCGCGTGGCATCCAGCGGGCCTGGCGCATGCCGACCCAGAAAGCGCCTGCGCCTTCGAGCGCCCAGACCGCAGACGTCCATTGCGCGTCCAGCGCCAGCGGCACGGCCAGTGTGGCAAAGCCCACGCCAACGGCAATGAAACATTCGACGAGCAGGCGCCAGCTGTCCAGCGCGCGGCGCGCCAACACGGTCGCCGTCACCAGGTACAACGCGGCAAAGGCCATGGCGGAGAAGGCGGCGCCCAGCTCGAAAGGCTGTACCAGCCCGGCCTGCAGACCAAAACCCACCAGCGGCGTGCCAAAGACCAGCATGGTGTCCACGGCATTGCCCAGCTTGGTGGGCGTGTTGCGGGCATAGAGGATGGCAGCACACAGGTAGATCAGCACAAAGCCCGCAAGAAAGGGCTGCGTGCTGGCGTAGTGCTCTGGCTGGTACTTGAGCGCGCCCCATGCCGAAGCGACGCCGAAGGTGGCGACAAAGCCCACCACGTTGAGCATGCGCCAGGAGCGCTTGTGGGCAATGAAGAGAATGGCCAGGTTCAGCAGGGTGTAGTAGCTGAACAGGCCCACATGGCTGCCCTGGCCCGTGGACAGCAGGATGGGGGCGGCAAAGCCACCGGCAAACGCAGCCACGGCAAGTGCGCGCGAGTCCTGCAGCAGTGCCAGCGCGCAGCTGGCCGCGCAGACCGCGATCATCAGACCAAAGGCATACAGCGGTGGCAGCAACCCGTAGAGCCGGAAGGCGGCGAACACGGTGAGGTACATGACCGCCACGCCACCGCCCTGCAGGGCCAGCGCAAAAGCGGGCTTGTCAGCGCGCTTGCGAAAGCCCACTACCAGCAGCGCAATGCCCACCGCCGCGACCGCGGCCAGGCGGAATTCGACCGGCAACAGCCCGGCCGAAGCGGCATACCGCGCAAGGAAGGACAGGCCAATGAACAAAATCACCAGGCCTACCCGCACGATGGTGTTGCCGCCCAGCAGCCAGTTCCTGGCGGCCAGCACGGCCTGCTCCAAGGGGTTGGGTGGGGCGGGCTGGCGAAGTTCATCGGGGCGGGGAGGCACCGGAGCCGAGGTGGAGGCCGAGGTCGGGACGGGCGGCAGGCCGTGCGGCGTGGGTTCGCCCGTCCAGAACGGATCGTCCGCGTCCGGGCTTGTGTTCTGGGGCACCGGCGGGAGGGGCGGTGAGGGCGGGGCCACCTGTGCCCGGTCTTCGGCCGAGGGCGCCGCTTGCGCCGACGCAGCGGGCGGGGCGACAGCCTTCGCGGCCTGCGCCTGCAACTCCGTACGAATGGCGGAGCGCACCGCCCAGCGCAACGACAGGCCGGCAAAAAAGCCCAGGATGGCGCCGACAAACGGTCCGAAGTCACCATGGCCGCCAAACCACGAACCCAGCACCGCGCCCCAAAAAATGCCCCAGATGATCATGCCGCTCGCTCCCTCTTTGGGACTTCCCTCGGCAGGCCGCCTGCCTGTGCGATAGAAGCCACCGTATTTTTAGCCCCACCGGCCAACGTGCAACCCCCTGGGCATTGCGGCAAAGCGCCCCGGTCGTACAGGGGGGGCGCGCGGCAGCTGGGTGGTTCCGCGGTGGTTGTGCAGTGGCGTCGCAGGCTTATACAGCACACCCTGTGGTGAGTGCACGCCCGAACGCCTTGTTACCGCGGCGTGTCAGCGCCGATATCCGTCCGAAAGAGACCTTGGCGCATGCCCATCGAGCGCGATTTGCTGCGAAATCAGCAGCGCCATCACTTCGTCCGGGCCAGGTGTGTGAGCGGAAGCGCCCCGCTGGCCTTGACCTCGCCCAGCGAGAAACTGGTGTGCATGTCCTTCACATTGGGCAGGTTCAGTAGCACATTGCGCGCGAACTGCGAAAAGCTCTCCAGGTCGCGTGCCACCACCTGCAGCTCGAAGGTGCCGGTGCCACTGATGTAGTGGCAGGCGATCACCTCGGGGATCTGGGCGATGGCGTCCTCCATCTCGCGCGTGAGGTTGCCGGTGCTGCGGTCGGCATCGAGCCGCACGAAGGCCAGCACCCCCAGGCCGATCTTGTTGCGGTCGATCTCGGCGCGGTAGCCCTTGATGAAGCCCTCTTCCTCCAGCGCACGCACGCGGCGCCAGCAGGGCGCGGCCGACAGGCCCACGCGCTGGGCCAGCTCGGCATTGGTCAGGCGGGCATCGGTTTGCAGCTCGTTGAGGATGGCCAGATCGAATTTGTCGAGAGTGTTCACAAAGTGCTTGGTTTGAGAAAGATCCTTTCTCAGAATAGCCTAAATGCGGCACACAACGCAAAGACATATCAGCGACGCGGGCATACACTTGTCTCCACACTGGAGGTGCCGCCCTAAACGGGAGGCGCGGCCATGAACCACAGCTTCCACAAGAGGCGCACCCCACAAAAGCCATTGGAGACATAGCCATGAATGCCCCGCTGCCCGAGCACATCCGCAAGGCCCTCGAGACCGTCACGCTGGACGATAAGTACTCTTTAGACAGTGGGCGGGCCTTCATGAGCGGGGTGCAGGCCCTGGTTCGCCTGCCCATGCTGCAGCGCCAGCGCGATGCCGTGGCAGGGCTCAACACCGCCGGCTTCATCAGCGGCTACCGTGGTTCGCCTCTGGGCACCTACGACCAGGCCCTGTGGGCGGCCAAGAAGCACCTGGCGGCCAACAACATCGTCTTCCAGCCCGGGGTGAACGAGGAGCTCGGCGCCACGGCCGTCTGGGGCACGCAGCAGCTCGACCTGTACCCCCAGTCCAAGAAGTTCGATGGCGTTTTCGGCATCTGGTACGGCAAGGGCCCGGGTGTGGACCGTTGCTCGGACGTGTTCAAGCACGCCAACATGGCAGGCACCGCCAAGCATGGTGGCGTGATCGCCATCGCGGGCGACGACCACATCAGCAAGAGCAGCACGGCCGCGCACCAGAGCGACCACATCTTCAAGGCCTGCGGCACGCCGGTGTTCTTCCCGAGCAGCGTGCAGGAAATCCTGGACATGGGCCTGCACGCCTTCGCCATGAGCCGCTTCTCGGGCGTGTGGTCGGGCATGAAGACCATCCAGGAGGTGGTGGAGTCCTCCAGCAGCATCTTGGTGGACCCCGACCGTGTGAAGATCGTGATGCCCGAGGACTTCGTGATGCCGCCCGGCGGCCTGCACATCCGCTGGCCCGATGCGCCGCTGGAGCAGGAAGCGCGCCTCATGGACTACAAGTGGTACGCGGCCCTGGCGTACATCCGCGCCAACAAGCTCAACTACAACGTGGTCGAAGGCCCGAACGACCGCTTCGGCATCATCGCCAGCGGCAAGGCCTACAACGACACGCGCCAGGCCCTGGTGGACCTGGGCCTCGATGACGCCACCTGCCGCCAGCTCGGTATCCGCGTGCACAAGGTGAACGTGGTGTGGCCGCTCGAAGCGACCATCACGCGCGACTTCGCGCAAGGGCTGCAGGAGATCCTCGTGGTCGAGGAAAAGCGCCAGGTCATCGAATACCAGCTCAAGGAAGAGCTCTACAACTGGCGCGCCGACGTGCGCCCGAATGTGCTGGGCAAGTTCGACGAGCCCGAGGGCGATGCGACGGGCGGCGAGTGGTCCATGCCCAACCCCAGCCAGAACTGGCTGCTGCGCGCCAAGGCCGACCTGACCCCGGCCATCATTGCCAAGGCGATCGCCAAGCGGCTCAAGAAGCTGGGGGTCTCGGACGACATCATCGCCCGCATGGACGCGCGCATTGCCGTCATCGAAGCCAGCGAGCGCGGCATGGCCGAGCTCAAGGTGGACACGGGTGAGCGTGCGCCCTGGTTCTGCAGCGGCTGCCCGCACAACACCAGCACCCGCGTGCCCGAGGGCTCGCGCGCCGTGGCCGGCATCGGCTGCCACTACATGGCCAACTGGATGCCCGACCGCAACACCTCCACCTTCACGCAGATGGGCGGCGAGGGCGTGACCTGGGTGGGCCAGGCACCGTTCACCACCGACCAGCACGTGTTTGCCAACCTGGGCGACGGCACCTACTTCCACAGCGGGCTGCTGGCCATCCGCCAGAGCATCGCGGCGGGCACCAACATCACCTACAAGGTGCTCTACAACGACGCCGTGGCCATGACCGGCGGCCAACAGGTGGGTGAGCGGCCCGAAGGCCACTCGGTGCTGCAGATCATGAACAGCCTGAAGTCGGAGGGCGTGGTCAAGCTCATCATCGTCACCGACGAGCCGCAGAAGTACGACGGCGTGGCGCTGGCCGAGGGCGTGACGGTGCACCACCGCGATGAACTCGACGCGCTGCAGCGCCAGTTCCGCGAGATCAAGGGCTGCACGGTCATCATCTACGACCAGACCTGCGCCACCGAAAAACGCCGCCGCAGGAAGCGCGGCACCCTGGCCACGCCCGACAAGACCGTGGTCATCAACGACCTGGTGTGCGAGGGCTGCGGCGATTGCTCGACCAAGTCCAACTGCCTGAGCGTGGAGCCGGTGGAGACGGAGTTCGGCCGCAAGCGCCGCATCAACCAGAGCACGTGCAACAAGGACTACTCCTGCGTCAACGGTTTCTGCCCGAGCTTCGTCACGGTGGAAGGCGGCAAGCTCAAGAAGCCCAAGAAGGAAAAGAAGGGCGACCTGGCCAGTCTGCCGGCCATCCCCGATCCCGTGCTGCCCGTGGCCGAGGCGGCCTGGGGCATCGTGGTCGGCGGCGTGGGCGGCACAGGCGTGATCACCATCGGCTCGCTGCTGGGCATGGCAGCCCACCTGGACGGCAAGGGCGTCATCACCCAGGACGCCGGCGGCCTGGCCCAGAAGGGCGGCGCCACCTGGAGCCACATCCAGATCGCCAACCGGCCCGAGGCCATCTACACCACCAAGGTCGACACCGCCAAGGCGGACCTGGTGATCGGCTGCGATTCCATCGTCGCGGCGCACAAGTACACGCTGGCCGTGATGCAGCCGGGCCGCACCTTCGTGGCGCTCAATACCCATGGTACGCCCACGGCGGCCTTCGTGACCAACCCCAACTGGCAGTTCCCCGGCGCCAACTGCGACAGCGCCATTGCGGCGGCGGTCGGGGCCGGTGGCGTGGGCAGCTTCGATGCCGAGCAGGTCGCCACCCAGCTGCTGGGCGACAGCATCTACACCAACCCGCTGATGCTGGGCTATGCCTGGCAAAAGGGCCGCGTGCCGCTGACCTACGCTTCGCTGATGCGCGCCATGGAGCTCAATGGCGTGCAGGTGGACAACAACAAGGCGGCCTTCGAATGGGGCCGCCGCTGTGCCCACGACGTGAAGGCCGTGCAGTCGCTGTTCCAGGCGGCGCAGGTGATCGAGTTCGTCAAGAAACCATCGATCACGGAGATGCTGTCCAAGCGCGTGGACTTCCTCACGGACTACCAGAACGCCGCCTATTCCGCCGAGTACACGGCCTTTGTCGAAAAGGTGCGCGCTGCCGAAGGCCAACTGGGGACCACGACGCGCCTGTCGGAGGCCGTGGCCCGCTACCTGTTCAAGCTCATGGCCTACAAGGACGAGTACGAGGTGGCACGCCTGCACACCGACAAGGCCTTCACGGACAAGATCGCGAACATGTTCGAAGGCGACTACAAGCTGGTGCACCACCTGGCCCCGCCCATGACGGCCAAGAAGAACGAGCGCGGTGAACTGGTCAAGCAACCCTTTGGCCCCTGGATGCGCAGCGCCTTCAGTGTGCTGGCCAAGCTCAAGGGCCTGCGTGGCACGGCCTTCGACCCCTTCGGCCGCACCGAAGAGCGCCGCATGGAGCGCGCGCTGATCGTGGAGTACCGCGCCTGCATCGACGAGCTGCTGCAGGGCCTCACCGCCGACAACCTGGCGCTGGCCGTGGAGATTGCCCGCATTCCCGAAGAGATCCGCGGCTACGGTCATGTGAAGGAGCGCCACCTGGCGGCGGCCCGTCCCAAGTGGGAGGGCCTGATGGCCCAATGGCGCCGGGGCGGTGCGGTGCGGACCGAGCGCCAGGCCGCTTGAAGTCCGGCGGCCTGGCCGCACCTTGCAGGGAGAGCCCGCGCTTGCGTGGGCTTTTTTGCTATCAGGAGTGTAGCAATTGATCCTTTGCAGGCTTGCCAGAGTCGGCATTCTGTGGAGGACAACAAACACCCGCTGCCACCTTGGGTCATACCCCTTGGGGGCGTGGCGGGGGCCCGCATACAATGTCCTGTTCCGCCCGGTGAGCGCGCAGGCGCTGTCTGCAGGCGGTTTTCAGTGTGTTTTGACCATCCGTTGTGGAGTTCCGTCCGTGTTTATTTCTTCTGCTTTTGCCCAGACCGCTCCCGCCGCCGCTGCGGGCGGTGGCGACATGATGTCCTCGCTCACCGGCATGCTGCCCCTGGTGCTCATGTTCGTGGTGCTGTATTTCGTCATGATCCGCCCCCAGATGAAGCGCCAGAAGGAACACCGCGCCATGATCGACGCCATCGCCAAGGGCGATGAGGTGGCCACGGCCGGCGGCATCGTGGGCAAGGTCACGCGCCTGTCCGAAGGCTTCCTGCACATCGAGATCGCCAGCGGCGTGGAAGTGCAGCTGCAGCGCAGCGCCGTGGTCCAGGTCCTGCCCAAGGGCACGGCCAAGTAAGGCCCGAGAGAGCCCCGTGTGTCCAGGGCGCCCGGTGCAAGGCCGGCGCCCTCTGAAGCTTTCCAAGAGGCAAGAGCGCGATCATGAACCGATATCCGGTGTGGAAGTACGCGATCCTGGTGATCGTGCTGCTGGTGGGGACCCTGTACACCCTGCCCAATTTCTTTGGCGAGGCCCCTGCGGTGCAGGTGTCTGCCGTCAAATCCTCCGTGAAAGTGGACACCGCTGTCCTGCAGCGGGTGGAAGAGGCGCTCAAGGCCGCCAGCATCACGCCCGTTTCCGTGAGCCTGGAGGGCAATTCGGTGCGGGCCCAGCTCGACTCGGTGGACACCCAGGGCAAGGCCAAGGACGCGATCCAGAAGGTCCTGGTTCCCAATGAGGCCGATGCCTCCTATGTGGTGGCGCTCAACATGTTCTCGCTGTCGCCCAAGTGGCTGACCTCGATCCATGCCATGCCCATGTACCTGGGCCTGGACCTGCGCGGTGGCGTGCACTTCATGCTGCAGGTGGACATGCAGGCCGCGCTGACCAAGAAGGCCGAGTCCTATGCCGGCGACCTGCGCACCCTGCTGCGCGACAAGAACATCCGCCATGGCGGCATCAGCCGCGATGGCCAGGCCGTCGAAGTGCGCCTGCGCGACGAGGCCACGCTCACAGCCGCCCGCAACCTGGTGAGCGACCAGTTCCCCGACCTGGTGGCCACCAGCGTGCCCGACGGCAGCGAGTTCAAGCTGCGCGCCACCATCAAGCCCGAGGCCACGCGCCGCGTGCAGGAGCAGGCGCTCAAGCAGAACATGGTCACGCTGCACAACCGCATCAACGAACTGGGTGTGGCCGAGCCGGTGATCCAGCAACAGGGCCTGGACCGCATCGTGGTGCAGTTGCCGGGTGTGCAGGACACGGCCAAGGCCAAGGACATCCTGGGCCGCACGGCCACGCTGGAAGTGCGCATGGTCGACGAGGGCACCGAGGCCCGCGCGGCCGAATCGGGCCGCGGCCCGGTGCCGTTCGGCTCCGAGCGCTACCCCGATCGCAGCGGCCAGTCCATCGTGGTCAAGAAGCAGGTCATCCTGACCGGCGAGAACCTGACCGACGCCCAGCCCGGCTTCGACGGCCAGACCCAGGAGCCCACCGTGAACCTCACGCTGGACGCCAAGGGATCGCGCATCTTCCGCGACGTCACGCGCGAGAACATCAACAAGCGCATGGCCATCGTGCTCTTTGAAAAGGGCAAGGGCGAGGTGGTCACGGCGCCTGTGATCCGCAGCGAAATCGGCGGCGGCCGGGTGCAGATCTCGGGCCGCATGACCACGGCCGAGGCCAACGACACGGCGCTGCTGCTGCGCGCAGGCTCGCTGGCGGCGCCCATGGAGATCATCGAGGAATACACCATCGGCCCGAGCCTGGGCGCCGACAACATCGAGCGCGGCATCCACAGCGTGGTCTGGGGCCTGGTGGCCATTGCGGCCTTCATGTGCTTCTACTACATGCTGTTCGGCGTGTTCTCCAGCGTGGCGCTGGCCGTCAACGTGCTGCTGCTGATGGCCATCCTGTCCATGCTGCAGGCCACGCTCACGCTGCCCGGCATTGCCGCCATGGCCCTGGCCATTGGCGTGGCCATCGACTCCAACGTGCTGATCAACGAACGCATCCGCGAGGAACTGCGCGCCGGCCTGTCACCGCAGGCGGCCATCCATGCGGGTTACGAGCGCGCCTGGGCGACCATCCTGGACTCCAACGTGACCACGCTGATCGCCGGCCTGGCGCTGCTCGCCTTCGGCTCCGGCCCGGTGCGCGGCTTTGCCGTGGTGCACTGCATCGGCATCCTGACCAGCATGTTCTCGGCCGTGTTCTTCTCGCGCGGCCTGGTGAACCTGTGGTACGGGCGCCAGAAGAAGCTCAAGAGCGTGTCGATCGGCCAGGTCTGGAAACCTGATGCCGACGGCACCTCGGTGGCCAAGACGAACTAAGGGGCAGTGGCCATGGAATTTTTCAGAATCAAAAAAGACATCCCCTTCATGAAGCACGCGTTGATCTTCAACGCGATTTCCTTCCTGACCTTCGCGCTGGCCGTGTTCTTCCTGCTCACGCGCGGGCTGCACCTGTCGGTGGAGTTCACGGGTGGCACGGTCATGGAAGTGGCCTATGTCCAGCCGGCCGAGCTCTCCAAGGTGCGCGAGACGGTGGCTGCACTGGGCTACCCCGACGTGCAGGTGCAGACCTTCGGTTCCGCGCGCGACGTGATGATCCGCCTGCCGGTGCAGAAGGATGTCACTTCTGCCCAACAAAGCGAGCGGGTGCTCACTGCGCTGAAGGCGGCAGACCCCGAGGTCACCTTGCGCCGCACCGAGTTCGTCGGGCCGCAGGTGGGCGAGGAGCTGGTGCACGGCGGCCTGATGGCCCTGGGCATGGTGGTGCTGGGCATCGTGATCTACCTGGCCTTCCGCTTCGAGTGGAAGTTCGGCGTGGCGGCCATCATCGCCAACCTGCACGACGTGGTGATCATCCTGGGCTTCTTCGCCTTCTTCCAGTGGGAGTTCTCGCTGTCGGTGCTGGCGGCCGTGCTGGCCGTGCTGGGCTATTCGGTCAACGAGTCGGTCGTTATCTTCGACCGGATCCGCGAGGCCTTCCGCAAGTACCGCAAGATGACGACGCACGAGGTGATCGACCACGCCATCACCAGCACCATGAGCCGGACCATCATCACCCACGCTTCCACCGAGGCCATGGTGCTGTCGATGTTCTTCTTCGGCGGCCCGAGTTTGCATTATTTTGCACTCGCGCTGACCATTGGTATCCTGTTTGGTATCTACTCGTCGGTGTTCGTGGCTGCGGCGATTGCCATGTGGCTGGGCGTCAAGCGTGAAGACCTGATCAAGACCAACACCAAAAAGGACGGCGATCCCAACGATCCCAACGCCGGGGCCACCGTCTGAACCGCTAATATTGGCGCATGCAAAACTCCCCTGCCCCCTCACCGCAGCGCCGCCTGGCACGCCTGGCGCGCCAGCGGTTCGTTGAGGGGCTCTGCGCAGGGCTGGTGGAGGTGGACAAGACCGTCGCCGACTTCCTGGGGGTGCTGATCGCACAGACCGGAACCGCGCGCGAGATGCAGTCGCGCCGCGACACCTGGATGCTCTACCAGCAGCACCATGCCAAATGGGTGTCGGCCACCAGCAACGCCTGGCAGGAGGCACTGGCGCCCCACACCAGCGCGCGTTCGGGTCTGTCTGCGGCCGGCGGCAACAACCTGTCGTTCGAGCTGCTCAGCGACGACGTGGTGGAAAACAAGATCGTCGCTTCGCGCATGGCGCTGACCATGGCCGAGCAGGCCGGCCAGCAATTCGACGCACTGCGCCAGCGCACCCAGATGCTCGAAGGGCAGGAGATCGACAGCAGCGACATCCTGCGCCCCGAAACCATCTGCCTGCTGCTGGTGCAGCAGTGGGTGGAGGCGGGCCTGCCGCGCACCGACCTGCTCACCGTCGTGGACCCCCTGCAGCGCGAACTGGCGAATGTGCTGCAAAAGCAGTACCAGGCCACCAACGCCTTCTATGTCGAGCAGGGCGTGGCCGTGTCCTCCGACCTGCGCTCGCGCGTGCGGCGCACCGGAGCGGGAGGCGGTGGCGCACCGGGCGGCGGCGACACCGGTCCGGGCGGGCTGGCATCGCAGGCCCTGGCCCAGTCGCGCGAAGCGATGGTGGCCGCTGGCCGACAGGGCGGCGCCCCCGCGGGCATGTACCCGCAGCAGATGCAACCAGGCCCCCACATGCAGGGGCAGCGCATGCCCCAGGGGCCGGGTTATCCCATGCCCCCGGGCGGCATGGGCTTTGCCACGGGCATGACGCCGCTGATCCGTGCGCGCCAGCGCGCACAGGGCGTCATGGGGCAGCTGCGGCGCCTGCTCACCCAGCCGGCGACGGGCTACGACATGATCAAGGCCCCGCCGGCTTCGGCGGCATTGGCGCATGCGCTGTCGGCCCAGCGTGTGCAGGCCGACACCTATTACAGTGGCATCGCCACGCTCATGGAAGACTACAGCCCGGCCGCCGTGGTGCAGGTGGCGGGGGCCGTGCGCGAGCGCTCCACCGAATTCAAGAACAAGGCCTCCACCGCGGGTGAAAAAGCCATCATCGAGGTGGTGGCCCTGATGTTCCAGAGCATCCTGGCCGAAGACCGGATTCCGCCGGCCGTGCGCGTGTGGTTTGCGCGCCTGCAGGTGCCGGTGCTGCGTGTGGCGCTGGCCGAGCCCGAGTTCTTCAGCAACCTGGACCACCCCGCGCGCCAGTTGATCGACCGCATGGGCGCCTGCGTGATGGGCTTCGACTCCACCAGCATCAACGGCAGCGCGCTGGAGGCCGAGATCCGCCGCGTGGTGCAGGTGATCGAGCAGTACCCGGAGACCGGCCGCCGCGTGTTCCAGCTGGTCTACGACGAGTTCGAGAAGTTTTTGTCCAAGTTCCTCACCGAGAAGCAGGCCACTTCGCGCCTGGTCAGCGTGGCGCAGCAGGTCGAGCAGAAGGAAACCCTGGCCATCCAGTACACCATCGAGCTGCGCACCATGCTCAAGGACATGCCGGTGCGCGACGAGATCCGCGAGTTCCTGTTCAAGACCTGGGCCGAGGTGCTGGCCCTGTCGGCCGTGCGCGATGGCGCCCAGCATGCCGACACCATCACCTTGAAGCGCACGGCGGCCGACCTGGTCTGGGCCGCCAGTGCCAAGCCCAACCGCAGTGACCGCGCGCAGGTCATCCAGAACCTGCCGGGCCTGCTGCAGCGCCTGCGCCAGGGCTTGGCACTGATGGGCATCCATGATGCCCCGCAGGACGCCCTGATCAAGACGCTCACCGACACGCTGGCCGATGCCTTCCTGTCCAAGACGGCATCGATTCCGCAGGCCCACATCGAGGCCATGGCCAAGCGCCTGGCCAACCTCGAGGACTTCATCAACGATGCGACCCTGGGTGACATGCCGCTCAATGCCGACAACATCGAGATGATGCTGGGCATCGACGCCTCGTCGATCCACGTGGTGGCCGACAACGGCGCACCGGTGGACGAAGGCATGGTCGTCTGGGCCCAGGAGCTCAAGCCCGGTACCTGGTACACGCTGGACCACAATGGCGCATCGGCGCAGGTGCAGTACGCCTGGCAGAGCCAGCGCAAGCAGCTGCACCTGTTCGCCGCGGTGGACGGCAGCAGCTACCTGATCCAGCTGCGGCGCCTGGCGGCCTACCTGCAGGCGGGCCTGTTGGTGGCCCAGGACGAGGAAGGCATCACCACGCGCGCCACGCGCGATGCGCTGGCCAAGCTGGACGCCAATCCGGAGCGCTTGCTGGGCTGATGGGCTGGCGGCCTTCGCAAGGCTGCCTTGGCGCGCCGGTGGCTAAGCTGCACCCATGCGCTGGAACAGCCCGCCGGGCAGGCGGGCCACATTCCCTGAGAGTTCGAGTTCCAGCAGCTGGACCTGCAGGCTGGCTGCATCCATGCCGGTTCGGGCCAGCAGCGCATCCAGGCCCATGGGGTCGAACCCCAGGGCCTGCAGCAAGGGGCTGTCCTGCCGCGCATGCCCGCGGCCCAGGCCTTGCGCGCCACCTGTTGCGCCCGCTGCCTGGGCGGTGGTTGTGGTCCCGGGCAAGCGCAGCTCCTCCAGCACGTCCTGGGCAGACTCCACGAGCTTGGCACCCTGGCGGATCAGGGCATGGCACCCCCGGGACTGGGGCGAGTGGATGGAACCCGGGATGGCGAACACCTCGCGGCCCTGCTCGGCCGCCAGCCGCGCGGTGATCAGCGAGCCCGAGGCCAGGGCGGCCTCGACCACCAGCGTGCCCTGCGAAAGCCCCGAGATGATGCGGTTGCGTTTGGGAAAGTTGGGGGCCAGCGGTGGCGTGCCCAGCGGGTACTCGCTCACCAGCAGCCCCTGCCGGGCAATGCGGTGGGCCAGCGCCCGGTTGGCGGCCGGGTAGACCCGGTCCAGGCCGGTGCCCACCACCGCAATCGTCGCCGGGTGGTCTTCGTCCAGACCGGCGCTTTCCAAGGCGCCCTCGTGGGCCGCGGCGTCCACGCCCAGCGCCAGGCCCGAGACGATGGTGAGACCGGCCGCGTGCAGGGACTTGGCGAACTGCAGGGCGTGTTCCGCGCCCTGGGCCGTCGGATTGCGGCTGCCCACCACGGCCAGGCAAGGCCGTTCGCCCAGGGGGTGCTCGGACGCCAGGCGGGCTGCAGGGCCCATCAGGTACAGCAGCAGCGGTGGATCATCGGTGTTCAGCAGGGTGCGCGGATAGCCGGCATCGCCCAGGGTGAGCAGCGTCCGGGCTGCGGTACCGGGCTCGGGCGCATCCTGGAGCCATTCCCAGGTGGTTTCCACCAGGTCCGCCAGGGTGGGGGGGAGTGTGCGCAAGGCCTTGGCCTGGGCCGGGGTCACGCACTCCAGCAGGGCTGCTTCCGATTGCTCGAAGATGGCTTGCGGCAGGCCGAACCGGGCCAGCAGCAGGCGCGCAGCAGCATTGCCCACACCGCGCGACAGCGTCAGCCTGAGCCAGGCCTGCAACTCGTCGTGTTCCATGGGCATGGCGTCGTGGCCCGGTGGCTTCACAAGCCAGGCGCATTTCCCTGCAGGCGGAGCTCGATGCCTGCTGCAGGGCGGCTGCGCCGGCGATTTACTCTTGCGGGCTGACCAGCCGGTCGCCCACGCGCACGCCGGTGCGGATCTCCAGGATCAGCGCGTAGGAAACGCGGTCGAAGGTGCGGAACACCATGGCCAGGCCGTTGCTCTCGCTGGGCAGCTTGATCATGGGGAGCTTGGGATCGGTCTTGTCCTTGATCACGTCGCCCTTGGTCATCAGGCGCATCACGTGGCCGGCCTCGATGCCATTGCGGGTGCCCAGGTTGATGGCGACCACCTGGTTCTGGCCGGCCGAACCGGCCGAAGCGCCGGCAGCCGAGCTGCCATAGATGGAAACCACGCGGGCCTCGGTGCCCTCACGGGGCGCGCGGGGCACGTAGCTGATGAACTCGCGTGCGGGCGCGGGCAGCAGCCGGTCGCCGGCCCGGATTTCTTCCTTGCTGCCGCTCAGGTCCACAGTGGCGGGCACGTAGTCGGTGCGGATGCCGCCCTTGCCGTCGGAGGACTTCTCGAAGCTTTCGCCGCGCACCAGCTCGGCCTTGCCCAGGTACTGGGCCTCGTAGCCCAGGATCTCGCCCGTCTGCGGATCCTTGAGGGCCACGGCGTCGCGGAACACGCGGAACTGGCGCGGCTCGCCCGGATCCATTGTGAGAGGGGTGGCTGCGTCACCGCGCACATAGGCGCGGTCGCCGCTGGCCATGAGCACACGCTCCTCCTGGGTGGCGATCACGCGCGGTGCGCGCTGGAGCACGCTGGCATCCACCACCACAGGCTCCACGAGGAAGGGCTCGATCAGATGCGGCTTGAGCGTCGGCAGGGCCGTGCTGGACAGGCTGTCGCTGCGCGTGCTGGGCGAGACGCGGACTGTGCCGGACGAGGCGGACGTGCCCGGAGCCGTGGTGCGCAGGCGCGCATAGCCGCCGTCCTTGTCCAGGTACAGCGTCTGGCCGGGGTAGATCAGGTGCGGGTTGGGCAGGGCCTGCATGTTCATGCCCCACAGTTCGGGCCAGCGCCAGGCGCTCTTGAGGTACAGGCCGGAGATGCCCCACAGCGTGTCGCCGCGCTTGACCACGTAGACATCGGGAGCGTTGGGTGCCAGGTCGGCCACGGGAATGCCGCGCTGCGACACGTCCTGCGCCGTGGCGCGTTGCTGGCCGGAAATGGGGTGATTTTGCGCCTGGGCCGGTGCGACGAGCAAAGCGCCTGCGGCCACGGTCAGGGCGCCCAGGGCGGTTCGCCGCGCGCTGGTGAATGCCGTCATGTGGTTCCTTTTCTGATGCATTGTGAAACGCCCCCTCACTGGCGTCCGAACTGTGTTGCACATGCAAGCAGCCGGACGAATACGTTACAAACCTTCTTAGATTCTCTGCTCAAGCCCTTGATTCGGCAACGATTATTGAGTTGAGTATCTGCAGCTTGGGGCAAAAGTGGCGAAAATAGCGACATCTATTACCCGATTCCATGGCAATTCTCCCCATTCTCTGTTACCCGGACCCCCGGCTCCACAAGATCGCCCGGCCGGTCGAGGCCGTGGATGCGCGCCTGAAGACCCTGGTCTCCGACATGCTGGCCACCATGTACGACGCCAACGGCATCGGCCTGGCAGCCACCCAGGTGGACGTGCATGAGCGCCTGATCGTGATCGACGTCTCCGAGGGGCGCAACGAACCCATGGTGCTGATCAACCCCGAAATCGTCTGGGCCAGCGCCGAAAAGCACGTCAACGACGAGGGCTGCCTGTCGGTGCCCGGCATCTACGACGGGGTCGAGCGCCACGACGCCGTGCATGTGAAGGCGCTCGATGGCGAGGGCCAGTCGCGCACCATCGAGGCCGAAGGCCTGCTGGCGGTCTGCATCCAGCACGAGATGGACCACCTGATGGGCAAGGTCTTTGTCGAATACCTGTCTCCGCTCAAGCGCAACCGCATCAAGACCAAGATGGTCAAGCAGCAGCGGGAGAACCGCTGATGGCCGTGGTGGCGCCCCGCGTGTTGCGTGGTGCCGCTGTGCTGGCCCTGCTGGCAGCGTTGTCGGCCTGTGCCGTGCCTTCGCGTGAGCCGCTGGGTACACCGCGCGCCCAGGTGCTGGCGCGGCTAGGCCAGCCCACCTCCGTTCACCCCCTGCCCCAGGGTGAGCGGCTGCTGTACTCCCAGTTGCCCGCCGGCACCGAGGTCTACAACCTCGATTTCGATGCGGCCGGCCGCCTGGAGCGCTCCGAGCAAGTCCTGACGCAGACCCGGCTGGAGAGCATTCCGCCAGAGCGGTGGGCCGTGGCCGACCTGCTGCGCACCTTCGGTCCGCCGCTGCGCGTGGAGCGGGTGGCCCGCTGGGACGGTGACATCTGGACCTACCGCTTCAAGCAGGGCTCCGACCCGCGTTTTGCCCACGTGCACCTGGATTCTGCCGGCGTGGTCCGCCGCATCGGCTTCACCGACGACATCCCCAACACCGACAAAGGACGCGACTGATCGTCCTTGTTGCAGAAAATCCCATGAACGTCATCTTTGCCGGCACGCCCGAGTTCGCCCGCGTGGCCCTCGCGCGCTTGCTGAAGGCCGGCTTCACCGTCCCCCTGGTCCTGACCCAGCCCGACCGCCCTGCCGGCCGCGGCATGAAACTGCAGGCCTCGCCTGTCAAGCAGTGCGCCCTGGACCATGGCATTGCCGTGGCCCAGCCGCGCAGCCTGCGCCTGGATGGCAAGTACCCCGAGGATGCCGCCGCCGCCCGTGAGGCCCTGCTGGCGGCCCGGGCCGATGCCATGGTGGTGGCTGCCTATGGCCTCATCCTGCCCCAGTGGGTGCTGGATCTGCCGCGCCTGGGTTGCCTGAACATCCATGCCAGCCTGCTGCCGCGCTGGCGCGGTGCGGCCCCCATCCACCGCGCCATCGAGGCCGGTGATGCCGAGACCGGCGTCACCATCATGCAGATGGATGCCGGCCTGGACACGGGCGACATGCTGCTCACCGAGCGCACGGCCATCACGGCCGCCGACACCACCGCCAGCCTGCACGATCGGCTGGCCGACCTGGGCGGCCGCATGGTCGTGGAAGCCCTGGAGATGGCGGCCTGTGGCGGCCTGTCTCCCGTGGTGCAGCCCGCTGAGGGCGTGACCTATGCGCACAAGATCGAGAAGGCCGAGAGCGCCGTCGACTGGTCGCTGCCGGCACAGGCCATCGCCCAGCGCATCCGGGCCTTCGATCCCTTCCCCGGCGCGAGCACGCGCCTGGGCGAGGAAACCATCAAGCTGTGGGCTGGCGTGCCCGAGGCCGGGGATGCCCCGGCCGGGACCCGGCCCGGGCAGGTCCTCGCCGCCGACGGTTCGGGTGTCACCGTGGCCTGCGGCACGGGGCGGCTGCGCCTGACCGCCCTGCAGCGTGCCGGGGGCAAGCGCCTGGCGGCCGCCGACTTCCTGCGCGGTTTCGACGACCTGGGCGCCGGGGCCGTGCTGGGCGGCGGTGCGCCATGAGCGCACTGGCCGCGCGCATCTCCCGCACCGTCCGCGACCCGCATTTCCGGCTGGCCGCCAAGGACATGGCCGGTACCTCCCTGGGCATTGGTGCCTGGGGCCTGGTGACCGGCGTGGCCATGGTCAAGAGCGGCATGTCCGTGCCCCTGGCCCTGCTGATGTCGCTGGTGGTCTATGCCGGCAGTGCACAACTGGCAGTGATCCCGCTGCTCACCGTGGGCGCCCCGCTGTGGGTGATCTGGCTCACGGCCGCCTGCGTGAACCTGCGCTTCGTGATCTTCAGCAGCATGTGGCGCAGCTATTTTGCCCACCGGCCGCTGCGCGAGCGCCTGGCCATCGGCTATTTCAGCGGTGATGTGATCTATGTCTCGTTCATGAACCGCTTCCCCGACCCCAAGCCCCGGCCCGAACAGGTGCCCTATTTCTGGGGGGCGGCCACCACCAACTGGATCGCCTGGCAGGTGCCCTCCATCGCCGGCATCCTGCTGGCCAATGCCGTGCCCCTGTCCTGGGGCCTGGGTTTCGCGGGTGTGCTGGCCCTGCTCGGCGTGCTGCTGTCGCTGCTGTTCGACCGTGCCACCTGGCTGGCCACGGGCGTGGCGGCCACGGCGGCCGTGGCTGCGTTCGCGCTGCCGCTCAAGCTCAACATCCTGGTGGCCATCGCGGCGGCGGTGGCCGCCGGCCTGCTGATGGAGGCCATGGACCGCCGGCGCAAGGGCCGCCACCCCGAAATGCTGCTGGTGCCGGCCGACAGCGTGATGCCCCCCGAGGAGCGCCAGCACATGAAGGACGGCGACGTGGTTCCCCTGCGCGAGGAGCGCCACCCATGAGCGGCCACTGGATATTTACCGCCATCGCCATCCTGGGGCTGGCCGTGATCACCGTGGTGTCGCGCTCCTTCTTCATGATCCCCGAGCGCGAGCTGCCCCTGCCCGACTGGCTCAAGCGCGGCCTCAAGTACGCGCCGCTGGCCGCGCTCACGGCCGTGATCGCACCCGAGATCCTCATGACCCAGGGCGAACTGCTCGACACCTTCAAGGATGCGCGCCTGCCCGCTGCGATTCTGGCGAGCGCTTACTATTTTTGGAAGCGTGGCATCCTGGGCACCATCGTGGTGGGCATGGCCGTGTACCTGCCGCTGCACATCGGCTGGGGCTGGTAGGCATCCAGAGGGGGCGGCGGCAGCCCCCTTTAAAATGGCGGGCTTCAGTGCCCATCCAGGAACCCTGCCCCCATGAACATCCTCCGCTTTTCCGATCTGTGTGCCCAGGGCAAGGCCCAAGGCCAGCGCGTCTTCATCCGTGCCGACCTGAACGTGCCACAGGATGACAGTGGCGCCATCACCGAAGACACGCGCATCCGTGCCTCCATCCCCTGCATCCAGATGGCCCTGGACGCCGGCGCCGCCGTGATGGTCACCAGCCACCTGGGCCGCCCCACCGAGGGTGAGTTCAAGCCCGAGGACACCCTGGCCCCCGTGGCTGCGCGCCTGGGCGAGCTGCTGGGCCGCGAAGTGCCCCTGGTCTCCAACTGGGTTGATGGCGTGAGCGTGGCGCCGGGCCAGATCGTGCTGCTGGAGAACTGCCGCCTCAACGTGGGCGAGAAGAAGAACAAGGAAGAGCTGGCGCGCAAGATGGCCGCGCTGTGCGACATCTTCGTGAACGATGCCTTCGGCACCGCCCACCGCGCCGAGGGCACAACCTACGGCATCGCCCAGTTCGCGCCCGTCGCCTGCGCCGGTCCGCTGCTCTCGGCCGAGATCGACGCGCTGACCAAGGCCCTGGCCCAGCCCCAGCGGCCGCTGGTGGCCATCGTCGCCGGCTCCAAGGTGTCGAGCAAGCTCACCATCCTGAAGAGTCTGGCCGACAAGGTCGACCAGCTCATCGTGGGCGGCGGCATTGCCAATACCTTCATGCTCGCCGCTGGCCTGCCCATCGGCAAGAGCCTGGCCGAGCCCGACCTGGTGGGCGAGGCACGCGCCGTGATGGACGCCATGAAGGCCCGTGGTGCCGAGGTGCCGATCCCCACCGACGTGGTGACGGCCACGGCCTTCGCCGCCGATGCCCCCGCCACCACCAAGGCCGCAGCCGACGTGGGCGCCGACGACATGATCCTGGACATCGGCCCCAAGACGGCTGCGCAGCTGGCGGCCAAGCTCAAATCGGCTGGCTCCATCGTCTGGAACGGACCGGTCGGCGTGTTCGAGTTCGCCGCGTTTGAAAATGGCACGCGCGAGATTGCCGCGGCCATCGCCGAATCGCCGGCATTCAGCATCGCTGGCGGCGGAGATACTCTGGCGGCCATCGCCAAATACGGCATCGAAAAACAGGTGGGCTATATCTCCACGGGCGGCGGTGCGTTTCTGGAAGTGCTGGAAGGCAAAACCCTGCCGGCCTTCGAGATATTGGAAAAACGCGCAGTTGCAAATTAACCATTTTGGTTACATTTCCACCTCCTGAATCAAGGCCGTTGCGATGGCCTTTTTTTGTGCCTGCAGTGGTCTTCGTAGCGGGCCGCTGCGACCCGCGCAGGGCTTTCCCGCCGCGGGCCGCCTAAAATCGGGTCCCATGACTTTTCTCGACATGCTGCGCGACGCGTCCGCACAGAACAACTCCATGCTGTGCGTGGGCCTGGACCCCGAGCCCACCCGTTTTCCTGCAGCGCTCAAGGGCGATGCGCGCAAGATCTACGATTTCTGTGCCGCCATCGTCGATGCCACGGCCGACCTGGCCTGTTCCTTCAAGCCGCAGATCGCGTACTTTGCCGCCCATGGCGCCGAAGACCAGCTGGAGCGGCTGATGCAGCACATGCGGGCCAACGCGCCGCATGTGCCCGTGATCCTGGACGCCAAGCGCGGCGACATCGGCTCCACGGCCGAGCAGTACGCCAAGGAAGCCTTCGAGCGCTATGGCGCCGATGCCGTCACGCTTTCGCCCTTCATGGGCTTCGACTCCATCGCGCCCTACCTGGCCTACCACGGCAAAGGCGCCTTTCTGCTGTGCCGCACCTCCAACCCGGGCGGGGACGACCTGCAGATCCAGCGCCTGTCCAGCGTCGAAGGCGAACCCCTGCTGTACGAGCATGTGGCACGCCTGGCCCAGGGCCCCTGGAACCGCAACGGCCAGCTCGGCCTGGTGGTGGGGGCCACCTACCCGCAGGAGATCGAGCGCGTGCGCGGCATCGCTCCCACCTTGCCCCTCCTGATCCCGGGCGTCGGCGCCCAGGGCGGTGATGCCGTGGCCACCGTGCGCGCCGGCCTGCGCGAAGGCGGGCCCATCATCGTGAACTCCTCGCGCTCCATCCTCTATGCCTCGGGCGGCGAAGATTTCGCCAGCGCTGCGCGCACCGAAGCCGAGCGCACCCGGGCCGTGCTGGAAGCCGCCCGGCCCTGACGCCTGCGCGCGAAGGCGCGCTCCCCATCGCCGCAAGGATCCCGGATGCAACTGAAGTGGCTGGAGGATTTCATCGTGCTTGCGCAGGAGCGCAGCTTCACGCGCGCGGCCGAGTTGCGGCATGTCACCCACCCGGCCTTCGGGCGGCGCATCCGGGCGTTGGAGGAATGGGCCGGCACCCCGTTGGTGGAAAAGGGTGGCGGCCCAGTGACGCTCACGCCGGCGGGCAAGCGCTTTCTGGAGACTGCCGGCCAGATGGCGCACAGCCTGGCCCAGTCGCACGAGGAGCTGCAGAGCATGGCCGGGCGCACCGCGCGCACCGTGACCATCGTCACGGGCCGCACCCTGGCCCGCACCCTGCTGGCCGACTGGCTGGTGCGGTTGCCGCGCGCGCTGCATGCCAGCGAGCTGTGCATACGCACCGGCTCCCTGGCCGAGACCGTGGCCCAGCTCGAACGCGGCGAGGCCGATTTCTCGCTGGTCTACCACCATACCGCACTGGCCGTGCGGCTTGATGCCCGGCAGTTCAGCCATGTGACCGTGGCCAGCGACCGCCTGGTGCCCGTATCACGCGCTGCCACCGAGGGCCAGCCCCAGCACCGCCTCGGCTCCGAAGGCCCGGCGACGACAGCCTACCTGGCCTACGCGCCCCAGCTCGCGCTGGGCCGGCTGGTCGAAGACCACCTGGCCAACCACCCCCATGCGCCGCGGCTGCAGCGCGTGGTCGAGTGCGATTCGCCCGATGCCCTGTACGAATACGCCTTGCGCGGCGTGGGCGCTGCCTGGCTGCCCTGGTCGCTGGTGCATGCCGACTGCAAGGCGCAGCGCCTGGCACCCGCGGGCGATGCGCGCATGGAGGTGCGCTTCGATGTGCGCCTGTACCGCCCCAAGCGCCGGCTGACGCCCCTGGCCGAGGCCTTTTGGCAGGCGTTCGCGCAGCGCTGAGACACCCGCGAGGTCAACCAAAACGGCACATTCTGGTGCCATTTCAGCACCGCCAGGGCTGGCCTGCTTTCTCACAATGGCTTACATACCAAGCCCAGTCCCCACCCGATGAGGAGTTCCATTGTGAAAACCCCCGCCCGTTTCGCGCGCCGCGCCGCCCTGCTGAGCGCCCTCGCCGCCTGCTTTGCCAGCACCCCCGCCCTGGCGCAGGATGCCTACCCCTCCAAGCCCATCACCATCGTCGTGGGCTACCCACCGGGCGGCAGCACCGACCTCACGGGCCGTGCCGTGGCGCAGGAGCTGGGCAACAAGCTGGGCGTGCCCGTCGTGATCGAGAACATCGGAGGGGCCGGTGGCGCCATCGGCGCCCAGAAGGTGGCCAGTGCCGCACCCGACGGCTACACCCTGCTCGTGGGCGCCAGCAACGAGATCGCGATCAACAAGCTCGTGACCAAGAAGGTCAAGTACGACGTCAAGGATTTCACGGCCATCGGCCTCGTCGCCTCGCAGCCCCTGGTGCTGGTGGCATCGCCCGGCGCGGGCGTGAAGAACCTGGCCGAGTTCACGCAGAAGGTCGCCAAGAACCCTGGCAAGTACAGCTACGGCAGCTCGGGCGTGGGCACCTCGCTGCACCTGGCAGGTGAAATGGTCAAGGAGCAGGGCAAGCTGTTCATGACCCACATCCCCTACCGCGGCGTGGCGCCGTTGACCAACGACCTCTTGGGCAACAACCTCGAATTCGGCGTGTTCGTACTCTCCAGCGGCCTGCCCCACATCAAGAGCGGCAAGGTCGTCGCGCTGGGCACCACCGAGGCCAAGCGCTCGTTCACCACGCCCGACATCCCCGCACTGGCCGAATCGCCCCAGTTCAAGAACGTGGACATCGGTGTGTGGTTTGCGCTGCTGGGCCCGGCCAACCTGCCCAAGCCGGTGTTCGACAAGATCAAGAAGGCGCTCAACGACACGCTGCAATCGCCCGACTTCCGCAAGAAGATGGAGGCCAGCGGCTCCACCGTGGCGGCGACCACGGTGAACATGGACCAGTACCTGGCGGCCGAAGTGGCCAAGTACAAGAAGATCGTCGAGTTCGCCAAGATCGAGGAATGAGCGGCATGACTGCAGAGATCACCTCCCAGCCCCTGGTCTTCGAACTGCCCGCGCCCGACATCAGCGCCTGGCGCGACGGCAACACCGGTACCGAAGGCGTCTGGCACTTCGATTCGGGCGTGCCCGGCCGCCACGTGATGCTCAGTGCCCTGGTGCATGGCAACGAGCTGTGTGGCGCCTGGGCGCTCAAGGGCTTGTTGGAGGCCGGGCTGCGCCCCGTGCGCGGCAAGCTCACATTGGCTTTTTGCAACCTCACGGCCTTCGACCGCTTCGACCCGCAAAGCCACGATGCCTCGCGCTTCACCGACGAGGACCTGAACCGCCAGTGGCTCGACGAGCGCATGGACGCGGGCGACACCAATGAGCGTCGGCGCGCTGCTGCATTGCGCCCCTTTGTGGCCCAGGCCGACTGGTTGCTCGACATCCACTCCATGCACGAGCCCTCGGCCCCGCTGCTGCTCACGGGCGTGCAACCGCGCAATCTGCAGCTGGCGCGCGCCATGCGCTCGCCCGAGCACATCGTGGTCGATGCGGGCCACAAGGACGGCGTGCGCATGCGCGACTACGGGCGCTTCGGCCTGGGCGATGCAGAGGGGGGAGACACCCGCTCCCTGCTCATCGAGTGCGGTTTCCATGGCGACCCGGCCAGCCGTGCCGTGGCGCAGGACCAGTGCGTGCGCTTCCTCGAACAGTCGGGCGTGCTCGGTGCCGATGCGCTGGCGCAGCAGCTGCCCGGTTGGCGTCTGCCCGATGCACCGCGCCAGTGGGCGCTGGAAGTCACCGGGCCGGTGGTGGCTACCAGCAGCGCCTTCCGCTTCGTGGCGCCGTACACGGGCCTGGAGGTGATCGAGAAGGCCGGTATGGTGATTGGTGACAACGATGGCGTGCCCGTCACTACGCCATACGATGACTGCGTGCTCGTGATGCCCTCGGTGCGCCAGGCGCGTGCCGGCGTCACCGTGGTGCGCTACGCCACGCGCCGGCCGCTTTGAGCCGACTTTGGCTATTCCCGGCGCTAGGCTACATCACCCGTGGCGCGTGAAACCGGCGCGGCCAAAGCCAGTGCCCCCGTGCAAGGGCCGCCAAGCCGCGTAGGCGGCGCTTCGCTTGCGTGCACCGGGGGCGTCCCCCTCCCGACTCGCGCAGCGAGTCGAGAGAGGGGTGAAGGCGCGAAGCGCCTCAGGGGGTGTTACTTCGATGGGCGTCGGCGCTTCCACCAGAGCCAGACGCCCGTGATGCCCATGGCCGCCAGGACCAGCCCGCCGAAGGCGACGGCTGCCTCCAGCGCCACGCCACCGAGCACGCCCGTGTGCAGCGGGTAGATGACCGCCGTGGCGCGGGCCCCAGGGTCCAGTTCGTTCCAGCGGTGCGCGGCCAGCACCTCGCCCGTGGCCGGGTGCAGCCACACGGACGTCAGCCCATTCGGGTGGGGGTCGTCCGCGAGCCGCATGCGCACGCGCAGCGGCCGGTCGGCCTGTGCAGGCACCTGCACATAGCCGATGGGCGCCTGAGGAAACTGCGCCTGTGCCTGCGCCACCAGGGTGTCGAGCGGCAATGCGGGGGCCGATGCGGAGCCCTTGGGCAGCGTGGGGGCCTTGGTGGGCGCGGCCCCGCTGAGCGTGGTGACGAAGCCGCCCAGCGGCCGCCAGGCCATCCAGGCCCCGCTGGCCACCGACACCGCGATCAGCAGCCCCAGGGCCGCCCCGCCCACCCGGTGCAGGTCGAAGAAGGCGCGCAGCAGGCCCTTGTCCAGCACGATGCGCCAGGACGGCGGCCAGCGCCGCGGCCACCAGAGGATGAGCCCGGTGGCGAGCAAAAAGAGGTAGCCCAGCGCCACCCAGGCCAGGATGGCCTTGCCCGTGTCCTGCCACCACAGCGAGCTGTGCAGCTTGAACAGGGCGTTGACGAAGCCCTCGGTCTCGCCACGGCGGCCTTGCTCCAGGCCGGTGGCCGGGTCGAAGTAGACGGTGCCGCGCCAGGGGCCGTTGACCAGCACCCACAGGCTTTCACCGGGTTCGCGGGCTGGCCGCATCGTGAAGCTGCCCTTGGGCCACTCGGTCTTCAGCGTCTGCAGCACCCCTTGCAGGGCTGCATCGGATGCACCCGCGCTGGCCTGCGTCCGGGCATGGAACAGCTCCGGGTGCAGCCAGCGGTCCAGCGGCTGGGCCACCACCAGCACGGCCCCGGTCAGGCCCGACAGGATCAGCACCCAGCCCAGGCTGAGCGCGGTCCAGCGGTGTATGCGCAGCCAGAGGTGGCGCAGCCGCTGCATGTCAGCGAGCGCTCTGGGTCGACCGCATCAGAACGCGAAACGCCCTTGCACGTACAGCATGCGCGGCGTACCCACCATGCGGCCGGGGTTGCCGTCCACATTGCGCGTGTAGTAGCGCTTGTCGGCCAGATTGTTCACGCCCACGGCGATGCTGCTGCCCTTGTAGCCGGGCACCTTCCAGTCGGCCTGGATGTTCCACAGGCGGAACCCGGGGATGCGTCCCAGGCGCGCGTCGGCCGTTTCGGCAAAGGTGTTGGCCGTGTCGGCGTACTGCGCGCTCTGGTGCGTGCTGGCCAGGTTGAAGGCCCAGTCGCCCAGTTGGTAGCGTGCGCCCAGGGTGTCGGTGTTGCGCGAGTAGAAGGGCACGTCCAGCCCGGCCGTGGTGCCCGACTTCTGGATCGCCTTGGTGTAGCTGTAGTTGGCATACACGTTCAGGCCGGCGAGTGCGCTGGCCTTGTCGAACGTGTAGTCGATGGCGGCCTCGATGCCCTCGTGGCTGGTGGCGCCAATGTTCTGGAAGGTGGCCGGCGTGATGCCCGGTACCTGCAGGATCTGGTTGTCGAAGCGGATCTTGAAGGCCGTGAGTTCGGCGCGGATCTGCGGGGTCTGCCAGCGCGCCCCCACTTCGGCGGTCTTGGCCAGCTCGGGCTTGAGCGGGTTGGTGGCCGTCTGCGAGTTCAGCTGGATGTTCTGCACCGGGCCGAACGAGGTGCCGTAGTTGGCGAACAGCGTGAGCGCCGGGTTCACCAGGTAGGCCACGTTGAGCGAAGGCAGCGCCTTGTTGTTGGTGGTGTCGAAGCGCTGCGTGGTGGCGCGGTCCTCGCGGTTCGTCTCGATGTGCTCGAAGCGCACGCCCGGCGTCACGCGCCAGGCGCCGAAGGCGATGCGGTCGTCGATGTAGACCGCGTGCGCATCGGTCGCGTTGTCAAAGCGTGTGGTGGCGCTGTTCACGCCGGTGGCGATGGTCTGGTTGTAGGCCCGGTCGTTGCCGCGCTCGCGCAGGAAGCGGTAGCCTGCCGTCACATCGTGCGTGGTGGCGCCCAGCTGCACGCGTTGGGTGTAGCGCGGCTCGATGCCCAGCACTTCGTAGTCGCGCGGCTGGTGCGCCAGCTGCGTGCCGGTGGCGTTGATCAGCGTGCTCTTGCGCGTGCTGTCGTTGTAGTAGGCGCGCACCTCGAACTCCTGGTTGTCCGAGATCGTGTTGATGTAGCCCAGGTCCAGCCCCTTGCGCTCACCGTTCCAGTAGTCGGTGGGGCGGGTGTTCTGGAAGGGGTTGGCATTGAACTGCGCCACCGTGAGGCCGCCCGGCGTGCGCGAGTTCACGTCGTAGTAGGAGACCTTGCCGTAGACCTCGGAGCTGCCCGTGAGTTCGTAGCGGAACTTGAAGGCCAGGTCGTTGACCTTCTCGTCACTGCCCTGGCGCCAGCTGCTGCCGGTCATGCCCGAATACAGCAGCGCCAGGCCCAGGCCGTTGTCCAGCTGCGAGCCCAGGAAAGTGCTGTACTGCGTGTTGTCCTGGCCGCCTTCGCTGTAGTGGTTGTGGCGCACGGTCACGTCGCCCGTGAGGCCGGGCTTGGAAGGTATGGCACGGCTGGTGAAGTTGATGATGCCGCCCACGTTCTGCGGGCCGTAGCGCACCGCGCCGCCGCCGCGCACCACGTCGATGGCTTCGATGTTGTTCAGGCTCACCGGCGCAAACGAGAGCTGGGGCTGGCCGTAGGGCGCCACCGCCAGCGGTACGCCGTCGAGCAGGATGGTGGAGCGCGGGCTGTAGCGCCCCGTGAGGCCGCGCACACCGATGTTCAACGAGATCGCGCTGCCCGCGGTGCCCGAGTTCTCGGAGGCCTGCACTCCGGGGATGCGGCGCATCACCTCGCCGATGCTGGCGGCGCCCGTGGCCTCGATTTTTTCCTTGTCCACCTGCGTGCGTGCGCCGGCAAAGTTCTTCACGCTGTTCTGCAGGCCCGTGCCCAGCCAGCTGCCCGTGATCTGAATGGTCTCCAGCGCGGGCGAGGCCTGGTTGGCGTCCTGCGCATGCAGCGCCAGCGGCATGGCCAGGCAGGCCAGCGCGACAGCGGCTGCGCAGCGGTTGGGTGCAAGGCCGGCGGGCGCCAGGCTGTGTGGTGTCGTCGTCATGTCGTATTTCCCCGGTGCGTATGGGTTTGCCGCCGGGACCGCCAGCGAGAAACCTGTTCTTACAAATGCAATGATAGTAATTATCATTCATATGGTGAAAAGATGCCTTGGCCCGCACTACGGGCAGGAGAGCCCCCGCGTTGGCCCCGGGCCGGGCGGGGCCAACGCGGGGGCGACAGCAGGGGTCACCGTGCTGGGCTAAGCTCGTCGTCCTCGCATTGCTCCCTGTTATCCGCCAGCTGCCATGTCCCAAGATCCCACCCGTTCCCTGCCCATGGCCGGTGCCACCAACTTCCGCGACCTGGGGGGCTATGTCGGCCAGCATGGGCGGGCCGTGAAATGGCGGCGCATCTTCCGCTCGGACCACCTGGCCGGGTTGACCGCGACCGACCAGGCGCTGCTGGCCGAGCTGGGGGTCACCCGCGCCATCGACTTCCGCGGCAAGGCCGAGGGCGCAGCCCATGCCTATGCCATCCCCGGCGTGGCTTACCACCCGCTGGTCATCGAGCCCACCGTGGTGCAGCGCGCACTGGAGCTGCAGGCCACGGGCCGCACACTCACCGCGCAGGATGCTGTGGGCCTGATGCAGCAGACCTACCGCGGCTTCGTGCACGAGAACGCGCCACGCTTTGCCGAGCTGTTCCGCCTGCTGCTGGCCAGCGATGCCCCCACGGTGTTCCACTGCACGGCCGGCAAGGACCGCACCGGCTTTGCCGCGGCGCTCATCCTGCTCGCGCTGGGTGTGCCGCGCGACACCGTGATGCAGGACTACCTGCTCACCAACAACCTCTACCGCCGCCCCGCCGGCATGGGCAGCCATGCGCCCGAGGAAGTGCTGGCCGTGCTCTGGCGCGTGCAGGAGGAGTTCCTGGACGCCGCATTGCACATGGTGGACCAGGACTACGGTGGCGTGCAGACCTACCTGGTGGAGGTGCTGGGGGTGGATGCGGCCGCGCAGCGGCAGTTGGCGGGGCTGTACCTGCAAGCTGCGGCCTGAGCGTGGCGTGGTGCGCTCGGTAGCGGATACCTGCTTACACGTGGATACCTGGCTGCCCTGCTGCGGCATGCGGGTGGTGGCATAGTCCACGCCTTTCTCCTGCCGACTGTTTTTGAGTGAGTTTTGAATGAACCTTCGCAAGCAATGCCTGCGTGCCGGCCTGGTGCTGGCACTGTCGCTGGGCGCCTTGTCCCCCCTGGCCATGGCGGCCCAGACCGATGCGGAGCGCCAGGCCGTGATCCTGTCCATGTTCAAGGACGGTGCCACCCTGACGGAAGACGTGCACCGTGAGTTCTGGTCCGGCCTCAAGGACCCCGAGGCGGCGGTCAGCCGCAGTTCCACGGAACGGGTGGCCTTTGCACTCCAGAACACCATCGAGCTCGAACGCGCCACGCTGGTGAGCTACAAAGCCAGCATCAAGGAACGCAAGCCGGTGGTGGACAAGAGCTACGAGCAGGCCCTGATGACCCGTGTGGAGATGATGCGCATGCGCAAGCTGTCCACCGACCCCGTGCTGGCCAAGGACAAGGCGTTCCGCGAGTCGCTGGTGCCGGTGTCCAAGGGCCAGGCCTTCGAGGTGGGCGGCAGCAAGGTCTCGATGACCAACGCCGTCATCGACAAGGAACTGCTGCGCCTCGACGCATCGCGCGCGCGCCTGGAGCGCTTGCTCAACCCGGTCTGGACGCCGCAGGGCAAGTGACCCTCTGCCCGAGCCGCTACAACAAGGAATGGCAGTGACCTCTGCACACCGTGCCGGCCAGAGCGCCAGCGCCGATGGCTTCGATGCGGCCTATTACGAGCGTTTCTACTTCGACAAGAAGACCAGCGTGGTCGACCCGGCGCACACCGAGCGGCTGGGCGCCTTCGTCTGCAGCTACCTGCAGTACCTGCGCGTGCCGGTGCGGCGCGTGCTGGACCTGGGCTGCGGCATCGGCCTGTGGCGCGACATCGTGGCCCGGCACTTCCCCAAGGCCTCGTTCCATGGCGTCGAGTTCAGCGAGTACCTGTGCGGCCGTTTCGGCTGGGAGCGGGGCTCGGTGGTCGACTACCAGGCGCGCACGCCCTACGACCTGGTGATCTGCCAGGGCGTGCTGCCCTACCTCAATGAGGCCGATGTGCAGCAGGCCATGCGCAACCTCGCCGGGCTGAGCCGGGGCGCGTTGTACGTGGAGGCCGTCGCGCGCGAGGACTGGGAGCAGGACGTCGTGGACGAGACGCTGACCGACCCGCGCATGTTCCGCCACCCCGCGCAGCTGTACCGGCGTACGCTGGGCGAAGGTTTCACTGAGCTGGGCGGCGGCCTGTGGCTGAGCCCGAAGGCCGAGCTGCCCTTGTTTGCCCTCGAACACATGGGTGGCCGGTGACGGCCGCTGCCATGCCCGTGCCGGCACTGCCGCACGCCGTGTCGCGCCTGCGCGCCGCGCGACTGGCACGCAGTGCCAAGCCCTTTCTGGCCCGGGGCGGGCCGCGTGGTGTGCGCTGCCCGGGGTGCCGGCTGGTGCCCAGCCATTGCCTGTGCGCGCTGCGCCCGCAGCTCACCCCGCAGGCCGGCGTCTGCCTGCTGATGGCCGACATCGAGCCGCTCAAGCCCAGCAACACCGGCTGGCTGATCGCCGACGTGGTGGCCGATACCTGGGCCTTCGGCTGGGCACGCACCGAGGTCGACCCGGCCTTGCTCGCCCTGCTGGCCGATCCGCAGTGGCAGCCCTATGTGGTGTTCCCGGGCGAATTCGTGGTCCCCGAGCGTGTGGTGGCGAATGTCGCGGGAATGCCGGCCGGCAAGCGCCCGCTGTTCGTGCTGCTCGACGCCACCTGGCCCGAGGCGCGCAAGATGTTCCGCAAGAGCCCCTACCTGGACCGCTTCCCCGTGCTCAGCCTGGCCGGTGAGCAGCTTTCGCGCTACCGTCTGCGCCGCAGCACGCGCGAGGACCATTTCTGCACCTCCGAGGTGGCGGCCCTGTGCATGGAGCTGGCGGGCGAGGGCCATGCAGCCCAGACGCTGGAAGCCTACCTCGACGTGTTCACCAACCACTACCTGCAGTCCAAGCACCAGTTGCCGGTGGACCCGGGCGACGCAGTGCATGAGCGCCTGCGCGCCCTGCGCCGCTAGGGCTGGCCGATGTGGGTCATCCGCGATTTCGAGCCGGCCGATGCACCCGCGTTGCGTGCACTGTTCCATGCCGCCGTGCATGCAAGGGCCCGTGCGGAATACACCCAGGAGCAGCGCGATGCCTGGGCCCCCCTGTCCTACGACGTGGCGGCCTGGGGGGCGCGCCTGCAGTCCAACCGGCCCTTCATTGCGCAAGGGCGTGCCGGGGATGGCGTGGCCACCATTGCCGGTTTCTCGGATCTGCAGCCCACGGGCTACATCGACCATTTCTTCGTCGCGCCCGCCCATGCCGGCCAGGGGGTGGCGCAGGCCCTGATGGCGCACATCCATGCGCAGGCCGCGCTGCGTGGCATTTCCCGCCTGTGGGCCGACGTCAGCCTCACGGCCGAGCCTTTCTTCGCGAAGAGCGGATTTGCCGTCGAAGCCCGCCAGCAGGTGGAACGCCACGGCGTGGTGCTGTCCAACGCGCGCATGGCCAAGCGGCTGACGGGGGCCGCGGGAGTGGGACAATAGCGCCCCGGCATTCTTCCCTCCCCCTCTTCAGAACGGCAAGGCCCTTCCCATGACCAAGCAACACGAACGGCACACCGAACTCAAGCCCATGGAGCTGTGCGAGTCCTGCAAGGGCATCCAGCGCAACTGGCGCCGCGCGCCCGGCCATGCCGAGCTGGTGCAGCGCGGCAGCCGCAAGGAAGACCGTGACCATGGCCAGGTCACTTTCACCCGCTACCAGTGCGACCGCTGCGGCACGGCCTGGGAGTACGAGAACGACAAGACCAACCTGCACGCCGGCTGGTCGGTGGTGGGGCGCTGAGCGCCGCCCCTTCCGGCTTCAGTCCTGCTCCTTCAGGCCTGCGGGTCCTGCCCGCCCGGCAGGGCGGCCAGCAGCATCGCAGCCACCACGCAAGCCAGGCCCAGGCCCTGCCAGCGGTGGAGGGATTCACCGAGAAACGCCACCGACAGCAGCAGGGCCGACACCGGCAGCCAGACGGTGGCCAGCGATGCGCGCACGCCGCTGGTGCGCGCGCTGCCCGCGTACCACAGCAGAAAGCCGCCCACGGTCGGCACCCAGGCGTAGTACAGCACTGCGGCCAGTGCCGGTGCTGTGAGGGTGGAGGGTGAGGCCTGTGCCATCCACCAGGCCGGCAGGATGGAAAGCAGCAGCCCCCCACCCGACATCAGGGTGGACAGGGCCAGCGCCGGAACAGGCACAGACAGCCGCTTGCTGGCCAGGATGAACACCGCCTCGCAGGCCACGGCCGCCAGCACCAGGGCGATGCCCGCCAGGCGCGAGCCGCCACCCCCTTGCGCCAGGCCTTCGCCAGGGCTGGCCGCGACCGCCATGACCCCGGCCGTGGCCAGCGCGATGGCCACCACCAGGCGCCAGCCGGGCCGCTCGCCCAGCAGCAGGGCTGAGAACAGTGCAGCGGCCGCAGGCAGCGTGCCTGCCACGATGCCTGCGTCCGATGCGCTGGCGAGCTTTACCCCGAGGATCAGCAGCACCGAGTAGCCCACGCTGCCCGCAGCCGCCTGCACGGTGAGCAGCAGCGCATCGCGCCGGCCCAGGCGTGGCAGCCGCTGGCCGCGCCAGCGCATCAGCGCAAAGAACACCGGCAGCGCCAGCGCGTGGCGCAGCACGGTGGCCGCAAACGGCTCGATGTCCTGTGCGATCACTTTGCTGACCACCACCGTGCTGCCCACCAGCACCATGGCCAGGCTGCACAGCAGCTGGCCCTTCCATGCGTCCGAAACGCCCATCCCCTGCCCCTTTGCGCTTGTTGAAAACTGCAGGCAGTGTCGCGGGGCAGGCGCCAGCGGTCTTGAACGTTATTGCGGCAGCGGCCGGCGCGGTGGGCTCGCCGTGGCCTTCTGCCAGGCGCCGGGCGTGAAGCCGAATTGCCGCGTGAAGATGCGCGTCATGTGGCTCTGGTCGGCAAAGCCGCTGTCGGCCGCTGCATCGGCCAGGCTGGCGCCGCGCAGCACCCGGTGGCGGGCATGCTCGGCACGCTGCTGCAGCAGCCAGGCATGGGGTGGCAGGCCATAGGCCTGGGTGAAGCGGCGCAGCAGCTGGTACTTGCCCAGGCCGGACATGGTGGCCAGCTGCGCAAGCGTGGGCGGTGCCCGCAGCAGGTCGGCCAGCCGGTCGCGCACCTGGCGCATGGCAGCCGCTGCCTCGGCGGCGCTCGCTTGCGGCAGTGCCGCATTGGCATGCCGGCCCAGCAGCAGGGCACCCGTGTGGGCCAGCGCCTCCTCACAGGCCAGGGCGGCCACGCTGGTGGAAGCCTGCGGCCCCTCATTCCAGTGCGCCAGGCGCTGCAGCAACTGGTCCAGGGCCGTGCGCAGCGCCAGGTCGTGCTGGATCACCGGGCGGGCCAGGGCCAGCCCCTGGGGCGACGCGATGGCCAGGTCGTCGGCCATGGCCTGTACCACCGAGGGCTCCAGGTAGACCATGCGCCAGCGGCGCGATGGGGTACCCAGGGGCCGGCCGTCATGCACCTCGCCGGGGTTGGTGGTGATCAGGTCGCCCGCATAGGCATCCACCGCGCCGCGACCGCTGGCCGAACTCTGCGCGCCCTGGTCGAGAAGCCCCAGGCCATAGACGGCATGCCAATGCCTGCCATAGTGGCGGGAACTTTCGATGTGCGTGGCGTACACACCTTCCCAGGGCGATCCGAAGACCTGGGCACGATGGGTGGGCGTTGGCGTTGTTGTCACCATCCGCCCATTATTCCCAGGTCTGCCTGCCATCCATCCAAGGAGCTGCTGAATGCGCCGCCGATTTTTTCTTGCCACTGGAGCGTGCCCATGGGCGCTTGGCAGCCTGGCGCTGCTGGGCGCGCGCGCCGCGCAGGCCCAGCCGGGCTACACCGTGTCGCTCGAACAATTGCAGGAGGCCGTGGCGCAGCGCTTTCCCTTGCGCTACCCCATGGCCGGTCTGGTGGATGTGGACGTGCAGACCCCGCGCCTGTCGCTGCTGCCCGAAAGCAACCGGCTGGGCGCGGCCTTCCCGCTCAGCGCCGCCGGACCCGCGCTGCGCCGCAGCCACAGCGGCACGCTGGAGGTGGAATTCGCCCTGCGCTATGAAGCCAGCGACCGCAGCCTGCGTGCCCACCAGCTGCGCCTGGTGCGGCTGGACTTTCCCAGCCTGCGGCCCGAGGTGGTGGTGCTGCTCAACGGCTATGGCCCGGGCCTGGCGGAGCAGTCGCTGCGCGAGGTGATGCTGCACCGGCTGCGCCCGCAGGACTTGGGGCCGCTCGACGGCATGGGCTTGCAGCCAGGCGCCATCACCGTGACGCCCCGAGGCTTGTCCATCGCGTTCGTGAACAAGCCGGTACCTTGACGGCTCAATCCCCCCGTACCCGCTGCGCAAAGCCACGCTGGCTGAACTGTTCGATGATGAAGTCCACGAACACCCGCGTGCGCGCAGGCAACAGCTTCTTGTCGGGGTAGTACAGCGAGGTCGGCCCGGCATCGGACCACCAGCCCGGCAGCAGGCGCACCAGGTCGCCACTGGCCAGCCAGGGCTGGGCAAACGGCATGGGCAGCAGGGCCACGCCCAGGCCCATCAGCGCGGCCTGGCACATGGCCTCAGGGTCGTCGAAGACGATGCGCGGGCGCAGCTCGGCTGCGGCCGCGTCGCCGGCCTTGTTGCGCAGCGTGACCACGTGGATGCGGCCCGTCTGGATCGAGCGGCGCGCAATGCCGTCCCATTGCGCGAGGTCCGATGGGTGGCGCGGCGCCTTGCGGCCCTGCAGCTGCGCACGAGACGCCACCGCCACGATGTGGATGGTGCCCAGCGTGCGCGCCACCATGCCGGGGTTGAGGTTTAGCCCGCCGCCAATGCCCGCGTCAAAGCCCTCGCCGATCAGATCGACCTGGCGGTTTTCGAAGCGCCAGTCGGGCTGGATGGCCGGGTAGCGCTGCAAAAACTCGCCCAGCAGCGGCACCAGGTAGGCACGGCCGAAGGCCTGGCCCATGCTGACCTTGAGCGTACCTGCCGGGGCGCGGTCGGCCTCGGCCGCGTGCTCCACGGCATCGGCCAGGGTGGCCAGCGGTGTGCTGATCTGTTGCAGCAGGCGCTGGCCGCCCTCGGTCAGCACCAGGCGCCGCGTGCTGCGCTGAAACAGGCGCACGGAGAGATTGGCCTCCAGCCGTGCCACGTTCTTGCTCACGGCGGCCGGTGTGAGGCCCATGCGCCGTGCGGCGGCCGAGAAGCTGCCGAACTCGGCGGACTGGACGAAGGATTCGAGGTGGCTGAGCGGCTGCATGCCTCTATTTTCAACCAAGGGTTGAAACAGGAACAGCCGATTCATGGCTACCGGCCGTGCAATGGTTTTCCGAGACTGCAGGTGTTGCCAGTGCATTCACTGGTCCACTTCACCGGAGATCCACCATGTCTGCCACCTCTGTTTCCTCGTCGTCTTCCACCCGCGTCCTGGCCGGCAAGGCCGCCTTCGTCACCGGAGGCTCGCGCGGCATCGGTGCCGCCATCGTGCGCCGCCTGGCGCGCGATGGTGCTGCCGTCGCCTTCACCTACACCAGCAACGCAGCGCCAGCCCAGGCGCTGGCCGCCGAGATCGAGGCTGCGGGCGGCCGTGCCCTGGCACTGCGCGCCGACAGCGCCGATGCAGCTGCCATCACCGCGGCCATCGACGGCGCGGCGCGTGAACTGGGCCGCCTGGACATCCTGGTCAACAATGCCGGTGTGGCCATCATGGGCGAGGTCGGCAGCGTTGCGCTCGACGACCTGGACCGCACGCTCGCCATCAACGTGCGCGGTGTGTTCGTGGCCACCCAGGCCGCTGTGCGCCACATGGGCCAGGGTGGTGCCTATGGCCGTGTCATCACCATCGGCAGCACCAATTCCGAGCGCCTGCCCTGGGCCGGCTTCAGCGTCTACGGCATGAGCAAGGCCGCCATCGTGGGGCTCACCAAGGGCCTGGCACGCGACCTGGGGCCGCGCGGCATCACCGTGAACAACGTGCAGCCCGGCCCGGTGAACACCGACATGAACCCCGCCGACGGCCCCATGGCCAAGGACATGCATGGCCTGATGGCGCTCGACCGCCACGCCGACCCGGCCGAGATCGCCGGCATGGTGGCCTACCTGGCCGGGCCCGAGTCGGGCATGGTCACAGGGGCCAGCCTGCTCATCGACGGCGGTTTCGCAGCCTGACCTCAGGCCGGCAACTGCGCGACCACATCGTCCAGCGCCACATGGCCCTGGAACCCGCCGCTGCTGGTGGTGGGCCGCTGCCGCTCGATGGCATCGGCGAACACCACGGCGGGGTCGGCGCGCAGCTTGGCCAGGTGGGCTGCCAGGTGAGGGTAGTCCTCGACCCGCAGCACACCGTGGTACTCGGCCCAGCGGGCCACAGCGGCCAGGTAGGCATCGGCCACGGTCTTCTTGCTGCCGCCGTCGATCCATTCGCGTTCCGCCAGCAAGCGGTCGAGGTGAGCGCAGCCCTTGGCGACCTGGGGGCGGCCCCAATCGCGCAGCGCTTCCTGGCGCGGTGGGTCGGTGGCCATTTCATAGGCGGCCCACAGCGGTGCAAAGGCCGCGAAGAAATCCGTGGCCAGATAGGCCAGGGTCTGGTTGAGCCGGTCGTGCTCCGGGCTGCCCTGCGGGTAGCCGAGCTGGTGGCCCTTTTGCGCCGCCAGGTGCAGCAGGATGGCCATGCTTTCGCTGAGCAACTGGCCCTCGGCCGTCACGTAGGCGGGTGTCAGGTTCTGCGGATTGATGCGCGCAAACGCCGCGGGCCAGGGGTGTTCGAGCATCTCGATGCGCGAGAGCGCGTAGGGCGCGCCCAGCCATTCGAGCGCGATGATGCTGGCCAGCGAGCAGCCCTGGGGCACGCCATAGAAAAGGGTTGGTGTCATTGCAGGTTCCTTGGTTGAGAAAAGAAAAAGAAAGATCAAAAGAAGACCTTGCAAAGATACGGATGTGGCCGTTGCCTGTGTAGTCAGGCAAAAGTAGACTCATCGTCTCTTTTTGTGGACGATAGGGCATGCTCAATCTCAATGACCTGCAGTGGTTCGTGCGCGTGGTGGACCATGGCGGCTTTGCTGCGGCTGCGCGGGCGCTGGAGGTGCCCAAGTCCACGCTGAGCAAGCGCGTGGCGCAGCTCGAGGCCACGCTGGGCGTGTGCCTGATACAGCGCAGTTCGCGCGTCTTCGTGGTGACCGACACCGGCCAGGCCTTCTACCGCCATGCCGCGGCCATGCTGATCGAGGCCGAGGCAGCCGAGAACGTGGTGCGCGGCCTGCAGGCAGAGCCGGCAGGCATCGTGCGCATCACGGCCTCGGTCACCACAGCCCAACTGGTGCTGGCCGATCTGCTGCCCGGCCTGGCCGTGCGCTACCCGAAGCTGCAGGTGATGCTGCATGCGACGGACCGCTTCGTGGACCTGGTGCAGGAGGGCTTCGACATCGGTGTGCGCGACCATTCGGCCCCGTTGCCCGACTCGGACCTGGTGCAGCGGCGCGTGGGCCGCGAGCCGTTCTACACGGTGGCCGCGCCGGCCTATCTGTCGGCGCGAGGCATCCCCGTTCATCCGGACGAACTGGCCGGGCACGACGCGCTGCTCCTCTCGCCCGCACCGTCCGCGTTGGTGTGGACCTTTGTGCGCGGCGGTGAGACCTGCGCGGTGCGCCCGGTGCCGCGCTTCTTTGCCGACGAGCCCTGGACGCTGCTGCAGGCGGCCCATGCGGGCGTGGGCATCGGCTGCCTGCCGCGCGGCCTGAGCCAGCCCAGCATCGAGGCCGGTCGGCTGGTGCGCTTGCTGTCCGGCTTCGACTTCGCGGGCGGCATGACGACCACGCTGCTCATCTCGCACCGGCGCGGGCAATTGCCTTCGGTACGGGCTGCAGTGGACTTTCTGGCCGAGGGCATTGCGCGCTACCGGGGGTTCGAGGCGCCGGCCCCCGTATAGTGGCCGGTCCAGCCATCGGGGGAGACCATTGCATGCACCACGCTTTCAGGCCTTTGCGGATTGCCACAGCCCTGGTTGTGGGCGCGCTTGTCTGCGCCCCGGCACAGGCGCTCACCGAGGCCGAAAAGGCCTTTGTGGGCGAGTACCGGGGCGGTTCGGTCGACACCGTGGCGCAATTGGCGCTGCTGGACGACAACACCTTCTGCTTTGCCTTCATGGGCGGGTCGCTCGACCTGCTGGCCGCAGGCCGCTGGAAGGCCGAGGGCCAGGGCATCCGCCTGCAGCAGGTGCGGCCGGAGAAGACGGCGTTTGTGGTGCTCCCAGGCCGCAAGGAGGCCCAGGGCGGCATGGTGGAGCTCGACTTCCATGGCCACACGCTGTCCAACGCGCGTGCGCCGGCCGTCGCCTGGTCGGCCGATGACAAGCCCCCGGCCACCTTGAGGCCCCTGTTCGGCAAGGACCAGAACTCCTGGTCCGAGATCTACAAGCTGCCGCCCGTGCCACTGGCGCAGGCGCGCTACCTTTACCTGGGCGACGTGACCGAGCCGGCGCCCGGCAAGCCGGTGGAGGTGCAGGTCGTGCAGTACCGGCTGGAGGCCGCGGGCTCCGTGCTCGTGGCGTTCGATGAGGTGCAGGCCATGCCCTTGCTCACGCCGCATGCCGTGTTCAAGGGCGATGTGCTCTACCTGGAGGGCGACCGCATGGGCAAGCGCCGGCCGCTGGCGGCAGAGGCCGTGGACGAAGCACGCACGGCCTGCATCCAGCCGGCGCTGGCCCCCAAGGACGGTGCGGCGGCGCAAGAGCGATCTGGCAAGACCCTCGTGCCCGCCAAGGCTTTCAAGGCCAAGCCTTCGGCCATCCAGGGCAAGCCCTATTTCGAAGCCAAGGGCGGTTGAACGCGCAGGGCGCTGTCAAGCCGACAGTGCTGCTGCCGGCGTGCGCGGCGCCATCTCGATGCGCGCCTTGGCCAGGCGCAGCGCCTTGCGCATGTAGCCGCGCCACAGCACGCTGGCCAGCAGCCAGAGCACCGGAGCGGCCCACTTGGAGCGCGCGTGGAAGGCATGGCGCCAGCGCACCGTGGTCTGTGTGCCATTGGCCTCGGGGTCGAACCACCAGGCACCGTCGGCCCCCGTGGCCAGCCAGCGCAGCGCGCCCGTGAAACCGCTCACCGTGTAGGCAAAGTACTGGGCCGGGCGGTAGTGCTTGAGCCCCTCCTGTACGCTGCTGCCGTCGGACATGGCCACCGTGCGCGTCTGCCCCGGGGCATCCCAGGGGCCGGTCTGGTCGCGGGTGCCGGTCACGGCCGGCAAGGGGCCATAGCCGGTGAACAGCGTGGTCGGGTCGATAGGCGCGATGAACCCGAACGCCTGGGCAGGCGAGGCCTTGATATGCGTCTGGACCGTGGCGGTAAAGGTGGGCATGGTGGCGGCGTCCGGTTCTTGCAGGGTGAATCGAATGTATTGTGGAAGGCGGAAACGATAAATACCGTTTTCTCAAACGGACTGTTTGCCAAACCGTGAACAATTGCCCCTTCCCGTGCCGAAAGAACCGTGCGCAAACGGGGCTCAGGCCGTGGATTGCCGCCGCCGGGGCTTGCGCTGTGCCCCAGCCAGCTCCTGGGCGCCCAGGCTGAACACCGGCTGGTCCGCCAGCATCTCCACGGCCAGGTCGATGAAGGCGCGCACGCGCGCCGGCTGGGCCGCACGGCTGCCGTAGTACACATACAGCCCCAGGTGCCGGGGGATGAAGCCGGTCAGCACCGGCACCAGCTGCCCGCTGCGCACCAGGGGCGCGGCGGTCACCCCCACCAACTGGCCAATGGCATGGCCGCCCAGCACGGCGCGCGCCTCCAGCTCGATGTCGTTGGTGCAGAAGGCCGGTGGAATGGCGTGCGCCACGATGTCCTCGCCCACCTGGAACTCCCAAGGCATGGGCTTGCCCGTGGCCGGGTGGCGAAAGCCGCTGCAGCGGTGCTGCGCCAGGTCTTCGATGCGCATGGGCGTACCGTGGCGTGCGAGGTACCCTGGCGTCGCGCACACCACCAGCTGCAGCCACAGCAGGCGCCGCGCGATCACCCCGCCCTCGGGCGGGTAGCCCGAGCGAAAGCCCACGTCGACCCGGTCCTCGACCCAGTTGCCGATGCGGTCGTCCAGCTGCACATCGGGCTCCACCAGCGGGTAGCGGCGCACGAACTCGTCCACCACGGGCCAGATCACCTCCAGCATCATGGAGCGCGGCGCGGTGATGCGCAGCGGCCCGGCGATCTCCTCGCGCCCGCGCCGCGCACCGTGCACGGCGCGCTGCAGCGTGGCCAGCCCGGGCTGGGCGGCGTCGAGGAACTGGCGCCCCTCTTCGGTCAGGCTCAGGCTGCGCGTGGTGCGGTGGAACAGGCGCACGCCCAGGTGCGATTCGAGCTGCCCCAGCGCCAGGCTGGCGGCCTGCGGCGTGATGCCCTGGGCCGAAGCCGCCTGGCGCAGGCTGCCCAGCTCGGCCGCCTTGGCAAAGGTGGCGATGGCGCGCAACTCGTTGATGGCCATGGTGAAACTCCTTAAATTGGCAAGTATTTATTGCCAATAAATCAGGCGATTATGGGCTAGTGAGATGGCAATGGAGTGCCTACATTTCATCCCCATGGCGACGCACCGCGTCTGCCAGAACCCCGAAATTCAAGCTTTCCAAGGACTTCTGCCATGACCGCTCACGCTTCTTCCTCTTCCTTTCCCCGCATCTGGCTGATCACCGGCGCCTCGCGCGGCATCGGCGCGCGCATTGCCGAGGCCGCGCTGGCCCAGGGCGATGCCGTGGTCGCCACCTCGCGCAGCGCCGAGTCCATCACGCGCCGCCTGGGCGCCAGCGATGCGCTGCTGCCCCTGGCGCTGGACGTGACCGACGAGGCCCAGGCCCGCCACGCCGTGGGCGCGGCGCTGGAGCGCTTCGGCCGCATCGACGTGCTGGTCAACAACGCGGGCTACGGCCTGCTGGGCGCGGTGGAGGAGGCCACCGCCGACGAGGTGCGCAGCCTCTACGAGACCAATGTCTTCGGCCTGCTGCATGTGACGCGCGCCGTGCTGCCCGCCATGCGCGCGCGCCGCGCCGGCCACGTCATCAACATCTCGTCGCTGGGTGGCGTGCGCTCGGCGGCTGGCTTTGGGGTCTACTGCTCCACCAAGTTCGCAGTGGAAGGTCTCACCGAAGCCCTGCACGCTGAACTGGCGCCGCTGGGCATCCACGCCACGGCGGTGGAGCCGGGCTACTTCCGCACCGAGTTCCTGGACACGGCCTCGCTCTCGGTGTCGCCGCGCGTGCTGGACGATTACGCCCCCAGCGCGGGCGTGATCCGCGAGGCCGCCCGCCGCATCAACCTGAACCAGCCCGGCGACCCGGTGCGCCTGGCCCAGGCCGTGATGCAGTTGGTGGCCAGCCCCACGCCCCCGCTGCGCCTGCCGCTGGGCACCGACACGCTGCAGACCATTGCCGAGAAGCACGCCTTTGTGGAAAAGGAAACCGCCGCGTGGCGCGAGCTGGCGGCCTCGACGGACTTCCCGGTGCAGGCGGCAGCCTGAACCCATACGTTTCTTGACGTCGGCTGAGTGTGAAACTGGCGTGGCCAAAGCCAGTGCCCCCGCGCAAGGGCCGCCCCGCCGCGCTGGGGGCGTCCCCCTCCCGACTCGCGCAGCGAGTCGAGAGAGGGGTGAAGGCGCGAAGCGACTCAGGGGGTGCTTACATTCACACCATGCCGCCGTTGGCGCGCAGGGTCTGGCCGTTGATCCAGGCCCCATCGGGCCCGACCAGAAAGGCCACTGTGCTTGCGATGTCCTCCGGCGTGCCCAGGCGGCCCAGCGGATTCATCTGCGCCAGGCGCTCCACCAGCTCAGGCGTCTTGCCATCGAGGAACAGGGCGGTGGCCGTGGGGCCGGGGGCGACGGCGTTCACGGTGATGTTCCTGCCGCGCAGCTCCTTGGCCAGGATCTGCGTCATGGTCTCCACCGCGCTCTTGGTGGCGGCATACACCGCATAGCCGGGCATCGCGGTGCCGACCAGGCTGGTGGAGAAATTCACGATGCGCCCGCCCGGCTCCAGCCGGCGCGCGGCCTCGCGCAGGGTGTTGAAGCTGCCCTTGAGGTTGATGGCGATCAGCCGGTCGAAGGTGGCGTCGTCGGTGTCGGCCAGGTGCGGCAGGTGCGCAGGCATCACGCCCGCGTTGTTCACCAGCACGTCCACGCGGCCAAAGGCCTCGGTGGCCTGGTCAAACAACCGCGCTGCAGCCGCAGGGTCGGCCACATCGGCCTGTACCGTGATGGCCTGGCCACCGGCGGCCGTGATGGATTGCGCCACCACCTCGGCCTCGGCGGCATTGCCGGCGTAGTTGACCACCACATTGAAGCCATCGCGCCCCAGGCGCTGGGCAATCGCGGCGCCAATGCCGCGGGAGGACCCGGTGACGATGGCGACAGGGCGGTGGGTGGACGGGGTGGACGTGTCGTTGGTGGCCATGGAGAACTCCAGAACAGTGGTGATGGGTGTATTGTTCTGTTGGCGCCGGGTTTGATAAAGACCCGTGAATTGCCATGACTGTTCAACGCACGAAAACAATCAAGCCCTGCTCCCCATGGACCGATTCGACGCCATGCGCCTGTTCACCCGCATCGTGGAGCTGGGCAGCTTCACCCAGGCGGCGGAAGACCTGCAGCTGCCCCGCGCCACCGTGACGCTGGCCGTGCAGCAGCTCGAAAAGCGCCTGGGCGCACGCCTGCTGCACCGCACCACGCGCCACGTCTCCCCGACCCAGGACGGTGAGGCCTACTACGCGCGCTGCCAGCAGCTGCTGGCCGACCTCGACGAGACCGAGGCAGCCTTCGCCAGCGCGGGCCAGCAGCCCAAGGGCAAGCTGCGCGTGGACCTGCAGGGCACGCTGGCGCGCTATTTCGTGCTGCCGCGCATCGGCGAGTTCTTTGCACGTTACCCGGGCGTGGAGCTGGAACTGGGCATGGGCGATCGCCTGGTGGACCTGGTGCGCGAGCGCGTGGACTGCGTGATGCGCGGTGGCGAGCCGGCCGACTCCAGCATGGTGGGCCGGCGCGTGGCGCAACTCGCGCAAGTGACCTGCGCCAGCCGCACCTACCTCGCGCGCCATGGCGTGCCCCGCAGCGTGGACGAACTGCGCGGCCACCGCGCGGTGAACTACCTGTCCTCGCGCACGGGCAAGCCCATGCCCCTGGACTTCGTGGTCGACGGCGCGCCGCGCAGCGTGCAGCTCAAGGGCGCGGTCTCCGTGACGGATGCGTTTGCCTATGTGGCCTGCTGCACGGCCGGGCTGGGCATCATCCAGGTGCCGCGCTACCACCTGGAGCCGCAGCTGGCCGATGGCAGCCTGGTCGAGGTGCTGGCCGACTTTCGCCCGCCGCCCATGCCGGTGACCGTGCTCTACCCGCACAGCCGCCAGCTCTCGCCGCGCGTGCGCGTGTTTGTGGACTGGCTGGCCGAGGTGATGGCGAATGCGCGTTAACCCGCCTGTGCCGGACGGGAGAACTCCATGACCCAGTTCACCTCCCAGGTTTGCCCGCCATCGTCCGAGAAGGCCTGCTCCCAGCGCGGCGTGCCGATGGCGAGGTTCTTGGCCCACTCGAAGCGCACCAGGACAGGCCGGCCATCGAGCCGCTCCTGGCCGAAGAAAACGCCCCGGTCCGTGCCCGCAAAGCCGCCGCTCACGGGTGGCTGCAGCAGACCGGTCGCCGTGTCCAGGCCGCCGGTCACATTGTCCAGCCAGTAGATGCTCCAGCGCTGCGCCTGGGGATTGAACAGGCGCAACGCCATGCCCACATAGCCGGCATTCCAGCCTTCGGGGATGAAGTCATCGCAGTTGCCGATGCCGCCGGACAGCGGTCGCGCCGTGCCGGTGGCGTCAAAGGTCTCCCAGTCGGTGCAGCCTGCGAGTCGGCGCACCAGGCGGGTATTGCGGATGCGCCAGGGGCCCATCAGAAAATCGAAGTCGCTGGCATCGCCAGTGGGTGGGGTGATCGGCATGCTGGTGTCTCCGGTAGGGGTGTGCGTCAGGCGTGCAGGGCCGAGCGCGCCGTGGGCTGCAGCCGATGGGTCTCGGGTGCGCGGGCGAGCCAGGGGGCGAGGCCGGGCGCCACAGCGCGCTGCCAGGTACTGCCCTGCGCAAAGGCATCGAGCGCTGCCGCATCGCCGAACAGCGCCAGGCCCAGCAGCACATGCTCCCCTTCGCGCACCGGCAGGCGGGGAAAGGTGTTGGGGCTGGTATCGCTGGCGTACCAGGCCGTATGGTGCGCGCCACCCGCACGCAGCGCGGGGTCCATGCGCTCGCGGCAGTACGCCAGCAGCCCGGGTGTTGCAGGCTCCTTCAGGTAGAACACCGTGGCATCGAGCAGGCCCCGTTCCGTGCCGCTGGCGCCGGGAGCGGTGCGGTCTGCGGGCAGGCCATCGGCCGCACCGGGCCAGGCCGGGTGCAGCAGCAGCACGTTGTCCGAATCGACCATGGTGGCATTGGCCGCCTCGCGGTGCGCGGCCCACACCGGGCCGCCATAGAAGGCTTCGAGCGCCTGCCGGCGCGCTTGCATATCGGCGAAGCCGCGCAGCCAGACGAACAGGTCCGGCTGGTCGAGGTCGCGGAACTGGCCGATCACGCGCATGCCTTCGCGCTCCTGGGTTTCCAGGAATTCGCGGTCGAACAGCTCGATCAGCACCTCGCGCTGGCCGGGGTGCAGGGTGTACTGGCGCAGCTCGACGATGGAGCAGTCCGGCAGGGATGGGGTGGTTGGCATGCGGTCTTCCTTGGCTGGATATGAAAGGGAAGGCTGCAGTGTGCGGCGCAATACATGACAAGGCATGGCAGGTATTGGCGGCATACTGCAGCGGTCGTTGTTTCAAGCCATGCCATGCGTGCCAGCCGCCTGTTGTCCATCCAGATGCTGCTCGAAACCCGGGGGCGCATGAGCGCGCAGGCGCTGGCCGAGGCGCTGGAGATCTCGGTGCGCACGCTCTACCGCGACGTGGACCAGCTCACGGCGGCGGGTGTGCCCATCTATGCCGAACGCGGCCGCAATGGCGGTTTCGCGCTGCTGCCGGGCTGGAAGACCACGCTCACCGGCCTCACCCCGTCCGAGGCGCAGGCCGTGTTCCTGAGCGGCCTGCCCGGCCCGGCCGGCGACCTGGGCCTGGGCGATGAGGTGGAGGGGGCGCGCCTGAAGCTGTTGGCCGCGCTGCCCGCGCCCTGGCGCGAAGATGCCCAGCGTGTGAGCGCCCGCCTGCACCTGGATCCGGTGGACTGGTACCGCGAGAGCGCGCCCACGCCCCACCTGGCCACGGTGGCAGCAGCCGTCTGGGGTGGCGAGCAACTGGCCCTGCGCTACGAAAGCTGGGCCGATACGGTGGAGCGCACGGTGGCCCCGCTGGGCCTGGTGCTCAAGGCGGGTGTGTGGTACCTGGTGGCGCAGCCGGTGGACAAAGCCTCGGCGGACCGTGGCCCGCGCACCTACCGTGTTGCCAACATCCGCGCGGCCACGGCGCTGGGCACGCCCGTGCGCCGCCCGGCGCGTTTTGACCTGCCTGCGTACTGGAGCGCATCCATCCGCCGCTTCGAGTCCGGCCTCTACACGGGCGAGGCCGATGTGCTGGCCACGCCCGCCGGCCTCAAGGGCCTGAGCGCCCTGAGCAGCGCCGTGGCGCGGGCGGTGGCGGCGGCCCCGCCTTCGCGCCGCAAGGACGGGCGCGTGGCGCTCACCATTCCCATCGAGTCAGTGGCCCATGCCTGTGGCCAGCTCATGCGCCAGTCGCCCGAAGTGGAGGTGCTGCGCCCGGCGGTATTGCGGCGTGCACTGATAGAGCGTGTCCAGGCGACGGCGCGGCTCTACAAGCTGGGCTAAATCCCCCGCTCCACCATGTCCAGCAGCCGCTGGCCCAGCAGCGCCAGCATGTCGGCGGGCGTCCCGCGCAAAGGCCCGTCGATGGAGAGCAGCGCCATGCCATGCACGGTGGACCAGGCCAGGTACTCGGCCCCCGGGCGGCGTTCTGGCGGCAGGGCGCCGGCCTTCACCAGGTCGTCGAGCGCGGCCGAAAGGTGCTCGAAGGGGTTCAGGCCTGTCAGGCCGCCCATGGCGGGGTCGGGGTCCTGCTCCACGCTGAACTGCCCGCCGAAGGCGGTGCGGAACAGCCCCGTCTCCGCGTGCGCAAAGCGCATGTAGCCGGCGCCCACGGCGCGCACCCGGGCATGGGCCTGCTCGGTGGGCGTGCCTTCGGTGGGCACGTGGGCCATCTCGGCTTCCATGGACTGGGCCACGGCGGCCACGGCAGCGGCGCGCACCGCCGCCAGCAGGTCCTGCCGGTTGGCGAAATGGCGGTAGGCCGCATTGGGCGCCACGCCCGCGCGGCGCGTGGCCTCGCGCAGCACCACGGCATCGGGCCCGCCCTGGCGTGCCAGCTCGATGCCGGCGTCGAGCAGGGCACGGCGCAGGTCGCCGTGGCGGTAGGTGCTGCGCGCGGCGGGTGGAGTGCCGCTGCTGGCATCAGGGCTGTTGCGGTTGCTTACGGACATGGACGGCTGAATGTGGACACTGTCCATTATCTCTGGTATTGTTTGTGAACGGTGTCCACAATTGCATGGACACCTTGCCCTGATCCGATACCCCAAAGGAGACCGCCATGAAAGTCGAGCCCTATCTGTTCTTCGAAGGCCGCTGCGAAGAGGCCCTCACGTTCTACCGCAAGGCCCTGGGCGCCGAGGTGACCATGCTCATGCGTTACAAGGACAATCCCGAGCCCGCGGCCGGTGCGGGCTGCTCCGTGGACGGCAGCACCGGCCCCGGACCCCAGCCCGAGATGGTGATGCACGCCTCGTTCAATGTGGGCGACACCCAGGTCATGGCGTCCGACGGCATGGGCTCGGGCAAGCCGAGCTTCCAGGGCATCTCGCTGTCGCTGGCGCCCGAGACGGAGACAGAGGCGAAGCGCCTGTTCGATGCGCTGGCCGATGGCGGCCAAGTGCAGATGCCGCTGGGCAAGACCTTCTTCTCGCCCGCCTTCGGCATGGTGGCCGACCGCTTCGGCGTGTCGTGGATGGTGGTGGTGCCCCAATGACGGCGGTAGCTGCACCCGGAGCCCAGCCCCTGCGCTACACCGGCAGTTGCCACTGTGGCAAGGTCGCGTTCGAAGTGGAGGGCACGGTCGACAGCGCCCTGGCCTGCAACTGCAGCATGTGCCGCCGGCGCGGCTCGCTGCTGTGGTTCGTGCCGCATGGGCAGTTCCGGCTGACCACGCCGGAGGCGGACCTCGCCAGCTACACCTTCCACAAGCACGCCATCCAGCACCGCTTCTGCCCGGCCTGCGGCATCCACACCCATGGTGAAGGCACGCATCCCGCGGGCCACAAGATGGCCGCAGTGAACCTGCGTGTGCTCGACGGCGTGGACCTCGACGCCATCCCCGTGCACCACCACGACGGCCTGGCGATGTAACCCCAAGGAGACTTACCATGATGAATCCCGAACCCCAGGCGCAACACCGCTGGCTCCAGCAACTGCTCGGCGACTGGACCTGCGAATCCACCTGCGACGCCGGTCCCGGCGAGCCGCCCATGACGACCACCGGCACCGAACACGTGCGCCAGCTCGGCGACCTGTGGGTGCTGGGCGAAGGCACGGGCACCATGCCCGGCGGCGGCGATGCGCGCATGCTCATCACGCTGGGCTACGACCCCGAGAAAAAGGCCTTCATTGGCACCTGGATCGGCTCGATGATGACCCACATGTGGGTCTACCGCGGCACGCTCGACGCCACCGAAAAGGTGCTGCCGCTCGAGACCGAAGGCCCGAGCTTCGCCGGCGACGGCAGCACCGCGAAGTACCGCGACACCATCACCATCGTCGGCCCGAATGAGCGCACCCTGACCTCCGCCACGCAGCAGCCTGATGGCAGCTGGAAGGAGTTCATGAAGGCCACCTATCGGCGCAAGACCGCCTGACCCCGCACCACCGACCATGACGCTTCGCATCGAAGGCCGCGCACGCTGGCCTGCGCTCATCCTGCTGTGCCTGGGCGAGCTCAAGATCGTGCTGGACACCACCATCGTCAACGTGGCCCTGCCCAGCATCCGCGCGGACCTGGGTTTCAGCGAAACCTCGCTGGTGTGGGTGGTCAACGCCTACATGCTCACCTTTGGCGGCTGCCTGCTGCTGGGCGGGCGCCTGGGGGACCTGTATGGCCATCGGCGGCTGTTTCTGGCCGGCATCACCCTGTTCACCGTCGCCTCGCTGGCCTGCGGGCTGGCGAACACCCAGGGCCTGCTGGTGGCGGCACGTGCGGTGCAGGGCGTGGGCGGTGCGGTGGTTTCGGCCGTGGCGCTGTCGCTCATCATGAATCTGTTCACCGAATCCGGCGAGCGGGCCAAGGCCATGGGCGTCTATGGCTTTGTCTGTGCCGGCGGCGGCAGCATCGGCGTGCTGCTGGGCGGCGTGCTCACCAGCCTGCTGAGCTGGCACTGGATCTTTCTGGTCAACATCCCCGTGGGCGTGGCGATCTACGCCGCCTGCCTGGTGTTGCTGCCCGGCGGCAAGGGGCAGGCCGGTGGCCAGCGGCTGGACTGGGCGGGTGCCGTTACCGTGACGGCGGCGCTGATGCTGGCGGTCTACGCCATCGTCAACGGCAATGAAGCGGGCTGGACCTCGGTGCAGTCGCTGGGCCTGCTGGGGGGCTCGGCCCTGTTGCTGGCCGTGTTCGGCGTGATCGAGTCGCGCGTGGCGGCGCCGCTGGTGCCGCTGGCCCTGCTGCGGCTGCGCAACCAGGCCATCTCCAACGTGGTCGGCGTGCTCTGGGCGGCGTCCATGTTCGCCTGGTTCTTTCTCTCGGCGCTGTACATGCAACTGGTGCTGGGCTACGACGCGATGCAGGTGGGCCTGGCCTTCCTGCCGTCCAACCTCATCATGGCCGGCTGCTCGCTGGGGCTCTCGGCCTGGGTGGTGATGCGCTTCGGCATTCGCAGCACCCTGGGCTGGGGCCCAGTCCACTGAAACCGAGAAATCGGCTGTGTGCCGGGGTAGCAGCGGGTGCAGCGCAAGGCGCGGGCTGCGGCCAAGGCTGGCCGCCTTGGCAAAGCCTGCAACGCCGCGATGTGCCCGCTGCCACCCCGGTCCGAAGGATGAGGGTCTGACAGGGCCGCACTCGTCGTTGCCGTGCTCGCCGGGTGTGCAACCCGGCTGCGCCCGGCGCCTAGATTGCGGCCCTGTCAGACCCTCACGCACAGCCGATTTCTCGGTTTCAGTGGACTAGTGATGGCGGCCGCCGGGCTGGTGCTGTTCGCGCTGGCGCCGGTGCAGGGCCGTTTCACGCCGCACGTGCTGCCGGGCATGCTGCTGCTCGGCGTGGGGGCGGGCATTGCGCTCAACCCGCTGCTGCTGGCGGCCATGGGCGACGTGCAGCCCGAGGACTCGGGGCTGGCTTCGGGCGTGGTCAACACCGCCTTCATGATGGGCGGCGCGCTGGGCCTGGCCATCCTTGCCAGCCTGGCCGATGCGCGCACCGGCAGCTTGCGGGCGTCGGGTGCCGATGTTGCCGTGGCCCTGCATGGCGGCTACCAGCTGGCGTTCTGGGTGTCTGCCGTGGCGGCGGCGGTGGCCGCCGTGCTGGGTGGGTTGGCGCTGAGGCCGGTGCCGGTCTCCAGCGAAGGCGCACAGCCGGTGCACGCCTGAGGGCTGGCATTGTCCTGTGGTGGGCACCGCACCGTTCCATCCGTGGGACTTCTGTTTGCGCGCGGTGGCCTCACTTGCAGGTGCAAGCCGTTCACAATCCGAGCGGCGCACCACACAAGGAGTCATCGCCCCATGTCGAACACCCCCTCCACGCCCGTCCTGCAGAGCCAGCCGCTCGGCCCGCTGTGGCCCACGCTCGACCCGTTCCTGTTCTGCGCCCACCACGACGACGCCTACCCCGCGGGCAATGCCTCCTTCGGCCCGGCCGTGCCCGTGGACGACCGCCAGATTGGCAGCGACTTCAGCCGCAAGGACGGCTGGAGCATGTACCACGGCGACACCGTGCCCGGCTTTCCCGGCCACCCGCACCGCGGCTTCGAGACCGTGACCCTGGTGCGCAAGGGGCTGATCGACCATTCCGATTCGCTGGGCGCGGCCGCGCGTTTCGGCGGTGGTGACGTGCAGTGGGTCACGGCTGGCAAGGGCATCGTGCATTCCGAGATGTTCCCGCTGCTCAACGCCTCCGAGCCGAATCCGCTGGAGCTGTTCCAGATCTGGCTGAACCTGCCCGCGCGCCACAAGATGGTGGAGCCGCACTTCACCATGCTGTGGAACGAGCGCATCCCGCGCCTGGTGCACCACGACGAGGCCGGCCGCGCCACCACCGTGACCGTGGTGGCCGGTGCCCTGCCCGCCGCGCCTGCGCCGCTGGCGCCACCGCCCGAGTCCTGGGCCTCGCAGCCGGGTGCGGATGTGGCGATCTGGACGCTGCGCCTGGATCCGGGCGCCCAGTGGCCTATGCCAGCCGCGCAGGGCGAAGGCACGCGCCGCATGCTCTACTTCTTTGTGGGCGATGGCCTGCGCGTGGGCCCGCAGGAGGTGCGTGAGCACGCCGCGATGGAAGTCGATGCACGCCAGGACTGGCTGCTCACCAATACCGGCCCCACCGTGATGGAGCTGCTGGTACTGCAGGGCCGCCCCATCGGCGAGCCGGTGGCGCAGTACGGCCCCTTCGTGATGAACACGCAGCAGGAGATCATGCAGGCCATGCAGGACTACCGCCGCACCCAGTTCGGCGGTTGGCCCTGGCCCGACAGCGACCCCGTGCACGGTACCGAGGCGCGGCGCTTTGCGCGCTACCCCGGTCAGGCCGAGGACGAGGTGCCCGCGGCTGCCTGAGTGCCCGCTGCCCCTGCTCCGGCAGGAGTGCGCCTGGTCGTGGACAATGCGCCATCCGGAAACCGCAGGCGGCCGCCGTGCCGCCCGCATTCCTTCGTCAACGAAAGCGCAGATCCATGAACATCGCCAAAGACACCGCCGTCACCATCAGCTACAAGGTCACCACGCCCGAGGGCAAGCCCCTGGACTCGGGCAACCTGTCCTACCTGCACGGCGGCTACGAGAACATCTTCCCCAAGGTCGAGGCCGCGTTGGAAGGCCAGGCTGCCGGTTTCAGCACCACGCTGGACCTGGCCGTGGAAGACGCCTTTGGTGCGCGCGACGAAAGCCTGGTGCGCACCATCCCCAAGGCTGAGTTTCCCCCGGGCGTGAAGGTCGGCGGCCAACTGCAGGGTGTGGGCAACGATGGCCAGCCCGCCGTGTTCAATGTGGTCAAGATCAAGGGGCCCGAAGTGCACCTCGATGGCAACCACCCCCTGGCCGGCCAGGCCCTGCGTTTCTCGTGCAAGGTGGCCAGCGTGCGCGCCGCCAGCGCCGAGGAAATCGCCCACCGCCACGTGCACGGCGACCACGGCCACCACCACTGATAGCCTCAGCCGGGCTGCCGCCGCAGCGCCTCGGGCGGCAGTTCCCAATGTTCCCATTGGGTGTCGCGGCGCCCGCCGCAGCGCGCATACATGCGCTGGGCCGCGGCGTTGCCCGGCAGCACCAGCCATTGCAGCCGCGCAGCACCAATGGCGTTGGCCTGGGCGCGCACCGCATTGAACAAGTGCTCGCCCAGGCCCCTGCGCCGGTGGGCGGGCTGCACCCACAGCTCCTTGAGCACCAGCGTGGGCTGCAGGTCGAAGGTGAAGCGCGTTTGCACCCAGACCGCGTAGCCGGCGAGCGGTGCGTTCACACCCGCCTGCGCGACCAGGCAGCCGAACTCGCGGTCTGCCCCGCTGCAGGCCAGCCCGCGCTCCAGCAGATCCCGCTCCGTCACCTCGAACGCATCGGCATAGCCCTCGAACACGGCCAGCGCGCGCATCATGGCGAGCAACTGTGCTGCATCGTGCGGGCCGGCTTCGCGGATGCGGGTGGGCTCAGGCACCCTGGGCGCCCTTCTCCAGGCTGAAGCCCTCGTCGATCCAGCCGGTCAGGCCGCCGATCATCAGCTTGACCGGCAGCCCCAGCCGCGCCAGCCGCACGGCGCCGCGGTGCGCGCCGTTGCAGTGCGGGCCCGCGCAGTAGACGACGAATAGCGTGCCGGGGGCATAGGCGGCCATCTTCGACGCGATGATCTTGCCGTGCGGCAGGCTCACCGCGCCGGGCACATGGCCGGCCTCGTACAGCGCGTGGCTGCGCACGTCGAGCAGCACAAAGTCCTGCACGCCGCGGTCCATGGCATCGTGCACGTCCCAGCAATCGGTCTCGAAGGCGAAAGCGGATTCGAAGTGGGCGAGTGCCTGGTCGCTGGGGGCGGCGGGGATGGCGGCGACGGCGCTTTGCGCAGAGGTCATGGTCAAGTGCTCCTGAATGAATGGCTGGTGAGATGGCTCCAGTGTCGCCATGGGAACGCTTTCGGGCCAGTGGCCGAAGGGACAATCTTCGGTAACATTGCGCCATGTCCCACCTTGTCGCGATCCTGGCCTACGACCGGCTGTGCACCTTTGAATTTGGCTGTGCGGTCGAGCTGTTCGCGCTGGAGCGGCCCGAGCTCCAGGTGGACTGGTACCGCCATGCCGTGTGCGCGGTGGAGCCCGGGCCGCTGCGCGCCATGGGCGGCTTGCAGGTGCAGGCGCCGCATGGCCTGGCCATGCTGGCGCGCGCCGACACCATCGTGGTGCCCGGCTGGCGCGATGCGGCCGAGCGCCCGCCCGAGGCACTGCTGCGCGCCCTGCAACGCGCCTGGCGGCGCGGTGCGCGCGTCTGCTCCATCTGCTCCGGTGTGTTCGTGCTGGCGCATGCAGGCCTGCTGGCGGGCCGGCGCGCCACCACGCACTGGCGCTATGCCGAGCGCCTGGCCAGTGAGTTCCCCGACATCACCGTGGACGTCTCGGCCCTCTACATCGACGAAGGCCAGGCCATCACCTCGGCCGGCTCCGCCGCGGGGCTGGACATGCTGCTGCACCTGGTGCGGCGCGACCACGGCGCCCGCGTGGCCAACACGGTGGCCCAGCGGCTGGTGATGCCACCGCACCGCGACGGCGGGCAGGCGCAGTTCGTGCCCCGGCCCATGGCTAGCACCGAGGTCAGCCCCATTGCGCGCCTGCTCGACTGGCTGCGCGAGAACGCGCGCCAGGACCATTCGGTGGATGCCATGGCGGATTTCGCACAGATGAGCCGGCGCACGCTGCAGCGCCGCTTCAAGGAAAGCACCGGCCTGTCGCCGCAGGACTGGCTGGTGCGCGAGCGCATCGGCATTGCCAAGGATCTGCTGGAGACGCATCCGGCCATGCCCATCGACGAGGTGGCGGACCTGGCGGGCCTGGGCTCCCCCGAGTCTTTGCGCCGCCACTTCCGGCTGCACCGCCTGCCGGCGCCCACGCGCTACCGGCAGACCTTCTCAGCCCCTGCGGGTGAGCCCACGCCCCTGCAGCACGGGCTCGGCTGACAGCCGCTCGCGCGCAAATTCCACGAAGGCCCGCACCTTGGCCGGTGCACGCCGGCCCGCCGGGTAGACGATGTGCACGGGCACGGGCGGTGGCTCGTGCGCGGCCAGCACAATGCGCAGCCGGCCTGAGCGCAGGCCCGGCGCCGCCTGGTAGGCCAGGCAGCGCGTGAGGCCCAGGCCCGATTCGGCCGCGGCGATGTCCACCTCGTTGCTGTTGCTGATCCAGCTGAACTGCGGCTGGCCGACCACGCCGTCCCTGAACTTCCAGGGCGAGACGCTGTTGTTGTCGAAACTGAAGCCGATGGCACGGTGCGCGGCCAGGTCGCCGGGGTGCTGCGGCTCGCCCTGCTGCGCCAGGTACCCGGGCGCGGCCACCACCAGGCGGCGCAGTGCACCCACCTGCACGGCCGTGAGGCGCGAATCCGGCAGATGGGCGATGCGCACCGCCACGTCCATGCCTTCTTCAAGCAAATGCACCAGCCGGTTCACGAACAGGGTGCGCACCTGCACGCGCGGCTGGGCGTGCAAAAAGGCCTGCACCACGGGCGCCACGTGGCGCATGCCGAACATGTGCGGCGCGGTGATGGCCAGCAGGCCCTGGGGCTCGGCCTGGGCACCACGGGCGGCCTGCTCGGCCTCGTGCAGGTCGGACAGGAGCGGGCGGCAGTCGGCCAGAAAGCGCTCACCCGCCTCGGTCAGGCGCACGGTGCGCGTGCTGCGCTGGAACAGCAGCACGGACAGGCGTGCCTCCAGCGCCGCAATGGCGCGCGTGACGGCGGTGGCCGACACCCCCAGGCGCCGCGCCGCCGCCGCGAAGCCGCCCGCGTCGGCCACGGCAATGAAGCAGCGCAAGCTGTCCAGATGGTCCATTGTTGCGATATCCGCAATTTTGATTGCCGCACTATGGCTATTCACGGCGGATTTGGCAATGGATATCGTGGAGGCATTCCTGTTCTTCCACTTCCCAAGGACCTTTGCCATGGCACCCTCTGCTCCCCTGACGCTCTACCGCATGCCCATCTCGGGCCACAGCCACCGCGTCGAACTCATGCTGTCGATGCTCGGCCTGCCCTACCAACTGGTCCATGTGGACGTGCTTGCCGGCGAGCACCGCCAGGCGGCCCACCTGGCGCGCAACCCGCTGGGCCAGATCCCGGTGCTGGTCGATGGCGACCTGGTGCTGTCCGACAGCAACGGCATCCTGGTCTACCTGGTGCAGCGCTATGCGCCCGGCAGCCACTGGATGCCGCAGGACCCCGTGGGCCAGGCCGGCCTGCAGCGCTGGTTCAGCCTGGCGGCCGGCATGCTGGCGCCCGGGGCATCGAGCGCGCGCTTTGCCGCGATCACGGGCCGCGAGCCCAGCGAGGCGGCGCTCGCCATCGGCCGCAGGCTGTTCGACTTCATGGAGCAGGCGCTCGAAGGCCGTGACTGGCTGCTGGGCGGAACCCGGCCCACGCTGGCCGACATCGCGATGGTGAGCTACACCTCGCAGGCGCCCATCGGCGGGCTCTCGCTGGACGGCTACCCGCGCATCGCTGCCTGGGTGGCACGCACCGAAGCCCTGCCGGGCTATGTGCCGCTGGCCGACCGCCTGCCCGCCCCTGACGCCGTGGTGCCAGCATGAGTGCCGGGGCCGCTGCCGCCTTCCACGTGGGCGAACAGGCGCTGCAGGAGCGCGTGGGCGTGCGCGAGCGCATGGCCGCGGTCGGCCCCGTGGTGCTGCGCGACCACATGCCCGACCAGCACCGTGAACTGTTCGAGAAACTGCCCACCCTGCTGCTGGGCGCGCTCGATGGCCAGGGCCAGCCCTGGACCACCATGGTGGCTGGCGCGCCCGGTTTCGTGCAGACGCCCGATGAGCGAAGCATGCAGATCTCCGTGGAGCCCGATGCGTCCGACCCGGTGCTGGCGCAGCTCACGCCAGGGGCTCTGGTGGGCGTGCTGGGCCTGGAGCCGCACACGCGCCGGCGCAACCGCATGAACGGGCGGGTGGCCGCATTTGGCGCGCGGGAGGGGCTGGTGGTGGATGTGGTGCAGAGCTTTGGCAACTGCCCCAAGTACATCCAGGCACGCGCGCCCGGCCTGCGCGCCGAGGTGACGCCGCCCGCGCCGGCCCAGGCCCTGGGTGCGGGGCTTGATGCCGCCGCACTGGCGCTGATCGCGCGCAGCGACACGATGTTCATCGCCAGCGCCTCGGCGGCCCACCCGGGCTCCCGCCGCAACGAGGGGGTGGACGTGTCCCACCGCGGCGGCGAACCGGGTTTCGTCCATGCCGAGCCCACGGCCGAGGGCCTGGTGCTCAGCCTGCCCGACTACCCCGGCAACCTGTTCTTCAACACCCTGGGCAACCTCGCGCTGCACCCGCAGGCCGGGCTGCTGTGGGTGGACTACGAGGACGGCGGCCTGCTGCATGTGGCGGCCCGCACCGAACTGCTGTGGGACGAGGCCTCGCGCGCGCGCTGGCCTGGCGCGCAGCGCGTGCTGCGCCTGCATGTGCAGGGAGGGATGTGGCGCGCCAACGCACTGCCCTGGCGCTGGACGGTGGCCGAGCCCGCGCCGCAGTTCAGTGCGATGCGTGCGCGTGCGCCGGGATGAGCGGCGCAATCGGCTTGCGCGGCGTGGTGGCCGGTGCCGCCACCATGCGCGCGCTGCGCTCGTGCGCGCCGTGGGCCAGTTCGCTGATGAGCGTGGCCTCGGGCAGGTTGCGCCAGTAGCGCTGCGGCATCTCCTTGCGCATCATGGTGGTCTTCAGGCGCGCAGGGTTGAAGATGTGGCGGTAGTAGGTGAGCCACAGGGCCTCGCCCGCATCGGGTGGCGGTGCATCGCTGCGCTGCGCCCCGGGGCCGATGTGCAGCGCCGAGCCGTCCCAGCGCACGCTGGCATCGGGCGTGAGGATGGCCCAGTGCATCTGCGTGAAGCGGCGCACGAAGAAGCCGGCATTGGCCTCGGCGATGAAGTGGTCGGGCTCGAACCAGGCCACCTGCACGGTCTGGCCGGCACTGTCGGTCACGGGGCGAAAGCGCACGAAGGCGTGCATCTTGTGCATGTCGCGCGCCACGGCACGCACCATGTGGTGGGCCTGCAGGCGGTCTGCATCGAGCGGGTCGTGGCGCAGCCCGCGCTCGCGCGCCAGCCGCCACAGCAGCCGGTACATGAGCGCAAAGCGCGCCGGGTTGCGGTGCAGCACCAGGCGCTCGCACAGCTGCACAAAGGCCTCGGGGACCCGCAGCACCGTGGCCGGGTCCGCAGGCGGCGGTACAAATCCTGGGGCGCTTGCTCCCCCTGCAAACAGATCGTGCGCGGCGGCCTGTGGCGTGAGCCATTCCACCTCCTGCGGCGCAGCGCCGGCCTGCACCAGGGCGCGTGCGGCCTGGCGAAAGCCGCTCCAGTCGGTGGGGTGGGCGAGCGTGATGGTGTGGCGGGCCATGGGCGTGTCGTCAGTCGAACAGGCCGCGCTGCGCGGGCGGTGGCGCCAGGCGGGCCGCCAGGTCGGCGGCGTCCAGCGTGCGGCCGGGACGGTAGTCGGCTGCCTCCACAAAGGGCAGCACTTTCTTGATCGGTACGTGCAGCCGCGCCAGGTCGGCATGGCGCAGGCGGCGCACCCGGCGCGCGGCCAGCAGGCGGTCCACCGTCTGCACGCCGAAGCCGGGCACGCGCAGCAGCAGCTCGCGCGGCGCGGTGTTCAGGTTCACGGGGAAGCGTTCGCGGTGGGCAATCGCCCAGGCGAGCTTGGGGTCCATGTCCAGCGCCAGCATGCCGCCTTGGTTCGCGGGCACGATCTCGCTGTGCGCGAAGCCATAGAAGCGCATCAGCCAGTCGGCCTGGTAGAGCCGGTGCTCGCGCACCGTGGGCGGCGCGACCAGCGGCAGCGCCCGCGCCGCGTCGGGAATGGGGCTGAAGGCCGAGTAGTACACGCGCCGCAACCGGTGCACGCCGTAGAGCCCGGCGCTGGTGGCCAGGATGGTGCGGTCATCGGTGGCGTCGGCGCCCACGATCATCTGGGTGCTCTGGCCCCCGGGCGCGAAATGCGGCGCGGCGGCCCGCCGGGTGAGCGTGGTGCCCGGCATGGACACGGGCCGCGCATGGGCCTGTTCCCTGCGCGCCTGCCGCGCATCCTCGATGTGCACCGCCATGCGCGCCATGGAGCGCGTGATGGCCGCGCCGTCCTTCTGCGGTGCCAGGGCGGCCAGTCCCTCCTGTGTGGGCAGCTCCACGTTGATGCTCAGCCGGTCGGCATGGCGGCCGGCGCGCTCCATCAGCTCGGGCGAAGCGTCGGGAATGGTCTTGAGGTGGATGTAGCCGCGGAAGTCGTGCTCTTCGCGCAGCACGCGTGCCACCTCCACCACCTGCTCCATGGTGTAGTCGGGGCTCTGGATGATGCCGCTGGAGAGGAACAGCCCCTCGATGCAGTTGCGCCGGTAGAAGTCGAGCGTGAGCTGCACCACCTCCTGCACCGTGAAGCGGGCGCGCGGCACATTGCTGCTGACCCGGTTCACGCAGTACAGGCAGTCGTACTGGCAGAAGTTGGTCAGCAGCACCTTGAGCAGCGAGATGCAGCGCCCGTCGGGTGCATAGCTGTGGCAGATGCCCATGCCTTCGGTCGAGCCCATGCCGCGCCCGCCCACGGAATCGCGCGGCGCCGCGCCGCTCGACGCACAGGAGGCGTCGTACTTGGCGGCGTCGGCCAGGATGGCGAGTTTGGATTGCAGAATCACTGTATAAATTTACAGTGATTTGGAGGTTTTGGCCAGTGCGGGGTTATTGGGGTGCGTGGGCCGGTGTCAGAACTGCACGTCCACCTTGACGGTGTCGCTGTAGGCGCCCGCGGGCGGGTTGGGCTGGTCGGGGTAGACCGTGGCCGTGTAGGGAATCGTCTGCAGGGTCAGGCCGTCGGCCGCCGGCAGCCCGGAGACGCGCGCCGTGCCCACGCTGCCCCACACGCTGGCATCGCCCTTGAAGATGTTGTACTGCAGCCGGTTGGCGCCGCTGGCCATCTGCCGGCGCGTGCCGTTGATGTAGCCCCCGGGGTCGAGCCCGACGGTGTAGGTCATGCCTTTGGTGCAATTGAGCGAAATGCTCTGCGACACCGTGGGAAAGGCACTGGGCAGCGGGGCCGAGCCGAAGTTGATGTCGGGCGCGGTGATGGTGCAGTCGTTGATCACGACGAGCTGGACGATGAGCGTGCGGTCCACGTCGCCCGAGCGGTTGTTGCCCACGCAGGTGTTGCCCACCGCTGCGCCCTCGCAGATGTTGGCGTAGTTCCAGTTCACGGTGATGCTGTCGGTGTAGGTGCCTGCCGGCACGTTGGCGCCCACCTGGGTCGTGATGCGCATGCTGATGGTGGCGTTGTTGTTGCTCAGCAGCGCGACCGCGTTGGTTCCGTTGAGGTCGATCAACAGCACGCCCTGCGTGTAGCTGCCACCTCCCAGCTGCGAGAGCGTGTAGGGGATGGTGAGGGCTGTGTTGGTGGTGTTCTTGAGCGTGAGGCCCGTGGTGGCCGTGGTGATCTTGGCCTTGAGGGTGGGCGTTCCCAGCAGGGAGACGACCGCAGTGCCGCAGCCGAGCTTGAAATCGGCCGTGGTCATGATGGGCGTGCCGCTCTGCACCCGCTGCGACGGGTAGCTGCCCAGCGCGCCACCGGTCTCGGTGTTGGTGCAGACTGCGGCAGCAGGCATCGCGCAGGTGGCCAGCAGCAGCGCGCCAAGGGAGAAGAAGGCTCTTGTCATTTCGCTGCGGCTCCTGTGGAGGCACCTGCCGGGACGGGCTGGCACCGGACAATCAGGTCACGGACCGATGCGTAGGCCGCTTCGGAAAACTCGGCCTGGCAGGCGTCGCCTTCGGGCGTGCGCACCTGCAGCAGGTTGTGTGGCCGCAGCACGGTGAGGTAGACCACGCCGTCCCAGCCCACCACGGTCTGCATGTTTCCGGGGGTGTGGAGCACCGTGCTGCCGGCCTTCATGGGCGTGCCCTGGGCATCGACCAGCGTGATGGTGGCGGTGCGCAGCTTGAGCACGGGCAGCTCGACCAGCATGCCGGCGTTGCGCGAGACGGAGATGCGCCGCTCCAGCGCCGGGATGTCCACGTCGGCCGGCAGCGTGAGCGGGTCCACCGCATAGCGGCCGGGGTAGTAGGCGGGCACGCTGGGCACCAGCAGGTAGCCCTGGGCATTGGTGTAGCCAGCCAACTGGTTCTCGTACAGGATGGGCACGCCGGGCATGCCCTGGGTGGAGACGAGCGCAAAGCCATCGTACACACGGTTGGCGGCGAACGGGTGGCCGTCGATGCTGCCCAGCGAGCCCGACAGCGTGCCCCATTGCAGGGTCTGCCCCGGGCTGGCGCTGATGCCGCCTTCCACGCTCAGCGTGCTGTTGCGGTACTGCAGCGAGGCCTGGCTGTAGCGCTGGGGACCGCCCGACAGCGTCTGGGCGACGTTCCAGCCGTAGCCGCCTTCGGTCGGCATGGTGCGCTGGTAGCTGGCATAGGTCTGGGGGGCGTCGCGGTTCTTCGACGCGGCCAGCTGGGCCGTGGAGCGGTCGCCCAGGAAGTAGGTGAGCTGCAGCCGCAGCTGGTTCTCGCGGGTCTCCAGGGTGCGCCCGGCCGTGACCGAGAGAAAGGTGTTGCGGGCCACCGGCAGGTTGTAGCTGGCAAAGGCCAGCCGGGTGCGTTCGCTGCGGGCGTTGAGCAGGTCCAGCCAGCCCCCGGTGACCGAGCCCGTTCCCAGGTTCCAGCTGGCGCTCAACTGGCGCGAGCGCCGGGACAGCTGGTAGCCGTCGTCGGCGTAGGTGCTGGCGTCGCCAAAGCGTGCGTCGCGGCCGGTCTGCTGGAACGAGAAGCCGGCGCGTGGCGTGCTGTACTGCCAGCCGGCGGAGTACTGCCAGCCGCTGCCGGAGCGTGCCGTGTGGCCGCGCGTCAGCGAGGCATTGGCGATGCCCAGCATGCCCAGGCCGGCCATGCCGCCGATGCCCACCACGCCCAGGCCCTTGCCCAGCTGCCCCTGGGCTTCGATGGTGATGCGGTCCGACAGGCCCTGGCGGTACACCCCCGTGGCGATCGGCCGGCCATAGGCAAAGCTGCGCAGGCCATAGGCCCGGCGCAAAGCGCCCAGCGAGAGGGAGTAGTCGGTCCAGCCCGGGCGCAGCAGCTCCCGGTTCACATAGAACGGAATGGTGGTCTGCACCTGCCGCCCGAGGGCGTCCGTGGTCACCACCGAGGCCGTGCCGGCACCGCTCACCACGGGCAACTCGCCCAGCGTGAACGGCCCCGCCGCCACCCGGTGGCTGGCGGCCCGGAAGCCGTTGACGAACAGGTCCACCGCCGATGGCAGGGCCGCCTGGCCCGCGAACTCGGGCAGCGGGTAGGTGATGAGGTCGGGGCGCACGCCGAAGTTGCGTGCCCATTGCACGCCGGCCATGCGCACGGACGTGGTCCAGGGCAGGGAGTTGGTCACGAGGTCGCCGTAAGTGGTTTCCGTGGCGTTGGCGGTGTCCGTGCTCGTCCAGCGCGTGTCGTGGCGTATGTAGCCGCGGTTGCCGCCCGTGGACTGCAGGCGCACGATGCCGGTGTTGGAGATCACGCCGTCCGGCCGGAAGTAGCGCTGCTCGGACCACAGCGAGGTGAGCGACTGCCGGCGCGAGTGGCTGGTGTACAGGTCGTAGTTGAGCAGCACACCGCTGCCTGCGGCGGCGGTGGGTGTCTCCTCGGGCGTCTCGTCGGCCAGGCGCTGCATGGGCAGCCACTGCGCGGGCACGGACAGGCGCAGCCGCTGGCCCAGGGCGTCGTAGTCGGCCGTGACGCCGGGCAGCGTGTCCACCGCGACCCGTGTGCCGGCGCTCTGGCCGTTCTGCACATGCATCTGGCGCAGGGTCTGCGCGTCGATCTCGAAATGGGGGCCGTTCTGCAGCACCTCCACCAGGGTGCCGAAGGCCTGGCCGTTGACCTCGACATCGAGGTAGAGCACCGTGGGTTCCGCGGCCGCCTCGGGCGCCGAAGGCAGCGCTGGATAGGTGCCTGCGGACAGCTGGGCAGGGAGGAAGGCGGCGAGCACCAGGGCTCGGCCAGCGCGGGTCCAGAGGCCAGGGCGGTCATCGCGGTGCACGGGGAACCAGGGTCTCCACCCCGTTGATCGTGGCCTTGAGCTCGGGATTGGCCGGCGGCGTAGCCTCCAGCTCCCATTGCATCTGGCTGCCCGGCAGCACATAGCCCATGAGCCCCTCGTTGATGGGGACGGTGCCCCGGCTGCCGGCGTTCCATTGCACGGAGGTCAGGCGCGCATGGCCTGCGCCCTGGTTGCGCACCACGAGCAGGTGGCGCGGGCCCTGCTTCGTGGCATGCCAGGTGAGGGAGGGCGGCAAGGGCTTGCCCTTGCCGTTGCCGAACAAGGGCTTGGTCGGGCGAAACGGCTGGGCCCCTTCGCCGTAGACGAACAGCGGAATCGCGTAGCGCACATTCAGGCGGATGCCCATGCCGGCTTCGGATCCTGGCTGCTTTTGCGCCAGGTCTTCCGGGGCCGGCAGTTCATCGATCACCACCCGGTAGGCCTCCTCCAGCCCAGGGGGCGGGCGCCGGGTGGCGATCAGGCGCACCATCTGCCGCTTGCCGGCAGGCACCACGCTGATGGGCGGGCTGGCGACCACATCCTTTTGCGTGGAGAACACGTCTTCGCCTTCGGTCTGGGTCCAGTCCAGCACACGCACCTGCAGCGAAGCAGAGGCCGTGCCGCGGTTCTCCAGCCAGACGGCGACGGCCGGCTGTTCTTCGGTGATCACGGGATCGACCGGCCAGATCATCAGCGGGGTCGCCGCCTGGGCCCAGCCGGCGCAGGCGGCGAGCGCGCAGGCCATGCGGCGCGTGGTGCGCAGCCAGGCGGCTGCCGCGGGGTGGGATGCAAGGGCGTGCGCGCTCACCATGTCACGGTCACCTGCACCGTGTCCACATAGGTCCCGGCCATGGCGGAGGAGCCGGGCAGCACCAGGTTGCCCCGGATGGGCAGGGCCGTCGCCGTCGTCCCCATGGTGATGCCGACCGGCACATTGGGCGTGAGGGCGGTCACCGTGCCGGTCACCAGCGACAGCGTGTAGGGAATGAACTGGCCGGCTCCATTGGACAGGCGGCGCTGCGCGCCCTGCAGGTTCAGGCCGCCGTTCACGCTGACCTGGGCCGCCGTGCCGGCCGTGCACACCAGCTTGGCCTGCATGCCCAGGTCATTGCTGGCCATGGCGCTCACCGCACCGGTGCTGACGGCGGAGTGCGTGCCGAAATTGACGGAGCCGAAGGGCACGCCAGTGACCTGCGACGAGTTGCCGGACACGATGCAGCCCGTGACGATGGAGGCATTCACCGCAAAGGAGGGGCTGGTGGGCACCGTGGCGGCCATGGCTGCCACGGACAGGGCCAGCGACGCGCACAGCAGCGGCAGTGCGACGGCCAGCTGTGGACTGTTTCGGCGTTTGGCGTGCAAGCCCCTGCCTGCACGTGCATGCATTTCCTGAACCATCGATGATGCTCCCTCGGCCGCCGCCACGGCCTGGTGTGAGCGCTTGCACGCTCCTCTCCCACCCCTTCCCTGCTGCCTCTGCCCCCTGGTGTGTGCGGCCGGTGGTCCGGCGCCCGGGGATCAGTAGGTCAGTGTGATCTGCAGCGTATCCGTGTACATGCCCGCCGGCAGGGCCGAGGGGTCCTGCTTGTTGATCTGGCCATAGATCGGCAGCGCAAAGGCCACGCCATTGGCCGGCACCGTGATGCCGGTGACGGCCGATCCGGTCGGGTAGGCCAGGGTGTGGCCCGCGTCGCGGTACACCTCGTACGGAATATAGGCCGCGGTGTTGCCGTTGCGCATGGCGCGGCTGCCGACGCCGATGGAGCCCCCCTGGCCGGGAAAAGAGCCTGCGCCCACCTGGATGCTGATGCCCAGCACATCGGGAGAGCAGACGATCTGCGTGGGGCCGGAGACGCCCTCACCCCCGGATGCCGTTGCCGTGACGGTGCCTGTGAAGGTGCTGGGCTTGGTGCCGAAGTCCAGCATACCGAAGTTCACGCCCGAGGCATTGCCCGAGCTGCCGGCGATCACACAGCCCGCCGTGAGCTGGATCTGCGACTGCAGCGTGCCGGTCAGTGTGCCGGCCTGCGTGGGCCAGGCCAGCAGGCCGGCCGCCAGGACCAGTGCTGCTGCGTACTGCTTCCGATGGGGCGCTGGCCCCCCGGTCAGGGGGCGGCACAGGCCTTCCAGCGCCTCTCGTTTTCGCTCGGGTGCTCGCATGGTGTCCTCCTCTCAAAGCCGGAAGATAGGCCAGGGGACGCCCAGTGGAGAGCGCCCTGCCTGCCAAAGCTACGAGCGACCTTGCACTGTTGTCGGGCAGACGTCCAGCTTTTTTTGACCAACTGGTGTGCGGGACGGGTTTCCGCGAGGTGCAGGTGCCGAGGGAACCTGGGGCTCCAGGATCAGGGCGGGGGCAGCGGCGCGCCGGCAGCCACGCCCCGGCGCCGGGGCACGAGCTGCCCGTCGAGCAAGGCCTCGATGCGGGCGAAGATCTCGTGGCGCGAGAAGGGCTTTTTCATGAAATCGTCGGCACCGATCCGGTTGGCATAGAACTGCTCGGTGGCGTGCTCGTTGCCGCTGATCATGATCACCGGGATGTGCTGCGAGGCCGGCATTCTGCGAATGGTGCGCAGCGCGTTGAAGCCGTTCATGCCCGGCAGGATGATGTCGAGAAAGACCAGATCGGGCGGGGCCTCGGCGATCAGGGCCAGGCCCTGCTCGGCATCGAGCGCCTCGCGGGTCTCATAGCCTGCCGAGGCCAGGGTCTTGCGCAGCACGGCGACGACGGTCGGCGAGTCGTCGATGATCAGCACCTTGGTGCCTTTGCGCGCGTTGACGCGCTTGCGCCTGCGCCGCTCCACGGGTACGGCCGCGGCGGTGTGGGGTGCTTCCGGATGGGCTGTCGGCTTGCGCACGCCGCCCAGAAGGCGGTCCAGGATACTCATGGTGCGGGCTCGCTTCTCGCTAGGGTAGGGCTCTGCAGGCCCCAAGTATCCAGGATCTTGGGCCTGGGCAGAAGATCCTGGCGCTTCGGGGGCCTGGTTCCGTGAGAAAGTCGGCGCTTTTGGGGCGGTGTGGCCGTGCCGCACCTGCAACGCGCGGCGCCTGGCCCTTACTCCCCGGCCTTTTGCCGGTCCTTGCGCAGGGCCCGCCGCAGCAGACGGGTGGCGCGGTCCCGAAAGGGCGACCCATGGTGCTCCAGGGGACCCTGCGCCTTGGCCTTGGTGCAGGCAGCCAGAAAGTCCTCCAGGATGGCCGTGTCGTCCAGCGTGTCGGAGCCCAGCTTGTGGAACTCGGGGTGCCACTGCGTGGCGGCGATGTAGCCGCGCCCCGGCGCGGGCTTGAGACGGATGGCTTCGGGCACGCCGTCCGGTTCGCTCAGGGCCTCGACCTCAAAGTCCGGGGCCACCCGCTTGATGCCCTGGTGGTGGATGCTGTTGACCCGTGCGCGCGGTACATCGGGGTACAACTGCGCCAGGCGTGAGCCGGCAACGATCTGGATGTCGTGGAAATGCTGGTCGTAGGTGGTGGCATTGCGGTGCTGCTGCGCGCCGGGGTGCTGGAACTCGATGTCCTGGTACAGCGCACCGCCGAAGGCCACGTTGATCAGCTGCAGGCCCCGGCAGACACCGAAGATGGGCTTGCGCACCTCGGCAAATGCCTTCACCACGGCCAGGTCGTACAGATCGCGCACGCGGTCGCCGATCCACTCCTCGCGCAGGGGTTCCTCGCCATAGTTGCCGGGCCAGACATCGGCACCGCCGTGCATGACGACCCCGTCGAGCCACTCGGCGTAGTGTGCCAGCGTCACGTCGCCGCGTGCCGTCTCCCCGGTGGGGCAGGGCACCATCACGACCATGGCACCGGCCGACATCAGCCAGTGCGCGATGGACTGCTCGACATACTGCAGGGTCTTGCCGGTGAACAGCGGGCGGTTGGGGTCGGCATGCTGGAAGCAGGCGGACAGGCCGATCTTGAGGCGGGGTGCGGCGGACATGGGTTGGGGCTCCACGGGATCCACAGCACGGGCTGCAGATGCAAGGCAATAGGTAATAACGTTGTAGCACCCGCTCCACAGGCCGTCTGTAGGAAAGGGCCCTGCGCGCCCTGTTGGCGCCACGTGGTGCTATGAAATGTGGCTTTCTTCATGAAATGGCGGGTTGCGGGTGTGCGCCGCCTGCACTGCGGCGGGCCCCGTTCCCCATAATTTCCGTAACCAGGTGTGAGCGACGCAGGCGGGTTCGTGCCTGCGCGCCGAACGCCGTTGTCCATCCCCGACGAGAGCAGAGCCCATCGCCATGCGCCATCCCACGCTGCACCTTTCCACCCTGGCCACGCTCGTGGCATTGGCCTGGCCCTGGCATGCGAGTCAGGCCGCCGTGCCGCCAGGCGCTGCGGCCGAGATCGTGGGGCTGCAGGGACCGGGTGACCAGCGCACGGCGGCCGCAGCGGACTGGAAGCCCGCGCGCCAGGCCCAGGCGCTGGCTGCGGGCGACTTCGTGCGCACACGCGAAGCGGCGCGCATGGCCCTGCTGTTCGCCGATGACACCCAGCTGCGCCTGCACCAGAATACGGTGCTGCAGGTCAAGGCCGTGGCCACGCCCACGCAGCCCATGACCACGCTGATGCTCAGCGCCGGCCGCGCCTGGACGCAGACGCGCCGCCCCGATGGCAGCCGCCTGACCCTGGAGACACCGGCGGCGACGGCGGCGATCCGCGGCACCGACTGGGACATCGAGGTGGCGGGCGACGGCCGCACGCTGATCACCGTGCTTTCGGGCACGGTGGAGTTCGGCAATGCGCAGGGGCAGGTCGTGGTGGCGGCCAACGAGGCTGCCTATGCCGATATCGGCCAGGCACCGGTGAAGATGGTGCTGAGCCAGCCGCGCGACCGCATCCAGTGGGTGAATGCGCTGCGCGCCGATCCATTGCCGCACCTGGCGGCCCAGGGCAGCACGGATGGCGGTATGCCGGCCGTGCTGCAGCCCGTGCAGCGGGCGCTGGCCGCACGCGATGGGACGGCCGCTGCGGCCGCGCTGGCCGCGGCCCGCGGCCAGGCGCCTGCAGGCTGGGTGGCGACGATGGAGTCCGCCGTGGCCCTGCAGGCGGGCGACCTGCAGTCCGCACGGGCCGTGTTGGCAGGCCAGGCCGAGGCACGGCCTCCCGTGCTGGCCGCGCAGTTGATGCTGTCGGACCTGCAGTTGCTCGAGGGTGACGGCCCTGCTGCCGTGCGCACCCTGCAGGCCGCCCTGGCCCGGCATTGGCCGGGCCATCCCGCACTGCTGGCCCAGTTGGCGCGTGTGCAACTGCTCACCGACCGGGTGCCGGAGGCCGCAGCCACCCTGGGGCCTGCGCCCGCCGGCGACCCCGGCCTGGCCCTGGTGCGCGCCGAACTGGCCCGGCGGCAGGGCGATGGGCCAGGCGCCATTGCCGCCTACACCGAGGCCACGCGCCTGGCGCCGCAGGACGCACGGGCCTGGCAAGGCCTCGGCAGCGCGCATGTGGAGCGCGAGGAGACCGGGCCCGCGCGCGCGGCGCTGGGCCGTGCGCTGTCGCTCGACGCCCAGGTCCCCGGGGCGCAAGGTGAGCGCGGCACACTCGAGACCTTCGTCAACCAGTTCACCGAGGCGGGCCAGGCCTTCGAGACCGCGCTGCGCGACAACCCGGCCGACTATGTGGCGCTGACCGGCCAGGGGCTGATGCGCCTCAAGCAGGGCCAGCCGCAGGCCGCGCTTGGCGACTTTTTGCGCGCCGGCGTGATGGAGCCGCGCTATGCGCGCGCCAAGGTCTGGACCGCGGTGGCCTACTACCAGCTCGGGCGCACGCCCGACGCGCTGGCCACGCTGCGCCAGGCCAGCGCCCTCGACGACAAGGACCCCTTGCCCTACCTGCTGCTGGCGCAGATCCAGACCGACCTGTTCCAGCCTGGCGATGCCGTCGAATCCGCCCGTGCGGCGGTGCAGCGCATGCCCTACCTCAAGTCGCTCAACCAGGTGGCCAACGACCAGAAGGGCAGCGCCAACCTGGGCGCCTCGCTGGCCTTCTTCGGCATGGAGGACTGGGCGCTGGAGCTGGCGCAAAAGAGCTTCTCGCCCTACTGGGGTGGCAGCCACCTGTTCCTGGCCGACCGCTACCGGGGCGAGTTCAACAAGAACTCGGCGCTGTTCCAGGGTTTTCTGACCGACCCCATGGCCTTTGGCGCCAGCCAGCTGCATTCCTCGCTGCTGCAGCGCCCGGGCAGCCATGGCGCCATGGGCCTGCTGCTGGACCGCGACTTCTACCGCATGCACGCGCCCTCGCTCACGCTCAATGGCATGGACAACAGCCGCCTGCCGGTGTCCTGGTTCTTCAAGGCGCAGGGCGCACGGGCCAAGCGCTCCCCGATCGATGTCGGGGTGTTCAACGTTCCGGCCTTCCACGATCCCTCGGGGACGGCGGACATCGGAGCCGATGTGCTCACCTTCGGCCTGGGCCTGCAGCCCCATGAACGCCTGAACCTTTTCGCCTATGCCAACCAGTACGACGTGTCGCTCCAGGGCCGCAACCGGCTCGACCTGTGGGGTGATGGCTCCGAGGTGCGGCAGACCACAGCGGACAACCGGGCGCGCCTGGGGGTGGCCGGCCTGTCGTACCGCTGGAGCCCCGTAGAGCAGTCCTGGCTCAAGATCGGGCGCAGCCGGGAGCGCAACCGCGCCGACAACTTTCCCACCGTGTTCCTCTTCGAGCCGCTGGCGGCCCTGGGCGGGCTGAAGGCCTCTCCCGAGAAGGCCTTCACCGATCTGCAGCTGCGCCACAGTGTGGATCCGCAAACCGGGCAGCGCTGGAGTGTGGCCCTGGAGCATGTGGCCGAAAAGCAGTCCAGCGAGGTGAGCGGCTACGGCCCCCTGGTCCGCCAGGACAGCGGCGCCGTGCCGGACATCCTGGTCTTCGCCGGGGTCAACGAGATCGACCGCCGCTACACCGGCCTGACCCTGGCGGGCAGCCAGCAGTTCAGTCCGCAACTGCTGCTCGATGGCGCCTTGGGGCTGCAGCAGATCCGCCACCGGGTGCGCGGCGGCAATGCGGTGGGCCTGCTGATCCGCGACGTCAGCGAGTCGACCCAGGCCCGGCGCAACGACACGGAGAGGGTGGCCACCCCGCGCTTCGGCGTGGTGTTCACGCCGGTGGCCGGGACCACGCTGCGCATGGCCTACCAGGACTGGCTGCGCCCGCTGAGCGCGTCCACCCTCACCAGTGTGGAGACCGCCGGCATCCCGGTCGAGGACCGCATGGTGGAGGCTGGCGGGCGGCATCGCCGCACGGTGGCACAGCTGGGCATGGAGGTCGACGGGCACACGTTCCTGAACCTGCGTGCCGACCACCTGCGCGTGCGCAACCCCGGCGTGCTCGGGGTCGACCTGCGCACACCGAGCATGCCCTTCCTGGAGGAGATGCGCAATGCGCAGCTCATCAACCTCTCGACCACCGATGTGCTCGAAGGCACGCCGGGCTTCGAAGAGGGTACGCTGCAGGCCCTGGGGGCCGGCGTCAACCGCATGTTCAGCCGCCAGTGGTCGGGCTATGCCAAGTACCTCTACCAGCACAGCAGCAGCCAGTACCTGGACAGCACCAGCAACCGCATGGTGCGTGGCCTGCGCATCCCCTACATCCCGCGCCATACGGCCGTGGTCGGGGCCACCTGGGCCAGCGCGCAGCGCGTGTACCTGAGCGCCCGGGCCGTGTACCGGTCCGAGCGTTTCGAGGACAAGCAGAACCTCACGCGCCGCCCGCCGGGCTGGAGCCTGGACCTCGTGGGGTATTGGGAGACGCAGGACAAGCACTGGGTGCTGGGCGCGGGGGTGCTGAACCTGTTCGGAGACCGGACGCCGCGCCAGACCGTCCGGTACGTGATCGATGCGCGCTATCGCTTCTAGGGGCTTCTGGCGCGAAACGGCGCTGGCGTTGGGGGCCAGCGCGCTGGTGTTGCTGCTGGTCTGGGCTGCTACGTTCACGCGGCCCTGGCATGCGCTGGAGTTCAAGACCTTCGACGTGCTCACGTCATGGGCCGCGCCGCAGCGTGCGGCCTTTCCGGTGGTGATCCTCGCCATCGACGAGCCCACCTTCCAGGCGCTGCAGCAGCACTGGCCTTTTCCGCGCAGCCTGCATGCGCGCCTGATCGAGCGCGTGCACGCCGATGGCGCCGCCGCCATCGGCATGGACGTGGTGTTCGCCGACCCGGGCGATGAGGAGGAGGATGCCGCGCTGGAGCGCGCGGTGGCCGCTGCAGCCCCGGTGGCGCTGGCCTCGGCGCGGGAGAAGGTCGACAGCGCGAATGCCACCCTGTGGACTGATGTGCCTCCCTTGCCCCGCCTGCTGGCAGCCGGAGGCCAGGCCGGCAGTGCCCTGGTGCTGCCCGACGACGACTTCGTGGTGCGCCGCGCCTTCGGCGAGGCGGACAGCCTGGCCATGCAGCTGGCGCGAAGGGTCGCCGGCGCCACCCGGGACCTGCGACCTGCCGAATGGCTGGCCTACCGGGGCCCGCGCGGCACCTTCGACACGCGTTCGTACTACCAGGCGCTGGAGCCGGGGCTGCTGCCGGCGGGGTTCTTCAAGGACAAGATCGTGCTGGTCGGGCGCTCCGCGCTGAGCGCCTCCGAACTGGAGAATGCGCGGGCCGATCTCTTCAACTCGCCCTTCGGTTCGGCCGGGGGCGAGCGCCTCTTTCCTGGCGTCGAGTTGCAGGCCACGCAGGTCGACAACCTGTTGGCGGACGATGGACTGCGCAGCGCGCCTGGCCACTGGACGCCGGTGCTGGTGCTTCTCATGGTGCCCTTGGTGATCCTGGCCGGCCGGCGTCTGCACACGGGCTGGGCGGTCGTGCTGATGGCGGCCCTGGTCGCGGCCATGGCGCTGGCCGCCTGGCTGCTGTTTGCCTACGCCCGGCTGTGGTGGCCGCCGCTCATGCCCATGGCTTCGGCCATTGGCGTGACGGGCGCCACCGCGCTGGTCATCTACGCCACGGTGCGCCAGCGTGCCCAGCAGACCCGCGCCATGTTTGCGCAGTACGTGCCGCCCGAGGTGGTGGCGCGCCTGGTGGCCGAGCCCGAACTGATGCGCCTGGGCGGCGAGGTGCGCGAGGTGACCATCATGTTCACCGACCTGGCCAACTTCACCACCCTGTCGGAGCAACTGAGTGCGGAGCAGACGGTGGAACTGCTCACGGGCTATTTCGATGCGATGACGCCCATCATCCACGCCAGCGGCGGCACGGTGGACAAGTTCATCGGCGATGCCGTGATGGCTTTCTGGGGTGCTCCGCTCGACGATGCGCGGCATGCCGAGCATGCGGTGCATGCGGCCCTGGACATGCAGCAGGCCATGGAGCCGTTGGTGGCCGCGCTGCGCGCGCGCGGCCTGCCGCCGCTGCAGATGCGCATCGGCCTGCACACGGGGCGGGTGGTGGTGGGCAACGTGGGCTCGCAGCAGCGCTTTTCGTACACCGTGATCGGAGATGCGGTGAACCTTGCGGCGCGCCTGGAGGGGGCCAACAAGGCCTTCGGCACGGGTATCCTGCTGTCGGAAACCACGGCACGGCAACTGCCGGACATGCTGCCGCTGCGTGTGCTCGATGAAGTCATCGTCAAGGGCCGTACCGAGCCCGTGCGCGTGTTCACGCTCTGTGCGGATGCCGAGGTCTCGGCGTTGTCTGCCGCCGCCCTGGACGCCTTCCACGCGGGCGATGCCGCGGCCGCCGCAGCCCACCTTGGCCAATTGCTGCAGCGCAGCCCGGGAGACCCCGCTGCCCTGCGCCTCCAAGCCCGTGTGGCGGAGGCTGCCGCCCTGCCTGCGGGTGCGCCCTGGCAGACCGCGGTGGCGCTGGACAAGTTGTAAGGACTTGCTAAGACCTGTGTCCCGCAGGTCATTGGAATGCCATTTGGCAGACCCGCGATTTGGTGCCACCATGAAGGCTCATGGCGCGGCGCTTCCACTGCCCTCCGTCGTGGCACCGCCGCCGTCTTTGGTAACCCCGAGAAAGGAGCACCGCATGCAAGTCCAAGTCCATACCGATGACCATGTCCAGGGCAGTGAGGCCCTTGCGCAATGGGTCGCCGGCCAGGCGCAGAGCAGGCTCTCGCGCTTTCAGGACAATGTCTCGCGGCTGGAGGTGTTCCTGTCCGACGTGGATGCCGGCAAGTCCGGCAGCAACGACAAGCGCTGCCGCATCGAGGCGCGCGTGAACGGCCGCCAGCCCATCACCGTGGCCGACCATGCCGACAAGATGCCTGTGGCCTTCATGTCGGCCACCGACAAGCTGGCGCGTGCCCTCGACACCGATCTGGCACGCGCCCGCGGTGGTCGCAGCGGCCGGGACACCATCCGCACGGCCGCCGCCACCGACTGACGGTAAAGCCGTATCAGTTATTCACTGCGCTGCGCGCCACCCGCGACGCATGAAACTGGCGCTGCCAAGGCCAGTGCCCCCGTGCAAGGGCCGCCAAGCCGCGAATGCGGCGCTTCGCTTGCGTGCACTGGGGGCGTCCCCCTCCCAGATTGCGAAGCAATATGAGAGAGGGGTGAAGGCGCGAAGCGACTCAGGGGGTGTTGCACTCTTCAGAGGTCCAATACCAGCAGTGCGCTCTTGGCGCGTGAGCAGCAGGGCAGGCACTGTTCGCTCACGGCCTTTTCCTCATCGGTCAGGTACATGTCGCGGTGGTCGACATCGCCTTCGAGCACGCGCGTGAGGCAGGTGCCGCAGACGCCCTGCTCGCACGAGGTCATGATGTCCACGCCATGGGGGCGCAGCGCATCCACGATGGAGATGCCGGCCGGTATCGTGTAGGTGCTGCCCGTGCTGGCGATGCGCACCTCGAACGGGCCATCGCCCGAGGTGTCCTGCGCGGGCGCGCCGAAATACTCAAGGTGCACGCGGTCGGCCGGCCAGCCCAGGTTCTTCGCGGTGTTCACCACATGGTCGATGAAGCCGGCCGGGCCGCAGACATACAGACGCGCGTCCGGGGCGATGTCGGCGAGCACGGCCATGAGGTCGAGCTTCTGCGCGGCGTCGCCATCGTCGGTGTGGATCTCCACATGCGGCGCCATGGCCGATGCCGCAATCTCCTGGGAAAATGCCGTGCGGGCGACGGAGCGCGTGCAGTAGTGCAGCGTGAAGTCGGCGCCCGTATTGGCGAGGCGCTCGGCCATGCACAGCAGCGGCGTCACGCCGATGCCGCCTGCCAGCAGCAGCGTGCGCTGCGCCGGGTGCAGCGCGAAGTGGTTGCGCGGGGTGCTGATGGTGAGCAGGTCGCCCTCGTGCACGGCATCGTGCATGCCCACGGAGCCGCCGCGCGAGGCGGCGTCGCGCAGCACCGCGATGCGGTAGCGGTGCTGCTCGCTCGCGCTGTTGCACAGCGAATACTGGCGCGTGATGCCCCCTGGCACATGCACATCGATGTGCGAACCCGCGCTGAAGGCGGGCAGCGGTGCGCCATCGGTGCGGGCCAGCTCGAAGCTGGCGATGCCCTCGGCCTCCAGCTGCTTGCGCACCACGCGCACCTGCAAGGTGTCCTGCGCGCCGCTCATGCTGCCTGCTCCGCGGCCAGGGTGCGGTCGATCAGCTTGCGCGACTGCACGCCACCCGCGTCGATGTTGAGCATGAGCAGCTTGCGCTCGGGGTGGCGCGTGAGGTTGAGCTGCTGCAGCTCCAGCATCTCCTGGTCCTCGGCGAAGATCTTGCCCTGGCCTTCGCGGATCTGCGCGGTGAGGGCCGGGTCACCGGGCTTGAAGTTGCGTGCCATGCCCCAGAAGTAGTGGATGGAGGTCTCGGTCTCGGGCGTGATGAAGTCCACCACGATGCTCGATGCCTTCTTGTCGGCCGGTGCCTCGTAGCCGCCATGGCCGGCCAGCGCCACGCCGACCTCGATCAGCACATGGCTCGGCGGCGTGAAGTGGCAGATCTGCCAGCGGTCCACCGGCTGGTCATCGGGCAGGCCGTTCATGCGCAGCGCCATCTGCCAGAACGGCGGTGCCTGGATGCCTTCCATGTGGCGGCTGGTGATGACCTCGTCGCCCTCGACGCGGGTCTTGCAGGGCACCTCGTCGATCTCCTTCTGGCCGATGCTGTTGGCGTGCACATAGGTCTCGTGCGTGAGGTCCATCAGGTTGTCGATCATCAGCCGGTAGTCGCAGGCGATGTGGTACAGCCCGCCGCCATAGGCCCAGTCGGGGCTCTCGGCCCAGTGCAGGTGGTGGATCTTGGCCGGGTCGGCCTGCGCCGCATCGCCGGGCCAGACCCAGATGAAGCCATAACGCTCCACCACGGGGAAGCTGCGCGTGCGCGGAAAGCCCTGCACCCGCTGGCCCGGCATGGAGACGGCCTTGCCGTCGCAGCCCACGCGCAGGCCGTGGTAGCCGCACATCAGCTCGCCATCGCAGACCTTGCCCAGCGACAGCGGTGCGCCGCGGTGGGGGCAGAAGTCATCGAGCGCGGCGACCTGGCCCGGTGCGGGGCGGTAGAAGACGATCTTCTCGCCGCAGATGGTGCGGCCCAGGGGCTTGTCGGCAATCTCGTCGGGCATGCAGGCGACGTACCAGGCGTTCTTCGGGAACATGGTGCTTGTCTCTCTCCGTGGGGTGGATCTGTTGGCGCCCGCAGGCTTGGTATACAGCCGGCCCGCAAATCGCCGTGTTCATGGGCCTTATTCTGCGGAAAACCCGATTTTCTGTATACATCGAAAACGCGAAAAGCAGTTATCGCAGCTGGGCATACCACCTAGATCGTTGTTTTGTAAGGGGTTGGGGCGGTTGCCGATGGATGTGGATCGCATTTCTGTATACAGTCGCGCCGATTCCTCCGATATTTGCTGCATGAACCACCCAGACCCCCAGGCGCTGGCCGCCCTTGGTGACGCCGCCGATGCGGGCGCCTCGCAATCGGTGAAGGCCCAGCTGCGGCTGCGCGAGATGATCCTGGCCGGCGAGCTGGCCGGCGGCGCGCGCATTGCCGAGCTCACCCTGGTGGAGATGCTGGGCGTGTCGCGCACGCCGATCCGCGCGGCGCTGATGCGGCTCGAGCAGGAGGGCTTGCTGCACCGCCTGCCCGGCGGCGGCTATGCCGTGCGCACCTTTTCCGAGACCGATGTGGCCGACGCCATCGAGTTGCGCGGCACCATGGAAGGCTTGGCAGCGCGCCTGGCGGCCGAGCGCGGCGCGGATGCTGCGGTGCTGGCCGAGGCCGCGCAGTGCCTGGACGAGATTGACGCCGTGCTGGTGCCGCGCGCGCTCGACGACGAAGGCTTCTCAGCCTATGTGGCGCTCAATGCGCGCTTTCACCATCTGCTCGGCCGCATGGTGGGCAGCGAGGTCATCGTGCGCGAGCTCGACCGCGTCAAGGGCCTGCCCTTTGCGTCGCCCTCGGCCTTCGTCGTGGTGCAGACGCATTCCCCCGAGGCCCGCGACATGCTGGTGATCGCCCAGGACCAGCACCGCCAGGTGCTCGATGCAATCACCCGGCGCGAGGGCGCCCGGGCCGAGGCCATCATGCGCGAGCACTCGCGCATCACGCGGCGCAACCTGCTCGCGGCCGTGCAGGCCGCACAGTTTCAGGGTTTACCCGGGGTTCAACTGATCCGGGATCACGTCTGATGGATAGCTGTTGCAAGTTATCACAAACGGCGATATCTAAAAGTTGGAAATCCCGCTTGTGTAAGCTGGCACCTCCATAGAGACTCCGCCCAATCCACCGCTGTATACAACGACACCCCAAGGAGACAAGCACCATGCACAAACGCCACCTTCTGCGTGCCTCGGCCGCTGCCGCCGCCCTCATGGCCCTGGCCACCACCCTGCCGGCGATGGCCCAGGACAATGTGTTCAAGATCGGCCTGATCCTGCCCATGACCGGCCAGCAGGCCACCACGGGCCGCCAGATCGAGGCCGCCGCGCGCCTGTACATGGCGCAAAACGGCGACACCGTGGCCGGCAAGAAGGTGCAGCTCATCATCAAGGACGACACCAGCCTGCCCGACGTGACGCGCCGCCTGGCGCAGGAACTGGTGGTCAACGACAAGGTCAACGTGCTCGCGGGCATGGGCATTACTCCCTCGGCCATGGCCACGGCACCGCTGGCCACGCAGTCCAAGACCCCGCTGGTGGTGATGGCCGCGGCCACCTCCAGCATCACCGAGGCCTCGCCCTATGTGGTGCGCACCAGCTTCACACTGCCCCAGGTGTCGGTGGCCCTGGCCGACTGGGCGCCCAAGAACGGCATCAAGAAGGTGGTGACCCTGGTCAGCGACTACGGCCCGGGCATCGATGCCGAGAAGTTCTTCAACCAGCGCCTGGCCTTCAACGGCGGCCAGGTGACCGAGGCGCTGCGCGTGCCGCTGCGCAACCCCGACTTCGCGCCCTTCCTGCAGAAGGTGCGCGACGCCAAGCCCGATGCGCTGTTCGTTTTCGTGCCCTCGGGCGCGGGCGCTGCGGTGATGAAGCAGTTCCTGGAGCGCGGCATGGACAAGGCCGGCATCAAGCTCATCGCCACCGGTGACGTGACCGATGACGACCAGCTCAACGACATGGGCGATGGCGCCCTGGGCGTGGTCACCTCGCACCACTACTCGGCTGCCCACCCCTCGCCGCTGAACAAGAAGTTCGTCGAGGCCTTCGAGAAGGCCAACAAGGGCCTGCGTCCCAACTTCATGGCCGTGGGCGGCTACGACGGCATGCGCGTGATCTACGAAGCGCTCAAGACCACCAAGGGCGCGGGCGGCGGCGATGCCCTGCTGGCCGCCATGAAGGGCCAGGTCTTCGAGAGCCCGCGTGGCCCCGTGTTCGTCGACGCACAGACCCGCGACATCGTGCAGAACGTCTACCTGCGCAAGGTCGAGCGCGTCAACGGCCAGCTCTACAACGTGGAATTCGACGTGATCAAGGACGTCAAGGATCCCGGAAAAGCTCGGTAACCCCCTGAGGCGCTGCGCGCTTCCGTGCGTCCACCAGAGGCGGCCGCTCTTCGTCGCCGTCCAAGCCTGCGCAGGCAGGCTTGGAGCCGCGGCACTCAGCCCCTACAGGGGGACGCCTCCGGTTGCCTGGCAAAGCCAGTTCCACGGTGGCGCTGGCTTTGGGCGCGCCAGTATCGACGCCAAGTGGATTTCCTCCGCGGATGGGGGGAAGACCTGGGTACGCCAGTGGTGTCGGTGCACCGTGGATTTGCTGTTCTCTATTGAAGTGATTGCATGCTGACCATTCTTTTTGACGGTGTTGCCTACGGCATGCTGCTGTTCATCCTGGCAGTCGGCCTGGCCGTGACCATGGGCTTGATGAACTTCATCAACCTGGCGCACGGGGCCTTTGCCATGGCGGGGGGCTACATCACGGTGCTGCTGATGCAGCGCCTGGACGTGCCCTTCCTGGTGTGCCTGCCGCTGGCCTTCCTCGGCACGGCGCTGTTGGGCGCGGTGCTCGAGCGCACGCTGTACCGGCCGCTCTACCACAAGGCCCACCTGGACCAGGTGCTGTTCTCCATCGGCCTGGTGTTCATGGCCGTGGCCACGGTGGACTATTTCGTGGGCTCCACGGGCCAGATCATCCAGCTGCCGGCCTGGCTCAAGGGCCGTACCGAGATCGGTAGCGGCGCCTTCATGCTGGGCATGGGGCACTACCGGCTGTTCATCATCGCGGTGTGCGCAGCGCTCACCATCGGGCTGCAGTACGTGCTCACGCGCACGCGCTTCGGCAGCCGGCTGCGCGCCTCGGTGGACGACCAGCACGTGGCGGCCGGCATGGGCATCAACGTGAACATCGTGTTCCTCTCCACCTTCGCCTTCGGCTCGGGCCTGGCAGGCCTGGGTGGCGCACTCGGGGCCGAGGTGCTGGGGCTGGACCCGAGCTTTCCGCTCAAGTTCATGATCTATTTCCTGATCGTGGTGGCCGTGGGCGGCACCTCGTCCATCACCGGCCCGCTGCTGGCCGCGCTGCTGCTGGGCATTGCCGATGTGGCGGGCAAGTACTACATCCCCAAGCTCGGGGCCTTCATCGTCTACAGCCTCATGATCCTGATTCTGATCTGGCGGCCCCAGGGCCTGTTCGTGCGCAAGGGGGGCAAGTGATGAACGGCGCTCCTCCCAATGTGCTGCTCCAGGCCCGCCGCATGCGGCCCTGGGAGCCCGTGCTCTGGCTGCTGGCCTTTGCCGCGCCGCTGGCCCTGCCCAGCCATGCGCTCATCATCAATGAGATCGCCATCGTCGCGCTGTTCGCGATTTCGCTCGACCTGATCCTGGGCTACACCGGCATCGTCTCGCTCGGCCACGCGGCCTTCTTCGGCATGGGCGGCTATGCGGCCGCCCTGTTCGCCAAGCATGTGATGCCCGACCCGCTGGTGGGCCTGGCGGTGGGCATTGCCGCGGCCACCGTGCTTGGGGCCGTGGCCTCGCTGACCATCATGCGCGGCACGGACCTCACGCGCCTCATGGTCACGCTGGGCGTGGGCCTCATCATGCTGGAGCTGGCCAACAAGCTCGACTGGCTCACCGGCGGTGCCGACGGCCTGCAGGGCGTGGTCATGGGGCCGGTGCTCGGCAAGTTCGAGTTCGACCTGTATGGCCGCACGGCCGCCTGGTACTCGATGAGCGTGCTGCTCGTGATGTTTCTGCTTGCGCGGCGCGTCGTGCAGTCGCCCTTTGGCGCCACGCTCAAGGCCATCCGCGACAACCGATTGCGTGCCATGGCCATCGGCATCCCGGTGACGGCCAAGCTGGCCCAGGTCTATACGCTGGCCGCCGCGCTGGCGGGGGCGGCGGGCGCCCTGCTCACGCAGACCACGGGCTTTGCCTCGCTGGATTTGTTTGAGTTCCACCGCTCGGCCGACGTGATGCTGATCCTGGTGATCGGTGGCGTGGGCTGGCTCTACGGCGGCGTGATCGGCGCCATCGGCTTCAAGCTGCTGCAGGACCTGATCTCGGCCGTGACGCCCCAGTACTGGACCTTCTGGATCGGCCTGTTCCTGGTGGTGCTGGTGCTGGTGGGCCGCGAGCGCCTGATCCGCCCCTGGACCTGGTTCGGAGGGCGCAAGGCATGAACACCACTGCAGTCCACAACGAAGCACCTGTGGTGCTGGCCGCGCAAGGCCTGGTCAAGCGCTTTGGCGGCATCACCGCCACCAACAACGTCACGCTGAACCTGCGCCAGGGCGCGCGCCATGCGCTGATCGGCCCCAATGGCGCGGGCAAGACCACGCTGATCAACCTGCTGACTGGCGTGCTGGAACCCACCGAGGGGAGCATCACGCTGGAGGGGCAGGACATCACGCGCCTGGCGCCCCACCAGTGCGTGCAGCGCGGCATGGTGCGCACCTTCCAGATCAACCAGCTGTTCGATTCGCTCACGCCCATGGAGACGCTGGCGCTCACGGTCTCGCAAAAGCAGGGCCTGGGCGGCAAGTGGTGGCAAAAGCTCGGCGCACGCGCAGCGGTGAACGAGCGCTGCGAGCAGTTGCTCGAACAATTCCACCTCACGGCCGTGATGGCCGAGCCCACGCGCGTGCTGGCCTATGGCAAGCGCCGCCTGCTGGAGATCGCCATTGCCCTGGCCTGCGAGCCGCGCGTGCTGCTGCTCGACGAGCCCGTGGCCGGCGTGCCCGCGGGCGAGCGCGAAGAACTGCTGCAGACCGTGGCGGCCCTGCCCGCCGATGTTTCCGTGCTGCTGATCGAACACGATATGGACCTGGTTTTCAGCTTTGCCAATCGCATGACGGTGCTGGTCAACGGCACCGTGCTCACCGAGGGCGACCCCGACACCATCGCCAACGACCCGCAGGTCAAGGCCGTGTACCTGGGCCATGGAGAAGACGCCCATGTCTGAGCTGCTGAAGATCGAGGGCCTGAGCGCCGGCTACGGCGAGGCGGTCGTGTTGCAGGGCGTGTCCCTGTCGCTGGCCGAGGGCGAAACCCTGGCCCTGCTGGGCCGCAACGGCACGGGCAAGACCACGCTGATCAACACCTTGGCCGGCGCTACACGACAGCATGCGGGCACGGTGGCGCTGGGCGGCGTGGCGCTGCACCGCCTGCCTGCGCACGAGCGCGCGGCCGCCGGCATCGGCTGGGTGCCGCAGGAGCGCAACATCTTCAAGTCGCTCACCGTGCACGAGAACCTGACCGCCGTGGCGCGGCCTGGCCGCAAGGGCGCAACGGCAGCACCGTGGACGCCTGACAAGGTCTACGCCATGTTCCCGCGCCTGGCCGAGCGCAAGACCAACCTGGGCACGCAGCTGTCGGGCGGCGAACAGCAGATGCTGGCCGTGGGCCGCGCGCTGGTGCTCAACCCGCGCCTGCTGCTGCTTGACGAGCCGCTCGAAGGCCTGGCCCCCATCATCGTGGAAGAGCTGCTGCGCGCCATCCGCCGCATCACGCGCGAAGAGGGGTTGTCGGCCATCATCGTCGAGCAGCACCCGCAGGCCATCCTCGCGATCTCGGACCAGGCTGCCGTGCTGGACCGCGGCACCGTGGTGCACACCGGCACGGCCGCCAGCCTGAGCGCGCAGCCCGAGCTGCTGGACCGGCTGCTGGGCGTGGCCCGGTAGACCACCGACAGGACGCATCACCATGGACATCCAGCACATTGGCCTGATCGGCTATGGCGAAGTGGGCAAGACCTTTGCCCTGGGCTTGCAGTCCCAACCCGGGGTGGCCGGTGTCGGTGCCTGGGATACCAAGTTCGCACAGGCCGCCACGCGCGAGGCCGAGCGGGCGCATGCCGCGCAGCACGGCGTCACGGCCCATGCCTCGGCCGCGGCGCTGTGTGCGGCCAGCGACCTCGTGATCTCCGCCGTCACCGCCTCGCACACGCTGGAGGTGGCCGAAGAGGTGGCCACCCATATCCGCCCCGGTACGCTGTTCCTGGACCTCAATTCCGCTTCGCCCGGCACCAAGCAGCAGGCGGCCGCATTGATCGACGCGCGCGGCGCGCACTATGTCGAGGCGGGCGTCATGACCTCGGTGCCGCCCTACGGCATCCGCGTGCCCATGCTGCTCGGCGGCGCGCAGGCCCAGGCCCTGGCCGCCGTGCTGCAGGCCTGGGGCATGGACGCCACGCCGGTCAGCGAACAGCTGGGCGTGGCCAGCGCCATCAAGATGTGCCGCAGCGTGATGATCAAGGGGCTCGAAGCCCTGGTGATCGAAAGCTACACCACCGCGCGCCAGTACGGCGTGGAGGCGCATGTGCTGCCGACCTTGGCCGAAACCTTCCCTTCCATCGACTGGGAAAAGCAGGGCAGTTATTTCTTCAGCCGCGTGGTGCAGCACGGCCAGCGCCGCTCCGAAGAGATGCACGAGGCTGCGCGCACCGTGCGCGAGGCGGGTGTGGAACCGCGGATGGCCAGTGCCACCGCGCACCGGCAGGCCGCAGTGGCCGCCATGGCGCGTGAAGGCGTGTTTGCCGGCCTGCCCAAGGATGCGCCGTGGCAGGACTATGCCGACCGGGTGCTGGCGTACCTGGCGAAGGATCAGGGCGCTTTGTAGATGGCCTGCAAGGTCGTGCGGATCAGCTCCGCCATGGCCTGCTGCGTGAGCGTGGCCGGTCGTTGCGAACTCACAGCCATCGACAGCTTGCTGCGCAGCCGGGGTTCGCCCGCCTGGCCGATGGGCCGGGTGCTGAACGCCTCGGGCCGGCCCGAGGTGGTGACCGCATTCATGGGCAGCACGGCGCTGCCGGCGCCATCGGCCACCAGGTCCAGGATGGCGGCCACGCCGTCGATCTCCAGGCTGATCTGCGGGCGCAGGCCCAGGGCGGCCAGCTCCGATTCCACCAGCATGCGGATGGAGTTGGGCCGCGTGGGAATCACCAGCGCATAGCGCGTGAGGGCTTCCAGCGCGACCGGCTCCAGCCCTTCGGCAGGGTCGGCGTCCGGCGCCTGGCGCTGCACAAGGAACAGGTCTTCCTCCAGCAGGGGCGTGATCTCGATGCCCGGGGAAGCCGGTGTGTTGTAGAGCAGCGCAATGTCCAGCAGCCCCGTGGTCAGCGATTCGCGCATGGCGACCGACAAGCCCTCGCTGATGGCCAGGGCCGCATCGGGCATCTGCACGCGGAACGCGCGCGTGAGCGGCACGGTGAGCACCTTGGCCATGGTGGGCGGCAGGCCGATGGCCACGCGCCCGGCCAGCGCCCCGCGCACGCGCCCCAGTTCCTCGCGTGCACGCTCCACCTGGTGCAGGATGCCGCGGCCATGTTCCAGCAGCAGCTTGCCGGCCTCGGTCGGTATGGCGCCGCGGCCATTGCGCACCAAGAGGTTCTGGCGCAGCTCCACTTCCAGCAGGCGCACCTGGCGGCTCAGCGCCGGCTGGGCGATGTCCAGCACCACCGAGGCGCGTGTGAAGCTGCCCAGCTCGGCCACGCGCACGAAGTATTCGATCTGCTTGAGGTCCATGGCCTGCTCTCCGTAATTTGCAATAGCTCCAATTCGACAATACAAGAATGATATATCTGGTAGTGCCCCTGCCGGCTTCACCTTGGGGCCGGCCCTGACCACAATCGCAGGCATGTATACAGCGACTGTTCTCCTCCCATGAGCACGCCCACCCTGCGCGGAATCTCCTCCATGGCCACACGCCAGGTGCTGGCCGAGCTGCTGGCAGCCTACGAGCAGCAGACCGGGCAGCGCGCGGTGATCGAGGCCGTGGGCGGCGTGGACGCCGCCAAGCGCGTGCAGGCCGGCGAGGCCTTCGACGTGGTGGTGCTGGCCTCCGACGCCATCGACAAATTGATCGCCGCTGGCGCAGTGGTGGCCGGCAGCAGAACCGACTGGGTGCGCTCCGGCGTGGCCGTGGCGGTGCGCGCGGGTGCTCCGCTGCCCGACATCGGCTCGGAGGATGCCGTGCGCAGCGCCGTGCTCGCCGCGCGCAGCATCAGCTATTCCACCGGACCGAGCGGCGTGGCGCTGGCCAAGCTGTTCGAGCGCTGGGGCATTGCCGCCGAAGTGGCCGGCCGCATGGTGCAGGCGCCGCCCGGCGTGCCCGTGGGCTCGCTGGTGGCGCGCGGCGACGTGGAGCTGGGTTTCCAGCAACTGAGCGAGCTGTTGCACGTGGAGGGCATCGCCATCGTGGGCCCGCTGCCGCCGGCAATCCAGATCACCACCATCTTTTCGTCGGGCGTTGCCGCCACCAGCCAGCAGCCCGCAGCGGCCCAGGCGCTGCTCGACTTTCTGGCCTCTCCTGCCGCGGCGGATGCCAAGCGCCGCCAGGGCATGGACCCTGCCTGATTCCGAATTCCAAGATCCAAGGAGCACAACGCAATGAGCCTCATCATCGATTGCCATGGCCACTACACCACGGCACCCAAGGCGCTGGAGAACTGGCGCAACCAGCAGATCGCCGGCATCCAGGACCCGGCCGCCATGCCCAAGGTCGCCGATTTGCAAATCAGCGACGACGAGCTGCGCGAGTCCATCGAGAGCAACCAGCTGCGCCTGATGAAGGAGCGCGGCAGCGACATCACGCTGTTCTCGCCGCGCGCGAGCTTCATGGCCCACCACATCGGCGACTTCAACGTCTCCAGTACCTGGGCGGCCATCTGCAACGAGCTGTGCTACCGCGTGTCCACGCTGTTCCCCGAGCACTTCGTGCCCGTGGCCATGCTGCCGCAAAGCCCTGGCGTGGACCCTGCGACCTGCATTCCCGAACTGGAGAAGTGCGTCAAGGACTACGGCGCCGTGGGCATCAACCTGAACCCCGATCCTTCGGGTGGCCACTGGACCAGCCCGCCGCTGACCGACCGCCACTGGTACCCCATCTACGAGAAGATGGTGGAGTACGACCTGCCCGCCATGATCCACGTGAGCACCAGCTGCAATGCGTGCTTTCACACCACCGGCGCGCACTACCTGAATGCCGACACCACGGCCTTCATGCAGTGCATCCAGGGCGACCTGTTCAAGGACTTTCCGACGCTCAAGTTCTTGATCCCGCACGGCGGCGGTGCCGTGCCCTACCACTGGGGCCGTTTCCGCGGCCTGGCGCAGGAGATGAAGAAGCCCCTGCTCGAAGACCACCTGCTGAACAACATCTTCTTCGATACCTGCGTGTACCACCAGCCCGGCATCGACCTGCTCAATACCGTGATTCCGGTGAAGAACGTGCTGTTCGCCTCGGAAATGATCGGCGCGGTGCGCGGCATCGACCCCACCACCGGCAACTACTACGACGACACCAAGCGCTACATCGAGGCGTCGAAGATCCTGAGCGGCGACGACAAGCACCAGATCTACGAAGGCAATGTGCGCCGCGTGTTCCCGCGCCTGGACGCGCGCCTCAAGGCCAAGGGCCTGTAACCCCCACTGGAGACCCCAACATGTACGAACTCGGCGTTGTCTACCGCAACATCACCCGTGCCGACCGCACGGCCGCCGACGGCCTGGCCGCCCTGGGCTCGGCCACGGTGCACGAGGCCATGGGCCGCGTGGGCCTGCTCAAGCCCTATATGCGTCCCATCTACCCCGGCCAACAGGTGTCGGGCACGGCGGTCACGGTGCTGCTGCAGCCCGGCGACAACTGGATGATGCATGTGGCGGCCGAGCAGATCCAGCCCGGCGACGTGGTGGTGGCAGCCGTCACCTCCGAATGCACCGACGGCTACTTCGGTGACCTGCTGGCCACCTCGTTCCAGGCGCGCGGTGCGCGTGCCCTCATCATCGATGCCGGCGTGCGCGATGTGAAGACGCTGCAGGAGATGAACTTCCCCGTGTGGAGTCGCGCCATCTCCAGCAAGGGCACGATCAAGGCCACGCTGGGCTCGGTCAACATCCCCGTGGTGTGCGCCGGCATGTGGGTCACGCCGGGTGACGTGATCGTGGCCGACGACGATGGCGTGGTCTGCGTGCCCGCCGCGCGTGCCGCCGAAACGCTCGAAGCCGCACGCAAGCGCGAGAGCTTCGAGGGCGAAAAGCGCGCCAAGCTCGCCTCCGGCGTGCTCGGCCTGGACATGTACAACATGCGCCCCGGGCTCGAAAAGGCCGGGCTCAAGTACATCGACTGATCCGTCTTTGACGACCCCCTGGCACCGCCTGTTTGGCAGGCGGTGTTTCTGCCGCCGTGTGCGGCGCATCCCGACAACTTCCCTGAGACAACCATGAGCCTGCTTTCCCCCTCCTTCTCCCGCCGTGCCGCCCTCGCCCTGGGTGTGGCCGCCGCGGCCGGCCTGGCACCCCAGCTCGCTGCCGCCCAGCAGTTCCCGAACAAGGCCGTGCGCATCATCACGCCCTTCCCGGTCGGTGGTGGCCCGGACGGCGTGGCCCGCATCGTGGCCGAGAAGCTCGGCCGCATCTGGAACCAGCCCGTGGTGGTCGAGAACCGTCCCGGTGGCAATGGCTTCATCGCCATCGATGCCTTCAAGCGCGGCGCCAAGGACGGGCATGACCTGATCGTGCTCGACAACGTGCACCTGGCCGCCTACCCCAGCCTGTTCAAGAAGCTCCCCTACGATGTCGCAAAGGACTTCGACACCCTGCTGCCGCTGTTCAAGACCCACTTCTTTTTCACCGTGGGCACGGGCAGCAAGTACAAGAACGTGGCCGACATCGTGGCCGATGCCAAGGCCCGCCCGGGCAAACTCAACTACGGCTCGTGGTCGGTGGGCAACCCGGTGCACCTGGGCTCCGAGCTGTTCGAGTCGGCCACCGGCACGCAGATGGAGCACGTGATCTTCAAGGAGACCACGCAGCTCTACACCTCGGTCGCCACGGGCGACATCGACTTCGCGCTGGGCAGCGCCGCCACGGCGGGCCCGCTGTACCGCGCCGGCAAGCTGCGCCTGCTGGCCTTCGCCAGCCCCCAGCGTTCGGCCGAATTCCCCGACGTGCCCACCGTGGCCGAAGCCGGTGGCCCCAAGGACTTCGCCGTCACGGGCTGGAATGCCATCGCCGTGCCGCCCGGCCTGCCCGCCGCCGTCACCGACAAGATCAAGCGCGACATCGAGCAGGCGCTGACGGGCCCCGATGTGGCCGAGAAGTTCAAGACCTTTGGCTACGAGCAGTTCCCGACCACGCGCCCCCAGTTCGCGCAATTCGTCAAGGACGAGAGCCAGCGCTTTGGTGAGGTCATCAAGAAGGCCAACGTCTCGCTGGACTGAGCCTGCAGGCAAGGAGCACGCACATGAGTGAATTCACCAAGACCCCTGGCTGGCTCGACTGGTACGCCGGCCCGAGCCAACCCCGCTTCCAGGTGCCTGAGGGCGCCGTGGATGCGCACTGCCACGTGTTCGGCCCGGGCGCCGAGTTCCCCTATGCCCCCGAGCGCAAGTACACGCCCTGCGATGCGAGCAAGGCGCAGCTCTATGCGCTGCGCGACCACCTGGGCTTTGCGCGCAACGTGGTGGTGCAGGCCACCTGCCACGGTGCGGACAACCGCGCCATGGTCGATGCGCTGGTGCATTCGGGCGGCAAGGCGCGTGGCGTGGCCACGGTGCGCCGCTCGGTCACCGACGAGGAGCTGCAGGCCATGCACGACGCCGGTGTGCGCGGTGTGCGCTTCAACTTCGTCAAGCGCCTGGTGGACTTCACGCCCAAGGATGAGCTTCTGGAGATCGCCGGCCGCATCGCCAAGCTGGGCTGGCATGTGGTGATCTACTTCGAGGCGGTGGACCTGCCCGAGCTGTGGGACTTCTTCACGGCCCTGCCCACCACCGTGGTGGTCGACCACATGGGCCGCCCCGACGTGAGCAAGCCCGTCGACGGGCCCGAATTCGAGCTGTTCCTCAAGTTCATGCGCGAGCACCCCAATGTGTGGAGCAAGGTCAGCTGCCCCGAGCGCCTGAGCGTGGCCGGCCCCAAGGCGCTGGATGGCGAACAGGCCGCCTACCGCGACGTGGTGCCCTTCGCGCGCAAGGTGGTCGAGGAGTTCCCCGACCGCGTGCTCTGGGGCACCGACTGGCCGCACCCCAACCTCAAGGACCACATGCCCGACGATGGCCTGCTGGTGGATTTCATCCCCCACATCGCCACGACGCCCGAGCTGCAGCGCCAATTGCTGGTGGACAATCCCATGCGCCTCTACTGGCCAGAGGAAGTGAAAGGCTGACGCCATGTCCCTCGAAAAACCCTATCTGGACGTGCCTGGCACGACCATCTTTGACGCCGAACAATCGCGCCTGGGCTACCACCTCAACCAGTTCTGCATGTCGCTCATGAAGGCCGAGAACCGCCAGCGATTCCTGGCTGGTGAGCGCGCCTACCTCGACGAATGGGCGATGACCGAAGCGCAGAAGCAGGCTGTGCTGGCGCGTGACCTCAACCGCTGCATCGCGCTGGGTGGCAACATCTATTTCCTGGCGAAGATCGGCGCGACCGATGGCAAGAGCTTCCAGCAGATGGCGGGCTCCATGACCGGCATGACGGAAGAGGAGTACCGCGCCATGATGGTCGGTGGCGGCCGTTCGGTCGAAGGCAACCGCTACATCGGCGAAGACGGCGACGCACAGGCGCACCGCCAACCCCAAGGAGCTGCCGGCAAGAAGCCGGCCGGGAACTGACATGGCCAAGATCACTGCATCCGTCTACACCTCCCACGTGCCCGCCATTGGCGCGGCACTCGACCTGGGCAAGACCCAGGAGCCCTACTGGCAGCCGCTGTTCAAGGGCTATGACTTCTCCAAGGAGTGGGAAAAGGCCCAGAAGCCCGACGTGGTGTTCCTGGTCTTCAACGACCACGCCACCGCGTTCAGCCTGGACATGATTCCCACCTTTGCCATCGGCACGGCGGCCGAGTACCAGCCCGCCGACGAAGGCTGGGGCCCGCGCCCCGTGCCCCGGGTGCACGGCCATCCTGAGCTGGCGGCGCACATTGCGCAGTCGGTGATCCAGGACGATTTCGACCTGACCATCGTCAACCGGATGGACGTGGACCACGGCCTCACCGTGCCGCTGTCGCTGATGTTCGGCCAGCCCGAGCAATGGCCCTGCAAGGTCATCCCGTTTGCCGTCAACGTGGTGCAGTATCCGGTGCCCTCGGGCAACCGCTGCTTCCAGCTGGGCAAGGCCATCCGCAAGGCCATCGAGTCCTTTGACGAAGACCTCAACGTGCAGATCTGGGGCACGGGCGGCATGAGCCACCAGTTGCAGGGGCCGCGCGCCGGCCTCATCAACAAGGACTGGGACAACCAGTTCCTGGACCGCCTGATCGCCGAACCCGCCGAGCTGGCCAAGGTGCCGCACATCGAGTATGTGCGTGAAGCCGGCAGCGAAGGCATCGAGCTGGTGATGTGGCTCATCGCCCGCGGCGCCATGGGCGACGTGGCCGGCACCGGCCCTGCGCCCAAGGTGGCGCACCGCTTCTTCCATGTGCCCGCCAGCAATACGGCGGTGGGGCACCTGATCCTGGAAAACCAATAAAGGAATCCACCATGACCATCAAAGTCGCACTCGCCGGTGCGGGCGCCTTCGGCATCAAGCACCTGGACGGCATCAAGAACATTCCCGGCGTGGAAGTCGTCTCGCTCATCAGCCGCGACCTGGCCAAGACCCAGGAAGTGGCCGATAAGTACGGCATCCGGCATGTCACCACCGACCTCGCGGACAGCCTGGCCATCAAGGAAGTGGACGCCGTCATCCTGTGCACGCCCACGCAGATGCATGCCAGCCAGTCCATCGCCTGCATGGAAGCGGGCAAGCATGTGCAGGTCGAGATCCCGCTGTGCGACATCCTCTCCGAGGGCCAGGCCGTGGTGGACCTGCAGAAGCAGACCGGCCTGGTGGCCATGTGCGGCCACACCCGCCGCTTCAACCCCAGCCACCAGTTCGTGCACAAGAAGATCGAAGCCGGCGAGTTCAACATCCAGCAGATGGATGTGCAGACCTATTTCTTCCGCCGCACCAACATGAACGCGCTGGGCCAGCCCCGCAGCTGGACGGACCACCTGCTGTGGCACCACGCCGCCCACACGGTGGACCTGTTCGCCTACCAGGCGGGCAGCCCCATCGTGCGCGCCAACGCCGTGCAAGGCCCGATCCACAAGGACCTGGGCATCGCCATGGACATGAGCATCCAGCTCCAGGCCGCCAATGGCGCCATCTGCACGCTGTCCCTGAGCTTCAACAACGATGGCCCGCTGGGCACTTTCTTCCGCTACATCGGCGACACGGCCACTTACATCGCGCGCTACGACGATCTGGTCAACGGCAAGGAAGAGAAGATCGATGTGAGCAAGGTCGATGTGAGCATGAACGGCATCGAGCTGCAGGACCGCGAGTTCTTTGCCGCCATCCGGGAAGGCCGCGAGCCCAACGCCAGCGTGGCACAGGTGCTGCCTTGCTACCAGGTGCTGCACGATCTGGAGTTGCAGCTCAACGCGGGCTGAGCCGCGAGCGCCAGGGGTTGCCTCCGGCCCTGCGGTCGGCAATGCCGGCTTGGCACCGACCCGGAGGACGGCGTCTGGGCTGGAATGGGGTCTGCAAGGGGGCTGTGCGCGGCGGTGGATGTTGAGGACAATGTGCTCGCCATGCCCGCTCCCACCTTCTTCGCCACGCAGGCAGCCTTTCGCCGATGGCTGCAGGCCCATGCTGTGAGCGCCTCGGAGTTGCTCGTGGGCTTTCACAAGGTCGGCTCGGGCCGGCCCTGCATGAGCTGGTCCGAATCGGTGGACGAGGCGTTGTGCTTCGGCTGGATCGACGGGGTGCGCCGGCGGTTGAACGAGGACAGCTACTGCATCCGCTTCACGCCGCGCAAGCCCTCGTCCATCTGGAGTGCGGTGAACATCGCCAAGATGGGGCCGCTGCAGGCGGCGGGGCGCGTGACACAGGCCGGGCTGGATGCCTTTGCGCACCGCAGGGCCGACAAATCCGCCATCTACGCGCACGAGCAAGCCACGGTGGCGGATCTGCCGGCGCCGCAATTGCGCGAATTCAAACGGCACAGGAAGGCGTGGCAGTTCTTCGAGGCCACGCCACCGGGCTACCGCAAGACCATGCTGCACTGGCTGGCGTCCGCCAAGCGGCCCGAAACGAAGGCAGCGCGGTTTGCCCAACTGCTCGCCGCCTGTGCGGCGGGAGAGCGTGTGGATCTGTGGGCCAAGCGGCCTGCGGCGGTGGGGCGCATCGTGGACAGGCCGTAGCCCGCCACAAGCCCGACCCCCTCGGGGGGTTGCCGTGCATGCCGTAAGCTCCCGGCATGCAACAAAGAACCCTTGGACCTTTCACCGTCTCGGCCATCGGCCTGGGCTGCATGAACCTGTCGCACGCCTACGGTGCACCCGTCTCTGCCGAGCAGGGCGAGCGTGTGCTGCTGGCCGCGCTGGACGCGGGCGTGACCCTGTTCGACACCGCCACGCTCTACGGCTTCGGTGCCAATGAAACCCTGGTGGGCCGCGTGATGAAGCCGCACCGCCAGCGCTTCACCCTGGCCAGCAAGTGCGGCATGCAGGGCGTGGACGTGGCGGGCGATGGCAAGCTGGTGCGCGTGATCGACGGGCGCCCCGCGACCCTGCGCCAGACCTGCGAAGACAGCCTGCGCCGCCTGCAGACCGATGTGATCGACCTGTACTACCTGCACCGCTGGGACAAGCAGGTGCCCATCGAAGACAGCGTGGGCGCGCTGGCCGACCTGGTGCGTGCGGGCAAGATCCGCAGCATCGGCCTGTCCGAGGTGTCGGCTGCCACGCTGCGCCGGGCCTATGCAGTGCACCCCATCGCCGCCGTGCAGACCGAGTATTCGCTGTGGACACGCAACCCCGAGATCGCCGTGCTCGACGCCTGCCGTGAGCTGGGTGTGGCCTTCGTGGCCTTCAGCCCCGTGGCGCGGGGCTACCTGTGTGGCGGGCTGACCGATGTCTCCACCCTGGATGCCAAGGACATCCGCCGCGCCATGCCGCGCTTTGCGCCCGAAGCCTACGCCGTGAATCTGGCGCTGCTGGAGGGGTATTTCGCGATCGCGCGCCAGGTGGGCTGCACGCCTGCGCAACTGGCGCTGGCCTGGTTGCTGCACCGGGGCGGGCACATCATCCCGATTCCGGGCACGACCAGCGTGGAACACCTGCACGATGACCTGGGCGCTGCCAGCGTGCAACTCGACGCAGCAACACTGGCCGCACTCGACGCGGCCATCAACCAGCACAACGTCGTCGGCCCCCGCTACAGCGCGCAGAGCGCGAGCGAGGTGGATACCGAGACGTTTGCCTAAGGCTGCCGGACGCCCTGCACCATGGCAGGGCGTGCCGCATCAGCGGCGCGAGGGGGTCTCGGTGTGCAGGCTGATCTGGTCGGTGCCGGAACTGGCGGTGCGGATGTTGGCGGCCAGCATGCGCGTGCGTGCCGCGCTGGTGGCGGCCTCCGCCTGCAGGGCGGCCATGTAGGCGATGTGGTTGGTCTCCGCCTCGTCGTGGGTCTTGCTCCAGATGCTGTTGGCCGTGGCCAATGCATCGGTGGCCTTCTTGAGTTCCACCGCTGCATGCCGCATGACGGTGGGGTCGGCGCTGGCCGTGCCGACGGCGGCGCGGGCGCGCTCCAGGGCCATGGAGGGTGCGGTGGCGCAGGCGGACAGAAACCCTGCGGCCATCGCGCTGATGGCGAGAACGGTGGTGCTGCGAAGCATGGGATGCATGGTGGCTGTTTCCTTCAAGACGCTGGTGGGCGTGGTCTGCATCGGCTCCATATGTAACAAATGCATATGACCCGCCCGTGGCAGAAATTGAACAGCAAAACCTGTGCCGCCCCGCATGGGGCTTACCCTTGTGGGATATTCCTGTTACCGGCCGCGGGCTCCGCACCAATCCAAGGCGCCCCAGGGAGCGCGCGGATGTTACAAGTGGGTGGCCGCTCACTTAGACTGGAACATCTTTTTGACCCAGGCACCTCCCGCATGGTGGACACGCAAAAAAGCCGCGCAGTGGGGGACAGCGCGGCCTGGAGGAGGGCAGGGGTTTCAACGGCCCTTGAGGTTGCCCTTGTCATCGGCGATCACGATCTCCACGCGCCGGTTCATGGCGCGCCCTTCGGGCGAGGCGTTGTCGGCCACCGGGTAGACCTTGCCGTAGCCGCGTGCCGTGATGCGGTTCGCATCCACGCCGCGGGCCACTAGCGCATCCCGCACGGCGGCGGCGCGGCGTGACGACAGGTCCAGGTTGTAGGCATCCGAGCCCACGCTGTCGGTATAGCCCTCGATCAGCAGCCTGCGCTCGGGAAACTGCTGGAGGAAGCTGGCCAGCTTGTCCAGGCGCGGTGCGGCCTGGGGCGACAGCTCGGCCTTGTTGAAGGCGAACAGCACATCGCCCAGGGTCACGATCAGGCCGCGCTCGGTCTGCAGGGCCTCCATCTCGCGCAACTGCGCTTCGAGCAGGCGCACGCGGTCCTGTGCGGCACTGGCCTGCGCCAGCGCCGCATTGGCCTGCGCCTGCTGCTGGGCCGCGCGCTGCTCGGCACTCAGGGCCTGGGCCTGGGCGATCTGCGCGTTGCGCGCCTGGGCATCGGCGCGCAGGCGCGCCTCGTCGGCCTCGCGGGTGCGCGCTTCCAGGCGGATGCGGTCGGCCTCGGCACTCGCGCTCTGCAGGTTGGCATCCAGCATGCGGGCGCGGGCTGCATTGGCCGCGATCTGGGCGCGCTGTGAAGCCAGGTAGGCCATGTGGTTGGTTTCGGCCTCGTCGTGCTTGTCGGCCCAGTGGCGGTCGGCGCGCAGCAGCGCATCGTGGGCCTCCTTGAGTTCCAGCGGGGCGTACTGGCCCACGATGGGGTCGGCGCCCACGCGGCTCACGTTGGCGCGGGCCTGCTCCAGGGCGGCAGAGGGGCCGGTGGTCGCGCAGGCGGCCAGCAAGCCGGCGGCCAACAGGCTGGTGGCGAGGGCGGAGGTGCGGCGAAGAATGGGGTGCATGGTCGTTGTTCCTTCGGTATTCGGTGGAGGGCGGGGCGCGTCGGCGGCAGCCAAGGCGCCGATCAGCGGGCCGGCGCCACGGCGCGGCGGTTGATCTCTTCCTGCAGTGCGCGGATCCCGTCCTGCACCTGGGCCAGGTTGCCTGCGTTGCGTTCGGCGTCGGCCCGGGTTTCGGCCACGCGGGCATCGACCTCGGCCTCGGCCGCAAGGCGGCGCGCGGCCGTGTAGTCCTCGGCGCCCATGGCCTTCTCGGCCGCCATGAGCTTGTCGCGGGCGCGCTGCAACTCGATGGGCGCAGTGGCCGTCACGTTGGGGGCCGCAGACACCCGGGTGAGCGTGGTGCGGCTCACGGCCATCTGCTCGGTAGGCGCTGGCGGCTTGGAGGCGCAGGCGGTCAGTGCGGCCAGGGCCAGTGCGGAAATGGCGAGGCGAAGTGCGGAGGATGGATGCATGGCTGGGGGCTCCTTGGGAGGAAAAGGACCGGGAAGCCTGAGAGAGGCATGGTGGGGCAGGGAGGCCTGCCGGGGGCGCGGTCCCGAAACGGTGCGGGTTGAGATGCATTGTTCGCGGCAGTGCCCGCCGCCCGCGTAGTCCCTGCCACAGATCGCCTGTGGGTACGGTCTTACATCGTTTTACGTGCGTGCGATGGGTCGCAAAGGGCGCGATCCCGGTCTGTCCGCCCCGGATCTACGGCAGGTTTTCGCGGAAGACGACCTGGCTGCGCGTGGTCTCCACGCCCGAGAGCGCGGGCCGCCCGTCGCGCAGGTTGGCGAAGATGCGCACGCAGCTCGTGATGGTGCTGAGCGGGTTCTGCGTGATCACGGCGTCCATGCTGCCGTCGATCAGCTGGGCGCGCGTGTCGGGTGTGAGGCCGTGGCCGATGAACACCACCTTGTGCTGCACGCCGCCTTCCTGCAGCGCGCGGGCGATGCCGTCCGAGGCACCGCCGATGTTGTAGATGCCGGCCAGATCGGGGTGGCGCTCCAGCAGGGTGCGCGTCTGGCGGTAGTTCTTCTCGGCATCGTCGAGCCCCTCGCGCAGGCCCACCACGGTGAGCTGTGGAAACAGCTCTTCGAGCACGTGCAGGAAGCCGGCCTCGCGCTCCTGGTGCGCCGCGTAGCGCAGGCTGCCGGCCACCAGCGCCACCTTGGCCTCGCGCGCGCCGATGAAGCGGCCGATCAGGTAGCCCGCCGTGCGGCCCGCGGCCCGGTTGTCCAGGCCCACATAGCCCACGCGCTGCGAGTTGCCCAGGTCCGAGATCACGGTGACCACGGGCACCCCGCGCTCGGCCAGCGTGGCCACGGCCTCGCGCACCTGGGGGTGTTCCAGCGCCATCATCACCAGTCCGTCGTAGCGCTTGCCGTGGTGCAGCAGCGCCTGGGCCAGGGCTTCGGGGTTGAAGCTGTCCACCGTCTCGGCGCGGCACTTGACGTGGAAGGGTGCCCAGTGCTCCTGCGAGTAGCTGACCATGTCGCCCAGCATGGTCAGGAAGCGGCTGGTGTTGCGCGGCAGCAGGAACATCACGCGCAAAGGTGCTGGCGCCAGTGTGGCGGCCAGGCCATCGGCCGGCAGGTAGCCCAGCTCGCCCGCCGCCTGCACCACGCGCTGCGCCGTGGCCTGGCGCACGCCGCCGCGCCGGTTGAGCACCCGGTCCACCGTGGCCGTGGAAACGCCGGCCAGCGCAGCCACCTCGACTATGCCAGGCAGGGCGCGGCCCATGGCGGTCCTCCAAATCCATCAAAAACCATCATGTTGGGCGATTGGTCCATCACGGGTCCGAGGCTATCGTAAGGGCCTGCCGCGTGCCAGAGGGTTGCGGCCCCAACAAGGAAAAATGATGGAGACAAGCAACAACAAGCGGCTCGCGGGCCGCGTGGCCCTGGTGTTCGGTGCCGGGTCCGACGGGGACGGCTGGGGCAATGGCAAGGCCGCTGCGGCGGCCTATGCGCGGGCGGGGGCCCGGGTCGTCGCGGTGGACCGCGACGGCGCCGCCGCGGAAGTGACGCGTGACACCATCCACGGCGAGGGCAACGAGGCATTGGCCGTGCGGGCCGATGTCACGCAATGGGCCGACGTGCAGGCCGCCGTGCAGACCGCCACCGATGCCTACGGCCGCATCGACATCCTGCACAACAACGTGGGCATCACCTCGCAGGGCGGGCCGGTGGAGACCAGCGAGGACACCTGGGACCGGGTCATGGCGGTCAACGTCAAGAGCATGTTCCTCACCTGCAAGGCCGTGCTGCCGCGGATGCAGGCGCAGCAGTCGGGCGCCATCATCAACATCGGCGCGCTCGGCGGCGTGCGCTGGACGGGGTATGCCTACTGTGCCTATGCGGCCTCCAAGGGGGCGGTGAACTCCTTCACCCAGAGCGTGGCCCTGCAGTACGCGGCTCAGGGCATCCGCGCCAACTGCATACTGCCGGGCGTGATGGACACGCCGCACATCTACCGCCAGATCTCGGGCTTCTATGCCAGCCATGAAGAGATGGTGGCCGCGCGCCACAAGCTCTCGCCCACGGGGCGCATGGGTGATGGCTGGGACGTGGCCAATGCCGCGGTGTTCCTGGCCTCCGACGAGGCCCGCTACGTCAACGGCGTGGAGCTGCTGGTCGATGGCGGCATGCATGCGCGCTGCAACTGAGCGTGGTCTGAGAATCCATCAAAACCCATCAGATTGCCCATTTGCCCCAGGCGTGGACCGCGGATAAGGTCTGCCCCTGAACGAAGCCCGCCTGCGGGGTGCCGATTCCAACGATTACAGACAGGAGACAAAGACCATGGCCCATTCCTCGAACCTTCCTTCGCGCCGCAGCCTGCTGCGCGGCCTGTGCGCGCTGCCTGCCGCATCCGTTGCCGGTGCCTGGCCCGGGCTGGCGAGCGCCGCCGCGCCCGAGTACAGCTTCAAGTTCGGCAACAACCTGCCCGTGTCGCACCCGCTCAACGTGCGTGCCAACGAGGCGGCCGCCCGCATCCTGGCCGAAAGCAAGGGCCGGCTGGAGCTCAAGGTGTTCCCCAACAACCAGCTCGGCGGTGACACCGACATGCTCTCGCAGGTGCGCAGCGGCGGCCTGGAGATCTTCAACGCCGGCACCATGGTGATTGCCACGCTCGCGCCCATCAGCGCCATCACGGCTGTGGGCTTTGCCTTTGCCGACTACGACCAGGTCTGGAAGACGGTGGACGGCAAGCTGGGCGACAGCATCCGCGCGGCCTTCGCCAAGGTGGGCCTGTACACCTTCCCGCGCATGTGGGACAACGGTTTCCGCCAGGTGACCACCAGCACCAAGGCCGTGAGCAGTGCGGCCGACCTGGGCGGCATGAAGATCCGCGTGCCCGTGAGCCCCATGGGCATCTCCATGTTCAAGGCCCTGTCCGCCTCGCCGGCCAGCCTGCAGTTCAGCGAGGTCTACTCGGCCCTGCAGACCAAGGTGGTCGACGCGCAGGAGAACCCTCTGGCCATCGTGCAGACCGCCAAGCTCTACGAAGTGCAGAAGTTCTGCTCGGTCACCAACCACAGCTGGGACGGCTACCACATGGTCGTCAACGGCCGTGCCTGGCGCGGCCTGCCGGACGACCTCAAACTCATCCTGGGCCGGGCCTTCGACGAGGCCGGCCTGCAGCAGCGCGCCGACCTGAAGAAGCTCAACGAGACCCTGCGCAGCGACCTCACCGCCAAGGGCATGGCCTTCAACGACGCCAGCCCGCAGAGCTTCCGCGACCAGCTGCGCAAGGCCGGCTACTACTCGGAGTGGAAGGGCAAGTTCGGCGACGAGGCCTGGGCGCTGCTCGAAGCCTCCGTCGGCAAGGTGTCCTGATGCTGGCCGCTGCGATGCCGGCGCCCGCGCCCACGGGCTGGCGCGCCGCGCTCGACCCCGTGGACCGTGGCATCGGCCTGGTGGTGGAGTCGGTGGCCGCGCTGCTGGTGCTGGTGGAGATCGTGCTGCTGTTCTGCGGCGTGGTGTCGCGTTACGTGTTCCACGCGCCGCTGGTCTGGTCGGACGAGCTGGCCTCCATCCTGTTCCTGTGGCTGTCCATGCTGGGCGCGGTGGTGGCCCTGCGCCGCGGCGAGCACATGCGCATGACCGCCTTCGTGGGCAAGGTGCCGCCCGCGGCACGGGCCTACCTGGAGGCGCTGGCCATGGCCGCGTCCTTCGCGTTCCTGCTGCTCATCCTGCACCACGCCTACGAGTACGCGGCCGAAGAGGCGGTGATCGTCACGCCCGCACTGGAGATCAGCAACGCCTGGCGCGCCTCGGCCCTGCCGACGGGCATGGCGCTGATGCTGCTGGTGTGCACGCTGCGCATGCTGCGCGAGGGCGGCCTGGCCGTGATGCTGGCGGCTGCCGCCACGGTGGGCGCGCTGGTGCTGGCCTTCTGGCTGGCGCAGCCGGTGTTCGCGCCGCTGGGCAAGCTCAACCTGGTGATCTTCTTCGTGGTGGTGGTGGCGGCCTGCGTGTTCGCGGGCGTGCCCATTGCCTTCTCGTTCGCGCTGGCCACCTTCGGCTACCTGGCGCTCACCACGCGGGCCCCCATGCTGGTACTGGTGGGCCGGCTCGATGAAGGCATGTCGCACCTCATGCTGCTGGCCGTGCCGCTGTTCATCTTCCTCGGTGCGCTGATCGAGATGACGGGCATGGCACGTGCCATGATCCAGTTCCTGGCCAGCCTGCTCGGCCATGTGCGCGGCGGCCTGTCGTACGTGCTGATCGGCGCCATGTACCTGGTCTCGGGCATCTCGGGCTCCAAGATCGCCGACATGGCGGCCATCGCTCCGGTGCTTTTCCCCGAGATGCAAAAGCGTGGTGCCAAGCCCGGCGACCTGGTGGCCCTGCTCTCGGCCACCGGCGCGCAGACCGAGACCATCCCGCCTTCCATCGTGCTGATCACCATCGGCTCGGTCACGGGCGTGTCCATCGCGGCGCTGTTCACGGGCGGCATGCTGCCGGCTGTGGTGGTGGGGGCCTGCCTGTGCGCCGTGGTCTGGTGGCGCTACCGGCGCGAAGACCTGTCGCAGGTGCAGCGCTTCGGCCGCGCGCAGATCCTGCGCTTTCTGCTCACGGCGCTGCCGGCCATCGCCCTGCCCTTCGTGATCCGCGCGGCCGTGGTCGAGGGCGTGGCCACAGCGACCGAGGTCTCCACCATCGGCATCGCCTATGCGGTGCTGGTGGGCCTGTTCATCCACCGCCAGTTCGACTGGCGCCGGCTGCGGCCCATGCTGATCGAGACGGCCTCGCTCACGGGCGCCATCATCTTCATCGTGGGCTGCGCCACCGCCATGGCCTGGGGGCTCACGCAGTCGGGCTTCTCGCACGACCTGGCCCAGGTGATGAAGCAACTGCCCGGCGGTGCCTGGGGCTTCATGGCCGTGTCCATCATCGCCTTCGTGGTGCTGGGCAGCGTGCTCGAAGGCATCCCCGCCATCGTGCTCTTCGGGCCGCTGCTGTTCCCCATCGCCAAGGCCGTGGGCATCCACGAGGTGCACTACGCCATGGTCGTGATCTTCGCCATGGGCATCGGCCTGTTCGCGCCGCCTTTCGGCGTGGGCTACTACGGTGCCTGTGCGATCAGCAAGGTGCACCCCAACGAGGGCCTGCGCCACATCGGCGGCTATGTCATGGCGCTGTTCGTGGGCCTGGTCATCGTGGCCGCGATCCCGTGGTTCTCCACAGGATTTTTGAGCAAGTAACCCCTTTCATCCACTCCTCTGGTCCGGCCGCATTGCGCGCCGGGCCCCCCATCCCTTTCTGAAAGCAGCAAACCATGAGCCGATTCTTTGGTGAAATCCGCCAGGTGGCCTACCTCGTGCCCGACATCGAGGCCGCCATGGACTACTGGGCCAATGTGCTGGGCGTCGGGCCCTGGTACTACAACCCGCGCGTGCCGATCCAGAACTACACCTACCGCGGCGAGCGCCACGAGCCCCACAACTCGGTGGCCCTGGCCAATGCGGGCGGCGTGCAGATCGAGTTGCTGCAGACGCGCAACGACGTGCCCTCCATGTACCGCGACTTCCAGCAGGCCGGCCATGTGGGCGGGCAGCACGTGGCCTACTGGACGGAAGACTTCGACGCCGACCTGGCACGCGCCGAGGCCGCGGGCTTCAAGGTCTGCATGAGCGGCGAAGTGGGCGTGAACGGCCGCTTCGTCTACTTCGAGGATGGCCAACATCCCGGCCTGCACCCGGGCGCGCTGATCGAACTGTCCGAAGTCGCCGGGCCCAAGGGCCGCCTGTTCACGCTGATCCGCGAGGCCGCCAAGGACTGGGATGGCAAGGACCCGGTGCGCCCCTTCCCCGATCTCAACACCCTCTGAGCCATGGATGCGCACCACTTCGAAGCCTGCTACCTGATCGAGACGCCGCTGGACCCCGCCCATGTGGCCGAGGTGCTCGCGGGCGAGCAGTCCTGCGGCACGTTCGCCCGCGTGGAGGGCGAAACCGATGCGCTGCGCGAGCGCGCCCGCGCCACGGTGGAGTCCATCGAGGAGCTTGAATCCGTGCCCGCGCCCAGCCTGCCCAATGGCTGGCTGGAGCGCCGCGCCGCGGCCGGCAAGCCGCTGGCCGGGCCGTTCCGCCGGGCACGGCTCACGGTGCGCTTTCCGGTGGCCAATGTGGGCGCCAACCTGCCCACGCTCGCGGCCACGGTGTCGGGCAACCTGTTCGATCTGGGCGAGGTCACGGGGCTGCGCCTGGAGTCGCTGCGGCTGCCGGCGGAGTACCGCCAGCGCTTCGACATGCCGCGCCAGGGCATCGCGGGCACGCGCGCGCTCACGGGCGTGCAAGGGCGGCCGCTCATCGGCACCATCGTCAAGCCCAACGTGGGCCTGTCGGCCGAGGAGACCGGCGCCCTGGCCGCGCGGCTGTGCGCGGCGGGAGTGGACTTCATCAAGGACGACGAGGTCTGTGCCGACCCCGTGCATGCCCCGCTGCGCGAGCGCGTGCAGGCCGTGATGCGCGCCGTGCGCACGCACCAGGACCGCACGGGCAAGCATGTCATGGTGGCGTTCAACATCACGGACGAGACCGATGCCATGCGCCGCCACGCCGACCTGGTGCAGGCCGAGGGCGGCAGCTGCGTGATGGCCAGCCTCAACTGGTGCGGCTACTCGGCCGTGCAGACCCTGCGCCGCCATACGCCGCTGGCCTTGCATGGCCACCGCAACGGCTATGGCGCGCTGTCGCGGCATCCATTGCTGGGCTTTTCGTTCCAGGCCTGGCAGACGCTCTGGCGCCTGGCCGGCGTGGACCACATGCACGTGCACGGCCTGCAAGGCAAGTTCTCGCAGACCGACGACGAGGTGGTCGAGTCAGCCCACGACACACTGGCCCCGCTGGCGCCGGGGCTCGACGACGCCGTGCTGCCCGCCGTCTCCAACGGCCAGTGGGCCGGCACCGTGCCGCTGACCTGGGAGCGCCTGCGCAGCACCGATCTCTTGTTCATGTCGGGCGGCGGCATCCTCGCCCACCCCGACGGGCCTGCGGCCGGCGTGGCCAGCATCCAGCAGGCCTGGGAGGCCGTGGCGGCGGGCACGCCGCTCGACCACTTCGCCCGGCACGCGCCCGAGCTGCAACGCGCGCTCGGCTTCTTCGGTTCCAAGGCCTGAGCACACCATGATGGCTGCATCCACCGCCCGCCTGGGCTGGTACGGCGACGACTTCACCGGCGCCACCGACACCCTGGCCACGGCGGCCCAGGCGGGGCTGCGTGCCCTGCTGTTCATGGGCGTGCCCACGGCCGCGCAGCTGCAGCGCGCGGGGCCGCTCGACGCCATCGGCATCGCCGGTGCCGCGCGCGCCATGGCGCCCGAGGCCATGCGAGCGGAGCTGGAGCCAGTGGGCCGCTTCTTCGCGCAGATGCGCGTGCCCGTGCTGCACTACAAGGTGTGCTCCACCTTCGACAGTGCGCCGCACGTGGGCAGCATCGGGGTGGCCGTGCAGGTGCTGCGCGCGCATGTGGAGAACCGCTTCGTGCCCATCGTCGGCGGCCAGCCCAGCCTGGGGCGCTACTGCGTCTTCGGCCACCTGTTCGCACGCGCCGGCAGTGCACCGGCCGTGCACCGCATCGACCGGCACCCGACCATGAGCCGCCACCCCGTCACGCCCATGCAGGAGAGCGATTTGCGCCTGCACCTGGCGCAGCAGGGGCTGGCGCCGACGGCAGGCATGGACTACCCGCTGTACGCCCAGCCGCTGGCCCAGCAGGAGGCTGCACTCGATGCGGTGCTCGCAGGGGACCCTGCTGCCGTGCTGATGGATGCCAGCCGGCCTGAGGACCTGCAGGCGGTGGGCCAACTGGTGTGGCGCCGCGCCCAGCAGGCGCGGCTGCTGGCCGTGGGGCCGAGCAGTGTGGTGCAGGCGCTGGCGACGCAATGGCCGCAAGCGCCTGCATCGGCTGCGCTGCCTTTGGCGGCAGCCCGGGGGCCGGTCTTTGTGCTCGCCGGCAGTCTCTCGCCCGTGACGGCGCAGCAGGTGCGCGCCGCCGTGTCGTACGAACAGGTGCCCATCGATGTCGCCGCCCTGGTCCAGGGCGGTGAGGCCGCTGCGCGGGCCACGGCAGAGCGCCTGGGCGCCCTGCTGGGGGCCGGCCGCAGCGTGCTGGCGGTCACGGCGGGCAGTGCTGCGCAGGGCGCCACGGCCCACCAGGTGGCCCAGGCCGGCGGCCGGCTGCTGGCCCAGGTGCTGGCCCAGGTGCCGCTGCGCCGCATCGGCATCGCCGGGGGCGACACCTCCAGCCTGGCGGTGCAGGCGCTTGCAGCCTGGGGGCTGTCGTACCGGGCCTCGCTCGCGCCCGGCGTGGCGCTGTGCCGGCTGCACAGCGACGGGCCAGGGCTCGACGGTATGGAGATCATGCTCAAGGGCGGGCAGATGGGGCCGGACAACTTGTTCGAGCGCTTGCTGCACGGTGGGGCTTGAGGCTGGGCCTGCGCATGAAAAAGGCCGGCCCCTTGCGGGAGCCGGCCTTCTGGCAAGAGCGTGTGGTCGCTTACTTGGCCACCACGCGCACCATTTCCAGGCACTTGTTCGAGTAGCCCCATTCGTTGTCGTACCAGCTCACGACCTTCACGAAGGTGCCGTCGAGGGCGATGCCGGCGTCGGCGTCGAAGATCGAGGTGCGGGTGTCGCCGCGGAAGTCGGTGGCCACCACCTTGTCTTCCGTGTAGCCCAGCACGCCCTTGAGCGCGCCTTCGGACTGTGCCTTCATCTCGGCCTTGATCTCTTCATAGGTGGCGGCCTTGTCCAGCTCCACCGTCAGGTCGACCACGGACACGTCGCTCGTGGGCACGCGGAAGGACATGCCGGTGAGCTTCTTGTTCAGCGACGGGATCACCACGCCCACGGCCTTGGCAGCGCCGGTGCTCGAGGGGATGATGTTTTCCAGGATGCCGCGGCCGCCGCGCCAGTCCTTGTTGGAGGGGCCGTCCACCGTCTTTTGCGTGGCGGTGGCTGCGTGCACCGTGGTCATCAGGCCGCGCTTGATGCCCCACTTGTCGTTGAGCACCTTGGCCACGGGGGCCAGGCAGTTGGTCGTGCACGAGGCGTTGGAGATGATGGCCTCACCCTTGTAGCTCGTGTGGTTCACGCCGTACACGAACATGGGGGTGTCGTCCTTGGAGGGGGCCGACAGGATGACCTTCTTGGCGCCGGCGTCCAGGTGCTTCTGGGCCGTGGCCTTGTCCAGGAACAGGCCCGTGGACTCGATCACCACGTCCGCGCCGACCTCGTTCCACTTGAGGTTGGCGGGGTCGCGCTCCTGCGTCAGGCGGATCTTCTTGCCATTGACGATCAGGGTATTGCCGTCCACCGACACTTCGCCCTTGAAGCGGCCGTGCACCGAGTCGTACTGCAGCATGTACGCCAGGTACTCGGGCTCCAGCAGGTCATTGATCGCAACGACTTCGATGTCGCTGAAATTCTGGATGGCGGAGCGCAGCACGTTGCGGCCGATGCGGCCGAAGCCGTTGATGCCAATCTTGATCGTCATTTCCAAGGTTCTCCAAACGTTAAGGAATCAGGGTTGACATTGCGCCGCCTGTGCGAATGTCGAGAGGTATCCCAGGCGCTGCACCGAAGGTGTGGGTTGCGTCTGGTAGAAGTAGACACTGGGCTGGTCGAAGGTCGGCACGGCCGTGTCGGCCCCCAGGCACATCGTGCCGTTGGCGTAGCAGCGCAGGTGGAAGGGCGAAACGGTGGCCGTGCCCGTGGGTGTGGTCAGCAGCTGCGGGAAGCTCTTCTCGGCCCAGTCGAGCACGCAATCCAGCGGTGTCGAGGTGCCGGTGCCGTTCAGCGGATACGTCGCCAGTGCCGCGCCGGTGCGCGACTGGACGATGAGTTGGGAGATGCGCGATCCCGGGGCGGTGGGGGTGAAGGCCACCAGGGTCGAGCAGCCCTGGTTGGGCTGCAGCACCGCGTTGGAACAGCCGTCCGAACCGGCGGGTATCAGGAAGTCCCCCTGGGCGACGACCGGGCAACCGATGCCGGCACAGGTCACCAGGGCCGCACCGCTGGAGATCACCGAGCCCAGTTGCAGCGGCGCACCGCTGCGGTTGAACACCGAGAAGTACTGCGTGGCAAACGTGGCATTGAGCGGGACCTTGCCGAAGTTGTGGCCGGCCGGCGGATCGGTGATCTCCACCTGGGCATGGGCCGACAGGCAGGCCAGCGACAGCACGGCCACGGCGGCCAGCGACTTGCGGGGGGACAGGGTCGGGATCATCATGGCAGCTCCTTGAAAAGGGGGACGTCAGTGAAAACGACTAGCGTGCCGACCCCATGTAACCGCGTCAAGCATGCAAAGAGGCCGCAACGTGCTGTAAATCACGCGAAACCTCTGCATGTTTGCACAATGTTACGTTCCCGCCGTGCCGCGCCTGTCAGCGGCCGCCCTTCAGCACGGTCTGCACGGTGGCCGCCACGTTTTCTTCCGTGAAGCCGAAGTGCTTGAACAGCACCGGTGCAGGGGCCGATTCGCCATAGGTGTCGATGCCGACCACGGCCGCACAGCCGTACTTCCACCAGCCATCGGTGACGCCCATCTCCACCGCCACGCGGGGGATGCCGGCGGGCAGCACGGACTTCTTGTACTTGGCGTCTTCGCGGTCGAAGGTGGTGGTGCTGGGCATGGAGACCACGCGCACGGCGATCTTGCGGTCGGCCAGCAGGCGCTGGGCCTTGAGGGCCAGCTGCACTTCGGAGCCGGTGGCGATGATCACTGCCACAGCCTTCTTGTTCAGGCCCACGTCGGCGGGCTCGGACAGGACATAGGCACCGCGGGAGATGTCCCCCAGGTCACGCTTGGGAGCGTAGGGCAGGTTCTGGCGCGACAGCGCGAGCACGGTGGGCTTGTCCCGGTTGCTCAGGGCCACGCTCCAGGCCACGGCCGTTTCGGCCGTATCGGCGGGGCGCCACACATCCAGGTTGGGGATGAGGCGCAGGCTGGCGACATGCTCGATCGACTGGTGCGTGGGACCGTCTTCGCCCAGGCCGATGGAGTCGTGCGTGAACACGTGGATCACACGCTGCTTCATCAGCGCGGCCATGCGGATGGCGTTGCGGCTGTAGTCGCTGAAGGTCAGGAAGGTGCCGCCGTAGGGGATGTAGCCACCGTGCAGGGCAATGCCGTTCATGATGGCGGCCATGCCGAACTCGCGCACGCCATAGTTGATGTGGCGGCCACCGATCTTGCGGCCCTCGGCCACTTCGGTCTGCACCACATGGCCCTGCATGTCGAAGCGCAGGTTGGGCGTGCTCTTGGTGTTGGTGAGGTTGGAGCCGGTCAGGTCGGCGCTGCCGCCCAGCATTTCGGGCAGGGCGGCGGTGAAGGCTTCCAGCGCCAGCTGGCTGGCCTTGCGGCTGGCCACGGTCTCACCCTTGGTGTGGGCGGCGACCACGGTGTCCACGGCCACCTGGGCGAAGTTGGCAGGCAACTGGCCCTGCATGCGGCGCGTGAACTCGGCGGCCAGTTCGGGGAAGGCGGCGCTGTAGGCAGCAAAGCGCTCATTCCAGGCGGTCTCGGCGGCCTGGCCCGTGTCCTTGGCGTTCCAGGCACCGTACACGTCTTCGGGGATCGTGAACGGTTCGTGGCTCCAGCCCAGGGCTTCGCGGGTCAGTGCGATTTCCTCGGCGCCCAGGGGCTCGCCGTGGGCCTTGGCGGTGTTGGCGCGGTTCGGGCTGCCCTTGCCGATGTGGGTCTTGCAGACGATCAGGGTGGGGCGCTCGGTCTGCTTCTTGGCCTCGGCGATGGCGGCGTCCACCTTCTCGGCGTCATGGCCGTCGATGGGGCCGATCACGTTCCAGCCGCTGGCCACGAAGCGCAGGGGCGTGTTGTCGGCGAACCAGGGGGCCACCTGGCCGTCGATGCTGATGCCGTTGTCGTCGTACAGGGCGATCAGCTTGTTGAGTTTCCAGGCGCCGGCCAGCGACACGGCTTCATGGCTGATGCCTTCCATCAGGCAGCCGTCGCCCAGGAAGACATAGGTGTTGTGGTCCACGACGGCATGGCCTTCGCGGTTGAATTCGGAGGCCAGCAGCTTCTCGGCCAGCGCGAAGCCCACGGCATTGGTGATGCCCTGGCCCAGCGGGCCGGTGGTGGTTTCCACGCCGGGGGTGATGCCCACTTCGGGGTGGCCGGCGGTCTTGCTGTGCAGCTGGCGGAAGTTCTTGAGCTCGCCGATCGGCAGGTCATAGCCCGTGAGGTGCAGCAGCGCGTACAGCAGCATGGAGCCGTGGCCATTGCTCAGCACGAAACGGTCGCGGTCGAACCACTGGGGGTTGGTCGGGTTGTGCTTGAGGTGGCGACCCCACAGGGCCACGGCCATGTCGGCCATGCCCATCGGGGCGCCGGGGTGGCCGGAGTTGGCTTGTTGAACGGCGTCCATGGCCAGCGCGCGGATCGCGTTTGCCATTGGTTGGTTGTGCAGGGTGTTGGCCATGGAAAGAGCGGCTCCGGGTGGGGGAGGTTCAGGGGAAACCCGCTATTTTACCGGTCAGCGCCTGGGAACGGTTTCCGCTCGCGCAAACACGGCTTTGTGTTCTGGCGGCTGGGCGATGCACTACAGTGCGGCTGATGCAAGGATTGCACCTCACCGCCGACCTCCACGGCTGCCGCTGCGCCCCCGAATGGCTGCTCGATCCCGCGGCCCTGGGCCGCGCTTGCACGGACGCCGTGCGCACCGCAGGCCTGCAGCCCGTGGGCCAGCTGTTCCATGGCTTTCCGGCCACCGACCAGGGGCCTGGCGGGGTCACGGCCACAGTGCTGCTGGCGGAGTCGCACCTGTGCGTGCACACCTGGCCCGAGCAGCGTGCCGTGACGCTGGATGTCTATGTCTGCAACTTCGGTGCCGACCATTCGGGCAAGGCGCGCGCGCTCATGGAGGCGCTGCTGGCCTTGTTCGATCCGGCCCGGGTGCAGCGCCATGCGCTGCAGCGCGGCGCCGTGGATGCCGCCGTGGTGGAGGTGGCCGCATGAGCGCCGCCGCCCAGGTGCCGGCCCTGCTGCTCGCCGCCGGTCGGGGGGAGCGCATGCGGCCACTGACCGACACCATGCCCAAACCCCTCCTGCAGGTGCAGGGCCAGCCCCTGCTGGTATGGCACCTGCAGGCCCTGGCCGAAGCCGGCGTGGGCGAGGTGGTGATCAATACCGCCTGGCTGGGCGAGCAGATCGAGGCCCACTGCGGCACCGGCTTTGGCACGCACCACTCGCGCCGCGGCAACCACCGGGTCGAGATCGCCTATTCCCGCGAGGGCCGCGACTTCGGGGGCGCGCTGGAGACGGCCGGGGGCATTGCCCGCGCTCTGCCACTGGTGGAGTCCGACGTCTTCTGGCTCGCGGCCGGGGATGTGTACGTGCCCGATTTCGTGTTCGAGGCCCAGGCCGTGCAGGCCTTCAAGGCCAGCCGGCAACTGGCCCACCTGTGGCTGGTGCCCAACCCCGGGCACAACCCGCGCGGCGACTTCGGCCTGTCGCCCGAGGGGCTGGCGTTGAACCTGGCGGCCGACGACCCGGCCCCCCGCTATACCTACAGCACCATTGCACTGCTGCACGCCGAGCTGTTCTTCAAGCCCTGGTGCGAGATCCCGGTCGGCAACCCGGGGGGGCTGAAAGCGCCGTTGGCGCCCCTGCTGCGCCGGGCCATGGATGCGGGCCGTGTGGGCGCTTCGCTCTACACGGGCCGCTGGACCGACGTGGGGACGCCCGAGCGCCTGGCTGAACTCAACCGATAGTGATCAGCACCCCCTGAGGCGCTGCGCGCCTTCACCCTCTCTCGACTCGCTTTGCGAGTCGGGAGGGGGACGCTCCCAGCGCGGCGGGGCGGCCCTTGCGCGGGAGCACTGGCTTGGGCAGCGCCAGTTTCATACCCCTGTCGGTGGTAGCCAGTGCCGCAGAAGCCATCCTCTGGGCCTCATTGCACCTTTGGCGCACTGTCCGTGTTGGGTGGCGGTGCTGTGGCGGCTATTGGCTCGCTGCGGCCGCGTGGGCAGGCTGCACGGCAATGGCTGGGCCGTTCTCGCAGGCGCGCAGCAGCCATTCGCTGGGGCGAAAGCGGGCTTCGGGCCCATCGGGTGCGGGCTTGCCCACCTCGGCCTGCACGTCGTAGGGAATGGGCGGTACCTGGTACAGCGCCATCTGTCCCTTGCGGCAGGCCAGTGCCGGCACCAGCTTGTGCTCCACCCAGCCCTGGGTGGTGCTGTCGAAGCGGTAGAGCGGGCCCAGGGTCTGGTCCTGCGCCAGCTCCAGGCGCAGCGGCGTGGTCTGCAGCGCGCTGACCCAGGCGCCGGCGATCTGCACGGGTTGGGCAAAGCGCACCGACTCCAGCCCGTGCAGTGCGACCGGCTTGCCCGGCTCGCCCTTGTCGAAGGGGTCGTTGCGGTTGATCAGGCTGCCTGCGGGGACCAGCAACTCGCCGTACTGGAAATCCGCGGGCAGCACGAAGCGTTCCCTGCTGGCGCGCACCACGGCGCCGTCCTGCCGTGCCTGTGTCGCGCGCATGGACAGGAACCAGTTCAGCAGGATCAGCCCGTGGCACAGCAGGGCCACGGCGCACAGCACCTGCAGCGCGCGCGGGGTGAGTACCCATTTCTGCGGGATGTCCACGAAGCGGACATAGGCGGCATACACCAGCAAGGCCCCGGTCAGTGCCAGCCCCAGCACGGGGAGCAGCAGCGTGAAGATGAAATTCAACAGGGAGCTGAGCAGAAGGAGCATGGGGCCCGAGTCTGCCATGCCCGTGGCCGGGGCGGCCGGCGCGGCAGGGGGCTGCGTGGCGCACAAGCCACGCGGCCGGGCTGGGCCGCGTGCGCCCGGAGGGTCACCCGGCGGTGTGGCCGGCCTGCGCTTGCGTGGGCTGCGCAGGGCTGCCCAGCATGCCGGCCAGGCTCTGCGCCATGCCGGTGATGCCTTCATTGGACAGGCCCGCGTCCTTCATCACTGCGTCCACGATGGGCTTGGCGATCTGGTACTGCAGGGCCGAGTTCATGACCTGCTCGGGAAAGGTGCCCGTGGCGCCGGTGCCGCCCTGTGCCGCGCCCTGGGCTGCACTGCCGCCGGGCATGCCGCCCACCTGCACGATGCGGATCGAGTCGATCTTCTCCATGGGGCGCACGGCTTGGGCGATGATCTGGGGCAGCTGCTGCAGCAGCAGGCTGCGCACCTGCAGGTCCACCTGGGCGGCCGACAGGGTGTTGAGCGCCTCGTTCAGTGCGCGCTTGCCCTCGGCCTCGGCCAGGGCCGCGGCCTGGCGCGCGCGGGCCTCGATGGTGATGGCTTCGGCGCGGTCCAGCGCGGCCTCCTTCTCGGCCGACGCGGAAACCCGGATCGAGATGGCGTTCTGCTCGGCGTCCTTGGAGGCCTCGATCAGCTGGATGTTCTTGTCGCGTTCGGCCACGGCCACCTGGCGCGCGGTGTTCACGGCTTCCTCGGCCTTCACGGCCTCGGCGCGCGCCAGGTTGGCGGCGGCGTCGGCATCGGACTGCTCGCGCGATTTGGTGGCAATGGCGATCTGCGTGTCCTGGCGCGCAATCTCCACCTGCTTGCGCTGTTCGGCGCGCTTGGTCTCGGTATGGCGCTCCAGCTCGATCTCCCGCGTCTGGATCACCAGGTTCTTCTCGATCTCGGCGGCCTTGATCTCGCGCTCGGCCTCGATGCGCTTTTGGCTCACCTGGCGCTCGGCCTCGATCTTGGCGGCTTCGGCCTCGCGGTTGCGCTCGGCCTGCTGCGTGGCGATCAGTGCGGCCTGCTCAGCGCGCGTGGTCTCGATCTCGCGTTTTTGCGAGAGCGAGGCAAACTCCTGGTCCTTCTCGATGGTGAGCTTCTGGCGCGTGGCCTCCAGGTCCTTGGTGCGCACCTGCACCTCGGTGTCCTGTTCCACGTCGTTGCGCTGCTTGCGCCGCGCCTCGGTCTGCTCGGTCAGGCGCGTCAGGCCCTCGGCGTCGAAGGCGTTGTTGGGGTTGAAGAACTGCTTTTCGGTCTGGTCCAGGCTGGTCAGCGAGACCGATTCGAGCTCCAGGCCGTTCTTCTCCAGGTCCTCGGCCACCGCGTTCTGCACGGCCTGCACGAAGTCGCGGCGCTTGTCCTGCAGCTCCTGGATGGTCATGGTGGCGGCCGTGGCGCGCAGCGAGTCGACGAACTTGTCTTCCACCAGGGCCTTGAGTTCCTCGGGGCTCATGGTGCGCGCGCCCAGGGTCTGGGCGGCGATGCTCACAGCTTCCTCGGTCTGCTTGACGCGCACGAAGAAAGCGGCCGTCACGTCCACGCGCATGCGGTCCTTGGTGATCAGGCTTTCCTTGGCGCGGCGCACCACCTCGAGCTTCAAGGTGTTCATGTTCACCAGCACGCGTTCATGGAACACCGGCAGCAGGATGGCGCCGCCGTCCATGATGACCTTCTGCCCGCCCAGGCCCGTGCGCACGAAGGCGGTTTCCTTGGTGGAGCGCTTGTACAGGCGCGCAAAGACGATGCCGATGGTCAGCAGGGCCAGCAGCGCAATGCCGGCGATGGCGCCTATTTCGATCAGGTTGCTCATTTCTCGGTTTCTCCCTCGGTTGGTGTCGGTATGTTGATGGGAACGGGCGCCTACATCAAGCCCGGATGCGGGTTGGCAATGCAGCGGTAGAAGGCCCCGATCTTGCGCACGATGAGGATCTGCGCGCCTTCGTCGAAGACCTCGTCGTCGAGGTCGGGCTCGACCATCAGGTAGTGGGTGCGGCCATGGGTGTCGCGCACCCGCGCCTGCGCCGCCAGGCCCCGGCGCGCCGCGCCAGCGGAGACCACGCCAGGCCGACCTATCAGCGACATCTCGCTCACGGCCGAGGTCTCGTCGCGCGGAATGATGTGGGCGATCAGTGCGCCCAGGCTGCGCACCGTGGCCATGCCCGGTGCCACGGCCACCAGGCCCGCGATCCAGACCGGCAGGTAGCCCCCCAGCAGGCCGTTCGCCACCTTCTGCAGGCTGTAGCCGAAGATCGCATAGCCCGTGAGGAACAGCACCAGCAGCACCAGCGAAGGCACCTTGCCGATGTAGAGCCAGCCCAGCACCCGGTCCAGGCCGGTGTCTCCATCAATGTCGGGCAGCAGATCGTCGAGCCAGTTGCTCGGGCTCAGCGAGACCAGCATGCCCAGGCCCTCGATCAGCGCGATGCCGACGATGAGCGCAAAGGCCACGCCAAAGGGCCAGGTCTCCGGGGCGGTGAACAGCGCGGTGATCACGCCTGCCCCGTCTTCAGGCGCGCCATGCGCTCGGCGATCTTGTGGTCGCGCACCAGCTCATCGAGCTCCTTGAGCTTGGCCGCCTGGTCCAGCGTGTGGCTGCGGTCGGTGCCCGCCAGGCCGGTCTGGCGCGCATACAGGCGGTCGAAAGCGCCGGTCACGGCATCGATGCGCTGCTGCACTGCGTTGGCGCCACCGGGCGGCGTGGCGGGGGCCTGGGTTGCCGTGGCGCGGCTTTGGCGAAAAGCCTCCAGCGCATCGGCCATCTCGCGCTGCTTGGCCAGCAGCGCCGCCACATAGCCCGTGAGCTCACTCTCCTGCCGTGCCAGGTCGGCCAGCGTGGTCTCCAGCACCGGGATCTGGGCCTCGATGTCGAGTTGGCGCGCCACGGCGGCACGCGCCAGGTCGTCGCGGTCGGCCGCCAGGGCCTGGTCGATCTGCTCGGCCAGGGTGGCGTGCTGGCCATTGAGGTGGGCATGCTGCTGCTGGGCCAGGTGGCGGTTGGCGCTGGTGCGACCCAGCTCATGGCGCACCTCGCCGATCACGGTGTCGGCCTCGCGCAGCGACTGCTCCATCACCGCCAGCGGGGCATGGTTCTCCAGATGGTCCACCAACGCATGCACGCTGCCGGCAATGATGCGGCCTACGCGTGTCTTGAGCGAATCTGCCATCTCAGGCTCCTTTCGAGAGAGGGGATTGAATGGTCTGGGCCAGCTCCAGGGTCGCTGCGGCGTGGCGCTGCACGACGGCCGGATCGTACGCGCTGGCCTGCGTGGTGGTCGCCTGGCGCAGCAGCATCTCACTGAGGGCAAAGCCCCGCCGCACCAGCAGGTCTTCGAGCCGGGCGGCTTCCTGCTCCGACGTGGGCGCGTTGCTGACCACGATGGCCAGACAGGTCGTGACATGGTCCAGCATGGCGTTGAGCACGTCCGAGTGGCGGCCCGTCTGGCCCTCGGTGCGCACCAGCGATTCGCGCAGCCGGGACGTGATGTCGCGCGCCCAGGCGTGGGCGGCCACATAGTCGAGGGCGCCGTCGTGGTGGCGCTTGAGCTGGCCCAGCAGCACGCGCAGCTTGTCGCTGTTGGTGGTGGCGCCCTCGACCTGCAACTGCGCCAGCCACAGGTAGAGGTCGCTCGGGATGCGGGCGGAGAGGGGCTCCATCGTGGTGGAGGTGGTGACCATGGCGTCCATCCGAAGTGGTGTTGAATGCGATGGTATTCATGTGAATACGTTTGTCAACAACCCATTCGGGTGGCGGGTTTTGGAATTGTTTGCAAGCGCGATGGCCCACGGCACCGAAGGGTGGCGGATTCGCGTTAAAAATAGCGCATGAACTCACCGTCCTCGCCATCCATCTATGCCCAGCGCCGTGCGCGCCTTGCTGCCCAGCTGGGTGCCGGGGGCATCGCCATCATCCCCACGGCACCTGAGTACCCGCGCAACCGCGATACCGACTTCCTGTACCGCCATGACAGCTATTTCTACTACCTGACCGGGTTCACCGAAGCCGGTGCCTGCCTGGTGCTCACGGCTGAAGGGCACAGCACGCTGTTCTGCCGCCCCAAGGACCTGGAGCGCGAGATCTGGGACGGCTACCGCCTGGGCCCGGAGGCCGCGCCTGCTGCGCTGGCCATGGATGCGGCCTTCTCGAGCGCCGTGCTCGACGCACAGTTGCCGCGCCTGCTGGAGAACCGCCAGAGCGTGTGGTACCCCCATGCCACGCACAACGGCCTGGCCGCGCGCGTGGAGGGCTGGCTCAATGCCGTGCGTGCCCGCGTGCGCTATGGCGCGCAGTGCCCGGCGGTGCAGCAGGACCTGTGCGGCCCGCTCGACGAGATGCGCCTCATCAAGGACGCGTACGAGCAGGACACCATGCGCCGCGCCAGCGACATCAGCGCGCGCGCCCACATCCGCGCCATGCAGCGCTCGGCCCGCATGCTGCGCGCCGGCGAGGACGTGCGCGAGTACCACCTCGACGCCGAACTGCTGTATGCCTTCCGCGAGGGCGGCTCGCAGTACCCGGCCTACGGCTCCATCGTGGCCGCGGGTGCCAATGCCTGCGTGCTGCACTACCGCGCCGATGCCGCCCCGGTGCGCGATGGCGAGCTGGTGCTGATCGATGCGGGTTGCGAGCTCGACGGCTATGCCAGCGACATCACGCGCACCTTCCCGGCCAACGGCCGCTTCACCGGGCCGCAGCGCGCGCTCTACGACCTGGTGCTGGCCAGCCAGGTCGCGGCGGTGGATGCCACGCGCGCTGGTGCCCGCTTCAACGACCCGCACGACGCCACGGTGGCCGTGCTGGCCCAAGGCATGTTGGACCTGGGCCTGCTCGATGGCAACAAGGTCGGCACGGCGCAGGACGTGATCGACAAGCGCGCCTACTTCCCGTTCTACATGCACCGCACCAGCCACTGGCTGGGCATGGACGTGCACGACTGCGGCAGCTACGTGGAGCCCGGTGAGGCCGACAAGGTGACCGAGCGCAAGGACCCGCTGTCGGGCGAGACCCTCCTCAACCGCCCGAGCCGCGTGCTGCAACCCGGCATGGTGCTGACCATCGAGCCGGGCATCTATGTGCGCGCGGGCGAAGGCGTGCCCGAGCAGTTCCACGGTATCGGCATCCGCATCGAGGACGATGCCATCGTCACCGCCACAGGCTGCGAACTGATCACGCGCGGCGTGCCGGTGGACGCCGACGAGATCGAGGCACTGATGCGCGCCTGACGGCGCCGGCGCTACATGCTGGCGATGAGGTGGTCGATGAAGACCCGCACGCGCAGCGGCATGTGGCGGGTGGCGGGGTAGACGATGGAAAATGGCCGGGAGCGGCCCCCCAGCTCCTGCAGCACTTCCACCAGCCGGCCCTGGCGCAGATCGTCTTCCACGATGAAGCGGTAGGTCTGCAGCAGCCCTGCGCCGTGGCGTGCCAGGGTGACCATGCCCAGCAGGTCGTCGGAGCAGGTGAGGCTGCCGGCGGTGGCGACATCGATGTCGCGACCCTCCTGGCAAAACACCCAGGGCACGGCCTGCCCGGTGCTGGGCAGTACGAACTGCAGGCATTCGTGGGCCGCCAGGTCCTCCAGGCGGCGCGGCACGCCCGCCGATTGCAGGTAGGCCGGCGTGGCGACGACCACCAGCTCGGCATCCAGCAGCTTCCTCGCGACGAGGCCTGAATCGGGTTGCACCCGCGCGCGCACGGCCAGGTCGAAGCCGTCGGCCGTGAAGTCCACATTGCGGTTGCTCAGCTGCACCTCGACCTGCACCTTGGGATAGCGCGCCCGGAAAGCCACCAGCGCCGGCAGCACCCGGCAGTGCCCCAGCGTGGTGGGCACGCTGATGCGCAGCTTGCCGGCAGGCTCGGCCTGCGTGCCGGTCAACTCCCGCTCGGCCTCGCTGAGGCGGTTGAGCGCCTGCCTGCATTGGTCGAAGTAGGCCAGCCCGCCATCGGTCAGGCGGATCTTGCGCGTGCTGCGCACGAAGAGCCGCACCTGCAGGCGCTCTTCCAGGCGCGCAATGGAGCGGCTCACGGCCGCCGGGGTCAGCCCCGCCTGCTGGGCCGCGGCCGTGAAGCTCTGGGCCTCGGCCGCCAGGCAGAACAGTTCGATGCTTCCCAGCATCACATCGCCAAACTCGCGAGCCATGGATTACCCCATGTAATAAATGAAGTTAATGGTGGTGAGTTTATCAATGCATGCGTATTCAATAACCTGCGGTTTCCTCTTTTTTGTGCCGACCAGGAAACCCATGACCTCTCCCATCTCCATCGTTTTCCACAGCGGCTACGGCCACACCCGCGAGGTCGCGCAGGCGGTCGCCGCGGGCAGTGGCGGTACGCTGCTCGCCATCGACGACCAAGGCGAACTCAGTCCCCAAGGGTGGGCGCAGCTCGATGCCGCGCGCGCCATCGTGTTCGGCTCGCCGACCTACATGGCCAATGTCAGCTGGCAGTTCAAGCGCTTCGTGGATGCCAGCTCCGCCGTCTGGGCCCGCCAGGGCTGGAAGGACAAGCTGGCCGCCGGCTTCACCAACAGTGCCGGGATCAACGGGGACAAGCTCACCACGCTGTACACCCTGTTCTCGCTGTCGCAGCAGCACGGCATGCTCTGGGCCGGTACGGCCATGCCGCCGAGCAATACCAAGGCCGCCGTGCGCGATGACCTGAACTACCTGGCCTCCTTTGCCGGGCTGATGACGGCCACGCCCTCCGATGCCTCGCCCGCCGACATGGTGGCCGGAGACCTGGCGACGGCCCGGGCCTTCGGCGAGCGCATTGCGCAGGTCGTGGGCCGCATCGGCTGAAAGGGCGGTCCCTATGCCCTATGTGAACATCCAGGTCACCCGTGAGGGGGTGACGCGCGAACAGAAGGCCGAGCTCATCGCGGGCGTCACCGCGTTGCTGGTGCGGGTGCTGCACAAGAACCCCGCGACCACGCATGTGGTGATCGACGAGATCGACCTCGACAACTGGGGTGTGGGCGGCCTGCCTGTGGCCGAGTTCCGAAAGCGCCAGCCATGAGCGCCGACGCGGATTTCGCTGGCGTCACCGCCGCTTTGCACACCTACTTCGACGGACTGCACCACAGCGACACGGGCCGCCTGGCGCAGGTCTTCCATCCGCTGGCCATCTATTGCTGCGCCACCGAGGGGCCACTGCTGTACCGGACCATGGCGGAGTACTTTCCCATCGTGGAGCAGCGTCCTTCGCCCGCGAGCCGCGGGCAGGGCCGGCGCGACCGCATCCTGTCCATCGAATTCGCGGGCCCGGTCACGGCCTTTGCGCGGGTCGAGTGCGCGATTGCGCCGCGCTTCTTCACCGACTTCCTGACGCTTGTGCGGACCGACGGGCGCTGGCAGATCATGAGCAAGGTGTTCCACTTCGACGTGGTGGAGCAGGGCGCCTAGGCGCCCCTGCCCCCCATGGAAAAAAGGCCGGCACCACCTTGCGGTGGCCCGGCCTTTGGCGTGGGGGCTGCGGTGCGGTCCGCAGCCTCGTCGTGCGAATTACAGGGCGCCGACTTCGCCGGAAGAGATCTGGCCGGTGCGCACAGCGTCAGCCGCCTGGGCACGCACGGCAGCGCGGTCAGCGGTCGACTTGTAGGTCACCACGCGGGAACCAGCGGGTTCCAGGCTGCGCGTCTGGGCGACGGTGGCGGCTTCGGCAGCCACTTCAGCGCGGGTGCGGTTGGTTTCGAACTTGGTGGCGAATTGCGAAGCATCGGCTTCGTCGGCGTAAGCGCCGAAGGAAGCGAAAGCGGCTACAGCGGCGATGGAGAGGAAACGGGCGGTCGTGTTCATGATGAAAGTCCTTTGGGTAGAAAAAGCGTCTCAAAAAAACCGGAGCGAAAACAACTTCAAACCGGGTTCGGTGAGTCGCCTTGCGGGTTCGGCTCATCGATGGGTTGAACTGTACGCCTCGTGTGTTCAGAGAAAAACTACCCAGTCACGAACTGTCTGTTCCAGTTTTGGAAATAGTCGCCCCGGGGTGGATGGGCCCGCCATGCGGGTGGTAATCCGCATGTAACTGGTTTCGTGTGAAAATTGAAATTCGATTACATAACCCGCAGAGACAAGCCCATGCAAATCCGCCGCGCCACCAAGATCGTTGCCACCCTGGGTCCCGCATCGAGCGACCCGCAACTGCTGGAGGCCATGATCCGTGCAGGCGTCAATGTGGTGCGCCTGAACTTCAGCCATGGCAAGGCCCAGGACCATATCGACCGCGCCGCCACCGTGCGCGCTGCCGCCCAGCGCGCCGGGCGCGAAGTGGCCATCATGGCCGACCTGCAGGGCCCCAAGATCCGTGTCGGCAAGTTCGCCGAAGGCAAGGTGCAACTGGTGCCGGGCGAGAAGTTCGTGCTCGATGCCTCGCGCACCGAGCCGGGCGATATCGACGGCGTGGGGCTCGACTACAAGGAATTGCCGCGCGACGTGAAGGCCGGCGACGTGCTCTTGCTCAACGACGGCCTGATCGTGCTCACCGTGGACGCCGTGCAGGGCGAGGAGGTGCACACCACGGTCAAGCTGGGCGGCGAGCTGTCCAACAACAAGGGCATCAACAAGCAGGGTGGCGGCCTCACGGCCCCCGCGCTCACGGCCAAGGACATGGAGGACATCCGCACGGCGATGAGCTTCCAGGCCGACTACGTGGCGGTGAGCTTCCCCAAGAACGCGACCGACATGGAGATGGCGCGCCAGTTGTGCAACGTGGCCGCGTCCGAGTTCCGCCACAAGCCGGGCCTGATCGCCAAGATCGAGCGCGCCGAAGCCATTCCGCACCTCGAGTCCATCCTGCGCGTGAGCGACGGCATCATGGTCGCGCGCGGCGACCTGGCCGTGGAAGTGGGCAATGCGGCCGTGCCGGCGCTGCAAAAGAAGATGATCCGCATGGCGCGCGACCTGGACAAGGTCGTGATCACCGCCACGCAGATGATGGAGAGCATGATCACCAACCCCGTGCCCACGCGCGCCGAGGTCAGCGACGTGGCCAATGCCGTGCTCGACGGCACCGATGCCGTGATGCTCAGCGCCGAGACGGCGGCTGGCAAGTACCCGCTGGAGACGGTGATGGAGATGGCCACCATCTGCGCCGCCGCCGAGGCCGCCGAAGACCACCCTCTCGATGCCGATTTCACGGGCCAGACCTTTGGCCGCATCGACCAGTCCATCGCCATGGGCGCGCTGTTCACGGCCCACCACCTGGGTGCCAAGGCCATCGTGGCCATGACCGACAGCGGTGCCACGGCACTGTGGATGAGCCGCCACCGCATCCACATCCCGATCTATGCGCTCACGCCCAAGGTGGCCACGCAGCGCAAGATGGCCATGTACCGCAATGTGCGCCCGCTGCTCATGGACACCAGCGCCGACCGCGACACGGCGCTGGAGCAGGCCGAAGGCCACCTCAAGACCCGCAACATCGTGCAGACGGGCGATGTCTATGCCATCACCTGCGGCGAACCCATGGGCGCACCGGGCGGCACCAACATGCTCAAGATCTGCCGGGCGGGCTGATCGCCCGCTGCGCCTTCAGGGCGCCACCGGGGCGACGGCTCCGGTGCGCACGGCCATGCGCCTGCGCAGCAGGCGTGCGGCCAGGTCGCAGGCCCAGGCCGTCGTCCAGCACAGCCAGCCCGACCACAGGGTGTGGCTCATGAAGTGCGCGCCCCGCGCCTGCTGGGCCAGGCCCAGCAGCAGCCCGGCCAGCAGCGATGCGGCCAGGCAGAGCCGGGCAGCCCGTGGCTGCGCGCGCCGCAGCGCGAACCAGCCGCCGATGAAGGCGAAGCCTGCCGAGGCATGGCCGGCCGGGAAGCAGCGGCCGCTGCCCCCGTCGGCCAGGCCCCAGGCCCAATGCGAGGCGTAGCGCGCCACGCCGCCGAACTCGGCCATGTCCCAGGGGCAACTGGTGCTGCTCAGGTTCTTGGCGATGCCCACCACGGCGAGCGACAGCAGCGCGCTCACCACCCACTGCAGGCGCTCGCCCGTGTCCAGGCGGCGCAGCGGGCCCATGGGCCACCACACGCCCAGCGCCAGCAGCAGCACCAGCAGCCAGCCCGCGCGCCGCGCGCCCTCGTGCGCCACATGCACGAAGAACCACTGGTCGCGCAACGGAAATCCCGAGGCGCTCCCGAAGGCACGGGCCAGCAGCCGGTCCTGTCCCAGAAAGTCCCACAGCACCAGCAGGGCCAGCGCGGCCAGGGTCCATGCCGCGATGCGGCGTTGTTCGGGTGGCAGGCGGTGGTGGGAGGCAGGGGGGGAGGACGGCAGGCGCATGGGGCGACGATAGAAAGCCGCTCTTAACGCCGCCTTAAACCCCTGCCGGCCCCTGGCGGCGTGTCGGGCGCAGGACTGCCACAATGCCTCCATGCGAATCCTTGTGGTGGAAGACGACGCCGGCATTGCCAGCGGCCTGCGGACCAACCTGCAGCAGCGCGGCTATGCCGTCGACGTGTGCGACGGCGTGGCGGGCGCCTGGGCGGCCCTGCGTGCCGAGCGCTTCGATGCCGTGCTGCTGGACCTGGGGCTGCGCGATGGCGATGGCAGCGAAGTGCTGCGCCGCCTGCGCGCCAGCCCGGCTGCAACGGCCGGGGCACAGGCCGCGGCGGCGCTGCCCGACCCGGCCACGCCGGTGCTCATCCTCACGGCGCGCGACCATGTCACCGAGCGCATCGCCGGGCTGGACCAAGGGGCCGACGACTACCTGGTCAAGCCCTTCAACGTCGATGAGCTGGAGGCACGGCTGCGTGCCATGCTGCGCCGTGCCACCGGGCGGGCCACGCCCACGCTGCGCCATGCCGACATCGAACTCGATCCCGGTGCCCGCACCGTGCACCAGGGCGGCCAGGCGGTGGACATGTCGCCGCGCGAGTTCTCGGTGCTGTGGGTGCTGATGGACGCGCGTGGCCGCGTGCTCTCGCGCCAGCAGATCGAAGAGCGCCTGTACAGCTGGGACGTGGCCATCGAGAGCAATGCCATCGAGGTCTACATCCACCACCTGCGGCGCAAGCTGGGCAGTGCCTGCATCCAGACCATGCGCGGCGTGGGCTATTTCATGCCGCAGGAGAAGCCCTGATGATGAAGGCCTGGGGCCGGCGCCTGCTGCGGGTGGCCGGCGGCGCCTCGCTCACGCGCCAGTTGCTGCTGTGGTCGCTCGGGGCCCTGGTCCTGGTCTGGGCCAGCTTTGTCTACCTGGGCTACCAGACCGGCATCCATGAGGCCGACGAACTCACCGATGGCCACCTGGCCAGCGTGGCCGCGCTGCTGCTCAACCTGCGCGCCTCGGAGTCGGTGGCAGTGGAGAACACCACCCCGCGCGCGGCAATGCCCTGGCTCAAGGCGCACGACTACCAGCAGTCGCTGAGCGTGGTGCAGTGGGATGCCCAGGGCCGCCTGCTGGCGCACACGGGCAGCGCGCCGCTGCCGGCCTTCAGTGCCGCCGAGGGTTTTTCCAACCTGACCCTGGGCCCCCATGCCGTGGTGTGGCGCAGCTTTTCCCAATGGTCGGCTGACCGCGACCGCAAGGTGGTCGTGCTGCTGGAGCTCAATGAGCGCGACGATCTGGCCGAGGACATTGCCGAGCAGATGGTCGAACCCGGCCTGTGGCTGCTGCCCGTCGTGGCCCTGGCACTGGGCCTGGCGCTGTGGCGGGGCCTGCGCCCCCTGTACGAACTGTCGCGCGATGTGGCGGCGATTGATCCGGTCAGCGCCGAGCGCTTGAGCGCCCGCCGCGCCTGGAGCGAGTTCGAATCGGTGGTGGCATCGATCAACACCCTGCTGGAACGCCAGCAGGCCGCCATGGCACGCGAGCGCCGCCTGGCCAACGAAGTCGCGCACGAGCTGCGCACGCCCCTGTCTTCGATCGCCCTGCAGGCCAGCGCGCTCGACAAGGGGCTGGACGCCGAGGCCCAGGCCCTGGCGGTGGCGCGCATCGGCCAGGACGCGCTGCGCGCCGGCCATGTGCTCAACCAGTTGCTGGCCCTGGCGCGTGCCAGCCGGGCCGAGCTGCACGAGGCCAAGGCGCCGCTGGACCTGGCGGCCATCGGCCGGGCGGTCTGCGCCGACTATGCCCAGGCCGCCTGGCAACGCGGCGACGAGATCGCGCTGGCCGGGCCCGAGCAGATGGCCATGGCGGGCCATGCCGTGCTGCTGGACCTGGCGCTGCGCAACCTGCTGGAAAACGCCCTCAAGCACACTTCGCAAGGCACGCACATCGCCGTGCAGATGGGATGGGCCGACGGTGGTGCGGCCTGGCTGCAGGTCTGCGACGACGGCGGGCGCGATGCGGGTGGCAACGCCCCGCCGGCACCGGTGGACAGCCTGCACCTGGGGCATGAAATCGTGCGCCGCGTGGCCGAAGCCCATGGCGGCCGTTTCGGGGCGGCGGCGGCCCCCGCGCCGTTTACCACCTGCTACCGGCTGGAATTTCCTGCAACCCCCTTGGCGGCGGCCGGGTAAAATCACGGGTTACCAAGCGGTTACCGACCGCGCTGCGCCTGCCTGCGGGCGCCCGGCACCCCATCAACCCCTGTACGGACCTCACGACCATGCCCCTCGTCTCGATGCGCGAACTGCTCGACCACGCCGCAGCCAACAGCTACGGCATCCCTGCCTTCAACGTCAACAACCTGGAACAGGTCCAGGCCGTGATGGCGGCTGCCGACGAGGTGGGCGCACCAGTGATCCTGCAGGCCAGCGCCGGCGCGCGCAAGTACGCTGGCGAGCCCTTCATCAAGCACCTGATCCAGGCCGCCGTCGAGGCCTTCCCCCACATCCCGCTGGTGATGCACCAGGACCACGGCACTTCGCCCAAGGTCTGCTCGGGCGCCATCGACCTGGGCTTCGGCTCGGTGATGATGGACGGCTCGCTGATGGAAGACGGCAAGACCCCCGCCTCCTTCGAGTACAACGTGGACGTGACGCGCAAGGTCGTGGAAATGGCGCACAAGGTCGGCGTCACCGTGGAGGGTGAGCTCGGCTGCCTGGGCAACCTGGAAACCGGTGAAGCCGGCGAGGAAGATGGCATCGGCGCAGAAGGCAAGCTGGACCACAGCCAGATGCTGACCGACCCCGAAGAGGCCGCCGTGTTCGTCAAGGCAACCCAGCTCGACGCCCTGGCCATCGCCATCGGCACCAGCCATGGCGCCTACAAGTTCAGCCGCAAGCCCACGGGCGACATCCTGGCGATCAGCCGCGTCAAGGAAATCCACCAGCGCATCCCCAACACCCATCTGGTGATGCACGGTTCCTCCTCGGTGCCGGCCGAACTGCTGGCCATCATCAACCAGTACGGCGGCAAGATGAAGGAAACCTACGGCGTGCCCGTCGAGGAGATCCAGGAAGCCATCAAGTACGGCGTGCGCAAGATCAACATCGACACCGACATCCGCCTGGCCATGACCGGTGCGGTGCGCAAGTTCCTGGCCGAGAACCCCGACAAGTTCGACGCGCGCGAATGGCTCAAGCCCGCGCGCGAAGCCGCCAAGCAGGTCTGCAAGGCCCGCTACCTGGAATTCGGCTGCGAAGGCCAGGGCAGCAAGATCAAGGGCCTGAGCCTCAAGGACGTGGCCCAGCAATACGCCGCAGGCACGCTCGCACAAGTCGTTCACTGAGCAAGCGCCCCTCCCGCCAAAAGCCCGCCAGCCTTGCGCTGGCGGGCTTTTTTTGCGCCCGAAGTGTCTCCTTTGCGATGGGGAGCTGCCTCTACATCAGGCGAAAGCGACAGCCATCAAAGTTTCTTCATGTAAGCTCGCGGTCAGCAAGTAAGTAATTTCACTGACCTTACAACCGACCTTGAGCAAGGAGACGACATGCTGATTGGTGTGCCTGCAGAGTCCATGGCAGGAGAGACACGGGTTGCCGTGACCCCCGAGACGGTCAAGAAGCTCAAGGCCCAGGGCCATACCCTGCGCATTGAGGCCGGCGCCGGGGTGGCGGCCAGCGTCACCGATGCCGCCTACGAGGCTGCGGGCGCCGAGATCACCGATGCCGCTGGCGCCTGGGGCGCCGACCTGCTGCTCAAGGTGCGCTGCCCCTCCGAGGCCGAGACCCCGCGCCTGCGCGCAGGTGCCACGCTGGTCGGCATGCTCAACCCCTTCGACGCGGCCGGCCTGCAGCGCCTGGCCGCGGCCGGTGTCACCGCCTATGCGCTCGAAGCGGCACCGCGCACCACACGGGCCCAGAGCATGGACGTGCTGTCCTCCCAGGCCAACATCGCTGGCTACAAGGCCGTGATGATCGCGGCCGACCGCTACCAGCGCTTCTTCCCCATGCTCATGACGGCCGCCGGCACCGTGAAGGCCGCGCGCGTGGTGATCCTGGGCGTGGGCGTGGCCGGCCTGCAGGCGATTGCCACGGCCAAGCGCCTGGGCGCCGTGATCGAGGCGTCGGACGTGCGTCCCAGCGTCAAGGAACAGGTCGAATCGCTGGGCGCCAAGTTCATCGACGTGCCCTACGAAACCCAGGAAGAAAAGGACGCCGCCGAAGGCGTGGGCGGCTATGCCCGGCCCATGCCGCAAAGCTGGCTGGACCGCCAGAAGGCCGAGGTGGCCAAGCGCGTGGCCCAGGCCGACGTGGTCATCACCACGGCGCTGATTCCTGGCCGCCCGGCGCCGGTGCTGGTGACCGAGGAGATGGTCCGGTCCATGAAGGCCGGCTCGGTCATCGTCGATCTTGCCGCCCCGCAGGGTGGCAACTGCCCGCTCACGGAGCCCGGCCAGACCGTGGTCAAGCACGGCGTGACCCTGGTGGGCGAGACCAACCTGCCGGCCCTGGTGGCGGCCGATGCCTCCTCGCTCTATGCACGCAACGTGCTCGACTTCCTCAAGCTCATCGTCAACAAGGAAGGCGCCCTGCACATGGACCTGCAGGACGACATCGTGGCGGCCTGCCTGATGGCCCACGAAGGCACGGTGAAGCGCGCATGAGGCCGCTGCTGCCCCGCCTGCTGGCCGCTGCGGCGACCCTGGCGGTTCTCTCCGCCTGTGCCCCCATGCCTGCCGGCCCGGCCGAGTTCAGCGCCGGGCGCACGCGTGTGGTGCTGCCGTCCCCCGCCTGGGAAGACCTGGGCAGTTTCAGCGAAACCCTGTCGGCGCTGCCGCCACCGGCCAGTGTGCCCCTGCAGACGCGTGCCACGGTGCTGCGCGGCGCGCGCAATGAAGTGCTGGCGGTGCTGCTGGTGCAGTCCCACCAGCGCAGCGATCCGCGCGAGCGCACGCTGTGGACGGCCTCCTGCCCGGAAGAGCAGGGCCTGTGGGTCCGGGACGCCGCCGCGGGCAGCCCCCTGCGCGTGGACTGCCTGCGCTTCAAGCGCTGGGCCCACACCAGCGACCGCTTCCTGGACAAGGCCCACCCCGGCCTGGTGCGCTGGGTGCAGGAGCGTGGCGTGGCGCTCGCGCAGCCGCATTCGCACCTGAATTACCGCTATGCCACTGAGGGCGGTGCCTCCATCGAGGTGGATGCCCTGGTGGACCTGCGCCTCCTGAAGCTTCCTGCTGGCAACACGGCCGACTACCTGCGCGTCGGTATGGCGGCCGAGGACTGGAGCCAGCGGATGGCCCGGGCCGCGCGCGTGAGTGTCGGCATGGTGGATGGATTCCTGGCCGTGCCGCCGTTCCCCGCCGCACTGCCGCAATAAACGCACAACAACACCGCCAAGGGAGGCACGGAACATGGGGATCATTTTGCAAATCCTGGGCCTGGTCATCACCTTCACCATGGCCATGGAGGCCCTGCGGCGCTTTGGCATCGATGTGGGCTGGCTCAACCCGCTGACCTTCTTCCACCGGCGCGCCTGGAAGAAAAAAGTCACGACGCCACCGCTGTACGCGCTTGACCATCCGGTGGACGTGGTCGCCGTGCTGGCCCTGGCCACGGTGCAGACCACGGGGGCCATCACCGTGCAGCAAAAGACCGGGGTGCAGGCGCTGCTGCAGGAACACCTGGCGCTGACCGAAGGCGATGCCGGCAGCCTCTGGGTGGCCAGCGCCCACATGCTGCGCAACCGCGCCCTGGCGCTCAGCGAGCTGCCCGAGGTGCTCGCGCGCAGTGCCGACAAGTTCACCGATTACCACGTGCAAACGCTCAAGACCGTGATGCGATCGGCAGCTCTGATCGAGCCGCCCATCAACGCGGCCCAGCAACAGCTGATCGACGCTGTGGATGCCTATTTCGCCAAGAAGAACGCCGCCAAAGGCCCCTGGTCGGCCGCAAGCTAACGCCCATTGATTGAAGAAGGACACATTTCCATGGATGCCGTCTCTCCCACCCTCATCAACCTCATCATCTTCGTGCTGGCCATCTATGTGGGCTACCACGTGGTCTGGACGGTGACCCCCGCACTGCACACGCCGCTGATGGCGGTGACCAACGCGATTTCCGCCATCGTCATCGTGGGGGCCATGCTGGCTGCCGCGTTGACCGAGACCACCCTGGGCAAGAGCATGGGCGCAGTGGCCGTGGCGCTGGCCGCGGTCAACGTGTTCGGCGGCTTCCTCGTGACGCGCCGCATGCTCGAGATGTTCAAGAAGAAGGACAAGAAGGCGGCGCCCAAGGCCGAAGGAGGCCAGGCATGAGCATGAACCTCGTCACGCTGCTGTACCTGGTGGCCAGCGTCTGCTTCATCCAGGCGCTCAAGGGGCTCTCGCACCCCACGACATCGATCCGCGGCAACATCTTCGGCATGACGGGCATGGCGATTGCCGTGCTCACCACGGCGGCGCTCATCGTCGAGCTCTCGGGCGGCAAGGCACAGGGCATGGTCTATGTGCTGGGTGCCCTGGTGGTCGGCGGTGCGGCCGGCGCCATCATGGCCAACCGGGTCGAGATGACCAAGATGCCCGAGCTCGTGGCCTTCATGCACAGCATGATCGGCCTGGCCGCCGTGTGCATCGCCGTGGCCGTGGTGGCCGAGCCCTGGGCTTTTGCCATCGTGCCCAAGGATGCCCCCATCCCCGGCGGCAACCGCATCGAGCTGGCGCTCGGCGCCTTCATCGGTGCGGTGACCTTCAGCGGCTCGGTGATCGCCTTTGGCAAGCTCTCGGGCAAGTACAAGTTCCGCCTGTTCCAGGGCGCGCCCGTGCAGTTCGCAGGCCAGCACAAGCTCAACCTGGTGCTGGGCCTGGCCGTGCTGTTCTTCTGCTTCGGCTTCTGGCACTCGCAAAGCTGGATCGACATCGTGCTGGTGATCGCGCTGGGCTTCATCCTCGGCGTGCTCATCATCATCCCCATCGGCGGTGCCGACATGCCGGTGGTGGTCTCCATGCTCAACAGCTACTCGGGCTGGGCGGCCGCAGGCATCGGCTTTTCGCTGAACAACTCGATGCTGATCATCGCCGGCTCGCTGGTGGGCAGCTCGGGCGCGATCCTGAGCTACATCATGTGCAAGGCCATGAACCGCTCGTTCTTCAACGTGATCCTGGGCGGCTTCGGCGGCGATGCCACCAGCGCCGCCTCGGGCGCCAAGGAGCAGCGCCCGGTCAAGAGCGGCAGCTCGGACGACGCGGCCTTCGTGCTGGGCAATGCCGAGACCGTGGTCATCGTGCCCGGCTACGGCCTGGCCGTGGCGCGTGCCCAGCATGCCGTCAAGGAACTGGCGGCCAAGCTCACCGAGAAGGGCGTGACCGTGAAGTACGCCATCCACCCGGTGGCGGGGCGCATGCCCGGCCACATGAACGTGCTGCTGGCCGAGGCCGAGGTGCCCTACGACCAGGTGTTCGAGATGGAAGACATCAACGGCGAGTTCGGCCAGGCCGACGTGGCCATCATCCTGGGTGCCAACGACGTGGTGAACCCCGCCGCGCACACCAAGGGCAGCCCGATCTACGGCATGCCCATCCTGGAGGCCTACAAGGCCAAGACCGTGATCGTCAACAAGCGCTCCATGGCGGCGGGCTACGCCGGCCTGGACAACGAGCTGTTCTACATGGACAAGACCATGATGGTTTTCGGCGATGCCAAGAAGGTCGTCGAGGACATCGGCAAGGCCATCGAGTAGGCCCGCCGAACAGGCCATTTCCCACGGCGAAAGACCCTTCGGGCGCTACGGCGAAAAGCCCTGTCGCCTAGGGGAAACTAAGCACCCACGGAGCCACCACCGGCAGGGACAATGCCGGGGTTCCATCGCAATCAGAAGTTTGGAGAGACACGTACCATGACCGACCGTCCCTGGCTGGCCGCCTATCCGCAAGGTGTTCCCGCAGATATCGATACCTCGCAGTACCCCTCGCTGGTGGCGCTGATGGACGAGGCGTTCAGCAAGTACGCCAGCCGCGTGGCCTACAGCTTCATGGGCAAGGACGTGAGCTACGGCCAGACCGATTCGCTGAGCGCTGCCTTCGCCGCCTACCTGCAGGGCCTGGGCCTGGTCAAGGGCGACCGCGTGGCCATCATGATGCCCAACGTGCCGCAGTACCCCGTGGCCGTGGCCGGCATCCTGCGCGCCGGCTTCGTCGTGGTCAACGTGAACCCGCTGTACACCCCGCGCGAACTCGAGCACCAGCTCAAGGACTCGGGCGCCAAGGCCATCGTCATCATCGAGAACTTCGCCACCACGCTGCAGCAGTGCATCGCCAACACGCCCGTCAAGCACGTGGTGCTGGCCGCCATGGGCGACCAGCTGGGCTTGCTCAAGGGCACGCTGGTGAACTACGTGGTGCGCAACGTCAAGAAGATGGTGCCCGCCTACGACCTGCCCGGCGCCGTGCGCTTCAACGACGCGATCGCCCGCGGCACGCGCGGCAGCTTCAAGAAGCCCGACATCCGCCCCGATGACATCGCCCTGCTGCAGTACACCGGCGGCACCACCGGCGTGAGCAAGGGGGCGGTGCTGCTGCACCGCAATGTGCTCGCCAACGTGCTGCAGTCGGAGGCCTGGAACGCGCCCGTGATGGCCAAGGTGCCTGCCGGCGAGCAGCCCACCAGCGTCTGCGCGCTGCCGCTGTACCACATCTTCGCGTTCACCGTGAACATGATGCTGTCCATGCGCACGGGCGGCAAGACCATCCTGATCCCGAACCCGCGCGACCTGCCCGCGGTGCTCAAGGAGCTGTCCAAGCACACCTTCCACAGCTTCCCGGCCGTGAACACGCTGTTCAATGGACTGGCCAACCACCCCGACTTCAACACCGTCAACTGGAAGAACCTCAAGGTCTCGGTGGGTGGCGGCATGGCCGTGCAGGGCGCCGTGGCCAAGCTCTGGCTGGAGAAGACCGGCTGCCCCATCTGCGAAGGCTATGGCCTGTCGGAGACCAGCCCCTCGGCCAGCTGCAACCCCGTGACGGCCAAGGAATACACCGGCACCATCGGTGTGCCGATTCCCGGCACGACGATGAAGCTGCTGGACGACGAAGGCCACGAGGTCACCACCTTGGGCCAGCCGGGCGAGATCGCGATCAAGGGCCCGCAGGTCATGGCTGGCTACTGGCAGCGCCCCGACGAGACCGCCAAGGTCATGACCGAGGACGGCTACTTCAAGTCCGGCGACATCGGCATCATGGACGAGCGCGGCTTCTTCAAGATCGTGGACCGCAAGAAGGACATGGTGCTGGTCAGCGGCTTCAACGTCTACCCCAACGAGGTCGAGGAAGTGGTTGCCAACTGCCCTGGCGTGCTCGAATGCGCGGTGGTCGGCGTGCCCGACGAGAAGACTGGCGAGGCCGTCAAGCTGGTCATCGTGAAGAAGGACCCGGCCCTCACCGAAGCCCAGGTCAAGGAGTTCTGCAAGGCCAACCTCACTGGCTACAAGCAGCCGCGCGTGATCGAGTTCCGCACCGAGCTGCCCAAGACCCCGGTGGGCAAGATCCTGCGCCGCGAACTGCGCGACAAGAAGTAAACGACAGGCAAACAAGCGGGGGCGGCGGGCGCGCAGGGCTGGAATAATCCCGGCCATGCGTGCCACGTCTTTCCACCCCGTTCCATGACCACCGCCATCCTCAGCGCTCTGCCCGAAGAGCAGGCCAGCCTCATTGCCCGGCTCGAGCGCGCCCAGCGCCTCACCCATGCGGGCCGCTCTTTCTGGAAAGGCGAGCTGTGCGCTCGCCCCGTGCTGCTGGCGCTTTCGGGCATTGGCAAGGTGGCGGCTGCCACCACGGCCACGGCGCTCATCGAGCATTTCGGTGTGGCACGCATCGTGTTCACCGGCGTGGCCGGGGGTCTGGGCGAGGGCGTCGGCGTGGGCGACGTCGTGGTGGCAGAGAGCTTTCTGCAGCACGACATGGACGCTTCCCCCCTGTTCCCGCGCTGGGAGGTGCCCGGCTATGCGCGCACGCGTTTCGACTGCGACGCGCGCCTGTCTGCCCTGCTGCAGGACGCGGCCCGCCACTGCCTGTCCGGCGCGGACCGGCTGCCCGAACTGGAGGACGGCGTCCACCGCGTGCACCAGGGCCTCGTGGCCAGCGGCGACCGTTTCGTATCAGGCGCTCAGGAGGCCCTGCGACTGCGCGAGTCCCTCGGTGCAGCCGGCCACGCCGTGCTGGCCGTCGAAATGGAAGGCGCCGCGGTGGCCCAGGTCTGCCTGGACTACAGCGTCCCCTTCGCCGCCATCCGCACCATCTCCGACCGCGCCGACGACACCGCCCACGTCGACTTCCCCGTCTTCATCCAGACCGTCGCCAGCCGCTACGCCGAGCACATGGTGCTAGCCCTGATGCGAGCGCTGTGACCCTTCAGCACAAGGGCTCACGGTTCCATGAGTAGCTACATGGCGCAGGCGTTTCGAAAAACCCCGCCCTATTGCACGAAGGCGCGAAGCGCCTGACGTGCACCTACCAGCGCCACCGTGGATCCGGCTTTGCCGGTCCAGGGGTGGCGTCCCCCCTCAGGGGGGAAGGCGCGCAGCGCCACAGGGGGGAGCCTATTTCAACCAGCCCCGCTTGCGGAAGTACCACATCGGCCCGAGCGCGCTCGCCACCATCAGCGCAATGCCGTAGGCATAACCGTAGGTCCACTTGAGTTCGGGCATGAACTCGAAGTTCATGCCGTACACGCTGGCGATCAGCGTGGGTGGCAGCAGGGCCACGCTGGCCACCGAGAAGATCTTGATGATCTTGTTCTGGTTGATGTTGATGAAACCGACCGTCGCGTCCATCAAGAAGTTGATCTTGTCGAACAGGAAGGCCGTGTGGTTGTCCAGCGACTCGATGTCGCGCAGGATCTGGCGCGCCTCCTCGAACTGCTCGGAGTTGAGCATCTTGCTGCGCATCATGAAGCTCACCGCGCGGCGCGTGTCCATGACGTTGCGGCGGATGCGGCCATTCAAGTCTTCCTGGCGTGCGATGGCGGCCAGCACCTCGCCGGCACGGGCGTCGGTCACGTCGCCGGCCAGCACCTGCTTGCTCACGGCTTCGAGCTCGTCGTAGATGTTCTCCAGCGTGTCGGCCGAGTACTCGGCGTCCGCGTCGAACAGCTTGAGCAGCACCTCCTTGGCGTCCTCGATGAGGCCGGGTGCACGCCGCGCACGCATGCGCAGCAGGCGAAAGACGGGCACATCCTCGTCGTGGATGGAGAACAGCACGCCCCGGCTCTTGAGGTTGGCGTTGTGCTGGTTCAGGATGAAGGCCACGCGCACCGAGCGCGGGTTCTCGTCATCATCGATCAGGAAGTCGCTGCGGATGTGCAGCTCGCCGTTGTCTTCTTCGTAGAAGCGGGCGGATTCCTCGATGTCCTCGTCCATCGCATCCTCGGGGATGGACAGGCCATAGTGCTGCTTGATCCAGCGCTTTTCTTCGAGCGTGGGGGCTTCCAGGTCCACCCAGATCGGCTGGAACTTGGCGAGCTCTTCCAGGGATTCGATTTCTTCCTGGAACAGGCGGCCATTGGCGAGCGTAAAGATGTTGAGCATGGGCTCACTCCCTTGTGATTGGCGTCTGCGGTGGGGGTCATGGGTTGCTTTCAACCCCACGGCAGGCCGGGGAGCTGAAAGCTACCAACTCGGGTAGGTTTCCAAGGAGCTTTCTCCGTTAAAAATGCAAGCGCCGGATTATCGCACCGGGCACGCGGCCTGTCTGTGACTGCGCTGGCGCTGGGAAGTTCAAGCGGTGGTCGCCGCCCGCACGGTGGCCAGTGCCCGGCACAGGTCGGCCCAGGCGGCGGCCTTGTTGTCCTGCGAACGCAGCAGGAACGCGGGGTCATAGGTGACAACGGCCGGGCAGCCCGCCAGGGTGTGGGGGCCTGCGCGCAGGCGGCCCAGCGGTTCGGTGCTGGCCAGGGCGGCCCGGGCGGCCACGTGGCCCAGCACAAGCACCATGGCCGGTTGCAGCATGGCGACGGCCTGGGTCAGTTGCCCTGCGACGTCGGCATCGCTGCCGCCGGGGGCCGTGCGCTCCAGTGCCGCGAGGAACACCCGGGGGTGGCGGTGCAGTTGCATGGCGCGCAGCATGTTGTCCAGCAGCTTGCCGGCATCGCCCGCCAACGGTTCGGCGGGGTCGGGGACTTCGGCCACGATCAGCCAGCCGCTGCCCAGGCCGGCGGGCGTGCGCGCCGGGTCGGCCGTGGGGTACAGCGCCCGGGGCGCATGCAGGGACAGCGAGCCTGCGGCGACCGATCCGGCGGCCATGGCGGCCGGCGTGCTGGCTGGAGCCGGCGCTGGAGCGCGCTGCGCGACTGGTGCGGGGGGGCTGGTCCTGGGGGGCTGGGCGGCGGGTACGGGGGCAGCTGCCACCGGGGACGGCACGGCCTTCGCCGCGCCCTCGGGCGCGCTGGCGCTGCGGGCGGGTGGGGCCGCGGCGGGCACCGCAGCGGCTGCCTCGGCGGGGGCCCAGACGGTCACCCCCATTTCCTGCAGCATGGCGCGCTGGCGCGCATCGAGGGAAAGGCTCATAGGAACGGGCAAATTCTCACAGGGGCAGGCTCATGACCATCGCGTCCTCGCGCTGGCCATGGTGGGCGGGGTAGTAGCGCTTGCGCTCGCCCACGCGGCGAAAGCCATGGGTCTCGTAGATGTGCTGGGCGCGCAGGTTGCTCATGCGCACCTCCAGCCACAGCCACTGGGCGCCCTTGCCGCGCGACCACAGGGCCAGTGCATCCAGGAGCACGCGGGCCCAGCCCTGGCGCTGGAACTCCGGGGTGACCGTGAGGTTCAGCAAATGCACCTCGTCCACCCCCATCATGGCCACGAAGTAGCCCAGCAGGCGGTCTCCGCCCATGAGCAGCCGGCACTCGTAGCGCGAGGCCATGGCGTCGATGAAGTTGCCGCGCGTCCAGGGGTGGGTGTAGGCGCGCTGCTCCACCTCCAGCACCGCGTCGAGCTGTGCCAGCGTGAGGGTTTCCAGGCGCACCTCGGGGGCGTCGGCGGAAGGGGTGGGTACGGCGCTCATGGCGGGGGCGGTTGGTTCAGGGTGGGGTGGGCGTGGCCGGCTGGGCGGCGCGCAAGGCCTCCCGTTCGGCGGTGGTCTTCGCCACTTTATCGCGGATATAGCGCGGCAGCGCATCGCTGGCCGGCACGGCGTTGCCGGCGGCCAGCAGGGCTGGCGCCAGGCGCAGCAATGCAGTGGCCGTGGGCAGCGCGCGCAGGTGCACGGCCTGGGGTGCCAGGCGCTCGCCGTAAGGCGCTTGCGCATTGCCGGCCACGCTCCAGCCGTCGGGCACCTCCACCGTTTCGGGGGCGCCCAGGCCGAAGTCGGCATCGGCCTGCCAGCGGCCCTCCGCGGGGAGCCATGTGCAACGCGCACTGTAGACCTCGTCCATGCGCGCATCGAGCACAGCCACCACCTGCGTGCAGCCGTGCTGCAGGCGCGCCTCCTCGGCCACGGCCAGCAGCGTGTCCACCGGCAGCACCGGCACCCCCGCGCCGTTGCGCGCGCCAAAGGCCAGGCCCTGGGCCACGGCGCAGGCCGTGCGCAGGCCCGTGAAAGAGCCCGGACCGCGGCCAAAGACAATCGCGTCCAGCGTGGCGAACGACAGGCCGGCCTCGGCCAGCAGGCGGTGGATGGTCGGGAGCAGCGTGGCCGAGGCCTGCGCACCGCCCGGGCCCGTGTGTTCGCGCACCAGATCCCCGTGCCGCACGGCAATGGACAGGGTGTCGGTACTCGTATCGAAGGCTAGCAGGTTCATGGCAGGGGCAGACAGGGGCAGCATCAGGCTGCGGAGTTTCCGGGCGCGGCAGGCAAGGGGGCGGGCGCAGGGCTTTGGCGCAGCACGCCCAGCAGGATACCCGTGGTCACGAGCGCCAGGCCCGCGCCCAGGTTCCAGTGCATGGGCTCACCCAGAAACAGCACAGCGCCGACGGCCGACAGCCCCGGCACCAGGGCGGTGATCATGGTGCTGCGCACGGGGCCGTAGTGCTGGATCATGCGCGTGAAGGCGATGCCGGACACCACCACCGAGCCCCCGCCCTGGAACACCAGCTGGAACAGGATCTCGCTCCAGGGGGCCTGGCGCAGGTGGCTGGTGACCGTGCCCAGTGCCACCAGCACGCCCCAGACGGGCACGTACACCAACAGCGCGAAGGCGGTGATGGCGATGGTGGCCTGCACCGCATCCACGGCGAGGCGCCGCGCCTGAACACTGTAGCTGGCCCAGCATGCGGCTGCCAGCATGAACAGCAGGTCGCCTTTCCACACGTCCCCGCCGGCAAAGCCCGCCAGCAGGCTGCGACCGCCCACCAGCAGGTCGCCAGCCACGATGAGTGCCAGGCCCAGAGCGCGCAGGGGCGTGATGCGGTCGCGCAGCACCACCACGGCCAGCAGGGCCGTCCACAGCGGCAGGCTGCCGGGCATGAGCACGGCGGCGTGGGTCGCCGGGGCGTGGAAGAAGCCGGCGTAGGCCAGCACGGCGTACAGCACCCCGCCGAAGATACCCAGCAATGCGGTGGTGGACAGCGGCAGCGGCGAGACGCCGCCCAGGCTGGAAGCCGGGGCGCTGGCTCCCATCTGCGCCCGCCGGCGGCGCACCAGCCACCAGCCCCAGGGCAGCAGCACCAGGCTGGCACCGACGATGCGCAGCAGCGAGATGTCCAGCGGCGCAAGGCTGCGCTGTGCCGAGGCGCGGGCGATCACGATGAAACTGGTCCAGATGGTGACGGTCACCAGGGCCGCCAGCAGGCCCGTGGCACGGGGAGAAAAGCGCATCCGGGGATTATCCGCGGGCCGGGCCGGCCGTGCCGGTGGCGGGCGATAGACTCCCTGCCCATGCTGTCCGTTCGTCTTCTGCCCCGCTTGTCCCTGCCCTCCTGGGTGCCCTTGGCCACGCTGCTGTGGAGCATGGTGGTTCCCGCCGCCCATGCCCAGGCGCCCGCCCCTTCGCCGCTGCCGCCCGAGGTGGAGGCCGCGCTGTCCCGCACCCGCCTGCCGCGCGAGGCGCTCTCGGTGCTGGTGGTCGATGCCCAGGGCGGCGCACGCCAGGCGCCGCGCCTGGCGCACCGTGCCCAGGTGCCCATGAACCCGGCCTCGGTGATGAAGCTGGTCACCACCTACGCTGCGCTCGACCAGCTCGGTCCGGCCTACACCTGGAACACCCCGGTCTACGTGCAGGGCTCCGTACAGGACGGCAGCCTGCGCGGCAATGTCTACATCCAGGGTCAGGGCGATCCCAAGCTGGTGATGGAGCGGCTGTGGCTGCTGCTGCGCCGCCTGCAGGCCCAGGGCATCCAGGTCATCGTGGGCGACATCGTGCTCGACCGCACGGCCTTCGACGTGCCCGAGCAGGACCCCGGCAGCTTCGACAACGAACCCCTGCGGCCCTACAACGCCTCGCCCGATGCCTTGCTGGTGAACTACAAGTCCCAGGTGATGACCTTTGTGCCCGACGCTGCCGCCGGCCTGGCGCGCATCCAGTACGACCCGCCGATGGCCGGTGTGCAGCGCCAGGCTTCCGTGGCACTGGCCGCTCCGGGCGCGGAATGCGGCGACTGGCGCGGTGCCTTGAAGGCGGAGCTGTCCGACCCCGCGCGCATCGCGTTCCAGGGCGTGTACCCGTCCAGCTGCGGCGAGCGCGTCTGGCCCATGGCCCCGGCCGATCCGCGCGGCTTTGCCGCGCGCGCCGTGGAGGGCATGTGGCGCGAGCTTGGCGGCAAGCTCACGGGCAGCGTGCGCGACGGCAAGGTCCCGGCCGGCCTCAAGCCGGCTTTCGTGGCCACGTCGCCCGCGCTCGCCGAGGTGGTGCGCGATGTCAACAAGTACAGCAACAACGTCATGGCGCAACAGGTGTTCCTGACGCTGGCGCTGGGGAACAAGGGGGCGGCGGCCACCTTCGAGGGTGCGCGCGAGGCGCTGCGCCGCTGGTGGCAGCTGCGCTTTGGCGATGCCGACCAGCCCGTGGCCGACAATGGTGCGGGCCTCTCCCGCGATGCACGCATCACGGCCCAGGGCCTGGCGCGCATGCTGCAGTCGGCCTGGGCGTCGCCGGTGATGCCCGAGCTGGTGTCTTCCCTGCCCATCGCCGGTGTCGACGGCACGCTGCGCCGCAGCCAGGCCCGGGGCGCGGCCCACCTCAAGACCGGCAGCCTGCGCGACGTGATGGCAGTGGCCGGCTATGTGCACGGCGCCAGCGGCCGGCGCTATGTGCTGGTGGCCATGGTCAACCACGCCAATGCCGGGGCCGCCCGCCCGGTGCTCGACGCACTGACCGATTGGGCCGCGCGCGACCAGTAGGTGGTGCGGGCGCGGCCCTGTCGCCCAGGCGTCCACACGCTCTCGTAAACCCTAATGGCAACGCCCGTGCCGGTGCGCGCACGATGCGGCGTTACCATCGACCGGTCATACATAGAGAGAGGATTGAGCCCATGAAGTACTTTCGCCTGAGCTGTATCGCCGCCGTCGCGGCCCTGCTGGCCGCCTGCGGCGGATCCGAGGATCCTTCGCGTGGGGATCTGATGGATCCTCCCAACATCCTGGCCACGCTGACCACCGCGCAGATCGACGCGGGCACCACCGCCAGCGGCCTGCGCACCCTCGCCGGCAAGGCACGGTGCGATGTGAAGGTCGTGGCACTCAACTACTACACGGCAGGAGCAAAGGCGGGCGAACTCACGAACGTGTCCGGTGTGATGCTGGTGCCCGCTGGCACCTGCAGCACCGAAAAGACCGCTCTGCTGGCCTACGCCAAGGGCACCGACGTGCAAAAGCCGCGCACCCTGGCCAACCCGCAGGACAGCGAGACCTTCCTGCTGGCCGCGATGTACGCCTCGCAGGGGTACTCCGTGGTCGCCACCGACTACCTGGGTTTCGCCAAGTCGGCCTACAGCTACCACCCCTACCTGCATGCGGATTCGGAAGCCACCTCGGTGATCGACTCGGTGCGTGCTGCGCGCAAGGCCGCCAGTTCGGTGGGGGCCAACCTGTCGGGCCGCATCCTGTTCACCGGTTACTCGCAAGGCGGGCATGCATCCATGGCCGCGCACCGCTCCGCCGAGCGCGACTACGGCAATGAATTCGACGTGGCGGCCGGCGCCCACCTGGCAGGACCCTACAACCTGTCTGGATCGCTGCGCATCCCCGACGCGATCGCCGGCGTGCAGTTCTTCGTGCCTTACCTCGTGACATCCTGGCAGAAGGTCTACGGCACCATCTACAGCGATGTGAAGCAGGCCTTCAAGGCCCCGTACTCGAACTACATCGAGACCCTGCTGCCCAACCCGACGATGACCTACACCACGCTGGTGACCTCGGGCACGCTGCCGGGCGGCACGCCCAACCAGGCGCGCGATGCGCTGTTCCAGCCGGCCTTCATCGCCAGCAGCCAGACCAACCCGAACGATCCGCTCTACCTGGCCGCGCAAAAGAACGACATCCTGGGCTGGACACCCAAGTCGCGCGTGCTGCTGTGTGGCGGCTCGGGCGACCCCACGGTGCCGCCCGCCGTGCACCAGAACGTGATGAAGGCCGACTTCGACGCCCGGGGCGTGACCAACGTGGTCTCGGTGGACGTGGACGGCGCCATCCAGGCCACCTTCGGCCCCGGTGGCGTTGCGCCCACCGACCCGGCATCTGCAGCCTTCGCCACCTACTACGGCGCCTACCACGGCACCTATGAGCCGCCGTTCTGCCATGCCCAGGCGCGTGCCGTCTTCGACGTCATCGTGAAGTAAGCGATTCACCTCGCCTCTCAGAAGCCGACCTGCGGGTCGGCTTTTTTCATGGTGTGCCGCTCGGTAGTTTCCCGGGCGGGCATGGGCTGCATGCAGGGGTAGGATGTCTGTTGGAAAAAAGCACGGTCGTGCTTTTTAAACATCCGTTACCTGGAGAACCCCTTGAACACAAGACAATGCAAGGCTGCCTTTTCGGCATTGGCAGCGGCCTGCCTGCTGGCTGCATGCGGTGGCGGTGGCTCGGACACCACGCCTGCTGCCCCGGTGACCGCAGTGAAGGTGGCTGGCGACAGCCTGGCCGACAGCGGCACCTTCGGTTTCAAGGCCACCGTGCAAGGCGCGGCGGCCACGGGGCCCGGTTCCACCCCGATCTGGCCCGAGCGTGTGGCCACCAGCTATGGCCAGACCCTGTGCGCGCACTACCTGTTCAACGGCACGGCGTTCGTGGCCAACAACAGCTGCTTGAACTACGCCGTGAGCGGCGGCCGCATCAACAACTTCACCGCACCCACCTCGCCGGTTTCCATCACCCAGCAGCTCAAGGACCTGGGCAATGCTGGCTACAGCCCTTCGGACCTGGTGCTGGTGGATGGTGGCGGCAACGACGCGGCCGATCTGGTGGGGGCCTACCTGCGCGCCTCCACAGACAATGGCCAGGCCTATGCGGCCATGCTCACCAGTGTGCTGCCCGCAGCCACCGTCAACACGGCCCTGGCCAGCGGTGCCACGGGCATGGCGCAGATCGGTGGCGCCTACATGCAGGCGCTGGCCCAGCAGTTTGCCGCGACCATCCAGGCCAACACCGTGGCCAAGGGAGCGCCGCGCGTGGCCGTGCTCAACGCCCCGGGCATCACCCGCACGCCCCGCTTCCAGATGGTGCTGGGCTCGATCGCGGCCCAGCGCGGTGCCGACGCCGCCAAGCAGGCCGAAGCCCTGTTCGACGGCTGGGTCCAGGCCTTCAATGCACAGCTGGCCACCAGCCTGGCGGGTGATGCCAAGGTCGTGGTGGTGGACTTCTACACCTCGTTCAAGGACCAGTCGACCAACCCTGCGCAGTACCAGCTGACCAACACCACCACGCCGGCCTGCCCTGCGACCGGCCTGGGCAGCGATGGCCTGCCGACCTACAGCTTCCCGAGCTGCACCGCGACTGCGCTTTCCGCCATGGTGCCCCCTGCCGGGGCCACCGGGGGCGCGGACTGGTGGAAGAGCTACGGCTTTTCCGACAGTTTCCATCCCACGCCCTATGGCCACCAGCTGATCGGGCAACTGGTCTCGCGCTCGCTGTCGCGGGCGGGCTGGCTGTAAACCGCCGCCGTGGTCTCCGTACTTTCCAAGGAGTTACTCATGCACCATTTCTCCCGGCTGGGCTTGGCAGCGGCGACCCTGCTGCTGGGCACCAGTGCCTCGGCCCAGGTGGCCGGCACCTTCAGCGTGCGCGCAGGCTTCACCCACATCGCCCCGCAGGTCAAGAGCGGCAACCTCAGCGCCCCGAGCTTTCCAGGCACCACGGTGGACGTGGGCAATGCCACTTCACTGTCTGGTGGCGTGAACTACATGCTCACCAACCACTGGGCCATCGACGTGCCCCTGGCGCTGCCCTTCAAGCACGACATCGAGGGCGATGGCGCGATCGCAGGCGTGGGCAAGCTTGGCGAGACCAAGGTCCTGCCGGTCACCGTGTTCGCGCAGTACCGCTTCGCCGAGCCTGAGGCCAAGTTCCGCCCCTACGTGGGCCTGGGCCTGACCTACAGCCGCTTCTTCAAGACCCGCAGCACGGCCACCCTGAGCGGGCTGACCGGCGGCACTCCGTCGCGCCCCACGACGGCCTCGGTGGACAACAAGTGGGGCATCACTCCGCAGATCGGCTTTGTCTGGAGCATCAACGAGCGCTGGTCGCTCGATGCGGCTTACTACAAGAGCTTCCTCAAGACCACGACGCATCTGTCTTCGGGCCAGTCGATCAGCACCCGGCTGAACCCCGACGTCATCGCCATCGGGGTCGGATACCGCTTCTGAGCCTTCCGCATGCGAAAAAGCCGACCCGAGGGTCGGCTTTTTTGGGGGGGTGCAGGGCAGCGCGGCTTACCAGCGCGCGCGCAGGCGGTCGTAGGCGTAGTTGCCGAACTGGCGGTGGGCGTTGGGCGTCAGGTAGACGCTGTCGGCGAACACGTAGGAGTCCTGGTTGGCGCCGGTCAGCAGGGTCGAGGGCGTGCACAGGGCGGAGTTGACCTGGCCGGCGCCGATGCCGATACCGTTGGCCGTGTCCAGCGAGGTGCACACGGGCGTGGTGGCGTTGTTGAAGCCGTAGTTGGCGGGCGTGCCGACATACAGGTTCACGTAGTAGGCCGAGTCCACGTAGAGCACGTTGGCGCCCAGGTCGACGATGCTCACCAGCAGGCCTTCGTTGAAGCGGCTGCTGGCGTCGCTGAGCAGCGACTCGCGGTTGATGGTTTTGGCCCAGGGCGTCTTGCCCAGGTCGTAGGTGCCGGTGACGACGATGTTCTTGGCGCCGGCGGTGACCAGGCGGCGCACCTGGGTCGCCAGGTCCTGGCCGGCCTTGCGCGAAGCTGCCACCATGTCGGTGGTGCTCAGGCTGCCCGAGGTCACGGCGGCCATGCCGGCGATCACGTCGCTCGGGCCGCCGTTGATGAAGATCAGGTCATTGGTGGCCACGCCACCCGCGGCCAGGAAGGCGTCGATCTGCTCGGTCACGGTCGGGGTGGTCGCGACACCGGCAGCATCGGGCTTGGCGGCCACGCGCGCATTGCCCACGGCATAGCTGCGGCCGCCGGCTGCCGACGATGCGGCCAGGGTGCGGCCGTAGCGCGATGCGACCTGCAGCGTCCAATTGTTCACGCTGCCATCGTTGACCGAATAGCGCGTTCCCTTTTGGCCGACGTCGTTGTAGGCGTCGCCAAAGGCCACCAGGCGTTCGGGGGTGAAAGCCGACTCGGTCGTGCTCGACCCGCAAGCCGCAAGCAGTGCGGCCGACGCGCATGCGGCCACCAGGGCGGTGCGGCGCATCCAATTTGCTGCCATGTATTTCTCCAGAAAATGGGGTGTTAGTTTAACGACGCTGTGTCAAGGCATGTAAAGGCTTGTCACGGCACAGCGGAAGAGGGAGTTCCGGCGGGTGCCGGCGGTTCCCTGCATCAGGAGGCGGCGGCCCGTTGCAGCCGGTCGCGAACCCCCTCCCATTCGGGCGTTGCCGGCGGGGTCTCGATCCAGATGAGCTTCACGCCCTCGTCGTCGAAGCTGCGCAACACCGCAAACAACTGCTGCGCCGTTGCGGCAGCATCATCGGGCATGCGGCGCATGACCAGCTTGGAAGAACGGGTGCGCAGCGCCGCGCGGGCATAGATCGCCATGTGGGCGGCGTCGGCACCCAGCAGGTCCAGGCCGGTCTGCAAGGCCTTGGCATCCATGAGGCGCACCTTGGCGTTGGGGGCATAGTGCGCCTCCAGCGTGCCCGAGGCACGTGGCGTGTGCTCGGGCAGCTCCTCTGGGGACAAGGGCTGCATGCCGCAGGCCCGTGCAATCTGCGTGCGCGTGATGGCCCCCGGGCGCAGCAGCACCGGCCGGCCGCGCGTGCAGTCGACGATGGTCGATTCGATCCCCACGCCGCAGGGCCCGCCGTCCAGCACCAGCAGCTCGCTGCCAAACTCGCTCGCCACATGCTGTGCCGTGGTCGGGCTCACCCGGCCGAATCGGTTGGCGCTGGGGGCGGCAACCCCCCAGACGGGTGGACCACCGAGTTCGCTGCCCTCGCCAGGGGCCGCACAGGCCGCGAGCAGCGCGTGCGCTACCGGGTGTGCCGGGCAGCGCAGGCCCACGCTGGCCTGTCCCCCGGTCGCTGCCGTGGCCACATCCGCCAGGCGCGGCAGGATGATGGTCAGGGGGCCGGGCCAGAACGCATCGACCAGGGCCTTGGCGAAGGCCGGGACCTCGCTCGCGAAATGGGCGATGCCCGAAGCATCGGCCACGTGCACGATCAGCGGGTGGTCGCTGGGCCGGCCCTTGGCCGCGAAGATCTGGGCCACGGCCGCATCGCTGCTGGCATCGGCGGCCAGGCCATACACCGTCTCGGTGGGCAGGCCCAGCAGGGCGCCGCTGCGCACCGTACGGGCGGCGGCGGCAATGGATTCGGGCTGGGTGCCGTCAAGGATCATGGAATGCGGTCCGGGCCGGTCAGAACGGGGCGATGCCCAGCAGGGCAGCGGCCTTGAGGGCGGTGGCGCGTGCGGCATCGGCACTGTCGGCGGTGATGTTCAGGTGCCCCATCTTGCGCCCGCGCTTGGCGTCGCGCTTGCCATACAGGTGCAGGTGGGTGCCGGGCAGGGCCAGGACCTCGGCCCAGGGGGGCGTCTGCTGGCTGCCGTCTGCGGCGAACCACAGGTCACCCAGCAGGTTGAGCATGAAGGCCGGGCTGTGCTGGCGTGGCTGCGTGAGCGGCAGGCCGGCCATGGTGCGCACCTGCAGCTCGAACTGCGAGACGTCGCAGGCGTTCTGGCTGTAGTGGCCACTGTTGTGCGGGCGCGGCGCAATCTCGTTGACCACCAGGCTGCCGTCCTGCAGCACAAAGAACTCCACGCACAGCACGCCCACGTAGGCCAGGCCGGTGGCAATGGAGATGGCCCCGGCAATGGCCTGGCGGGCCACGGTGTCGGGCAGGTTGGCGGCATGCACCTCGGTCACTGCCAGGATGCCATCGCGGTGCAGGTTGCGCTGCACGGGCAGGTGCACACAGGCGCCATCGGCACCGCGCGCGACGATGACCGAGCACTCCAGTGCCAGCGGCAGCATCTTTTCGAGCACACAGGCCACGCGGCCCACGGACTCCCAGGCCGCGGCCAGCTCGGCGGCGGTCTTCACGCGCACCTGGCCCTTGCCGTCGTAGCCCATGCGGGCGGTCTTGAGGATGCCGGGCAGCAGGTCGGCGGGCACCGCGGCGAGTTGCTCGGCCGTTTCGATCACGGCGTAGGGCGCGCACGCCACACCGCAGCGCACGAAATGGGCCTTTTCCTGCGCACGGTCCTGCGCCACGGCCACGGCACCCGCTGCAGGCGACACCGGGCGCAGCGCGCCCAGCGCTGCCAGGGCGGTGGCGGGCACGTTCTCAAACTCGGTGGTCACGGCATCGGCCAGGCGCGCCAGCTCGGCCAGGCCTGCCGCGTCTTCGTAGCCGGTCTGGACATGGTGGTGGCTCACCAGCCCTGCGGGGCTGGTGGGGTCGGCGTCGAGCACGGCGGTGAAATAGCCCATGGCCTGGGCCGCGTGCACGAACATGCGGCCGAGCTGGCCGCCGCCCAGGACGCCCAGGGTGGACCCAGGAAGAAGCGGTGCGGAAAGCGTGGTCATGCGGCGGGGGGCAAGGCCATGTTGCGCGCCACTTCCGTCTGCTCGGCGCGGAAGGCTTCCAGGCGCTGGCGCAGTGCGGGGTTTTCGCTGGCCAGCAGGGCCACGGCGAACAGGGCTGCGTTGGCAGCGCCGGCCGTGCCAATGGCAAAGGTCGCCACCGGGATGCCCTTGGGCATCTGCACGATGCTGTGCAGCGAGTCCACGCCCTGCAGGTGGCGGCTGGCCACGGGCACACCCAGCACCGGCACGGTGGTCTTGGCGGCGATCATGCCGGGCAGGTGGGCTGCGCCGCCGGCACCGGCGATGATGGCCTTCAGGCCCCGGCCCGCGGCGGCCTCGGCGTAGGCGAACATGTCGTCGGGCATGCGGTGCGCCGACACCACGCGCGCCTCGTGGGAAATGCCGAATTGCTCAAGAATCTGCACTGCATGCTGCATGGTCTCCCAGTCGCTGCTGGAGCCCATGACCACGCCGATCTGGATGGGTTTCATGGTGTGTGTGGGGGCGCTTGGGCGGATTGCGGTCCGCCTGGGCGCTGTAGGTGGAACCCCCGATTTTACGATTTGCGATGGCCCCCCTGCCACGGGGTTGTTTCAATGCGCCAAAATAGCGCCAACTTGCTTCACCGGCCCTGGGCCCCCGACCATGATTGATGTCACCGTAGAAAATTTTGAAGCCGAGGTGATTGCCGCCTCGATGGAAGTCCCGGTTCTGGTGGATTTCTGGGCGCCCTGGTGCGGCCCCTGCAAGTCGCTCGGCCCGGTGCTGGAGAAGCTCGAGACCGAATACGAAGGGCGTTTTCGCCTGGCCAAGATCGATTCCGACCAGGAGCAGCAACTGGCCGGCATGTTCGGCATCCGCAGCATCCCGACCTGTGTGCTGCTCATGAACGGCCAGCCCGTGGATGGCTTCATGGGCGCCCTGCCCGAAGGCAAGGTGCGCGAGTTCCTGGACAAGCACGTGCCCACGGCCGAGGCCCTGGAGGCTGAGGAGCAGGAAGAGGAGGCCCAGGATGCCCTGGCCGATGGCGACACCGACACCGCGCTGGAAAAGCTGCAGCACGCCGTGGCGACCGACCCGGCCAATGACGATGCGCGCTTCGACTACGTCAAGCTGCTGCTGCAGCTGGGCCGCGACGACGACGCCAAGGTGGCCTTTGCCCCGGTGATCGCCAAGGCGCCCAATGCGCGCAAGATTGCTGCGCTCAAGGTCTGGATGGACGCCATCGACACCGTGGCCACCACCGAAGGCGCGGGCGACACCGCCGCCTTCGAGGCGAAGATCGCCGCCAACAAGCGCGACTTCGACGCCCGCCTGGCCCAGGCACGCTGGCTCATCACCGAGCAGCGCTGGACCGATGCCATGGACGAGCTGCTCGAGATCCTCATGCGCGACAAGGCCTGGGGCGACGAGGTGGCGCGCAAGACCTATGTGGCCATCCTGGAAATCATCGAGCCGCCCAAGCCCAAGGTGGCCGATGGGCAGATTCCCCCCGACGACCCGGTGGTGGCCACCTACCGCCGCCGGCTGTCGAGCGTCGTGCTGAGCTAAATCCGCGCGCCCCATGCAAAAAGGCTCCCGAGGGAGCCTTTTTGCGTTGCCGGGGCCGGAAAATCAGCCCACCAGGCGTTCCAGCGCTTCGCGGTACTTGGCTGCGGTCTTCTCGATCACTTCGCGCGGCAGGCGCGGCGAGGGCGGGGTCTTGTCCCAGGGCTTGCCGTTGATCTGGGCCTGCTCCAGCCAGTCGCGCACGAACTGCTTGTCGTAGCTGGGCGGGTTCTGGCCGGCGGCCAGGGCTGCCTCGTAGCCCTCCACGGGCCAGTAGCGCGAGCTGTCGGGGGTGAGCACCTCGTCCATCAGCACCAGGGTGCCATCGGGCGCCAGGCCGAACTCGAATTTCGTGTCGGCGATGATCATGCCCTTGGTGAGGGCGATCTCGGCCGCGGCCTGGTAGATGGCGATGCTCAGGTCGCGGATCTTCGTGGCCAGCGGCAGGCCGATCATCTCCACCGTGCGCTCGAAGGTGATGTTCTCGTCGTGCTCGCCCGCGGCCGCCTTGGCGGCCGGGGTGTAGATGGGCGCAGGCAGCTTGGCGGCATTGGTCAGGCCTTCGGGCAGGGGCACGCCGCAGACCGAGCGCGATTCCTGGTATTCCTTCCAGCCGCTGCCGGCCAGGTAGCCGCGCACCACGGCTTCCACGGGAATCGGCTGCAGGCGCTGCACCAGCATCGAGCGGCCGCGGATCTGCGCGGCCTCGGCCGGGGTGACCACGCTCTCCGGGGCATCGCCGGTCAGGTGGTTGGGGCAGATGTGGCCGAGCTTGTCGAACCAGAACAGCGCCATCTGCGTGAGCAGCTCGCCCTTGCCGGGGATGGGTTCGCCCATGATCACGTCGAAGGCCGAGAGGCGGTCGCTGGCCACCATCAGGATGCGGTCGTCGCCCACGGCGTAGTTGTCGCGCACCTTGCCGCGCGCCAGCAGGGGCAGCGAGGTCAGGGCAGAGGTGTGCAGGGCATTGGAGCTTGGCTGGGTCATGGTGTCGGTGTGGGCAGTCGATGTCCGCTGCGGTCAGGCCTGGGAAAAGGGAGGGCGCGCACCCGCGCGGCCACGTTCGCTGTACAGCGTGGCGATTTTACGCGCCGGGGCGGTACGGCCGGTGGGACGGGGGCTTGTGGCCCATCCCGAGGGGCGGCACACTGCCGGGCTTGCTTTCACCATGCCCTCGCCGGCAACGCCCCTGTGCCCACGTCCCATCCCCTGACTCCCCGCCGCGAACTGTGGCTGCTGCTGACCCTGGCGGGCGTGCAGTTCACGCACATCCTGGATTTCATGATCATGATGCCGCTGGGCCCGCAGCTCACGCGCATCTTTGCCATCAGCGACGCGCAGTTCGGCCTGCTGGTGTCGGCCTACACGCTTTCGGCCGGTGCATCGGGCCTGCTGGCCTCGACCTACATCGACCGCTTCGGCCGCAAGCGCCTGCTGCTGGCGCTGTACGCGCTGTTCGGCCTGGCCACCCTGGCCTGTGGCCTGGCGCCCACCTACGCCACGCTCATGGTGGCGCGCGTGCTGGCCGGCATGTTCGGCGGCGTGCTCTCGGCCCTGTGCCAGACTGTGGTGGCTGATGTGGTGCCCTTCGAGCGGCGCGGGCGCGCCATGGGCATCGTCATGACCTCGTTCTCGGTGTCCACGGTGGCCGGGGTTCCGCTCGGGCTGGTGCTGGCCGAGCATGGCGGCTGGCACATGCCCTTCTTCGCGATTGCCGCGATGTGTGCGCTGTTGCTGGTGTTTGCCGCGCGCACGCTGCCCACCCTGGATGCCCACCTGGCGGCTGGCCAGCAGCGCACGGCGCTGGGCGGCATTGCCGAGGTGCTCAGGGACGCCAACCACCGCTGGGCCTTCGTGTTCTCGGGCCTCTTGATGTCCACCGGCTTCACGGTGATCCCCTACATCACGATCTACATGCAGGCCAATGCCGGCGTGCGCACCGACCAGGTGCCGCTGATCTACCTGTGCGGCGGGGTCGTGACCCTGTTCACCGCGCGCCTGTTCGGGCGGCTCACGGATGCGCGCGGTAAGGTGCGTACCTTCCGCTGGCTGGCCCTGGCAGTGGGGCCCTGCCTGCTCGGCATCACCACGGTGCATGGGGTGCCGCTGTGGGCCGTGCTCACGGTCTCCACGCTGATGTTCGCTTTCATGAGCGGGCGCATGATCCCGGGCATGGCCATCATCACCTCGGCCGCCAATCCGCAGCTGCGCGGCACGTTCATGACGCTCAATGCCTCGGTGCAATCGGCGGCCATGGGGGTGGCTTCGCTGGTCGGGGGCGTGCTGATCAGCCGGGATGCCCAGGGGCTGGTGCAGGGCTACTGGATGGCTGCCGTGGTCGGCATCGTTGCCAGCGTGCTGTCCATCGTGGTGGTGGGGCGGCTGGTGCTGCATGGCGCAGCGCCGGGGCGGGCGGCATAAGAGGGCCGGGTTCCCCGGGTCAACCGGCTCCCGGTCGACTTTGCCATTGTGCGCCCTTTTCGGGCTGCTGGCACCTTGGCCGGCATAACCCAGTGGGCGGGGGCGGTATGGGATTGCATTTCGGGGACGGCGGGCGCATAGTGAACCCGTCGATGGATGCATCCAAGTTCGCCAGGCCGCAACTCTGATCAAGGGCGGCCATTTGTTCCACCGTGAGCCACAGGAGACTTATTTATGAACTTGACGATCAGCGGTCACCACCTCGAAGTTACCCCAGCGCTGCGCAGTTACGTGACAACCAAGCTGGACCGGATCAATCGCCATTTCGACCAAGTAGTAGACGTCAAGGTGCTGCTGACAGTAGAGAAGCAAAAGGAAAAGGAAAAGCGCCAGCGAGCGGAATGCAACATCCATGTGAAAGGCAATGACCTGTTTGCCGAAAGTTCCCACTCGGACCTGTATGCTGCGGTGGATGAGCTGGTTGACAAGATGGACCGCCAGGTGGTGCGCCACAAGGACCGCCTGCAGGACCACCACCACGAAGCTGCCAAGCGCGAAATGCACGCCTGAGCGTTGCATTGCGGCCCACAGCAACCGCCCCTGGAGGCGGTTTTTTTGTGGCCCCTTGTAAATTGCTCAGGGTTTTTGCCAATATGTGCATAATTGTTACCTCTGACCATGAACCGACTCGCCTCCATCCTGCCTCCCGCCCAAGTGCTTGTGAGCGTGGACTCCACCAGCAAGAAGCGTGCTTTTGAAGAGGCGGGTCTGCTGTTCGAGAGCCAGCACGGGCTCTCGCGTGCCCTGATCACCGACAGCCTGTTCGCGCGCGAGCGCCTGGGCTCCACGGGCCTGGGCCATGGCGTAGCCATCCCGCACGGCCGCATCAAGGGCCTGAAGGCCCCCATGGCCGCCGTGTTCCAGTTGGCCCACCCCATCGGCTTCGATGCCCCCGACGAAATGCCGGTGGCCCTGCTGATCTTCCTCCTGGTGCCCGAGGCGGCGACCCAGAAGCACCTGGAAATCCTGTCGGAAATCGCCGAACTGCTGAGCGACTCCGCGCTGCGCGAAAAGCTCAAGGCCAGCACCGACGCCGCCGAACTGCACGGCATGATCGCCGGTTGGCAGTCCACCCAGGCTGCCTGAGCCCTGCGGCACCGCGCATTCCCCCCGCAGCCCGGCCGTGAAACCCAATGTCGTCAGCGCCGATGTCCTGTTCGAGGAATTCCGCAGCGCGCTGAAATGGGAGTGGGTCGCAGGCCTGGGGGCCTCCGAGCGCCGCTTCGACGAGGTGGCGGTGCGCTCGGCCCGCTCGGGCGCCGACCTGGTCGGCTACCTCAACTACATCCACCCCTACCGGGTGCAGATCCTGGGTGAGCGCGAGATTGCCTACCTGAGCAATGCCTCGCCCGACGACTGCAAGCGCCGCATCGCCCGCATCGTGACCCTGGAGCCACCGGTGCTGGTGCTGGCCGACAACCAGACCGCCCCCGATGCGCTGGTCTCGATGTGCGAGCGCGCGCAGATCCCGATGTTCTCCACGCACGAGTCCTCGGCGTTCGTGATCGACGTGCTGCGGGCCTACCTGTCCAAGCATTTCGCCGACCGCACCACCATGCACGGCGTGTTCATGGACATCCTGGGCCTGGGGGTCATGATCACCGGCGAATCGGGCCTGGGCAAGAGCGAGCTCGGCCTGGAGCTGATCTCGCGTGGCAACGGCCTGGTGGCCGACGACGCGGTGGACCTGTTCCGCATCAACCAGACCACCATCGAGGGCAAGTGCCCCGAGCTGCTGCAGAACCTGCTGGAAGTGCGCGGCATCGGTCTGCTCGATATCCGTGCCATCTTCGGCGAGACGGCCGTGCGCCGCAAGATGCGCCTGAAGCTCATCGTGCACCTGGTGCGCAAGGAAACGCTGGAGCGTGACTACGAACGCCTGCCCTACGAACCGCTGACCCAGGACGTGCTGGGCGTGCCCGTGCTCAAGGTGGTGATCCAGGTGGTCGCCGGCCGCAACATCGCCGTGCTGGTCGAAGCCGCGGTGCGCAACACCATCCTGCAGCTGCGCGGCATCGACACCTACCAGGAATTCGTCGAACGCCACCGCCGCGCCATGGAGCGCGACACCGGCGGCTAGAGCTCAGGCCGCCAAAACTGGCGCGGCCGAGGCCAGTGCTCCCGCGCAAGGGCCGCCCCGCCGCGCTGGGAGCGTCCCCCCTCTGGGGGGAAGGCGCCGAAGGCGACTCAGGGGGGATTCACTTCTTGGCGCAATCGGCGCACTGGCCGTACAGCGCCATGGTGTGGTCCTGCACCACCCAGCCCTTGGACTTGGCCACCATCTGCTGGCGCTTCTCGATCTCGGGGTCGTAGAACTCCTCGACCTTGCCGCACGAGGTGCAGACGAAGTGGTCATGGTGCGAGCCCTCGTTGAGCTCGTACACGGCCTTGCCGCTCTCGAAATTGCTGCGGATCAGGATGCCGGCCTGCTCGAACTGCGTGAGCACGCGGTACACCGTGGCCAGGCCGATGTCCGAGCGCTCCTCGAGCAGTACGCGGAACACGTCTTCGGCCGTCATGTGGCGCTGCGTGCCCTTCTGGAAGATCTCCATGATCTTCAGGCGCGGCAGGGTTGCCTTCAGGCCGGTGCTTTTGAGTTCGTCGATATTGGTCATGGATGGGTCCTGGTTGCCGGTGTCCCGGGAAAGGCAGGGAGCGAGAGGCTGCCGCTACAATGGTTTGAATCATATCCTCAGGTCTTTCTCCCATGCCAGTCAATGCCCGTATCCACGCCCGCCTGGGCTCGATCCTGTTGCTGGGTGCTGCCATCGGTACCCTGGCGGGGTGCGGCAGCCTGGACGGCGCCAGCCGCCGCCTGGCCACCGTGGTCACGCCGTACAAGATCGACATCGTGCAAGGCAATTTCGTCTCGCGTGAGCAGGTCGAGGCCCTGAAACCCGGCCTGAGCCGCCAGCAGGTGCGCGAAATCCTGGGCACCCCCCTGGTGACCAGCCTGTTCCATGCCAACCGCTGGGAATACGTCTTTACGCTGAAGAAACCTTCGGCCGAGCTCGTGACCCGCAAGCTCACGGTGTTCTTCGAAGGCGATGTGCTGGCCCGATCGGAAGGCGACGAAATGCCCTCCGAGGCCGAATTCGTCGCCTCACTCGACGGTGGCCGCGCAGGCAAGGGCAAGGTGCCCGTGCTGGAGGCGACGCAAGACCAACTGGCGCGCTACCCCGCGCGCAAGGCCGAAACCCCTGCCGAAAAGGCGGCCGACGCAGCCCCGCAGGAAATGGCCCCCACCCGCTATCCGCCTCTCGAAGCGCCTGGGCGCTGACAAGGCCGCTTTCTGGGCGTGCAGGCGCGTAACCAGAGGGCTTTTTCTTCATTGTTTTTGGTCTGCCGACCATTTTTGCGAATCCAGGAAACACATGGCAGGGAATTCTTCGACAGCCTCCACCCCCGTGCGCGTGGCCGTTGCCGGCGCATCGGGCCGCATGGGCCGCATGCTCATCGAGGCCCTGCGCGCCACCGATGACTGCGTGCTCGCCGGCGCACTGGACGTGGCCGCCAGCCCCGGCATCGGCTCGGACGCCACGGCCTTCCTCGGCCATGCCAGCGGCGTGGCCATCACCTCGGACATCAAGGCCGGGCTGCAGAATGCCGACGTCCTGATCGATTTCACCCGCCCCGAAGGCACGCTGGCCCACCTGGCCGTGTGCGCCGAACTGGGGGTGAAGATGGTCATCGGCACGACCGGCTTCTCCGACGAGCAGAAGGCCGAGATCGCGGCGCTGGCACAGCGCACGGCCGTGGTCATGGCGCCCAACATGAGCGTGGGCGTGAACGTCACGCTCAAGCTGCTGGAAATGGCCGCCAAGGCCATGGCCACGGGCTATGACATCGAGATCATCGAGGCCCACCATCGCCACAAGGTGGATGCGCCCTCGGGCACCGCACTGAAGATGGGCGAGGTCATTGCCGAGGCGATGGGCCGTGACCTCAAGGAATGCGCCGTCTACGCCCGCGAGGGCATCACGGGGGAGCGCGACCCCTCCAGCATCGGCTTTGCCGCCATCCGCGGTGGCGACATCGTGGGTGACCACACCGTGCTGTTCGCCGGCATCGGCGAGCGCATCGAGATCACGCACAAGTCCAGCAGCCGCACCACTTACGCCCAGGGCAGCCTGCGCGCCGTGCGCTACCTGGCAGCGCACAAGACCGGCCTGCACGACATGTTCGACGTGCTGAACCTCAAGTAAGCCCCAAGGCGGCTCGCGCGCATGGATGCACTCCACTGGTGGCGGCAAGGTGATGCGGTGACCCAGGGCTCGGCCCTGCTGCTGCTGGCCATGTCGGTCGCAAGCTGGGTGGTGATCGTCTGGAAACTGCGCCTGCTGCGCCGCGCCAGCGCCGACGTGGCGCGCTGCGTGGCCGCCGTCTGGCAGGCCCCTTCGCTGCCCGAGGCCGCCCTGCGCCTGCAGGGCTTTGACCGGCTGGCCCTGGTGTTGCCCATGGTGCAGGCGGTCAACACCGTGGCCGATGCCGCCTCTCCCTCGGCCCTGGCGTCCATGGGCAGCCTGTCGCAGCGCCTCACGCGCGTGCTGCGCGACGCCCTGCACGGCGTGCTGGGGCGCCTGCAGTTCGGCCAGGTGCTGCTGGCCACCGTGGGCTCCACGGCGCCCTTCGTGGGCCTGCTGGGCACCGTCTGGGGCATCTACCACGCGCTCTCGGCCATGGCGGGCGCCGGGCAGATCACCGTCGACCGTGTGGCCGGCCCGGTGGGCGAGGCCCTGGTCATGACCGCTGCCGGCCTGGCCGTGGCCATTCCGGCCGTGCTGGCCTACAACGTCTGCGGCCGGCTCATCGGGCGCATCGAGGCCGATCTGGAGGGCTTTGCACGCGACCTGCGCGAGCTGCGCATCGACACGGCGGCCCAGGATCACGTCGCAAGCAAGGCCCCATGAGCTTCGGCCGCCTCGAGCGCACCCAGGGGCCTCAGCCCATGAGCGACATCAACATGACGCCGCTGGTTGACGTGATGCTGGTGCTGGTGGTGATCTTCATCCTCACAGCGCCCCTCATGGCCAGCTCCATCCGCCTGGACCTGCCGCGCGCCGAGGGCACGGCGGCGGGCGCACCAGCCAAGGCCCTCACCCTGGTGGTGGACCGCACCGGCCAGGCTTTCCTTGACGACCAGCCCCTGGCACAGGCCGCGCTGGCCGAGCGCCTGCAGCGCATCGGCGCGACGGCCCCTGATACCGAGGTGCAGCTGCGTGCCGACGCCGCCGTGCCCTATGGCCGCATCGTGGAAGTCATGGGCGCGGCCCATGCCGCCGGCCTGCAGCGCATCGGCTTCGTGGCCGAGCCGCAGCCTGCCCCGGGCGCCCCGAAAACCCCCTGAAAATCCGCTGGCGGGGCATGCGCACAGCGCGGCGCGCCCGACAGCCTAAAATCCGCGCAGCGCAGTCCTGTGGCTGCACCCATCCTGACCCGAGCCTCCATGCAAGACAAATACTCTCCCCAAGAGGTTGAGCGCGCCGCGCAAGACCACTGGACCGCCCGCGACGCCTACCGCGTGGTCGAAGACGCGAACAAGAAGAAGTTCTACGCCTGCTCGATGCTGCCCTACCCCAGCGGCAAGCTGCACATGGGCCACGTGCGCAACTACACCATCAACGACATGCTCACGCGCTACCTGCGCATGAACGGCCACAACGTGCTCATGCCCATGGGCTGGGACGCTTTCGGCCTGCCGGCCGAGAACGCCGCGCTCAAGAACGGTGTGCCCCCGGCCAAGTGGACGTACGAGAACATCGCGTACATGAAGAAGCAGATGCAGGCCATGGGCCTGGCCATCGACTGGTCGCGCGAAGTCGCCACCTGCGACCCCGAGTACTACCACTGGAACCAGTGGCTGTTCCTGAAGATGCTGGACAAGGGCATCGCCTACCGCAAGACCCAGGTCGTGAACTGGGACCCGGTGGACCAGACCGTGCTGGCCAACGAGCAGGTCATCGACGGCAAGGGCTGGCGCACCGGCGCCACGGTGGAAAAGCGCGAGATCCCCGGCTACTACCTCAAGATCACCGACTACGCCGAGGAGCTGCTGGACTTCGTGACCGGCGACAAGCTGCCCGGCTGGCCCGAGCGCGTCAAGCTCATGCAGGAGAACTGGATCGGCAAGAGCGAGGGCGTGCGCTTTGCCTTCCTGCACGACATCCAAGGCGATGACGGCAAGGTGATCGGCGATGGCCGCATGTACGTCTTCACCACGCGCGCCGACACCATCATGGGCGTGACCTTCTGCGCCGTGGCGCCCGAGCACCCGCTCGCGGCCCATGCCGCACGCAGCAACCCCGCCGTCGCTGCCTTCATCGAGGAATGCAAGAGCGGTGGCACGACCGAGGCCGAGCTGGCGACCCAGGAGAAGAAGGGCATTGCCACCGGCCTGTTTGTCACGCACCCCATCACCGAAGAGCAGATCCCGGTGTGGGTGGGCAACTACGTGCTCATGGGCTACGGCGATGGCGCCGTGATGGGCGTGCCTGCGCACGACGAGCGCGACTTCGCCTTTGCCCTCAAGTACAAACTGGAGATCAAGCAGGTCGTGCTGGTGGACGGCGAGCACTTCAACTACCACCAGTGGAACGACTGGTACGGCGACAAGCAGCGCGGCGTGACCATCAACTCCGACAGCTTCAGCGGCATGGGCTACAAGGAGGCCGTGGCCGCCGTGGCCCACGCCCTGCAGGCCAAGGGCCTGGGCGAGACCAAGACCACCTGGCGGCTGCGCGACTGGGGCGTTTCGCGCCAGCGCTACTGGGGCACACCCATCCCCATCATCCACTGCGAAGAGCACGGCGCCGTGCCCGTGCCCGAGAAGGACCTGCCGGTGGTGCTGCCCACCGATTGCGTGCCCGACGGCTCGGGCAACCCGCTGCACAAGCACGAAGGCTTCCATGCCGGCGTGACCTGCCCGGTCTGCGGCAAGGCCGCTCGCCGCGAGACCGACACCATGGACACCTTCGTGGACAGTTCGTGGTACTTCATGCGCTATTGCGACCCGAAGAACAACGACGCCATGGTGGCCGATGGCACGGCCTACTGGATGCGCGACCAGAAGACCGTGACCGGCGGCGCCGGCATGGACCAGTACATCGGCGGCATCGAGCACGCCATCCTGCACCTGCTGTACGCGCGCTTCTGGACCAAGGTCATGCGCGACCTGGGCCTGGTGACGGTGGATGAGCCGTTTGCCCACCTGCTCACGCAGGGCATGGTGCTCAACCACATCTACTTCACGCGCGACGAAAAGGGCGGCAAGAGCTACTTCCCGCCCGAGGGCGTGACCCCGGTGCTGGATGCCCAGGGCCGCATCACCGGCGGCAAGCTCAACGAAGCCGAAGGTGCGTTTGCGCAGGGCCTGCTGCTGGAGTACGGCGGTGTCGGCAAGATGGGCAAGACCGAGCGCAACGGCGTCGACCCGCAGGACCTGATCGCCAAGTACGGCGCCGACACGGCCCGCCTGTACACCATGTTCACGGCCCCACCCGAAGCCACGCTGGAGTGGAACGATGCGGCGGTGGAAGGCAGCTTCCGCTTCCTGCGCCGGGTGTGGAACTTCGGCTTCAAGCTCGCTGCCATCGACCGCGATGCGGCGCTGGCCAGCGTGGCCGGCGCCACCAGCCTGGCCGACGTGCAGTTCGGCAAGGAGGCCAAGGCCCTGCGCCTGGAGATCCATACCGTGCTCAAGCAGGTGGACTACGACTACCAGCGCATGCAGTACAACACCGTGGTTTCGGGCGCGATGAAGATGATCAACGCGCTCGAGGACTTCAAGGCCACGGATTCGGCCGGTGCCCAGGTGGCGCTGATCGAGGGCTTCGGCATCCTGCTGCGCTGCCTGTACCCCGCCACGCCCCACATTGCCCATGCGCAGTGGACCAGCCTGGGCTACGCCGGTTCTCTGGGCGAGCTGCTCGATGCACCCTGGCCCCAGGTGGATGCCGGCGCCCTGGTGCAGGACGAGATCGAACTCATGCTGCAGGTCAACGGCAAGCTGCGCGGCTCCATCCTCGTGCCGGCCCAGGCCGATAAGGCCGAGATCGAGCGCATTGCGCTGGCCAGCGAAGCCTTTGTCGCCCAGGCCGCCGGTGCCGCGCCCAAGCGTGTGATCGTGGTGCCCGGGCGCCTGGTGAACGTGGTGGTGTAAGCATGCCGACCAAGCGCACCCTGCTCCTGGCGGCCCCTGCCGCGCTGCTGCTCACGGCCTGCGGGTTCCGCCTGCGCGGCGTGCCCGAGTTCTCGTTCGATGTGCTGCTCATCGCCGCGGCCCCCAGTTCCACGCTGGCGCGCGAGCTGCAGCGCACGCTGGAAGGCTCGGGCACCAAGCTCACGGTGCTGCGCGATCTGGCCGACCTGCCCAAGGCGCAGGTCGGGCTGGAGCTGCTGTCCGAGCAGCGCGAGCGCGTGGTCGTGGGGCAGAACGCCTCGGGCCAGGTGCGCGAGCTGCAACTGCGCCTGCGCGTGAAGTTCCGGGTGCGCGGCGCCAACGGCAGCGAGCTGATTCCCGAAACCGAGCTGCTGCAGCAGCGTGACATCAGCTACAACGAAACCATCGCCCTGGCCAAGGAGGCCGAAGAGGCGCTGCTCTACCGCAACATGCAGACGGACATCGTGCAGCAGCTGCTGCGCCGCCTCGCCGTGGTGAAAAGGTAGCCCCCCTGAGGCGCTTTGCGCCATCCCCCCAGGGGGACGCCCCCGGTGCGGCGGGGCGGCCCTTGCACGGGGGCTCTGGTACCGGGCGCGCCGGTTTCGGTCGTTGCGCGCGTGCGGTGCCACCGAGAGGCCGAAGCCTTCATCATTTCAGCGGCGGTACTCGCATCAAAGTGCTTTTTCCGAAGAGTGATTCCACCAGGTCCACGGCCACCTCGGCCGTCTGGTTGCGCACGTCCAGAGCGGGGTTCAGCTCCATGATGTCCAGCGAGGCCAGGCGGCCGCTGTCGGCGATCATTTCCATGCACAGCTGGGCTTCGCGGTAGGTCGGGCCACCGGGCACCGTGGTGCCTACCCCGGGGGCGATGCCCGGGTCGAGGAAGTCCACGTCGAAGCTCACGTGCAGGTGGGTGTTGTCGTCCATGCCGGCCAGGGCCTGCTGCATGGCCTGGCGCATGCCGATCTCGTCGATGGCACGCATGTCGAACACCTCCAGGCCCTGCTCGTGCACCAGCCGCTTTTCGCCCGCGTCCACGCTGCGGATGCCGATCTGGCGCACCTGCTGGGGGCGCAGGGCCGGGCCGCCGCCGGGCATGCCGGCCAGTTCCGTGAGTTCCGCCGGGCCCAGCCCGCACAGGCAGGCCACGGGCATTCCGTGCACATTGCCGCTGGGGGTGAGGGCGCTGGTGTTGAAGTCGGCATGGGCATCGAGCCAGAGCACACGCAGCGCCTTGCCGCTCTCGGCGCAGTGGCGTGCCACCGCGCTGATGCTGCCCAGGCCCAGGCAGTGGTCGCCGCCCAGCAGGATGGGCAAGCGGCCCTGCTGCAGCTCCGCATAGACCGCATCGAACACCAGCCGATTCCATTGCACCACCTCGGGCAGATGGCGGTAGCCGTCTACGGGCGGCTGCCAGGGGTTGGCCGGGCCGTTCAGGTTGCCGCGGTCCACCACCTGCAGGCCATGGCGCTCCAGTGCCGGCTGCAGCCCCGCCACGCGCAGGGCCTCGGGGCCCATGGAGGCGCCGCGCGCGCCAGCGCCGATGTCGGTGGGGGCGCCGATCAGGCTGGCGGCAGGGTGCGGTGCAGGGAGGATGGTCATGCGAAGAAAGCCTTTGTGGGGTGGGGAGCGGCTGCCGCAGCGCGGGTAGCGCGGCGGCCATGCAGGGCGCTATTGTGGGTCGGTGCGCGTCCAATGGAAAGACAATGGCCTGTGCAATTCTTGCCAAAGATAGGTCAATTTGTGCAACTGGATTGGCATTTTGCAGGGCGTGAGCCTTTCAGGGACTGCCGGCAGCCCGGGCGGAAGCCTGCTGCGCGTTTAGACTTTGCACCATGCAAGTCGCCCTGGCCCAACTCTCCTCCCATCTCCAAAAGGGCCTGTCGCCGCTGTATGTCCTGCATGGCGACGAGGCGCTGTTGCAGCAGGAGGCTGCGGACGCCATCCGCGCCACGGCGCGCAACCAGGGCTATACCGAGCGCAGCTCCTACACGGTGGCGGGCGCCCACTTTGACTGGAGTGCCGTGCTGGCGGCGGGTGGCTCGCTGAGCCTGTTTGCCGACAAGCAGATCGTGGAGATCCGCATCCCCTCGGGCAAGCCCGGCAAGGACGGCAGCGTGGCGCTGCAGCAGATCGCCGAATCGGCGCGGGGCAACGACAGCACCCTGACCCTGGTGATGCTGCCGCGCCTGGACAAGGCCACGCGCAGCGGCGCCTGGTTCGCCGCGCTGGAGGGCCAAGGCACCTCCATCCAGATCGATCCCATCGAGCGCGGCATGCTGCCGCAATGGATTGCCCAGCGCCTGGCCACGCAGGGCCAGCGCGTGGTGGCGGGCGAGGAGGGCCAGCGCACGCTGCAGTTCTTTGCCGACCGCGTGGAGGGCAACCTGCTGGCCGCGCACCAGGAGATCCAGAAGCTCGCGCTGCTGCACCCGCCGGGCGAACTGACCCAGGCGCAGGTGGAGGCGGCCGTGCTCAATGTGGCGCGCTACGACGTGTTCAAACTCTCCGAATCGGTGCTGGCCGGCCACACCGGGCGCGTGCAGCGCATGCTCGACGGCCTGCAGGCCGAAGGCGAGGCCGAGGTGCTGGTGCACTGGGCACTGGCCGAGGACATCCGCGCCCTGAAGCGCGTGAAGGATGCAATGAATGCCGGCCGTCCCCTGCCCATGGCCCTGCGCGAGAACCGCATCTGGGGGCCCAAGGAGCGCCTGTTCGAGCGCATCCTGCCCAAGGCCAGCGACGCCGCGCTGGCGCGCCTGCTGCAGTCGGCCCACACGGTGGACGGCATCGTCAAGGGCCTGAAGGTGCCCGACTGGCCCACCGACGGCTGGCAGGCCCTGCAGCGCCTGGCGCTGCAGCTGTGCAAACTGACTAGCGCAGCACGCTGACGGACCGGGCGGCGGCCGCGCTCAGCGCGCGTCCAGCGTACCGCGCGCCTTGTCCACCCACATCTGCAGGTTGGCGACCAGGTCCTTCTGGCTGAACGAGCAGCTTTCCTCGGAGAACAGCGCGCTCGATTCGAGGCGGTCCAGCAGGTTCAGCAGCACTTCGCTGTAGCGCGGCGGCAGGGCCGCGAGCAGTTGGGCCTGGCTGCGTGCCAGCTCGCTCAGGGCCGAGGCGCTGGAGCTGCCCTCGCTGAAACGCGCCAGAGCGCCTTGCAATGTCGTGAGTTGGTCGTGTTCGGCTGCCATGCCCCAAGTATCCGCGAAAGGCCGGCCAGGTCTGGCGGCAGCGCGGGCGTGCGATTTTCCGTGCCGGCTTCGTGCACAAGTTCACGCCCGGCCCGCCGGCATGGCCGCGACACCATTGTTTGCAAAGCCCGCCGCCGTCAGACTCGCGGCCAAGCGGTTCGCAGCCATGCATCACGAAGATGCGGGCACGGCGCACACCGCTGGTTCATGGAGCCCTCCATGGGTTCTGAACGATCTGCCTGTCTTTGATTTTTTTGTCCTGATGGACACAACCACTGAGAACACCGATGAAGCAACTGATGATGAAGAACAAGTCTTTCCGCACGGCCGCAGCCCTGGGCGCCGCCGCACTGTGCTCGGCCTTTGCGATGACCTCCGCGCATGCGGTGCAGCCGGCCATCTCCATGGGCTATGACCACGCGCTGGTGCTGCGCGCCGACGGCACGGTCTGGTCCTGGGGGTATGGCGGCAGCGGCCAGCTGGGCCTGGGCAACACCGCCACGCGCACCACTCCCACGCAGATCCCGACGCTGCAGGACGTGGTGCAGGTGGTGGCGCGCGGTTCGTTCTCGCTGGCGCTCAAGGCCGACGGCAGTGTCTGGGCCTGGGGAGACAACTCGGGCGGGCGCACCGGGGGCAACGGCACCAGCGTGCCCGTGCAGATCAACGGCCTGAGCAACATCGTGAGCATCAACGCCGGCACCGACACGGCAGCCGCCTTTGCCACGGATGCCTCCGGCCAGGTGTTCGCCTGGGGCAGCAACAGCACGGCCCAGCTGGGCACCGGCCAGACCAGCCCGGGCGGCAACCCTGCGCCCCGCCTGGTGGCCGGCGCGCAAGGTGCCGTGGCCGTGAGCGCCTCGGACGCGGCAGTCCTCTCGCTGCGCCAGGACGGCAAGGTGGTCGCCTGGGGTTCCAATGGCAACAAGGCCCTGGCCCCCGTGGCCGGCACCGCCACCGCCCCCGTCGTGCTCGACGCCCTGGGCAGCGTGCAAGCCGTGGCCGCCACCTCCATCAACATTGCCGGCCAGTACTACGCGCTCAAGAACGACGGCGGCGTCTCTGTCTGGGGCCAGGCCTCGACGAACGCCACCTACTGCGGCCAAAAAGGCATCCAGAACGGCGGCTTTGCCCTGATCGACATCTCGCCCATCCAGGGCTTGTCGCGCATCCAGCAGATCGAACCGGGCGACGGCCACACCCTGTTCGTGGACGCCGACGGCGCCGTGCACGCCTGCGGCGTCAATGCCGCCGGCCAACTGGGCGACGGCACCCTGGTCAACCCCAGCACCGAAGTGCCCAAGATCGCGCACATCGCTGGCTTGCCGCCCGTGGTCGCGGCGGCGGCGGGCTCTGCGATCTCCGGCGCCATCGGCACTGACGGCAGCGTCTGGATCTGGGGCAAGGGCACGAACCTGGGGGGCACCGACAAGACCACCGCGCCCGTGCGCGTGATGGGCGGCAATGGCGCCGCCTTCGATGCCGGCCGCGTGGGCGAGGCCAGTGGCACCTTTGCTGGCGGGCAGACCGGCCCCTTGAGCAACGTGACGGTGGACGTGGGTGCCACGGTGTCTACGCTGCACCGTGGCAAGACCGGGCGCGTGTACGTGGCTGCATTTGCGGGCTCGACCGTGCTCTTCCTGGGGCCAAATGGCTGGACGCAGTACACGGGAGGCGGCTTCCCGGCCTACCTGTCGGGAGCGTTGCCGCGCACGGTGCCGGTGCGCATTGCCTCGGGCATGAACTTCAGCGGCCTGGAAGGCGTGCAGCTGGTGGTGGGCTATGGGGTGGGGGACGATGCCAGCGCGGCTGCGGAGATGGTGCGCGCGGGGCGCTACAAGGTTGTGCACACGCTCAACTGAGCGCCTTGGCGCCAGCGCGCGCGCTCCAGCCCTTCCTTCTGGCACGCAGGGGGAGGGCGCTTCTGCGAGAATCGGGCCATGAACGCGCTCAACGTGGCTGAATACACGCACACCCTCGGATCCCAGGCCAAGGCCGCCTCCGCCCTCATGGCGAAGGCGCCTGCGGCCGTCAAGAACAAGGCGCTGCGCGCCCTGGCGCGCCTGCTGCGTGAGCACACCGCCGCCCTGCAGGACGACAATGCCCGCGACCTGGAGCGCGCCCGTGCCGCTGGCCTGGCCGAACCCATGGTCGACCGTCTCAAGCTCACGCCCAAGGTGCTGGAGACCTGTGCCGAAGGCTGCGAGCAGCTGGCCGCCATGGCCGATGTGATCGGCGAGATCATTGGCATGAAGCAGCAGCCCAGCGGCATCCGCGTGGGCCAGATGCGCGTGCCCATCGGCGTGTTCGGCATGATCTACGAGAGCCGTCCCAACGTGACCATCGAGGCGGCCAGCCTGTCCATCAAGAGCGGCAATGCCTGCATCCTGCGTGGCGGCTCGGAAGCCATCGATTCCAACAAGGCCCTGGCGCGACTGGTGCAACTGGCGCTGGCCGAGGCCGGTTTGCCAGAGGACGCGGTGCAACTGGTGCAGACCACCGACCGCGAGGCCGTGGGCCAGCTCATTGCCATGCCGCAGTTCGTGGACGTGATCATCCCGCGCGGTGGCAAGGGCCTGATCGAGCGCATCAGCCGGGACGCCAAGGTGCCCGTGATCAAGCACCTGGACGGCAACTGCCACACCTATGTGGACGCCCCCTGCGACGTGGCCATGGCCGTGAAGGTGGCCGACAACGCCAAGACGCAGAAGTACAGCCCCTGCAACGCCAGCGAGGGCCTGCTGGTGGCGCGTGGCGTGGCCGCCGAATTCCTGCCGCTGATCGGCGCCGTCTATGCCGCCAAGGGCGTGGAAATGCGCGTGTGCCCCGAAAGCCGGGCACTTCTGGCCCCGGTGGCGGGCGCCAAGCTCGTGGACGCGACCGAGCAGGACTGGTCCGAGGAATACCTTGCGCCCATCATCAGCATCAAGCTGGTGGAAGGGGTGGACGAGGCCATCGCCCACATCAACCACTACTCCTCGCACCACACCGACGCCATCCTCACGACCGACCACGTGCACGCCCAGCGCTTTCTGCGCGAGGTGGATTCGGCCAGTGTCATGGTCAACGCCAGCACGCGCTTTGCCGATGGCTTCGAGTACGGCCTGGGCGCCGAAATCGGCATCAGCACCGACAAGTTCCACGCGCGCGGCCCCGTGGGCATCGAGGGCCTGACCTCGCTCAAGTACGTGGTGCTGGGCGAAGGCGAGGTGCGCGGCTGAGGAAATGAAGCACCCCCTGAGTCGCTTCGCGCCTTCACCCCTCTCTCGCATTGCTGCGCACTGCGGGAGGGGGACGCCCTCAGCGCGGCGGGGCGGCCCTTGCGCGGGGGCACTGGCTTGGGTAGCGCCAGTTTCATCCTCCGTAGGTAATGTGCAGCGCCATGGGCAATTGAGTCGGCGGTCCGTCCGACTGGCTTGGCCGGCTTGACGCGCACGCCGCCTGTACCGATCATCCCCCCGTGAAAATCATCATCCTGGGCGCCGGCCGTGTCGGCCACAGCGTGGCCGAGAGCCTGGTCTCCGAGCGCAACGACATCACCGTCATCGACACCGATGCCGAGCGCCTGCGCGATCTGGAGTCGCGCTTCGACCTGCGCGGCGTGGTGGGCAGCGGCATCGACCCCCAGGTGCTGGCCGAGGCCGGCGCACACGACACCGACCTGCTGATCGCCTGCGCCGCGCAGGACGAGACCAACCTGGTCTGCTGCAAGATCGCGCAGATCGTGTTCAACATCCCCACGCGCATCGCGCGTGTGCGCTCCTCGGGCTTCGACGATGACGAGCGGCTGGTCGGCCCCGAAGGCTTTGCGGTGGACCGCATCATCTGCCCCGAGGAGTCGCTGACCCGCTACATCGGCAAGCTCATCGAATACCCCGAGGCCATGCAGGTGCGCGAGTTCGCGGGCGGCCGTGCCTGCCTGGCCTCGGTGCGCGCGCGGCTTGGGGCGCCCATGGTGGGCCACACCATTGCCGAGCTGCGCGCCGGGGCGCCCGACGTCGCGGTGCGCATCGTGGCCATCTACCGGCGCTTCCCCGACGAACCCGATCGCTTCGTGGCCTGCGACGGCACCACGCGCATCGAGCCGGGCGACGAGGTCTTCGTGCTCGCGGCCAGCGAACACATCGCCCATGTGCTCGCGGCCCTGCACCGGCGCGGTGCTGCGGCCGTGCAGCCGGTGCGCCGCATCATGATTGCCGGGGGCGGCCGTGTGGGCCTGCGCCTGGCGCGCCAGCTGGCCAGACAGGGTGGGCGCTTTCGCGTGAAGATCATCGAGGGCGATGCGCAGCGCTGCACCGAACTGGCCTCCCTGCTGCCCGCCGACACGCTGGTACTGCAAGGCGACGCCACGGACGAGGACCTGCTGGGCGACGAGAACATCGAGGAGATCGATCTCTTCCTCGCGCTCACCGACGACGACGAGAACAACATCATGTCCTGCCTGCTGGCCAAGCGCATGGGCGCGCGCCGGGTGCTGTCGCTCATCAACCGGCGCAGCTACGCCGACCTGATGCACGGCACGCAGATCGACATCGCGCTGTCGCCCGCGCAGGCCATGCTCGGCGAGCTGCTGGCCTATGTGCGCCGGGGCGATGTGCAGGCCGTGCACAGCCTGCGCCGTGGCGTGGCCGAGGCGCTGGAGATCGTGGCGCGCGGCGACCGCAAGAGCTCGCGCGTGGTGGGGCGCAAGGTCAGTGAGCTGCAGCTGCCCGGCGAAGTGCACATGGGGCTCATCGTGCGCGGCCTGCCCGACTCGCCCGACGTGGCGCCCGAAGACCTGCGCGAGCCCGAGGTCATCATCCCGCGCAGCTCCACGGTGATCGAGAGCAACGACCACGTCGTGTTCTTCCTGCCGCACAAGCGGCTGGTGCGCGAGGTGGAAAAGCTCTTCCGTGTGAGCGCCACCTTCTTCTGATGCGGGACTGAGCACCATGATGGACATGTTCCCTGTCCTGCGCGTGCTGGGCATCCTGGTCATGGCCTTTTCGCTGGCCATGGGCTTGCCGCTGGCCGTGTCGCTGTGGACGCGCGACGGCATCTGGCACGTGTATCCGCTGGCCATGGGCGCCACCTTCATGGCCGGGGCCTGGCTCTGGTGGCGCCTGCGCCACTTCCGCCACGAGCTGCAGCCACGCCACGGTGTCATGCTGGTGTCGCTGGTCTGGCTGCTGCTGCCATTGTCGGCGGCCCTGCCCCTGATGCTCACCGGGCACCATGTCGGCCGCTCCATGTCCTTCACGCACGCCTATTTCGAGGCCGTGTCGGGCCTGACCACCAGCGGCGCCACGGTGCTCAGCGGGCTCGATACGCTGCCGGTGTCGATCAATGTCTGGCGCACCTTCCTGCAATGGATGGGCGGCATGGGCATCCTGATCCTGGCAGTCGCCGTGCTGCCCCTGCTGGGCGTGGGCGGCAGCCAGCTGTTCAAGGCCGAGGCGGCCGGCCCGCTCAAGGATTCCAAGCTCACGCCGCGCATGACGGGCACGGCCAAGGGGTTGTGGGGCGTGTACGCGCTGTTCTCCGTCACCTGCGGCCTGGCCTTCTGGCTGGGCGGCATGAAGCCGCTGGACGCGCTGATGCACATGTTCGCCACCGTGAGCCTGGGCGGGCTGTCCTCCTACGATGCGAGCTTCGGGCAGTTCCAGTCGCCGCTGCTCGAAGCCATCTGCATCTTCTTCATGCTGGTCGCGAGCTGCAACTTCGCGCTGTACTTCGTGGCCTTCCGCAAAGGGCACTGGCGCGGCTTCTGGGGCGACCCGGAGCTGCGCGCCACGCTGTTCGCGCTGATCGGTGGCGGGCTGCTGGTATCGCTGCTGCTGTGGGCCAAGGGGGTCTATGCGCCACTCGACGCACTGCGCCACGGCATGTTCAACACGGTTTCCATGGCCACGACCACCGGTTTCGCGACCGTGGACTTCCTGGCATGGCCGGTGTTTGCGCCCGTGTTCATGCTGCTGCTGTCGGGCGTGGCCACCAGCGCAGGCTCGACCGGTGGCGGGATCAAGATGGTGCGCATGCTCATCCTCGTGAAGCAGGCGCGCCGCGAGATGAACCGCCTGGTGCACCCGCGTGCCGTGCAGCCCGTGTGCCTGGGCGGTGGCGTGGTGGACAACCGTGTGATCTTCTCGGTACTGGCCTTCATGCTGGTCTACGGCGGCACGGTCTTCGGGCTGAGCATGGTGATGCTGTTGACCGACCTGGACCCGGTGACGGCCTTCTCGGTGGTGCTGGCCAGCGTGAACTGCGCCGGGCCGGGCCTGGGCAGCGTGGGGCCGGCCTCGAACTTCTCGGTGCTCACCGACTTCCAGATCTGGATCTGCACCCTGGCCATGCTGCTCGGGCGCCTGGAGATCCTGAGCTTCATGGCCTTGCTGACGCCATCGTTCTGGCGGCGCTGATGCGCCATGGCAGAAAACTGCGGAGGCGGGCTTGCGAACGGTGGGTCACGCCCCCACCCTACAATGGCTCGCCGCCGCAATAGACCCGCCCCAAGTAAGGTTTTCCATGGTTCCGCACCTCATCACGGCCCTGACCGGGCCGATCAACGAACTCGAGCAGCGTGTGCTCGACTCCATGCCCGCCATCGAGCGCTGGTTCCGGCTGGAGTGGATGGAGCACACCCCGCCGTTCTACACCTCGGTGGACATCCGCAACGCGGGCTTCAAGCTGGCCCCGGTCGATACCAACCTGTTCCCGGGCGGCTGGAACAACCTGACCAAGGAGATGCTGCCCCTGGCCGTTCAGGCCGCCATGGCTGCCATCGAGAAGATCTGCCCCGAGGCGCGCAACCTGCTGATCATTCCCGAGAACCACACGCGCAACACCTTCTACCTGTCCAACGTGGTGCAGCTGCAGCGCATCTTCAACATGGCAGGCCTGAACGTGCGCGTGGGCTCCATCAGCCCCGAGATCAAGAAGCCCACGCTGATCGAGCTGCCCAACGGCGACACGGTGACGCTGGAGCCCGTGGTGCGCAACAAGCGCCGCCTGGGGCTCAAGGACTTCGACCCCTGCACCATCTTGCTCAACAACGACCTCACGGCGGGCGCGCCGGGCATCCTCGAAGACATCCACGAGCAGTACCTGCTGCCCCCCCTGCACGCGGGCTGGAGCGTGCGCAAGAAGAGCACGCACTTCAAGAACTACGAAGAGGTGGCCAAGCGCTTCGGCAAGATGCTGGGCATCGACCCCTGGCTGGTCAACCCCATGTTCAGCCAGTGCGGCGACGTGGACTTTGCCGAGGGCGCGGGCCTCGAGAACCTGCAGACCAACGTCGATGCGCTGCTCACCAAGGTGCGCCGCAAGTACAAGGAATACGGCATCAACGAGAAGCCCTTCGTGATCGTCAAGGCCAACAACGGCACCTACGGCATGGGCATCATGACCGTGCGCGACGCCAAGGAGCTCGATGCGATCAACCGCAAGACGCGCAACAAGATGGCGGTCATCAAGGACGGCCAGGTGGTCAACGACGTGATCATCCAGGAGGGCGTGCTCACGCAGGAGCGTGTGAACGATGCCGTGGCCGAGCCCGTGGTCTACATGATGGACCGCTATGTGGTGGGTGGCTTCTACCGCATGCATGCCGAGCGCGGCACCGACGAGAACCTCAATGCCCCGGGCGCGAGCTTCGTGCCCCTGGCCTTCGAGCACAGCACGCACATGCCCCAGCCGGGCATGCGCCCCGGGGTCAGTGCGCCCAACCGCTTCTACATGTATGGCGTGGTGGCGCGCCTGGCGATGCTGGCGGCCAGCTACGAACTGGAAGCCACCAACCCCGACGCCGAAGTCTACGACTGAGGTGTTCCCTCTAAAGAGCGGAAGTGGCCGGAAAAGGCCTGGGCACCCCGCTTGCCACGTCTGAGGGCGCTGCGCCAGGGGGAAGTTGCTGCATTGCAACATGCCCCGGGCTGGTGCGCCGCTGCACCAGCACAGGAGCACAATAGCGTTCCCAAAAGTAACGGAACCCTGGCAGCCACGTGTGCCAGGGGTGGTCAGTGCAAAGCTCCAAATCCTCGCTTGCAGCGCTCACGCTCGGCGCCATCGGTGTTGTCTACGGTGATATCGGCACCAGCGTGCTGTACGCGGTCAAGGAGGTGTTCGGGTCGGGCCATGTGCCCTTCACCCAGGACAACATCTACGGCATTCTGTCCATCCTGTTCTGGACGCTCACCGTCATCGTCTCCCTGAAGTACGTGGTGCTGGTGCTGCGCGCCGACAACAACGGCGAAGGCGGGCTGATCGCCATGCTGGCCCTGGCCTCCCAGGCCGTGAAGGACAAGCCCCGCCTGCGCAGCCTGCTGCTGGGCGTGGGCATCTTCGGTACCTCGCTGTTCTACGGCGACGGGGTCATCACCCCGGCCATCTCGGTGCTCTCGGCGGTCGAGGGCCTGGAAGTGGTCTCGCCGCACTTCAAGCAGTACGTGATCCCGCTGACCCTGGTCGTGCTGTTCTGCCTGTTCGTCGTGCAAAAGCGCGGCACGGGCGGCATCGGCAAGTTCTTCGGGCCCATCACGCTGGTGTGGTTCCTCACGCTGGCGCTGCTGGGCGTGTCCCACATCGTGACCCACCCCGAGATCCTGTGGGCCATGAGCCCGCACTATGCCGTGGGCTTCATGCTCACCAACCCGGGCATCAGCTTCATCATCCTCGGAGCCGTGGTGCTGTCCGTGACCGGGGCCGAGGCCTTGTATGCCGACCTGGGGCACTTCGGCAAGCGGCCCATCCGCCTTGCATGGTTCTGCGTGGCCATGCCGGCGCTCACGCTCAACTACTTCGGCCAGGGGGCGCTGCTGCTGGCCGAGCCCGAGGCGGTGAAGAACCCGTTCTTCATGATGGCCCCCGGCTGGGCCCTGCTGCCCCTGGTGGTGCTGGCCACCATGGCCACGGTGATCGCCTCTCAGGCGCTGATCACCGGCGCCTTCAGCGTGACCAAGCAGGCCATCCAGCTCGGCTACCTGCCGCGCCTCAATATCCAGCACACCAGCGTGCGTGACACGGGGCAGATCTACATGCCCATGGTCAACTGGGGCCTGTTCGTGGCCATCGTGCTGGCGGTGGTGATGTTCCGCTCGTCGAGCAACCTCGCGGCGGCCTACGGCATCGCCGTGACGCTGGACATGCTGATCACCACCACGCTCACCTTCTTCGTGATCCGTTACGGCTGGGGTTACCCACTGGCGCTGTGCATTGCGGCCACGGGCTGCTTCTTCGTGGTGGACCTGGCCTTCTTCACCTCCAACCTGCTCAAGCTGTTCGCGGGCGGCTGGTTCCCGCTGATGATCGGTGGCATCGTCTTCACGCTGATGATGACCTGGAAGGAAGGGCGCCACCTGGTCAATGACAAGCTGCGTGCCGATGCCATCGACCTCAAGGACTTCCTGGAGTCGGTGTTCTTCAGCCCGCCCACGCGGGTGGAAGGCACGGCCGTGTTCCTCACGGCTGAGACCGGTGTCGTGCCCAATGCCCTGTTGCACAACCTCAAGCACAACAAGGTGCTGCACGAGCAGAACCTGTTCGTCACGGTGAAGAACCACGAGACCCCCTGGATCGGCATGGACAAGCGCCTGCAGGTGGATGCGCTGGGCCACGACTGCTGGCAGGTGGTGGTGCACTACGGCTTCAAGAACGACCCCGATCTGCCGCGTGCGCTGGAGCCGTTGCGCGGCCGGGGCTGTGGCATGGAGCCCATGACCACGAGCTACTTCCTCTCGCGCGACACCGTGGTGCCCACCATCGGCAGCGGCATGGCGCCCTGGCGCGAAAAGCTGTTTGCCCAGATGCACCACAACGCCAGCGGCGCGGCGGACTTCCTGCACCTGCCCAACAACGCGGTCGTTGAACTGGGCTCCAAGATCGAGATTTGACCCGGGCTGTTCCGCAAACCGCGGATGGCCCCTGCCGTGCACCGCATCGGTGCACAGGGCAGAATCCGGCCCATGCAGTTTTTCAAGGACCTGAGCCTGTCGGCCTTCACCGCAGGCTTCGTGGCGGTGCTGGTGGGCTTCACGAGCTCGGTGGCCATCGTCTTCCAGGCCGCCCAGGCCTTCCAGGCCACGCCAGCGCAGACCACCTCCTGGATGTGGGCCCTGGGGCTGGGCATGGGCCTGTGCTCGCTGGTGCCCTCGCTCATCCTGCGCATGCCGGTCATGGTCGCCTGGTCCACCCCGGGGGCCGCGGTGCTGGCCACCGCCGGGCTGGCGGGGGGCTTCAGCATGGCCGAGGCGATCGGCGCCTTCATGGTCAGCGCCGTGCTGATCACGCTGTGCGGCGTCACCGGCTGGTTCGAGCGCATCATGAACCGCATCCCCATGGAGATCGCCGCCGGCCTGCTCGCAGGCGTGCTGGCACGCTTTGGGATCCAGGCTTTCACGGCGGCGCAGACGGCGCTGCCGTTGGTGCTGCTGATGCTGGGGACCTATTTGCTGGGCCGCAGGCTGTTGCCACGCTATGCCGTGGTGCTGACCCTGGCGGTGGGCATCGCCTGGGTGGCCCTGCGCGGGCAGATGGCCTGGTCGGCCGTGCAGTTCTCGCTGGCGGTGCCCGTGTGGACCACGCCGCAGTTCAGCCTGTCGGCCCTGGTGAGCCTGGCCATCCCGCTGTTCGTGGTGACCATGGCCTCGCAGAACCTGCCGGGCGTGGCCGTCATCCGCGCCTCGGGCTATCCGCTGCCGGTCTCGCGCCTGCTCACGCTCACGGGCCTCTCCACCCTGGTGCTGGCACCGTTTGGGGCCTTTGCCCTCAATTTCAGTGCCATCACGGCGGCCATGTGCATGGGGCCCGAGGCGCATGAGGACCGCGCCCGGCGTTACACGGCGGCCGTGTCCTGCGGCGCCATCTATGTGGTGATCGGCATCTTCGGTGCGGTGATCACCGGCCTGCTCACCGCCTTCCCCAAGGAGCTGATCGCCGCCATCGCCGGGCTGGCCCTGCTGGGCACCATCGGCAACGGCCTGGCGACGGCTTTGCGCGAGGAGGGGCACCGCGAGGCTGCGCTCATCACCTTCCTGGTCACCTTGAGCGGTGTGGTGGTGGCAGGCGTGGGCTCGGCCTTCTGGGGCGTGGTGGCCGGCAGCCTCGCGCTATTTGTGCAACAGTACGGGCGTACACGCGCCCCCAGGGGCTGACGATCTCCCTTTATATAGAGGCCGTTGTCCCAGGCGCTGCTTCTTTCTCCTTTTTATCTTCCAAGCCCATGCAACTCCTCTTCATCGCCGATCCGCTGGCCAGCTTCAAGATCTACAAGGACACCACCTTTGCCATGATGCGCGAGGCCCAGCGCCGCGGCCACACGATCACGGTGTGCGGCCCGCAGGATGTGAGCTGGCAGCGCGGCGGCAAGGTCACGGCGCGCGTGCGCGACATCGTGCTCACCGGCCATCCCGAGGCCTGGTACACCGAAGCGCCTGTGCGCACCGCCGTGCTGGCCGATTTCGGTGCCGTGCTGATGCGCAAGGACCCGCCCTTCGACAGCGAATACTTCTACGCCACGCACATGCTGGAGCAGGCCGAGCGCGATGGCGCCCGTGTGTTCAACAAGCCCCGGGCGCTGCGCGACCACCCTGAGAAGCTGGCGATCATGGAGTTTCCCCAGTTCATCGGCCCCACCCTGGTCACGCGCGACCCGGCCGACATCCGCAGCTTCCACGCCGAGCACAAGGACATCATCCTCAAGCCCCTGGACGGCATGGGCGGCATGGGCATCTTCCGCGTGGGGCCGGACGGCCTGAACCTGGGCAGCATCATCGAGACGCTGAACAAGGATGGCGCCGAGAGCGTCATGGTGCAGAAATTCCTGCCCCAGATCTCTGAAGGCGACAAACGCGTGCTCATCATCGGCGGCAAGCCGGTGCCCTACTGCCTGGCGCGCATCCCTCAGGGCACGGAAGTGCGCGGCAACCTGGCGGCCGGCGGCAAGGGCGTGGCCCGCCCCCTGTCCGAGCGCGACTGGGAGATCGGCAACGCCCTGGGTCCCATCCTGCAGGCGCGCGGCCTCCTGCTGGCCGGCGTCGACGTGATCGGCGACTGCGTCACCGAGATCAATGTGACCAGCCCCACCTGCTTCCAGGAGATCTTTGACCAGACGGGCTGCGATGTGGCGGCCTTGTTCATCGACGCGCTGGAGGCGGCGCTGGCATCGCCTGCACCCTGATCTCACTTTTCTTCCCACTTCTTGCGCGGCCCCTCAAAACAGTGCTATAGTCGAGGGCTTCGCTGCACGGAGGTCCTTGTTGGGATGATCTGGGTGGATGAAGAAGAAGGTTTGAAAAAACTTTCGAAGTTTTAGAAAAGTCGCTGAATTCTCGGTATACAATCTAAGGCTGCGCTGACAAGAGTAGGTTGCCGAAAGGTGGTTGAGCTTGAAGGTGTGTTGGGGTGGTTGAAAGCGCTGAGCGGTTTCAAAAACTTCAAAAAAGTTTGACGATACTTAAA
>NZ_JACHLK010000002.1 GCF_014207955.1 Acidovorax soli
CCTTCCCATCCCGAACAGGACAGTGAAACGACTTTGCGCCGATGATAGTGCGGGTTCCCGTGTGAAAGTAGGTCATCGTCAGGCTCTTACAGCCCTCAAAACCCCTCAGCTCCTAGCGGACTGAGGGGTTTTGTCTTTGGGCCAGCGAAAAGCGTATTCGTGCTGCCCGAGTGCAGGTGAAAAGGGCCGCTTTCGCGGCCCTTGCGCTCATCAGCCCTTCAGTGCCGCCGCTACCGTCGTTGCGAGCGGCGTCGTGGCCCTGCCAATGAGCTGGCTGAGCTGGTGGCCGTCGTCGAACAAGGCGCCCTTGGCCGCTGCGGCATCCGAGTCGGCCAGCAGTGCGGCAAAGCCTGCGGGCAGGCCTACCTGCACCAGGGCCGCCTGGTACTCGGCCTCGGGCAGGTCTTTGTAGACAACGGCCTTGCCCGACTGGCGCGCAATTTCTGCGGCCAGGTCGGCCAGCGTGTACGCGCTGTCACCCGCCAACTCATAGACCTTGCCGGCCTGGCCTTCGGTCGCCAGCACCGCCGCTGCCGCGTCTGCATAGTCCGCGCGTGCGGCCGAGGCGATGCGGCCATGGCTCGCCGCGCCCAGCACGGCGCCATGGGCGAGGGCGGCGGGCACGCTGGCCGTGTAGTTCTCGGTGTACCAGCCGTTGCGCAGCACCACCACAGGCAGGCCGGAGGCGCGCAGCAGCGCCTCGGTCTCCACGTGCTCTGCCGCCAGGCCCAGGAGGGAGCTGTCGGCGCGCAGCACGCTGGTGTAGGCCAGCAACTGCACCTGCGCACGTTGTGCGGCGTTGATCACCGCCTTGTGCTGTGCGGTGCGCTGGCCCACTTCGCTCGATGAGATCAGCAGCAGTTTCTGCACGCCCTTGAGGGCCGCATCGAGCGTATCGGGCTGGGTGTAATCGGCCTTGCGCACCTGCACGCCCAGGGCGGCGAGGTCCTGGGCTTTTTCGGGGCTGCGCACGGCCGCGACGATCTGGGCGGCCGGCACGGTCTTGAGCAGGGACTGGATGACGAGGCGGCCGAGCTGGCCGGTGGCTCCGGTGATGGCGATCATGTGAAAAACCTTGGTTGAAAAAGAAAGAGAAGGCAGAATAGCGATGAAGCTAACTTTTCGTAAGTACGTACATAAAGGTAAGTACCCTATGCCTGATCCCACCACGCCCCCTCCCACCCCCACCGGTCTTCAGGAGGGCATTGCCGAGCGGCTGCAGCGCGGCCAGCTGTTCTCCCCCGATTGCCCTTCGCGTGCGGTGCTGCAGCATGTGACCAGCCGCTGGGGCGTGCTGGTGCTGGTGGCGCTGCTGGCCGGTACGCACCGCTTCAGCGACCTGCGCCGCAAGGTGGGCGGGGTCAGCGAAAAGATGCTGGCCCAGACCCTGCAGTGGCTGGAGAGCGATGGTTTCGTGCTGCGCATCTCCCACCCCGTGGTGCCGCCCCATGTCGAGTACAGCCTGACCCCCATGGGTACCGAGGTGGCGCGCCAGGTCGAGGGGCTGGTGGACTGGATCGAGGGCAATCTGCACCGCATCATGGACAAGCACCGTGCGGATGCCGCAGGCGGGAGCGCAACGGCCCAGCCCACCGATATGGGCGCCGGGTGGGTGTTCTCTGCGGCACTGTAGACTGGCCGCAGGGAGGTTGTAGGGAATGGGTGTATCGATTGAACCTGTCGCGCCAGCGCATTTCGAGGGGCTGTGGCGCGCGCTCGACGTGGTGGCGAGAGAGAAGCGCTATCTGGCCTTCACCGAGGCGCCGGCCTGGGAGTCCTCACGGGCTTTCTATGAGCACATCGTTGCCAATGACCTGTGCCAGGTGGTGGCGGTGCTGGACGATGAGGTCGTAGGGTGGTGCGACATCCTGCCTGGTGTAGGGCAGACGCGGGCGCATGTCGGCACGCTGGGCATTGGGCTCGTGCCCGCTGCGCGGCAGCAGGGCATTGGCGCCCGGCTGATGCGAGCCGCCATCGATGGCGCCTGGGCCCGGGGCCTGACCCGCATCGAGCTGAGCGTGCGTGCCGACAACGCCAATGCCCAAGCGCTGTACAAGCGTTTGGGATTTGAGCCGGAGGGCGTCCGCCGCCGCTCGGTGCGTGTGGATGGCCAATACCACGACAGCCTGGCCATGGCACTGCTGCGCGACGAGGGTGCCTGAGCCAGGCCTGATCCCTCAGAGGAGGAGGCATGCAAAGCGATGAAGATCAGATTCGGCAACTGGTAGCCACCTGGATGTCCGCCACCAGCGCTGGCGATGTCGAGACCGTCATGGACCTGATGGCCGACGACGTGGTTTTCCTCACGCCGGGCAGGGCGCCGATGTCCAAGGCGAATTTTCGGGCGGCGGCGGAGGCGCAGGCCGGTGCCTCCGGGCCGAAGATCGACGGCAGGAGCGAGATCCTGGAGGTGCAGGTGGCCGGTGAATGGGCCTTTGCCCGTGCGCATCTCACCGTGGCAGTCACGCCGCCTGGTGGGGCTGCACCCACGGTGCGTACGGGGCCGGTACTCAGCGTGTTCCGCAAGGAGCAGGGGCGCTGGCTGCTGGCACGGGATGCGAACATGCTGGTGGTGCAGAAGATGGACCCTGCCTGAGAGCCGGCGAGCGAGGAGATATTCGACACCATGAAAAGGCTTGCCCGCAACCGGAACCGGCACCGAAGTCGTCGCCAGTTGTTGCGCCGGGCGCTGCGCGCCTGGGGCACCGACCGTGGCTGGAAAGCCATTGCTGCGTTGCAGCTGAGCGCTTCGCCATCGCTTCTGGCACTTGTGCATTCGCTGTGTGCCAGCCCCAGTTGGTGGCGCCGGGCGCTGGGTTTGTATGTGGCGTCGCAACTACAGCGCCCCCGGCCTGCGGGCGATGCCCTGGGTCCGGTCGCCTACGCCATGGAGGCCACGCAGGCCTTGTTGCTGGCGGGCTTGCATGACCCCCACGGCGAGGTGGTTTGCGCGGCAGTCTCCGGTCTTGGTCACCGGCCGCATCCCGAAGCCTTGGCGACATTGGTGGACTTGGCGGGGCATGCCGACAGTGGAACGCGCTGGGATGTTGCCGTGGCGTTCAGCCACTACCATGGGCCGGCCGCCATTGACGCGCTGATGCGCCTGGCCGTGGATGCCGACCCCGAGGTGCGTGACTGGGCCACCTTCGGTCTGGGGACCCAGCAGACCGTCGATACGCCGCAGGTGCGCGAAGTGCTCTGGCGCAACCTCAATGATGACGACGAGGACGTTCGGGGCGAAGCGCTGGTGGGCTTGGCGGCGCGGCGCGATCTGCGGGTGATTGATCACCTGCTGGCACAGCTGGGCTCCGACTGCCGGGTGTACCAGTTGGATTCGGCAGAGCAGTTGGCAAGCCCCGCGCTGTTGCCTGCGCTCCGTGCCCTGGAGGATGGACTGCGCGACAGCGAGCGTGAGGGCTATTGGTTCGGGCGGCTGCGGTCGGCGATAGATGCCTGCTCACGAGCTTCGCCGTCGGATGCACAGGCCGACCGATAGGCTGCAGTGGTTTAGCATGCGCCCATGAAACTGCACGGATACCCGAACGAAGGCGAGCCGCAGGATACCAGTGCATCCGCTGAATTGGCAGAGGTGACTCTGGAGGCTGCGCCCAATGAGTTGCGCGCAATGGCTGCCTTCTTCCTGACTGCTGCGGACGAGATGGACCGAATGGGGGCTGCATATGACCATCTGCATTTGGCGGATGCCATGCCCCAGTTCAGAAACTCGCCGCATTTGACAGTGTTTCGATTGCTGGAGGATATCGGTAGTGCATGAGGCAGCGAAACCGATCCCGGTAAAGTACCTTCACTTGGCACCGGACGATCCCCTACCGGAGGTGCCGAACCCTCTGCCAAGCCGCGTAGTGGTGATCGTGGAAGCCGAGGGATCTGCGCAATGGCAAGCGGCTACCAGCGATTGGCTGGTAGCCTCGGGGTGCCTGTACATGATGGCCTGGGGGCTGGGATGCAGCAGCTGGGATGACTCCGTGGACTGGGCGTTGCTTGGCGCCTTTCGTTTCGAGGACATTCCACCAGAGCGCTTTGTCATGACGTCCTGGCACGAAAACGAAACGCTCGATGATGTCTTTTTCTTCTGCAAGCAATGCGCGCTTCACGATTCGGTGAACTTGGCGCAAACGGTGCTCTTGCACATTGCAAAGCAGCCTGCAGAGCAACGGATCATGGACGTTTACGCGCAGGCCTGATGCCTGCTCGACCATTGTTCGTCGGTGCGCCTGGGCTTCAGACGCTGCCCCGCAAACTGCGCCGCAGCCTGACGATGAGCACCGGTGGCAGCAGCAGGTCCACCGCCAAGATGCCGATCAGCGCAGGGGCGGGCGCGCCGTGCAGCCCCCACGCCACGGCGCGGGCCAGGCCGGCGGCGAACAGCACAGCCAGGGTTGCCACGACGATGGGCTCGTAGCGGCGCAGGTCCTGAAGGCCGATCCACAGGGCGATGCCCATGAGTGAAAAGCTCACGCCGTAGAAGCGGTTCTGGCTGTCCAGCGAGGGGTCGGCGGCCATCTGCGCCGAGATTGGCACGCCCAGCATCAGGTCGGCATGCATGCCCATAGTGAGGTGCAGGGCCGCGACGGCGATGAATGCGATGGACAGAATCCTGAGGGCCAGCTGCAGTGCGCGCATGGAGAACATCCTTGGTGGGTGGTTGGTTGATCGATGGGTGGAGTGGCGGGTGCCAGTGCTCAGCCCGCGGGCGGCAGCCCGATGCCCATGCGGCAGAACGACTGCACGGCGTGGACGAGGCGCTTGCGGTCCGACGGACCCGGGGATTCGCCGGCATCGTCGATGGCGCCATGCACGGCGCTGAACACCATGACCGCCACGAGGTGGGCGTTGTCAGCGGTCCAGGCACCGGCCTGCGCGCCCTGGGCGATCAGCCCCTCTAGATCGCGGACCACGGGGTTGGCCTGGTGCAGCCGGTCGTGAGTGGGACGCATCTGGTGGAAGACCAGATCGTGCAGGGCGCGCTCGTCCAGGTAGGTATTCACTGCCGCGTCGATCCAGCGGTCGAAGCGGGCGATCCAGTCCGAGGGCGGGTGCCCGTCCGCGGCGGTCTGCAAGCGCTCCAGAAAGCGGGCGACAAAGCGCTCTCGCAGGGCTGCGAGCACATCGTCCTTGGTCTTGAAATAAACGTAGTAGGTGCCCTTGGCGACCCCGGCGCCCTTGACGATTTCGTCCACGCTGGTCTCGGTGAAGCCCTTGCCCAGAAACAGGGCCTGCGCCGCATCCATCAGCTCCTCGCGGCGGATTTCGGCGGGCTTGGTACGGGGTTGGCCGGTGGCTGTGGAGCGCATGCTGCGGTAGAGCGGTGCCTGGGGTGGATGGCTTGTAGTTTGACTGACCGTCAGTCAATTATGGGTTGAAAATCAGATGCCCCGCTGTGGCGCCCTTGAGAGGTGGCTGCGGCGGGGCATTCCGGGCATGCTGGGGCGGCCAGGGGCCGCGCACTACCGTCACCGGTACTTCTGCTCCAGCGCATCCCACTCGTGCTTGCGCACCAACCGCTGCCGCTCCGCGAACGGCGCCACCAGGGTGGGGTCCTCGTCGATGCGCTGCGTCTCGCGCAGCACCGTCAGCGCCTTCTGCATGCCTGCCACCGCGCCCTGCAGCGCGGCGTTGGCGTAGAGCACGATGCCGTAGCCCAGGCCGGCCAGTTCGTCGGCGCTGAAGATCGGTGTCTTGCCCCCGATCACCATGTTCATGAGTTGGGGCCGGTCGGCCAGGCGGCGGGGCAGGGCGCGTATCTCTTCGGCCGTAGTCACGGCCTCCACGAACAGGATGTCTGCACCGGCTTCACCGAAGCGCTGGGCGCGCTCCACCGCCGCCTCGAAGCCCTGGGTGGCGCAGGCATCGGTGCGCGCCAGGATGAGGGTGTCGGGATCGCGGCGGGCGTCCACGGCCGCCTTGATCTTGCCCAGCATCTCCTCGGTGCTGATGACCTCCTTGCCGTTGAAGTGCCCGCAGCGCTTGGGGCTGACCTGGTCTTCGAGCTGGATGCAGTCGGCCCCGGCGCGCTCCAGTGTGCGCACCGCATGGTAGGTGTTGAGTGCGTTGCCGAAGCCGGTGTCGGCGTCCACGATCAGCGGCAACTCCACCGCATCGCGGATGCGTGCCGTGTGGTCGGCGATGTCGGCGAGGCCCATGAAGGCCTGGTCGGGCAGGCCGAACCACATGTTGGTGACGCCGGCGCCGGTGACGTAGATCGCTTCGAAGCCCAGGTCTTCGATGACCTTGGCGGACAGGGCGTTGAAAGCGCCGGGCACGAGCACGCCACGGCGGGCTTCGGCCAGGGCTTTGAGGGTTTTGCGGGTAGACATGGATTCGTTGTTTCCTGTGTTCATTTGGGGAAGGAGTCGCCGGGTACGCGGACCCAGCCCTCCATCAGGATGCGGGCGCTGCGGCTCATCAGGGCCTTGGTGACCTGCCACTGGCCGCCGCGCAGTGCAGCCTCGGCCCCTACGCGCAGCGTGCCCGAGGGGTGGCCGAAGCGCACAGCCTGGCGCTCGCCGCCACCCGCTGCCAGATTGACCAGCGTGCCGGGAATGGCCGCGGCCGTACCGATGGCTACGGCCGCCGTACCCATCATGGCGTGGTGCAGCTTGCCCATGGAGAGCGCGCGCACCAGCAAGTCCACCTCAGCGGCCTGCACGGCCTTGCCGCTCGACGCGGTGTAGCTGGCCGGCGGCGCGACAAAGGCCACCTTGGGGGTGTGTTGGCGCTTCGCGGCTTCGGCAATGTCCTGGATCAGTCCCATCCGGACGGCGCCGTGGGCGCGTATCGTTTCGAAGCGTGCCAGTGCCTGCGCGTCGCCGTTGATCGCGTCCTGCAGTTCGGTTCCGGTGTAGCCGATGTCGGCGGCGTTGACGAAGATGGTTGGTATGCCCGCGTTGATCAGCGTGGCGCGCAGCGTTCCCACGCCGGGCACCTCCAGGTCATCGACCACCTGGCCGGTGGGGAACATGGAACCTCCACCGTCACCATCGCCCTCGTCGGCAGGGTCGAGGAACTCCAGCGCCACCTCGGCGGCCGGAAAGGTCACCCCATCGAGCTCGAACTCACCGGTTTCCTGCACCTGGCCGCCCGTGATGGGCACATGCGCCACGATGGTCTTGCCGATATTGGCCTGCCAGATGCGCACCGTGCAGATGCCGTTGGCGGGAACGCGTTCGGCAGGCAGCAGGCCGTTGGCGATCGCAAAAGGGCCGACCGCCGCGGACAGGTTGCCGCAGTTGCCCGACCAGTCGACGAAGGCGCTATCGATGGACACCTGGCCGAACAGGTAATCCACGTCGTGGCCGGGCCGGGCCGACGGCGAAAGGATCACCGCCTTGGACGTGGACGAAGTCGCCCCGCCCATGCCATCGATCTGCTTGCCATACGGGTCCGGGCTGCCGATCACGCGCAGCAGCAGCGCATCGCGTGCGGCGCCGGGCTGCTGGGCTGCAAGCGGCAGGTCCTGCAGGCGAAAGAATACGCCCTTGCTGGTACCTCCGCGCAGGTAGGTGGCGGGTATCCTGATCTGGGGTTGGAATGCCATGGCGTATTGTCCTCAGGCGGCTTGCGCACTTTCGGCCAGAAAATCCTGGGCAAAGCGCTGCAAAACACCGCCCGCTTCGTAGACAGAGACCTCCTCTGCCGTGTCCAGGCGGCAGGTGACCGGCACCTGCTGCACGCTGCCGTCGCGGCGGCGCACCACCAGGGTCAGCGTGGCGCGCGGCGTGCGTTCGCCCACCACATCGTAGGTCTCCGTGCCATCCAGGCCCAGGGTGATGCGGGTGGTGCCGCTCTGGAACTCCAGCGGCAGCACGCCCATGCCGATCAGGTTGGTGCGGTGGATGCGCTCGAAGCCCTCGGCCACCACCGTCTCCACGCCGGCCAGGCGCACGCCTTTGGCGGCCCAGTCGCGCGACGAGCCCTGGCCATAGTCGGCGCCGGCGATGATGATCAGCGGCTGGCGGCGGTCCAGGTAGGTTTCGATGGCCTCCCACATGCGCATGACCTGGCTTTCGGGCTCCACCCGGGCCAGCGAGCCCGCGCGCACGCTGCCATCGTCCTGGCGCACCATCTCGTTCCTGAGCGTGGGGTTGGCGAAGGTGGCACGCATGGCGGTGAGGTGGTCGCCGCGGTGCGTGGCATAGCTGTTGAAGTCTTCCTCGGGCAGGCCCATGCGGTGCAGGTACTCGCCCGCAGCGCTGTCCATCAGGATGGCGTTGGAAGGGGAGAGGTGGTCGGTGGTGATGTTGTCCGGCAGCAGTGCCAGGGGGCGCATGCCGGTGAGCGTGCGCGGGTTGGCCGCCAGTGCGCCCACACCCTCGGTGTCCCAGTAGGGCGGGCGGCGGATGTAGGTGGACGGTGCGCGCCAGTCGTACTGGGGTGTGACGGCCTCGCCATCGTCCACGCGGATCGCGAACATGGGCTCGTACACGGCACGGTACTGTGCGGGCTTCACGGCCGCTCGGACGACCGCGTCGATCTCTTCGTCGCTGGGCCAGATGTCCGCAAGGCGGATCTCCCGTCCGTCCACCACCGCCAGCACATCGTTCTCGATGTCGAAGCGGATGGTGCCGGCGATCGCATAGGCCACGACCAGCGGCGGCGAGGCCAGGAAGGCCTGCTTGGCATAGGGGTGGATGCGCCCGTCGAAATTGCGGTTGCCCGACAGCACGGCCGTGGCGTACAGGTCGCGGTCGATGATCTCCTGCTGGATCACCGGGTCCAGCGCGCCCGACATGCCGTTGCAGGTGGTGCAGGCAAAGGCGACGATGCCGAAGCCGAGCTGTTCGAGGTCGGTGAGCAGCCCGCTTTCCTGCAGGTACAGCTCCACCGCCTTGGAGCCCGGGGCCAGCGAGGACTTGACCCAGGGCTTGCGCACCAGGCCCAGGCGGTTGGCGTTGCGTGCCAGCAGCGCGGCGGCGATCACGTTGCGCGGGTTGGAGGTGTTGGTGCAACTGGTGATGGCGGCAATGATGACCGCGCCATCGGGCAGCAGGCCCTGGGCTTCTTCGGCGCGTGCCTGTTCAAGGCCGGCGGCGCTGGCGATGCCGCGGCTTGCCAGCGCGGAGGTGGGCAGGCGCCGGTGCGGGTTGGAGGGGCCGGCCATGTTGCGCACCACCGTGGACAGGTCAAACGTGAGCACCCGTTCGTACACCGCGCCCTCCAGCGAATCGGCCCAGAAGCCTGCCGTCTTGGCGTAGTTCTCCACCAAGGCCACCTGGCCCGCCTCGCGGCCAGTCAGGCGCAGGTAGTCCAGTGTCTGCTCGTCGATGTGGAACAGCGCCGCCGTGGCGCCGTATTCCGGGCACATGTTGGCAATGGTCGCCCGGTCGCCGATGGTGAGGCTGCGCGCGCCGTCGCCAAAGAACTCCAGGTACGCGCCCACCACCTTCTCATTGCGCAGGAACTCGGTGAGCGCGAGCACGACATCGGTAGCGGTGATGCCCGGCTGGCGCCGGCCCGTGAGCTGCACGCCCACAATGTCGGGCAGGCGCATCCACGAGGCGCGGCCCAGCATCACGTTCTCGGCCTCCAGCCCGCCCACGCCGATGGCGATCACGCCCAGTGCATCCACGTGCGGCGTGTGGCTGTCGGTGCCCACGCAGGTGTCGGGAAAAGCCACGCCATCCTGCACATAGACCACGGGCGACATCTTCTCCAGGTTGATCTGGTGCATGATGCCGTTGCCCGCAGGGATCACGTCCACATTGGCAAAGGCCTTCTTCGTCCACTCGATGAAGTGGAAACGGTCTTCGTTGCGCCGGTCCTCGATGGCGCGGTTCTTGGCGAAGGCCTCGGGGTCGAAGCCGCCGCATTCCACGGCCAGCGAGTGGTCCACGATGAGCTGCACGGGCACCACGGGGTTCACCCGGGCGGGGTCACCGCCTTCCTTGGCGATCGCATCGCGCAGGCCGGCCAGGTCCACCAGGGCCGTCTGGCCCAGGATGTCGTGGCAGACCACACGCACGGGGTACCAGGGAAAGTCGCGGTCGCGCCGGTTGTCGATGATCTGCAGCAGGCATGCATCCAGGATGGCCGGGTCGCAGCGGCGCACCAGGTTCTCGGCATGCACGCGGGCCGTGTACGAGAGGCGGTGCCAGGCGCCGGGGCGCAGGGCCTCGACGGCGGCCTGCGCGTCGAAGTAATCCAGCGCGCTGCCGGGCAGGGGTTTTCTGTAATTCGTGTTGTTCATGGGGCGAGAGAGGAGCGGCGCGGGTCCTGCCGCGCCGGGCGGCGGTGCGGCGCGGACCCTGCCGCGCCGGGGAGACAACGGAGTATCAGCTGCGTGCGTCGATCGGCACGAACTTCAGGTCTTCCGGGCCGGTGTAGTGGGCGCTGGGGCGGATGATCTTGTTGTCCACACGCTGCTCGACCACGTGGGCCGCCCAGCCGCTGGTGCGGGCGATGACGAACAGCGGGGTGAACATGGCGGTGGGCACGCCCATCATGTGGTAGCTCACGGCGCTGAACCAGTCGAGGTTGGGGAACATCTTTTTCACCTCCCACATCACCGACTCCAGCCGTTCGGCAATGTCGTACATCTTGGTGGAGCCGGCCTCATCGGACAGGCGCTTGGCCACGTCCTTGATGACAACATTGCGCGGGTCGCTCACGGTATAGACCGGGTGGCCGAAGCCGATCACGACCTCCTTGGCCTCGACGCGGCGGCGGATATCGGCCTCGGCTTCGTCGGGGTTGTCGTAGCGCTTCTGGACCTCGAAGGCGACCTCGTTGGCGCCGCCATGCTTGGGGCCGCGCAGGGCGCCGATGGCGCCGGCGATGCTGGAATACATGTCGCTGCCCGTACCGGCGATCACGCGCGCCGTGAAGGTGGAGGCATTGAACTCGTGCTCGGCATACAGGTTGAGCGAGGTGTGCATGGCACGCACCCACTGGGCGCTGGGCTTCTCGCCATGCAGCAGGTGCAGGAAGTGGCCGCCGATGGAGTCATCATCGGTCTCCAGCGCGATGCGCTTGCCCTGCGTGCTCCAGTGGTACCAGTACAGCAGCATGGAGCCCAGCGATGCCATCAGCCGGTCGGCAATGTCGCGCGCGCCGGGCAGGTTGTGGTCGTCCTTCTCGGGCAGGACGCAGCCCAGGGCCGACACGCCGGTGCGCATCACGTCCATGGGGTGGGCACCCGCGGGCAGGTGCTCCAGCGCCTCCTTCACACTGGCCGGCAGGCCGCGCAGGGCGCGCAGCTTGGCTTTGTAGGCCTTGAGCTCGGCCTTGGAAGGCAGTTTGCCGTGCACCAGCAGGTGCGCGATCTCTTCGAACTCGCAGACTTCGGCAATGTCCAGGATGTCGTAGCCGCGGTAGTGCAGGTCGTTGCCCGTGCGGCCCACGGTGCACAAGGCGGTGTTGCCGGCGGTCACGCCCGACAGGGCAACGGATTTCTTGGGCCTGAAGCCCGTGGGGGTGGTGGTTTCCATGGTCATGGGGTCTCCTGCTGGGTCACATAGGAATGGGCGATGGCAGTCGGGCGCCCCTGGGCATCGACCGCCACCATCTCGAAAATCCCCTTGAGCGCCTCTTCGCGCGGTGCGCCCAGTGCCTGCGCCAGGCCCGTCACGCACACGGTGAGCGAGCTGCGCCCGAGCCGCGACACCCAGGCGCGCAGCGTGAGCACATGGCCCACGCCCACGGGTGCCAGAAAGCGCACGTCGCTCACGCCGGCCATCACCACGTTGTTGCCTGCCGCGCTGCGGGCCGCGAGAAAGGCCGCTTTGGACATGAGCAGCAGGGCGTTGCCACCGAACAGGGTGCCGTAGTGGTTGGCGTGCTCGGGAAAGACGATTTCCGTGAGCTCGAGGGTGCCGTGGGGGGTTGTCATGCTTCGCAATCTACGCAAAATACGGCCCTGGAAAAAGGGCTGAAATGGTGAAGAATTGCGAAGTGAAGGGGGATGGTTTGCAAATATTGCGAATGCATCGCGCGAAGAGGCTGGCGCCATGAAGAAGACCTTCATGGGCGTGCGCCTGCGCCGCCTGCGCGAGGAGCGCGGCATGACCCAGGTGGCGCTGGCGCGCGCGCTCGACCTGTCGGCCAGCTACCTCAACCAGATCGAGCAGAACCAGCGCCCGCTCACCGTGCCGGTGCTGCTCAAGATCAACGCCGTCTTCGGGGTGGATGTGCAGCGCTTCTCCGACGACGACGAGGCGCGCCTGATCACGGCCCTGCGCGAGGTGCTGGCCGATATGCAGTCCGGGCCGGGTGGGGTCGGTCCGGAGCAGGCGGTGTCGCTGGCCGAGATCCGCGAACTGGCCTCGGGCATGCCCGCCGTGGCGCGCACCCTGCTGGCCCTGCACCAGCGCCACCGCCAAGCGCTGGAGCGGCTCGATGCCCTGGGTGCCCAACTGGGCGACGGCCGCAGCGGTGTGCTGGCCAGTGCCAGCCACCAGCCCATGGCCTACGAGGAAGTGCGCGATTTCTTCTTTGCCCGCCACAACTACTTCGCCGAGCTCGACGATGCGGCCGAGCGGCTGGCGGCCGAGTGGGGCCTGCAGCCCGGCCGCGCCGATGAGGGGCTGGTGCGCCGCCTGCAGGTGGCCCATGGCGTGCATGTGGTGACCGCCCCTGAATTGCCGGGCGGGGCGCAGCGTTGCTACGACCCTGCCAGCAAGGTCCTGCAGCTGGCCCTGGGGCTCGAAGCCGGGCAGCGCGCTTTCCAGATGGCGACGCAACTGGCCTTTCTGGAGATGGGGCACGAACTGCACCGCCTGGCCGACGGGGCCGGGCTGTCGGGCGAGCAGGCGCGGGCGCTCGCGCGCATCGGCCTGGCCAACTACTTCGCGGGGGCCTTGCTGCTGCCGTACACGGCCTTCCTGCAGGCGGCCGAGGCGGTGCGCTACGACATCGACCGCCTGGGCCACCAGTTCGGTGTGGGTTTCGAGACCGTGTGCCACCGCCTGTCCACCCTGCAGCGGCCCAGTGCGCGCGGCGTGCCCTTTTTCTTCATCCGTGTGGACCGGGCGGGCAATATCTCCAAGCGCCAGTCGGCCACGCATTTCCACTTCAGCAAGATCGGCGGCACCTGCCCGCTGTGGAATGTGTACGAGGCCTTCGCCCAGCCCGGGCGCATCGTGCCGCAGTTGGCGCGCATGCCCGACGGGCGGGCCTACCTCTGGGTGGCGCGCACCGTCTCGCACGGTGGTGGGGCTGGGGGCTGGGGGGCGCCCGGCAAGGAGTTCTCGGTGGCGCTGGGCTGCGACCTGCGCCACGCAGCGCAGCTTGTGTACTCGCGCGGCCTGAACCTGGCCGACCCCGAGGCGGCCGTGCCCATCGGCATGGGCTGCAAGGTCTGCGAGCGCGACGCCTGCCCGCAAAGGGCGTTTCCGCCCATGGGCCGGGTGCTGGACGTGGATGAGAATCGCAGCCGGTTCGCACCCTATCCCGTGGCGGTGGGGGGATCGCCGGGGGGGCTGGCAAACCCGCACCCCGGTGTTGCATAAACGGTACGGCAAAAACAGCGACGCTGTTACAAGATGTGGGCCCTTGCATGCCGGATGGAGGGTCCGAATCCCGCTATCCTCATGGGCTGTTGCGGCAGTGCCCTGGCACGCCGTGTGCAACCCTGTCTGGCTTTCGCTGACTCCCTGTTCCTGAATGGCTTCGCTACCCCTCAACGGCTTCTATCGGCATTGGTTGCCCGGCCTGGGCGTGGCCGCGGCCGGCCTGCTGCTGAGCTTTGGCCTGGCGCGGCAACAGGCCGACGCGATCGATGCGGTGGCCAAGGCGCGCCTGACGCAGGAGACACGGCTGTTCACCGATGCGCTGGTCCAGCGCATTGCCACGCACACGGAAATCGTGCATGGCCTGCGCGGGCTGTTTTCGGCCAACCCGGGGCTCACGCGGGCCGAGTTCGATCGGGTGGCCAGTGAACTCGACATCTCCGAGCGCTACCCCGGTGTGCGCAACCTGTCGTTCACACGCCGGGTGACGCTGGAAGAGAAGGCCGACTACGAAGCCCGCGTGCGGGCCGATACCTCGATCAATCCGGCCGGTTACCCCGACTTCGTGATCCGCCCGCCTGGCGATCGCCCCGAGTACTTCGTGGCCGAGTACCTGTGGCCCATGAAGGGCAACGAGGCCGTGCTGGGCCTCGATATCAGTGCCCAGCCCACCAACCTCGCGGCCATGCAGTACAGCCGCGACAGCGGGCACACGGTGGCATCGGCCCCGTTCGATCTGGTGCAGGAGCAGACGCACCGCGCGGCCTTCGTGATCCGGGTGCCGGTGTTTGACCGTTCCGGGGTCACGGACCTCAAACCCCAGGTGTTCGTCGGGGCCGTGGCTGCCACCATCCGCGTCTACGACCTGGTGCGCTTCATGCGGGGCGAGGGCCTGCTCAATGGCATCGCGGTCTCCATCACCGACCAGGGGTCCACCCGTGCCGGCGCCACCGACACCACGGTGCGCGTGCTGCTGCCGCCCACCGCCGAAGCCGTGCCGGACGCCGTGCCGTTCGAGCGCGACATCCTGGTGCACGACCGGCGCTGGCGCCTGAGCTTCAGGCCCACGCAGTCCCTGCTGTCGCTGTCCGAGCGCAGCCTGCCCTGGGCGGCGGGGGGCTCGGGGGCCCTGGTGTCGCTGCTGTTGGCGGCCCTGGTCACGCTGCTGGCGCGCCAGCGCACGCAGGCCCTGGCGCGCGCCCAGGTGTCCGACGAGGCCCGGCGCGAGAGCGAGGACCGCTTTCGCGCGCTGTTCAACCAGGCCGCCGTGGGGGTCGCACAGATCGACACCCGCAGCGGGCGCTTCGTGCGCATCAACCAGAAGTACTGCGACATCCTGGGCTACTCGATGCAGGAGCTGCGCGAGCTCGACTTCCAGGGCGTGAGCCAGCCCGAGGACCTGGCCCTTGACCTGGCCCAGATGGAGCGCCTCAAGTCCGGCGAGATCAGCGAATACCGCATGGAAAAGCGCTACTTCCACAAGAACGGCTCCGAGGTCTGGGTGGACCTGACGGTCTCGCCCATGTGGATGCCGGGCACCTCGCCCGATTTCCACATGGCCGTGGTGCAGGACATCAGTGAGCGCAAGCGCATGGAGAACACCTTGCGCGGCAACGAGGCCCATCTGCGCGGCATCCTGCAGCGCCTGCCCATGGGCCTGTGCCTGGTGCAGAAAGACGGCACCATCTCGTTCCGCAACGAGCGCTTTCTGCAGATCTGCGGCTACACGGCCCAGGAGGTGCCCAACGTGGACGTGTGGTGGGAGAGGAGCTACCCCGATCCCGAGGAGCGCGAGGTGATGCGCCGTGCCTGGAACGAGGAGCGCCAGCGCGCCGACGACAGCAACGGCATCATCGCCGCGGCCGAGTACCACTTCCTGTGCCGCGACGGCGTGGTGCGCCCGGTGGAGGTCTCGGGGGTGCGCATCGGCGACGACCACCTGGTCACGCTGCAGGACCTGAGCCAGCGCAAGGCGGCCGAGGATGAGATCAAGAACCTGGCCTACTACGACCCGCTGACCCAGCTGCCCAACCGCCGCCTGCTGATCGACCGGCTGCAGCAGGCGCTGGCCACCAGTGCGCGCCACCAGAGCCATGGTGCACTGCTGCTGCTGGACCTCGATAACTTCAAGACCCTGAACGAGACCCAGGGCCATGACAAGGGCGACACGCTGCTGATGCAGGTGGCCAACCGCCTGCGCGCCTGCGTGCACGAGGACGACACCGTGGCGCGCCAGGGCGGCGACGAGTTCGTGGTGCTGCTCGAAGACCTGGGCTCCACGCCCGAGGAGGCGGCCGCGCGCTGCGAGGAAGCCGGCCAGCGCATCCTGGCCGTGCTGCGCGAGCCCTATGCGCTTGGCCCCGAGGCGCACCACAGCTCGCTGAGCATGGGTGTCACGCTGTTCAGCGGCGTGCGCGAGACGGTGGACGAACTGCTGCGCCGCGCCGATCTGGCCATGTACCAGGCCAAGTCGGCGGGCCGCGACACGCTGCGCTTCTACGACCCCCAGATGCAGGCGGCGGTGAGCGCGCGCGCTGCCATGGAGCTGGACATGCGCGTGGGCCTGGCCCAGGGCCAGTTCGAGCTGTACTACCAGGCGCAGATCGACCAGGGCCGCATCATCGGCGCCGAGGCCCTGCTGCGCTGGCGCCACCCGCGCGATGGCTTTGTCTCGCCGGCGCAGTTCATTCCGCTCGCCGAGGAGAACGGCCTGATCCTGCCGCTGGGCGAATGGGTGCTGCAGGTCGCCTGCCAGCGCCTGGCGCGCTGGGCCCAGCAGCCCGCCCTGGCCGGCCTGGGCCTGGCGGTGAACGTGAGCCCGCGGCAGTTCCACCAGAGCGGCTTCGTGGCCCAGGTGCTGGCCGCGCTGGCAGGCTCGGGCGCCGATGGCAGCCGCCTCAAGCTGGAGATGACCGAGGGCCTGCTGCTCTCCGACGTAGAGGACACCATTGCCAAGATGGGCCAGCTCAAGGCCTATGGCGTGGGTTTCTCGCTCGACGACTTCGGTACCGGCTACTCCTCGCTGTCCTACCTCAAGCGCCTGCCGCTGGACCAGCTCAAGATCGACCAGAGCTTTGTGCGCGACGTGCTCACCGACCCCAACGACGCGGCCATCGCCCGCACCGTGGTGGCCCTGGGCACCAGCCTGGGCCTGCGCGTGATCGCCGAGGGCGTGGAAACCGAGGCCCAGCGCGAGTTCCTGGCGCGCAACAACTGCCATGCCTGGCAGGGCTATCTGCTGAGCCCGCCCCTGCAGGTGCATGAGTTCGAGGAGCTGGTGCGCCGGCACAACGCCCTGGTCCACTGAATCGGGCTGCCCCAGGCGTGAGCCGGTGCGCGCCCGGCCCGCTCGCCGCGCCAAATGCATGCAAAATTGATAGCTGCCGGGCCTTGAAAGGCCGGCGGCAAGGGCGGTATTTGTTAAATATTGCCGGTGGATGTGCGGGTATTGTCTGGCAGGGCCTGCCGTGACACAGGAGCCGGCAGGCGGCGCGGTATCATCCCGCTTTACATTTGGCCGGTATTTTCCGTCTGGCGCCCGTTCGCCCACCCCTTTCCTGTCCGCCCCCTGACACGTGCGTCTCACCTCCATCAAGCTTTCCGGCTTCAAGTCCTTCGCTGAGCCCACCAACTTCATGCTGCCCGGGCAGCTGGTGGGCGTGGTGGGCCCCAACGGCTGCGGCAAGTCCAACATCATGGATGCGGTGCGCTGGGTGCTGGGCGAGAGCAAGGCCAGCGAGCTGCGTGGCGAGTCCATGCAGGACGTGATCTTCAGCGGCACCACCACGCGCAAGCAGGCCAGCCGCGCCAGCGTGGAGCTGGTGTTCGACAACTCCGACCACCGGGCCGGCGGCCAGTGGGGCCAGTACGGCGAGGTGGCGGTGCGCCGCGTGCTCACGCGCGATGGCACCAGCAGCTACTTTCTGAACAACCAGCCCGTGCGCCGCCGCGACGTGCAGGACGTGTTCCTGGGCACGGGCCTGGGGCCGCGCGCCTACGCCATCATCGGCCAGGGCACCATCAGCCGCATCATCGAGTCGCGGCCCGAAGAGCTGCGCCTGTTCCTCGAAGAGGCGGCCGGTGTCTCCAAGTACAAGGAGCGCCGCCGCGAGACGGAAAACCGCCTGTCGGACACGCGCGAGAACCTCACGCGGGTGGAAGACATCCTGCGCGAGTTGAACGCCAACCTCGAAAAGCTCGAAAAGCAGGCCGAGGTGGCCGCCAAATACAACGCCCTGCATTCCGACGCCACGCTCAAACAGCACCAGCTGTGGTTTCTGAAGCGCGCCGACGCTGAAGCCGACCAGGCCAAGGTGCGCCTCGATGGCCTGCAGGCCGTGAACGACCTCGAATCGCGCATGGCCGATCTGCGCGCGGTCGAGGCCGACCTCGAAACCATCCGCCAGGCCCACTATGCGGCCGGCGACCAGGTCAACCAGGCCCAGGGCAAGCTCTACGAGGCCACGGCCGAGGTGGGCCGCCTGGAGGCCGAGATCCGCTATGTGGTGGAGGGCCGGCTGCGGGTGGAGCAGCGCCTGGTGACGCTGGCCGAGCAGATCGCCCAGTGGTCCGCGCGCAAGGAAGAGGCCGACATCGAATTGGAGAACCTCGCCGGTGCCGGCGTGGACGCCGAGGAGCGTGCCGAGCTGCTGGCCGCCCAGGTCGAAGAGCAGGCCATGCAGCTGCCCGACCTCGAAGAGGCCCTGCGCCAGGCGCAGAGCCGCACGACCGAGCAGCGCGCCAGTGTGGTCCAGGTGCAGCAGCAGATCGGTGTGCTGGCCGCCGAGCAGCGCAGCATCGACGAGCAAAGCCGCCAGTTCGACGCGCGCTACGAACGCCTGCGCACCGACCGCAATGCCTTGGCTGCCCCCGACGAGGCGCGCCTGGCCAACCTGCAGGAACAGCTGGACGAGGCCAAGGAACTGGCAGAGACCACCGAAGCGCGCCTGGCCGAGCTGCAGGAGGCCGTGCCGCAACTGGACGAAGACCGTCGCACGCGCCAGCAGGCCGTGAACAGCGAAAGCGCGCGCCAGGCCGACCTCTCGGCCCGCATGGAAGCGCTCAAGGCCCTGCAGGAAAAGGTCAAGACCGATGGCAAGCTGCGCCCCTGGCTGGCCAAGCACGGCCTCGATGGCCTGCAAGGCCTGTGGAGCCGCATCCACATCGAAACCGGCTGGGAGAACGCGTTGGAAGCCGCGCTGCGCGAGCGCCTGGCCGCATTGGAAGTGGGGCGCCTGGACATGGTGCGCGGCTTCCTGGGCTCAGGCGGTACCGATGCGCCGCCGGCCCGCCTGGCCTTCTACAGCCTGCCCTTGGCAGGTGCACCCGAGGCGGCCTCGCCGCATGCGCGCCTGTCGGACCTGCTGCGCATCCACGATGCCGGTCTGCGCGCCGTGCTGGTCGACTGGCTGCAGGGCTGCTACACCGCCCCCACGCTGGACGAAGCCCTGAACCGCCGTGGCTCGCTGCAGCCGGGCGAGGTGGTGTTCGTGCCCTCGGGCCATGCCGTCAGCGCGCACAGCGTGAGCTTCTATGCCCAGGACTCCGAGCAATCGGGCATGCTGGCGCGCGCGCAGGAGATCGAGCACCTCGAAAAGGAGCTGCGTGCCCAGGCCCTGATCGCCGAGGAGTCGCGCACCGCCCTGGTCCGCGCCGAGGCCGCCTATGCCGACGCTTCGCAGCGCCTGGTGGGCGCGCGCCGCGAGGCCACCGAAGCACAAAGCCGCGCCCATGAGCTGCAGGTCGAGACCTTGCGCCTGACGCAGTTGGCAGAGCAGACCCGTGCGCGCAGTGCCCAGATCGGTGCCGACATCGCCGAGATCGAGGCCCAGTTGTCCGACCTGCAGGAGCGCCGTGTGGCCGCCGAAGCCCGCTTCGAGGAGCTGGACATGCAGTTGGCCGACAGCCAGGAGCGCGAGGCGCAACTGGGCGACCGCGTGATCGAGGCCGAGCGCAAGCTGGCCGCCTGCCGCGAGCAGCAGCGCACGCTGGAGCGCCAGGCGCAGGAGGCCACCTTCTCGCAGCGCAGCCTGGAGGCGCGCCGCGGTGAACTGAACCGCTCGATCGAGACCGCCAACCAGCAGGCGGCTTCGCTCACCGATGAGCAGCAGCGTGCGCGTGACGAGCTGGCCCGCTTGTCGGATGCCGCTGCCCAGGGCGGCCTGCAGGCGGCGCTGGAAGTGAAGATGGAGCGCGAGAAGGCCCTTGGCGCCCAGCGCAGCGAGTACGACGACCTGACCGCCAAGCTGCGCGCCAGCGACGAGCGGCGCATGCAGCTCGAACGTGCGCTCGATCCGCTGCGCGCGCGCATCACCGAATTCCAGCTCAAGGAGCAGGCCGCGCGCCTGGGCCTGGAGCAGTACAGCACCCTGCTGGCCGACGCCCAGGCCGACCTGGAGGCCGTGGCCCAGTCGATTGCCGAGGGCAATGTGCGCGTGTCCGGCCTGCAGGGCGAGATCGACCGCCTGCACCGCGAGATCGCCGCGCTGGGCGCCGTGAACCTGGCGGCGCTGGACGAACTCAAGCTGGCCAGCGAGCGCAAGGTCTTCCTCGATGCGCAGACGGCCGACCTGACCGAGGCCATGAACACGCTGGAAGACGCGATCCGCAAGATCGACGGCGAGACGCGCCAGCTGCTCTCGGGCACCTTCGATACCGTGAATGGCCATTTCGGGCGCATGTTCCCTGAGCTGTTCGGCGGCGGCCAGGCCAAGCTCATCATCACCGGCGACGAAATCCTCGACTCCGGCGTGCAGGTGATGGCCCAGCCCCCGGGCAAGAAGAACCAGACCATCCACCTGCTGTCGGGTGGCGAGAAGGCACTGACCGCCATCGCCCTGGTGTTCGCCATCTTCCAGCTCAACCCCGCGCCGTTCTGCCTGCTGGACGAGGTGGACGCGCCGCTGGACGACGCCAACACCGAGCGCTATGCCAAGCTGGTCTCCAGCATGAGCAAGGGCACGCAGTTCCTGTTCATCAGCCACAACAAGATCGCCATGGAAATGGCCGAGCAGTTGATCGGCGTGACCATGCAGGAGCAGGGCGTCTCGCGCATCGTGGCGGTCGATATGGAATCCGCCTTGTCCATGGCCGATGCATGACATGATGGCACCGACATACTTTCATTGCCCAGGCTGCTGGAACAGGCTGGAACAGGATCTATGAGCACATTGCAAGTGAGTCTGGCCATCATCGGCGGCCTGGTGCTGGCCCTCATCGTGGCCTACAACGCCTGGACATCGCGCCGCAATGCGCCGCGGCGCGCCTCGCCCGAGGAGCCCGAGCACCTGGCCGACCCGGCGCTGCGCCAGGAGCCCGGCTTCGACACGGGCGCCGTGCAACTCACGGCGGCCGAGCTCGACAGCCTGGACCGTGGGACCGACCCCTCCGTGCACACGGTCGACGTGCTCGACGCGCTGCAGATGCCGGTGCCGCCGATGTCGCTGGAGCGCCGCCCGGGCCTGGACCCGTTGATCGACGTGATCGCGCCCCTGCAGCCCGAGCTCATCGTCTCGGGCGATGCCGCGCTGGCCGCCATGCCGCCCACCCGCCGCGCGGGCAGCAAGCCTTTTGCCATCGAGGGCTACAACGAAGCCACGCAGCAGTGGGAGACGCCGTCACCTGGTCAGCGCTACCAGAGCTTCCAGGCGGGTGTGCAACTGGCCAACCGCATGGGGGCGCTCAACGAGATCGAGTTCTCGGAATTCGTGATGAAGGCCCAGGACTTTGCCGATGCGGTGAACGCGGCCCCCGATTTCCCTGACATGCTGCAGGAAGTGGCCCGTGCCCGCGAGCTCGACCAGTTCGCGAGCGACCACGATGCGCAACTGGCCTTCATGCTGCGCGCGCGCCAGGCCGCCTGGAGCCCGGGCTACATCCACCAGAATGCTGCGCGCCTGGGTTTCGTGTCCGGCGCCATGCCGGGCCGACTGGTGCTGCCCACGGGCAACCCGGGCCTGCCGCCACTGCTCACCCTGGGCTATGACACGCAGGCGGCATTGGCCGATGACCCGGACCAGTCTGCCATCCGCGACGTGACCCTGAGCCTGGACGTGCCCCAGGTGCACCGCGGCGAGCAACCCTTCACGCGCCTGCGCGAGGTCGCCACGGCCCTGTGCCAGGCCATGGACGGTGTGCTCTGCGACCAGAACGGCCACCCGCTGCCCGCCATGGCCATGGACCCCATCGCGACCGACCTGGAGCTGCTCTACGACCAGCTCGACGGGCGCGAGCTGTCGGCTGGCTCGGTGCTGGCGCGGCGGCTGTTCAGCTGATGGCCGGAGACTGCGGGCCGAAAGGAGGGTTCATGCGCTGGTGGCACGTGCTGTTTCCCCCGGTGGTCGAAACGCCACAGGGCCTTTTTCGTCCGTCGAACGCCTTGCTCGATACCTGGCTGCCAGCGCTGGGTTGCCTGGTGGTCGCTGCAGTGACGTACCGGCAGTACCTGGCAAGCGGCCGGGTGAACTGGTTCGGCCTGCTCTACCTCGGTCTCTTTCTCGCCCCTGCCATCGCAGGCTGGCGCCAGCGGCGCAGGTTCGGCCCCATGGGCAAGCCGCTGGTGCGCGTCGATGCCTCGGAGGTCCTGCTGAGCCTGCCATTGAATGTGCGGCCTGGCCTCGTCCAGGTGCCACTGGCCGGGCTGCGAAAGCTGGTCATCAAGGGCACACCCGGCAACCGCAGCTACGTGTTCGAGCGCCATGCGGGCGAGCCCACCGAGGTGCGCCCCGGCTTCATGCGCGATGACGCCCGTGTGGTCGACTTCCTGCAGCGCTCCATGCCTGCCAATATTCCTGTGGAGGTGCTGGAGCCTCCCACTTTCCTGGGTGCCATCCGTGGTGACTGATTCTTCCCATGCCCCCGCAGCCGGCGCGCTGCCTCTGCAGCCGGCCGAGGCCGCCGACGCGGTCGACGCGCTGCGCGCGCAATTGAACCTCTGGGCCCACCAGTACTATGTGCTGGACGAGCCCACGGTACCCGACGCCGAGTACGACCGCGTGTTCCGCGAACTGCAGGCGCTGGAAGAGGCCCACCCCGACCTCATGAGCCCCGACTCGCCCACGCAGCGCGTGATCGGCGCGGTGATGGACGGCCTGGCCCCGGTGCGCCACGCCGTGCCCATGCTCAGCATCCACACCGAGACCGACACCGAAGCCACGGGCGCCCAGGCCTTTGACGCCCGCGTGCGGCGCGAGCTGGGCTTGGCCGAGTCCGACCCGGTGATCGAGTACGTGGCCGAGCCCAAGTTCGACGGCCTGGCCATGAGCCTGCGCTACGAGGGCGGCCGCCTGGTGCAGGCCGCCACGCGCGGCGACGGCGAGGTGGGTGAGGACGTGACGCACAACATCCGCCGCATCCGCCAGATCCCTTTGACCCTGCCGGCCGATGTGCCGCCACTGCTCGAAGTGCGCGGCGAGGTCTACATGCGCCGTGCCGATTTCGATGCCCTGAACGAGCGCCAGCGCGAGCAGGGCGGCAAGACCTTCGTGAACCCGCGCAACGCAGCCGCCGGCGCGGTGCGCCAGCTCGATTCCGACATCTCGGCCCAACGTCCGCTGAGCTTCTTCGCCTATGGGCTGGGGGCGATCACGCCGGCCGGGGAGGGCGGGCCGGTGTTCGCCACCCACTACGACATGCTGCAGCGGCTCAAGGCCTGGGGCTTCCCGGTCGCGGCGCAGGTCACGGTGGCCAGGGGGGCGGCAGAACTGGTGGCCTTCCACCAGCAGGTGGGCGCCTCGCGTGACGAACTGCCCTACGACATCGACGGCGTGGTCTACAAGGTCAACCGCCTGGACCTGCAGCGCGACCTGGGCTTCAAGACGCGCGAGCCGCGCTGGGCCGTGGCCCACAAGTACCCTGCGCAGGAGATGGCCACGCGCGTGGAGGGCATTGACATTCAGGTGGGCCGCACCGGCAAGCTCACGCCCGTGGCGCGTCTGGCGCCGGTCTTCGTGGGGGGCGTCACGGTGACCAATGCCACGCTGCACAACCTGTTCGAGATCCGCAAGAAGCAGGTGCGCGTGGGCGACACGGTGATCGTGCGCCGCGCGGGCGATGTGATCCCCGAGGTGGTGGGTGTCATGCCCGGCCAGCGACCGGCCTATGTGCCCAACTTCCGCATGCCCCGGCAGTGCCCTGTGTGCGGCAGCGACGTGGTGCGCGAGCCCGGCGAGGCCAACCACCGGTGCACCGGCGGCCTGTTCTGCGCGGCCCAGCGCAAGGAGGCCATCCTGCACTTTGCCGCACGCCGCGCCATGGACATCGAGGGCCTGGGTGACAAGCTGGTGGACCAGTTGGTCGAGTCCAACGTGATCCGCACCTTGCCCGACCTGTACCGCCTGGGGCTCAGCTCCCTGGTGGCGCTGGAGCGCATGGCCGAGAAATCGGCGCAGAACGTGCTGGCCGCGCTGGAGAAGTCCAAGGAGACCACGCTGGCGCGCTTTCTGTTCGGCCTGGGCATCCGCCATGTGGGCGAATCCACGGCGCGCGATCTGGCCAAGCACTTCGGCACCCTCGATGCGCTGATGGGCGCCACGCAGGAGACGGCCGCCACCGTGGAGCAACTGCTCGAAGTGCCCGATGTGGGCCCCATCGTCGCGCAGAGCGTGCACACCTTCTTCCAGCAGTCGCACAACCGCGAGGTGGTGGAGCAACTGCGTGCCTGCGGCGTGACCTGGCCGGAAGGCGTGCGCACCGAAAAGGCGCCCCAGGTGCTGGCCGGCAAGACCTTTGTGCTCACCGGCACGCTGCCCACGCTGGGCCGCGATGCAGCCAAGGACATGCTCGAAGCTGCGGGCGCCAAGGTCTCGGGTTCGGTGAGCAAGAAGACCAGCTACGTGGTGGCCGGCGAAGAGGCCGGCAGCAAGCTGGCCAAGGCCGAGGAGCTGGGTGTGCCTGTGATCGACGAGGCCGGCATGCTGGCGCTGCTGGCCGGCAGTACGGCGGCCTGAGAACTTGCGCCGGCTTCCTGAGTCTGAGTTTGTTTTCCTTCGGGCCGCCAACGTGTTTCCCCTGTCCCTGATTTTCCCGGCCCCCGAGGGGCTTGCCTGATGCCTCCCCTGCTTTCCTCCCTGGCCGCCCGACTGGCCGCGGGCCTGCGCCGCGCGCTCGCCTATGCACGGGCCTCCCGGCGCCGCACCTGGCTGCTGGCCATCCTGGCCCTGCCCATGGCGCTGGTGCTCTACACCCTGGCGCTGATCCCGTTCACGCCGTCCATCAGCGACATCACCAAGGCCAAGACCGAGCGGCCTGCACAGTTGATCTCTGCCGATGGCAAGGTGCTGTCCGAATACCGCTGGGCCAACCGCGAGTGGGTGGCCCTGAACCGCGTGGCACCGCACGTGGTCAACGCCCTCATTGCCACGGAAGACCACCGCTTCTACGAGCACTGGGGCATGGACTGGCGGCGCACGGCGTCCTCCGTGGTGCACACGCTGCGTGGCGACCCGCAGGGCGGCTCCACCATCACGCAGCAGCTCGCGCGCAACCTGTTCCCCGAGGAGATCGGGCGCTCGCGCACCATCACGCGCAAGCTCAAGGAGGCGATCACCGCGATCAAGATCGAGATGTACTACTCCAAGGACGAGATCCTGGAGACTTATCTCAACACCGTGCCCTTTCTCTACAACGCCTTCGGCATCGAGATGGCGGCGCGCACCTATTTCGACAAGTCGGCGGACAAGCTCAACCTGCTCGAGAGCGCCACGCTGATCGGCATGCTCAAGGGCACGGCCTACTACAACCCCGTGATGAATCCGGAGCGCGCCCAGGCTCGGCGCAACACCGTGCTGGCGCAGATGGTCAAGCGCGACAAGCTCGACAAGGCCCAGTTCGACACCCTGCAAAAGCGCCCCCTGCGCCTGGACTTCGAGCGCCAGACCGAGGCCACGGGCCTGGCACCGCACTTTGCCCAGCAACTGCGCAAGACCCTGATCGCCTGGGCTGACGCCAATGGCTACAGCCTGCATGCCGACGGCCTGATGGTGCACACCACCATCGACTCGCGCCTGCAGGCCATGGCCAACCAGGCCGTGGCCAAGCAGGGCCGGCAGCTGCAGGGCATTGCCGATACGGCATGGGCCCAGCGCAGCGCCTGGAACCCGCAGTCGGACCTGGTGCAGGACTTCGTGCGCGATAGCTCCGAATACCGCACCGCGGTGGAGCAGGGCGCCACGCCCGACGAGGCGCTCAAGACCTTGCTGGCCGACACGGCCTTCATGCGCACCCTGCGCCAGAACAAGACCCGCGTGCAGGCCGGCTTCATGGCCATGGACCCGGTCACCGGCAAGGTGCTGGCCTGGGTGGGCAGCCGCGATTTCGGCCAGGACCCGTTCGACCACGTGCAGCAGGCGCGGCGCCAGCCGGGCTCCACCTTCAAGCCTTTTGTCTACGGTGCGGCCTTCGAGCAGGGGGCGCTGCCCGACGATACGCTGATGGACGAGGCCGTCGAGATCCCCCTGGGCGGCGGCCAGGTCTGGCGTCCCACCGACGGCGGCCCGCCGAGCGACGCGCCCATGACCCTGGCCGATGGCCTGGCCCTGTCCAAGAACACCATCACCGCGCAGCTCATGCACAAGGTCGGCCCGGCCCGTGTGGCCGAACTGGCCCAGGCCATGGGTGTGCGCGAGAGCAAGCTGGAACTCGTGCCCTCGCTGGCCCTGGGCACCAGCCCGGTCACGCTGCGCGAGATGGTCACCGCCTACAGCACCATCGCCAATGCGGGCCGCTATGTGTCGCCGGTGCTCATCACGCGCATCGAAGACCGCCATGGCAAGGTGCTGCAGACCTTCACCCCACCGGCGGCAGAGAAGGTGCTGCCCACCGGTGCCGCACAGACCCTGCGCGCCGCCATGCGCGGTGTGATCGACAAGGGCACGGGCCGCGCCATCCGCTCGCGCTACGGCATCCAGGGCGATGTGGCGGGCAAGACCGGCACCACGCAGGACAACACCGACGGCTGGTTCATCCTCATGCACCCGCGTGTGGTGGCCGGCGCCTGGGTGGGCTTCAACGACGGCCGCGTGACCCTGCGCAGCGACTACTGGGGCCAGGGCGCCCACAGCGCGCTGCCCATGGTGGGCGACTTCGTGCAGCAGGCCTTCCGCTCCCAGGTGCTCGACGGCAAGGACCGTTTCATCGACGAGGAAGACACCAGCGCCATGGGCAATGCCATGGCGGGCATGCGCAACTGGGTGATGGAGCTGTTCGGCCGTGATGCACCGGGCCAGCCTCCCGCCGGGGGCGCTTACCCGTCGCCGCTGCCCCCGGGCACGCTGCCGCCTGTCATCCGCGAGCCGGACCAGCCCGAGGCGCCGGCGCAGCGCGGCCCTGCACCGCCGGCCGAGCAGATGGTGCTGCCGCCGCCACCGCTGCTGCCGCCCATGCCTCCGTCGGTCAGCATTCCCCCGCCCGGCAGCGTGCAGGTGCCGGGGGCTGAAACCCCGCCCTGAGCGCAGTGCGGGTGGCCCGCTTCAGGCAGGCTTCGCGCTCGGCCAGATGATGGCCTGCGCCACGATGACGCGCTCGCCGTTGAAAGTTGCGGCCGGTGAGCCGTACAGTTGGTATCCCAGCGCCAGGGCCTCGCTCACCCGCTTGCAGAAGGCCGCATCGTCAGGGCCGGTCAACAGGCGGTAGGTGGGCAGGTTGTCGGGTGGGATGGTGGTCATGGCGGGATGGCCGGCGGGGGCCGGGCTATTCGATATCTATGCAGTGCAGGCCGAAGGCGCCTTTTTTTCTGTCGGCAAAAAAGGCCTCCAGCGTTTCCTTCACCGTGCGGAAGGCGATCTCGTCCCAGGGAATCTCTGCCTCGGTGAACAGTCGCGCCTCGATGGTCTCATGGCCTGGGTCGAACACCTCGCTCAGCAGCGTGGCCCGGTAGAAAAAATGCACCTGGCCCACCCGCCGCACGTTGAGCAGGCTGAACAGCGGGCCGATCTCGATCTGCGCACCGGCCTCTTCGTCGGTCTCGCGCGCGGCGCCCTGCGCGGTGGTCTCTTCCAGTTCCATGAAGCCTGCGGGCAGCGTCCACTTGCCCCAGCGCGGCTCGATGTTGCGCTTGCACAGCAGCACGCGGCCGTCGGGCAGCGCAGGCACCGTGCCCACCACGTTGAGCGGGTTCTCGTAGTGCACCGTGTTGCAGGCCGGGCACACGGCGCGCTGCTTGGTGTCGCCGTCGTCGGGCAGGCGGTACTCCACGGCGGTGCCACAGGCGCGGCAATGTCGGATCGGGCTGCGGAAGCTGGTCATGCGGTGGGGTCGGTCGTGGAGCAGGCGGCCCCGGTGGCCATCCTCAGCTATGAAAAAGGGAGTGTACCGTTCCCGGCGGTCGCCTGGGCGCGGGCGCGCCTCAGGCCCTGCGGGCGGCTCGCCCAGACCCGCCTTGGTAAGTGCCTGGTAAGGCGGGGCCGGCGAGCATGGCGGCTTTCCATTTCCATCGAGGAACCGTTCATGCGCGTATCTCCCGCTTTTGCCCAGTGTCTGCAGGCTGCCGCCGTCACCGTGGCCGCCCTGGCCAGCCCGCTGCCGACCCTGGCCCAGGGAAAACCGGGGGAGGGCGGCGAGGGGGGCTCGTCCTGGGGGCTGGGTTTGGGTGTGGGCAGCAAGCAGCAGGCCTACCGGGGCATCGACCGCGACACCAAGGCCCTGCCGCTGCTGCAGTACGAGAACCAGTACGTCAAGATCATGGGGCCGGGCGCGGAGCTCAAGCTGCCCGGCCTGCGCATCAGCGACACCCAGCGCCTGTCCTTCGGGCTCATCGGCAAGTACGAGGGCTCGGGCTACGAGGCCAAGGATTCGCCCTACCTGGCCGGCATGGCCGAGCGCGAAGGCGGCTTCTGGCTCGGCGGCAAGCTGCAGTGGGACAATGAGTGGGCCAATGTGTCCGCGCGCTGGACGGCCGATGCCTCGGGCAACAGCAAGGGCCAGCAGTTCAGCCTGGGGCTGGAGCGCAACTTCCGCCTTGGCCAGCAGTTCATGCTGAGCCCGCGCCTCGTGGCCACCTGGCAGGACCGCAAGACCGTGGACTATTACCATGGCGTGCGCGCCGGCGAAGCCCGCGCGGGCCGTGCGGCCTACCTGGGAGAATCGGGCGTGAACACCGAGCTGGGCCTGCGCGGCATGTACCTGTTCGACCGCCACCACTCGGTGATGGTGGATGTGGGCGTCACGCGCCTGCACTCGGGCATCAAGAACAGCCCGCTGGTGGACCGCTCCAGCGAGACCGGGGTCTTTGTGGGCTATATGTACCGTTTTCGATGAACCGCATCCTGTTGGTGGAAGACCATGAACGCCTGGCCGGCCTGATCAGCAAGGGCCTGGCGGCCAGCGGCGTGGCCGTGGACGTGGTGGACCGCGGCGACGCCGCCTGGGCGGCGCTGGAACAGGTGCCCTACCAGGCCATGGTGCTCGACCGGGGCCTGCCCGATGGCGATGGCCTGGCCCTGCTGCAGCGCATGCGCCGCGCGGGCCTGGGGGTGCCCTGCCTGGTGCTGACCGCACGCGACGCGCTGCGCGACCGGGTGGAGGGCCTGGAGGCCGGCGCCGACGACTACCTGCCCAAGCCCTTTGCCATGGACGAGATGGTGGCCCGCGTGCGCGCGCTGCTGCGCCGCCCCGTGGAGCACCGCACGCTGGACCCCGAGGCCGGCGACCTGCGCCTGCGCCCGGCCGAAGGCGTGATGGGCTGCGGCGAGGAGTCCATCACCCTGGCGCCGGCGGAGATGCAGATGATGCTGCTGCTGGTGCGCCGCCACGGCGACACCGTGCGCCGCAGCGCGCTGGAGGCGGCCGGCTGGGGCGCGAACGAGGCGGTGACGCCCAACGCGCTGGACGTGGCGCTGCACCGCCTGCGCCGCAAGCTCTCGGCCATCGGCTCGGTGCAGCGCATCGTCAATGTCCGAGGGCTCGGGTATGCACTTCGCGAAGATGATCCGGCTCAATAGCCTGGGTACCAAGCTCATGCTCGCCTACCTGGCGGGCATGGTGCTGAGCATCGCTCTTCTCGTGGCGGTGGCCGTGGCGGTGCTGCAGGGTACGTTCCTGGCGCGCATGGACCTCGCCGATGCGGCCGAGGAGATGGCGGGGAGGATTCTGTTCGACAGCACGGGCCAGCCGGTGGACCTGCAGGTCGATGACGAGGACCACGACGTAGGCAACCTGGCCTGGGTGTTTGACAGCCTGGGGCGCGAGACAGCCTACCGCGTTCTCGACCACACGGGCAAGGTGGCCTTGCTGTCGCCCGCCGGTGCGCAGTTCTGGCCCCAGGGCGGGGCCGTGGACCGGCTGGAGCCGGGCAGCTTCGACTTCGAGCGCGAAGGTGTTGTCATGCACGGCATGACGGAGCGCCTGGTGCGCGGCGGCACGACCTGGTACTTCCAGATGGCGGCCAGCAACCGGTTCATGACCCTGCTGCACCGCGTGGCCATCCCGCTGGTGGCAGGAGGCATCCTGGCATTCAGCCTGGTGCTGCTGGCCGTCTTCGGGCTGGGGGCCTTCATCGTGCTGCGCTATACCCTCAGGCCGCTGCGCATGGTGTCGGAGTCGGCGGCGGCGATCTCGCCGCGCTCGTTGCACACACGTCTGGCCACCGAGGCCGTGCCGGCAGAGGTCGGGCCGCTGGTGGAGAGCTTCAACCGCGTGCTCGAACGCGTGGAGCAGGGCTACCGCGTGCAGCAGGAGTTCCTGGCCAATGCGGCGCACGAGCTCAAGACCCCACTGGCGCTGATCCGCGCGCAGATCGAGCTGCAGCCCCCCGATGCCGACGGCAGCCGCGATGCGCTGCTGCGCGACGTGGCCTACATGGCGCGCCAGGTGCAGCAACTGCTGCTGCTGGCCGAGGCCAGCGAAGCGCACAACTACCAGATGGGCGAGACGCGGGCGGACGAGGTGGCGCACGAGGCCGCGGCCTACCTGCAGCGCCGCGCCGAGGCGGCCGGCGTCCGATTGACTGTGGCCGCGCCCGAAGGTGGCGTGCGCTGGACGGCCGACCGTGGCGCCCTGTTCACCTTGCTCAAGAACCTGCTGGAAAACGCCATCGAGCATGCGCCCGCGGGAAGCACGGTGGACGTGGAGGTTGCAGCCCACAGCCTGGCCGTGCGCGACCATGGCCCTGGCGTGGCGGCCGACCAATTGTCCCTGCTGTTTGCGCGCTTTTGGCGCGGGCCCCACCGGCGCGACCTGGGGGCGGGGCTGGGCCTGGCCATCTGCCAGGAAATCGCGCTGGCCCATGGCTGGCAGCTCACGGCCGCGCCGGCCGGGCCGGGCCTGCGCCTGTCGTTGGCGCTGCAGCCCGCCAGCTCATAGCACCAGGCTGGTGCGGCGGCTGCCGCGCGCCCCGAAGCACAGCAGGCCCAGGCCGGCCGCCAGCGTGCTGCTGGCCACCTGTGCCGCCACGAAGGGCACCCCGGAAACGCCCGCCATCAGCCCGAAGGCGAAACCATGCAGGGCCCACAGCACGCTGATGTCGGCGATGTAGCGGCTCAGCGCGCGCCCCGGTGGCTCGTGGTGGCGCAGGATGTAGCCCCGCTGCAGGCCGTAGTTGGCCGCGAGCCCGGCGGCAAACCCCAGGCTGGCGGCCAGCCAGGGGTGGCTGCCAGCCTGCAGCAGGGCCACCGTGGCCAGGGCGTGCAGCCCGGTGGCGGCCAGGCCACGGCCCAGCAGCCGGGGGGTGATCGCGGGACGGGGCATTCCGGTGGTGGTAGATAGCACGGTGATGGGCTCCATGGGCGTCACGCCTGGCGAGAAGAGAAAAGGCGGGGCCAGGGCCGGCGCAAGGGCCAGTCCCTGTGCGGGTCCAGTGCGCGCAGGGCCCAGAACTGCGCGCAGCCATAGCCAACCAGCGCCGAGAACAGCACGTCCGAGGGGTAGTGCTCCAGCGTGAGCACGCGGCAGGCCGCAAGGGCTGCCGCCAGTGCCAGCAGGGGCCGGCCCAGGGCAGGTTGCAACTGCCCCGCGACGGCCGCCACGGCGAAGGCCGTGAAGGCATGGCTGGAGGGGAAGGAGGTGAACGGATGCCCTGTGAAGGGCAGGCCGAAGCCGTTGAAGCCCTGCTCGATCAGCAACTGCGGCCGGGCCCGCGCCGCCACGTGCTTGAGCAGCCAGGTGATGCAGGCGCCGGACAGCAGCGTGCACAGCAGCAGCACCCCGGCGCGCACCCCGCGCTCTGCCGCCGAGCGCACCTGCGCCGGCCCGCATGCCAGCACCAGATGCCCGATGAGGTACAGCACCAGGCCCGATGCCGTGGCCAGCTCGGCGTTGGCCAGGCCGCTCAGGCGGTCGAACCCCAGGTCCAGGGCCGGCGTGGTATGGGCGTGCACCAGGTGCACCACGGGGGCATCGATGCGGATGGCCAGCAGGAAAGCCATCGCGGTGCCTATGCGGGAGAGCTTGCGCAGGTGGATCATGGCGGCCAGGGGACGTAGAAGGGGGCGCGCGGAGCGCGCATGCGGCAGCCGGGCCTTGCGCTGCACGGCCCGGCAAATAGGGTGGTGGCGTGTCTGGCGGCCGGATCCGTGCCGCCGCGTGGGGGCGCTGTCTCAGTGCGCCGGTTCTTCGGGGGCGATCAGGCCTTGTGTCTCTGCATGGCTATCGGCGGACAGCGCTGCTGCCGCGCGGTTGCGGCGCTTGAGGTGGGCGTCGCGCACCATGGCGTATTTGTCCAGGGCGGCCTGGTCCAGCAGCTTGGTCATCTCCAGCATGCCTGCGCGCTTGCTCACGATCCTGGTGGCGGTCAGGCTGTTGCGCACGGCCACGTCGCTGATCTGCGGCGTGCCCAGGCTGTCCACGGGCAGGGACAGGGCATCGCGCACATTCGAGGGGCCCAGGACCGGCAGCACCACGAAGGGCCCTGAGCCAATGCCCCAGGTGTCGAGCGTGAGCCCGAAGTCCTCGGAGCGTGCCGGCAGGCCCCAGCCGGTGGCCACGTCCAGCACACCGAGCACCCCGATGGTGGAGTTGACTCCGAAGCGCGCCGCGCTGGCCGCGCCCTCGCGCACCCGGCCCTGCAGCACCAGGTTGGCGGACGACCAGGGCGTCTGCAGGTTGTCGAAGAAGTTGGCAACGCCGGTCTGCACCGCGTCAGGCACCACCTTGCGGTAGGCGGTGGCGGTGGGCTTCAGGACCGCCCGGTCCAGACCATCGTTGAAGGAAAAAACCTTGCGGTTGACCGTCTCGAGCGGGTCGCTCTGCGGGGCGGTGGCGCAGCCTGCAGAAAGGGCGGCCAGGGCCAGTGCAAGCAGGCCAAACAAGGCGCGGCGCGGCGCCAGGGACAGGAAGAGGTCAGACAACAGGTTCGGCATCGCGTGCTCCAGGGGGAGGGGGTGGTCCACCGTGGCAGGCACACCGTCCTGCCACGGGGTGCGATCCTAATTTCGCCTCTCTTACTGGATCCTTAGCGCAGTGCACCCGTCGTCCGGCATGCCATGAGGCAGGCCTGGAGGGAGGCTGAGGCTCAGACCACCTTGAGCTTCAGGCCCGTGAGGCCATCCACGCCACCTTCGAGCGTGTCGCCGCGCACCACGGCACCCACGCCTTCGGGCGTGCCGGTATAGATCAGGTCGCCGGGCTGCAGCTCCCAGGCGGCCGACAGGTGCTCGATGGTCTCGGCGATGTTCCAGATCAGCTGGGCCACGGTGCTGCGCTGCTTGTCGCTGCCGTTGACCTGCAGCCAGATGCCGGCCTTGGTCACGTCGCCGGCCTGGGCCGCGGGCGTGATGGGGCCGATGGGAGCGCTGGCGTCGAAGCCCTTGCCGATGCACCAGGGCCGGCCCTGCTTCTTCATGTCGTTCTGCAGGTCGCGGCGCGTCATGTCCAGGCCCGTGGCGTAGCCGTAGATGTGCGAGAACGCGTCGGCCGCCTTGATGTCCTTGCCGCCCTTGCCGATGGCCACCACCAGCTCGATCTCGTGGTGCAGGTTGGCCGTGAGGCTGGGGTAGGGCAGCTCGCCGGTCTGCCCGGCGTCGACGACGACGATGGCGTCGGCAGGCTTCATGAAGAAGAAGGGCGGCTCACGGCCGGTGAAGCCCATCTCCTTGGCATGCTCTTCGTAGTTGCGGCCCACGCAGTAGATGCGGTGCACGGGAAAGCGGTCGCTGCTGCCCACCACGGGCACGCTGGCCACCGGGGCGGGGGGAAACACATAGCTCATGTTGGCCTTTCGGGGAATGTTGGGGAGGTCGCAGTCATCGTACCTGTTGGCAGTGTGCCACGCTCTGCAGGGGGCTGCCCGCAAGCCCCGCCAAACCGTGCTTTGGCGCCTGCCGATGGCGGCTAAACTCGCGCCTATGGCAAAGAGCTTCGATTTCCACAACACGCCGGGCCACCTGGTGCGCCGCGCGCACCAACGGACCGTGGCGCTTTTCATGGAGGAAACGGCCGGGTTCGACGTGACCCCGGTGCAGTTCGCCATCCTGCACGAGCTGCTGGCCCAGCCCGGCGAAGACCAGGTCACCCTGGCCTCGCGCGTGGCCTTCGATGCCGCCACCTCGGGCTCGGTCATCGGCCGGCTCGAAAAACGCGGCTGGGTGCGGCGCGAGGCCGACACCCGCGACCGGCGCCGCAAGCTGCTGTGGATCACCCCCGAGGGCGAGACCGCCGCACTGCAGATGCGCGATGCCGCCCAGCGTGTGCAGGAGCGCCTGACCGGGCCCCTGAATGCCGAGGAGAGCGCGCTCCTGATGACCCTGCTGACCAAGGTGGTCTACCACCACAAAGACCCCGCCGGCACCTCCGGCGCCTGATCGCTCCCCATGCATGTTTCGCTGCCGGCCGACTGGCTGGTTCCCGACTGGCCTGCGCCGCCCGGTGTGCAGGCGCTGTGCACCACGCGTGCCGGCGGCGTGAGCGCCGCGCCCTACGACCGCCTGAACCTGGGTGCCCATGTCGGTGACGATGCGGCCGCCGTGCAGTCCAACCGCCAGGTGCTGCAGTCCGTGCTGCAGGCCACCACGGCGAACGCACGTGCGGTTTTTTTGAACCAGGTGCATGGCACCGATGCCGTGCGGATCGACCTGGCCACGCCCGACGCCACCACGGCCGATGCCTGCCTGGCCACCGCGCCCGGGGCCGTGTGCACCATCATGGTGGCCGACTGCCTGCCCGTGTTGTTCGCGCACCGCTCGGGCCACGTGGTCGCGGCGGCCCATGCCGGCTGGCGCGGCCTGGCGGGGGCGCAGGGGCAGGGCGTGCTCGAATCCACCGTGAAAGGCCTGGGGGAGCAGGGCGCGCCTGCGGCCGAGGTCATCGCCTGGCTCGGGCCCTGCATCGGGCCCACGGCCTTCGAGGTGGGGGCCGAGGTGCGCGCTGCGTTCTGTGGCCATGACCCGGCCGCCGAGGCCTGCTTCGTGGCCCAGCCCGGCGGCAAGTTCCTGGCCGATCTGGCGGGCCTGGCCCGCCTGCGCCTGGCCGCGCTGGGCATCACGGGCATCTACGGCAACGATGGCACGGCCCCCTGGTGCACCGTGGGCAATGCCTCACGGTTCTTTTCGCACCGGCGCGACACCGCCGTCCTGGGCGGCAGCGGGCGCTTCGCCGCCTGCATCTGGCGCGCTTGAATCCGCATCCGCCTTTGCGGCGCGAAGGGCTGCCTGCTCGGCATCCCAGGCCGCCTGTTCCATCTGCTCGCGCTGCTTGAGGGCCCGCTTGCGGGAGGGCGTGCCCAGGATGTAGACGAGGATGCCCATGGGCAGCAGCCCGTAGAGCACGAAGGTGACGATGGCACCGAGCACCGTGCCCGTGGTGTTGGTGGCCTCGGCCACGGCCATCATGAGGGTGACATACAGCCAGGCAATGACGATCAGGTACATTGTTTGCGTGATCCAACGTGTTACAGGTTGCCAGCCCTTGCCGGGTGGGCAACAATCAAGCCACCGAGATGCCGGAACACCATGACAGGGATAGGAGACGGGATGAGTTCAGAATCGATCTGGGACCAGAGCGCCCAGCAGTTCCAGCAGATTTTCGGTCAAGGTTGGGCACAGGCCGTCCAATCCTTCCAGAAAATGGACCTGGGTGCGCCCGCAGGTGCCGCCGCGGCCACCCCCGTGCAATTGTCGCCCGACAAGCTGCAGGCGCTGCAAAAGCAATACCTGGAAGAGGCACAGGCCTTGTGGGCGCAGAGCCTGCAGGGCAAGGCCGAGGTCAAGGACAAACGCTTTGCCGGTGAAGGCTGGGCCAGCAACCCGGTGGCCGCCTTTTCTGCTGCCGCCTACCTGCTCAACGCCCGCACCCTGATGGGCCTGGCCGATGCGGTGGAAGCCGACGAGAAGACCCGTGCCCGCATCCGCTTCGGCGTGGAGCAGTGGATGGCCGCCATGGCACCCAGCAACTTCCTGGCCTTCAACGCCGAAGCGCAGAAGAAGGCCATCGAGACCAAGGGCGAGAGCATCGCCAAGGGCATGCAGAACCTGCTGCACGACCTGCAGCAAGGCCATGTCTCGATGACCGACGAAAGCCTGTTTGAGGTGGGCCGCAACGTGGCCACCACCGAGGGCGCCGTGGTGTTCGAGAACGAGCTGTTCCAGCTGCTCGAGTACAAGCCCCTCACGGCCAAGGTCTACGAGCGCCCCTTCCTGCTGGTGCCGCCGTGCATCAACAAGTTCTACATCCTGGACCTGCAGCCCGACAACTCGCTGATCCGCTATGCGGTGAGCGAAGGCCACCATACCTTCGTCGTGAGCTGGCGCAACCCCGACGATTCCCTGGGCAAGAAGACCTGGGACAACTATGTCGAGGACGGCGCCATCGCCGCCATCGAGGTGGTGCAGGCCATCACCGGCGCCGGGCAGATCAACGCCCTGGGCTTCTGCGTGGGCGGCACCATCCTCTCCAACGCGCTCACGGTGCTGGCCGCACGCGGCCAGGAGCCCGTGGCCAGCGCCACCTTCCTGACCACGCTGATCGACTTCACCGACACCGGCATCCTGGACGTCTTCATCGACGAGAACTTCGTCAAGTTCCGCGAGATGCAGATGGGCAGCGGCGGCTTGATGAAGGGCCAGGACCTGGCCTCGACTTTCAGCTTCCTGCGCCCCAACGACCTGGTCTGGAACTACGTGGTGGGCAACTACCTCAAGGGCGAGACGCCGCCGCCCTTCGACCTGCTCTACTGGAACAGCGACAGCACCAACCTGCCCGGGCCGTTCTACGCCTGGTACCTGCGCAATTTCTACCTCGAGAACAACCTGGTCAAGCCGGGCAAGCTCACCGTCTGCGGCGAGAAGATGGACCTGGGCCAGCTCACGCTGCCCACCTACATCTACGGCTCGCGCGAGGACCACATCGTGCCGGCCACCGCGGCCTATGCCTCGACCCAGGTGCTGCCGGGCAAGAAGCGCTTCGTGATGGGGGCCTCGGGCCACATCGCGGGCGTGATCAACCCGCCCGCCAAGGGCAAGCGCAGCCACTGGATCCGTGCCGACGGCAAGTTCCCCGGCACGCTCGACCAATGGCTGCAGGGCGCCACCGAGCACCCGGGCAGCTGGTGGACCGACTGGTCCGCCTGGCTCAAGGGCCACGCCGGCAAGCAGATCGCCGCGCCCAAGGCCTATGGCAAGGGCACGAAGTTCAAGGCCATCGAGCCCGCGCCCGGCCGTTACGTCCAGCAAAAGGCCTGATGGCCTTGCCTGAGACAATAGATCCCCAGACATCCACCTCCAGAAAAGAAGGACATTCCATGGAAGACATCGTCATCGTTTCGGCCACCCGCACCGCGGTGGGCAAGTTTGGCGGCGCACTGGCAAAGGTGCCCGCCACCGAGCTGGGCTCGATCGTGATCCGCGAAGCCATCACGCGCGCCGGCCTGTCGGCCGGCCAGGTGGGTGAAGTCATCATGGGCCAGGTGCTGACGGCCGGCGTGGGCCAGAACCCTGCGCGCCAGGCCTCCATGAAGGCCGGCGTGGCCCAGGAAACGCCTGCGCTCACCATCAACGCCGTCTGCGGCTCGGGCCTCAAGGCCGTGATGCTGGCCGCCCAGGCCGTGGCCTGGGGCGACAGCGAGATCGTCGTGGCCGGCGGCCAGGAAAGCATGAGCCTGGCGCCCCACGTGCTGCCGAACTCGCGCGACGGCCAGCGCATGGGCGACTGGAAGATGGTCGACACCATGATCGTGGACGGCCTGTGGGACGTGTACAACCAGTACCACATGGGCATCACGGCCGAGAACGTGGCCAAGCAGTACGGCATCACCCGCGAACAGCAGGACGCCCTGGCCCTGAACAGCCAGCTCAAGGCCGCTGCCGCGCAGGACGCCGGCAAGTTCGCCTACGAGATCGTGGACGTGGCCCTGGCGCAGAAGAAGGGCGACCCCATCTTCTTCAACACCGACGAATACCTCAACCGCAAGACCAACGCCGACGCCCTGGCCGGCCTGCGCCCCGCCTTCGACAAGGCCGGCACGGTCACGGCCGGCAATGCCTCGGGCCTGAACGACGGCGCTGCCGCCGTGGTGGTGATGACCGCCAAGAAGGCCGCCGCCCTGGGCCTCAAGCCCCTGGCGCGCATCGCCTCCTTTGGCACCACCGGCCTGGACCCCGCCACCATGGGCATGGGCCCCGTGTCGGCCACGCGCAAGGCCCTGCAGCGTGCCGGCTGGAACGCCGCCGATGTGGACCTGTTCGAGCTGAACGAAGCCTTTGCCGCGCAGGCCTGCGCGGTGAACAAGGAACTCGAGATCGATCCTGGCAAGGTCAACGTCAACGGCGGTGCCATCGCCATCGGCCACCCCATCGGTGCGTCGGGCTGCCGCATCCTGGTGACCCTGCTGCACGAGATGCAGCGCCGCGACGCCAAGAAGGGCGTGGCCGCACTGTGCATCGGCGGTGGCATGGGCGTGTCCCTGGCGCTGGAGCGCTGATCACCCCCGGCGCAGCACCCAGCGGTGCTGCAGCCAGCCAAAGCCCACCAACTGGTGGGCTTTTTTCATGGCCCGGGCCCGCTCAGCCGGTGAAGCCCGCCAGCTTGAGCGTGTGCGAGCGGCCCAGCCACACTGCGCAGTCGCGGTGGTCGCGCAGGCCATCGCCGGTATTGGGGTGGGCGAACACGTCGAGCGCGCCGTGGTTGAGCGCCAGCCAGCCCATCACGTGGGTGAACCCGGCCGGGCCGAAGGCGAGTTGGTAGCTCCACATCGGGTGCGGGCCCACGGGCCGCTCATGGAAGCGGCCGATCTCCACATGCCCCGCCAGCTCCCGGGCAATCGTTTCGCGCAGCGCCCAGGCTGCGTCCCGGCTCGATGCATCGAAGTAGACATGGGCGTGCCAGTCGCGGATGAGGGCAGGGTCGAGCAGGGGCATGGGCGGCATGTTACGGCCTGGCCTGCCACCGTGCAGGGCTCGCCTGAGAAGCCCCTGTGGCCTCGGTGCGGCGGGCAGTGTCTGGTTTGCGCATCACCTGTGCGCGGTGTGCGGGCCCAGAGGCCCTCCGGGCCTTGGCGCGCCGTGGAGTGCGCGCTACATTGGGCGATTCGGCCGCCGTGGTGCGGCCCCTTGTTTGGCCGAGGCTCCGACACCATGGCACTGACCCGACTTTCCGCTTCCTCGCTGCTGGCCCTGGCCCTGACAGGCGCCGCACATGCGAGCCCGACCGAGTGCGGCTCGGGCGCCCGCTACACCGCTGCGCAGGCCGAGATCGACGCTGCGCTCAAGACCGTGGGCGACGGGCCGCAGCGCAACCGGGCGCGCCTGGAGTCGCAGCTCAAGACCAGCGGGGCCGCGCGCGGCTGGTCGCAGGAGCAGCAGGCCGAGATGCTGCGCCGGGCCTACAGCTCCGCGGGCTACTGGGAGCTGGAAAAGCAAAAGCAGCCCCACGTGTCCACGCTCATGCAGGCGGTGACGGCCAGCTCCGGCCCCGACCCGCGGCTCTCCAAGTGCACGGCCGCCAAGCAGGTGAAGGCCAGCGCCTGGGCCGTGGCCGACATCCACAGCCGCCAGTACGCCTATGTGGCGCGTGAGGTGGGCATCATCAGCCAGGCCGTCCAGACCAAGGCGCGCTGAGGCCGGCTGCATGGTCGCGGTGGATGTCCATTAGGGGCACAGGGCATGGCACCGCAGCTTTCAATCCGTGTCGAGGAAACCGGCCGCACGATGGTGCCGTGCCCGTGCGGCTGCGCCACCCTGCGCGAGCGCCTCGATGGTGTGCTCCATCTGCCGAATGGCGGTGGCTGGTTCCGTGCCCTGTTGCTGCAAGAGCCTGGCGAGGATGGTGCCATCTGGCTGGCCATCGTCACGGGGGGATCGGCAGAGGATCCTCGGGACTGGCTGGTCACGCTGCACGGCAACGTGGAAGGCGCGCGCATCGAGGACCCAGGCGCATCGCCCATTGCAGCGCCACAAGGCTATTCGGGCCGGCTTGTCACGCGAGAGGAGCTGTTGGCCATCGACGGGGCGCCAGCGTTCTACTTTGCCTGCTTCGATGCGCTCATTGAGCAGCATTCGCGCATGCGCGCTTTCCTGGCGGAGTGACAGGCCGGGCCGTTCGTATCCATTGTCCATTGCGCCGTGCGCCACCCGCGACGCATGGAACTGGCGCGGCCAAGGCCAGTGCCCTAGCGCAAGGGCCGCCAAGCCTGCCTGCGCAAGCTTGGACGTGCCTGAAGAGTGGCCGCCTCTGGCGGACACACCGAGGCGCAAAGCGCCTCTGGGGGATTTCAAGGTGTGGCCAGGCGCTGCAGCAGCTCGGCCGTGGGGTAGCCGTCGGCCACCACGCCGATGCTCTGCTGGTACTGGCGCAGCCCGGTGCGCGTGGCCGGGCCCATCACGCCGTCGGGCGTGCCGGCGTTGAAGCCGCGCTGGTTGAGCTGCTCCTGCATCTGCTGCAGCTGGCTGCGCGACAGGGGCGCGAGGTCGCGCGGCCAGGCGGCCACCACGCCGGTGCCGCCCTCGATCTGGCGCGCCAGCAGGCCCACGGCCAGGGCGTAGCTCACCGAGTTGTTGTAGCGCAGGATGGTGCGGAAATTGGGCCCCACCAGGAAGGCCGGGCCGCGCGCGCCAGCCGGCGTGGCGATGGAGGCAGCGTCCAGCGCGGGCAGGGGCTGGCCGTCCATGCCCTGCACGCCCTCGGCGGCCCACTGCGCAGCCGGCTGGCGCACATTCTGCTCGGCGCGCGCGTAGTCGAAGCCCGGCGGCAGCCGCACTTCCACGCCCCAGGGCTGGCCGGCCTGCCAGCCCATGCGCGCGAGGAAGTGGGCGGTGGAGGCGGTCACGTCGGGGATGCTGCCCCAGATGTCGCGGTGGCCATCGCCATCGGCATCCACCGCATAGGCCAGGAAGACCGAGGGCAGGAACTGCGTGTGCCCCATGGCGCCGGCCCAGGAGCCGACCATGCGCTCGTCGCTGATGTCGCCCTGGTCCAGGATGCGCAGGGCTGCCAGCAGTTCGCTGCGCGCCCAGGCGGCGCGCCGGCCCTCGAAGCCGAGCGTGGCCAGCGCATCCACCGCGCGGAAGCTGCCGAAGTTGCTGCCGTAGTTGCTCTCCATGCCCCAGATGGCGGTGATGATGGAGGCCGGCACGCCATAGCGTGTGGCGGCTGCGTCGATGGCCGCCTGGTGTGCGGCCCGCTGGGCCTGGCCCTGGGCGATGCGCTGGGCCGACACGGCGCTGTCCAGGTAGGCCCAGGGCGTGCGGCTGAATTCGGGCTGGGCGCGGTCGAGCTCGATCACGCGCGGTTGCAGCCGGGCATGGCCCAGCGCCTGTTGCACTGTGGCAGGGCGGATGCCGGCGGCCAGGGCTTCGCGCGAAAAGGACTCGACCCATGCGGCAAAGCCGGCCTGCTCGGCGTCCTGGGGTGGCTGCGCTGTCTGCACGACAGGCGTGGGCGCTGGAGCCGGTACCGCAACGGGGCGGGGCACGGGTGCTGAGGCTGTGGGGGGCAGGGGAGCCGGGGGCGTGGCGCATCCCGACAGGGCCAGGGCGCCTGTGAGGGCCAGGATGGTCAAGGCGGGACGGGTTGTCGGAAAAGAAAAATGCGAAACCAAGGGAATTGAAAGCGTTCTGGGCATGCCCCATTGTCCCGTGCCCGGCATACTTGCGCCTTCTGGTGTTTCTGACCGTAGCAATTTCCTTTCATGCATACCTTTCTCTGGCACGACTACGAAACCTTCGGGGCCAATACGCGCCGTGATCGGCCTGCGCAGTTCGCGGCCATACGCACCGATGCCGAGCTCAACGAGGTCGGCGAGCCGCTGAACATCTTCTGCCAACCCGCCAGCGACTACCTGCCCGACCCCGTGTCGTGCCTGATCACCGGTATCACCCCCCAGCGGTGCCTGGAGCAGGGCATGCCCGAGCACGCCTTTGCCGCCCGCATCGAGGCCGAGCTGGCGCGGCCCGGCACCATCGGCGTGGGCTACAACACCATCCGCTTCGACGACGAGATCACGCGCTTCATGTTCTGGCGCAACCTGATCGACCCGTATGCGCGCGAATGGCAGAACCAGTGCGGCCGCTGGGACCTGCTGGACGTGGTGCGCATGACCTACGCGCTGCGCCCCGAGGGCATCACCTGGCCCAAGAAGGAAGACGGCTCGCCGAGCTTCAAGCTCGAAGACCTGTCCAAGGCCAACGGCCTGCTGCACGAGGCCGCGCACGATGCCCTGTCGGACGTGCGTGCCACCATCGCCCTGGCGCGCCTGATCCGCCAGCACAACACCAAGCTGTTCGACTTTGCGCTCGGCCTGCACAAGAAGGACCGCGTGGCGGCCGAGCTGCGCCTGCCGGCCACGGCCATCACGGCCAAGCCCTTTTTGCACGTCTCGGGCATGTTCCCGGTGGAGCGCGGCTGCCTGGCCGTGATGTGGCCGCTGGCCAGCCACCCGACCAACAAGAACGAGCTGATCGCCTGGGACCTGGCGCACGACCCCACGCCGCTGGCCAGCATGGGTGTGGAGGAGATCCGGCTGCGCATGTTCTCGCGTGCGGCCGACCTGCCCGAGGGCGTGACCCGCCTGCCCATCAAGACCATCCACCTGAACAAGTCGCCCATGGTGGTGGGCAACGTCAACACCCTCACGGCCGAACGTGCGCGCCACTGGAAGATGGACCTGGCCCAGGCCGCGCAGCATGCCGAGATCGCGCGCGTGCTGCCCGACATGAGCGCCATCTGGCCCGAGGTGTTCGCACGCCCCGAGGAGCCCCGGCCCGATGTGGACCAGGACCTGTACGGCGGCTTCGTCGGCAACGGCGACCGGCGCCAGCTCACCGACATGCGCGCCATGAGCGGCGAGAAGCTGGCGCGCACGCGCCTGTCGTTCGACGACCCGCGCCTGAAGGAACTGGTCTGGCGCTACCGTGCGCGCAATTTCCCCGACACGCTCACCCCCGAGGAGCATGAGCGCTGGGAGGCGCACCGCGCCGCCTGCCTGTTCGATGGCGCGGGCGGCGCCCGCACGGTGGAGCAGTTGTTCACCGAGATCGACAATCTCTCGGAGACCGCCGACGACGAGCGCACCCAGGACATCCTCGGTGCCCTGTACGATTACGCCGAACAGATAGCGCCCGAGCGCTGAGTTCTTGTCTTCCCAGATTCCGCACAGTAGCAAGCCCGTATTTCCATGAGCAGCAGCAACGACCAGCCCACCCACCAGTTCACCACCCAGATCGTGCATGCCGACCGCCTGGCCGGCACCGAGTACGGTGCGGTGCACCAACCCATCCACACCTCGGTGCAGTACGGCTACGAGAAGGTGGAAGACCTGATCGGGGTGTTCCAGGGCACCTACAAGGGCGGCTTCAACTACGCCCGCCAGGGCACGCCCACCACGGCGGCGCTGGAGGCCAAGGTCACGCAGATGGAGCGCGGCCAGGGCTCCATTGTGTTCTCGACCGGCATGGCGGCCGTCTGCGCCACGTTCCTCACCCTGCTCAAGGCGGGCGACCACCTGCTGGCCAGCAAGTTTGTTTTCGGCAACACCAACAGTGTCTTCGGCACCCTGGCCGACCTGGGCATCGAAGTGACCACGGTCGATGTGACCGATGTGGCCCAGGTGGCCGCAGCCGTGCGCCCCAACACGCGCATGGTGTTCGTGGAGACCATCGCCAACCCCGGCACGCAGATCCCCGACCTCGAAGCCATCGGCACGCTGTGCAAGGAGCGCGGCCTGCTCTATGTGGTGGACAACACCGTGGCCTCGCCCTACCTGTTCCGCCCCGTGACCGTGGGCGCCGGGCTGGTCATCAACTCGCTGACCAAGAGCATCGGCGGCCTGGGCGATGCCCTGGGCGGCGCGGTCACCGACACCGGCCTGTTCGACTGGGGCAACTACCCCAACATCTTCGCCCCCTACCGCAAGGGCGACGCCCGGGGCTGGGGCCTGCAGCAGATCCGCAAGAAGGGCCTGCGCGACATGGGGGGCATGCTCTCGTCCCATGCCGCGCACCAGCTGGCGCTGGGCGCCGAAACCCTGGCCATCCGCATGGACCGCACCAGCGCCACGGCCCTGGCTCTGGCGCAGTGGCTGGAGCAGCACCCCGCGATTGCCCGCGTGCACTACCCCATGCTCGAGTCCCATCCCCAGCACGCCATCGCGCGCAAGCACTTCAAGGCCGGCTCGTGGCTGCTGGCCTTCGAGCTGCGCGATGCCGAGCAATGCCTGGCTTTTTGCAACCGCTTGCAACTGCCGATCAAGGCCACGGGCCTGGCCGACACGCGCACGCTCATCATCCCGGTGGCGCACACCATCTTCTGGGAGGCCGGCCCGGCCGTGCGCGCCAACATGGGCATTGGCGACGGCATGATCCGTCTGTCGCTGGGGCTCGAAGAGTTCGAAGACCTGCAGGCCGACTTCGCGCAGGCACTTGCCTAAAACCCTGGTTCCAACTGGCCTGCGCAAGATTGCGTAAGGCCGGCATGCTAAGGTTTCCTGAAATGCCGGGCAGCATGAAGAACTGCCCCGGCTGCAAGGAGACAAGCCCATGCACCTGGAGCCCACCGCCCTGGCGGCGCCGCGCGACCTGATTCCCCATGCCCATGCGCGCTCGGCCGCCTTCGGCCTGCGCGCGCAGGACACCCTGGACGCCATGCCCCTGGCCAGTGCGGACCTGCGTTGCGCGCTGCAGCGCAACCGGGTGCTCACCGACCACGCGCTGCCGGTGATGGAGACGCTCTACCACCAGATAGCGGGCACCCACAGCATGGTGCTGCTGACCGACCCCGAGGGTGTGATCCTGCACGCCCTGGGCGACGACGATTTCGTGGCCCGGGCCGACCGCGTGGCCCTGCGCCCCGGCGGGGTGTGGACCGAGGAGCGCAAGGGCACCAATGCCATCGGCACCGCACTGGCCCTGGGCCAGGCCGTGCAGGTGCATGCCGGCCAGCACTACCTGCGTGCCAACCAGTTCCTCACCTGCTCGTGCGTGCCCATCCTGGACCCGCAGGGCAGGGCGCTGGGCGCCATCGACGTGAGCGGCGACCACCGCAGCCAGAGCAAGCACACCATGGCGCTGGTGCGCATGTCCGCCCAGATGGTGGAAAACCACCTCTGGAACCAGGTGCACGAGGACGCGGTGCGCCTGCACTTCCATGCCCGGCCCGAGTTCCTGGGCACGCTGGTCGAGGGCCTGGCCGCCTTCACCCCCGACGGGCGCTTTCTCTCGGCCAACCGCAGCGGTCAGTTCCAGCTGGGGCTGTCGCACAGTGCGTTGCAGGCCCATACCTTCGGCTCGCTGTTCGGCGTGGACCTGGGCCAGGTGCTGGACCAGTGCCGCAGGGCGCCCGGTGCACTGCTCACGCTGCGCCTGCCCGGCGGCGTGACCGTGGTGGCCCGGCCCGAGCACCGGCCGCAGGCCGAGCGGCTGTGGATCGCCGCCGACGCCGCCGAACCCGTGCGCGCGCCTGCGCGGCCTGCTGCCAGGCCGGGCGGGCTCTCGGGCCTGCGCTACCTGAACACCGGCGACCCGGCCCTGGCCCAGGCCATCGAGCGCGTCACCAAGCTGCTGGGCCGCGGCATCGCCACGCTGATCCAGGGCGAGACCGGCACCGGCAAGGAGCTGCTGGCCCGCGCCATCCACCATGACGGGCCACGGCGGCAGGCGCCGTTCGTGGCGGTCAACTGCGCGTCCATTCCCGAGTCGCTGATCGAGTCCGAGCTGTTCGGCTACGAGGAGGGCGCCTTCACCGGCGCGCGGCGCAAGGGCAGCCCCGGCAAGATCGTGCAGGCCCATGGCGGCACCTTGTTCCTCGACGAGATCGGCGACATGCCGCTGGCACTGCAGGCGCGCCTGCTGCGCGTGCTGCAGGAGCGCAGCGTGGCCCCCCTGGGCGGCACGCGCCAGATCGAGGTGGATATCCAGCTCGTCTGTGCCACCCACCGCAACCTGCGCGCAATGATGGCAGAGGGCAGCTTCCGCCAGGACCTGTACTACCGCTTGAACGGCCTGGTGGTGCGCCTGCCCGCGCTGCGCGAGCGCAGCGACCTGGCGGCCATCGTGCAGCGCATTCTGCAGTCAGCGGCCGATGCGGGTACGCCGCCGCTGCCGGTGGCGCCCGAGGTGATGGCCCTCTTCGCGCGCTGCGCCTGGCCCGGCAACCTGCGCCAGCTGACCAATGTGCTGCGCACGGCGGCGCTGATGGCCGAGGGCGATACCGCCATCCGGCGCGAGCACCTGCCCGAGGATTTTCTGGAGGAGTGCGAGGCAGCTGCAGCCGTGCCCGCAGCCGCCGATGCACCAGCGCCCGCTGCGCAGCCCCTGCAGGCCATCACCGCTGCCGCCATCGCCCAAGCCCTGGCTGCGCAGGGCGGCAATGTGTCGGCCGTGGCGCGTGCGCTGGGTGTATCGCGCAACACGGTGTACCGGCACCTGCGCGCCCAGGCCGCATGAACTTCAGCTGAACAGCTTCTGCATCTCCGCATAGGGAATCTGCCCCTGCAGCTTGCTGGAGTCGCCCGCCTGCAGGAAATCCGTCGCCAGCGCCGCGGCCTGGCCCCACAAGGCCTGCGGAATGCCGGAGCCCGCGCTGAGCCGCTTCACCCCCAGGGCCTGCAGTTCGGCAGCGTTGGCCAGGCCGCCCCAGGCCATCAGGTTGAGCGGCAGGTTGACACCGGCCACGACGGCCTGGATCTGCGCGGGGCTGGTGAGACCGGGGACGAACAGGCCGTCGACACCAGCGCTCTGGTACAGCCGGCCGCGCGCAATGGCTTCCTCGGCGAAGCGGCCTTCATCGACCAGGCGCGCCAGGACAATGTCCGTGCGCGCATTGACAAACAGGTCCAGCCCGTCCCGGGCCAGCCGCTCCCGGATCGCCTGTACCTTGCGCGCCAGCAGCTCGGGGGGCTTGCGCCCATCTTCAAGGTTGATGCCGGCCACACCTGCGCCGGCCAGGCGCGCGGCCAGGTCCGCCACCTGGGCTGGGTCGTCCGAATAGCCGTCTTCCATGTCCACCGACAGCGGCACCTGCAGCACCCGCACCAGGTTCTTGGCGAAGGCCACCACTACGTCGATGGGCATGGCGTAGCCATCGGCATAGCCCTGCGACCAGGCCACACCGGCACTGGTGGTGGCGATGGCCGTGGCCCCCAGGCTCTCGAAGAGCCGGGCGCTGGCGGCATCCCAGGCGTTGGGCAAGCGCAGCAGGGTGCCATTGGCGTGCAGTGCGCGGAAGGTGGTGGCGGGTGCGGTCATCAGGGTCTCCTCCAGTCAGTCTTTACGCGAGCATACCGCCGTCCACCGTGAGCGCCGTGCCGGTGATGTACTGTGCCTTGGCGCTGGCCAGGAAGGCCACGGCATGGGCGATGTCCTCGCCGCTGCCGTATTTGCCGACGGCAATGGGCTGGCGGATCAGTTCGGACAGCGGCCCCGCGGCCGGGTTCATATCGGTGTCGATGGCGCCCGGCTGCACCAGGTTCACCGTGATGCCCTCGGGCCCGAGTTCGCGCGCCAGGCCTTTGGTGAACGAGGCCAGGGCCGACTTGGACATCGCGTAGATGCTCAAGCCCGGCCACTGCACCTGCTCGGCGAACCAACTGCCGATGTGGATGATGCGCCCGCCCTGGCCCAGGTGGAGGATGGCCGCCTGGCTGGCGATGACCGGCGCACGCACGTTCACGTTCAGGATGGCGTCGATGTCTGCCAGCGCCGCATCCTTCACCGGGCCCATGTGGAAGATGCCGGCGTTGTTGACCAGGATGTCGATGCCGCCGAGGAAGGCCACGGCCTTCTCGACCGAGGCCCGCACAGCCGTGGCGTCTGCGCTGTCGGCCTGGATGGCCGTGCCCCGCCGGCCCAGGGCCTCGATCTCACGCACCACGCCAGCGGCCAGCTCGGCCGACTTCTCGTAGGTGATGGCGACGTCGGCGCCCTCGGCGGCCAGGGTCCTGGCAATCGCGGCGCCGATACCCCGGCTGGCCCCTGTGACGAGGGCGCGTTTGTTGGAAAGCAGCATGGAATTACCTTTCTGTGTTGATCGATACAGAATGATTGCGGCATTGATCTTTGCTGTCAATCGATTTATTGTGTCGATCAACACAAAATTAACGAAAGGTGATTCCCATGCCGGTTCTGGGCCGACCGAGGGCGTTCGACCGCGATGCCGCCTTGCAGGCCGCCGTGGAGGTCTTCTGGCGCCAGGGCTTTCTGGCCACCTCCATGAACGACCTGTGCGCGGCCATGGGCATCCGCTCGCCCAGCCTGTACGCGGCCTTCGGCAGCAAGGAGGCCCTGTACGCCGAGGCCATCGGGCGCTACAGCGCAGCGGCCGACGAGCTGATCTGGAACCACGTTGGTGGCAGTGCCACGGTGCGTGCGGGCATGCAGACCGCGCTGCTGGCGGCTGCCGGGGTCGTGGCGGGCCGCGAGGGCATGCCCTCGGGCTGCATGGTGACGCTGGCCACGGGCGAGGAGTGCCCGGGCGGCTCGCCTGACACCGCCCGGCATGCCCGCGAGGGCTCGCTCGCCAAGCTGCGCGCGGGGCTGGAACGCGCGGTTGCGGCGGGCGAGTTGCCGCAGTCCACGAACATCGACCGGCTGGCCCGCTTCTACCTGGGCGTGGTGCAGGGCATGGCGATCCAGGGGCGTGATGGCGCGGACCTGGCGGATCTGCAGGACATGGCGCGGACCGCCATGGCTGCATGGCCGGAAAAATGAAATCCCCCGGGGTCGCGGCGCGCACCAGGGGGATTCAGGTCAAGCCACCGGGTGGCTTTGCAACGCCTGCAACTCATCCGCGGTGAACGGCCGCGAGCGGATCAGAAAGCGCTTGCCCGTGGGCCGCTCCAGCGAGAACATGCCGCCCCCGCCGGGCACCACGTCCACGGTGATCTGGGTGTGCTCCCACACCGCGAACTGCGGCCGGCTCATGTAGAAGGGCTCGCCGCCGACGTGGCCGAGCAGAACGTCCGAGTCGCCCACCAGGAACTCGCCGCGCGCAAAGCACATGGGTGCGCTGCCGTCGCAGCAGCCGCCCGACTGGTGGAACATCAGCGGGCCGTGCTGGCCGTGGAGCTGGGCGATCAGCGCCAGGGCCTCGGGCGTGGCCAGTACGCGGGCCGGTGGGGCCGGTGGGTCCGTGTCCTGGCCCGGCAAGGCGGCTTCGTGGGCCAGGGTGTCGGCCATGGGCTGCGGGCTCAGAAGAAGCCCAGGGGAGCCTGGGTGTAGCTCACCAGCAGGTTCTTGGTCTGCTGGTAGTGGTCCAGCATCATCTTGTGGTTCTCGCGGCCGATGCCCGACTGCTTGTAGCCGCCGAAGGCCGCGTGCGCAGGGTACTGGTGGTAGCAGTTGGTCCACACGCGCCCGGCCTGGATGCCCCGGCCCATGCGGAAGGCGCGGTTGCCGTCGCGGCTCCAGACTCCGGCGCCCAGGCCGTACAGCGTGTCGTTGGCGATCTCCAGGGCTTCCTCCTCGGTCTTGAAGGTGGTGACCGACAGCACGGGGCCGAAGATCTCTTCCTGGAAGATGCGCATCTTGTTGTGGCCCTTGAACACGGTGGGCTGGATGTAGTAGCCGCCGGCCAGGTCACCAGCGAGGTTGTTGCGCGCGCCGCCGATCAGGCACTGCGCGCCTTCCTGCTTGCCCAGGTCCAGGTAGGAGAGGATCTTTTCAAGCTGCTCCTGCGAGGCCTGCGCACCGATCATGGTGCTCTTGTCGAGTGGGTGGCCCTGCTTGATGGCGGCCACGCGCTTCAAGGCACGCTCCATGAAGCGCTCGTAGATCGACTCCTGGACCAGCGCGCGGCTCGGGCAGGTGCACACCTCGCCCTGGTTGAGCGCGAACATGGCAAAGCCTTCGAGCGCCTTGTCGAAGAAGCCGTCGTCGGCGTCCATCACGTCCTCGAAGAACACGTTGGGGCTCTTGCCGCCCAGCTCCAGCGTCACGGGGATGATGTTCTGGCTGGCGTACTGCATGATCAGCCGGCCCGTGGTGGTTTCGCCCGTGAAGGCGATCTTGGCGATGCGCGGGCTGCTGGCCAGGGGCTTGCCGGCTTCCAGGCCGAAGCCGTTGACCACATTGACCACGCCTGGTGGCAGCAGGTCGGCCACGATCTCCAGCAGCACCAGGATGGAGGCGGGCGTCTGCTCGGCGGGCTTCAAGACCACGCAGTTGCCCGCAGCCAGCGCAGGGGCCAGCTTCCACACCGCCATCAGGATGGGGAAGTTCCAGGGAATGATCTGACCGACCACGCCCAGCGGCTCGTGGAAGTGGTAGGCCATGGTGTCGTGGTCGATCTCGCTGATGCCGCCTTCCTGTGCGCGGATGGCGCCCGCAAAGTAGCGGAAATGGTCGATGGCCAGCGGGATGTCGGCCGCCATGGTCTCGCGCAGGGGCTTGCCGTTGTCGATGGTCTCGGCCACCGCGATGGTCACCAGGTTGGCCTCCATGCGGTCGGCGATCTTGAGCAGGATGTTGGCGCGGTCCGTGGTCGAGGTCTTGCCCCAGGCCGTTTTCGCCTTGTGGGCGGCGTCCAGCGCGGCGTTGATGTCCTTGTCGTTGGAGCGCGGGATGGCGGTGAACACCTGGCCGTTGATGGGCGAGCTGTTCTCGAAATACTGCCCGTCGATGGGGGCCACCCACTGGCCGCCTATGAAGTTGCCGTACTGCTTCTTGTAAGGGTTGGCGATGCCGAGGCTGGCGATTTCTGCCATGTTCATGCTGTGTCTCCTTGGGTGGTTGGGTTGTGCCAGGCGCCGCTCGGCGGGCCTGCACCCGGAGATGGGTGCAATGCCCGTGCCAGCCAGTTCGCGAGGCTGCCGATCCGCTGCAAACCCAGCATCCATGCGGCTTGGGCCCTTTCCGCCGGCAGCGCACGGTGCGTGCGCGGGTTGTGCCACGGAACACCCGTTGTTCAAAAATGGAACAACGGGTGGCACACCGGGGATCGCTGCCTGCGTGCAAAAAGCCACGGCTCGGCATGGCTGTGGCGGTTGCGGGCTGCGGCTTTTGCCACAATGCAGGCATCGCCACCCGGATGCCCATGACCGCCACGCCCCCCCTCATCCCCCCGACCATCGGCAAGTACCGCATCGAGCGCGAGCTCGGGCGCGGCGCCAGCGGCATCGTGTACCTGGGGCTCGACGGGTTCCGTGGCAAGCGCGTGGCCATCAAGCAGATGCACGCGCATCTGCTCTCGCAGCCTGACCAGGCCGAGCGCTACCGCCGCCTGCTGCGCAACGAGGCCGCCATGTCCGGCCGGCTCAAGCACCCGCACATCGTGCGCCTGCTCGACGCCGACGAGGACGCCGCCCAGCCCTACCTGGTGCTCGAATACGTGGACGGCCAGCCCCTGGCGGCCCATGCCCGGGCCGATGCGCTGCTGCCCGTGCCCCAGGTGCTGGACATCGCCTTCAAATGCTGCAACGCGCTCGAATACGCCTACCGCGAAGGCCTGGTGCACCGCGACATCAAGCCCGCCAACCTGATGCTGGCCGCCAATGGCGACGTCAAGCTCACCGACTTTGGGGCCGCGCTGTCGCTGCGCAGCGATGCCACGCAGCTCTCGGGCATGGTGGGTTCGCCCTCCTACATGTCGCCCGAGCAGGTGCGCGAGGAAGACCTCACGCACCACAGCGACATGTTCTCGCTGGCCATCGTGGTGTACGAGCTGCTCACGGGCCGCCGTCCCTTCGACGGCGAGACCGATTTCGCCACGCTCTACAAGATCAGCCACGAAGACCCCACGCCGCCGAGCCTGCTGCGCGTATCGCTGCCCGGGCATGTGGACGCCGTGCTGCTGCGCGCCCTGTCCAAGAAGCCGGCGGACCGTTTTGCCACCTGGGGCGATTTCGCCCAGGCCCTGCTCGACGCCCACCGCGACCTGCCGCGCCAGCGCTCGCAGGACACCGAGGCCGAGCGCTTCGGCCGCCTGCGCGAGCTGCCCTTCTTCGCCGACTTCCACGACGTGGCACTGTGGGAGCTGATGCGCCTGGGCAACTGGCGCCGGCTGGAGCGCGGCACCGTGCTCATGCGCGAAGGCCAGCCCGGCGACTCGTTCTGCATCCTCATCGAAGGCCAGGTGGGCGTGAGCCGCCAGGGCTGGACGCTGAGCACCCTGGGCCCGGGCGTGACCCTGGGCGAGATGACCTACCTGCGCCCCGACAACCGCATCCGCACGGCCACGGCCGTGGCCGAGACCGAGGTGCTGGTGCTCAAGATCCGCAACCCCGCGCTGCGCGAGGCCTCCGAGGACCTGCAGTCGCGCTTCGACAAGGCCTTCATCAAGCTGCTGGTAGGCCGGCTGATCGCGGCCAACGAGCAGATCGCCGAATGGGACATGGTCGCCGGCCAGGTGTTCACGCCGGACGACGAGCAGGGCTGACCGCTTCCAGCGCCTGCAGCACATGCCGCAGCCGCGCGCCAAAGGCCGCGGCCAGCAGCGCACTGAGCAGGGCCACGGCACTCCACCCGCCCCAGGCACCCCAGCCCAGCGCCGGGATGCGGGCGCCCAGCGAATCGAAGGACAGCCAGGCGGCCAGCGGCAGGAACAGCAGCAGCGAGCCCACCGTGTTGGCGGCGCTGGCCCAGCGCACATCGCCCAGGCCGCGCAGCGCAAAGGCGCTGCCCAGGTTGACGGCATCGAGCACCTGGTAGGCGGCCACCAGACCGATCAGTGAGGTGGCCAGTGCCAGCGCAGCCTGGCTACCGGGGCCCGTATCACCCGACGTGCCCGACAGCCAGGCCAGCAGATTGGGGCCGGCCAGGGCCATGGCAGCGCCCACCAGCGCCATCCAGCCCGCCATCAGCCACAGGCTGGTACGCACCAGGGGCCCGACCTGCTGCGGCTGGCAGGCCCCCACGGCGTGGCCTACCAGGGTGGCGCTGCCCGTGGCCAGCCCCAGCGCGGGCCAGAAGGCCAGGCCGGTGAGCGACAGCAGCAGCAGGGTGGCCGCCCCCTCGGCCGGGCCGATGCGCGACATCATGAGCTGGAACACCGCCATCGCCAGCACATCGGCAGCCGCCGCAACACCGATGGGCAGGCCGGTACGCCACAGCTCCACCGTGCGGGCCGCCAGAGCGGTGAAAGACACACTCCACCCCTCGCGCGCCAGCAGGCCCAGCCCCACCGCCACACCGACCAGGTTGGCCAGGGTGGACGCGTGGGCCGAGCCTGCGAGGCCCAGGCCTGCGTCGAAGATCAGCCACTGGTTGAGCGGCACATTGGCCGCGGCTGCTGCAAGGTTGGCCCCCAGCCCGGCCAGTGTGCGGCCCTGGCCCGCGAGGTAGCTCGACACCGCGAACAGCAGCACCACCGACACCCCGCCCGCCATGCGCGGCTGCCAGTACTGCACGGCCTGCGCTGTGGACTCGGCGGGCAGCTGCCACAGCGCAAACAGCCCCGGCCCGGCCCAGGCCAGTGCCAGAAAGCAGGGCAGGGTGAAGGCGGCGGCGAGCAGGGCTGCGGGCAGCCAGGCCCGTGCCGCCTGTGCCTGGCCCGCGCCCACGGCCTGGGCCACGGGCACCTGCACGGCAAAGGCCACCCCGCCCAGGCCCACGAACACCGCCAGGTTCAGAAAGCTCTGCGCGCCCAGCCCGGCCAGGGCCTCGGCCGAGATGCGCGCGGCAAACCAGGTATCGGTCAGCCCGATCACGGCCTGCAGCGAGTAGGTGGCAATCAGCGGCCAGGAGATGGCCAGCAGGGCACGCACGGGGCGGGTGGCATGGGTGGCCATGGCCATCAGCCCGCCATGTACGGATCCCAGAAACCCTCGGCCGGCTCGGCCTGCTCCACGATGTCCAGCACCAGGCCCGACGGGTCGCGTACCTGGAAGCGCACCTGCCCCCAGGGCTCGTGCTGCACGGCGTAGGCGATCTCCACGCCGGCTGCGCGCAGCCGGGCCTCTTCGCGACGTGCATCGTCCACCTGCAGGGTGAGCAGCAGGCCCTGGCCGCTGAAGACCTCGGGGCCGGGCGGGCGCGAGGGGTGGTCGGGCGCCATGAAGGCGATGGACGCCGCGCCGCCCTCGGTGCTGTTGCGCGACAGCAGCACGAACCACGAAGCTTCGAAGACCACCTCGAAACCCAGGTGCTGCACGAAGAAGTCGCGCGAGGCCTGCACGGTGGCGGTGGTGACCAGGGGGTAGGCGCTGGTCAGTTGGGAAAGGGCGGCGGGGGAGGGTGTTGGCATGGAGGGCTCCTGTTGCATCCGTGGTTGCTCGGGTACATACTGTCTGTATGTTCAACAAAATATAGATACATACAGTCTGTATGTCAATAGGAAAATCCATTTCCGCTTCCGCTGCGGGCAACCGCCGCCTGGAGCAGGGCGCCCAGTCGCGCACCAAACTCATTGCAGCGGCGCGCGCGCTGTTCGAGCAAGACGGCTATGCCGCCACCTCCACCGAGGCGCTGCTGGTGGCGACGGGCCTCACGCGCGGCGCGCTGTACCACCACTTCCGCGACAAGAAAGACCTGTTCGTCGCGGTCTGCGAGGCCGTGCATGCCGAACTCAGCGCCGCCATCGACGCAGCGGCCGATGCGCAGGCCTCGCTGCCTGACCAGTTGCTGGCCGGTGCGCTGGCCTGGATCGATGCCGTCTCGCACCCCGGCCCGCGCCAGGTGCTGCTGATCGACGGGCCCTCGGTGCTGGGCGCCCAGGCCTGGGCCGAACTGGATGGGCGCCATGGCTACCAGCAGCTGCACGCCGTGGTGGCCGAGATCCTGGCGCCCGCGGGCCTGCCGGCGCTGGAGGTCGATGCCTGTGCCTCGGCCTTGAATGGCGCCATCAACGAGCTGGCGCGCTGGCTGGCGCGCCACCCGGCAGATGCGCACCCCGGTGCACGCGCGGCGGCCATCGCCGCGCTGCAGCGGGTGTGTGCGAGCGTGTTGCCGGGCGCCTGAGCCGGGCTATCCGCCGGCCTGGGCCCTGAGCCCGGCGATCAGCTCTTGCAGCGGCATGGCCTTGGCGAACAGCCAGCCTTGCGCATGGCGCACGCCGCGCTCGCGCAGGAAGTCGGCCTGGAACTGCGTTTCCACGCCCTCGGCGATCAGGTCCAGCCCCAGTTTGTGCGCCATCTCGATGATGTGCGTGGTGACCGGGCTGATGGCCGCCTGCGCGCCGATGCTGGCGATGAAGATGCGGTCGATCTTGAGCGTGTCGATGTCGATGGATTCGAGCATGGACAGGCTCGAATAGCCGGTGCCGAAGTCGTCCATGGCGATCGACGCGCCGATCTGCCGGCCGGCCTGCAGTGCGGGGCGTGCGGCTTCGGTGTCCACCAGGCCGCGCTCGGTCACCTCCAGCATCAGCGCGCCCGGCGGCAGGTCCTGGGCCTCGAAGCGCTGGCGCAGGTACTGCACCGGCCCGTCGGCCACCAGGTCCTGGGTGGAGAGGTTCAGGCTGATGTGAAAGCCCGGGCAGGCCTTGAGCACCTCGGGCAGGTCTGCGAGCACGCGGTCCATCAGGTAGCGGGTCAGGTGGGCGACCACGCCCGTGCGCTCCGCCTCGGCAATGAACTCGTCCGGCGGCACCAGCGTGCCATTGCTGCGGCGCCAGCGCATGAGGGCCTCGGCACCCGTCCAGCGGCCGGTCTGCAGGTCCACGATGGGCTGGTAGAGCACGAAGAACTCGCGCCGCCGCAGCGCTGCGCGCAGGCGCGACTGTGCCGACAGCTGCCATCGCGTGAGCGCCGCCACGCCCAGCGCCAGGGTGGCGCTGGCCAGCAGGCCCAGCGGGGCCAGCACCAGGGCCTGGCGCGCCAGGCCTTCGTAGGCCATGGCCTTGGGGGCGGCGGCCAGGGCGACGACGTTGTTGTTTGGAGAGCTGCGAAAGACGATGTGGTGGGTGCCGCTCTCCACCTGGTTGTGGCCGGGGGCCTGGTAGTGGTCGAGCCAGGCCTCCTGCAGCGGGCCGCGGGTGCGGATCAGCGCCTTGGGCGTGATGATGGCCAGGCCCAGCGCGACATCGGCATGCAGCACCGGCATGTCGATCACGATGCCGGGGTGGATGATCACCGCATGGCCATTGCGCGCGTAGATGTGAAAGGGCTGCTCGGGGGCAAAGGGCAGCCGCGCCCCGATCCAGCTGGAGATGCCCGACGAGGTCACCATGGGCTTGCCCGCCAGGGGCACCGGAGCGCTGCCCAGCGTAAGCGTGCTGCAGACCAGCGTGCCGTCGACCACCGCGCCCATGCCCTGCAGGTAGAACGAGGTGCCCACCATCTGCTGCATGCGCGCCATGCTGGCCTGACTGCACGGCGGGCTGGGGTCCTTGTCCAGCTCGTCCAGGGCCGCCACCAGTTGCTGGCGCGAGGCGATGCCCCGGCGCAGTACCTCGTCGGCCAGCGAGGTCAGGTAGGCGAGCTGATCGTCCCGCGCCTTGCGCTGCGCCAGGTAGAGCGAGGCCGCCATGGGAATCAACGCCGCCAGCAGGAGGGGGACCGAGGCAACGACGTAGAAGCGTTTCATGGATGCGGCGGTGGGGGCAGGGGCCTTGCGATGAGGGTCGATGCTGGCGTGTTTTGGGGTAGTGGGCAACCGGCCGTACCCTGCCACCGGATGGGTCTCAGTGTCTCGGATCGGCCTCTCCCTCCGATCTGAATGTTACTACTTGTTAATGGGTTGGCCTGCTCCATGCCATCCGAGACTTACCCGCACGCCGGGGTGGGCGCCGCGGTCAGCGCAGCGATCGAGGGCATGCAGAAATCCGCCACATCCGCACAGCCGCCGCAGGCCGTGACCCAGCAGGTTGCCATCCCCAGCGCCTTGGCTGGAGCAATGTCCCGCTCCAGGCTGTCGCCGATGAACAGTACCTCCTGAGGCGGCAAGTCCAGCATGCCCAGCGCTTGCAGGAGCAACCGGGGAGAGGGCTTGATGGACCGCTGGTCCGAAGAGAACACCTGGCATTCCAGCACGGACGCGACCCGCGACCGGCGCAGTTCGGGCTGCCAATGGTGGGAGGGCGCCCAGAGGTTGCTCACCACCCCCAGCCGGTGGGATCGGGCCAGCGTGAGGAGCACCTGGGCTGCCCATTGCGGGACCACGCCCACCTCGTGCCTTGCAATGACAAGTTCCAGAAGCTGTATCTCGTGCCTGGACGGTGTGCTGTGCCTGGCGATCATCTCTCGCAGGGACGGGAAGTCGTCGACAAGAGCAGGGTTGGCGTAGTCGGCAAGAAAGCCCGCCACGGCTGCGCCAACGCCATGCGCAACAGCCTCTGCCGATAGCGCAGTACCGCCCACAGCGCGGTAGGTGGCATGGAAGTCTTCGCCGGGCCCCAGGCGGTCGCCGCCAAACATGAACGTTTCATTCATGTCGAACAACAGGGCCTTGTAACGATGGAGAGGGGAAACCATGAAGGCGATGGTGCCTGATCCGTGCCACGGGTGGCTCGCAAAGGCGGGCTGCACCGGGCTGCGCGCTTTCCCTGGTGCGCCCGCCACAAAACCCCCTCACTGGACAATGCGAATGAGAATGCATATCATTTTAATTGCCTGAGTACGCTACATCCGTCCACCGCAAAAGGCTCCCACCAGGAGCATTGCCATGGACCTGCGCCACGCATCCAGCCTTTCGACCACGCCTGCCGCCCGGGACGCCCTGGCGCCCGAGCCCGCCACGTTGGCGCATTGGGAGCGCACGCTGCAGCGCGCCAATGCGGCGCTGCACATGGACCAGCCCGTGATGGCACTGGCCTACCAGCAGCAGGCCCTGGTGCTGGCGCTGCGCATCGTGCAGGCACCGCCCGCCGGCCGTGAAGACGACTGCATTGCCGCGCTGGTGGTCTCGCACCTGAACCTGGCCGACCTGCAGGCCGAGGCGGGCGCGCTGGAATCTTCGGTGCAACTGCTGTGCAGCGTGCACGCCACGCTGCTGGGCCTGATGGCCGATGGCAGCCAGGGCAGCGCGTTGCAGCAGGCCGCCTGGCGCCACAGTCGCGAAACCCATGCCGCGCTGCTGCGCCATGTGCAGGCGCATGGCACGCATCCCGACACCACCGCCGTGCTGGCCGCTGCTTTCGGCGTGCTGCAGGGCGCCGCCCACTGAGCTGCCCACCATTTCCCCACCCCTGAAAGGAACCCATGCCCTATTCGCTGCCCGCCTTGCCCTATGCCTACGACGCGCTGGAACCCCACATCGATGCCCGCACGATGGAGATCCACCACACCAAGCACCACCAGACCTACATCAACAACCTGAACGCCGCGCTCGAAGGCACGCCCCACGCCGGCCTGCCCATCGATGAGCTGGTGGCGGGGCTCGTGCAACTGCCCGAGAACCTGCAGGGCCCCGTGCGCAACAACGGCGGCGGCCATGCCAACCACACGCTGTTCTGGACCGTGATGTCCCCCACGGGCGGCGGCGAGCCGCAGGGCGCGCTGGCCGAGGCGATCAAGACCGAACTGGGCGGCTTCGATGCCTTCAAGGAAGCCTTCACCAAGGCCGCGCTCACGCGCTTTGGCAGTGGCTGGGCCTGGCTGTCAGTGACCAGCGCCGGCAAGCTGGTGGTGGAAAGCTCGGGCAACCAGGACAGCCCGCTCATGGCCGGCCTGCTCTCGGGCAACACCCCCATCCTGGGCCTGGACGTGTGGGAACACGCCTACTACCTGCAGTACCAAAACCGACGCCCCGAGTACATCGCGGCGTTCTATAACGTGGTGGATTGGGCCGAGGTGGCCCGCCGCTACGCTGCCGCGCGCGGCTGAATCAGCCTGCCTCGCTCGATCTCTTTCGGAGCCGACACCATGCCCGTTCACCCGCCGTCCCCCGACAACGCCGCGCTGCCTGCCGGCCATGCCCCCGCTGCCCGCCAGCCCCTGCATTGGCGCCAGTGGCTGGGCCTGGCCATCGTGCTGACCGGCGGTGTGGTCGGCACGCTGCAGATCTGGCAGTGGATTGCACAGCAGCCGGTGGTGCTGTCGGCGCTGCTGGGCGGCAGTGTGGCGGCGCTGGCCACCGCGCTGGGCACGCTGCCGGTGATGCTCTCGCAGCGCATCTCCGAGCGCACGCAGGACACCATGTTCGGCTTTGGCGCGGGCGTGATGCTGGCGGCCTGCTCGTTCTCGCTCATCATCCCGGGCATCAATGCCTCGCGCGCCGCCGGGGCCGGGGCCTGGGAGGCGGGCGGCACCATGGGCGCGGCCATCCTGCTCGGGGCCCTGGTGCTGCTGCTCATGGAGCGCCTGCTGCCGCACGAGCACTTCATCAAGGGCGTGGAGGGCGGGCAGGCTTCGCGCACGCTGCGCCGCACCTGGCTGTTCGTGTTTGCCATCGCGTTGCACAACCTGCCCGAGGGCCTGGCCATCGGCGTGGGCTATGCGAGCGGCGACACCATGCGCGCAGGCGCCCTGGCCACGGGCATCGCCATCCAGGACGTGCCCGAGGGCCTGGTGGTGGCCGTGGCCTTGCTGGCCGCGGGCTACAAGCGCTGGCTGGCCGTGGGCCTGGGCATGGCCTCGGGCCTGGTCGAGCCGCTGGGTGCCGTGCTGGGCGCGGCCGTGGTGAGCTATTCGGCGGCCTTGCTGCCCTGGGGCCTGGGCTTTGCGGCCGGCGCCATGCTGTTCGTGATCAGCCACGAGATCATCCCCGAATCGCACCGCAAGGGGCACGAATCCTGGGCCACCGGCGGGCTGATGCTGGGCTTTGTGATCATGATGGTGCTGGACACGGCGCTGGGCTGATTGCGCGCCTGGCCTCACCGCAGGCCACGGCAGTGCAAGCTGCCGTGGCCTTTGTGCATTCAGGGCAGGGCCTCGTAGGCTGCCTTGAGCGCCGGGCCCAGGGCCTGCAGCGGGGTCGGGGTCGTGTTGCCGGCGTTGCGGCCTTCCACCGTGCGCACCCGCCCCTCGTTGAGCGCGCGGGCCATTTCGGCCAGCAAATCGGCCAGGTCGGGCGCAATGCCGGCCTGGGCCATGCCCTGGGCGGCGGATTCGTAGGGGAGCTGCTGGTAGGCCAGTGCGGGCTGGCCGATCACCCCGCCCACCAAGGTGGCGAGCTGGTTGTGGCTCAGGTCCCCGGGCCCCAGCAGCTCGCGCACGCGGTGGCCGGTCCAGCCGCGCTGGTCCAGGGCCGCGGTGGCGGCATCGGCGATATCGCGCGTGGCGATCATGGGGATGGGCAGGTCGGGCGCAAAGGCATCGGCCAGGCTGCCGCCGTACTTCACGCCGGGCAGCAGGTTGAACAGGCCCTCGAAGAACATGGCTGGGCGCAGCTTGAGCACATGGCTGTGCTGCAAGGCGGCCAGGCGCTGTTCCTGCTCGTGCAGGCTGACCAGCACGCCCGTGCCCGTGGGCTGCTCGGCCCCCAGGCTGCTCAGCGCCACCACATGCGGCACGCGCGCCGCCTGCAGCGCCGACACGATGGCCTGGCCCTGGGTGCGCTGCAGCGCCATGAAGCCCGGGGCCGTGGGGTCGAAGGGCATCATGGCGTAGACCGCGTCGGCGCCGCCGAAGGCGCGTTCGAGGTAGGCCGCATCGGCGCAATTGCCCACATGCAGCTGCGCGCCTTGTTGCCTGAGGGATTCGAGGCGCTCGGCAGAGCGGCCCATGGCGCGCACGCGGTGGCCCAGCGCGAGGAGGTTGCGGGCAATCACGCTGCCCGTGTGGCCGGTGGCACCCATCACTGCGATTTCAGACATCTGGAACTCCAAGAGGTTGGTGGAACAAGAAAACAGGCGTCCAGTGTCTCGGCGCAAGGCCGGCATGCCAATGATGATTCGAAGGTGTTTTTTGATTATTCGTCCAGACCGTATTAGGATGCGCGCATGGACATCCAGGTTGAAGCCGCCTCTGCCTCCTCCGATCCGCTGGGCCGGGCCTTGCACCTCCTGCGCATGACGGGGGTGATCTACTCCTATTCCTACTTGCACCCGCCCCTGGGCATTGCGCTGCCGCCACTGCCAGGTTGCTTCATGTTCCATGCCGTCACGGCGGGTGAATGCTGGCTGCGCGTGCCGGGGGCCGAGCCCGTGCTGCTGCGCGCGGGCGATTTCGCGCTGGTGCCGCGTGGCGAGGGGCATGACCTGCTGTCCACCGCCACTTCGCGCGCCGATGATTTCTTCGACCTGCCGCGTGTGCAGTTGGGCGGGCGCTTCGAGATCCTGCGCCATGGCGAGGGCAGCGCGCCGGTCTCCATGGTCTGCGGCGCCGTGCGTTTTGACGACGTGCTGGCCCGCCGCCTGGTGCATGCGCTGCCGCGCCAGATCGTGCTGGGCGGGCAGTCGCTGGGCCCATCGAACTGGCTCGCGCCCATCCTGGCCCTGCTGCAGGAAGAGGTGCAGCACCTGCGCCCCGGCGGCGAGGCTGTGGCCACACGCCTGGCCGATGTGCTGGTGCTGCAGGCCATCCGCACCTGGCTGCAGAACGACCCGGGTGCCCGCACCGGCTGGCTGGGCGCCCTGCAGGACGCCCAGCTCGGCCCGGCCCTGGTGCTCATGCACGAGCAGCCCGGCACGCCCTGGACCCTGGCCTCGCTGGCCAGCGCCGTGGCCATGTCGCGCTCGGCCTTTGCCGCGCGCTTCGCGGCATCGGTGGGCATGCCAGTGATGCAGTACCTGACCCTGTGGCGCATGGCCCTGGCCCAGTCGCGCCTGCAGGAAGGCCAGGTGCGCCTGGCCGAACTGGCCGACAGCCTGGGCTACCAGTCGGAGGCAGCATTCAGCCGGGCCTACAAGCGCTGGTCGGGGCGCTCGCCGGGGAGTGAGCGGAGGGTGGAGCCTGCAGCAGCCCTGGCTTAGCCAAAGAACCAATAGCAGACCGCAATGGCCGCGATGACCCCGGCCAGCTCCGCCAGCAGCGCACACGCCACCGCATGCCGTGCCCGCTGGATGCCCACCGCCCCAAAGTACACCGCCAGCACATAGAAGGTGGTCTCGGTGCTGCCCTGGATGATGGCGGCCGCGCGCGCGGCAAAGCTGTCCACACCCTGGGTCTGCATGGTCTCGATCAGCATGGCGCGGGCGGCGCTGCCCGAGAAGGGTTTCACAAGGGCGGTGGGCAAGGCGTCCACGAAGCGCGTGTCGGCACCCATGACTTCCACGCACCAGCGGATGGCGTCGAGCACATAGCCCAGCGCGCCCGAGGCGCGGAACACGCCCACGGCGCAGAGCATGGCCACCAGGTAGGGCAGCAGGCCCTTGGCCACGTCGAAGCCCTCGCGCGCGCCTTCGATGAAGGCTTCGTACACAGCCACCTTGCGCAGCGCGCCCAGCACCACGAACAGCACGATCAGCGAGAACAGCACGAGGTTGCCCAGCAGCGAGGACAGGCTGGCCAGGGCCGCCGCGCTCAGCGTGGCCAGCAGCGCCATGAAGCCGCCCAGCACCAGCGCCACGGGCAGCAGGTAGGCCAGCACCACGGGGTGCCACAGCGGCAGCCTCTGCACTACGGCCACGGCCAGCAGGCCCACCAGGGTGGAGGCGGACGTGGCCAGCAGGATGGGCAAAAAGACCAGGGTCGGGTCTGGCGCGCCCTGCTGCATGCGGTACATGAAGATGGTGACGGGCAGCAGCGTGAGCGAGGACGCATTGAGCACCAGGAACAGGATCTGCGCGTTGGTGGCGGTGTCGGGCCGGGGGTTGAGCTCCTGCAGCGAGCGCATGGCTTTCAGGCCCATGGGCGTGGCCGCGTTGTCCAGCCCCAGGGCGTTGGCGGCAAAGTTCAGCGTGATGAGGCCCAGCGAGGGGTGGCCGCGCGGCACCTCGGGCATGAGCTTGGCGAACAGCGGTGCCAGCCAGCGGGCCAGGGCGTCGACGATGCCGGCCTTCTCTGCTATGCGCAGAAAGCCCAGCCACAGCGTGAGCGTGCCGAACAGCAGCACCATGACCTCGACCGAGAGCTTGGCCATGGCGAACAGCGCCTCGACCATGCTGCCGAAGATCTGCGCATTGCCCGCCAGCAGCCATTGGGCCAGGGCAGCCATGGCGCCAACGACGAAAAAACCCAGCCACAGGGTATTGAGCATCCGGTCCCCAGGAGATCGTGAACAGGTTCCAAGGTTACCGTGGGCAAGAGGCCATCGGCCGGGGTGGTGTGGGCGATTTGCACGGGTTCCCTCGGGCCGCACGATCTGGTAGCGTGCGTGGCCATGGCGCTCCCCACCACCGAACCCTTCATCGCTGCCGCAGAGGCCCACCTGGGGGTGGCCTTGCCGGGCTGGTTGCGGGCACGGCTGCTGCTGGCCAATGGCGGCAACCTGGAGGCCGAAGGGGAGTACTGGGAGTTGTTTTCGGTGCTGGATACGACCGATCGCAGGCGCATCACCCGCTCCGCCACCAACATCCCCGGTGAAACGGCCGCTGCGCGGGAGTGGGTGGGGTTTCCGCCCCAGGCGATTGCCATTGCCAGCAATGGCGGCGGCGACTACCTGATCCTCATGCCTGATGGGCAGACGCCTCCCCAACTGTGCGAGGCGCCTTTCATCTGGCTGCATGGCGTGGACGAGCCACCCGTGCAGATCGCCATTCCTGCCCCCTGACGGCACCAGGCCTTGGCGACAGTGGTAATCTATAGGGTTCGGCTGGAGACGGCGCTGCTGCGTTTTTGCAACGCTTGCATGCCTGGATTTCCGGCCTGACAGGGCGCCCGCTGGGGCGCCCGACCAATCAAAACTCACCGAGGAAGAGGTCCGACATGGGCGCGCAGTGGAAAGCAAAAGGCAAGGCACAGGTGGCAGACGCCAAGGGCAAGCTGTTTGGCAAGCTGGTCAAGGAAATCACGGTCGCCGCGCGCGGCGGTGCCGACCCGGCCAGCAATGCACGCCTGCGCCTGGTGGTGGAGCAGGCCCGCAAGGTCTCCATGCCCAAGGACACGCTGGAGCGCGCCATCAAGAAGGGCTCGGGCACCGGCGCCGACGCCGTCAACTACGAACGCGTGATCTATGAAGGCTTCGCACCCCACCAGGTGGCGGTGATGGTCGAATGCCTGACCGACAACGTGAACCGCACCGCGCCCGAGATGCGCGTGCTGTTCCGCAAGGGCCAACTGGGCACGTCGGGCTCGGTGGCCTGGGACTTCAACCACGTGGGCATCATCGAAGCCGAGCCCGCCAATGGCGATGCCGACCCCGAACTGGCCGCCATCGAGGCCGGCGCGCAGGACTTCGAGGCCGGCGAGGAAGAGGGCAACACCACCTTCTGGACCGAGCCGACCGACCTGGACCTGGTGAGCCGCGCGCTGCCCACCCATGGCTTCACCGTGCTGTCGGCCAAGCTGGGCTACAAGCCCAAGAACCCGGTGAACCCGGCCAACCTGTCGGCCGAGCAGCTCGAAGAGGTGGAGAGCTTCCTGGCCGCCATCGATGGCAACGACGACGTGCAGAACGTGTACGTGAGCCTGGCCGGCTGAATAGACCCCCAAGGCCGCGTCGCGGCCGGGCACTGCCTGGCCGTCATCGCAGCCTTTTCATTCCATCCATGACCGCAGACCACTACGCCGCCCTCGGGCTGGCGGCCAACGCAACGCTCGCCGACATCAAGAAGGCCTACCGCCAGAAGGCGGCCTTCTACCACCCGGACCGCAACGCCGCGCCCGATGCGGCGCAGCGCTTCCAGGCCGTGCAGAAGGCCTACGACGTGCTGTCCGACGACACGGCCCGCCAGGCCTACGACGACAACCGCCGGCGCAACCTGCTGGACGACCCGCTGCAGACGGCCCAGGAAATCTGGCGCACCTATACCCAAGGCATTCTTCCTTCGTGAAACTCTCTCCCTATTTCCATGACCTGCGCTCGGCCTACCAGGCCGAACTCGATGACCTGACCCAGGATTCCGAAGGCAAGGACGTGCTGCGCAAGCGGCTGGCCGAGAAGCGCAAGGAGATCGCCTTCCTCGTGCAGATGATGGAGCTGGCGCCCGAAATGGTGGCCGTGGTGTTCCACCAGGGCTTCCGCTTCGCGCGCCCCATGGCGCTGGAGCAACTGCTGGGCCGCGGCGTGGACGACCTGCCCGGCTGGAGCAGCCTGTCTGCCGACGGTGCCGTGGTGCTGGAGCCCTGGGCGGCCAGCCTGGCCAAGGCCGTGCTCGCAGAGCCTGGTGGCGAGCGCTTTCTGGCCGTTGCCGCGGGGCTCGAATTCATGCAGGCGCATTCGCGCCTGGCGCCCGTGGCATCGCATGCAGAAGCCGAAGAGGACGATGGCGACGAAGATGCACCCGAGCACGACGACGACTACGATGCCTTGAGTGCCGACGACGCGGCCGATCCGCACAACGCGCGTTCGCGCGAAGAAGCCAGCGACAACTGGCTGTCCGACGTAGGCTTTGACCGCAAGGACTGACCATGAGCAGCAACAACCACCTGGCCCTCATCACCAAGACCACGGCCCTGATCGCGGCCGGTGACATCGTGGGCGCCGAATCGGCTTTGTCCGAGCTGGCCGACACCGATGGCGACAATGCCCTGCTGGTCGTGCTCGACCAGCTCGCGCCCAAGGACATCCTGGCCGTGATGCGCGAGTACGACGACTCCAAGGCCTCGGTGGTCAACATGCTGGTCACGCCCGAGCAGTTCGCGCGCGCCATGGTGCTGGAAAAGCAGTACAAGGACCTCACCCACACGCACCTGCGCAACATGGTCAATGCCGTGGTGTTTCGCGACGATGCGGACCCGGTGGAGTTCCTCACCGCCATTGGCGACCTGGAAGGTGGCAGCGAAGCCATGGCCAACTACTTCGCCGAGAAGTGGAGCCGTGTGGAGGCCTTTGCCCGCACCGGCAGCTTCGATGCGGTGGAGGACTACGGCCCCACGTTGACCGATGACGAGCTGCTGGCCTCGGGCTATGTGCAGCCGCGCGTGGACCTGGACGAGGTGGCCGACCGCGACTGGATGCAGATGGCCTGGTTGCTGCGCTACGAGTGCCGCGACCTGTTCATCGAAACCCTGCTGGTGTTGCGCGCCAAGGCCCGTGCCTTTGACCTGGGCCTGGAAGAGGACGACGGCGTGCCGGCCGAGGAGGACGACGGCAAGTTCGAGACCAGCGAGACGGACCGGGGCAAGGCCACGCCGGTAGCCCGGGACTCGGACGAAGAGTCGGCGATCTAGATGACAACCCCCTGTGGCGCTTCGCGCCTTCCCCCTTCTCTCGAATTGCTGCGCAATTCGGGAAGGGGGACGCCGCCGGCGCGGCGGGGCGGCCCTTGCGCGGCGGCCCTGGCCTCGTCCGCGCCAGTTTCACGGGCTGTCTCCGGTCCGTGGCGCAGTGGAAAACAGAAATGACTGCATCCGACAAGCCTTTTGCTGCCGACCCACCGGCTGCCAACGCCCTGCAACTGCATGACGCGCGCCCCTTCTTCGAGAAGGCGCTGGCCCATGGTGTGGCGCACGGCATCATTGATGCTGCAAAGCTGGCCACGATGAACACCGACGCCCCCAAGGGCATGGTGCAGATCGCGCGCTATTTCGGCAGCGAATTTTTGCGGCCCGAGCTGGAGAGGGCCCGCGACCGCATGGTCAACCTGATCAGCCTGTACCTGCTGGAGAGCACGGGCGGTGACCTGCACGAGGCGGCCATTTCGCTGCGCGACAACTCCTTTCTGTCGCGCTCCAAGGGTGGCTCGGACATGCTCAAGCGCCTGATCGCCATGCCCGAGAGCAGCAACTTCGGCATGGGCGGGTATGCCGATGCCGAGACACCGCTCTTGGCCGTGTGGTCGCTGCGCAGCCATGCGGAGTACCAGGCCGAGCTGGCGCGGCGCACGCAGATTGCCGCGGCCATCGAGGCTGCGCGCTGGCTGGCCGAGGCATACGACCTGGACGAGGACGCCCTGGAAGAAGTGGGCGCCGATGCCGAGGCCGTCATCCGCGCGGGCCTGCTGCTGCAGGCCCTGGCGCCCAAGGCGGCCGACTGGCCCAACGCCGTGGTCTTCGAGAAGATCGTGGCGGCCCACCGCAAGAAGCAGACGGCGGCGGGTGCGCTCAAGGTGTCTCTGCCTTCCGGTCTGCCTGCCGGCCTGAAGGCGGCGGTGGAGGCCCAGCGCGCCACGGTGCTGGCCGACCTGCCCAGGTTGCTCGATGCCGCCACGCCGCTGCGCAACCTGCTGCGGCCCACCAGCGGCTTCCGAGCGCGCTACTTCCTGCTCGACGACCCGCTGGCCGAGGTGGACGACTACCACCGCAGCCTGGCCGACCTGGACGAAGACGGCGCCGACGACCCGCAGCCCGCCAGCAAGACCTGGGCGAAGGCCGTGCAGGGCAATGAGGACGAGCCCAGCCTGCTGACCCTGTTCCTGTGCCTGGCCACAGGCACGCCCAAGAAAACGGTGCTGACCGAAAAGACCGCCGCCAGCCTGGTGCGCAAGCTGCGCAAGAGCGGCTGGCAGCCCGCGCTGGCCACGGACTTCATCCGCGCCCACGCGGCCGGCGTGCGCCAGGCCGACTATGTGGAGCTGTGGAACAGTTTCGTGCAGGAGTCGCAGGCCACGCTGCAAAGCGACATGGACTACCAGATGCACGACGCCCTGGCGCTGCTGCGCCGGGAGTGCCACGTGGCCGCTTGAGGGTCTGGGGGGGCAGGTTTTCGCGCTGACCCTGGCGTACCGGACGGTCTTGGAACAGGTTCTCGCATTGCGGTCCATTTCACGAGGGGGTTTGCATGGCATCGGTCTGTGGTGATTGCGGCAAAGTGCACGGTGAGATATCGCGCTATTTCATGTGGCGCATACCCCAGCTAGGGATGGATGCTGCCGCGAAGCTGGTAGCCGAGGGCGACTACATGTGCCGTGTCGGCAACACGCGGTACTTCATCAGCTGCGAGCTGGCGCTGGCGTTCACCGACGGCGATGAAAAGCCGCTGGGCTTCATTGGCTGGGTCGAAGTGTCGGCTGCGGCCTATGCGGCGTACCAGCACTACCGGGCTGCGGAAGAAACGCTGCCCCCCATGGAGGCATGGATGGACGGACGGCTTGCGAACCCCATTCCGGGTGTGGACGATTCGCTGGGGACGGCGGTGCGCTTCGAAGTCGTCTGTGGTGACCCCACGCCTTACATCACCTGGGTGCAGCCTGGCACCGCACTCGCGGCTCGGGTGCAGGAGGGGGCCACCGTGGCGTTCTGGCACAAGGCCGCGGGTTTGGCCTAGGGTCTTGAGCTCAGGCACTGCGCCGCAGCGAGACGGTCATCCAGGGCTCCCAACCCTGGCTGCCGTCAGCCTGCAGTGACCAGGTGCCCGACATTTCGGTTTCGTCGCCATTGAACGCGCCGCGAAAGCGCACCTCCTCGCCGTCGAAGGCCACGGCCTTGCCATCCACCACCGCGCGCAGGGTGTCCTCCTTGCCGGTGTCGTCGAATGAACGCAGGGTGTAGTGCCCACCCTTGCCTTCCGAATCGTCGGCACCGATGACCTCGATGCCCTGGGAGCGACCTTCTGGCATGGCTGCGTCCCAGCGGTGCAGCAGGAAATGGCGGCCCGGCAGCCATTCGTAGATGTCTGTAGCGGTGTAGGGCGCCGACGTGGCGACCACCGTGCCGGTGGTGTGCCAGGTGCCCACGAAAGGGGCGAGGGCTTGGAGGGCGGGGGGAATCGGATCGATGGGCATGCGCAGACGTCCTTTCGCAGGCCTGTAGACCTGCTTGTAGCATCTTGCCCTCGCCTGGCCGGGCTGCTGTAAGCAAGCGTTGTGGGCTCGGGAAATGCTCAGCCAGCGAACAGTTCGCCCAGCATGCGCTCCGGGTCCAGGAGAAAGTCGCGTGTCACGCGGTAGTGCTCGGTGTCCCGGTAGGTGATGGGCGCGATGCCCTCCTTGCCGCAGTGGAAGATGGTCGCGTCAGGGTACGCCATGAGAATAGGCGAGTGCGTGGCGATGATGAACTGCGATTTCTCCTCCACCAGGTCGCGCATGCGCGCCAGCGTGGCCAGTTGGCGCTGGGGTGACAGCGCGGCCTCGGGCTCATCGAGGATGTACAGGCCCTGGCCGCCAAAGCGCTCCATCATCAGGGCCATGAAGGACTCGCCATGCGACTGCTCGTGCAGCGAGCGGCTGCCGTATGCGCCGATGATCGGGGGACCACCCATGGGGTCTTCGTCCAGCTTCTCGATCTCTGTGGCCACGTTGAAGAAGCTCTCGGCGCGCAGGAAGTAGCCATCGCGAGGCCGGCGAATGCCCTTGGCGATGCGCAGGTGCTTGTGCAGGTCGGAATGCGAGGACCGCGTGCCGAAGCTGAAGTTCTTCGATCCGCCCTCGGCGTTGAAGCCCAGCGCGACCGCGATGGCTTCGAGCAGCGTGGATTTGCCCGAGCCGTTCTCGCCGACGAAGAAGTTCACCCGGGGATGCAGGTCCAGCTGCTCCAGGTGGCGCACCACGGGCAGTGAGAACGGGTACCGGTCGAAGGATTCGACCTGGTCGCGCAGCAGGGTGATGCGGCTGACGAACTGGGATGCGATCATGGCGGTGGGCTCGAACGGGCAGGGGAGCAGCCGGGCCCTGCACCACCACGCACGCACGGTCGGACGGCATGGTGCAGCGTGTCAGCCACGGGTCAAGCGCAGAGCGTAGCATTGCGCTGGCGCAGTCTGTACACTGTTTCTTCTGCCTGCCAGCACGCCCATCCCGCCCACCCCCGTTCAGTGCACAGCCCCACGCTCGTCATCCTCTCGTCCATTCTTGCCGCGCTGGTGACCTCGGTGCTGCTGGTGATGTGGCATTTCAACCGGGGCATCCCGGGGCTCAGGCTATGGATGCTGTCCTTCCTGTGCGCCTTCGTGTTCAGTGCCAGCCTGCTGCTGCGCGAGCGCCTGCCCGAGGTGGTGTCGGTGGTCATCTCGCAAGGGGCGGTGTCGCTTGCCGCCTACCTGTGCCTTCTGGGCAGCCGCGCCTACATGGGGCGCAGGGCGCTGCCCCACACCTATGCGGGGCTGGCCATTGGGGCACTGGTGCTCGGGGCCATCTACTTCACCGTGGTGCAGCCGCACCTGGGCATGCGCTTCGTGCTGGCCGGGCTGGGGGCAGGCGTGTTCTTTCTGCTCACGGCGCGCACCATGGCCCAGGGCGATGTGCGCCTGGTGCCGGCGCGCTACCTGTTTGCCGTGGCCGCGCTGGCCCATGGCCTGTTCCTGCTGCTGCGGCCCCTGCTGTTCCGGCTGGGGACGGGCTTGGGCGAGGGGCCGCTCGATGCGACCCTGGTGGCCCGGCTGTCGTAGTTCGTGGTGCTCGAATCGGTGCTGGCGCTGGTGCTCTTCGCGTTTGGTACGCTGATGCTGGCCAATGAATACATCGCCAGCGAACTGCGCCACCTGGCCGAGGTGGACCCGCTCACCAATGTGTTCAACCGCCGGGCCTTCCTGACCCTGCTGGACAAGGCCATGAGCAATGCCCAGCGCACGGGCGGCGGCGGTCTGCCGGTGCTGGTGATGGACCTGGACCATTTCAAGAAGGTCAACGACACCTGGGGCCACCAGTGCGGTGACGAGGTGCTGCGCCATTTCGTGATGTTGGCCAACCGCTGCCTGCGCCGCGAGGATGTGCTGGGCCGCCTGGGCGGCGAGGAGTTCGCCATCGCCCTGCCCAATGCGGACCATGAGGGCGCCCGCGTCGTCGCCGAACGCCTGTGCGCCCTGGTGGCGGCGCAACCGGTCCCCACGCAGCGCAGTGCGATACCGATCACCGTGAGCATCGGGGTCACGCTGAGCATGCCGGGTGAAAAGCCCGAATCGGTGCTGCAGCGTGCCGACGAGGCCATGTACCTGGCCAAGAAGCGTGGGCGCAACCGGGTGGAGGTGGTGCAGGCACCGGAACGGGGCAAGGCAGCCGTCGAGGCCGTGCCGGCCCTGTGATCTGCGGGGGGCCGTGTGGGGCCCCTGTCACAGGCGTGTGCGCGCAGTGGTGTAGAGTCGCGTCACCGTTACATTCCATTCCTTGCAGGTACCGCTTTCCTGTCCTCTGTCTGTTCGCTCCGCTCGGTACAAGCGGCCGGCGGGCACATGGAGCAGCGCATGGCGTTCACGTATCTGTTGGAAGCAAAATCACTGGCCTGGCTGTGGCTGGCGGCCAGTGTTCTCTCTGAGATCGCCGGTACCGTGGCGCTCAGGCAATCGGATGGCTTTTCCCGCGTGGTGCCCGCAGTGGTCGCCGGGGCCTGCTATGTGCTGGCGGTCTGGTGGATGTCACTGGCCATGAAGCACATCGGCATGGGGGTCACCTATGCGGTATGGGCCGGCAGCGGCTTGGGGCTGACGGCGCTGCTGGGGGCGGCGCTGTTCGATGAGCCACTCTCGGGCCTGCGGCTTGCCGGGCTGGCCCTGGTGGTGGCCGGGGTGGTCACGCTCAGCCTGGCGGCACCATCACCACCTGCGCGCTGATCACTCGGCCAGAAACCCCACGTTGCCCGGCCTGCCGGGCAGGTCCAGCGTGGCCACGGGGGCCGGGCTGCTCGCAATGCGCTTGCCGCGCCGGTACACGGCCAGGCGCGCGGAGCGCAGGCGGATCGCCTCCACCGGGTTGCGCGCATGCAGCAGCACGAAATCGGCATGGCAGCCGGCCGCCAGGCCATAGCCTTCAAGGCCCAGCAGCCTTGCGGGGTTGGTCGTGATGGCCTCGAAGCACTGGCGCATGGCGGCCTGGCTGGTCATCTGTGCTACGTGCAGGCCCATGTGGGCGGCCTCCAGCATGTCGGCGCTGCCGCCGCCGTACCAGGGGTCCATCACGCAGTCGTGGCCAAAGGCCACGGTGAGGCCGGCGGCCATGAGTTCGGGCACGCGCGTCATGCCGCGGCGCTTGGGGTAGGTGTCGTGGCGGCCCTGCAGCGTGATGTTGATCAGCGGGTTGGCCACCACGCCCAGCTGCGCCTCGGCCATCAGCGGGATGAGCTTGCTCACGTAGTAGTTGTCCATGCTGTGCATCGACGTGAGGTGCGAACCCGCCACGCGGCCGTGCAGGCCCAGGCGGTGCGTCTCGTGTGCCAGTGTCTCCACGTGGCGCGAGAGCGGGTCGTCCGACTCATCGCAGTGCATGTCCACGCGCTTGCCGCGCTCGGCCGCCAGCTCGCACAGGATCCTTACGCTCTCTGCCCCCTGGGCCATGGTGCGCTCGAAGTGCGGGATGCCGCCGACCACGTCCACACCCAGGTCCAGGGCGCGCGTGAGGTTGTCGAGCCCGCCTGGCGAGCGCAGCACGCCGTCCTGCGGAAAGGCCACCAACTGCAGGTCCAGGTAGGGCGCCACGCGCTGCTTCACGTCGAGCAGGGCGCGCACGGGCAGCAGGCTGGCGTCGCTGGTATCCACATGCGAGCGGATGGCCAGCAGGCCTTGGGCCACGGCCCAGTCGCAGTAGCGCAGGGCACGCTGCACGATGGCCTCGTGCGTGAGCTGGGGCTTGAGCTCGCCCCACAGCGCAATGCCTTCGAGCAGGGTGCCGCTCTGGTTCACGCGCGGCTGGCCATAGCTGAGCGTGGAGTCCATGTGGAAATGCGCATCCACGAAAGGCGGGCTCAGCAGCAGGCCGCCCGCGTCCACCGTCTCGTGTGCAGGGGCTTGCAAGCCCTCGGCCACTTCGGCGATGCACCCGTCCTGCACGGCCACGGACATGTGGGTGCGGCCGTCGGGCAGGGTGGCGTTGTGGATCAGCAGGTCGAGCATGGTGGTGCAGGTGCAGGGCGTTGTTCGTGTTCGGCGCGGGTGGGGGTATTTTGTCGCGGATTCGTGTCTGGATCCCGTTCCTGGCGGCTCAGCGCCCGGGGTGTGCGGTGTAGCGGTACACCCCGGGCCGATGGCCGGCGTCGATGGCAATGCTGCGCAGCTTTTCTTCGTGCCCCGAGCTGGCCCGCGCCGTGATGCGGATGCCGTTGCGCGTGGCGTGGCAGGCAATGCGGGTCAGCGCGATCTCCGCATGGTCGTTGTTGAGTTCGCGGATGCTTTGGGTGTGCACGGCCTGCAGGGCGCCGTCGTCGCCGCGCTGCATCCATTGCAGGTACAGGAACGATTGGGCGTGCTGCGTGCCGTGCACGATGCGGTAGACACCCTCGTTCTTGCGCACAGGCCACTGGCCACAGACCTGCACCCAGTCCACTGCTTCGGCCGTGGCAAAGCGCTCGTAGGGCACATCCATGCCCAGGGCATGGGCCGGCGCGCCAGAGGCGAGTGCCAGGGCTGCAAGCCATGGGGCGGTTCTCATCATCGCTCGCCCTTGCGATACGGCTTCATCAGCGCCTGCGGATACGCCGCCTTGCGTGCCACCAGCACCAGGGCCAGGATGGACAGCAGGTAGGGCAGCATCAGGTAGACCTGATAAGGCAGCCAGGCGTCGCCCGCCTGCTGCAGGCGCAGCTGCAGCGCGTCGAAGAAGGCGAAGAGCAGGGCGCCCAGCAGCGCCTTGCCAGGCCGCCACGAGGCAAACACCACCAGCGCCACGCAGATCCAGCCGCGCCCGTTGACCATGTTGAAGAAAAAGGCGTTGAAGGCCGACAGCGTGAGGAAGGAGCCCGCCACCCCCATCAGCGCCGAACCCGCCACGATGGCTCCGGTGCGCGTGGCCGCGACCGACAGGCCCTGGCCCTCGGCGGCCTGCGGGTTCTCGCCCACCATGCGCACGGCCAGACCCAGCGGGGTGCGCATCAGCACCCAGGCCAGCAGCGGCACCAGGGCCAGCGCCAGCAGCGTGAGCGGGGTCTGTGCCGAGAGGATGGGCAGGCCCAGCCACTCCATGGGTGCAAACGGCTCGATGGTGGGCGGCGTGTTCACTTTGGGAAAACTCACGCGGTAGCCGTAGTAGCTCAGCGCCGTGGCCAGGAGCGTGATGCCCAGGCCCGAGACATGCTGCGACAGCGCCAGCCCCACGGTGAGCCAGGCATGCAAGAGGCCGAACACGGCGCCCGTGAGCGCCGCCACCAGCACCCCGGTCCACAGGCCGAAGCCCGCATACACCGTGAGCCAGCCCGTGAAGGCGCCCGCGACCATGATGCCTTCGATGCCCAGGTTGAGCACGCCGGCACGTTCGCACAAGAGCACCCCGAGCGTGCCCAGGATCAGGGGCGTGGCCACGCGCAAGGTGGCGATCCAGAAGGCCGGGTTGGCCAGGATGTCGAGGAACTCGGTCATTTCCACTTCACCCGGTACTGTGTGAGGAGCGTCGCCACCAGCACGGCAATGAGCGAGGTGGCCACGATCACGTCGGCAATGTAGGTGGGCACGCCCACGGCGCGGCTCATGCTGTCGGCCCCCACCAGCACACCGGCCACGAAGGTGCCCGCGGCGATCACGCCCAGTGGGTGCAGCCCGGCCAGCATGGCGATGACGATGCCGCTGTAGCCATAGCCGGGCGACATGTCCAGCGTGACATAGCCCGTGCGGCCCGCCACCTCGATGGCACCGGCCAGCCCGGCCAGTCCGCCCGAGAGCAGGGCCACCAGCACCACGGTGCGCGTGATGGGCACGCTGGCAAAGGCGGCAGCGCGCGCATTGGCACCCGCTGCGCGGATGTCGAAGCCCGGCACCGTGCGCCGCAGAATGGCCCACAGGGCCAGGGCCAGCGCAATGGCCCACAGCAGTCCGGTGTGCAGGCGCGTCTGGGGTACGAGCTTGGAGAGTTCGAGGTCACCCTGCAGCGCCACGCTCTGCGGCCAACCCATGGAGAGCGGGTCTTTCATGGGGCCGTCGAGCAGGGCCGAGACCAGCAGCAGCGTGATGAAGTTGAGCAGCAACGTGGTCACCACCTCGTCCACCCCCAGGCGCGACTTCATGAGCGCCGGGCCCAGCAGCAGCAGGGCGCCGGCCAGCGCCGCCGCCAGCACCATCAGCGGGAACAGCATGTACGGCGACCATTCCAGCCCCGTACCGCCATGCAGGCCGCCCACGGCCACGGCGGCCAGCGCGCCGGCATAGAGCTGCCCCTCGGCCCCGATGTTGAACAGCCGCGCGCGAAAGGCCACGGCCGCGGCCAGCCCCGTCAGGATCAGCGGCGTGGCGCGCGTGAGCGTCTCGGTCAGCGCAAAGACCGAGCCGAAGGCGCCCTGCAGCAGCAGCCCATAGGTGCGGCCCACGGGCGCGCCGGCCCACAGCACCAGCAGGCCGCTGATGGCGAGGGTGAAGACCACGGCGCCCACCGGCGCTGCCACGTAGGCGGCGGGGGAGATGTGGTTGCGTTTTTCGAGGCGCATGGGGGTTTATGGGGTGGCAGCGGTGCTGGGGGTTGACATTAATATGGCTGGATGAGGTGCCCGGTCGGCACTGCCGGGCTTTCCATTCACCATGAAACACCTGCTGCTGTGTGCCGCGTTCTGGCTGTGTGCCGGTTTGGCCTGTGCCAACGGAGCGCCCAGACCAGGCGAGGCTGAAGCATCCGCACCGGTACTGGCGCATGCCATGCCGGTGGCATCGCAGGGGATATCCTCTGTCAACGCAGATGAGAACGCGCCGGGATACAGCGCATACGCCGTGTACATGGAGCAGCAAAGGCGCCTGGGGATCCGCATCGCTTGGGGCCTGGCGCTCGCCTTTGCTGTATTCGCCGGGCTGACACTGCGCAGCCGCCAGCCACGCCTGGTGCGGTTCAGCCGCATGGCGCTGTGGACGCCATGCTTTCTGCTTGCGGGTGCCTGGTTCTTTCCCGCGGCGTTGCTGGTCGCGACGGTGTTCGCCCCGGCCATTGCGGTGGCCTGGTGGAAGAGGGCGCTGTCTTGGTGGGAGCTGGGCATTGGGTCGGCACTGTACCTGCCGACGGTGTTGATCGGTTGGGCGGTGCTCCTTGCCATGGCGGGAGTCTTCTGACATGGGCTGCCATCCATGAGGCAACTGCTCGCGGGGGCCGTGCTCTGGCTGTGGTTTGGCCTGGGTTGTGCGACCGAGGCGCCTCGGCCTGGTGAGCGTGCTGCGCCTTTCATGGAGCTTGCCCCTGCCAGACCAGCCGCCTCGTACGAACTTCCCTTGCCCAACGAGGCGGAATACACCGCCCAGCTCAACGCGCACCTGCAGGCGGCCCACGAAGATCGGGAGCGGCGCCGGGAGCGGGCGCGGTGGATTTCCGCGGGATGCGTGTCGGGCCTGTTGATCAGCTTTACCGTGTTGGCCGGGTGGGCGCTGCGCAGCCGCCAGCCCCGCGCGGTGCGGCTCAGCCGCCTGGCGCTGTGGACGCCCTGCCTGTTGCTGGCCTGCGCCTGGTTCTTTCCCTGGTCGCTGTTCGCAGCGGCTGCGTTGGCCCCGGTTTTCGCGCTGGTGTGGTGGAGAAGGGCGCTGCCCTGGTGGGAGCTGGGCTTGGCGACGGCACTGTACCTGCCGGCCCTGGTGTTTACCTGGCTGGTCTTCAGGACCTTGGCCCGCATGGGCGCCGGGTAGGCGGGCCCGCGGGTCGAGTGCTGCATCGGTGCCTGCGTTGTCACGCGGTGCCCTCCCCACCCTGGACCGCCCCGGCCATCGCCAGTCCAATGGCTTCGCGGCTCCAGGCCTCGGCCGGCTGGGCGGGGGTGAGATGCCCCTCGTGCATCACCGCCACGCGGTCGCCCAGGGCCAGCACCTCGTCGAGGTCGTCCGAGATCAGCAGCACGGCTGCGCCGCCATCGCGCGCGGCTATGAGCTGTTGCTGCACGAACGTAACTGCGCCGATGTCCAGGCCCCAGGTGGGCTGGTGCGCCACGATGAGCCGGGGGGCGGGGGCATCGCCAGGCGGCAGCAGGGCGCGGCCCAGGATGAGTTTCTGCATGTTGCCGCCCGAGAGCGCGCGGGCCGGCGTGTCCGCCCCGCCGCCGCGCACGTCGAAGGTGGTGGCCACGCGCTGCGCATGCTGGCGCGCGGCGGCGCGCTTGACCCAGAAGGCCTTGAACCAAGGGTGGGCGAACCAGTGGCTGCGCAGGCGCTCGGACACGGCGTTCTCCCACACCGGCAGATCGCCCACCACGCCCACGGCATGGCGGTCTTCGGGGATGCGGGCCACGCCCTGGTTCACCACCCAGGCGGGGCGGGCCAGCAGGGGCGCACCCAGCAGCGTGACCTGGCCGGCCGTGGCGGTGCGCACGCCGCACAGCAGATCGGCCAGCGCCACCTGGCCATTGCCCGAGACCCCGGCAATGGCAACGATTTCGCCCGCGTTCAGCGTGAGCGATACGCCCTGCAGCCGGTCACGCCCGGTGGCGGCGGTGGACACTTCGGCCAGCGTGCACACCGGCGCGCCCACATGCTTCGCGGGGCGGCGTTCGCTCGCCTCGATGGCATGGCCCACCATCCACTGGGCCAACTGGCCCTGCGTAGTGCCCTGGGCGGGCGCCTCGGCCACCAGCCTGCCCTGGCGCAGCACGGCCACGCGGTGCGAGACGCGCAGCACCTCGGCCAGCTTGTGGCTGATGAAGATGATGGACAGGCCCTGGGCCACCATCTGCGACAGGGTGGCGAACAGGGCCTCGCTCTCCTGCGGGGTGAGCACGGCGGTGGGCTCGTCCAGGATCAGGATGCGGGCGCCACGGTACAAGGCCTTGAGGATCTCGACCCGCTGGCGCTCGCCCACCGAGAGGCTGCCTACCAGCGCATCAGGCTGCACCGGCAGGCCGAAACGGGCCGACACAGCCAACAGTTTTTCGCGCGCGGCACTGCGGCGCGAGAAGGGCTGCCACAGCGGCTCGCTGCCCAGGAGGACGTTGTCCAGCACCGTGAGGTTGTCGGCCAGCGTGAAGTGCTGGTGCACCATGCCGATGCCGGCGGCCAGCGCCGCGCGCGGCTGGCCGGGCGGCAGGGGCTGGCCGAAGACTTCGATGTGGCCCTCGTCGGCCACGTAGTGGCCGAACAGGATGGACATCAGCGTGGACTTGCCCGCGCCGTTCTCGCCCAGCAGTGCCAGCACCTCGCCGCGCGCCAGCGTGAGGCCGATGCCATCGTTGGCCATCAGCTGGCCAAAGCGCTTGGTGATGCCGGTGAGGCGCAAGACGGTATCGGAGGTCATGGCGCCTCCTGATCAACCAGGATGATGAGGGGAAAACCTGTTTCGCCGCCGGGCTGCCCCAAGGCGAAACGCGCCCCCTTGGGGGGCAGCGACCACACGCAGTGAGGGAGCGTGGGGGCCTTGGTCATTTCCATGCTGCGAGAAATGCCTGCAGCACCTTGGCCGAGTTGGCGGCCGCCAGGTGCATGAAGGTGTCCATCTCGTTGGCGCCATCGCCGCCGCCCGCCAGATCGCTCAGCGAGCGGAAGGCGATGTAGGGCACGCCATTGCTGTGCGCCACCATGGCCGTGGCGGCGGTCTCCATGTCGAGCACATTCGCCTCGAAGGTCTTGAACGCGTACTCGCGGAAGGCCTTGTTGTCCACGAAAGCCTGGCCCGAGACGCCGTTGCCGCCCACCACCATGCGCGGGCGCTCTTTCAGGCAGTGGCTGGCGTGGCAGTGTTCCAGCGGCACGGTGGCCAGGCCGTTGGCCACGGCCAGCATGCGCGGGTCGGCCTCGAACCAGAACTTTTGCGTGATTTTCGGGTTGGCGGCCGAGCGCACCTCCACCGGGCGCGGGTGCATCATGCCGTAGGCGGGCAGGGTGAGTTCGGCCTGCATCCAGCCCGGGGCGGTGTACTTGCCGGGCTGGTCTTCGCGCGCCATCAGCCATTCCAGGTACTGTCCCCAGCGCGCGGGCACCGTCACGTCGCCGATGTGCAGGCCCGGGTTCACGCCGCCGGCGATGCCGGAAAAGACGATGTGGCTCACGTGGAAGCGGTCCAGCACCAGCTGCGTGTTCATGGCCGCATTGGTCATGCTGATGCCCGAGAGGAAGACCACCACGGGCTTGCCCTGCAAGGTGCCGGTGGTGAACTCCACGCCGTTGATGCTGTGTTTCACGGGCTGCTGCACCTGGGGCAGCAGCACGGTGAGCTCGGGTGCAAAGGCCGAGATCACGGCGATGCGGGGCGTGCTATCAAGGCGCGTGCCCTGCACTGAGGGGCTGGATGCGCAGCCTGCCAGGGCACCGGCCAGGGCCAGCGTGCCGAGCAGTTGGGCGATGCGGCGGGGGAGCAATGCGGTGAAGTTCATGGTCAACAGGGTAAGCGATGGACAGTACCAATGAAAAGGGCCACCGCAGTGAGTGGCCCTTGGAACTCTGCGCGCAGGCGCTGCAGACAGCTGACGCTTACTTGGCCGTGGACTTGGGCTGGCTGTCGTCCACCTTCACGATGAACTTGCCGGCCAGGATGTCGGCCTCCTTGGCCTTGACCTTGGCCACGATGTCGGCCGGTACCTTCTTCTCGAAGGTGCCCAGGGGTGCGAGTTCCGAGCCCTTGTGCTTCATCATCGAATACGGGCCGTAGTCTTCGGGCGTGAACTTGCCGTCCTTGACCAGCTTGAGCGCGCGGTCGATGCTGGGCTCCATGTGCCACAGGGCGGACGCGACCACCGTGTCGGGGTACTTGTCCTGGGTGTTGATCACGTTGCCGATGGCGAGCTTGCCCTTTTCCTTGGCGGCATCGCTCACTCCGAAGCGCTCGGCGTAGAGCACGTCGGCGCCCTTGTCGATCATGGCGAAGGTGGCTTCCTTGGCCTTCGGTGGGTCGAACCAGCTGTTGATGAAGCTCACGGTGAACTCCACCTTGGGGTTCACCTCCTTGGCGCCGGCCATGAAGGCGTGCATCAGGCGGTTCACCTCGGGGATGGGGAAGCCGCCGACCATGCCGATCTTGTTGGTCTTGGTCATGCCGCCGGCCACCATGCCCGACAGGTAGGCCGGCTCCTGGATGTAGTTGTCGAACACGCTGAAGTTGGGTGCCTGCGGCTTGCCCGAGGAGCCCAGCAGGAACGAGGTCTTGGGGAAGTCCTTGGCCACCTTGCGCGCGGCGGCTTCCACCGCGAAGGCCTCGCCCACGATGAGCTGGTTGCCGCCGGTGGCGTACTCGCGCATCACGCGCTCGTAGTCGGCGTTGCTCACGTTCTCGCTGGACTTGTACTCGATCTCGCCGCGCGCCTCGGCCGCCTTGAGCGCCTTGTGGATGCGGCTGACCCATTGCTGCTCATAGGGCACCGTGTAGATCGCCGCCACCTTGGTCTTGGCCTGCGCGAGGGCTGCACCGGGCGCCAGCCCGATCATGGCCGACAGCGCCAGGGAGGTGGAGAACAGGTGGCCGGTGAAGATGCGGCGAGAGGTCATGGAGTGGGTCCTTCTTCGGATGGAGGATGGGCGATCGAATCTGGGCGTTGTCTCAAGCAAATAGCACGCCAATGGGCGGCTGGTGTCGCGTGCCAGCAGATGCCCTGCCGTGATGCAGGCGCAGGCGCCGCCACGGAGTCTGCCAGAAGAAAGTCACCAGATGGTAAGAAATCGCACTGCTTTGGGGCAAAAAAATGCCGCCCCCGGGGCCGGGTCCCTGGGGCGGCGTCGTTGCAGTGCGATCCGCGGCTGCTTGCTTACTTGGTGCCGAAGATGCGGTCGCCGGCATCGCCCAGGCCCGGCAGGATGTAGCCGTGGTCGTTGAGCTCGCGGTCGATGGCGGCGGTGAAGATCGGCACATCGGGGTGGGCCTTCTGCAGCGTGGCCACGCCCTCGGGGGCGGCCAGCAGGCAGACGAACTTGATGGAACGCGGGTTGAGCTTCTTGAGCCGGTCCACGCAGGCGGCGGCCGAGTTGCCCGTGGCCAGCATGGGGTCGACCACGATGATGTCGCGCTCCTCCATCTCGGAGGGCATCTTGAAGTAGTACTCCACCGGCTGCAGCGTGGCCGGGTCGCGGTACAGGCCGATGTGGCCCACGCGGGCGCCTGGCACCACGGTGAGCATGCCATCAAGGAAGCCGTTGCCCGCGCGCAGGATGGAGACCAGCACCAGCTTCTTGCCGTCGATCACCTGGCCGGTCATGGTCTCCAGCGGGGTTTCGATCTCGATGTCCTGCAGCGGCATGTCGCGCGTGACCTCGTAGGCCATGAGCGTGCTCAGCTCGCCCAGCAGGCGGCGAAAGCTGTTGGTGCTCGCGTCCTTGCGGCGCATCAGCGTGAGCTTGTGCTGGACGAGGGGGTGGGTGATGACGGTGACGTTGTTGGTAGCGGTGCTCATGGCGCGGCCTTTGTTATGTGGAGGTGAATGAATGGCGGTGGCCGTATTTTGACGTCCCTTTGGGCCTCCGGGCGTGGAAACTGGCAAGGCCATATGCCAGGGACCCCGTGGAACCGGCTTCGCCGGGCCACCGGGGTCGCCCCCTTGAGGGGGAGGCGACGCAGTCGCTTCGGGGGCGAGGGCAACGCAAAGCCAAGTCCCTCGCGCGCCGCGCGCCCCGCTTTGGGTGGTCTGCGTCGTTGCAAATGCTCGCCATAGCACCGGCTATGGCTGCGCTTTGCGCCTAGCAGCCCATCCCAAATCAGGGCACGCGCCATCGCGAAGACTTGGCTTTGCCTTGCCCCTAATCCGCCAGAAAGCGCGCGTACCTTGACATGTCCACATTCCCGCCACTGATCAAGATGCCGACCTTGGCGCCATGCACGTCCACGTTGCCATGGCGGGCACCCGCAAACGCCAGGGCGCCCGTGGGCTCCACCACCAGCTTCATGCGCTCGGCAAAGAAGCGCAGGGCCTCGACCAGTTGCTCGTCGGTGGCGGTCACGATGTCCTCGGCCAGGCGCTGGATGATGGGAAAGGTGATCTGTCCCAGCGAGCGGGCCTGTGCGCCGTCGGCAATCGTGTGCGGCGTGGGGATCTGCACCAGTTGTCCGCTGCGCAGCGATTGCTGGCCGTCGTTGCCGGCCTCGGGCTCCACGCCCACAACGCGGCAGCTCGGCGCCAGGGCCTCGGTCGCCAGCAGGCTGCCGGCCAGCAGGCCGCCGCCGCCCACGCAGACGAACAGGTAGTCCAGGTCGGGCACCTCCTCCAGGAACTCCTTGGCCGCCGTGCCCTCGCCGGCAATCACATGCGGGTGGTCGAAGGGCGGCACCAGGGTCATGCCGCGCTCCTGGGCCAGCCGGTGGCTGATGGCCTCTCGGTCTTCGGTGTAGCGGTTGTAGGTGACCACCTGGGCCCCGTACTCGCGCGTGGCCGCCATCTTGGTGGCGGGGGCGTCCTCGGGCATCACGATCAGGGCGGGCATGTCCAGCAGCCGGGCCGACAGTGCGATGGCCTGCGCATGGTTGCCGGCCGAAAACGCCAGCACGCCGCGTTCGCGCTGTTCGTCGCTGAACTGCGACAGGGTGTTGTAGGCCCCGCGGAACTTGAACGAGCCCGTGCGCTGCTGGTTTTCGCACTTGAAGAACACCTGGGTGCCCAGCAGCGTGTCAGCCATGTGGGAGCGCAGCACGTGCGTGCGGTGGGCCACGCCAGCGAGCCGCTGTGCGGCAGAAACAACATCCGCGTAGGTGGGCGGGGGAAGGCTGGCGTTGCTCATAGTGGAATCTTTCAGGTCTGAAGGGGCTCAACTATTCCATCCATCATAAAACTGCCTGACTTTTGGTCACAGAGGGCGTGCAAGGCCCAAAAACAGGGCGTTTGCCGCTATGAATATTGATGCCTGGGCCGCTGGTGCGTGGATATACTGCCCCTTTTCCCGACTTTCCCCAAGAGCCCACCATGTCCATTTCCCGCCGCATTGCCACCCTGGGCCTCGGCCTGGCCGCCTCGTTCGGTGTCTCCCTGGCCGCCCATGCCCAGGCCCGCGAACTCACCGTGGCCTCCAGCGCGACCTATGCGCCCTTCGCGTTCGAGAACAAGGACAAGCAGATCGTTGGCTTCGACATCGACATCATCAACGCCATCGCCAAGCACCAGAACCTCAAGATCAAGGTCGTGAACACGCCCTGGAGCGGCATCTTCGCGGCCCTGAACAATGGCGACGTGGACCTGGTGATCTCCGGCGTGACCATCAACGACAAGCGCCGCCAGAGCTACGACTTCTCGGCCCCGTACTTCGCGGCCCACCAGCTCATCGCCGTGCCCAAGAACAGCACCGTGGCCTCGCTCAAGGACCTGGCCGGCAAGAAGATCGCCGTGGTGAACGCCTCCACGGCCGACGACGTGGCCTCGCGCGAATTCGGCAAGACCAATGCCAACATCCGCCGCTTCGAGAGCACGCCGCTCATCATCTCCGAGCTGGCCGGCGGCGGTGTGGATGCCGCCATCGGCGACAACGGCGTGATCGCCTACCGCGTGAGCCAGAATGCGGCGCTCAAGACGGTGGAAGACCCGTCCTTCCCCGAAGAAGGCTTCGGCATTGTGGTGAAGAAGGGCGACAAGGCCCTGCAGGACAAGCTCAACGCCGGCCTGGCCGCGGTACGTGCCGATGGCAGCTATGGCGAGATCTACAAGAAGTGGTTTGCCAAGGAATACAAGGCCCGTTGAGGCCTGGTTGGGTTTGAGTCACTTGCAGCGGCCGCCATGCGGCCGCTTTTTTTGTTTTCTGACGTGTGGGCGCGTGAGCGGCCGTGAGTGAAAGAGGGGAGAAAACCCATGGATCAACCCGAATTGTGGTTTGGCTGGTTCCGGCCGGACATCCTCGTGGAGTACCGCGAGCTGTTCTTCAAAGGCGCGTGGATGACGCTGTGCATGACGGTCATCTGCGTCACGCTGGGCGGCTCCTGGGGCCTGGTGCTGGCCCTGGCGCGGCTGGCGCAGGCGCGCCATGCGCCGTGGAACTGGGTGTGCCGCTTTCTGCTGCGCTGGCCGTCCACCGTGTATGTGAGCTTTTTCCGCGGCACGCCGCTGTTCGTGCAGATTTTGCTCATGCACTTTGCGGTGATGCCGCTGTTCATCCACCCAGTCTCGGGCCTGCTGGTCGATGGCGACCTGGCGCGCACGCTCAAGCAGGAGCATGGCGCGCTGATCTCGGGCATCGCGGCGCTCACGCTGAATTCGGCAGCCTATATCTCCGAGGTGTTCCGTGCGGGTATCCAGTCGATTGCGCGTGGGCAGTCCGATGCCGGGCGTTCGCTGGGCTTCACACCGCTGCAGGTGCTGCGCTACGTGGTGCTGCCCCAGGCCTTCCGGCGCATGCTGCCACCGCTGGGCAACAACATGATCGCACTGCTCAAGGACACGTCCCTGGTCTCGGCCATCGGCCTGGCCGAGATGGCCTATGCCGCGCGCACGGTGGCGGGCGCCTATGCGCGCTACTGGGAGCCTTACCTGGCCATCTCGCTGGCCTACTGGTGCATGACACTGGCGCTGACCACGGTGCTGCGCCGGCTGGAGTACCGGCTGGCGCGCAGCGACCGGAGTTAACCCAACTCTGAAAACCGCTGCAGCGGGGTGAGGGCAGGGAAGTCCCCCGCGCGCTTTTGCTTCATCGCCGTGACCGACTCGCGCACATGGCGGTTGCTCCAGATGGTGCCCTGCAGCCAGCCCATCTGGCGCAGGCTGTCTTCCACCGAGTGGTCGCGCGCATAGTTCACGGCCTGCTTGGTGCCCCAGATCGCCACGGGCGGCTTGCTGGCGATCTCCTGGGCGCATTCGAGCGCCGCGGCCACCATGGCCTCCTGGGTGTCGAAGACTTCGTTGACCAGGCCATAGGCCAGGGCCTTCTGGGCGGGCATGCGCCGGCCGGTGTAGGCCAGTTCCTTGACCACGCCCAGTGGCACGAGCTTGGGCAGGCGCTGCAGCGTGCCCACGTCGGCCACCATGCCGATGTTGATCTCCTGGATGCAGAAGAAGGCGTCGGCCGTGGCGTAGCGGATGCAGGCCGCCGTCACCATGTCCACCGCGCCGCCGATGCAGCCGCCGTGGATGGCCATGATTACCGGAATGCGCAGCTCCTCCAGCCGCGTGAAGGTGTGCTGCATGTCGGTCAGCAGGTCGAAGATGGCGGCCCGGCCTTCGGGGCTCTGGTCGTCCATGGTGATGGCGCCGCCAAAGGTCTCCAGTGCCATGCCTGCGCTGAAGTGCTTGCCCGTGCTGCTGATGACCAGGGCGCGTGCCTCCCCGCTGCGGTGCAGGTGCACCAGCACCTCGTCCAGCTCGCGCCAGAAGGTGGGGTGCATGGTGTTCATGGCTTCGGGCCGGTTCAGCACCAGGTGGGCCACATGGCCCGTGGTGGTCAGGGAAAAGCAGGTGAGGGTGGGAGCAGTGTTCATGGGCGAACACTGTAGGCCCCGGGCCCGCGCCGTCAAGGTCGCGTGTGCGACTGCGGGCGGGCGGCTGCGGGTTTGCCCGCATCTGCCGCGTGGCAGATGGGGCGGGGGGCGATCAGCCGTCAGTGGTTTCCGTGGCGTCTGCCAGCTCGGGCACAGGCAGGCGGCTGGCCAGGATCTTGTCGATGGTCTTGCCGTCCATGTCCACCACCTCAAGCTTCCAGCCTTCCCACTCCACGGTGTCTGTCACCTTGGGCAGGCGGCCGGTCAGCAGCATGATCATGCCGCTCAGCGTGTGGTAGCGGCCGCGCTCTTCCTCGGGCACGGCGTCCAGGTTCAAGCGGTCCTTGAGCTCGGGCACGGGGATGTGGCCGTCCAGCAGCCAGCTGCCGTCCTCGCGCTGCAGTGCCCACGAGGTCTCGGGGTCGCGCGGTTGGAATTCGCCGGTGATGGCCTCGATCAGGTCCTGCAGCGTGACGATGCCCTGCACCTCGCCGTACTCGTCGATCACGAAGGCCATGTGCACATCCGACAGGCGGAAGTTGTCGAGCAGTTCCATGCCGGTGATGGTTTCGGGCACGTACAGCGCCGTCTGCAGTGGCTGCTCGGCCAGGCTGTGCGCCTTGTCGCGGATGGTGCGCGACAGCCACTGGCGTGCGTTGAGCACGCCGCGGATGTTGTCCATGCCGCCACGCACCACGGGGAAGCGCGCGTGGTCCGACTCCTCGATGCGCTTCAAGTTCTCCTCGAAGCTCAGGTCCAGGTCCAGGCAGACCACGTCGCCGCGCGGCACCATGAGCGAGCCGATCTGGCGGTCGTCCAGGCGGAACACGTTGCGCACCATGGTGTGCTCGTGCGATTCGATCACGCCGGCCGTCGTGCCCTCCACCAGCATGGCGTGGATCTCTTCCTCGGTCACCGGGCTGCCGCTGGTTTCCTTCACGCCCAACAGGCGCAGCAGCGTGCGCGTGGAGGTGGACAGCAGCAGCACAAAGGGCTTGGTCGCCAGCGCCAGAAAGTTGATCGGGCGCGACACCAGGCGGGCAAAGGTTTCCGGGTAGGACTGGCCGATGCGCTTGGGCACGAGTTCGCCCACCACGATGGAGAAGTAGGTGATCAGCACCACCACCAGGCCCGTGGCGGCATAGTTGCCATAGGGTGCCGGTACGCCCAGCGCGGCCAGCCAAGCGGCGAGGGGGGCGGCCAGGGCCGCCTCACCGACGATACCGTTGAGCACGCCGATCGACGTGATGCCGATCTGGATGGTGGAGAGAAAGCGGGTGGGGTCTTCGCCCAGCTTCACAGCGGCGGCGGCGCCGCTATCGCCCTCATCAATCAGCTTTTGCAGCCGGGCCTTCCGTGCCGTGACCAGTGCGATCTCCGACATGGCGAACACGCCGTTCAAGAGGATGAGGGCGAACAGTATTGCGATTTCCATAGACAGGGAACAGGCAGTTCCCTTGAAGTTGAGAAGCTGCCCATTGTACGGGTGTGGTTATTGCCGGAGGGGCGAACGGATATTGGGCCCCGTATCTGGGCACTTGCAAGGACCGTGCTCAGTCCCCGCCTCCACCGCCGCAGCCACCACCTCCGCAACTGCCGCCGTCGCTCCCACCACCGTCGCTGCTGTCGCTGGAACTGCTCGATGAGGAGGAACTGTCTGCCCCCCCAAAGTCGCCCGAGCTGCCGCTGTGGCTGCCATCGGAGAAGCTGGTGCCGCAGTAGGTGCCGCTGCCATCGCCGCCTGCAGCGTTTTTGGCGAGGATGCTGCTGCAGTCGGGCACGTAGGTGAAGCCGCCGGCAATCGCCATCTTGGCGTCCAGCGCGAACAGCAGGGGCAGGCGGCTGGGGGCCTTGGGGTTGATGGCTTCTTCCTTGCAGGCCCAGAACCAGGCGCGGCGCAGGCCATCGTTGTTCCTGGCCTTGGCGCCCAGGGCCTCGGCAGGGGTGTGGTGCAAGAAGAAGCCCAGTGCGTTGTGGCACCAGGTCTTGTAGGCCTGCGTGTGCAGGATGAACTCGTGCCACAGCGTATCCACCGCCTTGGACGGCATGGCCACGAACTGCTTGCGGCTGCGCATGCAGGCCATGAAAAACTGGCGCAGCCCGCGCTCCACCAGCTCGCAATCCTTCTGCGACAGGTGGGGGTAGGTCTCGCGCAGCTTGCGCTTGAGGTAGGCGGGCAGCTTGGCCTCGCGGATGTAGCGCTCGCGCACCGAGCGCGTCCACTGCACCACCATGGCGGTCACCACCACCGTGCACACCAGGTAGACGCCCCAGCGCCAGTTGGGGTGCAGCAGCCCCGCAAAGGCCGCAATGAAGGCCAACACCCAGACGGCGACGGCCAGTTGCACCACGTTGCTGCCGTAGCGCACCAGCAGGTTGTCGATCTTGCCCATCGGTTTCCCCCTTTGTTATGTGTCTGTTTTCCGGGGTTGTACCTCTTTTTGGGGCAGTGGATGTGACTATTTTTTGACGCTGCTCAGCGCTTCCTTCCGCCGAACACGCTGCCGAGCACGCCGCGCAGGATCTCCTTGCCCAGCGTGGTGCCCATGGTGCGCACGGCCGACTTGGCCATGGTCTGGGCCAGGCCGTCGCGCTTGCCGCCGCGCGGGCCGGTGGAGCCAAAGAGCACGTCGTTCAGGCCGCCCAGCAGGCCGCCGCCTTCCTCGGCAGGGGCGGCCACGGTGCCACCCTTGCCGGCCGGAGCCTGCGCGCTGCCTGCATCGGCGGTGCGGCCCTTGAGCTTTTCGTAGGCCGACTCGCGGTCCACCATTTTCTCGTACACGCCGGCCACGAGCGAGCTGGCCATCAGCGCCTGGCGCTGCGGCGGCGTGATGGGGCCGAGCTGGCTGCCCGGCGGCAGGATGAACACGCGCTCGGTCACGCTGGGGCGGCCCTTGGCGTCGAGAAAGCTCACCAGCGCCTCGCCCACGGCCAGCTCGGTGATGGCGGTTTCGATGTCGAGGCCCGGCTTTTGCCGCATGGTGGTCGCCGTGGCCTTCACGGCCTTCTGGTCGCGCGGCGTGAAGGCGCGCAGCGCATGCTGCACGCGGTTGCCCAGCTGGGCCAGCACGCTGTCGGGAATATCGAGCGGGTTCTGCGTCACGAAATACACGCCCACGCCCTTGGAGCGCACCAGGCGCACCACCAGCTCAATGCGCTCGACCAGCACCTTGGGCGCCTCGTTGAACAAGAGGTGGGCCTCGTCGAAGAAGAACACCAGCTTGGGCTGCTCGGGGTCGCCGATCTCGGGCAGTTGCTCGAACAGCTCAGACAGCATCCACAACAGGAAGGTGGCATACAGGCGCGGCGCGTTCATGAGCTTGTCGGCCGCCAGGATGTTCACCACGCCGTGGCCGTCCACGGTCTGCATGAAGTCCTGGATGTTGAGCATGGGCTCGCCGAAGAACTGCGTGCCGCCCTGCTGCTCGATCTGCAGCAGCCCGCGCTGGATGGCGCCCACGCTGGCCGCGCTGACATTGCCGTATTCGGTCGTGAATTCCTTGCTGTTGTCGCCCACATACTGCAGCATGGCGCGCAGGTCCTTGAGGTCCAGCAGCAACAGGCCGTTGTCGTCGGCGATCTTGAACACCAGGTTGAGCACGCCCAGTTGCGTCTCGTTGAGGTTGAGCATGCGCCCCAGCAGCAGCGGGCCCATGTCCGACACCGTGGCGCGCACCGGGTGGCCCTGCTCGCCGAACACATCCCACAGCGTGGTGGGGCAGGCCAGCGGGGCGGGCAGGTCCAGGCCGCGTTCCTTGAGCGTGGCGGCCAGTTTCTCACCGATCTTGCCGGGCTGGCTGGCGCCCGTGAGGTCGCCCTTGACGTCGGCCATGAACACCGGCACGCCAATGCGCGAGAAATTCTCGGCCAGGGTCTGCAGCGTCACGGTCTTGCCGGTGCCCGTGGCCCCGGTGATGAGCCCGTGCCGGTTGGCCAGCCCTGGAAGCAGGTGGCATTCGGTCGTGTCGTGCTTGGCAATCAGGAGTGGTTCGGCCATGGTCGGATTCCGCATCGTTGTGGGTACTGATTCGATAGCATAGAGGACAAAAGAGAGGGGGGTTCCGTGATGGTGATCTGCGAGCACAAATGGGGAGCGGTTTTTCACGCTGTGCGACGAAGGTGGGTGGGCCTGCTGGTGACAGGCGTCTGCGGCTTTGCCGCCGGTGGCGTTGCGGCTGGCACGCTTGGACACGAGGGGCCACACCTGAACAGCATTGCCTACGTCGTGTCAAAGCCTGAGATCGTCTTTGCCGCGGGCGGGGGCGTCTTCCGGTCGACAGATGGCGGGGCCTCCTGGCTGGGATTGAAGGTGCCTCTGGGGATTGAGCGGGTGATGACCGACCCGCACGAGCCCGGGCGAGTCATTGCCTTGCACAATGGTCGATCTCCTGGGCCAGGGGATTATCTGGAATCCCTCGATGGGGGCGAGACATGGTCGTACAAGCGCATTGCGCCAAGGTCGCGAGATGTCGAAGGGCAATCCTCACCTCTGTTGGTCATGCACCCGTCACGGCCCAGTGTGTGGGTCGCCTATGGAATGGGCAGGCCGTGGGTGACGCTGAACGCGGGGGAGTCCTGGAAGGCTGGCCCCGAACTGATCCCCGCGCGGACCAGGGTGGGCCTTGCTGCCACGCGGGAGGCGTTCTATGTGCATTCATCGACGCAGATTTGGCGCTCGGAGGACGGCAAGGACTGGCAGTCGACAGGATTTCCAGAAGGCCAGGAGCTGTGGGCCATAGAGACCCTGTCGGGAGACCGCGTGGCGGTTGCATCCAGCCAGGGCTGGTGGCTGAGGTCCGCCGCCGGCGTCTGGGGGCCTGGGCCCTCATCCCCCAAGGGCTATTCCGTAAACTGGCTGGCCACCGATCAGGCAGGTCCCCACCCGGGTGCCATGGGTCGCGATTGCAGGCCCGTGCAGTCACCTGCCGACGCTGCGTACCTGGTCGCGAACTGTTCGGTTGGCAGTTCATTTTCGGTTCCGTCCAGTACCCGGTTTCAGAGCTTTGATTCCGGTGCGAGTTGGTCGCGTATCGGCGGGGAGGGGCTGCCCGAAGGTTGGTATCCAAGCGTGATCGCCCCGCACCCGCTCGATTCCGGGACCCTGCTCATGGCCTGGGCATCGGGCCGTATTTTCCGCTCGCACGACCATGGTGCGACGTGGGTGGCTGCCGATGCGGGAGTGCGCATTCCGCGTTCCGTGGAGTACATGGACCACGGGTCCATCGCTGCGATTCCGGTGCTGGAGTACCCGCGCGAGACCCGTCTCAACCAAGCGGTGATTGCCGACGATCTGGCGGCCGTTCGGCAACTTGCGGCGGCTGGCGCCGATCTGAACGAGCGCGGGCCTGCGGGGCTTTCGGCGGTGGAATGGGCGCTCATGCTCGGGGCACATGTCGACAGGCCCAGGCGAGGGGACACGATGTACTGGGTGCTGCGCGGACTGGGCGCTGCCGTGCCTTCTCAGGCGCATGTCAGCGCCAAACCTGTATGGCGTGCCGTGGAGCATGGCAAATTCGGCAGCGTTTTAGAAGAGCTGCTGAGATCCGGTTGGCGGCTGACCGCGAAGCTTGGGGGCGAGCAGGAAACCTTGTTGGGTGATCACGCGCACCACCGATGCCGTGGTGTCTGGGAGGGGGCGATTCCCAAGCCCTGTGCCTCGACGCTCGCGGGGCGGCCTCTGGATGCCTGGGTCGATTTGCATCTGTCCCGTGTTCCTCCTGGGGAAAGTGCACAACTGGTGTTGGATCTGGCGGCCTTGGGTCAGATGCCCTTGGCCCAGCGGGTGGCGTCCGTGGATGCCGGGCGCTACCGCGCTGGCAGCGACGTCGTGCGGCTGCTGCAGGAACTCCCCATCCAGGCATCTTCGCTGCGCCGCCAGATTCTTGTTGCTTACCGAGGGCGCTATGGCGATGTGGGCACGGGGGGCGCACTGTATCGGGGACTGAAAGAGGAATACCGAACCGGAGACTGGGTGCCTGACGTGCTGCGGCATGATCGCAGCACCATCGATCCAGAGAGTGCCGAGATCCTCGTTCATGCGTTGCTTGGGTCGCTGAACCGGCCCGACTGGGTGCAGGCGATGTGGGCCGGCAAGGCGGGGCCCCGGCTCACCCGCGATGGCCGGCAGGCAGTTCTGGTTTCGGTGGTGCTCAGTTGTGATGAAGCTTTGGTGGCTGCGGCTGCAAAGGCGGGATTGCCATTGGCCAGCGCCCGCTTCGACGCAGGTGAAAGCCCGATGAGGGCCGCGCTCGGCAAATGCACTGAGTGGGATCCAGCCTGGCTGGACCCTCACCTGTACCAACTGCACCGGGCGGGGCTGCGCTTGCGTGCGTATGAGTTGTGGGATCTTTCGCCAGATGAGGCTGCGGCCCTGCGCCGGTTCCCAGGACGGGCCGACTACAGGATCCTGGGCGCCTGCGCGGCGGCAAAGTCTGACGAACGGATCGCACCGGCTGACGAACCCGGTGCCGCATGGGCTCCCCTGGGCCTGTCGTTGCCAGATGGTCCCCGTCGCTCGGACGCGTCGCTTCGGTGCCTCCCAGTGGGCGCCGGCGCGGGGGTGGGGCTGCAACTGGCACCGCCGCAACCAAGCGGGCATGTCCTGGTCCAGGATGTTGTCACCGGCTACCCCGCGGACCTGTCTGGTATCCGCTCAGGCGACATGATCGTTGCAGTGGACGGCATCTCCACCCGAGGGATGCCGTGGCGCCAGATACCCCTGCGTCTCCAGGGTAAAGCCGGCTCCAGGGTGGCTGTGACAGTAGTGCGGGAGGACGGCCGGCGGGCGACCCACCGCCTGTTTCGACAAACCCTCCCCGACAAGCCGCCGATGGCCATCTCCGAAAAGTAAAATCCCCCCAACAGACTCCATATCCATACAAAAAGGACTTCCCGTGGCAGGACACAGTAAATGGGCGAACATCCAGCACCGCAAGGGGCGGCAGGATGAGAAACGCGGCAAGATCTGGACCCGCATCATTCGCGAAATCACCGTGGCGGCGCGTGCCGGTGGCGGCGACCTGTCGGCCAACCCGCGCCTGCGCCTGGCGGTGGACAAGGCCAAGGCCGCCAACATGCCGGCCGACCGTATCAAGTACAACATCGACAAGGCCACGGGCAATGCAGAAGGCCTGACCTACGAAGAAATCCGTTACGAGGGCTATGGCATCGGCGGTGCGGCGGTCATGATCGACACCATGACGGACAATCGCGTGCGCACGGTGGCCGAAGTGCGCCACGCGTTCAGCAAGCATGGCGGCAACATGGGCACCGAAGGCTCGGTGGTGTTCCAGTTCAAGCACTGTGGCCAACTGATCTATGCCCCGGGCACCAGCGAGGACAAGGTCATGGAAGTGGCGCTCGAAGCCGGCGCCGAAGACGTGGTGACCGATGAGGATGGCGCCATCGAGGTGCTCACGGCCCCGGCCGACTTCGAGGTCGTGAAGAACGCCCTGGAGGCTGCGGGCCTGGTGCCCGAGGTGTCCGGTGTCACCATGCGCGCCGAAAACACCATCGAGCTGGAGGGCGAGGACGCCGCCCGGATGCAAAAGCTGCTCGATATCCTGGAAGACCTGGACGATGTCCAGGAGGTCTACCACAACGCCGCGCTCTGAAGCGTGGCCCCCCGATGGAAGAAATCACAACACTGTCTCTGTAACAGGCGTCTTGACCCGTTGGAGACAGGTTCTAATAGGCCGGTATGAAGGTTCTTGTAATTGGTGGCGGCGGCCGTGAACACGCAATGGCCTGGAAGCTCAGCCAGTCGCCCAAGGTCACGAAGGTGTACGTGGCGCCGGGCAACGGCGGAACGGCCCTGAACTCCAAACTGGAGAATGTCGCCATCACCGACGTGCGCGAACTGCGCAAGTGGGCGCTGGCCGAGAAGATCGCCCTGTCGGTGGTGGGCCCCGAGGCGCCGCTGGCTGCCGGTGTGGTTGATGAATTCCGTGCGCACGGCCTGCGCGTGTTCGGTCCGACCCAGGCCGCTGCCCAGCTCGAAAGCTCCAAGGCCTTCTCCAAGGCCTTCATGCGCCGCCATGGCATCCCCACGGCAGACTACGACACCTTCACCGACCCGGCAGCAGCCCACGCCTTTGTGGACCGCCTGGGTGCGCCCATCGTCATCAAGGCCGACGGCCTGGCGGCCGGCAAGGGTGTGGTCGTGGCCATGACGCTCAAGGAAGCCCACGATGCCGTGGACTTCATGCTGGTCGACAACAAGTACGGCGTGGCCCACAACGAAGGTGGCGCCCGCGTGGTGATCGAGGCCTTCCTCGAAGGCGAGGAAGCCTCCTTCATCGTGCTGTGCGATGGCAAGAACGTGCTGGCACTGGCCACCAGCCAGGACCACAAGCGCCTGAAGGACGGCGACGAAGGCCCCAACACCGGCGGCATGGGCGCGTATTCGCCCGCGCCCGTGGTCACGGCCGACGTGCACGCCCGCGCCATGCGCGAGATCATCCTGCCCACCATCCGCGGCATGGAAAAGGACGGCATCCCCTACACCGGCTTCCTGTACGCCGGCCTGATGATCGACGCCAAGGGCCACCCCAAGACGCTCGAATTCAACTGCCGCATGGGCGATCCCGAGACCCAGCCCATCCTGATGCGCCTCAAGAGCGACCTGGCCGACGTGCTGGGCGCCGGCGTGGACGGCAAGCTCGACCAGATCGAACTGCAATGGGACCGCCGCACCGCGCTGGGCGTGGTCATGGCCGCCCACGGCTACCCCGAGAACCCGCGCAAGGGCGATCCCATCACCGGCCTGCCGGCCGATGCGGACGACGCCGTGGTCTTCCATGCGGGCACGGCCCTGAAGGACGGCGTGGTCAGCGTCACGGGCGGCCGCGTGTTGTGCGTGACCGTGCTGGCCGACAGCGTCAAGCAGGCGCAGCAGCGCGCCTACGACGTGGCGCGCAACATCCAGTTCGACGGCGCGCAGTACCGCCGCGACATCGGCTTCAGGGCCATCAAAGCCTGATGGCCTTGGCCCCATCGCTTAACGCCGCCGACACGGTGGCGCGTGTGCGCAGCTACCTGCAGGGGCTGCAGTTGCGCATCACCGACGCCCTGGAGGCCGTGGAAGGCGAGGGCGGGGCCCGCTTCCTGGCCGATGCCTGGCGCAAGGAGCCCGGCGAGACGCTGCAAGGCGATGGTGTGACGCGCATCCTGGAAGGTGGGCGTGTGTTCGAGCGCGCAGGTTGTGGCTTCTCGCACGTGCGCGGGCCGCAACTGCCGCCATCGGCCACGCAGCACCGGCCCGAGCTGGCGGGGGCGCCCTTCGAGGCCATGGGCGTGTCGCTGGTCTTCCACCCGAAGAACCCCTATGTGCCCACGGTGCACATGAACGTGCGCATGATTGCCGCGGGCCACCCCGGCCAGGCGCCGACCTGCTGGTTCGGCGGTGGCATGGACCTCACGCCGTACTACGCCTTCGAGGAGGATGCGGTGCACTTCCACCGCAGCTGCCGCGATGCGCTGGCGCCGTTCGGCGACGACAAGTACCCCCGCTTCAAGCAGTGGTGCGATGAGTATTTCTTCCTCAAGCACCGCAATGAGCAGCGCGGCGTGGGCGGGGTGTTCTTCGATGACTTCTCGGAGCTGGGTTTCGAGCAGAGCCTGGCCATGACGCAGGCGGTGGGCGATGCCTTCCTCTCGGCCTACCTGCCCATCGTCGAGCAGCGCCAGGGTGCGCCCTATGGCGAGCGCGAGCGCGACTTCCAGCTCTACCGCCGTGGCCGCTATGTGGAGTTCAACCTGGTCTGGGACCGGGGCACGCATTTCGGGCTGCAGTCGGGTGGGCGCACCGAGTCCATCCTCTTGTCCATGCCGCCCCTGGTGTCCTGGTCGTACCAGCGCCAGCACGGGGCGGGCTCGGCCGAGGCCGCGCTCACCGAGCGCTTCCTGGTGCGGCGCGACTGGCTTGCCGGCATCGCCTGAAACGGCCATTGTTTCCAAAAAGCTATAATTTCAATAGCTGCCCGCGCTCTGGACGCCAGCAGCAGAGGTTGCAAACACCTCCCGTTGCCTGAGCGCCACCGCGCAACACCTGAGGCCCAGCCCACTGGCTGCACGCCGCGTTGCGCGCTATATTGATTCCATCCCTTATAAATCACCGCCTGATGACCACATCCACCAAATCGGAAACCGCCGCCAAGAAAGACGTCACCAAACTCCAGCGCGCCATCGTCGATGGCCTGGAAGACGTCAAGGCGCAAGACATCCAGGTCTTCAACACCGAGCATCTCTCGCCGCTGTTTGAACGGGTCATCGTGGCATCGGGCACTTCCAACCGCCAGACCAAGGCGCTGGCTGCCAGCGTGCGCGATGCGGTGAAGGACGCCGGTTTCGCCAAGCCACGCATCGAAGGCGAGGACAACGGCGAGTGGATCATCGTGGACTGCGGCGCCGCAGTGGCGCACATCATGCAGCCCGCCATCCGCCAGTACTACCGCCTGGAAGAACTGTGGGGCGAAGTGCCCGTGCGCATGAAGCTCGGCGCCGCCAAGCCGGCAGTGGCTGCTTCCGCTGCGGCCGAGAAGAAAAAGAAGCCGGTCGGCAAGACGGCGAAGCCTGCCGAGGCCGCTGCGGCCCCGGCCGCGAAGAAGGCTGCGCCGGCCAAGAAGGCCGCAGCCAAGGCACCCGCCAAGCCTGCCGCTGGTGCTGCTGCCAAGAAGCCGGCCGCCAAGAAGGCGCCGATCAAGACCATCGTGGTCAAGCCCTCGACCCCGCGCAAGCCGGCCGCCAAGGCTGCTGGCAAGACGGCGGTGGCCAAGCCCGCTGCGGCCAAGAAGGCGCCTGCCAAGAAGGCCCCGGGCCGCAGCAAGTAAGCAGGCCAGTGCAGGGCGCACGAGCGCCCCTGGCTTTTTTGAACCACTGCCATTGCCATGAAGCTGTTGATCGTGGCCGTGGGCCAGCGCGTGCCCGACTGGGCGCAGACCGCCTACGACGACTATGCCAAGCGCTTTCCGCCCGAGCTCAAGGTCGAGCTCAAGGCGGTGAAGACCGAGCCGCGCGGCTCCAAGACCCTGGAGACGCTGTACGCCGCCGAGCGCGAGCGCATCGAAGCCGCCATTCCGCGCGGCACCCGCGTGGTGGCGCTCGACGAGCGCGGCACCAACCTCACCACCAAGGCCCTGGCCGAAAGGCTCAAGGGCTGGCAATTGGGCGGGGACGATGTGGCCCTCATCATCGGCGGCCCCGACGGGCTGGACCCGGCGTTTCGCCAGGCCGCGCACGAGCGCATCCGCCTGTCCGATCTGACCCTGCCGCACGCCATGGTGCGGGTGCTGCTCATCGAGCAGCTGTACCGCGCCTGGTCGGTGAACGCAGGCCACCCTTACCACCGCGAATAGTGCCTGATTGGCGCCCGATGGCGTAGCAAACGGTAAGAGGCGCGTGGGATCGTGTGCCGGTTCTTGGTTATGCTCCATGCACCATGCCGGACTTCATCTACCTCGCCTCCCAAAGCCCCCGCCGCCGCCAGTTGCTCGACCAGTTGGGTGTGCGCCATGAGCTGCTCGTACCCAATGTGGACGGCGACACGGGCGAGGATGCCGAGGCCATCGAAGAGGTGCTCCCCGGCGAGGTGCCCACGGCCTATGTGCAGCGCGTGACCGGGCTCAAGCTCGACGCCGCCATGGCGCGCCGCGCGCGCCGGGGGCTGCCCGAGGCACCCATCCTGTGCTCCGACACCACGGTGGCCCTGGGCCGTGCCATCTATGGCAAGCCCGACGATGCCGCGCACGCCGCGCGCATGCTGAGCGAGCTCGCGGGGCGCACACACCGCGTGCTCACCGCCGTGGCGCTGCAGATGGGGACGCGCCGCGTGGCGGCCCTGTCGGTGTCGCGGGTGACGTTTGCGGCACTCACGCCGCAGCAGGTCGATGACTACGTGGCCACTGGCGAACCCCTGGGCAAGGCCGGCGCCTATGGCGTGCAAGGCAGGGCGGCAGCCTTCATTCCTCAGCTGAGCGGCAGTTATTCGGGCATCATGGGCCTGCCAATGTACGAAACCGCGCAATTGCTGCGCGCTGCCGGCTTTGCCGTTTGAAGAACAACAAAAAGCGTTGACGACCATGCAACAAGACATCCTCATCAACTGGTCGCCCCAGGAGACACGCGTCGCCATCGTCGAGCACGGTGCCGTGCAGGAGCTGCACATCGAGCGCACGCTGGAGCGTGGGCTGGTGGGCAACGTTTACCTGGGCAAGGTTTCGCGCGTGCTGCCAGGCATGCAATCGGCCTTCATCGACATCGGTCTGGAGCGCGCCGCTTTTTTGCACGTGGCCGACGTCTGGCAGCGCCAGCCCGACGGCGAGCCACCCGCGTTCGCGCGCAAGGGCGAGCCGCCGGTGCCCATCGAAAAGCAGGTGTTCGAGGGCCAGTCGCTCATGGTGCAGGTCATCAAGGACCCGATTGGCACCAAGGGCGCGCGCCTGTCCACACAGATCAGCATCGCGGGGCGCCTGCTGGTGTTCCTGCCGCAGGACGACCATGTGGGCGTGTCGCAGAAAATCCCTTCGGCCGAGCGCGATGCCCTGCGCGCCCGCCTGCAGGCCCTGGTGGGCGACAAGGCCTCGGGCGGTGGCGGCGGCTTCATCCTGCGCACCAATGGCGAGGACTCGACCGACGCCGAGCTGGCCGAAGACATCGCCTACCTGCGCAAGACCTGGGCGCGCATCAAGGAGGCCTCGCTCAAGCTGCCGCCCATGTCGTTGCTGCACCAGGACCTCGACCTGCTGCAGCGCGTGCTGCGCGACCTGGTGGGTGACCATACGCAGACCATCCGCCTTGACTCGCTGGAGCAGTTCCAGCGCCTGCGCGCCTTCGGGCAGGAATTCATGCCCGCCGCCGCGCCCAAGCTGCAGCACTACAAGGGCGAGCGGCCGATCTTCGACCTGTACTCCATCGACGAAGAGGTGGCCAAGGCCCTGGGCCGCCGCGTGGACCTCAAGTCGGGCGGCTACCTCATCGTGGACCAGACCGAGGCGCTCACCACCATCGATGTGAACACCGGCGGCTATGTGGGCGCGCGCAACTTCGACGACACCATCTTCAAGACCAACCTGGAGGCTGCCCAGGCCATCGCCCGCCAGCTGCGCCTGCGCAACCTGGGGGGCATCATCATCGTGGACTTCATCGACATGGTGCAGGTGGGCCACCAGGAGGCCGTGCTCAGCGAGTTTCGAAAGCAACTCGGGCGCGACCGCGTGAAGACCATGGCCGGCGGCTTCTCGCAGCTGGGCCTGGTGGAGATGACGCGCAAGCGCACCCGGGAATCCCTGGCCCACATGCTGTGCGAGCCCTGCGAGGCCTGCCAGGGCAAGGGCAGCGTGAAGACCGCACGCAGCGTGTGCTACGACATCCTGCGCGAGATCCTGCGCGAGGCGCGCCAGTTCAACCCGCGCGAGTTCCGCGTGGTCGCCTCGGCGCGCGTGGTGGAGCTGTTCCTCGACGAGGAAAGCCAGCACCTGGCAGGCCTGTCGGACTTCATCCGCAAGCCCATCTCGCTGCAGGCCGAGAGCGCCATGGGGCAGGAGCAGTACGACATCGTGCTGCTGTGAGCGCAGGGGGGCGCGGACCAGCATCCGCTCCTGTTCCTTCGCTGCTGAACGGTCTTGCCAGGGACTCGCGGGCCGGGTGGCCCGTGAACCATCACAACAATCAGGGAGTCGTCGTCATGCCAGTGTTGCGCATCGGAATCTTGGTGCTTGTTCTTGGGTTGGTCGCATGCAGGCACCGCGTGCCGCAGACGGTCTCCCGCATGCCCCCTGCGCCCGCAACGCCGACGTCCCCCGCCGCGGCCCCGAAACCCTCGGTGCAAAGCCAGCTCGAAGCGCTGCGGCGCATGCATGCCGACGGATTGATCACCCAGCAGGAGTACGACAGCAAGCGCAAGAAAGCCCTGGAAGGACTTTGACCGTCTGCTATATCTCCTCGACGATCTTCTTTCGCTTGTCTTCGTACTCTTCCGGGGTGATGAGCTTGCTGTCGAGCAGGTTCTTCAATTGGCGCAGGCGCGCCTCTGCCGATGAAGGCGTGGTGTTGGCGCTGACCGCAGGGGCTTGCATGCGGGCGGCCACCGGTTGCGTGCCCGCAGGGGCTGCCACGAACGCCGGAAGCTCAGGCAGTTTGCCCTGGATACTGGGCCGGGTGACCATGGCAGAGAGCGAGGCGACCGTCTGGCGCCCCCAGGCTTCTGCGGCAGACGCAGAGCTTGTGTCTCCAGCGAAGTACACATTGAGCCTGAAATAGTCGCCCTGGTGGTGCTTGGTGTAGAACACCCGCAGCATCGAGCTGGGGAGCACGTACCCATTGTCTTGGGCCCAGCGCACGAGCTCCTTGTGGGTGGAGCTGGCGGCATCGAAAGTGCCTGCGGCCTGGTTGGCAACGACAAAGCACTCGGGCATGTTCACGGTCTGCTTGAGCGTGCTTTTGACAATGAAGGACGTCTCTTCCTTGCACGGATCATCTCTCCACCGCGTGACGTAGTAAAAACTGCGTGCGGGCGCTCTGAAGACGACGATGGCTGAGAGAGTCTTGTCGCGGATCTGAACAGCGGCAAACCGGTGCCGCGGTGGGGAATCTGAATTGGTCTGGATTCGACCGTTCTCCTCCGTCTTGGCGGCCAGGATCCATTCGCCTGCGGGGAGCTGCATCGACAATTTGCCGATGGTCAGCGTGTGGTCGGCAATCGGCTGCCCCACCACTGCATCCTTGAATTCGATGGCGTGTGCTGTGGAAAACTGAGCAGCCAGTACGATGGCAGCACCGAAGGCAAGACGGGGGTTTTTCATGCGGGCAAGTCTACCGCCAGACCCTGCGATGGCCTTTGCCGATCTTCAAGGAGACAACGATGTGGGTCTGCATTCACCCGGAGTACCGCCCATGGCCCTGATCGAACAACGCCTCGCGCAACTCGGGCTTCGCCTGCCGGCGCCGATCCAGCCCCCGCCGGGCGTCACCCTGCCGTTTGCCTTCGTGCAGATCCAGGGCACGCGGGTGCTGTTCTCCGGCCATGGGCCGTTGAACGACGATGGCTCGGTGGTTGGGCCGCTGGGCAAGCTGGGCCAGGACCTGAGCGTCGAGCAGGGCTATGCGCAGGCGCAGAGGGTGGCGCTGTCGGTGCTGGGGAGCCTGAAGCGGGCCATCGGCGATCTGGACCGGATAGCGGCCTGGACACGCGTCTTCGGCATGGTGAACTGCACGCCCGACTTCACGGCGCAGCCCGCGGTCATCAACGGCTTTTCACACCTCATCCTGGAGCTGTATGGCCAGGAGCGGGGCATGCACACGCGCAGTGCAGTGGGCATGGCGGCGTTGCCCTTCAACATCCCGGTCGAGATCGAAGGGGAGGTGCTGCTGCATGGCTGATGGACGTGGATCAGGGTGCGCCATCTGCCGCAATCCACATCCATGACCGAGCGCCTGTTCCTGCGCCTCGATGGGGACGCTTCGCACGGTCCCGAGACGACGGTACCGGCCCATACGCTGCGCTCCTTTGCCGCTGGCGAGCGGCTGGCGGGGCATGTCGCGCAGATCCTGGTGTACCGGGAGACCTTTTCCGATGGCGCCGAGGTGACCGAACGCGTGCTGCCCGACGGTGCCGTGGGTCTGGCGATCCACTTCGCTGACGGTACGCCAGGCGAGCACCAGGGCGGTGTGGCCATGGGGGCCGCGACGGCCCCCGTGCAGCTGCGCTGGCGCCGCAGCCGTGTGCACAGCTTCTCGGTGGCGCTGCGCCCGGGCGCGGCGTCGGCCTTGCTCGGGGTGCCGGCCGGGGAATTGCAGGGCATGGCGGTACCGCTGGAGGCGCTGTGGGGCCGGGCCTTCACGCAGTTGCGCGAGCGCATGGCCGAACAGCCGGACGACGCAGCGCGGGTGAGCGTGCTGCGGGCGGCGCTGGAGCAGCGCCTTGCGCGCGCCGCGCGGGCCGCCGACCCCTGCGCCGTGCAGGCCGCAGCATTGCTGAGCGCCTCGGCGGGCCGGATGAAGCCACGGGAGGCCGCTGGCGCAGTGGGCCTGGGCGAGCGGCGCCTGCAGCAGATTTTCCGTGCCGAGATTGGAATGGCGCCCAAGGCCTGGAGCCGGATCGCGCGCCTGCACGCCTGCCTGCGCGCCTTGCGCAGCAGGGAGCCGGTGCCGTCCTGGGCTGCACTGGCAGTGGATGGCGGCTTCTACGACCAGGCCCACCTGGCCAACGAGTTCCGCGCGCTCTGCGGGATGTCGCCCACCGAATTCCTGGCACGTCGCGTCCCCGCTTCGCATTCTTCCAAGACCTGACCGTCAATGGGCAGTACTGTCGCGTCTGGATCGACAAAGGACAGACCCATGGAACCCCAATTTGCAAATTCCCTGGCCGGCAAGGTCGCCCTCGTGGCCGGCGCCACCCGGGGCGCAGGCCGCGGCATTGCCGTGCAGCTCGGTGCCGCCGGAGCCACCGTCTACGTGACCGGCCGCAGCTCGGGCGCGCAACGTTCGGAGATGGACCGGCCCGAGACCATCGAGGAAACGGCCGCGCTCGTGGACCAGGCCGGCGGCAAAGGCATTCCCATGCGGGTGGACCACCTGGTGCCGGACGAGGTGCGCGCGCTGGTGGCTCGCATCGAACGCGAGCAGGGCGCATTGCACCTCTTGGTCAACGACATTTTCGGTGCCACCCACATCGAATGGAACAAGGCGGTGTGGGAGTCCGACCTCGACTATGGCCTGCACACGCTGCGCCTGGCGGTGGACACGCATGCCATCACCAGCCATTTCGCTATTCCGCTGTTGCTGAAAGCGCCGGGCGGCCTGGTGGTGGAGATCAACGACGGCACGGCCGAATACAACGGCACGCGCTACCGCAATTCCTTCTTCTACGACATTGCCAAGGCCGCGGTGCTGCGCATGGGCTTTGCGCTCGGGCACGAACTGGCGCCGCATGGCGCCACTGCGCTGTCGCTCACGCCGGGATGGCTGCGCTCGGAGGTCATGCTGGAGACCTTCGGTGTCACCGAGGCCACTTGGCGCGATGCGATCAGCCGGGTACCGGGCTTTGCGGTGGCCGAGAGCCCGGCCTATGTCGGGCGGGCCGTGGTGGCCCTGGCCCGGGACCCGCAGGTGGCGCGCTGGAAGGGGCAGTCGCTGTCCAGCGGACAACTGGCACGTGTCTATGGCTTCACAGATCTGGACGGCAGCCAGCCCGATGCCTGGGGCCATATCCTGGCAGAAGAAGCTGCGGGCGGGCCCGTGGATGTGGCGGGTTACCGTTGAGGCGCGGGCATTGCCTGCAAATCAGTTATCCATTGCGCTGCGCGCCACCCGCGACGCCTGAAACTGGCGCGACCCAAACCAGTGCCCCCGCGCAAGGGCCGCCCCGCCGCGCTGGGGGCGTCCCCCTCCCGACTCGCGCAGCGAGTCGAGAGAGGGGGAAGGCGCGAAGCGACTCAGGGGGTGCTTCATTTCAAAGCTTGCGCAGCCGCTCCAGCGCGGCGCGCAGCGTGTCGTCCTTTTTCGCAAAGCAAAAGCGCACCACGCGCTGATCGAAGCCGTCGCCATAGAAGGCCGACAGCGGGATCGCGGCCACGCCGATCTCGCGCGTGAGCCACTGGCAGAAGTCCGACTCATTGAGGTCGCTCACGGCCGAGATGTCCACGCACTGGAAGTAGCTGCCCGTGCTGGGCAACAGCTTCAGGCGCGAGCCGGCCAGGCCCTCGCGGAACAGGTCGCGCTTGGCCTGGTAGAAGGCGGGCAACTGCAGGTAGGGTGCGGGGTCCTTGAGGTAGGAGGCCAGGCCGTGCTGCACGGGGGTGTTCACGGTGAACACGTTGAACTGGTGCACCTTGCGGAACTCGGCGGTCAGCGCGGCGGGTGCGGCCACGGTGCCCACCTTCCAACCCGTGACGTGGAAGGTCTTGCCGAAGCTCGAGACGATGAAGGCGCGCGCCGCCAGGCCGGCAAAGCGCGCCGCGCTCTGGTGCTGGCCGCCGTCGAACACCATGTGCTCGTAGACCTCGTCACTGATGAGCAGGATGTCGGTAGGCGCCAGCAGGTCCTGCAGGGCCTGCATGTCCTCGGCGCTCCAGACGGTGGCGCTGGGGTTGTGCGGGCTGTTGATCAGGATGGCTCGGGTGTGCGGCGTGATGGCAGCGCTGATCTTGCCGAAGTCGGGGCGGAAGCTGCCGGGCGTGAGCGGCACGCGAACCGCGCGGCCGCCGGCCAGCTCGATGTTGGGCACATAGCTGTCGTAGCAGGGGTCGAGCACGATGACCTCGTCGCCCGGGTGCACCACGGCCAGGATGGCGGTGATGATGGCCTGTGTGGCGCCTGCCGTGATGGTGATCTCGCTCGCCGGGTCGTAGCGGCGGCCATGCAGGGCCTCGATCTTGGCCGACACGGCTTCGCGCAGTGCGGGCACACCGGTCATGGGCGGGTACTGGTTGTGGCCGGCCTGCATGGCGGCGGTGACGGCATCGACCAACGCGGGGTCGCAGGCAAAGTCCGGAAAGCCCTGGCCCAGGTTCACGGCGTTGTGCTCGGCCGCCAGGGCCGACATCACGGTGAAGATGGTGGTGCCCACCTGGGGCAGTTTGCTGGCAAGCGCTGGGGTGCGTGCGGTGGCGGTTGCGGAGGTCATGGAATGCTCGAAGAAGGAAGAGGGCGGGGAGGCCGGCGATCGCGCCAGCGGCTCACAATTCGTAGTCGTTGACATGGCCGCTCATGGCGCGGGCAATCAGCTCGCGGCTCAGGCGGTCGCTCAGCAGCTCTGCAAACTTGTACACGAAGTTGCGCAGGTAGGCGCCGCGCTTGAAGGCCACGCGCGCCACGCTCTGGCCGAACAGGTGGCCCACGGGGCGCACCACCAGGTCGCCCACGGGGTCGTCGCGCATGGCCATCTCGGCCACGATGCCGATCCCCAGGCCCAGACGCACATAGGTCTTGATCACGTCCGAGTCGATGGCCTCCAGGGCGATGCGCGGCTGCAGGCGGCGCGCAGCGAAGGCATGGTCGATTTTGCCGCGCCCGGTGAACGAGGGGTGGTAGGTGATGAGCGCCTCGTGCGCGATGTCGTCCAGGCCGATGCGCTCCTTCTGCGCCAGCGCATGGCCGGGCGGCAGCACCAGCACGTGTTCCCACTCGTAGCAGGGCAGGGTCACGAGCTCGGGGTAGTCGGCCAGCGATTCGGTGGCCATGCCGATCTCGGCCACCTCGTCGATGATCATGCGCGCCACCTGGTCGGGCGTGGCCTGGTGCAGGCTGATGTTGACCTTGGGGTAGGCCTCGCGCAGGCGCGCCACGGGCACGGGCAGCACGTAGCGGGCCTGGGTGTGGGTGGTGGCAATGCTCAGCGTGCCGTTGTCCTGGGCGCTGAACTGCTCGCCGATGCGCTTCAAGTTGCCCACCTCGCGCATGATGACCTCGATGCTCTTGAGCACATGCTGGCCCGGCTCGGTGATGCGCTTGAGGCGCTTGCCGTGGCGCGCGAAGATGTCCACGCCCAGTTCTTCCTCCAGCTCGATGATGGCCTTGGAGACGCCCGGCTGCGAGGTGTGCAGGGCCTTGGCGGCTTCGGTCAGGTTCAGGTTGCGCCGGGCAGCCTCCTGGACAAAGCGGAATTGGTGCAGATTCATATCCGATATCGCCTAAAGAGTTGCATCATTATGCTGCAAGCATCTAAGGAATCGGGGTGCACCCGAAGAAAAATCAGGCGGCAGGCCGTTCGCAGGCGATCTCGGCCATCAGGGCCGTCATGCGCGGGTCTTCGCCCACCGCCGCCTGCACGGTGAAGCGCACCGAAGGGTGGCGGGCGCGCAGCTGCTGCACCAGCACCGGCAGGTCTTCGCGCGCATGCTTGCCGGTGCCCAGGAACATGGGCACCACGGTGACCTCGCGGGCGCCCTGGTCGACCAGCTGGGCCACGGCGTCGGGCAGGGTGGGCGGGCACAGCTCTAGGTAGGCGCAGGCCACGGGCCGGTCGGGGTGCTGCTGCGCGATGCGGGCGGCCACCGCCTCCATGGGGGCGCGCCACAGCGGGTCGCGCGAGCCGTGGGCGAACAGGACGATGGCGTGGTCGGGCATGGCCTGGGCTACCGTCTCAGCACCAGCCAGCCAAAGGCGCCCAGCGACAGCAGTGAATAGATGATTCCGGGTGCCGCCGCCGTGAGCCAGGGCGACCAGTTCTGCAGGTTGCCCGCGTAGCCGAAGACGTTGTTGAGCAAAAAGAAGCTGATGCCGGCCATGACGCCGCCGAACACATAGCCCGCAATGCCGCCCGAGCGGAAGTGCAGGTAGGCGAAGGGCAGGGCGAGCACCACCATCACCAGGCAGGACAGGGGGTAGAACACCTTGCGCCAGAATTCGATCTCGTAGCGCTGGGCCGACTGGCCATTGCTGTCCAGATGGCGGATGTACTGGAACAGGTCCACCGTGGCCATGCGGTCGGGCTTGAGCAGCGAGGCGGCCACCATGTCGGCGCTGATGCGCGTGGGCCATTGCAGCGTGGGGGCGTTCAGCCGGTCCACGCGGGCCTGGTCTTCGCCGCGCTGCAGAAAGCTGCTGCGCTGCACGTCGGTGAGGTCCCAGGCGCCGCCGTCGCCAAAGCGCCCCGAGGCGGCGCGGGTCTGCGAGGCCAGCAGGCCCTTGGCGTCGAACTCGAAGATGCGGATGTCGAGCATGCCGCCATCGGGCGTGAGGGCGCGCACGTTCACCGCATAGGAGTGGTCGTCCTGGCGCTCCTTGAGCCAGGCGCCCGTGGCGCCCGAGGTCAGCCGGCCCAGGTGGCGCACCTTGATCAGCTGCGCCGCCTTGTCGCTCAGGGGGGCGATGTAGTCGCCCACGGCGAAGGTCAGCACCACGAATGCCCCGCCCAATGTGAGCAGGGTGCGCATGGCGCGCCAGGGGCCCATGCCGCTGGTGCGCATGATGGTGAACTCGGAACTCTGCGCCAGGCGCGCCATCACGAAGATGGTGCCGATCAGCACCGTGATGGGCAGCAGCTCGTACAGGTGGCTCGGGATGCTCAGCAGCACGAACAGCATGGCGTGCGAGAGCTGGTAGCCCTGGGGGCCGGTGCGGCCCACCCAGCGCAGCTCATCGACCAGGTCGAAGAAGAAGAACAGGGCCAGGAAGCCGATGGTGACGTAGGCCACCGCGAAGAAGGCCTCGCGGTGGATCAGGCGGCGTATGGTTTTCATGCGGGGCTCCGGCGCTGCCACAGGCGGCGCAGGCTCCAGTTGTTGTGGCGTGCGGTGAGCACCAGCAGCGAGAAGGCCAGGGTGCCGCCGTGCAGCATGAGCATGAAGCTGCCGAGGCCCAGGCGCCCGGCACCGACCCAGCTGGTGCCCAGGGTCATGAGGTTGTAGTAGACGATGAAGGCGAACAGGGCGAACACCAGGCTGGTGCTGCGCCCGGCGCGCGGGTTGACGGTGGCCACGGCCAGGCCCAGCACCACGAAGTTGAGCGCCGCCAGCGCCAGGCCGACGCGCCAGCCCAGCTCGGCCCGGTAGGCGGGCAGGGGCTGCATCAGCAGCTCGTGGGTGGCGCGCGTCTTGACCGAGAGCTCTTCGGCCGAGCCGGTGGGGGCTGAGCCGATGCGCGTGGTGTACTCCTCGAACTCGCTGATCTTCAGGCCCGGCTTGTCGTGCTCGGTCTCCAGGCGCTGGCCCTGGACCAGGGTGGCGATGCGCTCGCCGTCCTTGGTCTCCAGGCGCGCGCTGCGCGCGGAGGTGACGGTCTCCTTCTTGGCCACATTGGTGGCGATGAAGATGTTGTTGCCCGCCAGGTTATCGGGGCTGTCCTTGTCGATGAAGAACACGCGGCTGCCGTTGGCCGACTCCTGGAACTCACCGGGGGCGATGCGGTCGATGTCGCTGCGCTGCTCGTAGCGGGTCTTGAGCTCCTGGATCTGCGTGTTGGCCCAGGGCCACACCAGCAGCGAGAGCACGGCGATCACCAGCATGGAGGGCCAGGCGAAGCGCAGCAGCGGGCGCAGCAGGCTGGTGAGGCCGCGACCGCTGGCGAACCAGATCACCATCTCGCTGTCGCGGTACATGCGCGAGAGCGTGCTGACCACGGCGACGAACAGGCTCAGCGTCAAAATGGTGGACAGCTGGCCCAGCACGGTGAAGCCCATGACCAGCATCACGTCGGACGGGCTCACGCTGCCGCGCGAGGCCTGGCCCAGGGTACGGATGAGCATCATGGTCATCACCACGGTGACCAGCACCACCAGCGTGGCCCCGAAGCTGCGCGCCAGCTCCTTGCGGATGGATGAATCGAATAACATTGGCTCTAAGGAAAAAACCGATTATGAACTTTGATCTGAAGACCCTTGAGTTGCCGGCAGCTGCCACCGAGAAATGCGACCTGCTGGTCGTGTTGGTTCCGGAGGGCTTCAAGCCCGGGCGCGATGCCCTGTCCACGCTGGCGGCCCTGGCGCTCAAGCAGGGGGATTTTTCTGCCAAGCCCGGCAAGAGCCTGCCGCTGTACCAGGTGCCCGCCGTGGCCGCGCGCCGCGTGCTGCTGCTGGGCGTGGGCGATGGCTCGGCCCGCTCCGTGCGCCAGGCCCTGGGCGCCACCGGTGCGGCGCTCAAGGCGCCCCAGACCAAGCGCGTGGTGCTGTGCTTTGCTGGCAGCGCCCAGGCCGATGCGGTGTGCGCCGCGGTGCAGGCCGTGGCCGATGCGAGCTATGTCTACACCACCACCAAGCCCAAGGCCGAGGCACGCAGCCTGGCCCGCGTGGTCGTGGGCGTGCCCGACCCGTCCGAGGTGCGCGTGGCCTTCTACCAGGGCGTGGCCCTGGTCGAGGGCGTGGAGTTCGCCCGCGAATGGGGCAACCGCCCGGCCAACCATGCCACGCCCACCATGCTGGCCAATGCCGCCAAGACCCTGGCCAAGCAGCCGCGCATCCAGTGCAAGGTGATGGGCCCGTCCGAGGTCGAGCGCCTGGGCATGGGCTCCTTCATGGCGGTGGCCAAGGGCTCGGAAGAGCCGTTGCGCTTCATCGAGCTGCGCTACAGCGGCGGCGCCAAGGACCAGGCCCCCGTGGTGCTGGTGGGCAAGGGCATCACCTTCGATACGGGCGGCATCTCAATCAAGCCAGCGGCCGAGATGGACGAGATGAAGTTCGACATGTGCGGTGCCGCCAGCGTGCTGGGCGTGTTCCGCGCGCTGGCCGAGCTGCAGCCTGCGATCAACGTGGTGGGCCTGATCCCCGCCTGCGAGAACATGCCCGATGGCCGCTCGGTCAAGCCGGGCGATGTGGTCACGAGCATGAGCGGCCAGACCATCGAGGTGCTCAACACCGATGCCGAGGGCCGGCTGATCCTGTGCGACGCGCTGACCTATGCCGCGCGCTTCAAGCCCGCGGCGGTGGTGGACATCGCCACGCTCACGGGCGCCTGCGTGATCGCGCTGGGCGGCGTGCGCAGCGGCCTGTTCTCCAACAACGACAGCCTGGCGCAGGCGCTGCAGGCGGCAGGCGAGTCGGCGCAGGACCCGTGCTGGCGCATGCCCCTGGATGACGACTATGCCGACGGCCTCAAGAGCAACTTTGCCGACATGGGCAATGTGGCCGGCCGTGCCGGTGGCGCCATCACGGCGGCCAAGTTTTTGCAGAAGTTCGTGGGCGACATGCCCTGGGCGCACCTGGACATCGCCGGTACTGCCTGGAAGGGCGGGGCAGCCAAGGGCTCCACGGGCCGCCCTGTGGGCCTGCTGGTGCAGTACCTGCTGGACCGGGAGAGCGATGCCGCGTCGGCTGCCAAGCCCACCGCCAAGCGCGCCCGCGCCAAGGCCGCCTGAGGCACGATGACCGAGGTCGCCTTCCATTTCAACGCACCGGACAAGGTGGCCTATGCCTGCCGGTTCGCACGCAAGGTGCTTCGCAGCGATGCCCGCCTGGTGATCACCGGCCCGGCCCCCGTGCTCGCGGCGCTGGACCGGCAGTTGTGGAGCATGGCGCCGCAGGACTTCGTCGCGCACTGTACCGATGCGGCCGACGAGGACCTGCGCCTGGCCTCGCCGGTGCTGCTCACCTCCGATGTGCAGGGCGCACCGCACCACGAGGTGCTGCTCAACCTGGGGGCCGATGTGCCCGAGGGCTTTGGCCGTTTCGAAAAGCTGATCGAAGTGGTCAGCGCCCACGACGAGGAAGACCGGGGACAGGCGCGCAACCGCTGGCGCCACTATGCCTCGCGCGGCTATGCCATCGTGCGCCACGATCTGGTGCTGAAGGGCGCTTGATGGCCACCACGCCGCCCCGCACGCCGCCCCGTTTTGTACCCACGCTCACTGAAGTGGTGCAGGCCCCGCCGGGCGCTGTGCCCGTGCCGCTGGCGGCCAGGCCGCCGGCGGGGGCGCCTTCTGCTGCCCCTGTGCGCCCGCAGCCTGCCGTAGCTGCTCCCGTGGCCCCGGCGGCGAGCCGCAGCGCTGCGCCGCAAACTCCCCCCGCCGTGGCCCCTGCACGGCCGCCCGCCAGCACGCCCGCGGCCTCTTCGCCCGTGGCGCAAGCAGCGGGTCGGGCGCTGGAGGCGCTGGCCTTGCGCCGTGCGCAGATCGCGGCGGCGGCCTCGCCCTCGGCATCCTCTGCCCCCCCCGTTGCCGCCCCGGTCGGCGTGCCTGCAGAGCCTGCGGCATCCCTGCCTTCTTCCAGGCCGTCGGCTGCGGCCTCCCAGCCCGTGGCTGCAGCGCCGCTTGCTGCGCCCGCCACGGCGGCCCCTTCGGTGTCGAATGTGGGGCAGCGGCCCGCTGCGCGTGCACTGCCTGAGGGCATGGAGGAGTACATGGTGCACCGTGTCATGCAGCGTGTGGACGGGGTCCTGGAGCAGCGCCTGCGCGATGCCATCGCCACCGTGGTGCAGGAGCAGACGCGTTCGGTGCTGCCGCGCCTGCGCGAGGAGATCGAATCCGTGGTCCGCCACGCGGTGTACGAGGCCGTGGCCGATGAGCTCGCGGGCAGCCATGCCGCGCCGACAAAGGGATGACAGGGTATTCCCCTGTGGTTTCTCTCACATTTACTCGTGTTCCCTAGTGATCTGGCCCGTAAATTGCGATATGTTCGCCTGCGTTGAGACACAAGAACATTTCTCAGCGTTTATCTTTACTGGAGATTGATATGCAATTGAAGTTGAAACTGACCGTGGTTGCTGCTATCGCAGCTGCTGCTGGTGTGGCCTCTGCACAAGAGCAGGTGGTCAAGATCGGCCACGTGGCTCCGGTTTCCGGCGCCCAAGCCCACTACGGCAAGGACAACGAAAATGGCGCACGCATGGCCATTGAAGAGCTGAACGCACAAGGTGTGACGATCGGCGGCAAGAAGATCAAGTTCGAGCTGCAGGCAGAAGACGACGCTGCGGATCCGAAGCAAGGCACGGCTGCTGCACAGAAGCTGTGCGACGCCAAGGTTGCTGGCGTTGTCGGTCACCTCAACTCCGGTACCACCATCCCCGCTTCCAAGGTCTACAACGACTGCGGCATCCCCCACGTGACCGGCGCGGCCACGAACCCCAACCTGACCAAGCCAGGCTACAAGACCACGTTCCGTATCATCGCCAACGACAACGCCCTGGGCGCTGGCCTGGCTGCCTACGCTGTGGACACCCTGAAGCTCAAGTCGGTCGCCATCATCGACGACCGTACCGCTTACGGCCAAGGCGTTGCCGACGTGTTCAAGAAGACCGCTGCCGCCAAGGGCATGAAGGTGGTGGACGAGCAGTTCACGACCGACAAGGCCACGGACTTCATGGCCATTCTGACCGCCATCAAGGCCAAGAACCCTGACGCCATCTTCTACGGCGGCATGGACCCCCAAGGCGGCCCGATGCTGCGCCAGATGGAACAGCTGGGCATGGGCAACGTGAAGTACTTCGGTGGTGACGGCATCTGCACGGCCGAAATCGCCAAGCTGGCTGCAGGCGCCAAGACCCTGGCCAACGTGATCTGCGCCGAAGGCGGTGCATCGCTGGCCAAGATGCCTGGCGGCACGGCCTGGAAGGCCAAGTACGACGCCAAGTACCCCAACCAGTTCCAGGTGTACAGCCCCTACACCTACGACGCCACGTTCCTGATCGTGGACGCCATGAAGCGTGCCAACTCGGTCGACCCCAAGGTCTACACCCCCGAGCTGCTCAAGGCCAACTTCAAGGGCGTGACCTCCACGATCGCCTTCGAACCCAATGGCGAAATGAAGAACCCTGCCATCACCCTGTACAACTACAAGGATGGCAAGAAGACCCCTCTGAACTAAATTCAGGGTCTGTCTCTGGGGCATCGCTTTCGGGTGGTGTTCCAGGAACAAGAAAGGCTTCCCTCGGGAAGCCTTTTTCGTTGGTGCAGCGCAAGCCAGTGTCGAACTATCGGCGCACCTGCAGCGAACCCGGGTTCACGATATTGGTGGGCGTGCCCTTGATGAAGTTCACCACGTTGTCGAAGGCTGCACCAAAGTAGAGCTCGTAGCTGTCCTGCTCCACATAGCCGATGTGCGGCGTGCAGATGCAGTTTTCCAGGCGCAGGAGGGCGTGGCCCTGCAGGATGGGCTCGCTCTCGAAAACGTCCACGGCGGCCATGCCGGGGCGGCCACGGTTCAGTGCCGCGATCAGGGCATCGGGCTCCACCAGTTCGGCGCGCGAGGTGTTCACGAACAGCGAGGTGGGCTTCATACACGAGAGGTCTTCGAGCGAGATGATGCCGCGCGTCTCGTCGTTCAGGCGCAGATGCACCGAGATCACGTCGCACTGCGAGAAGAACTCCTCGCGCGTGCTGGCGGCCTGGTAGCCGTCGGTGAGGGCCTGTGCGCGCGAGGCTTCGCGGCCCCAGACGCGCACGTTCATGCCGAAGGCCTTGCCATAGCCGGCGACGAGCTGGCCGATGCGGCCATAGCCCCAGATGCCCAGCGTCTTGCCACGCAGCACCGAGCCCAGCCCGAAATTGGAGGGCATGGACGCGGCCTTGAGCCCGGACTGCTGCCAGGCCCCGTGCTTGAGGTTGGAGATGTACTGCGGCAGCCGCCGCGTGGCTGCCATCACCAGCGCCCAGGTCAGCTCGGCCGGGGCCACCGGCGAGCCCACGCCCTCGGCCACGGCGATGCCGCGCTCGGTGCAGGCGGCCACATCCACGTGGTTGCCCACTTTGCCGGTCTGGGCGATGAGCTTGAGGCGGGGGAGCTTCTCGACGAGTTGGCGCGTGATCTGGGTGCGCTCGCGCACCAGCACGATGATGTCGGCATCCTTGAGCCGCACCGACAGCTGTCCCAGGCCCTTGACGGTGTTGGTATAGACCTTGGCGGTGTAGGCGTCGAGCCGGCTGGCGCAATGGAGCTTGCGCACTGCATCCTGGTAGTCGTCGAGGATCACGATGTTCATCCCGACATTGTGCCTTGGCGCGCCGCAGTCTTTGCGTCCCAAGCCCCGTCGGGCGTGCTGCATTTGCAACGCTGCGTGAATGCCCGGGCCCTGGCGCCGCAGAACGGGGCCAAAAGGGCTTGGCGCAGCCTTCGTGGCCAGCCCCAGGCGAGCGGGGTCGGGGCCTCGGAGGGGCGGTGTTGCACGCGCTGCGGGGCGCGCGCGGTGGTGGTGCACTCAGTGCTGCAGCAGTGCCTCGCGCGCGGCCATGCGGTCGAGCTCTGCGCAGACATCGGCCATGCGGCCCGAGATCACGAGGCGGCCGGCATCGGCGCCCGAGGCCGCCGTGCGCAGCACGCGCACCACATGGCGTGCCTGGGTGTGGCCATGCGGAGCGTCGGTGCCTGGGGTGGTGCCGTGCTGCAGGCCGCGCGCTCCAGCGGCGGCTTGCATGGCATCGTCGCGCGGCATGCGGGCTGCGGCGGGGCATGTGGGTGCCGTGTAGGCGGGCACTGGTGCCTTGCAGGTGCGTGCTGGCCGCGCCGTGGCGCTGTGCTCGTAGCCGCCACGCATGGCGGGCTGCAGCCAGCGTGCCAGTGCGTGCAGTGGGTGGGAGAAGGCCGAGAAGGTCAGGGAGGCAATTCGCATGTGAAGACTCCGAAGGTCGGTGGTGAACACAGGCAGGATTGCGAGGACAAGTGCGCGGCCCAGGGCTGGCCAGCGGCGGCGCCGACAACCGGCACCCCGCCTGCCAAACGCCCGCCACCTGGGCGGCGCAACGGTGGCTACATGAGCATGGTGTTGCGGATCAGGCCGACCGCCAGGCCTTCGATCTCGAAGGTTTCCCCGGGCTGCACGGTGATCACGGGGTAGTCGGGGTTCTCGGGCAGCAGTTCGATGCCGGTGGCCGTGCGGCGCAGGCGCTTGACGGTGACGTCGTCGCCCAGGCGGGCCACGATGATCTGGCCATTGCGTGCCTCGCGCGTGGACTGCACGGCCAGCAGGTCGCCGTCCATGATGCCGGCATCGCGCATGGACATGCCGCGCACCTTGAGCAGGTAATCGGGCTTGTGCTGGAACAGGTTGTTTTCCAGGCTGTAGGTCTGATCGACATGCTCCTGCGCGAGAATGGGCGAACCCGCGGCGACCCGGCCGATCAAGGGCAGCACCAGCTGCGACAGGCCGGGAATGGGCAGGCTGAACTGGGTGCCGCGCGCTGCATTGATGGAGCGCACGGTGTCGCCACGCAGGCGGATGCCGCGCGAGGTGCCGCTGACCAGCTCGATCACCCCTTTGCGGGCCAGGGCCTGCAGGTGCTCTTCTGCCGCATTGGCGGATTTGAAGCCCAGTTCGCTCGCGATTTCGGCGCGGGTGGGTGGGGCGCCGGTGCGTGCAATGGCGGTCTGGATCAGGTCCAGAATCTGTTGCTGGCGGGCCGTGAGCTTGGGGTTGTCGAGCATGGTGGTTTCCAGTGGGTGCCGGTACAGTGGCAAATGACTGTTTTTTAATCCAGTAACTGTATTTTTCACCAGTTTTTCGGAGTATGCAAGTGAGCGCGCAAAAAATTGTGGTTCTGGGTACGGGCGGCACCATTGCCGGCACCGCTGCGCAGGCGGGGGACAACATCGGCTACACGGCCGCACAGGTGGGGGTGGGCGAGCTGCTGGCCGCGGTTCCGGGGCTGGAGGCCGTGGCCGGCGGGCCCTTTGTGGTCGAGCAGCTGGCCCAGATCGACAGCAAGGACATGGAGCACGGCGTGTGGCGTGCGCTGGCGCAGCGCTGCGCCGAATGCCTGGACGACCCGGCCGTGCGTGGCATTGTGATCACCCATGGCACTGACACCATCGAAGAGACGGCCTGGTTCCTGCACTCCGTGCTGGATGCCAGGAAGCCCGTGGTGCTGACCTGTGCCATGCGGCCGGCGACTGCGCTGGTGCCCGATGGCCCGCAGAACCTGCTCGATGCCGTGGCCGTGGCCGCCACGCAGGGCGCGCAGGGCGTGGTCGTCGTGGCGGCCGGCACCATCCATGGTGCCCAGCGCGTGCAGAAGGTGCACCCCTACCGGGTCGACCCCTTCAGCTCCGGCGATGCCGGGCCGCTAGGCTGGGTGGAGGAGGGCGTGGCCCGGCTGGTGCAGGCCTGGCCGCAGTCCGCTGGTGCCAGGGGCGTGGGTGCCCTCGCGGCAGTGCCTGCCGATGCGCCCTGGCCCTGGGTGGAGCTGGTGGTCAGCCACGCGGGTGCCAGTGGCCGCGCCGTGGACGCGCTGGTGCGCGAGGGCGTGCGGGGCCTGGTGGTGGCCTGCACGGGCAATGGCACCATCCACCATGCCCTGGAGGCAGCGCTGCTGCGTGCCCAGGCCGTGGGGGTGCGTGTGGTGCGTTCCACGCGCTGCAGCGAAGGCCAGTTGCTGCCCACGGCCGGCGATGGCCTGGCTGCCATGCCCGGCCTGTCGCCTGCCAAGGCCCGCGTGAGCCTGGTGCTCGATCTGCTGGGCTGAGCGCCGCGGAAGGCAGCCTGCCATGTTCACCGCCCTGCGCTCCCATGTATGGGCCTACCCGGCACTGGAGGTGGTGCACATCGTGGGCATTGCGCTGCTGCTGGGCAACCTGGTGCTGTTCGAGCTGCGGGTGTTTGGCTGGGGCGCTGCCATTGCGCCCCGCGATCTGGCGCGCCTGAGCCTCTCGCTGGCGCTGTGCGGCTTCGGTCTGGCGGCCTTGTCGGGCCTGGTGATGTTCGCCACCCAGCCGCAGGAATTGCTGGCCAACCGGGCCTTCACCCTGAAGATGCTGTTGTTGATGCTTGCCGCGTGCAACGCGGCGTGGTTTCATGGGCGGGGTTCGCTCGCGCGGCTCGATGGCCTGGCGCGGGCGCAGATGCTGCTGTCCACCCTCATCTGGCTGGCTGTCGTGGCTTGTGGCCGCTGGATCGCGTACTTGTAGCCCCCTGAGTCGCTTCGCGCCACGGTGCAGCCGCCAGAGGCGGCAGCCCTTCGGCGCCGTCCAAGCCCGCGCAGGCGGGCTTGGAGCCGCGGCCCTCAGCCCCTCAGGGGGACGCCACCCGTGGCCTGGCAAAGCCAGTTCCACGGTGGCGCTGGCTTGGGTCAGTGCCGGTTGCATAAGCCGAGGGCTGTGTGTGAGGCAGAGACCGCTTTTTTGCAAAGGAGAAGTTCCATGTCCCTACGACGTCGTCAGTTGGTTCTCGCTGGCTTTGCCTTGCCTTTGGTGCCTCTTGCAGTCCATGCCCACCATGGCTGGAGCAGCTTCGATGCCGACCGGCCCATCTACCTGGAGGGCACGGTGCGCAAGGTGCGCTGGCAGAATCCGCATGCCGAGCTGGAGCTGGAACTGCCCGCCGCCCTGGCCTTGCCGCCCAATCTGGCGCAGCGGGCCGTGCCCGCGCAGACCGCTCCGGTCGATGGCAAGGCCTTGCTGGCGCGCGCCGTGCTGCCCACGCGCAAGGACCGGATGTGGGAGATCGAGCTGGCGCCGCTGACCCGCATGCAGGCCTGGCAGGTGGCCGAGATCAAGCCGGGCACGGCGCTTTCGGTGCTGGGCTTCACACTGCGCGAGGAAAAGGGCGACCCGGTGCTGCGCGCCGAGTACCTGTTCGTCGACGGCAAGGCCTACGGGCTGCGCTCCAGTCCGGCCTGAAATGAAACACCCCCGCAGGCGCTTCGCGCCTCGGTGTGTCCGCCAGAGGCAGTCACTCTTCGGGCACGTCCAAGCCTGCGCAGGCAGGCTTGGAGCCGCGGCCCTCAGCCCCTCTCTCTCCTCGCTGCGCGAGTCGGGAGGGGGACGCTCCCGGTGCACGCAAGCGAAGCGCCGCCTGCGCGGCTTGGCGGCCCTTGTACGGGAGCACTGGCTCGGCCGCGCCAGTTGCATGCCATGCAGGTGGCGCGCGGCACCGTGAAAAACTGAGACCTGACGCGGCGCGGATGTCGATTAGTGCACGTTTGGTTGCATTGCTTTTGGCCCTGCCGACGGTTCTGCGCGAGACCGCAACTATCATCCGGCGCATTACCTTGCAGGAGTTTCCCATGCGTTTCGTTTCCCTCTCTCTCGTGGCCGCAGCGGTGGCATTGGCAGCCCTGCCTGCGCAGGCTGTGGACCTTCCCAAGCGCAAGGCGGGTCTGTGGGAGCTCAAAACCGTATCGGGCGAGGGCGCTCCAGCTGCCGTCATGCAGCAGTGCACGGACGAAGCCTTTGAGGCTCAGATGCAGAAGACGGCCCTGGAAACGGCCAAAAACATGTGCAGCAAGAATGAGTTGAAGCGGGACGGCAACACGATCACCGGCAATTCCGAGTGCAAGATGGGCACCATTGCCGTGACGTCGCGAACGGTCACGACGGGCGATTTCTCCAGCAGCTACAAGACGGTGATCAACAACGCCTACAACCCCCCAATGATGGGCAAGGCCACGGATACGATGGTGATGGAGGCCCGTTACCTGGGCCCGTGCGCGGCAGGTCAGAAGCCTGGTGCCGTGACCATGCCCAACATGCCTGTTCCTCCTGCGGCGAAGTCCAAATAAGCGGCGTCCTGCCGGCGCCTTCGCCGGAGAGGCAGAAACAACAAAGCCGGGCATGCCCGGCTTTGTTGTTGAAGGGCTGCTGAAAAATCAGCTGGCCAGTGCCGCGAAGGCGCGCTGCGTGATGTCGTCCACGCTGCCCATGCCGCTGATGGCGCGGTACTGGGGGGCGGCGGCCGGTTCGGCCTTGGCCCACTGGCTGTAGTAGTCCACCAGGGGGCGGGTCTGGTCGCTGTAGACCTGCAGGCGCTTCTTGACGGTTTCTTCCTTGTCGTCGTCGCGCTGGATCAGGTCTTCACCGGTCACGTCGTCCTTGCCTTCCACCTTGGGCGGGTTGAACTTGACGTGGTAGGTGCGGCCGCTGGCGGGGTGCGAGCGGCGGCCGCTCATGCGTTCGACGATGGCCTCGAAGGGCACATCGATCTCCAGCACGTAGTCGAGCTTCACGCCCGCGGCCTTCATCGCGTCAGCCTGGGGGATGGTGCGCGGGAAACCATCGAACAGGAAGCCCTTGGCGCAGTCGGGCTGCGCAATGCGTTCCTTGACGAGGTTGATGATCAGGTCGTCGCTGACCAGGGCGCCCGACTTCATGATCGCGTCGGCCTGCAGGCCCAGCGGCGTGCCGGCCTTCACGGCGGCACGCAGCATGTCGCCGGTGGAGATCTGCGGAATGCCGTACTTCTGGCAGATGAACGTGGCTTGCGTGCCCTTTCCGGCGCCGGGCGCGCCCAACAGAATCAGTCTCATGAAGGTCCTCGAAGGTTAGAAATCGGTGGCACTGCTGGCAGGGGCGGATCGCATGCCTGCGCAAAGCTCACCGAAGTGGCAGCAAAAAAAGACCACAGTGCTCCACGGATGGGGCAGAGGCTGCGGGGTGGTGTGCTGCTACGTCAGTGCTCGCGCAGGCGCTTGTGGAGCCCGGGATGCAATGCTCTCGTTGCGTCGAGGATAGCATGTGACCGCCTTGCACTGGCTTACACGCGCGATATGACGTGCGTATAAATGCGTAGGATGGGGCATTGCCGCACCAGATCAGTGCATTTGGCCGGCCTTGGTGTCAGGCCAAAAGGGCGCGCACGCGCTCCAGGTCCGCGGGGGTGTCCACGCCGGGGCCCGGCGCCGTGTCCGTGGTGTGCACCGCTATGCGGTGGCCATGCCACAGGGCACGCAACTGCTCCAATGCCTCCATGACTTCGGTCGGGGCCTGGGGCAGTGTGGGGAACGCGCGCAGAAAGCCCGCGCGGTAGCTGTAGATGCCGATGTGGCGCAGCGGCGCGAAGCCTGCCGGCACTGCGCCCTTTGCGTTGTCCCACCAGGCTGTGCCTGCATGGTCACGCGCCCACGGGATGGGCGCGCGGCTGAAGTAGTGGGCCAGGCCGCGGGCGTCGAGCACGACCTTCACCACGTTCGGGTTTTCATAGTCGGCCAGGGTGTGGATGGCGTGGGCCGCCGTGCCCATGCTGGCCTCGGGCCGTGCGGGCAGCAAGGCCGCCACGGCGTCGATCAGGCTGGGGTCCATCAGCGGCTCGTCGCCCTGCACATTGACCACGATATCGTCACCTGCGAGGCCCAGTTGCTCGCAGGCCTCGGCCAGGCGGTCGCTGCCGCTGGCGTGGTCGGTTCGGGTGAGAATGGCCGGCACGCCATGCGCCTGGCAGGCCTGCATGACGCGCGGGTCATCGGCAGCCACCACCACGCGGGCGGCGGCGCTCAATGCGGCGCGCTGGGCCACGCGCACCACCATGGGCAGGCCGGCGATGTCGGCCAGGGGCTTGTCCGGCAGGCGGCTCGAGGCCATGCGCGCCGGGATCACCACCGTGAAGGGCGCGGAGGCGGGCAGCAACACCGCGCTCATGCCTCGACTTCTTCGTCGGTCAGCGTGCGCGCCTCGTTCTCGAGCAGCACGGGGATGCCATCGCGCACCGGGTAGGCCAGGCGCGCGCTGCGCGAGACCAGCTCCTGGTGCTCGCGGTCAAAGGTCAGCGGGCCCTTGGTGACGGGGCAGACCAGCAGTTCAAGCAGTTTGGGGTCCATGGCAGCTCTCAGGGAAGACGGTGGCGCCTGCGGTCGATCATGCAACCGGTGGGCGGGCAGGGGGCGATGATAGCGAGACTGGGGCCACCAGCGTTGCCAACCGGGCGTCCAGTGCAGTGAAAAAAGCGGGATCCACGCGCACCTCCAGGGGAACTGCCAGGGCATCGGGGCGCAGCGGCCAGAGCTTCACGGCGTCCTTGGCCGTGCACAGCAGCGGCAGGCGGCCGCCGGACCCCTCTTTTCCCTCACCCCAGCCGGTGAAGTCGTGGTGGTCGGGCAAGGCCGTGGTGCGCGCAAGGTCCAGACCCCGCTGCCGCAGCATGCCGAAAAAATCCTCGGGCCGGGCAATCGCCGCCAGGGCATGCACAGGCCGACCTTGCAGCGATTGCAAGGGGATGCGGCTGCCATCGGCCCGAGCGGCATGCTCGGCCAGACCGCGCCGCAAGGCAAATGTGGGTGCCGGGCCTGCGGGGGCGGCGGCAGAGTCGGGATGGAGCACCCAGTCCACCGCGCGCGGCCAGGGCTCGCGCAGCGGCCCTGCGGGCAGCAGAAAGCCATTGCCCACCCCCTGGTCGTTGAAGACGCAGACCTCCAGGTCGCGCTGCAGCGCCAGGTGCTGCAGGCCGTCGTCGCAGACGATGACATCGGTGCCGGGGTGGCGGGCCAGCAGTGCGCGGGCGGCGGTGCTGCGCTGGCGGTCCACGAAGACCGGCACACCGCAGTGGCGCGCGATCAGTGCGGGTTCATCGCCGACTTCGCTGGCCGGACTGTCGGCCAGCACCTCGCGGCAGTCGCTGGTGCTGCGGCCGTAGCCACGCGAAATGACGCCGGGCTGGAGTCCCCGGGCCTGGAGGTGTTCCACCAGGGCCATCACCACCGGGGTCTTGCCGGCACCGCCGGCAATCACATTGCCCACTACGATGGTGGGCCTGCCCGGGTGCTCGGAGTGCAGCAGGCCGCTGCGGTACAGGGCCCGGCGCAACCGCACCAGGCCTGCATAGAGAAGGGAGGTGGGCCACAGGGCCCAGGCGGCGGGGCCTCTGGTTTGCCAGGCCTGCCGCAGCCCGGCAGAGGGGGGCTGCTCGCGCCCGGCCATCAACGACCGTTGGCTGCCCGCGCGCCGGCCGACGACTGGGTGGCGAAGGTGATCTGCGTGAGGCCCACGCGGCGCGCGGCCTCCATCACCGTCACCACGGCCTGGTGGGGTGACAGCGCATCGGCGCTGATGATGACCACGCTGTCCTTGCCGATGGCGGTGGCTGCATCGCGCAGGGCGCGTGCCACGGCATCGACACTCTTGCCGTCCACGCCCGTCTTGTTGACCGCATAGCGGCCATCTGCCGCCACGGCGACCACGACCTCCTTGGGGTGGTCGCGTTGCTGCTCGGTGTCGGCCACGGGCAGGGTCAGCTGCAGCTCGGTGAACTTGCTGTAGGTGGTGGTCAGCATCAGGAAGATGAGGATCACCAGCAGCACGTCGATGAACGGGATCAGGTTGATCTCCGGTTCTTCCTTGGTGCGGGGGCGAAAGTTCATGACCGGTTCGTCACTTCTTGTGGCGCAGGATATGGCGCACGAACTGCTCGGAGGCCAGCTCCAGCGTGAGCAGGTACGCATCGACGCGGCCGCGGAAGTAGCGCCAGAAGATCAGCGCCGGGATGGCCACGATCAGGCCGAAGGCCGTGTTGTACAGGGCGATGGAGATGCCGTGTGCCAGGCGGGCCGGGTTGCCCCCACCCATGGCCTGCCCCACGCCGCCGGCACCCACCTGGGAGCCGAAAATCTCGATCATGCCGATGACGGTGCCCAAGAGGCCGAGCAAGGGCGCTGCCGAGGCGATGGTGGCCAGGGCGGACAGGTATTTTTCGAGCCGGTGGGCGACGGAGCGGCCCGTGCCTTCCATGGCGGCCCGCAGATCGGCCTCGCTGCACTGCGGGTTGCTGTTGAGCGTGCGCAGGCCGCTGGCCAGCACCTCGCCCAGGGCGGAGTTCTGCGCCAGCTGGTTCACCACGTCGGGCGTGGGCAGGCTTTTCGACGAGACGGTGATGGCTTCGTCGAGCAGCTTGGGCGGCGCAACACGGGCCGTCTTGAGGGCCACGAAACGTTCGATGACCAGGGCCATTCCGAGGATGGAACACAGGATCAGAGGCCAGATCGGCCAGCCTGCGGCTTGTATGATGGACAGCAAATCTCTCTCCGCGCAGATGAGGGGCAATCGGCGATTATGGCCCAGCTTCTTGGCAGCTTTTGGTCACAAACCGTTACCTTGGCGGACGCTTCCCATGCACTGTGGCGTCACCCACAAAAACTGTGGATAACTTTGTGGGCAACCGGGTTGCCGGGGTCCGCAAAGTGGCTTGGCGCCGTGCTTGCAACAGATTGATGAAAAATTGCGCAGTGAAAAATCGTTATAAATCAATAACTTGCACGTATGTCTGTGGCGTGCGAGGCGAGAATCGTTCTCAGGCACGCTCGGCGGCTGCATCGCCGTTTCTGTGGAAGACTCGCTCTGCCAATGGGGCGCCAATGGCCGCCATTGCTCATGTTTGATCGTACAAACCCCATGGCAGCGCCCCGCGTCTGGGAAGTTGGTGCGCTGTGCCGCGCCATTGCTGATGCGCTGGAGGCGCGCTTCAATCCTGTCGCGGTGCGCGGCGAGATCACGGGCTTCTCGCGCGCGTCCAGCGGGCATTGCTATTTCTCGATCAAGGACCCCCAGGGCCAGTTGCGCTGTGCCATGTTCCGGCGTGCCGCCAGCCTGCTTGACTTTTCGCCGCGCGATGGCGAATTGGTGGAGGTGCGCGGCAAGCTCGGGGTCTACGAAGCCCGGGGTGACCTGCAGTTCATTGTGGAAAGCATGCAGCGTGCAGGGCAGGGGGCTCTGTTCGAGCAGTTCCTGCGCCTGAAGGCCCAGTTGGAGTCCGAAGGCCTGTTCGATGCTGCCCGCAAGCGGCCGCTGCCCGTGCAGCCGCGCGGCATCGGCCTGGTCACTTCGCTCGGGGCGGCTGCGTTGCACGACGTGGTGACGGCCCTGCGCCGCCGCGCACCGCATGTCCCCGTGGTGCTGGTGCCGGCCCAGGTGCAGGGGGCGGCGGCGCCGCAGTCCCTCATCTCGGCCCTGTCCCGGCTGTACCGGCTGGCACAGCAGGGGCCGGCGGAAGGCCGGCCGCCCATCGACACCATCCTGCTGGTGCGTGGTGGCGGCTCCATCGAAGACCTGTGGGCCTTCAATGACGAGCACCTGGCCCGCACCATCGTGCAAAGCCCGGTGCCGCTGGTCAGCGGTGTGGGGCATGAGACCGACTTCACGATTGCGGATTTCTGCGCCGATCTGCGCGCACCCACGCCCACGGCGGCCGCCGAATTGGTGGCACAGCCGCGCGAGGTCTGGCTGGGCGCCCTGGACCTGATCGAAGGCCGCATGGCCGATGGCATCCAGCGGCTGCTGGATGCCCGCCACCAGCGGCTGGACCAGGCGGCCGCACGCCTGGGCCGGCCCTCGGGTCTGGTGGCGCGTGAGCAGTTGCAATTGGCCCGCACGGCCCAGCGCATGCGCCATGCCGTGCTGCTGCGCCTGCAGCGCATGGAGCAGGCGCAGCAGGCCGCCGCCGCTGCCTTGCCAGTACAGGTGCAGCGCCGCATCGACGGCCTGCGCGAGCGGGTGGACCGTGCCGCGCTGCGCCTGGAACTGCTGGACCCGCGCCTGGTGCTGCAACGCGGCTATGCCTTGCTGGCCGATGCCGACGGCCGCTCGGTCACCAGCGTGCAGCAGGCCCGGCCGGGCGACGCGCTGAAGGCCACGCTGGCCGACGGCGTGGTGGACGTCACCGTCGCCAGCCAGCCGCGATTGCTGTAGCGCGCTGTAGGATCAGAGCCCGTAGCTCCCTGCAGCGCACGATTGCTTGCCAACTTCGCTGCACAGGTCACACGTTCTTCCTACAATGCCCGTTCGCCTGGGGCTTGCTGCATTGCCGCATGGGCGCAGCGGCAGCCCACCCGATTCAAACCACCACGAGGAAAAACCATGGAACATACCCTTCCCCCGCTGCCTTACGCCATCGATGCCCTGGCTCCCCACTACAGCAAGGAAACGCTGGAATTCCACCACGGCAAGCACCACAACGCCTATGTGGTGAACCTCAACAACCTGCAAAAGGGCACCGAGTTCGAATCGATGTCCCTGGAAGAGATCGTCAAGAAGTCCAGCGGCGGCATCTACAACAATGCGGCCCAGATCTGGAACCACACCTTCTTCTGGAACTGCATGGCCCCCGCCGGCGGCGGCGAGCCATCGGGCGCGCTGGCCACGGCCATCAACGCCAAGTGGGGCAGCTACGCCGCCTTCAAGGAAGCCTTCGTGAAGAGCGCCGTGGGCAACTTCGGTTCGGGCTGGACCTGGCTGGTCAAGAAGGCCGATGGCAGCGTCGACATCGTGAACACCGGCGCTGCCGGCACGCCCCTGACCACGGCCGACAAGGCCCTGCTGACGGTGGACGTGTGGGAACACGCCTACTACATCGACTACCGCAACCTGCGTCCCAAGTTCGTCGAAACCTTCCTGGACAAGCTGGTCAACTGGAAGTTCGCCGAAGCCAACTTCGCCTGATTGCCGCAGACGGCAGTCCATCCGCCCCGATGGGCGGAAACGAAAAAACGGCCCAAGGGCCGTTTTTTTCATGGGCGCAGGGAGCTCACTTCTTCGAGAAGGGGGCGCCGCCCAGCTTGAAGCCGGCCTTGATGCCCTTCTTGGCGAACCAGCCCTGGTTCATTTCCAGCACGAAGCGCACCGGCTTCTTGGAGCAGTGCGAATCGAGCGTCTGGGGCTTCATGTCCTCCAGATTGACGATGGTGCCGTCGTCAGCGACGAAGGCCGCCGTCAGCGGCAGCAGGGTGTTCTTCATCCAGAAGCACTGCTCGCTGGGCTGCTCGAAGACGAACAACATGCCTTCGTGCTGGGGCATCTCGGGCCGGTTCATCAGGCCGATCTGGCGCTCCACCGGGGCCACGGCCACCTGGGCATCGATGCGGTGCATGCCCGCCGTGAGTTCCACACGCTGCAGGTTCAGCTGGGGGCCCTCCTGGGCCTGGCTGGCAGGTGCCAGGGCTGCGAGCGATGCGGCCAGCAGAACGGCCAGCAGGCCATGGCGGCGCAGGAATGGGGTGGGGGCGGCAAGGCGGAGGCTGGGCATGGAAGAAGCTCGGTCGATGGGAGGAACGGGCGCCAGAAACAAAATCGCCCGCGACTGCGGGCGATTTTGAAGCAAACCGGAAGGGAGGGGGTCAGAGATCCGCACAAACCCCCGGCCGCATCAGGCGGCAGCCTTCTTGGCGTGCTTCTTGGTCTTCTTCTGGGCCATTTTCTTGGACTGCTTGTGGGCAGGGGCCTTGGCCGCAGGAGCGGGTGCAGCCGCAGGAGCGGCGGCGGGCGCTGGAGCAGCAGCGGGGGCGGCTGGAGCCTGTGCGAAGGACGCACCGGCCGAGAACAGACCAGCCATCAGGACAGCGAGGAGTTTTTTCATATGTGCCATTTCCTAGACGAACTATCGGGTTGAGGGCCTCGCAAAATATTCACGAGGCTCCACCTGCAACGATAGCAGCCCGCGCGCGGTTGACAGGGGTTTTCGGCATTTTTTTGTCTATAGAATCTTTGCGATCAGGGGGCACTTGCCCCGTCTGCACAATTGTGTTTCAGATATCCAACGGAGACCCCCGTCCATGACCAGCTACCAGCACATCCAGGTGCCTGCCCAAGGCCAGAAAATCACCGTCAATGCCGATATGTCGTTGAACGTGCCGGACGAGCCCATCATCCCCTTCATCGAAGGCGATGGCACGGGCCTCGACATCACGCCCGTCATGATCAAGGTGGTGGATGCGGCCGTGGCCAAGGCCTATGGCGGCAAGAAGAAGATCCACTGGATGGAGGTCTACGCGGGCGAGAAGTCCACCAAGGTCTACGGCCCCGATGTGTGGCTGCCCGACGAGACGCTGGCCGTGCTGCGTGAGTACGTGGTGTCCATCAAGGGCCCGCTGACCACGCCCGTGGGCGGCGGCATCCGCTCGCTCAACGTGGCCCTGCGCCAGGAACTCGACCTGTACGTCTGCCTGCGCCCCGTGCAGTACTTCAAGGGCGTGCCCTCGCCCCTGAAGGAGCCCGAGAAGACCAACATGGTGATCTTCCGCGAGAACTCCGAAGACATCTACGCGGGTATCGAGTTCGAGGCCGAGTCGGACAAGGCCAAGAAGCTCATCAAGTTCCTGCTCGACGAGATGGGTGTGAAGAAGATCCGCTTCCCCAACACCTCGGGCCTGGGCGTCAAGCCGGTTTCGCGCGAGGGCACGGAGCGCCTGGTGCGCAAGGCCATCCAGTACGCCATCGACAACGACAAGCCCAGCGTGACCATCGTGCACAAGGGCAACATCATGAAGTTCACCGAAGGTGGCTTCCGCGACTGGGCCTATGCCCTGGCGCAAAAGGAATTCGGCGCCCAGCCGATCGACGGCGGCCCCTGGTGCAAGTTCAAGAACCCCAAGACGGGCCGGGAGATCACCATCAAGGACAGCATCGCCGATGCCTTCCTGCAGCAGATCCTGCTGCGCCCTGCCGAGTATTCGGTGGTGGCCACGCTCAACCTCAACGGCGACTACATTTCCGACGCACTGGCCGCCCAGGTGGGTGGCATCGGCATCGCGCCCGGCGCCAACATGTCCGACTCGGTGGCCTGCTTCGAGGCCACCCACGGCACGGCCCCCAAGTACGCCGGCAAGGACTACGTGAACCCTGGCTCCGAGATCCTCTCGGCCGAGATGATGCTGCGCCACATGGGCTGGGTCGAGGCCGCCAACCTGATCATCAGCTCGCTCGAGAAGTCGATCGCCTCCAAGAAGGTCACCTATGACTTCGCGCGCCTGATGGATGGCGCCACCCAGGTGAGCTGCTCGGGCTTCGGGCAGGTCATGATCGACAACATGTGAGGCGAAGCGGCGCGTTGCCGGCCCTGTGCCTTGCCGTGGCGGGCATGTGGGTCGGGCCGGCTGCTGCACGGGTGGCCGAGGCCGGGGCGGGCCCACCCTCGGGGTTAGAGTTCGTCGCGGTCACCGACGAAGACATCGCCCATTTCGGTGATTTTCCGTTTTCCCGGGCCATTTCGGCCACGGTGATTCACCGTCTGGCGCAGGCGGGGGCCAGGTCCATCGTCTACAAATTCTTTGTGGACGAACCGAGGGATGCCGATGCGCAATTGGCGACCGCGTTGGCTCGAATTCCCAGCTTTCTGCAGATCGATCTTGCCGATGTGGTGGAGGGGCCCGATGGCTTGATGCATGGCTCGGCCGTCGGCCCCAACAGCCGCCTCGCCCCTGCAGCGGCCGGTTTCGGCTTCGTGCACCAGCGTGCAGCCGGTGCAGAGGAATCCATCGAGGTCCAGGCGCAAGTCAACGGGCGCACAGTCCAGAGCCTGAGCCTGCTGGCTGCGCAGGAGTTGGTGCGAGCGAAAGCGGTGATCACGCCCTCGGAGCTCCGGCTGGGTCCCCGCCGGTTCGTGCTCGATGGCAAAGGGCAGGCCCGCTGCTTCCATGCGCAGCAGCCGGTGCCTGAGGGGCATTCGTTTCGCTCCGTGGTCGATGGGTCGCGCCGCTTTCTGGCACGTTTCCGGGACAAGGTGGTGGTTATAGGCCACATGGCGTCGAACACGCCCCGCCTGGCCGTCGGCCAGGGGCGGGAGCTTCCTGTCCATGCGATCTTTCTGCAGCAGGTGGCCTGCCTGGCGGCCAGCCCCTGAGCTGCTGCATCGGTATGGCATGATTTTCATCCCGGCCTTCGGCCCACGATGGGACCTACCGCATCCATGGACGGCGCCAGCACCCCCATTTCCATCCCCGCCATGGCAGATCCTGCCGCTGCGTTCGCGGCTGCGCTGAGCGAGCACCTCGCTGGGCGCCTGCCCGAGGCCGAATCCCGGTACCGCGGCATCCTGGCGGCGGCACCCGGCCAACCTTCAGCCACCCACTTCCTCGGCGTGCTGCTGCACCAGCGGGGCCGCAGCGAAGAAGGCATTGCCCTGGTCCGTGATTCGCTGGCCGCATCGCCCGGCGAGGCCGACTGGCACAACACCCTGGGCAACATGCTCGCGGCCACGGGGCAGGGTGCCGAGGCCATCGTGGCCTTCATGGCTGCACTGGAGCTGGATGCGCGCCATGCACAGGCCTGGAACAACCTGGGGGCGTTGCTGCTGCGGCACCAGCAGACGGACCAGGCCATCACGGCTTTCGAGAACGCCGTGGCCATCGATCCCGCCTTCGAGGACGCGTTGTACAACCTGGGCGATGCCCAGGCCCAACGGGGCGACAACTCGGGGGCTGCGCGCAGCCGCTGCGCGGCCTATGTGCTGCGTCCCGTGGCTGACAAGCCACGCCGCATGCTGGGTGTGGCCTACAGTGTGCTCGGGCGCTTCGAGGATGCGGCGCGCATGTACGAGGAATGGCTGGCGCAGGAGCCCGGCAACCCGGAAGCCAGCCACCTGCTGGCGGCTGCGCGCGGCAGCAGCGGGGACGGCGGTGCACCCGAGCGCGCATCCGACGCCTACCTGGCCGCCTACTTCGACGGCCTGGCGGAGACCTTCGAGCACAAACTCGTGGACATGCTGCACTACGGTGTGCCGCCCCTGATCGGCAAGGTGCTGCGCGGTTTGGGCACGGCCCCGCGCAGCCTGCGCATCCTCGATGCGGGCTGCGGCACCGGCTTGTGCGGGCTGGAAGTGGCGCCCTTCGCCAGCCGGCTGGTCGGTGTGGATCTCTCGGCCCGCTCGCTCGCGGTGGCAGCGGACAAGGGGGTCTACAGCAGCCTGCACGAACAGGAAGTCGTGGCCTGCATGGAGCAGGGCCCGGCCGGCAGCTTCGATCTCGTGGTCGCGGCCGACACCCTGGTCTACTTTGGCGATACCGGTGGTTTCTTCGCCGCCGCCGCACATGCGCTGGCGCCGGGCGGCTTGCTGATCGCGTCTTTCGAGGAACTCCTGGCCGAGGGGCCGGGCGGCCACGCCATTGCCCCTTCGGGCCGCTACAGCCACCGCCGCAGCCATGTGCGTGAGCGCCTGGCCTCGGCCGGGTTCGGGGCGCCCGACTTCACCGACGTCGACGTACGCGACGAACTCGCCACGCCCGTGAAGGGCTTTCTGGCGGTGGCTCGGCGCGGGGGCGCAGCGTTCAACCCTGCCGGCGCTTGAGCTCGCCCGGCAGGATGCCGAAGGCCTTGCGGAAAGCCGCGCCGAAATGGCTCATGTTGGTGTAGCCCAGCCGGCTGCCGGCCTCGCTGGCGCTGTGGCGGCCTGACTCGATGAGCTGCCAGGCCGCGCGCATGCGCTCCTGCTGGTGCAGTGCATGCACGGGCAGGCCGAACAGGCGCTTGAAGTCCTTCTTGAGGGCAAAGCTGTTCATGCCGCTCTCGCGCGCCAGGTGCTCGATGCTGGGGGGATCGGCCAGGTCGGCCAGCAGCAGCTCGCGCGCGCGGTGCAGGCGTTCGCGCTGCACGCGCGTGATCAGGGGCGCCGCGGATTCGGCGCGCCCGGCCGCGATCAGGTGGGCCAGCAGCTCCAGGCTCTTGGCCTCGCGCAGCAGCGGGCTGGCCGACGGGTTGAGCAGGGTGGCATCGAGCTCGTGCGCGGCGCGCAGCACCTCGGCCGTGCCGGGCTGCACGCGCAGGAAGCCATCGCGCCTGAGGTCGCTGAAGAAGATCTCGCCCTGTTCGCCACCCAGCACCGGCAACTGCCCAGGCGGCAGCAGCAGGCCCACGTGGTGGGCCTGGCCGCGGAAGTCGGATTTCCATGGTGTGCCCGGCAGGTAGCCGGCCACGGTATCGCGTCCGGCCACGCGGAACTTCCAGCCATCGGATTCCACGGCCAGGCCATCGCGCAGCCAGACCGACAGGTGCAGCCGCTCGGCCGAGTCGCAGACGGTGATGCTCACCGGGTCGGCGTACTCGCTGTGGCTGGAGAACGCGGCCAGGCCATAGCCCGTCATGTGCGCGCCGCTGCGCTGCGGCCCGGCGGGCCACAGATCCGTGCGCTGCGAAAGGTCGGAGGGCAGGTAGCCCGCCACGTCGACGACGGTGCTCGCATCGTGCATCCCAACACCCCCTCTCTCAAAAACTCCCGCTGCGGGTAGATGCACTTCCTTGCGGGGTAGAAGATGCAAATGAGAATTACTAGCATCAAAGTATATCTACGAAACGACCTCTGTCCATGCTTCACAACCGCCCAACGCCGTCCCGTCTTTCCCCCCTGTGCCTGTGCCTCGCACTGGCTGCCGCCCAGGGCGCCTGGGCGCAGTCCGCGCCGGAGTCCGGGCCTTCCGCTGCCGCCATGCCTTCGGTGGTGGTCACCGCCACCAAGCAGGGCCGCACCGTCTTCGACACGCCCGGCAGCGTGGATGTCATCGACGGCGAGGCCGTGAACGCCCAGGGCCTGCAGTCGCTGACCGACGTGGCGCAGCAGCTGCCCAACGTCTACTTCTCCGACTTCACGGGCAGTGCGCCTACCATCACCATCCGCGGCCTGGGTTTCTCGGACGATGAGTCCGACAGCCACAGCACCTCGCTGCTGGTCGATGGCGTGCCCGTGCCGGGCGCCATGCTGGGCGCACTGTTCGACCTGGAGCACATCGAAGTGCTGCGCGGCCCGCAGAGCACGCTGTACGGCCAGAACAGCATGGGCGGCCTGGTAGCGATGCGCACGCGCGACCCGGGCGCGGTCTTCGGCGGCAGCGCGCAGCTCGACTTCGGCACGGCCAACCGGCGCAAGCTTGGCTTGGCGGCCGACCTGCCGATGTCCAGCGATACCGGCTTTCGCCTGGCGCTGGGCGGCGAGGAGGGCGATGGCTACGTGAAGAACACCGCCCTGGGCCGTGACGACACCACAGGCTGGAGCAGCCGCTACGCACGCCTCAAGTTCCTGCACCGCGATGGCGCGGGCGGCACCTGGCGCCTGGGCCTGCACCATGCCGAGCGCAAGGGCGGCAACGACTTCTTCGCCCCGCTGGCGCTGGCCGCCGACCTGCGCTCCAACGCCAGCGAGGCCGGCCGCAACGACACCGATTTCACGTTGTTCACGGGCGAGTACCAGCGCCGCCTGGCTGGGGGCTCGCAACTGGCCGTGACGTTGGGCGGCAGCACCGGCACCTGGGCCAGCTGGATGCCGTCCTCGCTGTTTGGCGGGCCCTCGGGCTTCGACGCCAAGAACCGCCAGTTCAGCGGCGAGGCGCGGCTCTCGGGCGAGACAGCGCCGGCCAGCGCGGGCGGCTTTGATTGGCTCGCGGGGGTCTATGCCTCCAGCCTCAAGAAATCCTCGCCCTACCTGTTCGAGGTGCCTGGGTACATGCGCAGCGCCACCACGGCCGAGATCGAAGGCCAGACGGCTGCCGTGTTCGGTGAACTGGGCTGGCGCCTGGCCCCGCGCTGGCGCCTGGCGGGTGCGCTGCGCTACGAGGCCGACCGCCGCCACATGGACTGGACCAGCGCGCAAAGCGGCTTTTTCGACAGCAATGGCGATGGCAAGCCCGACACGCCCTACAACACCAACGACACGGTGAGCCGCTTGAAGACACGCGACAAGGTGCTGCTGCCGCGCCTGACGCTGGAGCACCGGCCCGATGGGCACCAGTTTGCCTGGCTCACGCTGGCGCGTGGCTACAAGGCCTCGGGCTTCAACCAGTACGCCTACAACCCCGTGTCGGCCGGCACACCCTTCGCCCCCGAGTATGGCAACTATGCCGAGATCGGCTACCGCGTGCGCGGCGAGCGCAATGCCTGGGACCTGGGCGCCACGGCCTTCTACACTCGCCTGCGCGACCAGCAGGTGGTCGTCATCGGGGCCAACGGGCAGAGCATGGTGAGCAACGCGGGCCGCTCGCACAACCAGGGCATCGAGCTCACGGGTGCGGTGCGGCCGGCAGCGGGGCTGGAGGTCAGCGGCTTTGCGGGCTATGTGCGTGCCGTGTACGACGAGTACGTCAACGGCGGTGTGGACTATGCGGGCCGGCAGTTCCCGAACGCGCCGCGCAGCAGCTATGGCCTGGCCGTGAACTGGAAGCCTGCGGCCGGCTGGGAGGCGGGTGTCTCGGTACGGCGCATGGGCAGCTCGGCCCTGTACCCTTCGAGCGCCGTGCAGAACCCGGCCTACACCCTGGTCGATGCCCAGCTGTCCTACCGCCTGCAGCGCTGGACCTTCGGCCTCTACGGCAAGAACCTGGGCGATGCGCGCTATTCCACACGCGCACTCGATGCCCGCACCGTGGTGGCGGGGGCTCCGCGCACCGTGGGCGTGCGCGTGGGGGTGGACTTCTGATGGCGGCCGTTCTGGACACCGCCATGGCAGCCCAGGCGCAAACGTCGCGCCGGGCCGAATACACCGCGCTGGCCTTGATGTACGTGGCCCAGGGCCTGCCCGCCGGCCTGGCCTTCAACGCGCTGGGTGTGCTGATCCGCGAGGGCGGCCACGGCGTGGGCGACGTGGGGCTTGCGGGCCTGGCCTTTCTGCCCTGGGCGCTCAAGTTCTTGTGGGCCGGGCCGGTGGACAACGCCTGCGCACGCTGGGGTTATGCGCCGGTGGTGGGTGTCACGCAGGGTCTGGCCGTGCTGGCCTGCCTGGCGCTGGTGCCGTTCTCGCCGGCCGGCCAGCTCACACTGGCGCTGGCCGGCGTGGTGCTGCTCAACACCCTCTGCGCCACGCAGGACATCGCCACCAATGCCTATGCCGTATCGCGCATGCAAGGCAGGGCGGCCGGTGCGGCCAATGCCATCCAGGTCGCGGGGTTCATCGCCGGCATGCTGGCGGGCGGCGGTGGGTTGCTCATCGTGTACGAGCATGTCGGCTGGGCAGGGGCCATGCTGGGCATGGCGGCGCTGATGTGCCTGCTGTACCTGCCCTTGCTGCTGGGGCAGCGCTGGCGCGCCGCACCGCCCCAGGCGCGGCCCGCAACGCGTGTGCGCCTGCGTGACCTGCGCGAGCACACCGACCTGGGTTGGGCCCTGGCCGTGGCGCTGCTGTTCAAGTTTGCCAGCACGGCCGCCGGCACGCTGGCCCAGCCCTGGCTGGTGGACCGGGGCCTGCCCGTGGCGCAGATCGGCGGCCTGCAGATGGGCACGCTGGTGGCCACGGCGCTGGGCGGTGTATTCATCGGCGTGCCCCTGGTGCGCTCGCTGGGCAACCGGCGTGCCCTGCTGGTGGGCTGCGCGCTGTCGACCCTGGCGCTGGGTGTGCCCTGGGCGCTGAACGCCGGTGGCGCGCAGCACCCGCTGGCGCTGTACTCCGCCGCGTTCGCGCTGCAGGCCCTGTGCGACGGCGCCATGTACGTGGCGCTGTGGGCGCTGGTGATGAACTGGGCTTCGCCTGCGCGCCCCGGTACGGACTACACGGTCATGCAGTGCAGCGAAAGCCTGGCCAATGCCGTGGCTGCGGGCGCCATCGGTGGGCTGGGGCAGCGCTGGGGCTATGGCAATGCCTTTGCGTTCGCCTGGCTGGCGGGGGCCGTGGTGCTGGTGCTGATTGCGCTGGCCCTGCCGCGCATGCATCTGGCGCATGAAGAAAAGGAGGGCCGCCCATGAGCTCCGCACCGCACAAGCCGCTGGGCTTTGCCGGCCTGATCGGCATGGCGCCCTGGGCGCTGCTGGGCGCCTCGCTGCTGGCCATCGCCTCGGCCGCACTGTCGCTGGCGCCGTTCTATGTGCTGTACCGCATGGCGCTGGCGATCTTTGCGCCGGTGCCGGACACGGAGGCCATCCGCCACCTGGCCCTGCTGGCGGTGGCTGCCATCGCACTGCGCTGGCTGATGATGGCGGCCAGCCATGCGCTCGCGCACCTGGGCGCATTCTCGGTGCTGTTCCAGCTGCGCCTGCGGCTGGCGCGGCAACTGGCGCGGGTGCCCATGGATTTCTTCGCACGCCACGGCAGCGGCAGCCTGCGCAAGACGGTGGTCGACGACACCGGCGCCATGGAGGGCTTTCTGGCCCATATGCTGCCCGACGTGGTGGCCAGCCTCACCGTGCCCCTGGCGGCGCTGGCGCTGATGGCGGCCATGGACTGGCGCCTCACGCTGGCCGCGCTGGCTCCCTTGCCGGTGGCGGTGCTGCTGCAGGCGGTGCTGCTGCGCGATTCGGGCGAGCGCATGCGCGAATGGCATGGGCTGCAGGCCGGCATCGCCACGCAGATCGTGGAGTTCCTGCGCGGCATGCCCGTGGTCAAGGTCTTCGGCCTGTCCGCGCAGTCCTTCGGCCGGCTGGACGATGCCATCCAGGGCGCCGTGCGCTGGGTGGACCGCTACTCTGCGGGGTCTGCAGGCGGCTGGGCCATGTTCATGGCGCTGCTGTCGGCCAACCTGGTGGTGGTGGCACCGCTGGGTGCCTGGCTGCATGCCCGCGGACAGGTGGATGCCGCCACGCTGGTGCTGTTTCTGCTGGTTGCGCCGCTGGTGCTGCAGCCCCTGCTGCGGCTGACCTTTGCCTTTGGCGAGCAGGCACGACGTGCCGAGGCGCTGCGGCGCATCGGTGAGGTATTGGCGGCCCCGGTGCTGCGGGATGTGCCGGGTGCGCAGGCCCCGGCGCTGGCGGTGCCGCACGGCATTGCATTTGACAACGTCGAGTTTGCCTACGGCGATGGGGTTGGCGAGGCCCAGGCCCTGCAGGGCATCAGCTTCGAGGCCCCGGCGGGCCGCGTCACGGCACTGGTCGGCCCGTCGGGCGCGGGCAAGAGCACGGTGGCCCGGCTGCTGCCACGCCTGCACGAGGTGAGCGGCGGTGCAGTGCGCGTGGCCGGGCGGGATGTGCGCCAGTGGCCGCAGGCGGCACTGCTCTCGCGCATGGCCATCGTGTTCCAGGAAGTGCACCTGTTCCACGGCACCGTGCGCGACAACCTGCGCATGGCGCGCCCGGGGGCGAGCGATGAAGAGCTGGTGGCCGCCGCCACCACAGCCCGTGCGCACGACTTCATTGTGCGCCTGCCGCAGGGCTATGACACACCCATCGGCGAGCGCGGCGCGCGCCTGTCGGGCGGCGAGCGCCAGCGCCTGTCCATCGCCCGGGCGCTGCTCAAGGATGCGCCCATTGTGCTGCTCGACGAAGCCATGGCCCATGCCGATGCCGAGAACGAGCTGCTGATCCAGCAGGCGCTGGACGTGGCCTGCCAGGGGCGTACGGTGCTGGTCATCGCGCACCGGCTGCACACCGTGCGCCAGGCGGCGCACATCGTGGTGCTGGACCAGGGCCGCATTGCCGGCCAGGGCCGGCACGAGGAGCTGCTGGCCGGCTGCGCGCTGTACCGCCAGCTGTGGCGGGACCATGAGGACGCACGCGACTGGACATTGGGTTCGGAACTCGGAGGCGCGCCATGATCCGCACCCTGGTACTGGCCGGCCATGAACTGGCCGGCTACACCGACAAACGGCTGCGCCGCGGCCTGCGCTGGTCGGTGGCCGAGTCGCTGTTCGCCGCCGTGCCCTTCGGCATCGTCGCATGGCTGTTGCTCGATGTGTTGCGCGGCACTGGCTCCGTGCAGCGTGCCGGGGGGGCTGCGCTGGTTCTGCTGGCCTGCCTGGTGGTGCGCATCGCCTGCGCGCGCCGGGCCATGCCCACCATCTTCTCGGGCGCCTACGCGATGATGGGCCAGGCGCGCCTGCGCGTGGCCGACCACCTGCGCCGCCTGCCCCTGGGCTGGCTGGCCGGCCGGCGCAGCGGCAGCCTGGCCGCCACTTTGGCGGCCGACATGCAACTCGTGGAGGACATCTGGGCCCACTTTCTGGGCGTGTTCTTCGGCGGGCTCCTGGTGCCGGCCTTCCTGTCGGTGCTGCTGCTGTGGCTGGACTGGCGGCTGGGCCTGGCTGTGCTGGCCACACTGCCCCTGGCGTTTGGCCTGCTGGTGGTGGGCCAGCGCGTGCTGATCGCCCAGGCCGGCAAGCTGCAGGCAGCCAACGCCCACGGCCAGGCCGAGGTGCTGGACTATGTGCAGGGCATTGCCGTGGTGCGTGCCTTCGAGCCCGCAGGGGAGGGCGGCGCCACCTTCCAACGCCTTGCGACGGCGCTGGCCGCCATGCGCCGCCAGGCCCTGGCCATCGAGCTGTGGCCCACGCCGCTGGTTGCGCTGTTCGGCTGTGCGGTGGAGTCGGGCTTTGCGCTGGCCGTGTGGCTGGGCGCACAGCGCCTGGGCAGCACGCTCAGCGGCGAGATGCTGCTGGTGTTTGCCGTGCTCTCGCTGCCGGTGTACCGCCAGTTGTTCGAGGTGGGGCTGTCGTTCTTGCTGCTGCGCTATGCGCAGGAGGCGATGCAGCGCATCCGCGACCTGCTGGCCGAGCCCGCGCTGCCCGAGCCCGCCGAGCCGCAGGCACCGCAAGGCCATGCCATTGAACTGGCGGATGTGCGCTTTGGCTATGGCGGGGGAGAGGGGGAGCCCGTGCTGCACGGCATCAGCGCCCATATCCCCGAGCGCAGTCTCACGGCGGTGGTCGGGCGCTCGGGCTCGGGCAAGACCACCTTGCTGCACCTGGTGGCGCGGCTGTGGGACGTGGATGCCGGCGCCGTGCGCATCGGCGGGGTGGACGTGCGTGCCATGGGATCCGAGCTGCTGCACCGCCAGGTGGCCATGGCCTTCCAGGACGTGGTGCTGTTCTCGGGCACGGTGCGCGAGAACCTGGCCATCGGCAGGCCCGGCGCCACGCATGAAGAGATTGTGGCGGCAGCGCGCCTGGCCGAGGCGCACGGCTTCATCGAACGCTTGCCCGAGGGCTACGACACGCCGCTGGGGGAGGGCGGAGCCCGGTTGTCGGGCGGTGAGCGCCAGCGCATCTCGATTGCGCGCGCCCTGCTCAAGGACGCGCCCATCGTGCTGCTCGATGAGGCCACGGCCAGCGTGGACCCCTCGAACGCGGCGCAGATCCAGCGTGCGCTTTCGACCCTGGTGCGCGACCGCACCGTGGTCGTCATCGCCCACCGGCTGCGCAGCGTGGTGCATGCGGACCAGATCCTGGTGCTGGACGGCGGCCGGCTGGTGGAGCAGGGCCGCCATGCCGAGCTGCTGGCGCGTGGCGGGGTGTATGCCACGCTATGGCAGTGTCAGCAGCAGACCCGGCAATGGCAAATCGGCGCCGCAGCGCCATAGGCTTATTCGGCGCTGGCGGTGCCCAGCGTAGCCAGTGCCTCGGCGTCCAGTGTGAGCTGGCTGGCCTTCACCAGGTCCTGCAGCTGTGCCAGCGAGGTGGCGCTGGCGATGGGGGCGGTGATGCCCGGCTGCACGATCTGCCAGGCCACCGCCACCTGGCCGGGCGTGGCGTTCAGGCGCGCGGCCACGGTGTCCAGCGCGGCCAGGATGCGCAGGCCGCGCGCATTGAGGTACTTGGCCGTGGTGTTCTTGCCGCGCGCGCTCTTGGCGGCGTCGGCCTCGGTGCGGTACTTGCCGGTGAGAAAGCCCGCGGCCAACGCATAGAAGTTGATCACGCCCACGCCCTGGTCCACGCACAGCGGCTGCAGTTCCTTCTCGAACACGGCGCGGTCGTACAGGTTGAACAGGGGCTGCAGGCTTTCGTAGCGCACCAGGCCCAGGCGCTCGCTGGTCGCCAGGGCCTCACCCAGGCGCGCCGCCGTGAAGTTGGAGGCGCCAATGGCACGCACCTTGCCGGCCTTGACCAGGTCGTCGTAGGCACCCAGGGTGTCGGCCAGCGGCACGCTGGCATCGTCGTCGTGCGACTGGTAGAGATCGATGTGGTCGGTCTGCAGGCGCTTGAGCGAGGCCTCCACCGCCTGGCGGATGTATTCGGGGCGCAGGCCCACCTTGCCGTCACCCATGTCCTTGCCGACCTTGGTGGCCAGCACGATCTGGTTGCGCTTGCCCGACTTGGCCAGCCAGCGGCCGATCACGGCTTCGGATTCGCCGCCCGCGTGGCCCGGCACCCAGCGCGAGTACACGTCGGCCGTGTCGATGAAATTGAAGCCCGCATCCAGCCAGGCATCGAGCAGCGAAAACGAGGTGGCCTCATCGGCCGTCCAGCCGAAGACATTGCCGCCAAAGCACAGGGGAGAAACTTGCAGGCCCGAGCGGCCCAGGGGACGGAGGTTCATGGAGCAGGATTCCTTGGTGGAGAAAGGTTCACAGGCATTGTTGCTGCTTTTGGCAAGTGCTGCTGGCGCAGGGCTCTGCGCTGCCAGCAGGCCTGTGCGTGATCTTGTTCACGGCTGGGGCGCCTGCGGCGCTGCCGGCCTATGGACTTCAGGGCGGTGCCAAAGAGACACTTCGCCCAGCCGCAAGGAACCCGTGACTTGCAGGCCTTGGTGGGTACCCACGGGGATATCTGGCAAGCCCGGATCTGCAGAGCTCCTGGTCTACGCCTTCACCGGAGAAACCATGATGCGATCAACTACCAGGTGCGCAGTGACCTTGGCCCTCGGCGCCATGCTCGCGGCCACGGCGCAGGCCGAACCGACCGTGCGCCCATCCAGCCGCGACGCGGCGCGGCAATGGCTCGAAAGCTCCTTCCCCTCCCTTTTTCCTGCCGGCGCCGGGCAGGACGGAATGGCCGGGCCCTATGCCTACCGGTTCTACGCCTCGGTGGGCAATGCCTTTGCCTTCAGCGAGGGCCGGTTTCTGGTGGCCAGCCAAAGCCAGACCGCAGGGCAGATCGTGGACCTGACGGCCGCCCTGTGCCAGCTCAATGCGGCGCTGTGCGAGAACACCTCCGTGCCCCCGCCCGGCACGGGCACCGGGGCCGCGTCGGACTGCTTCAACCCCGCGCTGCTGCAACAGGGCACGACCTACCGCTGGGACTGGCAGTCAGCCGATGGCGCCGTGCAGTTCAGCACCGAAGGCCGCATCAACCCCCCTGCCAGCTTTGCCGGGCAGTCCGGGCTGATCGAGACCGAGCGCACGGTGCTGGTGAGCAAGGCGGGCGCCACCACGTTCAATGCCCGGGTGTGGGAATACGACACGCTGGAGAGCACCCCCCAGGGCCCGGTGCTGCTGCGCTATGGCAGCACCGCGCGCGTGGAGGCACCGGTGGCGGGCATGCGGACCACCATGGTGCTCAGCCCGGCCAACCGCGTGCGCGACTTTGCGCTGGCGCTCAACGAGAGCTACACGATCAATGAGGTGCGCCAGACCACCATGGAGCTCCCGGGCCTGCCGACCCAGACCAGCACGACCCGCGAATCACAGACCATCACCTACCGCGGCCAGGAAAGCGTGACCGTGCCCGCCGGCACCTACATGGCCTGCAAGTTCGAGTGGACCAATGGCACGCGCGTGTCGGCGGGGTGGACGGCCAAGGGCGCGGGCCTGCCCCTGGTGATCACGGGCGACGATGGTGCGGGCAACCCGGTCACGCTGTACATCAAGTCCAGCTCGCACATCAACGGTCACCCCATATAGCCGAGTGCGCCCAGCAGGGCGCCGGCACCCAGCATCCACAGCAGGTGCAGGCGCGTCTTCCACACCAGCAGCATGGTCACCACGGTGGTCAGCCACAGCGGCCAGGCGGTGGCCAGGCCGCCATGGGCCTGGGCCAGCACCCAGGTGGTGGCCAGCAGCAGGCCGATGACCACCGGCACCATGCCCTGCTTGAAGGCGCGCACGCCGCGCCGCTCGCGGTTGCGGTGGCCCCAGCGCGTGGCCAGCCAGGTCAGCAGGCTGCTGGGCAGCATCACGCCCACCATGCACAAGGCCATGCCCAGGGCGCCCAGGGCCCAGCCCAGCGGGCCAGCCCCGCCGGCATTGAGCCCCACGTTCCAGCCCAGCAGGGCGATGAAGAGCACATTGGGCCCGGGGGCCGCCTGTGCGATGGCGATGGATGCGTTGAACTGCGGGTCGGCCAGCCAGGCGTTCTTTTCCACCAGAAAGCGGTGCATGTCGGGCGCGGTGGCAATGGCGCCGCCCACGGCCAGCAGCGACAGCGACATGTAGTACAGGAAGAGCTGCAACCAGTCGGCCCAGCCCAGGTGGATGCTGGCGCCCGTCATGGCGCGAGCTTTCGCCAGGTGAGCAGGCAGGCTGTTCCGCCCAGCAGGGGCAGGGTCCAGACCAGCGGCCAGCGCAGCACGGCCATGGCCACCACGGTAAGCACCGTGATCACCGAACAAACGGCCGGGCCGAGCGGGTGGGTGCGCAGCGTGGCCGAGAGCTTGAGCCCGGTACCCGCAATCAGCCCGGCGGCCACCGCGCCCATGCCGCGCAGCGCACCGGCCACTGCCGGGTGGCTGGCGAACTGGGCGTAGACCACGGCCAGCGTCAGCACCAGCATGAGCGGAAACAGCAGCATGCCGGCCAGCGCCGCCAGCGCGCCACGCCAGCCGAAGTAGCGGTCGCCGATGGTGATGGAGAGGTTCACCACATTGGGGCCGGGCATGATCTGCGCCACCGCCCATTCCTCGACGAATTCCTCGTTCGTCATCCAGCGCTTGCGCTCCACCAGTTCGCGCTGCACCACGGCCAGCACCCCGCCAAAGCCTTGCAGCGCCAGCCAGGTGAAGGACCAGAACAGGTCGGTGCAGTTGCGCGGGGCCGGGCGGGGCTCTGCCGGAGTGGAGGGGCTGGGGGAAGGCGGGACCATGGATGCAGGGCAGGGAAGACAAAGACCGGGCGCAAGCGGATGTGCCCCTGCGATGGTAAACGCCCGCCGGTGGGTATGCTGGCGTCCTCCCGTTTCCCTTGAACCATTTCCCATATGAAACTCATCCGTTACGGCCAGGCTGGTGCCGAGCGTCCCGGCCTGCTCGACGCCCAGGGCGTGCTGCGCGACCTGTCCATGCTGCTGCCCGAGCTGGGGCCGGCCCAGCTCAACCCGCGCACGCTGGCGGCCCTGGCCGCCATCGACGCCACCCGCCTGCCCGCCGTGGAAGGCACGCCGCGCCTGGGTTGCCCCGTGGGCGGCGTGGGCAAGATCGTCTGCGTGGGCCTGAACTACGCCGACCATGCGGCCGAGGCCGGCATGCAGGCGCCGGCCGAGCCGGTGCTGTTCATGAAGGCTGTCACCTCGCTCAACGGCCCGAACGACGAGGTGCGCATACCGCCTGGATCACAGAAAACCGACTGGGAGGTGGAGCTGGGCCTGGTCATCGGCACGCGCGCCAGCCATGTCAGCGAAGATGCTGCACCGCAGCATGTGGCCGGCTATGTGCTGGCCAACGATGTGTCGGAGCGTGCTTACCAGATCGAGCGCGGCGGCCAGTGGGTCAAGGGCAAGAGCTACGACACCTTTGCCCCCATCGGCCCCTGGCTGGTGACCGCGGACGAGGTGGCCGACCCGCATGCGCTGGACCTGTGGCTCGAAGTCAACGGCCAGCGCGTGCAGAACGGCAACACGCGCAACTTCATTTTCGGCTTGCCCAAGGTGATCTCGTACATCAGCCAGTTCATGACGCTGGAGCCTGGCGACATTGTGCTCACCGGCACCCCCGCCGGCGTGGGCCTGGGCCAGAAGCCCGCGCCCTGGTTCCTCAAGCCCGGCGATGTGGTGCGCCTGGGCGCCTCGGGGCTGGGCGAGCAGCGCCAGGTCTTCGTGGGCGGCTGAATGGCCCTGCCCGGGGAGTAGGGTGGGCACAACGCGCCGGGCCAATGTGCTTGCGGCGCGCAAAGCGGGGCGTGGATACTCTCGGCTGTGCCGTCTGCCCCTTCCCACCCTTCCTCGTCGGTCCTCACCCGGTTGCGCCAGCGCTTTGGCCGCAGCGCGCTGTATGCCGTGCTGTGCCTCATGCTCTGCGCGCTGGCGCTGTTCGAGGTGACCACCTGGCACAAGCTCGATGCCCTCGACAACCGGGTGGGAGACGCCTTGCTGCGCTGGCATGCGGACAGCCGCAAGCCGCCAGACGACATTGTGGTCGTCGACATTGACCAGGTCTCCTTGGTCAACCCCCAGATGCTCGATGTGGCTGGCAAATGGGTGTGGCCACGGGTCATCCATGCAGAAATGATTTCTGCGCTCGTCGCGCAGCAGCCGCGTGCCATCGTGCTCGACCTGATCCTGACCCAGCCGGACCGGTTCCGTCCCGAGAACGACGTGGAATTGGCCAAGGCGCTGGCCTTCGAGCATGCCTTCATTCCCATGGTGCTGGAAGAAAATACCGAACAGAAGGCCCCGCTGAAGATGGCGCCGCCAGCCATGGGCATACGCCCGCTGGAAAATGCCAGTCCTGATGCGGCCTATGGCATTGAAGGTCCTCTGTCGTTGCCGCCAGAGGTCTGGCGTACCGGTTACATCAACTTCATCAAGGACCGGGACGGAATCGGCCGCCGGACCGAGGTGGGCCGAGAGTCCGAGGGCTGGTGGATTCCGCACATCATTGGTCGGGTTGCCGATGCACTGCAACTACCCCAGCCCAAAAGACCCGGCTTTCGGCTGAACTGGTACGGCTCGGATTTCACGCGGATCTCCTACGCCGATGCCTACCTGGCCACCCAATCGGGTGATCGCAAGCTGCCTTTTGACGCGCGCGGCAAGATCATCGTGATCGGTGCCACGGCCAGCGGCATCCTGGACTTCGTGCCTACGCCCATGGATGCCACCACGCCGGGCCCTTTCGTGCTGGCGACCGGGCTGGCCAATCTGCAAAACAACGAGTGGTTGCGCGAGGCGCCGCCCTGGGCCAATCCGACCCTGGTGCTGGTCCTCATTTTCGGCCTGGCGCTGGCCTTCGTGGTGCGTGTATCACCCACTTGGGTGGTGACGGGCTACGGGCTGCTCGCTGCGGCTGCCATTGGGGGCAGTGTTGCGGCGTTGCAGGAGGCCAATGTGTACTGGATGCCGGTGTCCTCCCTGGTGCTGGGGGCTGTGGCACTGCTCGCTTTTGGGCTGCTCTCGTCGCGCCTGGAGATGGGGCAGCGGCGCCATGTGCAGGCCATGTTCTCGCGCTTCGTGGATCCGCGCATCGTGCAAGATCTGTCAGAAACTGTGGCCGAGGCCGAGGTGTCCGCGAGCCGCGAGATCACGCTGCTGTTCTCCGACATCCGGGGCTTTACCAGCCTGTCGGAGCACCGCAAGCCCGAGGAGATCGTGAACATCCTCAACCGCTACTTCGAGATGCAGGTGGAGGTGATCTTTCGCCACCAGGGCACGCTCGACAAGTTCATCGGCGACGCCATCATGGCCTTCTGGGGGGCGCCCATCGCCCAGCCCAACCATGCGGTGCTGGCCGTGGAGGCGGCGCTGGGCATGGCCGATGCGCTGCAGCGCTTTGCCGACGACATGGCGCGCGAGGACCCGACGGCCAAGTTCGACATCGGCATCGGTGTGCATACCGGCTCGGCCGTGGTGGGATTCCTGGGCACGGCGCGCCGGCTGGACTACACCGCAATCGGCGATGCCGTCAATCTGTGCAGCCGCATCGAAGGGTGCACGAAAGGGATTGCCCGGGTTTTGGTTTCCGAGTCGACAAGGGCACAATGTGGGGAAACATTTGTTTTCATTGACCGCGGCGATTTCGAGGTGAAAGGCCGCGACCAGGCGGTGCGACTTTTCGAGCCACAGCGCCGCCCGCCAATGGGGGAATCGGCACCCGCCGAAGCCCCGATTTCGACACAGAGAGGAGAAGGAAAGTGAACACATCATTCGTGGGCCTGTTGAAAGGCCTGCTCATTGCGCTGCTGCTGGGGCTGGGCCTTGGCGTGCATGCCCAGCAATTGGAAGTCACCACGCCCACCGAGCTGCGCGCCACGCCGGCATTGGACGGCAAGATCCTGGTCAAGCTGGCCAAGGGCAACAAGCTCGAACAGACCGCCGCACAAGAAGGCTGGGTCAAGGTCAAATTCGGCCGCACCGAAGGCTGGGTGCGCCTGACCCACGTGAAATCCCTGGAAGCTGCGGCACCGGCCGCGTCTGCGCCTGCCAGTTCGGGTACCAACCTGGCAGGCATGTTCTCTGCCCCCAGCCGGGGTGCGACGGCGACCACTGGGACCCGAGGCTTCACGAAGGAAGACCTTGCCAAGGCACAGCCTGCCCCAGCTGAAATGGCACAACTGGAGAAATACGCCATTAACCTGAATCAAGCAGAAACCTTTGCACGCAATGGCAAGGTCGTGGCTCAAAAGATTGATGCATACACCGGAGCAGAAAAATGAAAATCCAACGCTTCAAGTTTGCAGCACTGGCACTGTCTACTGTTGTGCTATTGACCGGTTGTGAAACCATGCCACAGGCTGGCGGTTCAGGAGGACTGAATGTTCTTTCCTCAGCGCTGGGTGGAGGTTCTGGTGGCGGTTCCCGTCTCGGTGGCGCATTGGATGTAATTCAAGGCGTCTCTACCGCCTTCAAGGATTACTCTGCTGAAGAACAGCGCGCCATGGGCCATGACTTCGCGTCTGTTCTGCTGGGCGCAGCGCCGCTGCTAAAAAATGATCCAGTGCAGCGTTATGTCAGCCAAGTCGGCTGGTGGGTTGCGGTTCAGGCCGAAAAGCCAAAGGACAAGGACGGTAAGGAGATCCAGTTCGCATGGCGCTTTGGCGTCACTGAATCCGAGGCGGTGAATGCTTACGCAACGCCTGGTGGCTTTGTCTTCATCACCGTCGGTCTCATGCGCCAACTCAAGTCTGAGGCGGAACTGGCTGGCGTACTGGGCCACGAAATTGCCCACGTGACCCGCGGTCACTACCTGTCTGCGTTGAAGAAGGGCGGTTTTGCGCAGGCTGCCGGAGGGGTGATTCAGGCCAGATCAGGCAATTCAATGGTGAGTTCTGCCGTTGTCGGATTGGCTAAAGACCTCTACAGCAAAGGCTTGGACCAGTCGGATGAGTTTGATGCTGACCGCCAAGGTGTTCTGTATGCGGCCCGCGCTGGCTACGCACCTATTGGTTTGCCCACGGTGCTAAACATGTATGCCGCCACAGGATCCAGTTCCAACACAGCTTATGAAATTCTGTTTTCGACTCACCCAGCGCCCAAAGATCGTCTGGAAAAGTTGCAGCCTTTCATGACCTCCAAGTTCTCAACCGTGGCAAGCGTTAGCAACGAAGCGCGCTACGAGTCTTTCAAACGCCAACTTCCCGCGAGACGGTAGTCACTTTGGCGCGTCTGTTCATTGGAGCGCCAATCCAGCAGTACTGAACTCTGGCTTGCTGCGCTTGAAAGAAACCCCTGCCGTGCATTGCACGGCAGGGGTTTTTTGTTTGTTGCCGTGCAGAATGCTCAGCCCATCTTGCCCACGAACTTGTGCGCCGCATTGCGCCAGCGCGCCTGCTCGGGGTACTTGACCTGGAAGGCCTTGATGTCGGCCTGTCCCTCGTACTTCACCTTGAAGATCTTGAAGCTGGCCTGGCCCTCGTAGTCGACGAAGAGCCACTTGGCGTCGCCTTGGGCCTGCTGCTCGTAGGGCGTCTCGTACCAGCACAGGTCGGCCTGGCTTTCATAGGCCACTTCGCAGACGGTTGCATCGGCCTGGTTTTCGTACTTGGTGACCAGAATTTTCGCCATGGGAGGAGCCCTTTGTAAGTGCAGTGAGCGGGTTTCGTGCCAGGGCTGGGCCGGGCAGTCGTTGCTGTCTGACCGCAAGCCTACCCAAAAAACCGTGAAAAATTTCACGCAGCCGATGAATGTCACGTCTGGACACTTTGCTGGTGGGCTCTTTTGCTGGCCAGCGGCGGCTACTCGACCAGTGCCGTCTCCACATAGATGAGCTCGCAGGAGTTGGCCCCCGAGTCCGAGCGGGTGAGCGAGCTGGTCCAGCGCCAGCCGCTGGGGTGTGTCACCTCGACCAGCTTGCCGGTGATGCGGATGTAGCTGCCCTTGCTTGCCTTCTTGAGCGCGCGCTCCACCGCATCGTTGGCGGGAATCATGTGCATGTTGGCCGAGGATTCGATGATCTCCTGCACCGGGATGGGGGGCTGGTTCGACCAGGAGTAGCGGTACCAGCGCCCGCCCTGGGTGATGTTCAGGGGCTCGTACACGGCCGGCTCGGCCATGCGCTTCCAGCCCAGCGCCAGGTCCACGGGCGACAGGTCGGCCTCGCGCCCCACCATGTAGCTTTCGCGCCCCAGCACCCGCGCGCGCACCGCGAACCGGGCCAGGGGGCGCACCTGGTAGCCGTTGAGCGCAAACGGCGGGTCGCTGGTCGCGCTCTGCTGCGGCGCATCGCCAAACTCCTGTTGCTGGAGCACCTGGCCTTGCAGTTTTTTGTCCACGCGGCCCACGCGCAGCTTTTCGATCGCGAAAAAGCCGATCAACAGGGCGATCGCCAGCAGGACAACGGATTTGAGTCTCATGGTTACAGGGAGGGTGCAGGGGGCGCGCCACGGCGGTACCGGGAATGTACCGCGCGGCGGGGCAGGTCGCGCCCTTGGCTGACAGTGCAGGCAGGCCCGTTCGGCCCACAATGCGGGCCACGATGCCATCTGCCCGCTTCCTTCCTTTGTTGCGCCGTGCCGCAGAGCCCCGCCGGTGGTGGGCAGTGCTGGCCAGCCCCGTGGTCCTTGCCGGCCTGGCGGCCTGCGGCGACACGGCCATCCTGGCACCGGAGCAGGGCATGGGCAGGTCGCCCACCCTGCCGGCGCCCAAGCCCTCCCTGATCCCCACGCTCCAGATCGCCCCCGCCACGGGTTGGCCCGCGGGGGCCATGCCCACTGCCGCCGTGCCGGGCCTGGCGGTCACGCCGATGGCCACCGGGCTGGACCACCCGCGCTGGGTGGTGGTGCTGCCGGGGGGCGATGTGCTGGTGGCCGAAAGCCAGGCACCGCCCAAAGGGGAGGGTGCGCCCGGCGGCCTGGTCAACGCCATCCGGGGCTGGATCATGAAGACCGTGATGGGCAAGGCCGGCTCGGGCCGCAGCCCCTCGGCCAACCGCATCACGCTGCTGCGCGACGCCGATGGCGATGGCCGAGCCGAGGTGAAAAGCGTGTTCCTGCAGAACCTGAACTCCCCCTTCGGCATGGCCCTGGTGGGCAGGGACCTCTATGTGGCCAATGCCGATGCCGTCATGCGCTTTCCCTACGAGCCGGGGCAGACCGCGATCACGGCCGCCGGTACCAAGCTCGTGGACCTGCCCGGCGGCCCCATCAACCACCATTGGACCAAGAACCTCATTGCCAGCGCCGATGGCAGCAAGCTCTACGTGACCGTGGGTTCCAACAGCAACGTGGGCGAGAACGGCATGGCGGCCGAGGAGGGCCGTGCCGCCATCTGGGAGGTGGACCGTGCCAGCGGCGCCCACCGCATCTTTGCCAGCGGCCTGCGCAACCCCAACGGCCTGGGATGGGCGCCGGGCACCGGCGCACTGTGGACGGTGGTCAACGAGCGCGACGAGATCGGCAGCGACCTGGTGCCCGATTACCTTACCTCGGTGAAAGACGGTGCCTTCTACGGCTGGCCCTACAGCTACTACGGCCAGCATGTGGACGCGCGCGTGCAGCCGCCCCGGCCCGATCTGGTGGCCAAGGCGGTCTCGCCGGATTACGCGCTGGGCTCGCATGTGGCGCCCTTGGGGCTGGCATTTGCCCAGGGGCCGGCGTTGGCCCCCCAGTTGGCCAGCGGCGCCTTCGTCGGCGAACATGGCTCGTGGAACCGCAAGCCGCTCAGCGGCTACAAGGTGGTGTTCGTGCCTTTTGCCGAGGGCCAGCCCGCGGGCCTGCCGGTCGATGTGCTCACAGGGTTCCTGAGCCCTGAAGGCAAGGCCTACGGACGGCCGGTGGGCGTGGCCATGGATGCGCGTGGCGGTCTGCTGGTGGCCGACGATGTGGGCAATGCCGTCTGGCGTGTGGCTCCTGCTGCTGCTGCGCGTTAGCTCGGCCCCTTACACCCAGTCTTCGTGGGCCGGTACCTCGGCCGGGAACATGTTGATGTACTGCACCAGCCGCGGCTGGGTGGCCCGGTTTGGACTGGGGCCATGGGGCAAGGCCTGGTGCCAGATCACGAGGTCACCTGCTCCCGCGCCGATGGCCCGTGCCCCCAGGGCCCGGAAGTCCGCGCGCCGCGGTTCGGCGCCCGGCGGCAGGCTGGCCAGCCAGGGGCCGATGCGGCGGTGAAAGCCGGGCACCACGGTCAGGCCGCCTTGCTCCGGCAGGGTGTCGGTGAGGTAGAGGATGCCCTGCGTGCAGAACGGAATCGGTTGCACCAGGCTCACGTCCCAGTGCAGGCCCTGGGCGCTGTAGGGGTGGCCTGGGCGCTCGGGCGGATTGAAGCCGCAGTGGTCCGTGCTGCGCCACAGGTCGGCCGAGCCCCACAGCTGGGCAAAGGCCTTGTGGATGCGCAGGGACCGCCGGTTCTTCTCGAAGGCCGGGTGCTGGAACAACTGCACCATGACATTGCGCGGGGCGTTCGGGTACCAGGAGTCCACATCGTGCGGGGTGGCACCCACGGCGTCCCACACCACCTGCGCTGCGGCGGCGCTGTCGTCGGCAGCCACGGCCTGCCGCAGGACCACGTAGCCATGTTCGTCCCAGTGGGCCAGGTCGGCGGCGTCCAGCACGGGGGGCATGGCATCGATGCGGGCTTGCAGGTCCAGTTGTGCGGCAGGCGGTGCACCGCCTTCGACCAAGGCCTGCAGGCGCGCCACCGTGGTGGCATCAGGAGCGCCTGCCGTGCGCACGATCCAGTCCTCGAACTCGGCAAAGTCCGGTGCCTCGCGCAGCACGTATTGCATGGTCTGTTCCAGCCCCACCCCCATGGCGGCCAGCACGACCTGGGTGCGGTGGGCTTCCTGCTGGCCCATCCCAGATTGTCCCTGGCGTGCCGCCATCCAGCTGGACCAGCAGCGCTTGAGGTAGGGCACCTGCAGGGCGCCGCGTTCATGGGGTGGGCAAAGGAGGTCTGCAGAGTGCGGGGCGGCGGACATGCGGGTCTTGTGTGTGGGCAGGCGATGGTGCAGCCCGCTTTGTATCATCCACCGCACGGGGCATGCCGCTTGGGCGGCTATTGGGGCACGAAGCCGCTTTGCGCAACCAGGGCTGCCAGGGCCTTGGACACCTGCGCCAGCCGCTGGCCCTGGTCTGTGGGCGTGCCTGCAGCCGGCGTCATGGCGCTGGCCTGCAGCTTGGCCACCACCTCGGGCAGGGCCAGCACCTGGTTCAAGGCCGCGTTGTAGCGGGCTACGGCCGTGTCGTTCAGGCCGGCGGGCGCGTACAGCCCGAGAAAGTCGCTGGTGGCATCCAGGCTCGCAAGGCCCGCCTGCGCGAACGAGGGCACGCCCGGCAGCAGCGGCGTGCTGCGGCTGGCCGCCAGGATGCGCAGCTTGCCCGCCTTCTGGTGCTGCAGGAAGTCCGAGATGCCCGAGACACCTGCCGAGATCTGCCCGGCCAGCAGATCGGTCACCATGGGTGTGGCGCCGCGGTAGGCCACCGGCACGATATCGGCCTTGAGGTGGCGGGCCACCTCGCCGGCAATGAATTCCGGTGCGGACGCTGGCGCCGGTACGCCGATGCTCGCGTCGCCGCGGCGTGCGGCGAACCAGGCACCCAGTTCGACCAGGCTGGCGGCGCCGGTCTTGGGGTGCACGGCCAGCGCCAGCTCGAAGTTGGCCACGGCACCGACGGGCCGGAAATCGGTGGCAGGGGCAAAGCCCGGCGCCTTCATGGTCAGGGGCACCATGGCCACGGTATGGGTGTTGCTCAGGAAGAGCACCGAGCCGTCTGCGGGCGCCACCTTGAGCGCCTGGGCCGCGATCTGCCCACCGGCGCCAGGCTTGTTGTCCACCAGCACGGGCTGGCCCAACTGGGTGGCGAGCTTGTCGGCCACGATGCGGGCCGCCGTGTCGGCCGGGCCACCGGGTGGGTAGCCCACCAGGATGCGGATGGGGCCCGGGTAAGCCGGCGCCTGGGCCTGGGCGCTGCCGTGCAGCGCCGGCCAGGTGAGGGCAAGAAGGGCTGCGGCCTGCAGGCAGTGGCGGCGCGACGGGGCGGGGCGGTAGGGGCTGTGCATGGTGTTCTCTTCCGGGGCGGTCAGGATGGCGGGGTCAGGCGGCTGCGCGCTCGGCAAGCAGGGCGCGGCGCCGTTCCACGATGGGTTGCAGGCGTGTCCGGGCCGCCTGCACGAGGGCAGGCGGCGCCTTGTGCGGTGCACCGGTGTCGAAGGGCGGTTGTGGGTCGTACTCGGCAAACAGCTGAACGCCCTGGGCCACTTCGGCGCTGCTGGCCAGCGCAATCGCCTGCAGCGCGCAGTCGATGCCCGAGGTCATGCCGGCGCCGGTGATGCGGTTGCGGTCCACCACGACGCGCTCGTCCACCGGGGTGGCGCCCACCAGCGAGAGCAGGGCGTGCGAACCCCAGTGGCAGGTGGCGCGGTAGCCCTGCAGCAGGCCGGCCGCGCCCAGCACCAGCGGGCCGGTGCAGATGCCCACGATCCATTTCGCGCCCTGGGCCTGTCTGGAGAGAAAGGCCAGGGTCTCTTCGTCGCTGAGCAAGGCTTCGATGCCCGGGCCGCCCGGTACGACGACCATGTCGAGCGTGCCGCAGCTGTCGAACGATGCGGTGGGGCGGAACTCCCAGCCCAGCTCCGTGCGGATCGGGTCGGTGTGCTTCCACACCAGGTGCAGTTGCGCGCCCGGTATGCGCACCAACAGGTCGGCGGGGGCGACGTAGTCGATGGCGGTGATGTCGGGAAATACCAGCATGCCGATGTTCATGGGGAGCCTTTCTGTGCGGTGGATGTTTGGATGGCTCCACTGTAGGATCGGCCTGTCTGTCCGTCAGGACACAAGTACCACGATTTCTGCCAAGCCAATCCACCCCATGCAAAACGCCGCCCACCAGGTCTGGTTCCTGGTTTTCGATCAGTTCCAGCTCTTGGACGTGAGCGGGCCGCTGCAGGTCTTTGCCACGGCCAATGACGAACTGCGGCTGGCCGGCCGCGCGCCGGTGTACGAGACCGGGGTCTACGGCCTGTCGGGCGGTGCCGTGCGCAGTTCGAGCGGGGTGGACCTGGTGGCGCGGGCGCTGCCACAGCGCCTGGCGCGTGGTGTGCAGACGGTGGTGGTGCCTGGGGGGCCTGGGGTGTTCATGCCTGCGGCCGCAGGCCGCGCGGCGCATGACACCCCGGTGGCGCATGCCCTGGCGCAGTGGTTGCGCCGCGCCTCACCGCGCATCGAGCGGCTGGCGTCGGTCTGCACCGGCGCCTTTGTGCTGGCGCACACCGGGGTGCTCGACGGCGCCGGTGCCGTGACCCATTGGGCGGCCTGCGATCACCTGGCATCGGGGTTTCCGGCCATTGCCGTGCAGCCCGATGCCATCTACTTCCGCCATGGACGGGTATGGACCTCGGCCGGGGTCACGGCCGGCATCGACATGGCCCTGGGCATGGTCGAGGCCGACCTGGGCCGGGACATCGTGATGGCCGTGGCCAAGAAGCTGGTGGTGTTCTACAAGCGCCCGGGCGGGCAGTCGCAGTTCAGCAGCGCGCTGCTGGAGCAGACCGCCGGCGACGAGCGCATCACCCGCCTGCATGCCTGGATCGCCGAGCACTTGCGCTCGGACCTGAGCGTGGCGCGCATGGCCGACCAGGTGGGCATGAGCCTGCGCACCTTTGCGCGCTTCTACACCGCCCACACGGGCACCACGCCCGCCCATGCCGTGGAGCGCATCCGCCTGGAGAAGGCCTGCCGCCTGATCGAGGAGCACCGGCACAGCAACAAAGCCATTGCAGTGCAGTGCGGCTTCAACTCCGAGGAGGTGATGCGGCGCATGTTCATGCGCCACCTGAATGTGTCGCCCAAAGGCTACCGCGAGCGGTTTGCGGCTGCGGACTGATGTGAACCGGGCAAAAAAATGCCGCCTCTAGGGGCGGCTTGTGAGGGGCTTACCTTGGAGAAATGGGGGCGGCATGCCTGCCTTCAGGCAAACGTATTGACCTGGGTGCCCAGCGTGCCCGAAGTGGCCAGCGGAGGCTGGGGCAGGGCCTGGAGCAGGGTGGCGGCCGAAGAAGCCTGGATGTCCAGTGCCTTCTTGAGCACGCGGACGTTGAGGGCATCGGAGGTTTCGCGGCTGGCCAGGGCCGTGGCGGTGTTGACGATGCTGTTGGTGAGGGCGACATCCATAGGGGTTCTCCGGTACTTCTCTCGCTTATCGGCATTCTGCGCCTGAAATGAAGGAAGTTTGTCAACTGTTACATCCTGCCGTGGCTGAAACGCCCTCTCCGCCTTGCGCAAGCCCCATTACTCCAGGGCCGCCACCCCAATGGGCTGGCAGGCAGCCAGGTCGGATTCGCCCACCTCGGGCAGGTGCCGGGCCGCATTGCGCAGGGCCGTGCGCAGGCCCTCTTCCAGCACCGGGTGGTAGATGGGCATGCCAAGCAACTGGTGCACGGTAAGCTTTTGCGTGATGGCCAGCGCCAGCAGGTGGGCCAGGTGCTCCCCGTCCGGCGCGCACATCTCGGCGCCCAGCAGGCGGGCACTGCCCTTGTCCGCATAGACGCACAGGCGGCCATGGTTGCGCAAGGCGGCGCGGGCGCGCCCATGGCGCTCGAACTCGACGGCACCCACCACGGTGTGGGCCGGGTCGAGGCGGTCGAAGGGCGTGCCCACCACGGCCACGTTGGGGTCTGAGAACACGATGGACAGGCGCGTGCGGCGCGCAAAGCGCGTGGGTTCGGCCGCCAGCGCGTTCATGCCGGCGATGTGGCCCTCGTCTGCCCCCTCGTGCAGCAGCGGGGCATGGCCATTGGCATCGCCGGCCAGGAACACGCGCAGCCTGCCGATCTGCTGGGTCTGCGGGTCCACCTGGGGCATGCCGCGCTCGTCCAGCGGTTCGCCCAGGGTTTCGAGGCCAAGGTGCTCGATGTTGGGCGTGCGGCCCATCGCGGCGATCACCTGGTCCACCACCACGCGGTTGGCACCGCTGCGCACCTCGATGCCGCCGGCCACCTCGCGCAGTTCGGCCTTGGCGTGGGTGTGCAGAACCATCTCTTTCCTGAGCAGGGCGCCCAGTTCGGCATTCAGGGTGGGGTCGCTCAGCCCGCCCAGCGCATGGCCGGTGGTGAAGGCGGCCACCTCCAGCCCCAGTCGGGCAAGGGCCTGCGACAGTTCCACGCCGATGGCGCCCATGCCGATCACGGCCACGCGCGGGCCCAGGTTTTCCTGCTCGAACAGGGTGTCGGTGGTCAGGATGTGGTCGCCAAAGGCCAGCCACTCCTCGGGCACCACGGGCCGCGAGCCGGGGGCCAGGATGATGCTGTCGGCGTGGTAGCGCACGCCGTCCACGTCCACGGTGTTCGCATCGAGCAGCACGGCGCGGCCCGACAGGCTGGCCTCGCCCAGGTCCTCGGTGGCCCGCAGGGCACCGGCCACAAAGTCATCGCGCAGGGCCCGCACGCGCCGCAGCACGGCAGGGAGATCGGCCTTGAGGTCGGCGCCCCCGCGGATGCCGAATTCCCCGAATGCCAGCCGCCGGTGGAAGGCATTGGCCGCCTCGATCAAGGTCTTGGAGGGCATGCAGCCCACGCGGGCACAGGTGGTGCCCCAGGGCCCCTCGTTGACGATCAGGTAGCGCTCCGTGCGCTTGCGCACCTCGCGCAGGGCCGCCAGGCCGGCCGTGCCTGCGCCAATGATGATGGTGTCGAGGGGCTGGCCCATGGATTGCGTCTCCCGAGTGGCGTGGAGCCGCCAGTGTGCAGGGCATGGGGCCGCCCGCGTGTAGGCGGGTTGCCCAAGGTGCGCCGCTTTTCAGCCTGCGTCCATCCAGCCCACCCGCCCCTGGCCCTGGTCGTTGATGCGTTGCACGAAGCCCGCCGACTGCGCCTCTGGCAACCGGATCTGCAGGGTCACGAGCGAGCCGTGCTGCACGTCCAGCAGGTCGGCGCCGGCCGCCTCCACCTCGCGGCGCAGCAGGCCTTCGAGGGCGTAGGGTACGGCGCATTGCAGCGTGGCCATGCGTTGCAGTGTGACCTTGGGCGCGGTGAGCAGGGCCTGGGCGATGGCGTCGGTATAAGCCCGCACCAGCCCGCCCGCGCCCAGCTTCACGCCACCGAAGTAGCGCACCACGGTGGCCAGCACGCCTTCCAGATCCTGGTGGCGCAGCACGTCCAGCATGGGGCGGCCGGCCGTGCCGCTGGGCTCGCCATCGTCCACGGCAGCCGATTGGCCGCCCGCCAGCAGCGCCCAGCAGACATGGGCGGCGCCCGGGTGCTGCTTCCACAGCGCGTCCACCGCGGCCTGGGCGCTGGCCCGGTCGGCCATGGGCTGCACGCAGCCGATGAAGCGGCTTTTCTTGATGAGGAGCTCGCTGTGGGCGGGGGCGGCAAGGGTCTGTGGCATGGGGCGAGGAGCTTATCAGCGTTGCCGGGCCGCAAAGATGTGGTGCAAATGCGCCACTGGCAGGCCACCACAGGTGGCAGATATGTGACGCCTGTCACAGCCACGGGCCCGCTGGTCGGTTGCGGGCCTGGAAGTGTGCGTTCTGTCACAAGCTCCGACGCGGTGCGTTCCTACACTTGAGCCCATAGCCGATGACTATTCTCGGCAAACAAGCACACCGACGCACCCAAGGAACCCGCCATGTTCGCACTGCCATTGACCGCCTCCCTCCCCAGCACGCTGGCCAGCCACGTGTTCGGCCGCTTCGCCGCATCCTCGGCGCCATCGTCCATGGCGCGCATGGCCATGCCCGCTCCTGCTGCTGCTGCCAGCACGCTGCGCGCCGATGTGGCCGCCGATTTCGAGGACGAAGAGGAAGAGTTCGACCTGGCCCAGCGCGTGCGTGAAGTGGGCGAGTGGTAAGACCGCCTACCGGTGCTCGGGCATGGGCGGCGTGACCGCGCGCGCCATGAGCACGCTGGTGTAGTTGGTGAGCGGCCTCCAGTCGCATTCGCCGACCACCCGGTAACCCCAGGATTCGTACATCGCAATCAGCGCATGGGCCGGTTGGGCCGTGTCCAGTGCCAGGGTGGCGGCCCCGGCACTGCGCGCCCTGTCCAGCAGCTCCGTGTGCAGCAGTTTCCCCAAGCCCTGTCCCTTGAACCAGGGCGCCACGCAGAACTGCGTGATGGACCACACCGAGCTGTCGCGGTACAGCGCCACTTTCGAGTCCGGCTGCGGCCCGCGCAGGGTGGCCGTGGCGGCATAGTCTCCCTCTATCTCCACCACCAGCGCCAGGCCCGAGGCCAGGCGCTTGGCCGTGTCCTCCACCGTCTGGTGCGTGGCCCAGTAGCGCAGGCCTTTGCTGGCGTGCGGGGCGTAGGCGGCGTGGATCAGCGCGGTCAGCCGCTCCAGGTCGTCGTGCGGCGCGAGCGGGCGGATGTGGGGGGCGGGCAGGGCAGGGGTCATGGCATTGCTGCCGCCGGGGGGGCGGCGGCCTCAGAGTTTGAGCGACCAGGTTTCCGAGACCAATTGTTGCCCGAAGTCCTCGTACGGTTCCGACTTGTCCAGCACAAATCCCCGTTTGGCGTAGATCGAACGCGCGGTGGTCAGGCAGCTGTTGGTCCACAGCACCATTTTTTTGTAACCTTTGGCACGCGCGAATGCGATGCATTCGTCGGTGAGCCGCGCGCCCAGGCCCATGCCGCGGGCCTTGGGCGACAGGATCAGCATGCGCAGCTTGGCCGTGGTGGCCGACTTGCGCACCACGAAGATCGCGCCCACGCGCTCGCCGTCGAGCTCGGCGATCCAGCACTTTTCCCATTCGGGCTGGAACTTGCGCACAAACTGCGCCGCGATGTCGGCCACCAGGGCCTCGAAGCGCATGTCCCAGCCGTATTCGCGGGCATAGATCTCGCCGTGCTGCTGCACCACCCAGCCGATGTCCCCGGGCATGGGGTCGCGCAGCACGGCAACGCGCGGGGCAGCCCCGGGGGCGGCGGGCTGCAGCAGGGCCTCGATGCGCTCCATGGCTTGCACCAGTTCCGCCTGGCGGGGGGCGGGCAAGGGGGCGAGCAGGGCCGCCGCCTCGTCGCGCGAGCGCTGCTGCAGCGGGGCGAAGGCTTCGTGGCCGGCCGGCGTCAGCGTGAGCACGCTTTGGCGCGCATCCTTGGCGCTGGGCGAGCGGCTGATCCACCCGGCGTTCTCGAAGCGGCGCAGGATGCGGCTCAGGTAGCCTCCGTCCAGCCCCAGCTCGCGCGCCAGCTCGCTGGCCACCAGGTCCTGGCGGTGCGCCAGTTCGTAGAGCACACGCACGTCGGTCAGCGAGAGATCGCTGCCCAGATAGGGGTCCAGCACACCGATGCGGCGTGTGAAGAAGCGGTTGAAACGGCGCACGGCCTTGATGGCGTCTGCGGGGGCATTGGCGAGGGGTTGATCCATGATTTATTGCCAAAGTCATGTAATTAATTGACTTTGGCAAGTATATGCCCTTTGGCCCATGGCCGGGCAAAGGGTAGGGCAAACACAAGCAGGGCGACAAAAGAGGGCCGCCAACGTAAAATCGCGGGTTATCCATAACGGCCTCGCCCATCCGAGGTCTCGCACCCCCCACATGAACGCCCCCGTCGACGTCTCCTTTTTCGCGCGCGCAGCCAAGCCGCTGACCAGCTATCGCCCCTATTGGGCGAAGCGTTTCGGCACGGCCAAATTCCTGCCGATGAGCCGCGCCGAGATGGACCAGCTGGGCTGGGACAGTTGCGACATCATCCTGGTGACGGGCGATGCCTATGTGGACCACCCGAGCTTCGGCATGTCGGTGATCGGCCGCACCCTGGAGTCCCAGGGCTTTCGCGTGGGCATCATCGCCCAGCCCGACTGGCAGAGCGCCGACCCGTTCAAGGCGCTGGGCAAGCCCAACCTGTTCTGGGGCGTGACCGCGGGGAACATGGATTCCATGATCAACCGCTACACGGCCGACCGCAAGATCCGCAGCGACGACGCCTATACCCCGGGCGACGTGGGCGGCAAGCGCCCGGACCGTGCGGCCATCGTCTACAGCCAGCGCTGCCGCGAGGCTTACAAAGATGTGCCCATCATCCTGGGCGGCATCGAAGGCAGCCTGCGCCGCATCGCCCACTACGATTACTGGAGCGACAAGGTACGCCGCTCCATCGTGGTGGACGCCAAGTGCGACCTGCTGCTGTACGGCAATGCCGAGCGCGCCCTGGTCGAGGTGGCGCACCGCCTGGCCGCGCGCGAGCCCGTGGAGCAGATCACCGATGTGCGTGGCACGGCCTTTGTGCGCCGCCCCGACGACGAAAGCGGCAAGGGCTGGTTCGAGATCGATTCCACCAGCGTGGACGAGCCGGGCCGGGTCGAGGCGCACGTCAACCCCTACATGACGACCAGCGAGCAGGCCGCGGCCCAGGGCAGCACCTGCAGCAAGGAAGACGGTCCGCAGGACGGGCAGGGCGGTGCGGCCATTGCAGCGGCCGATCCCAACCCCGCCATCCAGCCCATGCTGTTCGTGGCCAATCCCGCGCTCAAGGCCAAGCTCAAGGTGCCGCCGCGCGAGCGCAGCGTGATCCGCCTGCCCAGCTACGAGCAGGTCAAGAGCGACCCGGTGCTGTACGCCCACGCCAACCGTGTTTTGCACCTGGAGACCAACCCTGGTAACGCGCGCGCCCTGGTGCAGGCCCATGGCGAGGGCGTGACCGCGCGCGACGTGTGGATCAACCCGCCGCCCATCCCGCTGACCACGGCCGAGATGGACCATGTGTTCGACCTGCCGTACGCGCGCGGCCCGCACCCAAGCTATGCCGACGAGAACGGCAGCCACGATGGCGCGACCAAGATCCCCGCGTGGGAGATGATCCGCTTTTCGGTCAACATCATGCGTGGCTGCTTCGGCGGCTGCACCTTCTGCTCCATCACCGAGCACGAGGGCCGCATCATCCAGAGCCGCTCCGAGGATTCCATCATCCAGGAGATCGAGGACATCCGCGACAAGGTCGCCGGCTTCACCGGCACCATCTCCGACCTGGGCGGCCCCACGGCCAACATGTACCGCCTGGGCTGCAGGAGCCCCGAGATCGAGGCCGCCTGCCGCAAACCGAGCTGCGTGTACCCTGGCATCTGCCAGAACCTCACCACCGACCACGGCCCGCTGATCAAGATCTACCGCCGTGGCCGCGCGCTCAAGGGCATCAAGAAGATCCTGATCGGCTCGGGCCTGCGCTACGACCTGGCCGTGAAGAGCCCCGAGTACGTCAAGGAACTGGTGCAGCACCACGTGGGTGGTTACCTCAAGATCGCGCCCGAGCACACCGAGCAGGGCCCGCTCACCAAGATGATGAAGCCGGGCATCGGCAGCTATGACAAGTTCAAGCAGATGTTCGAGAAGTTCAGTGAAGAGGCGGGCAAGAAGCAGTTCCTGATCCCGTACTTCATCGCCGCGCACCCGGGCACCAGCGACGAGGACATGATGAACCTCGCCATCTGGCTCAAGAAGAACGGTTTCCGCGCCGACCAGGTGCAGACCTTCTACCCCAGCCCCATGGCCACGGCCACGGCCATGTACCACAGCAACAAGAACCCGCTGCGCAAGATCACGCGCGACAGCGAAGGCGTGGACATCGTGCGCGGCGAAAAGCGCCGCCGCCTGCACAAGGCCTTTCTGCGCTACCACGACCCGAACAACTGGCCGCTGCTGCGCGACGCGCTCAAGGCCATGGGCCGGGCCGACCTGATCGGCAACGGCAAGCACCACCTGATCCCCACCTTCCAGCCGATGACGGACGGGGGCTACCAGAGCGCGCGGCGCAAGAACTCCACGCTGAGCGGCGGCAAGACTGCGGCGCAAAGTGCCGCATCATCGAAGCCTTCGCAGGGCGTGGCGCTCAAGTCCACCCAGCCGCAGAAGGGCCGCATCCTCACCCAGCACACCGGCCTGCCGCCGCGCGTGACCGGGTCAGCCAAGCCTTCCGCTGGCCGCAAGGGCCGCTGACCCACAACACTGATCATGCCGCAGGAACGCATCCTCTACGCCGACACCGCTGCGTGGCGGGTGGAGCGGGTGGTCAGGCCTGCGGGGGTGGTCCATGCGGGCAGCACCGTCTACCAGGTGGCGACCCCGCGCTGGGTCTTCCCGGTGAGCGGGGTGTCCGAATTCCACATCGAGGGGCGGCAGGTGCTGCTCGACGGGCTGACCGTGGTGGCCTTGCCCACGGGGCTGCCCTACCGCGTCCATGAATGGCAGGCCACGGAGCGCAGCCACATGGTGGTCAGCATGCAGCCGGGCAGCACCCCGGCCAGCGGCCCCGGCCAGGCCCTCGCATGGAGCCTGTCGCCCCGGGCCCTCTGGCAGTTGCGCCTGCACTGGCGTGCGCTTGCGCAGGGGCGCGAGCAGACCGTCGGGCCCATGCCCGCGCCAGCTGCGCTGGGCGGCAGCTCAATGGCGCATGCGGCGGTGGCGCGGGCGCGGCGCTTCATGGCCACGCGCACGGCAGCAGCCGATGGCCTGCGCTGGTCGCTGCACGACGTGGCCGATGCCGCATGCTGCTCCTACTTCCATCTGGCGCGCCTGTTCCGTGCACATACTGGCCTGGGCCTGCATGCCTACCGCGAGCAACTGCGGCTGGCCGTGGCGCTGCAGCGCCTGGAGGAGGGCGAGGGGGATCTGGCCGCCCTGGCACACGACCTGGGCTACAGCAGCCAGAGCCACCTGGGCACTGCCTTGCGCCGCGAAGTCGGGGTGACGCCGGCGCAGGCCCGGCAGGCGCTGCGCGGCTGACCGCAACGGACCTGGGCAGGATTCTGATAGCCGGGTCGGGGGTGGCGCGCAGAGACTGCGGGCATGCCTGCTGTCACTCCCTTTTTGCGCCGCTCGTCTTTCTTCCTGCCATCGCCCTGGATCGGCTGGCTGGCCGCGCTGGCTGCCGCGCTCATCGGCAGCGGCTGGCAGCTTGCCTCGCGCCACGGCGTCACCACCACGCTGGGGCCGGTCGAGCTGGCCGTGCTGCGCTATGCCATTCCCGCGCTGGTCCTGGCGCCGCTGTGGCTGCGGCGCAGCGGGTGGCCGGCTGGCCTGTCCCTGCTGCGCTGCGCGCTGCTGGTGCTGTGTGGCGGCCTGCCGTTCGGCCTGGTGGTGCTGGCGGGGGCGCAGTGGGCGCCAGCGGCGCACATGGGCATCTTCGTGGCGGGCAGCCTGCCGGTGTTCACGGCGCTGGGTGGCTGGCTGGCAGCCGGGGACAGACCGGCCCCTTCTCGGTTGCTGGGTCTGGCGCTGATCGTGGCCGGCATGGCGGTCTTTGGTGCTGCAGATTGGCGCACGGTGGAGGGCGCCTGGCGCGGCGACCTGCTGTTCCTGTTCGCGGCACTGTTGTGGGCGGTGTACACGCTGGCGTTTCGCGGCTGTGGTCTCACGCCCTGGCAGGGCGCCGCCGTGGTGAACCTGGGCTCGGCCCTGCTGTTGCTGCCCCTGGTGGCGGTGGCCGGGGCGCCGCGGCTGCTGTCGGCGCCCTGGGCTGACGTGGCCTGGCAGGCGCTGGGGCAGGGCGTGGTGGCCGGGCTGCTGGGCCTGGTGGTCTACAGCGTGGCCATTGCCCGGCTGGGTGCGGCACGCGCTGCCCTGTCTGCAGCGCTGGTGCCGCTGCTCACGGCTGCAGGCGGTGCCGGCCTGCTCGGGGAGCCGTTTTCGGGCGCCTGGCTTGCCGCCGTTTTGCTGGTGGTGCCCGGCCTCGTGCTGGGCAGTGGGGCCCTGGCTCAGCCTTTGCGCAGGCAGTCGGCCAGCGGTACGGGGCGCGAGAGCGCATAGCCCTGGGCATGGTCCACGCCGATGGCGCGCAGCGCATCGACGATCTCCATGGACTCGGCGAACTCCGCAATGGTCTCCTTGCCCATCACGTGGCCGATGTGGTTGATCATCTCCACCATGGCCCGGTTGGTGGGGTCGTCCAGCAGGTCGCGCACGAAGCTGCCGTCGATCTTGAGGTAGTCCACCGGCAGGTGCTTGAGGTAGGTGAAGGAGGACATGCCCACGCCGAAGTCGTCGAGTGCAAAGCGGCAGCCCAGTTGCTGCAGGTCCTTCATGAGCCGCACGGCACTGGGCAGGTGCGAAATGGCGCTGGTTTCGGTGATCTCGAAGCACAGCAGGTGCGGGTCCACCCCCGACTGCTCGATTTCGGTGTGGATGTAGCGCAGCAGGCTCTCGTCGCCCAGGCTGGTGCCCGAGAGGTTGATGGCGCAGGTGTGTACCGCGGGGCCACCGGCCGCCTGGTGCTGCGCCAGGGCGGCCAGCGTGTGCCGAACCACCCAGCGGTCGATGGCGGGCATCATGCCGTAGTGCTCGGCCGCAGGAATGAAGCAGCCCGGGGCGATCAGTTCCGTGCCGTCCTCGGCCAGGCGCAGCAACACCTCCAGGTGCAGGCCCGCGCCGTCCCTTTGCAGTGCGGTGATGGTCTGCGCATGCAGGCGAAAGCGGTGGTGCTCCAGGGCCAGGCGCAGGCGCCGCACCCAGTCCATGTCGCCTTCGCGGCGGCTCATCTCGATGTCTTCGGTCTGGTAGACGAAGACCTGGTTGCGCCCGCCTTCCTTGGCGCGGTAGCAGGCCATGTCGGCCACGCGCATGGCCTCCTGGATGGTGCTGAGCGCCGGGATCAGCTGCACCATGCCGATGCTCAGCCCGGTGGAGAGCTGGCGCCCTTCCCAGAGCACGCGCAGCTCATGCCCCGCCTGGCGCAGTTGCTCGGCAATGCGTGCCGAGGGCCCGGGTGGGCAGTCCTTGAGCAGAATGCCGAATTCGTCGCCCCCCAGCCGTGCCAGCGTGTCGCCTTCGCGCAGGTGGCTTTGCAGCATGCGGCAGACCTCGCGCAGCATCTCGTCGCCCGCCTGGTGGCCACAGGTGTCATTGATGAGCTTGAACTGGTCCAGGTCCACGAAGAGCAGGGCGCCTTCGCGCCCCACGGCGCGCGGCTGGCTGAGCAGCACTTCGAGCCGGTGTTCGAACTCGCGCCGGTTCACCAGGCCGGTGAGCGCGTCGTGGCTGGCCTGCCAGGACAGCTGCTCCACATAATGCTGCTCGCGCGTCACGTCGTGCAGCACCAGCACCGCCCCCTTGGGCCGGCCCTGGTGCTCGATCGGCGAGCCCATGAGCTTGACGGGCACCGCGCTCTGGTCCGGGCGCACCACGGTGGGTGTGAAGCCATCGCGGTGGGTGGGGCCGCCGCGCAGCACCCGTTCCACCAGGTGCTCCGCGCCCAGGGCGCCGGTGCCATCGTTGAGCTGCAGCACCTGGGCCAGGGGGCGCCCGGTGGCTTCCCGGGCGGGCATGCCCACCAGGGCCTCGGCAGCGGCATTCAGGTACAGCACCTGGCCCTGCAGATCGGTGGTGACCACAGCGTCGCCAATGGCGGCGAGCGTGATGCGGGCCTGCTCGCGCTCGGCGTCGAGCGCCAGCTCCGCCCGCTGGCGCTGCGCGAGCAGGCCCCGGGTGTGCCAGGTGGTCAAAAGGATCAGCAGGCTGGCCATGCCCACGTTGGCCCAGAGCAGCCACTGCACGATGCGCCGGGAGCTGTCCCCCAGCGAGGCACTGAAGGCCCGCGCCGCCGGTGTGGCGCCCGCATTGATGGAGCGTATGCTGGCCTGCCAGCTGCGGCGCGTGCCGGCGTCCACCAGCCCCGCGGTGTGGCCCTGGTGGATCTCCTCGGCCAGCAGCTGCAGGCTGGCAATGTGCTGGTCCCCGACCACCCAGTGGACCAGCGGCTGCCGCATGATCTCGAAACGGTGGAACCATTGCAGCAGCCAGATCAGGCTGTCGATGTCGTCGGGGTGGTTCTCGCCACGGGCAAAGCCTTCCCGGGCGGCGTTCAGGTCGATGGGCCGGGATTCGAGCAGCGCCAGGCGGGCCGCCTTGTCACCCAGCGGAACCTCGACGGCCTTGCGGTACTGCACATAGGCGTCGGGGGAGCCCGTGGCGGCGTAGCGGTCCAGGTAGTAGATGGCGTCCTTCTGCCCCTTGGTCCACAGGCTTTCGCCAGCGACGAAGGCCCGCACAGCCGACAGCACATACAGGCTGCTCGCGACGCAGGCCGCCAGCAGGACCACCATCAGCAGGAAAGGCCAGGTGATCCGCAGCGTGGCGCGCAGCGGTCCCTGGCCTGGTGGCGCGCCTGTGTCGGTCATGTGCCGCTGCCGCCGGGGCTTTCAAGGCCGTGCGGCCGGATGTGCCTGGAGCGGGCTTTGGTGGCTGAACAACCCCATTGTCGATTCCCTCCCGTGCGGTGGGCTGCCATGGCGCCCCCAGCCGGAACTCCGGTGGTCGGGCGGGCTGGCTGGCTTGCCGTGCCAGGCCACTATATCGGCAACCCGGCGGCCGCGCAGCAAATCCTTGGCGCCGGGTGCGCTGGCGGCGGGCATGAAAAAACCCGCGTGCCTCGCGGAACGCGGGTTCCCGGGATGGGGGGCGCTCAGTGGGCCGTGGCCGCGTGCGTGCCCACCACCACGGACTGGGCCTTGCCGTCCGGCACGGGGGGTGTCACCAGGTCTTCGATGATGAAGGTGCGGTAGTAGAAGGCCGTGGCCGCACCCTGTGGCGTGATGGCATCCACCACGGTACCGGGCTCGTCCTTGCTGTCCATCTGGACCAGCAGGCCATGGTGGCCGGTGCCGGCCAGGTCGGCGATGCGGCGCACCATGTCGCCTTCGGCGCCCACCGAGGGCAGGGGGGCATCGGCCGTGCCCAGGGTGCGCACGATGTCGGCCAGGATGGTTTCGGGGCTGGCATAGGCCAGCGCGCCCTTGTGGCCCGCGGCTTCCAGCGCGGCGGCGGCCTGGCGCACGCAGTCCTCGTCGGGGAACAGGGCGAACACATGTCCCGTGGGGTAGAACACGCCGCCCATATTGGTCATGGTGGAGTCAAGAATCATTGGCTTCATGGCCGTCTCCTTTGGAGGGGTGGATACCTGACCATTGAAACCGGTGTGGCTGCTGGCTTGTGTAGTCCCAGGATGCATATGTGTGTCATCCGTAGGTGGTTTTCGCCTGCTCGAACGAAGCCACAGGAGGACTCGCGGCGTCGCAATACTCTCGCAATGCAAAGCCATATTTTGCACTTAGGAAGGTCTGCAAAACCCCTGTTTTCAGGCCCTCCTGACGCCACCGCGAACATAGGTCGCCCAATTCCCTCGCAAGCTGCGTCTTGGCACCAGTTTCATACCGGCTTCTGGCCTGTTTCAAGCCTGGCGGTGCCACTTTGGCGCCATGCAGACGCACTTATCCCTGCGCGCCCATGATGCGCTTCCTGGCCATCCACAGATCCTGGTTCATCTCGTCGAGGAAGACTTCCTTGCGGGTCTTCTTGGGCCGTGGGTCCAGGCCCAAGGTGAATTGATCCATGTGGGGACTGTCCTGGATGCCTGGCGCTGGCGGCTGCTCGGGTGGGGGAGGTTTTGCAGACCTTCCTTAACACCCAGTCTTTGCGCAATGGATGGCCGCCCTCCGGCAGGCAAAGAAGCAGGCCCGCGTGGCTGCTTTCCAGGGACGAGGGAAGCCCCCAGCCTGACTGCATCGTGAAAAAACGGTTCCCGCCGCCGGTGGCAATAAACCCGTGGGTTTCGAACGCCAGGGCTGTAACAATGGATTTTCATTCTCACCCCAGGAGTTTTCAATGAGCGCTTTGACGTTGCGTAACGACACCCCCTACATCGCCCAGTATGTGGTCCACAAAGGACAGCAGGTGATAGCCCGCCTGCCCGGCATTGCTCCCGGTGCGTTGCTATCCGTTCCCTTGAACGATACCTTCGAAATCACCGCCAGTACCATCCTGCACGGCAACACCTACACCTGCGCCCCAATCGCCATGGGAGGGGCGACCCACTATCTGGCACAAGTGAAGGAGATGGCTGCACAGGGCACCTACGCGTTCGAGGTAGTGACCACACCCAGCACCGTCGCCAACCAGATGCAATTCGAGAAGACAAGCCTCGCGCCCGTGACTTTCAATATCACGCGAAGCGGTGCGTATCTCCAAAGTGTCGTGGTTCAAGACACCTTCATCCGGGTGACACTGGAGATCAGCGATGTCTACTTCGTCTACGCTGTCATCAATGGCATCACCACAGACAACGTAACCACATCCAATCCCAACGCCACCATCACGGCCGTGGCCGATACCTCAGACACGGAGTTTGGCTACTTTACACTGGTGGTCTCCTGAGCCTGCAACCGCACGGCAGCCGGTCGGGAACATTCCCGCCGCGGGCCTTACTGAAGCGGGCAACTCATGGCCCACCAAATCCCTCACCTGCTGCAACGCCGCTGGGTCCCGCATCTTCATCAGATCACCCGGATCCCGCCGCTCGGCCACCCCCTGCAACGCCCTGCGCAGCAGCTTGCCGATGCGCGTCTTGGGCAGCACCGTCACGAAGTAGACCCGCGCCGGGCGCGCCACTGCGCCCAGTTGGCCATCCATTTGCTTCATCACCTCGCCCTCCGGCCTCAGGCGGGCTGTGTCATCCACCAGGCCCGACGCATCCCGCGCCGCGGCGAACGCAATCGCCACCTGGCCCTTGAGTGCATCGGCAATGCCCACCACGGCCACCTCGGCGGTGTTGGGATGGGCAGAAATGCTTTCTTCGATCTCCCGAGTGCCCAGGCGGTGGCCCGCGACGTTGATCACGTCGTCCGTGCGGCCCAGAATGAAGTGGCAGCCGTCGGCATCGCGGATGCCCCAGTCGAAGGTGCTGTAGATCAGCCGCCCCGGAATGCTCTTCCGGTACGTGCTGACGAAACGAGCATCTTCGCGCCACACCGTCTGCATGCAGCCGGGCGGCAGCGGTCCCTCGATGGTGGCTCCGCCCTTCTGGTGGGGCCCGTCAGTTCCTCGCCCGTGGCCTCGTTGATGGGCTTCACGCCGTTTGGCTTCATGGCCGTCTCCTTTGGAGGGGTGGATACCTGACCATTGAAACTGGTGTGGCTGCTGTGGCCCATGTAGTCCTAAGCGGTGTTTGCGTGTCGTTTGCTGCGGGTGGTTTTCGCGGCGAGATCGACTGTGCAGCGTGATGTCGCCGCCACAGCCATGACATCATGACGAAGGCAAGACTGCCCAGAGGGCGCATTGAAATGGCAGTCTGGCCCTGGCGCGGGGTAAGGGCAATTTAGATTTTGGAAATCTATGTATCAAATATATGCTTCGAAAATTCGCTTCTGGACGTCGCTGTGCACCACTGCGTGGGTGTTGATGGCATCCGCGATTTGTCACGCGTCACTTCCGATGTCGCCACCGATGCCGTTGGATGTTTTTCTAAGAAATTCAAATACTATTGTTTTCAAAGGGCGTTTTGAGGGAATATTTTATATAAGCGAGTCTTTGAACGAAAAATTAACCGGTAGGCGTTGTTGGATAGATCAAAATGAACTGGTGATTGCTGCTGAATTGAAGGGCAAAAAGATCGGCCAGCCATTCATGGTGGTTTCTTCAAAAGCAATTATTCTGCAGCTATCGTACCCAGCCGATTACCCAGATAGCCAGGCCCGCGCAGTTCGCAATCACGGTGGCCCAGTACACTGCCCGGAATGCGGCCTTGCTCGATTTGTGGCGTAGCATTTGCTGAGCGAACCAGGCACCAGGCCATCCCCCGGCAAGGGCCAGTCCATGCAGGGTGTTTTCGCTGGTACGCCATTGGTCGCTTTTTGCAGCCTGCTTGTCGATGAAGTAGACGGCAAAGGTCAGCAGGTTGAGTGCTACTGCGCCGCCCAACAGCCAAATGGGCAATCGGCCGTTCCAGGCGCCAAAAGCCAGCAGTCCCGCCCAAGCTCCCATCAGCAGAAAGGCCAGGCCCTGAAATGCAGGCGTGCCACGCGGCTGGTCGGTGCGCGATGGCCTCGCCTGCCGGGGCTTGGATGCTGACGGCCCTGGCGCCGAGCGAGCGGATGCGCGTGCTGCCGCCTGGGCGCCCGCTGGCTGCACCGCCATCGCCCTGGGTCCCTTGCCGCCCACGTGGATCTCTTCGTAGACCACGGCCTGGCCCTCGCGGGGCGCACCACCGCCCTGGAAATCGCGCACGTGGAAGAAAACGTCGGCATCGGTGTCCGCGCTGCGGATGAAGCCAAACGCACGCTCGGCGTTCCAGCGCACCACTTCTCCCTGTTTTTGCATGTCGGTTCTGTCTTCAGGCCAGGGTGTGCAGGGGAATGTCCTGCGCCTGGGCCAGTGCATCGAGCTGCGCGCGGGTCTGCGTGCGCAGGAAGGCGGCCACGGCCTCGTGCGTGGCCGGGGCACGCAGCACCTGGGCATCGCCCGCGGCGGGCAGGCCGGCGGCGGTGCACAGGCTGGCGGCAAAGTGCGGCTCCAGGGCGGCCACGGCCACGCGGCCGTCGGCGCAGGGGTAGATGCGGTAGCCCGCATGGTTGCCGCCCACATCGCCATCGGGCGTGGTCAGGCCCCAGTCGCGCGGCTGGGCCAGCCAGGCGGCGGCGTCGGCCAGGGCGACCTCGATGCACACGCCGCTGCCGCTGTGGGCGCGCTCCAGCAGGGCCTGCAGCACGGCCTCGCTGGCCATCAGCGAGCCACCCATGTCGGCGTACAGCGTGGGCGGCATCTCGGTGCCGGTGACCAGGCCGGCATCGGCCAGGTAGGTCAGGTCATGGCCGGGCTCTTCGGCGCGCTCGGCGGCCGCCCCGACGATGCGCACCAGTGACAGGCGCGGGTACTTCGCTTGCAAGACCTCCCAGGAAAGGCCCAGCTTGGCCAGGGCCGAGGGGCGGAACGAGGTGATCAGCACATCGGTGCGTGCCAGCTCTTCGTGCAGCGTGGCCTGGCCTTCGGCCGTCTTGAGGTGGGCATGCAGCACGCGCACCCCCTGGTGCAGCGTGGCATAGGCAGCCGGGCTGTAGATGCCCATGGGGTCGGCGCTCGGGTAGCCGGCCACGGGCGGCGGTTCCAGCTTGGTGCACTCGGCGCCCATGCGCACGCAGCGCATCAGGGCGGCGGGGCCGGGCAGGTTCAGGGCAAGGCTCAGGACGCGGGTGTTGCGCAGGGGCTGGGGCAGGGTGGTGCTCATGTCTCTTTGTAGGAATGGATAAAGGTGGTGCAGTTGGGCGGCCGGAACTTTGGCCCAGCCGGGTGCTCACTCCCTGCGTTATACAAAATTTGTTACGTTATCCTTGTCCATGCAACGCAGAACCTCTCTGGCCGCCCTCGCGGGTTGGGCCACTCTTCCAGGAGCTTTCGTGACTTCGCTCAGTAGTGCCGCCACCTTGCCCGCGTTGCAAGCCCTCAAGCCCTCGCCGCGCATGCCGGTGCTGTTCCTGGGCCATGGCAGCCCCATGAATGCCATTGAAGACAACGCCTGGCGCCGCGCCTGGCAGGCGCTGGGCACGGAGCTGATGGCGCGCGCCGTACAGCCGCAGCTGATCCTGTGCGTCTCGGCCCACTGGCTCACGCGCGGCGGCTGGCAGCTCACGGGCATGGCCAATCCCAAGACCATCCACGATTTCGGCGGTTTTCCGCAGGCGCTGTTCGATCAGCAGTACCCCGCGCCGGGTGCGCCTGCCGTGGCGCGCACCCTGGCCAAGGAGCTGAAATCGCCGGCCACCGGGGCCGCCCTGGGGGTGGACGAGGGTGAGTGGGGCCTGGACCACGGCACCTGGTCGGTGCTCAAGCCCATGTTCCCCAAGGCGCAAATCCCCGTGCTGCAGCTGAGCATGGACTACAGCCGTGCTCCGGCCGAGCACTATGCCCTGGGCAAGCAGCTGGCGGCCCTGCGCGAGCGTGGCGTGCTCATCGTGGGCAGCGGCAATGTGGTGCACAACCTGCGCGCCACACGCCGGGGCACGGCCGCCAGCGAAGCCTACGACTGGGCCAATGAGTTCGACGGGGTGGTGCAGGACCAGATCAAGCAGGGCCAGCTCGATGCGCTGGCCAACTTCCTGCAGCTCGGTCCCGTGGCGAAGCAGGCCCACCCCACGCACGAGCACTACCTGCCGCTGCTGTATGCGGCCGGGGCGGTGCAGCCAACCGAGATGCCGCGCTTCTTCAACACGGGTTTCCAGTCGGCATCGATTTCGATGCGCTCGGTGCTCTGGGGTTAGCCATGCAAGGCCCCCGGATGCCCTTGGATGCGGCAGGCCCCTGCGACGGCGAGGTGGCCGGCAGGGTCCGCGCGCTGATGGCGCAGGCCATGTCGACAGGAGATCCCGGGGTCTTGCTGTCCCTGGTGCCGCAATTCCAGGCGCGCATGCACAAGAAGGGGAGTGTGCTTTTGCACCAGGGGGCGGTCTGGGACCACGCATTCTTCGTGGAGCGCGGCCTGCTCCGCATGCACACCATCGAGGGCGATGGCAAGGATTTCAGCAAAAGCTTCTGGCCCGGCGGCACCATGTTCTTCCCGCTGACGCCCGGCATGGAGAGCGAAGCGCTGGCGTTCAATGTCTCGGCGCTGGAGGACTCCGTCGTCTGGAGTGCACCCCTGGCCGATCTGCGCACCGGCCTGGAGGGCAAGGGGCTGTGGGAGCCCTTTCGCGCCGAACTCCTGGGGCGGCTGCTGCACCGCAAGTCGCAGCGCGAGCTGGACCTGCTCACGCTGGACGGCAAGGCCCGCTACCAGAAGTTCTGCCAGCAGGAGCCGGGCTTGGCCGAGCGGGTGCCACTGGTGCACCTGGCGAGCTTCCTGGGGCTCACGGATGTCTCGCTGTCCCGGATCCGCCGCCAGATCAAGAAGGCCACGCAGAACTGATCAATTGTTAAGGCGCCGTTCTTCTCCCTTCCCTACAGTGGGGGCGCCTTGTGCAATGCCGCGCAAGGGCATCCCTATGGAAGGAGTTTCGATTCATGGCAAGAGGTATTGCATGGGCCACCCTGGTTCTGGGCCTGGTCCATCTCGTGTTCGGCATGGTCCGCTTCAAGCTGCCGCTGGAAGAGGCTGTGGCCGCCGGGTTCATAGACCAGTTCCGGGAGCACGAGCTGCGGCGCACGGCGTTCTGGTTTCTGATGTGTGGCCCCTTGCTGATGCTCATGGGACACCTGGCCATCCGGGCCGTGGCCATGGGCGACCCGGCGCTGCTCAGGATCACGGGCACGTATGCCCTCGTGGCATCGGTGGTGGGCATCGCGGCGTTCCCGATGTCGCCGCTGTGGTTGCTGTTTGGGCTATCGCTTTTGCTGATCGCTGCAGGGTGTGGCTGGCTCTAGGGTGTGCATGCGCAGCCAGGGCCAGCGCTGCTGGTAGCTCAGTGCCTTGGCCTCGAACAGCGGCAGGTGTGGGCAGGCCGGGTTGGGGCGCAGGATGCCGGCGTACAGCTCGGCGAGCCCATAGGGCGCATGCAGCACCGGCCCGTCAATGCCGGGCTGCAGGCCCACACAGGTGCAAGGCACCAGAAAGCGGCCAATCCCGTCGCGCGCCGAGGTGAGGGCGGTGTAGGGGTAGCCGAACCATTCCTCGTACCACAGGTGCACGCGCGCCTGGTTCTTGGCTTCCACGGTGGTGGGCAGGTCGGCGAACAGCGCCTCCGCGCGTGCCTGTACGGCGGCCTCGCCCTCGGCCGACAGATCGTCCGCGTCGAAGTAGAACAGGTCGTAGTCCTTGATGCGCGCCTCGGGCGCATGGCCGGTATGCAGGTTCCACACGGTCTGGAACAGGCAGCCCGCGACCAGCCAGGCATCGGGCACGCCCAGAAGCGGCAAACGCTCCAGAATGGCCGCGTTGTGCGGGTTCTGGAGCGTTTCGCTCACAAAGCGGCGCCGCAGCGCCGCTTCTTCATCGTGCTCAGACGACCTTTGCAATGGCCTGGCAGACGTAGTCGATGTTCTTGCTGTTCAAGGCGGCAACGCACATGCGGCCGGTGTCGGTGCCGTACACGCCGAACTCGTTGCGCAGGCGCACCATCTGGTCCTTGGAGAGGCCCGAGTAGCTGAACATGCCGATCTGGGTGGTGATGAAGGACATGTCCTGCTTCACGCCGGCGGCCTTCAGGCCGTCGACCAGCTTCTGGCGCATGGCCTTGATGCGCACGCGCATTTCGGCCAGCTCCTTCTCCCACAGGGCGCGCAGCTCGGGGTTGCCCAGCACAGCGGCCACCACGGCGCCGCCGTGGATGGGTGGGTTGGAGTAGTTCGTGCGGATCACGATCTTGAGCTGGCTCAGCACGCGGCCGGCTTCTTCCTTGTCCTTGCACAGCACGGACAGGCCGCCCACGCGCTCGCCGTACAGGCTGAAGCTCTTGCTGAACGAGGTGGAGACGAAGAACGTGAGGCCGGCGGCCACGAACTTGCCGATCACGGCGCCGTCTTCGGCGATGCCGTGGCCGAAGCCCTGGTAGGCCATGTCCAGGAAGGGGGTCAGGCCCTTGGCCTTGACGGCGGCGATCACCTGGTCCCACTGCGCGGCGGTGATGTCGTAGCCGGTGGGGTTGTGGCAGCAGGCGTGCAGCACGACGATGGTGCCGGCAGCGGCTGCGTTCAGGCTGGCCAGGAAGCCTTCGAAGTTCACGCCGCGCTTTTCGGCGTCGTAGTAGGCGTAGGTGTCGACTTCGAAGCCGGCGTTGGTGAACAGCGCGCGGTGGTTTTCCCAGCTCGGGTCGGAGATCAGCACCTTGGCATTGGGGCTGACCTTCTTCAGGAAGTCGGCGCCGATCTTCAGGCCGCCGGTGCCGCCGATGGCCTGCACGGTGGCCACGCGGCCGGAGGCCACGGGTTCGCTGTCCGCACCGAAGACCAGGGCCTTGACGGCATTGTCATAGGCCACGATGCCGTCGATGGGCAGGTAGCCGCGGGCGGTGGGGGCCGACATCATGGTCTTTTCGGCGGCTTGCACGCACTGCAGCAGGGGCAGCTTGCCGTTGTCGTCGAAATACACGCCCACACCCAGGTTGACCTTGTTGGGGTTGGTGTCGGCAGCAAATTGCTCGTTGAGGCCCAGGATGGGGTCGCGGGGTGCCATTTCGACGGCGGTGAACAGAGACATGAAAATCCTTGAAAGGTTGTCAGTAGCGAAGAATCCAGGCGTGGTGTACTGTGCCAGGTTCCACCGATTTTAACGGGCGGACCACCGCAACCGTTGACACACCCCATGCCGGATATTTCAGAAGTCATGACGGACACGCAAGAAGGCGAGTTCGTGCGCTTTCCCGATTCGCCCTTCGAGCTGTTCCAACCCTATCCCCCTGCGGGCGACCAGCCCGAGGCCATCGCCAAGCTGGTCGAGGGCCTGAACGACGGCGAGGCCTTCCAGACGCTGCTGGGCGTGACGGGCTCGGGCAAGACCTTCACCATGGCCAATGTGATCGCCCGCATGGGCCGCCCGGCCATCGTGTTCGCGCCCAACAAGACGCTGGCCGCCCAGCTGTACAGCGAGTTCCGCGAGTTCTTCCCCAAGAACGCCGTGGAGTACTTCGTGAGCTACTACGACTACTACCAGCCCGAGGCCTATGTGCCCCAGCGCGACCTGTTCATCGAGAAGGACAGCGCGATCAACGAGCACATCGAGCAGATGCGCCTGTCGTGCACCAAGAGCCTGATGGAGCGCAAGGATGTGGTCATCGTGGCCACCGTCTCGGCCATCTACGGTATTGGCGAGCCCGAGAGCTACCACCGCATGGTGATGACCCTGCGCACCGGCGACAAGCTGGGCCAGCGCGATGTGATCGCCCAGCTCATCCGCATGCAGTACCAGCGCAACGAGGCCGACTTCTCGCGCGGCAAGTTCCGTGTGCGCGGCGACACCATCGACGTCTTCCCGGCCGAGCACTCGGAGCTGGCCATCCGCATCGAGCTGTTCGACGACGAGATCGAGAGCCTGCAGCTGTTCGATCCGCTCACGGGCCGCGTCAAGCAGAAGATCCCGCGCTTCACCGTCTACCCCAGCAGCCACTACGTGACCCCGCGCGACAAGGTGCTGGCCGCCGTGGAAACCATCAAGATCGAGCTGGCCGAGCGCTTGAAGCAGCTGCTGGACGACGGCAAGCTGGTGGAGGCGCAGCGCCTGGAGCAGCGCACGCGCTTCGACCTGGAGATGCTCAGCGAAGTGGGGCACTGCAAGGGCATCGAGAACTACACGCGCCACCTGTCGGGCGCGGCGCCGGGCGATCCGCCCAGCACGCTGACCGACTACATGCCGCGCGAGGCCCTGATGTTCCTGGACGAGAGCCACCAGATGATCGGCCAGCTCAACGCCATGTACAGCGGCGACCGCTCGCGCAAGACCACGCTGGTGGAATATGGCTTTCGGCTGCCTTCGGCGCTGGACAACCGCCCGCTCAAGTTCGAGGAGTTCGAGCAGCGCATGCGCCAGGTGGTCTTCGTCTCGGCCACCCCGGCCGACTACGAGAAGCAGCACGCCGGCCAGGTGGTTGACCAGGTGGTGCGCCCCACGGGCCTGGTGGACCCGGTGGTGGAGGTGCGCCCGGCCACCCACCAGGTGGACGATGTGCTGCAGGAGATCCGCATCCGCACCGAGAAGCACGAGCGCGTGCTCATCACCACGCTGACCAAGCGCATGGCCGAGCAATTGACCGACTACCTCACGGACAACGGCGTCAAGGTGCGCTACCTGCACAGCGATGTGGACACGGTCGAGCGCGTGGAGATCATCCGCGACCTGCGCCTGGGCGCCTTCGACGTGCTGGTGGGCATCAACCTGCTGCGCGAGGGGCTCGACATTCCCGAGGTCTCGCTGGTGGCCATCCTCGATGCCGACAAGGAAGGCTTTCTGCGCGCCGAGCGCAGCCTGATCCAGACCATCGGCCGCGCGGCGCGCAACATGAACGGCCACGCCATCCTGTACGCCGACCGCATCACCGACTCCATGAAAAAAGCCATGGACGAGACGGAACGCCGGCGCGCCAAACAGATCGCACACAACGAGGCACATGGCATCACGCCGCGCAGCATTGTCAAGAGGGTAAGAGACCTGATTGACGGTGTGTACAGCGAAAAAGCGGGCAAGGACGCCGAGCGGCTGGAGCAGGAAACGCTGCAGCGCGCCAAGGTGGAGGACATGTCCGAGAAGGACGTGGCGCGCGAGATCAAGCGGCTCGAAAAGCAGATGCTCGACCATGCGCGCAACCTCGAGTTCGAGCAGGCGGCGCGTGTACGCGACCAGCTCACGCGCCTGAAGGACCAGGCCTTCGGTGCGCACGGCAGCGATTCCGTGGCCTTGTGAAAGTGCGCGCGCGCCCCGACATGGCAGCAAGGTGGGGCGCGCGTTTTTCTTCGGTGAGTGGGCTGTCAGTAAAAACGCGTATGGGGAAATAGTGACCCGGTAGTTTCTTATCCCGACTGATTCAATAGGGATTTGTGCTATACTCCTACAAACTACTCAAGAACAAAAGCCCACAAGATGAAGGGCTCTGCACCGGGGCAACCCGTGTGGAGTAAGGGGCGGAGACGGTGTCGTTGCTGGCCAACAGCCTGCAGTCGGCAGTTTCTACAACGAACAAGCCTTAGCACAAGGAGCTTGCGATGCGTCTCACTACCAAAGGCCGTTTTGCGGTCACCGCCATGATCGATCTGGCCCTGCGCCAGAACAACGGACCCGTCACCCTGGCTGCGATCAGCCAGCGCCAGCAGATTTCGCTGTCCTACCTGGAGCAACTCTTCGGCAAGCTGCGCCGCCACGAACTGGTGGAATCCACCCGTGGCCCCGGCGGCGGCTACACCCTGGCCCGCAAGGCGGGCGACATCACGGTGGCCGACATCATCGTCTCCGTGGACGAACCCATTGATGCCACCCAGTGCGGCGGCAAGGAAAACTGCCTGGGCGAAGCCGGCCGTTGCATGACGCACGAGCTGTGGGCCTCGCTGAACCAGCGCATGGTCGAGTTCCTCGACTCCGTCACGCTGCAGAAGCTGGTGGAAGAGCAGCTCGCCAAGGGTGTGCAGATCGAGGACAAGCCGGTCGTGCGCCGTGCGATCTCGACGACCCCCGTGGTCAAGCCCATCCGTGTGAACGCCCCCAATTCGGTGTTCGCGCTGGGCAACGCCTTCGCCAAATCCTGATCGCCGAACCCGCCGCGCCGGCCCTGGGGTCGGCACTGCCCTGAACGCTTTCTCTTTCTGTAACCATTCGTGCTTCGTTGTTTGCAAGCCAGCATTCTTCCTGAGCCAGCCACGCCATGACTCCACACTTCCCCATCTATCTCGACTACGGCGCCACGACCCCGGTGGACCCCCGCGTGGTGGACGCCATGATCCCCTGGCTGCGTGAGCACTTCGGCAACGCGGCATCGCGCAGCCACGCCTGGGGCTGGGAAGCGGAAGAAGCGGTGGAGCGTGCCCGTGCCCAGGTGGCCGACCTGATCCACGCCGACCCGCGCGAGATCGTCTGGACCAGCGGCGCCACGGAGTCGATCAACCTGGCCCTGAAGGGCGCCGCCCAGTTCTACAAGGGCAAGGGCAAGCACCTGATCACGCTCAAGACCGAACACAAGGCCGTGCTGGACACCATGCGCGAGCTGGAGCGCCAGGGTTTCGAGGCCACCTATCTGGACGTCAAGGAAGACGGCCTGGTGGACCTGGAGGCCTTGAAGGCCGCGATCCGCCCCGACACCATCCTGGTGAGCATCCTGTTCGTGAACAACGAGATCGGCGTGATCCAGGACATCCCGGCCATCGGCGCGCTGTGCCGTGAGAAGGGTGTGCTGCTGCACGTGGATGCAGCGCAGGCCACCGGCCGCGTCGAGATCGACATGAACACCCTGCCCATCGACCTGATGAGCATGACCGCGCACAAGACCTACGGCCCCAAGGGCGTGGGTGCCCTGTACGTGCGCCGCAAGCCCCGCGTGCGCCTGGAAGCGCAGATGCACGGTGGCGGCCATGAGCGTGGCATGCGCTCGGGCACCCTGCCCACGCACCAGATCGTGGGCATGGGCGAGGCCTTCCGCATCGCCAAGGAAGAGATGGCCGAGTCCAACGCCAAGGCCTACGCGCTGCAGCAGCGCCTGCTCAATGGCTTGAAGGACATCGAGCAGGTGTTCATCAACGGCAGCATGGAACGCCGCGTGCCGCAGAACCTGAACATGAGCTTCAACTATGTCGAAGGCGAGTCGCTGATCATGGGCATCAAGGGCCTGGCGGTGTCGTCCGGCTCGGCCTGCACTTCGGCCAGCCTGGAGCCCAGCTACGTGCTGCGCGCCCTGGGCCGCAGCGACGAGCTGGCCCACAGCAGCCTGCGCATGACCATCGGCCGTTTCACGACCGAGGAAGAGATCGACTACGCGATCGCCACCATCCGCGAAAACGTCGCCCGCCTGCGCGAGCTGAGCCCGCTGTGGGAGATGTACCAGGATGGCGTGGACATCAGCACCATCCAGTGGGCCGCGCACTGAGCGACCGCGCATCGCGACCGACCGACCGAATTGCATTGAAGAATTGAAGAGGTAAACATCATGGCTTATTCAGACAAAGTGGTTGACCATTACGAAAACCCCCGCAACGTGGGCTCGTTCGACAAGGGTGACGAGTCGGTGGGCACCGGCATGGTGGGCGCGCCCGCCTGCGGCGACGTGATGAAGCTGCAGATCAAGGTGAACCCCGAGACCGGCGTGATCGAAGACGCACGCTTCAAGACCTATGGCTGCGGTTCGGCCATCGCCTCGTCCTCGCTCGTGACCGAGTGGGTCAAGGGCAAGACGCTGGACGAAGCGGCAGCCCTCAAGAACAGCGTGATCGCCGAAGAGCTGGCCTTGCCGCCCGTCAAGATCCACTGCTCCATCCTCGCGGAAGACGCCATCAAGGCCGCCGTGCTCGACTACAAGACCAAGCACGCTGCGGCTGTGAGCGCCTGATCGACCATGGCCATCACGCTGACAGAAGCCGCTGCGCGGCACGTGACCCGCTACCTGAGCCGCCGTGGCAAGGGGCTGGGCGTGCGCCTGGGCGTCAAGACCACGGGCTGCTCGGGCCTGGCCTACAAGCTTGAGTATGTGGACGACACCGAGCCCGAGGACGTGGTGTTCGAGAACCACGGCGTGAAGGTGCTGATCGACCCCAAAAGCCTGGCCTACATCGACGGCACGGAGCTCGATTTCGTGCGCGAAGGCCTGAACGAAGGCTTCAAGTTCAACAACCCCAATGAGCGCGACCGCTGCGGTTGCGGCGAGAGCTTCCGCGTCTAGGCACAGGCAGGCGATCAAGCCTGCGTTGATGCGCCCAGCCAAACCGCCATCGCACGCACCCGTGCTGGCGGTTTTTTCTTGACCCATTCCCTTCCATGAACCTGCAATCCGACGATTTCGAGCTGTTCGGCCTCGCGCAGCGCTTTGCGCAGGAGCGCAGCGCCATCGATGCGCGCTGGAAGGAGCTGCAGCGCGAAGCCCATCCCGACAAGTTCGCTGCCCAGGGCGCGGCCGCGCAGCGCGTGGCCATGCAGTGGTCGGTGCGCATCAACGAGGCCTACCAGCGCCTGAAGGACCCGCTGCGCCGCGCCGCCTACCTGTGTGAGCTGCGTGGCGCCCCCATCCGTGCCGAGGACAACACGGCCATGCCGGCGGCCTTTCTGATGCAGCAGATGGAATGGCGCGAAGCGCTCGAAGACGCCGAAGGCGAAGCGGCCCTGGATGCGCTGGACGACGAGGTCCAGCAGGCCCGGCGTGCCGCGCTGGCGCGCTGCGGCCAGTTGCTCGATGAAGCGGGCGATGCCACGGGGGCGGCCCGCGAGGTCAGAGCCCTCATGTTCATTGCGCGATTTGGCGACGACATCGAGCGCCGCCGCGATCAACTGGGACAATAGGGGCTTGCCCCTTTCTGCAGGCCGCCCGGCGCGCTTGCAGGCACGAAGAACACGACGACAAGAATTCATCATCACGCCATGGCGCTTTTGCAGATCTCCGAACCCGGCCAGTCCCCCGACCCGCACCAGCGGCGCATTGCCGTGGGCATCGACCTCGGGACCACGCACTCGCTGGTGGCCGCCGTGCGCAACGGCGTGGCCGAATGCCTGCCCGACGACCAGGGCCGGGTGCTGCTGCCCTCCGTGGTGCGCTACCTGGACCAGAACGGCCGCCAGATCGGGCACGACGCCGTGGCCGCGCAGGCGCAGGACCCGCGCAACACCATTGCCTCGGTCAAGCGTTTCATGGGCCGCGGCCTGGCCGACGTGGCCGATGCCGGCAAGCTGCCCTACGACTTCGTGGCGCCCGCTGAAGGCGCCCAGGGCATGGTGAGCCTGGCCACCGTGGGCGGCGTGAAGTCGCCCGTGGAGGTGAGCGCCGAGATCCTGGCCACGCTGCGCTACCGCGCCGAAGACACCTTCAACGACGACCTGTACGGCGCCGTGATCACCGTGCCCGCGTACTTCGACGACGCCCAGCGCCAGGCCACCAAGGACGCGGCGCAGCTCGCCGGCATCCACCTGCTGCGCCTGATCAACGAGCCCACGGCCGCCGCCATCGCCTATGGCCTGGACAATGCCAGCGAGGGTGTCTACGCCGTCTACGACCTGGGTGGCGGCACCTTCGACATCTCCATTCTGCGGCTCACGCAGGGCGTGTTCGAGGTCATCGCCACGGGGGGGGACTCGGCCCTGGGGGGTGACGACTACGATGCCGCGCTGGCCGACTGGGTGCTGCAGCAACTGGGCCGCACGGTCGATACCCCGGCCGACAAGGTGGCAGCCCGCATGGCGGCACGCGCCTGCAAGGAGGTGCTGAGCGCCGCCGACAGCGCCACCTTCAGCGCGCAGCTGGCGGGTGAGGTGGTGCAGCACGCCGTGTCGCGCGCCGACTTCGAGGCCGCCACGGCGGCCCTCACGGCGCGCTCCATGGCCGCCGTGCGCCGCGCGCTGCGCGATGCGCACCTGGCGCGCGACGAAGTGCAGGGCGTGGTCATGGTCGGCGGCTCCACCCGCATGCCGCAGGTGCAGCGCGCCGTGGCCGAGTTCTTCGGTACCGAGCCGCTCACCAACTTGAACCCTGACGAGGTGGTGGCCCTGGGCGCCTCCATCCAGGCCAACCAGCTGGCTGGCAACAACACCGCGGGCGACCTGCTGCTGCTCGATGTGATCCCGCTGTCGCTGGGCATCGAGACCATGGGTGGCCTGGTCGAGCGCATCGTGGGCCGCAACGAGACCATTCCCACGGCCAAGGCGCAGGACTTCACCACCTACAAGGATGGGCAGACCGCGCTGGCCATCCACGTGCTGCAGGGCGAGCGCGACCTGGTGCAGGACTGCCGCAGCCTGGCCCGCTTCGAGCTGCGCGGCATTCCGCCCATGGCGGCCGGCGCCGCGCGCATCCGCGTGACCTTCACCGTCGATGCCGATGGCCTCCTGAGTGTGAGCGCCAAGGAGCAGGGCAGCGGGGTGGAGGCACGCATCGATGTGAAGCCCTCCTACGGCCTGTCGGACGACGAGATCGCGCGCATGCTGCAGGACGGCTTTGCCACCGCCGCGCAGGACATGCGCGCCCGTGCCGTGGTCGAGGCCCGCGTGGACGCCGACCGCATGCTGCTGGCCACGCAGAGCGCGCTCGATGCCGACGGCGATGTGCTCTCGGCCGCCGAGCGTGCCGACATCGACGCCCTGATGCAGGCTTTGCGCGGCCAGCGCGAGTCCGAAGACGCTGCCGTGATCGAGGCCGCCACCGAGGCCCTGGCCAAGGGCACCGAGGCCTTTGCCGCGCAGCGCATGAACCGTGGCATCCAGCAGGCCCTGGCCGGCAAGAACGTCCAGTCCTTCTGACCGACACCCCCTACGACAAGAACGAACAACAAGACGCACCATGCCCGTCATCAAGATCCTGCCCCACCCGGAATACTGCCCCGCCGGCGCCGAAATCACCGCGCCTGCCGGCACCTCGATCTGCGAGGCCATGCTGGACAACCACATCGACATCGAGCACGCCTGCGACATGAGCTGCGCCTGCACCACCTGCCACGTCATCGTGCGCCAGGGCCTGTCCTCGCTCAACGATGCCGAAGAGGAAGAGGAAGACCTGCTGGACCGCGCCTGGGGCCTGGAGCCACAATCGCGCCTGTCCTGCCAGGCCATCCTGGCGCAGACCGATGTGACCGTGGAAATCCCCAAGTACACGATCAACCACGCCAAGGAAAACCACTGAAATGACACGGCAGATCGTTCTCGATACCGAAACCACCGGCCTCTCGGCCGAGGGCGGCGACCGCATCATCGAACTCGGTTGCGTGGAGCTGCTCAACCGCAAGCTCACGGGCAACAACCTGCACTTCTATTTCAACCCGGGGCGCGACAGCCATGAGGACGCGCTCAAGGTCCACGGCATCAGCAACGAGTTCCTGCGCGACAAGCCCAAGTTCTCCGAGCTGGCCCCGGACATCCTGGAGTACCTGCAGGGCGCCGAGATCATCATCCACAACGCGGCCTTCGACGTGGGCTTCCTGAACAAGGAGCTCGAACTCACGGGCCGCCCTGCGCTCAAGACCTATGTGGGCAGCGTGACCGACACCCTGGCCATGGCCAAGGAGATGTTCCCGGGCAAGCGCAACTCGCTCGATGCGCTGTGCGACCGCCTGGAAGTGGACAACTCGGGCCGCACGCTGCACGGCGCCTTGCTCGATGCCGAACTGCTGGCCGACGTCTACATCAACATGACGCGCGGGCAGGATGCCTTGCTGGTTGCGGACGAGGCCGACGACAGCGCCGGTGGCATCAGCGTGGCCGCCATTGATCTGCGCAGCCTGTCGTTGCCCGTGCTGCCCGCCAGCGAGCAGGAGGTGGCACTGCACGCCGAGGTGCTCACACAGATCGATAAATCGAGCGGTGGAAAAACAATCTGGCGAAAATTCCAAACAGCCTGAAAAACTGTTCTATAATCTAAGGCTTGTCGCAGCGACAAAGGGTGATTAGCTCAGCGGTAGAGCACTGCCTTCACACGGCAGGGGTCACATGTTCGATCCATGTATCACCCACCACGCTTGCAACAGGAAAATGGCAAAGTCTTTCGCATGAGAGATGGCGCTTCGGGTGATTAGCTCAGCGGTAGAGCACTGCCTTCACACGGCAGGGGTCACATGTTCGATCCATGTATCACCCACCAATTCGAAACCCTTGCAGATTGCGGTCTGCAAGGGTTTTTTCGTTGGGGGCCGCCTCCAACTGCCGCCCCGCTCCGCGCGCTCAGTTGCTGGCCTTGCCGCAGCCTGCGGTGCACAGGCCAGCCGCATTGAACTCCATGGTGCGGCCCGACAGCGGCACCGCCACCGGCACGCGCGATGCCTTGATGAAGGCCTCGGTCTTGCTGCCCGGGCGCACCACGCCATCGACCGTGCCGACCTCGTTGACGTGGGAGGCGATCACCGTGGCGGGCTTGACCAGTTCGTTGATCACGAAAGCGGCTTCTGCCGGGCCGGTGCTGAAGCCATCGCCGATGTTCATCACCGCGAGCTTGGCCTTGTAGTAGTCGCGCACCACGCGCTCCTGGTCGGCGGTGATGCCCGTGTCGCCCGACAGATACGCCACCAGCCCGTTGCTGAAGCTCAGCACGTAGCCCGTTGCCAGGCCCACGTCGCCGGCAATGCCTGCGGCCTTCATTGCCTCGCCCAGTGGCCCGCCGATGTAGTCGGGGTCCACGCCATTGCTGTGCACGGCCGTCACGGTGGCGATGCGCACACCGCTCACGGTGACGCTGCCGCCGAAGCGCGCCAGCATGGAGTTGGCCGGGTCGCCGCCATTGGCCCTGAGCTTGGCCGCGAAGAAGGGCGGCATCTCGCTGCCCGTCACGATCTTGGATTTCTTGGCCAGGGCGATGTTCACCGCGCTGGAGTTGGGCAGGGCCGAGACCGACATGTCCGGGCTGGCGCAGGTGCCCGAATTGGGCGCCTTGTTGTGCGCGTTGCCCACATGGTCGCCATGCATGTGGCTCACCAGGATGATGTCGATCTTGCCCAGCCGCGGGTCGTTGGGGCCGGCCACCGTGCGGCCCGGGTCGTACAGAATGCGTGTTCCATTGGGATCCTCGAACACCAGGGCCCGGTCCTGCGGGCACAGCTCGCCCTCGATGCCGCCCAGCGGCGTCACCTTGACGTTCTGTGCCTGGGCGGTAGACAGCGCAGTGGCCAGGAAGAGGGTGGTGGCAAAGCACTTCAAACGCATGGACATCTCCTTGTGCTGGATGGCGGAAACGGGGGGTCAGCGCGGCGGCGCGGGGTCGGCGACGGCTGCGCCTTCGATGCCATGGCGCTTGAGTGCTGCGGCAACAAAGCCGCTCGCCTTCATGCGTTCCACGAAGGCATGCAGCGTGGCCCGCGCCAATGGTGGGCGGCCTGCGGGTACGCCCATGGCCTGCTCGATCACCATGAAGCGCCCGGGCAGCAGCCGCACGCCGGGCACGCGCCGTGCGTCGGCCTCCAGTTGCTGGCGTACACCAGCCGCCACATCGAGCTTGCGCGCCAGGAACTCGTCCACCACCTGGGGCGAGGTCGGGGCCCGCACCAGCGTGGCCTGCTTGATCTCGCGGGTCAGGAACAGGTCGTAGGCGCTGCCCTTGCCGACCACCACGGTAGTGCCAGGCCGGTCCACCTGGGCATTGGCCGTGAGTGGTGAATCGCTGCGCACCAAGTAGGCGCCCTCGATCACCACATAGGCCGCGGTGAATGCCACGCCCTCGCCGCGCACCGGATCGATGGCGAAGAAGCCGACGTCGGCCTGGCCGGCGCGCACCACCTCCACCGACTTTCCCGCCGCATCCACGGCCTTGAGTTCCACCGGCACGCCGAGCTGGCGGCCCAGCTCCTGCGCCAGGTCGACCGATACGCCCTTGAGTGCCCCGGTTGCCGCATCGCGCGAGGCGAGCACCGGGTTGCCCAGGTTGATCGAGGCCCGCAGCACGCCTTCGGGTGCGAGGGCGCGGACGGCCTCGGCCGGCAGCAGCGGTGTTGGCGCGGGGGAAGGCTGTGTGAGCGCGCAGGCGCAGAGCAGTGTGGCGCAGGTCAGCAGCGCCGGCCTGCGGAGCATGGCGAGACCGGTGAGGGGGCGGAGAATGGGCAAGGCGGTGCTCCTTCCGTGCGGACGGCGCGGGCCCGGGTTGGCTGCGCCAGCGCAGGGGATTGTGTCACTTACCCCGCGCTGGGTCCAAGGCGCGCCATGTGCACCTGGTGCAGCGTGATCTTGCGCACCTCGGCCTGGCTGGTCTGGATGTGGGCGCGCAACAGCATGGCGGCCTGGTCGCCGCGGTGGGCGCGGATGGCCTTGAGGATGGTGGCGTGCTCGTCGTAGGTCGCCTCGATGCGCGCCTGCTGTGTGAAGTCGAGCCGGCGGATGATGCGGATGCGCTCGGTCACGTCGCGGTGCACGCGCGTCATCTCGGCATTGCCGGCGGCGCGCACCAGCGCGCAGTGGAAGGCCTCGTCCCAGGCGGCCACCTGCAGGGTGTCGGTGCTGCGCTCGGCCACGGGCACCAGCCAGATGCGGTTGAGTTCGTCGAGCAACTGGTGGTCCACCGGCATGGACTTGAGCGCGCCGCCAGCCCCCTCGTCGCACAGGCGGTGCACGGCCGTGGTCTCCAGCACCATGCGCAGGTCGTAGAGCTGCTCGAACTGGTCGAAGTCGAAGGGCAGCACGCGCCAGCCGCTGCGGAACAGCACCTCCACATAGCCTTCCTGCTGCAGGCGCACCAGGGCCTGGCGCACGGGCGTGCGCGAAACGCCCAGGCGCTCGCAGATCTCGTTTTCGGTGAAGCGGTCGCCGGGCACCAGCTTGAACTCGCCCACATCGCGCTTGAGCTGGGCGTACACATCGTCGGCGCGCGAGCTGCGGGCCGGTTTCGTCTTGGAATGGGGGAGGGCGGGTGTCTGCACAAGGCGACTTTAGCAACTACGCGGCCACGCCAGCGTCGGCCAGGGCCGACAGCAGGGCGGCCGAGGGGGCAGTCCAGCCGACGATGGCGCCCTGGGCGCGCAGCATCTCGAGGGCGGCCGCCTTGAAATGCGGGAAATAGCTTTCGGTGCAGTCTTCCAGCAGCAGGCTGTCATAGCCGCGGTCGTTCGCCTCGCGCATGCTGGTCTGCACGCAGACCTCGGTGGTCACGCCCATAAAAACCAGGTGCGTGATGCCGCGTGCCTGCAGGGTTTCGTGCAGGCCGGTGGCGTAGAACATGCCCTTGCCGGGCTTGTCGACCACGATCTCGCCCGCCACCGGGGCCAGGGCCGGGATGATCTGGTTGCCCGGCTCGCCCGCCACCAGGATGCGGCCCATGGGCCCCGCATCGCCAATGCGCAGCTGCGGGTTGCCGCGCAGGCGCTTGGCGGGAGGGCAGTCCGACAGGTCGGGCCGGTGCGATTCGCGCGTGTGCAGCACCAGGCCGCCCGCCGCGCGCCAGGCCGCGAGCACGGCCTGGCAGGCCGGCACGATGGCTTCGAGCAGCGACACATTGTTGCCCAAGGTCTCGCCGAAACCGCCGGGCTCGATGAAGTCGCGCTGCATGTCGATGATCACCAGCGCGGTGTGCGCCAGTGCGAAGCGGTAGGCGAAGGGGTTGGCGTGGAGGGTGATGGGGCTCATGCCGCCTCCTGGTGGGGTGTGTGATCGTGCCCGCCGCCCATGTAGGCGCCCAGGATGTGGCGCTCGGCAACGGCGGCCGGGGTTTCGTGGACGATGCGGCCCTCGCTCATGACCACGATGCGGTCAGCCAGCTCCAGCAGTTCGTCCAGGTCTTCGCTGACCAGCAGCACGGCGCCGCCGCGCTCGCGCACGCCCAGGATGCGGGCATGGATCTCGGCCACGGCCGCGAAGTCCAGCCCGAACACCGGGTTGGCCGCGATCAGCACATTGATGTCGCCCGCCAGCTCGCGTGCCAGCACCGCGCGCTGCACGTTGCCGCCCGACAGGCTGCGGATGGGCGCGCCCTCGCCCTGGGTCTTGACGCCATAGCCCGCGATCCATTCGCGCGCGCGGCTGCGCCAGCTGGCAAAGCGCAGCACGCCGCCCCGGCGCAGCGGCGGCTGGTCGAAGTCGCGCAGCGCCATGTTCTCGGCCACCGACAGGTCGCCCACGCAGGCATTGCGCAGAGGTTCTTCGGGCAGGCTGCGCACTTTGAGTTCGCGGTTCTGCGCGCGTGTGGCGGTGTAGTCCCGGCCCAGCACCTGCACCCGGCCGGCCAGGCGCGGGCGCTGGCCGACCAGGGCCTCGACCAGTTCGCGCTGGCCATTGCCCGACACGCCGGCCACCCCCAGCACCTCGCCCCGGCGCACCGCCAGGTCCAGGCCCGGCAGGGCCAGGGGGCCGCGGTCGCCCGGGGCCTGCAGGCCTTGCACCAGCAGGGCGGTCTCGCCCGGTGCCGCTTCGGCGCGGCCTGCCGCCTCCGGGCGGGCCTGGGTGGATGGGGTGGCCGATGCTTCGCCCATCATGGCCTGCGCCAGGGCCTCGGGCCCGGTATCGGCCACGCGGCCATGGTGCACGGCCTGGCCCCGGCGCAGCACGGTCACGGCGTCGGCATAGGCCATGACCTCGCGGAACTTGTGCGTGATGATGATGACGCTGCACCGCCCGCTCTGCGCAAAGGCGCGCACATGGCCCAGCACCTCGTCGGCCTCCTGCGGGGTCAGCACCGAGGTGGGTTCGTCCAGGATCAAGAGGCGCGGGCGCAGGTACAGCTGCTTGAGCAGTTCGAGCTTCTGCTTTTCGCCGGCTGCCAGTTCCGAGGGGCGGGCATCCAGGTCCAGCTGGAAGGGCGTGGTGGCCAGGAAGGCCTGCAGTTCGGCGCGCTTGGCGCGCCAGTCGATCACCGCCGGGGTCTGGCCGCCGGCCAGCAGCAGGTTCTCGGCCACCGTCATGCCCGGTGCCAGCGTGAAGTGCTGGTAGACCATGCCGATGCCCAGGCTGCGCGCGACGATGGGGTTGGCGATGGCCTGCTCGCGCCCGTCGATCAGGATGGCGCCTTCCTCGGCCCTTTGGTACCCCGCCACGCATTTGACCAGCGTGCTCTTGCCCGCGCCGTTCTCGCCCAGCAGGGCGTGCACGCTGCCAGGCTCCACGCGCATGTTCACGCGGTCCATGGCGGTGAAGCTGCCAAAGCGCTTGGTCAGGTTCCAGGTCTCCAGCGCCAGCGCGCCGGTGCCGGCGGGCAAGGCACCAATGGGGTGGTCTGCGGACATGGCGGTTCCTCTCCCGGCTCAGTCCAGGGCGGCCAGCAGCGCGCTGGACGGGGCATGCGCCCCGAACACGCCGCCCTGCATGGTCACCATGTTCAAGGCCGCCTGGTGGTTGGCCGGGTCGGTGGCCGCCGTGCAGTCGGACAGCAGCAGGCATTCATAGCCCCGGTCATTGGCTTCGCGCATGGTGGTGTGCACGCAGACATCGGTGGTGATGCCTGCGAGGATGAGGTTCTGCACGCCCGCAAGCTGCAGCACCATGTCCAGGTCGGTGGCATAGAACGAGCCTTTGCCGGGCTTGTCGATCACCACCTCGCCGGGCAGCGGCGCGAGTTCGGGGATCAGCTCCCAGCCCGGCTCGCCGCGCACCAGGATGCGCCCGCAGGGCCCGGCATCGCCGATGCCCAGGCCGTCCTTGCCGATCTGGCGCGAGCGCCAGCGCTTGTTGGCCGGCAGGTCGGCCAGGTCCGGGCGGTGCCCTTCGCGGGTGTGGATGATGCGAAAGCCCTGCGCGCGCATCGCCGGCAGCAGGCGCTGCAGCGGTGCGATGGGTGCGCGCGTGAGGCCGATGTCGTAGCCCATCACGTCCACATAGCCGCCGATGCCGCAGAAGTCGGTCTGCATGTCGATCACGAGCAGCGCGGTGTTGTCGGGGCGCAGGTCGCCGTTGTAGGGCCAGGCATAGGGGTTGGCCTGGACGTGCCGGGTGGTCGCTGTGGTCACGTGGGAGGTCCTTCAATCAAGACTGTTTGGTGGAAGAGAGCTCACCGGGGCTGCCGGCCGCGACACTGCCGGGCTTGCAGGTCACCACCAGGATCAGCAGGGTCAGCACATAGGGCACGGTGTTGAACAGGTGGTAGCCCCAGCCCACGCCGACCGACTGCAGGGCCGGGCCGATGGCGCCCGCACCGCCGAACAGCAGGGCGGCCACCAGGCAGCGCAGGGGGCTCCAGCGCGCAAAGATCACCAGCGCCACGGCGATCAGGCCCTGGCCGCTGGAGATGCCTTCGTTCCAGCTGCCGGGGTAGAACAGGGTCAGCGAGGCGCCCCCTAGCCCGGCGATGAAACCGCCCGCCGCCGTGGCCGCGATGCGGATGCCCGGCACCGAATAGCCCAGGGCGCGCGTGGCGTTGGCCGAGTCGCCCGCCAGCCGCACCAGCAGACCCCAGCGCGTGCGCGCAAAGGCCCACCACAGCAGCGCGGCGAGCACCACGCCCAGCGGAAGCAGGGCGTTGACCTGGAGGGCCGACTGCACCACGGGCGAATCGCTCCAGCCGCCCAGCGGCAGCGCGGGGATCTGCGGGGCCTGCGGCTGGATCAGCGGCTTGCCCAGGTAGAAGGCCAGGCCCATGCCCAGCAGCATCAGCGCGATGCCGGTGGCCACGTCATTCACGCGCGGCAGCGAGCACAACACGCCGTGCAGCGTGGCCAGCAGGGCGCCTGCCATCGCGCCGGCCAGCACGCCCAGCCAGGGCGAGCCCGTGAGGTAGGCACCGCCAAAGGCCGCCATGGCCGAGAGCACCAGCACGCCCTCCAGCCCCAGGTTGATGCGGCCCGACTTTTCGGTGAGGCATTCGCCCAGGCTCACGAACAGGAAGGGCACGCCCACGCGCAGGGCTCCGCCCACGATGGCGGCGATGAGGGCAATCCATTGGTCAGCGGTCATATCGCCTCCACGTGGGCAGTCGGTGCCGGGGTGGTGCTGGTGTCCTCAGGCCGCTTGCGGCGCTGGGCCCACCAGGTCCGCCAGTCCACCTCGCGCAGCGCCTCGCTGGCCAGGATCAGCACGAAGGCAATGCCCTGCAACACCATCACCGAGGCGTCGGGCAGGCCCAGGCGCCGCTGCAGCAGGCTGCCCGCCGCGCCGAAGCCGCCGAACACGATGGCCACGGGGATGATGGCGATGGGGTTGTGCCGCGCGATGAAGGCCACGAGGATGCCCGCATAGCCATAGCCCGCGATCAGCGCCCCGTTGGCATTGGTGTGCACCGCTGCCACTTCCACCGCGCCGGCCAGGCCGGCCGCCGCGCCCCCCAGGGCGCAGGCCAGCAGCACCAGGCGCGTGGCCGGCAGGCCCACGAGCTGCGCCGCGCGCGGGTTGCCTCCCACCACGCGCACCGAGAAGCCCGAGGCCGTGAAATGCAGCCACAGCCCCAGCGCCACGCAGGCGAGCACGCCCAGCACCAGGCCCCAGTGCACGTCCGACCCGGCGATGCCTCCGATGAGCAGGCCGGGGTCCAGGCTGGGCGTGGCCGGCTTGTTCAGGCTGGCCGGGTCGCGCAGCGCACCCTCCACGAAATGCTTGAACAGGCCGATGGCCACGTAGGACAGCAGCAGGCTGCTGATGGTCTCGTTGATCCCGCGGTATTGGCGCAACCAGCCCGCGAGCATGATCCAGAGTGCGCCGGCCACGGCCCCCGCTGCGCAGGCCAGCACCGTGCCCGCCGCATTGGTGGGCAGGGCCACGGCCATGGGCAGGGCCGCTGCGGCCAGGCCGCCGAGCACCAGCGCGCCTTCGCCGCCGATCACGGTGAGCCCGGCGCGCGCGGGCAGGGCCACGCACAGGGCGGTGAGCATCAGCGGCGCTGCGCGCTGCAAGGTGTTCTGCCACGAGAACCAGTCGCCGAAGGCGCCCTTGAACAGCGTTGCCCACACGTCGAGCGGGTTCACGCCGGCAAAGCCGACGAAGCCGCCGAACAGCAGCAGCGCCAGCGTGATGGCGGCAACGGGCAGAAGGATGTCCTTGGCGACCGGGTGCATGGCAGTTCCCCGCTTAGAAAGAGCCTTGGACGCCTTCGACCAGGTAGTCCATCTTTTCCAGCTCCAGATCGGTCTGCTTGAACGACTTGCCGCTGGCGATGACCTCCTTGCCCTTGTTGGTCTTGAGCGGGCCCTTGAAGATGTCGAAGCCGCCCGCGATCATCTTGGCCTTGGTCTCGTCGGCCTGCTTCTTGGCCGCGTCGCTCACGGCCGGGCCGTAGGCCGACATCTTCACGAAGCCTTCCTTCAGGCCCCCGCGCAGGAAGTTGGGGTGCGGCTTGCCGGTGCGCGCGGCCTCGATGATGGTGGTGTAGGCCGTGAGCCAGTTCCACTCGGCCCCGGTCAGGTAGGCCTGGGGCGCCAGCTTGGCCTGGCTGGCGTGGTAGCCGCAGACCATCTTTCCGCGCTTGGCGGCGGTCTCGACGATGACCTTGGGCCCGTCCACGTGCATGGTGAACACGTCGCAGCCCTGGTCGGCCAGGCTGTTGGTGGCCTCGGCCTCCTTCACGGCCATGGACCATTCGCCCGTGAAGATCACGCTGCAGGTGATGCCCGGCTTGACCGAGCGCGCACCCAGCGTGAAGGCGTTGATGTTGCGCAGCACCTGCGGAATGGGCTTGGCCGCGATGAAGGCGATCTTGCCGCTCTTGCTCATGTGGCCGGCCACCACGCCGTTGAGGTACTGGCACTCGTCGATGTAGCCGAAGAAGCTGCCCGCGTTCTTGGGGTGCTTGCCCTCGGTCCACATGCCGCCGCAGTGCGAAAAGCGCACATCGGGGTACTTGGCGGCCAGGGCCAGCAGGTGCGGGTCGAAGTAACCGAACGAGGTGGGGAACAGCAGCTTGGCACCGTCCTGCGCGATCATGCCGGTCATGGTCTTTTGCACAGCGGCGGTCTCGGGCACGTTCTCTTCTTCGACCACCTTCACACCGGGCAGCTTCTTGAGTTCGGCCGCTGCCTGGGCATGCGCCTGGTTGTAGCCGTAGTCGTCGCGCGGGCCGACATAGATCACGCCCACGGTGAGCGGCGCCTGCGCGTTCGCCTGCAGGGCCCAGCTACCCAGGGTGCCGGCAGCGCCAAGCGCCGCGAGGGATTTCAGGGATTCACGGCGGTTCGGGTTTGCGAGACGAGACATGGGTTTCACGGGTTTCATGGCAGTCCTTTCGGCAACGGTTGGATCAAGGGGGATGAAAAGGGATCGATCAGTCCAGCAAGCTCACATGGGCAGCGACGACACGCCAGCCGGCTGGCGTGCGCAGCCAGGTCTGGCTCTGGCGCCCGGTGCGGGCGCTGCCTTCGCGCTGGAACTCCACGTTGGCGGTGGCGAAGTCGCTGCCGTACGTGGTGATTTCGGTGCGCAGCAGGCGTCGCTGCAGGCCCTGGGAAGGGCGTGCGGCGCGAAACGCCTTTATCTGCGCGTAGCCGTACAGGTTCTCGGTGGCGCCGTAGCGCAGGGTGTGCGGGCTGTCCCAGAACAGCTCGTCGAGCACATCGACTTTGTTGTTCACCAATGCGTCTTCGTAGCGGGCGAACACGGCCTGTACTTCGGCAAGCACCTCGGGCTGGTTGATGGGGTAGGGCATGGGGTGGGCTTTCACAGGGATGCGACAGGTGCCTGGCAGATGCCGGCAGCCTCCAGCACGGCGGCGGCGCGCAGCGCCAGGTCTTCGCGCCAAGGCGCGGCGATGAGCTGCACGCCGATGGGCAGGTTGGGGTGCGCCCCCCAGACGGGCACGGAGCACACGGGCAGGCCGATGCACGAGATCGGCTGGGTCAGCAGGCCCATGTTGGGGCGCAGCGGCAGGTCGCGCCCGTTGAGGTCGAAGCGCTCGGTGCCGATGGGCGTGGCCGCGCAGGGCGTGGCGGGAGCCAGCAGCAGGTCGTAGCGCGCCAGCACGGCGGCAGCAGCACGGGCATAGCGGCCGCGCACGCGCTGGGCCCGTGCCACCCAGGCGGCGGGGATCAGCGCCCCGGCCAGGAAGCGGTCGCGTGAGAGCGGCTCGAAGTCGGCCGCACGCATGCGCAGGTTGTCGAGGTGCAGGGCACCCGCCTCGGCGTTGGTGATGAGGAAGGCTGCCGCACGGCCGGCCTCCACCAGCGGCAGTTCCACCGGTTCGGCCTCGGCGCCCAGCGCCTGCGCCACCCGGGCCACGGCGGCGCGTGCCTCCGGCAGGGCGTTGTCGGCAAAGTAGCCGCCGAGCACGCCGATGCGCAACCCGGCCGAGCCCTGGCCCAGGGTGGGGGCTACCGGCTCCACAGGCCGCTGTGCGCAGCCGGCATCGGTGTGCGCGCCGGGGGCCTCAGGCCCTTGCAGGGCATCGTAGGCCAGCGCCAGGTCGCGCACGCTGCGCGCCATGGGGCCCAGGTGGTCCAGGCTGGAGATGAAGGGAAAGCTGCCCGTGCGCGGCAGGCGCCCGAAGGTGGGCTTGAGGCCGAACACCCCGCACAGCGAGGCCGGCACACGGATGGAGCCATTGGTGTCCGAGCCCAGCGTGATCGGCACCTGGCCGGCCGCCACTGCCGCCCCCGAACCGCCAGACGAACCCCCTGCGATGCGCGCCAGGTCGTGCGGGTTGTGGCAGGCGCCCTCGTGGCTGTTCTCGGTGGTGAAACCGTAGGCGTACTCGTCCATGTTGAGCGCACCGACCAGGATGGCGCCCGCGGCCTCCAGCCGCTGCACCAGCAGGCCATCGGCCGTGGCGGGTGCGCTGCCCCGCTCGATCTTCGAGCCCGCCAGGGTGGCGATACCCTCCACGTCAAACAGGTTTTTCACGGCAAAGGGCACGCCCAGCAGGGGCAGGGCGGCCTGTGTGGCATGGGTGCTGTGGGCCAGGCCGGCGTCGATGCGCGCGGCGCGTGCCAGGGCGCGCTCGCTCAGCACGGCGGTTAAGGCATTGACGCGGGCGTCGGTCTGCGCGATGCGTGCGAGGCAGTCCGCGACCAGCGCTGTGGCCGTCACATCGCGTGCTGCCACGGCCTGGGCCATGCCGGCCGCGTCCTGCTGCCACCAGGGGGCCGTCATGCGCTGCCCTCCAGCGGCACCACGGGCACGAAGGCCATGGCGGGTTCGTCCGTGGCGTCCAGGGGCACGGCGTTGACGGTGTCGGCAAAGCCGCTGGCCAGCGCCAGGTAGCCGAGCACGGCAGCGCGGTGCTCGGGCGCGATGGGCAGGCCGACGGCGGCCGAGGCGGCATCCAGGTAGCGTTCGAGCTCGGCGGCGTTCATCGGCGCACCTCGCGCTGGAAGATCTCCAGGCTGAGCTTCTTCATCGCCACAAAGCTGGGCTCGCTCAGCGTGGCCAGGGTGCGCGGGCGCGCGTCTTCGTAGTGCAGGATCTCGGCCACCTTGGTCGGGCGCTTGGTCAAGAGCAGCACCTCGTCGGCCAGGTAGACGGCTTCTTCCAGGTCGTGCGAGACCAGCAGCATGGTGGTGCCGGTCTGCATGAACACCTCCTGCAGCTTCTCGCGGATGAACAGCGTCATCTCGAAGTCCAGCGCCGAGAAGGGCTCGTCGAGGAACAGCACCTCGGGGTTGGGCGCGAGCGCCCGCATGATGGAGGCGGTCTGCTGCTGTCCGCCCGAGAGTTCGTAGGGGTAGCGGTTCAGGTCGAACTTCACGTCGAACGAGGCCACCAGTTCGGCCATGCGGCGGTCCACCTCGGCCTTGCTTTTGCCTTCGAGCTTGAGCGGGTAGGCGATGTTGTCGATGGTGCGCATCCACGGGAACATCGCTTCGCGGTAGTTCTGGAAGACGTAGCCGATCTTGGTGTCCTTGAGGCTTTTGCCGTCGAACAGGATTTCGCCGCTGTCGATGGGCACCAGGCCTGCGATCATGTTGATCAGCGTGCTCTTGCCGCAGCCGTTGGGGCCGAAGACCGAGACGATCTTGTGCTTGGGGATGTCGAGGTCGAAGTCTTCGTACAGCGGCCAGCCCGCGAAGTACTTGGTGAGGCCACGGATGGTGATGTGTGTGCCGGCCGGGCCCGGGGTGAAGGCGCGGCGGGGCACGTCGGCGTACACGGCGCCGTTGACGACGGCGTTCATCGGCCGCTCCAGTGCACGATCTTGCGCTCGGCGACAAGGAACAGGATGTTCAGGGCGTAGCCCAGTGCGCCCGCGGCCAGGATGGCGGCGTACATGCTCTTGACGTTGAGCACCTGCTGCGCGTCGATGATGCGGTGGCCCAGGCCGTTGTCCGAGCCGATGAACATCTCGGCCACGATGACGATGACCAGCGCCATCGACACCGCCGAGCGCAGGCCCACGAAGGTGGGCTGCAGGCTTTCCCAGACCAGCACGTCCTTGAAGATCTGCCAGCGCGACGCCCCCATGACGCGCGCCGCCATCACGCGCTGCTTGCGGGCGTTGATGACACCATAGGCGCTGTTGAAGATGACGATGAGGAAGGCACCGAACGCGGCGATGGCGACCTTGTTCACGTCCGACACGCCGAAGATCAAGAGGAACAGCGGGATCAGCGCCGAGGAGGGCGTGGAGCGGAAGAAGTCGATCAAAAACTCCACGCTGCGGTAGGCGCGCTCGTTGCTGCCCAGCAGCACGCCCAGGGGCACGCCGACCACGGCGGCGATCAGAAACGCCTGTACCGTGCGCCAGACGGTCACGGCAAAGTCCAGGAGCAGCGGCCCACCGGCCAGGCCGCTGACCAGGGTGAGCACGGTGGCACTGGGCGGCGGCAGCAGGATGGGCTTGATGAAGCCCAGGCGCACCACCAGGTCCCATACGATGAACAGGGCCAGCGGCCCGGCAAAGGGCAGGAACCTGTCCCAGGCAGGCTTCCTGGGCGCGGCGGCGGCCGCCTTGCCCGCGGGCGGCGACCAGGCGCCGGCAGTGGTGGTCGTGGTGTCGGCCATGGTGCGTCCTGCCCTCAGGCCTTGTAGATCAGGCTGTCGACCACGACCTTCTTCTCGAAGATGCCTTTTTCGGTGAACAGGTCGTAGAACTTCTGGAAGTGCGCCAGGTCGCTGGGCTTGAACTCGTTGTAGAGCATGTAGGACGCCAGCGGCACCTCGGCCGTGAGCGGGCCTTCGATGGCGGTGTAGCCCTTCATGAACTGGCGGGCCTCTTCGGGCTTGGTGCGCACCAGCTCGATGCCGCGGGCATAGGCGGCGATGAACTTTTTGGCAGCCTCGGGGTTCTTCTTGATGAACTCGCTGGTCAGGCTGGCCGCGCCGCCGTGCCAGGGGGCCATGGCATCGCCCAGGATGTACCGGGCCACCACGCCCGACTCGATCACGCGGGTGGTGCCGTTCATGCGGCCGATGGTGCCCGTGGGCTCCAGCGTGTAGCAGGCGTCCACCTGGCCGGCCACGATGGCGGCGATGTGCTGGCCGATGGGCAGCTCAGTCACCGTGACGCCGCTGGCGCCCGCGCGCTCCAGCATGGTCTTGCACAGGGTCATGTTCTGGATGCCGGGGCCGGAGGCGACCTTCTTGCCCTTGAGGTCGGCCATGGTCTTGATGGCGCTGTCCTTGCCCGTGATGAACTGGTCGAGCACGAACTTGGCGTTGCTCGGGTTGGTCGCGAAGATCTTGAACAGGCCGGGCTGGGCGATTTCGCCAATGGCCAGGTTGGCCGAACCCGTGCCGTTGGAGCTGCCATCGGACCGGCCCGAGAGCATGGCCTCCATGACCTGCTGGGCGCCCGCGAACTTGAGCGGCTCCACGTCCAGCCCGGCCTCCTTGAAGTAGCCCTTTTCCACCGCTGCGAAGAAGGGCAGGCCGGCCGCCACGGGCCAGAAGCCGATGCGGATCTTGGGCGCCGCCTGGGCGCGCACCAGGGCAGGGGCGGCCAGCGCGCCCAGGGTGGCGGCCGAGGCCTGCAGGACGCGGCGGCGCGAGGCGCCGGTGGATGGGGTGGAACTGTGGGATGTCATGGCAGGCTCCTGCAGCAGGGTTGGAGGTGGATGGAATGGGGGTGTCAGTTGCCGGCCTTGAGCGAGGCGATGTACGCCCGCCAACCGCCAAAGTGGCTGATGTCGCGCGCCCCGGCCAGGGCCAGCGGTTCGCAGATGAAGCCCTGCACGCTGCTGCCGTCGGCCAGGGACAGCGTGCCTATGCCCAGCGGCTGGGGGATCAGTGCGACAAAGCTGCCGTAGTGCGCGGCCGGCATGCGCCAGACCTCGACGGCGATGCGCGCGCCCTGGCCCGGCGCCACGCGCAGCAGGCCGGGCTTGGGCGGCACGGTGCCGGGCAGGGCGTAGAGCTGGTAGTCGGGCGCGGTCTCGGTGGCACGCTCCAGCGTGGCGCCGCGTTCGGTGAGCTGGCCGTTGAGCGGCATGCCGCTCAGGTGCGCGCCGACCACGGCGACCCGCACCGTGGCAGGCGCCTGCAGCCCGGCGATGGGCTGCGGTGCCGGCAGAGGTGTGCTGCCAGCAGCCTGGGGCAGGCCGGTGGCATGGTGGTAGCGCTGGCCCAGCTCGGCCAGCTGCAGGTCGCTGCCGCTGGGGCCGATCAGCGTGATGCCGAAGGGCAGGCCATCGGCGCGCAGGCTGCTGGGCACCGCGATGGCGGCATAGTCGAGCAGGTTCACGAAGTTGGTGTAGGCCCCCAGGTTGCGGTTGAGCACCACCGGATCGGCCTGCATGGCGGCAATGGTGTAGTGCGTGGGGGCTGTGGGCACCAGCAGCACGTCGATGGCCTCGGCCCCCTGCCACATGGGCGCGACCTGCTGGCCCAGGGCGCGCAGCCGGGTCTGGGCATCGCACAGGTCGGCCGCACTGTAGCCGCGCCCGCTGGCCAGGATGCTGCGCACGGGCTCCACCACCTGGTCGGCATGCGCATCGAAGAAGCTGCGCACGGCGGCATAGCGCTCGGCCACCAGGGCGCTTTCGTAGAGCAGGGCGGCGGCCTGGGCCAGCGGCGCATAGTGGATGGAGACCGGCGTGCCGCCCAGGGCCTGCAGCCGGACGACGGCTTCGGCAAAAGCGGCCTCGGCCGCGGCATCGCCAAAGAACTCCAGCACATCGGGCACACCGAAGCGAAAGCTTGCGGGCAGCGGCTCGCTGGCCAGCGTGAGCTGCCGGCCATACGGGTCTTCTGCGTCATGGCCCTGCGCCACCTGCAGCACACGGGCCGCCAGATCCACGGTGCGCGCAAAGATGGAGACGCAGTCCGCGCTCTGCGCTGCCGGCACCACACCGCGTGCGCTGATGAGGCCCTTGGTGGGCTTGACGCCCACGATGTTGTTCAGCCCGGCCGGCACGCGGCCCGAGCCAGCGGTGTCGGTGCCCAGCGCAAAGTCCACCTGCTCCGTTGCCACCACGTAGGCCGAGCCCGAGCTGGAGCCGCCCGACACATAGGCCGCATCCAGCGCGTTGGGCACCGCGCCATGGGGCGAGCGCGTGCCGTTGAGGCCGCAGGCGAACTGGTCCAGATTGGTCTTGCCCACCAGGGTGGCGCCCGCATCGAGCAGGCGCTGCACCACCGCGGCGTGGGTTGTGGCGGTGTAGGCGAAAGCGGGGCAGGCGGCCGAGGTGGGGTAACCCGCCACATCGATGTTGTCCTTGACCGCAAAAGAGAGGCCACTGAGCGGCCCGCCCGGCGCGCCGGCAATGGGCGGCTCGCAGCGCACGAGCCAGGCCTGCTCGGCCCGCACCGGCACGCCTGCCGCGGCGGGGGAAAGTCCGGCCACCAAAGAGCTTGTTGCTTGCACCATTTTGAAGAATTCAATCTTGGATACAAGATGAGATGCAAGCGCTGTGCCAGGTGTGCGGGAGCGTGAGGGCTGGGCGGCGACCTGCCCTGCGCTCAGAGGAAAAAGGGGCGCCTGGCTCCTTTTGCGCAGGGCAGGCTCGCGCCGTTGGCGGTTCGGATCCTGCCGCGCTCTGGTGCACGGATGGGGTTTCTGGGGGGGCGGGACGCGCTAAAGTGGTGAGCCTTGCTGGTGTCCTTGGAGCGCATGGAGGATGCCGGCCTGAAATCCATCCCCAGCCGTGTCCGCATGATCTCCTTCCACAACCCCCTGCACCACCGGCATGCGCCGGTCCACGAGTTCTACCGCGGCGAGCGCGTCCCCTGCTTCGAGAAGCCGGTGCGTGCCCAGTACGTCGAGGACGCGCTGCGCGAACGCGGCCACGGCCTCTTGGCGCCCGATGTGGACAGCAGCCCCGTGTTGGCCCAGATCCATGCGCCGCGCTACCTGGCTTTTCTGCAGAGCGCCTGGCAGCAATGGCTGGCACTGGACGCGGCCAACGCTTCGGTCCAGCCCTTTCCCTCTGTCTGGCCGGTGCGCAGCCTGCGCAGCGACGTGGAACCTGATAACTTCGTGGCCAAGCTCGGCCTGTACTCCATGGACAACGGCACGCCCATGGCCGAAGGTACGTGGGAGGCCGCCAAGGCCGGGGCCGATGCCGCCGCCAGCGCAGCAGCCCGGGTGGCCCAGGGCGCGCGCGCCGCGTTCTGCTGCACGCGCCCGCCCGGCCACCATGCGGGCCCGGATTTCATGGGCGGCTACTGCTTCCTCAACAACGCTGCCGTGGCCGCGCAGTGGCTGCGCAACCACGGGTCCGACCGCGTGGCCCTGCTGGACGTGGACTACCACCACGGCAATGGCACGCAAAGCATCTTCTACGACCGCGCCGACGTGCTTTTCATCAGCATGCATGGCGATCCGCGCACCGAGTACCCGTTCTACCTGGGCCATGCCGATGAAACCGGCGCAGGGCAGGGCGCGGGCTTCAACCTGAACCTGCCGTTGCCTGCGGGCACCAGTGCAGACACCTGGTTTGCCGCGCTGGAGCAGGCCTGTGTGCGCATCACCCAGTACCAGGCGGACACGCTGGTCGTGTCACTCGGGCTCGACGCCTTCGAGGACGACCCGATCTCTAAATTCGCCCTCAAGACGACGGACTTCACGCGCCTGGGCGAGCGCCTGGCCGCCCTGGGCCTGCCCACGGTGTTCGTGCTGGAGGGGGGCTATGCGGCGGCCGAGCTGGGCCACAACGCCGTGAACGTGCTCGACGGCTTCGAGCAGGCGGCGGCGCGGTGAGCGAGGCCGTCGACTGCGTGGTGGTCGGTGCCGGTGTGGTGGGCCTGGCCGTGGCCCGCGCGCTGGCCTTGCAGGACCGCGAGGTCATGGTGCTGGAGGCAGCCGATGCCATCGGCACCGGTACCAGCGCGCGCAACAGCGAGGTCATCCATGCCGGGCTGTACTACCCGGCCGGCTCGCTCAAGGCCCGCCTGTGCGTGCAGGGGCGCGAGATGCTCTATGCCTACTGCGCCGAGCGCGGCGTGCCCCACCGGCGCTGCGGCAAGCTCATCGTGGCCACGGCGGCCGACCAGATCCCGGCGCTGGAGGGCATCGCGGCACGTGCCCTGGCGAATGGCGTCACCGACCTGCAGTGGCTGGACACGGCAGCCGCCCAGGCGCTGGAGCCCGCGCTGCAGTGCGTGGCCGCGCTGCACTCGCCCAGCACCGGCATCATCGACAGCCATGCGCTGATGCTGGCCCTGCAGGGTGACCTGGAGCACGCGGGCGGGCTGGTGGCGCTCAACTCGCCGCTGGCGCAGGCGCACTGCACGGCCGAGGGCATCCACCTGCAGGCGGCCGATGGCACGCAGTTGCTGGCACGCAGCGTGGTCAATGCTGCCGGCCTGGCTGCGCCCGATCTGGCGCGCCGCTTCAAAGGGCTGGACCCGCGCCATGTGCCTACGCCGTACTATGCCAAGGGCAACTACTTCACCCTCGCCGGGCGTGCGCCGTTCAGCCGCCTGATCTACCCTGCCCCCGAGGCGGCGGGCCTGGGCGTGCACCTCACGCTGGACCTGGGCGGCCAGGCCCGCTTCGGCCCCGATGTGCAATGGGTGGACGACCCTGCCGATCTGCTGGTGGACCCCGCCCGTGGCGATGCCTTCTATGCCGAGGTGCGCAAGTACTGGCCGGGCCTGGCGGACAGCGCGCTGCTGCCGGGCTATGCCGGCATGCGCCCCAAGATCACGGCGCCGGGCGAGGCCGCGGCCGACTTTGTGGTCCAGGGGCCGGCGGTGCACGGCGTGCCGGGCCTGGTGAACCTGTTCGGCATCGAGTCACCGGGCCTCACGAGTTCACTGGCCATCGCAGCGCATGTGGCCGCTTTGTCGCCGTGATGCGTGTCAACACCCTGTCATGCGTAGGCCATTGCGTCCAAGTCCTACATGGTTTTTGGCGATGTGTCCGCTAAGATGACAGCGAGCGCTGCATGAGGGAGAGCCTGCGGCAACCCATGGGGTGTGATTTCTTCAATTTCTAATCAGAAAGGTTTGCTGTATGAGCGTTTCCGACTCCGTTTCCACGACCCAGGCCGATCTGGAAAAACTCGTGTCCGACCTGCGCGGCCTGTTGGCCAGCAAGGACCTCGACTCCGTGCCCGACATCAAGCTCTTGCGCCAGAAGCTCGACGATGGCCTGCACAATGCGCGCGAAGCCGCCGTGCGCGCCGCCCAGGATGCCGCTCGCCAGGCCAAGGATGCGGCCCTGGCTGCCGACCGCTACGCCCATGACGAACCCTGGCGCGTGGCCGGTGCTGCGCTGGCAGTGGGCGCTCTGGTGGGCTTTCTGCTGGCCCGCCGCTGAAGCGAGGGCGGCCCACGGGGGCGCCTTCTTGCGCACTTGCGGTGCGGCAGGGCATTGCTCTGCTGGCGCCGTGGTGCCTGCAACCCTGGCAGCGCGGCCTGCCTTGACTATCTAACACCCAAGGACACTGATGAACTGGTTCGCTCTTCTGGGCCTGGATGCGCTGGTGGCGCGCTGGCGCGCGAACATCATTGAAGGGGCCATTGCCGCCGAAGACCGCATGGACCTGGTGCGCCTGGAATGGCAGGACCAGAAGCAGCGCCTGCAGCAACTGCTGGTGCTGACCATTCTGGTCGGCGGGCTCACGGTGGTGGCCCTCATCATGCTGTCCATGGCGCTGCTGGTGCACTTCTGGGACACCGAGCACCGCGTGCTCGTGGGCTGGCTGGTGGCCGGTGCATGGCTGCTGGGCTGGGGCGCGGCGCTGGTCCGCCTCGTGTCCGTAGCCAAGCGGGCCGGCAACGGCTTTGCACTGACCCGCCAGGAACTGGCCCAGGATTGGCGTGACATCAAGGAGCGGCTGTGATGCCTGCCGAGAAACAAGCCTTTGTTACCGAACCCACGCCCGAACAGCAGCGCGTGCTGGACCGCATTGCCCTGCAGCGCGAGCGCATTCGCGCACGGCGCAAGGCCCGGGCCCAGGCGCTGGCCCTGGCGCAATCCGCCCAGCAGGCTTCGCCGGATGAGCCGTTTGCCCTGCGCGCAGCGGCGTTTGCCAAGCAGCACCCGGTCGCAGTGGCCGCCCTGGCCGGTGCCGCCGTGGTGGCCGGGCCGCGCCGCCTGGTCCGCTGGGTGGGGCTGGCGATGCCGCTCATCACCCGCCTGGGCCCGTTGCTCGCGCGAAGGGGCTGACGGCGGCCACGGCCCGCATGCACATCGCAGAGGGCCGGCGGGCCAATGGGGGTCAGCCCCCCACTGGCAGTTGCGCCCGCAGTTCCTTGGCCAGAACATTGCCTGGCCCATAGACGTCCATGGCGACCGCTGCCGTGCCGCGGTTCCCTGGATCGCAGGTCACCGTGACCTTGGAGAACTGCCGCTGGGCGTCCGACGCGAAGCGCGCGGTGCACACCATGGCGGCGTCGGCATCGCTGCCTGGCACGCGCACCGGCTGGTCGAAGCTGAAATCAGATGGCTGGGCGTTGGCAAACGGCAGGCTGGCATTCCACGCCGAACACACGAGGTTGAGCGCCTTCACGGATTTTCCCTGGCTGCTCAGTTCGATCTCGACCAGGGCGCTCAGGTGGTAGTCTCCGGCCACGAAGATCAGGCCCTCGATCTCGTTCTTGACAATGAACCGGACCAGCCGGCGCCAGCTGGCCGGATAGCCGAGCCAGTTGTCGGCAGCGATGCAGGTCGCCGGTTGGGCGACGAAGCGGTTCTCCGGCAGGGCGAATACGCTGCCGCTGCACAGCAGCTTGGGCCCTTTGGGGTGGGCCGTCAGCCAGTCTTCGATGGCCTCCATCTGCTCGTCGTGCATGATGCGCGCATGCCTCCAGTTGCCCAGGGTGCGGGGGCTGCGTTCGGTGCGCGTATCGGCCGCGAACGCGGGGATGCCGCCCACCTCGAAGCAATGCCACAGGCCGCGCTCCACCCTGTACACCTGCGGGCCCACGGACAGCCGAGGCAGCCCCGGGCGGTGAAAGCGTGACTGGTAGGCCGTGGCCGCCAGGAAGCCGCTCAGGAAACGCTGCCCACGCACGGAGTCGGCCGTGGCACGGTCCGCCCCGTCGAGGTTGTCGTCGAACTCGTGGTCGTCCACCACCAGCCAGACGGGAAGGCGCGCGAACAGCTGCCGCGTGGCGGGGCTGCCCCAGCTCTCGCGGTAGCGCTGGGCGCCGCGCTCGTCGGGTTCCGTGGTCTCGGCGATATTGGCGGTGGCATCGGCATAGATCTGGTCGCCCAGCAGCAGCAGCGCCTGCACGGGCGCGCTGGCATGGTCGATGTGCTGCGCCATGTCGCCGGCCAGGGCATCGATCGCGCTGCGCTCGAAGGCCAGGCCCGGCCAGCGGCAGGAGCTGGCGAGGAAGCTGGTGCAGGTGTGCGTCTGGCCGTCCGCAGCAAACCGTTGCCACCAGGGCCGTGCGGCCAGGTCCAGAGCGATGGGTGGCGATTCAGCCACGGCATGCGCATCCCCGGCCACGCCGGACCCCTGGGGAAGGCTGCGCAGCACCAGGCTGATGGGCGGCAGGCTGGCAAACCGCAGGCTCGCACTTTCCTCGAGCACGCAGGTCCAGTAGTAGCCCTGGCCGGTGGGCGGCCTGGCCGGAGAGGGGGCGGATTCGACCACGCCGGGAAGTTGCGTGATCCAGGCTGCGGGGCACACGGCACCGCCGATCCGGAGCTCGGGCGGTATCGGTGTGCTGGTGGTATCGAGGTACTGTTCCACCCAGATCACCAGCCGGCGCTGCCCCTTGGGCCCGTGTTCGATCTGCAGCATGGGGCCGGTGAGCGGCCGGATGGGCGTGGTGAAATCGCGATCAGCCAGGTCGGTGTCGCTGGACTGGCCGTCCGGGCACGGCCGTTCGGGATCGATGTGGCAACCATCGGTGATGTCCTCGAACGCGGCCGGTTGCTCAAGGAAGCGGGTGAGGTGGGGATAGATGTCCCGGTGGGCATGCTTGCCGAACAGGAAATCCATGTGCCCATAGCCTTTGCGCAGGAAGGTGCGCACCACGTGTTCCTGCGGCTGGCCTGCGAAGATCCGGCGCAGCCGGTTCCAGCTGCGCGCCGCGCCGCGCGGATCGAACACCTGGTTGTCCAGCCCGTGCACGAACAGCGTGGGAAAGTGCCAGTTCTGGCGGAAGTTGTCTTGCAGCAGGTAGGCGTTCTCGCCATCGCGGTTGGTCAGCCGCTCGCGCAGCACGATGAAGTACAGCTGGCGGAACACCTCGACGCCGGCCACACCCACGAGTTCGCCCAGCCGCTCGTGCGTGCGCGGGTCCAGGTTGGCGTGCACCCATTCGCGCCCGTAGAACGCGGTCATCCGGTTGCAGATGGCACAGCCCGCGCCGGGCGATTCGCGGTGCGCCTCGTGCAGGCTGCGTTCCTCCTCGGTCCAGGCCAGGGTCGCCGCGAACCGGTCCAGCAGCTCATCGGCCGCATCGGGCTGGGCCGGGAGCAGGGGGCTGATGCGCTCCCTGCCGGTCAGCAGATTGCGGTAGAGCGCAGCCAGGGCGCCCGAGAAGCGGTTGGACACCGACGGCACCACCCACGGGTGCACGGCATGGATGATGGCCGCGCGCACCTTGGTGGTGTCAAAACGCGCCTGCAGTGCAGACATCGCGAAGGCCCCTGCGCCCACGCAGTGCGCGAAGACATCGATGGCCTGGCCTCCCGCTTGTGCGTGCACGCGGTCGATGGCGGCGGGAATATCGGTGTGCGCAATATCGTCCATGGTGTGCGCACCGCGCGCGTAGCGCAGGCGGTTGGACATGCGGTTGTCCAGCAGCCAGACGGTGTAGCCTGCGCGCAGGAAATGGCCGGCCATGCTGGTGTCCACGGTGTCCGTCGCGTACACGCCGCTGCCATGGGCCAGCCCATGGATGAAGAGCACATGCCGCCCGCCTTCGGGATGGCGGTAGACCGTGAGCTGCAGCCCGATCTGTTGCTGCGCTCCGCTGCGGCGTGCCGCCTTGAGCACCTCCTCCTGTGGCCGGACAATGGCCCCTCCGGCGGTCTTCAAGGGAGGATGCGGTGGCAGCGCCGGGGGCGTGTACTGCCCGTAATCCAGGCCCCGCAGTGACCAGAAGTGCGTCTGCATCAGTGCGCGCAGCCACAGGGAGGCGAATGCCGCCAGCCCGACCATGGAGGCCGGCGTGCTGGACGATTCGCGGATCTGCAGGCGCAGCCGGCTCACCAGGTCGGCCAGATCGACGCGCAGCCCGAGCTTCCAGGGCGTGCCCTCGTCTTTGGTGCGCAGTTCGAAGTCCAGCAGCGTGAGCGCTTCCCACAGCGTGCGCGCACCTGGGCGGTAGGCCAGCAGCTTGCTGCCGCGGGCGACGACCTCCAGGGGGTGGTCCATGGCACGGCCCTGCGGCAGCAGCGTGAAGTGGTAGTCGAGTGTGCGGTGGTTGGTGTGCAGCCAGCCCGCGCGCGCGAGGGCGCACAGCTTCTTGAGCCAGCCGGGCCCCAGGTACCGCAAGAGATTGCCCGGCCTGCGTTCCTGGAAGGCACCGAAGGCGAGCAGCCAGCGCCAGACCCTGCGCACAACGCTGGCGCGCTCGAACGCGAGCAGCGACACCTGCCCTGCACCGCGCAGCAGGGGTTCGCCCTTCAAGGCCTCGGAGTGGATGGACGGCCAACCGGGAAGGGGGTTGGCGTAGATCGACAGGGAGGCATCCCACCGCGTCGACGGCTCGGCCAGCCACTGCTGCAGGTCCACCTCCATCTCGACGGCGGCGATGAACGCGCGCGGCTGCATGGCGGCCCCGGGGGACTGTGCGGGATCGTGCCGGTTCAGCAGTTGTCGAGCCCAGTCGGGCAGGTGGCCCTGCTCGGTACCGCCCAGCAGGTGCTCATGGATGCGAAACCGGAGCTTTCCGTCGGCGCCGGCCCGCGTGGCCACCTCCACGCGCGGTTGCGGCCGGGCGGCTTGGGCGGCTGCCGGCTGCGCGGTAGGGGCCTGGTCCGGCTGCGCCAATTCGCCGGCGATGTCCCGTGCGGCGAGCATGGAGAGGGCGGAAATCGTGACAAAGGGATTGACGCCCAGCGCGCGCGGAACGATGGCACCGTCCAGCACATGCAGGCCCGCATGCACCTCGCTCCCTGCACCCTTGAACACCGCGCCGCGCCAGTCGACCGCGCCCTGCGTGCCGTTGTCGCCCATGGCGCAACCACCCAAAGGGTGCACTGTGACCGACTTCTCCAGCTGGCTGCCCGCGATGATGTCGGAGAAACCGTCAGGTGCCGGACGCCACAGGGGGTTGGGCAGGTAGTCGCCACCGTCGAAGCCCCCGGCCGCATGGGCCCGGCCCAAGGCGTTGTGCACCGCCTGGTAGTACGCGGCATGCCCTGCGGTAGCGGTCTTGTCGTGCGCAGGCCAGCGCACGTCCAGTTCGAGTCCATGGGGGGCCGCCGGGTCGTTGCCGGTGGGGGCGCGCAGCAGGATTTGCCCGTTCGATGCATCCTGGCCCATGGCCAGCAGCAATTGCGCGTGCCGCGCTGCATCCCGCGGCAGGGCCAGGGGGTCGTCGGTGCCGGGGAAGCGTGCATCCGTGTCCTGTACATAGCGGTGCAGCGTGGACAGCGTGTGGCCCAGGGTGCTCGTGGCCTGCGCGAGCGCGGAGGGGATGGCGCCGTCCTGGAGCAGGATTTCCTGCGGCACGCCCTCGACCGTGAGCGGCACGCGCAGCGTGGCCGAGATCGTCGGCCCCACATCACGGCTGGGCTCGGTGCCGTCGGCTTCGGGGGCCGAGACCGCATTGACGGCCCGGCGCTGGCGCCAGCCCATCGCCACCACGTCGCCATTGGTGGAAAAGGCCGCGCCGAGCCGCTCGGAGTGCGGAACCTGAGCCGAGCGCAGCAGCAGCTCGGTGCTGCCCAGGCTGCCCGCGCTGACGACGACGGTATGCGCATCGATGGTGAATTCGACGGGGGCTGTGTTGCGGCTGCCGGTGGAGCACTCGAAGTGCACGCGCCAGCGCAGGCTGCGCCCGTTCGCGCTGCGTGTGGATGTTGCAAGGGGCTCTACCCGCAGGGCATGGCCGCCGACGAAGAAGCGCGCGCCGCGGCGGTGGGCCGCCGGGATGAGGTTGGTGGCCAGCGACCCCTTGGCGCCGACGTTGCAGCCGGTGAAGCAGTTGCCGCAGCGCACGCAGGCCTCCATCTCCACCCCATGCGCGTTGGTCCTCTTCGTCCCCGAGATGGTCAGGTCGACCGGCTGGGCGCTGCCGGCCTGCAGCGCGCCGCCCAGGCGGGACAGGGCCTGGAACTTGGGCAGTTCGGCCGCGCGTTCCAGGGGCGCGGCCTCCAGGGCGCAGACGACTTCGTCCAGGGCCTTTAGCAAGGCCCCGTGGCGTGCGCCGCCGGGCCGGTAGACACCGGGCCACGGCGCATGGCCGAAGGTGCTTGCCGCAGGCTTGAAGGCCACGCCCGCATTGACCAGGGAGCCACCCCCCAGGCCGCTGCCGGTGAGCACCGCCACCTGCTCGAAGTTCTGGACGTTGAGCAGCGCCTGCGCGTTCCCCAGGGCCTTTCCGCTTGCGCCACGCTGCATCCGCAAATGGCCCGGCAGGTGGCCGATGTCCTCGGGAAACTCGCCGAGCGCGTATTCCCGGCCGCGTTCGACAACCCAGGTTTCCACGCCGGGCGCAGCCAGTTCACGGGCTGCGAAACTCCCGCCATAGCCTGAGCCCACAACAAGGACATCGCAGCAAGGGGAGGCATTGAGCTGCAACATCGCTTCGATGGGCTCTGACCAGCGAGAATGGGGCGCCATGGGGCCTTTCCGTAGGGCTTTGTTTTGGGTAACAATTGTTTACATGCATTTTCTACCGCCCTTTCCTGTTGATGCCAATCACCCATTGGATGTAGCGATGGCGCGCGAGTCGCTGCGGCTGCGGGCGCAGCAGTCGGTCAGCGCGCGCACCATGGTGGTGGTGGCGGCCATCGTGGCGGCGATCTGCTTCGGCTTTTCCACCCCGGTCTGGCGTGTGCTGGCCTGGATGATTCCCGTGGTGCTCATGGCCCAGATCAATGCGGTGCTCAGTGCCCGGGCCCTGGCGGTGCTCGACACGGCGGATGCTGCCGCGCTGGCAAAGCAACAGACGGACCACTGGTGGATCACCATCGCCAACCAGGCCCTGATGGGCACGACGGTCTGGTGGATCGGCTATGGCACCAGCGGGGGCATCGCGACCTTTGCCACCGTGCTGCAGCTCATCTACCTGGGCGGGGCGCTGGTGAATGCGTCGACGCACCCGGCCACCTTCATCGCCGGGGCATGGATCAACCTGGCCTTCGCGGCCGTGTTCTGGCTGACGCAGGGCGGCACCAATGGCCTGCCGCTGGCCCTGGCCCTGTTCGGTGTGGGGCTGGTGGTCGCGGTCTCGTCGCGGCAGACGGCGCAAGCCTTCCGTGATTCGCTGCAGATCCGCTTCGAGAACGCAGACCTGCTGCGCCGGCTGGGGGAGGAGAAGCAGGTGGCCGAGGAGGCCAATGCCGCCAAGTCGCGCTTTCTGGCCGCAGCCAGCCATGACCTGCGCCAGCCCCTGCATGCCCTGCTGGTCTTCTCGTCGCTGCTGCACCGCCACGAAACGCCGCAGACCGCGCAACTGATTGCCCATATCCGCGACGCTGCGGGCTCGCTGGACAAGCTGTTTTCGGGGCTGCTCGACCTCTCCAAGCTGGAGACCGGCTCCATCGTGCCGCAGATGCAGGCCCTGAACATCGCGGGCATGGTGCGCGACCTGGCCGGCGAGTTCCAGCCGCGCTGTGCTGCCAAGGGGGTTTCCATAGAAACCGAGGGCGATGCCGAGGCGTGGGTGCTGAGCGATGCCTTTTTGCTTGAGCGCATTGTGCGCAACCTGGTGGACAACGCGGTGAAGTACACCAACGAAGGCGGTGTCGTGGTCTCCGTGCACGCACGGGAAAGCGTGGTGGCGCTGGAGGTGCGCGATACCGGCATCGGCATCGCGCATGAAGCGCAGGCCCGGGTCTTCGAAGAATATTTCCAGGTCGGCAATCCTTCGCGCGACCCGGGGCAGGGCAGTGGCCTGGGCCTGGCCATCGTGCGCCGCCTGGCGACCCTGCTGGGCCTGGAAATGGGCATGCGCTCGAACCCGGGCCAGGGGACCACCTTCACGCTGACCTTGCCCCAGGCGCCGATCTTCGAGAGCACGGGCGTCGGCGCGCTGCCGGCACCGGCCCAGCCGGTGTTGCACAAGGCCGTGGATGTCTGGCTCGTCGAGGACCATGCCCTGGTCCGCATGGCGACCAGCCAGGCCCTGGAGTCATGGGGCTGCAAGGTCATGCAGTGGGAGGGCATGCCCCCGGACTCCGTGATCGAATCGGCGGCCACCCCTCCGCATGCGCTGGTTGCCGACTACCGGCTTTCTGGCGATGCCACGGGCCTGGACGTGGCGCGGCGCCTGCGTTCCCGCTGGCCCGGGCTTCCCGTGGCCATCATCACCGGAGACCCGGGCATCGACATCCACGAGGTTGCGCGCCTGGGCAATATTGCAATGTGGCAAAAGCCGGTATTGCCCTCGTTGCTGATCAACTGGTTGGCAGAAATAGGTGAGCCGGCGGCCGAGCGGTCGGCTCCTGCTTTGAGGCCTGTGGTGGACAAGCCTGGAACCATCGGCCTTTCATGAGGCCGGCGTGCTGTGCGCCACCCCAATCGCACGCAACGGACCGTCTGCATGCACTCGGGGGCGGCGCCAAGCGCCCCTCGGGCGGTGGTTTATCTCATGCGATGCGCACGCCTTGCCGTGCGCAGACGTAGACCGCCTCGGTGCGGCTTTGCACGTTGAGCTGGCGAAAGATGACGCTCAGGTGGGATTTCACCGTCTGGTCGCTGATGTTGAGTTCGCGCGCAATCACCTTGTTGGGCAGGCCGCGCAGGATGGCGGCGAGCACATCGCCCTGGCGCTGGGTCAGCTCGGGGAAGGCGTGGGTGAGTTCGCTGGGCAGGTGGCTCTCTCCGGCGGGCGTTGTCCGCGCAGGGCCGGAGAGCAGGGTGGCTGGCAGGTAGATTCCGCCCGAGGCAATGGTGTTGAGGGCGAGCAGCAGGGTCTCGGGCTCGGAGTCCTTGGCGATGAAGCCCACCGCACCGTTGTCGATCGCGGTGCGCACCAGCGCTGCGCTCTTCTCGCCCGACAGCACGATCTGGCGCGCCTGGGGCACCAGTTCGCGGATGGCCACCATGGCGTCGGCCCCGGAGAGGCCTTCCATGTGCCAGTCGAGCAACACGACGTCTGCGGGCCGCGCCCGCAGTTTTTCGAGCCCTTCTTCGCAGCTGCCCGCGATCTGGGTGTCTATGCCGAAGCCAAGCTCGGCGAGCAACAGGCGCAGTCCCTCTCGAAACAGGGAGTGGTCGTCAATGACAAGAACGTTCATGGGTTGGAAGTGCAGGGCATCGCCGTGGCGTCGCAGGGCGACACAGGCACGTCGGATTGGATGGGATCGCCATCGGAAGACACATTTGGTATCGATCCGACTATGCCATGGTCTTGGCGTCCGTGCTGTGTCATCGCGATTTTTTTACCAGTTGGTGGAATCATCGTCGCGCTCGCAGCCTGCCCCCTGGACATGTCCTCAGCGCATGGCCTTGATGGCCTGCGCTGCCCGGGTCACGAGCGCCGGGCCCTCGTAGATCAGCCCGGTGTAGATCTGCACCACGTCTGCACCTGCGCGTATCTTGCTCACCGCATCCTCGGCGCTCATCACGCCTCCCACGCCGATGATGGGGAACTGGCTGCCCAGCGCGGCGCGCAGCTGGCGGATCACGTGGTTGCTGGCTTCGAGCACCGGGGCTCCGCTCAGGCCGCCGGTCTCCTCGGCATGGCGCAGGCCCTTGACGGCATCGCGGGCTATGGTGGTGTTGGTGGCGATCACGCCGTCCATGCCATGGCGCTGGAGCGTCGCGGCGATCACGGAGACCTGCTCCTCGCTCAGGTCGGGCGCAATCTTCACGAAGATGGGCGTGCGCTTGCCGGCCTGTGTTGCCAGCACTTCGCGGCGCGCAGCGATCGCACCGAGCAGGCCGTCCAGTGCCTCGTCGCTTTGGAGGGCGCGCAGGTTCTGGGTATTGGGCGAGCTGATGTTCACCGTCACGTAGTCGGCATGCGGGTACACGCCATCCAGGCAAGTCAGGTAGTCGCTGGTGGCGTTCTCGATGGGCGTGCTGGCGTTCTTGCCGATGTTCAGGCCCAGCAGCATGCGTGGGCCGCGGCCCTGGGGCTGGTCGCGAAAGCGCGATTGCTGCACATTGCGCAAGAAAGCGTCCAGCCCTTCGTTGTTGAAGCCCAGGCGGTTGATCAGTGCGCGCTTCTCGGGCAGGCGGAACATGCGTGGCTTGGGGTTGCCGGGCTGGCCCTTGGGCGTCACGGTTCCCACCTCGACGAAGCCGAAACCCATGGCGCCCAGCGCATCGATCACGCGCGCGTTCTTGTCCAGCCCGGCAGCCATGCCCACGCGGTTCGGAAAGGTCAGGCCCGCCAGCTCGATGGGGTCGTCCACCCGCGTGTTGCACCAGGCCCATTGCAGCGGCGTGCGTTGCCCGCGGGCCAGCATGTCCATGGTGAGTTCATGCGCGGCTTCGGCATCCATGCCGAAGAGGAAAGGGCGGGTGAGGGCGTAGGGGATCAGGGACATGGAGGAATGACAGGGGATAATTGCGCAATAACCGCTGATTTTCCCTCATGACGACCTCTACCCCCCTGACCCAAGACGAACTCAAGGCCCTCGTAGGCCAGGCTGCCCTGCAATACGTGGTGCCTGGCGAGATAGTGGGGGTGGGCACGGGCTCCACCGTCAACAAGTTCATCGATGCCCTGGCCAGCATGAAGGGCGACATCAAGGGTGCCGTGTCCAGCTCCGTGGCCAGCACCGAGCGGCTGAAGGCCCTGGGCATTCCCGTGTTCGACGCCAACGAAGTCGAATCGCTGTCGGTGTACATCGACGGCGCCGACGAGATCGACGGCCAGGGCCACATGGTCAAGGGCGGCGGTGCAGCGCTCACGCGCGAGAAGATCGTGGCCGCGCTGGCCGGCCGTTTCGTCTGCATCGCCGACGAATCCAAGCTCGTTCCCGCGCTGGGCAAGTTCCCGCTGCCCGTGGAAGTGATACCCATGGCGGCAGCCCACATCGCGCGCCGCTTTGCGGCCCTGGGCGGCAAGGCGACGATTCGCCAGAAGGATGGCCAGCCCTTGGTGACCGACAACGGCCAGCACATCCTGGACGTCACGGGCCTGTCCATCACCGACCCGCTGGCCTTCGAGTCCGACGTCAACCAGTGGCCTGGCGTGGTCACGGTAGGCGTGTTCGCGCACCAGAAAGCCTCGGTGTGCCTGCTGGGCACAGCGCAGGGCGTGAAGACGCTGAGCTACTGATTCCGTGCGGGCCCCGATCCCCGGGGCGGCGCCACAGAAAAGACAATGGGCCGCAGTTGCGGCCCATTGCCATGGGGGCGTTGGCCCGCCGGTTCAGAACCGGATGCCTGCCGGGTTGGTCGGCGAGGGGCCTTCGGTGGAGGGGGCCGGGCGCGTGCGTGGCGAGGCGGCGGTGGCTGCTGCTGCATCCGAGGCGGGAGCTGCTGCAGCCGGGGCTGCGGGGGCTGCGGGGGCTGCAGCAGCCAATGGCGTGGCGGGCGGACGCTGGTAGCCTGCCGTCAGCTGGGAGGTCTTGGGATAGCCTGCCACATCCAGGTACTGCGTCCATTCCGTGTCCTGGAAGCCGACCATGCGCTGCGCGCCGATGGTGCCGTAGGGCAGCGAGGTGTCTCCACTGAGCTTGCGCAGGGCCTCGAGGTCCTCGTTGGTGTTCACGGTGCGTTCGGTGAAGGGGACGCCCCGGCTCATCAGCAGGCTGCGCGCGCTCACGCAGGGCGCGCAGTCGCTGCCGGTGTACAGCGTCACGGGAAAGCGCTGCGCCACACGCGAAAGCGCCTGCGGCAGGCCGGCCGCGCTGCCCGCGGCGCCTGTCGCCGGGTTGGTGGTGGTGGCCGTGGCCTTGCTCGCATTGTCCGGCGCCCGGTCCGAGAAGGTGACCTTGCCATCGGGTCCGACGATGCGGTACACCGTCTGGGCCTGGGCCCCTGCACAGGCGAGAAGGACCAGCACCGGGGCCAGCATCGGCAGGGACAGCAGGTTCTTGCGCATTGTCTTTCTCCTCGGGATCCGTTGGTTGTAGGGGAAACTCAGGCCGCGACCGGTTCGGCCATGCCCTGGTGGCGCATCAAGGCGTCCAGGCGCGGCTCGCGGCCCCGAAAGGCCTTGAACGACTCCATGGCCGGGCGGCTGCCGCCGGCCTCCAGGATCGCCTCGCGGTAGCGGCGGCCGGTTTCGGCGCTCGGCTGGCCATCGCTGCCCACCGTTTCTTCAAACGCCGCATAGGCGTCGGCGCTCAGCACCTCGGCCCATTTGTAGCTGTAATAGCCCGCAGCATAACCGCCCGCGAAGATGTGGCTGAAGGTATGCGCCGTGCGGCTGAAGGCCGGCGGCTGCAGCACGGCCACCTCGGCGCGCACCTGGGCCAGCAGAGGCATGATGTCCTTTGCGGGATCGTGCTCGGTGTGCAGCAGCATGTCGAACAGCGAGAACTCGATCTGGCGCAGGGTCTGCATGCCGCTCTGGAAGTTCTTGGCTGCGATCATCTTGTCGAACAGCGCGCGCGGCAGGGGCTCGCCCGTGTCCACATGGGCCGTCATGTGCTTGAGCACATCCCACTCCCAGCAGAAGTTCTCCATGAACTGGCTGGGCAGTTCCACCGCATCCCACTCCACGCCGCCGATGCCCGAGACGTCGCGCTCGTTCACCTGGGTCAGCATGTGGTGCAGGCCGTGGCCGAATTCGTGGAACAGGGTGATCACATCGTCGTGCGTGAGCAGCGGCGGCTTGCCGTCCACGCCGCTGGCGAAGTTGCACACCAGGTGCGCCACCGGGGTCTGCAGCACGCCTGTGTCGGGGCGCAGCCAGCGCGTGCGCACATCGTCCATCCAGGCGCCGCCGCGCTTGCCGGTGCGGGCCGGCTGGTCCAGGTAGAACTGGCCGACCAGCGTGTCGCCGCGCTCGATGCGATAAAACTCCACGGCGGGGTTCCATACGGGCGCGCTGTCGCGGCGTATGGCCACTTCAAACAGCGTCTCGATGATCTTGAACAGGCCCGCCAGCACCTTGGGGGCCGTGAAGTACTGCTTGACCTCCTGCTCGCTGAAGGCGTAGCGCGCTTCCTTGAGCTTTTCGGCCACATAGGGCCAGTCCCAGGACTGCGGGTCGGCCAGGCCGAGCTGGCTGGACGCAAAGGCGCGCAGATCGGCCACGTCCTTTTCGGCATAGGGCCGGGCGCGGTGCGCCAGGTCACGCAGGAAGGTGACGACCTCGGTGGGTGAATCGGCCATCTTGGCCACGACCGAGACTTCGCCGAAGTTGGCATAGCCCAGCAGTTGCGCCTCTTCCTTGCGCAGGGCCAGGATCTCGCCGATCAAGGCCGTGTTGTCGTACTTGCGGGCATCGCCCTCGGCCTGGTCGGAGGCCCGGGTCACATAGGCGCGGTAGATCTTCTCGCGCAGCGCGCTCTGGTGCGCGAACTGCATCACCGGCAGGTAGCACGGCATCTTCAGGGTGAGCTTGTAGCCTTCCTTGCCTTCGGCCTGGGCGGCATCGCGTGCGGCCTGCAGCACGTCGGCAGGGATGCCATCGACTTCGGCCTCGGTGGCGTAGTAGGCAAAGGCGTCCGTGGCATCCAGGGCGTTTTCGCTGAACTTCTGGCTCAGTTCGGCCTGGCGCTCCTGGATCTGGGCGAAACGCTCCTTGGCGGCACCCACCAGTTCTGCGCCGCTGAGCACGAAGTTGCGCACGGCGTTCTTGTGCGCCTGGCGCTGCTCGCTGGTCAGCGTGGCCGGATCGATGGCCTTGTACTTTGCGTACAGGCGTTCGTCGGCGCCCAGGCGGGTCCAGAACTCGGTGACACGGGGCAGGGCGGCGTTGTAGGCGGCGCGCAACTCGGGCGTGTCGGCCACGCTGTTGAGATGGCTCACCGCACCCCAGGCCGTGCCCAGCTGTTCGGTGGCCACGTCCAGCACCTTGGCAATGGCATCCCAGCGGGCGGGAAAGTCGGGGGCAGTCACCGCCTCCAGCGCCGCGTTGGCACGCCCGAGCAGAACATCGACCGCAGGGGCGACGTCCTCGGGGGTGATGCGGTCAAACTGGGGAAGGCCGGAAAATTCGAGAAGGGCGTTGCTCATGCGGTGTAGATGGCGCCTCGGGGCGTAGGTTCAAGGTTTTTCAGCGGCCTGCTGCCGTGCGCTCGGCGGCCTCGATGGTGTTCACCAGCAGCATGGTAATCGTCATCGGGCCGACCCCGCCAGGGACGGGGGTGATCCAGCCGGCCACTTCCTTGACGCCTTCGAAATCCACGTCGCCGCAGAGCTTGCCTTCATCGTTGCGATTCATGCCCACGTCGATCACCACGGCGCCGGGCTTGACCATGTCGGCGGTCAGTACATTGCGCTTGCCCACGGCCGCCACAATCACGTCGGCCTGCAGGGTCTGGGCCTTCAGATCCTGTGTGGCGCTGTGGCAAACGGTAACGGTAGCGTTCTGGCCCAGCAGCATCAGCGCCATGGGCTTGCCCACGATGTTGCTGCGGCCAATGACCACGGCGTGCTTGCCCTTGAGGGGGTAGCCGATGCTCTCCAGCATCTTCATGCAGCCGTAGGGGGTGCAGGGCCAGAAGCCAGGCATGCCGGTCATCAGCGCGCCTGCGCTGGCAATGTGGAAGCCGTCCACATCCTTGGCGGGCGAAATGGCTTCGATGACCTTCTGCGCGTCGATGTGCTTGGGCAGAGGCAACTGCACCAGGATGCCGTGGATGCTGGCGTCGTTGTTGAGTGCCTCCACGCGGGCCAGCAGCGCTGCCTCGGTCATGTCGGCGTCGTACTTCTCCAGGACAGAGTGCAGGCCGCTGTCCTCGCAGGCCTTGACCTTGTTGCGCACATAGACCTGGCTGGCAGGGTTGTCGCCCACCAGCACGACGGCCAACCCGGGCGTGACACCGCGCCCTTTCAGGGCAGCGGAGCGTTGCGCCACGTCGGTGCGCAGTTGGCGGGAGAGGGCGTTGCCATCGATGAGTTGGGCTGTCATATCGAAAATACCGGTCGAAAATGCTGTTGGCGCTGGACGCGCAAGCGCCAGCAGCCGTCATAAGTAGAGAGGAATGCGTCAGCCCTTGGGGGCATTCTGGCCGAGGGCGATCTTCAGCAGATCGGCCACGGTGTTGGCGTTGAGCTTTTCCATGATGTTGGCGCGGTGCGCCTCCACCGTCTTGATGCTGATCCCGAGGTCGTCGGCGATCTGCTTGTTGAGGCGGCCGGCCACGATGCGTTCGAGCACCTGCGCCTCGCGGCTGGTGAGCTTGGAGAGCAGGGCGTCGCGGCTGGCGGCCTGCTGGTAGCCGGCAAACGCCTCGCGGGCATGGTCCAGCATGCGCTCGACCAGGCCGACCAGCTCTTCCTCGTCAAAAGGCTTCTGGATGAAGTCGAGCGCGCCCTTCTTCATGGTGTTCACGGCCATGGGCACGTCGCCGTGGCCGGTGATGAACACGATGGGCAGGGGGGACTTGCGCTCGATCAGGCGGTCCTGCAGCTCCAGGCCGGTCATGCCGCCCATGCGGATGTCCACGATCAGGCAGGCCACTTCGCGGGGGTCGTAGCGCGACAGAAAGGTCTCGGCCGAATCAAAGCAGCGCACCCGGTAGTCCTTGCCTTCCAGCAGCCACTGCAGGGAGTCTCGGACCGCTTCGTCATCGTCCACGACGTATACGGTGCCTTTTTTCGGAATCAAGCTCATGCAATTGTCCTTGGAGTGTGTGCGTTTGCTACAGAATTTGTAGTGTCATCGGCAGGCTTGGCAAGCGGCAACCAGAAGGAGAACCTGCAGCCGGTGACCTCGGAACCATTGTAGATGTTCTCTGCATGCATCCGGCCCTGGTGCGACTCGACGATGCTGCGGCACAGATTGAGGCCCATGCCCATGCCTTCCTGCTTGGTGGAGAAGAAGGCTTCGAACAGCCGCTCCAGCACCTCGGGCGCCAGGCCCTTGCCCGTGTCCAGCACCGAGAACTCGACCACGCCGCGGTCGTCGATGGTCTTGGGGACCACGCGCAGCTCCACGCTGCGGCCGGCCGTGGGGCGGTTGGCCTGCTGGATGGCCTCGGCGCCGTTCTTCATCAGGTTCACCAGCACCTGCTCGATCAGGATGGTGTCGGCCATCACGGGCGGCAGGCGCGCGGCGATATAGAGGGTCAGGCGCACATGGTGGCGGCGCAGCTCGATGTCGGCCAGTTCCACGGCCTCGGTCACCATGGAGTGCACATCGGCCAGGGCCCGGTTGGGCTCGCTCTTCTTCACGAAGGAGCGGATGCGCTGGATGATCTGCCCCGCGCGCTGGGCCTGGTGGGCCGTCTTCTGCAGCGCGGTGAGCAGCGCTTCTTCCGTCAACTGCCCGCTCTGGATGCGCGAGACCATGCCGCTGCAGTAATTGTTGATGGCCGTGAGCGGCTGGTTGAGCTCGTGCGCCACGCTGGACGCCATCTCGCCCATGGTGATGAGCCGGCTCACCGACTGGGCGCGCTCGGCCTGGCGCGAGGCCTGCTCTTCGGCCTGGCGGCGCGGCGTGATGTCGGTGGCGATCACCATCTGTGCCAGGCGGCCGTCCACCCAGTTCAGGTAGCGCGAGCGCACTTCCAGCCACTTGCCCAGGTCGGGTAAAAAGATTTCGGCGTTCTCGGTGCGGGCGCTGGTCAGCGTGTCGGTGGGCAGGCCCATCAGGCCGTCCTCGTCGTCCACGCCCGAACTGGTGCTGTTGGCCACGGGCACCACGCCGGCCTGGGCCACCAGCTGCAGGTGGCCCCCGGTCTGTGAGCCGAACCACTGGCGGTACAGCTTGTTGGCAAACAGCAGCTCCTCGCTGCCCAGCGGCGCCACAGAGACCGAAGCATCGAGCGATTCGAGCACGATGGTGAAGCGCTCGTGCGAGGCCGACAGCTGCTCGCGCACCCGGTTGGGCTCGGTGATGTCGGTCATCGACGTCATCCAGCCCGTCTGGTGGCCGTGGGCGTCGATCAGCGGCGAGACATACAGCCGCGCGTCGAACAGCGTGCCGCTTTTGCGCCGCACGCGCACCTGGAAGCCGCCGACGATGGTCTTGCCGCTCAGCTCGTCGCGCAGCTTGGCGTGCAGGGCCTCGTGGTCCGAGTCGGGCCAGTAGGGAAACGGCGCCTTCAGGCCCACCAGCTCGGCTTCGCTCCAGCCTGTCATCTGGCAGAAGGCGGCGTTCACATAGGTGATGCGGCCCTCCATGTCCAGGGCGCGCATGCCGGTGAGGATGGAATTCTCCATCGCGCGGCGGAAATTGGTCTCGGCCACCAGGGCCTGCTGGGCCTGCATGCGCCGGCGCGTGTGGCGCCAGGTGGCGATCAGCATCCAGGCTGTCATGGCCGAGAGGGTGCCCACCAGCCAGAACAGGCCGCTGCCCACCACGCCCAGCGAGGTGCGGTAGGCCTGGGCGCGCAGCACCAGGCCGTTGCCCACGGGGGACACGGGCACCTCGTACTCGTTGGCGCGCGGGCTCCAGGGCAGGAACTGCGTGGCCGGGTTGCGCGGGCCCAAAGGGGTGCCGGCCAGCACCTGGCTCTTGCCGTCGAGCATGGTCACGGCATAGCGCGCCAGCACCTCGGTCGGCGTGCCATAGCGCAGCAGGCTGTCGATGGAGTATTCGCCCAGCACCACGCCGCTGAACTTGCCCTGGTTGTTGAGTGGCACCTGCAACTGCAGCAGGGGTGTCACATCCCCCTGGGAGGCGGGCGGCTGGGCGTAGACGGGCTGCTGCAGGTCGCGCGCGAGGCCATAGGTGTCTGCCGTGTCACCGGCCTTGAGCACCTCGCCGGCAATGCGCAGTTCGCTGCTGGCCAGGGTGGGTGCGGCATGGCTGGCGCGGATACGGCGGCGCTCATCGATCCAGGTGATGGCCTGCAGTTCCGGGTACTGGCTGATCAGCGTCTCGGCCCGGCTCACGAACTCGGAGCGCTCCAGCTCCTGGTTGGACAGGTCGCGCGCGATGCGCATGAGCTGCTCCTGGCGCTCCAGCAGGCGCAGGCGCACGCGCTGCTGGGCGTATTCCACATCGCGGCGCAGGGCTTCCTGCTCGCGCTCGGCCTCTTCGGCGCGCAGGTACCAGAAGGCCGCCACGATGGCGGCCAGGAACATCAGCACTGCCGCCAGGGGTGCGAGGGCGGCAAACCGGTCCTGCCGGGTGGGCGAGAGGCTGCGCCACCACTTGCGCCACCAGCGTGCGGGGGCCGCAATGGGCGAGACCGTGGGGGAGGGCGCGGGATCGGTGGCTTGCATGGAGCCCCCAAGTGTAGAGGAGGCGCACACCTGGTTACGGACAGCCGGGGGAAAGCTGTCCACGATCCTTGGCCATGCATGGGCGCAGTGAGGCCAGACTGTTTGCGAACGCCCGTTCTTGTGCACTTGCAGCAAAATCTCATAATGCGATATGAATAGGCACCATTTGAAATTGGCAAAAAGTTGTGAGAAACTAGGGACAGTCATCTAAATTGCTGCCACATCTACAGGAGACAAAAGCATGTCAGCTCAGCCCGACCCACAGGCCGGTTTCGGCATCGGTACCGACGCCGATCAACAAGAGACCCGTGAATGGATGGACGCGCTGTCCGCCGTGATCGACAAGGAGGGCCCGGAGCGCGCCCACTACCTGCTCGAACAACTCCTCGAACATGCGCGCCAGAGCAGCATCGACATGCCGTTCTCGGCCAATACCGGCTATGTGAACACCATCGAGCCAACGCAGGAAGCCCACTGCCCCGGCAACATCGCCATTGAAAAGCGCCTGCGCGCCTATATGCGCTGGAACGCCATGGCCATGGTGGTGCGCGCCAACCGCCTGAACCCCGCTGATGGTGGCGACCTGGGCGGCCACATCGGCTCCTTCGCCTCGGTGGCCAGCATGTTCGGCGCCGGCTTCAACCACTTCTGGCACGCTGCCAGCGAAAACCACGGCGGTGACCTGCTGTACATCCAGGGCCACAGCTCGCCCGGCATCTACGCGCGCGCCTACCTTGAGGGCCGCCTGACCGAAGAGCAGCTCGACAGCTTCCGCCAGGAAGTGGACGGCAAGGGCCTCTCGAGCTACCCCCACCCCAAGCTCATGCCCGAGTTCTGGCAGTTCCCCACGGTGTCCATGGGCCTGGGCCCGCTGATGGCCATCTACCAGGCGCGCTTCCTCAAGTACCTGCACGCCCGCGGCATTGCCGACACCGCCAACCGCAAGGTCTGGGTGTTCTGCGGCGACGGTGAGATGGACGAACCCGAATCGCTGGGCGCCATCGGCCTGGCAGCGCGCGAAAACCTGGACAACCTGGTCTTCGTGATCAACTGCAACCTGCAGCGCCTGGACGGCCCGGTGCGCGGCAACGGCAAGATCGTGCAGGAGCTCGAAAGCGAGTTCCGCGGCAGCGGCTGGAACGTCATCAAGCTCCTGTGGGGCAATGGCTGGGACACGCTGCTGGCGCGCGACAAGACCGGCAAGCTCAAGCAGCTGATGATGGAGACGCTGGACGGCGACTACCAGGCCATGAAGGCCAACGACGGTGCCTTCGTGCGCAAGAACTTCTTCGGCCGCTACCCCGAGACGCTCAAGCTCGTCGAGCACATGACCGACGAAGAGATCTTCGAGCTGCGCCGCGGCGGCCATGAGCCCGCCAAGGTGTACGCCGCCTTCCACGCCGCCAACGAGCACAAGAACCAGCCCACCGTGCTGCTGGTCAAGACCGTCAAGGGCTACGGCATGGGCAAGGCCGGTGAAGGCAAGAACACCGTGCACCAGACCAAGAAGCTCTCGGACGAGGACATCAAGTACATCCGCGACCGCTTCAACATCCCGATCCCGGACAGCCAGCTGGCCGAGATCCCGTACTACAAGCCGGCCGACGACACGCCCGAAATGCAGTACCTGCACGAGCGCCGCAAGGCCCTGGGCGGCTACCTGCCCAAGCGCCTGCCCAAGGCCGAAGAGAGCTTCACCGTGCCCGCACTGGAGACCTTCAAGGCAGTGCTGGAGCCCACGGCCGAAGGCCGCGAGATCTCCACCACCCAGGCATATGTGCGCTTCCTCACGCAGCTGCTGCGCGACCAGGCCCTGGGCCCGCGCGTCGTGCCCATCCTGGTGGACGAGGCCCGCACCTTCGGCATGGAAGGCCTGTTCCGCCAGATCGGCATCTACAACCCCAAGGGCCAGCTGTACACCCCGGTCGACCGCGACCAGGTGATGTACTACAAGGAAGACAAGGCCGGCCAGATCCTGCAAGAGGGCATCAACGAAGCCGGCGGCATGGCCAGCTGGATCGCTGCCGCCACCAGCTACAGCACGAACAACCGGATCATGATCCCGTTCTACGTGTACTACTCGATGTTCGGCTTCCAGCGCATTGGCGACCTGGCATGGGCAGCGGGTGACATGCAGGCGCGCGGCTTCCTCCTGGGCGGTACCTCGGGCCGCACCACGCTCAACGGCGAAGGCCTGCAGCACGAAGACGGCCACAGCCACATCCTGGCCGGCACCATCCCCAACTGCGTGAGCTACGACCCGACCTTCGCCCACGAAGTCGGCGTGATCATGCACCATGGCCTCAAGCGCATGGTCGAGCGCCAGGAAAACGTCTTCTACTACCTGACCCTGCTCAACGAGAACTACGCCATGCCCGGCCTGCAACCCGGCACCGAAGAGCAGATCTTGAAGGGCATGTACATCTGCAAGCAGGCGCCGGCCCTGGCTGCCGACGCACCCACGGTGCAACTGCTGGGCAGCGGCACCATCCTGCGCGAATCCTTCTTCGCCCAGGAACTGCTGGAAAAAGACTGGGGCGTGGCCGCCAGCATCTGGAGCTGCCCAAGCTTCAACGAACTGGCCCGCGACGGCCAGGACGTGGAGCGCTGGAACCTGCTGCACCCGACCGAAACGCCCCGCGTTTCCTTCGTGGCCGAGCAACTGGGCAAGACCACGGGCCCCGTGGTCGCCTCCACCGACTACATGAAGAACTACGCGGACCAGATCCGCTCGTTCATCCCCGCAGGCCGCACCTACAAGGTGCTCGGTACCGACGGCTTCGGCCGCAGCGACTTCCGCAGCAAGCTGCGTGAGCACTTCGAGATCAACCGCCACTACATCGTCGTGGCGGCCCTGAAGGCGCTGTCCGAAGAAGGCAAGGTGCCGGCAGCCAAGGTGGCCGAAGCCATCGCCAAGTACAACATCCAGGCCGACAAGGTCAACCCGCTCTACGCTTAAAAGAACCGGAGACAACAATGGCATTGGTCAACATTCAAGTCCCGGACATCGGCGACTTCGACGAAGTCGGCGTGATCGAGCTGCTCGTCAAGCCGGGCGACACGGTCAAGGCCGAGCAGTCGCTGATCACCGTCGAATCCGACAAGGCCTCGATGGAAATCCCGTCGAGCCACGCAGGCGTGGTCAAGGAACTCAAGGTCGCTGTGGGCGACAAGGTCAAGCAGGGCTCGGTCATCGTGGTGGTGGAAGCCGCCGAAGCCGGCGCCCCTGCGGCAGCCCCGGCCGCCGCCGCGCCTGCTCCGGCAGCAGCCCCCCAGGCCGCCGCCCCCGCGCCAGCACCTGCAGCCGCCGCCACCCCCGCCGCTGCAGCTGGCCCCGTGGAAGTGCGTGTGCCCGACATCGGCGATTTCAAGGACGTGGCCGTCATCGAAATGCTGGTCAAGGTGGGTGACACCATCAAGGTCGAGCAATCGCTGTTCACCGTCGAGTCCGACAAGGCCTCGATGGAGATCCCGTCGCCCGCCGCTGGCGTGGTCAAGGAACTCAAGGTCAAGATCGGCGACACCGTGAACATCGGCGACCTGGTGGCCATCCTCGAAGGTGCGGCCGGTGCGGCTGCGCCCGCTGCCGCCGCACCTGCAGCGGCTCCGGCCGCCCAGGCCCAGGCTGCAGCAGCCCCCGCTCCTGCACAGGCCGCAGCGGCCCCGGCACCTGCAGCCGCATCGGTACCCGCCCACCAGCCTGGCACCCCCACGGCAGGCCTGCCCCACGCTTCTCCCTCGGTGCGCAAGTTCGCCCGCGAACTCGGTGTGCCGCTCGAAGAAGTCAAGGGCACCGGCCCCAAGGGCCGCATCAGCCAGGACGACGTGCAAGCCTTCACCAAGCAGGTGATGAGTGGCGCCACCCAGACCAAGGCCCAGGCGGCCAAGGCACCCGCCGGCGGCGGTGGTGGCTCCGGCGTGGGCTTGGATCTGCTGCCCTGGCCCAAGGTCGACTTCACCAAGTTCGGCACGGTCGAGCGCAAGGACCTGTCGCGCATCAAGAAGATCAGCGGCGCCAACCTGCACCGCAACTGGGTGATGATCCCCCACGTCACCAACAACGACGAGGCCGACATCACCGACCTGGAAGCCTTCCGCGTGTCCACCAACAAGGAGAACGAGAAGAGCGGGGTCAAGGTCACCATGCTGGCCTTCGTGATCAAGGCTGTGGTCTCGGCGCTCAAGAAGTTCCCCGAGTTCAACACCAGCCTGGACGGCGACACCCTTGTCTACAAGCAGTACTACCACATCGGCTTTGCGGCCGACACGCCCAACGGCCTGGTGGTGCCCGTGCTCAAGGACGCCGACAAGAAGGGCATCATCCAGATCAGCAATGAGATGGGTGAACTCGCCAAGAAGGCGCGCGACGGCAAGCTCGGCGCGGCCGACATGCAGGGCGGCTGCTTCTCGATCAGCTCGCTGGGCGGCATCGGCGGCACGCACTTCACGCCCATCATCAATGCGCCGGAAGTGGCCATCCTCGGCCTGTCCAAGGGCCAGATGAAGCCGGTGTGGGATGGCAAGCAGTTCGTGCCCCGCCTCACGCTGCCGCTGTCGCTGTCGTACGACCACCGTGTCATCGACGGTGCCTCGGCTGCGCGCTTCAATGCCTACCTGGGCCAACTGCTGGCGGACTACCGCCGCATCCTGCTGTAACGAGGAGACCCTGCAATGGCAACCATTGACATCAAGGTCCCCGACATCGGCGACTTCGACGAAGTCGGCGTCATCGAAGTGCTGGTCAAGCCCGGCGACACCATCAAGGCCGAACAGAGCCTGATCACCGTGGAGTCCGACAAGGCCTCCATGGAGATTCCTTCCAGCCACGCCGGCGTGGTCAAGGAACTCAAGGTCAAGGTCGGTGACAAGGTCGCCGAAGGCGCCGTGGTGCTGACGCTGGAAGCGGCGGACGCTGGTGCTGCAGCAGCCGCTTCGGCTCCCGCACCTGCTGCGCCAGCACCGGCCGCCGCTGCCACCCCGGCAGCCCCTGCACCGCAGGCGGCGAGCTTTGGCGGCAATGCCGACATCGAATGCGACGTGGTCGTGCTCGGCGCCGGCCCCGGCGGCTACAGCGCCGCCTTCCGCGCGGCCGACCTGGGCCTCAAGGTCGTGCTGGTCGAGCGCTACGCCACCCTGGGCGGCGTGTGCCTGAACGTGGGCTGCATCCCATCGAAGGCGCTGCTGCACGTGGCGGCCGTCATGGACGAAGTCAGCCACATGGCCGACCTGGGCGTGAGCTTCGGTGCGCCCACGCTCGACATCGACAAGCTGCGCGGCCACAAGGAAAAGGTCATCGGCAAGCTCACTGGCGGCCTGGCCGCCATGGCCAAGATGCGCAAGGTCACCACCGTGCGCGGCGTGGGCCAGTTCGTCGGTGCCCACCACCTCGAAGTGGAAGAAACCGGCGGCGCCACCGGCCAGGAGAAGACCGGCAGCAAGAAGGTCATCGCCTTCAAGAACGCCGTCATCGCCGCCGGCAGCCAGGCCGTGCGCCTGCCCTTCATGCCCGACGATCCACGCGTGGTCGACTCCACCGGCGCACTGGAGTTGAAGCAGGTGCCCAAGCGCATGCTCATCCTGGGCGGCGGCATCATCGGCCTGGAAATGGGCACCGTCTACAGCACCCTGGGCGCCCGCCTGGACGTGGTGGAAATGATGGACGGCCTGATGCAGGGCGCCGACCGCGACCTCGTCAAGGTCTGGCAGAAGATGAATGCCAAGCGCTTCGACAACATCATGCTCAAGACCAAGACGGTGGGGGCCAAGGCCACGCCCGAAGGCATCGAGGTGACGTTCGCCGCGGCGGAAGAGGGCGGCACCGCACCCGCGCCCCAGGTCTACGATCTGGTGCTGCAGGCCGTGGGCCGCACGCCCAACGGCAAGAAGATCGCTGCCGAGAAGGCCGGCGTGGCCGTCACGGACCGCGGCTTCATCAACGTCGACATCCAGATGCGCACCAACGTGCCGCACATCTTCGCCATTGGCGACATCGTGGGCCAGCCCATGCTGGCGCACAAGGCCGTGCACGAAGCGCATGTGGCGGCCGAAGTCATCGCCGGCGAGATCCAGGGCAACAAGGAACTGGCGAGCAGCGCCTTCAATGCCCGCGTGATCCCGAGCGTCGCCTACACCGACCCCGAAGTGGCCTGGGTGGGCCTGACCGAAGACCAGGCCAAGGCCCAGGGCATCAAGGTCAAGAAGGGCCTGTTCCCCTGGACGGCCTCGGGCCGCGCCATCGCCAACGGCCGTGACGAGGGTTACACCAAGCTCTTGTTCGACGACAGCCCCGAGGCCCATGGCCACGGCAAGATCCTGGGCGGCGGCATCGTGGGCACGCATGCCGGCGACATGATCGGCGAGATCGCGCTGGCCATCGAGATGGGGGCGGACGCAGTGGACATCGGCAAGACCATCCACCCGCACCCCACGCTGGGCGAAAGCATCGGCATGGCGGCGGAGATCGCGCATGGCAGCTGCACGGATGTGCCGCCGCAGAAGAAGTAAGCAAGCCGTCAAGCAAGCTGCTCCAGCAAAGCCGCACACGCTTTCGGGCCTGTGCGGCTTTTTTCATGCCTGGCGAATCCGTGAACAAATCGATGCATGGACGGCTGCGCAGCCGGGCCGGCGCGGTGCCCGGTATAGGATTCGGAATGGCTTTTGACCCCCGAACCATGGCATACCAGCAGCACTTCATCCGCCGGATCGGCTCCCAGCCTCCGGCCCATGTGCGCATGACCGTCGAGGGCCACCTGGTGCACACGGCTGAACTGCAGCCCAGCCCTGGCGTGGCTGCGGACAGCCCTGGTGCGGTCTGGAAGCCCCTGCACACGAAGAAATGCCGCAATGCCTTCGAGGCCGCCATGCATGCCAATGGCCAGGAGTGGGAGCGGCTGGGCACAGGCTGGCAACTGGCCTTGCCTACTGGCGAGCCGCAGCCCGCCCAGCCACCCGATCTCCGACCTGTGAATCCGGGTCCGCTGCATGCCCTGGCCAAGGACCTGGACTTCGACTGGAGCAGCTACTTCGAATACGCGGTGTGCCGCATCGCCGAGGTCTGGGAGTGGGACAAGCCCCTGCGAGCCGCCGAACTGCAGGCCCGCATGACGCCGGTACAGATGGCCCTGTGGGCCATTGCCAATGCCGATGGCCAGATCTGCAACGGCGGCTTCTCGCAGTTCTTCTACAACAGCTATGGAGAGTTGGCCCACGAGGCACTGGATGGCTTTGAACTGCTGGGCCTCACGGAGTTTGCCGACATCCTGCGCGAGGCCTATGCCGTCTTCCCTGGCCAGCGCATCCCCAGGGACCGGGACGAGCGCGTGGCCCTCCTGGAAGCCATGGCACTCGACGAGGAGGCCACCGCGGCCCGCCTGCAGGCTGCCAGCAACGGCATCGAGCACGCCTTTGCCATCTTCAAGGGCACCGAGGACCTCTGGGACGAACTGGGCACCCGCTACTACGCCCTGATCCACCAGGACATCGGGATCCCCGGTTACAACCCGGCTTTCTACAAGCCGTTGTGCGAGGGCATCGAAGCACGGGCCCACGAGGTTTTCCGGTAGCCGCGCGGCGCGGCATTGCGCACAATCTGCGGATCCCGTTACATTTTCGGGCGCCTGCCGCTTCTCCATGAGCTTCATCGTCCAGATCTTCGATCGCATCACGGCCACCGACGTGCCAACCGCCCAGGCTGCGTGCAAGCGCAGCCAGGTGGCCACGCCCCGGGTGGTGGCCATGCTCGACCAGTTTGTGCGCGAGGTGCAGTGCTATTACCCGCTGGCCGCCGGTGCCAACGGCGTGCCCCAGCCCCTGGTCTGGACCGAGGGCCTGCCGTTCGGGCCGCTGGACCAGTGGCCGTTGAACCTGGGCGTCGATGCGCAGGCGCTGGACGCCACCGTGCTCTCCACCCTGGGCCACGTGGCGGCCGATGCAGGCTTGCAATTGTTCGAACCGCAGAGCGGGGCGCTGTACCGGCTGGACCGCCAGGTGGTCTACGCCAACGGCACGGTCGAGCCCTTTGCCGAAAGGGCCCTGCGTGCCGACCCGCCCAAGGTGCAGGCCACGCCCGGCAGCTTTGCCCCCGCCCGGGTGCCGCACAGTCTCGACACGCTGTGCGGCGCGCTGATGGAGCGGCTCGCGCCCCTGGGCTTCGAGGTCCACCCGCACCCGGTGAATTCGCGTGCACGCTTCGTGCAGCGCAGCTACGGGCCCACGGTGCAGGCCTTTTCCCTGCACGTGCAGCCCGAGCAAGACCGGCAGTACATCCACTGTTCCGTGGGCTGGTGGCTGCCCAGCGTGCGCGAGGCCTGGCTGGCGCGCCTGGACGAGGTTGGCGGTCGCGAGCTGCGCAGCCGCATCAAATCCTTCATCCCGGACCACGAGCGCACGCTCAGCGACTTCCAGCAGATCCCGTGGCACCGCCATCCCCGCCTGGGCCAGAACGAGCTGCGCAGCGCGCAAGACCTCGATGAATACGCCCGGGCCCTGGCCTTCTGGGCCGCCGAGCGCGCCATCCTCTGGCAGGACGCGCCCAAGGACATGGCTGCGTTGGGCAAGCTGATGTTGTCGGTCGACCAGTTGAACCGCATTCTCAAGGACGGCGAGAGCGGCGTGCATGGCGCGTTCTGCCTGCAGGAGCAGATGGCCCTGCTGGTGCTGGCCCTGCACTGCAGAACGCCGCTGCGCGATGTCTGGGTCGAAACCCTGCGCCACCGCCAGCGCGTGACCCAGCATGTGCAGTGGAAGCCCGTCAGCGGCAACGATGGCAATGCCCTGTTCGAGGGCATCCTGCAAAGCCTGGTCGGGCGGCCGCCTGTGCTGGGTGCGTGATCCCCCCTTTATCAACAACATGACCTCTGAAAACGACATCGATACCCGCGTCCGGGCCATCGTCCAGGCCTACCTGGCCGAAGCCTCTCCCGCTGCCTGGCATGTCTATGCTGCGCGCTCCAACTACGGTGACAACCTGCCGTTGCTGCAGTGGCTGGTGGACCAGCCCGCGCTGGACCGGGGCACGGCGCTGCTGATCTATTGGTACCTGGGCGCTGCCTGGCATGTGCAGTTCACCTCGGCAGAACAGGCACTCAGCCCTGAAACCTTCACGCTGCTGCGCCGCATCGAGGAGCGCTATGCAGCGGGCTTCTACCGCACGGGCAACATCGGGTTCGATCCGTACACCTCCGAAGGCGGCCGGCCCGACGACTACCCCAAGGTGCCGGTGGTGCGGCCCGTGCCTGCCCTCATGCTGGAGCCGGTCAACGGCAGCGAGTTGGTCGATCTGCACCCGGAAGGCTTTGACGAGGGGTTGCCGATGGATGTGGCGGTGGCGATCTATGCGCTGTTCGAGGACCACGAAGGCTGAGTCCTCTGTCGCTTGCCTGAAGCTCACCGGAAAAGGCCACCGCATGCCCTCCGATACCTCCCTTCCCAAGCCACACGGACACCTTGCAACGGGTGAGCGTGCTGCCGAGGCGCAGCAGGTCTGCCCGTCCTGCGGGATGGTCCACAGTGTGTTGTCGGGCTCCATTCCGGTGTCCCTGCCGACGCAGGCTGCCATGGTCCCGCAGGCGGAACGCGAGGAGCGCATCTGGACGAATGGCGAGCTGTGCGTCGTGGACGATGAGCGCTTTTACCTGTACGGCTCGGTGGTGCTGTCCATCCACGGCCATGCCGAGGAATTTTCCTGGGGTGCCTGGGCCGAAGTGAGCGAGGCGCACTTCATGGCCTGCCAGGACCTGATGGCGGTGCAAGGCCGGGAGGCCACGGCCCCGCTGGCCGCGGCTCTGGGCACGGACATTCCTTTCTACCCCGTGACGCTCGGCCTGCCGCTCCAGGTGCACCTTCAGCCGCTGGGCCTGCGGCCCTTGTTTCGCCTGGATGCGGGGGAGCATCCGCTGGTTCTCGATCAGGCGGGCGGTGTGCCCCCGGAGCGCATCCACGCCATCCGGGCTTGGCTGGCATCGCTCAAGGCGGGTTCAGCCGGGTGATCGATGAGGGGCAGTCCCCAGCCCCTCAATCCGCCGTCAGCCCCAGCCGCTTCACCACCGGCTCCCAGCGCACCATCTCCTGGTTCAGCGTGGCCTGCGCCTGCGCGCTGGTGGTGCCCAGGGCCGTCACGTCGCTGTTCTGCAGCTTGGCACGCACGTCTGGCAGCTTCATCACCTCCTGCGCCCGTTTCGCCAGTTCGGCGATCACGGCGGGTGGTGTGGCCTTGGGCGCCTGCAGCACCAGCCGAAAGCTCACGTCCAGGCCGGGCTGCTGCAGGGCCTGGGCCAGCGTGGGTACCTCGGGCGCCAACGGCGATGGAGTGGCAGAGGAGACGGCCAGCGCGGCGAGCTTGCCGGCGCGTACATGCGGCAGCACGGTGGGCGTGGCCAGGAAGCCGCACTGCACCTCGCCGGCCAGAACCGCCTGCGTGGCGGGCGCGGGGCCGCGGTAAGGGATGTGCTCCATGCGCGTCTTGGCCGCATCCAGGAACATCTCGGTCGCCAGGTGGCCGGGCACCCCCGGGCCGCCGGAGCCGTACATGATGCGCTCGGTCTTGCTCTTGGCCACCAGCTCGCCCACCGTCTTCACGCCCACCGAGGGGTGGCACACCAGCATCTGCGAGAAGCTGCCGATGATGGAGACGTTCACCAGATCGGTCTTGGGATCGAAATCGCGGTTCTTGTAGATGTGCGGGTTCACCGTGAGCACGGTGTCCGGGCTCAGGACCAGCGTGGCACCGTCGGGTTCGGCCTTGGCCGCCGCCATGGCGGCCAGGTTGTTGCCGGCCCCGGGGCGGTTGTCCACGACCACGGGCTGCTTGACCAGTTTGCCCAACTGGTCGGCGAACAGCCGTGCCGTGATGTCCGACGGGGCGCCGGGCGGCGAGCCCACGAAAAGGCGCACGGGGCCTGCGGGCCAGGCCTGGGCCAATGCGGCGCAGGGTGACAGGGTGGCCAGTGCGAGGAGGCCGATGGCACCCGCGCTGCGGATCGTCTTGGTGGAAATGCCCATGAAAGCTTGCTCCTTGTTGGTGCTCAGTACATCAGCTGGCCGCGGCGGTTCACGACACCGATGTCCACCCACTGCGTGCCGATATTCTGGCCATTGGTGAAATCCAGCGGCAGGCCACCCAGGTCCATGCGCAACTGGCGCAGCGCGGCCGTGACCTTCTCGGGCGTGGGGGATGCGCCGGCGCGGGTGATCGCCTCGACCGCCACCTGGGCGGCCACGTAGCCCGTGAGGTGCGGGTTGGACGGCTCGGATTTCGGGTAGGAGGTGCGCATGGCCGCCCGGAAGTCCCGCGTCAGCCGCGTCTTGTCGGCCGAGGCGTTGGGCAGCACCTGGGCCACACCGACGCCGATGGCCGACTCCAGCGGCGTCTTTTCCATGATGGCCTCGGCCGGCACATAGGACATGCCGTAGATGGGCGTGCGGTCGGTGGCCGCGCGCACGTCGCGTACCAGCGCGGCGCCGCTGTTGCGCACCAGCACCATCACATAGGCCTGCGCGCCCGTCGCCTGCAAGGCCTTGGCCGTGCCGGCAAGCGCCTCGCCGACGGGCGGCACCGGCACGCGGCCGAGCACATCGAGCTTGAGTTCCGCCGCGGCTTCGTTGAAGTGGCCCAGGCCGCTCTTGCCCATGGGGTTGTCCTGGTGGGCGACCGACACCTTGCGGATGCCCAGCGTGGACAGGTGCTGCAGGATATGGCGGATCTGCGCGCGGTCGCCCGCGCTCACATGGAAGATCCAGGGGCTGCCGGGGCTGCGCATGGCCTCGGCACCTGGTGTCGCGCCGATGGCCGGTATCTTCACGCGCTCCAGCACCTTGCTCGACTGCAAGGCCAGCACATTGGCCGAGCCGAACAGGTTGATGAAGGCCAGCGGCTTGTCCTGTGCGGCGATGCTCTCGACCAGGCGCACGGTCTCTTCGGGCTTGTACTGGTCGTCCTCGTGCACAAAGCGGATCTTCTGTCCGTTCACACCGCCCTTGGCGTTCACGGCGTTGAAATACGCCATGGCCCCCTCGTAGTTGCCCACCGCCGTGACGGCCAGTGGCCCCTTGGTGGGCGAAACCTGGGCGATCACGATCTCGGCATGGGCGGCGGCTGCCTGCACAGCCGCATATAAGATCAAGGCACGAACGAACAAAGGCACAGGCTGTCTCCAGTGGCATAGGGAACTCTTTGCGAAGAATTCTTAGGCCTGGGCCAATGGTTCATCTAATGAAGAAAAGAGGAGACATTCCGAATGTTGCGCAATCCCCGTGTGCCGGACGATTTCGTGAACTACCGGCTGCAGCGGCTGTACGCATTGGCCGGCGCGCCCGTGGTGCGCCTGTGCGAAGGGCGCTATGGCGTGACGCGGCGTGAATTCCGGCTGCTGTGCCTGGTGGTCGATGGCGGCCCGGTATCGCCTTCGCGCCTGAGCGAGCTGGCGCACCTGGACCTGGCGCGCGCCTCGCGCGTCATCGCGGCCCTGGCCAAGAAGCGGCTGGTGCGCCGCGAAGTGCAGGATGGCGACCGCCGTTTCGCGCTCGTGGCCGCTACGCGCGAAGGCGTGGCGCTGCACCAGGAGCTGTTCCCGCAGATCGCCAGCATCAACCAGGGGGTGGTGTCGGTGCTGGATGCGGGGCAGGTGAAGGCGCTGGACCAGATCCTGTCGGTCCTCACACGCCATGCGGAAGTGATGAACAGTTCCATCGTGCTCGACGTGGGTGCGGACCGCCAGCGTGGGCGGCGCAGCCTCGACGACATGATGTGACTGCGGCCCTCAGCCGGCCTTGCTGGCCGCCAGTCCTTGCGGCAGGTCTGCCGTGGGCGATGTCGCGGGCTTGCTGCGCTTGCTGATCAGCAGCACCCCCGCCAGCACCAGCCCGGCGCCCGCCATCTGCCACCACGACAGCGGCTCGTTGAGCAGCCAGCAGCCAAAGAAGATGGTCAGCATGGGCCCCAGGTTGCCGATCAGTGCCGTGCGGGCCGCACCGATGCGGCGGATGGCGGCCGAGGTCATGAACACCGGCAGCACCGTGGAGAAGACCGCCATGCCCAGCGCATGCAGGTACACGGGCGCGGGCTGCGCCAGGGCGGCAACGGGCTGGGTCGCCACAAAGTGCGCCAGCGTCGCCACGGTGGACACCAGCATCGCCAGCGCCGTGAAGCGCGCCGCACCCAGGGCGCGGATGGCCGATTCGCTGCCCGCCTGGTAGAAGGCGTACGAGACGGCCGAGCCAAAGACGAAGCCCGCGCCGATGAGCACGGCCCGGGCGTCACCCGCCACATGCAGGTCGTGCGCAAAGGCCAGGCCGATGCCCGCGTAGGACAGCAGCAGCGAGCCGAATTCGCGCTTTGAGGCCCGCTTGCCCATGAAGAGCACACCGATCACGATGGTGAGCGTGGGGTACATGAACAGGATCAGCCGCTCCAGGCTGGCGCTGATGTACTGCAGGCCGATGAAGTCGAGGATGCTGGCACCGTAGTAGCCCAGCAGGCCCAGGGCGGCGACCAGCGCCCAATCGCGCCGGGTCAGCGGTGCCAGGCTGCGGCTGGCACGCCAGCCCACCCAGGCGAACACCGGCAGCGAGAACGCCATGCGCAGTGCCAGCAGGGTGACCGAGTCGACCGGCGTGGCCTGGGGCACGGCGTAGGCCAGTTTCACGAAGATGGCCTTGAACGAGAAGCCCAGGGCGGCCAGGACGGCCAGGGCCAGGCCGATGCGTTCGGCGGGCCAGTGTTTCCAGGAGGACATGGGGAAGCGTGGGAGAGGGTTGGCATGCGCTCACCGCGAACGGTATGCATGCATGCGATAGAGCCAATTAATGAGTGTGGCCATGGTGCACTGGGATGTTGCAGGGCACAATTGCTATTCCCGCAAGCATGTGTTCGTTTATGACGAACGCTGGTGTGCCGCCCCATGAACTACGACCTGACCGACCTGCGCCTGTTTGTCGCCATTGCCGAGGAGCGCAACCTCACGCGCGGCGCCGCGCGGGCGTGCCTGGCCCCGTCCTCGGCCAGCCACCGGCTGCGCCGGCTCGAAGATGCGCTCAACACTTCTTTGTTCGAGCGGCAGACCCGCGGCGTGCAGCTCACGCGCGCGGGCGAAGCCTTGCTGCGCAATGCGCGCCAGGTGCTGGCCAGCCTGGAGCAGATGCATGCCAACCTCTCGCCCTTTGCCACGGGCATCCGCGGCCATGTGAGCCTGTGGGCCAACACCCATGCCACGCACACCTTTCTGCCCGACGACCTGGCCGGCTTTTTGAAGCAGCACCCCCAGGTCAGCGTGACGCTGGAGGAGCGCACCAGCGCCGAGATCGTGGTGGCCGTGGCCAGCGGCGAGATCGAGGTGGGGGTGCTGGCCGACAGCGGCAACAGCGCGGGCGTGGCGCTGGCCCCGTACCGGCAGGACCGGCTGGTGCTGATCGTGCCGCGTGGCCATGCCCTGGCGGGCCGCGTGACGGTGGGCTTTGCCGAGGTGCTGGACCATGCCTTCGTGATGCTGCATGCGGGCTCGGCCATCCACACCTTCACCATGAACGCGGCTGCCGCGCTGGGCCGGCACCTGGACGTGCGCATCCAGGTGCGCAGCTTCGAGGCCGTTTGCCGCATGGTGGGCGCGGGTGTGGGCATCGGCCTGGTGCCGCGCAGTGCGGTCCAACTGGTGGGCCTGGCTGAGCCGCCGGTGGTCGTGGCGATGGACGAGCCCTGGGCCCAGCGCGACCTGCAGATCTGCGTGCGCAAGGGCGTCGAGCCCTCGGGCTTTGCGGCGGCCCTGGTGGAGCACCTGCGGCGCAGCGGCAGCACTCAGGGATGATCGCGCGCAGGGGTTTTCGCCGGCCGGATCGGCAGCCAACGCACCGCCAATCGCCCGGGCACGGCGCTGCTGGTTGCGCAAGCCCCTGCCGGTCGGCTCTGCGTGCATGTCCTGCATCAGGCGCTGGCGCTCGCGGCTCAGCGTCTGCGCATGCTCCGCCTCCCTGAGCGCCTGGTAGCTGCGTTCCAGTTCGGCCTCGCGCACCGCGAGCTGCTCGGCCAGGCCGGCGTTGAGCCGTTCAGGTCCAGCAGCTGCTGGGACTTGAACCCGTCGTAGGTGCCCAGGCCCACGGCGGTGGCAACGCTGCAGCGCAGCGGATGACGGGTCAGCTGGCGAGGACAAGGTCCACACCCGTCGCACGCAGTTCCTGCTGGATGCGGCCCGGTGCCGTGGCCGGAACGACCAGCGTGGTGATGTCGCCCAGGGCCGCCACGGTGAAGGGCGAGGCCGCGCCGAGCTTGTCGCTGGACGCCAGCACCACGGTCTCGGCTGCGCGCTGGTGCAGGGCGCGCTTGACGGCGGCCTCCTCGAAATCGCCCGTGGTCAGGCCCGCCTCGGCATGCACACCGGTGACGCCCATCAGGAACAGGTCAGCGCGCAACCGCCCGGCGGCCTCGACCACGCTGGCGCCCACATGGACCATGGAGTGCCGGTACAGGCGCCCGCCCAGGCCCAGCACCTCGATGTGCACATGGCCGGCCAGCGCCGCGGCCACCACCGGGCTGTGGGTCACGACCGTGGCATGCAGGTGGAGCGGCAGGTGCTGCACCACCTGCAGCGAGGTGGTGCCGCCATCGAGGATGACCACCTGGCCAGGCCGGACCAAGGCGGCGCCGGCCTGTCCCAGCAGGCGTTTTTCGTCGGGCGCGAGTTGCTGGCGCAGCCGCAGGTCACCCACGGCGGCCGAAGCGGGCAGGGCGCCGCCGTGCACGCGCTGCAGTTGGCCTTCGGCCGCCAGCTCGCGCAGGTCGCGCCGCACCGTGTCTTCGGAGATGCCCCATTCGTCGCTCAGCGCCTTGGCCACGACCTGGCCGTCGCGCTGCAGGCGTTGGAGGATGCGTTGTTTGCGCTGGCTTGTGAGCATGGCTTGCTTGATTGCATGAAATTCAATGAAAATGCATGATACTGCACGATTGAACTGTGGAGAACCCCATGCACGACACCACGGCGGCCGACCGCCCCCTGCTGGTACTCATTGCCGGCCCCTACCTGTCCGGCACCGACGGCGACCCCGCGCGCATTGCCGCCAACCGCGCGCGGCTGGAAGCCGCTGCACTGCCCATCTACCAGCGCGGCCACCTGCCGATGCTGGGCGAGTGGCTGGCGCTGCCCATCATCGAGGCGGCAGGTGGGCGCGCGCAGGGGGATGCCGTGTTCCATGCCTACCAGTACCCGGTGGCCGAGCGGCTGCTGTCGCGCTGCGATGCGGTGCTGCGCCTGCCCGGCGCATCGCGCGGGGCCGACAGGGACGTGGCCCGCGCGCAGGCCCTGGGGCTGCCCGTCTACCACCACATCGATGCGCTGCCCCTGCGCTCCGTGGCCCCAGAGGCGGTGGTGCCATGAAGCGCCCCGAAGCTGCCCCCTTGCCGGGCGATGCCGAGAACGTCCGGCTGCTGGGCGCGGAGCTGCTGTCGGACAGCTGGTACACCCTGCGCAAGATCCACTTCGAGCTGCGCCGCCGCGACGGCCGGTGGCAGCCGCTGAGCCGCGAGGCCTACGACCGTGGCAACGGCGCCGTGCTGCTGCTGTGGGATCCCGTGCGCCGCACCGTGGTGCTGACACGCCAGTTCCGCCTGCCGGCCTTTCTCAATGGCTCACCCGATGGGCAGTTGATCGAGGCCTGTGCCGGCCTGCTCGATGGCGATGAACCCGAGGCCTGCATCCGCCGCGAGGCCGAGGAGGAAACCGGCTACCGCATCCGCGCGCCACGCAAGCTGTTCGAGGCCTACATGAGCCCGGGCTCGGTGACCGAGAAACTGCACTTCTTCATCGCCGAGTACGCGCCCGGCGACCGCGTGCGCGCGGGCGGCGGCGTGGTGGAAGAGGGCGAGGACATCGAGGTCATCGAGATGCCCCTGGCCGACGCCCTGGCCGCCATCGCCTCGGGCCGCATCCAGGACGGCAAGACCATCATGCTGTTGCAGCACGTGGCCCTGGCTAGCGTGAACACCCCCTGAGTCGCTTCGCGCCTCGGCGCCACCGCCAGAGGCGGTGGCTCTTTGGGCACGTCCAAGCCTGAGCAGCCAGGCTTGGAGCCGCGGCCCTCAGCCCCTCTCTCATATTGCTGCGCAATCTGGGAGGGGGACGCCCCCAGCGCGGCGGGGCGGCCCTTGCGCGGGGGCACTGGCTTCGGCCGCGCCAGTTTCATGCACTGCTGCCAGCACAGTGCAGTTGTTGCCTGAAGCCGTGTCGGCCAGGTTTTACGGCCGTACCAGGCGCAGCGGTTCGCCGATGCGCTCGCGCTCCACATCGGCGCGGTGGAAGGGCAGGGTGTGCCATTCCTTGCGTGAGAACAGGCGCATCTGGTCGTTCGCATGCGGAGACTCGGGGTTGGTCGACTGGCCGTAGGTCAGGATGGCCTGGGCCACCGGGCCACGCGCGTCGAAGGTCACGGTCTGCACATAGCTCGTGCCGTAGTCGATGCGCAGGCCCGCCTGGTTGAGGGGCGCGGGCTCCTGGCGGCCCAGGTTGTTGAGCACGCCCTCGAATTCCTCGCCGCCATGCAGGGCGATGGCCTCCTCGGTGATGGCCGGGCGCTGCACGCTGCCCAGCGGGGCGTCGAGCGCAAAGCCGCTGCTGCGGATGGTGGCGACCGCCTTGTCCAGCGCCTCCCACACCTTGGCGGCCATGGCGGCATCGTCCATCTTCAGCCCCGCTGGCGTGGCCACGGGCTGGGCCGGGTCGAAGGGCACGCGGAACACGCCAGGGATGTTGCGTGCATTGCGCCAGAACTCGCGGAACAGGTGGGCGCCGCGCGCATCGAGGTCATTGCGCAGGTTCCAGCCGCGCAGGGCCGTGCAGGCATCGCGCGATGCGGCGCTGGGCGCCTGGGCGCAGGCGGCCAGCAGGTCCGGCACAGTGACCGAGGCCATGAAGTTGCGGTTCTGGAACAGCTGCTGCTGCATGGCCTGCAGCGTGACCTTGCCCCGGCCCAGCATCTCGGGGATTTCGGCGAGACCGGCGCGGGTGCGCGGGCGGGTCAGGCTGGCATCGCCCACCAGGGGCGAGATCGCGCCGAATGGCTGGGCCGGATGGGTGTAGTAGAAGCTGTCGTTGCTGTTGTGCACCCAGTCGTTGCGAAACGCCACCGGCATGCGGGCCATGGGGATCAGGCCGGGCACGGGCGAGGCGCTGTCGCGGCGCCAGGCGCAGTCGCTGCGGGCGCCGTCCAGCACCACCAGGCCGGCGCTGCCGCGCAGTGCCGCGGCCGGTTTGCTGGGAGCGCAGCGTTCCAGGTCGGCGGCGTTGAGGTCGGGCACCACGCTCACATCGGCATACATCGCGCGGCCCTGGCGGTCGGCCGCCAGCGTGTTCACCCAGGGCAGGCCCAGCGAGGCATGGGCCCGGTGCAGGTCGTCCACCTTGCCGGCCCGGGCAAAGGCCAGGGCGGCGTCCATCATGCGGGTGTTGCCGGTGTTGGCATCGCGCAGGGCGTAGGCGGTCTTGCCGTTCCAGGTGAGGCCGGCGCGCGGCACCACCACCAGCGGGCCCCAGCGGCTGGTCCACACCGTCTGTTCACGGGTCTGCAGCGTGCCATCGGGGCTGCGCACCTGGGCCTTCACCTGGCGCGCCACCATTTTCTCGGGCTTGCCGTCCACCAGGTAGCTGGTCGGCTCGCCGGGCACCAGGGCCAGTTCGTAGAGCGTGAAGCGCTTGCCGGTGGAGACGGTGTGCGACCAGGCCACGTCCTTGTTGAACCCGATGGAGACCATGGGGTAGGTGCCTATGCCCACGCCCATCACGTCCATGCGGCCCGGGATGGTCAGGTGCATCTCGTAGAAGCGGTTGGGCCCGCTCCAGGGGAAGTGCGGGTTGCCCAGCAGCATGCCGCTGCCATTGGCCGTGGTCTCCTTGCCGAAAGCCCAGGCGTTGGAGCCCAGCGGCGAATCGAGCAGGCCCAGCTCGCGCAGGGCCTGGGCGGCATCGGCCAGGTCCACGGCAGGGGCAGCCGCCTGTGCCGCCTTGGGCGCCGGGGGCTGCGCATCCAGCATGCCATCGGCCAGCGCGGCGATGCCGGCCTGCACGGCCACCACCTCGGCCATGCGCCGGTATTCGGGCAGCGTCATGGGCTGCACCCAGGGCTGGCCGTTGCAGGCCTTGGGCAGGCGCCCGGCGTGGTCGGCCAGAAAGCGGTTGTAGCCCGCCACATAGCCGCGTGCCATGGACTGCGCCTCGGTGCTGGTGGCGGACCAGCTGCGCGCCAGCAGTGCATCGTCCATGTGGGCGGCCATGAACAGGTCGATCTGCTCGTTGGGCAGGTAGCGGCGGCCCAGCAGGCCGATGGTCTTGCCGCCGAAGGTGGCGGCGCGCTGCCCGCGCGCCGTGACCAGCTGGTCGGCGGTCATGCAGACATTGTCCTGCGCATAGGCATAGGCCACGCCATAGGCCAGTGACTCGGGGTCGTGCGCGGTGATGTGGGGGATGCCGTAGGTGGTGCGCTCGATGGTCAGGCTGCGGTCGCTGGCCGCAGTGCCTGGAGCGCTGGCGCAGGCGGACAGCAGCAGGGCCGCGGCGGCGGCCGTGGCGGACAGGGCCAGCGTGCGGCCCGTGGGGTAGGTCATTGGGGTCTCCGGGTGTTGTGTTGGCATGGGCATGCAGCCCATGGCGCTTTGCGATCGCGCAGCCATGCTACTGCCCGGTAACATTTGGAGATGGTGGCAGGATGGACGCAAATGGTGGCAAGATGGCCACCATGCCCGCACCCACCTTGCCCCCGCCTGCCCACGTCAACGTCGGCATCCTCTGGGGGCCTGACAGCATTGCGGGCACGGCGGCTGCGGTGGTGGATGTGCTGCGCGCCATGAACACGCTGGCCGCCATGCGCAGCGACAAGGCCCCGCCGCCGATGCGCTGGTGCTGGCTGGCGCTGCCGGGGGAAGCCCAGGGCCTGCCGCCACCCGTGCCGGGCGCCGAGCAGATGGATGGCCCCCTGCACACCATCGTGCTGCCCGGCTGGCTGGCGCCCACGGGGCCGCGGCTGCGTGACATCTGCAGCCGGCATGTGGCGCATTTCGGTCCCTTGCTGCGTGCCCACCTGGCCGGCGGCGGGCAGGTGGCGGGCTTGTTCACCGGCTCGCACCTGCTGGCCGACTGCGGGCTGCTGGCCGGGCGCAAGGTGGCGCTGCCCTGGGTGTTTGCTCCCTCCATCCTGATGCCGGCACCGGGCAGTGGCCAGCAGGGAGTCATGCCCCGGGGCGATTGGCAGCGCAACCAGCCCTGGCAGCGCGATGGCGCCCTGTGGACCACCGCATCGCTGCAGGAGACCACGGCCGCCATGCTGGACCTGCTGTCGTCCACCCCCATGGCCGAGCTGGCGCAGGCCGCCTCACCGGTGCTGCGCTTTGACCCGCAGCGCCAGCTGACCGCCCCCGCCGGCATGGAGACGCCCACCGGCAGCCCCATGGTCGCGGGTGCACTGGAGCAGGCGCGGCGCTGGCTGCAGGCGCACCGCAGCGAGCCCTACAGCCTGCAGGCCACGGCGCGTGCCGCGTCGACTAGCCCGCGCACACTGTTGCGCTGGTTTGCGCAGGAGCATGGCCAGACGCCGCAGGACTACCTGCACGGCCTGCGCGTGGCCCAGGCCCAGGCGCTGCTGCAGACCACCTACCTCACCGTGGAAGACGTGGCCCAGCAATGCGGCTATGGCGACGCGGGCAGTTTTCGCAAGGTCTTCGTGCGCCTGTGCGGCGTGACGCCAGGCGCCTGGCGCCAGCGTTTTCGGCTGCGCACCACGCGCAAGCAATGGCAGGGGGCCGGGGAGGCACCGGTGCCAAAAGGCCGTTGAGGGCGGCTCAGGCCTGGGTGTCCAGCAGCGCCATGATGCGCTCCCAGTGGGGCAGGTCCACCGGCGTGATGGACAAGCGGCTGCCTTTTTGCAGCACGCGCAGGTCGGCCAGCTCGGGGTGCTGGCGCAGCTCCGGCAGGCCCAGGAGGCGCGTCTTGCGCAGGGCCTGCACATCGAGCAACAGCCAGCGCGGCGCATCGGGTGGCGACTTGGGGTCGTGGTAGGGCGAGGCCGGGTCGAACTGGGTGGGGTCGGCGCGCGTGCCCGAGGCCACGCGCGCGATGCCGACGATGCCGGGCTCGGCGCAACTGGAGTGGTAGAACAGCACGCCGTCACCGACCTGCATGCCGTCGCGCATGAAGTTGCGTGCCTGGTAGTTGCGCACGCCGGTCCAGGGCACGGTGGCACCGGGCGCGGCCAGGGCGTCGTCGATGGAGCATTCCTCGGGCTCGGACTTCATGAGCCAGTGGCGGGGGGTGGCGCTGGAGGGGGGTGTCATGGCACCATTCTGGCAAAGAGACTGTTCGACCGCAAAACATGTGAGGGGGAAATGCGCTGCCGCCTGCGAGGGGCGCGGCGCTGCACGCCATGGCTGAAGAATCCAAGAGCAAGAAAAGCAATGGCCCAGGCCCCTGGGTGCTGGTGCTGTTCGGCATGCCGTTTGCGGCCGTGGGCCTGGGCCTGCTGCTGCTGAGCGTGCTGCCCACGCTGTACGACTGGACCACCATGCAGGGCTGGCAGCCCGTGCAGGCCACGCTGGTCTCGGCCGAGACGGTTGCCAGCCGGGGCAGCAAGTCCACCACCTACAGCGTCAAGGCCGAGTACCGCTACCGCGTGGCGGGGCAGGAGTACACCGGGCGCCGCGTGGCCATCAACTCGGGCAGCGACAACGTAGGCGAGTTCCACCAGGAACTGGGAGCCCGGCTGGAGGCAGCCCAGCGCACTGGCACGCCGGTAGAGGCCTGGGTGGACCCTGCCGATCCCACCAAGGCCGTGCTCGACAGAAGCTTGCGGACCGGGCTGCTGGCCTTCAAGCTGGTGTTCTCGCTGGTGTTTGGCGGGGCCGGGATCGGCATCATCGTCTTCGCGCTGCGCTTTTGGTTCGCGCGCACCCAGGGCGCTCCCACCTCGGGGCCGGCCTGGGAGGCACGCCCCTGGGAGTCGCGCGCGGCCTGGAAGGACAACCGCATCCGGGCGCAGCGGCACATCGGGGTCTGGGTGCTCTGCGCCCTGGCGGTTCTGTGGAATCTGGTGGCGCTACCCATGGCCTTCTCCGTGGTGCCGCGCGCGCTGGCCCGTGGCGACCACCTGGCGGCAGGCATCCTGGTGCTGGTCCCGCTGGTCGGCCTGGTGCTGCTGGCCTGGGCCGCACGCAGCGCCTTCCATGCACGGCGCTATGGCGATGCACGGCTGGAGCTGGACCCGTTTCCGGGCTCCATCGGCGGGCATTTCGGCGCCACGCTGGCGGTGCCCGTGGCCTACAGCTCAGGACTGCGCTTTCTGGCCACCCTGCAATGCGTGGAGCACACGCGCACCCGCTCGGGCGGCAAGACCAGCTATGAAAGCCGCACGCTGTGGCAGGTGCGCGGCCTGGCCCAGGTGGAGGCGCAGGGCGAGGGCGTGCGGTTGGCCATGCGCTTTGACGTGCCGGCGCACCTGCCTGCCTCGGAAGATCCGGGCAGCGAGTACCACCGCTGGGGGCTGCAGGTCACCAGCGTGCCGGGCAGCGCGGGCGACAACCTGGCCCCGGGTTTTGAACGCAGCTTCGACGTGCCGGTCTACATCACCAACCAGAAGTCCGTCTGGCTGCGCCACGATGCGGCCGAGCACCCGCAACTGGGCGAGGTGGCCCAGGCCGGTGATGCCGCAGACGTGTCCGACGTGGAGCAGGTGCCCGGCGGCGTGCGCCTGTATTTTCCCTATGGGCGGCGCTGGAAGACCATGTTGGCGCTGCTCGTGTTCGGCGCCATTTTTGCTGGTGGGGGCGTGCTGATGTGGACCAACGCGGCGCCGCTGCCGTTCACGCTGATCTTCGGCGGCATCGGCTGGCTGGTGGTGCTGGGGGCGCTCTACGGCCTGTGCAACAGCCTCACGGTGCGCCTGGACCGCCAGGGCATCCACTCCGAGCGGCGCCTGCTGGGACTGGTGCGCTGGGAAAGCACCGCCACGGCCAGCGAAGTGGCGCGCCTGGAGCTCAAGGAAAGCTACTCCACCACCACAGGCGGCCACAAGGAGACCTACTACCGCCTGCAGGCCGCACTGACCAGCGGCAAGGCCATCACCGTGGCCGACAGCCTGCGCGGCAAGGCTGCGGCGCAGCAACTGCTGTCGTCGCTGTGCCGGCAGACCGGCTACACCAAGGGCTCTCCGCCCGGTTGAGTCATCCGGCCTTGCGGAAAGTGAGGTTGATGCGACAAGCACCCGTCAGCGGGTGCTCGGCCTCGGCCAGCGGCATCACCCCGTGGTAGCGCAGCCGCGCCGGGCCGCCCCAGACCACCACGTCGCCATGCACCAGGGGAATGCGCTGCGCTTTGTCGGCCCGGGCATCGCCACCAAACAGGAACACGGCGGGAAGGCCCAGCGACACCGACACGATGGGGTGCCCGTGGTCGCGCTCGTCCTTGTCCTGGTGCAGCGAGAGGCGGGCGCCGGGGGCATAGCGGTTGATGAGGCAGGCATCGGGCGCGAAGCCGGCAAAGCCCGCGGCCTCGGCCGCAGTGCGCGCCAGGGTGGCGAACACGGCAGGCAGGGGTGGCCAGGGGCGTCCGCTGAGCGGGTCGGCCCGGCCGTAGCGGTAGCCGCTGCGGTCGGAGATCCAGCCCAGCGGGCCGCTGTTGGTCATGGCCACCGACATGCGCTGGCCTCCCGGTGTCTCCAGGTGGCGGAAGGGGGCGTGGGCGGCGATGCCGTCCACCGCCTGCAGCAGGGCGGGTGCCCCATCCAGCGCAAAGCCGCGCAGCAGCACCGCCCCGGGTGCCAGGGCCTCCCGGGTGCCGGCCTGCTGCTGCAGCAGTGCGGCCTCTTCGTCCGCGGCAAAGAGATTCAGGGTCATGTCGCGTCGTGGAAGATGATGCCCGCCGTGTGCCGCACGCCCGAGCGCAGCCGGCTCACGCCGTGGCGCATGTTCACGCGGTAGGGGCCGCGCGTGCCGTTCACGGGGCGGTGGTGCACGGCGAACACCACCGCATCGCCCTGGCGCAGCGGCACCACCTCGGCCCGTGACTGCATGCGCGGGCGCTGTTCGGTCAGCACGAACTCGCCGCCCGTGAAGTCGCGCCCGGGCTCCGACAGCAATATGGCCACCTGCAGCGGGAACACATGCTCGCCATACAGGTCCTGGTGCAGGCAGTTGTAGTCGCCCGCCTGGTACTGCAGCAAGAGCGGCGTGGGCCGCAACTGGCCGGCCGCATGGCAGCGCGCAATGAAATCGGCATGCGCGGCCGGGTACTGCACGGCGATGCCCATCACCTGGTTCCAGCGGTTGGCCAGTGGGTAGAGGTGTGGGTACAGCGCCTCGCGCAGCCCGGCCACCAGGGGCGGCAGCGGGTAGCTGAAATACTGGTACTCGCCCTGGCCGAAGCCGTGGCGCGCCATCACCACGCGGCTGCGAAAGCGGCCACCGTCCGCGTACAGGCCTGCGAGGGCCTGGCATTCCCCCGCGCTGAGCAGCGCCGGCAGAATGGCCGCGCCCTCGGCATTCAGGCCCTCCGTGGCGGCCACCCAGTCGATGGCACCCGCGCGTGCAGCCCAGTCCGTGGTGTGTTCAGGAAGACGGGCGTTCATGCAGGCTGCCCCTGGGCTTGGCGGTGTTCACGGTCCAGCAGGGCCTGCTTGCGCTCCACGCCCCAGCGGTAGCCCGACAGGGCACCGTCGTTGCGCACCACGCGGTGGCAGGGAATGGCCACGGCCAGCGCATTGGCCGCGCAGGCCCGGGCCACGGCGCGGGCCGCGCTGGGCGTGCCGATGCGCTCGGCGATCTCGGCGTAGCTCGCCGTCTCGCCAGCCGGTATCGCCTGCAGCGCCTGCCACACGCGCTGCTGGAAGGCCGTGCCTTGCACGTCGAGCGGCAGGTCCAGGCCCAGGCCCGGTGCCTCGACAAAGGCCACGACCCGGGCCACCAGGGCATCGAAGCCGCGGTCGTCACCCACCAGTTGCGCCTGGGGAAAGCGGTCCTGCAGGTCCTGGAGCAGGGCCTGGGCATCGTCCCCCAGCAAAATGGCGCACACGCCGCGCCCGCTTTGCGCCACCAGGATGGCGCCCAGCGAGCACTGCGCAATGGCAAAGCGGATGGTGACCTGCCTGCCGCCCGCCTGGTAGCGCGTGGGCGTCATGCCCAGCACCCCGTCGGCTTCTTCATAGAAGCGGCTGGTGGCGTTGTAGCCCGCGTTGAAGATCGCATCGGTCACGCTGCCGGCCTCTGGCGCGGCCAGTTCGCTGCGCACGCGCTGCGCGCGCCGGGCCGTGCCATAGGCCTTGGGCGTGAGGCCGGTGGCCTGCTTGAAGATGCGGTGGAAGTGGTGGGCGCTCAGCCCCACGCGGGCGGCCAGTTCGTCCAGCGTGGGCGGCGTGTCGGCCGCCTCGATGATGCGGCAGGCCTCGGTGACCAGGGCCGCATGGTGCGCCACGGGCGATGCCTGGCCGGGCTTGCAGCGCTTGCAGGGGCGAAAACCGGCGCGTTCGGCGTCGGCGATGCTGTCGTGGAAGCGCACGTTCTCGGGCAGGGCCGGACGCGCCGCGCAGCTCGGGCGGCAGTAGACCCCGGTGGTCTGCACCGAGTAGTAGAAGCGGCCGTCGGCCGAGGCGTCGCGCGCGCGCACCGCCGCCCAGCGCGGGTCGGCCAGGGTGGCGGCGGCCTGGGCGGCCTTGGCGCTGGCTTTGGGCGGGCGGGTGGTGGGCATGCTGCTGTGGGCGAACGCGGTGGTGGTGTTCATGGTGGCCTCGCAAAGGTGTTGGAGATGGCCTCACTGTAGAAATGGACCGCCTTGCACGCACCCCGAAGCTTGCTTTTGAATTCTGCACTTTTGGCGACCGCCCTGGGGCCGTCAGGGATCCGGCACAAAGGGGCGAGGCCGGCGCAGCCCTGTGCCGCCCCAGCGCCTGGCGTCCTCGCCGGGTATCGCCAGCGGGTTGTTCTGCGGCTCCGACAGGGGCGCCAGCAGGGCCACCAGATCGGCCTCGCTGAATTTCACGGCGCCTTCCTCGTCGTGCCCCAGCACGCCCTGGGCCAGGGCCGCCTTGCGCGCCTGCAGTTCCAGCATGCGCTCCTCGATGCTGCCTTGCACCACCAGCTTGTAGACGAAGACCGGCTGCTCCTGCCCGATGCGGTGGGCACGGGCCGTGGCCTGCTCCTCCACGGCCGGGTTCCACCAGGGGTCCACATGGACCACGGTGTCTGCGGCAGTGAGGTTCAGGCCCACGCCGCCGGCCTTGAGGCTCACGAGCAGGATGGGCGGGCTGGCTTCGTCCTGCGCCTGGAAGCGTTGCACCACCGCGCCGCGCTGGCCCGGCGGTGTCTGGCCCGTGAGGGACAAGAAGGGCAGCGCCAGCGCCTGCAACTGCTCGGCCACCAGCTCCAGCATCTCGGTGAACTGCGAGAACACCAGCACGCGCCGGCCCTCGGCCACCAGGGCGGGCAGCATGTCGGCCAGCAGCTCGAGTTTGGCGCGCTCCACGCCGGCCGCAGTTTTGCTGCCCTTGACCAGGCGCGGGTCACAGCACACCTGGCGCAGCTTGAGCAGGGCATCGAGGATGGTGATCTGCGCGCCGTCGAAGCTCTCGCGTTCCAGCACCCGGCGCACCTGCTTGTCGACCGTGGTGCGCACGGCCTCGTACAGTTCGCGCTGCTTGCCCTGCAGCTGCACATGCTGGATCACCTCGGTGCGCGGGGGCAGTTCGGTGGCCACGTCCTGCTTGCGCCGGCGCAGGATGAAGGGGCGCACGCGCTGCGAGAGCAACTGGGCGCGCAGGGTCTCGCCGTTTTCCTCGATGGGCTTGCGCCAGCGCGCGTTGAAGCCGCGCAGATCGCCCAGAAAGCCGGGCATGAGAAAGTCGAACTGCGCCCAGAGCTCGCCCAGGTGGTTTTCCAGCGGCGTGCCGGTCAGGCACAGCAGGTGCGGGGCCTGCAGGCGGCGCAGCGCGCGGGCACTGCGGCTGCCGGCGTTCTTGACCATCTGCGCCTCGTCCAGGATGAGCAGGTGAAAGGCCTGAGCGGCCAACGCCTCCACATCGCGCCAGAGCAGGGGGTAGGTGGTCAGCACCAGGTCGTGGTCGGCGATCTCGGCAAATGCCTTGCCCCGCTCCGGCCCGTGCAGGGCCAGCACGCGCAGGCCCGGGGCCATGCGCCGCGCCTCGGCCTGCCAGTTGAACAGCAGCGAGGTGGGCAGCACCACCAGGGCGGGGCGGGTAAGGCGCCCGGCCTCCTTTTCCACCAGGATATGGGCCAGGGCCTGCGCGGTCTTGCCCAGGCCCATGTCGTCGGCCAGGATGCCGCCCAGCCCTTGCGCGCGCAGGTACTGCAGCCAGGCCAGGCCTTCGCGCTGGTAGGGGCGCAGCTGCACCTGCAGGCCCTCAGGCGCGGGCACCGGCTCGGGCGTGCCGATGGCCTTCAGGCGTTTGGCCAGTTGCGACAGGCCGATATCGCCCTGCAGCTGCCAGTCGTTGGCGGCGTCCACACGGTGCGCCTGCACCAGGCCGGCGCGCAGGGCTTCGAGCCGGCGCAGCTCCCAGGCGCCCAGGCGCAGCGGGTCCCCGTCCTTGTGCTGGTTGCGCTCGGGGTCGGTGATCAGGTCCACCATGGCGCCCACGATGGCCTTGAGCGGGCCGGCAGGCGCATCGATGCGCCGCCCGCCGGGGGCGCGCAGCGAAATGATCTCCAGATCGTCGATGCGCGCCATGCGCCGCGCGATGAGCCAGCGCGCATCGCGCCTGAGCAGGTCGGCCAGCATGGGCGCCAGGTCCAGCGTCTCGCCGTCGATCTCGATGCCCAGGCTCAGCAGCCAGGCGCCTTCGCGCGCGGGCAGCTGCAGCTTCTGCACCGGGCGCTCGCGGGGACCGACCGGCCCGGCCAGCTCCTTGCCCAGCACCTCGCCGGTGTCGGGGGCGATGACCAGCTTCCAGCGCTGCACGGGCACGCTTTCGTGCGCAAAGCCGGGCCGCACCACCACGCTCCAGCCCTGGGCCGCAAGCTGCGGCACCTGCTCGGCCCAGAAGTCGCCGAAGAAGGCCTCCTGCGCCAGCGTCCACACCGGCCCCAGGCTGGCGCCGGCATCGCGGTTGCGCCACTGCAGGGTGCGTGCGTCCAGCGGCTGCAGGCCCAGTTCCCAGACCCGGTCCATGGCGTCGGACTCGGCCGCCAGGTCGCGCTGCATGCGCACCACGGGGCCGCCGGTGTCGTACAGGTCCACCAGCGGCGCAGGGCGCGAGTTGAGGATAGAGGTGGGCGCCGGCGCCTGCCAGGCGATGGCGGCCTGGGGCGTGTCCTCCAGCCGGTAGGTCCAGTCGATCTGCACCAGCGTCACGCTGTCGCCGCGCGGGCCCATCTTGCCCTGGGGCTTGAGGCCCAGTAGCCCCTCGCCCCGGCCCAAGGTCATGAGGGTGATGCGGGGCTGGAAATGGCCGGCGGCGATGCCCGGGGGCAAGGCCGGGCGTTGCGGGGATGGGGGGGCTTCATTGCCATCGCCCCGCATCAGCCCCATCACGCGCGCGGCCTCGGCGTCGGTCAGCGGGGGCAGGGCCTTGAGCGCATCGGCCCCGGCCTGGCGGCGCAGGGCGGCCACCCAGGCGGCGATCACCGCCTGGCGGTCGGAGCGCGGAGGGCCGGGTTCTGCGGAATGGGAGGGTGGGTCACCGGGGCGTGTCACAGGGCGGTGATTGTGCCCGCAACGCTACCCGAGCACGGGCACGGCGTAGTGCATCACGGACGCGTCCGATCCGCCCTGGTAGGCGGGCCCGTAGATCTCCAGGTCGGCACCGCCGCTGTGGCGCTGTTCGGACCCCGCCAGCCAGTTGGCGTAGATGTAGTTCACCGTGTGGTTCAGGTTCTCCGGGGCGCCCCGGTGCTCGAAGCTGGCGTAGCGGGCCGCGGGCACTTCGAAGTGCACCATGCCTTCGGGCAAGGTGCCCGCGTGCGAGACCTCGATGGCGGCGTGGTAGAGCAGCAGGTCGGAGTCGCTCGCCGTCTGGCTCACCACGCCGTAGCAGACCCCGGGCACCCGGTGCGCAATCTCCGCCAGCCGGGGCATGAAGCTCGCCCACAGCGGGGGCAGCTTCTGGCCCAGGTTGTCCTTGTCCGAATCTGCCCCATAGAAATGGGTGGCCAGGCCCACCAGCTGCAGCGGCGGGCGCTCGCGGATGTCCGGGGTGAGCGACAGATTGCGGTCCAGCTGGCGCAGGTAGTCTTCATCGAACTGCACCTTCTTGACGAAGAGGCTGCGCCTGCCGAACTTGCGGTACTGGTTGGGCGTGAGCGCAAAGCAGGCCTTGAAGGCGCGCGTGAAGCTCTCCTGCGTGTCGTAGCCGGCCGCCAGCGCGATGTCCAGGATGCCCAGGCGCGTATGGAGCAACTGGTCCAGCGCCTTGGCGAAGCGCCGGGAGCGGATATAGGTCTTCAAGGTCTCGTTGGTCAAGGCCTTGAAGATGCGCTGGAAGTGCCACTGGCTCAACCCGGCGGCCTGCGCCACGTCCGACAGGGCAATGTCGGTCTCGAGGTGCGCTTCGATGAAATCGATGCCGCGCTGGATGCGGTGCAGGTAGAACATGCTGGGCTGCCCGTGCAGTGTTTCATGCTTGATGGCACAAATAAAAAGAACGGATTTTTGGTCCTGGTAAGGTGCAAACCACAGCGATACCGGGAGTATCGCGAGGATTTGCAACGCGGCCAGGGCCGAAAAGACGACTTTTTATGTGCCAGATAGCGTGAAACGCTGCACCAAATTCAGGGGGTGTCGTAGAAGCCGGTCATCGTGAGCAGCTTGCCTTGGCCGTTGAAGTGGCCGAAGCTTACGCCCTCGCCCAGCACCGCGCCATCGGCGCCCACCATCTTCCACTGTGCCATGCAGTGCTGGTGGTGGCTTGCAAAGCGCTCGGTCACGAAGTAGGCGCCGGGCAGCTGCTGGTGAAAGCCCTGCATGGTCTCTGCCAGCGCCTCCCAACCCGAGGCCACGCCCAGCGGGTCGGTGTAGGTGCAGTGTGGATCCAGACTGGCGGCAAACAGGGCCTGCTTCTCAGTGGCGGTGGGGGCCTTCCACGAGGCGACATAGGTCTCCCAGGTGGTTTGCAATGTGTGGTCCATGAAGGTGCTCCTTGGGTGGATTGGAGCTGCCGATGGTGCCGATCGCCGAACGCCGGTTTTGATATTTTGTGCTTATTCGACGGGTCTATTTCGCGCCCTGTGCAGCAGGCTCCGTGGCCGCCGTCCGCGGCCGGCTGCCCTGCAGGTTCATCGCGGCTGCGGCCAGCAAAATGGCGGCGGCGCCCAGCCACTGCGCGGGCTGCAGCCGGTGACTAAAGGCGATGAAGTCCACGGCAATGGCCACCACCGGGTAGATGAAGGACAGCGCGCCCTGCAGGTAGGTGGGCAGCTTTTGCACCGCGCCATAGAGCAGGATGTACATGATGCCGGTGTGCACGACGCCCACGGTGACCAGCAGCAGCCAGGTGCGCGGCTCCCGCGGCAGGTCGCCGAAGTGGGCGAACGGCGCCAGCATGAGCACGCCCACGCAGACCTGCACCAGCGCGATCAGGTGCGGCGGCGTGCCCGTGAGCCGCTTGGCGATGACCGAGGCCACGGCCCAGAAGAAGGCCGCGCCCAGCGCCATGCCAATGCCCAGCGCATAGTTGCTGCCGGCAAAGCTGGCGCCCGGCCGCGCCTGCACGATGAGCAGCATGCCGCCAAAGGCCAGTGCCAGCCAGCCGATCTTGGGCAGGGTGATGCGCTCGCCAAACAGCAGGGCGCCGAAGGCCACCAGCATGAAGGGCTGGGTGTTGTAGACCGCCGTGGCGATCGAGATCGAGGCATGCGAGTAGGCGCCGAACAGCAGCAGCCAGTTGGTCACGATGGCCACGCCGCCGAGCGCCGCCCATGCCGCCTGACGCCATGTGAGCACGCCGCGCAGGATGCCCATGGCCGCGCACACCAGGGCCAGGGTGGCCGCGCCGAAGGCGCAGCGCCAGAACACCACGTCCAGGGCCGGCAGGCCCGATTGCACGACGAACCAACCTATCGTGCCCGAAATGGCCATGGCACCGCCCATCTCCAGCGTGCCCTGCGTCTTCTTGTCCATCACCGTTCCACCTTGTATTCCGATGCACTGAGTGTAGAAAAATGGCGCTGCCGGGTGAATGGTCAAAACAAGTCGATTGCTCAGATAGTCCTCATAATCGAAGGCATGGCTTGAATCCGGAGTAATTTTCCATGGACTTGGTCGATCAATCCATTTTGTCTGTGCTGCATGCGGATGCGCGCACCTCGCTCAAGTTGCTGGCCGAGCGCGTGGGCCTGTCGGCGCCCAGCGTGTCCGAGCGGCTGCGCCGGCTGGAGGAGCGTGGGGTGATCCGCGCCTTCACGCTCGATATCGAGCCCAGGGCCCTGGGCTACCAGCTGCAGGCCATCGTGCGCATCAAGCCGCTGCCGGGGCAGTTGGCCGCCGTGGAGCAACTGGTACGCGACACGCCCGAGTTCTGCGAATGCGACAAGGTGACGGGCGACGATTGCTTCATCGCGCGGGTCTATGTGCGCTCGATCGAGCAGCTCGACAGCGTGCTCGACCGCATCGCCGACAAGGCCGAGACCAGCACCGCGGTGGTCAAGGCACAGACCATACGGCGCCGGCCACCGCCGTTCACGCCGGGGTAGAAGCAGTCAGCGGCCCAGCACCTTCGCAAACAGCTCGTTGCGAAAGTGGATGCCCATGCGCGCGAAGGCGCGGTTGCGGTAGGTCTTGACCGTGGGCACGCCCAGGCCCAGGTCGGCCGCGATGCCCTCGTGCGTCATGCCCTGCAGCACGCGGGCGCAGACGTCGAGTTCGCGGTCCGTCAGGTCGGGCTGCAGGCGCAGCAGGCGCTCGCGCAGCGCGGGCACCCCCTGGGGGAGGGCTGCCAGGGCGGGCAGCACGGCAGGCTCTGTGCTCTCTTCCGGCAGCAGTGGCACGGCCTGCGGGCGTGCCAGCGCAATGTGCTTGCGCGCCAGGGCCAGCAGCACCGGGGCCAGGGCCTCGAAATCGCTGATCTGCCCGTCGCGGAACGCTGCCTGGTGCTGGTGGCGGTAGAAGTTGACGGCGAAGACCGAGCCATCGCTCTCGTAGTCGACCACCGAGACGCGCTCGGCCACGCCGTGCGCCTCGTACACGCGCGCGCGGTGCTCGCCCTCGACCTCGCTTGCCGCCACATGGCACAGGCGGGTCAGCGGCTCGGCGGGCATGTCCTCGAAGGAGCGGCCCCAGGTGCGGTCCTGGCGGTACGGCCCTGACAGGTAGGCCCACCAGCAGTCCTGCGTGGTGTCGGGCACGCCGCGGCTGGCCGACATGAACAGGGTGGGCTTGCAGCGCTGGCCTGTGCGGTACACCGACCACGAGGCCGCCGGCAGCACGGGGGCCAGTTCCTCCAGCAAACCGCCGGCAAAGCCGGGCTCGCCCAGGCGCTGCACCATGCCCGCCACGGCCAGGCTACCGTGGCCTTGCGCTGCAGGGGGAGAAGAGGGAAGCCATTGCCTCATGGGGTGGGGGTGTGGGAGATCCGTGTCATCGCGCTGTCATCCTCAGGGATGACAGGCCCCGGACACAACCGGATTTACGCTAGGTTCATAACTAATTTTGCCGTGAAGAACCGCCCATGCCCGAGCTGTCCACCCTGCCCGAACCCCGCCTGAAATTCTTTGCCGACCTGCGCGTGCAGGTGGGCGTGCCCCAGGAAGTGGGCCACACCGCCCATGGCTTGCGGCGGCTGATCCCCATCACCGGCGGCACGGCAACGGGCGAGGGCTGGACGGCCCGGGTGCTGCCCGGCGGCGCTGACTTCCAGCTCATCGTGAACGAGCGGCTTTCCGAGCTCGATGCCCGCTATGTGCTGGAGACCGATGGCGGCGATTTCATCTACGTGCAGAACCGCGCCGTGCGCTCGGGTCCGCCCGAGCTGATCGCGCGCCTGGTGCGCGGCGAGCCGGTGGACCCGGGGCAGATCTATTTCCGCTGCAGCCCGAGTTTCGAGACCGCCTCGCCCGCGCTGGCCTGGATCGCCGAGCGCATGTTCGTGGGCTCCGGCGCGCGCTACCCCGATGCCGTGGCCATGCGCTTCTTCGAGCTGGCCTGAGATTTTTTCCCTTTCCCCGACTTTCCTCACAAGAACCACTGGAGACAAGCATGACGAACAAGACTTCCACCACCCCCGCTCGGCGCGCATTGCTGGCCGCTGCAGTCGTGGCAGGCCTGGCGCCTTGGGCTGCAGCCCAGGCCCAGAATGCCGCCGCCGGCTACCCAGGCAAGCCCGTGCGCATCATCGTGGGCTTTCCGGCCGGCACGGGGCCGGACATCGTGGCGCGGCTGCTGGCGCAAAAGCTCTCCGAGGCATGGGGCAACCAGGGCGTGATCGTGGACAACAAGCCCGGCGCGGGCGGGTTGATCGCCGCCACCGAGGCAGCACGCGCCCAGCCCGACGGCTACACCCTGATGCTGGGCGAGACCGGCCAGCTGAGCATTGCCCCGAGCAGCTACAGCAAGCTGCCGTATGCGCCGCAAAAGGACTTCGTGGCGGTGAGCCAGGTGGTCACCTCGGACTTCGTGCTGCTGGTCAACCCGCAGAAGGTACCGGCGCGCAACGTCAAGGACTTCGTCGAATGGACCAAGCAGCAGAAGGGCCTGTTCCTGGCCACCTTCGGTGCGGGCACGCCAGGGCACTTCGGCGCCTTCATGTTCGGTGATGCGGTGCAGCTCAAGCCCGAGCCCGTGCACTACAAGAACACAACCGACGCGCTGGGCGGCCTGTTCAGCGGCGACGTGCAGGGCGTATTCGCCAGCGTCGGGCTGGCCGCCCCCAATGTGAAGGCCGGCAAGCTGGCCGCCCTGGGCAGCACCGGTGCCACGCGCACCAATGCGCTGCCCGAGGTGCCCACCATCAAGGAGCAGGGCTACGCCAACCTGGAATTCTCGTCCTGGTTCGGCATCGTGGCGCCCGCCAAGACCCCGCCCGAGATCGTGGCCAAGCTCAGCGCTGACATCGTCAAGGCCGTGCAGTCGCCCGAAGGCAAGGCCAAGATGGAAGAGGCCGGTTTCCGCGTCACGGGCACCGGCTCGCAGGAATTCACCAAGGTCATCGCCGCCGACACGGTGACCTGGGGCAAGGCCGTTGCCGCCACGGGCTTCAAGGCCGATTGAGCCGGGCAGAACCCCACCGAGAACCACGACAACACCCAAGGAGACACACCATGCCATCCACTTCCCTGCGCACGCGTGCCGTGCGCCGCGCAGCGCTGCCCGCCGCCGTGCTGCTGCCCATCGCCCTGGCCGCCTGCGGCGGCAGCAACGACGGCCCCGTCTGGCCGCCGGCCAACGGCGCCTATGCAGCGGCCTGTACCGACCTGGTGGCCAGCGCCAAGCTGGCGGCCACCACATTGGCGACCAGCTATGTGCCGCCCGACACCAAGCGCCCGGGCGGCGCGGCCACGGGCGCCTTCCTGCCGGGCCACTGTGTGGTCACGGGCAGCATCAACCCGCGCGTCGGGGTGGATGGCAAGAACTACGCCATCGGCTTTCAACTGAGCCTGCCGGACAACTGGAATGGCCGCTTCCTGTTCATCGGCGGTGGCGGCAACGACGGCATCCTGCGCGACACCTCGCTGAGCTCCAGCATCTCGGGCGGCACGCCCTCGCCGCTGGGCCAGGGCTTTGCCGTGGTGTCCACCGACGCGGGGCACAGCGGCACCACCGCGAGCTTCGGCGCCGACCCGCAGGCACGCACCGACCATGCCTACAACTCCTACGACAAGACAGCCGTGGCCTCCAAGTCGCTGATCGCCACGCACTACGGCCGCAAGCCCGACCGCTCGTACTTCTCGGGCTGCTCGGGCGGCGGGCGCCAGGGCATGGTGTTCTCGCAGCGCTTTCCGGACTATTTCGACGCCATCACGGCGGGCGCCCCCGCCATGCGCGTATCGAGTGGTGCCACGGTGGCCGCGATGTGGAACACCATTGCCTTCAATGCCATCGCGCCACAGGACGCTGCGGGCAACCGCATCCTTTCGCAGGCCTTCAGCAATGCCGATCTGAACCTGGTGGCCGGTGCAGTGAAGTCCTCGTGCGATGCGGCCGATGGGGTGGTGGACGGCATGGTCAACAACACCAAGGCCTGCAACTTCAACCCTGCAGTGCTGCAATGCAGTGGCGCCAAGGGGGCCGACTGCCTGTCCTCTGCCCAAGTGGGCGCGCTCACCAAGGTATTCGGCGGCCCGCGCAACTCGGCCGGACAGGCGCTGTATGCCGGCCAGCCCTGGGACCCGGGCCTGGCCGCGCCCGGCTGGCGCGCCTGGACGCTGGGCAGCTCGACCACGGCCACGTCCGATGCACGCTACATCACGCTGATGGTGGATGCGCTCATCAACGAGTTCTTCACGCCGCCGGACCTCACGTTCAACCCGCTGGCCTTCAATTTCGACACCGACCCGGCGCGCATGGCGGCCTACTCGGCGATCTATGACACCTATGCGGACGACAAGCTCACGGCTTACCGCCAGCGCGGCGGCAAGCTGCTGTTCATCCACGGCATGTCGGACCCGATCTTCTCGGCCAAGGACACGGTGGACTACTACGAACGGCTCGCGGCCAACAACGGGGGCATGGCCACGACGCAGGGCTTTGCACGCACCTTCCTGGTGCCCGGCATGAACCACTGCTCGGGTGGCCCGGCCACGGACAGCTTCGACTCGATCCAGACCATGGTCGACTGGGTGGAAAAGGGCATTGCGCCCGACACCATTGCTGCGAAGGCGCTGCCCACCCAGGCGGACTACCCGAACCGCACCCGGCCGCTGTGCGCCTACCCGAAGTTCGCCAAGTACAAGGGATCGGGCAGCGTGGAGGATGCTGCAAACTTCACTTGTGCAGCGGAGTGAATCGGATCAACCTTTGGTGGCAGGGGCGGGCAGCTGGAGCTGCGCCTCCTGCACCACGCGGATGCAGTCGCGCATGTGCTGCTCGCCCAGGTAGCGCAGCGTGGCATAGCCGATGGCGGCAGACACCGCCTGCCCGGCGATGGGCACGTACTTGGCCAGTTGCTTGGTGGTCAAGCGCACGCCCACGGTGCGGGCGGCGCGCAGCACCAGTTCCTGGGTGATGAGCTTGCCGATCAGCACCGAGCCGACCAGGGCCACGGCCTTTTGCACCTTTTCGCGTTTCTCGGGGTCGAGCTGGTCCAGCTGCTGGGCCGACAGGCCGAACTCCGAGCTGATCTGCGGCAACAGGCGCGACAGGAGGGCCGCGTCCACGGCCCAGTCCAGGCCCGGTACGGGAACGGTGCTGGCGGCAGCGGCCACCAGGGCGCGGCGGTGCAGCAGGCGCCGGCTGCGCTGAACGGCAGCAGCCATGGCAGGGTCATCGGCAGCCATTTGTCGGGCAGTGGGCATCGGTCACATCCTCATGGTCGGGTTTGACGTGATCTGGGGCCACATGGCGCCAGCGCAACCAGCCGGTGCTCAATTTTTCTTGATCAGCCCGTAGATGAACAGCAGCACGATGGACCCCAGGATGGAGGCGATCCAGCCCGCCGCGTCGCCCTGCTGGTACCAGCCCATGGCCACGCCCACATAGCTGGCCAGGAACGAGCCCGCCACGCCCAGCAGGGCGGTCATGATCCAGCCCATGGAGTCGTTTCCGGGTTTGATGGCGCGCGCAATGAAGCCCACGACCAGTCCGATCAGCAGCGTTCCTATCAGTGAGAACATGGTGTTTGTCGCTTTGTGTGAAAGGTGAAAGAAGGAATGGCCCGACTGTAGCCGGGTGCTGGACCTCCGTCTGTCGGACAGCATGCATTGGATCCACCGCTCGCAGTTGTTGACATTGTTCCCGGCCGTGTAGGACGGGTCGCACAAGGGCGTGCGCGCGCCGCTGATCACGGCCGGCCCGGGGCGTGGCTAGAGTCAGGGAAATGCCCAGAACCAGCCCAAAGGAGCACGCCATGCACGAACCCTGGATCCCCTCCATGCGCCCCATGTCCTTGCTGGCGGCCATCGCACTGGTTGCCGGGGTGCTGGCGGCGTCGCCATCGCAGGTACTGGCCCAGGGGGACGAGGCCTCGCTGCAGCGCGGGGCCGTGGCCGACATGACGCCACAGCAGCGCTACAACACGGCGATCCGTGAGGCCGGCGGCGGCATGAAGGTCGCGCTGGAGGAGTGCCGTGCGCAAGCAGGTGCCGAGCGGCGCTCCTGCGAAGCCCAGGCCCGGGCCCGCTACCAGGCCGATATGGCGGCCGCCAAGGAATTCCTGCGCAACCCGAACGCCCGGCCGGTGAATGTGACGGGCGGGCCCATCCGCAGCACCGAAAGCACCTACGTGGTCAAACCATGAGCGCACAAAGCAAAAGCGCGCCCGGGGCGCGCTTGGTGGTGCCTGTCGCCGGTGGTGCGGCTTACTTGGCCGCGGCGGTGCTCGTCTCGACAGCCGTGGCTGCGGGCGTGACGCGGCGGGCGCCATCGAAGCGGCGCTGCCAGTAGGTCTGGCGCATGTCTTCCACCCGGACTTCCGATCCACTGCGAGGAGAGTGAATGAATTTGCCGTCGCCCACATAAATGCCCACGTGGCTGAACGCCCGGCGCATGGTGTTGAAGAACACCAGGTCACCCGGCTGCAGTTCCTTCTTGTCGATCACCGTGGTGGTGGCCGCCTGCTGGTCGGCCCGGCGGGGCAGCAAAAGCCCGACCGTCTGCTCGTAGATCGCACGGACGAAACCGCTGCAGTCGAAGCCAGTCTCGGCACTGTTGCCGCCGCGCTTGTAGCGCACGCCAAGGAATCCCATGGCATTGCCCACGAGGTCGGACGCCTTGTCCGCCACCGTGTGGGCCTTGTCGGCCACGGTGTGCTGCATATCCCTGAGCTGGGACAAGAGACCCTTGTCCATCAGGATTTTTTCCATGTCATCCGCCTTGTCGGTGGATGGTGCAGCCTGTGCGCTGACAGCGCAAGCCAGGAGGAGGGTGCAAAACCATTTGGACATGGGGGCGAAGGGTACCACGCTAAATTGCCTGTTTTGTGAGGGAAGTCACGTATGCCTTCATGTGAGGGCTGGACTTGCCTGCGCCGCTCCCTTATACCAATGGGTTGCATGGAACCCAGGTCCACCAAGGCTGACATGTATCTGACATCGAAAAGCCGCGTTGCTGCGCGTGCCGTGGGGTTTCTTGCTCTTTTTTCCATAGCGGGTGCGGGGTCAGGAGCTGCCCATGCGCAGGCCGCTGCGCCCGCACCACCTGCTGTCACCTTGGCGTCAGTGGCCACCGGCCTGGTGAATCCCTGGGCCGTGGCCTTCCTGCCCGAAGGCCGCTTCCTGGTCACCGAGCGGCCCGGCCGCATGCGGGTGATCGAAGCCAATGGCCAGTTGGGGCCCGCCCTGGCTGGTCTGCCCAGCATTGCTGCCGGAGGGCAGGGCGGCCTGCTGGACGTGGTGACCGACGCCGACTTTGCCAGGAACCGGCGCATCTTCTTTTGCTATTCGGAGCCCGGCGCTGCCGGCACGTCGGATAACAGCACGGCCGTGGCACGCGCCACCCTCGCGCCCGACAACCGTTCGCTGCAGGATGTGAAGGTCATCTTCAGCCAGAAACCCAAGGTGGCGAGCAACTTGCACTTCGGCTGCCGTATCGTGCAGGCCCCTGACGGCAACCTGTTCCTGGCGCTGGGCGAGCGCTACCACCGCAAGGACGACGCGCAAAAGCTCGACAACCACCACGGCAAGATCGTGCGCATCACGGCCGATGGCGCGGCACCGGCCGACAACCCGTTCCGCGAGCGCGCTGGTGCCTTGCCCGAGATCTGGAGCTATGGCCACCGCAACGCCCAGGGCGCGACGCTGGCGCCCGACGGCAAGCTGTGGATGCACGAGCACGGCCCCCAAGGCGGCGACGAGATCAACCTGCCCCAGCCGGGCCGCAACTACGGCTGGCCGGTGATCACCTACGGCGAGAACTACGGTGGTGGCAAGGTGGGCGAGGGCACGGCCAAGGCCGGCATGGAGCAGCCGCTGCACTACTGGGTGCCCTCCATCGCGCCTTCGGGCATGGCCTTCCTGACCAGCGACCGCTATGGCGCCGCCTGGCGCGGCAGCCTGTTCGTGGGCTCGCTCAAGTTCGGCAAGCTGCACCGGCTTGAGGTAGCGGGCGGCAAGGTGCAGCGTGAAGAAAAGCTGCTGCCGAACAACAACGAGCGCATCCGCGACGTGCGCCAGGGCCCCGACGGCTTTCTTTACCTGGTCACCGACAGCCCCCAGGGGCGGCTGCTGCGGCTGGCACCGGCCAGCTGAAGCTGCTGCCGGGCGGCGGGGCTGCGACAATCGGGCATTCCCATTGAATTCCCGTACCGCCCATGCTGCTCGACGCCTCCGAATCCCAACTCGTCCTGGTGGACTACCAGGAACGCCTGATGCCCGCCATTGCCGATGGCGCTGCCGTGCTAGCCAATGCGCGCCGCCTGGCGCAGATCGCGCAGTTGCTCGAGGTGCCGGTCTGGGGCACGGAGCAGAACCCCTCGCGCCTGGGCGCCAACGATGCGGTCCTGCGCGCGCTGTGCCAGCGCACGCTGGCCAAGATGCATTTCAGCGCCGCCGAAGAAGGCCTGGGCGAGTGGCTGCGCCCCCCTGCCAAGCCCCAGCAGGGCGGCAATGCGCGCAGCCTGCCGCGCCACCTGCAAAAGCCCGCCCAGCAGGCGCCCGAGCGCGGCACCATCGTGATCGCCGGCTGCGAGGCCCATGTCTGTCTGCTGCAGACCGCGCTGGACCTGATCGAGGACGAGTTCGAGGTCTGGGTCGTGACCGACGCCTGCGGTTCGCGCACCGACCGCAACCGCGATGCCGCTTTCGACCGCCTGGCCGGCGCGGGGGCCGAGCTGGTGACCACCGAGATGGTGGCCTTCGAGTGGCTGGGCAGCTGCGAGCACCCCGATTTCAAGGATGTGCTGGCGCTGATCAAGTAAGCGGCGGGGCGGCCGCTGCCAGGGCAGCCTGCAGCGCCTGCCGGGTGCGGTCATCGGCCGGCAGCAGGTGGTCCATGCGCAGCGAATCCAGCGCCACGTCCAGCGGCGACGCCAGTGTGGTGAAGGCCGACATGAAGGCCAGGATGCCGGCGCTGGAGCGCAACTGCATCAGCAGCACCGGCCCTTGTGGGGCGGGTGCCGGCCTCGCCGGTGAAGGTGAGGAGCCCATGCCGGGCAAGGCGCGCAGGCGCGCTGCCAGCGCGGGGTTGAACACCGCCTCGGCCTGCGCCCGCTGGCGCACGGCCTGTGCCACCTCGGGGCCGTTGACTGCACAGGCCAGCAGGCCGCCGGGCAGGAGCAGCATCTCCAGCAGGTTCAGCGGCATGCCATCGGCCACAGCCGGCGGGGTGTAGCCGATGAGCCGCATCAGCGCGGGAACCGCCGCGTTCGTTTCCAGCACGTTCCACCCCGCATCGAGCAGCATGGTGGGTGCCGGCTCGTGGGCGCGCAAGAAGTCGCGCAGGCTGGTGCGCACGGCCAGCAGGCCCTCGTCCTCCCAGCCGCGGCTGGGATAGTGCGGCGCAAATCCGGCTGCCAGCAGGGCCTGGTTGCGCTCGGCCAGCGGCGTGCGCAGGGCATCGAGCAGCGCCAGCAGCATGGCCCGGCTGGGCAGGGCCTTGCCGGTTTCCAGGCAGCTCAGGTGGCGCTGCGACACACCGGTGTGCAGGGCCAGGGCCATCTGGCTCAGGCGCTGGCGCTCGCGCAAGCCCCTGAGCAAGGGGCCTATCGGCAGTGCGGAACTGACCGCAGGAGATGGGGAGGCAATGGCGCTGTCCATGCGCCATGGTGGCACACAATGGTTATTGTCGTTATGACCTGGGAGGTGATTGCGACGATGATCGAGCATGCGCAAGATGCGGGCTCATTCATCTGAGGGAGTTTCCATGACGCCATCCATCACCACCGCCAGCGCATCCCGCCAGGCCATCGCCACCGCAGAGGCCTGGCAGGCCATGGCCGCGCAGCGCGACTTCGCACCCGCTGCGGCGCTGCTGCACCCCGACGCCGTGCTGCACTCGCCGCTGGACCACCAGATCCTGGTGGGCCGCCAGCAGGTCGCCGGCATCCTGGGCATGGCTTTCGGCATGTACAGCCGGTTCTCCTATGGCCAGCCCCTGTGGAGCCAGGAGGGCCACCAGCTCGCGCTGCCATTCGAGGGACAGATGGGGCCGCATGCCGCACGCGGGGTGGACCTGCTCACCCTGGATGGCGAGGGGCGCGTGACGGCCCTCGAGATCTTCCTGCGCCCGCTGGCCGTGGTCAGCTACCTGGCAGGGCAGGTGGCCCGTCTGCAGCCTGCGTGAGGCCTGTGTGGGGGATGGGACCTCAGGCCCCGTGCACGGGGCATCCACCAGAGCCCACCCTCTGCTGATCCTGCACCTCTGGCGCGTCAGCTTCCCGCAAGCCCGTCATGAATAATTATGAATTCAGAAATGCACCCCCGCAGGGGGCGCAGACGAGATGCTGGAGACAAACCATGACAACACGCTACGCAGATTTCTACCGCCAATCCATCGACCAGCCTGAGGCCTTCTGGGCCGAGCAGGCCCGGCTCATCGACTGGCAGACGCCGCCTGCCCAGATCTGCGACTACAGCAATCCACCATTTGCCCGCTGGTACGCGGGCGGCACCACCAACCTGTGCCACAACGCGGTGGACCGGCATTTGGCCGACCGTGCCGACCAGCCGGCCCTGGTGGCCATCTCCACCGAGACGGACAGCGAGCGCAGCTACAGCTTTGCCGAGCTGCATGCCGAGGTGCAGCGCATGGCGGCCGTGCTGCTGGCCTTGGGTGTGACAAAGGGCGACCGGGTGCTGATCTACATGCCCATGGTGGCCGAGGCGGCGTTTGCCATGCTGGCCTGCACGCGCATCGGGGCGCTGCATTCGGTGGTGTTCGGCGGCTTTGCCTCGGGCTCGCTGGCCTCGCGCATCGAGGATGCCGAGCCCGTGGCCGTGGTCAGCGCCGATGCCGGATCGCGCGGCGGCAAGGTCGTGCCCTACAAGCCGCTGCTCGACGAGGCCATCGCCCAGTCGCGCCACAAGCCCCAGGCCGTGCTCATGGTCAACCGCGGCATGGCGCCCATGCCATTGCACCCGGGCCGTGACCACGACTGGGCCGCCCTGCGTGCCCAGCACCTCGATGCCACCGTGCCCTGCGAGTGGGTGGACGCCACCCACCCCAGCTACACGCTCTATACCAGCGGCACCACGGGCAAGCCCAAGGGCGTGCAGCGCGACACCGGTGGCTACGCCGTGGCGCTGGCGGCCAGCATGCAGCACATCTTCGACGCCAAGCCGGGCGACACCTACTTTGCCACCAGCGACATCGGCTGGGTGGTGGGGCACAGCTACATCGTCTACGGCCCGCTGATCGCGGGCATGACCACCATCATGTACGAGGGCTTGCCCATCCGCCCTGATGCGGGCGTGTGGTGGAGCATCGTCGAGAAGTACCGCGTGACGCACATGTTCTCGGCCCCCACCGCCGTGCGTGTGCTCAAGAAGCAGGATGCGAGCTGGCTGCGCAAGTACGACGTATCGAGCCTCAAGGCCTTGTGGCTGGCCGGCGAGCCGCTGGACGAGCCCACGGCGCAGTGGATCAGCGATGCGCTGCAGGTGCCCATCATCGACAACTACTGGCAGACCGAGACCGGCTGGCCCATCCTCACGCTGGCCAATGGCGTGGAGCCGCAGACCACGCGCTTTGGCAGCCCCGGCAAGGCCATGTACGGCTATGCCGTCAAGCTGATCGACGAATCCACGGGTGAGGAGCTCACCGGCGCCCACCAGAAGGGCGTGGTCGCCATCGAAGGACCGCTGCCGCCGGGCTGCATGCAGACGGTATGGCGCGATGACCAGCGCTTCGTCAACACCTACTGGAAGAGCATCCCGGGCAAGCTGATCTACAGCACCTTCGACTGGGGCATCCGCGATGCCGACGGCTACCACTTCATCCTGGGCCGCACGGACGATGTGATCAACGTGGCCGGCCACCGCCTGGGCACGCGCGAGATCGAGGAGAGCATTGCCTCGCACCCCAACATCGCCGAGGTGGCCGTGGTGGGCGTGGCCGACGCGCTCAAGGGCCAGGTGGCCATGGCTTTTGCCGTGGCGCGCGATGCCAGCGGGCTCGGTGACCCGGCGGCACGCCTCAAGCTCGAGGGCGAGGTCATGCAGCGCGTGGACCAGCAGCTCGGCGCCGTGGCCCGGCCCTCACGCGTGCACTTTGTGACCGTGCTGCCCAAGACGCGCAGCGGCAAGCTGCTGCGCCGTGCCCTGCAGGCCGTGGCCGAGCGGCGCGACCCGGGCGACCTGACCACCATGGAAGACCCGGCCGCGCTGCAGCAGGTGCGCGAGCTCGTCGGGCAGGGCGGTTGAAGTTCTCTGCCTCTCAGGGCTTCGCCTGGATCTTGCCCCCCGCAGCGCGAACGCGGGCCTCGATGAGGGCTTGCATCTCGGGCGGCAGATCGGCCACTGGCAGGGTGCTGAACTGGGCCGGAGAGAACAGCAGCAGCCAGACGCGTTCGAACTGCCAGACCTCCTTGACGCTGCTCCAGGGCAGCGTGGCCAGGCCGGCTTCCGACTGCAGCGTGAAACCGTTCTCGTCGGCCCGCAAGGCGGCCCGCGCCATACCGCCCATGGCGCGCAGCTTGGCCATGGCGTTGCGGTAGTGCACGGCATAGACCATCACGCCCACCAGCACGCTGATGGCGACGGCCGTGCCGACCACGCCGACCTGCCAGGAGCGGTCGCCCTGCGCGAGCAGCACGCCCAGCCACAGCAGCATGGCCCCGGTCACGAGCACCGTGCGCAGCCCCACCGAACGGCGCCAGAAACGAAGGACGGCATGGCGCACCAGATCGGGCGTGTAGTGCAGGGTGGTTTCCAGGGGCATGGGATCGCAGCGGGGGGGCGGACAAAAGGCTGCAGTGTGCCACCGCTTGCAGCGGTGCTCAGTGCGGCCGTGAACGCTGCCAGCCTGCCGGCGTCTGCCACTGGGCCGCCCATTCCACGAACTGCTCCAGGGCCATGGGCCGGGCAATGCAGTAGCCCTGGGCCTGGGCGCAGCCCAGCTGCTGCAGCATCTGGCCCTGCTCGATGGTTTCCACGCCCTCGGCGATCACGCGGTAGCCGAAGGAGCGCGCCAGGCCGATCACGCCCTGCACGATGGCCAGGTCACCCGGGTCGCCCATCATGCCGTGCACGAAGCTCTGGTCGATCTTGAGCGTGTCCATGGGCAGGCGCCTCAGGTAGGTCAGCGACGAGTAGCCGGTGCCGAAGTCGTCGAGCGACACGCTCACTCCCAGTTCGCGCAGCCGCGTCAGCGTCGCCGCCACCGCACTGATGTCGTAGAGCGCGGCGCTTTCGGTGATCTCGATCTCGACCTGGCGCGCATCGAGGTCGGGGCGCTCGGCCAGCATCCGGGCCATCCAGTCGGCAAAGCCCGGGTGCTGCAGGTGCAGGGCCGAGATGTTGATGCTCAGCGGCAGGGCCAGGCCATGGCCGTTCAGTTGCCTGAGCAGGTCCAGCGCCGCCCCCACCACCCACTGGCCGAAGCCGATCTCCAGTTCGGTGCCCTCCAGCAGCGGCAAAAAGGCGCCCGGCGGCAACAGGCCGCGCTCGGGGTGCTGCCAGCGGGACAGGGCCTCGGCGCCCACGACCGCGCCGCTGCGCATGTCGACCTTGGGCTGCAGGTGCAGGATGAACTGGGCGCCCGCAATGGCCTCCTGCAGGTGCTTGCCCTGCTCGCGCTGCGCCACCAGGGCCCGCTCCTGTGCGGCATCGAACTGGTGGAAGCGGTTGCGGCCGGCCTGCTTGGCCGCGTACATGGCCTGGTCGGCATGGCGCAGCAGGGTGTCGGCATCGGCCTCGTCCAGCGGGAACACGGTGTAGCCGATGCTGGCGGTGACGACCACGCGCTCGGTATCGAGCGCGTAGGGGGCGGAGATGTTCTCCATCACCCGCGAGAGCATGCGTTCGCATTCGGCGGTGTCGGCCAGGTCGGGCAGCAGCATCACGAACTCGTCGCCGCCCAGTCGGGCCACGCTGTCACCGGGGCGCAGGGCGCGCGTCAGGCGGCCCGCCACCATCACCAGCAGGCGGTCGCCCGCGCCATGGCCCAGGCGGTCGTTCACGGGCTTGAAGCCATCGAGGTCCAGGTAGCCGACGCCGAGCTGGGTGCCGCGCTCGCGCGCCTGGTCCAGGCATTCCTGCAGCCGGCGCGCCAGCAGCACCCGGTTGGGCAGGCCGGTCAGGGCGTCGAAGTGCGCCAGCTTCTGCAGCAGCACCTCCTGCTCGCGCTGGGGCGTCACATCGAGCGCCACGCCCAGCATGCGCTGCGGCTGGCCGCCCGCACCAAAGCTCACGATCTTGCCCAGGTTGCGCACCCAGCGCGTGCCCTCGTGCGGGGCGGGCACCTTCCAGGTCGCGTCGAACGGCGTGGCCGGCCGTGCCGCATGGCGCGCCACTTCGGCCGTGATGCGGTCGATGTCGTCTGCCGCCACCGCGCTGGTCCACTGCATCGAGGTCTGGGCGATCGGGCCGGGGTTCTTGCCCTGCATGGCGGCCCAGCGGCTGTCGCCGGTGATGGTGCCGCGCTCCAGGTCCCAGTCCCACAGGCCCAGCGAGGCGGCAGAGATGGTCAGCGACAGCAGCTCCTCGCGCTCGCGGACCTGCTCTTCCTGGCGCTTGCGGTCGGTGATGTCGTGCACCGAGAACAGCCAGCAGGGCTCGCCATCGAAATCGATGGGGCGCATGGACTGCAGCACGGTCAGCCGGTTGCCCGGGCGCGCATTGAGCGTCACTTCGTGGCTGGTCTGGGGGTCTCCGCGCTCGAAGGCTTGTATCAGCTGCTGGCGCTCTTCCGGGGTGAAGATGCCCAGTTGCACGGCAGTGCGGCCCACGGCCTCGCTGCGCGGTATGCCCAGCAAGGCTTCCCAGGCCGGGTTCACGTCCAGGTACTGGCCATCGCTGCGGCGCGACAGCCCCATGGGGAAGGGCATGAGCTGGAAGATGCGCGAGAAGCGCTCTTCGGACTGGCGCAGGCGCTCGGTGGCGCGCTTGGCCGCGTCGATGTCCTGCATGACCCCGCGCACGCGCGTCACGCGGCCGTTCTCGATGACGGGCTCGCCCCGGGCGCGCACCCACAGCAGGTGGCCATCGGCGTGGATCACCTCCAGCTCCAGGCTCCATTCGGCGCGATCGAGGATGCTCGCGCGGAAATGGTTGCGCAGCGTCTCGCGGTAGGCGGGCGCCACCATGCGGTCGATGTAGTCGGTCGGCAGGGGAGAGCCGGGCGGCATGCCGTGGATGTCGAAGCACACGTCCGACCAGTAGACCAGGCCCTTGCCGCGCACGTCTTCCCAGGCGCCCAGGCGCGCCAGCCGGCCCGCCTGCTGCAGCAGGCTGTTGAGGGCGCGCAACTCGTCGCTGGTGCGTTGGGCCTCGGACATGTCGTGAAAAACGAAGACGAAACAGTTTTCGCCATCCACAAGCACGGACCGTGCCGACATCAGCCCCGGGATGCGCACGCCACGCCGCTGGGCCACCAGGGGCAGGCGGTCCACCTTGCCGTGGCGCTGGTAGGCGTCCAGCAGGCGCTTGCGCTCCCCATCGGTGGCCCAGATGGTGAGTTCGGTCGAGGTGCGGCCCACCACCTGGTCGCGCGGCAGCCCGAACATCTCGCAGAACGCCGGGTTCACATCGAGATAGCGGCCGTCCGAGACGCGGCTGATGCCCGCCGGGTCGGGCAGCGTCTGGTAGAACGAGGTGTACTTGGCCTCGGAGTCGCGCAGTGCCTGCTGGGTCTCGCGGTGGGCGGAGATGTCCACGTCCATGCCGATCAGGCGCAAGGGCTTGCCCGCGGCATCGCGCAAGGACACCATGCCGCGCGACATCAGCCAGCGCCAGCGGCCGGAGGTATCGCGCACACGGAACTCGGCTTCGTAGGTGTCTTCGAGCCCATCCATGGCGCGCGCGAGCTTGGCGGCATTGCGCTCCCGGTCCACCGGGTGGCGCAGGTCGTACCAGCGCTGCCACAGGTCCGGTGCCTGCAGCGCCTCGTCGCCCAGGCCGAACTGCGCGTAGAAGCTGCCTTCGCAGCGGAACTTGCGCGTGTCCACATCCCATTCCCAGCGCCCGCCGTTCAGGGAGTCGAGCGCCATGCGCAACTGTTGCTCGCGCTGGCCCAGGGCCCGGTGGGTCGACTCCTCGGCGTCCATCGACTGGGCCTTGCTGATCAGCAGCAGGCGGCAGCTTCCCAGCACCAGGATGCCGGTACCATGCTGCCAGGGCAGGTTTTCCCACCAGCTCGCCAGCGTGGGGCCCTCCGCCTGCGCGCCCGCTGCCGTGAGCAGCAGGCCGCTGACCACTGGCAGGCTCAGCGCCAGGCCCAGCATTTCCGGCCAGCTGCGTTGGCCCCGGTGGAGGGCCACCTGCCGCCACAGGGCCCCGCAGGCCCAGGCGCCGGCCAGTACCAGCGCCCCTGCGGGTGAGGGCGCGCCCTGGATCCAGGTGGCCACCAGAAAGGAAAGTCCGGCACACAGGGCGGTGGCGCGCACGCCAAAGCACAGGGCCACGAAGGCGGTGGCCGTGGGGTAGGCCACCAGGCCGGTGCCGCTGGGCTGGAGGTTGAGCACGGCCAGCATGGCAGCCGACACCAGGCCCCCCGCCAGGCCGGCCAGCCACTCGGTGCGCCGGGAGGGCGCCAGCACCTCCCGGGGCGGCAACAGGGCCAGGCCCAGGACGGTCAGCAGCAGCAACAGGCTGCCGGCGAGCAGGGTGTTATGCGCCATGGTGGCCGTGGCCGGCCCCCTGCGCCGGGGCGTTCAGCCAGGGCCCTGCGGCAAAGCATGTCAGCAGATGAAAAACCGGCGCAGGAACCATGCACCGAGTTTAGGGCCGTTCCGCAGCCCCCCAGGCCGGTGCACGCGTCCTGACAAGCCCGGTTGACAACAGCGTGCCGGTGACGATGACCGCGGCGCAGCCCAGCATCCACAGGGTGATGCGTTCCTGCAGGAACAGGGCGCCGTAGAGCACCGCGAACACCGGGGTGAGAAAGGTCACGGCCAGCGCCCGGCTCGGGCCCGCGTGGGCGATGAGGCGAAAGTACAGGATGTAGGCGATGCCCGTGCACAGCACCGCCATGGCCACGATGGCCGCCCAGGCGCGCGGGCCCGGCATCTGCGCCGGCCACAGCCAAAGGGTGGGCAGCGCCAGCCCGAGGGCGGCGCCCAGCTGGCTGCCCGTGGCGGTGGCCAGCGGCGGGATGCCCGCCAGATGGGTGCGCGCGAAGCTGGCCGCCAGGCCATAGAACGCCGACGCCAGCAGGCAGGCGCCGATGGCCCAGTGCGCCTGGTCGGTCTTGAAGCCCGTGCCGGCCGGGGCCCGCCAGGCCAGCAAGGCCACCCCCAGGAAGCCCAGCGCCAGGCCCAGCCAGCGCAGGCGTCCGATGCGGTCGCCCAGCCACACCCAGGCGATCAGTGCGCCGAACAGGGGTACGGTGGCGTTGAGGATGGAGCTCAGGCCTGTGGCGATGTGCAGCACGGCCCAGGAAAACAGCGCGAACGGAATCGCCGAATTGATGATGCCGGCCAGCATGATGGGCCGCCAGTGCTGGCGCAGCGCGGGCCAGTGGCCCTGGCGCAGCAGGATGGGCCAGAGGAACAGTGTTGCCAGGGTCACGCGCAGCCCGGCCGTGGGCAGGGGCCCGAATTCCGAGGCGCCCATGCGCATGAACAGGAAGGAGGCGCCCCAGAGCGAGGCCAGCAGCACAAACTCGCCGATCCAGGCGGAGACGGGGCGGGTGGCGGAATCGCTCATGCCGCCAGCAGGTCCAGCGTGCGCGGGCGCGCGCCCTCGATGGCCAGCAGGGCGCCCTTGCGCTCCAGGCCGCCGGCATAGCCGGTGAGGCTGCCGTCGGCGCCCAGCACGCGGTGGCAGGGCACGACCACGCTGATCGGGTTGCGTCCCACGGCCGCGCCCACGGCACGCACCGCGCGCGGGCGGCCCAGGCCGCGGCTGAGGTCGCCATAGGTGGAGGTGGCGCCGCAGCCAATGGCCAGCAGCGCGCGCCAGACCTCCTGCTGGAAGCTGGTGCCGCCCGACAGGTCCAGCGGCAGGTCGAACGCGCGGCGTTCGCTGCGCAGGAACTGCTGCAGCTGGCCCGCGGCCTCCTGCATCAGGGCATGGCCGCTTACCTCGGGCCAGGCCCCGGGGCCGTCGAGCAGGGGCGTGGGCTGGTGCCGTTGGCCATCGAACCACAGGCCGACCAGGCCCTGGGGAGAAGCCGCCAGGCGCACGGCGCCCAGCGGGGAGTCGGCGCGCGATTGCACCGTGGCGGGATGGAATTGCATGGAAGCGGAGGTTCTTTCTATATGTAGGTGCTGTAGGTGCAGATGGGCCGCGGCCATGTCAGGCGGGGGATGCCTGCCGGGCTGCCGTTGCGGGCAGGGGCAGTTCCGCCCAGGCGCGCAGCACGGCATAGCTGCGCCAGGGGCGCCAGGCGGCCGAGGCCTCGGTGGCGGCGCGGGCCGGGTGCTTCTGGCCCTGCACGCCCAGGGCCTTGTGCAGCGCCACGTCGCCGGCCGGGAAGGCGTCGGGCCAGCGCAGCACGCGCATGGCGATGTATTGCGCCGTCCAGTCGCCGATGCCGGGCAGGGCGCACAGGGCGGTGGTGGTCGCGGCCACATCGGCGCCCGCATGCAGGGCCAGGGCGCCGCTGTCCACCGCGCGCGCCAGCGCCACGATGGCCGCCTGGCGCTGGCGCACGATGCCCATCTGGCCCAGGGTGTCGCCCTCGGCCCGGGCCAGTACGGCGGGCGGGGGGAACAGGCGGCTGAGCTCAGGCCAGGGCGTCTCGATGGGCTCGCCCAGGCGCTCCACCAGGCGCTGGCCCAGGGTGCGGGCGGCGGCCACGGTGATCTGCTGGCCCAGCACGGCCCGCACGGCCAGCTCGAAGCCGTCGAAGGCGCCAGGCACGCGCAGGCCGTCGCCTTCGGGAAAGCGCTGGTGCAGCACGGCATTGATGGCGCCCGGGTCGGCATCCAGGTCCAGCATGGCGCGCACCCGCGCGATCACCACGGGCAGCACCGGGTACAGGCTGTCGCTGGTCTGCAGCAGCACCTGGTGGCGGGTGGTGTCGAAGCGCGCGCTGAGCCAGCCGGTCACTTCCATGGCTCCCGTCACGGCGGGCGACAGGCGCACCGTGCGCCGCAGGGCGGGGGCGCCATCGCCTTCCTGCTGCACCCATTCCACGCCCAGGAAACGGCGCCGCTCGAAGAAGGCCAGCAGCGCCGGTACATCCAGCGGCGGGCGGTAGGCCAGGCGCAGCGTGCCCGTGCGGGTGGCGCCCTGGGCACTGCCGCTTTTGCGCAGCTGGCTGGGGTTCAGGCCGTAGTGTTCGGCAAAGGCCGCATTGAAGCGGCGCACGCTGCCAAAGCCGCTGGACAGCGCCACCTGGGTGACGGGCAGCGGTGTATCGGTCAGCAACTGCTTGGCCGTGAGCAGGCGCCGGGTCTGCAGGTACTGCAGCGGCGAGACGCCCAGGGCCGCCTCGAAGATGCGGCGCAGGTGCCGGTCGCTCACGCCCAGGCGCTCGGCCAGGCGGGCCACGGTGGCGCCCTGGCCATCGCTCGTGGGGTTGCGGGCCCAGCCCTCGGGCGCATCGAGCAGGCGCACCGCCTCGCGCACCAGGATGTCCGAGGCGTCCTGCGTCGACCAGGCCAGGGACTGGGGGGCCATCTCGGGCCGGCAGCGCAGGCAGGGGCGAAAACCCGCACTCTCGGCCTGGGCCGCCATGGCGAAGAAGCGGCAGTTCTCGCGCCGCGGCGTGCGCACCGAGCACACGGGCCGGCAGTAGATGCCGGTGGAGGTCACCCCCGTGAAGAAGCGCCCATCGAAGCGGGCATCACGGGTCTGCAGGGCCAGGTAGCGGCCTTCGTCATCCGCCACCGTATCGGTGGTGATGGTGGGCTGGCCGGGAGAGGGCAGGGGGCTGGGCATGGAGGGAATGATAGGTCGCGCCTGCATCCGGGCTGGCCGTTTTCGGACATATGCCCCTGCCAACGTGGTTACGATCCTTGCCTGGAGCTGCAGGGGGCGCCCCCTACAATCCAGCGCTCTGTTCCAACGCTCACTGCAAAGGCCCCCCACGTGCAACCCACGCCCGCCATTTTCAAAGCCTATGACATCCGCGGCATCGTGCCGTCGACCCTGAACGAAGAAGTCGCCCTGGGCCTGGGCCGCGCCTTTGGCTCGGCCGCCCGCGCCGAAGGCCAGACCACGGTCGCCGTGGGCCGCGATGGCCGCCTGTCCGGCCCGGCCCTGTCGGCCGCGCTGATCCGGGGGCTGGTGGAAGCAGGCATCGAGGTGATCGACGTGGGCATGGTCACCACGCCCTTGCTGTACTTTGCGGCCAGCACCCTGTGCACCAGCGGCATCCAGGTCACCGGCAGCCACAACCCGCGCGACTACAACGGCTTCAAGATGGTGCTCAATGGCCGCGCCATCTATGGAGAGGAAATCCAGTCCCTGCGCCGCACCATGGAGCAGGAAAGCTGGCAGTTGGCCGCGGGCGGCAGCGTGCGCCATGTGGATGTGCTGCCCGCCTACCGCGACCGGATCGTGGGCGACGTGAAGCTGGCCCGTCCGCTCAAGATCGTGGTCGACTGCGGCAACGGCATAGCCGGTGCCACGGCCCCGGCCATCTTCCGCGCCCTGGGCTGCGAGGTGATCGAACTGTTCTCCGAGGTGGATGGCAATTTCCCCAACCACCATCCCGACCCGAGCAAGCCCGAGAACCTGCGCGACCTGATCGCCGCGCTGCAGGGCAGCGATGCCGAGTTGGGCCTGGCCTTCGACGGCGATGGCGACCGCCTGGGCATCGTCACGCGCGACGGCGTGAATATCTTCCCCGACCGGCAGATGATGCTGTTCGCCCAGGACGTGCTCACGCGCGTGCCCGGCGGCAACATCCTGTTCGACGTGAAGTGCACCCAGCGCCTGGCGCCGGCCATTGCGGCCGCAGGCGGCGTGCCGGTGATGTTCAAGACCGGCCACTCGCTGATCAAGGCGCGCATGAAGGAGCTCGACTCGCCCCTGGGCGGCGAGATGAGCGGCCACATCTTCTTCAAGGAGCGCTGGTACGGCTTCGACGACGGCACTTACGCGGGCTGCCGCCTGCTCGAGATCCTGAGCCGCCATGCCGACCCGAGCGCCGTGCTCAACGCATTGCCCACGAGCTTTTCGACGCCCGAGCTCAATGTCGCCTGTGCCGAGGGCGAGCCGCACCGCCTCACGGCCGAGCTGCAGGCCCTGGCGGCCGGCAGCTTCAGCGCACCGGCCCAGGTCAACACCATCGACGGGCTGCGCGTGGACTGGCCGGACGGCTTCGGCCTGATCCGCGCGAGCAACACCACGCCGGTGCTGGTGCTGCGCTTCGAGGGGCACACCGAGGAGGCGCTCTCGCGCATCGAGGCCGCCATGCTGGCGCTGCTGCACAAGGTCAAGCCCGATGCGCAGTTGGGCGCGGCCGCCCACTGAGTCCGGGGCCTCTCCCCCTCCTTTTTCGAACGCGCTTTCCTTGACTACTCTCTTGTCTCCCTTGCTGCGCGTCGCCGCGGCGCAATCGATTTCCGTGCCTGGCCAGGTGCAGGCCAATGTGCAGTCGCACCTGTCCATGGTGCGCGAAGCAGCCCGGCACGGTGTGCAGCTGCTGGTGTTTCCCGAGCTTTCGCTCACCGGCTATGAGCCCGCGCTGGTCGCGGACCTGGTGCTTGGCGCCGACGATGCCGTGCTCGCGCCCCTGCGCGAAGCGGCCCGCGCCACCGGCATGGCACTGGTGGTGGGCGCCCCTGCGGCCCCGGTCACGCCGGGCGGCAAGCCCGCCATCGGCGCCTGGGTGTTCGAGGCCGATGGCAGCGCCGCCCTGTACCGCAAGCGCTACCTGCACCCCGGCGAGGAGCAGTTCGCCAGTGCCGGCAGCGAAGACTTCCATGTGCGCCCGCTCGCGGGCCAGCCCACGGCGCTGGCCGTGTGCGCCGACACCACGCACCCGGAGCACGCCCGGGCGGCTCTCGACGGCGGTGCCTTGCTGTATGCCTGCGGCTCGGTGATCTCCGAAGGCGGCTACGCCAAGGACTCCGGCCAGCTGCAGGGCTATGCCGCAGACCTCGGGCTGGCCGTGCTGATGGCCAACCATGGCGCCTCCACGGGCGGGTACACCTGTGCGGGCCGCAGCGCTTTCTGGGCGCCTGGCGGCGAGCAGGTGGTTGCCGCCCCTGGCGTGGGAGCCTGCCTGGTCATGGCGTCCCGCGAGGGCGGTGCATGGCAAGGCCGTGTGGTCGAAATCGCCGCGCCATGAGGCAACCCGCATGACCACCGCGCGCGCTCTCTATTCCATGGTCACCTGGGCGGCCCAGCCGCTGCTGCGCCGCAAGCTGCGCCGCCGCGCCGCCGCCGAGCCCGGCTATGCCGTTGCGGTGGGCGAGCGCTTTGGCCGCTACCCGCAGCCCATCGACAGCCTGGTGCTGCACAGCAGCACCGATCCGCTGGGCCAGTTCGTCTGGATCCATGCGGTGTCGCTGGGCGAGACCCGCGCTGCCGCCATCCTGCTGGCCGAGCTGCGTGCGCAACTGCCCGGCATGCGCCTGCTGCTCACGCATGGCACGGCCACGGGCCGGGCCGAGGGAGAAAAGCTGCTGCAGGCCGGTGATGTGCAGGTCTGGCTGCCCTGGGACACGCAGGGTGCCGTGCTGCGCTTCCTGCGCCAGTTCCGCCCGGCCATTGGCATCCTGATGGAGACCGAGGTCTGGCCCAACCTGGTGGCCGCCTGCCGCCGGCGCGGTGTGCCGCTGGTGCTGGCCAATGCCCGTTTCAACGAACACTCGCTGCGCAAGGCGCGGCGGGTGTCGCCGCTGGCGCGCCCGGCCTATGGGGCTCTCGCGGCCGTGTACGCCCAGACCGAGGACGATGCCGATCGCCTGCACGCCATCGGCGCGCAGGTGCACGGCGTGTTCGGCAACCTCAAGTTCGACGTGGTGCCCGACGTGGCCCAGCTCGAGCTCGGGCGTGCCTGGCGCGTACAGGCGCTGCGCCCCGTGGCCATGCTGGCCAGCAGCCGTGAAGGCGAAGAGGCGCTGTGGCTGGACGCGATCCGCGCCTGGAGCACCTCGCGCACCGATGCGGCGCAGCCCGTGCAGTGGTTGATCGTGCCGCGGCATCCACAGCGCTTCGACGCGGTGCAGCAGCTGCTCGAGGCCGCCGGCCTCACGGTGTCGCGTCGCAGCACCTGGAGCCTGCTGCCCGAGCCGGCCGATGTGTGGCTGGGTGACTCGCTGGGCGAGATGGCCCTGTACTACGGCATGGCCGATGTGGCGCTGCTGGGCGGCAGCTTCGCGCCGCTGGGCGGGCAGAACCTCATCGAGGCAGCAGCCTGCGGCTGCCCCGTGGTGCTGGGCCCGCACACCTTCAATTTTGCCGAGGCCGCCGAACTGGCCTGCGCCGCCGGTGCGGCGCAGCGCGTGCCCGACCTCACGGCCGGCGTCGCGCAGGCCGTGCAGCTGGTGCGCGACCCGGCACAGCAGGCGGCCGCTAGCGAGCGCGCGACCCGCTTTGCGCGCCAGCACCGGGGCGCCGCCCGCGCCACCGTGCGTGAACTGCTGCAATTGGTGCGCCGGCGCACGGTGGGACGCTTCGAAGACTCTGATGTTTGAAGTGAACACCCCCTGAGGCGCTTCGCGCCTTCCCCCTCTCTCTCCTCGCTACGCGAGTCGGGAGGGGGACGCCCCCAGCGCATGCGCTGGATACGCCGCCTTCGCGGCGGGGCGGCCCTTGCGCGGGGGCACTGGCTTGGGCCGCGCCAGTTTCATGCGTCGCGGGTGGCGCTTTGCGCAATGAATAGCTGATACGACTCCGCCTTCAACCGTCGAACGTCGTGGTCCGCCTTGCCGTGCTACAGCACTGTCTAGGGCTTCTCGCATGGTTGTACGGTCGAACGCAAATCCGTATGAGCTGCTGTGAGCGGCTGACCCGATGTCCCTGACCGGGGCCTTCAGCATTTCTTCAGCCAGGCTTCACCTTGCGCGAAGCCTGGCTTCCTATCGTGCCGGGAGACCGCAGCAAAGGGCTGCGGTCGACTCCAACCAGGTACGACATGAATCTTCAGAATTTGCATTCCCGGCCCTCGGCGCAGGCTGGCACCCCAGGGCGCCGCCGGGTCTGGTGGCTGGGCCTTGGCATCGGCACCGCCGCGGCACTGGCCGCGTGTGGCGGTGGTGGTGGGACGGAGGGCGGCAGTGCCGGCGGCGGCTACAAGGCCGAGATCCGCCGCACCGCCCATGGCATTCCCCACATCGAGGCCGAGGACGAAAAAGGCATCGGCTACGGGGTGGGATATGCCTATGCCCAGGACAATTTCTGCCTGCTGGCGGAGCACTTCGTCACCGTGCGGGGCGAGCGTTCGCGCTATTTTGGCGCGGGGGACGCGCCCGAAGCGGGGCAGGGCACGCTGGCCTCCAACCTCACCTCCGACCTGTTCTACCGCTACCACAACGATGAGGCCCAGTTGCGGGCCGCATGGAGTGCCTACAGCGCACCGGTCAAGTCGCTGTTCAAGGGCTTTGCCGCGGGCTACAACCGCTACCTGCGCGAAACCGGGGCCGCAGGCCTGCCGGCGGATTGCAAGGGCCAGGCCTGGGTGCGGGCGGTGGACGACACCGACCTGGTGCGCCTGATGCGCGACTATGGGGCCATGAACGGCATCGCCGACATGGCGCCCTTCCTCGCCCAGGCCGCGCCACCCGGACGCGGCAGCCAGGCCGCGCAGGCCTCCAGGCATGCCCCGTCACTGCAGTCCCTGCTGCGCAAGCCCGTCACGGGCAGCAATGCCATGGCGTTGGGCAGCGACGCCACCGACAACGGGCGCGGCCTGCTGCTGGGCAACCCCCATCTCCCCTGGAACGGCGTGATGCGCATGTACCAGCTGCACCTGCGCATTCCCGGCCGCATGGATGTGATGGGCGCAAGCCTGCCCGGCCTGCCGATGGTGGGAATCGGCTTCACCCGCGATTTCGCCTGGACGCACACCACCAACACGGCGGCGCGCATCGCCTTCCACCAGTTGCAGCTGGACCCGGCCGACCCCACCCGCTACGTGGTGGATGGCCGCAGCAAGCCCATGGAGCGCAAGGCCTTGCGGGTGGAGGTGCTGCAGCCCGACGGGCGCATTGCGGTGCATGAGCACACCTACTACGCCACCGACTTCGGCACGGTCATTGCCCACCCGCAACTGCCCTGGGACAGCCGCCATGCCTATGCCGTGCGCGATGCCAACACCGACAACCACCGCCTGGCGGACCAGTGGCTGGCCATGAACCAGGCTGGCTCGCTCGCCGAGATGAAGGAGGCGGTGCTGCGCATCGTGGGCAACCCCTGGAACAACACGCTGGCGGTGGATGCCGCGGGGCGCGCCCTGTTCATGAGCGCAACGCCCACGCCCAATGTCTCTGCGCAACTGCTGCAGGACTGCCGCCCGGCCTCCACGGATGAAGCCCTGGCCGAGTTGCCGGCCGCGCTGCTGCGTGGCGACACGGCCCGCTGCCAGTGGGCGAGCGACCCCGCGGCGCCGCAGCCCGGCATCTTCGCCGGCCGCAGCCTGCCCGTGCTGGAGCGGCGCGACTATGTGCACAACGCCAACGACAGTGCCTGGCTGACCAACCCCGCGGCGCCACTCACGGGCTTTTCACCGCTGCTCAGCGTGGCGGACGCACCGCAGGGCTTGCGCACCCGCCAGGGCCTGGCCTGGCTGCAGGCCGCGCTGCAGCCACGCAATGGCCTGCCCACCCGGCGCGTGTCGCAGGACCAGGTGCAGGCCATGGTGCTCGACAACCGCTCTTACCTGGCCGAGCTGGTGCTGGACGACATGCTTTCGCTGTGCCCCGGGGGCAGCCGCATGGGCGCCCCCTCTGCCGAGCTGCGCCAGGCCTGCTCGGCGCTTGCCGCCTGGGACCGGACCGCCGGCCTCGATGCCGGCATCGGCTATGGCTATCTGGAAGACTTTGCGCTGTCGTTCCTGGGGTTGGCGCCCGACGTCTGGCGCGTGGCCTTCGATCCTGCCGATCCGGTGAACACCCCGCGCGGCCTGCGCGTGGAACAGCCCGCGGTGGCCGAGCAGGTCCGCGCGGCGATGGAGGCGGCCGTGCGCAACGTGGCCGCGCGCGGCTGGGCGCCGGGCCAGCGCTGGGGTGACATCCAGGGGGTGACACGGGGCGGGCGCCGCATCCCCGTGCCGGGCGGGGTGGAGGAGCTGGGCATCTACAACGTCGTGGGGAGCCTCGATACCACGGGCAATGGCCAGCGTGAAGCCTTGCTGGGCACGAGCTACCTGCAGGCGGTGGGGTTCACGGCCGAAGGGCCGCGCGCCCGGGCGATCCTGGCCTACTCGCAATCCTCCAACCCGGCTTCCGCCTGGTCTGCCGACCAGACCGAGCGCTTTGCCCGGCGCGAATGGGTCGATCTGCCCTTCACGCGCGCGCAGATCGATGCCCAGCCCGGGGTATCGCGCAGTGTGATCGCGGAGTGAGGGGGCGGCATGCCGGCACCAGGCGGATCAATCGCTGCCCTGGCCTGGCGCCAGGGGCAGGGCCACCTGCACCAGGAGCCCGCCGCCGGCGCCCTCGTGCAGGCTGGCACGGCCGCCATGGCGGGCCGCCACGTTCTGCACGATGGCCAGGCCCAGGCCGCTGCCGCTTTGCACCTGGTCGGGCACGCGAAAGAACCGGTCGAACACGCGCTCGCGCCACTGCACCGCAATGCCGGGGCCCTGGTCGGAGACGCTGAGCAGCACCTCGGTGCCGGTGCGCTCGAGCGCTGCGTGCACGGTTCCGCCGCGCGGGCTGTACTTGATGGCGTTGTCCACTAGGTTGTCGACCAGGGACACCAGGCCTTCGCGGTCGCCGGACACCGTGACCGGCCCTGTGGCCACAAGCTCCAGCTCCACCCCGGCGGCTGCCGCCAGGCCGTCGAACTCCGCCAGGCGGTCCTGCACCAGCGTGTCCAGGCGCAGGGAAGAGGGCATGCCGGCGTCGGCCGTGGCGTCGCTGCGCATGAGCTGCAGCAGCTGCGCCACCATGCGCGTCGCGCGTTCATTGCTGCGCAGCAGGCTGTCCATGAGTTCGCGCTGGCGCGGGTCGGTGGACTGCTGGTGCAGCGCCTCCACGTTGACGCGCATGGCCGCCAGTGGCGTGCGCAGCTCATGGGCCGCGTCGGCGATCAGCGCGCGCTCGCGTTCGGCGCTGTTGCGCACCCGGGAGAGCAGGGTGTTGATGCTGCGCACAAAGGGCTTGAGCTCGGCATGGCGCGGCTGGAACTGCAGGGGGGCCAGATCGCCGGGGCCGCGCGTGGCGATCTCCTCGCTCGCGCGCCGCCAGGGCCGCAGGGCCAGCCGCACCGACCACCAGGCCGGAAACGCCAGGAAGGGCAGGCTCACCAGCAGCGGCAGGATGTAGTAGCCGCGCGAATTGAAGGTGATGAGCAGGCGCGGCAGGTCCGGTATGGCGATCGCCACCTCGGTGTCCGCCGTTGCTGAGCGGCGGGTGCGCATGCGCCAGGTCTTGCCATCGACCTGCACGTCCTCCACCGTGTTGATCTGCCGGTTGCGCACCAGTTGCGCAGCGGGTGGGGAGCGGTAGATGGCCTCGCCCTTGTGCCAGACGAACAGTACCGGCGCGAAACTGCCGTCCTCTTCGCCGTCGCCATACTCGGTGCGCAGGGCCTTGTCGAAGTCGCGCAGCGCCTCGGCCTGGCGGGCCGGGTCATGGGCCAGCTTGTCGGTGATCGACAAGGCCAGGTCGAAGACCGGGTCGCTGTTCAACAGGTCATTGTCGCCATGGGCCGCCAGCAGCAGGGCGCCCACCAGCGTCGTCCACAGCACGAGCATCACCGCGATCTGCGCGAGCAGCAGCCGGCGGCCCAGCGAAGGCTGCAGCCAGCGCCGCAGCCGTGCCAGCGCGCGGCGCATCAGGCTCCCCCTCCGGTGTCGGGCAGCGGCCGGGCATCCACCACGTAGCCAATGCCGCGCACCGTGCGGATGAAGCCCGGCCCGATCTTGCGGCGCAGGTTGGAGACATGCACCTCCAGCGCGTTGCTGCCATTGTCCGGCCCGCCCGGCAGCACCTGCTCTTCCAGCAGGCGGCGCGTCACCACGCGGTCCGCGCGCTTGAGCAGCAGGGCCAGCAGGTCGAACTCGCAGCGTGACAGCTCCACCGGCCGGCCTTCCACACTGGCGCGGCGGGTCGGTTCGTGCAGGGCCAGGCCGCGCAGGCGCAGGGTCTCGTCGTCGAGGCCATAGCTGCGCCGTGCCAGGGCGCGCACGCGCGACAGCAGTTCGGCCAGCGCAAACGGCTTGACGAGGTAGTCGTCCGCCCCATGGTCCAGGCCCTGCAGCCGGTCGTTGAGGCTGTCGCGCGCGCTCAGGATCAGCACCGGCAGGCGCTGGCGGTTGCGGCGCTGGGCCTGCAGCAGCTCCAGCCCGTCGCCATCGGGCAGCCCCAGGTCCAGGATGGCCATGTCGAACAGGCCGCTGGCCAGCTCGCGCCGGGCATCGTCCAGGCGCCGCACCCAGACCACGTCCAGGCCCTGGTCGGCCAGGGCGATGCGTATGCCGTTGCCCAGGTCCAGATCGTCTTCCACCAGCAGCAGTCTCATGGGCCTTCCCTCGTGGCGTGTCGCCTTCCAAAAAGGGCAAGTATCTGCGAGCAGACAGCTCGGCCCTTCAGCTTGTCTTCAGCCAAGCCAAGCCCGCGTTCAGGTGCGCAAAGAACACTGCAGGGGTGCTGGAGCCGCAGCCCGCCCTGCGCGGCAGGGGTTGCCAGCCACTTTTTTCAACGGAACCACCACAGGAAACCTGACATGCAGAAATCATCGATCGCGTCGCTGCTCGTGCCCCTGGCACTGTGCACAGCCATGACCGGCAACGCCCAGGCCGCCGAACCGGCGCCCCATACGGGCCTGTACGTCGGCGGCGCGGCAGGCGTCTCGCGCTACCGGCTGGCCGATCCCGGCGCGCCGGTGGCCAGCAAGGACACTTCCGGCACCGGCCTCAAGCTCTATGGCGGCCTGCGCTTCACCGAGCACTTCGGGATCGAAGCCGGCTATGCGCAACTGGGCCAGTTCAGCGAGCGGGTGCGCCAGGGCGGGGCCGAGGTCGAGCAGCAGGGCAAGGGCCGCGTGTTCTATGCCGCAGCCACCGGACGCATTCCGATCACCGATGCCATAGCGATCAACGCCCGCGCCGGCATTGCCCAGGGGCGGGTATCGGGCCACAACGTCCTGTCGGCCAGTGCCAACCCCATCGGGCGCGAGCGCGGGCTGATGCTGGGCGGCGGCGTGGAGTATGGGCTCTCGCGCAACCTCGCCATCACCGCCGACTACGACCATTTCGGCAAGCTCTCGCGGGCCGCCAAGGGCGGCCTGGTCACGGTCGGGCTGCGCGCCAGCTTCTGACGGCGGGGCTGAACAGGGGGCGACCCACCGCTCCCCAGGCCTCAGGTGCCTACCACCCCGCCATCGGCCTTGCGGATCACCACCGTGGCCGAACGCGGCCGGCCTGCGGCGCGGTGCTCGGGCCAGTTGGAGAACTTGCGCGGCTCGGCAGGGTCGCTGCGCTCGCTCGGGCTTTCGCCCGGGTGCTGGATGTTGATGAACAGGGTTTTGCCATCGGGCGCCATGGTGGCGCCGGTGATCTCGCAGCCCGAGGGCCCCACCAGGAAGCGGCGGATCTCCCCGGTGCGCGGGTCTGCAGCCAGCATGGCGTTGTTGCCCATGCGCGCCAGATCGCCCTTGCCCATGGCCGAGGTCGACATGTCGGTCTGCACCCAGAGCACACCGCGGTGGTCGGCCCACAGGCCGTCGGGGCAGGCGAACATGTCGCCCTTGACGCTGCCTTTGGCGTCTGCGCGCTCGTTGGCCGGGTCGCCCGCGAGGATGAAATGGTCCCACTGGAAGCGCGCGCCATCGAAATCACCGGTTTCCTTCCAGCGGATGATGTTGCCCATGCTGTTGTTGGCGCGCGGGTTGGCGGCATCCACGCCGGGCTGGCCGTTGCCGCCGCGGTTGCTGTTGTTGGTCAGCGTGCAGTAGACGGCGCCGTCCTTGCCCACGGCGATCCATTCGGGCCGGTCCATCTTGGTGGCGCCCAGCAGGTCGCTGGCCTGGCGCGTCTTGACCATCACCTCGCCGGCGTCGGCAAAGCCGTTGGCGGCCGTGAGCGGGCCTTGGCCATGGGTGAGGGGCAGCCACTGGCCGCTGCCGTCGGCGTTGAACCTGGCGACGTACAGCGTGCCATGGTCCAGCAGCTCGGCGTTCTCGCGCGCGCCACCTGGGCGGATCTTGTCGCGGCTCACGAACTTGTAGATGTACTCGAAGCGCGAATCTTCGCCTGAATAGACCACGGCGCGGCCGTCCTTGGTGACGGCCACGGTGGCCCCTTCGTGCGCGGCACGGCCCAGGGCCGTGCGCTTGACGGGGGTGGAGCTGAAGTTGAAGGGGTCGATCTCCACGATCCAGCCGAAGCGGTTGGGTTCGTTGGGGTGCTTGCTCGCGTCGAAGCGCTCGTCGTGCTCGCTCCAGCGGTAGCCGGCCGGCTCGCCCTTGCGCAGGCCCCAGCGGGTTTCGTGGGCGTTGGGCGTGTCCGGGCCCTTGAAGTAGTTGATGAAGTTCTCTTCGCAGGTCAGGTAAGTGCCCCAGGGCGTGATGCCGCTGCCGCAGTTGTTCAGGGTGCCCAGCGGGCGCATGCCGGCCGGGTCGGCGGCGGTGCGCAGCAGGGCATGGCCGGCGGCGGGGCCGCCGAAGGCCATGGGCGTGCGGGCGGTGATGCGGCGGGCCCAGGGGGAGGGGCGCACCACCTCCCACTGGCCATCGGCCTTTTGCGCCACCTCGACCACCGAGACGCCGTGCGCGGCCTGCGACTTGCGCACCTTCTCGGCCGTCCAGGTTTTCATGCCGTCGGCATGCAGCAGGCCGTCGTCGGTGTACTCGTGGTTCATGACCAGCAGGCCCTGGCGGCTGCCTTCCTGGGCGTAGAAGTGGATGCCGTCGTGGTGCATGCCGAACTGCGCCTCCTGTTCGGCGGCGGTGTTGCTGCCGTCTTCCTTGAAGGCCGGGTTCTCGCCCGACAGGCCCACCGGGTCGCCCCAGGGCGCAATGACCTGGGCCACATAGCCCTCGGGCACCACGATGCGGTCGGCCGTGCCGATGGGCACGCTCTTGAAGCCCAGCAGCGGGCCGCTGGGCATGCCGGTACCGCTGGCGCAGCCGGGCAGGGACGCGGCGGCCAATGGCGCCAGCAGGCCGCCGACGGCCGAGGCCAGCCCACCGCCGAGCAGGGTGCGGCGGCGCAATGCCGAGACCTCGTGGATGCTCGGGTTGCCCGAGCGGTTGCTGTCTTCCATCGTGGCGAAGTCTTTGGCCATGAAACTCTTTCGGTGGGGTGGGAAACTGGATTTCTTCTGGGGCGGCCGGGAGACAATGCTGCCAACGCGGCTCCTGCGCGCTGTGGCATGGAGCCCATGCGGCGTGGCCACGCCTGGGGCCAGCAGCTTAGGTTTCAAAAATGGCGGTTTGATGACAGGCAGTTCCCTGGCACGCCCCGCCTCCCCGAGAAGACACCATGGAAGTCGAGTTCAAGTTCACCATTGCGCCCAAGCGCCTGGCCGCCGTGAAGGCGGCTGCCCGCCGCGGCGCGTCCAGCGCGATCCGCCTGGAGGCGCGCTATTTCGATACCGCCGACAAGGCCCTGTCATCGCGCGGCATCGCGCTGCGCTTGCGCAACGAGGGCGGGCAGTGGGTGCAGACCGTCAAGGCCCTGGGCGACGGGCCGCTGGACCGCGAGGAGCACAACGTCCGCCTCGACGCCCCGCCAGCGCTGGCACGCCCGGCCCTGCATGCGGGCAGCAAGGCCGGCGAGCGCCTGCGCGCGGCGCTGGACAGCGCGCAAGGCCCGCTGCTGGAGACCTACCGCACCGAGATCGACCGCACCCTGCGCGACCTGGCCTTCCGTGGCGGCGTCGTCGAGCTGGCCTTCGACTTCGGCCGCATCGTGGCGCATGGCGGCACGGCACAGGAAAGGCAGACCCCCGTGTGCGAGCTGGAACTGGAGCTCAAGGAGGGGCCGGTGGCCGGCCTCGTCGAAGTCGCCACCCAGTGGGCGGCGCAGCATGGCCTGGTGCTGAACACGGTGTCCAAGGCCGAGCGCGGCGAGCGGCTCATGGCCGCCCAATGGGCCCGGCCGGCGGTCAAGGCGCGGCCCATGGTGGCCAGCGGCACGCGCAAGCAGTTTCTCAAGGGACCGGGCCTGCAGCGCGCGGTGCTGTCCAATTGCCTGGCACAGGTGCTGGCCAATGCCAGCGAGATCGTCGAGGGCTCGGCAGGGCCTGAGCATGTGCACCAGCTGCGCATCGGCATCCGCCGCTTGCGCACGGCCTTGCGCGAACTCGACGCGCTGGCGCCGGGGCGCTTCGACCCGGCCTGGGAAGCGCCGCTGGTCGCGGCCTTCCGCAGCCTGGGCCGGCTGCGCGACCAGGAGCAGGCGCTGCAAGCGATAGGCGCAGAACTGCGGGACGCTGGCGCGCCCCCGGCCGGGGCGCAGCCGGCCGCCGCCCCGGGGCCATCGCCGCTGCACATCATCAGCAGCCCCGATTTCCAGTCGGTCCTCATCGCCCTGATGGGCTTCACCGCGCAGGCCGCAGTACCGTTGGCAGAGGAAGAAGTGCTGGGCGCGGCCGGCGCGCGCCGCTACCTGCAGCAGCGGCTGGATGCGCTGCGCAAGAAGATCCACCAGGATGCGCGCCGTTTCGAGTCCTTGCCGGGCGAGGCACAGCACCGGGTGCGCAAGCGCCTGAAGCGGCTGCGCTTTCTGGCGGAGTTCGTGGCACCGGCCCTCGAAGGGGAGGGCAGCGCATTCCTGCAGAGCCTGCAGCCGGCCTTGTCGGCCCTGGGCCGGCTCCACGACGAGCAGGTGGCCAGCGCGCTGTACCGCGACCTGGCCGCCAGGGACCCCAGGGCCTGGTTCGGCGTGGGCTGGCTGGCGGCCCGGCGCGGGGCCTCGGCCAAGGCCACCCGAAAAGCCCTGGCCCGGCTGGGGGAGGCCCCCCGTTTGCTCAGGGGGTGAGCAGTGCGTTGATGGCGCGCACGTCTTCGAGGGTCAGCGTGCCGGCGGCCTGGCGCAGCTTGAGCGTGCCCAGGAGCACGTTGTAGCGTGCCTGGGCCAGGTCGCGCTTGGTCTGGAACAGCTGGCTCTGGGCGTTGAGCACATCGATGTTGATGCGCACGCCCACCTGGTAGCCCAGCTTGTTGGCGTCCAGGGCGCTCTGGCTCGATGCCTCGGCGGCTTGCAGGGCCTGCACCTGGCCCTGGCCCGACTGCACGCCGAAGAAGGCCGTGCGCGTGGCCTGCGCCACGTTGCGGCGCGTGGTCTCCAGGTCGGCACTGGCCTTTTCTTCCAGGACCAGGGTTTCCTTGATGCGGTTTTGCACCGAGAAGCCGGCGAACAGCGGCAGGTTCAGTGCCAGGCCCACGCTGGCATTGTTGGTGCGGCTGTTGATGCCCGGCGCCGTGATGGTGCCCGTGGGGTTGCGCTGGATGTTGTAGCCGGCCTGCAGGTCCACCGTGGGCAGATGGCCGGTTTCGGCCTTTTTCGTCTCCAGGCGCGCGATGTCCAGGGCGATCTGGGCCTGGCGCACGCCGGGCTGCTGCTCACGGGCCGTATCCACCCAGGTGATCACATTGTCGGGTTGCACCGGGGGCAACTGCAGCGGCAGGGCCAGGGGTTTGGGCTGGGAGCCCGTGACGCCCACGAGCTGGTCGAGCGCGAGCTTTTTCACGCGCAGGTCGTTCTCGGCCGCGATCTCCTGGGCGATCACCAGGTCGTAGCGGGCCTGGGCTTCGCGCGAATCGGTCACCGTGGAGGTGCCGACCTCGAAATTGCGCTTGGCCGAAGCCAGCTGTTCCGACACGGCGGCCTTCTGCGCCTGCACGAAGGTCAGCGTGTCCTGTGCGGCCAGCACGTCGAAGTAGGCCTGGCTCACACGCACCAGCAGGTCCTGGCTGGCGGCGTCGAGCTGGGCCTGGGCCACGTCCACGCCGCGCTGCGCCTGTTCCAGGTTGATGCGGTTGGCCGGGCGGTACAGGGGCTGCGAGGCATTCACGCCCAGGGTCTGGGTGGTGGCGGTGCGCTCCACCGGCGGGCGGCTCACGTCAGTGTTGGCGCGCGAAACACCCGCCGACAGACCGGCGCTGGGCAGCAGGCCGGCGCGGGCCTGGTCGGCGCGGCGCGCCGCGGCATCGAGCTGCAGCCGGGCCGACTGCCAGGCCGTGTCATAGGTGCGCGCGGACTCCAACAGCTCCATCAGGCTCTGGGCCTGTGCGGGGGCGCACAAGGCAGCGCCCAGCGCCAATGACAGGGGAAGTAGCCGGAACGAGGTCATGGATGCCTTTCAGGAAGATCTGCATGTCGGAGGGGACGAAGGAGACGGTGCGGGCCTCAATAGCGGGGGACGGCCGGGTCGTTCTCGTGCGACCAGGCGTCGATGCCGCCGCTGATGTTGGCCAGGCGCTCGAACCCTTGCTGCTCCAGGAACGCTGCCACGCGCAGGCTGCGGGCGCCGTGGTGGCACAGGCAGGCAATGGGCGTGCCCGCGTCGCGGGCGGCATCGAGTTCGGCCAGGCGGCCCGTGAGCTGCCCCATGGGGATGGCCACCAGCTCGAACCCGTCAGCGCGCACGCTGGCCGTCTGCAGTTCCCAGGGCTCGCGCACATCCAGCACCACGGGCCGGCTGCCATCGGGGGCGGTGGCGAACCAGGCGGCGAGTTGGGCGGGGCGGATGTGCTCGATCATGCAAAAAACTCCAGAAAAAAGCGGGTCAGAACGTGAAGCTGGAAGGTTCGGGGAAGTTCACCAGGCGTGGCGCGGTGGTGTCCCAGGGTGAGGTGGTCTCGAAACGGTCGCCGCTGCGGCGCACCAGGGTGAAGCGCATCACGGGCTCGTTGCCCACGATGGCGCCCAGGCGGCCACCGTCGCGCAGCTGCGAGAGCAGGGCGGTGGGCACTTCGGCCACGGAGCCGCTGAGCACGATCACGTCGAAGGGGCCGTCGCTGGCGCCCTGCGAGCCGTCGGCCAGGCGCACCTCGGCGTTCTGCACGCCGGCGCTGAGCAGGTTTTCGCGGGCCATTTCTGCCAGTTCGGGCACGATTTCCAGCGACACCACGCTCTGGGCACGGGCGGCCAGCAGGGCGGCCATGTAGCCGGAGCCGGCGCCGATCTCCAGCACGCGGTCGGTCGGCTTGATGGCCAGGTCCTGCAGCACGCGGGCTTCCACGCGGGGCTGCAGCATGCTGTGGCCGGCCTGCACGGCCTCCTCGGCATTGCCGAGCAGCGGCACTTCGATGTCCATGAAGGCCATGCTGCTGTAGGCAGGGGGCACGAATTCCTCGCGGCGCGCCACGGCCAGCAGGTCGAGCACGTCGGCGTCGAGCACGTTCCAGGGGCGGATCTGCTGCTCGATCATGTTGTAGCGGGCCTGGGCGATGGGATCGTTGGGGTTGGCCGAGGTGTTCAGGGGCAGGGTCATGGAATTCTCCGTGGGGCGGGTGTCAGGACAAACCCTCGATTTTAGAGGCCTTGGGCGACACCTGGCCGCGACCCATGCGCGCCAGGGCCCAACGCGCCAGATCGTCCATGTAGCAATACACCACCGGCACCACCACCAGGGTGAGCAGCGAGGAGGTGATGACCCCCCCGATCACGGCCTGGCCCATGGGGGCGCGTTGCTCGGAACCTTCCGACAGCGCGAAGGCCAGCGGCACCATGCCGAAGATCATGGCCAGCGTGGTCATGAGGATGGGGCGCAGGCGCACGCGGGCCGCCAGCAGCAGGGCATCGGCACGCGGCAGGCCGGGCACCGTGTTGCCGGCGTCGTCGGTGTGTTCTTCGCGGGCCCGGATGGCGAAGTCCACCAGCAAGATGGCGTTCTTGGTCACCAGGCCCATGAGCATCACCACGCCGATGATGGAGAACATCGACAGGGTGGAGCGGAACATCATGAGCGCCAGCACCACGCCGATCAGCGTGAGCGGTAGCGAGGTCATGAGCGCCAGCGGCTGCAGAAAGCTCCTGAACTGGCTGGCCAGGATCATGTAGATGAAGACGATGGCCAGCACCAGGGCCGAGATGGCGTAGCCGAAGGATTCGGCCATGTTCTTGGTGGAGCCGCCGAACTGGTAGCGGTAGCCGGGCGGGAAGTGCACCTCGTCCAGGGCCTTCTTGATGTCGGCCGACACCTCGCCGGCCGAGCGCTGCGACACGTTGGCGTTGACCGTCACCTCGCGCGTCAGGTCGCGGCGGTTGATCTGGTTGGCGCCGGTGGATTCCTTCACCGCAGCCACCTGGTTCAGGCGCACGATGCGCGAGCTGCCATCGGCCGCCGCGGCCATGGCAAAGGGCAGGCGCTCCAGGTCCTGCGGGGCGGTGCGGGCCTCGGGCGCCAGGCGCACGTTCACGTCGTAGGTCTGGTCATCGGGTGCGCGCCAGTTGCCCACCGTGGTGCCGGCCACCAGGGTGCGCAGCGAGGCGGCCATCTGCGCCACCGACAGACCCAGGTCCGAGGCCGCATCGCGCTTGATGTCGAGGGCGATCACCGGCTTGTTGGGCTTGGCGCTGGTATCGAGGTCCACCAGGCCGGGAATGCCGCGGATCTTCTCGGTCACGGTGCGCGTGAGGCGCTCCAGCTCCTGCAGGTCCGGGCCCTGCAGCGAGAATTCCACCTGCTTTTGGCCGCCCACGGCATCGAGCAGGCCCACATGCGTGACGGTGATGCCGGGCACGGTCTTCAGGCGCTCGCGCAGCACGTCGGACATGGCGTCCACGCTGCGGCTGCGGTCCTTGCGGTCCACCAGGCGCACGTAGATGTTGGCGTAGATCTTGCCCTGGGCGTTGCCAGTGTTGATGGTGGACAGTGTGTAGCGCACCTCGGGCATCTCGTGCAGGATGGCCTCGACCTGGGCCGCCTTGGCCTCGGTGGCTTCGAGCGAGGAGCCCACGGGCGTGTAGAAATTGATCGAGGTCTCGGAAAAGTCCGCCTTGGGCACGAACTCGGTGCCCAGGAGCGGCACCATGACGATGCTCAGTACGAAGATGCCCACGGCAATCGCCATGGTGGTCAGCTTGTGCACCAGCGACCAGCGCAGGATGTGCTGGTAGCCCTCGGCCAGGGCGTCGGTGGCGCTGTCGAACCAGCCCGTGACGCGGCCGATGGTCTTGTCGTAGAAGGTGACCGGCTCGGTCTTCTGGCCATGGCCGTGGATGCTCGGGTCGTGCCAGATGCTCGACAGCATGGGGTCGAGCGTGAAGCTCACGAACATCGAGATCATCACCGCCGCGACGATGGTGATGCCGAACTCGTGGAAGAACTTGCCGATGATGCCGCCCATGAAGCCGATGGGCATGAACACCGCCACGATGGACAGGGTGGTGGCCAGCACGGCCAGGCCGATCTCCTGCGTGCCGTCCATGGCCGCGTTGTAGGCCGATTTGCCCATCTGCACGTGGCGCACGATGTTCTCGCGCACCACGATGGCATCGTCGATCAACAGGCCCACGCACAGGCTCAGCGCCATCAGCGTGATCATGTTGATGGTGAAGCCGAACATGTTCATGAACAAAAAGGTGCCGATCAGCGCGATCGGCAGGGTCAGCCCCGTGATCACGGTGGAGCGCCAGGAGTTCAGGAACAGAAAGACGATGAGCACCGTGAGGATGGCACCCTCGATCAGCGTCTGGCGCACGTTGTTCACCGCCACGCGGATCGGGCGGGCGCTGTCGCCGATGGTCTCCAGCCGCACGCCGGGCGGCAACTGGTTGCGCAGCTCGACCACGGCGGCGTTCAGGCCGTCCACCACCTCGATGGTGTTCTCGCCCTGCGACTTCTGCACCGACAGCAGCAGCGTGCGCTGGCCGTTGTACAGGGCCAGGCTCTCCACCTCCTGGGCGCCGTCGTTGACGCGGGCCACCTGGTCCAGGCGCACCGGGGCGCCGTTCTTGCGCGCCACGATGATGCGGCCGAAGTCCTCGGGCCGCTCCATGCGCGCGTCGATCTGCACCACGCGCTCCTGCGCCAGCGAGCGGATGGCGCCCACGGGCAGATCCTGGTTCTCGTTGCGCACGGCGCTGGCCACCTGGTCGGGCGTGACGCCGAAGGCCTCGAGCGCCTGCGGGTTCAGGTAGATGTTGATCTCGCGCTTGGTGGCGCCCACCAGGTTCACGGCACCCACGCCGCGCACGTTTTCCAGGCGCTTCTTCAGGATCTGCTCGGCCCAGGTGGTCAGCTCGACCGCGCTGCGCGCCGCAGCGCCGTCCTTGGCGGCTTTCTCATCGGGCAGCACGGCCAGCGACCACACGGCGCGGCTGGCCGGGTCGAAGCGCAGCACACGCGGCTCCTTGACCTCGGTGCGCAGCAGGGGGCGCACCGTGGCCACCTTCTCGCGCACGTCCTCGGCGGCCTTGCGGCCATCGATGTGCAGCTGGAACTCGATGATGACGACGGCCATGCCCTCGTAGCTGCGCGAGGTCAGGGCATTGATGCCGGCAATCGAATTGACGCCTTCCTCGATCTTCTTGGTGACCTCGCTCTCGACGATCTCGGGCGAGGCGCCGGGATAGTCCACCGTGACCACCACCACCGGGAAATCGATGTTGGGGAACTGGTCGACCTTGAGACGCTGGTACGAAAAGAGACCCAGCACCACGATGGCGAGCATCACCATGGTGGCGAACACCGGGTTTTTGAGACTGACCTTGGTGAACCACATGGCGGGTCAGGGCGCGGGGCGCGATGCAGGGGCCGAAGCGGGAGCGGCGGCTGCCGCCGTGGTGACGGCCGTGCCTTCGCGCAACTGCCCCATGCGGCCGGAGACGACCACCGTGCCTTCGGGGGCACCCTCAATGGCGACCAGGGCCTGGCCATCGACCACGGCGCGCGCCCCGGTCTTGACCGGCAGGTAGGCCACCTTGCCATCCCGCACGGCCTGGATGTAGGGCGCGGGCTTGTCGGTGCGCACGGCATCGAGCGGCACGGTCAGCACCTCGGCACGGCCGGTGTCGAGCAGGCCCTGCACGAACAGGCCCTGGCGCAGCGCGGGGGCACCGCGGTTCTGGGCAATGGCCAGGTAGACGGGCACCGTGCGGCTGCCGGCCTGGGCGCTGGGGTTGATGCGCGCCACCGTGGCCACCACGGGCTCGGCGCTGCCTTCGATCTGCAACTGGGCCTTCTGGCCCACACGCACGGCCAGTGAATCGGCCGGGCTCAGCAGGGCCTCGAGTTCCAGGCGCGAGAGGTCGACCACCTCCAGCACGCGGCCATCGACGGGCATGCGCTCGCCGGGCTGGGCCAGGCGCTGCGAGACCTGGCCCGTGATGGGGCTGCGCAGCACGGTGTCTTCCAGAGACTTCTTGGCCAGATCGGCCGCTGCCAGCGCGGCGCGGTAGGTCGATTGGGCCGATTCCAGGCTGGCCTGCGAGGTGACCAGGGCCGTGGCCGAGATGAAGCCCTGGTTCACCAGCGCCTGGTTGTTGGCCACCGTGCGCTGGTTGATGTCGACCTGGGCACGGGCGGCGTCGGCCTGCTGCTGCGCCTGGCGCAGGCGGGCCTGGGATTCGGTGGCGTCGATGCGGGCCAGCACCTGGCCGGCGCGCACGCTGTCGCCTTCGCGGACCGTCAGGCCCTGCAGCTCACCCGCCACGCGCGCCTTGACCATGGCCGATTCGGTGGCGCGCAGCGAGCCCGAGACCGGGACGCCCAGCACCAGGCTTTTGCGCACCACGCCCACCAGCTCGCTGGCCGCCAGTTGCATGGGCGCCTCGGCACGCTGGCTGGCAGCCTGTGCCAGGGCCTTTTGCTGCTGCTGGCGCGCGGCCATGGCGCGCCATGCACCACCGCCCACCAGCACGACGACGGCGGCCGCAGCCAGCCAGGGAATCCAGCGTTTCATGGGTCAGACCGCAGAAGGAGAAGAGGGAAGGGAAGGGGAGGAGAGGGCGGGGGCGAAAGGCCCCGTTTCCGGACGCGCGCACAGGCCGTAGAGCACGTTGTCCACCTGCGCGTCGATGAACTTCTCGGGGCCGAGTTCCAGCGCGTCAGGCATGCAGGCGCCCATGGAGTGCTTCCACAGCATCAGGAAGATCATCGGGGCCATCACCACGTGCACGGCGTAGTCCAGGTTCACGCCACGGAATTCGCCGCGCTCCATGCCGCGTCGCAGGATGCGGCGCACCAGGTCCTGCCCGGGGCGTATCACTTCCTGCTGGTAGAAGACGGTGATCTCGGGGAAGTTCTGGGACTCGCTGAACATCAGCTTGGTGATGCCCGAGGCCTTGGTGGCGCCAATGCGCTCCCACCAGACCAGGTAGCAGTGGCGCAGCAGCTCGCCGGTCGTGCCCTCGAAGGTTTCGAGCTCATGGCTCCACTCCTCGAAGCGGCCCGCGATGTTCTGGCGCACCACGGCCTTGAACAGCTCTTCCTTGCTCGGGAAGTACAGGAACAGCGTGCCCTTGGACACCCCGGCGCGCGCGGCCACGTCGTCCACCCGGGTGGCGGCAAAGCCTTTTTCCACGAACAGGTCGAGCGCCGCCTCCAGCAACTCGCCGGGACGCGCTTCCTTGCGGCGTTCGCGTTTGGTTCCGGCAGAAGGGGTGGCGGGGGCGGTGGTCAAGGGGGTGTTGTAGTTAATGACTGACTGGTTAGTAATATAGCAAGCGTGTCTGCCGGCGTCAATTGATCGATGCCCTGGGGCGACACCAGCGCGATGCCTTCCGGGGTTGCGGGTAAACCCCAGGCCCCGCGCGCGTGCTGCTCCACGGCGGTGCATGCGTCCCGTGGCAGCCCCATGAGCGTGCGTGCAAGTGCTCCAAAAATGGGAGCGCCATGGGCCTGGCCGCGCTCCGGCGCAAATGTCCTCAAAACAGGACCAAATGGGCTTAAATGTCTCATTGACAGGACATTATGGATGGCCCACGATGAACCCATGTCGCCCAAGCTGCCGTTGCCCAAATACCACCAGATCTACCTGGTGCTGCGCGAGCAACTGCAGGAAGGGCACTTCGCCGCGGGCTTGCCGGGCGAACTGGCGCTGATGCAGCAGTTCTCTGTGGCGCGCGTCACGGTGCGCCGTGCCCTGGAACTGCTGCAGGGCGAAGGCCTGATTTCCCGCCAGCCCGGCAGAGGCACGCGGCCCGTGCCCCAGCCCGAGGCAGGGCAGGGCGGCCAGGAGGGCCACCTGCACAGCAACCGCGCCCAGCTCACCGGCCTGCTCGAAAACCTGGTCAGCATGGGCTTGCGCACCTCGGTCAAGGTGCTCGATGTGGAGACCGTGACCGCCTCGCGCGCCGTGGCCGGCGCCTTGCAGATCGCCGTGGGCGACGCCGTGCAGAAGGCCGTGCGGGTGCGCAGCACGCGCGAGGGCCCGCTCTCGCACATCACCACCTATGTGCCGGCCGACATCGGCCGCCAGTTCGGCCGGCGCGAGCTGGCGCGCAAGCCCATCCTGGTGCTGCTGGAGGAGTCGGGTGTGAAGGTGGGCCGCGCCCACCAGACCATCTCCGCCAAGCTGGCCGATGCCGTGGTGGCGCGCCACCTCGACGTGGCGGTGGGCTCGGCCCTGCTGGCCGTGCGCCGCCTGATCTACGACGACCAGGAGCGCCCCGTGCAGTGGCTGCACGGCCTGTACCGGCCCGACCGCTACGAATACGAGATGCAGCTGTCCCGCGTGGGCAGCATCGACGCGAAGGTCTGGGTCAGCAAAGAGCTGTCGGCCCAGTTCCATTGAAAAACACAACAACCGCCCCGACCCATCCTCCAAGGAGTACGCCCATGAGCAATCGCCGCCATTTCCTCTCCCAGTCGGCCGCCGCCGCATCGGCCCTGGCCTTTCCCCTGGTGGGTGGCGCGCAGGCCAAGGCGGTCAAGGTGGGGGTGCTGCACCCGGTGACGGGGGCGCTGGCCTATTCGGGCCAGCAGTGCCGCGAGGGCGCGATGCTGGCCATCGAGGACATCAACAAGGCCGGCGGCATCAAGTCCCTGGGTGGCGCCAAGCTCGAAGCCCTGCTGGGCGACGCGCAGTCGCAGCCCCAGGCCGGCGCGGCCGAGGTCGAGAAGATGAACGAAGCCGGCGTGTCCGCCGTGGTCGGTGCCTTCGCCTCCGCCATCTGCCTGGCCACCACGCAGGCGGCCGCCAAGTACAACCTGCCGCACATCGTGGACGTGGGCGTGGCCGACCAGATCGTGGAGCGCGGCCTGAAGAACACCTTCCGCTTCGGCCCCGGCTACAAGAAGTGCACCGAGACCGCCATGGCCAACCTGCACGTGCTCAACACCGCGGCCGGCAAGCCCGCCAAGACGGTGATGGTGATCCACGAGGAGTCGCTGTTCGGCTCGGGCACGGCGCAGCTGCTGTCGCGCGAGCTGCCGGGCTACGGCTACGAGGTCAAGGAAGTCGTCAAGCACGCCAACCCCACGCGCGACTTCAACAACATCGTGCTGCGCATGAAGGCCGTGAACCCCGACATCGTGATCCCCGCCAACTACTACAACGAGTACGCGCTGCTGGTGCGCACCATGCAGCAGCAGAAGGTCACGCCCAAGGCCATCTACTCGGTGCTGGGCGGCGCCGCATCGAGCTACAAGTTCGTCAAGGAGTTCCCGGACGCGGCCAACGGCATCATCGACTGCAACCACTGGTTCAACCCCAAGGACAAACGCGCCCAGGATCTCAAGAAACGTGTGGAGGCCAAGGGCCTGTTCTTCAGCTACGAGCTGTTCATGACCTACACCAGCATGTGGCTGCTGGCCGATGCGCTGGAGCGTGCCAAGTCCACCGAGCGCGCCGCCGTCATCGACGCGTTGGAGAAGAGCACGTTCGCCGACCACATCATGCCCTACGGACCCACCAAATTCGTGGCCGGGCAGAACCAGGGGGCCCAGCCGCTCATGACCCAGGTGCTCAAGAACGACATCAAGGTCATCATCCCGCGCGACTACCGCGAGGCGGATCCACTCTTCCCGCTGAAGGCCTGACAACCGAGCTGGCGGCCATGCGCGCACCGGCTGACTTGGCGCCAGAGACCCTGGCGCCAGGCCGCGCCTTTGCCTGACATGCCCGGCACACCACCCCCATGTTCGATCTCAGCATCCTCTTCCCCTCGGTCCTCAACGGGCTGACGACCGGCGCGGTCTACGCGCTGATCGCCCTGGGCCTCACCCTGATCTATGGTGTGCTGCACATCATCAACTTCGCGCACGGCGCGTCGCTGATGCTGGCGCTGTACGCCGTCTACCTGCTCAAGCAGCACTGGGGCATCGACCCCTACCTGGCGCTGCCCATCCTCGTGCCCGGCATGTTCGCGCTGGGCTATGGGCTGCAGCGCGTGGTCATCAACCGCGCCAGCCATGGCAAGGACGAGAACATCCTGCTGGTCACGCTGGGCATCTCCATCGTGATGGAGAATTTGGCGCTGCTGTTCTTCAAGTCCGATACACGCACCATCGAGACGGCCTACACCCTCACCACCGTGGCCATCGGCCCGGCCATGATCGCGCTGCCCAAGCTGGTTTCCTTTGCCGGGGCGCTGGTGGTGTCGGGCCTGCTGCTGTGGATCGTGGGGCGCACCGACCTGGGCCGCGCCATCCGCGCTGTGGCGCGCGAAAAGCACGGCGCCAAGCTCATGGGCATCCATGTGGACCATGTCTACGCCATGAGCTTCGGCATCGGCCTGGCCTGCCTGGGCGCGGCGGCCTGCTTCCTGCTGCCGGCCTACTACGTCAACCCGCAGGTGGGCAGCGGCTTCGTGCTGGTGGCCTTCACCATCGTCGTGCTCGGCGGCATGGGCAGCTTTGCCGGAGCCCTCGTGGGCGGGTTGCTGATCGGGGTGGTCGAATCGCTGGGCGGCCTGTACCTGGGCGAGTCGCTGGGGCAGATCGGCATCTTCGCCATCTTCATCGCCGTGCTGCTGTTCCGCCCGCAGGGCCTGTTCGGAGCCCGGCAATGAAACAGCTCGCATCCATCGCAGTCTTCGTTCTGGCCGTGTCGGTCATCACCCTGGCGTCCGATTCGGGCGTGCTGCTCAATTTCGTCATGATGTCCCTGTACGCGGCGCTGCTGGCGCAGGCCTGGAACATCCTGGGCGGCTTCGGCGGGCAGTTCTCGTTCGGCCATGCGCTGTTCTTCGGCACGGGGGCCTACATCCAGGCCATCGCGCAGATGCAGGGCGGCATCAACGCCTGGCTGGCCTTGCCCCTGGCCGTGGCAGGCAGCGCGCTCGTGGGCCTGTTCGTGGGCGGGCTGTCGTTCCGCTACGGGCTCAAGGGTTCGTATTTCGCGCTGGTCACGCTGGCGTTCGCCGAGGTGTTCCGCATCCTGGCGCTGTCGGTGCCGTTCACCGGCGCGGGCGTGGGGTTGATGCTGCCGCTCAGGGAGTCGCTCTCCAACATGCAGTTCGGCTCGCGCAAGGGCTATGTCTTCCTGGTCCTGGCGCTGGTCACCCTGGCATTGCTGGCCAGTTGGTGGCTGCGCAATTCGCGCTTCGGTGCCTGGCTGCAGGCCGTGCGCGACAACGAGGATGCGGCCCGCGCCGTGGGCGTCAACCCCTTTCGGGTGAAGCTGGGCGCCATTGCGCTCTCCGGCGGCTTCATGGGGGCGGCCGGGGCGTTCTATGTGCAGGTGTTCCAGTACATCGACCCGGGCATCGCCTATGGCTCTTCCACCTCGGTGGAGGCGCTGGTGGCGGCCATCGTGGGCGGCATCGGCACGGTCTGGGGGCCGGTGCTCGGCGCCCTGGTGCTGCATGTGCTGGCCGACCTCACGCGCAACCTGTTCGGCCAGTTGCCCGGGATCAACATGGTGATCTACGGCACCGTGCTGGTGCTCATCGTGATGTTCCTGCCGCGCGGCATCGCGGGTCTGGGCCAGTCGGTGGTGGACCTGTGGAAACGATCGGGGGGCCGCCATGGCCAATAAAGAACTCTTGGCCCTCACGGGCGTGGGCAAGTCCTTCGGCGGCCTCAAGGCCGTGCAGAACGTCAGCCTCACCGTGCGCGAGGGCACGCTGACCGCGCTGATCGGCCCCAACGGCGCCGGCAAGACCACGCTGTTCGCGCTGATGAGCGGCTTTGTGCGGCCCGACACGGGCAGCGTGCACCTGGCCGGGCAGGACATCACCGGCCAGGCCCCGCACCTGAACGCCCGGCTGGGCATGGCGCGCACCTTCCAGATCGTGCAGCCCTTCGCGGCCCAGACCGTGCGCGAGAACATCGCCGTGGGCGCCCACCTGCACGAGCCGCGCCGCGCCGCCGCCCTGGCGCTGGCCACCGAGGTGGCTGCCCGCGTGGGCCTGGCCGCCCAGCTGGACAAGCCCGCCTCGGACCTCACCGTGGCCGGGCGCAAGCGGCTGGAGCTGGCGCGCGCGCTGGCCACCCGGCCGCGCCTCTTGCTGCTCGATGAGGTGCTGGCCGGCCTCAACCCCCAGGAGATTGCCGAGATGATTCCCGTGGTGCGCGGCATTGCGCAGGGCGGTGTGACGGTGCTGATGATCGAGCATGTCATGCAGGCCGTGATGAACCTGGCCGAGCACGTGTGGGTGCTGGCCCAGGGCCAGTTGATCGCCGAGGGCAGCCCCGCGGCCGTGACCTCCGACGAACGCGTGATCGAGGCCTACCTGGGCCATGGCACGGCAGCGCGCCTGCGCGCCGCCGCCGCGAAGGAGGCCGCATGAGCACGGCGGCTCCCTTGCTTGGCATTGCCGGCCTGCGCGGCGGCTATGGCCGCGTCGAGGTGCTGCGTGGCGTGGACCTGCAGGTGAACCCCGGCGAAACCGTGGCCCTTCTCGGCAGCAATGGCGCTGGCAAGTCCACCTTGAACAACGTGGTCTGCGGCATCTACCAGGCCTGGGCCGGCACGGTCGCCTTCGGCGGCGCGGACCTGAGCGGCGCGCACTACACCGAGGTGGTCAAGGCCGGGCTGATCCAGGTGCCCGAGGGCCGCAAGATCTTCCCCAACCTCAGCGTGCTCGAAAACCTCTCGCTGGGCAGCTTCACCCGCGCCCGGGAGCGGCGGGCCGAGAACATCGACAAGGTGTTCGCGACCTTCCCGCGCCTGAAGGAGCGCACCGGCCAGCTGGCCGGCACCATGAGCGGCGGCGAGCAGCAGATGCTGGCCATCGGCCGCGGCCTCATGGCCGAGCCGCGCCTCCTGATCCTGGACGAACCCTCGCTGGGCCTGTCGCCCCTGCTGGTCGAGGAGATGTTCGGCCTGATCCGGCAGTTGCGCGCAACCGGCCTGGCGGTGCTGCTGGTCGAGCAGAACGTGGGCCAGTCGCTGGAGATCGCCGACCGCGCCTATGTGATGGAAAACGGCAGCATCCGCTTTGCCGGAGCCCCCGACGAACTGCTGCGCAGCGACGAACTGCGCCGGGCCTACCTGGGCCTCTGAGAGAAAAAGGAGACAAGACACCATGACCATTCCACGCCGCAAAATGCTGCTGGCCCTGCCCGCGGTACTCCCGTTCGGGCAGGCCCTGGCCCAGAACAACGCGCCCATCCGCATCCTGGTGGGCGCGCCCGCAGGCGGCTCCACCGACACGCTGGCGCGCAACCTGGCGAGCGAGATGGGCCGCCAGCTCGGCCGCACCGTGGTGGTGGAAAACCGCCCCGGCGCGGGCGGCAATATCGCCGCTGACGCGGTGGCCAAGGCGGCACCCGATGGCAACACCCTGCTCATGAGCTTCACGAGCCATGCCATCAACGCCAGCCTCTACCCTTCGCTGCCGTTCGACCCCATCAAGGACTTCACGCCGCTGACCTGCGTGGCGACCTCGCCCTCCATCCTGGTGGCCAACCCCTCGGTGCCCGCCAAGGACGTGCGCGAACTGATCGCGCTGGCCAAGGCGCGACCGGGCCAGCTCAATTTCGCGATTGGCGCCGTAGGATCTTCGCTGCACCTGGCGGGCGATGCCTTCAAGATGCAGTCGGGTGCCTACATCGTCAACATTCCCTACCGCGGCACCGCCCCGGCCCTGCAGGACGTGCTGGCCGGGCAGGTGGAGCTGATGTTCGCCGCCGTGGGCAATGCCCAGGCCCAGGTGCGGGCGGGCAAGCTGCGTGCGCTGGGCGTGACCAGTGCCAAGCGGTTGCCGGCCTTCCCCGATGTGCCAGCCATCTCCGAGGTGCTGCCCGGCTACGAATCGAGCGCCTGGTTCGGCCTGTTCGGCCCCGGGCAGATGAACCCCGAGTTGGCCAAGAAACTCAGCGACGCCGCGCGCCATGCCATCGCCACGCCCGAGGTGAAAAAGCGCCTGGAGACCGAAGGCGCCGTGCCCGTGGGCAACAGCCCCGAGGAGTTCGCCCGCTTCGTGCAGGCCGAGATCCCGCGCTGGGCCAAGGTCGTGCGTTTTGCCGGAGCCAAGCCCGAATGACTGCCTTGCCCAGCACCCTGGCCCAGAAGCTGGTGGCCCGCGCCAGCGGGCGCAGCGGCGTGGCGCCCGGGGAAATCGTCAACTGCAAGGTGGACCTGGCCATGTTCCACGACTCGTCCGGCCCGCGCCGGCTCCAACCCATGCTCGAAGAGCTGGGCGCCGGGCTCTGGGACAAGTCGCGCGTGGTGCTGGTCATGGACCACTACCTGCCCGAGCGCGACGAGGAGTCACGCCGCATCGTGCGCATCGCGCGCGACTGGGCCAAGGAGCAGGCGCTGCCCCATGTCTATGACGGCCAGGGCATCTGCCATGTGGTGGTGCCGCAGCATGGGCACATCCGCCCCGGCATGTTCTGCGTGGGCGGCGATTCGCATTCGCCCACGGGTGGTGCCTTCGGGGCCTACATGTTCGGCATTGGCAGCACCGAGATGCTGGGCGTGGTGGTCACCGGCGAGATCTGGCTGCGCGTGCCCCACACCCTGCAGATGCACTGGAGCGGTCAGCTCGCTGCCGGCGTGACCGCCAAGGACATGGTGCTGCACATGATCGGCCGCTTCGGCATGAACGGCGGCCAGTACCAGGCCGTGGAGTTCGCCGGCCCTGCGGTGCAAGCGCTGTCGATGCAGGAACGCATGACACTGTCGAACATGAGTGCCGAGATGGGCGCCCAGGCCGGCCTGATCGCCCCCGACGCGACCACGCGCGACTGGCTCGCGACCCACGGCGTGCCCGAGGCGGACCTGCAGGGGCTGGACGCCTGGCGCACCGACCTCGGCGCGCCACTCACCCGCCACGATTTCGACGCCGATACCCTGGCACCCCAGGTGGCCGCGCCCCACAGCCCGGCGAACACCGCAGCCGTGGACCGGCATGCGGGCACGCGCATCGACGTGGCCTACATCGGCGCCTGCACGGGGGCCAAGCTCGACGACCTGCGCGCCGCGGCCCGCGTGCTGCGCGGCCAGCGCGTGGCCAGCGGCGTGCGCCTGATGGTGGCCCCCGCCAGCCAGCAGGACCAGGCCGCCGCGCGGGACGAGGGTGTGCTGCAGGTGCTGCAGGACGCGGGGGCCGAACTCTTCCCCACCACCTGCGGCGCTTGCGCCGGCTATGGCGACACGGTGGGCGACGGCACCACCGTGATCTCCAGCACGGCGCGCAACTTCAAGGGGCGCATGGGCTCGGCCACGGCCCAGGTGTACCTGGCCTCGCCCTACACGGTGGCCGCATCGGCCCTGAAAGGGCGCATTGCCGACCCGCGCGAGGTGCTGGCATGAGCGCCGTACCGTTGCACAGGGTCTGGAAACTCGGGGCCGACATCGACACCGATGTGCTGGCCCCCGGCCATGCGATGAAGCACGGCGTCGAGGTGCTGGCGCGCCACTGCCTGGAATCGGTGCGCCCGGATTTCGTGGGCGGTGTGCGCCAGGGCGACGTGATCGTGGCCGGGCCCAACTTCGGCATCGGCTCCTCGCGCGAGCAGGCCGCCGCCGTGCTGGTGCGCCTAGGCATCGTGGCGGTCATCGCGCCGTCGTTCAGCGGCCTGTACTTCCGCAACGCCTTCAACCTGGGCCTGCTGCTGCTGACCTGCCCCGAGGCGGGCCGGGTGGCCGAGGGCGAACAGATCGCCCTGGACTGGCAGGCCCCGGCTGTGCTCACCGCAGAGGGCACGCGCCTGGCCTGCGACCCGATTCCCCCGTTTCTCATGGACATGGTGCGCGCTGGCGGGCTGATGAACCAGCTGCGCGCCCGATTTGGCAAGGAGGCCGTCAATGGCTGAACAGACAACGACAAGCAGCAGCATGGACCCGGTCACCCTCGCGGTGCTGCGTGGCCGGCTCGAGCAGATCGCGGACGAAATGGACGCCACGCTCTACCGCAGCGCGTTCAATCCCATCATCGCCGAGGCGCACGACGCCTGCCACGGCCTGTACGACGCGGTGAGCGGCGACACCCTGGTGCAGGGCAAGTCCGGCCTGCCGGTTTTCGTGGGCGCCATGGCCTTCGCGGTGCGCGCGGCCATGCAGGCGGCCAGCGGGCGCGGCGGCATGGCCGAGGGCGACACCTGGCTGTTCAACGACCCTTACGAGGGCGGCACGCACGCCAACGACTTCAAGCTGGTGCGCCCGTTCTTCCGCAATGGCCGGCTGTACTGCTTTCTCGCCTCGGCCGCCCACTGGCACGACGTGGGCGGCGCCGTGCCCGGCAACTACAACCCGGCCGCCACCGAGTGCTGGCAGGAGGCGGTGCAGATACCGCCCGTGCGCATCGTGCGCGGCGGCGCGCTCGACGAGGACGTGCTGGCCATCCTCAAGGCCAACACGCGCCTGCCCGACAGCCTGTGGGGCGACCTCAACGGCCAGCTCTCGGCGCTGGACCTGGGCGAGCGGCGCCTGCACGACCTGCTGGACCAGTACGGCGATGCCGTGGTGCTGCAGTCCATGGGCGAGTTGCGCGCGCGCGCCGTCAAGCTCATGCGCTCGCACATCGCGGCGCTGCCCGACGGGCGCTACAGCTTCAGCGACATGCTGGACAATGACGGTGTGCGGGACGAGGCGCTGACCATCGCCCTGGACATGACGGTGCAGGGCGATGCGCTCACGCTCGATTTTTCGCGCAGCTCGCCGCAGTGCGCCGGGCCGGTCAACATCTCGCGCGCCACGGCCATCGCGGCCTGCTACGTGGCGCTCAAGCACCTGTTCCCCGACGTGCCGGCCAATGCCGGGGTGCTCGACGCGGTGGATTTCGTGCTGCCCGACGGCCTGGTGATCAGTGCCGCACGGCCACGGCCCGTGGGCGGCTACACCGAGACCATTTTGCGCATGATCGACGTGATCTTCAGCGCCACGGCCCTGGCCGCGCCCGAGCGCGCCATGGCCCAGGCCTACGGCACCATCAATGCACTGTCCATCGCCGGGCACCGCACCGATGCAGCACGCAAGGGCCAGCGCTGGGTGATGTTCAGCTTCTTTGGCGGCGGCCACGGCGGCCATTCCGATGGCGATGGCATGAGCCATGGCAACGCCCCCATCTCCACGGCGACCATCCCGCCGCTGGAGATCCTGGAGGCGGCCTACCCGGTGCGCTTCACGCAATGGGCGCTGCGCCCGGGCTCGGGTGGCGACGGCCAGCACCGGGGCGGCCTCGGGGCCATCTACGAGATCGAGCTGCTGGAGCAGGACGCCGAGGTCTTCATCTTCGGCGAGCGCGGCAAGGCCGCACCCCAGGGCATTGCCGGGGGCGGGGCAGGGGCCCTGAACGTGTTCCGTTACCAGAACGCGGGCGAGTGGAAGACGCCGCCCATGCGCTCCAAGATGATCGGCATCAAGCTGCAGCAGGGCGAGCGCGTGCGCCTGGAGACCCCGGGCGGGGGCGGCTACGGTGCGCCCGAAGCACGGGCCGTGGCGCGCCGGCAGATCGACGCGGCCATGGGCTATGTGGTGGAGAACAGTGAGAGTGCGACGGCAGTGAAAGGCGCAGCAGCATGAGTGGCAAGGCATCCTTTGTGGTGGGGGTGGACGTGGGCGGCACCTTCACCGATCTTTTCGTGCTCGACGAGGCGGACGGCAGCGCCCGCATCGTCAAGGTGCCCTCGACCCGGGGGGAAGAGGCGCGCGGCTTCATGAACGGCGTGGCGCGCGTGGCGGATTCGGCCGCGGCCATCGCCACCATCGTGCACGGCACCACCGTGGGCACCAATGCGCTGCTGGAGCGCAAGGTGGCGCGCACCGGCATCATCACCACGTGCGGTTTCCGCGATGTGCTGGAGATGCGCCGCCGCGACCGGCCCCAGACCTGGGGCCTGCGCGGCAGCTTCGAGCCCATCGTGCCACGCCACCTGCGCCTGGAGGTGGACGAGCGTGTGCTGGCCGACGGCACGCTGCACACCCCGGTGGACCTGGCCCAGGTGAAGGCCCAGGCCCAGGCCCTGCTCGATGCGGGCTGCGAGGCCGTGTGCGTTTTCTTCATCAACACCTATGCCAACCCGGCCAACGAGCAGGCGGCCGTGGCGGCCGTGCGCAGCCTGTGGCCCAACGCCCATGTGACGGCGGCCAGCGAGGTGCTGCCCGAGATCCGCGAGTTCGAGCGCTGCTCCACGGCCACGCTCAACGCCGCGCTGCAGCCCGTGGTGGGCAGCTACCTGGAGCGGCTGGAGGGCGACCTGCGCACCCAGGGCTTTGGCGGCGAATTGCTCATCGTGCAGAGCAACGGCGGCGTGATGTCGCGCCAGACGGCCTGCGACGTGCCGGTGCGCACGGCCCTGTCGGGCCCGGCGGCGGGTGTCATCGCCTGTGCGGCCATCGCGCGCGCGGCAGGCTTTCCCGATGCGATCACGGGCGACATGGGGGGCACCTCGTTCGACGTGTCCCTGGTCGCGGGCGGCGAGGCGGCCCTGGCCACACAGACCGCCATCGAATTCGGCATGGTGGTGCGCTCGCCCATGATCCAGATCGAGACCATTGGCGCGGGCGGCGGCTCCATCGCCTCGGTGGATGCCAGCGGCATGCTGCAGGTGGGCCCTGAGTCCGCTGGCAGTGTGCCTGGCCCTGCCTGCTACGGGCGCGGCAACACCCGGCCCACGGTGACCGATGCGAACGTGCTGCTGGGCCGCATCGCGGCCGACCGGCCGCTGGGCGGCGGCCTGCTGGCCGCCATGGATGCGGCCAAGGCGCGCGATGCCATCGAGACCCATGTGGCACTGCCCCTGGGCCTTTCTGTGATGGCTGCCGCCGAGGCCATCCTCACCGTGGCCAATGCCAAGATGGCCGGCGCCGTGCGTGTGGTTTCCATCGAACGCGGGCACGACCCGCGCCAGTTCGCCTACATGCCCTTCGGCGGTGGTGGCGCCCTGCACGTGTGCGCCATGATGCGCGAGGTGGGCGTGGGCACGGGCATCGTGCCACGCTACCCGGGCGTCACCTCGGCCCTGGGCTGCGTGATGGCCGACATGCGCCACGACGCGGTGCAGACCCTGAACAAGCCCCTGGCCGAACTGGATGTGGCCGACCTGCGCCAGCGCGTGCAGTCCCTGTCCGAAGCCTGCCAGCAGCGCCTGGATTCGGCGGGCGTGCAGTTCGTGCAGGTGCAGGAGATCATCGCGCTGGACATGCTCTACGCCGGGCAGACGCACACGGTGCAGGTGCCCGTCACGGCCGCTGCGCTCAGCCGCGAAGGCATCCAGGCGGCTTTCGAGGAGGCCTACCGCGCCGCCTTCGGCCGGGTGCTGGCCGGCATCGCCGTGCGCGTGATGAACCTGCGCTATGCCCGCGTGGGTGTGCGGCCCAAGTTCGACCTCACGGTGCTGGCGCCGCAGTCGACCACGCTGAACCCGCCCCTGGGCGTGCAGCGCGTGTTCCATGCCGGCCAGTGGTGGGACGCCGTGCGCCATGCACGGCTGGACCTGCCCGTGGGCGCCCGCATCGAAGGCCCGGCCATCCTGGAGCAGCCCGACACCACGGTGTGGCTGGAGCCGGGGTTCCACGCCACGGTGGACACGCTGGGCAATCTGCTGGTGCGCGCTGCATGAGCACCACTGCCACACCCTTGCACACCCGGCGCGTGGCGCTGGTCCTGATCGACCTGCAAAACGACTTTCTCGCGCCCGACGGTGCCTACGCGCGCGGTGGCGCGGTGAGCCCCGCCGCGCTGCTGCTGCCGCCGCGCCTGGCCCAGGTGGCCCAGGCCGTCAAGGCTGGCGGTGGCCTGGTGGCGGGCAGCCAGTTCACGCTGTGGCCGGATGCCCAGGGCGAGCCCATGGTCTCGCCCCACCTCAAGGAGCTGCGGCCCTTTCTGCGGCGCGGCGATTTCGCACCGGGCGGCACGGGCCAGGCCCATGTGCCCGAGATCGCGCCCTGGGTGGATGTGTCGGTCTGCAAGGTGGCGTATTCGGCCTTCTTCAACACCCAGCTCGACTGGGTGCTGCGCCGCGCGGGCGTCGACACCGTGGCCGTGTGCGGCATCGTCACCAATGGCGGCGTGGCCAGCACGGTGCGCGATGCCCACATGCGCGACTACCGCACGCTGGTGCTGTCCGACGGCTGTGCGGCCTTCCGCCAGGAGGTGCACGACACGGCGCTGGCCGACATGGCCAATGTGGCCCAGGTGCTGACTTGCGCGGACTTCACCGCGGCACTGGCGGCCGGAACGCCATGACGGGCATGAAGCCGACCATCCGCCGTGCCGAGCACATGCCTGCGGCCGCGCAGGACAGCCATGTGCCCGTGGCCATCGTCGGCGGCGGGGCCTGCGGCCTCACGGCCGCGCTGCTGCTGCACGACCTGGGCGTGGACTGCGCGGTGCTGGAGCGCGATGCCACGCCCACGGGATCCTCGGCCCTGTCCTCGGGTTTCATCCCGGCGCCGGCCACGCAGGTGCAGCGGGATCTGGGCATAGCCGACAGCCCCGAGCGCTTTGCCGCCGACATCGGCGCCAAGGCCAAGGGCAGGGCGGCGCCGCACCTGGTGCAGGCCTATGCCCGGGCCATCGGCCCCGCGCTCGATGCGCTGCAGCAGCGCCATGGCCTGCAGTGGCAGGTGCTCGATGGCTTTCTCTACCCCGGCCACAGCGTGCGCCGCATGCATGCCGTGCCCGAGAAGACCGGTGTGGGCCTGATGGGCCGGCTGGCCAATGCCGCCGCAGCGGCCGACATTCCCCTGGTGACCGATGCCGCCGTGCGCGAACTCTGGGCCGACGACACGGGGCTGGTGATCGGCGTGGGCTACGAGCGGCCCGATGGCACGCTGGAGCACCTGTCCTGCGACGCGGCCATCCTGGCCTGCAACGGCTTTGGCGGCAATGCCGCCATGGTGCGCGAGCTGCTGCCCGAAATGCGCGATGCCCTGTTCGCCGGCCATACCGGCAATGACGGCAGCGCCGTTGCCTGGGGCCGGGCGCTGGGTGCGCGCCTGGCCGACCTGGGGGGCTACCAGGGCCATGGTTCCTGGGCCATTCCCCAGGGGGCGTTGATCTCCTGGGCGCTGATGATGGAAGGCGGCATCCAGGTCAACGCCCTGGGCCGGCGCTTCCATGACGAGACTGAGGGCTATTCCGAGGCCTCGGTCCATGTGCTGGCCCAGCCGGGCGGCGTGGCCTGGAACGTGTTCGACGCCCCCATCCTCGCGCTGGCGCGCGGTTTTCCGGACTTTGTGGATGCCGAGGCGGCGGGTGCCGTGAAGCACTGCGACAGCGTGCAGGCCCTGGCCGCCGTGATCGGTTGCGACGAGGCAGCGCTGGCGGCCACGCTGGCGGGGCAGGGCCCGTATCCGCGCCCGGCGGCGCGGCCCCTGCAGGCGCCGTTCTGCGCCGTCAAGGTCACGGGCGCGCTGTTCCATACCCAGGGCGGGCTCGACATCGACGCGCAATGCCGCGTGCTCGATACGGCGGGCCGGCCGTTCCCCAACCTGCTGGCGGCCGGTGGCGCGGCGCGCGGCGTCTCGGGCGATGCCGTCTGGGGTTACCTCTCCGGCAATGGCCTGTTGAGTGCCGTGGCGGGCGGCTTCATTGCCGCGCACACCGCCGCCCACCAGCTTCGATCCACTACCGGCACCACCCCATGACCGCGATTTCCCTGCACGAACGGCTGCAGCAGCCCCACATCCTCCTGGCCCCCGGCATCTACGACGCGCTGAGCGCCCTGGTGGCCGAGCAGGCCGGTTTCGAGGCGTTGTACCTCTCGGGCGCCTCCATCGCCTACACCCGGCTGGGCCGCTCCGATGTGGGCCTGACCACCTACACCGAGGTGGAGGACACGCTGGCTCGCATCACCGAGCGCGTGCGCACGCCGGTCATCGTCGATGCCGACACCGGCTTTGGCAACGCGCTCAACATGCAGCGCACGGTGCGCGGTTTCGAGCGCGCGGGAGCCGCCATGGTGCAGGTGGAGGACCAGGGCTTTCCCAAGCGCTGCGGCCACCTGGACGGCAAGACCGTGGTGCCGGTCGCCGAGATGTGCGGCAAGCTGCGTGCCGCGCTGGACGCGCGGCATGACGCCCGCACCCTCATCCTGGCGCGCACCGATGCCATCGCGGTCGAGGGCATCGAGGCCGCCTTCGAACGCGCCGAGCGCTACCTCGAATGCGGGGTGGACGCGCTGTTCATCGAGGCCCTGCGCACCCCCGGGCAGATGGACGCCGCCTGCCAGCGCTTCGCCCACCGCATTCCCTTGCTGGCGAACATGGTCGAGGGCGGCAAGACCCCGGTGCAGAGCGCGCAGGAGCTGGGCGCGCGCGGTTTTCGCATCGCCATCTTCCCGGGCGGTACCGCACGGGCCGTGGCCCATACCCTGCAGGGCTACTACGCCAGCCTGCACACGCACCAGACCACGGCGCCGTACAAGGAGCGCATGCTGGACTTCGACGGGCTCAATGCACTGATCGGCACGCCCGAACTGATGGAGCAGGGGCGCAGGTACGAATAGCCCCCGATGGGCCGGCCGGCGATTCTGCCTGGGGCTTGGGGTACGATCACCGCCGACGGAGTGCTGTGGGTTGTGGATCAGCCACTCGCGGTACCCCATCCCCATGCATGGGGGCCGAGGGTGTTGCACTCCAGCACATCAGCAGGGGCGAGGTCACCTCCCCGTACCACCGCCTCGAGCGGCCCACATCTCCAAGCCCCCGGCCTTGCCGGTGATGGCCGCTAGCTCTATGGTTTTCAGTTCCTGGCAGTTCATTCTGGTCTACCTGCCCATCGTGGTGCTCATCTACTTCTTGATGAATCACCTGCGCTGGATCACTGCTGGAAAGGCTTGGCTCGTTGTAGCAAGCCTGTTTTTCTACTCGTACTGGGATACCAAGCACCTGCCGTTGATCCTGGGTTCCATTTTCGTGAACTTCGCGATTGGCACGTATCTGGCCAAGTCGCATGGCCCCCTCCCTGGCGATACGGGCAGGCTGAACCATGGAATCAGCAGAAAAATGGTGCTGGCCGCAGGCATTGCCGCCAACCTGGTGCTGCTCGGGTACTACAAATACACCAATTTTCTGTTGGACAACGTGAATGCCCTGTTGGGCACGGCGCACACCGTGCCCCAGATCGTGCTGCCGCTGGCGATCAGCTTTTTCACTTTCACGCAAATCGTGTATTTGGTGGACAGCTATCGCGGGGAAACCGCGAAATACGGAATTCTGAATTATTCGCTGTTTGTGACGTTTTTCCCGCACCTCATTGCGGGACCCATTGTGCACCACCAGCAGATCATGCCCCAGTTCGACTCGCGCTGGACGCTCATGCTGAGAAAGTCGAACCTCCTCAAGGGCTTGTTCATTTTTGGCATCGGTCTTTTCAAGAAGGTGGTCATTGCCGACAACTTCGCCGTGTGGGCCGATGCCGGGTTCGATGGCGGCCAGAGTCTTGGGTTCTTTGCAGCATGGGCAACCAGCCTGGCCTACACCTTTCAGCTGTACTTCGACTTCAGCGGGTACTGTGACATGGCGATCGGCGCTTCGTTGCTGTTCAATATTTCGTTGCCGATCAATTTCAATTCACCCTACAAGGCGCTGAACATCCAGGATTTCTGGCGACGTTGGCACATCACCCTCAGCAGTTTTCTGCGGGATTATCTGTATATCCCTCTGGGGGGCAACCGGTCCTCGGAGTACCAAACCTACCTCAATATTTTCATCACCTTTGTGCTGGGGGGGCTGTGGCATGGCGCGACCTGGATGTTTGTCATCTGGGGCGCCATGCACGGGGCTGCGCTGGGAGTGCACCGGCTCTGGAAGAAGTGGGGGCGCCCGATGCCCGCAGCCTTGGCATGGCTGCTCACCTTTGTGTTTGTGAATGTTGCGTGGGTTTTCTTTCGTGCAAAGACCCTGGAGGATGCGGCCCGCGTGCTGCACGGCATGGTGGATTTCCGCTCTATCGCCGGAACCTCCCTGCCATCCGCACCCACGTCTGATTTTGCCTGGGGGGGCTGGCTGTCCGATGTGTTGCTGCAATACCTTCCCGTGGGGCTTGTCGGACACGTGCCTGCATACCTTGCCATTGCGTTCGCTTTTATTGTCGTCCGTCAGAAGAATTCCATCGAAATAGCGAGTGCATCATTGGGGAGTGCCAAGCTTGTTTGCGGAGTGGTGATTTTTTCTCTGGCAATGTACGCCATGCTTGCAACGACAAGTTCGGTGTTTTTGTACTTCAATTTCTAATAAAAATGAACATGAGGCATCGGGCTGTTCTTTTCCTGGTTGCGCTGTTGGCGAGCTTGTTGATCGTGCCGATGGTCAATATTTCTCGCGTGAAAAATATCGAATCCATCAAATGGGAGAAATCATTTTTCTTCAACATGGACTTCGCATCGAAATTTGCGGCGAAGTTGCTGTACCCGGTGGGGATAAGCACCAATCCCAGACGGGTCGTCATTGGCCACGACGGCTGGCTTTTTCTGGGGGATGAGTTTGAGTCCACGCTGTCAGCATCCCGGCATCCACCTGCACCGGGGGATGTGGAGCTGGCCAAGCAGATTGGTGTGGCGGCGGCTGCCTGGGACACGTACCTGGCCAGCAAAGGGGTTCAACTCTTTCGGGTCATGATCGGTCCCAACAAGGGAAGCATTTACCCCGAACATCTGCCCCATTGGGCGCAGCCGGCATCACCCAACGCCACCGACGCGCTGTTTGCCGGGACGGGCAACGTTCTCTATGTCGATCTTCGAGCCCCCCTGTTGGAGGCCAAGGCGCACCAGCAAGCCGATCTGTACTTCAAAACGGACACCCATTGGAATGATCTTGGTTCTGCAACGGCATTCCGTGCCTTTGGGCAGCAGGTCGCAGCCGCGGCACCAGAGCTCCGCTGGCCATCGAGTGAGGTGTATCGCTTGAAATCCACCCATCCGGTCGGAGGAAAAGACCTGGCGAATTTTCTTCGGCTGTCGGAACATCTGTCCGATACCAGAGTGGCTATCCATGCCGAGGATCTGCCCCTGAAGACCACCCAGTTGGACTTTGACACCCACAAAGTCCTGCATACGGGAGGTCACCTGCCCACGGTACCGCCGAGGAAGCCGGTTCTTGTTCAATCCAGCAATGCCTTGAACCACAAGAAGGTGCTGTGGCTGAGGGATTCGTTTGGCGACTCGATGTCGTTGCTGATGGAGGCCACATTCAGTGACGTGCTCCAATTGCATTGGCATGAGGCCATCAAGCCCGATGGGCGCCTGGCCCAATTGGTCGAAAGCTGGAGGCCTGACTACGTCTTTTTCACGGTGGTGGAACGGGATGCGAGAAACGGATGGTTCACCGTTCCTCCCCCTGCAGCGGGCCTGCACGAGGGTGCCGCGAAAAACGCCCAGGCCCGCTGAAATCAGGACGCCGACCTGCAGCCGCAGTCGCAATGGCCCTGTCCGCACTGCGGCACCCCGGGCCGCGTACCATGCCATGGAAATACGTCATTGCATGGAGACCTTCATGGCAGAGAAACTGCAAACCATCACCCTGGGCGGCGGTTGCTTCTGGTGCACCGAAGCGGTGTTCGACCGCGTTCGCGGCATCACCGATGTGGAAAGCGGCTACACCAACGGCCACACCATCCATCCCACCTACGAGCAGATCTGCGGGGGCGACACCGGCCATGCCGAGGTGGTGCGACTGACCTTCGACCCCGAGGAGATCGGCCTCGAAGAGATCCTGGAGATCTTCTTCCACACGCACGACCCGACCACGCTGAACCGCCAGGGCAACGACGTCGGCACCCAGTACCGCAGCGGCATCTACTACGAGGACCCGGCCCATGGCGAACTGGCCAATGCCATGGTGCGCCAGATGGGGCAGGACAAGCTGTTCGGCGCGCCGATCACCACCGAAATCAAGCCCTTGGCCAACTACAGCACGGCCGAGGACTACCACCAGGACTACTTTGCCAAGCACCCGGGGCAGGGCTACTGCGCTTTCGTGGTGGGCCCCAAGGTGGAGAAATTCCGCAAGACCTTCCGCAAGTACCTGAAGGAAGACTGATCCCGGGCTGCGGCCTGTGGCAGTCCGTGTTCCAGACCCGCCTTGACGGCGGGTTTTCTTCATCGTGGCGGCAAAAGGTGCCCGCCATGGTGGGTCTCTGTGCGAGGACAGCTGCCGCGCGCGGGCATAATGCAATCCAATTGCGTTACCGGCATCCAGCCGGAGCCATGCCGCCCATGCCCACCGCACGCTCTCCATCCTCTTCTTCCGTCGCCAGTTCCTGGACCTTGCCGGCCGGCATGCGCGCCACCAAGGCCACGCGGGCCCTGGCTGCGCTCTACGAGGCGCGGCCCGATGCAGCGCTGTCCGAATCCGAGGTGGAGGCTGCGCTGGCTGCGGCGGGTGCGCCCGTCAACAAGGTCACCGTCTACCGCATGCTGGACCGCTTTGCCGCGGCCGGCCTGCTGCACAAGCAGGTGGATGCCGCCAGGGTGACGCGCTTTGCGCTGGCTTCACAGGACGAGGACACTGCAGTGCCCCGCTTTGAGTGCGGCGACTGCCACCGCCAGTTCCGCCTGGCCCAGGGCTCGGCGCGCGTGCAGTCGGCCTTGAAGCAGGTGCTGGCAGCCCTGGCCACGGCGGGGCACGAAAGCCTGGCCGTGGATGTGGCCGTGCGCGGGCGCTGTGCGGGCTGCGCGCACCCGGCCGGGGGCGCGGCCGCATGATACGCACCCGGGGCCTTTCCTACCGCTATGCCGAGGGCAGCGAGCCGCTGCGCTTTCCCGACGTGGACCTGCGCCAGGGCGGCACCCTGCTGCTGCGCGGGCGCTCGGGCACGGGCAAGTCGACCTGGCTGGCGCTGATGGCGGGGTTGCGCTCGCCCGCAGGCGGCGACCTGTTCGTGGCCAGCACCCAACTGGGCACGCAGCGCGGCGCCGAGATCGATGCCTGGCGTGCGCGCTGCGTGGGTTTTCTACCGCAAAAGCTGCACCTGAGCAGCGCGCTCACCGTGGCCGACAACCTGGCCCTGGTGTACTTTGCGGCCGGCCAGCCGCGCGACGATGCCGCCATCGCCCGCGCGCTGGCCCAGGTGGGTGTGGCCGAGCTGGCCGGGCGCAGGCCGCACCAGCTCTCGGGCGGGCAGGCGCAGCGCGTGGCGCTGGCCCGCGCCGTGCTGCTGCAGCCGCAGATATTGCTGGCCGACGAGCCCACGGCCAGCCTGGATGACGAGGCCGCGGCCGATGCCCTGGCCCTGCTGCAGGCCAGCGCCGCCGCCTGCGACGCCAGCCTGGTGATCGCCACGCACGACCAGCGCGTGGTGCAGGCCCTGGCTGCCGTGCCGGGCCTGCAGCAACTCGATCTCAACGCCTGAAGTGAAACACCCCCTGAGTCGCTGCGCGCCTTCCCCCTCTCTCATATTGCTTCGCCATCTGGGAGGGGGACGCCCCCGGTGCGGCGGGGCGGCCCTTGCACGGGGGCACTGGCCTCCGCCGCGCCAGTTTCATGCACCGCGATTGGTGCGCGGCGCAATGGATAACTGATACCGATGGCCAAACTTTTTTCGCTCTCTTGGCGCTACCTGTGGGCGCGCCCCTTGGCCGCCGCGCTCAACCTGCTGGTGCTCACCCTGGGCCTGGCGGCCATCACGCTGGTGCTGCTGGTGGCCACGCAGCTGGACCGGGCATTCGAGCGCGACCTCGATGGCATCGACCTCGTGGTGGGCGCCAAGGGCAGCCCGCTGCAGCTGATCCTGGCGGGGGTGTTCCACATCGATGTGCCCACGGGCAATATTCCGTTGCAGGAAGTGCAGGCGCTGCAGAAGAACCCGCTGGTGGCCCAGGTGATCCCGCTGAGCCTGGGCGACAGCTACCAGGGCTTTCGCATCGTGGGCACCACGCCCGACTACCTGGCGCTCTATGGCGCCAGCCTGGCGCATGGCCAGCCCTGGGCCCAGCCCATGGATGCGGTGGTGGGTGCCACCGTGGCGCGCGGCATTGCCCGGGAAGGCCATGCGGGCGCTGCGCTCGTGGGTGGCACCTTCATCGGCAGCCACGGCCTGGGCGGGGGAGGGCATGCGCACGGCGAGCACCCCTACCGTGTGGCCGGCGTGCTGGCGCCCTGCGGCTGCGTGCTCGACCGGCTGATCCTCACCTCCACCGAATCGGTCTGGATGGTGCACGAAACCGCCACGGCATCGGAGCCCGAGGACCTGGATGTGCTGAAGGAAGAGCGCGAGGTGACCGTCGCCCTGGTGCGCTACCGCACGCCCATGGCCGCCATCACCTTGCCGCGCCAGATCAATGCCGACACCTCCATGCAGGCGGCGGCCCCGGCCATCGAGGTCACGCGCCTGCTGCGCCTCCTGGGCGTGGGGGCCGATGTGCTGCGTGCCTTTGGCGGCGTGCTGCTGGGCGTGGCCGCGCTCAGCGTGTTCATCGCCCTGTGGAATGCCGTGCGCGAGCGCCGCACCGACCTGGCCATGCTGCGCATGCTGGGCGCCCCGCCGGGCCGCGTGGCCGGCCTGGTGCTGTGCGAGGCCTTGTGGCTGGCCGCCATGGCCTCCATCCTGGGCCTGCTGCTGGGCCATGGCCTGGCCCAGGTGCTGGGCTGGGTGCTGCAGGCGCAAGGGCTGTTGCCTGTGACCGGCCTGGTGTGGCTGCCGGCCGAGGCCGGCGTGCCGCTGATCGCGGGGGCCGTGGCCGCGTTTGCCGCGCTGCTGCCGGCCATGCAGGCCTACCGCACCGAAGTGGCTGATCTCTTGAGCCAGCCCTGATCCGATTACCAACTGCCCCTGAAAGGTTCACCATGAAGAAGCTGATCACCGCCCTGGCCATCGCGCCCCTGCTGCTGGCAGGCGCCTTCGCCCACGCCCAGGGCGCGCACACCGACAAGGAAACCAAGGCCGATGTGGAGCGCCACCGCGCCATGGCCGCTGCGCACGAGGCAGCGGCCAAGTGCCTGGAAGCGGGCAAGGGCCATGACCAGTGCCAGAAGGAACTTCAGGTGGCTTGCAAGGGTCTGGCCATCGGCAAGTTCTGCGGCATGCGCCACGTGCATTGACTCCCCCTGAGTCGCTTCGCGCCATCCCCCTGAGGGGGACGCCCCCAGCGCGGCGGGGCGGCCCTTGCGCGGGGGCGCTGGCTCTGGCCGCGCCAGTTTTGCAGGACTTGGCGGCCAGAGAGCCTCAACTGTAAGAAAATACCGCCAGCCCTGTTACGAAGGACTTTGCATGCACCACCATTCCTCACCCCGTTCCCTGCCAGCCCGTGCTGCCGCGCTGGTGCTGGCCTGCGCCCTGGCCGGGGCGGCTGGCGTGCATGCCGAAAGCAAGCCCGCGGCCACGGCCGGCGCGCCTTTCAACGCGCCGGTGCTCAGCTCGCCCATGCCGGGCACGGCGCCCACGGGCTCGGGCGCGGGCTACCACAGCCCCAACAGCCCCATCGCGCCACTGCCGCAGCGCAATGACGTGGTGCCCTGGTCGGTGCTCAGCGACCTGACCAAGAAGACCACCAAGGATGGCATCCTGCCCGTGTTCAACGCCCAGCAGCAGGGCATGGACAAGACCGTGCAGCGCATCCAGGGCTTCATGATGCCGCTCGATGCCAAGGCCACGCAGACGCACTTTCTGCTCACCTCGGTGCCGCTGACCTGCTCGTTCTGCATTCCCGGCGGGCCCGAGAGCATGGTCGAGGTCAAGGCCAAGACGCCCGTGCGCTACTCGCTCGAACCCGTGGTGGTCGAAGGCCGCTTCACCGTGCTGAACAACGACCCCTATGGCCTGTACTACCGCGTGGTCGAAGCCGTGCCGGTGAAGTAAGCCCACCATCCTCCCGTGAACCGCTCGCGCACTCCGCTGATGGCCTTGCCGGCCGTCTCCACCCGCATGGGGCACCCAGCCCCACAGGCGGGTGCGCGTGCATGGGCTGCGCGGCTGGCCCTGGTCTGGCTCGTGCTGGCCCTGGCCTGGGTGCCCACGGTCGGCCGCCTGCACCAGATCGCCCATGCACAGCCGCTGGCGCAGATCCATGCGGGGCATGGTGCGCTGGTGGCAGCGGAGCAGGGTGCAGCCCATGGCGCATCGGCTGGCTTCCTGTCGAGCCACAGCCTGGTCGACTGCCTTTTGCTCGACCAGCTTGCCCTGGGCGACGCCCTGCACAGCGCCTCTGTGGTGCTGTTGCCCCATGCGCCGGCCCCTGCGCCGGTGGCCTCGCATGCCCATGGCGTGCAGGCGCGCTCTGCGGCGCTGTTCCAGGCGCGCGCCCCGCCGCCTGCGCTGCGCGCCTGACAGCCTTTTCTCTCCCCGCATGGGCCACCGGGCCCGCAGGGCAGGGTCTGGCCCCTCCGTGCGCGCTGCTGCTGCCCCTGTTCCCCTGAATCCACTGCGGTAGGCGCCTGTTCGCCAGGCGGCTGCTGGCATGCCCGTTTTCTTTTTCCTTGATTCATGCCCCGCGGCATGAAGGCCTGCGCCCGTGACCGGCCGCTGCCTCGCTGCGCGCACGCTTTTGCACTGAATACCATGACGACACCTTCGCTCCACTCCACCTCCCGCCGTCCTGCCCTTCACCTCACCTTGCACCCTGTGGCCCTGGCAGCCATGCTGGCCCTGTCAGCCGGCAGCAGCCTGGCCCAGACAGCCGTGCCCGACGCGGCGGCCAATGCCCCCAGCCTGCCGTCGGTCACGGTGTCCACCAGCGGCCTGCAACTGGGTGTCAATGAAATGACCACGCCCGTGAGCGTGCTCGAAGGCGATGACCTCGTGCGCCGCCGCGAGGCCACGCTGGGCGAGACGCTGAACAGCGAGCCGGGCATCACCAGCAGCCACTTCGGCGCAGGCGCCAGCCGCCCCATCATCCGCGGCATGGACGGCCCGCGCGTCAAGGTGCTGTCCGATGGCGCCGAGCTGCACGATGCCTCCACCATCAGCCCCGACCATGCCGTGGTGTCCGAGCCCCTGCTGGCCACCCAGATCGAGGTGCTGCGCGGTCCTTCGGCCCTGGTGCATGGCAACGGCGCCGTGGGCGGCGTGGTCAATGTGCTCGATGGCAAGATTCCCACCGCCGTCCCCGAAAAGGGCTACGAAGGCAGCGCCGAGCTGCGTGCCAACAGCGGCGCGCGCGAAGGGGCCGGGGCGTTCTCGCTGACCGGCGGCGCCGGCAACCTGGCCGTGCATGTGGAAGGCGTGTCGCGCGATGCCAGCGACTACCGCGTGGGCAAGGGCTGGGCCCCCAACGGCGAGCCGGCGCGCAAGGTGCTGGGCAGCTTCAACCGCACCGACACGGGCAGCGTAGGCCTGTCGTGGGTGGGCGAGCGCGGCTACCTGGGCGCCGCCTATACACGCCAGACGGCGCGTTACGGCCTGCCGGGCCACAACCACAGCTTCGAGGGCTGCCACACCCATGGCGACCACCTGCACTGCGGCGCACACGGCGACGATGACGGGCACGACCATGACCACGGCGCCGAGGCGGGCGACGTGCCGGTGGTGGACCTGCGCAGCGAGCGCTTCGATGTGCGCGGCGAGCTGCGCAACCCGTTCGCCGGCTTCTCGGCCCTGCGCCTGCGTGCCGGCGTGACCGACTACCAACACGACGAAGTGGAAGACGGTGCCATCAGCACCACCTTCAAGAACAAGGCCTACGACACGCGCGTGGAGCTGCAACACGAACCCATCGCCGGCTTCAAGGGCGTGTTCGGCCTGCAGACCTCGCAGCGCAAGTTCAGCGCCGAGGGCGAGGAAGCCTATGTACAGCCCACCGTCACGCGCAAGACCGGCCTGTTCCTGCTGGAGGAATACCGCATGGGCGACTGGCGCTTCGAAGGCGCGCTGCGCCACGACCGCCAGACCGCCGAGGCGCAGGACTCGCGCATCGAGCGCAGCCACAACGGCACCTCGGCATCGCTGGGCGCGGTGTGGCAGTTCACGCCAGGCTATTCGCTCGGTGCCTCGCTCACGCGCGCCAGCCGCGCGCCCTCGGCCGAGGAGCTGTACGCCAACGGCCTGCACATGGCCACCAGCACTTATGAGCGCGGCAACGCCGACCTGCGGTCCGAGACCTCGCAGAACATCGACCTGAGCCTGCGCAAGACCAGCGGCGACACCACCTTCAGCGCCAGCGTGTTCCGCAACCGCGTGAACAACTACATCTATGGCCGCACGCTCGACGCGGTGGACGGTTTGCAACTGCTGCAGTACGCCCAGGCCGACGCCACCTTCACCGGCATCGAAGGCCAGGTGCGCCAGCGCATCACGCGCAACCTGGGTGTCACGCTGTTCGGCGACACGGTGCGTGCCCGCCTGGCCGGCGGCGGCCTGCTGCCACGCATTCCCGCCACGCGCGCCGGTGTGCGCCTGGATGCCAACTGGAACGCCTGGGAGGGCCAGGTCGAGTGGGTGCAGGTGGCCCGCCAGAACCGCGTGGCCGAATTCGAATCGGCCACGCCCGGCTACGGCATGCTCAACCTGGGCGTGAGCTACAGCGGCAAATACAACGGCGAGACGCCCTGGCAGGTCTACCTCAAGGCCAACAACCTGACGGACCGCCTGGCCTATGCCCACACCTCGTTCATCAAGAACGCGGCGCCGCTGATGGGGCGCAATATCACGCTGGGCATGAAGGTCTCCTTCTGACGGCGCGGCGGGTTCAGAACCGGTCGCAGCGGTAGGGCGCCAGGTCGATGGCTGGCGGCAGCCCGTCCAACTGGTCGCATACCAGCTGGGCGCTGCCGCTGGCCATGGTCCACCCCATGGCGCCGTGCCCGCAGTTGAAGAACAGGTTGGCATGCCGGCTGCTGCGGCCCAGGATGGGCAGGCCGTCCGGCGTCATGGGGCGCTGGCCGGTCCAGTGCCGGGGCTGCAGCGTGGTGGCAGGGGCATAGATCGACGCCGCAAACCGCTCCAGCGCCGCCCTGCGACGGCGCACCAGTGCCTGGCTGCGCGGGATGCCGATGTCGGCAAAGCCGGTAAAGCGCACCGCCTTGCCGAACGATGCCCACGCGATCTTGTGCTGCAGGGAGACGGCCCCCATGCGGGGCTGCAGGCCCAGGGTGTCATCGTGCGCATAGGTGACCGAGTACCCAGTCACCGGGTATATCGGCAGCCGGTAGCCCAAGGGCCGTGACAGGGTGGCCGCACCGAGACCTCCGGCCATGACCACGGCATCGCAGGCCCAGAAGGTCTGGGCGGTGCGGATGCCCGTTACGCGGCTGTTCTTCATCTGCAGGCCCTGGACCTGCTGTCCGAAATGGAACTGGGCCCCCAGGGCCTGTGCTGATTGGGCGGCCCGCTCGGTGAAAGTGCGCGCGTTGCCGGTCGCATCGGTGCGGCACAGGATGCCCGCGCCAAAGCGCTGCACCGCGGGCGCCAGCAGCGGCTCTGCCCGGACAATGCCGGCGCTGTCCAGCGCTTCGTAGGGTTCGCGCGCCAGGTCCAGCAAGGCCAATTCCTGCGCATCGCTGGCCTGTCCGGGCGCGAGCAGGTACACGATACCTGCGGCGGCATGCCCGTAGTCTGCCGCCGCCACTTCCCGTTGGTTCACCTGCAGCGTGCGCGAGTACGCCGACAGCGCCACCGACGCCGCCGAATTGCGCCGCCAGCGCGCAGCGGTGCATTCCCGCAGAAAGCGCAGGCCCCAGGGCCACAACGCCGGGTCGCTCCAGCGCGCAATGCCCATGGCATCGTCCGTGCCGGCCACCACACCGCCGAGTGCGTGCAGCACACCGGGCGATGCCCAGCTGAAGCTGTGGCCCGGCGAGATCAGTCCTGCATTGGCAAAGCTGGCGCCCTGGGCTGGTGCGTTCGCCGCCTCCAGCACGGTCACCTCGTGGCCTCGGGTGGCCAGTTGCAGGGCCGTCGTGGTGCCCACGACGCCTGCACCGATCACTGCAACGCGCATGGTGCACCTCCCGCTACGGGGTCTGCCGCGGGGGCGGTGTGGTGGCGCAAAGGCCGGCGCAGGGGCTGAGAGGCTGGCATGGCATGGTTCGGTGAAAATTCGTATTTGCAATTTTATTTGCAAATATGCAAATTTGAAAGATCAGGACTTCTGGCCCCGCTGGTAGGATCGAAGCAGCCGTTCTCCGCCACGCCGCGGCCCCCATGCAAGCGATCACAACGCCACCTTCAGAACCCGCCCTCGACCGCGAGACGCTCAGTGCGCGCGTGCGTGCCGCGCGGCACGACAAGCGCATGACCCTGGTGCAGGTGGCGCAAGCCGCAGGCATCTCGGCTGCCACCGTTTCGCGCGTGGAGCGCGGCCAGATGTCGCTGACCTATGAAAAACTCACCGCGCTGGCGCGTGCCCTGGGCATCGAGCTGTCCAGCCTGCTGGCCGGCAGCGGGGCCACGGGGAGCAGCAGCAGCGCAGGGCCGTCGCTCACGCGGGCCGGGCAGGGGGTCAGCTACCGCTCGGACGCCTACCTCTACACCTGGCTCAACGCCGATCTTGCGCGCAAGCGCATGACGCCGACCCGCATGGTCGTCTATGCGCGCACGGTGCAGGAGTCACCCGGATACTCCCGCCACGCAGGAGAGGAGTTTCTGTTCGTGCTCTCCGGGGCGCTGCAGGTGCACTTCGAGACCGGCGAGGCCATCGACGTGGCCCAGGGCGACTGCCTGTACTTCGACAGCCGCGTTGGCCACTTCTTCCTGTCCTCCGGCGAGGGCAATGCGGAGATCATCGGGGCCATCAGCGAGACGGGCTGATGTTGGTTTACACGAAACGTATATGTTTCGTATAATTCAACCCATGGGCATCGTCAAAATTTCCGACCAAATGCACGAGAACCTGCGCATCGCCAGCAATGCGCTGTCTCGTTCCATCAACTCCCAGGCCGAGCACTGGATGCGCGTGGGCATGCTCGCCGAGCTGCACCCCGAGCTCAGCCACAGCCAGATCTGCCAGCTGCTGATCCGCGCCGAGCAGGCAGGTGGGTTCGATCTGGCCGCACTCGCGCAGGCACTGCCGTCTGCCGCTGGCGGCAGTGGTGCCGGGGACAAACCCAGCCTCCAGGTCAGGCGGGTGCAGTGATGGGGGCCCGGCATCCCCAGGTCATCATCAAGACGCCGGCCGAAATCGCCCAGTCGCGCATTGCCGCCCAATTGGCAGCGCGGGTGCTGCAGATGATCGGCCCCTACGTGCAGCCCGGTGTTTCCACCGAAGAGCTGGACGACCGCTGCCGCGAGTTCATCGTGAACGAGCTGCAGGCCACCCCGGCCAACATCGGCTACCACGGCTACACCAAGACGCTGTGCACCTCCGTCAACCACGTGGTCTGCCATGGCATCCCGGCGGCAGACAAGGTGCTGAAAAAGGGTGACATCATCAACATCGACGTGGCCGTCATCAAGGATGGCTGGTTCGGCGACACCAGCCGCATGTACTACGTGGGCGAACCCAGCCGCCTGGCGCGCCGCCTGGTGGAGACCACCTACGAAGCCATGTGCGCCGGCATCCGCCAGGTGCGGCCCGGTGCCACGCTGGGCGACGTGGGCCACGCCATCCAGAGCGTGGCCGAGCGCGAGCGCTTCAGCATCGTGCGCGACTACTGCGGCCACGGTATCGGGCAGATCTACCACGAGGACCTGCAGGTGCTGCACTACGGCCAGCGCGGCCAGGGCATCACGCTCGAAGAGGGCATGGTCTTCACCATCGAGCCCATGGTCAACGTGGGCCGGCGCGAGACGCGCGAGCTGGCCGACGGCTGGACCGTGGTGACCCGTGACCATTCGCTCTCGGCCCAGTGGGAGCACATGGTGGCCGTCACGGCCGATGGCTTCGAGGTGCTCACGGCCTGGCCCGAGGGCACGGGCAGTTACCCGGCCATCGGCTAGGTTCAAAGCTCCGCAGCCAGGCTGGCAAGCAGGCCGCGCAGCCATTGCTGCGCAGGGTGCCCATCGGTGCGCCGGTGCCATACCAGGTGAAAGACGATGGGCGCAAGCGCTACGGGCGGCGCCAGCACTTGCAGTTGCAGCGGCTCGGTGCCATGCAAGGCCACACGCCGCAGCAGCGTGGCCGCCATGTCGGTGCGCGCCACCAGGGCGGGGGCCGCGAACAGCTGTGGCAAGGTCACGGCCAGGTGCCGGCGCTGGCCGAGCCGGGCCAGGGCTTCGTCCACCAGGCCATGGCGGTCCCCCTCGGGCGAGACCAGCACATGCGACAGTGCCAGGTAGGCATCCAGGTCCAGCCCCTGGCGTGCCGCTGGGTGGCCCTGCCGCACGATGGTCACGAACTCGTCCTGCAGCAGGGGGCGGGTGAGGATGCGGCCATCGGCCAGCGTGGGCGGCACGCCCACCGCCGCATCGATGGTGCCGGCATCGAGCAGGTCCACCGCGCTGTCGCGCGCGCTGAAGGCATGCACATTCAATGAAGCACCCGGCGCCTGCCGCCGCAAGGCCTCGGCCAGGGCCGGCAGCAGCACCAGGGCCGGGTAGTCGTACAGGCCCAGGTTGAAGCTGAAGGCCGCCGTGGCCGCGTCGAACTGCGGCCGCGGCACCACGGCGGCCTCGATCTGCCGGAGGGCCTGTGCGATGGGCCCGGCCAGGTCGCGCGCGCGCTGGGTCGGCAGCAGGCCTTCGGCGCTGCGCAGGAACAGCGGGTCGGCGAACAGCGTGCGCAGGCGCGACAGCGCGGCGCTCATGGCCGGCTGGCTCACCCCCATGCGCACGGCGGCGCGGGTGACATTGCGCTCGTCCATCAGCGCGTCAAAGGCGGCCAACAGGTTCAGGTCGATGCCGTGAAAATCCATAAATCAGATATTCACTCATATCTGCCATTTGTTGGACAGATTTTAGGTTGCTTTCCAGAATCACGTCATCGCTTTTCACACACCTCTAGAGGACTCGACGATGACCGATTCACCAGAACAGAAGCAGCTGCGCCGCGAGCGCCAAGCCGTGGAGACGCTGTACCGCGCCTTCAGCGACAAGAACCCCGACCTCATGGACCAGGCCGTCACGCCCGACTGGGACGACATTCCGCTGGCGCCCGGCCAGGGCCCGGGCCCTGAGGGGCTCAAGCCCATCATCCGGGGATTCATCGAGGCCATGCCCGATGTGCAGATCACCATCCACGACGTGCTCCAGGTCCCCGGCCGCCTGGCCGTGCGCGCCGAGATCACGGGCACCCACGAGGGCACGTTGTTCGGCATCCCCGCCACGGGCAAGCAGCTGAGCATTCCCATCCATGAATTCCACCAACTGCGCGGCGACCGCATCGAGCGCACCTGGCACCTGGAGGATTGGTTCGGCGCCTTTGTGCAAATGGGCAGCTTTCCACCCGCACCTGCACCTGCATCGGAGGCCGCATGAAAGCACTGCGCATCCACGGGTTCAGCACCCCTGATCTTGCTGTGCTGGAAGACATCGCAGTGCCGCTGCCACCTGTGGCAGGGCAGGTGGCCGTGCGCATCGAGGCGGCCAGCATCAACCCGCTGGACCTCAAGATCCTGTCCGGCGCCATGCAAGCGGTGTTCCCGATCCGCCTGCCCTACACCCTGGGCACCGACTTCGCCGGCGTGGTGCAGGCAGTCGGCCCGCAGGCGGCGGGTTTCCGGCCCGGCGACCGCGTGGCAGGCCGCCTGGAACCGACCGCAGGCGGGGCCTTGGCACAGGCTGCGTTGGTGCCGGCAACGGCGCTGAGCCTGCTGCCCGAAGGGGTGGCCTTCGAGCAGGCGGCAGCGTTGCCCACGGCCGCAGGCACCGCCTGGCTGGCCTTGTTCGGTGTGGGCCGGCTCCAGGCGGGACAGCGGGTGCTGGTGCATGCCGGCGCAGGCGGCGTGGGCAGCTTTGCCGTGCAACTGGTGCGCCAGGCGGGGGCGCAGGTGATCGCCACCGCCTCGCCCGAGAAGCACGCACTGGTGGCCCAGTTGGGCGCACACAGCGTGCTTGACTACCGTACGGAGGGTCTCGAACACGGCGCCAGAGACCTGGATCTGGTGATCGACACCGTGGGCGGACAGGCCACGGAGCGCTCCTGGCCGCTGCTCCGGCCTGGCGGCAGGCTGGTGTCGGTGGTGGACCATGCCATCCAGGGGCAGGGTGGGGTGCAGGGCGCCTTTGCCTTCTTCCAGCACGATGCGCGGGTGCTCGACGGGATCGTCGCACGCCTGGCTGCGGGGCAACTGCAGGCCGTGCTGGACAGCGTCCATCCGCTGGAAGCGGCCGGCGCAGCGCTCGCGCACCTGGCACGCGGCCATGCGCGGGGCAAGGTGGTCGTGCAGATGCCCCGCTGAGGGTGCCGGGGGGCTGGTCAGCGCGCTGCCTGCATCTGCTCGAACTGCTCGACCGGCATGGGGCGGGCAAAGGCAAAACCCTGCAGCACATCGCAACCGGCGTCCACCAGGTAGTCGGCCTGCTCGCGCGTCTCCACGCCCTCGGCCGTCACGGCCAGCCCGAGGCCGTGGGAGAGGGCGATGATGGCGTTGACGATCATGCGGCTGTGCTCCTGCCCGGGCAGGTCGCGGATGAAGCTGCGGTCGATCTTCAGGCGCTTCATGGGCAGGCGCCGCAGGTAGGCCAGCGACGAGTAGCCGGTGCCAAAGTCGTCGATGGCCAGGTGCACGCCCAACTGGCTCAGGCGGTGCAGGGTGCTGGCACAGGCATCCATGTTCTCCATGAGCACGGTTTCGGTGAGCTCGATCTCCAGCAGGTGGGCCGGCAGGCCTTCCTCGCGCAGTATGTCCATCACCCGTTCCAGGAACTGCGGGTCGCCCAGCTGCCGTGCCGAGACATTGACCGCCACGCGCAGAGGACCCTCTGCCCGGGCCTGCCAGCGGGCCGCGTCGCGGCATGCCGTGCGCACCACCCAGTAGCCCAGGTGCACGATCAGCCCGCATTCCTCCGCGACCATCACCGCCTCCAGCGGCGGGATGGCGCCCAGCCGGGCATGGGTCCAGCGCAGCAGCGCTTCGGCGCCCATCATGCGGCGGTCCGTGGCCGAGAACACCGGCTGGTAGTGCAGGGCCAGGCCCTCGCCGTCTTCCAGCACCTGGCGCAGGGCCTGCTCGATGGCATGCCGGCGCACCGCTGCGAGGTTCATGGACACGTCGAAGCGCTCGCAGCGGTTCTTGCCCAGGTCCTTGGCGCGGTACATGGCCGTATCGGCGCTGATGATGAGGGCGTCCCTGTCCTGCGCATCCCCCGGGTAGGTGGCAATGCCTGCGCTGCAGGTCACCATGACCTCCTGGTCCGACTCGACGAAACCCTTCTCGAACACGGCGACGATCCGGTCCCCATAGCTGCCGAGTGCGGCTTCGTCCATGTCCAGCCGCAGGATGACGGAGAACTCGTCGCCCCCCATGCGGCAGATGTCATCGCCCGCCCGCACCACCGATTGCAGGCGCTGCGCCACCTGGCGCAGCAAGCCGTCGCCCGCGGCATGGCCGAAGGTGTCGTTCAAGGTCTTGAAGTTGTCCAGGTCGATATAGACCAGCGCCAGCTTGCTGCCCAGCGTGGCGGCCCGTGCGATTTCGTGGGCCAGCCGTTCATTGAAATAGTGCCGGTTGCCGACGCCCGTGACGGCGTCCTGGTGGGCCAGCACCTGCAGGCGGCGTTCCGCTTCGCTGACGGCCGCGCGGCTGCGCAGCACCAGGGCGGTGGCCAGCGCCATGGTGCCTCCTGCGATCAGCAGCGCACCGCCGAATCGGATGACCAGGTGGGTGTAGACCTCGGCCATCGACTTGCGCAGGTAGATGCTGCCCGAACTCTTGCCCCGGAATTTCACGGGCTTGGCCATTTCCAGCAGCGACAGGCCCTGGTATTCGAAATCCCCGTTGCCCCCGCCCGGCAGTGTGCCGGGTGCCACCTGGTCGCCATCGCGCTGGTACGAGGCGAACAGCACGCCCTGGGCATCGTAGATGGCCGCCATCAGCACCATGGGCGAGGCCTTGAGGGCGCCCAGGATCTCTTCCGTCGTGTGCGCGTCGCGGAACATCACAGCCGTGGACACGTTGTCGGCAACGATGGCGGCCTCCACCCGGCTGTCGGCGAGCATGGCCTTGCGGCTGCTCCAGTAGTCGAAGGCCGTCAGGGCCAGCACCATGGTCAGCAGGGCCAGCCCGGTGGCGAGCAGGCCGGTCGCCACCACCTGCGATGACAGCTGCTCGGAGTTGGTGCTGGCCGGGCTCTCGGGCGTCATCGGGCCCCCCTGGACAGGCGCATCAGGCGCGAGCTGACCGACAGCCCCGCCTTGCCGATGGCATCGGCATTGATGTCAAAGACGATGCGGTCGCCCTCGCGGTACAGGGCGATCATGATCTCCGGCGGGGCGGCCGCCGCATCGTCGGCAATGGTCAGCACGGCCGTCTTGCCCGGCAAGGCGCGCAGGGCGCGCAGGGCGCGGTCGGTGTCGGCACCGCTGAGCACCAGCACGCGGCAGTCGCTCAGTTCGTTGGCTTCCCAGAGCCGGATGCGGATGGGGTTGTCCTTGCGCGCAGGCCGCCCCTCCAGTGCCAGCAGGTTGCGCTTGAGGGGGCTGAAGGGGGAGACACAGATGGTCCAGTCGGTGCCGGCGCGGCCATCGCCCTGGGGCCATTCGACAAACTGGATGAAGTTGAAGACATAGGCCGCCTTCAGTTCATTTTCACCCACCCGCTCCTGCGCACCGGCGCCGGGGTCGCACGCGAGCACGCACAGGCCCACCAGGAGGGCTTGGTACAGGCGGTGCAGGTGTGGCATGGCCTAGAACGCATGGGTGAGCTTCAGGCGCAGGGTCCTGCCGTCCTGCAGGATCGAGTCCCCCCGGATCTCGAAGGACGCAGGGTCGGCGTACCGCCGGTCCAGCAGGTTGTAGACCCCGAAGGACACCTCCGTGCCCGCCAGCCGCGTGGTGTAGGTCAGGTTGGCCACCGCATGGGCCGGCAGGCGCGATGCCAGCGTGTTGCGCGCGCCGATGCCGATGGCCTCCAGCCCCAGGCGGCCCCGGGCCCAGGGTGCAGCGTCGGCATTGCCAATGGCCGTCGACCACTGCGCCTTCAAGAGGTGCCGGGGGGAATTGGCCAGGGTCTCCCGCGTCAGGGTATCGCGTGCGCGCTGCCAGCTGTAGGCCAGGCGCAGCCGGACGTCGGGGCCCAGGCGCTGCTCGACTTCGGTCTCCACCCCGTACACGCCGACGCTGTTGCCGGCATTGCTGAACATGAGGCGGTCGGGCTGCGGTGCATCGCCAATGGCCAGCAGATGCGACACGCGCGACTGGAACAGCGTGACCAGGGCACGCGATGCGCCCGAGGGCGCATGCTCGAGCACCAGCTCCGTGGTGCGGATGCGCTCGGGCCGCAGCCTGTCCGTGCCCACCACGCCACCGGGCGTTTCCACGCGGTAGTCGCGCTCATAGGCATTGGGAGGGCGGTAGGCCGTGCCGTAGAGCAGCTTGAGGGCCGTTGCCGGCCCCACCAGGTACACCAGCCCCAGGCGCGGGTGCAGGCTGCCCTTGCTGTCCGAGTGTTTGCCCCAGCGCAGCCCGGCGTGCAGCACCAGGTCGGGGCGCAGCGCGACCTCGTCCTGCAGGTAGATGCCCAGCACGTCGCCGCGGCTGCTCTTGTCCAGCAAGAGCGCTTCGGGCGCCAGGTCCAGGTTGCGCTGCGTGATGTCGAGATCGCGCCGGTAGTCCAGTCCAAAGGAGATCTTGTGCCGCTGGAATGCCGTGCTCACCCATTGCAGCTCCGAGCCCAGCCAGCGGCCGCGGCCGATGTCGCGGTTGGCGGTGACGGGCGGGTAGTCGTAGACATAGTCGCCCACATACCGGTACTGGCCGCCGTGCAGGCGCGCCGTGAAATGCAGGGCAGGGCCCCACTGGCCGGCATACTCCGCCGCCATGCGGGTGCTGGAATCGACCACGCGCGAGCGCGGGTCGTTGAACACCTGCGAAAAGGCGGCCGTGGGCAGGCCTTTGGCGCGCTCGCCATGCGACAGGGACAAGGTCACACCTTCGCGCCGCATCTTCACAAACAGGCTGCTGCTGCGGTCGTAGTCCAGGCGCTGCGCCAACCCGTGGTTCTGGCCGGGCGTGTCGTAGGCGGGAAAGTAGAGCTCCTCTCCCCGCGTGGTGGAGCGGGATGCCGACACCAGCCAGTCGCCGCCATACCCGTCCGCCGTGCCCAGCGTGAAACGCAGCCGGGCGTGGCCGTGGCTGCCCAGTTCGGTGCTCAGTTGCGCACCCTTGAGCTGCCGGCCCTCGCGCGTGATGATGTTGAGCACGCCGAAAAAGGCATTCGCGCCATAGACGGCCGCACTCGGCCCCGGCACGAACTCGACACGCTCGATCAGGTCGATGTCGATGGGGAAGTCCGTGCCCACCGGGGCCTGGTCGTACAGGTTGTCGTTGAAGCGCACCCCATCGACCAGCAGCAGCACCCGGGTGTTGTAGTCGCCCGGCGTGGAAAAGCCGCGCATGCCCAGGTAGTGGTAGGAGCGGTCGTAGGACATGTACAGGCCGCGCATGCCGGCCAGGATCTCGGCCAGGTTGCGGTAGCCGAAGGTGCGGATGTCCTCCGCCGTCACCACGCTGACCGCGGCAGGTGCCTCCAGCGCGCTTTGCAGGTAGCGGCTCGCCGTGCGCACCTCCATCTGCATCAATTGCTCCAGCGGCAGCTGGGCGACATCGGCCTGGGCATGCGTGCCGCCCACCCAGGCAAAGGACAGGCACATCCCGAGGGCAAGCCGGCGGCTTCCTGCGCAAGGGGGTGATCTTGTCATGGCATCTCTATCGTGGGCTTGTCCAGCCCCGATCGCAAGCCGCACCGGATGGCTGTAACAAATGCTTGCATCCTACTCCTCTGGCAGGTGCCGGGGCCTGGGTTTACCTTAGTTCAAGATTGCCGCAGCGTGCGCTCTGTTTTTGATTGAATATACGCAATGCGTTTTGCAAAATTGCGCATTGCGTATAATAGAGGGCCATGAACAGCCAACAAGACTTCCTGCGCGACGCCATGCGCCGCCTCAACCTCACGCGCGATGCGTTTTCCGACCGTCTGGGCGTGCGCCGGCGCGCCCTCGATACCTGGCTGCTGCCGTCCGACTCGGGCGAGGCGCGCTCCATGCCCGAGATGGTGGAGAAGTTCGTTGCCGAGATCCTCGCGCACGAAGCCCGGGCCGTCGGGGCGGAGCCGGGCAGGGCGCAGGCCGCCCGGCCCCTGGCCCAGCGCATCGCGGCCGAGGGTCGGCCGCACCTGCTCTCGGTGGCCCAGTTCGACCGGGGCAGTCTGGAAGACCTGTTCCAGGTGGCCGATCTGATGCAGCCCATCGCGCGGCGCCAGAAGGTCTCGCGCGTGCTGGAGGGCGCCGTGCTGGGCAGCCTGTTCTTCGAGGCCAGCACACGCACGCGCGTGAGCTTTGGCGCGGCCTTCTGCCGCCTGGGCGGCACGGTGTGCGACACGACGGGCTTCACCTTCTCGTCCATGGCCAAGGGCGAGTCGATCTACGACACCAGCCGCGTGATGGCCGGCTATGTGGATGCGCTGGTGGTGCGCCACCCGGAGCAGGGCGCGGTGGCCGAGTTCGCACGTGCCACCAACATCCCTGTGATCAACGCGGGCGACGGCCCGGGCGAGCACCCGAGCCAGGCCATCCTGGATCTCTACACCATCCAGCGCGAGTTCTCGCGCCTGGGCAAGCTGGTCGATGGCACGCATGTGGCCCTGGTGGGCGACCTGAAGTACGGCCGCACGGTGCACTCCCTCATCCGCCTGCTGGCGCTGTACAAGGGGCTCAAGTTCAGCCTGGTGGCCCCGCCCTCGCTGGAGATGCCCGCCTACCTGCTGGAGCTGGTGGCGCGCAACGGTCATGTGATCGAGCAGACTTCGTCGCTGCAGGAAGGGCTGCGCGGCGCCGACGTGGTGTACGCCACGCGCATCCAGAAGGAGCGCTTCGTGGGCGAGGAGATCGAGGGCTACACGCCCGAGTTCCAGATCCGCAAGTCGCTGGTGGACGAACTGTGCAAGAGCGACACCATCCTCATGCACCCGCTGCCACGCGATGGCCGGCCTGGCGCCAACGACCTCAGCACCGACCTCAACCACGACCCGCGCCTGGCCATCTTCCGCCAGACGGACAATGGCATCCCCGTGCGCATGGCGCTGTTCGCCGTGCTGCTGGGCGTGGAGAACCAGGTGGCGCGCTCCATGCGCGATGCCGGCTGGCGATCGCCCTCGCACATCGGGCCCGACGATGCCGTGTTCGATGGCCTGGACTGAGAGGCTGAGAATGCCTGAGGGTAAACCCTTGCAGGTACTACACTCAAAGCCTTCTCCCCCGCGCGCCGCTGTCCCGTGAACTCCCCCGTCTTCGCCTCCCTGATCCCCGTCGTCCTGTTCATCGCCATCGGCTTTCTGTCGGGCAACCGGGGGTGGATACGGGCGGGCTCGGTCAAGGACCTCTCCAACCTGGTGTTCATGGTGCTCACGCCGGCGCTGCTATTCCGAACCATGAGTTCGGTGCACCTGGGCGATGTGGACTTTGCGCCCATTGCCGCGTACTTCGCGGCGGCGGGCCTGGTGTTCGGTGGCACCATGCTGCTGCTGGGCTTCACCAGTCTGGCGGCGGCGCGGGCGCTGGCCAATATGTTCAGCAACACGGTGATGATTGGCGTGCCGCTGGTGGGCCTGGTCTTCGGCGAGGCCGGGCTGGTCACGCTGTTCACCTTGATCTCATTGCACGCGCTGATCCTGCTCACGGCCGCCACCGTGGTGTTCGAGCTGGCAGCCGCGCGCGAGCGCGCGGGCACCCCGGGGCACGAGGGCCGCTCCATGCTGCGCACGGTGCTCATGGCGGTGCGCAACGGCATCGTCCACCCGATTCCCCTGCCCATCATCGCCGGCCTGCTGTATGCGCAGACGGGCCTGCCGATATCGCTGGTCATCGACAAGCCGCTGGAACTGCTGGGCCAGGCCCTGGGGCCGCTGGCGTTGCTGCTGGTGGGCGTGACGCTGGCCTTCACCACCGTGGGCTCGCATTTCCGCGCGGCCCTGCGCATCGCTCTCGTCAAGTGCCTGGTGCACCCTGTGGCCATGGCGGCCGTGGGCTGGGCCATGGGGCTCAAGGGCATGCCGCTGGCGGTGATGGTGGTGGCGGCATCGCTGCCGGTGGGCGCCAATGTGTTCCTGTTCTCGCAGCGCTACGAAGTGGCGCAGGACGAGGTGACGGCCAGCGTGGCCGTATCGACCGCGTTGGCGCTGATCACCATGCCGGTGGTGATCGTGCTGGTCACCCGATTCCTGGTCTGATCACGGGGCCAGGCGTTCTCGTAGCCATTCGACTCCATCGAGCCGGTAGCGCAGCCGGTCGTGCAGGCGGCTCTTGCGGCCCTGCCAGAACTCCCATTGCTCGGGCTTCAAACGGTAGCCACCCCAGTGCGGCGGGCGCGGGGGGCTCAGCAGAAACTGGGCGCCGTACTTCGCCGCATTGGCCACCAGCACGCTGCGGCCGGTGATGACCTGGCTTTGCGGGCTGGCCCAGGCGCCGATGCGCGAATCCAGTGGGCGGCTGGCGAAGTAGGCATCGCTCTCCTCGTCGCTGACCTTTTCCACCACGCCCTCGATGCGCACCACGCGTTCGAGCTCCACCCAGTGGAACTGCAGCGCGGCAAACGGGTTGCCCGCGATCTGGCGGCCCTTGCGGCTTTCGTAGTTGGTGAACCAGACGATGCCGCGCTCGTCATAGCCCTTGATCAGCACGATGCGCGTGCTGGGGCGCAGGTCGCCGCCCACGGTGGCCAGGGTCATGGCATTGGGCTCGGGCACCTGGGCGGAAATGGCTTCCTTCAGCCATTGATCGAATTGCTGCAGCGGCGCAGCATGCGAGGCGTCTTCGTTGAGTTCGGCGCGCTCGTAGCTCTTGCGCAAGTCGGCGATGGAGGTGGTCATGCCGCGATTGTGCACCCCTGCTGCAGAGCCCCTCGCGCAGCCGGTTGTTGTCGAATAAAAATTCGCTTATATTCGCTCTGCGATGAAACCCAAGGACGACGAAAAGCAGCGCGCCATTGCGCAGGCCACCTTCGATCTGGTGGGCCAGACCGGGCTGAGCGGCCTCACCATGGCGCAGATCGCGCGCGCCGCCGGCATTGCCACGAGCACGCTGTATGTCTACTACCCGTCCAAGGACGAGCTCATCAGCCAGCTCTACCAGGACGCCAAGACCGTCACCGCCGCGCGCATCATGGAAGGCGTGGTGCCCAGCCTGCCGTACCGCGCGCGCGTGCGCCGCATCTGGGAGAACCTGCTGCGCCACCGGCTCGACCAGTACGCCGAGGTGGTGTTCCAGGAGCAGTACTACAACTCCCCCTGGTTCACCGAGGGCAACCGCGAGTTCTCCACGCGCCTGATGACCGGCTTCTACGCGCTCATGCGCGAGGGGCAGGAGCAGGAGATCCTCAAGGCCGTGCCCGTGCCGCTGCTCACCGCCAGCCTCACGGGCTCGGTGCGCGACACCGCCACCCTGGTGCGCACGGGCGTGCTGCCCGACGACGAGGCGCTGCACCAGGCCGCCTTCAGCCTGTGCTGGGATGCGCTCAAAGCGTAACTCTTCAATTTGCGCTTTAATCGAATAAATATTCTCTTAAAAATGGCAACACCTTCTGCGTTTGCGTTGCCTGACCGAAGGCGGTGTTGAAGCCGCCTGCGTTCTGCTGTTTCCGTCAGTCCCCCTGAAAACACCTCCCCAAGGAGAACCCACGATGCCAACCCTCCATATCAACGGCAAAGAAACGGTGGTGGATGCCGATGAGTCCACCCCCATCCTCTGGGCCCTGCGCGACACGCTGGGCATGACCGGCACCAAGTTCGGCTGCGGCGCTGCCCTGTGCGGCGCCTGCACGGTGCACCTCAATGGCGCACCCATCCGCTCGTGCATCACGCCCATTTCGGCGGCGGCGGGCCAGAAGATCACCACCATCGAGGCCATCGCTGCCAACGACAAGGTGGGCAAGGCCGTGCACGCCGCCTGGGTCAAGCACGACGTGGCGCAATGCGGCTACTGCCAGAGCGGCCAGATCATGAGCGCCACGGCCCTGCTCAAGGGCAAGAAGAAGCCGAGCGATGCCGACATCGACACCGCCATGGCCGGCAACATCTGCCGCTGTGGCACCTATGTGCGCATCCGTGCCGCCATCCACGATGCGGCCCGCAGCCTGGCCTGAAGGAGCGCACACCATGCATTTCGAACCCCACACCGTTCAGGCCCACATGCCCCGCCACCTGCTGGCACTGCTCGAAAGCGTGCAGGATGCGCCCGCCGAACCCGCGCAGGGCCTGGCGCGCCGCAGCTTCCTCAAGGTCACGGCGGCCACCGGCTTTGCGCTGGGTGCGTTCCCTCTGGCTGCCGTGGCCCAGGGCGCAGCCGCGCCGGCGGGCGGTCTCAAGCCCTTCGAGCAGCCCTCGGCCTTTGTGCGCATCGAGCCCGATGGCACGGTCACCGTCACCATCAACCGGCTCGATTTCGGCCAGGGCGTGCAGACCGGCCTGCCCATGATCCTGGCCGAAGAGCTCGATGCCGACTGGTCCAAGGTGCGCAGCACGCACGGCGATGCCAATCCGGCCTATGCCGATCCGGCCATGGGCATGCACCTCACGGGCGGCTCCAATTCCATCAAGAACTCCTACACCCAGTACCGCGAACTGGGCGCGCGCACGCGTGCCATGCTGGTCTCGGCCGCGGCGGCGCAGTGGGGGGTGGATGCATCGACCCTGCGCACGCAAAGCGGCTTTGTCGTGGGCCCCGGCGGCAAGAAGCTGGGCTATGGCGAGCTGGCCGAGGCGGCCATGAAGCTGCCCGTGCCCGAGAAGGTCACGCTCAAGGACCCCAAGCAGTTCCGCCTGATCGGCAAGCCCACGGGCCGGCTCGATGCCAAGGCCAAAGCCAGCGGCCAGCAGGGCTACGGCATCGACGTGCGCCTGCCCGGCATGCTGACCGCCGTGGTCGCGCGCCCCCCGGTGTTCGCGGCCAAACTGAAGTCCCTGGACGATTCGGCCGCCAAGGCGGTCAAGGGCGTCAAGGCCGTGCTGCGCGTGCCCGTGGACCGCGGCGGCGAGGGCGTGGCCGTGGTGGCCGACGGCTACTGGGCCGCCAAGCAGGGGCGCGATGCGCTCAAGGTGGAATGGGACACGGCCGCGGTCGAGAAGGCCGACACCGTGCAGATGCTGGCCAGCTACCGCGAGCTGGCGGCCAAGCCCGGCCTGGTGGCCATGCAGGCCGACACAGCCCCGCTGGCGAACGCGCCGCACAGGATCAGCGCCGAGTACGTCTTCCCCTACCTGGCGCATGCCCCCATGGAGCCGCTCAACTGCACCGTGCAGTTGGTCGGCAACAAGGCCGAGCTGTGGATGGGCACGCAGATGCCGGGCCTGGACGCCGTGGCCGCGGCCAAGGCCCTGGGCCTGCAACCGCAGGACGTGAAGATCCACACCCAGATGGCCGGGGGCGGCTTTGGCCGCCGTGGCGTGCCCACGGCCGACTACGTGGTGGAGGCCTGCGCGGTCGCCAAGGCGGCCGGGGCCGCAGGCCTGGCAGCCCCGGTGCGCACGCTCTGGAGCCGCGAGGACGACATCAAGGGCGGCTACTACCGCCCCATGCACGTGCACCGCGCCGAGATCGGCTTCGACGCCCAGGGCAATGTGCTGGCCTGGGACCACACCATCGTGGGCCAGTCCATCCTCAAGGGCTCGCCCTTCGAGGGCTTCATGGTCAAGAACGGCATCGATGCCACGGCCATCGAAGGCATGAAGGAGCCCTATGATGTGCCGATGAAGCTCTCGGTCCACCACCCGCAGGTCAATGTGCCGGTGCTGTGGTGGCGCAGCGTGGGCTCCACCCACACCGCCTATGCGATGGAAACACTGATCGATGAAGTGGCCCGCACCACGAAGCAGGACCCCGTGGCCTACCGCCTGCGCCTCATGGGCGACAAGCACCCGCGCCACAAGGCGGCCCTGGAGCTGGCCGTGGCCCAGTCGGGCTATGGCAAGAAGAAGCTGCCTGCGGGCCGCGCCTGGGGCGTGGCGGTGCACGTGTCCTTCCAGTCGGTCGTGGCCTATGTGGTCGAGGCCTCGGTGACCAAGGACGGTGCGCCCAAGCTGCACCGCATCACGGCCGGCGTGCATTGCAACCTGGCGGTCAACCCGAAAAGCGTGGAGGCCCAGGTGCAGGGCGGGGCGCTGATGGGGCTGTCGATGTGCCTGCCGGGTGGCGCCGTCACGCTCAAGGACGGCGTGGTGGAGCAAAGCAATTTCGGCGACTTCGCGGTGCCGCGCATCACCGACATGCCCCAGGTGGCCGTGCACATCGTGCCCAGTGCCGAGCCCCCCACGGGCATGGGCGAGCCCGGGCTGCCCCCGCTGGCGCCGGCGTTCGCCAACGCCATTGCACAGCTCACCGGCAAGACGCTGCGCGAATTGCCGTTCAAAATGGCGTGATGGAACCAGAACCGCTGCCATCCCCCATCGTGCTCGTGCTGGCCTCTGGCCGGGGCGAGCGCTTTGCCGCCTCGGGCGGCACCGTCCACAAGCTGAGTGCGCTGCTCCACGGCCTGCCGGTGCTGGAGCACACGCTGGCCGCCGTGCGCGCCAGCGGCCTGCCCTGGCACCTGGAGGACGTGGGCCACCCGGGCATGGGCGATTCGATCGCGGCGGCGGTGCGCGCCACGGCCAACGCACCGGGCTGGCTGGTGCTGCCGGGCGATCTGCCCCTGGTGCAGCCGCGCACCCTGCGCCGCATGGCGGCGGCACTCTACGGCTGTGCGGTGGCGGTGCCCGAATACCGTGGCGAGCGCGGCCACCCGGTGGCTTTTTCTGCGCAATGCCTGCCTGGCCTGCTGGCCCTGGCGGGGGAGCAGGGCGCCGCCAGCGTGGTGCGCGAGCAGCAACAGCAGGGCAGGGTGCGGCTGGTGGAGGTGGACGATGAAGGCACGGTGACCGATGTGGACACCGTGCAGGACCTGGCCCGGGCGGAGCAGGTCCTGGCCGGCCGGCTTACTTTGCCGTGATCACTGCGCACGCCAGGCGCGGGCCGGCGTTGCCCGTGGGCTGGGTGGTGTAGTCATCGGGGTCGCGGTGCACGATCAGGCCCTTGCCGACGATGTCGTTGGCGCTGCTGCCCACGCGGATGGAACGCGACTCGAAATTGATCCGGGCCACGCCACCGGCATCGGCCTTGAGGCTGGGCAGGTCGCCCGTGTGGTGCTCGGCGCCCCCATGGCTGCCGTGCGGCTTGCCACCGGGGTTGAAGTGGCCGCCTGTGCTCATGCCGTCGCCGCTGGAGCAGTCGCCCTTTTCATGGACGTGGAAACCATGCTCGGCATTGGGCTTGAGGCCGCGCACCTCGCCCACCACCTTGACGGTTTCGCCCGTCTGGGTGAAGGTCACCGTGCCGGTGGTGGTGTTGCCGCGCGTGGATTCCAGCTTGGCCGTGGCCGAGGGGCCGGACGAGGAAAAGGCGGCACAGCCCGCCAGGGAGGCAACGGCCACGGCGAGCGCTGCAAAACGAAGATTCATGAAATTCACTCCTTGCTTGAAATATTGGCAGGCATGGGGCATGCGCGCTGCATCGGGCGCCCACGCCTTGGGACACTGGTACGGATGCGCCGTCCGCCGCGCCATGATGCGTTGCCGCTGCCGCCGACCCGGCGAACCGTACGCCGCAGGGGCACCACTATGCCTACTTTTTCACGGTAAGAGAAAGTAATCTTGCAAGCGAACGGTCGTGGATGCCCAGGCGGCAAAGCTCATCGTAGGTGGCCTGGGCATAGTCGCGCGTGGTGCCGTAGCGGCCGCAGGCCTCCTCGAAGATGCGCCGGTACTCCTGGTCGGGCAGTTCGCCCGTGTGGTTGGGGCTTTTGCGCGACAGGGTGAAGGCCAGGGCCTGCACGGCACCGTGGGGTGTGTGGCAGGTGAGCCAGCGCGGGTCGTACACCCCGGTCATCATCTCGCGCTGCCACAGGTTGACCAGCACCTGGCGCGCATGCGCCTTGTCCACGCGGAACACCATGCCCCGGCAACTGCCGCCCGAGAGCATGCCGAACACCAGGCCCGGGCACTCGGGCGTGCCGCGGTTGATGCGGCTCCACATCTTGAGCGCGCGGTGCCAGCCATGCACGCGTGCCGCACGCCGCTCGGCAAAGTCGAAATCGGGCCGCCAGATCAGCGAACCATAGCCAAAGATCCACAGGTCGCGGTGGCCACCCCATTCCTGCAGGGCCCGCTCCAGCATGGGGGCGGGGTCACGCAGCGGCGCAGGAAGACTGGTCATCACATCACTCTACAATGAAGAAGGTGCCCAAGCGGGGCGCCTGACAATATCCACCACAGACAGAGACAACACAGGGAGACTTCATGTCCGGTAGTTCCGATAACGACAGCCAAGAACGTTTTGCACTCGGTTTTTTGTTCATCCTGATCGCACTGGTGATCTCCACCGCGGTCGGTACCGTGGTGGTCAAGCGCCTGCGGGCCGCAGCGCCCGCCAAGCCGGTCCCTGCGGCCACCGCACCGGCGGTCGCAGCCGCAGCAACTGCTGCTCCTGCCACCAACGCGGCAAGCGCCCCGGCCGCTGACGCAGCCAGCGTGCGCGTCGAGAACGGCGTCGTGAAGTTCTACTTCGCCAGCGGCAAGGCCGAGCTGGCCGCTGGCGCCAACGAAGCCCTGGCCGACGTGGTCAAGGGCGTGGCCGAAGGCAAGAAGGCCGTGGTTTCGGGCTTCAACGACGCCACGGGCGACGCGGCCGCCAATGCCGAACTGGCCAAGCAGCGCGCCTTTGCCGTGCGCGATGCGCTCAAGGGCCTGGGCGTGGCCGAAGACAAGATCGAGCTGAAGAAGCCTGAGGACACTACCGCGAGTGGCAGCAATGCCGAGGCGCGGCGGGTGGAGGTGGCATTGGCTGCCAGCTGACCCGCTTCCTGGGCAGCCGCCCCTGAACGGAAAAGCCCGGCAGTGCCGGGCTTTTTTCTGGTGTTCCGTGGCGGAAGTGCAGATCGACAACACCGAGCCCGGCTGGGCGCAGCAACCCCTGGTGGAGGTGCCTGGTCTGTGCCAGGCAAGGGCAGTTCAGGAACTATTGGTGGCGTCTGGTTACTCAGCGATCACTGGACTGTCCAGTCAGGAGCCCACCATGTCCCCATCGCCCGACGCCACCACCGTCGACCTCAGCACCCCCGACGGCATTGCCGATGCCTTTATCAACCACGGCGTCACGCTGGCGTCCGTCAAGGGAATCACCGACGACGACCTGGAAGCGGTCTACGCCGAAGCCTACGGCCACCTGGCGGAAGGCCGCGCGCAGGAGGCCGTGGAGGACCTGATGCTGCTGGTCACGCATGACCCCTGGGAGCCGCGCTTCCAGTTTGCCTACGCGCTCGCGCAGCAACTGCTGGGCCAGCACGAAGCCGCTGCCCAGCACTACGCGCAGGCGCTGCTGATGGATGCCACGAACGCGGGCTGCATCCTGCGGCTGGGCGAGTGCATGGAAGCCATGGGCAATCTCCAAGAGGCCGAAGAGGCCTATCGCTCCTGCATCCAGCTGAGTTACCTGGACCCTGAATACCACTTGGTGCGCGCCCACGCGCAAGCGCGCCTGTCCAGCCTGAACGGAGGTGCAGCATGAGCTCCCCCATCGGCGTTGGAATGGGCCGTCCGGCCAATATGTTCGGCACCGTCGGCAGTGAACCTGCACCGCGGGCCACCCAGACTGCACAGGCCGCTTCTCAGGCTCCGGTGTCGCTGACCTTGCCCGCACCGCCACGCAGCGATGTGTCTGCAGGCCAGGCCGACCGGGTGCGCGCAACCGCCTCCGAGCCTGCCCGCGCGGGCGTGGCGCCCTCACGGGCCGAGGTGGCCAAGGGCAAGTTGGTCGCGGCCGGTGAAAAGCTGCTCGCGGCCCGGCAGGAGGGCGTGGACGTGGCCAAGACCTCGTTCTGGAAAAAGGCGCTGGGCGTGGCCCTGTCTGGCGTGGCGGTGGGCGTGGCCGCGGGCCTCACGGCCATATCGTTTGGCGGCGCCACCCCCTTGCTGGCGCTGGCCTGCGTGAACTTCGCGGTCTCCACCGGCGATGCCATCTGTGCCTACCGCAACATGCGCAACACCGAAGCCATTGCCGACCACCGGCCGCCCCCTTACGACACCCTGCCCATGGGCAACAGCATCGTGGCCAACATGGCGCATGGGGTGTTGACGCGGTGCGGCGTCAGCGCGGAGACCGCCAGCTCGGTTGCCAAGGGGATTGGCATCACGGTCGGTGTGGGGCTGGCGGTGGCATCGATCGCGGTCAGTGCGGGACTATCGGGCCTGCCCATGGCGTATGAAGTGGCAGGCAAGGTGGCCTCGTATGCTGGCACGGCGGTGGCCGTGGCGTCCACCGTGGGAGGGATGCTCACAGACGATGCAGACCGTGAACATCTCAAGGAAACGCTGGATGGCGTTCGCCAGAACGTCACATCGCTGGCAACACCTGACGGAAGACGCACCGAACTCGATGCGGAAGGCGAGTTGGTGGCGTCGGCCATGATCAATTCGCTGGACGGCACGGACATTGCCACGGCCACCGCGCTGCACGAAAGCGCTCTCAACGACGCGGGCCGGACCAAGGATGCCGTGCAGGGCGCAGCCGGTGTGTTCAAGGCCGTCGAGCCGGCCATCGGCATCATGAACATGATCCGGGGGTAAGAACCTGTTCTTCTGCCGCGCATGCCCCTGGCCCAGGAGAGGGCTCATGGCCTGACGCCCGCGCAGATACAACAAAGCCCGGCTTTGCCGGGCTTGTTCTTTGGGGAGGGCAGGGCCGGGCGCTCACCGCAGCCCTGTTCCGCCCGTATCGCTCTTGCGCTCAATCAGCTCGATCTTGTAGCCATCGGGGTCCGTCACAAAGGCGATCACCGTGGTGCCGCCCTTCACTGGCCCGGCCTCGCGCGTGACATTGCCGCCTGCCGCCTTGATCTTCTCGCAGGCTGCATACGCATCGGGCACGCCCAGGGCGATGTGGCCATAGGCCGTGCCCAGGTCGTAGCTTTCGGTGCCCCAGTTGTAGGTGAGTTCGATCTCGGCCTGGCCGGGGTTGCCGCCGTCGAAGCCGAGAAACGCCAGCGAGTACTTGTACTCGGGGTTCTCGGACTGGCGCAGCAGCTGCATGCCCAGCACCTGGGTGTAGAAATCAATCGAGCGTTGAAGGTTGCCAACGCGGAGCATCGTGTGGAGGAATCTCATGCCCTTGATTGTGCAGGCAGATCGAAGACCTGGTGCAGGTGCAGGGTGGTGGTGGGCAGGGTCAGATCCTTGCGAGCAGTTCGGCCTTCTTCGCCGCGAACTCCTGCTCGGTGAGGATGCCTCTGTCTTTCAGCGCTGAAAGTTGCGCGATGGCCTCGAAGACGGAGGCTTGCGCGTTGCCGCTGCCGCTGCTGCCGGACGCTGCTGCGGCTTCATGGCCCCCGTGGACGACTGGCAGGGTCGAGAGGTCCACGGTGCCGTGCTGGCTGGTGAAGCTCAGCGATCCAGTGCCACCTTGCTGCTGGCCAAAGCCGGTGATCTGGTGTTCCAGCGTGTCGTACAGCGACACCCTGCCACCCACCTCCACCGCCAGGCGGCGCTTGCCTGCGAAGTAGGCATACCGGGTGGCGTTCTGCGCGCCGCTGCTGTTGGGTGTGCCCAGGTCCGCTGGATACCAGGTGGGCTGGGGATCGGCAGTGAAGAGTGATGGCGGGGTACTGCCGAACCCCATTGCGCCGCTGCGATGGGACTGCGATGGGGGAGGGCTCGTCTGCAAGGGGGCCGGTGAACCAACCACAAGGGCGCTGGCCAGTTCGGTGGCCAGCGCATTCACGCGCGCCTTCAAGGCGTCGTTGAACATGTCGCCGATCATGAGCATGCCGCCACGCGCCCATTGGCCGCCGCCGCCCAACTCGGGGTGCGAAAACTGCGCCATGGTGCCGTTGCCCCTCTGCAGGGCCAGCAGCAACTGCCTCACCGCCTCGGGGCTGAAGCCGGTGCGCGATGCCAGGCTGGAAACAAGTTGCCGACCGTGTTCGCTGAGTTCTGGTGCCATATACCCCTTGGTGAGGTTCCGCTGCGGTCCCGTAGGGTAGCACCAGACCTGTGTCTTATGCCTTCGCTTGCGCGGGCAGGTCAAACACCAGGCAGGTGGTGGTGGCGTGGGCGTACAGGGTGCCGTCGGGGCCTACCAGGCGTGCTTCGGCTGTGGCGAGCTGGCGGCCGCAGTGGATGACCCGGCCTTCGGCGCGCACGCGGGGCACCTTGGGGGTGATGGCCTTGACGAGGTTCACGCCCAGCTCGGCCGTGGTGTAGCCGCGCCCGGGCAGCATGCGGGTGTGCACCGCGCAGCCCAGGGCTGAGTCGAGCAGGGTGGCGAACCAGCCGCCGTGCACGGTGCCCATGGGGTTCAGGTGCTCCACGCGGGGCGTGCCCTGGAAGACGGCCAGGCCTTCACCCACTTCCACCAGGCGAAAGTCCAGTGTGCGGGCGATGGGCGGGTAGGGCAGCTCGCCGCGCAGCATGGCCTGCATCATCTGCAGGCCATCGAGCCCGGCCACCTGGTCAGGACGTGCCACGCCCGGGCCCACGCCGGCATCCATGCGGGCCATTATTTCCTGCTCCTGGGCAAGCCATTGTTCGAGTTGGTTGTGTTGCGTCATGGGGTTTCCCGGTTGAAGTGTTGCATATGCAATTATTGCAGATACAATAATCTCCATGCAAGCCGAAACAGCCACCTTCGAGACACCTGCCGTGCCCCGGCGACCGCAGGGCTGTACCAACTTCAAGCTGCGCCAGCTGCTGCGGCGCGTGGGCCAGCACTACGACACCGAGATGGCCAAGTGCGGTCTCAAGACCACGCAGTACTCGCTGCTGTCGCATGTGTTCAAGCTCGGGCCCATCCGGCCGGGCGACCTGGCGGCGGAGATGAAGATGGATGCGTCCACCCTCACGCGCAACCTGCGTCCGCTGGTGGATGCGGGCTGGGTGACGCTGGAGGCGGGCACCGATGCACGCAGCCGCCTGGTGCACATCACTGACGCGGGCCGCGACAAGCGCGCCGAGGCCCAGCGCTGCTGGAAGGTGGCGCAGGTCTCGCTCAATGACCTGCTGGGCCTGGAGCGCGTGATGGCGCTGCACGCGCTGGCCGATGAATCCCTGGAACTGCTGTCCCCCGTATCGGAGCTTGACCATGGCGAGTGATGTGCTCAACCCCCCCGCGTCGAGCGGCCGCAAGATCGCCGTCTGGCTGGTGCTGTTGGCCGCAGCCGGTGCCTTTGCCCTGACCATGGGCACGCGCCAGACCATGGGGCTGTTCCTCTCAGCCCTCAACACCTCCACCGGCCTGGGCGTGGGCAGCATCAGCCTGGCCTTCGCGTTCGGCCAGCTGTGGTGGGGCCTGACCCAGCCCTTTGCGGGCGCGGTGGCCGACCGCATCGGCACCGGGCGGGTGATTCTGCTGGGCGTGGCGCTGGTGGCGGTGGGCACCATCATCACGCCGCTGATGACGACGACGGCCGGGCTGATCCTGGCCATCGGCGTGCTGGCCGCAGGCGGCGCCGGCATGGCCGGCCCCTCGGTGCTGATGGCGGCGAGCACGCGCCTGGTGCCCCCGGCCCAGCGCGGGCTGGCCACCGGCATCGTGAATGCGGGCGGCTCCTTCGGGCAGTTCGCCATGGCGCCCATTGCCATCGGCCTCACGGCTGCCGTGGGCTGGGCCAGTGCCATGCAGTGGCTGGGCGTGCTGGTGCTGCTGGCGCTGCCGGCGGCGTTGGTGCTCAAGGGCAATTCCAAGGCGCTGGCGGCCCAGGCGGCCGCGGCATCGGGCACCCAGGCGCTGACCGCGCGCCAGGCCATCGCCCAGGCACTGGCCACGCCCAGCTACCTGTACCTGGCGGCGGGCTTTCTGGTCTGCGGCTTCCATGTGGCCTTTCTGGCCACGCACCTGCCAGGCGTGATCGCGGCCTGCGGGCTGCCACCCGAAGTTGGCGGCTGGTCGCTGGCCATGATCGGGCTGTTCAACATCGTCGGCAGCCTGGCCATGGGCTGGGCCGTGGGGCGCTGGCGCATGAAGTCGCTGCTCTCCATCCTGTACGCCACGCGCGGCCTGGCGGTGCTGATCTTCCTGTTCGCCCCCAAGACCACGGCCGTGGTGCTGGTCTTTGCCGCGGTGATGGGGGTGAGTTTTCTGTCCACCGTGCCGCCCACGGCCGGCCTGGTGGCCAAGATGTTCGGCACGGCCAACATGGCCATGCTGTTCGGCCTGGTGATGCTCTCGCACCAGATCGGCGGCTTTTTCGGCGCCTACCTGGGCGGCAGCGTGTTCCAGGCCACGGGCAGCTACGACTGGGTCTGGTACATCGACATCGCGCTGGCCGTGGGTGCCGCGCTGGTGAACCTGCCGATCCGTGAGGCGCCGCTCAAGCGCCTGGTGCCTGCCGCGGCTTGAAGCCCCACACCCTCCCAAGACACTCCCCATGACAAGCACCGTGCAACCCCTGTACCTCGAAGACATGGCCGTGGGCCGGCGTTTCCAGAGCGGCGAACACGCGATGGACGCGGCGCAGATCATTGCCTTCGCCCAGCAGTTCGATCCGCAGCCCTTCCATATGGATGACGCCGCCGCCCAGGGCACGCTGTTCGGTGGCCTGGCCGCGAGCGGCTGGCACACGGCGGCCATCACCATGCGCCTGCAGGTGACCACGGGCCTGCCGGTGGCGGGCGGCATCATCGGCGCCAGCGGCGATGTGGCCTGGCCCCGGCCCACGCGGCCCACCGATGTGCTGCATGTGGTGAGCGAGGTCATGGAGGTGAACCCCTCCAGGTCCAAGCCCGACCGCGGCATGGTCACCATCCGCAGCGAGACACGCAACCAGAACGGCGAGGTGCTGCAGATCTCCACCGTGCGCATCGTCGTGCCGCGCAGGCCGGGTGCTGCGTCATGACCGCGACGACGGCGGCAGCCGCGATGAACCCACGCACGCGCATGCTGCTGGAGGCGCCCATCGCCCCCACGCTGCTGCGCCTGGCCCTGCCCAATGTGCTGGTGATGCTGGCCCAGGCCGGAGTGGGGCTGATCGAGACCTATTTCGTGGGCAAGCTTGGCACCGATGCGTTGGCTGGCATGGCGCTGGTGTTTCCGGTGGTGATGCTGATGCAGATGATGTCGGCCGGCGCCATTGGCGGCGGGGTGGCAGCGGCCATCGCGCGGGCCCTGGGTGCGCGCCGGCGCGACGATGCGGACGCCCTGGTGCTGCACGCCCTGGTCATCGGCCTGGTGTTTGCGCTGTGCTTCAGCGTGGCGGTGGTGGGCGGCGGGCGCTGGCTTTACACCCGCATGGGCGGGGCCGGGGGCGCGCTGGAGGCGGCGCTCATCTATTCGAACTGGGTGTTTGCCGGCGCCATTTGCGTCTGGGTGTTCAACACCCTGGCGGCCATCATCCGCGGCACGGGCAACATGGCGGTGCCAGCCTATGTCACGGTGTGGGGGGCGCTGGTGCTCATTCCGCTGTCGCCACTGCTGATCTTTGGCTGGGGCCCGCTGCCGGGTCTGGGCATCGCGGGCGGTGCCATTGCGCTCATGGCCTACTACGTGCTGGGCAGCGCCGTGCTGGCCTGGTACCTGTGGTCGCCGCGCAGCCTGCTGCGGCCCTCGTTCAAGGGGCTGCAACTGCGCTGGCCGCTGTTTGCCGACATCCTGCGCGTGGGCCTGGTGGGGGCGGTCTCCACCGTGGCGACCAATGTCGCCATCGGCGTGACCACGGCCATGGTAGGCGGCTTCGGCACGGCGGCCATCGCGGGCTATGGCACGGCATCGCGCCTGGAGTACCTGCTGGTGCCGCTGGTCTTTGGCTTTGGTGCACCGCTGGTGGCCATGGTCGGCACCTGCATCGGCGCGGGCCAGCGCGAGCGCGCCCTGCGCGCCACCTGGGTCGGCGCCGCCATGGCCTTCGGCATGACCGAGGCCATCGGCCTGTGGGCCGCGCTGTTTCCCGCCACCTGGCTGTCGCTGTTCGCCAGCGACCCGGCCATGATCGCCGCGGGCAGCCAGTACCTGCGCACCGTGGGGCCGGTCTATGGCTTCTTCGGCCTGGGGCTGGTGCTGTACTTTGCCTCGCAGGGGGCCGGCCGCCTGTTCTGGCCCGTGGCCGGCAACCTGGCGCGGCTGGCCGTGGCGGTGGCTGGCGGCTGGCTGGCCCTGCGCTGGAACGGGGGGCTGGCCGGTGTGTTCGCCGCCCAGGCGCTTGCGCTGCTGGTCTATGGCGTCGTGATCGGCTGGGCGATTGCCGGCGGCGCCTGGTTCGGCCGGGTGGGCTGGCCGAGCAGCCCGGCGGGGCTGCTGCGGCGCGTTCCCCAGCCGTAGACTGGAGCTTGCCCGCTGCGGGTGGGCCTGACGTGGCCAGTGTCAGTGCTCCTGCGCAAGGGCCGCCCCGCCGCGAAGGCGGCGTATCCAGCCCCTGCGCTGGGAGCGTCCCCCTGGGGGGAAGGCGCGAAGCGACTCAGGGGGGCCTCTTATACTGGCACGGTGTAGTTCAAGGTCATGCGCCCGCCGTCCACGGTGACGATCTCGCCCGTCACATAGCTCGCCGCATCGCTGGCCAGCCAGGCAACCACATCGGCGATTTCCGAGGGTTCGCCCAGGCGCTTCATGGGCGTGCGCGACATGATCTTGGCCTTGGCTTCCTCGCTGGTGAGCACGGCCTTGGCGGCCAGCTCGGTGGCGATGGTGCCCGGGGCCACCGCGTTCACGCGCACGTTCCTGTCGGCCAGGGCCAGCGCCATCACGCGCGTGAGCTGGTTGATGCCGCCCTTGCTCACGTTGTAGCTCGAAATGCTGGGGATGGTGAGCACGCCGTTGACCGAGCTCATGTTGACGATGGAGCCGCCGCCCGAGGCCACCATGGCGCGTGCCACGGCCTGGCCCATGAGGAACGAGCCCTTGAGGTTGACGCGCAGCACGGCGTCGAAATCCGCTTCGGTCACGTCGAGGAAATCCGCCGCGCGGAAGATACCGGCGTTGTTCACCAGCACGTCGATGCGGCCATGGGCCTTGAGCGTCTGCGCCACCAGCGCATCCACCTGGGCCTTGTCGCCCACATCGCAGTGCACATACAGGGCGCCCAGCTCCTGGGCCAGGGCCTTGCCGCGGGCATCGTCCAGGTCGGCGATCACCACGTGGGCGTTCTCGCGGGCAAAGCGGCGCACGCAGGCCTCGCCAATGCCCTGGGCCCCCCCGGTAACGATGCAGACCCGGCCCTGGTGGCCGAAGTGGACGGTGGACGGAGCAAAAGAAGAGGGCGCAGCAGAGAATGTCATGCCCGGATGGTAGCCGCTTGGCGGCGATGTGCCGGCTGTGCCGGCATGGGCCTAGCGGCGCAGGGTGGGGCGCCGGGCGGTCTTGCTCTTGGCGATGCCGGCCGGGCCGGCGCCCTTGTGGCCCGCGTGCAGTGCAGCGGGGCGCCGCAAGGGCTTGAACCGGGCGCGCTCGCGGCTGGCGCGGTGGCCACGCCACAGCCAGGCAAGCGCCAGCATGAGCACCACGGTCCAGGCCGTCACCAGCCGGGGGTTGGCTGCCAGCCAGGACATGGCGAATTCCAGATACTCCATGGGCGGGGACGCTATCACAGCACGAACGTGCGTCGCATGGGTGTAAACAATCATCAACAATCTGGCCGCTGCCCCGGGTTTTGTTGAAACCCTTGGATACACTGCAAGCATGAGCGACCTGACGGCCACCGTGACCGAAGCGCCTTCCCACGCCAAGGCCTTGCTGCAGCTGTGCAAGCGCCTGGAGCGGGCCTGGACCTTGTCCGACATCCTCGATGCGGTGTCGCCGGTGGCGGTCCAGGTGCTGGGCTATCCCCATTGCTGGCTTGGGGTGTATGGGGTGAAGCCGGGGTTCGTGACCATCCTGCTGCACTCCAGCGAGCGCACCGACCTGGAAATGGCCCGGGCCGTCGATGCCATCGAGATTCCCATCGAAGGCGACTCCATGGTCCAGGAGATCATGGCGGCGGACCACGTGGTGGTGGTGGTCGACGCGCGCACCGACCCGCGCACCAACAAGGAGATCGTGGCGGCGCTGCAGAACCGCACCATCATCAATGTACCCCTGGTCATGGCCGAGCAGCGCCTGGGCTCCGTGGGCCTGGGAACCTACGGCGATGCCGAGGGCGTGCGCCCGCCCTTGCCCTGGCAGATCGACTTCATGCAGGCCATGGGCGCCCATGTGGCCGTGGCCATGGACCGCGTGCGCTTCATGCAGGCCCGCAAGGATGCCGAGGATGCGCTCTACCATGAAAAAGAGCGCCTGCAGGTCACGCTGCATTCGATCGGCGATGCCGTGATCTCTGCCAATGCCCGCGGCGATCTGCTCTACATCAACCCGGCGGCCGAGGCGCTGACGGGATGGAACCTGACCGCCGCCGTGGGAAAGCCCTATGGCGAGGTGTTCCGGCTGCGCGGCCCCGAGGGCGCCGGAGAGCCGGCCCCCGACATGATGGCCGCCGCCATTGCCGCCGCCCAGGCCCTGCGCTACCCGGAGCTGCAGCTGCAGCCCCTGCAGGGCGGCACCGTGCTGGTGGAGGCGACGGTCTCGCCCATCAAGGATGCCGATGGCGAGGTGCAGGGGGCGGTGCTGGTATTCCGCGATGTGACGGAGCAGCGCCGCCTGAGCCACGAGATCGCCTACCAGGCCCTGCACGATGAGCTGACCGGCCTGGGCAACCGGCGCGCTTTCGAACAGGCGCTGGACCGTGCCTTCGAAGGGACGCGGGGCACGGCCCAGCACGATGTGGTGTGCTACCTGGACCTGGACGAGTTCAAGGTGGTCAACGACACCTGCGGCCATACCGCCGGCGACACCATGCTGCGCGAGATCTCCGCACTTTTCTCCGGCCTGCTGGACGGGCAGGACCTGCTGTGCCGCATCGGCGGGGACGAATTCGGCATCCTGCTCGCGGGGCGCAGCGTGGCTGCTGCGCTGCAGCTGGCCGAGCGGCTGCAGCAGGCGCTGGCGGGCTACCACTTCGTCTGGCTGGAGCAACGCTTTGGCGTGGGTGTCAGCATCGGCATGGTGGCGCTCGATGCCCAGACCGAGAGCGTGGGCGCCTTGCTGCAGGCGGCCGACAGTGCCTGCTACGTGGCCAAGGAGGCGGGCCGCAACCGCATCCACCTGTTTGCCATCGACGACCCTGCGCTGGCGCAGCGCTATGGCGTCATGGAGTGGGTGAGCCGCATCGAGCATGCCCTGCTGCACGACCGGTTCGAGCTGTTCGCGCAGCCCATCGTGCCGCTGCAGGGCAGTGAAGCGCAGGGCTTGCTGCATTGCGAGATCCTGCTGCGCATCCGCAGCGAGCAGGGCGAACTGGTGCTGCCGGGCCGCTTCATGCCGGCCGCCGAGCGCTACCACCTGGCCGCCCGGGTGGACCGCTGGGTCGTCACCCATGCGCTGCGCTGGGTGGTGGCGCAGCAGGACCGCATCGGGCAGTGCTCGATCAACCTGTCGGGCCAGTCGCTCGGGGATGCGGCCTTCACCGCCTTTGTGCTGCAGGCGCTGGCGCATGCCGATGTGCCATGCTCCAAGCTGTGCTTCGAGATCACCGAGACGGCCGCCATCAGCAACCTGCACACGGCCAACCATTTCATTGCGTCCCTGCGGGCCAGCGGCTGCAAGATCTCGCTCGACGATTTCGGCAGCGGCCTGTCGTCTTTTGCCTACCTGCGCAATCTGCCGGTCGATGTGCTCAAGATCGACGGCCAGTTCGTGCGCGACATCGACCGCGACCCGGTGAGCCTGGCCATGGTCAAGTCCATCCACGAGATCGGCTGCCTGATGGGCAAGCGCACGGTGGCCGAGTTTGTCGAGAGCCCGGCCCTGGTGGGCATGCTGCAAGGGATCGGGGTGCACTATGCCCAGGGCTATGCGGTCGGCCGCCCTGTACCGCTCGCACAGGTGCTCGAAGGGCATCTGGCCCCGCACCCATGAGGCCCGCCGTGCATTGCCCCGCCGCCAGCGCAGGCCCCGCAAAGGGGCGGCAGGCCATGGCACCGCCCAGGCGGGCACGCCAGTTGCATGCGGTGCTTGGGTAACGGGAGCTATCCAGGATGCGTGCCTTCCAGCTGTCTCTGCGGACCGCCATTGCAGTGCCTTTTGCGGCGCTGTTCATGGCCACGGTCGCTCTGCAGGCGGTCACGCAGCACCGGCAGATCAGCCACCTGATCGACCAGGAGAGCGTGCGCGTGCTGGAAGCCCTCACCGGCAATGCGCGCGCCCGGCTGGCGGAGTTCCTGGAGACGCCGTTTCTCATCCAGAGCACGGTGGCCGATGCCATCGGCCGCCATGGCCTGTACCAGGAAGGCGACCTGCGCCCCGTGTACACACACCTGCGGGGCGTTTTTGCCGACCTGTATGCCGGGCAGCAGCAGATCAGCCTGCTCAGCTTCGGAAGCAGGGCGGGGGAGTACACCGGCATCCGCCGGGAACCCGGCGAAGGGTTCCGCCTGATCCTCAAGGATGCCAGCACGAATGGCATGATGAATGTGTACGAGGACGATACGCTGCGCAAGGTGGCGGCCGCCTTCCCCAACTACGATCCGCGCGTGCGCCCCTGGTACGCGCCGGTGGCAGGTTCGGGCCAGTCGCGCTGGTCTCCCATCTACACCACGGCAGGCGAGCGCGGCGACATCACCATCTCGGCCGCGACGCCGGTCATGGCCGGCGGCAGTCTGCTGGGCGTGATGGAGGCCGATGTGCGGCTGGACAGCCTGAACCGCTTTCTGCGCGAAGAGCCGCTGCGTGGGCAGGGGCAGATCTTCATCGTCGATGCGCAGGGCCTGATCGTGGCGCACTCGGAGCCGGGCTCCGTGCTCAGCGACCGGCGCAATGCCGCGGGCCAGCGCGAGCGCCTGCGCATCTCGGAAAGCACGAGCTCCCAGATCCGCACGGCCGAGAGCCACCTGCGCGAGGTACCGGCTGCGGCCGGTGGCAGTTTCTACTTCGAGCACCAGGATGCGCGCTACTTCGGCCGCGTCACGCCCTATGTGGACCGGCGCGGCATCGACTGGCGCATCGTGGTGCTGCTGCCCGAGTCCGAGTTGCTGGGTGACACGCGCAGCGCGGGCCAGGGGGCGCTGCTGGCGGCCGGGGCCATTGCCATCATCGGCCTGCTGCTGGGCCTGTGGGTGATCCAGTGGGCCGCGCGGCCCATTCTGCGGACCGCCGAGGCGGCCAACCGCATTGCGCGTGGCGACTGGGACACCGACATCGTGGCCCCCAGCCCCCTGCGCGGAACCACGGTCCTGGTGCAGGCCTTCAATGAAATGACGCACCGGCTGCAGCGCTCGTTCCTGCAGATGCAGGAGCTGCTCACCCACGACAGCCTGACCCAGCTGCTCACGCGCCGGGGGCTGCTGGAGCAGGTGCAGTGGGCCGAGCCCAGGCGCGCCGTGCTCAGCCTGGTGGGGCTGAACGCCTTTCGTGCCATCAACGACAGCGTGGGCTTCGGCACGGGCGACCGTTTGCTGCAGGCGGTGGCCAACCGGCTGCGGGGGCATTTTCCGGCGCCGGTGCTGCTGGCCCGTGTGGGCGGGGACGAATTTGCGCTGCTGAGCCTGGTAGAGGAGGAGGACCAGCCCGCAGAGCGCTTCGGCAAAGCTGTGCTGGGCCTGTTTTCCACCCCCTTTTCGGCGGGCGCCGACGAGGTCATGGTGCATGCCTCGGTGGGGCTGGTGGCGGGCCACCTGCGCGGGGACGAGCTGGCGGAATGGTTGCGCAACGGCAGCATCGCGCTGGGCGAAGCCAAGCGCCATGGCCAGAGCCAGTGGATGGTGTTCGAGCCCGGCATGGCGGACCAGTCGATGGAGCGCACGCGGCTGGCCTCCGAGCTGCGCCAGGCCCTGGACAAGGACCAGTTCCTGGTGCACTACCAGCCGGTGATCGACCTGGCCACAGGCCGCGTCACGGGGGCCGAGGCACTGCTGCGCTGGCGCAGCCCCACGCGCGGCATGGTGCCGCCGGGCGTGTTCATCGCCATGGCCGAGGAGAGCGACCTGATTCTGGCGCTGGGCGACTGGGTCATGCTGCGGGCCACGCGGGACATTGCGCAGCAGCTGCCGCAGCTGCCCAGGGATTTCGGCCTGCATGTCAACGTGTCGGCCCGGCAACTGATCCAGTCGGACTTTGTCGAGCAGGTGCAGCGCACGCTGGAGGCCAGTGGCCTGCCTGCGCGCCACCTGACGCTGGAGCTCACCGAGTCGGTGCTGATCGAAGGAGATGCGGTGGCGCTGCAGCAGCTCTCGCGCCTGCGCGCCCTGGGGCTGAAGATCGCCATCGACGACTTCGGCACGGGCTACTCCTCGCTGGCCTACCTGAGCCGCCTGCCCTTCGATTGCCTGAAGATCGACCAGACCTTTGTGCGCGACCTGGTCGAGTCCTCGCAGAATGCCGCCATCGTCACGGCCGTGCTGCACATGGCCACGGGTTTTGGCGTGACGGTCGTGGCCGAGGGCGTGGAGACCGAGGCCCAGGCCCGGCGCCTGCTGCAGATGGGCTGCGGCAGCGCCCAGGGCTACTGGTTCGGCCGCCCGGCGCCGCTTGAGCAACTGAGCCTGGCCCAGCGCAGCCTCGATGGGCCGGGCCAGGGGTTGAAGTAACCAGGCGCTGGCGCCGTCTTCAGGAGCCGGCCTCGATCAGCTCCGCAGTGCGCGTGTGCCCGAGCCGCCGGGCTTGCTGGGCGGCGTTCAGGCCTTCGTGGTCCAGCAATGCGGGGTTGGCGCCCAGGGCCAGCAGTTTCTGCACCGTGGTGGTCTGGCCGTTGGCGGCGGCCAGCATCAGTGCCGTCCGGCCGGCGCCGTCGCGGGCATCAACCGGCGCGCCCTGGGCGATGAGGCGTTCGACCTCTGGGGTCTGGCCTGCACGGGCCGCTTCGCGCAAGCCGTCCGGCAATAAGGTGTTGGCGCGCCCGCTGTCGGCGCGTGGGGCGGCTGCCGCCAGTCGGTTGTCGGCTGCGATGCCTCCTCGCAGGCCGCTGCCTGCACCTTGCGCTGCCTGCGCTGCAGAGCGGGCCGGTTCGGGAACGGGGACGGCGCGTGCGGTGGCCTCGGCGGCCGCCGCGGGGGCCGGGGCCGGAGGTGGTGGTGCCATGGACTTGGCGGCCGCAGCATCCTGGTTGGCCAGGCGCTCGCGCATTTCTGCGCGCGGGGCGGGCGCTGAAGACACCGAAGGCGCAGCCGCCGGGGGGCCGGACGGTGCATCGGCCGTGAAAGGAGGGGATGCCGGGAAGCCCGATACGGCGCCGGCCCGGCCCGGTGCCGGTGGAGCCTCGGCTTCCTGGGTGGCAGGTGCCGGCGCCGTTTTGGCCAACGGTGTGGTGGCGCCTGGTACCGGCGCAGCGGGCTTTTGCGCCTGCGGCCTGGCCGGTGGACTGGTCTCTTGACGGGTGCTGCGCCCCAGGGGTGCAGGTGCCGCGGGCTCTGGGAGTGTGGCCGGTGGGGCTGCAGGCGCTGGCGGCGGCGCGGCGGGTGCCTGCACGCTGGCGGAGGGTGCGGCACGGCGCTGGCCGTAGGCGATCTCCTGTTCTTCGGGGGTGCCGCGCTGGAACTGCAGCAGCAGCAAGCCGGTCAGGCCCACCACGGCCACGGTGGCCAGGGCCGAGATCTTCCAGTGCGACTGGTTGGCGGCCGCCTGCCGGGGGGCAGGGGAGGCGGGCAGGGGGGCGGCTGCTGAAGCAGCCGCCGCCAGCATCTGCGCATGGGCACGCACGGCATCGCGGACCTGCGCGCCGGGGCGGGCCGTTTCCTGTGCGCTGGCTTCGCGGTACCGCTCTGTCAGCTCGTCGTCCCGCGCGCTCATGGTGCAAACTCCTGTAGCTGTTGGCGAAGGCTGGCCCGCGCATAGCGCAGGCGGCTCTTGGCGGTTTCGAAATTCACCTGGGTCGCCTCGGCGATCTCCTGCACGCTGAGGTCGCCTTCGGCCTGCAGCAAAAAGGCCTCCCGCTGCTCGAAGGGCAGTTGCTCCACGGCGCGGACCAGGGCGGCCGCCTGCTCGCGCGACTGCAGCTGCCGTACGGGCCCGAACCCGGAGTCGGCCGCCAGGGTGTCGGCCAGGCCGGGCCGGCCTTCGCTGCCATCATCGGCCGCATCCAGGCTGGTGTGGTTCCTGGCGGTGCGCAGATGGTCCACCAGCCGGTTGTGGGCCAGGGTGAACAGCCAGGTGCGGAATTTCGCCCGGGCTTCATAGCTGCCTGCGTTGCGCGCCACGGCAAACCAGACGTCCTGCAGCAGATCGTCCGCCACGGCCTGGATCTTGACGCTGCGCAAGACGAAGCGCCAGACGGCCAGCTCGTGCCGGCCGTACAAGGTGTCGAACGCAGCCATGTCGCCGGCCGCATAGCGCAGCATCAGCGTCTCGTCGGCATCGTCGGTGGACAGGGCGGTCTGCACCCGCGCATTATGCGGGCCTCTCATCCACCGGCGCAGCGCGCCATGCTGCGCCCGGATCCATCACCTGGGGTCCGGCACATAGGACACGTTGTCCGATTGCGGGAAGGCGCGGGGCAGGGGTGGCCGCACCGGTTGCTCGCGGATCACGCCGCTGGCGACCAGGTTCTCGCGGCTGTCGTAGCGGATGCTGATCACCTCGTTGGGGCGCTCCTGCAGGCGCGTGAAGGTGGTGTGCGACACCACGGAGGTTTCGCGCTGGCCATGGGCCGTGCCCAGTTTGGCGGTGGGGGCCGGCGCAGGCCTGGCCAGGCTGCCTGCCGACAGCGAACGGTTGGCGGCAGATGACTCCGCCTCCGCGGACGGCGCGGGGGCTGCAGCGGCGGCCGGCGCCGCCGGCTCTTCGCGCAGCCGCCCCAGGCCGGCACTGTCGCTGCTGCTGCTGTCGCGGCGCTGGCTGTAGGGTTCGGGGATGACAACGGGGGCGGGCTGGGGCGGTTGCTCGCGGAACAACGCCACGCCGATCACCCCCACATTGGCCGGCCGGCCGGTGCGGCTGGCATACGAGTTGGCAATGCTGGAGAACTCGAAGGCGGCGACTTCGCTGCTGCTCTTGCGCCAGCCGGTGATCTGGTAGCGCTCGTAGGGTGAGAACACATAGCCACGCTGGTCCCAGGCGGCGGTTTCGCCGCTCAGCACATTCACGCCATCCACCGACGGCACGGCCAGCACGCGCTCGCCGGTGCGGTTGTGCACGGTGACGGCGTAGCGTGCACCGGGCCGGCCCGCCACCCAGTACTCGCCCTTGGCGTAGTGCACCGGCAAGGTGGCACCGGTGTCGCGGTCGACGATGGTGACATCGGCCAGGCGGCCAATCGCCTGGGCTGGCAGGCTGGTCAGCGACAGCACGGCAGCCAGTGCCGTCAGTGCGGGAAGGATCAGTGAACCGGATTTCATGGCAGCTCCATCAATCAAAGTGTTGGTGCTGGGTGAAACGAACGGGGTGGTCCAATGGGGTTAAATATCCGCAAAAAAATTTTCGACCCGGCACATCGTCTGCATCAATGCACGCTAGCCGCCTCTGTCGATTCGAAGGGCGAGAATGACCGAGGTGTTGGTCCTGGTGACCCCCTCGATCTCCCCGATTTGATCCAGCAGCACGTCGAGCCGCGCCGTGCTGTCTGCCCGAAGGGTGGCCATGTAGTCAAACTCGCCGCTTACCGATGCCAGCTGGAGCAACTCGGGAAACTTCGTCAGCTCCCGGATGACTTCTCTGCCGGCCTTGGGCTGCACCACGATCCCCACAAATGCCTGTACGCCCCGCGCGATTGCTTCGCCTCCGAGGCGCACTGAATAGCCACTGATGAGGCCGTTGGCCTCCAGTTTTGCAAGGCGTGCCACGACCGTTGTTCTCGCTACGCCGAGCCTGCGGGCCAGGTTGGCCGTGCTCTCGCGCGCGTTGGCCTGCAGCAGCGCGATGAGCTCGCGATCGAACTGGTCGCGCAGCAGTGTTTCGGGAGGGTGGGTCGGCGCGTTCACGGCAGGGGATGCAAATCAAAAAAGGAGGCGCGTTGACGATTCGACTGAATTGTCTGCCATTTCGGCGAAGGAAGTAGGTATTTCGTCGAACTCATGCTTTTTTTCGTCAAAGGATTTGGGAACACTTGGGTGCATTCCCCCACCCACTCTGTTCTTCAAGGAAACCTGCATGAAAGTAGCTCTTCTCGGCGCAGGCCATATCGGCCAAACCATCGCTCAACTGCTGCACACCAGTGGAGACTTTGCGTTGACGGTCTTCGACCGTGACCAGGCAGCGCTGGATCGGCTGGCCCAAAAGGGCATCCGGACCGTGTGCATCGACACCTCCAGTGCCGCCGAACTCACGAGTGCCCTGGACGGGCACCTTGCCGTGGTCAATGCGCTCCCGTACCACCTGGCGACTTCTGCGGCCCAGGCGGCCTTGCGGGCCCGTTGCCATTACTTCGATCTGACGGAGGACGTGGCGGCAACCAAGGAAATCAAGCGCCTCGCACAGGATGCTGAAACTGCGTTCATGCCCCAGTGCGGCCTGGCCCCGGGCTTCATCGGGATCGTGGCGCACCACCTTGCCAGCGGCTTCGAGGCCCTCCACGACGTGAAGATGCGCGTGGGTGCCCTGCCGGCGTTTCCCACGAATGCGCTCAAGTACAACCTGACGTGGAGCGTGGATGGCCTGATCAATGAGTATTGCCATCCGTGCGAGGCGATACACGATGGTCAGGTGATCTCGGCCCTGCCGCTCGAAGGTCTGGAGCACTTTTCCCTCGACGGGGTGGAATACGAAGCCTTCAACACGTCGGGTGGCCTGGGAACCCTGTGTGAGACCTGGGACGGAAAGCTGCGCAACCTCGATTACAAGACGGTGCGCTACCCAGGGCATCGTGCCTTGATGCAATTTCTGTTGGATGAGCTGCAACTCAAGAGCGACCAGGGCACGCTCAAGACCGTGCTTCGGCGCAGCATGCCTGCCACCATGCAGGATGTGGTGCTGGTGTTTGTCACCGTCTCGGGCACCAAGAACGGCGTGCTCGTACAGGAGGTGTTCGCACGCAAGATCTTTGCCGAGCGTGATGGCCAATACCCCTTGTCCGCCATCCAGATCACGACCGCTGCAGGGATCTGTGCGGCCCTGGACCTGTTTCGCGAAAAGAAGCTGCCCCAGCGTGGCTTCATTCGCCAGGAGCAGGTCGCTCTCACGGATTTCCTGGCCAATCGCTTTGGCCGGGCCTACCAGCAGTACCGTCAGGTTGAATCGATTGGCTGAGTGGCCTGCGGGCAGGGCGCGTGGGCCTTGCTTGAGGGCGTGGCTTCCTGCGGCCCCTTGGCCCGGGCTTCTTCAGCGTATTCCTGCGCAGGGCAGGGCAGTGGCCTTTGGCGTGAAAGGAGGTATCAAGCCTCTTCGCATGCTTACGGCGGTGGCGAAAAATGTAAGACTGTATCCAATTGACTGCCAACCCATTCAGGTGCGCATGAGCTTCGCCAGCGTTTCCAAGGTGCTGCAAACATGCTCGCGTACCACTGCCTCAATCAACTCCGGGCGCTTGCGGCGCAGCGCGTCGATGATGAAACCGTGCTCTTCGCGGCTTGGCCTGGGCTTGTAGGTCGACTGCAGCCATAGCCGCATATGGGGCTCGATGCACACGTGAAGTGCCGCAATCTGCGCGACCAGCCGCGGGCGGGCGCTCAGGCCGCACAAGTACAGGTGGAAGTCACGGTGCTCGGTCACCCAGGCGGAAAGATCTTCTGCGCACCGGTCCATGGCGTCCAGCCGCCGCTCGAGCTCATCAATGTCTGCCGGGCCGATGCGGTGCAAAGCGGCTGTGGCGGCCAGACCTTCCAGCACCGCACGCATTTCGAACACCTCGATCGCCTCGTCATGGCTCAAGCCCCGCACCACCGCACCGCGGTTGGGGCGGATGGTCAGCAATTCTTGCGTTGCAAGGCGCCGGAACGCGTCGCGCACCGGCATTCGGCTCATCCCCAATTGCGACGCAATCTCCTCGGGCACGATGCGGTCGCCCGCCTTGAACTGGCCCATGCGGATTCCGTCGAGGAGGAAGCGATAGGCTTCTTCCTCCGCCGTTGCGGGGCTGGAAAAGGGTGTGAGCATACTGGCCATTCACTTCAGATTGGATACACGAATATACTTCGGGCCATGCAGCCCTTTGACTGGTCGTTCCCGTACCCCTCCCAAAAGATGCCATTGCTCGCGGCCAATGCCGTGAGCGCAAGCCAGCCTCTGGCGGCGCAGGCGGGCTTGAGCATGCTGTACCAGGGGGGCAACGCCATCGATAGCGCATTGGCGTCCGCGATTGCGCTGACCGTGGTGGAGCCGGTCATGAACGGGATAGGCGGCGACATGTTCGTGCTGGTGTGGCATGAGGGCCGATTGCACGGTTTGAATTCGAGCGGGCGCGCGCCCGCGCTCTGGACGCCGCAGTATTTCAAGGGGCATGAAAAGATGCCGGAGAAGGGCTGGGATTCGGTGACTGTACCGGGCCAGGTTGCAGGTTGGAAGGCGCTGTCGGATCGCTTTGGCAAACTGCCCTTTGCGCGCCTGTTCGAGCCGGCCATTCGGTACGCGCAAGAAGGCTTCATGGTGTCGCCGCAAATTGCGAGGCAGTGGGCCCACCAGATTCCACGGCTGATCGACCAGCCGGGCTTCCGCGATGCGTTCACGTTGGATGGGCGGGCTCCTCGCGCGGGTGAGCTGTGGCGCTTTCCAGCCCAGGCCAGGACACTCGAGCTGATCGCCGAGAGCGGTGGCGAGAGTTTCTACCGGGGCGAACTCGCCGAGAAGATCGAAGCGTTTGCCAGGCAGTGCGGCGGTGCGCTGCGCGCAACCGATCTTGCGGCGCACCGGGCCGAATGGGTCGAGCCCATTGCGCAGTCGTTTCGCGGTTACACCGTGCACGAGATTCCGCCGAATGGCCAAGGGCTTGCTGCACTGATTGCGTTGGGCATCCTGGACCACTTCGACCTGGCCAGCATGGGCGTGGACAGTGCCGACTACTACCACGTGGGCCTGGAGGCGATGAAGCTGGCCTTCGCCGACCTCAAGAAATATGCGGCCGATGCGCCTGCCATGTCGCCTGTCTCTGCGGCGCATTTGCTCGACGCTGCCTATCTGGCGGAGCGCGCGAAGCGCATCGACATGAAGCGCGCGGCCGATCCAGGCCCCGGCATGCCAAAAATCGGCGGAACGGTCTATCTGGCGTCCGCGGATGCGGCGGGCACCATGGTCTCTTACATCCAGTCGAACTACCATGGCTTTGGCTCCGGCGTGGTTGTTCCTGGCACCGGCATCAGTTTGCACAACCGCGGCGAAGACTTCAGCCTGGTCCCGGGGCATCCGAATATCGTCGCTCCAGGCAAGCGGCCACTGCACACCATCATCCCGGGTTTCATCACGCGCGATGGCGCACCCGTGATGGCGATGGGCGTCATGGGTGGTTCGATGCAGGCACAAGGGCATGTGCAGATGGTGGCGCGGCTGGCCAGCTTCGGACAAAACCCGCAAGCCATGAGCGATGCCCCACGGTTTCGCGTGGAGCCGGGCCCCACGGTCACGCTGGAATCGCATGTCCCGGGCGATGTGCCGGACTCCCTGCGCGCCCGCGGACACCAGGTCACTGTCGCACAGCGTGAAAGCCTGGACTTCGGGTCGGCCCAATTGATCTACCAGGCGGAGCATGGGTATGTCGCGGCATCCGACTCGCGCCGGGATGGACAGGCCGTTGGCTTTTAGCAGGAGCTGAGCCCATCACGCAAGCCACCGAAGCTGCGCGCAGCGTCGACCTGATGATCGACGCACATGCATCTCCTCTACGCACTGTATTCCCTTCCCACCCACCAATGAGCCAGGAGACACCCACAATGAAGCGACGAATCTTTTCCGCAGCAGCCGCAGCCTCAGCACTCTCACTGGCTTTGCCGGCAGCTGGGCAAGACCGGACCCTGAAGCTCATTGTGGGGTTCGCGCCCGGTGGTTCGTCCGACCAACTGACGAGAATTCTTGCCGACAAACTGCGCGTTTCACTGGGACAGAACGTCGTCGTCGAGAACAAGCCGGGCGCATCGGGGCGGGTTTCCATGGCGGAACTCAAACGCTTGCCGCCGGATGGGCAAACCCTGGTCATGGCCACCAGTGGCACGCTGGTGGTGGCTCCCTGGCTTTACCCCAATCTGCCCTACGATGCCGTGAAGGACTTCACGCCGATTGCGCGTGCGGCGAGCTTCGACTTTGCCCTCACCATCGGCCCTGCAGGCCCCCAGCGCGATATCAAGCATGTGGTGGCCTGGATGAAGGCGAATCCTGAAAAGGCCAACTTCGCCACGTCGGGGGCCGGTACGCTGGGCCACTTTACGGGCGTGCTGCTGTCGCAGACCACGGGCGTCAATCTCACGCACATACCGTACAAAGGGGGCGCACCCGCAGCGCAAGACCTGGTGGCCGGGCTGCTCCCTCTCATGGTGGACACGGCTTCTGAAACCTTGGAGCACCACAAGGCGGGCAGGGTGCGGATTGTTGCGGTGACGGGACAGGAACGCTCCAGCGCCTTGCCCGACGTGCCGACTTTGAAGGAAGCCGGCATCAACATGACGGCGGATGGGTATTTCGGCCTGTACGGCCCTGCGGGAATGCAGCCGGCTGTCGTGCAGCGCATCGAACGTGCCGTGGCCGAGGCGCTTCGCGCCCAGGACGCGAGGGACAAGATTTCCGCGCTGGGGCTGGTTCCAGACTATCTGGATTCATCTGGGCTCAAGAAGCTGCAAGCCGAGCAGCTCAAACGCTGGGAGCAGCCAGTGAAGGCCTCTGGCTTCAAGCCAGACTGACGAAGCAGGACGGTGCTGGCGTGTCGGTGTTTGCTGCACGCCACCAACAACTTGCGTGCGGCCGCGTTTGCCGCCCAGTCTGGGGCCCATGTCGAGGTGCCACAGACCAGATCGAGTACGGCGTGGGGTCAGGCGCGGCCCTCTGCGCTCGGAGTATCTGTGACTAGATACGATGTATATTATGTTAAATAAAAGAAGCGAAATTTGAGCGTATTTGGGCTGTTTGTGCCCAGGCATGCCGGGCCAGCCCGGGCCGGTCCCTCTTTTGCGCCCACCCCTTTCTCTTCTCGGTGCTTGCCATGGATTCGAGTGCCAGCCAGGTCCGGCCGTTTGATGCCGACCCGCCACCCTATGATCGCTCCATGCTGATCCGCCACTTCCAACGCACGCTCCTGGTCGCCGCTGTCCTTGTCTCGACCACTGCGGCTGCCCAGTCGGCCAGGGAGTCCTTCAGCGTGGCCGAATCCAGGAAGGCCATCCTCGATACCTTGCCCCATCCCAAGGGGACGAAGTTCCGCCAGTTGTTCCTGTCGGAGCATGGCGACTCCAAGGTCACGCTCTGTGGCGAGATCAACGCCAAAGACCGCGCGGGGGCCTACCTCGGGTTCCGGCGCTTCATGGTGGACGACCTGGGTGAATCGATGCGGGACCCGATGGACACCGCAGCGGGCTCCTGGCAGCAATCGATCTTCGACCGGGTCTACCAGCGGGCCTGCTCCGACAGGTTCAAGGACGTGAAATAGGCCGCCCGGGTCGGTTCTAGCCCTTGCCTCGGCGGGCCCTCGTTTTCGATGCCGCCCCCGGCGTGGGTGCTGGCGGCGTGGCGGGGAGCCGGTCGCGCAGTTCGTTGAGCACGGCCAGCATGTCGTTGCTGCGCGCATCGAGCTTCGCCTGCAGGCCTTGGGCCTCGTCGCGGGCAGATTGCAGCTCCCGGCCCAGGTTGGCGCGTTCGGTCTGCAGGCTGCCCACCTGGGCATCGAGCTCCCGGCTTCGGTCCATGGCGTCGGCCAATGCCTTGGCCGCCTTCCTGCCGTCGACTTCCAGCTGCTGCGCCAGGCGCTTGGACTCCTGGCGGGCCCGGTCCACCTCGGTGTTGAGCCGGCGTTCCTGGGATTGGGCCCGCTCTTCGAGCCGTGCGCGCTCGGCCCGGTGCTCCATGTCACGGGCTTCGTGCTGCAGCCGCTGGGCATCCGCCGCCTGCCGCAATTGCACGCTTTCGGAACGCAGGCCTTCCAGCTGCTGCTGGCAGGCCTGCAGTTGCTGCTGCAACTCCTGGGTCTGGCGCACCAGTTCGGCAATCTGGGCATCCCGGGCCTGCATGGCCACGGCATAGGCAGCGTTGCGGTCATCCAGGCGCTGCTTTTCGCGCGCCACCTCGTCCTGCGCAGCGCGCAATGCCTGGGCCTCGCCGTCCAATGTGGCGCGCGACTGGGCCCACTGGGCGGCCGTCTGCTCGTCGGCCTGCTGGAGCGCCCGCCCCCACAAGGCTTTTGCGGCGCGGACCACGGGCGCCGGCAAGGGCACTTCGGCCTCCGCCGGAGCATCCGCGGGGTCTGCCGGCCCCTGCAGCCGCCGGGCCAGGGATCCGTACCAGCCGTCGAGCATGGGCCCCACCGTGTTGGGCGAGCCGCGGCCCAACTGCTGGCGCACGCGCTCGATGGTCGGCCGCTCGCCCAGGCCCAGCACGGCATCCGCTGCGGCCCAGACTTCTTCCATCTGCACCCCCCGCGCACCCCTCACACTTTTCGCTTGCATGGCCCTGCCTTTCGCTCCAAATTACCAACGATAATAGATTGTTATCGAGAGTAAAAAATCAAATTCATATCAAACAATACATCATATGTATTGTTTATGCAAATTCTGAATGGAGAAGCCATTGATGCGCCTGCCCACCCTCCAAACCCAGCCTGCGCTGGAACCCAGCGTCCTTTCGGTGGTGGCGGCGCGTGCCGTCGACGAGTTGATGCGCGAGGGGGAATCCGCCAACACCCTGGCCAGTTACCGGTCGGCGCTGCGGTACTGGGCGGCCTGGTTCAATGTGCGCTACGGCCAGCCGATCGCGCTGCCGCTGCCGCCCAGCGCCGTGTTGCAGTTCATCGTGGACCACGCCCAGCGCACCACCCCGAACGGTCTGGCCCATGAACTGCCACCGGCCCTCGATGCGGCGCTGGTCGAGGCCGGCTTCAAGGGCAAGCCGGGGCCCATGGCGCTCAACACCCTGGTGCACCGTGTTTCCGTGTTGTCCAAGGCCCACCAGATGCGTGGTGTGAAGAACCCCTGCCAGGATCCCCAGGTGCGCGAGCTGCTGGCCAAGACGCGCCGCGCCTATGGCAAGCGCGGCGAGTTGCCCCAGAAGAAGGCCGCCCTCACCAGGGATCCGCTGATGGCGATCCTGGCGACCTGCGATACCTCCACGCTCAAGGGGCTGCGCGACCGCTCCCTCCTCCTCTTTGCGTTTGCCAGCGGTGGCCGGCGGCGCTCGGAGGTGTCCCAGGCCGACATGAAGCACCTGCGCCGGAACGGGCCCGCATCCTTCACCTACACCCTGGCCCACTCCAAGACCAACCAGAACGCCGCAGACCGGCCCGAGAACCACAAGCCCATCGAAGGCATTGCGGGCGAGGCGCTGCAGGCCTGGCTTGCCGCCTCAGGCATCCACGAGGGCGCCGTCTTCCGGAGGGTGCGCAAGGGCGGGCAACTGGGCGACCCGCTGTCTGCTGCCGCCGTGCGCGATGTCGTCAAGGAGCGCGCCCGCGCGGCGGGGCTGCCCGATATGTTCTCGGCGCATTCGCTGCGCTCCGGCTTCGTGACCGAGGCCGCCACCCAGAAGGTTCCCATGGCCGACACCATGGCCATGACGGGGCACCGCAGCGTGGCGAGCGTGCTGGGCTACTTTCGGCCGTCGTCGAGCAACCCGGGCGCCCATCTTCTCTAGCGTGGGGCGCCCCGCGGGGGTCACGGCAGGTCCTGCACCCGGGCCCCCAGGCGCAGGCTGGCGCAGAAGGCCGCAAACTCGCCCTGGGGGTCGATGGGCGGGTTCTGCAACTGCACGAACAGATCGGGCGCCAGCTGCAGCAGCGTCACGTCGGCGCCACCCGAGCCGGCGTAGATGCCCGTATAGTTCTTGGTGCGGGTGCGCCACCAGTACATGCGCACAATGGTTTCACCCACCCATGCGGGCTTGCCGCAGAAGTCGGCGGCTTTGGCGGGCTGATCGCCAGCCTGGGCGTTCGGCACCATCCAGCGGCCATCCTCGGCGCGCGTGAACGATTCCAGGAGCGTGCCCTTGGGCCCCTGGCGCACCACCTGCACGCTGGGCGTCGGAGGGCCGGCATCGATCATCCAATCGCAAACCTTGTAGGGCGGCTGGCCGCCCTCTTCCTTGTCCTTGCACTCTCCGCGGGGCGCAGGTTCGGGGCGGAGCTTGACGATATCGAAGGCGCACGCGCGGCCGTGGTGCTCATCGGCCTGGCGCTTGGGTCGCGTGATCTTGTAGGCGGCCGGCAGATCGAACTCAAGGCCACAGGCCGCAACCTGCACGGTCGCCGCGGGCTCGACGGCATGGCTGCACAGGGGCAGCAGCAGCGCAGCGAACACTGCCAGGGGGTGACGGGCCGTGCGCGTCATGTGGCTGCACCGAGTTCTTGCAGCAGCGCAGCCCGGAAATCCGTGCCGAGGTGCCACTGGCCCTCCTGTTGCACCAGGTCGGCAGCGTCCACGCGTGCCTGGAACCAGTCTTCCACGAAGCCCGGTGCCCAGCCGCCAGTGCCGAAATGCGCGCTGCCCACCATGGCGATGACGCCGGGGTAGGACTGCAGGAAGCCCTCCATGGACCGTACCGGCCGGCTGTGGCTGAGCAGCAGGAACTGGGTTGCGTACATCCGGTGCGAGTTCGCGTCCGCGTGCAACGCGAAAAAGCCCTTGTCCTGCACGATGGCCTCAGCCAGACGGCGGATGGCTGCGGGCAGCTCCGGGTCGGGCCACTGGTCGCAGAGCTTTTGCAGCCGGGAGTTGAAAGGCGCGCTGCGCACATGGGCCAGTGCGTCGTTCTTCACGTCCTCGGGGTCATCCTCGTACTCGGATTCATGCACCAGGCTGCGCACAAAGGTCTCGAAGTCAGGCGCCAGCGGCGTGATGCGGTAGCCGCCCTCCTGGTCGACGTGCACCACGGCCGGCTCGCCGGTCGGCCCGCAGGCACGGTAGTCGAGCGCGATCATGTCGTGCCCGGCCGAGGGGCAGTCGCCAAAGTACACGCCGATGTCCGGGTAGTCCCAGGCCTCGATCTTGAAGCGGCTGCCCAGGCCCCCGCACAGGCTCCATTGCTGCGCGAAGCCGATGCCCTTGAAGGCGCTGATCGCCACATGGTCATCGGCCCAGGAGGTCGCCTTGTCGGTGGGAAAGCAGCGCCGGAACGGGATGCCGCCGTTTTGCGACTGCATCAGCGCGATGTAGCTGGCCGGAAGCCGGTAGCCCAGCGCGGCCTCGACCGCGGCAATCGCTGCCGGCGTGGGCGGTGGTTCCACATACTCCTTGCGTGCGTAGTCGCTGTCGTCCCAGAAGCTGGAGAGATCGAAGCCCGAAAACGGCGTTGCTTTGGTGTTCATGTACCCTGCCCTTCTTCCCCTTGCTCGGCGCGCGCCTTGTCGAGCAAAAATTCGATGCACAGGCGCACGGCGCGCGTCTGGTGGCGGTTGGGCATGTACAAGAGGTGCATGCGCGTGCCGAAGATGCTCAGGCGGTAGTCGTCCAGCGTGGTCAGCACCTCGCCCGATTCGATGGCGTCCTTCACCACGTAGTCGGGCACCAGGCCCACGCCCAGGCCCGCGAGGATGCCCTGGCGCAGAAACGGGAAGTGCTCGGAGATCAGGGTCGGCTCCAGCAGCAGCTCCTGCCGCTCCTCGCCCTGGTAGGCGCTCAGGCGCAGCTGCCGCCCCGTCACGCCGGCGGTGATGAGCGGCGCGCTGCGCAGCTCGAACAGGGTCTGGGGCAGCCCGTGCTCCCGGGCAAAGCTGCGCGAGGCGCAGGCGATGTAGCGCACCGTGCCCAGGCTGCGCGCCACCAGGGACAGCGGCGGCTCCTGTATCACCCGGATGGCGATGTCCACCTCGTCGCGCAGGTTGTCGGCCCGGTTCTCGAACAGCACGTCGAGCACGATGCCGGGGTACAGGCGCTTGAACTCGATGAGCCAGTCGCTCATCACGATCTGCCCGTAGCCACTGGGCACGCTGATGCCCACGCGGCCCTGCAGCCCCTGCCCCAGGGTGGCGATGGTCTCGCGCGCGGCCAGCATTTCGTTCTGGATGCTGCGGCCGTGCTCGTACAGGCGCAGCCCCACCTCGGTGGGCTCGACCCGGCGTGTGGTGCGCCGCACCAGCTGCACGCCCACGGACTTTTCGAGCTGGGTCAGGTGGTAGCTGACATTGGCGCGCGACACCTTGAGCTTGCGCGCGGCCTGGCTCAGGTTGCCGCTGTCGATGATTTCGACCAGCAAGGCCAGAGAGTGGGAATCCATGCAGTCATTGTTTCAAATGTTTTGACAGTCTGTCAATTCAAGCGGGGATTGTTATAAATCATTGTCACCGCAAGAATCCCGGTTTTCCAAGAACCCCTAGAGGAGACATGCGCGTGACCCATCCAGCCCCTGCTTCTGTCGTTCAGTGGACCCCGCATGGGGGCGTGCTGCTGGTCACCGTGGACAACCCGCCGGTGAATGCCCTGGGGGCCGCCGTGCGCCAGGGGCTGATGGCCGCGATCGCCGCGGCCGAGGCCGATGCCGGCGTCGAAGCGGTGCTGATCGTCGGTGCAGGCCGCGCCTTCATCGCCGGGGCCGACATCCGCGAGTTCGGCAAGCCGCCGGTACCGCCCGCCCTGCCCGAGGTCTGCCAGGCCATCGAAGCCTGCAGCAAGCCGGTGGTGGCCGCCATCCACGGCGCGGCGCTGGGCGGCGGCCTGGAGGTGGCCCTGTCGGCCCACTACCGCCTGGCCTTGCCCGGTGCCCAGTTGGGCCTGCCCGAAGTGCTGTTGGGCCTGCTGCCCGGCTCCGGCGGCACGCAGCGCGCGCCGCGGCTCATGGGGGTGAAGGCGGCCACCGAACTCATGCTCAGCGGCAAGCATATCAACGCCCAGGCGGCCCTGGCCGCTGGCCTGGTGGATGCGCTGGCCGAGGGCAGCGATCCTGTGGCCGCCGGCCTGGCCTATGCGCGCGAGCTGCTGGCGCGCCATGCACCGGTGCGCCCCACCAGCGCCCTGCCCGGCCGGCTGGCGGACAAGGCCGCGGCGCAGGCCGAACTCGATGCCCTCAAGGCCGAGACCGCCAAGTCCGCGCGCGGCCTGTTCTCGCCCCTGAAGATCATCGACTGCGTGCAGGCCGCGCTGGACCTGCCTTTCGACGAGGCCCTCAGGTTCGAGCGCGCCCAGTTCATGGCCTGCCTGGACAGCCCGCAGCGTGCCGGCCTGATCCACGCCTTCTTTGCGGAGCGCGAAGTCGCCAAGGTGCCTGAGGCCAAGGCCGCCGCCCCCCGCCCCTTCACTTCCATCGCCGTGATCGGCGGCGGCACCATGGGCGCTGGCATTACCGTCTCGGCGCTGGATGCCGGCCTGCCCGTGACCATGATCGAGCGCGACGAGGCCTCGATCGCGCGCGGCCGGGCCCATGTGGAGAAGGTCTACGATGCCCTGGTGGCCAAGGGCCGCATGGCCCCTGAGGCCAAGGCCGCCACCACGGCGCGCTACACCGGCAGCACGCACTACGAGGACATTGCCGGCGCGGACCTGGTGATCGAGGCGGTCTTCGAGGACATCGAGGTCAAGAAAACCGTGTTCCGTGAACTCGACCGTGTGTGCAAACCCGGCGCCGTGCTGGCCACCAACACCTCCTACCTGGACATCGACGCGATTGCGGCCGCTACGGCGCGCCCAGAGGACGTGATCGGCCTGCATTTCTTCAGCCCTGCCAACATCATGAAGCTGCTGGAGATCGTGGTGCCCGCCCGGGTCAGCGCCGACGTGGTGGCCACGGCCTTCGAGCTGGCCAAGCGGCTCAAGAAGGTGCCGGTGCGTGCCGGCGTGTGCGACGGCTTCATCGGCAACCGCATCCTGGCCGTGTACAAGCAGGCGGCCGACCACCTCATGGAAGACGGCGCCAGCCCCTACGAGATCGACGCCGCCGTGCGCGGCTTCGGCTATCCCATGGGCCCCTTCCAGGTGACCGACCTGGCCGGTGGCGACATCGGCTGGGCCACGCGCAAGCGCCGCGCCGCCACGCGCGACCCCAAGGCGCGCTACGTGGAGATCGCCGACCGCATCTGCGAGCGCGGCTGGTTCGGCCAGAAGACCGGCCGGGGCTTCTACCTCTACCCCGAGGGCGCCCGCGTGGGCCAGCCCGACCCTGAGGTGCTGGCCATCGTCGATGCCGAACGTGCGCGCAAGGGCGTGGTGCCGCGCGCTTTCAGCGCCGACGAGATCATGCGCCGCTACATGGCCGCCATGGTCAACGAAGGCGCCAAGGTGGTGGCCGAGGGCATTGCCCTGCGCCCGCTGGACGTGGACGTGACCTTCCTGTCCGGCTATGGTTTCCCACGCTTTCGCGGCGGCCCCATGAAGTGGGCCGACATGCAGGGCCTGCCCCAGGTGCTGGCCGACATTCGCGAGTTCGCCCAGGAAGACCCGCTGTTCTGGCAACCCGCCACCTTGCTGGAGCAGCTGGTGGCCCAGGGCCGCAATTTCGACAGCCTCAACCAAACCGCCTGAACCAGGAGACACCCACCATGCGCGAAGCCGTCATCGTTTCCACCGCCCGCACCCCGCTGGCCAAGTCGCACCGCGGCGAATTCAATGCCACGCCGGCCGCCCAACTGGCCGCGTTCTCCGTCACTGCAGCCGTCGAGCGCTCGGGCGTGGACCCCGCCATGTTCGAAGACTTCATCCTGGGCTGCGGCAACCCCGACGGTTTCCAGGGCCGCAACCTGGGCCGCCAGACCGTGCTGCGCGCCGGGCTGCCGCTGTCGGTGGCGGGCACCACGGTCACGCGCTTTTGCGCCTCGGGCCTGCAGTCCATCGCCATTGCCGCCGGCCGCATTGTGGCCGAAGGGGTGCCAGCCATGATCGCGGGCGGGGTGGAAACCATCTCGGGTATCCGCCCAGGCAACAACCTGCCCACCGACATGGACCCCTGGCTGGTGGAGCACAAGCCGGCCCTCTACATGACCATGATCGACACCGCCGACGTGGTGGCGCACCGCTACGGCATCTCGCGCGAGGACCAGGATGCGTTTTCGCTGCAAAGCCAGCAGCGCACGGCCGCCGCGCAGGCCGCTGGCCGGTTCGACGATGAAATCGTCCCCTGCACCACGCGCATGGCCGAGAAGAACAAGGACTCGGGCGAGGTCACCTACCGCGAGGTGGTCGCCACGCGCGACACCTGCAACCGCCCCGGCACCACGCTCGAAGGCCTGCTGGCGCTGGAGCCTGTGAAGGGCCCCGGCCAGTTCATCACGGCCGGCAATGCCTCGCAGCTGTCCGATGGCTCGTCGGCCTGCGTGCTGATGGAAGCCAAAGAGGCCGAGCGCCTGGGCCTGCAGCCGCTGGGCGCTTTCCGCGGCATGGCCGTGGCCGGCTGCGAGCCCGATGAGATGGGCATCGGCCCGGTGTTCGCCGTACCCAAGCTGCTGGCACGCCACGGCCTCACGGTGGAGGACATCGACCTCTGGGAGCTCAACGAGGCCTTTGCCTCGCAGGCCCTGTACTGCCAGCGCCGGCTGGGCATCCCCATGGAGCGGCTCAACGTGAACGGCGGCGCCATCTCCATCGGCCACCCCTTCGGCATGACGGGCGCACGCTTGGCCGGCCACATCCTGCTGGAAGGCCGGCGCCGCAAGGCCAAGTGGGGCGTGGTGACGATGTGCATCGCCGGGGGCATGGGCGCCGCCGGCCTGTTCGAAATATTCTGAAGCGAGGCACGACATGGATCTGCAATTCACCCCTGAGGAACAGGCCTTCCGCGAGGAAGTGCAGGCCTTTCTGAAAGACCGGCTGCCCGCCGCGCTGGCGCACAAGGTCAAAGCCGGACAGCGCCTGACCAAGGCCGACCAGGAGGAGTGGCATGCCATCCTGAACGCGCGCGGCTGGCTGGCCAACCACTGGCCTGCGCAGTACGGCGGCCCGGGCTGGGGTGCGGTGCAGAAGTTCATCTTCGACAACGAGTGCGCCGTCGCGGGCGGGCCGCGCATCGTGCCCTTCGGCGTCAACATGCTGGGCCCGGTGCTCATCAAGTACGGCAACGAGGCACAAAAGCAGTATTGGCTGCCGCGCATCCTGAGCGGTGCCGACTGGTGGTGCCAGGGCTATTCCGAGCCGGGCTCGGGCTCGGATCTGGCCTCGGTCAAGACCACGGCCGTGCGCGGGCTGGATGCGCAGGGCGCGCACTACATCGTCAACGGGCAGAAGACCTGGACCACCCAGGGCCAGCACGCCAACATGATCTTCTGCCTGGTGCGCACCGACCGCGAGGCCAAGGCCCAGTCGGGCATCAGCTTTCTGCTGGTGGACATGGACACGCCGGGCGTGGAAGTGCGCCCCATCCGCACGCTCGATGGCGACCGCGAGGTCAACGAGGTGTTCTTCACCGACGTGCGCGTGCCGGCCGAGAACCTGGTGGGCGAGGAAAACAAGGGCTGGACCTACGCCAAGTACCTGCTGACGTACGAGCGCACCGGCATCGCCGGCGTGGGCTTCTCGGTGGCTGCGATGGAAAAGCTCAAGGTGATTGCCGCCAAGGTGCAGCGCAATGGCCGCCCGCTGGACCAGGACCCGCAGTTCGCCACCCGCATGGCCAAGGTCGAAATCGACCTGGAGAACATGAAGACCACCAACCTGCGCGTGATCGCCGCCGTGGCCGGTGGCGGGGTGCCGGGGGCCGAGAGCTCCATGCTCAAGATCCGCGGCACCGAGATCCGCCAGGAAATCCTGTCGCTGATCCGCCGCGCCATGGGCCCCGCCGCCCTGCCCTACATCGAGGAGGCGCAGCACCAGGACCTGGATGCGGCAACCTCCGGCCCCGCCGAGGCGGCCACGGCCGCGGCCAACTACTTCAACTACCGCAAGCTGTCGATCTTCGGCGGCTCCAACGAAATCCAGAAGAACATCATCTCCAAGATGATCCTGGGCCTGTGAGGCAGCTGCCATGAACTTTGAACACACCGAAGACCGCCGCATGCTGGCGGACACCCTGGACCGCTTCGTGGCCGGGCAGTGCCCCATGGAGACCCGCAATGCCATCGCCTACGGCAGCGCCGGCATGTCGGGCGCGCTGTGGGGGCAGTTCGCCGAGTTGGGCGCCATAGGCGCCCTGTTCCCCGAAGCCGATGGCGGCTTTGGCGGCGCCGGTTTCGACATCGCCGTGGTCTTCGAGGCCCTGGGCCGGGGCCTGGTGGTGGAACCCTTCCTGGGCGCCCTGCTGGTGGGCCGCGCCCTGGGCGCCGTGGGGACGCCCGCGCAGAAGGAGCGCATCGCCAGCCTGATCGACGGCAGCACCGTGGCCGCGCTGGCGCACGACGAGCCGGGCAGCCACTACGAACTGGCGCGCGTGGCCACGCAGGCGGTGCGCAAGGGCCAGGGGTGGGTGCTGTCGGGCGCCAAGGCCGTGGTTGTGCAGGGCGGCGCGGCGCAGTTGCTGCTGGTCTCGGCCCGCACCGCGGGCGCGGTGGACAGCGAGGATGGCATGTCACTGTTCCTCGTGCCGGCCGATGCGCCGGGCGTGGAGCGCCGGGGCTATGCCCGCATCGACGGTGGCGGCGCCGCCGACATCACGTTCACCAACGTGGAACTGGGCCCCGATGCGCTGCTGGGCACCGAAAGCCAAGGCCTGGCCACGCTGGAGCTGGCCGTGGGCTGGGGCGTGCTGGCCCTGTGCGCCGAGGCGCTGGGCGCCATGGAGGTGGCCAAGAAGGACACGCTCGAATACCTGCAGACGCGCAAGCAGTTCGGCGTGCCCATCGGCAGCTTCCAGGCGCTGCAGCACCGCATGGCCGACCTGCTGCTGGAGGTGGAGCAGGCGCGCTCGGCCGTGATCAACGCCGCGGCCGCCATGGACGGCGAGCGCCTGGCGCGCGAGCGCGCGCTGTCGGCCGCCAAGTTCACCATCGGCCGCATCGGCGCACTGGTGTCCGAGGAAAGCATACAAATGCATGGGGGCATCGGCATGACCTGGGAGCTGCCGCTGTCGCACTATGCCAAGCGGCTGGTGATGATCGACCACCAGCTGGGCGACGAAGACCACCACCTGGCGCGCTACATGGCGCTGGGCCAACCCGGCTGACGGCGGGCACACAAGGAGACTGAACATGGCGACCACCCAAGAACCGGCCCAGGGCCTGGACCTGCCCCTCGAAGGCGTGCGCGTGCTGGACCTGTCGCGCGTCTTCGCCGGGCCACTGTGCGGCCAGGTGCTGGCCGACTTCGGCGCCGAGGTCATCAAGGTCGAGCACCCGGGCCGCGGCGATGACACGCGCGACTGGGGCATGCGCATCGGCAAGACCGAGACCACCTACTACAACAGCATGAACCGCAACAAGCGGTCCATCACGCTGGACCTGCAGAGCCCACAGGCCTTGAAGATCATCCACAGCCTGCTGCCGCAGGTCGACGTGGTGATCCACAACTTCAAGACCGGTGGTGCCGAAAAGCTGGGCCTGGGCTATGAGCAGCTCCGGGCCATCCGGCCCGACCTGGTCTACTGCGCCGTGGCCGGCTACGACGCGAGCGGCCCCGAGGCCAAACGCCCCGGCTACGACCTGGTGATCCAGGGCGAGGCCGGCCTGATGGCGCTGAACGGCGAGGCCGAGCAGCCGCCGCTGAAGTTCGGCGTGGCCGTGGTGGACCTGGTGACCGGCATGCATGCCGCCCAGGCCGTGCTGGCCGCCCTGTTCCGCCGCGAGCGCACGGGCAAGGGCCGGCTCATCGAGATGGCGCTGTACGACTGCGGCATCATGGTCACGGGCTACTACGGGCTCGATGCGCTGCAGCTGGGCCGCGACCCGGCGCGCTACGGCAACGCCCACCCCTCCATCGTGCCCTATGGCATGTTCGAGGCGGCCGACGGCCCGCTGATCATCGCCGTGGGCAACAACACGCAGTTCGACAAGTTCTGCCGCGCGGTCATCGAGCGGCCGGACATCGTCGAAGACCCGCGCTTTGCCACCAATGTGGAGCGGGCCAAGAACCGCCCTGCCCTGGTGCCGCTGCTCAACGGCATGATCCGCTCGCTGCCGCGCGATGTGCTGCTCGAACGCATGGCGGCGGCCGGCATCCCCTGCGGCAAGGTCGCCGGCCTGCACGAAGCCCTGACCAGCCAGCGCACGCGCCAGAGTGGCCTCGTGCAGGACATGCCCCACCCCGTGACCGGCACCACGCCCGTGTTCGCCCCGCCCTACCGCCTGGACGGCCAGCGCCTGCCTGTGCGCAACGCCCCGCCGACGCTGGGCGAGGGCACGCGCGAGGTGCTGCAGCGCCTGCTGGCCCTGGGCGAGGACGAGCTGCAGCAGTTGCAGCAAAGCGGCGTGCTGACCCTTCCATCCGCCTGATGCCAGACATCCACAACACCGAGACAAGACCATGAGCACCTCTTTCAACCGCCGCACCGCCCTGCAAGGCCTGGCCGCATTGGGCAGCGCAGGCCTGCTGGGCAGCAGCCTGGCCCAGCCCGCCAAGGACGCCTGGCCGGCCAGCCTCCTCAAGCTGGTCGTGCCCTTCCCGGCCGGCGGCCCCACCGACACGGCCTCGCGCATCGTCGGGCAGAAGCTGGCCGAGCGTCTCAAGCAGGCCGTGGTGGTGGAAAACCGCCCCGGCGCCTCGGGCTCCATTGCCGCGCTGCAGGTGATGAAGGCCGAACCCGATGGCTACACGCTGATGATGCTGGCCACCCCCACTCTGCTGGCGCCCCACCTGTACAAGAAGGCGGGCTACGACACGGTGAAGGACTTCGCCCCGGTGGCCACGGTGTACGACCTGCCCATCGTCGTGGTGGTCAACCCCACGCAACTGCCGGACGTGACCGATCTGCGCAAGCTCATCGCCCATGCCAAGGCGCAGAAGGCCCCGCTCAACTACACCAGCTCGGGCGCGGGCAGCTTTGGCCATCTGAGCATGGAACTGCTCAAGCAGATGGGCGGCTTCGACATGCAGCACGTGCCCTACAAGGGCGGCGTGCCGGCCATTACCGACACCATCGGCGGCCAGGTGCCGGTGATGTATGCCGACCTGGTAGCGGCCCTGCCCCACATCAAGGCGGGCAAGCTGCGCGCCATCGCCATCGGGTCGCCGCAGCGTGTTTCCATGCTGCCCGATGTGCCGACCATTGCCGAGCAAGGCTTCAAGGGCTATGACGCCGTGTCCTGGGGCGGCCTGCTGGCCCCCGCGGGCACGCCCAAGGCCGTGGTGGAGCGCATCGCCAATGAGGTGCGCCAGATCCTGGCCGACAAGGAGATCCAGGAGAAGCTGCTGAACGCGGGGGCCATTGCCCGCTTCCAGGACCCAGTGCAGATGGGCCAGCATGTGCAGCAGGACTATGCCAAGTGGGGCCAGTTGATCCGCGACAAGGGCATTGCCCCGGAGTGAGACGAGCATGAAGACACGCATCACCGAACTCTTTGGCATTGAGCACCCCATCATCCAGGGTGGCATGCACCATGTGGGCCTGGCCGAGCTGGCGTCGGCCGTCTCCAACGCGGGCGGCCTGGGCATGGTCACGGGGTTGACCCAACGCACGCCCGAGCTGCTGGCGCGCGAGATCGCGCGCTGCCGCGCCATGACGGACAAGCCCTTCGGCGTGAACCTGACCTTTCTGCCCTCGGTCAACCCGCCCGATTACCCCGGCTATGTGAAGGCCATCATCGAGGGCGGTGTGAAGGTGGTCGAGACCGCGGGCAACAACCCGCAGAAATGGCTGCCGGCGCTCAAGGAGGCAGGCATCAAGGTCATCCACAAATGCACCTCGGTGCGCCATGCGCTCAAGGCCCAGGCCATCGGCTGCGATGCGATCAGCGTCGACGGCTTCGAGTGCGGCGGACACCCGGGCGAAGACGATGTGCCCAATTTCATCCTGCTGCCGCGCGCCGCCGAGGAACTGGGCATCCCCTTCGTCGCATCGGGCGGCATGGCCGATGGGCGCTCGCTCGTGGCCGCGCTGGCCTTGGGGGCCGAAGGCATGAACATGGGCACGCGCTTCATTGCCACCCAGGAGGCGCCGGTGCACGAGAACGTCAAGCGCGCCATCGTCGCGGCCAGCGAACTCGATACGCGCCTGGTCATGCGCCCGCTGCGCAATACCGAGCGGGTGCTCAGCAACGCTGCCGTGGAGCGCCTGCTGGCCAAGGAGCGCGAACTGGGCGCCGCCATCACGTTCGAGGACATTCTGCCCGAGGTGGCCGGCGTCTACCCGCGCATCATGCAAAGCGGCGAGATGGATGCCGGTGCCTGGTCCTGCGGCATGGTCGCCGGTCTGATCCACGACGTGCCCACGGTGCAGCAGCTGATCGACCGGACCATGGCCGAGGCCCACGCCCTGATCCACGAACGCCTGGCCGGGCTGGCCCGCTGAGCATTCCTTCATCCCTAGAAAGCATTCCATGAAAATCCTCGTCCCCGTCAAGCGCGTGGTGGACTACAACGTCAAGGTCCGCGTCAAGTCGGACAGCACGGGTGTGGACATCGCCAACGTGAAGATGAGCATGAACCCTTTTGACGAAATCGCCGTCGAAGAGGCCGTGCGCCTCAAAGAAAAAGGCCTGGTCACCGAAGTCATCGCCGTCTCCTGCGGCGTGGCCCAGTGCCAGGAAACCCTGCGCACCGCCATGGCCATCGGCGCCGACCGCGCCATCCTGGTGGAAACCCCCGCCGACCTGGATCTGCAGCCCCTGGCCGTGGCCAAGCTCCTCAAAGCCCTGGTCGGCAAGGAACAACCGGGCCTCGTGATCCTGGGCAAGCAAGCCATCGACGACGACGCCAACCAGACCGGCCAGATGCTGGCGGCCCTGGCCGACCTGCCCCAGGCGACGTTCGCCAGCAAGGTCGAACTGGCCGCCGACAAGGTCAGCGTCACCCGAGAAATCGACGGCGGCCTGGAAACCCTGTCCCTGTCCCTGCCCGCAGTCATCACCACCGACCTGCGCCTGAACGAGCCCCGCTACGTCACCTTGCCCAACATCATGAAGGCCAAGAAAAAGCAGCTCGATACCGTCAAGCCCGAAGACCTCGGTGTGGACGTCGCTCCGCGCCTCAAAACCCTGAAGGTCAGCGAACCGCCCAAGCGCGGTGCCGGCGTCAAGGTGGCCGATGTGGCCGCCCTGGTCGAGAAACTCAAGAACGAAGCGAAGGTGATCTAAATGTCGGTACTCGTTATTGCTGAACACGACAACGCCAGCATCAAGGGCGCGACCCTGAACACCGTGACCGCCGCAGCCGCCTGCGGTGGCGACGTGCACGTGCTGGTGGCCGGCCACAACGCCGCTGGTGCCGCCCAAGCAGCTGCACAAATCGCGGGTGTCGCCAAGGTCATCCATGCCGACGCCGCCGGCCTGGCCCACGGCCTGGCCGAAAACGTCGCCGCGCAAGTCCTGGCCATCGCCAGCAACTACAGCCACATCCTGTTCCCCGCCACCGCCGGTGGCAAGAACGTGGCCCCCCGCGTGGCGGCCAAGCTCGATGTGGCCCAGATCAGCGACATCACCAAGGTGGTCTCCCCTGACACCTTCGAGCGCCCCATCTACGCAGGCAACGCCATTGCCACCGTGCAGAGCCAGGACGCCACCAAGGTCATCACCGTGCGCACCACGGGCTTTGATGCCGCAGCCGCAACGGGCGGCAGTGCAGCCACCGAAACGGCGGCGGCAACAGCCGACGCGGGCAAGAGCAGCTTTGTGGGCAGCGAGATCGCCAAGAGCGACCGGCCTGAACTGACCGCCGCCAAGATCATCGTCTCCGGTGGCCGGGCCCTGGGCAGCAAGGAAAAGTTCGACGAAGTGATGACCCCGCTGGCCGACAAGCTGGGCGCTGCGATTGGCGCCAGCCGTGCGGCGGTGGATGCGGGCTATGCACCCAACGACCTGCAGGTGGGCCAGACGGGCAAGATCGTGGCGCCGCAGCTCTACGTCGCCGCGGGCATCTCCGGGGCCATCCAGCACTTGGCGGGCATGAAGGACTCCAAGGTGATCGTGGCGATCAACAAGGATGCGGAGGCGCCGATCTTCAGTGTGGCCGACTATGGGCTGGAGGCGGATCTGTTCACGGCGGTGCCGGAACTGGTCAAGGCGCTCTGACCCGTCGGCCGCCCTCACCAAACCAGGAGACACGCATGCACAAGAACGAACCTCTCAATCGCCGCCGCCTGCTGGTAGCTGCCACGGCCGGCATCGCAGCCACAGCCGCACCTGCCTGGGCCAACACCCCGTGGCCGAGCAAGCCGATCCGCATCGTCGTGCCGTACACGGCGGGCGGCTTCACCGACCAGATGGCGCGGCTGCTGCAGGTCGGGCTGCAGCAGGCGCTGGGGCAGCCCATCGTCATCGACAACAAGCCGGGTGCCAACAGCATCATCGGCGTGGATGCGGTCGCCAAGGCCGCGCCCGACGGGCACACCTTTGCCGTGGTGATCGCTGCCTATGCGGCCAACACCACGCTCTACCCCAAGCTGCCCTACGACCCGAAGAAGGATCTGGTGGGGGTGTCGCTCATGGGGGTGTCGCCGCTGGTGGCCGCCGTAGCCACGAATGCGCCGTACAAGACCATGGCGGAGCTCGTGGCCTACGGGCGTGCCAACCCGGGCAAGCTGAGCTACGCGTCCTCGGGCGCGGGTTCGGCCGCCCACCTGACCTCCGAGCTCATGCGCCTGGTCACCAAGGTGGACATGGTGCATGTGCCTTACAAGGGCGCCTCCCCTGCGCTGGCCGACCTCATGGGCGGGCAGATCCCCCTGTTCCTGGACCCGCCACCCAACCTGATCCAGCCGGCCAAGGCCGGCAAGATCCGCCTGATCGGCGTGGCCAGCGACAAGCGCGTGCCGGCGCTGCCGGACGTGCCGACCTTTGCCGAGCAGGGCTACCCCGGCATCGTGGGCAGTACCTGGGCCGCCATGCTGGCGCCGGCCGGCGTGCCGCGCGAAATCGTGCAGCGCATGTCCACCGAGGTTGCGCGCATCATCCGCAGCGCCGAGGTGTCGCGCCGCCTGGAGCAGAGCATGGGCACTTTTGCCGAGGGCTCCACCCCGCAGGAGTGCGATGCCTTCATTACCGCCGAAACCGCCAAATGGGCCAAGGTCATCCGTGAGGCGGGAGTGGTCGTGGACTGATTCAGCCAGATAACGATTGCTCTTGGCGCCTATGCGCCGCATCTGCTTTTTCCTACAAGGCCAGACCCGCCCGCTCCGTACGATCCGTCATCCCTGCCGCTGCGGCTGATCGCAGCCAGGCCCCTTTTGGCCAAGAGGTGCCGCCATGATGACCGACTCGCAAAACCTGTTCAGCATGGCCCAGGCCCTGCCTGGCGCGCTGGCGTCCCTGGGCTCTGCGCCGGTCTTGCGGCAACTGCGCTACCTCGTGGACAACGGATTGGCGGATCTGCCCCCGCCCGGTGCGGGCCGGACGCTGGAGCGCTGGCAGGCGCTGAGCCTGGTTGCCGGGCACGATCTGTCGCTGGCCCGCCTCTACGAAGGCCATACCGAAGCGCTGGCCCTGCTGCGTGAAATGGGCGGCGAGGCCGGTGTGCGTGGAGCCGTCTGGGCCCACTGGACCGCAGAATCTCCGGGCCGCCGTGTGGCGCTTGGCGTTGCAGGCCAGGGTGCCACGCTGTCGGGCTCGCGGGCCTGGAGTCCCGGCGCGCTGGGCGCCAGCCATGCGCTGCTCACCGCCTGGCTGCCAGGACAGCAGGCGCCGCAGCTCGTGGCGGTGGAACTCGACCACCCCAGCGTCACCATCCACAGCGATGCCTGGCATCCCGTGGGGCTGCCCGACACCGGCAGTGCCGATGTGGTGTTTGACGGCACGCCTGCCGTGCTGGTGGGCGCCCCGGGCGAGCACCTGCGGCGGCCCGGCTTCTGGCAGGGCAGTGCCGGCACCGCGGCCTGCTGGTATGGCGCTGCACAGGCCCTGGCCCGGGTGCTGTACGCGGCCGTGCAACAGTCCTCGCCCACCCATCCCAGCCATGGCGCCCGCGCCGCGGCACTGTGCAAGGTGGATGCGGTGCTTGGCAGCACTGCGGCCCTGCTGCGCGAAAGTGCCGCCTGGATCGATGCCCACCCCCTTGCCGACGCGATGACCGTGGCACTGCGCGCCCGCGAAGCGGCCGAGTCGGGTGCCCGCAAGGTGCTCAAGGAGGTCGGCCATGCGCTGGAGGGCACGCCCTGGTCCCGCAACGCCTTTTTCGTGCGGATGGTGACCGATCTGCCGCTGTTCATGCGCCACAGCCAGGGCGACCGCAACGACGCCGCCCGCGCCAGCGCCCTGCTCGCCCAGCAGCCGCCGCTGTGGGCACTGTGACCGCAAGCGAGGCGTGTTTCGCTCTGTTCGCGATGCTGTCCTACAGCCCAAGGCCGTACCCCGGCCTACCATGGGCTTGTCGATACCGCAGTCGACATCCCCCACTTGCTTCACCGCAAGCAGAAAGCCCGCTTCGTGCGGGCTTTCTTGTTGGTGTGTTGCACTGCATCGAAACCCCTCCCGGCCCAGGGCTGTTGCGAATCGTTGCCTGCCTTCCCGTGCCGGCGGTTCAGAATGCGCTGTCACCAAACACGCGGGGGTCCTATGCCGATGGAGTACCTGAAAGTGATCGCTGGCGAGATGTTTCCGTTCGACGTGGACGATGAAGCCGGCGTGGACATGCTGCGGGTGCTGGAGGCTGCCGGCATGGTGGAGGTGCAGTTCGCGCCCGGGCGCGGCAGCCCCGCCCGTGTGGTCGCCGTCACCGGCCTGGGCCGGGCTTCGCTGCTGGCCGAAACCGCCAAGCAGGTGATCCGACGACAGCGCAGCCCCGAGGTGTCATCGGCCTGGGCAGCACTGTCCTGAGGCGGCAGGGCCCGCAAGGCTTTTTCAGGCGCTGACCACCACCGGCCGCACCGGCAGGCTCGGCGCTTCGGCGCGCTGCCGGCGATCTGCAGCCACCGTCCTTCCCCCATCGTGCCGCTCCAGGCTCACGCGGGCCGGCTCCAGCGCGAACAGGATGGCGCGCCGGTGCTCCGGCGTGGCAAAGCTTTCACCCGGGGCCAGCACGATGTCGCGTGTGTCGTGGTCCAGCGTGACCCAGATGCTGCCGCTCTGGCAGCGGATCTGTACGCCTGCAGCGTCGGGCACGCTGTGCAGGTCCCTGTGGGCAAGTTCAAGCACCATGGTAGGCCTCCTTGGCATTCATCGATGGAATGAATATAGTGAGCAGCCACGCTTGGCTCAAACGGTCATTTGGAATCCTTCGCATGCCAATTCAGAATGTGAAAGTGGCTTCTTCGGCGATTGGCCGCGATGAGCTGCCGCCGCTGGACCTGCTGCGCAGCTTCGAGGCCTCGGCGCGCCACCTGAGCTTCACCCTGGCCGCGCAGGAGCTGTTTCTCACCCAGTCGGCCGTGAGCCGCCAGATCCAGCAGATGGAGTCCTGGCTGGGTGTCGCCCTGTTCGAGCGCCGCCACCGCGCCCTGGTGCTGACCGAGGCCGGCGCCGTCATGCAGCGGGCCGCCGTGGACGCGCTGGAGCGGCTGCGCGATGCCACGGCGCGGGTGCGCGCCGCCCCGGCCCTGCGCCAGGTGGCCATGACCTGCACGCCGGGTTTTGCATCGCTGTGGCTCATCCCCCGGCTGGCGCGCTTCACCGAGCAGCACCCGGATGTGGATGTGCGCATCTCCGCCACGCTGGAGTTGCTCGACCTGGAGCGCAGCCAGCTGGACCTGGCCGTGCGCTTTTGTCCCACCGAGGACGGCCATGGCCAGCCGCTCTTCGAGGAATGGGTGGTACCCATGTGCTCGCCCCGCCTGGCCGACAACAGTGCCAATCCCCTGCTGCAGCCGGCGGACCTGGTGCGGCACACCTTGCTGGCCGTGGACCAGCACCCCGGCATGCCGCTCACGGTGGAGTGGGAGCCCTGGGCGCGGCTGATGGGCGTGTCCGAAGTGCGCATGAAGAACACCGTGCGCTTCACCCAGTATGCCGATGCCGTAGCGGCCGCCATGCAGGGCCAGGGCGTGGTGATCGGGCGCCTGCCGCTGCTGGCCGAGCTGGTGGACAGCGGCCGCCTGGTGACGCCGTTTGGCAGTTGCGCCGCGTCGCAGCGCGGCTACTACGTGGTGCCCAGCGCCCGCGGGGCGGTCAACCCCGATGCGCAGGACTTCGTGCGCTGGCTGCGCAGCGAGGCCGAGGCCGCTCTGGCGCCGCAGGCGGCCATGGCCTGAAATCCCGCGCCTGGCCGGGCGGCTGGGCGTTGTGCGGTAAAAGAGCGCCAGTTCCGCTCCATCCCTGTTTGCTGTGCCCATGTCCAACGCGCGATTGCCTTCGTTCAAGTTCCTGATCGGTTTCGAGGCCGCTGCGCGGCTGGGCAGCTACTCGCGTGCGGCCGAGGAGCTGTGCGTATCGCAGTCCGCCGTGAGCCACCAGATCGCCCAATTGGAATTGCAGCTCGGGCAACCCCTGTTCCGGCGCAAGGGCCGCGGTGTCGAGCTGACGGTGGCCGGGATGCTGCTGCACGACAGCGTGGGCAAGTCGCTGGAGCAGATCCGCCATGGGCTCAGCCGCATCGAGACCTACCTGGACGACGGGCTGGTCACCCTGGTCTGTCCGGCGCCCATCGCCAGCGGCTGGCTGCAGCCGCGCGTGGAGCAGCTGCGGCAGGCCCACCCGGCGCTGTGTCCCATCATCTCCATCGACGAGAGCGCGCGCTTCGTCGACGAGCTGGACGTGGACATCGCGATCACCCGCGAGCCGCTGCGCCAGGAGGGGGTGGTGGACATGCCCTTCCTCACCGATGAACTCATCGCCGTCGGCCCGGCCGGGCTGCCCGAGGGCGCCGACATGGAGCTGCTGTGCCTGGAAGAAGACCTCACAAGCGATCGCATCGGCCCTTTCATCCGCGAGCACTTCGGTGGTCTGCGCAAGGCCGCCATCTACGACGACCCCCGCCTGGTGCTGGATGCGGCTGTGCGCGGCCGGGGCATGGCGCTGGTGTCGCGCCTGCTGGCCGACGAGGCGCTGCGTACCGGGCAGCTCAAGGAGCTGCCGACGTACCCGCGCTTTGCGCTGGGCACCGTCTGGATCGCGCGCGCCGAAGGACCCTTGCGCCTGCCGCTGGTGCAGGATGTCTTCGACAGCCTGCTACTGATGGCGCAAGATAATCCCAAAACATGAGCTGTATTGATTATTTTCATCAGAAAACATCAGTTGTGTAGATAAGTCCTGCTCCGCAGAATCGCGGTTCTCTTGGCAGCAACCTCTTTTTTGCATGACGACACGACGTATTTTTCTGGGCCTGGGTGGCCTTGGCCTGGTGGGCGGGCTGGTGAGCGCCTGTGGTGGCGGGGCTGAGCCCGCGGACGAAGCTTCGGTACCGCCCGTGGCCCGGCCAGCACCCACGCCCGGCACGGGCTGGCAGATGCCGGATGAAGGCAGCGCCCAGCGCGCTGTCTGGATGGCTTTCGCGGCGCGCGAATCCGTCTGGGGCGCAGAGCTGCGCCAGCCGGTGCAACAGGACCTGGCACGCATCGCCAATGCCATCGGCCGCTATACGCCGGTGCGCATGCTGGTGAACTCCTCCGACCTGGCCACCGCCCGGCAGCTGTGCAGCGCCAAAGTGCAACTGATCGAGCACCCCATCGACGACCTGTGGATGCGGGACACGGGCTGTGTCTTCGTGCGCAATGCCCGGGGCGAGCGCGCCGGTATCAGCTTCAACTTCAATGGCTGGGGCAACAAGCAGCCCCATGCCCGCGATGCCACGGTGGCGGCGCGCATGGCCGAACTCACGGGCGTGCCCCTGGTGCGCAGCCGCCTGGTGGCCGAAGGCGGCGGCATCGAGGTCGATGGGCAGGGCACCGCCATCATCACCGAGAGCTGCGTGCTCAACGGCAACCGCAACCCGGGCCTCACCAAGGCGGCGGCCGAAGACGAGTTCAAGCGCCTGCTGGGCGTGGAGAAGATCATCTGGTTGCCCGGCATTGCCGGGCGCGACATCACCGATGGGCACACCGACTTCTATGCCCGCTTCATCCGGCCGGGCGTGGTCGTGGCGGCACTGGACAACGACAGCGAATCCTTCGACCATGCCGTGACGCGGCGCCACCTGGAGCTGCTGCGCTCGGCCACCGATGCCCGCGGGCGTGCGCTGCGCATCATCCCGCTGGAAACCCCGCGGCGGGTGCGCAACACCTATGCGGCGCGGGACTTTGCGGCGGGTTACGTGAACTTCTTGCTCACGGACAAGGCCTTGTTCCTGCCCGAGTTCGGGGATACCGTGGCCGACATCGCGGCCCGCGATGCACTGGCGGCCGAGTTGCCCCGGCACCAGATCGTGCAGCTGGACATCGATGCCATTGCCGCGGGCGGCGGCGGCATCCACTGCACGACCCAACAGGAACCCGTCTGAGGAGCGCCGCATGCCTTTTTCCCCCACCCGCCGCCGCCTGCTGGGCGGCATCGGCCTCGCCCCCCTGGGCCTGGCAGCCAGGAGCGCAACGGGCGCCGCGGCGCCCGAGGCCTGGCACATGCCCGATGAGGGCGACCCGCACCAGGCCACCTGGATGTCCTTCGGCCCGCACGAGCGGGTCTGGGGCCGGCGCCTGCTCACGCCTGCGCGTGAACACCTGGCCGGCATTGCGCGCGCCATTGCGGCCTTCGAGCCCGTGCACATGCTAGTGCGTGCGCAGGACCACGACCTGGCCGCCCGCCTGTGCGGCGACCAGGTGCAACTGGTGGTGCAGCCGGTGGATGACCTGTGGATGCGCGACACCGGCCCGGTCTTCGTGCGCGACACGGCAGGCGCGGCCGGGCAATGGGCGGGCGTGGACTTCAATTTCAATGGCTGGGGCGGCAAGCAGGAGCATGCGCGCGATGCCGAGGTGGCCGGTTTCGTGACCGAAGCCGCCCAGGCCCAGGGCCTGTGCACCCCGCTCGTGCTGGAGGGCGGCGGCATCGAGGTCGATGGCGCGGGCACCGCCATCATCACCGAGAGCTGCGTGCTCAATGCCAACCGCAACCCCGGTCTGGGCAAGGCCGTCTGCGAGGCGGAACTCGCGCGGCTGCTGGGTGTGCGCAAGATCATCTGGTTGCCGGGCATTGCTGGCCGCGACATCACGGACGGGCACACGGACTTCTATGCCCGCTTTGCGGCACCGGGGGTGGTGGTGGCCGCGCTCGATGAAGACCCTGCTTCCTATGACCATGCCGTGACCCGGCGGCACCTGGAGATTCTGCGCCAGGCCACGGACGCGCGCGGGCAGCGGCTGCGTGTGGAAGTGCTCAAGGCGCCGAGAACGGTGCGCCCGCGCTTCGAGTCCGACGATTTCGCTGCCGGCTACGTCAATTTCTACCTGTGCAACGGCGCCGTCATCGCACCGCAGTTCGGCGATGCCAGGGCCGATGCCAATGCCCGGGCGTTGCTGCGCGAGCTGTTCGCGCGGCGCGAGGTGGTGCAGCTGGACATCGATGCCATCGCGGCGGGCGGCGGTGGCATCCATTGCACCACCCAGCAGCAGCCACGCTGACCCTCGGGCCTTGCTTACTTGCGCTGGCGCTGCTGCAGGCCGTAGGGCACGTGGTCGTTGGCCGCGACGAAGGGTTCGTGCAGCACCTTGCGCCGGGGTGGCGCGGCGCTGCCCGCCTGCAACACGGCGGGTGCCTTGACCTGCACGGCCGCCCGGCCATCGGCTGCCCTGCCCATTTCGAGCTGTACCGGGTCCTGGCCGGTCTTGCGGTGGTGCAGCCAGGCCACCTCCGAGATCTCGGCATGCTCGGCAATCACCAGGCCCAGCAGGTCGGTGAAGGCCCGGGCGCTGCCCTCCTGCCATTGCACCTGGATGGTGAAGCACTGGCCATTGTTGGAGCAGTTGATGGTCAAGTACGGGTTGGCCTCATGGGCCTTGGCGGCCTGGGCCCGGGATTTCAGGGCCTGGTTGCGCAGCAGTTCGAGCGATGCACCAGGGTCTTCCTCTCCGAGCACGGAGCTGTCGATGGGAGCGGGTGGCGGAACGCGATGGAGACGGGACATGGGATACCTCACCTGAAAAGGCGCCGGCCTGTTCTCATCGGCATGAGATCCGGCCCGGCAGCGTTGGAGCGATGTCCTGCCCGTTGACCCCTGCGGGGTGCCGGGCAATCGATGGCACCATCGTGATCCCGCTGCGCCCTGCCGGTTGTAGGACAAGCGCCGGCCGGTGCGCCATCTGCGCGCGGCAATCGGGCTTCAGTCGCCATGGGCGACCCCGGCCTTTTTCCGGGCGCCGCTGACCATCTCCTGCACCCACTGCACCAGCACGGTCGTGTAGTCCTGTTTCCACTCGGGGCGGGTCAGCGCGTGGTCCGCACCGCTGATCACCCGGTAGGTCATGGAGCGGGTCTGCAGGAAGGCGGCGCGGTAGTTCTCCAGCACCGGGTGGGGCACGACATCGTCGTGCTCGGACTCGACCAGCAGCACGTCGCCCTGGAACTGCGCGCTGGCCGCCAGCGCCCGGTTGCTCTGCGGCGCGATGGCGCGGCTGCGGTAGGCGGCGACCTCCTCGCGGTTGAGCCTGATCTTGGAGACCATCCAGTCCTCGTCCTTGTACAGCGCGGGCGCCCGAAGGGCCATCCAGCGCACGGGCCGCAGCGCGCTGAGCACGGCGGCCAGGTAGGCGCCGTAGCTGGTGCCGACCACCAGCACCGAGGCCGGGTCCACTGCCGGGTGGCCCACCAGCAGGTCGTAGGCGGCCAGCATGTCGTTCAGGCTGTCCTCGCGCGTGACGCTCTCGCGCTCGGCCCGGTCATTGGCGTGGCCGCGCAGGTCGAAGGTCAGGCAGATGCAGCCCAGGGCCGCGATCTGGTGCGCCCGGTCGATGTACTGCTTCTGGCTGCCGTCCCAGCCGTGCACCAGCATCACCCCGGGCACCAGCACGTCGGGTGCGACCAGGGTGCCTTCGATGCTGCGGTTGCCCACCGGGATCCGAATGCCTCTATGCCGTGTGGTCATGGATTTCCAGCGTGGTGTACTTGGTCAGGGGGCCGGCTTCGGGATCGATGCCCTGGTAGTACAGCGTGGCACCGACTGGAATGGGCTGGGGCGCGCCGAATTTCTCGACACAGCTGGCGCGCACGCGCCGCAGACCCGGGTTGTGGTGGAAGGCCTCGAGCGCCGCGACCTCGGCGCCGCTGGCCCCGCCCACGCGCCAGGACTGCTCCAGCACGCCCGAGCACCATTGGCCCGCTGCGTTCAGGCCCTGGGCCACGTCGTAGTTGATGCGCGAGGCGAAAAAGCCCGGGTAGCAGGTGCGCACGGCCTCGTCGTAGGCCAGGGCCTGGGTCACGGCGTCGTGCAGCGGGCCCGAGGGGGTGCTGGCCAGCAGGGCATGGAAATCGCCGCGCACCACCGTGAGGTCCGAGCCGCCGTAGACCAGGGCCCCGTGGTTGTCGGGCGTGAGGCGCTGCGAGCCGTAATAGGAGGCCTGCAGGCCCGCCACCCGCACCTGCCCGATGCTCAGCGTTTCCACCTCGGTCAGGTTGTGCTCGAGCACCACGCCGTCCTTCTCCAGCAGGCTGTCGCCGAGCGCGTTCAGGCAGACCTCCAGGGCCGCCATGGTGCTGGCGACGGTCTGCCCCCGGCCGCCCGTCTCGCCCACCGGCTTCACCCGCAGCGGCCCCAGGGCGAACAGCGCGTCGCCGGCGCGCAGCGCATCGGCGCGCGAAAAGGCCGCGTAGCCGGGCAGTACCGAGCGCTTGACCAGGCGCGAGAACTCGGGGTTCCAGCCTTCCGGGGCCGCGGCTTCGAATGACACCAGGGGATGGGTGATGGCCTTGGTGGCAATGAAGGCCTGCGGCACGACGCCGCCGAAGAAGTCGTCCGGCCCATGCACCCCCAGGGCGTGCGCGGTGGCCACGCCCACCAGCGTATCGCTGGGCACCAGGTAGGTTCGGCCCTGCCAGATGGGCTGGGGCAGTTCGTCCAGGCTGTAGGCGCAGCCCTTGATGTCGGCCAGGCGGCGCACCAGTTCCTGGCGCGTGGCCTGTTCATGGGTGCTGGCGTGCCCGCGCAGTCCCCGGGTGAAGGGCATGACCGTTTCCTGGGCTTCGCGCCGCCGCAGCGCCAGTGCGCTGTGGGCTGCCTCCAGGCCGAGCGGAAGCTCCGATGGGTAGGATGTCATGGCTGGGCCCTCCAGGCTGGGTAGGCGCGCGCCGCGAGGCAATTCGCAGGGCCGCCGTTGGCAGGTATCCGGTGCCCGGGGGCGCATGCCCCGCGTTCACCGAGATTCCATGCTATTTTTGGCGGGGGGCGCTGGCGCTTCTTGTGCGCCGCAACAGGCTGTAGGACACGGGCTACAGCGTGGAAGGAAGTCTCTCAGATCTCGAAGGTGTTCTCGGTCCGTGTGCGCGTCTCGGGCGCCACGAAGCCCGCCACCCAGCCCGGCAGTTCGTGCGCCGGCATGGGCCGCGCCAGGAAGTAGCCTTGGCCGATGTCGCAGCCCAGGGCCGCCAGTTGGTTCCAGTGCTCCTGGGACTCGATGCCCTCGGCCACCACCTTGCGGCCCAGGTCATGGGCCAGGTCGATGGTGGAGCGCACGATGACGGCAGACGCCTTGCTCTCCGTCATCTCGCAGACGAAGGACTGGTCGATCTTGATGTACTCCACCGGCAGCTGCTGCAGGTAGCTGAGCGAGGAGTATCCGGTGCCGAAATCGTCGATGTACAGCACGATGCCCAGGTCGCGCAGCGCGTGCAGCACGCGCAGGGCGCGTTCGGGCTCGCCCATGACGGTGGTTTCCGTGATCTCCAGCTCCAGCAGCCCGGGCGCCACCGGCCAGGCGGCCTGCAGTTGGCGGATGGTCTGCAGCAGGGCCTCGTCGCGCAGGTTGCGCGCCGACAGGTTCACGGCGATCGGCAGGGCCGTGCCCCGGGCCGACCACCCATGGTTGAGCTGGAGGCTGGCCTCGATCACCCATTCGGTCAGCGGCTTGATCAGCCCCGTGTGCTCGGCCAGCCCGATGAAGTCGCCCGGCATGAGCAGGCCGCGCTCCGCGTGGCGCCAGCGCACCAGGCCCTCGGCCCCGCGCACCTGCCCGGTGACCATGTCGATCTTGGGCTGCAGGTACAGCGCCAGGTCGCCATTCTCGATGGCGCGCCGCAGCTCGCCTGCCATCTGCAGCCGGTGTGCCTGGTTGTGGTGGTGGCTTTGCGCCGGATCGAACACCACATGCCCGACCCCGGCCTTCTTGGCCTGGTGCACGGCCGTGTCCATGTGGCGGTACAGGTCGTGCGGGGTTTCTCCGTGCAGGGGAAACAGGGCCACGCCCGCGGTGACGGAGACTTCCATCGAGATATCGGCAATCGCAAATGGCTGGGCCAGCACGGCGTCCACGGTGCGTACCATGGCCACGGCGGTATCGGCATTGCACTGGGGCAGCAGGATGGCGAACTCGTCGCCGCGCAGCCTTCCCACCGTCGCGGCTGCGGGCACGGCCTGGACCAGGCGGGCCCCGACTTCCTGGAGGATCTGGTCGCCATAGCAAAAGCCCAGGGCGTCGTTGATCTCGCTGAGCCGCTCCACATTGGCCTGCAGCACGGCAAACGGCCGGCCGGCTCCGATCGCGGACACCATGCCCTCCGTGAACTGCGCTTCGTTGGGCAGCCCGGTGAGGGTGTCGTAGCGGCGCATCTGCTGCATGGCCTCCTGCACCCGCGCCTGCTCGCTGCGCTGGCGCAGCGTTGCGATGCCAAAGGCCAGGTCGTCGGCCGATTCGACCAGGAAGGTGATCTCGTCGGGCTCGAAGATCTGCGACCGGTTGCTGTAGATCGCCAGCACGCCGATCACCTCGTTGTCCACCCGCAGCGGGCAGGCCAGCACCGAGGCCGCTGCCGGCATGCCGGCCAGCCAGGCAGGGCCATCGGGGCCGGGCGGCTCCCCTCCCCGGCCCACACTGGCCAGCCCCGCGCGCATGGCGTCGCCGACCACGCCCTGGCCGGTGTCACCGGCCTGCCAGCGGGCGTTCAAGGCACGCAGCCAGGGCTGCGCCTTGGCGGCGGCGCTTTCCGCCATGGGCACCAGCAGGCCGCTGGCAGCGTCCGCCGGGCGGCACCAGACCACGGCCATGGCGTAGCCGCCGGCCGTGACGATGGCCTCGCACATGCTGGAGAGCAGGCCCTGCTCGTCCACGGCGCGCAGCATGGTGCGGTTGCCGGCACTCAGGGTCTTGAGCGCCCGGGTGGTGTGCTCCAGGCGCTGCACATGGTCTTCCATCGCCGCGTTGAGCGCCAGGATCTCTTCCTCGGTCTGCTTGCGCGCGGTGATGTCGGCGCCCAGCACGTAGTAGCCCTGCACGCGTCCGTCGTCGTCGCGCTTGGGGATGCAGTCGATGGCCAGCCACATGCCCGGAAAGGGTTGCCAGTCGTAGCTTTGCCGCTCGCCCTGCAGGGTGCGCTCGATCCGCGGGGCGGCATGGGCGTAGCGCTCTTCGCCCAGGATCTCGCGCACCGTGTGGCCGGCCACCTCGTCGCGGTCCGGCGCATACAGCGCCTTGTGCTGTGCGTTGACGTAGACATAGCGCTCTTCGGCATCGACATAGGCGAGCACCGCCGGCACGCTGTTGATCACGCTGTTCAGATGGTCTTCGCTGGTGCGCAGTTGCGCGGTGCGCTCCTGCACGCGCTGCTCCAGCAGGGCATTGGCGTTCACGATCATGCGCTGGGCCTGGCGCGCCAGGGTCTCGTCGCGGAACACCAGCACCACGCCTGTCACCTCGCCCGTGCTGGCGCGGATGGGCGCGGCGCTGTCGGCGATCGGGCACTCCGTTCCGTCGCGCGCGATCAGGGTCGTGTGGTTGGCCAGCTCATGGACCACGCCGGTGGCCAGCACCTGGGCCACGGGCACCACGGCCGGCCCGCGCGTGACCTCGTTGATGATGCGGAACACCACGTCGATGGGCAGGCCGCGCGCCATCTCGAAGGTCCAGCCGGTCAGGCGCTCGGCCACCGGGTTCATGCGCGTCACGCGGCCTTCGGTGTCGGTGGCCAGCACGGCGTCGCCGATGGACTGCAGGGTGGTGGCCAGGCTTTCCTCGCTGTCGGCCAGGGCGCGCTGGGTCTGGCGGGTCTCGCGCAGCTGGCTGCTGATGAGTGCAAAGGCACCCGCCAGCAGCCCCATGAGCACCACCACTGCGATGCCATTGGCGGCAAGCAGCAGGCGGCGTGTGCGCAACTGCGCCTCGGTGCGCTCGCGCAGCAGCGCGGCCTCTTCGAACTCCAGGCCGCGCAGCAGTTCATGGATGCGGTCGCGCGTCTTTTGCAGCGGGGCCGTGGCCACGTAGGCATTGGCGGCTTCGGGGCCCTGGGTCTTGCGCAGCATCTCCACCCGGCGGGAGATGGCCAGCCGCTCGTCCACCATCTGGCGCAGCAGGGTCCAGCGCTCCTGCTGCAAGGGGTTGTCGGCCGTGAGCTGGCGCAGCTGCGACAGCATGGCCTCGCGGGCCTCGGCCGCGGCATCGCGCTCGGTGATGTGCGCGGGGTCTCCGGTGATGCGAAAGCTCTGCGTGCTCAGCTCGATCTGCAGGGTGTTGGCCCGGATGTGCGCGACGTTGCCCAGCACCTGGTGGGTATGGGCCACCCAGCCGGTCGCCTCCTCGGCATCATCGGCCAGCTTCCAGCCCATCACGGTGACACCGGCCACCACCAGGGCGGCAGCGATGAACGCGGTCAGGACCTTCGATTCGAAGCTCGAACGCAGCAATGGGCCTCCCCTCCCCCTGTTCTGCCAGGATGGCCCATTCTTACACCCGACAGGCCTTGCGCGGTAGCAAAAAATTACATGGGCCGTGCAGGTGGCGGCGTTGTCCTACAAGCCCGCCTCAGGGGAAACGCTTATTGGAGGTGCGCCCGCGCCATGCGGCCCCCCGCCGGCCCTGGGCAGGGTGAAGCGGAAGGCCGCGCCGGGCGCCACCCTGTCCACCAGCGCTATGCGGCTGCCATGCAGCGCCAGGATGCGGTGCGCGATGCGCAGCCCCAGGCCGCCGCCGCGCCGCGCGCCCCCCACGGCGAAGGGCCGCTCGAACAGGCCTTCGCGCAACTCCGGCGCAATGCCGGGCCCGGTGTCCTGCACCTGCACGGCCAGGCCATCCCCTTCCCTGGCCAGTGCCACCGTCACGGTGCCGCCCGGCGGCGTGTGGCGCAGCGCGTTGTCCAACAGGTTCGTCAGCACCCGCTCGATGAGGCCCAGGTCGGCATGTACGGCAGGCAGCTGCGGCGCGATGTCGGCCTGCAGGGCCACCTGGCGCTCCAGGGCCGCCAGCTCGAACTTCTGGAACACGTCCTGCACCAGGTCGGGCATGGCAAAGGGCTCGGCCTCGGGCTGGACGAAGCCATATTCGAGCCGCGCCAGCTCGAACAGGCTCTGCGCCAGTGCCCCCACCTTGCGGCTCTGGTCCAGTGCGATACCCAGGTAGCGCTGGCGCTCGGCCGGCTGCAGCGTGGCGTCCTTGACCAGCAGGGTCTCCAGGTAGCCGTGCAGCGAGGACAGGGGTGTGCGCAGGTCGTGCGAGACATTGGCGATCAGCTCGCGCCGTTCCTGGTCCTGGCGGTTCAGCGCCTGCCATTGCTCGCCGATGCGCGCCACCATCTGGCGGTAGGCCCCGTCCAGCACCGCGATTTCGTCGCGGCTGTCCGGATGGGGTGGTGCCGATGGCGCCGCAGACGGCTCAGGCGGGGTGGCGCCGCTCATGTCGAAGCGGCGCACGGTCTCGGTCAGGCGGCGCAGCGGCCGCGTGATGAGCGTGAAGGCCACCAGGCCGGCCGCCAGGCACAGCAGCGCCACCATGGCGATGGACCAGAGCGCCGTGGTCAGCACGGCATTGGTGGAGCCCTGTGCGGCCACCGCGTCGTGCGCCTCGCCCAGCAGCACCACGTAGATGAAGCCCACGTCGCGCCCATGCACGCGCAGCGGCGCGGCGCTGAAGACCTTGCGCCCTTCCTGGCTGCGCGGGTCGTCGGCCAGGATGGGCAGCGGCGCCCCGTCGATCAGGCGGCGCACGGGGGCCAGGTCCACCCGGTCACGGCGCAGCCGGCCTTCGGGCGCGGCATGCCCGGCGATGCGGCCGTCGGGCCCGAGCAGGTAGACCTCCACACTGGGGTTGACCGCCATGAGCTGGTTGAACAGCTGGCGCACGGCACCGGGCATGAGGCCGTCGGCGTCGGTGAGCTGGGCATCGCGCGCAATGCTCGCGGCCAGGTCGCGCGACAGGCCTTGCACCACCTCCAGCTCGTGCATGCGGTTGGAGCGCACCTGCATCCAGGCCGAGGTGCCGCTGCACACGAGCAGCAGCACGGCGAACACCAGCGACAGCCGCTGGGTCAGCGTGAGCCTCATGGGGTCTCCCCGGCAAATTTGTAGCCCCGGCCCCAGACGGTGAGGATGCGCGCGGGCTGGGCCGGGTCGGCCTCGATCTTGGCGCGCAGGCGGTTGATGTGGGTGTTGACCGTGTGCTCGTAGCCCTCGTGCTGGTAGCCCCAGACGGCGTTGAGCAGGTCCATGCGCGAGAACACCTTGTCCGGCTGGCGGGCAAAGAAATAGAGCAGGTCGAATTCGCGCGGCGTCAGCTCCAGCCGCTGGCCGGCCAGGCGGGCCTCGCGCGCCACCGGGTCCATGGCCAGGCCGGCCACCGACAGGCTGCCCGCCTGCTGGCGCGCATTCTGCGCCATGGCCTCGGCCCGGCGCAGCAGGGCGCGCACCCGGGCCACCAGTTCGAGCACCGAGAACGGCTTGGGCAGGTAGTCGTCGGCACCGATCTCCAGGCCCAGGATGCGGTGCACCTCGCTGGCCCGCGCGCTGATGATGATGATGGGCACATAGCGCGCCATGGCGCGGGCGCGGCGGCAGATTTCCAGGCCGTCCACGCCCGGCAGCATCAGGTCCAGCACCAGCGCATCCCAGTCACCGCCGCGTTCCAACTGGGCCATTCCCTCGTCGCCCCGGGCGCAATGCACGACCTGCAGGCCTTCATCGCGCAGGTGCATGGACAGCAGGTCGGCGATGTGGGCATCGTCTTCGACCAGCAGCACGCGTTTGGGAGGGGGTGTGGACATGGGTGGATCAGGCGGGCAAACGGATGCCCGCATTGTGCGCAATCCGCACCTGCCGAGTTATCACGAATTTTTGAAGTTTGCGTGAGGACTTGGCGATGGGCGCGAACCTAAGCTGTGCCCCATCTACCGACCGAGGACGCCCATGACACCGACCCGCCGCCATCTTCTGTTCACCGGCACTGCCAGCGCCCTGGGCCTGGCCGCCGTGTTCTCGCACCGCCAGGCCCCGGCCGCCGGCAGCAGCGAGGTGTTCGAAGTGACCCTGACCGACGCCCAGTGGCGCGCCAAGCTCACACCCCAGCAGTACGCCGTGCTGCGCCAGGAAAGCACCGAGCGCCCGGGCAGCAGCCCGCTCAACAAGGAGCACCGCGCCGGCACCTTCACCTGTGCGGGCTGCGCGCTGCCGCTGTTTTCCTCCACCACCAAGTTCGACAGCGGCACCGGCTGGCCCAGCTTCTGGAAGCCGCTGGACAAGGCCGTGGCCACGCGCACGGACCGTACTTTCGGCATGGCGCGCACGGAGGTGCACTGCCGCCGCTGTGGCGGCCACCTGGGCCATGTGTTCAACGACGGGCCCCAGCCCACGGGCCTGCGCTACTGTATGAACGGCCTGTCGCTCCAGTTCACACCTGGCGCCGCCTGAGGAGAGACCTGCCATGCTGCTCATTCTTCTGGCCTATCTGGGCGGGGTGCTGACCATCGTCAGCCCCTGCATCCTGCCCGTGCTGCCCTTTGTCTTCTCGCGCGCCAGCCAGCCCTTTGTGCGCAGCGGCCTGCCGCTGCTGGCGGGCATGGCGCTGACCTTTGCGGCCGTGGCCACGCTGGCCGCCGTGGGCGGCGGCTGGGTGGTGGCCGCCAACCAGTATGGGCGCTGGGCGGCGCTGGTGCTGTTGGCGGTGTTCGGCCTGGCGCTCCTGTGGCCCGGTCTCTCCGCCCGGCTGGCACGCCCCCTGGTGGCCGCTGGCGACAGGCTGTCGCAGACGGCCCAGGGCGATGGGCAGCCGCGCGTGGGCGCCTCGCTGTTGCTGGGCGTCGCCACGGGCCTGCTGTGGGCACCCTGCGCCGGGCCGGTGCTGGGCCTGATCCTCACGGGCGCGGCGCTGCAAGGCGCGAGCGTGGGCACTACCCTGCTCTTGCTGGCCTATGCGGCGGGGGCGGCCACCTCCATGGCAGCCGCCCTGCTGCTGGGCGGCCGGGTGTTCGCCGCGCTCAAGCGCTCGCTGGGTGTGGGCGAGTGGGTGCGCCGTGGTCTGGGCGGTGCGATGCTGGCCGGTGTGGCTGCGATTGCGCTGGGCCTGGACACCGGCGTGCTGGCGCGCCTGTCGACCGCGTCCACCGGGGGCATCGAGCAGGCCCTGGTGGACCGGCTCGGCGGCGAACCCCACGGGGGCGGCGCCATGGCCATGAGCGGCGGCCCCTCGATGATGATGCAGGCCGGCGGCGCCATGATGGCTGCTGCCGACGGGGCCGGCCCTTCCATGGTGGCGACCAAAGGCCAGGGCACCGGATCCCTGCCCGACCAGGGCGAGGTGCCCTCGCTCGACGGTGCCGTGCAATGGCTCAACTCCCCGCCGCTCACCACCGCCGGCCTGCGCGGCAAGGTGGTGCTGGTGGATTTCTGGACCTACTCGTGCATCAACTGCCTGCGCGCCATGCCCTACGTGAAGGCCTGGGCCGAGAAGTACAAGGACCAGGGCCTGGTGGTGGTGGGCGTGCACGCGCCCGAGTTCGCCTTCGAGCGCGATGCCGCCAATGTGGGCAAGGCCGTGCGCGACCTGGGCATCACCTACCCCGTGGCGATCGACAACAACTACGCCATCTGGCGCGCCTTCCAGAACCGCTACTGGCCTGCGCACTACCTGATCGATGCCCAGGGCCGCATGCGCTACCACCATTTCGGCGAAGGCAACTATGCCGAGTCGGAACGCGCCATCCAGCAGCTGTTGCGCGAAGCCGGCAGCGCCGCCCCGGCACAGGACGGGCTTACCCAGGTGGCCGGCCAGGGCGTGCACCAGCCTGCCGACCTCAAGACGGTGCGCTCGCACGAGACCTACCTGGGCTATGAGCGGGCCGAGAATTTTGCCTCGGCAGAACCTGCCGTGCGCGACCAGGCCAAAACCTACACAGCACCCGCCCAGCCGGCACTCAATGCCTGGGGCTTGGCCGGCCAGTGGACGGTGGGTGCCGAGCGCGCCACGCTCTCCGGCGGCAGCGGCCGCATCGTCTACCGCTTCCAGGCCCGCGACCTGCATCTGGTGCTGGGGCCGGGCGCGGGCGGCAAGCCGGTGCGCTTCAAGGTCACGGTCGATGGCCAGCCTCCGGGTGCTGCGCACGGCACGGATGTGGCCGCCGACGGCACAGGCACGGTGACCGACCAACGCCTGTACCAGCTCGTGCGCCAGGGCGGCGACATCCGTGAACGCACCTTCAGCATCGAGTTCCTGGATGCCCCTGTCGATGCCTATGCCTTTACCTTTGGCTGAACGCAACCCGTCACACTCTCTCCACCTTCCGAAAAAGGCTCTCCACCATGGCAACCACCACCCCTTCCTTCCCCAGCCGGCGCAGCCTGCTGCAGCTTCTGGCCGGCGGCGCCACGCTGACCGGCGGCGCCCTGCTTTTCCAGAACCTGGCCCACTCGGCCGAAGACGCCGTGGTGATCCCCGCGCCCGCGCAGGATGTTCCTGCGGGCAGCACCAAGCTGGAAAAGGCCATCTTCGCCGGTGGCTGCTTCTGGGGCGTACAGGGCGTGTTCCAGCATGTCAAGGGGGTGCACAAGGCCGTGTCGGGCTACAGCGGCGGTTCGGCCGCCACGGCCAGCTACAACCTGGTGAGCAGCGGGCGCACCGCGCATGCCGAGTCGGTGGAGATCAGCTACGACCCTGCCCAGGTGAGCTATGGGGCGCTGCTGCAGATCTTCTTTTCGGTGGTGCACGACCCGACCCAGCTCAACCGCCAGGGGCCGGACACGGGCCCGCAGTACCGCTCGGCCATCTTCGCGGCCAGCCCCGAGCAGGACAAGGTGGCGCGTGCCTACATCGCCCAGCTCGACACACTCAAGGTGTACAAGAAACCCATCGTGACCCGGGTGGAAAGCGACCCGAGCTTTTTCCCGGCCGAGGCCTACCACCAGGATTTCCTGACCGAGAACCCGCGCCACCCCTACATCGTGATCAACGACCTGCCCAAGGTGGCCCACCTCAAGCGGCTGTTTGCCAGCCGCTACCGGGCCGAGCCCGCGTTGGTCAAGCGCGCGGCCTGACCGGCTCAGACAGTGCTGTAGCACGGCAAGGCGAACCACGACGTTAGCCGGTGTCGTGTCAGTTATCAATTGCGCTGTGCGCCACTCACGACGATTGAAACTGGCGCGGCCCAAGCCAGTGCCCCCGCGCAAGGGCCGCCCCGCCGCGCTGGGGGCGTCCCCCTCCCGACTCGCGCAGCGAGGAGAGAGAGGGAAGGCGCGAAGCGACTCAGGGGGTGTTTCACTTCAGGCCCGTCGGCCGCGTCCCCCGGCCTTGGCCTGGTAGAGCATGGCATCGGCGCTGGCGACCAGGCCCCGCCAGCCCTGGTCGCCGCCCCTGCCCAGGGCCACGCCCACGCTGGCACCGAGCGCGAGGACAAGGCTCCCTGTACGGAAGGGCGCGTGCGCCGCCTCGACGACCTTGTCCGCCACGGCATCGGCGTGGGCCTTCTCGCGCACGCCCGACAGCACGATGGCGAACTCGTCCCCACCGAGCCGGGCCACGGCGTCGGTGGGACGCACTGCGGCCTGCAGGCGCTGGGCGAACTGGCGCAGCACCTCGTCGCCCACCGGGTGCCCGTGGGTGTCGTTGATCGGCTTGAAGCGGTCCAGGTCGATGTACAGCAGCGCCAGGCCGGCCGCATCGCCCTCCTGCGCCTTGTGCTGCAGGTAGCGCTCGAATCCCGCCCGGTTGAGCACGCCGGTCAGCGCGTCGCGCTCGCTGAGCATGAGCAGACGGTGGGCTTCCTCGCGGTGTTCGGTGATGTCCTGGGCAATGCCCACGAAGCCTTCCACCGCGCCGTCGTCCACGCGCAGTGGAATGTACGAGATGGCCAGGTGCCGGTTGTGCGCCCGGCCCGCGTATTCCTTCTCGAAGTTCACGGTCTCGCCAGCCAGCACGCGCTGCACCCAGGGCAGGCTGCGCTGGTATTCCTCTTCGCCCAGCACCTCGGGCAGCGTCAGGCCCACGATCTGCCCGCGCGGGCGCCCGCACCACAGCTCGAAGGCACGGTTGGCAAAGCGGTAGTGCCCATCGGCCCCCACCACCGCCACCACGGCGGGAATGGTCTCGGCAATCGAATGCAGGGTGCTGGTCTGCAGCAGCAGCTGCTGGCGCGCCGCGACTTCGGCCGAGATATCGCGCATCACGGCCGAGTAGCGCGAGACGCGCCCCTGGGCGTCGCGGTGGGCGATGACCATGTGGTCCACCGGCACGATGCGCCCGCCCTCGCCCAGCACGGTGGTTTCTCCCACCCAGACGCCGTCGCGGATCACCTTCTCGATGATTTCCTCGCGGTGGCGCCGGTTGGTCTCTTCGGTGTTGAACTGCTCGTAGTCGTAGTGCTGCACCGGGGCATCGAGCGCGATGCCCAGCCCGCGGCGGGCCGCGGCGTTGAGGTACTGGACCTTGCCGCGCCAGTCGGTCTGCACGATGAAATCGGTGGTGTTGTCGAAGATGTCGGTGATTTCGCGCAGCCTGCGCTCCGTGGCCTTGCGCTCGGTGACATCGATGCCGATGGTGAAGACCCCCTTGGTGCGGCCATCGGCCCCGGTGTCGGGGATGAGCTGGCTTTCGATGGTGCGGACCTGGCCGATGGCCTCTTCCTTGAATTCGAAGCGCTGGGGCGTGCCAGCCAGGGCCGCCTCGAAGGCCTGTGCCACGTCGGGATCGTCGGGACGGCTGAGCAACTGGGCGCGCGTGCGCCCAAGGATCTCCTCGCGCGGCCGGCCAAAGCGCTCGCTCTGGCGCTGGTTGACAAAGCGGTAGCAGCCTTGTGCGTCCACGTAGGAGATGCGCAGGGGCAGGTTGTCGGTGATTTCGCGCACGAAGCGCTCGCTCTCGGCCAGGCGCCGCTCCAGGGCCTTGCGCTCGGTGATGTCCTGCAGCGCACCCACCAGGCGCCGCGGCTCGCCATGGGTGTCGTGCTCGGTCTCGCCCACGGCGCGCACACAGCGGCGCCGGCCGCTGGCCGTGACCAGCTCCAGCTCCAGGTCGAAGGCGTGGGGCTGGCTGTTGCCCTTGCCGGCCATGGCCTCCTGCAGCAGCCGCGCGGCCTCGGGTTCATAGAACGAGAGCACCGAGTCCAGTGTGGGCTGGTAGTCGGGTTCCACGTCGTGGATGCGGCGCATGCCATCGGACCAGCGCACCCCCAGCGTGTGGAGATCGAGCTCCCAGCCGCCCACCCCGGCCACCCGGCCGGTGCGTGCCAGGAAATCCTCACTCGCCTGCAGGGCCGCCTCGGCCTGCTTGCGTTCGGTGATGTCGCGCCCCACGGAATGCAGCAGGCGCTCGCCGCCCGGCCCCACTTGCACCTGGTTGGTCCAGGCCATCCATTTTTCGGTGCCGTCCGGGGTGAGCATGCGGTTCTCGCCAAAGGTCACCTGCTCGGTGGCCATGATCTGGGCGATGCGCTCGCGCACGGTCTCGCGGTCCGCCGGTGCCACGTAGTGGTACAGGCTGGTCCCCAGCATTTCATCGATGCCAAGGCGGAAAACCCGGGGGTAGGCGGGATTCAGGTAGACCAGGGTGCCATCGGCGCGGGCCAGCGACACCAGTTCCGCCTGCTCTTCGACCAGGCTGCGGTGCTGGGCCTCGCTCGCGGCCAGGGCCTTCTGGTAGCGGCGCTGCCCCGCCAGCAGTTGCACGATCTGCACCCCGCAGAGCAGCACGAACAGCACCAGTGCGGCCACGGTTCCGGTGGCCAGGCGCCGGCTCTGGACGCTGCCCTCGGCCACGGCCAGGTTCAGGCGGTCGCGTTCGGCGCGGATGGCATCGAGCACCGCATGGATGTGGCTGCGTGCCTGGTCCATATAGGTTGCCCCCATGTCGGTGCGCACCAGGCGCAGGGCCTCCTCGGGCGAGCTGGCGTCATGGGCATGCAGTGTCTCCTGCAGTTCGGCAAGCTTGAGGCGGATGGCTTCCCGCGCCTGGGCGGCCCGGGCCGGCACCTGGGCGTCCTTGAGCGGAATGCTGTCCAGGCCCTTGAGCTGGCCGGGCATGCGTTCCAAGGCCGCATGGTAGGGCGCGAGGTAGCTCGACTGCCCTGTGAGCAGGTAACCGCGCTGCCCGGTCTCGGCATCGCTGAGCGAGACCAGCACGGTCTGCAGCATGCGCAAGCGGTTGGACAGGTCGGCCTGCAGCGTGGCGCGCAGCCGGTTCTCGTCGGCCTGCTGGGCGAACAGCACGGTGCCTGCCACCAGCGCCAGCAGCGAGATGGCGAGCGCCGCCGTGGTCAGGTACAACCGCCGGCCGGTTGCGGGCACGCTCGGCTGGAGCGCCTGGTCCATTGCTTCCCACTCCTTGTCATCTTGGATCGGCCCGGGCTTGCCATGCCAAGCCGGGCCTTGTGGGAAGATCGTAGCGGGAAAAACGGCCTGTCCGGCTCGGGTGAAGCGAGGATGCGGCCTTTGCAAGAAAACTGGCATTCAGCGCCCGTCTCAGGGGCGTCGCTGCGCAAGGCGCTGGCCTGCTTTACTTGAGCCACTTGCGCTGGGGCCGCGGCTGCACGGTGATGTCCACCGTCTTGTGCACACCGGGCTGTCCGGTGGCCGGGTCGGTCTCGACCACGTCTTCGAGGTCGATGTCCTGCACCTCGGTGTGGGTCTCCTCCTCCAGCTCTTCCAGGATGTTGTCGACCTTGCGTTCGGCCTTGTCGACTTCGGATTGCGGGAGCGGGGTGATGCGGCGCATGGGCGACTCCGGGGAGAAATGCCCCATTCTTGCCAGCCCATGCGCCCTGCCCTGTCATCCATTGCCGATGGATGGTGTCGTTCAAAAGTCGAATTTGGCCGACAGCTCCAGGGTGCGCCCGGGCGCCAGCAGCACCTGGCTGGTGGCCCGACCGGCGTAGCTGGCGTAGAGCTTGTCCGTGAGGTTGCGCACGCGCAGGGTCAAGAGGGCCGGCTTGAGGCGGTAGCTGGCCGCGATGTCGGCCGTGGTGTGGCCGTTGATGCGGATCTGGTTGGCATTGTCCGTGTACATGGGGCCGGTGTGGTTGATGGACAGGTACAGGTCCAGCGGCACCTCCTTGAAGCGGTAGTTGGCGAACAGGTTGGCCACGCGCTCGGGCACATTGGGCGGGGTGTTGCCCACGCGCGAGACCCCACCCGCCTCCACCAGCGAGTCGAAGCGTGCGTCGAGCGCGGCCACATTGCCCGACAGGGTGAGCTGCTTGGTAGCGCGCCAGGCCGCGGAGAGCTCAACCCCGCGCGAGGACTGGCTGCCGTTGTTCACCGTGAGGTTGGCGTTGTTGGCGTCGCGCGAGAGCACATTGTCCAGCGAGATGTGGTAGGCCGCGGCCGTCCATTCCACCTCGCCCGCACTCTGCTTGAAGCCCACTTCGAACTGCTTGCCCTTGGATTGCGGGAAGGCCGCATTGCCGGCGGACAGCAGGAACAGCGAACCCACGGGGATGGTGGCATTGGTGTACTGCGCGTAGACCGATGAGGCCGCAGACAGGTCGTAGACCGTACCCAGCCGCACCGAGTTGGACGTGTACTTCGTGCCGAAGGCGGCGAAGCTGCCCAGGTTGAGGTCGGTGACACTGCGGTCCACGTCCACGCGGTCATGGCGCAGGCCGCCGACCAGGGTCCACCCCGCCGCGGGCTTGAGCGAACTTTCGGCAAACACCGAGGTGCTGCGCACATCCGCCGTGAAGTTGGTGCGGTTGCCGCCGCCGGCCATCAGGGCCGGATCGTCGTTGTAGTAGCCGGTGCTGGTGCCCAGCAGAGGTACCTGCAAGGCGGCATTGGTGCTGGCCGAGCCGTTGGAGAAGCGGCGTGTGTTGTCGAAGTCGGTCTTGCTCACCTCGCCACCCAGTACCAGCTTGTGGGCCATGCCCGCCAGCCGGCCTTCGTGTGAGGCGTCGAGCCGGTTGGACAGGTAGTGCTGGTCGTGCGCGATCTGGGTCTGGTCGCGCGTGATGGAGCCCGGCGCGCTGAAGACGGCGCTTTCGGAGTTGCGCCACAGACGGTCCACCTTGTTGGCCGTGAATTCGTTGCGCAGCGTCCATTCAGGCGTCACGCGGCTGGTGACGCGGGCGCGCAGCCAGTAGGCCTCGGAACCATTCCTGTCGTCGAGCACGTTGTAGTTGCGCTGGGCGATGCGCCGGTCGATCACCCGGCCATCGGGCGTGCTGACCACGCTGGTCGGCTGGGTGGACAGGCTGCCCGGGATCAGGGGCGTGCCCCAGTAGGCATGGCCCTCGTCGCGCGAGTAGTCGAAGGACAGGTCCAGCCGCGTGGCGCGCGCCACGTCGAAGGACAGGCCCGTGGTCAGGTGTTCCAGTTGCTCGCTGTTGCGCGCGATGGTGCCAACGCGTGTGTCATTGCGGCTGTAGTCGAGCCGGTAGGCGCCGGTCTCGCCCACGGCACCGCCCAGCCCCACGGCGGCGCGCGTGGAGCCGTAGCTGCCATAGGACAGCAGGGCCTCGCGCCCGGGGTTGTGGCGGTCGGGCCGTTTGGCCTGGAAGTTGACGATGCCGCCGATGGCGCTATCGCCCTGCAGCACCGAGGCCGGGCCCTTGAGCACCTCGATGCGCTCGTAGTTCCAGGTGTCTTCCACCCGGTTGGTCACGCCCGCGCCCGACATGCGCACGCCGTCGTACAGGTAGAGCACATTGGTGAAGCCGCGCAGCGACAGCGTGGTGGGCGACGATGGCGGCCCGCCGCCGGCCATGCCGGCAGTGCTGCGCAGGGCCTCGCTCAGGGTGCGGGCGCCGCGCTCCTGCATCAGGTCCTGCGAGAGGATTTCCACCGAGGCCGGCGTTTCGCGCAGCGTGAGGCCCAGGCGCGAGGCGCTGCTGCTCTTGTTGTCCAGTTGCAGGCTGTCGCGGTCTTGCCCTGTGCGGATGTCGACGGAGGGCAGCTCGGCCTCGACCGTCTGGGCCAGCCCGCCCTGCAGGGCGGCCGCGGCGGCCAGCGCCACGGCGCTGCGCTTCAATGGTGTCATGGTGTTGTCTTTCTGGGGTTTGGAAAAATGGGGAGCAGGGTCAGACCACGCGGTAGCGGCGCAGACGCCAGCCGGCCAGGCCCAGCAGCACCAGCGTGGGCAGCAGCAGTTGCAGCACGGCCCGCGCGGCCTGGGCCTGCACGGCGCCCTGCCCCTCCTCGTGCCAGCGGAAGGCGGGGATGCGCGCGAAGTCGGCCTCGGCCAGGGCCAGCCCGCCGTCGATACGGGGGTAGAAGAAGTCTTTCCAGGCCTGGTGGTAGCTGGCAACCTGCGCCAGAAACCAGGCGTTGCGGCTGTGCCCTGTGCCGGCGAGTGCGGTGATGCCTTCGTAGGCCACCGCAGCGGGCGAGATGGCGGACCAGCGCACCACCAGTGCCTGCTGGCGCGCCTGCTGTGCGTCGAAGCGGTCCAGCTCGGGCCGCAGGGTCTCGTCCACCTGGCGCTGTATGCGGTAGTTGGCCATGGCGCGGCCGCTCATGGCCAGGCGGCCGTCCCGGGGCACCAGCGTGTCGGGTTGGTCCACATGCGTGTAGTCGGTGGCCAGCAAGGTGGCGTTGTGCGACATGGCCTGGGCCGTGACCACCCGGGTGCGGGCCGCCAGCTCGGCGCGCGAGGGGGCCGGGCTGGCCTGGGTCACGGCGATGTTGAGCAGCACCGGCGCCACCAGCACGAGCACCACCCAGCCGATGACCAGCACCATGGCGTTGGTGGCCGACGACCAGCCGAAGGCATTGACCGCCACCACCGCCGTGAACCAGAACAGCGCATAGGCGCCCACCACCAGCGCCCACCACAGGGTGGCGCCGGGCGCGGCCAGGGCCTGGGGCCGGGCGATGAGCAGCACCGCCAGCGGCACCAGCACCGCGGCCCCGAGCAGCACGGCCGCGCGCACGGCGATCTTGGCCGCCACCAGCGTGGGCAGCGCCAGCGGCTGCGAGAGCAGCAGGCGCAGCGTGCCGTCTTCGCGCTCGCCCGACAGCAGGTTGTAGCTGAGCGCGAAGATCAACAGCGGCAGCAGGTAGACCACGACGAAGGCCAGATCGAAATGCCCGCTTTGCAGATGCCAGGGGTTTTCGATGTCGTTGTTGTGCAGGAGGTTGACCTTGCTCTGGTGCGTGACCTTGAACTGCGCGGGGAACAGGTCGGTCTGCCCCAGGGCCACGGGCGCCAGCGGCGCGCTGGGCATCACGGCATGCTGCGCTCCCAGGCCGCCCGCCATGTTGGCGGGGTTGGCCGGGTTGCCGAAGGGCGTGGGCACCTCGGTGCCGGCCATGATGCGGCCCAGCTGTGCCAACTGACCTGCACGGGCCTGCCCGTCGGCCGCCACCAGGGCGGCCTGGGCCTGGTCGCGCTGGTGCGTTTGCAGCATGCCGTTGAACAGCGCATAGCCCACGAGCAGCAGAAACAGGCCGCCGACCAGCCACAGGCTGCGGTCACGCAGCAGCAGGCGCAATTCCTGCCGGGCGACGAGAAGAAAACGGGGGGATGGGTTCACAGCCAGCTCCTATATCGCCCGCTGCCGTGCGACGGCAATCCAGGCAAAAGCCACGGCCAGCGCCAGGCTGGCGCACAGCACCAGCGCGCTGCCCCCGCCCCGGGCCAGGGCCCAGCCGGCGCTGGGCGCGTGGTAATCGAAAGCCGGCACCCGCGCCCAGAGCGCGGGGCTGGCCTGGTAGGCGAAGTGCTGGTGGCCCAGCGGGTCGGCGTGGTCCACCAGGTCCTGGCTCACGATGTCCTGGATCAGGCGGCGGTGGCGCTCGGCAGCGGTGGTGAAGTCGCGGTGGTGCGCGAAGTCCGTGCCGGCCATGGTGCTCGAAAAGCTGCGCACGGCCAGCAGCGGCAGCAGCAGGCCGCCGGCTTCCTGCACGGCCTGCTGCTGCTCCCAGGTGTCCCACAACCGGCCGAAGTGGCGGTCGTATACGGCGTAGCTGGCCTGGTCGTCGAGCTTGAGGGCAATGCCCCATTTATTCAGCGGCACGTCCTTGCTCCACCGTTCGGTGGTGCCGAAGGCCTGCATCCAGGTGCGGTCGGACGTGGCCTTGAGGTCGGCCGCCAGTGCCTGGTTGAATTCGAGCCGCGTCGGACTGGGAAAGATGGCGCGCGAGAGCTCGGACAGCACGCGCGGCGCCACCACGGCATTGGCGATCCACAGCGCCAGCAGCGCGGTGATGGCCACGCGCGAGCTGCGCGAGGCGGCCGACACCGCGAGCGTGAGGAACACGAAGATGCCCAGGTACAGCGCATAACCCAGCGCCAGCCCGGCAAAGCGCAGCAGGGCATCCAGGCGCTCTCCGCTGCCTGCAGAGAAGGCCACGGCCACCGCCGCGATCAGCGCGGCCGGCACCAGCAGCACCGCCAGGGCCATGGCCAGCGCCAGCGCCTTGCCCCACAGCAGGCGCAGCGGCGGCACACCCAGGCTCAGGGTCTGGCGCAGCATGCCTTGCTCGCGTTCGCCCGCAAAGGCATTGAAGCCCAGCACCACCACCAGCAGCGGCCCCAGCACCTGCAGGATCCAGCCCACCGAGAGGTCGCCAAAGCGCTGCAGGCCCGTGGCGTCCTGCGCGGGGCGGAATTTCACCTCGCTCTGCCGGTGCGCCTGCAGCCACACGGTGCTGCCGATGTAGGGGTTGATGCCCGGGTCGACCAGGGCCAGCGCCGCGTCGGGCTTGAAGGCATGCATGCCCTGGTGCGCAGCGTCGTGCGGGTGGCGTGCGCCCTGGGCCAGCCAGTCCTTGTAGTCCGAGCTTTGCGCGGCGGCCTGCTCGGCGCGGGCCTCGCGCTGGTGGCTTGCGCCCACGGCCAGGGCCGTGAGCAGCAGCAGGGCGACCAGACCGCCGGCCCAGTACAGGCGGCCGTCGCGCAAGCGCTCGCGCAGGTCCTTGAAGGCGATGCGCCAGATCATTCTGTGCCCCGCATGTGCTGCAGGTACAGGGCCTGCAGGTCGGTGTCGTTGATCTGCGCGGCGTCGAGGTTCTCCACCAGGCGCCCCTGCTTCATGATGCCGATGCGCGTGGCCGTCTGCCTGGCGTGGAACAGGTCGTGCGTGGTCGCGAGGATGGCCACGCCCGCCTCGCTCGCCTGCTGCAGCAGGCCGGTGAAATCGGCGGCGGCATGCGGGTCCAGGCCCGAGGTGGGCTCGTCCAGCAGCAGGGCCTTGGCCTCCTTGGCCAGCGCCACGGCGATCCAGATCTTCTGGCGCATGCCCTTGGAGTACGCGGCCACGCGCTTGTCGGCAGCGCTGGCGTCCAGCCCCACCTGGGCCATCAGCTCCAGCAGGCGCGCACGCGGCGGCGCCTCGCCCAGCGCCAGCGCGGCGAAGTAGCGCAGGTTCTCCAGCCCCGTCAGCGTGCCGTAGAGGTTGACCTGCTCGGGGATGTAGGCCAGGTAGTGCTTGGTGGCCACGGGTTCGCGCGTGACGTCCACCCCGTGCACCAGGGCCTGGCCGCCATCGGGGGCGATGAAGTTCAGGAACAGGTTGACCGTGGTGGTCTTGCCCGCGCCGTTGGCGCCCAGCAGGCAGTAGATCTCGCCCGGGCGGATGCACAGGTCGAGCGGGTGCAGGGCGATCTGGTCGCCGTAGCGTTTGGTGAGGCCTATGGCTTCGAGCACAGGGGGTCCTTCCATCGGAGATGGCGGTCTGGGGGAATCGGGGTGGCTGGCGCCGGGGGGGCGGTGCCGTTGGCAGGACCCGGGCGATCCCGTCAGTTCGGGCTCAGCCTGGCGTCGCAAGTCATAAATGATAATGCGTTATCAATATCAATTGCAACAGGTGCAAGAAATTACGCTCGGGGTGCGGGCCGGAGTACGTGCCCGATAATGGGTTCTCAACAACAGCCCCACGGCACCCCCAACTTCATGGAACGATCGACCCGGCAGCGCGCCGCCATCCTGGCGGCGATCGCAGACGCCCAGCGCCCCCTCACGCCGCAGGAGGTGCTGGAGAGCGCGCGCGAAACCGTGCAGGGCCTGGGCATGGCCACGGTCTACCGCAACATCAAGGCCTTGCTCGAGGATGGATCGCTGCAGGCCGTGCAGCTACCCGGTGAAAGCCCGCGCTACGAGCCGGCCGAGCACGAGCATGGGCACCACCACCACCATTTCCAGTGCACGGTGTGCTCACGCGTGTTCGACGTGCACGACTGCCCGGGCGACCTGGCCGGCATGGCGCCCAAGGGTTTCACGGTGGAGCGGCACGAGCTGACGCTGTATGGCCGCTGCGCGGACTGTGCAAAGGTGGCGCCGCCGAAGGCCGGGAGCAAGCCCCCTGTGGCCACCAGAAAAGCTGGCTAGGCAGAGTCCCCTCGGGCCGCTTGGGAGCATCCTGCGGGGCCAGGCCCATTGGCCCATCCTTTGCCGTGGCAAGATTCGACGTCACAGTCAGAGTCACTGGAGGGTCCCCCATGCTGATCAATTGCGTTGCCTACGAAAACGGTTCCAAAGTGGCCGATATCCCTGTTGCCGACATCAGCGAGTACATCGCCAGGCCCGGGTGCTTCGTGTGGGTTGCGCTGGCCGATGCGACGCCCGAGGAACTGGCCGAGATGCGCGAGGAGTTCGGCCTCCATGAACTGGCCGTCGAGGATGCGCACCACGGCCACCAGCGCCCCAAGGTCGAAGAGTACGGCGCGTCCCTCTTCGTCGTGATGCATTTGCTGGAGCCCGAACCCGGCAGGCCAGGCCATTTCAACGAGGGCGAGGTCGATGTCTTTGTCGGCCCGAACTACGTGCTGTCGGTTCGCAACCGCAGCAAGCAGGGTTTTCTGGGCGTGCGGGACCGCTGCGAGAGGGAGCCCGACCTGCTGCGCCACGGCTCGGGCTTTGTTCTGTATGCGCTCATGGATGCGGTGGTCGATCGCTACTTTCCCATCATCCACGCCCTGGAGCTGGAACTGGAGAAGATCGAGCACCAGATCTTCACCCAGAAGGCCGCCCGCGACAGCATCGAGCAGCTGTACAACCTCAAGCAACGCGTCATGCTCCTCAAACACGCGGTTTCGCCGCTCGTGGAAGGGGTGGGCAAGCTGCACGGTGGGCGCGTACCCCAGATCTGCATGGGGTCGCAGGAGTACTTTCGGGACGTCGTGGACCACCTCGTGCGCATCAACGGCTTGATCGACGGCATGCGCGACACCATCGGAACGGCCATCCAGGTGAACCTGTCCATGGTGACCATCGAAGACAACGAGATCACCAAGCGCCTCGCGTCCTGGGCCGGTATTTTCGCGATCTGCACGGCCTTTGTGGGCATTTGGGGCATGAACTTCGAGCACATGCCGGAGCTCAAGTGGCGCTATGGCTATCCGGCCGCGTTGCTGCTCATCTTCAGTGTCTGCTCCTATGTCTATTATCGATTTCGCAAGGCCGGGTGGCTCTAGCCATCCTTGCTGGCGTACAGGGTCACCACGCAGGCCCCGCCCAGCCCCAGGTTGTGCTGCAGCGCCGTGCGCGCCCCGGGAACCTGCCGCTCCTGCGCGCTGCCGCGCAGCTGGTGCGTGAGCTCGTAGCATTGGGCCAGGCCCGTGGCACCCAGTGGGTGGCCCTTGGACAGCAGCCCGCCCGAGGGGTTGGTCACCACCTGGCCGCCATAGGTGTTGTCGCCCGCATCGATGAAGGCCGCGGCCCCGCCCGGCGGGCACAGGCCCAGGGCCTCGTAGCTGATGAGTTCGTTCTGGGCGAAGCAGTCGTGCAGCTCCACCACGTCCAGATCCTGGGGGCCGATGCCGGCCTGCTCGTAGACCTTGCGCGCGGCCTCCTGCGTCATGCCGTAGCCCACCAGGCGCATCATGTCGTGGCTGTCGAAGGTGTCGGGCCGGTCCGTGGTCATGGCCTGGGCGGCGATGAACACATCGGTGCGCAAGCTTTTCTTCTTCGCAAAGGCCTCGGACACCAGCACCGCCGCGGCCGCGCCGCAGGTCGGCGGGCAGGCCATGAGCCGGGTGAGCACGCCGGGCCAGAGCATGGGGGCGTCCATCACGTCCTGCACCGACAGCTCCTTGCGCAGCAGGGCCAGCGGGTTGCGTGCCGCATGCCGGCTGGCCTTGGCGCGCACTTTGGCAAAGGCTTCGAGCGGCGTGCCGTACTGGCGCATGTGGCTCTGCCCCGCCCCGCCAAAGTAGCGCAGCGCCAGCGGCAGCTCGGGCACGCCGGCCAGGGCCTCGGCCTCGCGGTCGAAGTCCTCGAAGGGGCTGGGCCGGTCGTTGAACACGGTGCCGATGGCGCCCGGGTTCATCTGCTCGAAGCCCAGGGCCAGCACGCAGTCGGCCGCGCCGCTTTCCACCGCCTGGCGCGCCAGGAACAGTGCCGTCGAGCCGGTCGAGCAGTTGTTGTTGACGTTGAAGACCGGAATCCCCGTCATCCCCAGGCCGTAGACAGCCTTCTGCCCGCTGGTGGAATCCCCATAGACATAGCCCACGTACGCCTGTTCGATGGCGCCGTAGGCGACGCCTGCGTCTTCCAGCGCCAGCCGGCCAGCCTGCGCGGCCATCACCGGGTAGGGTTCGCTGGCGCCGGGTTTGGCGAAGGGCACCATGCCCACGCCTGCGATGAATGCCTTGTGTGACATGGATGGCTTTCTCTCTCAGCGCGCCAGCACGGTGGCACGGATGTCCTTCTTGAGCACTTTGCCCACCTTGGAGCGCGGCAGGTCGGGCCAGATCTCCACCTGCTTGGGCGCCTTCACGCTGCCGATGCGCGCCTTGGTGAAGGCGATCACCTCCTCGGGCTGCACCGTGCGTCCCGGCCGCAGCTGCAGCACGGCCACCACCCGCTCACCCCACTTGTCGTCGGGCAGGCCGATGACGGCGCCGTCCTGCACATCGGGGTGCTGCATCAGCGCCTGCTCGACCTCGACCGAGTAGACATTGAAGCCGCCGGTGATGATCATGTCCTTGGCGCGGTCCACAATGAAAAGGTAGCCATCGGCATCCACCCGGCCGATGTCGCCCGTGTGGTGCCAGCCGCCCTGCCCTGCCTCGGCCGTGGCCTCGGGGTTTTGGTAGTAGCCCATCATCACCAGCGAGCTGCGCACCACGATTTCGCCAGTCTCGCCGCGCGGCAGCAGCCGGCCTTCGCCGTCCATGGTGGCCACCTGCACCAGCGGGCCGGGCCGGCCGGCGCTCGCCAGGCGCTCGCGCGCCACAGTGCCGTCGGCATGGAAATGCTCGCGCGGGGACATCATGGAGATCATCATCGGTGCCTCGGTCTGGCCGAAGAGCTGGGCCATCACCGGGCCGATGGCCGTGAGCGCCTCTTCGAGCCGCGCCGCCGAAATCGGCGCCGCCCCGTACCAGAAGCACTGCAGCGAGTCGAGCCGCGTGCTGGCCAGCTTCTCGTGCTGCAGCAGCATGTAGATCAGCGTGGGCGGCAGGAAGGTGTGGGTCACCCCGTGCCGCTCCACCAACGCCAGGAACTCGCCCAGGTCGGGCTTGGGCATGATGACGATGCGCCCGCCCAGTGCCATCACCGGCAGGCAGAGCACGCCGGCGGCATGGGTGAGCGGCGCGAGGGCCAGGTACACGGGCCGGCCGTCGAAGGGGTAGCCCATGAGCGTGAGGGCGGACATGGTCTCCAGGTTGCGGCCCGAAAGCATCACGCCCTTAGGCTGGCCCGTGGTGCCGCCGGTGCCGGCGATCATGGCCAGGTCGTCCACGGTGGCAATGTCCACGGGGTCGTCGTTCACCCCCTCCACCCACTGCGCCCACGACGGCGCCCAGCCCAGGGCCGCATCCAGGCAGACGAACTGGCGCACCTTGGGCAGCTCTGCGCGCATCTGCTCCACCATGGGCGCGTAGGCGCTGTGGAAGATCAGGCAGCTGCAGTCGAAAGCGTCGAGCACGTAGCGGTTCTCTGCCGCCTCGTTGCGCGGGTTCACCGGGCACCACACGGCAGCGGCACGCGAGATGCCGAACACGCAGGCAAAGGCCAGCGCATCGTTGCTGGAGAGCACGGCCACCTTGTCGCCCGGCGCAATGCCCGAACGCTGCAGTGCCCGCGCCACGCGGTGGCTGGTGCGCTGCACCTCGCCGTACGAGAGGTCGGCCGTGCCCATGGTCAGGCACGGCGCGTCCTCGCCTAGCATGGCCCCCTTGTCGAGGTAGTCGATCAGGCGCATTGGGGGGCGCCTGATCAGTGCTGCACCGTGAGCACGGGCGGCTGCACCAGGCCGAAGCTGCGCAGCACGCCCAGCAGCTCGTGGTGGCCGAAGGCCTGGCAGCCCGAGGCAAAGCCCACGCGGCGCGGTGCCTGCTGCAGCAGATAGGCCGCGGCATAGGCCTGCATCAGCCCGGTCTGCTTGTAGTTGCAGTTGCCGTAGATGACGCAGTGCGCGCGCCCCAGCGGGCCCGAGGCATGCACCGAGTCCACCGACTTGTTGATGCGCGGGTTCTCGCGCGGCGGCATGCTGCCCATCACGCTGGCGGCCGTCTGCGCCAGGGCGGCGTAGCGGTCCTCCTCGTTCATGCCCTCGGTGGCCTTGAGCGCGGCGGCCACGATCTGCGGCACGCCCAGCATCAGCGGCTTGTTGAACACGCCACCCAGCACCTTGACGTTGGCCACCCGCGGGTCCTTCTTGAACCACACGGGGTGCGAGGTGCCGCCCCAGGGCAGTGCCAGCGCCGTCTCGTGCTGGCCGGGGATGGCCAGGCTGTACAGGCCGGCGTCGGGCTGCCATTCGACGTACTGGTTCTGCTCCAGGAAGTAGGCTTTGGAGGTGGCAGCGTTGACCAAAATGGTCTGGGTGGAGGCCACCGTCGGGCTGCCGCCCCAGAAGACCGCGATGTCCAGGGTATCGAGGCCCGGAGTCTCCAGGCACAGCTGGGCGGCGATTTCGCCCGTGGTGTACATCTGCGCCAGGCCGGGCGAGAGCAGCAGGCCGGCGGCGGCGAAGCGTGCGCCGTACTCGGCCTCCAGGGTGATCAGCCAGTCCTGCTCGCCCGTGGTGTCGGTGTAGTGGCACTTCGTGGCCAGGCAAGCCTGCGCCACCTCGTGGCCGAACTTGGCGAAGGGGCCCACGGTGTTGAGCACCACGCTGGCGCCGTCGAACAGCGCACTGAGCGCCTCCACCGTGTGCGCCACCTCCACCACCTCGTAGCTGGCGGTTTCGATGCCGGGCACGTGCGATTTCATCGCATCGTCGAGTTTTTCCTTGCTGCGGCCGGCCGCGATGAAGGGGATGTTGTACTCGCGCAGGTACTCGCAGACCAGCCGGCCGGTGTAGCCGGAGGCGCCGTAGACCACGACGGGTTTCTTGCTGCTGCTTTTGCTCATGTTCTTGTCTCCTGGTGTGCCGCTCACATGCCCATGCCGCCATCGACCGGCAGGCCCGCGCCGGTGATGAAGCGCGAGGCGTCTGAGCACAGGAAGACCACGGCGTCGGCCATGTCGGCCACCTCGCCCAGGCGGCCCGCGGGCGTCTGCTCGATGATGGCGCCCACGGCGGCCTCGGGCGATGGGAACAGGCCCGCGGCCACCACGTCGGCAGCGAGCTTCATGCCCATCTCGGTGGGCACCAGGCCCGGGTAGATGCAGTTCACGCGCACGCCGAAGCCGAGCTTGCCCGACTCCATGGCCGCCACGCGGGTGAGCCGGTCCACGGCCGACTTGGTGGCCGAGTAGCCCGCGATCGCCGGGAAGGCGATGGTCGCCGCCACCGAGGCGATGTTGACCACCGCCCCGCCCTTGCCCGCGCTGCCGCCCGGGCGCATGGCGCGGAAGGCGTGCTTGAGGCCCAGCGCCGTGCCCACGATGTTCACGTCGAGCATGCGGCGCAGCGATTCGGCCTCGATCTCGGACACCAGGGCCGTGACCTCGATGCCGGCGTTGTTGATGAGGATGTCGAAGCCGCCCAGCGTCTCCTGTGTGGCCTGCACGGCGGTGGCCCAGTCGGCCTCCTGCGTCACGTCGAGCTTGACGAAGCCGGCCTTGGCGCCGCCGGTCACCGGCAGCTTGCCCGCCGTCTCCTGGCCCAGCGACGTGAGCACGTCACCAACCATCACCGATGCGCCCGCGGCCGCCAGTGCCTGGGCCATGCCTTCACCGAGGCCGCGCGCGCCACCGGTGACCAGGGCCTTGCGGCCGGTCAAATCGAACTTCGCCATGTCTTGTCTCCTGGTTTTGGGATCGTTGGCCCCCCGCGTTTTTGCAGGGAACGGAATCGATTCTGGAAATGTGTTGGACAAGTGTCAAGACTTTTTCTTGACACTTGTCATAAATTCAATCGACCCGGCGCTGCCCATGCATGAAAAGACATGGGCGCCCTCTCCGCCTCTGCCTACAATGGCGCGATGGAAAGAGCACCCCGCCGTGACAAATACGCCGAACGCCGCGCCGAACTGGGCGAGGCTGCGCTGCAGACCCTGGCCGAACTGGGCTACGCGCGCACCAGCCTCCGCGAGATCGCGCAGAACTCGGCCTTCTCGCACGGTGTGCTGCACTACTACTTCACCGACAAGCTCGACCTGATCCTGTGCAGCGTGCGCCAGTACAAGGCGCGCTGCGTCACGCGCTACGACGAGGTGACCGAGCAATCCACCTCGTTTGCGCAGCTGGTGGACGGCTTTGTGGGGGTGCTGGGCGAGACCGTGCGCACCGAGGCGCCCATGCACCGGCTGTGGTACGACATCCGCTCGCAGTCGCTGTTCGAGGAGGCGCTGCGCGCCGACGTGGAGGCCATCGACAAAAGCCTGGCCAACATGGTCTGGCGCGTGCTCACGCGCATGGCCGAGCTGGCCGGCAGCCCTGTGCGGGCGCCCATCGACCTGACCTACGCCATGTTCGACGGCGTGTTCCAGCAATGCCTGCAGCGCCACATGGCGGGCGATGCCAAGGCCATTGCCACCATGCAAGGCCATGTGCGCCTGCTGGTGGAGCAGTTGATCGCCGCGCCGGCTGCGGCGGCGGCCGCCCCTCCTGCCAGGGCGCCGCGCAAGCGCAAGCCGGCCGAGCAGGCTGCGTAGCAAGCTGCCCTGTACCGTCTTTCATGCAAGCCGTTCTGTTATGCAGAACGGCTTTTTTATTTGCTGTGTGGCGCTTGACCTGGTGGCGGATCCTTTCCATACTTTCATGAGACAGATTGATGTTCTTTCTTATAGAACATTCTGAAATCAGGAGATTCCATGCCCCAAGCACCCCATGTGCTGATCAGCGAGGTCGGCCCGCGCGACGGCCTGCAGTCCGTGAAGGCCACCATGCCCACGGCCGACAAACTGCGCTGGATCGACGCGCTCTACGCCGCTGGCGTGCGCGAGATCGAGGTCGCTTCCTTCGTGCCCGCCCGCCTGCTGCCGCAGATGGCCGATGCGGCCGAGGTCGTGCGCCACGCCGTCACCCTGCCCGGCCTCACGGTCATGGCCCTGGTGCCCAACCGCAAGGGCGCCCAGGCGGCGCTCGAAGCCGGGGCGCACAAGCTGACCATGCCCGTGTCGGCCAGCGCTGCGCATTCGCTGGCCAATGTGCGCAAGACGCGCGAGGAGATGGTCGAGGAGGTGCGCGCCATATCGGACCTGCGCCGCGACATCGCGCCGCACGTGAAGCTGGAGGCTGGCATCTCCACCGCCTTTGGCTGCACCTTGCAGGGCCTGGTGCCCGAGGACGAGGTGATCTGGCTGGCTGCGCAGTGCGTGGAGGCCGGGGCCGACGAGTCGGGCCTGTCCGACACCGTGGGCTATGCCAACCCGGCCCAGGTGCGCCGCCTGTTCAAGCGCCTGCGCGCCGAGCTGGGCGACAAGGCCGGCGCCGCCCACATGCACAACACGCGCGGCCTGGGCCTGGCCAACTGCCTGGCGGCGTACGAGGAAGGTGTGCGCACCTTCGATGCTTCGCTCGGCGGGCTGGGTGGCTGCCCCTATGCGCCGGGCGCCTCGGGCAATGTGGTCACGGAGGACCTGGTCTTCATGTTCGAGGCCAGCGGCATCGCCACCGGCATCGACCTGCAGCGGCTGATGGAGGCCCGCGCCCCGCTGGTGGCCGGCCTGCCGGGCGAGCCCGTCTACGGCATGACGCACGAGGCCGGCCTGCCCAAGGGCTTTGTGCAAGGGGGCAGCCATGTCTGACATGCCCAAGAACGATCACCCCCTGCCCTACGCCGGCATCCGCGTGGTGGAGTTCACCCACATGGTGATGGGCCCCACCTGCGGCATGGTGCTGGCCGACCTGGGGGCCGAGGTCATCAAGGTCGAGCCCATCGAGGGCGACAGCACGCGCCACCTGCTGGGCTCGGGTGCGGGTTTCTTCCCCACCTTCAACCGCAACAAGAAGAGCATCGCGCTCGACCTGAAGAAGCCCGAGGGCATCCAGGCCGCGCTGCGCCTGATCGCCACGGCCGACATCGTGAGCGAGAACTTCAAGCCCGGCACCATGGCCAAGCTGGGGCTGGACTACGCTTCGCTCAAGAAGCTCAACCCGCGCCTCATCTACGTGAGCCACAAGGGCTTTCTGCCCGGCCCCTATGAGCAGCGCACGGCCCTGGACGAGGTGGTGCAGATGATGGGCGGCCTGGCCTACATGACCGGGCGCCCCGGCGATCCGCTGCGCGCAGGCACCAGCGTCAACGACATCATGGGCGGCATGTTCGGTGCCATCGGCGCCATGGCCGCGCTGCGCCAGCGCGAGCTGACCGGCGAGGGGTCTGAGGTGCAATCTGCGCTGTTCGAGAACAATGTCTTCCTGGTGGCGCAGCACATGATGCAGTTCGCCAGCACCGGCAAGGCGGCCAATCCCATGCCCAGCCGCATCTCGGCCTGGGCCATCTACGACGTGTTCACGGTGAAAGGCGGCGAGCAGATCTTCCTGGCCGCCGTGAGCGACAAGCAGTGGGCCATCTTCTGCGAGGCCCTGGGCCTCTCGGACCTGCTGGCCGACCCGCGCCTCAAGACGAACAACGACCGCGTGCAGGCGCGCGACTGGATGATGCCGCAGCTGCGCTCGCACCTGGCCGGGCGCAGCGCGGCGGAGCTCGCGGCCATCTTCGAGGCCAACGAGCTGCCCTTTGCCCCCATCACCAAGCCGCAGGAGCTGTTCGACGACCGGCACCTCAACGAAAGCGGGGGCCTGGCGCCCATCCGCCTGAACAACGGCACCGAGTCCAAGGTGCCGCTGTTGCCCCTGACCATCGGCGGCACACGCCCTGGCGTACGCCTGCAGCCGCCGGGCCCGGGCGAACACACGGACGCGCTGCTGCGCGAGCTGGGCTATACGGACGCCGATGTGGCGGCCCTGCGCGCCCAGGGCGCCGTCGCCGGCGGCTGACGACCCGATCCCCTGCCCCTCCAGCCGGCCGCCAGGCGGCCTGGCTGGGCGCCGCTGTGCGCCATTCCCTGCCTGGGCCCCATTTCAACCACACCAAGGAGACACACCATGCGTTCCACCAACCTTACCCGCCCCCTGGCCGCCGCGCTGGCACTGATCGCCAGCGGCGCCATCGCCCAGACCACCACCACCTGGCCCGACAAACCGGTGCGCCTGGTCGTGCCCTACTCTCCTTCGGGCACCACCGACTATGCGGCGCGCCAGATCGCGCAGAAGCTCACCGAGCAGACCGGCAAGTCCTTCTACGTGGAGAACAAGGTGGGCGCCAGCGGCACCATCGGCTCCGACCTGGTGGCCAAGGCCGCGCCGGACGGCAGCACCTTCCTGATCAATGACACCACCTATGCCATGCTGCCGCACCTGTTCAAGAAGCTGCCCTGGGACCACGCCACCGGCCTGGTGCCGGTGACGCGCATCGTCGACACGCCGCTGGTCGTGGTGGTGGGGGCCAATTCGCCGTACAAGACCATGCAGGAGCTGCTCGATGCAGCCAGGAAGAACCCCGACAAGCTCACCTTCGGCTCGGGCGGCATGGGCAGCAGCTCGCACCTGGGAGGCGAACTGCTGCGCCAGCACGGCAAGATCGCGCTGACCCATGTGCCCTACAAGGGCGCGGGCGAGGCCATGCTGGGCGTGATCTCGGGCCAGGTGGACCTGGTGGTGACGGCGGCGCCCACGGCCATCCCGCAGGTCAAGGGCGGCAAGGGCCGGGCGCTGCTGGTGACCTCGCCGCAGCGCCTGGCGGCCCTGCCCGATGCGCCGACCAGCGCGCAGCTGGGCCTGCAGGGCTTCACGGCCACCAACTGGTTCGGCATCGCTGCGCCCAAGGGCACGCCCCAGGCCATCATCGACAAGATGCAGGCCGAGGTGAAAAAGGCCGTGGAATCGCCCGATCTGGCCAAGCGCTTTGCCGACCAGGGGGCGGATGTGGGCGCCATGGCGCCGGCCGACTTCCAGAAGTACGTGCGCAGCCAGACCGAAGATTGGGGCCGCGTCATCAAGGCCGCCGGCGTGCAGGCCGAATAATCCCCGTCCAAGGAGCAAACCCCGCCATGTGGAACCTGAGTTTTACCCCGCCCGAGGTGATCGAGGCGAGCGTGCTGACCCGCCTGCCCGACGCCATGCGCCAGCCGCGCCGCACCGAGTGGGTGGACGCCAACAAGCCCGGCCATGTCATGGACAGCTTTCTCGAAGGCCCGGTGTTCGACGGCCAGGGCAACCTGTACGTGACCGATATCCCCTATGGCCGCATTTTCCGCATCACGCCCGGCGGCCAGTGGCAGCTGGTGGTGCAGTACGACGGCTGGCCCAACGGCATGGCCCCGCACGCCGACGGCAGCCTGTGGATCGCCGACTACCGGCGCGGCATCCTGCGGCTGGACCCGGCCAGCGGCGAGCCGCCGACGCCCGTGCTGGCGCACCGCAACAGCGAGTCGTTCAAGGGGGTGAACGATCTGACCTTCGACGCCGCGGGCAACCTGTATTTCACCGACCAGGGGCAGACGGGCATGCACGACCCCACGGGCCGGGTCTACCGCTACACGCGTGGCGGCCGGCTCGACCTGCTGCTGGCCAACGCGCCCAGCCCCAACGGCCTGGCGCTCAGTGCCGATGGCGGTGCCCTCTTCGTGGCCGTGACGCGCGGCAACCAGGTGTGGCGCGCGCCGCTGCTGCCCGACGGCAGCATCTCCAAGATGGGGGCGCTGCAGACCTTCTTTGGCACCAGCGGGCCCGATGGCCTCGCGGCCACGGCCGATGGGGGTGTGGTCGTGGCCCATGCCAGCCTGGGCGGTGCCTTCGTGCTCAATGCGCGCGGCGAGGTGACCCACTTCGTGCGCAGCCCCGTGGGCGCCACAGTGACCAATATCGCCTTTCGGCCCGGAACCGCCGAGCTGGTGATGACGGAGTCGTCCAGCGGCAGTGTGCTGCGCGCCCTGCTCCCGGTGCCCGGTGTGGCCCTTGGAGGACATTTCTTGAGTGCATGAATCCGCGCCGGCTGTTATAACTCCCCCCAGAACCGGCCGCCAAGGCCGGCGAGGGGGAAACAGCATGACCGATGCGAAGGGGGCCAATGGCCCGTTGTCACGCCTGGCCGCAGGCGTTGTGGTGGCGGCGTGCGCCTTTTTGCCGGTACAGGCGCAGCAGGCGCTGGACCAGCCCGCCGGGCCTGTGGTGCTGACCATCCAGGGCGGCGTGGGCCGCACCAACCAGGGCGACCGGGCCCAGTTCGACATGAAGATGCTCGAAAAGCTGCCCCAGAAGAGCTTCACCACCCAGACCCCCTGGTACCCCCAGCCCGTGAGCTTCACCGGGCCGCTGCTGCGTGACGTGCTGGCGGCGGCAGGTGCCAAGGGCAGCAAGATCACCGCGGTGGCGCTCAACGACTACAAGACCGAGATCCCCTTCGAGGACGCCACGCGCCACGAGGTGATCGTGGCCCGGCTCATGAACGACCGCCCCATGCCCGTGCGCGAGAAGGGGCCCCTCTTCATCGTCTACCCCTTCGATACCAAGGCCGAGTTGCGCACCGAGCTCTACTACAACCGGTCGGCCTGGCAGTTGCGCACCCTGCAGGTCAAGTGACGAGCCGGCGGGGTGTCCATGCTGCGCAGCAAGCACCTCCTGCCCCTGATCATCGCCAGCCTGGTGGTGGTCTATGTCTCCATCGCCACGGTCCAGTACCGCCAGTACCGCAGCGTTGAAGCCGTGATGCGCCGGGGCGACGTGAATGCCCTGTGGTCCTTCCTGCAGCTCAACGTGGAGTATGGGCGGCTGGACCATGCGCTGCACCAGTACGAGTTCGATCCCCAAAGCACCTCGCTGGAACAGCTGCAGCTGCGCTACGACCTGTTCCTGAGCCGCTTCAGTGCCCTGGAGAGCGGCACCGCACGCACGCTGATGCAGCACGAGCCCATCTATGCGCGGGCCCTGGCCGAGTTGCAGGCCTTCGTGGAGGCGGGAGACAGCTACTTCGGGCAGAGCGTGGACGAGCGCACCGGCCACGCCAACATGCGATTGCTGCGCGAGCGCCTGGGCGAGTTGCGCGAATCGGTGCAGGAGCTGGCCCTGCACGCCTCGCGCATCTCGGCCCTGCTGGGCGACCAGCGCAATGCCGAGGTGCAGCACCAGACCCTGCTGACCACCGGGCTCACGGCCTTCCAGGCGCTGCTCACCTTTTTGCTGGCCGTGGCCATGGCCCGGCAGTTCCTGAAGCGCGAAAAAGCCAAGTCGCTGGCCATGGCCGCGCAGGCGGAGCTGGTGGACGCGCTCAAGCGCAGCGAAGAGGTGCTTGAGGCCCGGGTGGTCGAGCGCACCGAAGAGCTGGAGCAGGCCAATGCCGCCCTGCGCGAGCACGAGGATGAGCTGGAGGTGGCCCGCGCCCGCGCCGAAGAGGCTTCGCAGATGAAGTCGGACTTTCTGGCCAACATGAGCCACGAGATCCGCACGCCCATGAACGCGGTGATCGGCATGAGCCACCTGGCCCTGACCACCGACCTCTCGCCGCGCCAGCGCGACTATGTGGAGAAGATCCAGCGTTCGGGCCAGCACCTTCTGGGCCTGATCAACGACATCCTCGACTTTTCCAAGATCGAGGCTGGCAAGCTCACGGTGGAGACCGTCGATTTCGGGCTGCGCAATGTGCTGGACAACGTGGCCAACCTGATCGGCGACAAATGCTCGGCCAAGGGGCTGGAGCTGATGTTCGATGTGGACCCTGCCCTGCCCGACGACCTGCGCGGCGACCCGCTGCGCCTGGGGCAGATTCTCGTGAACTATGGCAACAATGCCGTGAAGTTCACCGACACCGGTGAGATCGTGGTGCGCGTGACCGAGGTGGAGCGCGATGCCGCACAGGGCCTGCTGCTGCGCTTCGAGGTGCAGGACACGGGCATCGGCCTCACGCCCGAGCAGCAGTCGCGGCTGTTCCGCTCGTTCGAGCAGGCCGACACCTCCACCACGCGCAAGTACGGCGGCACCGGGCTGGGCCTGGCCATCTCCAAGAAGCTCGCGGGCCTGATGGGCGGCGATGTCGGTGTGGACAGCACGCCTGGCGAGGGCAGCTGCTTCTGGTTCACCGCCCGCGTGGGCCTGGGCACGCCCTCGGCGCGCCCGCTGCTGCCCGAGCCCGACCTGCGCGGGCGCCGCGTGCTCGTGGTGGACGACAGCGAGCAGGCGCGCCAGATCCTGGCGGGCCTGCTGGCCAGCATGAGCTTTGCCGTGACCACGGCCGCCTCGGGCGAGCAGGCGATTGCCGCTGCGCGCGAGGCCGACGCGGCGGGCCTGCCCTGCGAGATCGCATTTCTGGACTGGCGCATGCCGGGCATGGACGGCTTTCAGACGGCCGCCCAGCTGGCCCTGCTGCCCCACCCTCCGGTGCCGGTGATCGTCACCGCCCATGGCCGCGAAGAGGTGTTCCGCGCGCTGGAGCAGGCCGGCATCGCGCTGATGCTGACCAAGCCGGTCAGCCCCTCCCAGCTGTTCGACACCGCCATCCGGGCGCTGGGCGGGGCGCAGGACGCCGCCCTCGCGGATCGCGCGGGCCCGCGCCGTGGCGGCAGCGCAGCCGACCTCGCGCCCATCCGCGGTGCCCGGGTGCTGCTGGTGGACGACAACGACCTGAACCAGCAGGTGGGGGCCGACCTGCTGGGCGATGCCGGGCTGGTGGTGGAGGTGGCCGAGAACGGCCAGGTGGCGCTCGACATGCTGGCGCAGGCGGCCTACGACATCGTGCTCATGGACATGCAGATGCCGGTGATGGACGGCCTCACGGCCACGCGCCACATCCGCGGCAACCCGGCCTGGGCCGAACTGCCCGTGCTGGCCATGACCGCCAACGCCATGGGCAGCGACCGCGACAGCTGCCTGGCGGCCGGCATGAATGGCCATGTGGCCAAACCCATCGACCCCGACGAGCTGTTCGCCCAGTTGCTGCGCTGGGTGCCGGCACGCGCCGAGGCCCAGGATGGTCCGGCGGGCGCGGCAGTGCCCGCCCCGGCGGCGGGCGTGCTGCACGAGCCGCTCACGCACATCGATGGGCTCGACACGGCCGCCGGCCTGCGCCGCGTGCTGGGCAAGCCGGCCGCCTACGAGAGCCTGCTGCGCAAGTTCACGGCCGGCCAGGCCCTGGCCGTGCCAACCACCCTGGCCTTCCTGGCCGCGGGCCAGCGCGACGATGCCCTGCGCAGCATGCACACCCTGAAGGGCACGGCCGGCACCATTGGCGCCAGCGCCCTGGCCCAGCAGGCCGAAGCGGTGGAAAAGGCCATTGCCGACGGGGCGGACGCTGCCGCGCTGGCGGCCCTGCTGGCGCCGCTGGATGTGGCCTGCCAGACCCTGGTGGAGGCACTGCAGGGGGCCCTGCCGGCCGAGGAGGCCGCCTGCAGCGCCCAGGTGGCGGTGGACGAAGCCGAGGCGCAGCAACTGCTGGCGCGCCTGGATGCCCTGCTGGCCGACGACGACTCGGACGCCGTGGAGCTGTTCAAGGACTCGGCGCCCACCCTCAAGGCCCTGCTGGGCCCGGTCTATGGCGAGATGAAGCGCGCCCTGGACAGCTACATCTTCACGGACGCCCTGGCGCTGCTGCGTGCAGCACCCCAGCCCGGCCAAGCGATACCAGAAGGAGGACCCACGTCATGAGCAACCCCATGGAAACCAGCGGCCGGTGCACGGTGCTGGTGGTGGACGACACGCCCGACAACCTGTCGCTGATGAGCGATCTGCTGCGCGCGGACTACAAGGTCAAGCTGGCCAACAGCGGCGAGCGGGCCCTGCAGATCGTGGCCGGCGATGCCAAGCCCGACCTGATCCTGCTGGACATCATGATGCCCGAGATGGACGGCTACGAGGTGCTGCGCCGCCTGCAGTTCAACCCCGACACCGAGGACATCCCGGTGATCTTCCTCACCGCCATGAGCGCCAAGGACGATGAGACGATCGGCCTGGAGCTGGGTGCGGTGGACTACATCACCAAGCCCGTCAATCCCGCGATCACCCTGGCGCGGGTGCGCAACCACCTGCTGCTCAAGCGCGCGCGTGACCTGCTCGCGCGCCAGAACCACTACCTCGAGGAAGAAGTGGCCAAGCGCACGCGCGAGGTGGTGGAGCTGCAGGATGGCACCATCCGCGCCATGGCCTCGCTGGCCGAGACGCGCGACAACGAGACCGGCAACCACATCCGCCGCACCCAGCACTACGTGGAGGTGCTGGCGCGCAAGCTGCAGCACCACCCGCGCTTTGCCGACGAGCTCAGCGAGGCGGCGATCGAGCTGATCTTCAAGTCGGCGCCGCTGCACGACATCGGCAAGGTGGGCATCCCCGACCGCATCCTGCTCAAGCCCGGCAAGCTCACGCCCGAGGAATTCGAGGTCATGAAGACCCACACCACGCTGGGGCGCGATGCCATCATTTCCGCCGAGCGCGAAACCTCGCAGGCCAACCCCTTCTTCCGATACGCCAAAGAGATCGCTTACAGCCACCAGGAGAAGTGGGACGGCTCGGGCTACCCCGAGGGCCTGGTGGGCAACACCATCCCCCTGTCCGCGCGGCTCATGGCCGTGGCCGACGTGTATGACGCACTGATCTCCGAACGCGTCTACAAGGCCGCGTTTTCGCACGAGCAGGCCGTGGAGATCATCCGCGACGGCCGGGGCAGCCATTTCGACCCCGACATGGTGGATGCTTTTCTCGCACTGTCCGAGGAGTTCCGGTCCATCGCCCAGCGCTTTTCCGACGGCGCCCATGCAATGGCCGCCCAGGTGGACCGCATCGCCACCGACCTGCCTGCCGAACACATCGAACTGACCGCCGACGGCGCCAAGACCTGAACCCACCCATGCACCCTTCCAAGACCACCGTGCTGCTGGCCGAAGGCGCCAGCGCCATGCGCCAGGCCCTGGCCAGCCAGTTGCAGAGCTTTGGCTTCGGCCAGGTGCTGCAGGCGCGCGACGGCACGCGCGCCCTGCAACTGCTGCGCGCCGAACCCGTGCATGTGGTGATCTGCGACATGGACATGCAGGGCATGGACGGCCTCGCACTGCTCGAAGCCATGCGCACCGACCCGAAACTGGCCGGCCTGCCCTTCATGCTGATGTCGGGCGGGCTGGACCGCGACTCGGCCGCCCGGGCCATTCGCCTGGGCATCGGCGACCTGCTGGTCAAGCCCTTCACGGTGCGCCGCCTCATCGAGCGCATGCAGCGCGTGCTGCAGCGGCCCTCCTCCGCGGCGGCCTTGCCCGGCGGCGCCCCGCCGGACCTGCCGCCCCTGGAACCTGTGCCCGAACCCGAGCGCGCCACCATCCTGGTGGTGGACGACACGCCCGAAAACCTGCAACTGCTGGCCGGCCTGTTCCGCGACCGCTTCAAGGTCAAGATCGCGCACAACGGCGAGAAGGCCCTGGCCATCTGCCAGTCCGACGCACCGCCAGACCTGATCCTGCTGGACGTGATGATGCCCGGCATGGACGGCTTCGAGGTGGCGCGCCGCTTGCGCGAGCACCACGCCTCGGAATGCACGCCCATCATCTTCGTCACCGCGATGACGGATGACGCCTCGCGCCACCAGGGCCTGAGCCTGGGCGCCATCGACTATGTCTTCAAGCCCATCGATCCGGAACTGCTCCAGCTGCGCGTGAGCAACCTGATGGTCTACGTGGAGCACCGCAAGCAGTTGCAGAGGGATTTTGACCAGTTGCAGGAGAACAGCCGGTTGCAGGCGGAGGTGGAGCGCTTGCAGGTAGAGGTCAAAACCCTGCGGGGTGGGTGAATTGGGCAGGTTGGAGGAAAGCTCCGGCCTGGTCAAAAGCAGAAGCAGGCCCCTTCCCTAGGGCACTGCACTACAGCCTACGGCGCTGGAGGGCGCTCACTATGTAGCATTGCCGCGCATCATGTCACAGGGCACGCTCCGGAGCGCAGAAAAAGCTCTTTACTTTTTTGTGGGTCTTTGGGAGTGCAACTTCCAAATTGATAATGGTATGCCAACCTCCTGGCGGCACAGCTGTTGGTTTGATTGCTTACAAGCAATTCATTTTCGATGGCCTTTTTCAGGGTTGCGACAGCTGCTCTGCATGTTGGGCTGTCTTTATCGTATGTGGGAGCGGAATCTCGAAATAGTTTTATTGCGAAATCAACCTGATATCTGGCAAGTCTCTCAACTGGAATTGGACCAGTTGCGGGAAGATTTATCAAGTCCTTTAGATGTATTTCCCCCTCATGACCCCTTGCCGCTAGTGCTCTGCAATAATATCCATTTTTAAGATTTTCGCAGCCCCGGTCTAGTTTTCCGGTTTTCCAGGTTTCGTATAAAAATGCCGTGGCTAGCTGTTGACGCGCAATCCAATCATCCTGCTGCGCGCGCTTAACAATTTCATCAATTTCCTCCTTCGTTGGTGGGTCTTTCGGATCAGGTAGTTCTAAAATGAGCCAATCTACATGCCAGGATGGAATGGCGTTGGCGGATTGAATTTTTAAAGAAAATGCCGCAAAAAAAGTAATTATCAGAAAAACTGGAAAGCTTGACAAAGACCGCTTTTTCATATTTTCAAGTGGGTTTGATTGTCACTGTAGATTTTTAAAGTCTGGGCCTAAGCCCAGTTGGGCGAAATGACAGCAGTGAGCAGCGCTGGCGCACAGCACAGGGGCCGGGTCTTGTCTTTTGCCTGCAATGGTCTTGCCATTTCCAGAACCTCCGCATACTGACGAATCAGTTTGATGATGAAGGGGCGTTTCAACGGCTTGGCGGGAAATGCAAGACCTGCCCCCTCCGCTCGCGCTCGCGAGCATCTGGGGGGATTCCATACCATGAAAAATAACGGTGCTGTCCCGCTATGACTTCGCACCTCCGTTTTTACTGCAGGGTAAATATTTTGCCTCGATAAAACCAAGCTGAAGCGCAATTTTATGAATATCATTGTATTCAATAATATTTCGCGGGGCTCCATCCCGCCAGTTTGGTCCACGTGAAATGTAATAAAACTCATTCAGAAAAGCTCCTGCATTGCCGATATATTGTGTGGGTGGCTCCAGAAAGAGTACAACCTCGGCTCCTGCAAGATTTTCATAGTGGTTTTTGTATTGCTCACTCCCCCTGAGATGATGCGTGGATGCGTAGATCTTCTTTAAATTGCAAGATTTGATTGCAGCCAAGGTGAATTTGTCTGATCTTGCCATTCGAAGTCGGGCATTTTCAACCTCCAAAAAAGTGTAATCTGAATGTTCGTTCGCTTGCTCAAATTTCAAATCTTTGGTGCTGATGTCTGAAGCGGGATCTTTCAGTTTATTTTCCAGCCACGACGGCATTGCTACTGTTTTTTTGATGGTTCCAGTAAATATCAATTGTCCAAATATTGAAATGTAACTATTCAGCGAGAGTGGCTCCGGAATTGGCGTTGTTGCAAGTGCGGGAAAGCCGAATGCGCCTGCGGCTGAAATAAGAATATTTCTTCTATGTATTGAGGAATTATTCATAATAATTTATTTCTGTATGAGGCGATATATTTAATGCAGTAGAGGTTGTAACGTCGATCAGACTCAAATTCGGCTTAAAAATTAACCCCAATTGGCAGCGATGACGGGATTGAGAGCTATCTGGTAATTGGCGCTCAAGGTCGTCTGTCCTTTGAACTGCGGCGAGAGCCCGGCTATCGCGGCCCTCAAGGACTGCACCTTCGTGTCCGCCAGCACCTTGCGACTGGCCCAGATCTGCTCGACGTGCGGTGCCGTGCCCAGGTACCAGTCCTTGATACAGGCTTTGTCGCTGGTACCGATCACGCTCACCTCCAGGTTGTTGCTCGACTTGACCAGCCAACACTGGTCATGGCGAATGCTCGACCTCCACTTCGGAGGTCATTTATTTTTCTTGAATAGTTACTTGGAATTCTTGACCTGAACGGGAAATACACCTTCTATCTGAACTGCTGCTCTGGATTTTTTTGAGCGATCGCTCCAATAGTCAGACATGGCCTTGGATGGCGCAACACCCAGTCCTTCGCGATACAGCTTCGCAAGTGATGTTTTAGCACCTATGGAGCAAGTTCTGGGTGCTGCCATGGAGCACCAATAAAAGGCTTGTGCATCGTCTTTTTTCTCTACGCCCGGGAATTCGCGCAATTCTTTGTCGTGAGCCTTGCACAACCACTCTGCAGCAGCAGGATTGCCGCCGCGCGCAGCAATCTCCGCCCATTTTGGTATGTCGGTGAGTTTCAGGATGGGGTGGTCTCCGTGGGCGCGATAATCCCAGCGGCCCCGCCCCATTTCCATTAGCCAAGTGGCAGCCTGGGGCTCACCCGCCTCTGCCGCATCGATCACCGGCTGCAATAACTCCTTGAGAAGGGGTACGCTGATTGGTTTGCGTGGACCATCGGGGTCTTCAGGATCGATGGGTTCTGTCTTCCATCGCTCATCCAAAATGTAGGAATAATAGGCTGCTGCGCCCTTGGATCCGTTGGCAATCGCTTTGTCAAGCCATGCAAGGCGCTCACCCTTGTCCTGTGTGGCTATGCCCATGAAGTATTGGGCATCGACATTACCCATCTTTGCCAGGGCCTCTTGCCGGTCGATTTGCTCAGGAGGCATTGGCCGAATGAAACCGCTGCGCTCCCATTCAATTTCGCAAGGCGTTGGAATGTACATGACGCCACTTGAGCCAAATGCACCGATGTGCATCGTAAAAAATACTAGCGTAGCGGACTGGGCCAGATTCGGGAGTCGTATATTTATTTTCATGGTCCAGATCCTGTCCGAGGCTTACAAAGCCGCTGGCTTGTTTTCGGGGTCACCTCGCCTCGCACGCTGGCACCGTCGGGAACGAAGACCTTCGGGGGCGCGCTTCAGTGACCACTCTGCCCTGGGGTTGCTACACGGTCCCGGCCAAGGTGGCGGCAGGTGGTTGCTCGGTGCTGATAGTTCTGGTGCATCGGGCTGGGCAGCAGCTCTCCCTCACGGCCGCGCGCGCCGACCTCGAACTTCGTGCATCCTCATCTTCAGCATTTGCTGTTTGTTGAAGAGGGATGCTATCTGTTTAAGTAATCTTGCGGCGGCACCTGGGCCCACCCAAATGGGTGAGCTTTGCCATTCGTTCAGCAGGCCTCAGGTCAGCGCTGGCGCTGGCGTCTTCGAAGACGCGCTGCCTTGCCCCGTGGCCACCAACCCCAGCTTGCCCAGCAACTGCACATCGGCCTCCACATCGGGATTGCCCGTCACCAAGAGCTTGTCGCCATAGAAGATCGAATTGGCCCCGGCCAGAAAGCACAGGGCCTGCACCGCTTCGCCCAATTGCTGGCGCCCAGCCGACAGGCGCACGCGGGCGCGGGGCATGGTGATGCGGGCCACGGCGATCATGCGCACGAAGTCGAGCGGGTCGATGGGTTCGCTGTCGGCCAGCGGGGTGCCGGGCACGCGCACCAGGCTGTTGATGGGCACGGATTCGGGGTACGGGTTGAGGTTGGCCAACTGGGCGATGAGCCCGGCGCGGTGCACCGGCGCCTCGCCCATGCCGACGATGCCGCCGCAGCACACGCTGATGCCGGCGCTGCGCACATGCTGCAGGGTGTCGAGCCGGTCCTGGTAGGCGCGGGTGCTGACCACGTCGGTGTAGTACTCGGGGGCGGTGTCCAGGTTGTGGTTGTAGTAGTCCAGGCCCGCATCCTTGAGCGCCTGGGCCTGGTGCCCTTCGAGCATGCCCAGGGTGGCGCAGGTCTGTAGGCCCAGGCCTTTGACGGCGCCGATCAGCTCGCTGACCTTTTCGATGTCGCGGTCCTTGGGGGCGCGCCATGCCGCCCCCATGCAAAAGCGCGTGGCACCCGCGTCCTTGGCGGCCTGGGCGGCGCGCAGCACCTCGTCAACGGCCATGAGCTTGTCGGCCTTGACCCCCGTGTCGAACTCGGCGGCTTGCGGGCAGTAGCCGCAGTTCTCGGGGCAGCCGCCGGTCTTCACCGAGAGCAGCGTGGCCAGCTCGATGTCACCTGCCGGCCAGTGCTGGCGGTGCACGGTCTGGGCCTCGAACAGCAGGTCCATCAGGGGTTTGTCGAGCAGGGCCTGGATGGCAGCCACCGACCATTTGCCCTGCACGGCCGGCTTGGGCACGGGGCGGTGCAACTGGATGGACTGGGGGGCTGCGGTGGTGGTGGTCGTGGATGGCATGGGTTCTCTCCTTGGCGCTTCGCTCGCAGGTGGCAGGTGACAAAAGACGCCAGAGGCACGGAATCGCCGCCTGTGGCGCGCTGCGGTATGGCGATGATTCTCAAGGAGAAAAAGGCGCAAGATCAAGCAGTTGGGTCGCAAAAAGTGCCACAAAAATCGATGCACCAACTTCACGCATCTCGATGTTCAAAATGGATGAGAAAGGCCGACGTTGTTGATTTTTGATGGCATTTGAAAGCATTGAAAATTGCGGCGCAGCAAGTTGCCGCCTATGGTTCGCATCTGCTGGCAATCGATGGGCTGGCTTTTGCATGCCTCCCCGACGTTGGCGCAAGTTGCCACCCTGGTATGGAGGAGCCGCCCTGCATTGGGTAGCATGGGCACCATGAAACCGCTCATTGCCATGTCCCTGGGCCTTGCCCTCAGTGCCGCCCTTGCCAGCCCCGCCCAGGCAGGCCCTTATTCCGACGATCTGGCCAAATGCCTGGTGGCCTCGACCAGCGACACCGACCGGTCGCTGCTGGTGCGCTGGATCTTCTCGACGGCTGCCCTGCACCCGGAGGTGGCCAGCATTGCGGCGGTGACGCCGGCACAGCGCGAGGGCACCAACAAAGGCACCGGGCAGCTGATCGAACGCTTGCTCACCGCCACCTGCCGCCAACAGACCCGCGACGCCCTGAAGTACGAAGGCCCGCCCGCCATCCAGACCAGCTTTCAGGTGCTGGGCCAGGTGGCCATGCGCTCGCTGATGGAGAACCCGGCGGTGGCCCAGGGCTTCCAGGGCATGGGCCGGTACATCGATGAAGACAAGATCCGCGAGCTGACCAAGTAGCCTGGGCAGTATCGGCGAAGCCCTTTGCTGTGCGTCAGGTGCCAGGCACCGGGGTGGTGTGCTCGGCCCATGCCAGGGTCGCCGCGCCGACCACCAGGCACAGCAAGGCCAGCACATCGGCCACGACCACGCGCTGCAGGTGCGCATTGAAGCCGCCGGTGGCCCAGGCGAGCCAGAGAAAGGAGACCACGCTGAAGCCCCCCAGGACCAGCGCCAGCCACTGGAACGCCGGCTTGAACGCGGCCAGCACGCACACGGCCCCCACGATGCCGAACAGCACGGCGCGGTGGCGCATGAGGATGAGCGCACTGGGGTCGGACGGCGCGGCGCCATACAGGCGGGCCAGGTGCTCGGGGCCGAGCACGCCCGACACGGGAATCAGGTGGATGATGCCCACGACCAGCAAGGCCAGGGTGGTGAGGATGCGCATGGGATACAGCTCCAGGAAGGGACACAAGGGATGCCCCGGTTGTATCCCCCATGGACTTACGGATCCATGACCCGCCAGGTCATGGACCGTGTGCCACGGGCTCAGTGCTGAAGCATGTCTTCCAGGGCCTGGCGGATGGCGCCGGGCTTGTCGGCCACGCCCTCGAAGGCGGCGCAATTCGGGGCACGCTGTACCTCGGGCACGCGTGCACCCACCCGCGAGAACAGGCGCTCGCAGTCGCAGCGCAGGCTGGCCAGGGTCTGGCGGGTGCGGCGGTTCTTCACCTCGGCCACCCAGCAGCTGTCGGCGCAGCCGCAGGAGCGGTATTCCAGGACCTCACCGGAGCGGCCCCAGTCCAGCGGGTAGGCACCACCTGCGGCCGACAGGGTGGGGCTGGCCAATGCAAGCAGCAAAGCTGCCGCTCCCCTGATTCGTTCCGCGAAGACCATCGCTTGCGGTGGGTTCAGCCCAGGGCCGCAATCACATCGGCCGGCGCCTGCACCAGTTCGATCAGCACGCCCTCGCCTGCAATCGGGAACTCGTCGTTGCTCTTGGGGTGCAAAAAGGTGATGTCGTAGCCCGCGGCGCCCTTGCGGATGCCGCCGGGCGCAAAGCGCACGCCTTTCGCGGTGAGCCACTCGACGGCACGGGGCAGGTCGTCGATCCACAGGCCGATGTGGTTGAGGGGCGTGGTGTGCACGGCGGGCTTCTTGTCAATGTCCAGGGGCTGCATGATGTCGACCTCGACCTTCCAGGCGCCCTGCCCCATGGCCAGGATGTCCTCGTCCACGTTCTCGCGCTCGCTCTGAAAGGTGCCTGTCTGCGTGAGGCCCAGCATGTCCACCCACAGGGTCTTCATGCGCGCCTTGTCGGTGCCGCCGATGGCGACCTGCTGGATGCCCAGGACTTTGAAGGGACGGGAGGCGGCGGTGTTCATGGCAGATCTTTCAAAAAACAAGGAAATGGTTTCAGACTTCGCCGAGCACCCAGCTGCTGGCGGTGGCGAAATACTCGCGCAGCCAGGCGTTGTAGCGCAGGTACAGCGGCGTGGGCGCGGCGGCCACCACGGATTGCGTGTAGCCGATCTTGCGCGCGATGCGCTGGGCGCGCACGGTGTGGTAGTCGCTGGTGACCACGGCCACAGGGCTGGCCAGGCCAAGCCCTTTGGCCTGCAGCAGCGGCAGGCTGTAGCGCAGGTTCAGCTCGGTGCTGGTGCTGCGCTCCTCTTGCAGGATGCGTTCGGCCGCCATGCCCTGGGCGCGCAGGTAGTCGCCCATGATGCGGCCTTCGCTCGCGGTCTCGCCAAAATCCACACCGCCCGACACCACCACCCAGGCGGCAGGATGGGTAGCGGCCAGTTCGCGCGCCTTGTCCAGCCGTGCCCGCAGCGCAGGCGATGGCTGGCCATTGGGCGTGCCGCTGCCCAGCACGATGATGGCTTTCAGGGGCAGATCGACCACCGCTGCATTGAACTGGCGCACCTGCCCCGCCAGCGCGTTCCAGAACAGGCCGACGCTGGCTACCCAGGCCAGCAGCAGCAGCCAGCCTGCGCGCCACAGGTGCCGGCCGGTGCGCGAGCGGTTGCGCCAGGATTGCAGAGGGTGCCAGCGCCAGGCCAGCAGGCACAAGGCGAGGCCCAGGGCACCAGGCACGGTGACGCCCATGGAGAACAGGCCCATGGACATCAGCACCAGGCCATCGGCCAGCAGCACGGCGCCCACCAACAGGCAGGCCAGGCGGGCCAGCGGCCAGCGCCTGCGGGGCGCGGCCGACGGCCACTCGTCCACCGTCACGAACACGGTTGCGTGCGCTCCGCGATCATTGGAATTCCAGGATCACCTGGTCCACGGCCAGCGATTCGCCCTTGCCGGCAACGATCTTGCCGACCACGCCATCCTGCGCGGCAAACAGGATGTTCTCCATCTTCATGGCCTCGATCACGGCCAGCTTCTCGCCGGCCTGCACCTTCTGGCCGGGCTGCACGGCCACGTCCACCAGCAGGCCGGGCATGGGCGAGAGCAAAAAGCGGCTCAGGTCCGGCGGGGCCTTGAAGGGCATGAGCTCATGCAGGCGCGCGCCCAGGGGCGAGAGCACCATGGCCTCGATCTGCGTGCCGTTGTGTGCGATGCGCAGGGCCAGCGGATTCTTGCCCGCGCCGCGCTCCACCTGGGCCGTGAACCCGAGGCCATTGCACTGGCCCTGCACGCGCACCTGGCCCAGCGTGGCCGAGCTGCTGATGCGGTAAGTGCGGTCCTGCACCGTCACGGCGCTGGAGCCGGACAGGTCCTCGAAGTCCGTCACCGACACGGCGTTGTGCACGTTCTGGCCGCCCGCGCCCAGCGTGACCACGACGAACTGCTCGCCCACCTTGACCTCGTGGCCCGCCAGTTGGCCGCTGATGCCCGAGGCGCGCGCGCGGTAGCGGCGGTTCATGTAGGCGGCCAGCGCCACCAGGAACAGCGGGTCCTCGTGCGGCACGTCTTCGGCAGCAAAGCCCTGGCTGTAGTTCTCGGCGATGAAGCCGGTGTTGAAGTCACCCGAGACGAACCTGGGGTGTGCCAGCAGCGCCGCCTGGAAGGGGATGTTGCTGCTGATGCCGCGGATCACGAAGCCATTGAGCGCGGCACGCATCTTGTGGATGGCGTCGTCGCGGTCGCTGCCGTGCACGATGAGCTTGGCGATCATCGAGTCGTAGTACATGGGGATCTCGCCGCCCTCGTACACGCCGGTGTCCACGCGCACGCCCAGCTTCTTGGCTGTGTCGGACTGGAACATGGTCTCTTCCGGCGGCTGAAAGCGCACCAGGCGCCCGGTGCTGGGCAGGAAGTTGCGGAACGGGTCTTCGGCGTTGATGCGGCACTCGATGGCCCAGCCGTCGCGCTTCACGTCGGCCTGGGTCAGCGGCAGGGCCTCGCCGGCGGCCACGCGGATCATCAGCTCCACCAGGTCCAGGCCGGTGATGCACTCGGTCACGGGGTGCTCGACCTGCAGGCGGGTGTTCATCTCCAGGAAGTAGAAGTCCTGGTCCTTGCCGACCACGAACTCCACCGTGCCGGCGCTCTGGTACTTGACGGCCTTGGCCAGGGCCACGGCCTGCTCGCCCATGGCCTTGCGCGTGGCGTCGCTGATGAAGGGCGACGGTGCCTCCTCGATCACCTTCTGGTGGCGGCGCTGGATGGAGCATTCGCGCTCGTTCAGGTAGATCACGTTGCCGTGGCTGTCGCCCAGCACCTGGATCTCGATGTGGCGCGGCTGCTGCACGAACTTCTCGATGAAGATGCGGTCGTCGCCGAAGCTGTTGCGTGCCTCGTTCTGGCAGCTGGCAAAGCCCTCGAAGGCCTCCTTGTCGTTGAAGGCCACGCGCAGGCCCTTGCCGCCGCCGCCGGCCGAGGCCTTGATCATCACCGGGTAGCCGATGCCCTTGGCGATCTCCACAGCCTGCTCGGGGCCGCTGATGGCGTCGTTGTAGCCAGGGATGGTATTGACCTTGGCTTCGTTGGCCAGCTTCTTGGAGGCGATCTTGTCGCCCATGGCCGCAATCGAATGCGCCTTGGGGCCGATGAAGGCGATGCCCTCGTCCTCGCAGCGCTGGGCGAAGGCCTCGTTCTCCGACAGGAAGCCGTAGCCCGGGTGGATGGCCTGCGCGCCGGTCTGCTTGGCAGCGGCGATGATGTTGTCGGCCAACAGGTAGCTTTCGCGGCTGGGCGCGGCGCCGATGCGCACGGCCTCGTCGGCCAGCTTCACGTGGCGCGCTTCCTTGTCGGCGTCGGAATACACGGCCACGGTGGCGATGCCCATCTTGCGCGCGGTGGCGATGACCCGGCAGGCGATCTCACCACGGTTGGCGATCAGGATTTTGGTGAACATTTCAAGGGCTCCGTTGTCTTGTCTTTGCTGGGGCTGTCTGGGGCGGGCCGCTACTGCAGGCCCAGTTCCTTGCGCATGGCCTGGTTGCGGGCGTTGGCACGCTGGTAGGCGGCTCGCGCGTCGAGCCGCTGTACATAGGCGGTGAAGGTGGGCGTGGGCTCGATCTGCTTGAAATCCATCATGAAGCGCAGCGTGCCGCCGAACACCACGTCGGCCATGGAAAAGGCGCTGCCCAGAACGAAGTCCCGGTCTGCAATGGCGCTTTCTGCCGAGGCGATCATGGTGTCGTAGCGCCCCCATCCGGCGGACATCTCCTTGACCTCCCAGCCCGCGCCCTTGGCCATCACGGCCGGCTCGATCACGCTGGGCGCGAACAGCGACCAGCGCAGGTAGGTGCCGCGCTGCGGGTCATCAAGGGCCGGGGCCAGGCGGCCGGGCGCGTAGCGGTCTGCCAGGTACAGGGCAATGGCGGCGGCTTCGGACACCACCAGCTCGCCGTCCACCAGCGTGGGCAGCTTGCCCATGGGGTTCCTGGTGACCAGGTCGGGCCCCTTCTGGGCGCCCTTCAGGATGTCGGTCACCACGAGGTCGTAGGCGACGCCCGCCTCCTCCAGCGCCCAGAGGGTGCCGGCCGCGCGGGAGTACGGGTGGTAGTAGAGTTGGATGGGCATGTGGGTGCTCCTTGTCTATCGGCCGCTCGCCTGCTGCCTCACAGCGGAATGTTGCCGTGCTTGCGCCAGGGGTTATCGAGCTTCTTGTCGCGCAGCATGACCAGGCTGCGGCAGATGCGCTTGCGCGTCTCGTGCGGCAGGATCACGTCGTCGATGAAGCCGCGTGCGCTGGCCACGAAGGGGTTGGCAAAGCGCTCCTTGTACTCGGCTTCGCGGGCGGCGAGCTTGACGGGGTCGTTCTTGTCCTCGCGGAAGATGATCTCCACCGCACCCTTGGCGCCCATCACGGCGATCTCGGCGTTGGGCCAGGCCAGGTTCACGTCGCCGCGCAGGTGCTTGGAGCTCATCACGTCGTAGGCGCCGCCGTAGGCCTTGCGCGTAATGACGGTGATCTTGGGCACGGTGCACTCGGCATACGCGTACAGCAGCTTGGCGCCGTGCTTGATGATGCCGCCGTATTCCTGGCTGGTGCCGGGCATGAAGCCGGGCACGTCGACGAAGGTGACCACGGGGATGTTGAAGGCATCGCAAAAGCGCACGAAGCGCGCGGCCTTGATGGAACTCTTGATATCGAGGCAGCCGGCCAGCACCAGCGGCTGGTTGGCGACGATGCCCACGGTCTGGCCTTCCATGCGCGCCAGGCCGATCACGATGTTCTTGGCGTAGTCGGGCTGCAGCTCGAAGAAGTCGCCGTCGTCCACCACCTTGGTGATCAGCTCCTTCATGTCGTAGGGCTTGTTCGGGTTCTCGGGCACCAGCGTGTCCAAGCTCAAGTCCATGCGGTCGGCCGGGTCGTTGCTGGGGCGCACGGGCGCCTTTTCGCGGTTGTTCAGCGGCAGGTAGTTGTACAGGCGGCGCAGCATCATCAGCGCCTCCACGTCGTTCTCGAAGGCCATGTCGGCCACGCCGCTGCGCGTGGTGTGGGTGCTGGCGCCGCCCAGTTCCTCGGCCGTGACCTCCTCGTGCGTCACGGTCTTGACCACCTCGGGGCCGGTCACGAACATGTAGCTCGAATCCTTGACCATGAAGATGAAGTCCGTCATGGCCGGCGAGTACACGGCGCCGCCCGCGCAGGGGCCCATGATCATGCTGATCTGCGGAATCACGCCGCTGGCCATCACGTTCTTCTGGAACACGTCGGCATAGCCGCCCAGCGAGGCCACGCCCTCCTGGATGCGCGCGCCGCCCGAGTCGTTGATGCCGATCACGGGGGCGCCGACCTTCATGGCCTGGTCCATCACCTTGCAGATCTTCTCGGCATGGGTTTCGCTCAATGCGCCGCCGAAGACGGTGAAGTCCTGGCTGAAGACGAACACCAGGCGGCCATTGATCATGCCGTAGCCGGTGACCACGCCGTCGCCGGGGATCTTGTTGGCCTCCATGCCGAAGTCGGTGCAGCGGTGCTCGACGAACATGTCCCACTCTTCGAAGGTGTTGTCGTCGAGCAGCAGCTCGATGCGCTCGCGCGCGGTGAGCTTGCCCTTGGCGTGCTGCGCATCGATGCGCTTTTGCCCGCCGCCCAGGCGCGCCAGGGCGCGCTTCTTCTCCAGTTGCTCCAGGATGTCTTGCATGGTGTCGCTCTTTCGGTGAAATGGGTGTCGTTGTCTAGAGAGAATGGTTCGTGCCTTGCGCGGCCAGCAGGCTGCGTGCCGCCGTGGAGGCCGCCACGCGCCCGGCAGCCACATCGGCCTGCAGCGTGGGCAGCAGGCCGCGCACGGCCGGGTGCTGGCGGAAGGCCTGCTTGAGCCCTGCGTCGATGCGCTCCCACATCCAGGCCAGCGACTGCTTTTCGCGGCGCAGGGCCAGGCGGCCGTTGTCGGTCTGCTGGGTGCGGAACTGGGTGACGGCGTCCCAGAAGCCGTCCACGCCCTCGCCCAGCAGCGCACTGATCTGCACCACGCGCGGCTGCCAGAGCGCTCCGTGCGTGGCATGGTCGGGGTTGCCGTGCATGCCCAAGAGGCGCAGGCTCGATGTGATCTGCGCCTGGGCGCGCGTGGCGGCGTTCTTGTCGATGTCGGCCTTGTTGATGGCCACCAGGTCGGCGATCTCCATCACGCCCTTCTTGATGGCCTGCAGGTCATCGCCCGCATTGGGTAGCTGCAGCAGCACGAACATGTCGGTCATGCCGGCCACGGCGATCTCGCTCTGGCCCACACCCACGGTCTCGACCACCACCACGTCGTAGCCGGCGGCCTCGCAGACCAGCATGGCCTCGCGCGTCTTCTCGGCCACGCCGCCCAGGGTGCCGCCCGAGGGGCTGGGGCGGATATAGGCCTCCTCGCGCATGGACAGCTGCTCCATGCGCGTCTTGTCGCCCAGGATGGAGCCGCCCGAGACCGTGCTCGACGGGTCGACCGTGAGCACCGCCACGCGGTGGCCCTTGGCAATCAGGAACAGGCCCAGCGCCTCGATGAAGGTGGACTTGCCCACACCGGGCACGCCACTGATGCCCAGGCGAAAGGCTTGGCCCGTGTGCGGCAGCAGCGCCGTGAGCAGGGCATCGCCCTGGGCGCGGTGGTCGGCCCGGGTGGATTCGAGCAAGGTGATGGCCTTGGCCATGGCGCGGCGCTGCACGGGCTGGCTGCCGTGCAGGATGCCGTCGAACCACTGGTGGGCCGGGCCGTGCAGTTCGGTCAGGGGCTGGGGGGCGTTCATGCGGGTGCGCCCTCCCCGGCCCGCCACTCGTAGTGCACGTCCACGTCTTCCTCGCCGGTCTGCACGAAGCCGTGGCGCTGGTAGAAGCGGTTGGCATCGCTCAGCTGCAGGGCGGTGAGGCGCAGCACGGCGCCTTCGCGGCGCGCACGTTCCTGGACATCAGCCAGCACCGCAGCGCCAATGCCGCTGCCCTGCCAGTCGGGGTGTAGGTACAGGTGCTGCAGGCGCAGCACCCCTGGGCCCTCGGGCTGAACCGTGACAAAGCCCATGCGCCGGCCGTCGGCCGACACCAGGTGCTGCATGTACTGGGGTACAAACGCTGCACGCAGGCGCTCGCGCGAGCGCTCGGGCGTGTAGCGGCCCACGCGCTCCAGGCTTTCGCGCATGGCGGCGGTGCGCAGCGCCAGCATGGGCTCGAAGTCTTCTTCGGCCACGGGCTGCAGGGTGAACAGGGGCGCAGTCAAGGCAGCACCTCCCAGGCTGTTCATGCCGCGATGGCCTTGCGGATCTGTTCGAGCACGTCCTTGGCGCTGGCCGGGATGGGCGTGCCCGGGCCGTAGACGCCCTTGACGCCGGCCTCGTACAGGAAGTCGTAGTCCTGCACGGGGATCACCCCGCCCACGAAGACGATGATGTCGTCCGCGCCCTGGTCCTTGAGCGACTGGATGATGGCCGGCACCAGGGTCTTGTGGCCGGCGGCCAGGGTGCTCACGCCCACGGCGTGCACGTCGTTCTCGATGGCCTGGCGCGCGCATTCCTCGGGCGTCTGGAACAGCGGGCCCATGTCCACGTCGAAGCCCAGGTCGGCAAAGGCCGTGGCCACCACCTTGGCGCCGCGGTCGTGCCCGTCCTGGCCAAGCTTGGCGATCATCACGCGCGGGCGGCGGCCTTCGGCCTCGGCGAAGTCGCTGATCTCGGTCTTGAGCTTGTCCCAGCCCTCGGCCGAGTCGTAGGCGGCAGCGTACACACCGGTCACCTTTTGTGTGTCGGCACGGTGGCGTCCGTAGACCTTTTCGAGCGCGTCGGACACCTCGCCCACCGTGGCGCGCAGGCGCACGGCCTTGATGGCCAGGTCCAGCAGGTTGCCCTCGCCGGATTCGGCGGCCTGGGTGAGCGCATCGAGGGCTGCCTGCACCTGGGCCGCATCGCGCTTGGCGCGGATGTCCTTGAGGCGTGCGATCTGGCCATCGCGCACCTTGACGTTGTCGATCTGCAGGATGTCGACCGGGTCTTCCTTGGCCAGCTTGTACTTGTTGACGCCCACGATCACGTCCTTGCCGCTGTCGATGCGCGCCTGCTTCTCGGCGGCCGCGGCTTCGATCTTGAGCTTGGCCCAACCGCTGTCCACGGCCTGGGTCATGCCGCCCATGGCCTCCACCTCCTCGATGATGGCCCAGGCGGCGTCCACCATGTCCTGGGTGAGCTTTTCCATCATGTAGCTGCCGGCCCAGGGGTCGACCACGTTGGTGATGTGGGTCTCTTCCTGGATGATGAGCTGCGTGTTGCGCGCGATGCGGGCCGAGAACTCGGTGGGCAGCGCGATGGCTTCGTCGAGCGCGTTGGTGTGCAGGCTCTGCGTGCCGCCGAAGACGGCCGCCATGGCCTCGATGGTGGTGCGCACGATGTTGTTGTAGGGGTCTTGCTCGGTCAGGCTCCAGCCGCTGGTCTGGCAGTGGGTGCGCAGCATCAGGCTCTTGGGGTTCTTGGCGCCGGTCTCCTTCATGATGCGGCACCACAAGAGGCGCGCGGCGCGCATCTTGGCGACTTCGAGGTAGAAGTTCATGCCAATGGCCCAGAAGAAGGACAGGCGGCCCGCGAAATCGTCCACGTCCAGGCCCGAGGCCATGGCCGTCTTCACGTATTCCTTGCCATCGGCCAGGGTGAAGGCCAGCTCCAGCGCCTGGTTGGCTCCCGCCTCCTGCATGTGGTAGCCGGAGATGGAGATGGAGTTGAACTTCGGCATGTTGCGTGCCGTGTAGCCGATGATGTCGCCGATGATGCGCATGCTCGGCTTGGGCGGGTAGATGTAGGTGTTGCGCACCATGAACTCTTTCAGAATGTCGTTCTGAATGGTTCCGCTCAGCTGCGCCTGCGACACGCCCTGCTCTTCCGCCGCCACCACGTAGCCGGCCAGCACCGGCAGCACCGCGCCGTTCATGGTCATGGAGACCGAGACCTTGTCCAGCGGGATCTGGTCGAACAGGATCTTCATGTCCTCCACCGAGTCGATGGCTACGCCGGCCTTGCCCACGTCGCCGGTCACGCGTGGGTGGTCGCTGTCGTAGCCGCGGTGGGTGGCCAGATCGAACGCCACGCTCACGCCCTGCCCGCCCGCGGCCAGCGCCTTGCGGTAGAAGGCGTTGGACTCTTCGGCGGTGGAAAAGCCCGCGTACTGGCGGATGGTCCAGGGCCGCACCGCGTACATGGTGGCCTGGGGGCCGCGCAGGTAGGGCTCGAAGCCGGGCAGCGTGTCGGCGTACTTCAGGCCGGCGGTGTCGGCCGCCGTGTACAGCGGCTTGACGGTGATGCCGTCGGGCGTGACCCAGTTCAGCGCATTGACATCGCCCCCTGGTGCCGACTTGGCAGCGGCTTTCGCCCAGGCCTCCAGCGAGGCGGCAGCGAATTCAGAGGGGCTGTTGGGGGGCGTGGCACTCATGGCGAAACGGTCTCCGAGGATGGCGGTATCGTATTCAGGGGCAAATCCCGATGTGGTGCCAAGTTTACATCATTCATAATTATTGATTCAAAATATTCTCACGGTTTACAATCCAGCCCATGTCCGCACTGACCCTGACGCCCCGCGCCCTGTACGAAGAAGTCGCTGAGCAATTGCGCCAGCGTATCTTCCGCCGCGAGCTGGAGCCCGGCAGCTGGATCGACGAACTCAAGATCGCCGAGGAATTCGGCATCAGCCGCACGCCCCTGCGCGAGGCGCTCAAGGTGCTGGCCGCCGAGGGCCTGGTCACGATGAAGGTGCGCCGTGGCGCCTATGTGACGGAGATGTCGGAAAAAGACCTGCGCGACGTGTACCACCTGCTCAGCCTGCTGGAGAGCGATGCCGCGGCCGTGGTCGCAGCCACCGCTTCCCCCACCCAACTGCGCGAATTGGAAGCCCTGCACGCCGAGCTGGAAGGTGCCGCTGGCGAGCGCGAGCGCTTTTTTGCAATCAACGAGCGCTTTCACATGCGCCTTCTGGAGATGGCCGACAACCGCTGGCGCAGCCAGATGGTGGCCGACCTGCGCAAGGTGATGAAGCTCAATCGCCACAACTCGCTGCTCAAGCAGGGCCGCATCGAGGACTCGCTGGCCGAGCATCGCGCCGTGATGGCCGCGCTGGCACGGCGCGATGGCGCGGGCACGGCCCAGGCCATGCAGGCCCACTTCGCCCAGGGGCTGGAAGCGGCGACCTGAGGGCCGCCGTCAACCGCCTGCGAGTTCCACTCGGTTACGCCCGCTGCGCTTGGCGGCATACAGCGCCTCGTCGGCGCGGCGCAGCAACTGGTCCAGCGTGGTGTCACCGTCGGCCTGCAGGGCGACGCCGGCCGAGATGGTGATGGTCAGCGAGGCCCCGTCGGCCGTGAACGGCGTGCCCGCCACCGCCAGGCGCAGGCGCTCGCCCGCCGCCTGGGCATCGCCATGCTGCCCCAGGTCCAGCAGCACGACGAATTCTTCCCCGCCATGGCGCGCCACGAAGTCCAGGCCGCGTGCCGTGGCCTGCAGTTGCCGGGCCACGTGCTGCAAGGCCTTGTCGCCCACCTCGTGCCCGTGGCCGTCGTTGATGGCCTTGAAGTGGTCCACATCGACCAGCGCCAATGCCAAATGGGCACCACCCCGGCGCGCCGTGGCAAAGCGGCTCTCGCCTTCGGCCAGCAGGGTGCGGCGGTTGGCCAGGCCCGTCAGGTAGTCGGTGGCGGCGGCCAGCTCCCACTGGCGGCCGATGCGCTGCGAGCACATGAACAGAAAGGCCGTGGTGCCCACCACCGGCAGCAAAGCCGTGACGAGCGGGCTGGCGGTGTTGATCCAGGCGCCCTCGCCCGTGATGTCGAACGATGGCCCCACCTTGCGCACCAGGAAATAGCCCGCGCGGAACAGCACGAACAGGCCTACCAGGAAGAACAGGCCCGCCAGCGCCTTGCGGCTGCGCGCCCGCTCCCCCGTGCCGCCGCGCACGAGCTGCAGGGTGCCGGCCATCAGCACGAAGGCCACTACGCCGGACAACAGCAGGATGCGGCTGGGCGTATCGGGCTGCACGCCCGCGAACCAGAGCACGCCGCCAATGCCCGCCAGCGCCGGCAGCCACATCCACCAGCGGTCCGGCGCACCGTCGAACTGGCGCAGGGCGCGCCAGTAGCCGGTGCAGCCCAGCATCACCATGCCATTGGCCATGGGCGAGACCAGGCCCAGCGGCAGCTCGTACTGCACGGCGTAGAGCACGGCACTGCCGGCCAGCAGCAAGGTGGCGATGCGCCAGGTTTCGGCGCAGGGTTGCAGGGAGACCGGCAGGTCCTTGTGCATCAGGCCCAGCACCCCGCCATTGGCCAGCATCATCAGTGTCGCGACGATGAAGATGGTGATGGGATCCATGGAGCGGTGCAGCGCAGGCAGAAAAAGCGGTGTGGAACTGCCGGGATTGTGGCCGAGCGGGGCCTGCTGCCCCGAAAACTCTGGGCCGCAAGAAACAAAGAAGCACAGCTTGTGCCTCCAGGATAGGTATGATCGCGCGGGTTTTCCCCAGGTTGGTACCCGATGGTACCGCCCTGGCTCTGTGCATGCCGCCCAGGCCCCGAACGACCCGATGACTTCCTCCTTTTCCGACATCGGCAGCGTCCAGACGCTGCCCCAGCTTCTTTCCTGGCGCGCCACCCAGACGCCCGACGCGCCCGCCTTCCGTGCCTTCGAGGCCAAGGGCCAGGCCTGGACGACCTGGACCTGGGCCGAGACGGCTGCCCGCGTCGCGCAGTGGTCGCGCGCCCTGGTGGCCTTGCAGCTGCCGGCCGGTGCCCGCGTGGCCATTTTGCTGCCCAACGGCCTCGATGCCATGTGCGCCGACCAGTCCACGCTGGCCAGCAACTGCGTGCCCGTGCCGCTGCACGCCATCGACAACCCGGGCAGCATCGCCTACATCCTCTCGGACTGCGAAGCCTCCATGCTCATCGTGGGCAGCGCCCAGCAGTGGGAGAAGATCCGCGCCGCAGGCTCGGAATTCCCGGCGCTGCGGGCGGTGATCGTGACCGACCCGGAGCCCTCGTTCACGCCCACCCCGCCCTCCGCCCACGCCCCCGCCGTGGGCTCGCTCGCGCAATGGCTCGAGGGTGCCGCCCAGGCGGTGGAACTGGCGCCCCCCAACCCGCCCGGCCCTGACGACCTGGCCGCCATCGTCTACACCTCGGGCACCACGGGCAAGCCCAAGGGCGTGATGCTCACGCACCGCAACGTGGTGAGCGATGTGAAGGCCGTGCTCGAACGCATCGCGCCCACGGTGGACGATGTGTTCCTGTCCTTTTTGCCGCTGTCGCACACCTTCGAGCGCACGGGCGGCTACTACCTGCCGATCGCGGCCGGCAGCTGTGTGGCCTATGCGCGCTCGGTGGCGCAACTGGCCGAGGACATGCAGACCATCCGCCCCACGGTGCTGGTCTCGGTGCCGCGCATCTACGAGCGCATCCACGCCAAGCTGCTCGAAAAACTCTCGCCCTCGCCCTGGAAGATGCAGCTCTACGAGGCGGCGCAGTCCAAGGGCTGGCAGAATTTCTGCGCCGCGCAGGGCCTGCCCGTACCCCAGGCCGACCCGGCCGGGGGCTGGATGAACGCCCTGCCCTGGCCCCTGCTGCGTGCCCTGGTGGCCCAGCCGCTGCTGGCCCAGTTCGGTGGCCGCGTGCGCGTGGCCGTGAGCGGCGGTGCGCCGCTGTCACCAACCATTGCCAAGTGCTTCCTCGGCCTGGGGCTGCCGCTGGTGCAGGGCTACGGCATGACCGAAACCGCGCCCGTGGTGTCGGTCAACTCCTTGCAGGACAACGACCCGGCCTGCGTGGGCCGGGCCCTGCCGGGCGTGGAGGTGCGCATCGGCGAAAACCGCGAACTGCAGGTGCGCGGCCCCATCGTCATGAAAGGCTACTGGAAGCGCCCCGAGGACACGGCGCGCATTCTCGCGCCCGATGGCTGGCTGGGCACGGGCGACCAGGCCGACATCGTGGATGGGCGCATCTTCATCCGCGGCCGCATCAAGGAGATCATCGTCACCTCCACGGGCGAAAAGGTGCCGCCGGGCGACCTGGAACTGGCCCTGCTGGCCGATCCGCTGCTGGAACAGGCCTTTGTGCTGGGCGAGAACCGCCCCTTCATCGCCGCCGTGGCCGTGCTGCGTGCCGACGAGTGGCAGCGCCTGGCCGGCGACCTGGGCCTGGCCGCGCAGGACCCCGAGAGCCTGAACCACCCGGCCGTGCACCGCGCCGTGCTGGCGCGCATCGAAAAGAGCACGGTCAGCTTCGCGCGCTACGCCGTACCGCGCGCCGTGCACCTGACCCTGGCGCCCTGGACCATCGAGAACGGCTTCATGACGCCCACGCTCAAGCTCAAGCGCGCACCGCTCATGGCCCACTTTGCCCAGGCCATCGAGGGCCTGTACCAGCAAAAGCCCGGGGCGCGCTGAACCCGGCCTTCAGTCTTCGACCGAGAAGAAGTACGACAGGCGCTGCTGGGGATTGAGCCAGTCGAGCACCTCGCGTGGCAGCGTGGACGGGCGGATCGCCTCGGCCACGCGGATGTCGGGCTCGGTGTGCAGCTCCACCAGGGGGGCCTCGTCCTTGGGGATTTCGGGCGTGTAGACCAGCACCTGGGGCCGCAGCGACTCGGGCCCCGGCGCCACCACCAGCGCCAGCGCCCCATCGGTGAGCTGCACCACCGTGCCGGGCGGGTACACGCCCAGCAGCTTGATGAGCGAGCTGAGCAGCGCCGGGTCGTGCTGGCCCGATTCGTTCCTGAACATGTGCGCCAGGGCCTCGGCCGGCATCAGCGGCTCCACGTCACGGGCCTCGGGCGAGCACAGGTTGTCGTAGCGGTTCACCATGGCCAGGATCAGGGCCAGGCGGTGGGTCTCGCGCTGGCCGCGTGGCCAGCCCGAGCCGTCGGCCGCCTCATGGTGGCTGGCGATGCAGGCCAGCGCCTCCTTGCTGAAGGCGCCCGAGTCCGAAGCCAGCTGGGTGCTGTACATCACGTGCTGGCGCACGAATTCCTCCTCGTGGCGCTTGCGCCGGGAGGTCTTGAACAGCTGCGGCGGCACCTTGGACTTGCCCACGTCGTGCGCCAGGGCCGCCATGGCCAGGTCGGCCAGCTCGCGTTCGGACAGGCCGGCCTTCTTGCCCACCAGCATGCACAGGGTGAGCACATTGAGCGCATGGAACTGCGGGCCCTGGTCCTTCTTGTCGCCCAGCAGGTGCAGCAGCACCTCCTGGCTCTGGGCAATGCGTGCCGCCGTCTCGCCCGACAGGTCGGCCAGGATGCGGCCTGCCGCCTTGGGCGAGCGCGTGAGGGTGAGCAGCGCCTCCCGGGTCTGGCGCGCGGCGTCTTCCCAGGCCCGGTCGGCCCGCGCGGCGGCATCCCGTTGGCGCTGGCGCTTGTCCTTCTTGGCCTGGTCGAGACGGCGCACCTCGGCGGCCAGGGCCGCCTGCGCATCGACCTGCTGGGGGACTGGTTCGGGGTCAGGGGCGCCTGCCGGCGCCAGGGGCAGCGGTTCGACCGTGCTGCGGTCCGGGTAGTAGTAAAGGTGGCCTTCCAGGCCGAGCGACTGGATCACCGCCACATCCTTGGCGGTGCGGACCATGAAACGGTTGGCGACAAAGGGGTGTTCGTCCCAGCGCATCTCCAGCCAGACGTACAGACCAACAACCAGTTGGGACGGGGCGATCGCAACGGCGACCCCGGGGTTCTTCCACATGCAGCGTATTCAAACAAAGAGTCCCTGCGCCAGTATGCCGCGCCAGGAACTGAGAAAATGTAGGCATGGGCGCACAGTTCGCGCGCCGTTCCCCCTATTTTCCCGGACTGGCGTGCATGCCGTGCATGCCCGTTCCCTCATGACAACGGTCCCGATCTTGGAAAACAGCCCCGCCCTTGCCTCCGCACAGCCTGCCGCGCACAGCCCCTGGCGCATGTCCGTTGCGCCCATGATGGACTGGACGGACCGCCACTGCCGCTATTTCCACCGCCTGCTCACGCGCCAGACCCTGCTCTACACCGAAATGGTGAACGCGGGCGCCATCATCCATGGCGGCACCGAGCGGCACCTGCGCTTCAATGCCGAGGAGCACCCGGTGGCCCTGCAACTGGGCGGCAACGAGCCCGAGCTGCTGGCGCAGGCTGCGCGGCTGGGTGCCCAATGGGGTTATGGCGAGATCAACCTGAACTGCGGCTGCCCGAGCGACCGGGTGCAGCGCGGTGCCTTCGGGGCCAGCCTGATGAAGGCGCCCCAGTTGGTGGCCGATGGCGTGAAGGCCATGAAGGACGTGGTGGACGTGCCCGTGACGGTCAAGCACCGCATCGGCATCGACAAGGTCGAAGACTACGGATTCGTGCGCGACTTCGTGGGCACGGTGGCCGATGCGGGTTGCACGGTGTTCATCGTGCATGCGCGCAATGCCTGGCTGCAGGGCCTGTCGCCCAAGGAGAACCGCGACATCCCGCCGCTGCGCTACGAGGTGGTGCACCGGCTCAAGGCCGAATTTCCCCATCTGACCATCGCCATCAACGGCGGCATCCAGGCCGACCAGGTGGTGCTGGAGCAGCTCGCGCACCTGGACGGAGTGATGATCGGCCGCGAGGCCTACCACAACCCCTGGTGGCTGGCCCGCTGGGACCAGGTCTACTATGGCGGCGCCCCCTGCCCGCTGACCCGCGAGGAGGTGGAATTGGCCATGGTGGAGTACATGGAGCGCGAGGCGGCCCAGTACGGCACGCCCTGGGCCCACATCGCACGCCACATGCTGGGCCTGCGCCACGGCCTGCGCGGCGCGCGCCTGTGGCGCCAGGTCTGGAGCAACCACCTGCTCAAGGACAGGCCTGCCCGCGAGGTCTACGCCCTGGCGCAGGCTACGACGTTGATTCCCGAGCCGGTCTGAGCATCCCGTCCAGCCAGCCGCCCAGCGGCTCGGGGCGGTAGAACAGGTAGCCCTGCAGGCAGTCGCACTGGCTGGCCGCCAGGAAGTCGGCCTGGGCCTGCGTCTCCACGCCCTCGGCCACCACGCGCAGGTTCAGGTGGCGCGCCACCGAGAGGATGGACTGCACGATGGCCGTGTCGCTGGGGTCATCGGGCGTGTCCTGCACGAAGCTCTTGTCGATCTTGAGCTCGTACAGCGGCAGGCGCTTGAGGTAGGCCAGGCTGGAGTAGCCGGTGCCGAAGTCGTCGATGGAAAAGCGCACGCCCAGGTGCACCAGCTCGGTCATGCGGGCGATGGTGTCGTCCAGGTTCTCGATGAGCAGGCTCTCGGTGACCTCCAGGACCAGGCAGGACGGTGTGGCCCCGGTCTGGGCCAGCACATTGCGCACGCGCTCGACGAAATCCTCCTGCCGGAACTGGCGCTGGCTCACATTCACCGAGATCGACAGCGGCTTGCCCTGCTTTTGCAGCTGCGCGATGGCGTCGCAGGCTTTCTCGATCATCCAGGCCCCCATGGGCAGGATCAGCCCCGAGGCCTCGGCAATCGGGATGAAGCGCGCCGGCGGCACGCTGCCGCGCACCGGATGGCTCCAGCGCATGAGCAGCTCTCCCCCGACCACGCTGCCCTGTGCGTCCACCTGGGGCTGGATGTAGGCGGCCAGCTGCCCTTCGGCCATGGCCTTCTTGAGGTCCTGCTCCAGCGCCAGGCGCTCCTGCACGTCGGCCTGCATGGCCGCCTCGTAGAAGCGGATGCGGTTGCGCCCCAGGTCCTTGGCGCGGTACATGGCGGTGTCGGCCTCGCGCAGCAGGTCTTCCACCCCCTCTGCGCGCTTGGGGAACAGCGTGATCCCCAGGCTGCCGGTGCTGCTGTAGAGGTGGGTGTCGATGGCATAGGGCAGCTCCAGTGCCTCGCGCACGCGCTCGGCCACGGCCAGGGCCTGCCGGCCGGCCGTGGCCATGTCGGTGGCAATGCCCTGCAGCAGCAGCACGAACTCGTCGCCCCCCAGGCGCGCCACGGTGTCGCCGGGGCGCAGCAGGCCCGTGAGGCGGCTGGCGACCTCGGCCAGCAGCTGGTCGCCCAGGGTATGGCCGCGTGCATCGTTGATCTGCTTGAAGTTGTCCAGGTCCACGAACAGCAGGGCTCCGATCTGGCCGTTGCGGCGCGCTGCGGCCAGGGCCAGGCCGAGCCGGTCGAGCAGCATGCGGCGGTTGGGCAGGCCGGTCAGGGCGTCGAAATAGGCCAACTGGTGCGTGCGCGCCTGGGCCTGCTGGCGCTCGGTGACGTCGCGGGCCAGGGCCACGAAGCGCGGCCCCTCGCCCGGGTGCGTGCTGTCCTTGCGCGCAATGGACAGCTCGTACCAGTGGGTCTGGCCATCGACCTCCAGGTGGTATTGGTGGCCCGCGGAATACCCGTTGGCCAGCGCGGCGCGCACGGCCTGCAGACAGCCGGCGGCCTCGCCGGGGGGCACGATGTCCTGCAGCCGCTGCCCCACGAACTGCGTGGGATCGAGGGCAGACTGCGGCATGTGCGCAGAGCGGCAGTGGTGGATGCGGCCTTCGGCATCGAGTTCGAACAGCAGGTCCGGGATGGCGCTGAGCGTGCTCTCCAGGTCATCGCGCGCGCCACGCAGCTGGGCCGTCATGCGGCGCGCCAGTGCCGCGGCGCGCTCGCGCCCGGTGGCCAGCACCCAGGCGAACCAACCCAGCAGCAGGCTGATGAAGACCCCCATCACGGCCACCAGGTGGTGGCCTTCGTCTTCGTGGCGCAGATCGAAGGCCGGCAGCGGTGCCATCCGCAGCGTCCAGGCGCGGCCGCCCACCTCCAGGCGCCGGCTGGTCTGCACGGCCCCCCGCGCCAGGGCCTGCGCCTGCAGCCCGGGTTCGCCATACAGCAGGGCCTCGGGCAAGGGCTCCTCGCCGTCGTAGATGGCCAGGGCGATATCGGGATCGAACTCGCGGGACAGGCCCTTGACCACATCGCCCACCCGGAACGGGGCCGCCACCCAGCCCCGGATGGCGCGGCGGCGGCCGGACAGGGTTTCGGCCTCCAGCAAGGTGGAGTACACCGGCAGGAACAGCCCCACCTCGCCCTGCGCCGGCGTGCCCGGCGGCAAGGGCCCCAGCAGGCCGGACAGTGCCAGCCGGCCGGTGTCGCGGGCCCGCTCCAGCGCCTCGCGCGCGGGCGGCAGCGTCAGCGCATCCAGGCCCAGGGCTTCGAGGTTGCGGCCTTCCAGGGGTTCGATGTGGGTGATGGGGGCGTACTGCGCGCGCTCACCCGGCGGGTGCACGGTGTAGCCGGAGAAGCCGCGCCCACGGATGTCCGCCAGATGGGCCGCCAGGCCGCTGCCCTGCACGAACATGACCAGCGAGATGCCCTGCAGGCCGGGCCGTGTCTGCTGCATCTGCAGCGCACCGACATAGGACTGGAACTCGCCCCGCTCGATGCGCTCGGACCCGTCCACATAGCCCTGCACGCCCCGCAGCATGACCTCGTAGGTGGACATGCGGTCGCGCAGGTTGTAGGCAATCTGCTCGGCCGCTGCATGGAAGTTGCGCAGGCGCTTGTCGAGCGACTCGTTGTGCGCCCGGTACCAGTACAGGCCGGTCACCCCGAGCATCATCAGGACCATCAGCGGTGGCAATACCAGCACCAGCCAGCGCTGGCTGGCGGATGCGTCGCGGAGCCTCTCGGGCTCGGTGGATGCGGGGACCGTGTCTTGTTCTGATGTCATCGCATGGGTCACACACTGCGTTCATTATCCGATTTCAGGCGCCCCTGCCAAGCGAGGTCACCCGGTGCGCGGCATTGGCTGACAGGGGGCGGCGCAGAATGCGGGTATCGTTCGCTCGCCCATTTTCCTTCCACATCCTGCCGCAGCCGCCGTCCGGCATCCCTCGCCCTTTTTGCACCCCCACCATGGCATCGCTTGATTTTGAACGGGAAGAGTCCCGGTTCCGTGCGTTCTACGCAGCCCGCAGGTCCGCGCTGGAAGACGCCTGCATGGCCTTTACGGCCGCCATCGCCGAGGTGGTGGACAGCGCCCGCAGCGTCGACGTCTCCAAGGTGGAGGGCCGGGTCAAGGATGTGGACGAATGCATCCGCAAGTTCGCACGCAAATACCGGCCCGGCCTGGAAGAAAGCAACACCCCCTACGAGATCCAGCACTGGATCACCGACCTGGTCGGGGTGCGCGTGGTCTGCCTCTATGAGGACGAGCTCGAGAAGGTGGCGCAGATCGTGCGCCAGCATTTCGCGGTGATCGACGTGACCGACAAGGCCTCGGCCGTGGAGAGCACCGAGGCCTCGTTCGGCTACAAGGGCCTGCACCTGGATCTGCGCCCTGGCCCGCGCGCACTGCCGGCGCTGGCTGCGCATGCCGAGCAGCCCTTCGAACTGCAGGTGCGCACCATCATCCAGGACTCCTGGAGCGTGCTGGACCACAAGATCAAGTACAAGAAATCCATCCCCGGCCAGCTCAAGCGGCGCATCAATGTGTTGTCGGCCCTGTTCGAACTGGCCGACCGGGAGTTTCGCCAGATCCGTGACGAAACGGCCACCGCCCTGCTGCAGGCCCCCGACGAGACAGCGGAGGCCGAGGCAGAGATGGACGACGGCAGCCTGGCGGCGCCCAAGCCCTCCTCCAGCCTGGGCAGCGAGCTCAATGCCTTCACCTTCCTCAAGATCGCCACGCATTTCTTCAAGGACTTCGAGTTCGACCCCTCCAAGGTGGACGGCTTCGTGGACGACATCCAGGCCTGGTCGCCCGGCATCACGCGTGCGCGCTTCAACACCCTGATGCGCGAGACCGTGGGCACGGTCAAGCGCTACAAGCAGCACTTCGAGGAACAGAACCCCCAGGGCAGCTTCAACCCCTATACGGTGGTCCGGCACTGCCTGTACCTCTCCAACCGCACCCAGTTCCGGCCCGCGCTGCGCAACGTGGCGCGCGAGGCCTTCGAATCCTGGCTGGCCGACAACGGCTGACCGGCGCCGCGCCGCGGGCAGGGTCTTGCTGAAAAAACCATAGCAGACTGGCTTTGCACAGCAAGCCATCTGAGGTCATTTGGCGGGAGATGGACAGCGCTGTCACCTGTGCGACTGGGTCTAGGTGGTTTTCCCGCATGCAGAGGTAACCAAGTGCTGCTATATTGCACTGCAACATAACGGAGTTTCGCCCCCCATGCTGTACCAGATCTACGAAACCCAGCGCTCCCTGATGGAGCCGCTCACCGACTTTGCGCAAGCCGCGGCCAAACTCTTCAGCAACCCTATGTCTCCCCTGAGCCAGACGGCGTTCGCCCAGCGCATGTCGGCGGGCTACGATCTGCTGTACCGCCTGGGCAAGGACTATGAAAAGCCGGTGTTCGACATCCACACCGTGGATGTGGACGGCGTGGGCGTGGCGGTGCACGAAAACATCGAACTGGACAAGCCCTTCTGCGAGCTGCGCCGCTTCAAGCGCTTTTCGGACGACACCGACACCCTGGTGCGCATCAAGGCCCAGCCCGTGGTGCTGGTGGTCGCGCCCCTGTCGGGCCACTATGCCACGCTGCTGCGCGACACGGTGCGCACCCTGCTCAAGGACCACAAGGTCTACATCACCGACTGGAAGAACGCGCGCCTGGTGCCCCTGGCCGACGGCGAGTTCCACCTGGACGACTATGTGAACTATGTGCAGGAGTTCATCCGCCACCTGCAGGCCACCTATGGCAATTGCCATGTGATCAGCGTCTGCCAGCCCACGGTGCCGGTGCTGGCCGCCGTGTCGCTGATGGCCAGCCGTGGCGAGAAGACGCCGCTGACCATGACCATGATGGGCGGCCCCATCGACGCACGCAAGTCCCCCACGGCGGTGAACAACCTGGCCACGAACCGCAGCTACGAGTGGTTCGAGAACAATGTGATCTACCGCGTGCCGGACAACTTCCCCGGCGCGGGCCGCCGCGTCTACCCGGGCTTCCTGCAGTACACCGGCTTCGTGGCCATGAACCCCGACCGCCACGCGTCCAGCCACTACGACTACTTCAAGGACCTGATCAAGGGCGACGACGCCAGCGCCGAAGCCCACCGCAAGTTCTACGACGAGTACAACGCCGTGCTCGACATGGACGCCGACTACTACCTGGAAACCATCGAGACCGTGTTCCAGGAGTACAAGCTGGTGCATGGCACCTGGGATGTGCGCTCGCCCGAAGGCAAGATCGAACGTGTGCGCCCGCAGGACATCACCACCACGGCCCTGTTCACCGTGGAAGGCGAGCTCGACGACATCTCCGGCTCGGGCCAGACCGAGGCCGCGCACGACCTGTGCACCGGCATCGTGCGCAAGGAGCAGCGCCACCTGGAGGCCAAGGGTGCCGGGCACTACGGCATCTTCAGCGGCCGGCGCTGGCGCGAGATCGTGTACCCCGAGGTGCGCAAGTTCATTCTGGAGCACGAGGTTCCGCAGAAGAAGGCCCCCCGCCCTGCGGTCGTGACCGAGATGCCCGACGACAACCCACCCGCGCCGCCCCGCACGGCGGCTGCGAAGAAGGCCCCGGCCAAGGCTGCCGCCAAGTCGGCTGCCAAGGCCCGGCCCGCCACGGGGGCTGCAGCAGCCCCTGAGCCCGAGGCGCCCGCGGCCAAGGCTGCGGTTACCGCCGCTGCGGCTGCGCGCACCCGCCGCACCACGTCGGCACGCAAGGCTTGAGCCCGCAGCCGCACGCCCAGCCCGCCACCCCTTCACCACCTGCAGGGCAGGCCGCGCATGCACTGGCGGCCCGCATCGACGCGGCCTTGCCGCAGACGCAGTGCACGCGCTGCGGCTACCCGGACTGCGCGGCCTATGCGCAGGCCATCGCGTTCGAGGGCGTGCCCATCAACCAGTGCCCACCCGGTGGCGCCGAAGGGGTGGCCCGGCTGGCGGCGCTGACCGGCCAGCCGGTGCGCCCGCTGAGTGCCGAGCATGGGCTGGAGGCACCGCGCACCCTGGCCGTGATCGACGAGAACTGGTGCATAGGCTGCACGCTGTGCATCAAGGTCTGCCCCACCGATGCCATCGTGGGCGCCAACAAGCGCATGCACACCGTGATCGAGCCGCACTGCACGGGCTGCGAGCTGTGCATTCCGGTTTGCCCGGTGGACTGCATCACCCTGGAGCCCGTGAGCGGCCAGGCCACGGGCTGGGCTGCCTGGGGCCCGGACCTGGCGGCCCACGCGCGGCAGCGCTATGCGGTCCACCAGGCCCGCACGGCCCTGGCGGCACCAGAGCCGCTGGACGAGGAGGAGGCCGCAGCGCCAGGCGATGCCACTGTGGCCCCCGCCAGCACTGCCGATACCGCGGCACAGGCCCGCAAGGCAGCCATCGCCGCGGCCATGGCGCGTGCCCGCGCGCAGCGCGCGGGAACCCTGCGCTGAGCGCAGCGCCGCCGCCTGGCGGGTGTCACTTGGCGGCCAGGGCCTTGTACACGCCGCAGCCCAGGTACAGGTCGCCCGCCCGCTCCACGAAGGACATCTTGGTCTGCACCGCACCGCTCGCAGGGTTGGTGATGTCGTACTCCACCCAGCCCGGGGCGACGTCGGCCTGGGCCACGATGTCCTCGATCAGGCGGTCGCCTGCAATGCCGGGAATGTCCTGCACCCGGGTGCCCACCTTGGCCGGGTTGCCGCCGAAGGCGCGGTAGGTGCCGCCCGTGTCCAGCACGAAGACGTACATGTCGCGGTCGTTGAAGGGCTGGCCCTTGTCGGTGATGCGCGCCAGGAACTGGTCGCGCGAGGTGCCCTTGTGCAGGGCCGCGGCGCGCTTGACCAGGGCCACCGCCTCGTCGGCCGTGCCCTGCTGCAGGCGAAACGCCGACACCGCGCGCGAAAGGGTGGAGGCGCGGCTCTCCAGCGCCTCGGCCTGGCCCACGGCCTGGCCCACCATCTGTGCATTGCGCTGGGTGATCTGGTCGAGTTGCTGCACGGCGCTGCTGATCTCGCGCAGGCCCGTGCTCTGCTCGGCGCTGGAGCTCGATATCTCGGACATGCTGGCCGCCACGCTGCGCATGCCGCCGGCCATCTCGGTGATGCCTTCGCCCGCGGTGCGGATCAGGCCGGCGCTCGATTCCACCTGCGTGACCGAATCGTTGATCAGCTCGCGGATCTCGCGCGCCGCATTGGCCGAGCGCTGGGCCAGCGTGCGCACCTCGGAGGCCACCACGGCAAAGCCGCGGCCCTGCTCGCCTGCGCGGGCGGCCTCCACCGCGGCGTTGAGTGCCAGGATGTTGGTCTGGAAAGCGATGGCGTCGATGGTGCCGATGATCTCTGTCATGCGGCGCGCTCCTTGCTGGATGGCCTGCACCGATTGCACGGCACGGCCCATGGCTTCGGCCCCCGTATCGGCGGCCTGGCGCATCTGGCCGGCGCGCTGGTCGGCGCCCTGGGCGGTCTGGGCGTTGTTCTGCACCGTGGATGACAGCTGCTCCACGCTGGCGGCGGTCTGCTCCAGGTTGGCGGCCTGCTGTTCGGTGCGGTCGGCGAGCTCGCGGTTGCCATGGGCCAGGCTCTGGCCGGCATGGGCCACCAGGGCGGCGTTGCTGCGGATGTCGGCCACCATGGACGACAGGCGCAACACCATGGCATCGAGCGACTGGGCCATGCGGGCCACCTCGTCGCTGCCGCCCGTTGCCGCCCGCACGCACAAATCGCCTTCGGTGATGCGCGCCATGGCGGCGGACAGGGCCGCCAGGTCGTCCACCAGGCTCAGGTACAGCGCCAGCAGCGCATACAGCACCACCAGGCCGCCCGCCAAGTCCACCCACCAAGGGGCGCCCAGCAAGGCAGCCGCAAGCGTGCAGGCGATGAGCACGGCCAGCGTGGCCAGCTTGCCGGGAAGGTGCAGCCGGCGCATCCACCACAGGCCGGGCCGCAGGGGAACAGATCCTGCCATGTTGTCTCCGATATCGTTGTGGCCCGGACCAGGGACGCGCTCCGGGACTGTCGCAACCATACTAGGCACCTGCCTTACGCCGGATTGACAAGCGGTACCACCCAAGGGTTTGCGATAGGGCTTGTGCCGGGGAGCACACCACGAGCGTGCCTGGCCGGCCACCTGCGGTCCGGCAGGCACGGCATCACCCATAATGATGGCCCATGAACCCCCTGCTCTCCCGCCTGCAGCCCTACCCTTTCGAGCGGCTGCGCAAGCTTTTTGCCGGTGTCACGCCCCCGGCCCAGTATTCCCCCATCAGCCTGGGCATGGGGGAGCCACGCCACCCGACACCGCAGTTCATCAAGGACGCACTCAGTAACAACCTCAGCGGCCTGGCGAGCTACCCCGCCACGGCGGGCGAGCCGCGCCTGCGCGAGGCCTTCACCACCTGGCTGCACAAGCGCTATGCGCTGGCGCTGGACCCCGCCACGCAGGTGCTGCCCATCAATGGTTCGCGCGAGGCGCTGTTTGCCTTTGCCCAGACGGTCGTCGACCCCTCCAGGCCCGATCCGGTGGTGGTCTGCCCCAACCCCTTCTACCAGATCTACGAAGGCGCGGCCCTGCTGTCGGGCGCCACACCCTACTACGCCCCGAGCGATCCGGCGCGCAACTTCGCGGTGGACTGGGACAGCGTGCCGGTCGAGGTCTGGAAGCGCACCCAGCTGCTCTTCGTGTGCTCGCCGGGCAACCCTACGGGCGCAGTCATGCCGCTCAACGAGTGGCAAAAACTCTTCGCCTTGAGCGACCGCCATGGCTTCATCATTGCCTCGGACGAGTGCTACAGCGAGATCTACTTCCGCGACGAGCCGCCACTGAGCGGCCTGCAGGCCGCCATCCAGGCCGGGCGCAAGGACTTCCAGAACCTGATCTCCTTCACCAGCCTGTCCAAGCGCAGCAATGTGCCCGGGCTGCGCAGCGGCTTCGTGGCCGGCGATGCGGCGCTGATCAAGGCCTTCCTGCTGTACCGCACCTACCATGGCAGCGCCATGAGCCCGGTCGTGCAGGCCGCGAGCATCGCCGCCTGGGGCGACGAGCAGCACGTGACCGAGAACCGCGCGCTCTACCGCAAGAAGTTCGCCCAGGTCACGCCGCTGCTGGCCGGCGTGATGGACGTGGCGCTGCCCGACGCGGGCTTCTACCTGTGGGCCAAGGTGCCCGATGCGCTTGGAATGACCGATGCCGAGTTCGCCCGCGAGCTTCTGGCTCAATACAATGTCACCGTGCTGCCGGGCAGCTACCTGGCCCGCGAGGCCGGGGGCTTGAACCCCGGCGCCCAGCGCGTGCGCATGGCCCTGGTGGCCGAGGCCGAAGAATGCGTGGAGGCCGCAATGCGCATCGTCCAATTCATCCAATCCCGTACTGTCTGACATCCATGACCCAACAACTCCAGAACATCATCGACGCCGCGTGGGAAAACCGCGCCAACATCTCGCCCGCTGCCGCTCCCAAGGAGGTGGCCGATGCCGTCGAGCACGTGATCGCCGAACTCAACAATGGCACGCTGCGCGTGGCCACCCGCCAGGGCGTGGGCCAGTGGACCGTGCACCAGTGGATCAAGAAGGCCGTGCTGCTGTCCTTCCGCCTGAAGGACAACGAGGTCGTGAAGGCCGGCGACCTGGGCTTTTATGACAAGGTGCAGACCAAGTTCGCCCACCTGAACGAAGAGCAGATGAAGGCCACCGGCGTGCGCGTCGTGCCTCCGGCCGTGGCCCGCCGTGGCAGCTTCATCGCCAAGGGCGCGATCCTGATGCCCTCGTACGTGAACATCGGCGCCTACGTGGGCGAAGGCACCATGGTCGACACCTGGGCCACCGTGGGTTCGTGCGCCCAGATCGGCGCCAACGTGCACCTGTCGGGTGGCGTGGGCATCGGCGGCGTGCTGGAGCCGCTGCAGGCCGGCCCGACCATCATCGAGGACAACTGCTTCATCGGCGCGCGCTCCGAAGTGGTCGAGGGCGTGGTGATCGAAGAGCACTCCGTGCTGGGCATGGGGGTGTACATCGGCCAGAGCACGCCGATCTTCAACCGCGCCACGGGCGAGATCAGCTACGGCCGCGTGCCAACGGGCTCGGTGGTGGTCAGCGGCAACCTGCCCAAGACGGCGGCCAATGGCGCGCCCTACAGCATGTATGCTGCCATCATCGTCAAGCAGGTGGATGCGCAGACGCGCTCCAAGACCAGCATCAACGACCTGCTGCGCGACTGACCCAGTCCCGCGGCCACCGAGAAGCACGCACGCGGCCGGCGCCGGCCCACCAACGAACAAGAGGGGAAACACCATGAGCACGATGGAGCGGATTCTTCGCCTGATGAGCGACAAGAAGGCATCGGACGTCTACCTGTCGGCCAATGCCCCGGCGCTGATCAAGATCAACGGCGAGTGCGTGCCGATCAACAACCAGATCCTGCCGCCGGATGCGCCACGCAACCTGCTGTCCGAGATCGTGCCGCCCGACCGCATCGAGGAGCTGGAGGAAACCGGCGAACTCAACATGGGTGTGCCGCTCTCGGGCGTGGGGCGCTTTCGCATCAGCGCCATGCGCCAGCGCGGCAGCTATGCGGTGGTGATCCGCTTCATCTCGCAGGCGATTCCGGAAATCGACTCGCTGGGCCTGCCCGGCGTGATGAAGGAATTGATCATGGAAAAGCGCGGCCTCATCCTGATGGTGGGCGCCACGGGTTCGGGCAAGAGCACCTCGCTGGCCTCGATGATCGACAGCCGCAACGAGGTGCTCACCGGCCACATCCTCACCATTGAGGATCCGGTGGAATACCAGTTCCGCAACAAGAAATCCATCGTCAACCAGCGCGAGATCGGCAGCGACACCCAGTCGCTGCAGACGGCACTCAAGAACGCGCTACGCCAGGCGCCCGATGTGATCCTGATCGGCGAAATCCGTGACCGCGAGACCATGTCCGCGGCCATCGCCTATGCGCAATCGGGCCATTTGTGCCTGGCCACGCTGCACGGCAACAACAGCTACCACGCGCTCAACCGTATCCTGTCCTTCTACCCCGTGGAAGTGCGTCCGACCATGCTGGGCGACCTCGCCTCGGCGCTCAAGGCCGTGATCTCGCAGCGCCTGGTGCGCACCATGGACGGGGGGCGCCTGCCGGCCGTGGAGGTCATGCTCAACACCAAGCTGGTGTCCGACCTCATTGAAAAGGGCGACTTCGGCGGCGTGAAGGAGGCCATGGAAAAGTCCATGGCCGAGGGCTCGCAGACCTTCGAGGAAGATCTGGCGCGCATGATCATCGACAAGCGCATCGACAAGAAGGAAGGCCTGGCCTTTGCCGATTCGCCCACCAACCTGATGTGGCGGCTGCAGAACGACTTCGCGCTGGCCGCCAATGCCGCCAAGGCGCAGAAGGAATCGCGCGATGCACCCGACGATACGCCCTCCTTCACCGAGATCGTGCTCGACGTGAAGCCCACGGCCTGAACCTGGAGCGCGCGCCGCTCCCCCTGTGCTTTTTGTCTTTGTCCCTGTCCTTTATTTTCCTGCGATGTCCCGTACCCTGCACCTGGCCGAACAGCTGATCTCCCTGCCCTCCATCACCCCCGAGGATGCGGGTTGCCTGGAGCTGCTGGCGGCGCGGCTCGCGCCGCTGGGCTTCGTGTGCGAGCGCATCGACAGCGGCCCCGACAGTTTCCGCGTGAGCAATCTCTGGGCGCGCCGGCCGGGCGCGGGCGCTGCGCCCAAGACCCTGGTGTTTGCCGGCCACACTGACGTGGTGCCCACCGGCCCGCTGGAGCAGTGGACCAGCGACCCCTTCGTGCCCACGCACCGCGATGGCAAGCTCTTTGGCCGCGGCGCCAGCGACATGAAGACCTCGATCGCTGCCTTCGTGGTGGCGGTGGAGGATTTCCTCGCCGCCACGCCCGACCCCGCGGTCAACCTGGCCCTGCTGCTCACCAGCGACGAGGAAGGCCCTTCGGTGGACGGCACCAAGGTCGTGGTCGAGCAGCTCAAGGCGCGCGGCGAGCGCCTGGACTACTGCATCGTGGGGGAGCCGACCTCGGTCGAGCGTACCGGTGACATGATCAAGAACGGCCGGCGCGGCACGCTCTCGGGCAAATTGTCCGTGCGTGGCATCCAGGGCCATATCGCCTACCCGCAGCTGGCGCGCAACCCCATCCACCAGGCCCTTCCGGCGCTGGCCGAACTGGCCGCGACAGTGTGGGACCAGGGCAACGACTTCTTTCCTCCCACCAGCTGGCAGGTCAGCAATGTGCACGGCGGCACGGGTGCGACCAACATCATTCCCGGCGAAGTGGTGTGGGACTTCAACTTCCGCTTCTCCACCGAATCCACGGCCGAGGGCCTCAAGCAGCGCGTGCACGCCGTCCTCGACGCCCATGGCCTGGACTATGAACTGCGCTGGACCCTGGGAGGCCAGCCCTTCCTCACGACGCCGGGCGAACTGGTCACGGCCGTGCAGCAGGCCATCATGGCCGAGACCGGTATCACCACCGAGCTGTCCACCACGGGCGGCACCAGCGATGGCCGCTTCATCGCCCAGGTCTGCCCCCAGGTGATCGAGCTGGGGCCGCCCAACGCGAGCATCCACAAGATCGACGAGCACATCGTGGTGGCCGACATCGAGCCGCTCACTCACATCTACCGCCGCACCCTCGAGAACCTGCACGCCCAGGCCCTGGCGGCCGCGGCGGTGGCCGCATGAGCGCGGTGCTGAGCGGGGGCACCGTGGGTGCCGTGGTGCAATCTGCCGCCGCGCTGCTGGCGGCGTCGGGCGTCTCGTTCGGCCATGGCACGGCCAACGCGCACGACGAGGCCGCCTGGCTGGTGCTCTGGCGCCTGGGCCTGCCCCTGGACAGCGACCTGTCGGGCGAGCCCGGCTCCATCGACGGCCAGACCGTTTCGACCGAGCAACTGGCCCAGGTGCAGGCCCTGCTGCAGGAGCGCATAGCCACCCGCAAGCCGGCCGCCTACCTCACGCGCGAAGCCTGGCTGCAAGGTGTGCCGTTCTACGTGGACGAGCGCGCCATCGTGCCGCGCAGCTTCATTGCCGAGCTGCTGGCCGATGGCAGCGTGGACGAGTTCCTGAGCGAACAGACACACCGGGTGCTGGACCTGTGCACCGGCAACGGCAGCCTGGCCGTGCTCGCCGCCATGGCCTGGCCCGAGATCACCGTGACGGGCGCCGACATCTCGCCCGAAGCGCTGGAGGTGGCGCGCATCAATGTGGACCGCCATGGCTTGCAGGACCGCATCACGCTGCAGCTGTCGGACGGCCTCGCGGCCCTGCCCGGCCCCTGGGACCTGATCCTGTGCAACCCGCCCTACGTCAACAGCACCAGCATGGCGCAACTGCCAGCCGAGTACCGGGCCGAGCCCGAGCTGGCCCTGGCCGGTGGTACCGATGGCATGGATTTCATCCGCCAACTGTTCAAGGATGCGCCTGCGCGCATGGGCGAGAACGCCGTGCTGCTGCTGGAGATCGGCAACGAGCGCGCGCACTTCGAGGCCGCCTTCCCGCACCTGCCGGTCTACTGGGTCGATACCAGCGCCGGTGAAGACCAGGTACTGCTCGTCACGCGGGAGGCATTGGTCCAGGCATGAACGGTATTTCCCCCCTCGCAACAGGCACCGGCACCGAACTCCTTTCGTCCCCCGCACCGACGGCACCTGCCCGTGTTGCCGTGGTCATTCCCTGCTACAAGGTCACGGGCCATGTGCTGGGCGTCATCGAGCGCATCGGTCCCGAGGTCCATGGCATCTTTGCCGTGGACGACAAGTGCCCGGTCAACTCCGGCGCCTTCATCCAGCAGAACTGCACCGACCCCCGGGTCGAGGTGGTCTTCAACCCCGAGAACCTGGGGGTGGGCGGCGCCGTGATGCATGGCTACCGCCGCGCCATCGAGGCGGGCTACGACATCATCGTCAAGGTCGATGGTGACGGCCAGATGGACCCGCGCCTCCTGCCCGGCTTCATTGCCCCCATCCTGAGCGGTGAGGCCGACTACACCAAGGGCAACCGCTTCTTCGACCTCGAAGAGATCCACCAGATGCCGCCCATGCGCATCTTCGGCAATGCGGCGCTGTCCTTCCTGACCAAGATCTCGTCGGGCTATTGGCAGGTGTTCGACCCGACCAATGGCTACACGGCCATCCACGCGCGCGTGGCCAGCTACCTGCCGTTCGACAAGATCAGCCGGCGCTACTTCTTCGAGACGGACATGCTGTTCCGCCTGAACACGCTGCGCGCCGTGGTGGTGGACGTGCCCATGAACGCGCACTACGCCGACGAGGAAAGCAACCTCAAGATCAGCAAGATCCTGCCCGAGTTCACGGTCAAGCACCTGCGCAACTTCGCCAAACGGATCTTCTACAACTACTACCTGCGCGACATGTCGCTCGCATCGATCGAGTTGCCGCTGGGCCTGGCCATGGTGCTGTTCGGCACGGTCTTCGGTGTGCTGCACTGGATCAACTCCAGCGTGCACCAGGCCTATTCGTCGGCCGGCACGGTCATGCTGGCCGCCCTGCCCATCATTGCCGGCCTGCAGCTCTTGCTGGCCTTCATCGGGCATGACATCGCCTCTGTGCCGCTCAAGCCGTTGCACAAGGTGCTGCACGGCAAGATCGACCTCGACAAGCGCTCCTGAGCCCCGGGGTGCCCAGCCCCGCTGCGTCCGGCGGGCCAGGCATCCGGGATGCGGCACGCTCATACCCATCCATGCCGATCCACACCGAATCCCGTATCCATCGCCCCCCGCTGGCGGCACAGGCCGCCTGGTTCGCATTGGCACTCCTGGTTGCCTGGGGGCTGATGCGCCTGGTGCCGGCCCTGCAGTCGCCCGACGAGAACTCGCACCTGCTGCGTGCCGACATGATCGCCCATGGCCAGTGGACACTGCGCAAGGACGAGCCGGACGAGGTCGGCAACCAGGGCGGCTACGTGGACCGCAACTTCCAGGCCTTCGTGCAGAGCATGCGCAAGATTGCCGGCCACGAGCGCGACCCCAAGGCCTCGGCCCGGGAGCTGATGGAGCAGGCCGCCCAACAGCGCTGGGCGCACCAGGACATGTTCGTGAACGCGGCAGGCACCGGCTACTACGCGCCCTTCATCTACCTGCCCCATGCCCTGGGCCTGCGCATGGCGCGGGCACTCGACCTGTCGATGCGCGCCAGCTACGAGCTGACCCGGCTCGCGGTGGCGGCCACCGCGCTGGTGCTGATGGCCTGGGCCTGGCGGCTCTTCACGCCCAACCTGCTGGTACGGGCGCTGCTGCTCATGCCCATGGCCATGTTCCAGGTCATCTCGCCCACCATCGACGGACTGAGCATCGCCTCCGCTGTGCTGCTCGCGGCCCTGTTCTCGGCGCGCTGTGGGGCCCCCCGGGGTGAGCCGAATCGGCTGCAGGAGTGCGCGCTGTACGCCTGCACCTTCCTGCTGGTCACCTCGCGCACCAACCTTGCCCCCTTGCTGCTGTTGCCCTTGTGGCTGCTGGTGCGCAGGTTCTCGGCCAGCCACCTGCTGGCCTGGGTCGCACTGTGCGTGGCCTGCGCGGGCTGGACGCTCTACGGGCTCGCCAGCACGGCCGACAGCCGCCTGGTGCGCAACCATGGGACCCTGGAAATCCTGGCGATCTACCTGCAGGATCCGCTCGGGTTCGCCCGCCTGGTCCGCGATACGCTCATGGACAGCCAAACCGGGTATTTCTACGCCTACTCCTTCGTCGGCATGATGGGCTGGCTCGATGCTGCCGTCACCAAAGAAGAGATGAAGACCATCTGGTGCTGTCTGGCACTGGCGCTGGCCGTGACCCTCGGGTCCACGCGCTACCTCTGGCGGGATGCCGCCGCCCGCGCACTGTTGCTCTTCGTGGGGCTGGCCAGCTCGGCCCTGGTCTTCCTGGCGCTGGCCATCAGCTGGAACGACCATCCCGTCGCCATCATCAGCGGCGTGCAGGGCCGCTACTTCATCGTGCCCGCGCTGCTGGCCGCCACCGCGCTGGGGCCCATGGGCCGGGCGGCCTCGCCCGCCGGCCGGGTCGTGGCCCACGGGCTCACGGCGGTGTTTGCGCTGGGCTCGCTCTATATCATGGCCACCACCCTTTCCGAGCGCTATGGGCTACTGCGCCTCCTTTAACATCGCCCGGGCCCAGCCCCTCCCCTCCAACCGGAATCACGATCCATGTACGTCTATCTCCTGACCATTCTTTGCGTGGTGGGCATTGCCATCGGCCAGATCCTGTTCAAGGTCAGCGCCAACTCCATGAACAAGACCGGCAGTTTCTTTGCCATCGAAACCCTGGCCGTGTTCTTTGCCACCATGGTGCTCTATGGCATCACCTCGATCGGCTGGGTGCTGATCCTGCGCAAGGCCGAACTGGGCAAGGTCTACCCCTTCATGGCCCTGGCCTTCATCCTGGTTCCGCTGGCCAGCCGCTTCTTCTTCGGTGAGCGCTTCGCACCCGGCTACTTCGTGGGCACGGCACTCATCATGTCCGGCATCGTGGTGACGGTGGCCGCCTCCCGATGAGCAAGGCGCTGCGCGGTCTTTCACGGGCTGGCTGGGCGGCACTGGCCTGGGTCTGGCTGTGCGCCCTGCTGCTTTGCCTGCCAGCGAGCGCCCGGGCCCAGCAACTGCTGGCACCCGGCGTGTACGGCTTTGTCGATACCGTGGAGTACGACAGCACCAGGAGCATGGTGCGCATCACCGGCTGGTGCTACGACTCGCAGAACCAGCAGTTGCCCAAGGACTTCCTCGTGCGCATCGGCGACAGCGAGAAGCGCGTGGCCGTCCCGACGCGGTCCAAGCGTGACACAGTGGCGGTCCATTTCAAAGAGGGCCACACCATTCCCCTGGGGTTCGCCCTGGAGCTGCGCTACCCGCGCTACCTGGAAGGCGGTCCACAACCTGTCACCGTGATCGCACGCTTCGACGATGGCGCGCGCTTCAACGTCAACCCGTCCTCGCCGGCGGCAGGCCAGCTCACCGGTCCCGAGACGCCGGGCCGGCACTGGCTGATCGCGGCCGTGGTGGCCGTGGCCATCGTGGTGCTGCTGCTGCCGGGCGCCACGCGCCTGCAGCGGCGCATGGGCGCCTGGATCGGCAGCCACCGGCCTGCGGTGGCGGGCAGCATTGGCGTGCTGTTCCTCGTGCTGGTCGGCGCGGGCGCCACCGGATCGTCCTTGGAGCTGTTGCTGGGCCGCAGCGACCAGGGTGCGCCCCATACATTCCTGTCGGCCGACAGCGCCGTCACCCATCTGGCGGGCCAGCCGCGCGGGGTGCGCTCCGACGAGTGGATGGTGGTGGCCGCCAGTGCCCTGGCCCAGGCCAACCACCAGCCGCCGTTCCCGGTCGTCAACCGCAACCTGGGCCTGGACGGCGAGAACATGATGGTGATCGGCATGACGGGCGTGCCCGTGCTGCACATCTCAGCCCTCGCGCGCCCCGCCACCTGGGGCTTTTTCGCGCTGCCGCTGGACAAGGCGCTCGCCTGGTACTGGTTCTTCCCGCTTTTTGCCTGCCTGCTGGCGCTGTGGTGGTTTCTGGAGGTGCTGGCACCAGGGCGCTCGGGGCGCAACCTGGCCCTGTCCCTGCTGTTCTGCCTGGCACCGTATGCGGCCAGCTGGTCCCACTGGCCGCTGTACGCGGTGTTCTTCCCCTCGGGGGCCATGGCGGCCACCCTGCTCATGCTGCAGCAGCGCCCGGGCATCCGCATGGGTTGGCTGGCCCTGGCGCTGGGCTGGTTCCTTGCCGGGTTTGCGCTGGTGCTGTACCCGCCCTGGCAGATCACGGTGGCCACGCTGTATGCCATGGTCCTCGTGGCCTGGCTGATCGGCAACCGCCGCCAGGTCCGTTGGAGCTGGCAGACCCCACTGGCCTTTGCCCTGGCCACGGCGCTGCTGGCGGCCCTGCTGTACTTCTGGTGGCACGATGCGCGCGACGCCATTGCCGCCATGCGGGGCACGGTCTACCCCGGCCAGCGCGCTGCGCTCCAGGGGGGCGACCTGTCGATCCTGGTGCTGCTGCGCGGCTTCGGCAACGCCGACACCCTGTCCAACCTGCAGGGCGGCGTGTTCAACGAAAGCGAGTTCGGCTCCTATTTCCTGCTGCTGTTGCCCATCTGGTTCCTGTGCCTGCGGCAGATCCGCGCCCAGGGAGCCCAGCCCTGGGTGCTGGCGGCCTGTGCGGCCTTTTCGGTGTTCGGTGTGGTGTTCGTGGTCTGGGGCGTACCGCTGGTGCTGTCCAAGGCCATGTTCTGGCACTACGTATCGTCTTCGCGCATCGACCTGTCGCTGGCGCTGGCCAGCCTGCTGGTCGTGGCATTGCTCGGCCCGGCGCGCGCGGCAGCACCTGCCGCGGTCCTGCCGGCGGCGCCGCGCACCGCGACCGTGGTACTGGGGTTGTTCAGCGCCGCACTGGCGGCCCTCGTGCTGGCGGGCATTCCGGAGGATTTCCACCCCGGCATGACGGCCCTGTTCCTCTGGAGCATGGCCGCGGTTGCGGGCCTTTCGGCCTACTGGCTGGTGCACGGCCAGGTTGGGCACTCGATTGCGCTGACCATCGTGGTCTACGCCCTGGCGGTATTCGACTTCAACCCCATGGGCCTGGCCCCGGCGCGCGTGGCCCTGGCCGAGCCCGTGCGTGGCTTTGTGGCCGGCCCTGCCGGAGCAGACGGGATAGCGAAGATGCGCCGCGTGCTGGTGGTACTGCCCAGCACCTCGCATGCCATGACCCTGGCCGCGGCCGGCGTGCCGGTGGTGGACGGGGTCTTCTACTACCCCCAGCCCAGCGTGTGGCGCAGCATGCAACTGCCCGCGAGCGAGCAGGACACGGTGAACCGCTACCAGCACCTGACCTTTGTGCAGGAGATCATGGCGGCCCCCGCCACCTACCGGGTGGTGAACCCCACGCCCGATTCGGTGCGCGTGCTGCTGGACCCGCGGCGCTTCGACTTCGCCACCACTGGTGCGCAGGTGGTCACGGCGAATGCGGGCGTCTTCGAGTTCCGTGAGAACCCGCACCTTCGCCTTCTGGGCGAGCACGAGGGCTGGGCCTGGTACGAGGTCGCAGCCGCTGCAGCGAGGTAGCTTCCGTCGCAGCGGTTTTCCCGCGGTCGCCCATATCGGCGACAATCCCAGGTTGCCCGCTTTGCGGGCCCTGGAAGGACCGGGCCCGGCAGCCCGATCGCCTTCCCCAAGGATCTCCTCCGATCCTCCACCCGATTTGTACCTGGGACCTGCTGCATGCTGTGGCAGCGGCCCCGTGATTGAACACTGCATGATCAACCTGAAGAACATCGTCCTGCGGCGCGGCACCAAGGTGCTGCTGGACAGCGTTTCCGTGACCCTGAACCCGGGCGAGAAGGTCGGCCTGGTCGGCCGCAACGGCGCGGGCAAATCCACCCTGTTCGCGCTGCTCAATGGCAGCCTGCACGAGGACGGGGGCGATTTTTCCATTCCGCGCCAGTGGCGCATGGCGCAGGTCGCGCAGAACATGCCCGAGACCGAGGAGACGGCCACCGACTTCGTGCTGGCCGGCGACACCCGCCTGGCCGAATTGCGCGCGGAACTGGTGCGGCTGGAGCAGAGCGACACCGCACACGACGATGCCGAGCACGGCATGGCCATTGCCCAGGTCTACACCGATCTGGCCGACGCCGGCGACCACGATGCGGTGCCGCGCGCCCAGGCACTGATCCTGGGCCTGGGCTTCCAGACGCACGAGCTCGAGCGCCCGGTGAACAGCTTCTCGGGCGGCTGGCGCATGCGCCTGCAACTGGCGCGCGCACTGATGTGCCCGTCGGACCTCTTGCTGCTCGACGAACCCACCAACCACCTGGACCTGGACGCCCTGGTCTGGCTCGAAGCCTGGCTCAAGAAGTACGCCGGCACCATGATCGTGATCTCCCATGACCGCGAATTCCTGGATGCCGTCACCAACGTCACGCTGCAGATCGACAGCGCGCGGTTGACCCGCTACGGCGGAAACTACAGCAAGTTCGAGGAGCTGCGCGCCCAGCAGATGGAATTGCAGCAGGCGGCGTTTGCCAAGCAGCAGGACAAGATCGCCCACCTGCAGAAGTTCATCGACCGCTTCAAGGCCAAGGCCAGCAAGGCCAAGCAGGCGCAAAGCCGGGTCAAGGCCCTGGAGCGCATGGAAAAGGTCGCGCCCCTTCTGGCCGAGGCCGAGTTCACCTTCGAGTTCAAGGAGCCGGTCAACCTGCCCAACCCGATGCTGGCGATCAGCGATGCGGCCTTTGGCTACACCACCGACGACGAGGTCAAGACCATCCTCACCGGCGTGAGCAAATCGGTGCTGGCGGGCCAGCGTATCGGCATCCTGGGCGCCAACGGCCAGGGCAAGTCGACCCTGGTCAAGACCATCGCGCGCGAGATGGCGCCCCTGGCGGGTACCGTGACCGAAGGCAAGGGCCTGTCCATCGGCTACTTCGCCCAGCAGGAGCTGGACGTGCTGCGCCCTGGCGAGAACCCGCTGGAGCACATGATCCGGCTGGCGCGCGAGATGGGCGCCAACGCCCGCGAATCCACGCGCGAGCAGGACCTGCGCAGTTTCCTGGGCAGTTTCAATTTCAGCGGCGACATGGTCAAGCAGGCCGTGGGCACCATGAGCGGCGGCGAAAAGGCCCGCCTGGTGCTGGCCATGATGGTCTGGCAGCGCCCCAACCTGCTGCTGCTGGACGAGCCGACCAACCACCTGGACCTGGCCACGCGCGAGGCGCTGTCCATGGCGCTCAACGAGTTCGAGGGCACGGTGATGCTGGTCAGCCATGACCGGGCCCTGCTGCGCGCCGTCTGCGACGAGTTCTGGCTGGTGGGCCGCGGCGTGGTCGGCCCGTTCGATGGCGATCTGGACGACTACCAGCGCTACCTGCTCGACGAGGCCAAGCGCCTGCGCGAGTTCTCGCGCCAGGCCGAGGCGGCCGCTGCGAAGGCGGCGACAGCCCCTGCGCCGGCGCCCGCCCCCGCGCCGGTGGCGCCTGCAGCCAGCGCGCCCAAGGCGGCAGCGCCAGCCGCCGGTGGGCGTGACCAGCGCAAGCTCGACGCCCAGAGCCGCCAGCAACTGGCGGAAAAGACCCGCCCGCTGAAAAAGGAGCTCGAACAGATCGACAAGCGGCTGGCCGCGCTGTCGACCGAGCGCGCGGAACTGGAGCGCCGGCTCACCGAAGCCCTGCCCCCGGCCGAGATCGCCGAGTGCGGGCGCCGGCTGAAAACCGGCAACGACGAGACAGCGCAACTTGAAGAGCGCTGGCTGGAAATTTCGTCGGCGCTCGAAGAAATTTCGGCTGCCGCGGGCAGCTGAGTTGTAAAACCCTGTAATTCATTGCCCCTGTTTCCAGGACTTACATATTGGCCAGCTTGCGTTGGTTGCTATATTTATTGAAGCAATTCGGGGCTGGAAATTTTTTGATTTTGGGTTGCATTTTTTTGCGAAACGCTGTCAACCGGACGGGAAGCGGGTGCGTTGTTGGTACATCACAGGAGTTTTCCAACATGAACACCACCGCAATCTTGTCCGCCTGGCCCGAAGACGAACGCGACCGCAAGCGCGCTCCGGCCCGCTTCTGAGGGTGTGGCAGCCCCGGGCTTCCACCCGGGCCGCCCCCTCTTCCTACTGTTCCCATTGCTCCTCCAGCAGGAAAGCCCCGCCGCAGTGGGGCTTTTTTGCGTCCGGCGCAGATTGCCGCCACCCGCGTCGAGGCCGCCTCTTCCCCCCTTTCTTGAGCCCACTGCTCTGCGCATCGCTTTGCCGCAGACCGGCTGAACGCCCCCGGTACGCCCCTTCCCAGCCCAGTGGACACATTGTCAAGCGCCCAGCAGCGCCAGTGGACAAGGCGGAGAACGCCCTCCAGGCCTGGTCACCGAACAATCCATGCATTGCACCTCCCGGTGCGCCCCTGGCGAGCCCTCCCCGGCACCCGGGACTTCAACCATGGAAAGGAAGACCACCAATGCGGATGCACCACCACAGGACGGCCCACCCGGCGCGTGTCCGGCTCGCCCTGCGCCTTGCCTGCACCGGCCTGCTGCTGGCAGCCCTGGGGGCCCTGGGGGCCCTTGCGCCAACCACCGCGAGCGCCCAGGCGCGCTACACCTGCCGGGACGACAGTGGCAACACCTACACCTCGTTCCGGGCTTGTCCGCAAGGCATGAAGACCACATCGGTATCGGCCGGTCCCACGGCAAGCGAGTACCGCCAGGAACGATCGCCCAGTCGCACGCTGTCCACAGCGCCCGCCGCCGACCACCAGCAGTACATGAGCGAGCGCTGCCGCAGCCTGAAAGACACCCTGCGGACGGCCTACTCCCGCAACATCAAGGCGGACACGCAGGAGGGCATGCGCCGCGAATTCGAGCGCGACTGCCGCGAAGAGGAGAGCGAAGCCTCGTCCCGCTACTACAGGGAGCAACGCGAGGCGCGCCAGCAGCGGCGCGACGAAGACCGCCAGGCCCAGCAGGCACAACAGGCATCCCAGGCCGACGAGGCCCGCCACAGCCAGCAATGCGCCGAGTCGCGCCGCATCCTGACGCTCAAGAAGGCACGCACCGACCTCAGCGAGGGCGAGCGCAGCGATCTCAAACGCTTCGAGGATGCTTACATGGCGCGCTGCGCGCGCTGAGCCGCAGGCGCCGGCCATCCCCCGGATGCCGCCACTTGTCCCTCGCGCCGAAACGTTTTTTGACGCCGCTCACGATTGGTCGATAAAATCAGGGTTTTCCCTATGGTTGCGCTATCCATGCAGCCAGGGTCCCTGGCCACCACGGTATCCCGTGGCAGCGCCCTCCTTTTCGACCATCGCCAATTTCCTCATGCAACGCCGTCAGTTCACCCAGTCCCTTCTTGCCACCGCCACCGGCCTCTCGCTCGCCCCTTGTGCATGGGCCGGCCCCCAGGACCCCATCGACGCCAAGGTGGTCACCATCGGTTGCTCGCTGGGCATGACCGGCCCCCTGGCCAGCCTGGGCAAGGAACTCAAGCAAGGCCTGGACGCCGGTATCGCCCAGGCGAATGCGCGCAGCGGCGGCACGCATGGCCGCGAACTGCGCCTGCTGGCGCTGGACGACGGCTACGAACCCGCGCGTTCGGAAGAGAACGTGCGCAAGCTGATCGCCGACGGCAATGTCGCGGCCCTGCTGTCGTGCATGGGCACGCCCAACAACCAGCGCATCATGCCGCTGGTCGATGAAGCGCAGATCCCCTACGTGGCCCCGCAGAGCGGCGCATCCTCGCTGCGCAAGCCCGAGTACCGCTCGGTCTTCCACGTGCGTGCAGGCTACTCCGACGAAGCCCAGCGTCTGGCCAAGAAGCTGGTGGCCATGGGCATCACCGACCTGGCCGTGGTCTACCAGGATACGGTCTTCGGCCGTGAATTCCTGGCCGATGTGAACAACGCCCTGAAGGCCGTCAACCAGCCCGCGCCCAAGGCCTTCAAGCTCGACGCCAAGGGCGAGCAGGTGGCCCAGGTGGTGCAGCAGGCCATCGGTGCCAAGCCCATGACCGTGCTGCTGGGCACGGCCGGCGACGTCAGCGCCGCGCTGGTCAACGAGTTCCGCAAGGTCTCGGCCAGCACGCCGCTGGCCGCCACCAGCGTGGCGTTCAGCGGTGAGAACCTGCGCCAGCTGGGTGCCAAGGCCGGCGGCCTGGCCGTGTCGATGGTGATGCCCGATGCCACGCGCACCAGCGTAGCCCTGGTGCGCGAATACCAGCGCGCCATGCGCGCTGCGGGCCAGCAGGAGTTTTCGGCCCGCAGCTTCGAGGGCTACGTCAACGCCCGCGTGCTGATCGACGGCCTGGACCGCGCCGGCAAGGACCTCAGCCGCGCCAAGCTGCGCAGCGCGCTGGCCGGCATGCGCAACAACGACATGGGTGGCTTCCTGGTGGACTTCGCAGGCGGTACGCCCTTTGTGGGATCGAAATTCATCGACCTGGGCATCATGGGCTCCAACGGCAAGTTCGTTGGTTGACCCTCGAGCCAGCCGCTCGCACCCATGAAAAAACCCGCCGAGGCGGGTTTTTTCGTTCCGGGCGACAACAGGGTCGCTGGCGGAGGGATCAGCCCATGTGCAAGCCGCCGTTGACCGAGAAGTCGGCACCGGTGGCGTAGCCGCCCTCTTCCGAGGCCAGCCAGGCAATGATGGAGGCGATTTCGCTGGGTTCGCCCAGGCGCTTGACGGGCACGGTGGCGACGATCTTTTCGAGCACGTCGGGGCGGATGGCCTTGACCATGTCGGTGCCGATGTAGCCCGGGCTCACGGTGTTCACCGTGACGCCCTTGGTGGCCAGTTCCTGGGCCAGGGCCATCGAGAAGCCGTGCATGCCGGCCTTGGCGGCCGAGTAGTTGGTCTGGCCGGCCTGGCCTTTTTCACCGTTCACGCTGCTGATGTTGACGATGCGGCCCCAGCCCTTTTCCACCATGTCGGCCACCACCTGCTTGGTGACGTTGAACATGCTGTTGAGGTTGGTCTCGATCACGGCGTCCCAGTCCTCACGCGACATCTTGAGGAACATGCGGTCACGCGTGATGCCGGCGTTGTTCACCAGCACGTCGATGCTGCCGTGCTCGGCCTTGGACTTGCTGAAGGCCTCGACGGTGGAGTCCCAGTCGCCCACATTGCCCACGGACGCGTAGAACGTATAGCCCAGGGCCTTTTGCTCGGCCAGCCACTTGGCGTGATCGCGCGTCGGGCCGCAGCCCGCAATGACCTTGAAACCCTCTTTGTGCAGGCGCTGGCAGATAGCCGTTCCGATGCCCCCCATGCCCCCGGTGACGTACGCGACTTTCTGGCTCATGTAATTACTCCTTCTTCATTGATGTGATGCGCTCCATGCCACTCTACCCAAGAAACATGGCGCAATCCTGAAGGAAAACACTGAGCGGGCTTTCTTTTTGATGCAACAAAGCGTGTGATAGCCTGACGTGTTGCCAGCGCAACGGTGCACCGCAAGGCAGCGCGTTCCGGTGGGGGACAGCCAGGCGCATGCGCCATGAAAAAAGCCCACAGCGGGTGCTGTGGGCTTTGGTCTGGCCAGTGGCTCGCTCAGTCGGCGGTGGCTTCTTCGGGCTCCGCAGGCTCCGACTTGGCGGTGCGGTCCTTCTTCGGCAGGGGCTGGATATCGAGCAGCACTTCCGGCTGTTCCACACCCTTCTCGTCGGCCTTCATCTCGATGTCCACTGTCAGGCGGCCACCTTCGGTGAGGCGCCCGAACAGCAGTTCGTCGGCCAGCGCACGGCGGATGGTGTCCTGGATCAGGCGCTGCATCGGGCGTGCACCCATCAGCGGATCAAAGCCCTTCTTGGCCAGGTGCTTGCGCAGCGTGTCGGTGAAGGTGACTTCCACCTTCTTCTCGGCCAGTTGCGTTTCCAGCTGCAAGAGGAACTTGTCCACCACGCGCAGGATGATCTGCTCGTCCAGTGCCTTGAAGTTGACGATGGCATCCAGCCGGTTGCGGAACTCGGGCGTGAACAGGCGCTTGATGTCGCCCATCTCGTCGCCCGCCTGGCGCGGGTTGGTGAAGCCGATCGTCGCCTTGTTCATGGTCTCGGCGCCGGCATTGGTCGTCATGATGATCAGGACGTTGCGGAAGTCGGCCTTGCGGCCGTTGTTGTCCGTCAGCGTGCCATGGTCCATGACCTGCAGCAGCACGTTGAAGATGTCCGGGTGGGCCTTCTCGATCTCGTCGAGCAGCAGCACCGCGTGCGGCTTCTTCGTGATGGCTTCGGTCAGCAGGCCACCCTGGTCGAACCCGACATAGCCCGGAGGCGCGCCGATCAGGCGGCTCACGGCATGGCGTTCCATGTACTCCGACATGTCGAAGCGCAGGAGCTCGATGCCCATGATGTAGGCCAGCTGCTTGGCGGCTTCGGTCTTGCCCACGCCCGTGGGGCCGCTGAACAGGAACGAGCCGATCGGCTTGTCGCCCTTGCCCAGGCCCGAACGTGCCATCTTGACCGAGCTGGCGAGCACTTCCAGGGCCTTGTCCTGGCCGAACACCACGCTCTTCAAGTCACGCTCCAGCGTCTGCAGCTTGCTGCGGTCGTCGTTGGACACGTTGGCCGGCGGAATGCGCGCGATCTTGGCCACGATCTCTTCGATCTCGGCCTTGCCGATGGTCTTCTTGCGCTTGCTGGGCACCATGATGCGCTGGGCGGCACCGGCTTCGTCGATGACGTCGATCGCCTTGTCGGGCAGATGGCGGTCATTGATGTACTTGGCGCTGAGCTCGGCCGCGGCCTGCAGTGCGGCCGTGGCGTACTTCACGCTGTGGTGCTCCTCGAAGCGCGACTTCAGGCCCTTCAGGATGTCGATGGTCTCGGCCACGGTGGGCTCGACCACATCCACCTTCTGGAAGCGGCGCGACAGCGCAGCGTCTTTTTCGAAGATGCCACGGTACTCCGTGAAGGTGGTCGCGCCGATGCACTTGAGCTGGCCGCTGGAGAGCGCCGGCTTCAAGAGGTTGGACGCATCGAGCGTGCCGCCCGAGGCAGCGCCCGCACCGATCAGGGTGTGGATCTCGTCGATGAAAAGGATGGCGTTGGGCTTGTCCTTGAGCGACTTGAGCACGCCCTTCAGGCGCTGCTCGAAATCACCGCGGTACTTGGTGCCGGCCAGCAGCGCGCCCATGTCGAGCGAGTACACCACGGCCTCGGCCAGGATCTCGGGCACGTCGTTCTGCGTGATGCGCCAGGCCAGGCCCTCGGCGATCGCAGTCTTGCCCACGCCGGCTTCGCCCACCAGCAGCGGGTTGTTCTTGCGGCGGCGGCACAGGATCTGGATGGTGCGCTCCACCTCGTAGTTGCGCCCGATCAGCGGATCGATCTTGCCATCCTTGGCAGCCTGGTTGAGGTTCTGCGTGAACTGCTCGAGCGGCGAGGCCTTCTCGTTGCGCTCGGCAGACCCGCCCTCCTCGCCTTCGGCCTGGTTCTCGGCCTTGGCGGGTTCCGGCGGCTCGCCCTTCTTGATGCCGTGGGCGATGAAGTTGACCACGTCCAGGCGCGTCACACCCTGCTGGTGCAGGTAGTACACGGCATGCGAGTCCTTCTCGCCGAAGATGGCCACGAGCACGTTGGCACCGGTGACTTCCTTCTTGCCGTTGCCGGTGGACTGCACGTGCATGATGGCGCGCTGGATCACGCGCTGGAAACCCAGCGTGGGCTGCGTGTCCACCTCGTCGGTGCCGGCGACCTGGGGGGTGTTGTCCTTGATGAAATTCGACAGCGACGACCGCAGGTCATCGATGTTGGCCGAGCAGGCGCGCAGCACCTCCGCTGCGCTGGGGTTATCGAGCAGTGCAAGCAGCAGATGCTCCACGGTGATGAATTCGTGGCGCTGCTGGCGGGCCTCAACAAAGGCCATGTGCAAGCTGACTTCCAGTTCCTGGGCAATCATGTGAACTCCTTTGTGCTTGCGTGGAAGGGATAACTGTAGATCGGGATCAAAGACCTGTTATTCAACAGGCTCACTGACACATTGCAGCGGGTGCCCGGCCTTGAGGGCCGCGTCGAGCACCTGTTCGACCTTGGTGGCGGCCACGTCGCGCGAATACACGCCGCACACGCCTTTACCGTCGAGGTGGATCTTGAGCATGATCTGGGTCGCCTGCTCCCGGTCCTTGCTGAAGAACTCCTGCAGCACCACGATGACGAACTCCATGGGCGTGTAGTCGTCATTGAGCATGACCACCTGGTACATCTGGGGGGGCTGGGTCTTTTGCGTGCGTCTTTCCAGCACGACCGAACCGCCGTCATCCCGCGCAGGCCTGGTGACAGGCGGCGCGGCTTTGGGAGAAGGTGGTTTTGTTGCCATGAATTTCATTCTAGCGACCCGCGCGTACCGCTGCCGCAGGAGAAATCTGATGTTGGTCCGTTTTTTTTCAAGGCTGCTCTCAGCAATATTCCTGCCAGGCCATAACCAGACCTGCGAAACGGTCGGCGCAGGCATATGCAGCGATGGGGCGGTGTGCCATCCCGGAGCTGCATTGCCCATCCTCCGCAACCTTTGAAACTGGCGCGGCCCAGGCCAGCGCCCCCGCGCAAGGGCCGCCCCGCCGCGCTGGGGACGGCGCGTAGCGACTCAGGGGGTGCCTCATTCATAAACGACGGTGGCGGAGCCGGCGCCGACCTGGGCGCTCCAGGCGGCCAGCGCGGCATCGCTGGGGTAGAAGCGGCTGCTGTCAGACAGCTGGATCTCGGCAACGGCCGTGGCACTGCTGGCGGCCCCCTGGGCCGTGCCGGTGCAGCGCAGCCCCATGCGCACGCGCAGGCCGTGCAGCAGATCGCCCTCGGGCGCCTCTTCCCGGCGCGGTGGGAACTCGCGCAGCAGTTTCTGCACTTCGGGTGCCTTGTCGTTGACCACCACATGCAGGTACTTGCCAAAGCGCGCACGCGCGCCGGCCAAGTCCCAGACCTGCTGCACCTTCACGCGCAGGCCGCCGCTGAAGTGGTCGAGCTGCAGGCGGCCCATCATCACCACGAACTCGTCGTCCTTGAGCTGGTTCTTGTAGGTGTTGATCAGCGCCTCGTCGGCCGAGGCCTCGATCACGGCCGACTTGTCGTCGATCTTGAACAGCGCGAGCTTGCCGCGCTGGCCGTTGATCACCCGCAGGTCGCTGATGATGCCGGCCAGGATCTGCGGCTCGCGGCTGTCGATGAGCTCGTCGATCTGCGTGCGCACGAAGCGGCGCACCTCCACGGCCACCTCGTCGAACAGGTGGCCCGAGAGGTAGAAGCCCACCGCCGTCTTCTCCAGCGTGAGGCGCTCCTTGATGCCCCAGGGCGTCACATCCACCAGGTCGGGCTCCTGCGTGCTCGATCCATGGGCATCGTCGCCCATCATGTCGAACAGGCCGCCCTGGTTGACGTTGGCCAGCGAGGCTGCGGCGAAGTCGAAGGCCCGGTCGATGGAGGCCAGCAGCGAGGCGCGGTTGAGGTTGAGCGAGTCGAAGGCGCCGGCCTTGATGAGGGCCTCCACCGTGCGCTTGTTCATGCGCGCGCGGTCCACACGCAGGCAGAAGTCGAACAGGCTCTTGAACGGGCCCTTGGTGGAGCCGTTGGGGCCTTCGCCGCGGCCTTCGCGCGCGGCCACGATGGCCTCGATGGCCGCCTGCCCCCCGCCCTTGACGGCGCCCAGGCCATAGCGGATGACCTTGTCCGTCACCGGCTCGAAGCGGTACATGCCGCGGTTCACGTCGGGCAGCTCGAAGGTCATGCCGAAGTTCTTGCGCGCGTCCTCGAACAGCACCTTGAGCTTGTCGGTGTCGTCCATTTCCACCGTCATGTTGGCGCAGAAGAACTCGGCCGTGTAGTGCACCTTGAGCCAGCCCGTGTGGTAGGCCAGCAGCGAGTAGGCGGCAGCGTGCGACTTGTTGAAGCCGTAACCCGCGAACTTCTCCATCAGGTCGAACACCTCGTCGGCCTTCTCCTCGCTGATGTCCTGCTTGGCGGCACCGGCGCGGAAGATCAGGCGGTGCTCGGCCATCTCCTCGGCCTTCTTCTTGCCCATGGCCCGGCGCAGCATGTCGGCGCCGCCCAGGCTGTAGCCGCCCAGCACCTGGGCGGTCTGCATCACCTGTTCCTGGTACACCATGATGCCGTAGGTCTCGGCCAGCACCTTCTCGACCAGCGGGTGCGGGTACTCCACCACTTCCTTGCCATGCTTGCGGTTCACAAAGCTGGGGATCAGGTCCATGGGGCCCGGGCGGTACAGCGCGTTCAGGGCGATCAGGTCTTCCAGCCGGCTGGGGCGCGCCTCGCGCAGCATGCCCTGCATGCCGCGGCTTTCAAACTGGAACACGGCTTCGGTCTTGCCGTCGGAGAACAGCTTGTAGGTGGGCCCGTCGTCGAGCGGGATGGCCTCGAAGGTGAAGTTCTCCTGGCCCTTGTGGCGCTTCATGATGAACTCGCGCGCGATCTCCAGGATGGTCAGCGTGGCCAGGCCCAGAAAGTCGAACTTCACCAGGCCGATGGCCTCCACGTCGTCCTTGTCGTACTGGCTCACGGCCGATTCGCTGCCGGGCTGCTGGTACAGCGGGCAGAAGTCGGTGAGTTTGCCCGGCGCGATCAGCACGCCCCCGGCGTGCATGCCGATGTTGCGTGTCATGCCCTCGAGCTGCTGCGCCATTTCGATGACGGTCTTGACGTCCTCTTCCTTGCGCACACGCTCATAGAGCATGGGCTCGAGTTCCAGCGCGTAGTTGTTCTTGTCGCCGTCCTTCTTGACTTCGGGCGGGTACTGCAGCGTGTACGACATGCCGGGCTTGCCGGGCACGAGCTTGGAGATGCCGTCGCAGAAGGTGTAGCTCATGTCCATCACGCGGCCCACGTCGCGGATGGCGGCCTTGGCCGCCAGCGTCCCGAAGGTGGCGATCTGGCTCACGGCGTTCTTGCCGTACTTGTCCTTCACGTAGTCGATCACGCGGTCGCGGTTGGACTGGCAGAAGTCGATGTCGAAGTCGGGCATGGACACCCGCTCCGGGTTCAGGAAGCGCTCGAACAGCAGGTTGTATTCGAGTGGATCGAGGTCGGTGATCTTGAGCGCATAGGCCACCAGCGAGCCGGCGCCCGACCCCCGGCCCGGCCCCACGGGGCAGCCGTTTTCCTTGGCCCACTGGATGAAGTCGCCCACGATGAGGAAGTAGCCCGGAAAGCCCATCTTGAGGATGGTGCCGATCTCGAACTCCAGCCGGTCCACATAGCGCTGGCGCTGGGCATCGCGGTCGGCTTCCTTGGGGAACAGCAGCTTGAGACGCTCTTCCAGCCCCTCGAACGAGGCAAAGCGGAAATACTCGTCGATCGGCATGCCGTTGGGCGTAGGGAAGTCCGGCAGTTGCGGCTTGCCCAGCACCAGCGTGAGGTTGCAGCGCTGGGCGATCTCCACGGTGTTGGCAATCGCCGAGGGAATGTCGGCAAACAGCGCCTGCATCTGGGCGGAGGACTTGAAGTACTGCTCGCGCGTGAAGCGGCGCACACGGCGCGGGTTGGCCAGGATCTCGCCCTCGGCGATGCACACGCGCGCCTCGTGCGCCTCGTAGCCCTCGTCCTCCAGGAACTGCACCGGGTGGGTGGCCACCACGGGCAGGTGCAGGCGCGCGGCCAACTGGGCCGCGGCCACCACATGGGCCTCGTCGTCGGGGCGGCCGGCGCGCTGCAGCTCGATGTAGAAGCGGTGCGGGAAGATCCCCGCCAGGCGCAGTGCCAGGCTGGCGGCGCCGGCATCATCGCCCTTGACCAGGGCCTGGCCCACGGGGCCGGCCTGGGCGCCCGAGAGCACGATCAGCCCTTCGGACAGCTCCTGCAGCCATTCCCAGGTGCAGACGGCGAGGTTCTTGACGATGTTGCGCGTCCAGGCACGGGCCAGCAGTTCCGAGACGTTCAGGTAGCCCTGGCGGTTCTGGACCAGCACGATCATGCGCGAGGGCGGGGCCGTGCCCTCGCCCTCCAGGTAGATCTCGGCGCCCAGCAGGGGCTTGACGCCCTTGCCGCGGCCTTCCTTGTAGAACTTGATGGCGCCAAAGAGGTTGTTGAGGTCGGTGATGGCCAGGGCGGGCTGGCCGTCGCCGGCAGCGGCCTTGACCACTTCATCGATGCGGGTGGTCCCGTCGACGACGGAAAATTCGGTGTGCAGGCGCAGGTGGACAAACATGGGCTCCATTGTAGAAAGCCCGGTGCATCCCGTAACCGAAACGTTTGCGACAGGGAGATTCCAGGCCCGAATGCCACCGGTACAATGCCCCGTTGGGTGACCCACCGGGAATGGGCGCGGCAGGGTTGCCGCGCGCTGCAGGTTCCCGGGAACATTCCGTTTCTTTTTTGCCTGAAAGCTGCTTGCGATGCTTCGTGCCCCACTGCCGTTTATCTCCGCCCTGCTGGCTGCAGGCGTTCTCGCCGGGTGCTCGACCACCACGGAAGACAAGACCGCCAACTGGAGCCCGAACCGCATCTACTCCGAAGCCAAGGACGAAATGAACTCCGGCGGCTACGACAAGGCCGTGCCGCTGTTCGAGAAGCTCGAGGGCCGTGCCGCCGGCACGCCGCTGGCCCAGCAGGCCCAGCTGGACAAGGCCTACGCCCACTACAAGGCGGGTGAAAAGGCCCAGGCCGTGGCCACGCTGGACCGCTTCATGAAGCTGCACCCTGCCAGCCCGGCCCTGGACTATGCGCTGTACCTCAAGGGCCTGGTCAACTTCAACGACAACCTGGGCATGTTCTCCTGGCTGTCGCGCCAGGACCTGTCCGAGCGCGACCAGAAGGCCGCCAAGGACTCCTTCGAATCGTTCAGCGAGCTGAGCACGCGCTTCCCCGACTCGCGCTACGCGCAGGACGCACGCCAGCGCATGACCTACATCGTGAACTCGCTGGCACAGTACGAAGTGCACGTGGCACGCTACTACTACCAGCGTGGTGCCTACGTGGCCGCCATCAGCCGCGCCCAGGTGGCCGTGGCCGATTACCAGGGTGTGCCGGCGGTCGAAGAGGCGCTCTACATCCTCATGCAGTCCTACGACGCCCTGGGCATGGCCCAGCTGCGCGACGACACCCGCCGCGTGATGGATGCCTCGTACCCGCAAAGCGAATACACGCGCACCGGCTTCAAGGGCAAGTCGGATCCATGGTGGAAGTTCTGGTAAGCAGCATCTGACGACCCGCTCAGCCCGGGTCTGAACGGGCCGCCAGCAGATCGTCCAGCGCGGCATCGAAATCTTCCGGCGTCTCCAGGCGCCGCATGGGCGGCAGGGCCCGCAGCAGCCGCTTGCCATAGCCCATGGTGGCCAGGCGCGTGTCGCCGACCACCAGCACCCCCCGGTCCGACTCGCGCCGTATCAGGCGGCCGGCCCCCTGCTTGAGCGCCACCGCGGCCTCGGGCACCGAATACTGCTGGAACGAACTGCCCCCCGCTTCCTCGATGCGCTGGCTGCGCGCCTCGACCAGCGGATCACCCGGCGGCGGGAACGGCAGCTTGTCGATGATGACCAGCTGCAGCGCATCCCCCGGCACGTCGAACCCCTCCCAGAACGTGGCCGATGCCACGAGAATGCAACCCGCCCCACCGTGCGTGCTGCCTTCGCGAAAGCGCTCCATGAGGCGGCGCTTGGGCCACTCGCCCTGCACCAGTACCGCGAGGTCCTGGCCGCCACCGAAGCGCTGGTGCAGCAGGTCTCCGATGGTGTTCAGGGCCCTGAGCGTGGTGGTGAGCACCAGGGTGCGCCCGCCGATGCGCGCTGCAGCGTCGCCGGCCAGGCGCGCGATGGCGGCGCTGTGGGCCGGGTCCGCCGGTTTGGGCAGGTGGCGCGGCACGTACAGCGCGGCCTGCGTGGCGTAGTCGAAAGGGCTGTCCACGCGCAGGATCTCGGCGCCCTCCAGGCCGCAGCGCTCCACGAACCAGGTCAGGCCCTCGTCGGCGCCCAGGGTGGCCGAGGTGAAGATCCAGGCACGGCCGCGTTCACCCTCGGGGTCGGGCCACTCGTCATCGCGCGTGCTCTGTGCGGGCTGGGTCAACAGGCGGGTGCGCATGGCGTGCGCGATGTCCAGCGGTGACTCCACCAGGCGCACCTGGGTGCTGCCGCCCAGATCGATCCAGCGCACCGCCTCCTGGCTGCAATCGCCCGCGAAGCGGCCCAGGCGGGCCAGCAGCTCGGTGCTGCGCTCGTAGAGCCGTTCCAGATCGGGTGCGGTCTCGCTCAGCTGGTCGAGCGTCTCCTGCGCCTGGGCGCAGGCGGTGCCCAGCCGGCGCAGCGCGGCGTCCCAGGCGTCGGCCTGTGCGCCCTCGGGGGCGGCCCCGCTCCAGCCGTGCTTGCCCTGGGCGCTGCCGCCAGCCGCATGCAGTTCGGCCACAGCCTGCTCCACCCTGCCGGCCAGGGCCACCCAGTCGGCCAGGCCGCGGGCATGGTGCAGGCCGGCGGCGAGCAGGTCGCGCGCAAAGTCGAGCAACTGGCCCGAGGACAGCTGCAGGCCCAGGAACTGCACGCCGGTCTCGCTGATCTGGTGGGCTTCGTCGAAGACCACCACGCGCACCGTGGGCAGCAACTCGGCCACGCCCGACTCGCGCACCGCCATGTCAGCAAAGAAGAGGTGGTGGTTGATCACCACGATATCGGCCGCCAGCGCCTCGCGCCGGGCGATGTTGACATGGCATTCGCGCGCGCGCGGGCAGCTCGCGCCCAGGCAGTTTTCGCGCGTGGAGGTCACCAGGGGGATCACCGGCGAGCGCTCGTCCAGGCCCGTGAGTTCTGCCAGGTCGCCGCTTCGCGTGCTGTGCGACCAGGCCTCCACCTTGGCCAGCACGCGTGCGACATTACGATCTGTTACCGCGCCGTCCTGGCGGGCCTGCACCATGCGGTGCAGGCACAGGTAGCTGGCCCGGCCCTTGAGCAAGGCGGCGCGCACCGGTACGCCCAGCACCCCGGCCAGGAGCGGCAGGTCGCGCGCGAACAGCTGGTCCTGCAAGGCCTTGGTGGCCGTGGAGAGCAGCACGCGTTCGCCGCTGAGCAGGGCCGGGACCAGGTAGGAGAAGGTCTTGCCCACGCCGGTGCCCGCCTCGACCACGAGCAGGCCGCCCTCCTCCATGGTGCGGGCCACGGCGGCGGCCATGCGGGTCTGGCCTTCGCGCGGGCGGAACTGCGCATCCGCGCGCGCCAGCAGGCCGCCGGGTGCGAACACCTCCTGCACCATCTCGGGCAGCGGCATCAGGCGGGCTCCCCGGGGTGTAGCAAGCGCTCCATGCGCGGCACAAGGGTGTGCCGATGAAGCGAAGGGTGGATGGATTTCAAGGGAGGCGCGTGGCAGTCATGGCAAAAATGCCACAGGCGGGCGGATAATACGCGCATCAGACCCCTCGAACGACAGCCTGGCCCATTGACGCACCACAATCACCAGCATGAGCACCAAAGCGTTTCGCCTTATCGCCTCCACCGGCATCCACAAGGGTGACCGCGAGTACCAGCAAGACCAGGTCGCCCTGATTGCGCACAGCCGGCACAATGGCTGCGTGCTGGGCGTCGTGGCCGATGGCATGGGGGGGCGCAGCGGTGGCCGCAAGGCATCCGACCAGGTCATGATGACGGCGCGCCAGCTCTTCGAGCGCTACTCCCCCGAGACCGATGACGCGGCCGCCATGCTCAAGAGCATGGTGGAAGAAGCGCACATCGTCATCCGCCTCACGGCCATCGCAGCCGAGCAGGAGCCGCACAGTACCGTCGCGGCCTTCCTCATCAATCCGCGCGGCGACTGCCACTGGGTGCATGCCGGTGACTCGCGCATCTACCACTTCCAGGGCGCGCGCCTGACGCACCGCACCAGCGACCACTCCTATGTGCAGGCCCTGGTGGACCGCGGCGAGCTGACCGAGGCCGAGGCCAACAACCACCCCCATTCCAACATTCTGGTGGGCTGCCTGGGCACCGAAAGCGACCCACCCATCACAACGCACTTGATTTCCCAGCTGCACCCGGGCGATACGCTCATGGCCTGCAGCGATGGCGTGTGGCACTACTTCTCGCCCACCGAGCTGGCCTCGGTGGTCGAATCGCTCTCGCCGCGCGAGGCGACCGAGTTCCTGATCGAGAAGGCGCGCACGCGGGCCCGCGGGGGCGGCGACAACCTGTCGCTGGTCATCGTGAAGATCGAGGCCCTGGTCGAAGAGAAGAAGCCCATGCAGGGCCTGGGCATGGGCGCACGCCCTGCGCCGGCCGTTGGCGCCCCCGCTGCAGCAGCGGGCACGAGCACCAGCAAGGCCTGACGGCGTGCGACGAGGCGCTTGCCGCCTCGCGCCCGCCATGCGGCGCGAGGCCACCAAAGATCACCCCCCTTAACGGGCCGCGTCCGGGGCTGGCACTGGCAGCGGTGCCGCCGGCTTGCGGCCCGCGGCCGCTGCGGCGGCCTGGTCGCGGGCCACGCGGGCGCGGCGCGCCTCAGCGGCCTTCAGTTCCTCGGCATGGCGTTCGCGCGCGCGATCGGCGCGCTGGGCGGTCTCGGCAGCACGCTGGGCCTGTTCGGCTTCGCGCTGCTGGATGTCCTGGGCGCGCGGGGTTGGCACCACCGGGGTCTTGGGGGTGCGCGGTGGGCGTGGGGCCTGCACATGCGGCTGGCCGCGCACGCCGATACCGACCTCTGCGGCCTCCCCCAGCGGGCCGGGTTGGGCACTCTGCTTTTCCGCAATGCTGCGGCGGCGATCGGCGGCCTTTTCCTTGCGCTCGGCATCGTTGATCTGCATTTCGCGCTTGCGCAGACCCGCCTCGGCTTCGCGCGCACGGTTGCGCGAGGTGCGCAGGCAGTCCTCCACGGCAAAGAGCTTGTAGCACTCCTTGTCGGCGGCCAGCTGGCGCTCGGCAACGGCCTTGCGCTCTGCCTCGATGTGGGCCCGCTCGGCCTTGCGCTGGGCATGGGCCGCCTTGCGCTCGGGCGTGGCATCGGGGGCTGCATCATCCTGCGCCAGTGCAGGCGCCAGCAGGCCCGCCTGCACGGCCAGGCACAGCGCGGAAATGAAGAGGAAACGCCGCATCGTCGTCTTGCTTGTCGTCGTCATGTCAACCCTGTATCCACCACACGGCGCTCGAGCGCCAGGAATTCCTTGGACTGCATTTCGTTCAGGCGCGACACGGTGCGCGGGAACTCGTGTGCCAGGGGGCCTTCCGTGTACAACGCCTCGGGCGGCACGGCCGCCGACATGATGAGCTTGACGCGCCGGTCGTACAGCACATCCACCAGCCAGGTGAAGCGCCGCGCGGGCGAAGCCATGGCCACCGGCAGGTAGGGCACATCGGACAGCAGCACGGTGTGGAACTGCGTGGCGATCTCCAGGTAGTCGTTCTGCGAACGCGGTCCACCGCACAGTTCACGGAAGTCGAACCATACCACCCCGCCGGCCTTGCGCTTGGCGCGGATCTCGCGCGCCTCGATGTGCAGCACCGGGTCTTCGTCGTGCACTTCGGCCAGCTGATTGAAGGCCTCGTTCATCTCGGCGTCGGCCTCGGGGCCCAGGGGCGTGTGGTAGAGCTTGACCTGCTCCATGGTGCGGCGCCGGTAGTCGGTGCCATTGTCCACATTGACCACTTCCAGGCGCTGGTTGAGCAGTGCGATCGCGGGCAGGATGCGGTCGCGGTGCAGGCCGCCCGGGTAGAGCTCGTCGGGCATGAAGTTGGAGGTGGTGACGAAGCCCACGCCGTTCTCGAACAGCGAGACCAGCAGGCGGTGCAGGATCATCGCATCGGTGATGTCGGCGACGTGGAACTCGTCGAAGCAAATGAGCTTGTAGCGCTTGGAGATGCGCTCGCCCAGCACATCGAGTGGGTTCTGCGTGCCCTGCAGCCCCGCCAGCTCACGGTGCACCTCGCGCATGAACTCATGGAAGTGCAGCCGCACCTTGCGCTTCAAGGGCACGGCATTGAAGAAGCATTCCATGAGAAAGCTCTTGCCCCGCCCTACCCCGCCGTACATGTAGACGCCGCGCGGGATCTCGGGGTGGTTGATGAGCTTCTTGAAGGCGTTGGAGCGCCGCTCCTTGTAGGTCGCCCATTCATCGGCGCAGCGCTGCAGCGCATCCACGGCGCGCAATTGCGCGGGGTCGCTCTTGAAACCCTTGGCTTCGAGTTCGGCCAGATAGGCCTGTTTGACGGTCACGGTGCGCTCGCCTGTGCTAGATGGGGACAAGGAACAAGGCGCCGCCGCCCTTCACAGGGCGACGGCGCCATCATTCTCCGGTGAACGGAGATCAGAAGTTCAGCGTGCGCTTGTCCACGGCCAGGGCCGCTTCCTTGGTGGCTTCGCTCAGGCTGGGGTGGGCGTGGCAGATGCGCGCGATGTCTTCGCTGCTGGCCTTGAACTCCATGGCGACCACGGCCTCGGCGATCAGCTCGCTGGCCTGCGGGCCCACGATGTGCACGCCCAGGATCTCGTCGGTGTCGGCATCGGCCAGCATCTTGACCATGCCGGTGGTGTCGCCCAGTGCGCGTGCACGGCCGTTGGCCAGGAATGGGAAGCTGCCGGCCTTGTACTTGACGCCGTCGGCCTTGAGCTGCTGCTCGGTGCGGCCCACCCAGGCGATTTCGGGGCTGGTGTAGATGACCCAGGGGATGGTGTTGAAGTTCACGTGGCCATGTTGGCCGGCAATGCGCTCGGCCACGGCAACGCCTTCTTCCTCGGCCTTGTGCGCCAGCATCGGGCCGCGCACCACGTCACCCACGGCCCACACGCCAGGCAGGTTGGTCTTGCAGTCGCCGTCGACCACGATGGCGCCACGCTCGTCGAGCTGCAGGCCCACGGCTTCGGTGTTCAGGCCGATGGTGTTGGGCACGCGGCCGATGGAGACGATGAGCTTGTCCACGTCCAGCGACTGGGCTTCGCCCTTGGCATTGGTGTAGGCGATGCTCACGCCCTTCTTGCCGGTCTTGATCTCGCCGACCTTCACGCCCAGCTCGATCTTCAGGCCCTGCTTGTCGAAGGCCTTCTTGGCTTCCTTGGCGATCTGCTCGTCCACGGCGCCCAGGAAGGTCGGCAGGCCTTCGAGGATGGTGACTTCGGCACCCAGGCGGCGCCACACCGAGCCCATTTCCAGGCCGATCACGCCCGAGCCGATCAGGCCCAGCTTCTTGGGCACCGCGCCCACGCGCAGCGCGCCGTCGTTGGACAGCACGAACTCTTCATCGAACGGCGTGCCGGGCAGCGCACGGGCGTTGGAGCCGGTGGCGATGATGATCTGCTTGCCGGTGATCGACTCTTCGGCGGCGCCGGCCACCTTGATCTCGTAGCCGCCTTCGGCGGCTTTCACGAACGAGCCGCGGCCGTGGAAGAAGCTGATCTTGTTCTTCTTGAACAGGTACAGGATGCCGTCGTTGTTCTGCTTCACGACGGTGTCCTTGCGCGCCAGCATCTTGGCCACGTCGATCTTCACGTCGCTGGCGGAGATGCCGTGCTCGGCAAAGTGCTTGTTGGCGTGCTCGAAATGCTCGGACGATTGCAGCAGCGCCTTGGAGGGGATGCAGCCCACGTTGGTGCAGGTGCCGCCCGGTGCGGGGCCGCCCTTCTCGTTCTTCCACTCGTCGATGCAGGCCACGTTGAAGCCCAGCTGCGCGGCACGGATGGCAGCCACATAGCCGCCGGGGCCGCCGCCGATGACGATCACGTCGAATTGTTTGCTCATATCGGTCTCACTCACTCAATCGTTCATTGGAAAAAAGACCCACCGGCGGGCGCGGCCAGGGGCCGGCCACGCGGGTGGGTCGATTCAGTCGCTATCAGATGTCAAAGAGCAGGCGCGATGGGTCTTCCAGCGCTTCCTTCATGGCCACCAGGCCCAGCACGGCTTCGCGGCCGTCGATGATGCGGTGGTCGTAGGACATGGCCAGGTAGTTCATCGGACGGATCACGATCTGGCCGTTCTCCACCACGGCGCGGTCCTTGGTGGCGTGCACGCCCAGGATGGCCGACTGTGGCGGGTTGATGATGGGCGTGGACAGCATGGAGCCGAAGGTGCCGCCGTTGCTGATGGAGAAGGTGCCACCGGTCATCTCTTCGATGCCCAGCTTGCCTTCGGCCGCCTTCTTGCCGAATTCGGCGATCTTCTTCTCGATGTCGGCGAAGCTCATCTGGTCAGCGTTGCGCAGGATGGGCACCACCAGACCACGGGGCGAGCCCACGGCGATACCGATGTCGAAGTAACCGTGGTAGACGATGTCATTGCCATCGACCGAGGCGTTCAGCACGGGGTACTTCTTCAGGGCGTGCACGGCGGCCTTGACGAAGAAGGACATGAAGCCCAGCTTGGTACCGTGTTCCTTGGTGAAGCTGTCCTGGAACTTCTTGCGCAGGTCCATCACCGGGGCCATGTTCACTTCGTTGAACGTGGTCAGGATGGCATTGGTCGATTGCGACTGCAGCAGGCGCTCGGCCACGCGGGCGCGCAGGCGGCTCATGGGCACGCGCTGCTCGGGACGGCCGCTCAGGTCTTCCTTGGCAGCCGGGGCAGCCACCTGGGGCAGCGCCTTGGTCGGCACGCCCGTGGGGATGCTGCTCGGAGCGGCCACGGCCGCCTTGGCGCCACCGGCCACGGCCGACAGCACGTCGCCCTTGGTCACGCGGCCATCCTTGCCCGTGCCGGCCACGGCCGAGACGGACAGGTTGTTGTCGGCCAGCAGCTTGGCTGCGGCAGGCATGGCGACATCGCCCTTGGAACCACCAGCGGCGGCGGCAGGCGCAGCTGCTGCAGCGGCGGGTGCCGGTGCGGCCGCGGCAGGAGCGGCTGCAGGGGCAGCAGCACCGGCCTTGCCTTCGGTGTCGATCTTGGCGATGAGCTGGTCGGCCACCACGGTGGCGCCGTCGCCCTGGATGATTTCAGCGAGCACGCCAGCCGAGGGGGCGGGCACTTCGAGCACGACCTTGTCGGTTTCGATCTCGATCAGGATCTCGTCCACTGCGACCGCTTCACCGGCCTTTTTCTTCCAGGTGAGCATGGTGGCTTCGGCCACGGACTCGGACAGCTGGGGGACTTTGACTTCTACGATAGCCATTTTGAATTCTTTCAGTAGGGTTCTGTTCTGTGTACGTTCGGGTAGCTGGCCTTACTTGGTCAGGACAAAACCCTTGAGCTTGGCGAAAGCGGCATCCACCAGGGCCTTTTGCTGTTCCTGGTGCAGGTGGGCATAGCCCACGGCTGGCGACGCGGAAGCGGCACGGCCGGCATAACCCAGCTTCTGGCCATCGAGCATGTTCTCGTGGATGTTGTGCTGGATGAAGAACCAGGCGCCCTGGTTCTGTGGCTCGTCCTGGCACCACACGATGTCCGTGGCGTTGGGGAAGCGCTTGAGTTCGGCTGCGAAGGCCTTGTGCGGGAAGGGGTAGAGCTGCTCGACGCGGATGATGGCCACGTCGTCGTCCTCGCGCTCGGTGCGCTTCTTGACCAGGTCGTAGTACACCTTGCCCGAGCAGGCGATCACGCGCTTGACCTTGGCGGCCTTCTTCACGATGGCTTCGTCCTGCTCCGGGATCACCGTCTGGAAGCTGCCCTTGGTGAACTCGGACAGCGGCGAGGTGGCGTCCTTGTTGCGCAGCAGCGACTTGGGCGTCATGATGATCAGCGGCTTGCGCAGATCGCGCACCATCTGGCGGCGCAAGATGTGGAAGATCTGGCTGGCCGTGGTGGGCTGCACCACCTGCATGTTGGTGTCGGCAGCCAGTTGCATGAAGCGCTCCAGGCGGGCCGAGCTGTGCTCGGGGCCCTGGCCTTCGTAGCCGTGCGGCAGCATCAGCGTGATGCCGTTGACACGGCCCCACTTGACTTCGCCCGAGGCGATGAACTGGTCGATCACGACCTGCGCGCCGTTGGCGAAGTCGCCGAACTGGGCTTCCCAGATCACCAGGGTGTTGGGGTCGTTCGAGGCGTAGCCGTACTCGAAGCCCAGCACGGCCTCTTCGGACAGGATGGAGTCGATCACAACGAACGGAGCCTGGTTCTCGCTCACGTTCTGCAGCGGCACGTAGGTGCCGATGTCCCACTTCTCGCGCTTCTGGTCGTGGATCACGGCGTGGCGGTGCGTGAACGTGCCACGGCCGCAGTCCTCGCCCGACAGGCGCACGGGGAAGCCGCTGGCCACCAGCGAGGCAAACGCCATGTGCTCGCCCATGCCCCAGTCCACGGGGATGTCGCCACGGCCCATGGCGGCGCGGTCGTCGTACACCTTCTTGACCAGCTGGTGCGGCGTCACGCTTTCTGGGATGGTGGTGATCTTCTCGGCCAGGCGCTTCCACTCGGCCAGCGGGATCGCCGTGTCGCCGGCATCGGTCCACTTCTTGCCCAGGAACGGGCTCCAGTCCACGGCGTACTTGCTCTTGAAGTTGGTCAGCACCGGATCGACCGTGTGCTTGCCCGCGTCCATGGCGGCGCGGTAGGCCTTGACCATGTCATCGCCCAGGGTCTCGCCCAGGCCTTGCGTGGCCAGCTTGTCGGCATACAGCTTGCGCGTGCCGGGGTGCTGGCCGATCTTCTTGTACATCAGCGGCTGGGTCAGGGCCGGCGTGTCCTGCTCGTTGTGGCCCAGCTTGCGGAAGCAGATGATGTCCACGACCACGTCCTTCTGGAATTCCATGCGGAACTCGAGGGCGAGCTGGGTGGCCAGCACCACGGCTTCAGGGTCGTCGCCGTTGACGTGCAGCACGGGCGACTCGACCATCTTCACGATGTCGGTGCAATACAGCGTGGAGCGTGCGTCGCGCGGATCGGAGGTGGTGAAACCGATCTGGTTGTTGATGATGATGTGCACCGTGCCGCCCGTGGAGTAGCCACGGGTCTGGGCCAGCGCCAGGGTTTCCTGGTTCACGCCCTGGCCGGCAAAGGCCGCGTCGCCGTGCACCAGCACGGGCAGCACCTGCTTGCCCAGGGGGTCGGCGCGGCGGTCCATGCGCGCGCGCACCGAGCCTTCGACCACGGGGTTCACGATTTCCAGGTGCGATGGGTTGAACGCCAGCGACAGGTGGACCGGGCCGCCAGGGGTGGTCACGTCGGAGCTGAAACCCTGGTGGTACTTCACGTCGCCCGATGGCAGGTCTTCGGGGGCGGTGTGGTCGAACTCGGCGAACAGGTCCGCAGGCATCTTGCCCAGGGAGTTCACCAGCACGTTCAGGCGGCCACGGTGGGCCATGCCGATCACGATCTCCTGCACGCCCTTGGCGCCGGCGGACTGGATCAGCTCGTCCATGGCGGCGATGAAGCTCTCACCCCCTTCGAGGGAGAAACGCTTCTGGCCGACGTACTTGGTGTGCAGGAAGCGCTCCAAGCCTTCGGCGGCCGTCAGGCGGTCCAGGATCTGGCGCTTCTTGTCGCCACCGAAATTGGGCTTGCTGCGGATGGTTTCCAGCTTTTCCTGCCACCAGCGCTTCTGGTTCTGGTCGGTGGCGTACATGTACTCGGCACCGATGGAGCCGCAGTAGGTTTCGCGCAGCGCGTTGATCAGCTCGCGCAGCGGCATGGATTCCTTGCCGAAGAACGTGTTGCTGGTGTTGAACACGGTTTCCTGGTCGGCGTCGCTGAAGCCGTAGAACGAGGCTTCGAGTTCAGGGATCGCGGGGCGCTCGGTGCGCTTCAAAGGATCGAGGTCGGCCCAGCGCTGGCCCACATTGCGGTAGGCGGCGATCAGCTGCTGGACGGCGGTGCGCTTGCGGCCCAGCTCGGAGTCTGCACCCGTGGCCACGACGACCTTGGTGCCGCCCTGCTTGGCGCGCTCGGCGAAGGCATTGATGACGGGGAGGTGGGGAACGTCCTTGGCATTGGAGCCGTCGACGGCAGGCACATGCTGCAGTGCGTCGAAGTACTCGCGCCAGGTGTCAGGCACGCTGCCGGGGTTGGCGAGGTAGTTCTCGTACATCTCTTCGACATAGGGCGCGTTGCCGCCGAAGAGGTAGGTGTTGCCTTGGTAGGCTTGGTAGACAGATGGCGTATCGCTCATATTCCGCTGACCTCCGCTTTCCTTGGGAAAGCATTAGCTGGTTGGTAAACCTTCCGCGACACGGCTGAACCGATTGGCGGATGCGACTGTGGCTGGGGAAGGGCCTTGGTACGGGCAGCATTGTGCCACTGATCTGCATCAAGGCCAAAAAGCGGCGGCATATGTATCGGTGCTCCATGGAAATGGAGGCCGCTGTTGCGGCTCGCGTACATTGCGGGTACACGGCGTTTTGCTGCAACGGGTTTCAATGAGCTCCAACACACTCCAAGACAAGACTTTCCTGCTGCTACTGGTGCTGGTCACCGTGGCCTTCGGTGCCATCCTCTGGGAATTCCACGGCGCTGTCTTCTGGGGCATGGTGCTCGCCATCCTGTTCGCCCCCCTGCACCGCAAGGTGCTGCGCCGCGTGCGCCCCCGGGTCAACCTCGCAGCCCTGATCACGCTGGGGCTGTGCCTGGTGGTCGTGATCCTGCCGCTGGTCTTCCTCACCCTTTCGCTGGTCCAGGAGGCCACGGCGATCTATGAACGCACCCGCACGGGGCAGCTCAATTTCGGCCTGTACTTCCAGCAGGTGATCGCCGCCCTGCCCCAGTGGGCCGTGAACCTGCTCGACCGGTTCGACCTGACCTCGATCGCCCAGATCCAGGCCAAGCTCTCGTCCGTGGCCGTGCAGGCCAGCCAGTTCGTGGCCACACAGGCCGTCAACATCGGCCAGAACACGCTCGAATTCCTCGTGGGCTTCGGCATCATGCTGTACCTGCTGTTCTTCCTGCTGCGCGATGGCGCCGTACTGGCGGCCCGCATCGGCCGCGCCATCCCCCTGGAAGAAGGCCACAAGCGCCAGCTGGTGAGCAAGTTCACCACCGTGATCCGCGCCACCGTCAAGGGCAACATCGTGGTCGCCGCCTCCCAGGGCGCCCTGGGCGGGCTGATCTTCTGGATCCTGGGCATCCAGGGCCCCGTGCTCTGGGGCGTGCTCATGGCCTTCCTGTCGCTGCTGCCCGCCGTGGGCGCGGGCCTGATCTGGCTGCCCGTGGCCATCTACTTCCTGGCCACCGGCGCCCTCTGGCAGGGGGTGGTGCTGATCGCGTACGGGATCTTCGTGATCGGCCTGGTCGACAACATCCTGCGCCCCATCCTGGTCGGCAAGGATACGAAAATGCCCGACTACGTGGTGTTGATCTCCACCCTGGGCGGCCTAGGCCTGTTCGGCCTGACCGGCTTCGTGATCGGCCCGGTGATCGCGGCGCTGTTCATGGCGACCTGGGATTTGTTCTCGCCGGAGCCGGACCAGATCCATCGCGACCCGAGCTGACCAGCCACTTGGAATTGGCAAGGTCACTTGCAAGCCGCTCGGCAGAAAATGCCTTCACTCGCCATAATCGATACCCGCCCCGTACTCACCGTGCTGCCAGAGTACGCCTTGGGGGCTTTTCTCTGGATAAACAGGGATCCCGCAAGCGGGGGCGGGATCGGCCCAAACCTTTGTGATGCCACCTTCTGGGACGACTCCTTCCTGATGTCGGAGGGGTTGTGGCGGAAGTTTGCGGATTGGGCGATGGATTTCGTCCGCATGGAGTTCTACCAGCCAGATGTGGATGACCGCCACTGGGACTGGATGGCCTTTCATGCCCGCGGGCTGCAACTCTCGCACTGGCTGAAGGAGGAGGTAGGCGAACAGTACGCCGTGGTGTATCTCAAACCGTTCGACGACCCCAACCACCGGCTGGAGGAGCGCCGCGAAGTCCCCACCAATGGAGCACTCGTTGAACTTGCGTCTTTTCGACCGATACAGGCCACATCGACAAGACTGTGCAAAACCATCCAGTCCGGTGGGCAGACCGGGGTTGATCGCTCCGCCCTGGACTTTGCGATTGCCCATGGTTACACCCACACCGGATGGGCGCCCAGCGGAAGATGTGCGGAAGACGGGAACATCCCCTTCAAGTACCAGCTCAAGGAGCTCTCTGAAGGTGGCTACCGGCAGCGCAATCGGCTGAACGTGCACGACAGCGATGCCACCCTGATTCTGAACATGGGAGAACTTACCGGAGGCACGCTAGCGACACGTGGTTTTGCTCAAAAGATGGGCAAACCCCACCTTGTTCTTCAACTGGACGAGAACGCCTTGCAGACCACCTTAGACAGACTCCAAACATGGCTGCGACAAGGGCCTGTACAGACGCTGAATGTGGCTGGTCCCCGGGAGAGCAAATGCCCGGGAATCTACAGCCTTGCTCGCCAGCTACTGGATTCGGCGCACGCGCAATTGAGCAGGGATTGAACAAGCCGGCAGAGGCGATCTACATCACCCGCACCCCCAGCTCGCTCGCCAGTGCCGCAGCTTGGTCCTGCGAGATTACCGCCCCCTTGAAGAACTGCGCTAGGTGGGCGATGCGCAGCCCGGACAGATCGACCTCGCGCAGGTCGGCGCCGTCGAAGCGCGCGTTCTTGAGGTTCGCATCGCGCAGGCTGCCACCCTCGAACACGGCATCGCGGAAATCGCAGCCGCCCAGGTCGGCATCGGACAGGTCCAACTGCCCGATGGTCTGTTTTCGGAACGACATGCCGCGCAGGTCGGCGCCCACCAGCAGCGAGTCGTGGAACGCCAGTCCCAGGGTGTGCGCTTCGCGGAAGCTCGCCCCGGTGAGCTTGACCTCGGCGAACACCGCGGAGCCAAGCTTGCTGCGCACCCAGCTGGTGTTGTTCAGATCGGGGTGATCTCAATTCACGCTCAGATTTTTACGCCACCCATTGCGGGTAAACCCGGAGCTCTAAGACGCCTTGACCGAACCCGATCCTGCTGCCAGAGTGCCCGTCCAGGGAGGCAGGAGAAATGTCGGGATTTCATCAGCGCTTCATAGGCTCAACCGCGTTCCCCAAGACCCTCACCGACATCGATCTGGGGCTGTGCTTTCGGCTGTCCAAGGAAGATGTGGATGCTCTGAAGTCGCGGTACCGAGACAACGCGCTTGGGCCTGCTGTCCTGCTCGTTTTTCTGCGTGCGTCAGGGCGGCATCTTGAGAACTTGACGCTCATCCCTGCGCTTCTTCTGAAGTACCTCAGCGCTGAGCTCCAGCTGCGACAAACGTCCATTGCCTCGCTCAAGTCCCTGTACAAGCGGCCTGCAACGTTGACCGCCCACCGTCAGTGGATCCTCGAAAACCTCGCCAATCTGGCACCGGCAACTGCGCAGAACCTCGATGAACTCGGCAATGCGCTGAAGGCCCTGGCGACAACGGCTGTCTCTGTCGAAGACCTGGTCAAGCGCGCGGAACTCTGGTTGCTCGACAACCAACTGCTGATCCCCCACGAACGGATACTGCGGAGCATTGCCGCCCGAGCGTTTGAGGCCGAAACGGCCGCCGCGCTCGAAGTGGTGCGGGTCAAAGTCACTGAGGCCCATGCTCACAGGGCCTTGAAGGCTGTCTTTTCCGGGCGCAAAGGCCGCACCGGTGGCACGCAGCTGGAATGGCTTAAAGAGCCGCCCGGGAAACACGGGCTTCATTCACTTCGTGAAGCAAGCAAGAAGATCGCCTTTCTCAAGGAACTGGGTGTCCATGACTGGGATTTGTCCGCGATTGGTGGAGAGCGGATCCGCGCCTATGCCCGAGCCGTGGTGCATCGCCCCCCATCAGCAACGCGGTTGCTGGCCGAAACGACCCAGATGCTCGAGGTTTGCTGCTTTCTGCGCGCGACCTTGCTTGAATTCACCGACAACGCGTTTTACACAGCGGGCCGCCATCTCAACCGCCTGATCGGCCAAGGACGTGGCCGCGTGCAGTCCTTGCGCGCGCAAACCGCTATGGAGTACGCACAGCAAGAGCAGCGGGTTCGAGCGGTGATCCATAGCAATGACAAGACCGACAGGCAAAAAGTGGAAACGCTCAAGGAAATGTACCCCTCGGAGAAAGCACCACCCAACCTCTCTGGCTCTGCCCTGGTGCGCGACCACTTGGCCGGCGAGCGCTTTGCGGTGGCTTCAGTGCTCAGCGCTTTTGAAGGCATCGAGATCGAGGGACCAGACGACGATCCTGCGCTCCAGTTGGTCCAGGCACTGCGCGACATCAAAGCTCAGAACCTGAACGAGCTGCCCGCTGACTTCCCACTGCCAACCACGGACAGGGTATGGCATGACTTGCTCAAAGGCGATGACCGGAAACGGGCCTTGGGGGCCCTGCAGGCTTCTACCGCTCTGGCCATCCACAAGGGGCTGCGCGGCGGCAGGCTGTGGGTAGCACATAGCTGGAAGCACCGAAATCGTGAGGACTTCTTGATCCCGAAAGATCAGTGGGATCGAGACCGCAACAAGCTCACCAGTGCAATGAACGCGTTCTCAGACCCAAAGTTGTATTTGAAGCGGACCCGCCACGCGTGCGAAATTGGCCTCCGAGCGCTGTCCGAGGCGCTGGACGCCGGTAGGCTGGAAATACACGAATCCCAGCACATCAGCTTTCCCAGGTTGTCTCCTCAAGACATCGACATGCAGGTCGAACGGGCACGAGATGCCATCTTCAAAATCATCGGACCAGAGCGCTTCGAAAAAATCCTGATCGAAGTGGATGCCAAGACCAATTTCTCGGAGGTCATTCTTGGTCGAAAGGCGAAGTCCACCCGCGAACTCATTGCCCTGTATGGCGCAATGCTCGCGATGGGCACTGAAAATGACGTCGCCGGCGTTGCAGCCATGATCCCGCGTGTCGAGCTGTCGCACATCGCGGCCGCCATGCGGCTGTTGGAGAACCCTGAGCGCGTACGGGCTGCGAATGACCGGGTGCTGGTTTTCCAGATGGAGCACGCCATTGCCGCGCATTGGGGCAACGGGGAGAAAGGCTCTTCGGACATGATGTCCATGGACGCAAGCAACCGCCTCTTCAACGCCCGTGTAGACCCGCGCCGCCGCACTTTCGCGGTGGGCATCTACACCCACGTCCTCGATAGCTACGGCGTTTTCTACGACCAGCCAATCGTCCTGAACACGCGCCAGGCGGCCGCGGCCATTCATGGGGCCCACTGGTACAACACCAAGAGTCCGGTGGACCGCAAGCTGCAGTGGCTCGCCGTCGACACGCACGGCTACACGTCGATCGCCATGGCCACGGCCAAGCTGTCGGGGTTCGATCTGTGCCCCCAACTTCGCAACATGGCCGAGCGAAAGCTCGTGCTGCTGCACGGCATGAAGGTGCCGGAGAACATGGAGCGCCTGAAAATCCAGTACATCTCGGAAAAGTCCATCGTCCAGGGGTGGGACGAGGCCATGCGCGTCATGGCTTCAATCCACACTGGCCGGGTGACCCCACGAGAATTGCTGGAAAGGCTCGGCTCGCACGCTGCCGGCTCACCCATGTTCAAGTCCCTTGAGAACCTTGGCCGCCTGCTGCGCACGGTCTTTCTGTGCGACTACTTTTCCAACGAGAGCTTTCGCCGGGAAATCCATACGAGCCTGAATCGCGGGGAGTCGGTTCATCAATTGCAGCGGGCCATTTACTTCGGGCGGATCTCCCCCAGTCGTGGGCGCAGGGAAGACGAGATGGTGGCCATCAGCGGATGCCATGCACTCCTTACGAATGTGGTCATCGCTTGGAACACGCACCGGATGCAGCAGGTCGTCGACCGCTTCGCCAAAGAAAAGCACCCCATCGAGGATGACTGGATTGCCCATATGGGGCCGGTGCACTTCAGTGGAATCAACTTCCGGGGAACGATGGATTTCGCGGTGGAGGAGTATGTTGATGCCCTCCTGGAGCGCGCCAGCCGGCGGCGGGTTGTCGGGGCGTGAGACTGTCGGCCGCCTGGCGCGCCGAACCCATCGCAGGGCTCCGTTCCGGGATTTCTTGGCTGCCCAAATTGAGTGCCCAAAATTTAGGCAGCTCATTTCACGTGCAAATTTTTACTCTGGTCAAAAACTCAACCCAATAAAATCAACAACTTAGAGCTGCTTTGAGGTTTGCTTAAAATTTAGGCAGCTCATTTCACGTGCAAATTTTTACTGTCGAGCCTTTAGCGCCCTCTACCCAGAGGGGCACTACGCTCTGCCGTTTTGGATCACCGATGGGGCAGCCTGCGCAGTCGTGTTGGTCAAAATTAGCCCCCCTCGTTGCGAACCAGGAAGGCGTCTTTTGGTGCGACGTAATGTTGCCCTTGTGTCCGCCACGCTTCACGCCATACTGCTCGGCATTTAACTTAGCAGGGGCCGCGACATTGCCAAAGGTCTTGACCTTGCGCTCCTCGGTTCCGCCGATCGCGCACGTGATGAAAACTCGGCGTCGGTCAGCGGCCTCACGGGCACATGGTGGCGCCCTGGGCTATGCCGGCCAGGTTCGCCGCGCTCAACAGGGCTGCTCCCTTTAACTCAGAAGCACAACTCAATGACGATATCACCCGAGGTTCTTGGCAACAACGCTGCAGGACGGCTGTATGCAATTCTTTCCGCTGCAAAAGTTCAGCTTGTGCATCCAAACCCAAATGCGGCTGCAAGCGCAGGGTGGCTAAGGGCTGCAGGGCTGCCAGGCAATGAAAATGAGGTGGAGAGCGCGCGTCTCGCCGCAGAGCTGATCACGGCCATCGCAAGGGAGATTCCAGCGGTGCTGGAGGCGACGAAGGCGGCGGGCATCCCAGAGGGACTGATCGGGCCCCAGGTGCACCACTTGGGGAACTCTCTCCACGTCCATCTTCTGAATGCGCAAGGCTCTCAGTCAGCGCAATACATCACTGGTGAGGCCCTACTAGCGCTTGGCTGGGCTTCGGTGGTTCTGCCGAACGAAGATGTCGTCGTGGAAGATGCGGCGGTGGCAGAGTTGACACAGAAAATTGACGAGCTACGCCAAGCGCTTGAGGTGGAAGGCATCCCCCCTTCGCTTCGGCGATATGCCGACCAGCAGTTGGAAAGTCTCAATCGCGCGCTTCGGATGTTCCGTGTCCAGGGGGCAGCACCTTTTCGCAGCGCAGTTCGCAAGGCAGTGAGTGATGCCCACTTCGATGAGGAAGAAATCAAAGCGGCGCTGGACACTCACGCAGAATCCCCGCCCGTTCGAACGCTTCGGGAAAAACTGGGCGGCGCGCTGAAATCTGCGGCGGCTGTCGCAGGAGAAGCTGAGAAGTTTACCAAGGCGGCAATTTACTTGGGCAATCAAGCCAAAGATGGAGCAACGCTTTTGATTGATGCCGTCTCAAAGCTGTAGAACTACCTTCGGTCGGAATTTTGCAACGAAATTTCTAAATTCCGCATTTAGAAGCCAGGCGGCTGGAATCCAGCCAGCGATGGACGAAATACCCATTGCTCCATTTCCTTCGACCCGCCAAGTAAACTGACCGGAAGTATCCCAGGTTGCGAATAGGCGCCTGTTCCCAAGCTTCGTGCATCGATGGCAATAGGCTGAGGTCAAAAAATGGGTTCTGAACTGACACAAGAAGATAACCGGAGCCATACTTCTCGTGCAGACTTGAGTAAGAACCCTTCTCCAGCTTTTTCTTTATCACCTCTACCAAGCCGTCTAAAAATTGGGCGTCAGGGTTTACGATCCCAGATTCCATCGGCTTTGGAGTCTCGCCAAGCGTAGCATGAGACATTATATCGGCAGCGAATCTTTTGTTCAGCGGGGCCATAGTCACCTCTACCCAGCTGCATGCCCTTTTTGATCGAATAATCGCATCCGGCGGGTCTGGCTGCTCAGCAATAACGTATGTTGAGCGGTGACGTCGATTGAGCTCCTCGAGAAATATATCGACAATGGCCTTTTCGTGTGCAACCTTAACCAATCCACGGGCGTTCACCATTCACCCCTCCATTTAGTTGATTTTTGTACTTCACTGAGTAATTACCCGATTCAAGCAGCGGGTCAAATCTCAGTGAAGTCCAACAGGTTACTTGTGGATTAGTGTGATGATTGCCGCGAACCAAGGCAGAATGGCCAAAAACGACCACAGCATCCCGTGTCGGACCCAGCGAAACTTCTCGCAGGCAATTTGAGCGTTGCGGTGAATTTGAGATGTCCAATCCGTGAGAAGTGCGTCAATGGAAGCACCTTTAAAACTGTTGATGTAGTCGGCCTCCTCAGTTTTTCCTATGCGCCCAAAGAAAAGCAAGGATGTAGCGGGCCCATTAACGCGAGGCAGAACTGCAAAAGCTGCGCAAACCAGACCGATACCCAAGCAAAGCGCCGCTCCTAGCGTGAACAAATAGGCCCACTGCGTGCGCATTGCCACATCAGCCGTGCTGAAAGCTGCCCCTAGTCCTCCCAGCATAGCGGTGTCGATGGCGACGATGACGCCCACTTTTACTTCGGCGGCTGCAACCCAGCCAAGATTGCGCTCCAATACCCACTGCGCCGTTTGCAGGCGTTCATTTTCTGTACTCACGTTGATCTCCTCGAAATTCTCTGCGAAAGCGTTTTGCCGGCGTGAAAGCCCCTTGATCTTGCTGCAAGGATCGCCCAGGCACCGTTCTCCTGAAATCCGCCTCTTCTTGAACAGATACACCGTCGGATGCACTTAGCCTGACGCGAATCGGTGCATGCGCTCTACGAAAGGCATGGGTGGACCCCACCAGCCGGCCGCTCCCGCCAAGCTTGACGATCAGCAGCATGAGAAATGAGGAAGTCTGTTCAGGATCATGCATTTCCAAATGCATATTCCAGACGTCAGGTGGACTTGGCAACGCCAAAAAGCTGGGATGGGAGTGCCATTCGCCGAGGTAGTTAAATCGCTCAGGATTGTTCCCTGTGAGCAAGCGGAAGCGCCGCATGAACCTGCGATGCTGCAACGGGTCGCGCACAAACGAAGTCGGGGTGCCATCGCGCTGCACGGAAAGATCTATGACGAGAAACTGGCCGTCCGCAATCTGCTCGGCGGCCATCACGCCACCGATCTCGTTGCGTCCCGCAGCTTTCAACTCCCTCTTGAGCTTGCGCACGCATCTGGCGCTGAGAATGATGTCGATCATTGTTCACGCGGAGGCACAAGGTCTGGCAGAACTGTGGCGGCCGTCGAAAGGTTGGCGCCAATCCCACCCAAGGGCGGTGGTGGCCTAAGCTTAATCGGGAATGTCTGAAATGGCTCTGCGAAGATCCATTCTCTACGCAACCCGATGACATAAGCCGAAAATGGGTAGTCCGATTCGTTGGCAGGAAGCAGTGCATCAAGTGCCATGCGCGCCAAATGGGCTGCGATGACCGACACATCCGCATCATCAGCAATCATGCTCGGCTGGTGGTCAGGCTCAACTCCATAGTCAATGTCACTGTCCTTGGGCGGCTTTGGAAACTCAGGATTGGTCATCCAAGTATAGATTTCATGCCGCACATCAAGTGCATCCGCTTCAAGGCCAGGCCGACTACGCGCAACGTAGCCGCCATATCCTCCGCCGAACACGCGCCCCCACACCATTGGGATGTCATCCATCGTCGCAACCTGGGCGGCCATGCCGAACCCTTGGCCACTGGCTGTGGTCTCGACAATCAAATCGCACTCGGCCAGCTTTCTCAGGCAAGTAACAAGGTTTGCCGTGGAAAACTGCCCTCCAAGATCGCCAATCCAACCATCAACCTTGATCTCCGGATTGATCGCCTGCAGCCTCTCTGTCACGCCATCCACCTTGTGCGCACCAACTGCCGTCCAGTCGAGATCGTTGCGCACAATGTTGGCGATCTTCATTACATCGCCATCTACGAGGTAGAAGTCCGTGACGCCGGCACGAGCGAGACTAGCAGCGACCTTGCTTCCCATTGAGCCGCAGCCTACGATGGCCACACGCTTGCCGGCCATCGCATTGTTCCGAGCCGGCGCTCGTTGTTGGTAGTCCATAGGAACCTTGGCTAAGTCGTAGGCCTTTTCTCCCAGCCATTTGGCGAGCACTTGTCCATCCAAGAGGCCGATGGCGACACCGTATCCTGAATACGCAATCGAAGAGAACTGCGCCCAGACCTCGTCAGGGGAGAGATTCTTGTCAAGCAGTGCGAGGTGGCGCGCGTCGCCCTTCTGGAGCAAAGCGACTCTCGCTAGCCGATTCGCCTTGGCTCGTAACCGCGAGGGGATTCCCACATCTACCCAGGCGTCGTGCTCTGCGGATCCGACCAGGCCGACTGCGAAATGCACTACGCAGTTTTCGTGATCGACAGCCGTGAGGTCCATGCCATGTACATCTCCTCCTCGCCGGATCACTTCAGCAATCATTGCGTCGCTGATGACAAGACGCGCAGCTTTGAAATGCAGCAATTGCGCCGGTGTGACGTGATGGGTTGTTGGCACCCGCATTGCATTGCCGGCATCATCGACCAGTGCTTCGGTTCCAAGCAGATTGCGTGCGCTGATCAGCATGTCAGCCCCATTGAAGTCTGTGTGCCAGTTGTCCGCACGCATCTCCAAACACAGCTCACCGCTCGGCCACTGGTGGTTTGACCAACGCTCTCCTTCCGCCCGGGGTAATACCTGTATCGGGCAGAAGGGATAGACAAACGGATAGACGAGTCTGACTTCTCGCAGCTTGCCGCCCGCTTCAAAATCAACCTCGGCCGATACCGTTCCTGCCGACTCATCAACCGCCCAAACTACTCGTTTTACCCATCCTTGGGAGAGCAGATTCCCAAGGGCTTCCTGTTCGTGCAAAAGACGGGCAGGAAACCGCTGGAACCAGTTCAAGCAAAGCCTCGCTGGCTATTGGAGGGCTGCGCTGCGACCTTGCCAAAGGAGAAGCCAGCCGCTGCTGCTGTAGCCGTGGCGGGCTGCAAGAGCCCACCGCTGAGCGCGGCTGCCTTCTTCGCTTCGGCTTTCGGATTGAGCGCCTCTTCGGCCGCGACATAGTCGAAGTCGGCGCGGCGCCGGTCGGCACCAAAAAGCGTCTGGAACTGCTCAGGAGCGTGTTTGTAGAGTTCGGGACCCATGGCTGTCTGGCGGCCATTGCAGCGCTTCTGCTCACCCTCGGAGGCAAGCACTGAGCGGCTGATGCAGCAACGAGTACGCTCACCTTTGATGCCAAGGCGGGTGACCGAGATAACACCGTGCTCCACGCCGATCGCCAACCCAAGATCGCCCGCGTCGATCTCTGCCGCCTTGAGCTCGCTCATCGCCAGATTGAAGCTGCTACGCATTGCCGCGGCGCACAGCAGAGCGTTCTTGGCCGTCTCGGCGTCGTCGGTGGTTTGGGCAGTACCCTCTACCAGGATGCCGTGTATGCAGTCTCCGATGAAGCGGATCTTGCGGCCCGCGAAATCGTCATAGAGTACCGAATCGAGCTCGCCACGCAGTACGTGGAGTGTCTTGACCACACTTGCTGCACTTTCATCGTCTTCAATTCGGTCCGTGATGTAGCGCGTGAAGTTGTCGATGTCGGCATAGACGGATGTGCTTTCCTGGCGACGGGAGTTGCCAGGCGTCAGCTTCTCCAGGTCGATATCCTTGAACGGTGGGGTGTGGCGAGAGAAGTCAAATGACCCGATCGGATTGTTCGCCAGATCAGCCTCCCAGCTTTTGACAACACTGCTGACGGTCACCGGAAGGTCTGCTGCCTTCTGGGCTTCTTCGATCTGGGCTTGGGTCAATGCCGTATCGTCCATATCGATGACTTCGTCCCACCCGAGTACCGCCCTGGCAGTGTTGGTCATGTAGATGCCCTCAACATCGCCCCCAGCTCGCTTGGCAGCCTGATTGGCGGGATCGCCGAGAAACAGCGGCTCGCGGCTTGACCGCCGGCCATTGTTTACAGCCAGGGCCTTGCCGGAGTCAATGCCGACACGCGTCTTTGCCGCAGGCAATGGGTCGTCACCACCTTCACCGGTCTTGGCCAGCACATCACGGATCAATTGAGCCGTGGCCACCGCCTTGAGGATGCGCGCTTTCTCATCCCCGTAGGGCTTGGCGAACACGGCGTGCAATCGCTGGTTGTGGAAATCGATCTCGATTGCATCAACATCCGCCAGAATGTCGCGTACAGCGCGGTAGTGCAAGTTCAGGAACCTGAGCGTACGGCGATGGCTTGTGGTGCCCTCGTAGTCCGTGACATTGAGCATGTCACCGATGTTCAGGATGTCGATGTACAGGTGGACACCATCCACTCGATAGGCAACCCCATTTGCGATCCCCTGCAGGTCAGTGGTTCGCACGTACTCCTTGATGGTCACCGTACTGACTTCGGCCAATCGCGCTGTGATGCGCTTTTTCGCCGCAGCTTCGCTCCAACTCCGTTTCGCCATACTCGCTCCAACTGGTTGAATTTCCCCCGGGGCACTTGGCGCCAGGTAGCTCTCCTCAGCAGCGCAAATCAGGGCCGAGTCTGAGAATTCAAGCCACCAGCGCGGGCAAAGCGCGGGGAGGCAGTCTCTGGGGAGAACGCGAGCCATCATCGCGCTCGCTTTATCGCCCCACTGTTGCCTGCGGCAGCCCTAAACCTCAGTTTCCCTTCATCGCTAGGGCCCGATTGGATCAAATTTCCAAACGATGCGCAAAACGGTAACAACGCTACCTATAGTGTTTTTACAATTACAAAAACACTATATATAGTGTGTTGACAGTTTTCGGGTTGAAGAGGTCCGGGTCCCGGCAGCCGTCTCCAGCAATGGGTGAACTGGAATGTGGGGTCGTTCATTTGCCTGCGGGAGATCGAAGCGCGTCCAGGCGATTCATCAACTCTGTCGTGAGTTGCTGACGAGCGGCATCTGCTGCGACGGTTGCTGAAAGCTGTCGCTCCAGCTCCAGATTGCGCTGAGTGGCCTGGAGCAGATCGGCCCGCAAACGGGTGTTTTCTTCCTCCTGGCTCAGGACCTTTGCTGTCAACTCTTCCAGTTGCTGGGGCATATCCGCAAAGCCTTGAGCGGCTTGCTGGGTCACTTCCAGTTGTGTTCCAAGCTGCTGGAGCTGTGACCTGGCCAGGCCCAGCTCCCGTGAAAGCGCCTGGTTCTGCTGATGGTCGTTGCGCATTTGCTGCTGGCTGGCCAAGGCGGCCGCATTCGCTTTGCTCAGCTCCGTTTGCAGGTACTGCAGCTGCTGCTCGTGCTGGCGGAGCTCGCGCTCGCGCTGCTCTTTGGACGCTTCACGAAAGTGCTCCAGCGCTTGCCTAGCATGGGTGTGCTTTTCTTCCAGCGACTGGCTGTGAGTTTGGGCACTCTCCACTCGTGCATGCAACTGGGCAACCTGCTCGGTCAACTGGGCCAGCTCTTTCTCCTTGGTTGCCAGCTGCCTGCCGGCGCCCTCTGCGGCGTCGCGCTCCTTGGTCAACTCGGCCCCGGCCTGCTCCAACTGCTGCCTGGTCGCCGCTGCCTCACTTCTGGATGCGTCCAAGCTGGCTTTGAATTGGACTTCCTTGCCGTTGAACTCCTCCATGAGCGCAACCACCCTCGCATTGGTCTCGAACTCCAGCCGGCCGGAGAGGCGGTTGACCAACTCTGCGATTTCTTCGCTGATACTGATTTTGGGCGCCGCGGCGTTGGCTTCGTCCTCTTCAATTTCCTTGAGGTACCGGTGGATGGTGGCCTTGGATCCGGTGTTGCCAAGCTCGATGCGTACGGCATCGATGGAGGGGTACTTCCCTAGGCTCACCAGCCGATCCCTGGCTCGCAGCACCTCGGACTTGTAGATTCCACCTCTGGCCATGGCATTCCTCCAACTATTTCGTACCGTGGTACATACTACGATATTACATACTAGTTTGTTGCGTTCTGGAGCTCATTCTTCGGAGAAATTCGAATAAGTTAATAAGGGTTTATCTGTTGTGATCTCTATGAAACCCCTACAACGACGGGTGGGTGGCATGTATCGTGCCGGGAAGGGTGTTTTTGAAAGGCAGGCAAATCCGGGGTGCAGATGATTCCTCTGGGCCCTCCTGCCTGGAATGCGGCAAGTCTTAGGGTCGCTCTGGCTACCCTTGTTCGCTTTACGACATGGAGACAAGACCAGGCTTTTCACCGTATTGGTGCAGCATGAAATCCGTAACTATTCCTGCGCGGCTTCCGATGCTTCCCGCAGTATTTCGCGTCCCCCATTCGCTGCAATGGCAGCTACGACAACGCCCAGCAGCAAGTCCGGGATGTTCGATCCCAGCCACATAACCAACGCCCCGGACAGCACAATGGCACCGTTGACGATGGAGTCGTTGTTCGTGAAGATCGCCGACGCCTTGAAGTTCACATCTTCACCGCGATGACGGCGTAGCAGCCTCAAGCACACCAAGTTCAAAGCCGCGTTCACCGCAGCTATCGCCATCATCGCTGGTCCCACAGGCTCCTCGCCCCCGGCGAAGCGGCGAAGAACCTCCACCAATAGCAACACGGCGAGGCCAATAAGCAAGTAGCCCGACAAACGAGCTGCGCGCACTTTGACCATGGCCGCTCGCCCGACGGCGTACAAGCTGACCGCATAGACCGAAGCGTCGGCGAGGTTGTCCAGCCCGGCGCCCATCAGTGCGGTGGAGGCAGCCCATATGCCAAGACCGATGCCGGCGGCGGACTGACCCAGGTTGATCATCAACACGGTCCGCAAGATTTTCCGATCGGCCGCGTTGCTCGCGTCCAACCCACCTAGTTCGTCGTCTTCGTAGTGTTCAGCCATGCTTGTCCCTTTAGAGTCCGCACATCTTGAAGCCTGCAGTGGCTAGAGGGTCAAGCACTGGCGCACTTAGCTACTGCGACGCCTGCGTAACTGTCGGTGAAGGCGCCAAGGGCGCAGCTGTGAGCGCCGCACGCAGTTCGGAAGCGCTCAATATCTCGGAGAGAATTTGAGCTGGGGCTTTGTTGGTGTAAAACACGTATAGGGGTACGCCGCTGCGACCGAGTTCCCCTAGCGCGGCGGTAATCGCCGGGTCGCGCAGCGTCCAGTCGGCGCGCAACAATGCCACGTTCCTGGCTGCAAAGTCGGCCAGCACCTCAGGGTTCTGAAGTACGGTCTTCTTGTTGTACTGGCATGTGACGCACCATGCCGCGGTGAAGTCGACAAACACCGGGCGGCCGCTGGCCAGCAACTGCTCCACCCGTCCCGGCACCCAAGCCTGCCAAGTGCCATCATTCGCCTCTACGGCCTGCTGCGGCCGCACGGTGCCGACCTTGCCTGCGAGCAGCCAGGCAAATCCCACCGCCCACGCGACCGCGATCACACCGACGATCACGCGCGTGCGGCCCGTCAAGCCCAGGCTCCATGCCAGCATGCTGGTGGCAATCAAGACCACCAGCAATGCACTGGCTGCATCGATCCCGCTTTGCTGGCCCAGCACCCACAACAGCCACACCACCGCAGCGAACATCGGGAAGGCCATCAGTTGGCGCAAGTTCACCATCCACTCACCGGGGCGAGGCAGCAGTTGCGCAAAGGCCGGGACCCAACTGGCGACAAGATACGGCAGCGCCATGCCGGTGCCAAGCGCCGCAAAGATCAAGATGGCTTGAGCGGCGGGCAGTCCTACCGCGAATCCCAGTGCAGCGCCCATAAAAGGGGCCGTGCAGGGTGACGCTACCACGACCGCCAGCACGCCGGACAGAAAGGCGTTCACCGCTGGATGGCTGCTTTGCAGTGAAGCCAAGCGGCTCGGGATGAACTGGCGGACCTCGAACACGCCAGCCAGGTTCAGTCCGACCAGCGTGAACAACAATGCGAGCGCGGCGACCACCCCGGGCACCTGCAACTGGAACCCCCAGCCGAGCTGCTGCCCCGCACCGCGCAGTGCGACGACGAGCAGTCCCAGCGCCACAAACGACGCCACCACCCCTGCGGAGTAAGCCACCCCGTCAAGGCGCCGGGCCCGCTGGTTGCTGCCATGTTGGGCGAAGCCGAGCACCTTGATCGCCAGGACCGGAAAGACGCAGGGCATCATGTTCAGAATCAGTCCACCGAGCAGAGCACCCAGCAAGGCGGCCATGAACGTCAGCCTGGCGCCCGACTCCGCCGCGGCTGCAGTCACATTCTTGCGAAGCGCTTCTTGCAGCGCTGGCGACACAGCGGCCGGAGCGGCGGTCGCAGGCCACGTGCCTTGCACCCGGGCGTCAATACTCCACCCTTGGTTGCCTTGTGTCAGCACGATCGGCATCGCATCCGGGCTCAGGCTTCGCTGTGGCGAGAGCGGGACCTGAGCAGTCCAGACCTGACCGTCCCAAGCTTGACTCCATTGCGCGGAAGTTTCGATTACTTCCGGCGTCTCGGGAAAAAACTCCAATGGCTTGTTCCGAAGATCCGCTGGCAGCCCGCTGACGCGAAGCCGCAAAGAAGTTCCGTCAATCGTGACGGTGGCCTTATCCGCCAGCGGCTTGGGCTGTGCCGCGAAGCTCGCCTGAAAGACGGGCCCATGCAGGGCTATCGCACTCTTTGCAGGAATCGCCAGCAAAAACTCGCCTTCCTCGGGGATGCACTCCTTGCGGCACACCAACCACTGCGCCTTGAGCTTGACTTCCAGCGCGCCACTCAGGAGCGAGGGTTGGAAATCAGACGAGATGTTCAAGGGTACCGGCAACAGCACGGTGTGCTCATAGCCGTAGTTGATCAACGTGCCGATCGGGTACTTGCGAGGCATTGGCCAGGCAATTTCACCCGCCAGGACCCCTGCGGGTAGCTTCCATTCGAGCTTGGTGGGAAGTCCAGAATCACCGGGATTTTTCCAGTACGAGTGCCACTCCGGCTGATGCGTGAGTTGCAGGCCGACCCAGACCGGCTTGCCCGGCTCCAAGCCCTCGGGTGCATGGGCCAGCAGCTCGGCGCGCGTGCGCTCTGTCACCACTACGCTCTTGCCGCCAAGCTGCGCCGATGCCGCGCCACCCCACAACAGGAACAGCAGCATGAGGAGGTGAGCAGCGAGGGGCGTAGGCGGATTGAACATGTAGCGGCAATGCACTTGTGGAGCGCACGATGCGCGCCATCGGCGGGGACTATAGGTGCATAGTTGGCGCGAAACGGCGCCGCCCTGAGTCTGCGGGGGGTCTCTGACCTGGCTGCTTGACTCTACTGTAGCTAGAGGGTTTCCAATCCTTTCCTGATCTTTGTGAGGAGAGATGATGAGTACGAAAACACCCCCCTTGCTGACGGCGGTAATTCAGTACGGCAGCTACCCGCTGATTTTCGGCGCTACCGCGCTGATGCTCTTCGGCGGGCTCGCTGGTGGCTGGCCGTATTTCCCCACGGTGCCGCTGACGGTGGCTGCAGCGCTCGCTTGCGTCGCGTTGCTGGAGCGGCGGCTGCCCTTTCACGCGGCATGGGCTCGCGACTACCGGGACACCATTTGCGACGCGATGCATACAGTGGTCAACCTCGGCGTGCTCCTCGCCGTCCACGGCGTCATTGCTGCGCTGGCGCCTCTGTGGTCAACCGGCGCCTGGTGGCCGGGCCAGTGGCCGCTGTGGGCGCAGGCCGTTGCCGTCGGCGTGGTACTCGATCTCAGCCTCTACAGCGTCCATTGGCTGAGCCATCGCGTGGCCTGGCTCTGGCGGTTCCACGCGATCCATCACAGCTCGGAACGCCTCTACTGGCTCAACGGCGAGCGCAGGCACCCCCTGCATGCAGGGATGATGGCCACGCCCGGCTTGCTCTTTGTGGTGCTGATGGGTGCACCTGCGATGGCCGTCGGGGCATGGCTCGGCCTGCTGGCCGTGCACCTGGCCTTCCAACACTCCAACCTGGACTACCGGGTCGGGCCGCTGCGCTACGTGATCGGTGCTGCCGAAGTCCACCGCTGGCACCATAAGCGCGAGTACGAGGACGCTCAAGTCAATTTCGGCGAGTTCTGGATGGTTTGGGACCACATCTTCGGCACCTTCCGGCTACCAAAGCACAGGCTTGAAGCCAACGAAGTGGGCCTGAAAGAAACGGACTTCCCGATGAACTACAGCGCCCAACTGGTCTACCCCTTTCGCAGTCATCCTGTGGCAAAAGGCGCTCGGGCTAAGGACTATGCCCTCGCCCACGCCGCATTCCTGAGTGAAAAGGGTCTCGCAGCTTCTCGCGAAGCAGCCGGCGACCGGCTCGCGGCATGGCGTGCGCTTGAGTTGGGCCATATTATTTCCCAGCCGTATCTTGGCTTGCACTTGCGTAGCCATGCAGCAATGCTCGGTCTGGCCTGGAGGACTCACTTTTGCTCGGAGGTACTGGCCCAAATCGTGCGTCTCACGTTGGCTCCCTTGGGCCATGCCCTGGGCCAAACCCCACCGCAGAACGTTGGCACTGGGCGCTTTGGCGTGATGGACAGTGGCACCTGGCCATCAGAGCTTGATCCGGTTACCTTCAAGCGGCGATAGGATCTCTGGCCATGACGGAAGATCAAAATCACATTGCCGCCGAGCTGGGGATTGATCCGCACTTTGATGTATCTGCAGAGATCACCAGGCGCACGCAGTTCCTCATGGACTATGCGCGCCGAGCCGTCGCAGGATCTCTTGTGCTGGGAATTAGCGGGGGGGTGGATTCGAGTGTCGCCGGGCGGCTGTGCCAAATTGCGGCAGAGCATCTGCGATCCTCGGGCATGCAGGTTCGCTTCATCGCAATGCGGCTGCCATATGGTGAGCAGGCCGACCATGCAGACGCCCAGCGCGCGTTGACCTTCATCGATCCGGATGAAACGCTGGAGATAGACATCAAGCCGGCAGCCGACGCAATGCTCGCGCAGTTGAAGGCCGGTGGCCTCAAATTCAACGACCAGTGGCAGGAAGACTTCTTGCTCGGCAATATCAAGGCGCGCCAGCGCATGATCGCGCAGTACGCTGTTGCAGGCGCCACGAACGGGCTGGTGGTAGGTACTGACCATGCCGCTGAAGCGGTGATGGGCTTCTTCACCAAGTTTGGCGACGGTGGGTTCGACCTGAGTCCGCTGGGTGGTCTCACCAAGCGTCGCGTTCGCTCAATGGCCTTGGCACTGGGAGGGGACGAGAAGCTAGCGCACAAAGTTCCCACGGCCGATTTGGAAACCATGCGTCCGCTTCGCCCCGATGAAGCAGCGCTGGGCGTCAGCTACGACGAGATCGACGATTTTCTGGAAGGCAAACAAGTGGCCCCGCCCAGCGCCGAGGTCATCCTGCAAACTTACCGCCGCACCGCCCACAAGCGGGCGCTACCTGCCGTCCCGGCTCGCCAACGCGCGGCTTGAGTTCAGGCGGGTTCGGCCAGGCCATTGAGAATGCCGCACTCGCGCGCTGTGCGGGCGGTATCACAGGAGCGCCGCAGATCCGTCAGCTCTCGTTCAAGCTCTCGCAACTCCTTGATCTTGGCCCGCACCTGGGCGATATGAGAGTCCACTAGAGAGTTCACATCGCCGCAGTCCTGCTCTGGCCGATCCCGGAAACTCAACAGTTGCCGGATCTCCCCCAGATTCATGTCCTTGGCACGGCAGCGGCGGATGAACAGCAAGCGTCGTACATGGGCATCGTCATACAACCTGAAATTGCCCTCGCTGCGTGCCGGCTCGAGCAGCAAGCCCTCGGATTCGTAAAAGCGCACCGTCTGCACCAGACAGTCCGCCCTCTTGGCCAGTTCACCGATCCGCAGCATGGTTGTTCTCCGTAAAAGCTTGACTCTATATCAACTAGAGGTTGTTCAATCATGGCATGTGGGGGAAACCCCTGCCAACGAAGAGTGAGCGATTTATGAACAAAGACCCTTCCAATTCATGCGGCTGCTCGGGCACAAAAGAGCAAGGGGCAAACTGTGCCCAAGACCAAGCTAACTCGGAAACAAGCATCTTTCACATCGGCAACATGGATTGCCGCCGCGAGGAAGGACTGGTGCGGTACACGCTGGAAAGCATACCCGGCGTCGAACGGCTGGAATTCGATCTTCCACAGCGCAAACTGACCGTTTTGCACAGCATGGTCACGGTCGATGCTCTGGAGCAGGCACTGAACGCAGTGGGCATGAAAGCGCAGGCTATCCGGGATGCGGCGGTGTCGACCACCTACCGTATCGAGAACATGGACTGCCCGAGCGAGGAAAAACTCATTCGCTCGCACCTGGGCGCGGTTGAGGGGGTCCAGGACCTGGACTTTGACCTGGCCGAACGCACCTTGTCGGTAAAGCACCTCGCCGAGGCGCGCGCGCAAATGGAGCAGGTCCTGGCTTCCATTGGCATGCATGCCAAGGAACAGACCGCCAGTCTCGCAAGGCCGGCGGCAACCGAGCCACTGGTCGAGTCCCCGATACAACAGCCACTGGCGACCGGCCCGATTTCGGCGATGCCTGCCGGAGAGCGCGTGACGTACCGGATCGAGAACATGGATTGCCCAACGGAGGAAGCGCTGATCCGCAACCGCCTGGGCAAGGAGCCAGGCGTGACTGCCCTGGACTTCAACCTGATGCAACGGGTGCTGGGTGTGCAGCACACGCTGTCCTCGACGCAGCCGATCGAGAAGGCGCTCGTTTCCATTGGCATGAAGGCCGAGCGGCAGGACCTGCAAACAGTCACTACACGGCTGCGCATCGCCAAGATGGACTGCCCGACGGAGGAAAGCCTGATTCGCGGCAAGCTGCAAGGTCTGCCGGGTGTTCAAGGCCTGGATTTCAATCTGATGCAGCGTACGCTCACAGTCCAGCACGCGCCTGACGCGATCCAGTCAGCCATTGAGGCCATCGAGTCACTGGGCATGGAAACCGAAGTGCAGAAGACCGATGAGCCGCGCGATCCCCAGGTGCCAGCGCACAAGACTAGCTGGTTGCCTATGGCCGTATCCGGCATTGCGGCAGTGCTCGCTGAAGGCGTCTACTGGGTCAACGATGGGAACCACTGGGCCGTGATCGTGCTGGCCCTAGTGTCGATCTTCACTGGCGGCCTGAGCACCTACAAGAAGGGTTGGATCGCCCTGAAAAACCGCAACCTGAACATGAACGCCCTGATGTCCATTGCGGTCACGGGCGGCATGGTGATCGGCCACTGGCCCGAGGCGGCCATGGTCATGTTCCTGTTTGCGCTGGCCGAGGTGATCGAGGCAAAGTCGCTGGATCGCGCGCGCAATGCGATTCGCGGGCTGATGGACCTGGCACCAGAGACAGCAACCGTGCGACAGGCTGACGGCTCGTGGGCAGAACAGCCAGCCAAGCAGATCGCCAAGGGCACGGTGGTCCGGGTGCGTCCAGGCGAGCGGATTGCACTTGACGGCCTCATCACCTCAGGCCGTTCTGCCATCAACCAGGCCCCCATCACCGGCGAGAGCCTCCCCGTCGAGAAGGCGGAAGGCGACCAGGTGTTCGCGGGCACCATCAACGAGACCGGCTCCTTTGAGTACCAAGTGACCGCTGGCGCAAGCGACTCGACGCTTGCGCGCATCATCCATGCGGTGGAGTCCGCGCAGGGCAGCCGCGCGCCCACGCAGCGCTTCGTCGACCAATTCGCGCGGATCTACACCCCGGCAGTGTTCGTGGTGGCCGTGCTTGTCGCGGTCGTTCCACCGCTCGCCTTTGGCGGCGAGTGGTTCGACTGGATCTACAAGGCGCTGGTGCTGCTGGTGATCGCGTGCCCCTGCGCGCTGGTGATCTCAACCCCCGTCACGATCGTCAGCGGTCTGGCCGCCGCTGCCAGGCGCGGCATCCTTATCAAGGGTGGCGTGTATCTGGAGGGCGGGCGCAAACTCAAGGCCTTGGCGCTGGACAAGACCGGCACGCTCACCCACGGCAAGCCCGAGCAGACCGACTTCCTGCCGCTGATCGGCGATGCCCAGCAGGTAGCCGTCTGGGCTGCGAGCCTTGCGGCCCGTTCAGACCATCCGGTGTCCCAAGCCATTGCCCGCAAGGCAAACCGCGACGGAGTCTCGCTGCACGAAGTCGAAGACTTCTCGGCCCTGCCTGGGCGCGGCGTGCGCGGACGCATTGGCGGCAGGATGCTGCAGATGGGCAATCACCGTCTCGCAAATGAGCTCGGCCTCAGCGAGGTCGCGTTGCAATCGCAGCTTCAAGGACTTGAGCGCCAAGGCAAGACAGCCATCCTGCTGATGAATGAGACCACCGTGCTCGGCATCTTCGCTGTCGCTGACACGGTGAAGGAAACCAGCCGTGAAGCCGTGGCCGACCTGCAGGCGCTCGGCGTGCGCACGCTAATGCTCACCGGCGACAACCAGTACACAGCCGACGCCATCGCGGCCCAGGTCGGGATCTCTGAAGCCCGTGGAGACCAGTTGCCCGAAGACAAGCTCAAGACCATCGAGAGCCTCATCGGCGGTGAGGGCCAAGTCGGGATGGTGGGCGACGGCATCAACGATTCGCCGGCTCTCGCGCGTTCCGACATTGGTTTCGCCATGGGCGCGGCCGGCACAGACACCGCCATTGAGACGGCCGACGTCGCCCTGATGGACGACGACCTGCGCAAGATCCCGACGTTCATCCGTCTGTCGCGCACCACTGCCTCGATACTCACGCAGAACATCGTGCTGGCATTGGGCATCAAGGCGGTTTTCCTGGCGCTGACGTTCACGGGTCATGCCACGATGTGGATGGCAGTGTTCGCAGACATGGGGGCTAGCATGCTCGTCGTCTTCAATGGCTTGCGCCTGCTCAAGCTCAAGACGGCCTGACGGACATGCAAACGCCGGACGCCGCGACGCAGTGGACGAGACACTGGCTGTATGACTGGGGTGGCGCCAACGTAGACCTCTTCCTGACCATCCAGCGCGCCCTGCCTGACGGCTGGATCTGGCTGCCCGAAATCCTGAGCTTGCTCGGCAGCTACTGGGGAGCGCCGGCCGTCGTGGTTCTGATGCTGGTTTGGCGGCGAATGCAGGTCCGTGAAGGGTCAACTCCGCTCGATGTGACGTTGTGCAGATTTGTGCTTGGGCTGGCGCTTGCATTCGCCGGCGCAGCAATCTTCAAGGCGATGTTCGCGCTTCCGCGTCCGTTCGTGGTCCTGGGAGATGCTGTCTACCGGGCCCACTCTGCACCTGACAGCCGATACACGATGCCCAGCGGCCATTCGGTCTACGTTGGGGTCCTGGCGGCAGCGCTTTGGCCTGCGCTGGGCTGGGCGGGCAGGATTGGCTTGCTGGTGTTCGCCGCCGCAGTGGGCTGGTCGCGCCTCGTACTGGGCGCGCATTTCCCGATGGACGTGATCGCAGGCCTTGCACTCGGCGGGTCGAGCGCTGCGGCCGCGGACTCTTGGGCTCAGCGCCTGGCGCGATGTGTGCCGATGGCATGGCGGAGATGGTAAATGACGCTTTCAGGGCGTGCTGGGCGCTGTCGGAGTCTGGCAGTGCCGTGTAAATGTGGTCGATCTGGTTCGCTTCGAACTTAACCTCCCTTTGGCGCTACCCGCGCCAGCGAAGAAACATCAGCTCCTCTCGATCCTGCCAGAACTGCACGTGAAGCCTTCAACCAAAGTTAACTTACATGAATCACACCCCGAAAAGACTGCAGTGGTATGCACTCGCGATCATTGTTTTTCTCGCAGATCAGGCTGCCAAGAGCTATATCGACGCGACGACCCCGTTGGGATGGTCGCATGAGGTCACGTCATTCTTCAATTTGGTTCATGTCCTCAATCCCGGCGCGGCGTTCAGCTTCCTCGCCGGCGCTGGTGGCTGGCAGCGGTGGTTCTTTCTCGCGATTGCCCTCGCGGTCTCAGCGTGGCTGGTGCTGCAGCTGTACAGCCCACTGCGGAAACTAGAAGGGCTTTCCTACAGTCTCATCCTGGGTGGTGCCTTGGGCAACGCATTCGACCGGGCGGTGCGGGGTCAAGTCATTGACTATTTGGACTTTCACCTGCGTGGATGGCACTGGCCTGCGTTCAACATCGCCGACATGGCCATTGTGGGGGGAGCGATTGCGCTGGTGGTTGTATCGCTGATGAGCGGGGACGGTCCTATCGCAGCGAAAGAGCCACGGTGAACCAAGAGCGCCATGTAAATTCCGATAGGGCATGCCTTCGGTTCCCGTCCACCAAAACAGGTGTACAGATGAAACGTCTCCGACACATGCTGGCTTTCGCTACAGCCTCACTGGCACTCGCCGGCTGCATGAATTCCTCGGCCGCACCAGAAAGCACTTTCACGCTTCTGGACGGCTCGTCGCTCACCACTGCCGACCTCAAAGGAAAGGTGGCGTTGATCAACTTCTGGGCGACCAGTTGCACCACATGTGTGGCGGAGATGCCCATGCTGTCGGCCACCTACGAGAAGTTCCGAGGCCGCGGTTACGAGACCATCGCTGTGGCCATGAACTATGACCCCCCGGCCTATGTCGTCAACTTTGCCCAAACACGCAAGTTACCTTTCCCTGTAGCCATCGACAACACCGGCGTGGTCGCCAAGGCGTGGGGCGATGTCAATGTCACCCCTACAACTTTCCTCGTCAACAAGCGAGGGGTGGTGGTGAAACGCTTCGTGGGTAAGCCGGACTTCTCCGAGCTGAATCAGCTTATCGATCGATTGCTCTCTGAGAGCTGAACCTAGTCATCTTTTTCATCTTCTTTCATCATGATCAAAAGACGCCTTTTCTGCAGCCTTTCACTTCCCTTGTCCCTCGGCATGCATTCCGCCTCGCGCGCTCAGGAACACTTTGCGCCGGGCAGACACTACGTGGAGATTTCTCCTCGACAGCCGACCAAAAACCCGAAGCAAGTGGAGGTGCTGGAGTTCTTCGCCTACAGTTGTTCGCATTGCAATGCATTCGAGCCTGCGCTAGAGGCCTGGGTCAAGAAGTTGCCTCCGGAGGTTTTGTTTCGCCGCATTCCGGTCGCCTTCCGCGAGGACCTCATGGTCCATCAGCAGCTGTACTTCGCCCTGGAAGCCCTGGATCTTGTTAAGCAGCTGCATGGGAGGGTTTTCCGAAACATCCACGCTGACAAGCAGCGTCTTACGACGCTTGCGGAAATCGCAGCCTTCGCCGAGAGGACCGGTGGCGATGGAAAATGGCTCGTGGAGACCATGAACTCGTTTGAAGTCGCCGCCAAGGTCAAGCAGGCCACGGCACTGGTCACCGGCTACAAGGTCGAAGGCACGCCTTCACTAGGGGTGGACGGACGGTGGCTAACTTCCGGCTCCATGGCCGGCTCGAACGCGCGTTCGCTGGCCGTAGCCGACCATCTGATCACGCTCGCCAGCAAGGCGCGGTGAAGGAGTCACTTCTTCGGAAGTCTCACGCCTCATTCAGCTGCAATCGCACGTCGGAATCCAGCGCTTCAGCCTCTAAACCTTAACGAGAGCGCAGCCGAACGCGCCCTCGCGCTTCGAAGACGTAGGTGACGGCCGAGTGCTCTATGACGTAGGCGCTCGGAATCTTGCCCTCTAGCTTCTTGTAGTAGATCTTGAACTCCTTCACGATCTTTGCCAGCTGCTGCTCAGAGGGCACAAGAGCGACACTCCATCCTGCTGTCGCACGGACCCATCCCCTCCATGCAATGGGGGCCTATGACCGTGGAGTTCAAGCCGCCGCCGCACAACGCGCTGCCGCGCCACCTGGAAAAAGGGCGACCACGTCACCATTGAATTCTTCGTGGACAAGGAGGGGATGCCCCAGCTCACACGGTTGTCGCCCATGCCAGCGCCGGCCTCTGCACCAGGGGCCAAGAAATGATCGCCCGGCTGATCCGCTGGTCCATCGTCAATCGCTTCCTGGTGCTGTTAACCACATTGGCTGGCGGCGCCTGGGGCGTCCCTGCCTTGCTCAGGACGCCGCTGGACGCGCTGCCCGATCTATCGGACGTGCAGGTCATCATCCGCACAACCTACCCGGGCCAGGCCCCGCGCATTGTCGAGAACCAGGTCACCTATACGCTGACCACCACGATGTTGGCGGGCGACATCGTCGCCCAGGAGATTAGCCGCTGCATAACCGTGCCAAATCTTGCTCTTTATGATCTGGCCATGGGTGGCGCTACGCGGGCCTCTTCGTATGTTTTGAGAGCGGGGAGGCTCAAGCACGCTCTAAGTGCATCCGAACAGAAGCCACCGGAGCAATGCGCTGAAACCTGTTGGCCAATCGCCGAAGGCACTCCAATTGGGTCCGAAATATGCATGCGTCTTACCTCCGGTCAATTTAAGAGTGTGCCTGTCAAAACTGTAATGCTGCGGTCAGCGGCACGTGGGCGGCAGATTTCTAGACTTATCCCCGTGGTGCAAAAAAGGTTGCATCTCCTGAATTCCCAACCGGGCGTTCAGTGCTCAAGGAGATCTTCATGAAAGTTCGTTTCGCCCTCATCGCTCTCGGCCTGGCGACCGCCGCTACGGGCGCCCTTGCTTCGACCGTGTATCACACCAGCCCTACCCAGGAAGAAGGGGCCACTTTCGTGCCATCTCACCTGGGCAATGCTGTGAGCCGAGAAGACGTACAAAAGAACGTGCTCATTGCCCAGCAAGATGGCTCGTTGCACTGGATCAGCCGTGGCTACCCCGCCACCTATCCGCTGGTCAAAGCGCCCGTGTTAACGAAGAGCCGGCAGCAAGTTCTCGATGAACTGCAATCGGCTCAAAAGCGCCCCGCCACTGCGAATGGGGTGCGCGACCTGGGCGGCGAGATCGGCTGGGTAGAAGCCCACCAAGCTCCATGAATAGCTGAGGGCCTTCGGGCCCGGCAGCCGCCGTCCATTCAACCCCGCCCATCCAAGGCACCACTTTTCGCTTCCAACCATTGACCTCAAGGACCAACATGAAACTCAAGACCACCCTCATCATCCTCGCGCTGAGCGCAGCCCCTGCATTCGCTTTCGATGCCAGCCATGGCGCCCAGTCCAAGACCCGCGAGGAGGTCAAAGCCGAGCTCTCGCAAGCACTGCGCAGCGGCGACATCATGGCCGGCGGGGAAATCGGCGCCAAAGTCAGTGAGCTCAGCTCCGGTGGCTACCAGTTGAAGACCCCGGTGCTGGGCAAGACCCGGGACCAAGTGAGGGCGGAACTGGAGCAGGCCGTTCGCAGCGGTGACATGCTTGCCGCCGGGGAATCCGGATCGCGGCTCAATGAACTCCAACCCGACCTGTATCCGGCCAAGGTGGCGCAAGCGGGCAAGACACGCGAGCAGGTCAAGGAGGAACTGGCAGAGGCCATCCACACTGGGGATCTCATGGCCGCCGGCGAGGACGGCCGCAAGCTCAACGAAATCTACCCTGGCCAATACCACCAGCACCACGCGGGCTCGGCGGCCGCGCAATCGGGTCACTCCAATGGCCGCGATCTCTGAACATCAGATCCAGAGCCCAGTAGCGCTGGGCTGGCCCGCCCTCACGCTCCGTGGTGGTGGGCACCAGCGCCGTTCACTCGTGCACACCGGGTGCGACCGGTGAGGTATCTGAATCGACCGGCTGGAGCTCGCCTGTGCTCTAGTTCATCTCGCGTTTGACGAGGGCTGCCGAGCAATCCCAAACCTTGACGTAGACCGGCTCTCCAGCAACCACGGCTACATCTGCAGGCAGACGCGCAACGGTCCAGCGCGACCGACCCACCTCTCTCCACTGGACAATGGCGAACCGCTCTTGCTCACGATCTAACTGATCGGCCTTGCACCGGCGCTTGTAGAACGCCAGGTCCTGATCAGTGGCTTCAACCCTGCTGACTTTGCCCACGCGCCAACCCTCCGCCCACGGCAGGGAGTTTTCATACACGGGGGTGGCGCAGCCGGCGGCGAGCAAGGCCACGACACACAGCGCTGGCAGGCGCAACCTGTTTGCGCAGCGCTGTGCAGAGCAGGAACGGAGGGTGGTCGTCCACGCGGAAATCACACGGGTGCTTTCCAGTGATCCGCACCAGCATTCGAAGTGCCGGCGGCAGTCATACCGCAGGCTTGGGTTTCCAACTGAATGGTGGTGTGGGTGATCTCGAATTGCTTCGCCAGCAACTGGTTGACGGCGGCCAGCATGGTGCCAGGGTCTGCCGCTTGCGGGTTGTATATGACGTGAGCGCTCAGGCTGGTCTTGGCGCTGCTGACCGCCCAGACATGCAGTTCATGCAAGGACACCACCCCTGGCAGGTCCAGGAGCGCACGCTTGAGCTGAGGCAGATCGATGCCTTCGGGGACGCCTTCGAGCAGGATGTTAAGCGTCTCTTTCAGGAGGATCCAGGTGCGGGGCAGCACCCACAAGCCGATGGCCACGGCAATGACAGTGTCGACCCAGTTCCACCCTGTGAACAGAATGACCAGCGCTCCCACGATGACCCCAATCGAGCCCAGCAGGTCGCTCCAGACTTCAAGGTAGGCTCCTTTGACGTTGAGGCTGGAATCCTTGCCTGAGGACAGAAGGCGCATACTTACCAGGTTGACGATCGTGCCTAGTACAGCGATCACCAGCACCCCTGTGGTCTGGACTGCAGGCGGATCGCTCCAGCGTTGCCAAGCCTCATAGAGGATGTAGGCCGCAACGCCAAACAGGAGCAAGGCATTGAACGCGGCGGCCAGGATCTCAAATCGGTGGTAGCCAAAGGTGCGCCGGTCATCGACAGGCCGGCGCCCGACCCGAATGGCCGCCAGCGCAATGGCCAGCGCCGCCACGTCGGTGAACATGTGTGCGGCATCGGACAGCAGAGCCAGGCTGTTGAGCATGACGCCACCAATGACCTCTGCCAGCATAAAGCCGCCGGTGAGCATCAGCGCGTAGCGCAATGCCTTTTCGTTTCCAGCCGCTGGCAAGGCGTGGTCGGAACCTTTTCCCATAGTCTGTCTCCTCAGCATCAATCTGGTGATGTCATCGACCGCGTTCAGTCCGCGGTCCTCGCCCGGCCTTGGCGCTCAGTGACGTCGCCGGTGCCGAGGCTTGCCCGTGGTTCGGCACTTCAAGCGCGTTATTTGCCGGTCCCTCAGTCTCTTGGCCAGTCGCCGGCTGTACTTGGTTCGAACGTCCATCGGGGGATGGCGCTTGAGCCACATGTGCCGCAGCCGCCAGAACACAAACACAGAGACCAACAAGCTGATCCAGATCCAGAACAGCTTGGCGAAAAGCCCACCCTGAGCCGCCTGCATTGACATGGATCGCTCCCTTTTTCCTCTAAGCGCAAGGACATGCACAGCGCCGAGGGGCGGTCCGGACCCGCCACTGCGGGGTCGTTCGCATGGACTGGAGCGATGCTTCGGGCGGCGTTGGTGTTACTTCAGCGTGAAGCGGACCGAGGCGACCGACTTGCCGGCCTTCGAGACGGCGACCAAGGCTTTGGTACCAGCGGGGACCTTGAAGCTACCCGCGGCTTCCAACTTGCCCTCACCGGCTTGGAGTTGAACCTCCTGCTTCTCGCTGCCGGCCAGCAGGGTGACCTTGGCGGTCATCCCCGCCACGGCAACGGGTTTTCCGTGGTCGCGCATGTAGAGCTGCAGCTTGTCGGCACTGGCGACGAATTCGTACTCGACGTCCTTGGCTTCCGCCACAGCACCACCGTGCATCGGTTTGACGTCGTGGCCGTGGTTGTCAGCCGCGATGGCTGCGCCAGCGATCGATACCGTGAGGGCGAGAATGAGGTAGGAGAGTTTCATGGCAGTTCCTTTGGGGTTGGAGAAAAGGGGAAGGTCCCGCGATCCGCGGGACCGTCTTCGACTAGGCCGGCTTCGGTGCGTCCGGGTGGGAGGGCTCGGCAGACACGTCCTCGGCTTCTTCATCGGGCCTGTGGGCCAGCCTGTAAAGAATCGGCAGCACGAGCAGCGTGAGCAGCGTGGATGAAAGAATTCCACCGATCACCACGGTGGCCAGAGGACGCTGGACTTCAGCCCCCGTGCCTGTGGCGATGGCCATGGGAATGAAGCCCAGCGAGGCCACCAGGGCGGTCATCAGCACCGGGCGTAGCCGGGTCAGGGCGCCATCCCGGATCGCTTCGTCCAGGCCGACCCCGCCTTCCCTCAGGCTGCGGATGTAGGAAATCATCACCAGGCCGTTGAGCACCGCCACCCCGGACAGCGCAATAAAGCCAACGGCTGCGGAGATGGACATCGGGATGTCCCGAAGCCACAGCGCCAGAATGCCCCCTGTCAATGCGAATGGGATGCCGGTGAAGACCAGCAAACCGTCCTTGGCATTGCCGAACATCGCGAACAGCAGCACGAACACCAGCAGCAGGGAGACCGGTACAACGATCTGCAGGCGCTTGGTAGCCGACTGCAGGTTCTCAAAGGTGCCACCCCAGCTCGTCCAGTAGCCGGTGGGGATCTTGATCTGCGCCAAGCCTTGCTCGGCCTCTGCCACGAAGGAGCCCACATCGCGCCCGCGCACGTTCGTGCTCACGACGATGCGGCGCTTGCCGTTTTCTCGGCTGACCTGGTTGGGGCCGGGTGCCAGCTCGAACGTTGCGACCTCACCCAGCGGGATGAAGTTCGTCTTGGCTTCCGTACCACCGGCAGACCGCGGCAACGGTATCGGCAGCCGCTTCATGCCTTCCAGGTCGTTGCGAAGCGCCTCAGGCAGGCGAACCAGGATGTCGAACCGGCGGTCCCCCTCGAACATGGTGCCAGCCTCACGACCACCGATGGCCGTGGCCACGGTGTCTTGGATGTCGGCAACGTTCAGTCCGTAGCGCGCTGCCTTCTGGCGGTCGATGTTCACCGTGAGCATCGGAAGGCCCGTCGTCTGCTCGACCTTTACCTCGGAGGAGCCCTGGATTTTTTGCAGCATGGCGGAGACCTCTTCCGCGGACTTGTTCAACACGTCCATGTCGTCACCGAAGATCTTTACGGCCACGTCGCTGCGCACCCCTGAGATCAGCTCGTTGAAGCGCAGCTGAATGGGCTGGGAGAACTCGTAGTTGTTGCCGGGGATCTTGCCAATGACTTCCTGGATCGCCGCGAGCAACTCATCACGGGTCTTTCGAGGCTCGGGCCATTCATCCATCGGCTTGAGCATGATGTACCCGTCTGAAATGTTCGGCGGCATGGGGTCCGAAGCAATCTCCGCAGTACCGGTTCTGGCGAAGATGCGCTCGATTTCGGGGAACTTCGCTTTCAGCGTCTTTTCGATCTGCTGCTGCATCGCCACCGACTGGGAAAGGCTGGTGCCCGGAATGCGCAGTGCCTGGATCGCGAAGTCGCCTTCATTGAGGTTGGGTACAAACTCGCTGCCCATGCGGGTCGCGATCAATCCGCACAGGACCACGGCAACCGCGGCAATGGTGAGAACCAGCGTTTTGGCGCCCATCACGCGATCAAGCATGGGGCCGTACAGGCGCTTGGCATGGCCCAGCAAAAAGTTCTCCTTCTCGCTGACCCGATTGCCGATGAAGAGGGCCACAGCTGCCGGGATGAAGGTCACCGACAGGATCATCGCGCCCACCAAAGCGGCAACCACCGTGAAGGCCATGGGGTGGAACATCTTCCCTTCCACGCCCGTCAGCGCGAAGATGGGCAGGTACACCACCATGATGATGAGCTGTCCGAACAGCAATGGGCGGCGTGACTCCTGAGATGCCAGGAACACTTCATGAAAGCGCTCGGCCCGCGTCAACGGCCGGCCGTGGTGCGCCTGCGCATGGGCGAGCCGCCGCACGCAGTTCTCCACGATCACCACAGCGCCGTCAATGATGATGCCGAAGTCCAGGGCCCCCAGGCTCATCAGGTTGGCACTCACCTTGTAGTGGACCATCCCGGTGAACGTGAAGAGCATCGACAAGGGGATGACCATTGCCGTGATGACTGCGGCCCGGATATTGCCCAGAAAGAGGAACAGGATCACGATCACCAGTACCGCGCCTTCCAGCAGGTTCTTCTTGACGGTATTGATGGCCTTGTCGACAAGCACGGTGCGGTCATAGACCGTCACCGCGTGCACGCCCTCTGGGAGGCTCTTGTTGACCTCCAGCATCTTCTTGTCCACTGCCTGCGAGACGGTCCGGCTGTTTTCTCCGATCAGCATGAACACCGTGCCAAGAACCACCTCGCGCCCGTTGTCGGTTGCGGCACCCGTTCGCAGTTCCCGGCCAATGCCCACCTCGGCCACGTCACGCACGCGCACAGGAACACCGTTGGCACTGCTGAGGATCACGTTGCCGATGTCCTCCAGCGACTTGACCTGTCCAGGGGCGCGAATCAGGTACTGCTCGCCGCGCTTTTCGATATAGCCCGCGCCCACATTGCCGTTGTTGCGGTCCAGTGCCGTGACGACGTCTTGCAGCGTCACGCCCAGCGAGGCCAGTCGTTCCGGGATGGGGGCGATCTGGTACTCCTTGGCAAAGCCGCCAATGGAGTTGATTTCGGTCACGCCAGGAACGTTTCGCAGCTGCGGCTTGATGATCCAGTCCTGGATCTCGCGCAGGTCGGTCGGGGTGTAGGGACTGCCATCGGGCTTCTTGGCCCCATCCTTGGTTTCGACGGTCCACAGATAGATCTCGCCCAAGCCGGTCGAGATGGGCCCCAGGGCTGGCGTGATGCCGGCGGGCAGCCGGTCTCTGGCTTCCTGGATGCGCTCATTGACCAACTGGCGCGCGAAATAGATGTCGGTTCCGTCTTTGAAGATGACGGTCACTTGCGACAGTCCGTACCGTGACAGCGACCTGGTCTGCTCCAGGTTCGGCAGGCCGGCCATGACTGTCTCGATGGGATACGTGACCCGCTGCTCGGTCTCCAGAGGCGAATAGCCGGCGGCCTGGGTGTTGATCTGAACCTGGACGTTGGTGATGTCGGGGACCGCGTCGATGGGCAGCTTCTGGTAGCTGAAGACGCCCAGCGCCGCCATGCCCAGGGCCGCCAGCAGCACCAGCCATCGCTGCTCGATCGAGAATCGGATGAGTTTTTCAAACATGTATGCGCTCCGGGATCAGTGCGTGTGTTCGGCAGATCCCTTGCCGAGTTCGGACTTCACGACGAAGCTGCCTGTCGAGGCGTAGGGCATGCCGGGCTTGAGGCCCGACAGGACCTCGATGCGCTTGCCATCGCTTCGACCCAGCTTCACAGGTTGGGCGATGAACCCACCGTTGACCTTGAGGAAGACCACGGGCTTTTCTCCGACGTTCTGGACTGCGTCGGCCGAGATGGTCACAGGCGCTGCCGTTTCTTCGGACACCACCTCGACGTTGACGAACAGGCCGGGGCGCCAGGCGCCCTTGGGGTTATCAAGAACGACGCGGGCCTTGGCGGTACGGGTCTGCTCACCGATCAACGCGCCCACGAAAGCGACAGTGCCCGTGGCGGAGGCATCGAAGGCGGTGGCCTTGATGGTGACCTTCTCGCCCAACCGCACCGACGGCAGATCCTTTGCAGGAACATTGATCTCAGCCCACACCTTGGAAAGGTCCGAGATGGTGAACACCGCCGCATCTTCCTTGACGGCCTCGCCAAGACTCAGGTGCTTTTCGATGACGATGCCGTCGAAGGGCGCGCGCAGTTCGATACGGTTCAGTCCGGACACGGACGAGGTGGACAGGCCCAGCGCACTGAGCTTCTGATTGGCGTTGGCGACAGCGACCTCCGCTTCGCTCAACGCCTGCCTGGCCTGCAGGTAGTCCTGTTCGGCAGAGACCTTTTGCTCCCACAGCTTCTTTTCCCGCTCGTAGGTGGTCTTGGCCAGCGCCAGGCGCTTTTGCGCCGTCTGCAGCTCGCTGCGCTGCTCCGAAGCAGTCGGGCTCGCGATGGCGGCAAGAATCTGCCCCTTTTTGACGACCTGGCCCAGGCTGGCGCTGACACTCTCCACCACACCCGCCAGACGGGGAACCACGTGCGAAGTCCGGTCCTCGTTCAGCCGGATCTCGCCGGGCAAAAGCAGCGCCGTCTTGATGTTGGCTGCCGAGGCGGAGTCCACCGTAATGGAGGCGGCCTTGATCTGGGCATCGGTCAGTTCGATCTTTCCCTCTTCCTTGCTCATCACGAACATGAAAGGTTCGGTGGCCGTCTGCGCAATGATCTCGATGTCGAACGCGTGGGGTTCGGCGACGATCTCGCGGCTGACCAAGCTGTCCTTTTCTGCGGCAAACGTCAGCTTCTGCTTTTCGTCGGTGGGGCGGGTCACTGTTGCCGTGACCGTTACCGTGTTCAGGGGGAGCGGCTTATCCTTGTCGGACAACCAGACCCGCAGCCGAGGCTCGCCACCATCTTCGGACAGCAACGCCTCCAGGCTGAAGTCGCCTTCCTTGAACACGGTACCGCCGTGGGGGCCCTTAGCCTGGCTCTTTTCATGGTGTTCGCCATCGGCGTGGCCTTTGTCGTCGTCGTGGCCTTTTTCACCGCCCTTGCCATGGTGCTCTCCATCACCGTGCCCCTTAGCCTCGGTATGGCTGCCATGGCCGTGGCCATCGCCCTCGGCAGCGACTGCTTTGGGCTTGCCGCCGCCCTGCAGGATGAAGGCTCCTGCCCCGACCCCTAGCGCGAGGACAACGGCAATAGCGATGAGATGCTTTTTGCTGATGGTGGATGTGCTGGTGTTCATGGTCATGCTCAGTTGTGCGTTGCGATCAAGCCGGAAACCGTGCTGGCCCCGAGCAGGCGGTCGACATCGGCCGCCGCGCGGTGTGCCTCGCCCAGGGCTTTGAGGTACTGGGATTTGGCGGTGAAGTAGGTGCGCTGGGCATCGAGCACCTCCAGGAAGTTGAACTTTCCGTTCTCGAAGCCAATGGTGGCCGCGTCGTAGGCCGACTTCGCGCCGGGCAGGACGTCCTGCTGCAGCGACTGGATCTCCGCAGTGATCGTCGAAAGGCGTTCGCGCGCCTGCGCCACTTCGCTGTGCAGGCGCACCGTGGCCCCTTGCAACTCGTCACGGGCCTTGTCCTCAAGTTTGAGCGCTTCCAGCAGGTTGCCCTGGTTGCGGTCAAACACAGGCAGAGGCACGGAGACACCAAACAGAAGGACGTTGCGTTGGGTCTCGTTGCTGCGCTGCATGCCGACGCTGACGGTGACATCGGGCACGCGCTTGCTTTGCTCCAGTTCAGTCAGGGCCTGGCGCCGATCAACCTCGATTCGTGCAAGGACAACGCCTGGCGAAGAAGAAATCAAGGGCTGAAGATCGGCGAGGGGTGGTACCGCTGGAAGGTTTTCGGCTTTGCCCTCAAGGACGGTGAACGGCGCATTGATCTGTCCCAACAGCGCAAACAAGCGAGACAGTGCATTGCGTTGTTCGCTGGCTGCCTGGGCGAGCTCGACGCGAACGCCGGCTTCCGCAACGCGGGCCTTGGACTCTTCCACAGGTGACACCTTGCCAGCGGCTACGCGCTTGGCCACGGTATCCGTCGACGACTTGGCCAATGCGACGCTGTCTTTGGCGAGTGCCAATCGCTCCTGCGCCGTCAGGACATCGAAGTAGGCTGCGGCCACATTGGCCCGCACGGTCCCCTTCAGCTCAGCGAGCTGGGCCGCCGCCTGCTCGCGTGACTTTTCGGCCGCCTTGGTACGCGCTGCACGCTTTCCCCCCAATTCCACGGGAAGGTTGAGCTGCCAGCTTTGCGTACGTGTTTTGGACCGTGCGTCTTCCAGCGAATAGGCAAGCTCGGGATTGGGGCGTGAGCGCCCTTGAAGAATCTGCCCCTCTGTTGCCTCCAACTGGCGCGTAGCGGCAGCCACCTCTGGATTCCCTTCCAGGGCCAACTCGATGGCCTTGGCCAGCGACAGGGGCCCAGCGGGAGACACCGCGACAGTCTGGGGTTCCTGTGCTCCAACGACTGGACCTTGCGACGTGCCCTGAGAAAAGGCCCCGCCCGAGAAGGTCAGCAATATGGCCGCGGCACCTGCCGCGAGCCTGAATTTAGTGCGGCCGCGCCATGCGTGCGGCTTTCCTTGAAGGTAAATACCCTTGAACATCCGATTCTCCAGTGATTTCAAAACACGAGGGAATCGGCGGGGTGGCAACCGTGCAGCTGCCTGGCAAATCGTCAGTCAATGCAGCCGCGAAAAGCGCAACTGCATCCGCCAGGAGGCGGACACGAAGGACTGAAAGAAGGAGAGATGCCCCCGCCGATCAGGCGAGGACGGGCCACTGTGGGCGGTCGGGGGGGGTGGGCGTTACAGCCGCCAAGCGCTCACCTGAGGGTGAGTCCACACGGCTGTCATGGCAGATGCGATGTTTTGCACAAGACCAGTTGAGGGCCCCGATGCCGGCACCATGGCAAACCGAGCAGTCGACATCGGACATGTCTGCGCCTTGGCCGGTCTTGTCGGCTTGGGCGATCCCGCTTTTGGCTTCGTGCTTGTGTTCGTGATGCCCCAGATGCTGCGCCTGGGCGGTCGAGTTCTCGTGCATGCAATAAGCAGCCACCGCGGACCAGCTGAACTGGAACGGGAGCAATGCAAGCATAAAAACGACGATCAGGCGGCGCATTTTTTGAGTCTAGCACGCGGTCCGGAAAACTTCGTGTGACTATCAGCCGCCCGAGCCGTACAGTTCCTGGATGCGCTGTTTTTCAGCGGCTGACATGTTCAGGTATTCCTGCTGCACCTGCTCACGCGTCTTGGAGCCGCCCGTTGCCTTGACAGGCAGTGCACCACCCCGTGACAGGATCGCCAGCGTACCGTCCTTGCGCGCGACGTCGACCGACCGGAGCACGTCGCCACGGGACATGTTGCTTTGCACGTGGTCGGGATGGGTGGTCATTCCCACTTCACCGCCGGCGGGATGGTAGAGCGCCGAAGCAGATGCCAGGCCTGGGGCCGCAATGGCAAGGGCAATCAGGGAGAGTGCGAGGGGTTTGCGAACGGTCATGGTGTGGTCCCTTGATTCGGATGAGCCAGCGGCGACTTGCCCGGGCTATGCCTTTCGACACGGTGCGACTGTAGAAATCGGCGCGCGACAAGGCGCCAACAGCCAGATGACAAATTCGTAATCTACGAACAGGCGGCATTCTTCGAGAATGGCACCATGAAAATTCTGCTCATCGAAGACGAAGTCAAGCTGGCCGAGTACCTGCGCAAGGGCCTCGGAGAGGTCGGCTATGTGGTGGACGTCGCCCACAACGGCGTGGACGGCCTGCACATGGCCCTTGAAGGCGGCCACGATCTGCTGGTGTTGGACGCGATGCTCCCAGGGATCGACGGCTTCAGCCTGCTGACGGCCTTTCGCAAGACCAGGCAGACCCCTGTCTTGATGCTCACAGCCAGGGTCAGTGTCGAGGATCGGGTGCTCGGACTTCAGACTGGTGCCGATGACTATCTGGTCAAGCCCTTTGCGTTTTCCGAGTTGAGCGCCCGCATCCAGGTTCTGCTCAGGCGTAGCCACGGAGCACGGGACACGGCAGAGCCCACGCAACTGCGTTTGGCCGACCTGGAGGTCGACCTGGTGCGGCGCAAGGCGACACGAGGCGGTCAGCGCTTGGAATTGACTGCCAAAGAGTTCCTGCTGCTGACCCTTTTTCTGAGAAGGAAGGGAGAAGTGCTGTCTCGCACGGAGATCGCCGAGCAGGTCTGGGACATGAACTTCGACAGCGATACCAACGTGGTGGAGGTCGCCATACGGCGCCTGCGTACCAAGATCGATGTGCCCTTTGACACCGCGCTTCTGCACACCATCCGCGGTATGGGGTACGTCATGGAAGAGCGCAACGGATGAAGGCCCTGGTCCAACATCGCTCATTGCGCCAGCGGTTGTCGTGGTGGCTGGCACTTCAGAGCTTTGCCGGGCTCGGGCTGGTCTGTCTGGCCGTCTACCTGGTGACTGAATTCAACTTCCGAGATCGACAGGAGGAAACGCTGGCGCAAAAGGAAAACGTCATCCGGCACTTGCTGGCGGACGGCAAGGAGCACGGGGATTCGGAAGACCTTGCTCACAAGCTCGATGATTTCCTGGTGGGGCACGGAGATCTTTCGCTTGAAGTAGCCCAGGCCGATGGGGCCGTCCTCTACGCCCATACCCGCAACCAGAATGAGAAGACGGTCTGGCGCCAGCGGCAGTTCGAAGTGGCGCAGTCTGCAGGCCAGACACCCTCAAAGAGTCTGCGCGTCCAGCTGTCGCTGGACATCCAGACCGACAACCAGTTGCTACACCGGCTTGCAGTCACGTTGCTGGTGGCAGCCATTGGTGGGGCCGTCGTGGTTTCGCTGGGCGGCTTCTCCCTGGTCAACCTGGGCCTGGCGCCCGTTCGAAGACTGGCCAGCCAGACGCGCGCCGTGTCGGCTGACAACCTGCACCAGCGGCTCGATGGCGCGGAGCAGCCCCTTGAACTCGTGCCGCTGATCGACCAGTTCAATGCACTCCTGGCTCGCATTGAAAAGGCCTACTCGCAGATGGAGGGCTTCAATGCGGACGTGGCGCACGAGTTGTGCACGCCTTTGGCCACGCTCATTGCCAACAATGAACTGGCGCTGCGGCGCCCCGAGCAGGCGGATATTCGCGAGGTGCTGGCATCCAATCTGGAGGAGCTGCATCGCCTGACCGGTATCGTCAACGACATGCTGTTCCTGTCCCAGGCGGATCGAGGCGTGGGAGCGCGTCGCGCGCCCGTGGCAAGCCTGGCATCGGTGGCGGCCGACGTGCTGGACTATCACGAGGCGGCGCTGGCCGAGGCGGGTCTCACCGCGAAAGTGGTCGGCGATGCGCATGGCACCTTCGACGTGCCGTTGTTGCGCCGGGCTTTGTCCAACCTGCTGGGAAACGCAACCCGCTACGCGAGCACCGGCTCAATCGTGCAGATCAACTTGAGAACTGTTGACGAGGACCGCGTGCTGATCAGCGTCACCAACTACGGCAACACCATCGATCCCGACATACTTCCCCAGCTGTTTGACCGGTTTTTCCGGGCAGATCCTGCTCGCAGCCATGGGCAGAGCAACCATGGCCTGGGCCTGGCCATCGTGGGCGCGATTGCCCGCATGCACCAGGGCAAGCCGGTGGCCAGGTCAGAGAACGGAGTGACAAGTGTCGGGATAGAGATTCGCGCTCACTGAAAATCAGCGTCGTTTGTTGGCCCGCTGCCTCGGAGCCACGCCAATATCATGATGAGCACCTGGCGGGTGGGCTTCGCTGGGCTGCATGTGATTGTGTTGAAGTGCCGCATTGGCCAAGCCGCCCAAGATGCCGCACTCACCGGCGGGATGGCCTGGTGAGTACTGTTGTTGCAAGCTGCGCAATTCCGACTCCAGTGCTTGGAGTTCCCGGATGCGAGAGACCACGTGCCCGATGTGCTCCCGAAGAAGCGCGTCCACTGCGCCGCAGTTTTCATCCGGAGCGTCCTTAAAATGCAACAGCACCCGGATCTCATCGAGCGTCATGTCCAGGCAGCGGCAATGGCGGATGAAGGCTAGGCGCTCGACATGACTGCTGTCGTAGACCCTGTAGTTGCTTTCTGTGCGCATCGCGATCGGCAGCAGGTTCTCGCGCTCGTAGTAGCGGATGGTCTCTGTCTGCGTGCCTGTGGCCTTGGCAAGTTCGCCGATTTTCATGAAGCGTCCTCTGCAAAATCTGGTTTACGTAGGACAATGCGGCGACATCTGGGAAGTCGCTTGACTTTAAGGTCACTACAGGGTTTCCAATTAGGCCATGAAACCAGAAACCAGCACTTCCTCCAGCGTTGTTGACACCTGCTGCTCCTCGGGCTGCTCGAGTACCGTTGCCTCGGCTCCTGCCGCCGCAAGCAGCCCAGGCCAGGGCACGCTGTTCCGAATCGCCACTATGGACTGCAGCGCCGAGGAGTCGGAGATCCGGCGGGCGCTGGAACCTCTGGAGGGAATCAGGTCCTTGGGTTTTCAGCTCGGCGCGCGCACGCTGAAGATCGATGCGGACGATCGCGCCTTGCCCCTGGCGCTGGATGCCATCCGCAAGGCGGGCTTCGATCCACAGCCGGTCGCCACTGCGGCAAGCACCCAGGGTGGCCAGGGCCGGGTGTTTCGCATTGCGACCATGGACTGCAGTGCCGAGGAGGCGGAGATTCGCCGGGCGCTGGAGCCTCTGGATGGAATCCGCTCTCTGGGTTTTCAGCTCGGCGCACGGACGCTCAAGATCGACGCAGAGGAAAGCACCTACCCGTTGGCACTCGATGCCATCCAAAAAGCCGGCTTTGATCCACAGCCAGTGGTCGGCGCCGATGGCTCTGAGGGCGGACAGGCGGGCGCATCAGCCGACGACCACGACCAAGGACATGGTTTTGCAGGCGGCATTTCCCGGTTGGTGGCTGCGCTGGTGTTCGCGACTGGGGCTGAGGTCCTTTCCTTCTTTGCACCCGACCAGATGGCCTGGAAGGTGGCCGGCATGGCCATCGCCGCCGTGGCCATCTGGCTGGCGGGTATCGACACCTACAAAAAAGGCGTTGCGGCACTGCTGCGCGGCAAGCTCAACATCAATGCGCTGATGTCGGTGGCCGTCACGGGCGCATTCCTCATCGGTCAGTGGCCTGAGGCTGCCATGGTGATGGCCCTGTACGCGATTGCTGAACTCATCGAGGCCAAGGCAGTGGACCGTGCCCGCAACGCCATCAAGGGCTTGCTGGAACTGGCGCCGGAAGAGGCACTGGTTCTGGGAGCAAATGGGTCGTGGTTTGCTACACCGGTGGCTTCGGTGGCCATTGGAGCAACCGTGCGCATCAAGCCAGGCGAACGGGTGCCGCTGGACGGCAAGGTGACCAAGGGCAATGGGGCCATCAACCAGGCGCCGGTGACTGGCGAGAGCATTCCAGTGGACAAGGCGCCTGGCGACCAGGTGTTCGCGGGGACCATCAACGAGACTGGTGAACTGGAGTTTGAGGTTACTGCCTTGTCCAGCAACACCACCCTGGCCAGGATCATCCAGGCCGTGGAGCAGGCGCAGGGCACGCGTGCGCCGACGCAGCGCTTCGTCGACCGCTTCGCCTCGATCTACACCCCTGCTGTCTTCGCCATTGCCGTGGCGGTAGCGGTGCTGACCCCTTTCCTGATGGGCCTGACCTGGCTGGAGGCGCTATATAAGGCCTTGGTGCTGCTGGTGATCGCCTGTCCGTGTGCTCTGGTCATTTCCACGCCCGTCACAGTGGTCAGCGGATTGGCCGCGGGAGCGCGCCGCGGGATCCTGATCAAGGGCGGAACCTACCTGGAAGACGCCCGGCTCCTCAAAGCCGTAGCGCTGGACAAGACGGGCACCATCACAGAGGGCAAACCCAAGCTGGTGAAGTGGCAGGTATGGGGCGCTGGCGATGAGGGCGCTATCCAGCAGATGGCCGCCAGCCTGGCGGCCCGTTCCGATCACCCGGTTTCCAAGGCGATAGTTCAGGGACTGGAGGCACAAGGCCCCGAGGCTGAGAACTTCAAGGCCTTGCCCGGGCGCGGTGTCGAGGGCGTGGTCAATGGTGCGCGCCTGGTGCTGGGCAATCACCGGCTGATTCACGAGCAGGGCTTGTGCGGACCGGACCTGGAGGCGGAGCTGGCCATCCACGAAAAGCAAGGCCGCACGGTCACCCTCCTGGCAGACGACTCGCGGGTTCTGGCGCTCTTCGCGGTAGCGGACACCATCCGCGAGACCTCAAAGCAGGCCATCGTCGATCTCAAGGCACTGGGAGTGACCTCGGTGATGCTGACCGGCGACAACACGGCCACTGCAAAGGCCATCGCAGCACAGGCCGGCATTGATGATGCCCGCGGGGATCTGCTGCCCGAAGCCAAGCTTGATGCCATCAAGGAGATGCAAAAGCGCTATGGCGCCACCGGTATGACCGGCGATGGCATCAATGACGCGCCGGCGCTGGCGCAGGCCGACATCGGCTTTGCCATGGGCGGTGCGGGGACTGACACGGCGATGGAAGCGGCCGACGTGGTCATCATGAACGATGACCTGCAGCGCGTCGCCGAGACCGTGCGCCTGTCCAAGCGCACCCATGCCGTTCTCTGGCAGAACATCACCTTGGCGCTGGGTATCAAGAGCGTTTTTCTGGTGATGGCGGTGGTGGGCACTGCGACCATGTGGATGGCCGTTTTTGCGGACATGGGGGCCAGCTTGCTGGTCGTGGGCAATGGACTGCGCCTGCTTCGCGGCACGCGGGTCGAGCCTGCCGCGAAGGCCCAGCCTGCGCAGCCCAAGGAGCATGCCCATTCCCACTAGCGATTGCCCGGGACGCACGATGCCTATTTGCCCGCCTTGGAGACCTCCTGGGCTACCAGCTCAGCCAGTTGCTTGGCGCCAAAGCTGGGCAACGGCCGCCCATTCACAAAGAAGGTCGGGGTCTTGTCGACCTTGAGGGCAGTCAGGTCCTGCACATCCTGCTGCAGCATCGCTTCCAGCGTGGGCGATGCCATGTCGGCCCGAGCTCTCGCCATGTCCAGACCTGCCTGCTCGGCCGCACTGTAGGCCAATGCCAGATTGGGACTTCCATGGTCTGCCCACTGTGGCTGTGCCGCCAGCAGGGACTCCAAGACCACGAGGTACCTGTCCTGCAGCCGCGCGGACTCCAGCAGCTTGACCACCTCGCCCGAGCCCTGGTGGAACGGTGCATACCGGATGACCAACCGAACCTGGGAGGGATACCGCTGCATGAGATCTTTCACGACCGGATAGAAAGCGCGGCAGGTCTCACATGCGGGATCGAAGAATTCGACAATGGTCACGGGCGCCTCTCGGGGGCCGATGACTGGCGAATGCATGCGTACCAGCCGCTCAGACTGCCCGGCGGCATGCTGCTCCTGGTTGCTGGTCACACGGCTCTGGTAGAGACTCGCACCGACCGCGAAGGCTGCAAGTGCGACGCCCAGCACGAGGGCGATGATGTATTTGCGGTGGATCATTTGGCTGTTTTGCGCAGATAAAGACAGAGTGAAACGGCGATGACAATGAACGCCGCCAAGGAAAGCCAGGGCAGTTCAATGCCATAGAAAAAGTCGAGCTTCTGATCGGCGCAGGACACGCCTACAGCGCATGGAACCCATGCCCTGGGAACCAGGCCTGCAGCCAGAAGGCTGTGGTAGCCCGCTACGGCCGCGCCTGCAAGCGCCAGGGGCAAGGCATAGACCGCTCCCCGGCGGTCCTCGCTGTAAAAGGCCATGCCCAGCACCATTACCAAGGGGAACATGGCGATGCGCTGGTACCAGCACATCACGCAGGGGGCCATGCCCATCACCTCGCCGAGGAACAGCGCGCCGCCTGTTGCTACAACGGCGGTCAACCAGGCGGCCAGAAGTAGCAATGAGGTATGTTTCATCGGTGCCTCCATTGCATCCTCAGGAGAGTGCAGCAAGGGGGTGTCGCAGCACTACTTGCGGTGGTTTGCGGGCCAGGCGGCCCAATGGCTATGAACATGAAGTGATCCCGAAGGCATGCGTCGAGGCCGGCACACAGGTGCCGGCACGCTTGGCAGGGATCGCCGTGGATTGCTGGGCGATACCCTGGTCAGGCCAGGGCGTGCCACTGAGGACGTTCGGGACGGTTGGCAGGCACTGCGGACCAGCGCGCTCTGATAGAAATGCCAAAGTGCTCCTGCCCGACGGCCGCGCAAACGCCGCGCCGCGCGGGCAGCGCCTCTGGACCCTGGGCGTGGCATGTGCCGCACTCCACTTCGATAGCGGCAGTGCCCATTCGAGCTGACTCCCGAGCCAGCTTCTCGTCGGCCGCAGCCAGGCCCATTTGGTGGTGTTCGCACAAGTGCCGTGCTGTCATGAGCGAAACCCCGTACTCCGGCGCGCTGTCGTGCGGCCCCACTGCAGCCCAGACCAGTTGCAGCGGCAAAAGCACAAGCAAAAGAACAAGCAGTCGGGAGCGCATCCAGAAAATTGTACTGGCGTCTCGACCGCAGTCGGCGCGCGCGCAAGCATGCAAGCGCGCCGGCCGTGCGGGCCACACGGCACGCCCGAGTGGGCGCTATGAACATAACAAACTTGTAATCCTGCGGTGCGCAAGCTGTCGGCATGCGGTCAGCAAACTGTCACACGTGGCCCGACTGCTGGCCCTACAGCGGCGCAGATGACGGGGCACGTTCATTCAAACCCAAGGAGATACACATGACAGTCCGCACTTTCCTGACCGCCTTGTCGCTGGCCGCGGTCGCTGCCCCGGCCCTGGCCAGCAGCGTGATCCACCCCGCGAGCACCGAGATGGGATACACGACGCATCCCGAACACGCGCAGGCGGGCAAGTCGCGCGACCAGGTCCTGGCAGAGATGGAACAGTCCAAAAAAGACGGGCTGTGGCAATACCATCGGTTTGGCGCTCCCGTCCCAGTGAAGGGCAAGGCTGCGACACGGGACGAGGTGCTGGCGGACCTTGAGCGGTCACAAAAGCATCCGAGCTGGGCACTGCGACGTGTGGGAGCACCTGTCGCTGACGTTCCCACGCTCAAGTAAAGCAATCCTGGATCTACCGTACATTTTCGCGCATGGGCTGAGCAACGATCTCGGGCGGCGACGATGAAAACTCCCCCGACAAGCTTCTCCTGGCGGGTCGCTCATTGGTCGAGCGCCGCTATGGGGGTGTGGGTCAGGCCGTTCATATCCGATAGTCTATGAGTTCCCAGCACGTTCTTACTGCCGCTCAAAATGCGCTTTATATGCTCCTGATGGTGGCTGCGCCCATCATTTCGGTTGTGTTGATCGCTGGGCTCATCGTGAGCATCCTGCAGGCCGCAACTCAAGTTAACGAACCGACCCTCTCTTTCATTCCTAAACTTATAGCAGCTTTGGTCGCACTGATCATCGCAGGGCCTTGGCTTTTGGCTACGCTTGTTGACTATCTGCAGGGCGTCCTCAGCTCGATTCCCAGCATGGTTCGATAAGAGACAGGGCTTGCGCTGCATACGCTGGAGACCAGCGAGCAGCCGGACATGGAATATGCGATGGTGGATGCCACGATTGTGAAAGTGCATCGGCATGGCCAGGGGGCAAAAGGGGGGGCTTCGGACCAGGCTATTGGTCGCTCGCGAGGAGGCCTGACTACGAAGATCCTGGCTCTGACCGATGCGTTGGGCAATCTGGTGAAGATCATCCTGATGCCAGGGCAGCGCAACGACATCACGGGAGTGAAAGAGTTGATTGCCAACGTGCGCTTCGAGTCGCTGCTGGGCGACAAAGCCTTCGATGCCAACTGGCTGATCGAGGAGTTGGGCAGACGCGGAGCACAGGTGTTGATCTCACAGATGCCGCATCGGCGATCTCCTTTGGAGATTGATCGTGAGGTCTACAAGTGGCGTCACTTGATCGAGAACTTCTTCGGCAAGCTCAAGGAGTTCAAACGCATCGCACTGCGCAGCGACAAGACGGACACCAGCTTCGCAGCCGAGATCCATCTTGCGGCGGCTGTTATCAACTCCCGTTGATTCTCAACAGCCCCTAGGGTGTGCGCTCTGCCCCTCGAGAGCGAAGAGAGGGGGATCGGTCGGTAGTTGTCGATGCCAGGATTACGAAGGCGCGCGGTCCAAATGTTTGCCGATCTTTGGCCTGCGCATGAGCACGTAGGCAGCGGGAATCACAAACAGGGACAACAATGGCGCGGTCACCATTCCGCCCAGCATGGGGGCCGCGATGCGGCTCATGACCTCCGAACCTGTTCCGCTACTCCACACGATAGGAACCAGGCCTGCCAGGATCACTGCCACGGTCATGGCTTTGGGCCGCACGCGTAGTACGGCGCCTTCCCGGATGGCGTCCAGCAACTCCTCAAGCGTAGGCTGCCGACCATCCGGGCACCTCTCGGCCAGTGCCTGCTTGAGGTAAATGAGCATGACCACACCGAACTCCGCAGCAACCCCTGCCAGCGCGATGAAACCTACCCCCGTCGCGATCGACAGGTTGTAGTTCATCACGTACAGGAACCAGATGCCTCCTGTGAGCGCAAACGGCAGCGTGGCCATGATCAGGGCCGCCTCGCCAAGGCGGGAGAAAGTCAGGTACAACAGCACGAAGATGATCAGCAGGGTCGCGGGCACCACCACTTTCAGGCGCGCGTTCGCCCGCTCCAAGTATTCGAACTGGCCCGAGTACGTGATGCTGACCCCGGGTTCAAGTTTGACCTGGCGGCCCACCGCTTCCCGCAGGTCATTTGCCACCGAGGCCAGATCTCGCCCCCGCACATCTACATACACCCAGCCCGACGGGCGCGCGTTCTCACTCTTGAGCATGGGAGGGCCATCGGTGATGGACACCGTGGCCACGCTGCCCAAGGTGACCTGCTGCCCTGCGGGCGTGGAGAAAGGCAACTGGGCCAGCCGCTCGGGTGAATCCCGCCATTCACGCGGGTAGCGCAAACTGATGGGGAACCGGGCCAGCCCTTCGACGGTCTCGGAGATGTTTTCCCCCCCGATGGCCCCTGAGACTACGGCCTGGACGTCGGACACATTCAGGCCATACCGTCCCGCCGCTGCGCGATCGATGCGCACATCCACATACCGCCCACCCGTCAGGCGCTCCGCGAGCGCCGACGACACGCCAGGAATCCCCTTGGCCACTTGCTCGACCTGGGCTGCGATCCCATCGATCACGCGCAGGTCACTTCCGGTCACTTTGACACCGATCGGGCTCTTGATGCCCGTGGCCAGCATGTCGATGCGGTTGCGGATGGGCGGGATCCAGATGTTGGACAGGCCAGGGATTTTGACGGCCTTGTCCAACTCCTCGATGAGGCCTTCGGGCGTCATGCCTGGGCGCCACTGGTCCCTGGGTTTGAGCTTCACCGTGGTCTCGAACATCTCAAGCGGCGCGGGGTCGGTCGCTGTCTCAGCGCGACCCGCTTTGCCAAACACCCGTTCGACCTCGGGCACCGTCTTGATCATGCGATTGCTCAACTGCAGCAGTTCGCTTGCCCGCTGGGCCGACAGGCCCGGTAGCGCCGAAGGCATGTACAGCAGATCCCCCTCGTCCAGGCGCGGCAGGAACTCGCCGCCCAGCCGGGACAACGGCCAGATCGTAGTGGCCAGTGCCAGTACCGCAATGACGAGGGTCGATTTGGGGCGGGAGAGAACCCATTCGAGGCATGGCCGGTAAACCGCGATCAGTGCACGCGTGATGGAGTTCTTCTGCTCGTCAGGGATGCGACCCCGTATCCAGTAACCCATGAGCACGGGTATCAGGGTGACGGAAAGGCCCGCCGCCGCCGCCATGGCATAGGTCTTGGTGAAGGCCAGTGGCCCGAACAAGCGCCCCTCTTGAGCCTCGAGGGTGAAGACCGGCACGAAGGACAAGGTGATGATCAGCAGCGAGAAGAACAGCGCAGGCCCGACCTCTTCGGCAGCCTCGGTGATGACACCCCACCGCTCCTGCCCGACAAGTGCCCGGTCCGGATGGGCGTGCTGCCAGGCCTCTAGCTTCTTGTGGGCGTTCTCAATCATCACCACGGCGGCGTCCACCATGGCACCGATGGCGATCGCGATTCCGCCCAGGGACATGATGTTGGCGTTGATGCCCTGGTAGTGCATGACCAGGAACGCGGTCATCACCCCCAGCGGTAGCGAGATGATGGCCACCAGCGCCGATCGCAGGTGCCACAGGAAGATGACGCAGACCAGCGCGACCACGGCGAACTCCTCCAGCAGCTTGACCGTGAGGTTCTGGATGGCACGCTCGATGAGTGCGCTGCGGTCGTACGTGGTGACGATCTCCACCCCTTCGGGCAGGCTGCTTTGCAGTTGCGCCAGCTTGGCTTTGACGGCCGCAATTGTTTCTTGGGCGTTCTTGCCGGAGCGCAGGATGACCACCCCTCCCGCGACCTCGCCTTCACCGTCGAGCTCCGTGATGCCACGCCGCATTTCCGGGCCTGTCTGGACCGTGGCGACATCGCCCAGGCGTACCGTGATCCCGCCGCGCGCTGCCAGGGGCACGGCACGGAAGTCATCGAGGGTCTTGAGGTAGCCATTGGCACGAACCATGTACTCCGCACCGGCCAGCTCCAGCACCGACCCACCGGTTTCCTGGTTCGCATTCATGACCGCTTCGCGCACCTGTCCTTGGCTGATCCCGTAGGAGGCAAGCTTGATGGGGTCGAGCACGATCTGGTACTGCTTGACCATGCCTCCCACCGAGGCCACTTCGGCGACATTGGGCAAGCTCTTGAGTTCGAACTTCAGGAACCAGTCCTGCAGGGCGCGCAGCTGGGCCAGGTCGTTCTTTCCAGTGCGATCCACCAGCGCGTACTGGTAGATCCAGCCCACACCGGTCGCGTCCGGCCCCAGGGCCGACTTGGCCGTGGCCGGCAACCGACCCTGGACCTGGTTCATGTACTCCAGCACCCTCGAACGCGCCCAATAGAGATCGGTTCCGTCCTCGAACAGGATGTAGACGAACGAGTCCCCGAAGAACGAGAAACCGCGCACCGTTTTCGCACCTGGCACAGACAGCATGGTGGTCGACAGCGGGTAGGTCACCTGGTTTTCAACGATCTGCGGTGCCTGGCCGGGATAGCTGGTGCGGATGATGACTTGGACGTCCGAGAGGTCCGGCAGCGCATCCACGGGGGTCATGCGCACAGCCCAACCGCCCCAGGCTGTGAGCATCAATGTGGCCAGGAGAACCAGAAAGCGGTTTGCAACGGACCAGCGGATCAGTCGCGCGATCATGGCTTGATCCTTTCCACTGCGTTGATGACATAGTCTTCGCCCTGTTTCGAGAAAGTGAAGCGCACCTGCTGCTTGGGCTCCAGGCCCATCGCCAGCTGAGGCTTTTCCAGCTTGAAGCCCATCGTCATGGCAGGCCATTTCAGACCCGGAACGGCATCGTGGGCAAGAGTCAGCTCAGTGGGCGAGACTTCTTGAACCTCCCCCCGAACGGTGAAGCTGCCGGCAGGAGGCGGCGCGGCTCCTTGTGCAGCGGCCAGTGGCGGAGCGGCAGGGCGTGCAACAGCTTCCGGCTGGGTGGGTACCACCCCCCTGAGGCTGGCCTCGGAATCGATCAGGAACTGCGCAGAGGCGACCACCTGCTGCCCGGCGACCAGTCCGCCCTGGACGACCAGACGATCATCAATCTCGGCGCCCAGCTGCACGGAGACGGGGTGGTACTTACCCGGACCGTCGACCAAGTAGACCAGTGCCCGCTTGCCGGTTCGGATCACGGCTTCGCTGGGTACGAGCAGCGCGGGCTGCTTGCGACCGGCCAGGACGATCTGCCCCGACATGCCCGCTTTGAGGCGCTGACCGGGATTGGGAAGCTCCAGGCGCACGCGCACCGTGCGGGTGTCGCGGTTCGCTTCGGGCAGGATGCTCACCACGCGGGCCTTGAGGGTTTCGCCCGCAAACGCCGCCAGCCTCACCTGGGCGTCCTGCCGCAGCTGCAAAGGCCCGCTTTGCGCCTCAGGAACAGCAGCCTCGATCCAGACACTGGCCAGGCCGTTCACGCGCGCCAGGCTCGCACCTGCGGAAACCGTCATTCCCTGGCGCACCATAAGTTCCGCCACCAGGCCCCCCTGCGGAAAGGTCACGGTATAGCGGCCTTGGGGTTCGCCGGTGCGCTCCACCTGGGCCACGAGCGCAGCCGGCATGCCCAGCAGCGCCAGTCGCTGGCGCGCGGCCGCCGTCAGCGTGTCGTCCTTGAGGCCCCGGACCGCGAGGAATTCACGCTGCGCGGCGACCCATTCGGGCAGCAACAGGTCGGCCAGCGGCGCGCCCGCTGCTACCACGTCGCCTGGCGCCCTGGCGTACACCCGCTCCACGAACCCGGCCGAGCGGGCCTGGACGACGCTCACGTCCCGGTCATTGAGCTGTACCGTACCCAGCGCATCCACGTCGGCGCCTATGTCACGTTGCTCCACCACGGCGGTGCGAAGGCCAAGGGCCTGCACTGCCTGTGCGGACACATTCAGCCCACTGCCTTGCTGCATGTCTTCCTCGGCGTACTTGGGGACCAAGGCCATGTCCATGAAGGGCGACTTGCCCGGCTTGTCGAACTTCTGTGTCGGCACCATGGGGTCGTACCAGTACAGGACCTTGCGGTCGGCTTTCGCGGCTCCTGTCTCTGCCGTGGAGACACCAGTCCCGATGCCACCGGAGATTCGCCATTGGGCCAGGCCCCATCCCAGCGCGATGCCTGCGCAGAGCAACGCCACCGCCACAGCGGTCTTCTTGAAACCAGAATTTGTCATGTCGTTCTCCGCTCAGTCGGCGATCAGGCTGTTCAGCCGGGCAGTCACTGCATCGCGCTGCGCCTGCAGGTCGATCAAGCGCCATTGCACTTCCAGCACTTGTGCGCGGGAGCCCAGCACTGCACTGAGGTCGCCCTTGGCGGCCTGGTAGTTGGCAAGCGCGAGCTGGGCACGTCCCTGCGCCAGACCGATGCCGGCGGACTGCAGGCGCTCGATCTGGCTTTGCAGCGCAGCCAGCTCGGCGGCGCTGTCGTCCAGCTCCTGCAAGCGCCTGCGGGTCACGTCTTCTTGCTCTGCCTCGAGGCGCTGCAGCTCCAGTAGCTTGGCCTTGATCTGGGGCCCCTGGCGCCGCTCTTGTTGCCACGGAAGATCAAACGTCACCTGGAAAGACACCATGTCGCCCCACTGGCGCGCACGGCGGCTGTAGGCAACCTCCCAGGACCAGTCGCCGCGCGTCTGCGCCTGCGCCTCGAGCGACTCGGCCGCAGCCATGGCCTGCATGGCGGGATACTGGGCGAGTTCGGCGTGGCGCTGCACCTGCGCGCGCAGTTCTTCCACAGGGCGGCTGAGCGGACCCGGCGTGCCCTGCAAGGCTTCGTCAGAACGCGAGCCCACCCAGCGCCGAAGCATCGCGCGCGCCTTGGCGCGATCCCTGCGCAGATCATCTCGCCGATCCGACAGGGCCAGCGCTTCTTGGCGGGCTGCCAGCAGGTCACCCGCCTGGGCGGTGCCTCCTGCGATGCGTGATGGAAGACTGTCCTGCAGGCGCTGGTTCTCCGCCAGCAAGGCCGTGAGCACTTGATCGCGCTGCTCGATGGCCTGTGCCAGGATCCAGGCTTGGCTCAGTTCCTGGCGGATCTGCACCCGCTGGACCGCCAAATTGGCCCGTTCGCGCTCTACCTTGGCCTGGGCGCCGGCGATCTGCGCATCGCGCTTGGCCCGGTTGGGGACTTCCTGCATCAGCGCCAGGCGCTGCATGGTCATGGATTCGCGCGTGAGGCTTCCGCGGTCCATGCCGGTGATGGGAAAGTTTTCGATACCTACCGACAGTTTGGGGTCGGGCAGCGTGCCGGCCGCCTTCTGGATGCTGCCGGCTGCGTCAATCTGCAGCCGCTGGGCTGCGATGCGCGGACTTTGGTGCTCTGCCAGCTCCAGCGCTTCGGTAAAGCCCAGGGCATGGACGGGGGGGCTGACGGTACCTGCACCTGCCAGCAAGGCTGCCAGCGCACCAAGGCGCAGACGACTCAGGTGGAAAACCAGGGTGCGATGAGGGACGCGTGAAGACGCGGCCATGCGCCCGCCTGGGGCGCCGGTAAAGACATTTGACATGATGGTCCTCGAAACTGAATGGGCACGAAGTCAGACTTGCGTGCACGCTGCAGTGCAGCGTGCACACCGTGCGCGATCAATTCCGAAAGACCTTGTGTGTCAGATAGAGAGGTGGGGATCCCGCTCGGCTATCGAACTCTGCGTAGAGAGCCCGGGAGTCTGCGCGCTGCAATTCGTCCAGCACCGCGGGCAGCACATAGGCAACCCAGACGGCATGGGCCGCGAGGGCCTGCAGGTCAAGACTGTGCAGCGAAGGGGTCGACTGGTTGTCGCCATCGCAGTGTGCCCGGCACAACTGCGGATCCTGCTCATCCATGGTCCCCGCCATGGCATGGCAATCGGGCATGGATGCCATTGGGACGGCGTCCTCCATGACCATGCCCGCCTTTTGCATCGACGAAGCATGGGCTGCGGAGTCGAGCCTCGGGCAGGCATAGGCTGCCAGGGCAAACTGCATGAGAAGCAACGCCGCAACCAGGAAGCTGGAAATCCAGCGTCCTTGGCGCGACACGATGCTTCTGACATTTGGCATGGTGCGATGGTACCCAAGTCGCAAGCCCGTGGCTTGATGCCGATCACTTTCTGCTCGCGCTTCTATCTAGCCCTTGCGCAAACGCAATGCATTGGCGATCACGGATGCAGAACTCAGGCTCATCGCCAGGGCGGCGATCATTGGAGACAGCAGCCAGCCGGTGAACGGGTACAGCAGGCCCGCGGCGATCGGAATGCCCAGAGCGTTGTAGAGGAAGGCAAACATCAGGTTCTGCTTCATGTTGCCCACTGTCGCCTCGGACAGTTCGCGCGCCGTGGATATCCCTCGCAGGTCGCCCTTGACCAGAGTGACCTGGGCGCTGTTCATAGCCACGTCGGTGCCCGTGCCCATCGCAATGCCTACATCGGCCTTGGCCAGCGCGGGCGCATCGTTGATGCCGTCTCCGGCCATGGCAACCACGCGGCCCTCTGCCTGCAGCCGGGACACCAGGGCCAGCTTGTCCGCAGGCTTGACCTCACCGTGAACCTCGTCGATGCCCAGCTTGGCACCCACTGCCTTGGCGGTTGTCATGCCATCGCCCGTAGCCATCACGATGCGCAGGCCAGCCGCGTGCAAGGTGGCCAAGGCCTCCGGGGTGCTTTCCTTGACCGCGTCCGAGACCGCCAGCAGGCCTTGCAGTTGACCATCGGCTGCCAGGTACATCACGCTCGCACCCGTGGCACGCAAAGCCTCCGCCTGGGCGAGGAGCGGCTCTGCGGAAACCCCCACTTGCTCCATCAGGACGGTGTTACCGAGGGCCAACTGGCGGCCTCCCACCCTGCCGCGCACTCCGATGCCTGATCCGGATTCGAAGTCCTCGGGCTTGTCCAGCGCCAGGCCCTTGACGCGGGCCGCCTCCACGATGGCGTCCGCAAGGGGGTGTTCGCTACCTTGGTCCAGGCTGGCCGCCAGGCGCAGCACTTCATCCTCGGGCAGACCAGGCATCGCCACCACCCGCTCGAACGATGGCTTGCCCTCAGTCAGCGTGCCGGTCTTGTCCACGATCAGCGTGTCCACCTTGCGCAGGTTCTCGATGGCCGCAGCGTCCCGGAACAGTACACCGCTGGTCGCGCCCCGGCCCGTTGCCACCATGATGGACATGGGCGTTGCCAGGCCCAAGGCACAAGGGCACGCAATGATCAGCACTGCCACCGCGTTGACCAGGCCATAGACCCAGCGTGGTTCCGGCCCGAAAAGACCCCATGCAAACAGGGTTAGAAGCGCGATTCCGACGACGGCCATGACGAAGTACCCCGCCACCTGGTCCGCCATGCGCTGCATCGGCGCCCTCGAGCGCTGCGCCTGCGAGACCATCTGCACGATCTGGGACAGCATGGTGGCTGAGCCCACGCGCTCGGATCGGATGATCAGCGCACCATTGGTGTTGAGCGTGGCGCCAATCACCGAGTCCCCCGGCCCCTTGACGATGGGAACCGGCTCGCCCGTGAGCATGGCCTCGTCCACGGCGCTGCTGCCCTCGACCACCACCCCATCCACTGGCACCTTCTCGCCGGGGCGCACGCGCAGCAGATCGCCCACGTGCACGTGGGACAGGGGCACGTCGCTCTCCTGCCCATCGGCGCCGATGCGGCGCGCGGTCTTAGGCGCCAGGCCCAGCAGCGACTTGATGGCTGCGGACGTCTGGGAGCGGGCCTTGAGCTCCAGCATCTGGCCGAGCAGCGTCAGCGAGATGATGACGGCCGCTGCTTCAAAGTACACCGATACGCGCCCCATGGCCTGGAACGACGCCGGAAACACGCCGGGCGCCACGGTGGCCACCACGCTGTACACGAAGGCCGCGCCGGTGCCCAGGCTGATCAGCGTCCACATGTTGGGACTGCGATTGGCAACCGATTGGGCTCCACGCAAGAAGAACGGCCATCCGGCCCACAGGACGATGGGCACGGTCAGGACCAACTCGATCCAGCTCTGGGTGGCCATCTCGAACCACTGCAGGCGGTGGCCCGCCATAGCCAAGACGGTGACGACCGCGGTGAGCGGCAGGGTCCACCAGAAACGGCGGCGGAAATCCACCAGTTCGGCGTTCTCACCCTCCTCCAGCGTCGGGAGCATCGGCTCCAGTGTCATGCCGCACTTGGGGCAGTTCCCAGGGTGGTCCTGCTGAACCTCCGGATGCATCGGGCATGTATAGGTGGTGCCCGGCTGGACCGGCTCGGGCTCGGGAGGAGCCAGTGCGTCGCGCCCCTGCACGTACTTGTCTGGTGCCTCGACAAACTTCGTGCGGCACTTGGCGCTGCAAAAATAATAGTGAAGTCCTTCGTGCTCCGCTGAATGAAGGGACTGGCTCGTGACATCCATGCCGCACACGGGGTCCTTCAGACCTGTCGGCGTTTGGGACGCATGCCCGTCGTGGCCTCCATGGTGCGCATGCCCCTCGTGCGCTTGGTGCCCTTCATGGGCTTGGTGGTCGTGCGGTGTTGCTGTTGACATGTATGGAACTCCTTTTGCTGATCTGAGCCGTGCGCACTGTCAACGGTCGCTCGGACCACTGCCTCGTGGTCCGTGGTGGCCGTGCCCGTGAAATAGATGCATCACTGGACATGCGAGCAAGAGCAGATAGGGCCAGTACCCGGCAAGGTGCTCCCAGTGCTCCCGCAAAAGGAAAAACACCCCGATCAGCGCGAGCATGATCGCTGCGCCGACAAGCCTGCGGCCGCTTCGCCAAGCGCCGACTCCAGACGGCTGCATGATCCCGTTGGTGGACTGTTGATGGTTCATCATGATCTCCAGGAAGGAGGCTGTCTCCTTGCGGACAGGCCTTGCGGTGACGATAGGGCCTGACACGGTGGTAATGTCAAGCATGAACCAAGGCAACTCCTGATCTGTCGCAAATCTGCATTGGCGTTGGGCCGACGCTCTTTGCATGGCGCCATGCGCCGCGGCCCCCGCACCTGAAGCGCATCCAGGTGCAGGGGCCGCAGCAGTGGCATGGCCGGTAGCCTACTTGGCGGCGGCAGCGGGCGCTTTGCCGCTTCGAGCCAAGAATGCGTCGAGGACTGCGATCTCTTTCTTCTGGGCCGAGATGATCTCCTTGGCCATCTTCAACAGCTGCGGATCCTTGCCATCGCGCAACTGGCTTTGCGCCATGTCGATTGCGCCCTGGTGATGGATGCGCATCATCTGCGCGAAGTCCACATCGGGGTTTCCGGTCATCGCCAAGGAGGACATCTTCTCGTTGTTCTCCTTCATCATGGACTTCATGTCCATCTTGCCGGCGGGCATGGACGCATCCATGCCGGAGCCCTTCATGCCAGGGTGCGGTGCTTGCTGTGCCTGCGTGATCACGGGGCACAGCAAGGCGCTGAACACCAATGCTGCGGCGGGGATCGCCTTCAGGACAGGGTAGGAATCGGTCATAGCGTTTCTCCAGGCGGGAAATGTGTTTAATCAGTGGGCGCTGGCCATGGAGCGACACTCCTGAGCGCAGTTGTAGCAGGCCGCAGCGCAGGCCTTGCAGTGCTCCGCTTCGTGCTTTGCGCACTCGTCGCCGCAGGCTTGGCAAATCTCGGCGCACAGCGCACAGATGGCCTTGGCGTGTTCGCTGTTGCGGGCCATTGCGCCCGCAGCGAAACTGCACACGGCCGCGCAGTCCGCATCCAGAGCGATGCAGCGGGCCATCATCTTCACGTCGTCTTCCTTCAAGCACGCGGCATGGCATTGGTTGCAGGCCGTTGCGCACGAAAGGCAAGCCTGGATACAGCTTTGGTAAGGGGTTTGGGTGTGGTTCATTGAAAGCTCCTTGGTTTCGTTCGATTGGTAGGGTCCGTGTGAAATCCTGCGCAGCCCGGCTGCCAGGAGCAGTCATCTTTTGCCGCGCGCAGCGCCCGGCACTGTAGGCGGGAACCGATGATTGGGACGTGAACCAGGTGTTTTGCGTCAGGTTTCGCACCAGGATTACCGCGAGATTTCAGCGATGTAATCGGAGCGTCAGATTGGAGGGGAACAGCGGTCGATTGGCGCTCACATGAACGGAGTACATGGCACTTGCGAGGTGAGCTCATGTCTCACCTGCGCGCTCCCGTAAGTGCGAGCGATGCGCCTGCCTATGCATTTCAAAAGCGTAATCGGGAGGTCAGCGCTGTGTGGGGGTGAGATTTCTAGACTTCTCTTCGTGGTGCACAAAACGCCACCTGGATGGACCATATCGGGCATCCGGCGCCACAGGAGACCATCATGAAAATCCGTACCGCCGTCCTCGTCGCCAGCCTCGCTGCATCCGCCACGGCATCCTTCGCCACTTCCGTTTACCACGCCAGCCCAAGCCAGGAGGAAGGTGTGAGCATCGCTCCCGACCACCTGGGCAATGCGGTGAGCCGCCAGGCTGTCGAAAACACCGTGCTGGCAGCACAGAAGGACGGCTCCCTCTATTGGATCAGCCGTGGCTATCCAGCCACCTATCCGATGGTCAAAGGTCCACAGCTGACGAAGACCCGCCAGCAAGTCCTCGACGAGCTGCAGGCCGCCAAGCGCAATCCCGTGAGCAGCGACGGTGTGCGTGACATGGGCGGCGAGGCAGGCTGGGTCGATGCCCGCCAGCTTCCCTGACAGTACATCTGAACGCAGCACTGCGCCAGGGCCGCACGCACACGGCCCGCGACAGTGCCCTCATCACCTATTCATCCAACCAGGAAACCATCATGAAACTGAAGTCCACGCTCATCGTTCTCTCCCTTATTGCCGCCCCCGCGTTCGCCTCGGACCAAGGCGTCAGCAAGACGCGCGAGCAGGTACAGGCAGAGTTGGTACAGGCGATCCGCACCGGCGACATGCTCGCCTCGGGCGAGTCCGGCCTGACGCTCAAGCAGCTCAACCCGCATGCCTACCCTGTGACCGAGTCCGCGTCGGGCGCCAAGACGCGCGAGCAGGTGCAGGCAGAGTTGGTACAGGCGATCCGCACCGGCGACATCATGGCCGGCGGTGAGTCGGGTGCCAAGCTCAACGAGTTGGAGCCTTCCCGTTACCCTGCAGTCGCCTCCGCACCTTCCTTGACCCGAGACCAGGTCAAGAACGAATTGGCGCGCGCCATCAGCCAAGGGGAGCTTGTGGCGGTGGGTGAGGACGGGCGCAAGCTCAACGAGATCTATCCAGATCGCTACCATGCAGCGCATCACCCAGCCGTCGCGGGCAACACGCAGGAACCCGCCGAGCAAAGCCGGTTCTAAGTCGGCTTGCTGCCTCTGACAAGGCGCTCACCGCCACGCGGCACTGCGGCGCGGTGAACGCTTCAAGCCAGAAAAACCATCAAGACACCTGTCGGTCAGTGGCTGACCCGCAGGTGTCTTTCTTTTCCGGCTACGCATGCCACGTCGGCGCGTTCCCCTGCGCTCGCTGGACATCACACCTGCATGTTCATCACATCCGTGTAGGCCTGGACGATGCGATTGCGGGTCTGCAGCGTGGCCTGGAACGCGATGTTGGACTTGACGCCTGCGAGCATGGTTTCTTCCAGGCCCACGGTGGGGTTTCCAAAGGTCACCTCACGGCTTAAACGGCCCGACTCACTCTGCAGCTTGGTTGTGGTGGTCAGCGCCTGTTTCATGGCGTCCAGAAAGCCGCCATCCTGGATGTCCGGTGCTTTGGGCGCGGGCTTGCCAAGCGAAGCGACAGGCAATAGCGCATCCAGTGGCTTGGTCGTGACGTTCATGGCGAGGCTTTCTTGGTTTCGATGACGGCGTTTGCGTGTACCCACTCGGAGAGCACTGTCAACGCGAAGCCAAATCGTAGATCCCGCCACGCGAGCTGTAGCCCACATGACACAAAGCTCTACCTGCCAATCCCTCGCGTTGGGATTACAGAACTCTCATCTCGCCGACAGCACAGCCGTTCGCGCGGTCTCACAGCCGCTGCGAAATCTCCAGCAGCGGCTTGATGCTGGAGCCGAAGCGGCTCATCGAGGCGTGGTTCAGCTCGAGCTGGCTGTACGGCAGGTAGCGGATCCCCAGTTCCGACACGCGGGAGAACGCAGGTCTCTTGAGCTGTTCTGCCACCTTGTCTCGACGGTTGTCCGGGGCCACCAGAAACAGCGCGCATTGTTCAGCGACTGGTGTGCCAAGCGCAAGATCAAGCATGCGGACAATGCCCGAATAGATGGACGTGGTGTGCTCGACTTCAAAGGCCGCAGCGACCAGCGAGGTCTGGCGGTCAATCCACACCACGTCGATCAGCCGCACCGACTCCAACCCCGCGTATGCAGGTGGCGGCAACTGGGCCAGGCATCCATCCCCCAGGAGGCCGGTGCCATGCACACGCCCCCGGTCATTGGATGCAATCCACACGTCAAACCCCAAGGCCTTGCCAAGGTCTCGCAGCGACGCCTGAACACCGGTGTGGGTCGCATCGCTCTCAGCCGCCTGGGACAATTCTTTGTGCATGGCCGTAGATTCCAGCCGGACGCGCTGGAGATCTTCCCGCCACAGGGCTGCCGCCGCCGCATCCATTGCCGCCGGCGGCGCGGTGTACCGGCCGCTGCCGATATCGAACATCAGTCCCGCGATCGCACCAAGATCGTTGGAGAGCTGCCGGCGGTACTGCTCGTTCAGGCGCAGCAGGCCCTCCCGCATCGAGAGATAGTGGTCCCAGCGCCCGAGTTTGACCCGACCGCCGGTGACAGCGTTGAAGCCGTTGACGATGGCGGTGTTGAAAGGGGTCACCAAGGTCGGGTGAATGAAGTACAACAGGTTGGCGACTGCTGGACCCAGGCCTTTGATGCCGATCGCATCGATGCGCTGGATGGCCGACACCACGTCCTCGGCGCAGTCGCAGTGGTCGCAGGCATGGAGCAGATCGGCGAACGCGCGCTGGTTGCTGGCGTTCTCGTAGATGTCCGGGATACGCAGTTTGGGCTTCCATAAAAAAGCGTGATCGGCGCCTTTGAAGATCTGGCGTTGCTCGGCGACCGACCCCACGATGGTTTCGAGCGAAGAGCCTCGATAGGCGTTGCCGAACGTTCCTGCGCGGATGTCCTTCACTACCTGCGCGATGCCACGGCGTATCGAACGGAAGTTTTTGACCCGCTGATCCCACAGAAACCAGGTGTTGTACGTGCTGCTCGGGTCAGCCTTCCAGCCGTCGATGAGTGTGCCCAGGGAATCATGCATTGGTGGTCTGGTGCTTTCCGACGCTGTGTGTGCTTGGGAAGAACATGGAAAAGCAGGTTCTGCCGCTCTCTGAACTCACCGACATGCGGCCCCGGTGGGCCTGAACAATGGCCTGGGTGATGGACAAACCAAGGCCTGCACCGTCGGAGTCGAGTTGCTTGCGCGACTTGTCGGCCCTGAAGAACCGGTCAAACAGGCGAGGAATCATCTGCGCATCAATGGTGGGGCCATGGTTGATGACATCCACCGTGGTCCCGTGAACGTCTCCTGATATCTCAACGACCACGCTTTCTCCTGCAGGGGTGTATCTCACCGCATTGGACAGAAGGTTGCTCAGGGCCCGTCGCAGCATCAATTGATCGCCGGAAATCTCTGCGGCACCCAGGAGCTTGAGCTGCACCTGTTTCTCTTCCGCCAGCGCCTCGTAGAAATCGAAAAGGGCTTGTGCCTCGGCATGCACCGCGATCTTCTCGGTGCTGGGCAGGATCAGGCCATGATCGGCTTTGGCCAGGAACAGCATGTCCGCCACCATCCGAGCGAGGCGCTGGTACTCCTCTGCGTTGGAAGCCAGGATGTCCCGGTACTGGTCTGCGCTGCGCGACTGGCCGAGCGTGACCTGGGTCTGGGTCATCAGATTGTTGATGGGCGTGCGCAACTCGTGGGCCAGATCCGAGGAGAATTCCGAGAGACGGTCGAAATCTTCCTTCAAGCGCCGCAGCATTTCGTTCAAGGTCGTGGCCAGGTCGGCCATCTCGATGGGAAATTCCTGGCTGGGCATGCGCTCGTCGAGTCGCTTGGCCGTGATGGCCATGGCGCGCGATCGCATGGCACGCAAGGGAGCCAGACCGTTCCTTGCTGCCCACCAACCCAGCACGCCTGCCACCAGGGTGGCCAGTGCCACATACACCGCGAGCACCCGGATCAAGTCGTGCATGAAATGCTTGTGGTGGGCAATGTCCAGCGCAACACTCACCTGCAGCGGCAAATCGCCTCCCCCAGGAGCGGACAACACCTCGTACATCCCTCGGACTTCGCGGGTTCCGGCGTGCCAGGCGGCCACCCCCAAGCGCGCCCCGCGGACCATCTCCGGCATGCCGCCGGGAAACTCAAAGCCTGGCGTGGAGTAAAGCGCTTCGCTGCCCCGCGTCACGCTGACAAAAAGTCCCTCGTGGCTATGGAGCACATCGTCCATGCGGGTCTGCAAATCCTGGGGGGATTTGGACTTCCCGATCACCTCCCGCATGAGATGGATCTTGTCGCGCAGGGCGTCACGGTCCAACTCCACGAAATGCCGATCAATGGAGATGGCGACCAGGGTTCCCAGGCCTATGAGCACAAACGCGGAGGCCAGGGTAAAAAACACCGTCAGTCGTGTCGTCAGCGAATATGGGGCGCTCACAGGCTCTCCTCAGGCTCCTCGAGCACATAGCCCATGCCCCGAACCGTCTGAATGAGCTTAATGTCGTAAGCGTCATCGATCTTGGCTCGCAGCCTGCGCATCGCCACCTCGATCACGTTGGAATCGCTATCGAAGTTCATGTCCCACACCTGCGAGGCGATGAGCGATCGCGGCAACACCTCGCCATGGCGCCGCATCAGCAGTTCCAGCAAGCCGAACTCTTTGGCCGTGAGGTCGATACGCTTGCCAGCGCGGCTCACGCGCCGGCGCAGCAAATCGAGCTCCAAATCCGCCACCTGCAGCACGGTCACCTCTGTCCCGCTGCGACCGCGCCGCAAGATGGTGCGCACCCGCGCAAGCAGTTCGGCAAAGGAAAACGGCTTGACCAGGTAGTCGTCGGCGCCCAGTTCGAGACCTTTGATCCGATCATCCACGTGGTCTTTGGCCGTCAGGAACAGCACCGGCATCTCCAGCCCGTAGCGGCGAAGGCTCTTGAGGACCTGCCATCCATCCATTCCCGGGAGCATGACATCCAAGATGACCAGGTCGTAGTCACCTTCTTGGGCCATGTGCAGCCCATCCACCCCGTTGTGAACCAGATCTGCGTTGAAGCCTGCCTCTCGCAGGCCCAGGCGCAGGTACTCCCCGGTTTTGATTTCATCCTCTACGACCAATATCTTCACGGGCGACTCCCTTGACCAGTTGGCGCAAGTGTGCCCGGGGATCGCAGGCTTTCATGAACATTACAAAGATGTAATGGACAAGTTATGTCGGCGGCAGCAAGGGGTTCACACAATGCATCCATCACGAAACGCATGGTGAATCTATGAAAAATCCTTGGCTTTCACGACCCACCTCAAGCCGATGGCTGGCCGCCGCGCTCGCGGTTCCCTCCTTGGCATTCGCGCAGACGCCAGAGGCCGGCGCCACAAAGGTGGACTACCAGATCTCCTACCGCTCGGCATTCACGGGCTATGAGGCGTACAAGGAGCAATCCGTCCAGCCTTGGAAGGAGGCCAACGACAAGGTGGGGCAAATCGGTGGCTGGCGCGCCTACGCCAGGGAAATGCGCCAGACGGCGCCCGATGCAGGCCAAGAGCAGCCCGCCCAAGGCCATGGCACCCACGGTGGAGGCAAGCAATGAGCCGCCCAGTTCGCATGCCCCGTGCCAAGCTCCTGGTGGCTCTGGCCGCCGTCGCGGTATTGTCCGGCTGCGCCAGCGTGAACCTGGAGCAGAACCTGTCTGGCACCAATGCCGCCACGGCCGGCTTCACGGATGGCCAACTCACCCTGGCCCGAGACAAGTCCGAGCAGGACGCCTTGCGCCAGCGTGCCTCCGATCTCTTGAGCAAGCCGCTTGGGCAAAAGGAAGCCGTACAACTCGCGCTGGTCAACAGTCCGTCCATGCAGGCCATCGTGGCCCAAAGCTGGGCCGATGCCTCGAGCGCCGCCCAGTCGGGGCGGATTGCAAATCCCATCCTCACCCTGGAGCGGGTGCGCCTGGGCAGTGAAACCGAGATCGGCCGGCTTCTGTCCTTTGGACTGCTGGACCTGCTCACCCTGCCCATGCGCAAAGGGACAGCTGAACTGCGCATCAAGCAAACACAGCTGCGCCTGAGCAGCGATGTCGTGGATCAGGTCACACAAGTGCGTCAGGCCTGGGTACGCGCTGTAGCGGCCCAGCAGACGCTGACCTATACCCAGCAGGTCTTGGCCAGCGCCCAGGCCAGTGCCGAGCTGGCAAAGCGCATGCAGTCGGTCGGGAACTTCAACAAGCTCGATCGTGCCCGCCAGCAGGCGTTCTATGCGGACACTGCCACCCAGGTGGCCAACGCACAGCACCAGACTACGGCCGCCCGCGAGGAGCTGGTCCGGCTGCTTGGCCTGGACGACAGCCAGGCTGGCATGCTCAAGCTGCCCGAGCGCCTGCCCGCACTGCCCAAGGAGCCTGTGTCTGCTCAGGAGGCGGGCCGCCTGGCCTCCAAGGGCCGCCTGGACCTGCAGATCGCCAAGTCGGACTATGACGCAGCTGCGCGCTCGCAGGGCTGGAACACGCTCATGACCTTCACGGACATCGAACTGGGGGTGCGACGCGACTCCGTGTTTGATGCGACCGAGAACACAAAGCAAACCCGCCGCGGCTTTGAGATCAGCCTGAGCCTGCCCATCTTCGACTGGGGCGGCATGCAGCGCAGCGCAATGAGTGCGCAGACGCTGGCGGCGGCCAATCGCCTGGAGGCCACCGCCCGAGCGGCCGGCTCCAACCTTCGCGAAAGCTACTCCGCCTACCGCACGGCCTATGACGTCGCGCGCCACCACCGCGATGAGGTGATCCCGCTGAGGAAGACCATCTCCGAAGAAAACCAGCTTCGCTACAACGGGATGCTGATCAGCGTGTTCGAGCTGCTGGCTGACTCCCGCGACCAGGTGAACTCGGTGATGGCAGCGCTCAATGCCGAACAGCAGTTCTGGCAAGCAGAGGCGGCCCTCCAGGCCTCCCTGATCGGCAAGCCCATGAGTGCCGGTGTCGCTGGCGGCGGGGGTGCTGCCGCCGCCGAGTCTGCAGCAGGCCACTGATCCCAAAGGAAACCAACATGAGTTCGAGAAGAGATTTTTTCCGCTTCGCAGGCATTGCCGGAGGGGCTGTGGCTGCGGCCAGTGTGAGCCGAGTTGCGATGGCAGCTTTGCCAGAGCCTGTTTTTCAGACGAGTCCTGAGACCATGGCACCGCTGGTGCCCAACTCGGGGCGTCCCTACAACCCCGTGGTCACGCTGAACGGCTGGACGTTGCCCTGGCGCATGAACCAGGGTGTCAAGGAGTTCCATCTGGTCGCCGAGCCCGTGGTGCGAGAAATGGCCCCCGGCTTCAAGGCCCACCTGTGGGGTTACAACGGACAGAGCCCAGGCCCCACCATTGAAGTGGTCGAAGGCGATCGCGTGCGCATCTTCGTGACCAACAAGCTACCTGAGCACACCAGCATCCACTGGCACGGTCAACGCCTGCCCAATGGCATGGATGGCGTAGCAGGACTGAACCAACCTGCCATCAACCCAGGCAAGACCTTCGTCTACGAGTTCGTGGCGCGCCGCCCTGGCACCTTCATGTACCACCCGCATGCCGACGAAATGACGCAGATGGCCATGGGCATGATGGGCTTCTGGATCACCCACCCCAAGGCCAAGCATCCGCTGATCGATGAGGTGCAGCGCGACTTCTGCTTCCTGCTCAGCGCCTATGACATCGAGCCCGGGGCCGCGACACCCAAGGTCGCAGAGATGACGAACTTCAATCTGTGGACATGGAACAGCCGCATCTTCCCGGGCATTGACTCGTTGAATGTCCGGCTCAACGACAAGGTGCGGATCCGCATCGGCAATCTGACCATGACCAACCACCCCATCCATCTGCACGGCCACGAGTTCCTCGTGACCGGCACCGATGGTGGTCCAACGCCCAAGAGCACGCGGCTGTACGAGGTCACCACCGATGTGGCCGTGGGCCAGATGCGGCAGATCGACTTCCTGGCTGACGAAGAAGGCGACTGGGCATTCCATTGCCACAAGAGCCACCACACCATGAACGCGATGGGGCACGACATTCCTACCATGATCGGCGTGGACCACCGGGGGGTGGCCAAGAAGATCAACAACCTCATTCCCGACTACATGGTGATGGGTGAGCGCGGCATGGCGGACATGACGGAGATGGAGATGCCCATCCCTGACAACACGATTCCGATGATGACCGGCGAAGGCCCGTTTGGGTCGGTCGAGATGGGCGGCATGTTCAGCGTCGTCAAGGTGCGCCGCGACCAAAAGCCGGGCGACTACAAAAACCCCGGTTGGTACAAGCACCCTGAAGGCACCGTCGCCTATGAGTACACCGGCCCGGTGGCCGAGCCAGCGCGCTTCAAGGCCGAGGGCGGTCAGTCCATGCCGCGCAAGGAAAAGGCCACCTCGGACACCGTCGTCAAGGTCAAGAAGCCATCGGCCCATAGCGGGCACTGAAAACCCATCCCCCCTGAACCACTCTACGAGGTACCTATGAAACGCAACCTTTCCCTGATCGCAGCCTCCGCCCTGGTGGCCATTTCCTTCAACAGCTTCGCCGGCGGTAACCACGGTGGCGGTCATGACGCCGGTGGCGCCAAAGGCCACGGCAGTGCTGAATCCGCCATTGGTCAGCCCGGTCAAGCCGGCAAGGTGACCCGCACGATCAACGTCGAGATGGCGGACACCATGCGCTTCACGCCAGCGAACATCGCCGCCAAGCAGGGCGAGACCATCCGCTTCGTGATCAAGAACTCCGGCCAGGTCAAGCACGAGTTCAGCCTGGGTACCGAGGCCGAGCTCAAGGAGCACTACGAGACCATGAAGAAGTTCCCCGAGATGGAACACGACGAGCCGAGCAAGATTTCCCTGGCTCCCGGCAAGCAGGGCGAAATCATCTGGCATTTCACCAAGGCGGGCGACATCAACTTCGCATGCCTGTACCCAGGCCACTACGACGCAGGCATGAAGGGCCAGGTCAAGGTCGCAAAGAAGTAACCACGGGGTTGCGCGTCAACCCACTGAACAAGGAACTCTCATGAAGCAAATCAACACTGCTATCGCCGCCGCCATGCTGTCGCTGGCCGCACTGCTGCCGGTCGCGGCCATGGCCCAGGCCGCCCCCGACGCCGCCAAGTCCTCCGCAGCCGCCTCGATGACCGATGGTGAGGTGCGCAAGATCGACAAGGACGCCAGCAAGATCACCATCAAGCATGGCGACATCAAGCACCTGGAAATGCCCGGCATGACCATGGTCTTCAACGCCAAGGACAAGGCCCTGCTCGACAAGGTGCAGGTAGGCGACAAGATCCGCTTCATGGTGGTCAGCGAAGGCGGAAAAATGGTCGTGACGGACATCCAGGCCGCCAAGTAAGCCAGGCGAAAAGCAGACGGCGCCCTCGTACAGGGGGCCTTTCCTCACCCATGCGGCCATGCCGCGAAAGAAAAATCATGAAGTCTTTTCTCATCGCTCTGGCCCTTACGGCCGCATCGTCCGCATTTGCAGCTGGCGATACCCAGGAGGCCACCCCCTACACCAACTCCAAGGCCCAGGCGCACGGCGAGGATCACAAGAAGGCCCGCCCAGCAACGCCACCCAAGCGTACCAACGACGGCAGCACGGCCCGCGGGGAAGGCTCAGGCGTGGCCACGACCAGCAAGTCCGAAGCCCGCGGCCAGGACAAGGCCAACGAGCGCGAAGCCAAGCCACACAAGGAAACGAGCCAAGGGACCACCCCGAAGTAAAACCGGCATGAAGCGCGGCGGACGGGCTATGCCTGTCCGCGCTATACGCCGGTGGCAAGCCGCGTATAGCGCGCAAGTCTGATGCGAGCACAGGCCTGCTCTGGCCATGACGGTGTACGGTGAGGTAGACGTGACTTACGCGCTATTTGCCAACTTGGCCGAAGACACCAGCGGTGGGTGGTGGGACATGGTGCTGCGCGGAACTTTGGAGCAGTGCATCTGGGCTGGAAACTCCGTCAAGGCCGATTGGGCGCACATTGTCGACATGGAGACTGCCCAAGTCGTGCGCTGGAAGAAGCGCGATGCCTCAGGACCGCCGCTTGACTTGGTTCCGTGGTCGGTCGGCCATGATGCGGACATTCCATTGACCTTCGGCGTATTGCTTTCCTTTCAGGAGCTTTGCAAGCTGTCGGCCCTTGGCGGCTCTCGATGGGTTCGCGCGCAGTTGGCCAAGGCCACTGTTTCGCCCGCGCTAGCCGAGGTAGCTACGGCTTCGGCCATGCTGCACTTGATACAGGGCTGCCCTTTGCCATTTCTCGTGAGCGGACCACAGGCAATCCTGGTTGAGGAGCTTCAGCAAAACGGTCTCCTGCGAGCCGAATTTACCTACGCGGATTCACAAGAGGAGGACACGGCAACGGTGCTTGCCATCACGGACAAAGGGCGCGAAGCACTTGCTGGCAACGCCGTCTCCAACACGGCATCTCGCCCATCGAAGGCCGCTGTTTCTCCCGACCCCTGAGCGGCTTTGCCGGGATAGAAAGTCCCACAGGCTGCCAACCCACAAGGGTCGTCTTGGACAACCGCCGCGCGGTCAATGATTGCCGTGATGGACGTGAACGCCGCGCATCCAGGCCATGAGATCCAGCTGGCTGGTTGCAACCGAACCAGGCGCTGGGCTGCGGCTGTCATTTTGGCTGCGACGCCGCGGCTTGACGAAGTTTGCGCTGTGGCTGGGCCTGGACGGGCTGTCGACCGCCAGATTGTCCAGGATTGCGCAATCGGCGTGGTCGTCACCAGCACAGACAGCCACGAGCTGCTCAAGCGCTGACTTCATCTCGACGATCTCCTGCAGCTTCTGTTGCAGATCCTGCAGATGGCGCTCTGCAATGGCCTTGACCTGCCGGCTGCTGCGGGCAGCATCACCCCACTGGCCGATCAGCTCGGCGATCTGGGGCATGGAGAATCCGAGTCGGCGCGACTGGCGGATGAAACGCAACACGGAGATCTCCCGCTCCCCGTACAGGCGGTACCCAGAATCGCTGCGTACCGCCTCCGGGAGCAAGCCGGTCTGCTCATAATGGCGAATCATCTTGGCTGAGACCCCTGCGGCTTTGGCGGCATCGCCGATGTTCATGAGTGCGGTCATGGCTGTTCCTGCGAATGAAGAAAACACGGTAGCAGGACTGTCCACCTTGCCACCGTGTCAATGTCAAGAACCCCCAAGAGGTTCCTGCTGAGTACCTCAAACGAGATCAGGCGGGTGGGTATCCCGCCTCGGACAGCACCTCCGTCAATGTCTGGCGGTCTTCCGCGCTCTGCACAGTAACCGTGCGCTTGGGCATGTCCACCTGGATCTTGCATTCGGGATCGACCATCTTCAGTGTCTGGCTGACCATCCCGGCGCAATGCCCGCAGGTCATGTTGGGGAGTTGGAATTCATGCATGTTTCACCTCGTGGAAAAAAAGTTGTGAAGCACGCAGTCTCCAGCTTGTCACGGTGGAAAGGTCAAGCCCTGGTGACGCTAGCTACTACCTCGCACAACGCCACGCTTGCGTTTGCCACCGTGTCAAGCCTGACAGTTCAGCTGTGCCGGCCACAGCCGGGTTTGAACCTCATTTGGAGACTGCCATGAATTCCGTTGCCAATGGCGCAATGCTGCCCTCGTCACTACCGACATCACTCTTGGACCTTCCGATCACGGGCATGACCTGCGCCTCCTGCGTCGGGCGGGTCGAGAAGGCGCTCAAAGCGGTGCCAGGCGTGCGGGACGTGACCGTGAACATTGCCACGGAGCGTGCGACCGTGGTGGCCGAGGCATCCGTTGCCGCCCCCGCCTTGGCGGCGGCCGTACAAAAGGCCGGGTACTCAGTGGCCGAGGAACTGGTGGAGCTTTCTGTTGGCGGGATGACCTGCGCCTCCTGTGTCGGTCGTGTCGAGAAGGCCTTGAAGGCCGTGCCCGGGGTGACGGATGCCGAAGTCAGCCTGGCCACCGAGCGGGCGCGGGTGCGCCTGCAAGCGGGGGTGGCATCCGATGGCCTCGTGAGAGCCATCCAGAAGGCCGGCTACGAGGCCCAGGTCGTGACTTCAGATGCACCCGCCCCCCCAAAGTCCGGTGGCGAGCCTTGGTGGCCGGTTGCATTGGCTGCCGTCCTTTGCGTACCGCTCGTGCTGCCCATGCTGGGTATGCTGTTCCGGCAGGACTGGGCTCTGAGCGGCTGGATTCAACTGGCTTTGGCCACGCCGGTGCAGTTTTGGCTGGGGGCACGGTTTTACCGGGCGGGATGGAGGGCGCTGCGCGCCGGCGCGGGCAATATGGACCTGCTGGTGGCTCTGGGCACCTCGGCAGGGTATGGGTTGAGCCTCTACCTGCTCTTCAAGCACGCAGAGCATGGCACACCCCATCTGTACTTTGAGGCATCGGCTGTGATCATCACCCTCGTGCTTCTGGGGAAGTGGTTGGAAGCGCGGGCCAAGAGGCAGACCACAGCGGCCATCCAGGCACTCAATGCCCTGCGCCCGGAAGTGGCGCGCGTGCGTACCGCTGCTGGTGACGTCGATCTACCCCTGTCGCAGGTGAAAGTGGGGGACGACGTGGTCGTTCGCCCCGGAGAGAGAGTGCCGGTGGATGGCGCCGTCATCGAGGGCGCAAGCCAGGTCGACGAATCGCTGATCACCGGCGAAAGCCTTCCCGTTGCCAAGAACGTCGGCGACCAAGTGACCGGAGGGGCCGTGAATGCGGAAGGCTTGTTGCTGGTTCGCACGAGCGCCGTCGGCGCCGAGTCCACGCTATCGCGCATCGTGCGCATGGTGGAATCTGCGCAGGCCAAGAAGGCTCCGATCCAGCGCATGGTGGACAAGGTCAGCGCCGTGTTCGTCCCCGTAGTCCTCGGCCTTGCCGCACTCACCCTGGTGGGATGGGGCCTTGCGACGGGGAACTGGGAACAGGCCATCCTCAATGCTGTGGCGGTGCTGGTCATTGCCTGCCCCTGCGCGCTGGGCCTGGCGACTCCGACCGCCATCATGGCGGGGACCGGCGTGGCAGCGCGCCATGGCATCCTGATCAAGGATGCCGAAGCCCTCGAGATTGCACACCGCATCGACACGGTAGCCTTCGACAAGACCGGCACTCTCACTGAAGGCAGACCCACCATGGCAGCAGCAGTCCCTGCTGAGGGCGCCCAGGAGCATCTATTGCCGTTTGCCGCGGCCCTGCAGAACGGAAGCGAGCATCCCTTGGCCAGAGCCGTGATGGACGCTGCTCGCAGCCAGTTGATCACCGTGCCGCGAGCCACCGACGTCACTGCAGTGGCAGGCCGGGGGATGTCGGCCATCGTCAAGGGGCGCGAGATACGCTTGGGCAGTACCCGGTACATGAACGAGCTCCTGGTCAGCACTGAAAGTCTGGCGGCGACTGCCGCGCAGATGCAGCAGGAAGGCCGAACCGTGTCCTGGCTTGCCGACGTGACCGACACGCCGACATTGGTGGGTCTGCTGGCGTTTGGCGATACCGTCAAAGCCAGCGCACGCCAGGCGATAGCGCAGCTGCACGGCCTGGGCATCGAGACCGTCCTGGTGACCGGGGACAACCAAGGCAGCGCGGCCGCGGTGGCCAAAGCGTTGGGCATAGACCAGGTCCGTGCTGATGTGCTGCCTGAAGGCAAAGCCGAAATCGTCGCGCAACTCAAATCCGGTGGTCGGCAAGTTGCGATGGTCGGGGATGGAATCAACGACGCCCCCGCGCTGGCGGCGGCCAACGTGGGAATCGCCATGTCCACAGGCACGGATGTGGCCATGCATGCGGCTGGCATCACGCTCATGCGTGGGGATCCGGCGTTGATCGCGGATGCCATTGACATCTCGCGGCGCACCTACGCCAAGATCCGCCAGAACTTGTTTTGGGCCTTTGCCTACAACGTGGTGGGTATCCCGTTGGCGGCTTTTGGCTTGCTCAACCCCATGGTGGCGGGCGCCGCAATGGCGCTCAGCAGCGTGAGTGTCGTGACCAATGCCCTTACCCTGCGGTCCTGGAAGAAGTGAGGGGCGCAGGGCCGTCGTCAATATGAAGAACCAGGCGGCTCCAAGGGACCAGGGAGATGGATCCAGACGAAGATTTCGGACGTCTTTCCTGGCGCTCTGGTATGCCGCGAGGTTCTACACCGGCTGCGTCCGCAGTGAACACCCAGGGCCGCGCGTCCACTCGCTGAATGCCCACAAATCTGCGTGTGAGGAATGGACCAGATCGAGCTCCGGCCCGACGTTCGGTGTCCCATTGGGACCGCGGCAAATCAGTGCTCGATGGACGGCCGGAGCGATCCCACGAAAATACGGCAGGAAGTCATCTACAAACGCCACTGGCGCAAGGCGCTCGATGGCCTCAGCCTTCGGGCTTCGCTCCCCTGCTGCGACTCCTGTGGCGATCACGCGCTCGATCGGAAACCCCGCATCCCGCAGATTCCTCAGGCGCGCCGCTTCAAACTGCTGGGCCAGAGCTGAGACGCAGACCAGTTCGTAGCCCGCATCGTAGAGCACATGGCTGGCTTCGACAGCCCGCTCCAGTGGTGGCACGCAAGACCAGAACTGCTCATCCATGCAGGCCCGCAACGCCGCCAGGCGATCCCCCTGCAGAAACTCGACCGCCCAGCGGTGATGCGGAAAGTACGCGTCCTTGTCCCGCTCGACGGGCCGCTGGCCAAACGCGCGCTCCCAGACCGAGGCATAAGCCAGGCCATAGTCGAGCAGCACCCCATCCGCATCCAGGGCGATGATTGGCTTGGTGCTCATGTCGATGATCCTCCAGCAAGATCTCATTGCAATTGCGCTCGTGGGGCCGGCGAGCATGCCATCGGTAGGTGACCACCCGCGTGCTTGCAGACGCGTCGCAGTCTCTGCTCAGCCCACATCCACACAGAAATCCACCCGGAACTCCGAATTCTGCATGCCACCCCCTCGGCGCCTGTAGCCTCTGGGGTTGGTGACGATCCGAGTCCCCCGCACCTGATAGTCCTGGCTCTCATGGACGTGCCCATGGATCCAGGTGCCGGCCTTTCCCATCAGCGCTTCCAGGTCGCTGGCGTAGCAAGGTGACAGCGGGTGGGCTTCAAACCCCTGCGGGATTGATCGCGGATGCGGTGCATGGTGGGTGACCACCACCGTGTTCTCTGGATCACCCAGGCCCAGTTGCTCCTGCAGCCACTGCCGGCTCGCGTCATGCCGGCGCCCGGCCATTGCCGGCACCAGGCGGTGCTTGCGTTCGTGCCAGTACATCTCCGCCGGCCGGGTGATCTTGATCCGCGGGTAGTCGCTCATGCGATGGCGCGCGGTGTTCATCGCCATCAGCTTCTCGTCGGCGCCGTGCAGCGCATAGTCCGTCCAGAGCGTGCACCCCAGGAACCGAACCTCCCCGATCACGACGGCATCGTTCTCCAGGTAGTGGACCTGGTAGTCACTGGCGAGCTTGCGCATCACGTCAATGTGCTTGTCCCAATGCTGGCTGTAGAACTCGTGGTTGCCGTCCACGTAGATGACGGGCTTTCCCGGGAAGGTCTCGCGTGCCCAGCGCAGCCCGCCCGTGCCCTCGGTGGTGTCGCCGGCCAGCACCACCACGTCGACGGTCTGGAGGAAGTGCGGGTCCAGCCGCGGCCTGAAGGGAGCCAGGTCCAGATGCAGGTCCGAGTACACGAGCAGTTTCATGGATGCTCCGTTGAAGGCGTTGCGCGGACTCATGGCCAACAGCGGCGAGGCTTCTTGCGCGCCCTGACCATCGGCGCGAAGCCTGCGCGCTGAATGCGTGCGGAAACCAGTCTCCCTTTCAGCAGCCTCCCTGGTTCGGTCGTGATCACGAACTGTGGTGGCTCGTCCCCGTCAGCGCTACTCCTGGCCAGCGAGAAGTACACGCGAGCGCCCACCGTCCACCCCATCCCAGGCGGCAAGGGAATGCGATTGCGACTGTCGATGTGCACTCTGCGCTCGGGCTCGAATCGCTTACTGACGGATTGGGGGTTTAAAGGCATAGCAATCCTTGGATGACATCCCAGCCCACATTGACAACATGGGTGATTTCGGAGGGAGCCAGCACGTCTCGGTGCAGGTGACCGTGGTAGAGCCGGCGAAACGAGTGGTTTACGCTCACCGGGCATCGCAGCGTGCACATAGGGCCGGGATCGCTCCGTGGCCAGGGTGCGCTGAAATAGGTTCGTGCGTCGTTGAAATCCATAGTGCGTGGCAAGGAAACGGAACTATTGCCAGGGCGGCAGCAGCTCGCCGCCATGGGCTGGCCACGAGCCGACAGATACCGCGTCCCAGACGACATCGCTCACGTCAGCCGAAATCGTCCCGATGGCAAGCTGGCCACGCAGTTCCATCAACATCCGCAGGTCCTCGTCTTCTTCGGGAGATGCTGCCAGGTGATAGTTGCGACCCGATCCCGTCTTGACCATTGCGCTCGCAAGATCGATGGCAGCCAATGCCGAAGTAACTCTGAGTGTCATGGGCCCCAGCATCGCGACGATGTGCAGCGTCCCGGTTCCACGTCGAAGGATTCGCCAATGATCCAGTTGGACCTCGGGCTGGACTTGAAGATCGGGGGCGGGACGCTCATTGAGAAATTGAATCTGCACGATGCAGGACCTTGTTTTTGATCAAAAGAGCGAACAGGATGAGGGCCTCGTTTGCGATGAATCGCTGCAGTGCGATCCAGGCCTGCATGTCCAGATCGAGGATCAGTCCAAGGCTGAGAAGACACTGGCATGAGGACTCCGCGGCAGCCGTCCGGAAGTGGAAATCATCAGATTTCCATTGAAATGCGACTAGTTAGACGTGGTCTTTTTAGTCGCCATCGGCGGAAATCGAGTGAATGCCAACTCGAAAGTCAGATCCGCCAAAAGCTGCCGTCGGTCGCGCGCTCAAGGAGCTGCGCACCGCTCGCGGCTTCACGCAGGAGGATCTGATGTCGTCGATCAGCCGACGGCACGTTGGACGTCTTGAGCAGGGCGAACAACTTCCCAGCATTGGCATGGTGGAACACCTCGCTGAAGGCCTGCAGGTCCATCCAATGACTCTCCTGGCGGTTGCATATGCACGCCGATTCGATGCAGCATCGGTTGAAAAAGTGCTGAAGTCGGTGAGAGCCGACCTCTCTACACTGCTGCCCGAGGACGCGTCCTAGACTTCTTTGCCCGCTGTGGGTGGCTTGCTTCGTCCATGATGGCTTCGATGCCTGTCAACATAGTCAGCGACTCTTCGTCGTTCGGACGATTGAGCAGCCTGTTCACGATCTCTCGGTCTGCAGCCACGCTCAAGACCATCATCACTTCGCGCAGCTGCTGCATGCTGCCTTCAAATAGCTCGCCATTTGCTGGGGGAGAGGGATGGCTCTTTGCCATCAGCAGCAATGCCATGGCGATCGCAGCATTGGGTGTGCCATCAGGTCCTTGCGTGCCTTCGCCCCACAACATGGCCCGAAGCTGATCGGAAACGCAGACCAACTGGCTGTCGCTGAGGCTCTTCGGAAGGATTGCGCTCCAGCCCCCGGCGTCAAGAATGCCTGCAAGGTCCATCTCACTGAAATGGCCAATCTGTTCTCTGTCTAACTGCAACATGCTCTTCAAATAATTGTGGGACTAGTTGGTCCCATTTGGGACTGAGCGTGCGAAGATAGCTGAACTTTCTCCGCGCAAATGCCGTTTGAAACCGGCCATGTGCAAATGGAAAGTTCCCGGTTGCCTTGCATTGACATATGCGCAACCGAAGCGTTGTCTTGAACCTTTTTTGCCACCCGCCCTTGACGAGTCGATTGGATCTTTCCCGCTTGGTTGAACTCGACAGCCAGCTTCGCGAACTGGCGAAGCAGCAAGGTGCAGGCACGCCCAGGAGCGGCTGGGTGAAGACGGTGCGCCTGGCGCTCGGGATGAACTCGGCGACTCTAGGCCGTCGCATCGGCATCTCTCCGCAGGGGGTCCGGAGACTGGAGCAGTCGGAAGCGGAAGGCTCGATTTCCCTCAACACACTGGCCAAGATTGCCGATGGATTGAACTGCGACGTACGGTACGTTCTGGTCCCCAGGATCAGCCTGGTCGATCAAGTGATGGCGCGGGCCACGGAGCACTCCAAAGGCGCGGGTTCGATGGGAGCTGGCAGCACCCCGATGAACATTGACGGCCAATCGTTGGTTGTGCTCGCATCGCTTCTTTCGCGCATCGACAAACGCGCGTTTTGGTAGCTGGCGTGACCTGCTGCTGAAGAGGAGTGCAGTACGCCGGCAGGACAGGCCCACAAGACAGCCCGCGGGTTGTGGCGCGGGCGGCTTGAACGCCTATAGTGGCTGCAGTCGGCGCTGTTCCTCGTGAAATGCGGTTGCGGGGCCGAGTCCAAAAGGAGGCGTGGTGGGGGAACTGGATGACTATCTGCAGGCTGCCGACCGTGAAACCACGGTTCGGAGCTACGCAGCTGCGATCAAGCACTTCGAGCAGGACTGGAAAGGCCTGCTGCCGGCCACCAGCGATACCGTCGCTCGCTACCTCGTGGCCTACGCGAGCACGCACAAGGTCAGCACCTTGAGGCAAAGGCTGGCGGCGCTCGCGCGCTGGCATGCAGAACAGGGCTTTGCGGACCCGACCAAGACACCGCTGGTGCGAAAGGTGCTCAGGGGCATCGTGGCAAAGCACCCGTCCAAACAGAAACAGGCGCGCCCCCTTGAACTCGACCAGCTACAGAAGATTTCCGAATGGCTGCAGGCCGCTCAGCGCGCCGCACGCGAACGAGGCGATGAAGCGGCGTTGCTGCAGCTGACGCGCAACAGGTCCATCGTGCTGTTTGGGTTTTGGCGCGCATTTCGATCCGACGAGATCGTCAATATGCGCGTGGAGAACGTGACAGCCATTGCCGGCAAGGGTCTGACCTGCAGGCTGGATCGCAGCAAGGCGGATCGCGCGATGGAGGGCCGCACTTTCCATTGCCCGGCACTATCCAGGCTGTGCCCAGTGGACGCCTATCTGGAATGGATCGCGGTCAGCGGCCGTCTGGCCGGCCCGGTGTACTGCGGCATCGACCAGTGGGGCCACATGTCCGATCGACCCATGCACCCCACCAGCCTGATTCCCTTGCTGCGCAAGATGTTCCATGACGCCGGCGTCGAGTCTGCTGAAGGCTATTCGAGCCATTCGCTGCGGCGCGGATTTGCGGGATGGGCACGCGCCAGCGGGTGGGATATCAAGGAGATGATGGAGTACGTTGGATGGCGCGACATGGAGTCGGCGCTGAGGTACCTGGATGCCCCGACCGCCGGACTGCAGGAGCGCTTCGAAAGCGGGCTCTGACATCGCTTGGACAACACCCAACCCGAGGCATGCATGCAGCCCATTCTTGCCCCTCACGTGCGCACCTTCGTCGACTGCCTGACGGATCTGCCGGTACAGCCTTCATCTGTGTGGCTGATCGGTTCGCAGGCCAGTGGCCGAGCCCAGGCAGGCTCCGACACAGATCTGCTCGTGTTCGGCCCGCCCGGGTTGATCGACGCGATCCGGGCGACACTTTCTCAGCCACACGGGATCGACTGCATGGTGCTTGTAAACGGCGACGACTTCGAGGACCCCTGGCAGGAAAAAGGCGGCTCCCTTTCCCGCTGGCGTTGGGCCTTGAAGTCAGCCACCGAAGCCCAGTACGAAGGGAACAAATTCATCGCAGATGAGCCTGGTGGATCGCTCGGCCAATTTGAGACGCGGCAAGAGAGAGCCATCCGCATCTGGTCCAGTTGAAGGCGAGCGGCATGCGAGTCTTCCCACCTGAAGTCAGGCAGGCCCGTCGACCGACATCGCTAGCACCCATGGCAACGAGCTGGATCAATCGGGCGCCACTGGGCCATCAAACAGGAGAGAAGATGCTTCTTGTGTATGTGGATACCGGTGGAATGCTCAAGGAAGTCGCAGCCTTGGAGGCTGCTGGCCTTCTGAAAACGCACTACTTCCCCTTCGAGCAGCGAAATCGCCGGGTCAAGGCCTTCGTGCCTGGCTCGGGCGCTTCCTGGAAGCAAAGCAATCTGAGTTGGAAAGAGGCCCCTGGAACTTGGAACGACTACAAGCCCTCGGCGCTGTTTGAACCGCTACGCAAGTTGCTGGGCGCCAAGGTCGATGCGCAGCACCTTGATTCCGGGGTCAAGGCCGGTTGCTCAGTTTTCCTCACGAGCGACAAGACGGACATTTGGTCCAAGCGCGATGCAATACAGGCGCTCGCCAACATCCGCGTCCTCCATATGCCTTCCGAGTTGGCGACACTGAGGCAGCTAGCAAACCAAGGGTAAACCCGGATCTGCTAACGGAATAATTTGCACGGGAAACGAGATCACCCCAGATCGCAGCGGTACCAGCGCGCATCGGTCAGTTCGGCCAGCTGAAAGTTGGCCAGGCCGGCGCGGCAACCAAGCCAGCGGCTGTCGACCAGGGTCGATTTCTCGAACGAGGCCCCGGCCAGGGTGCAATCGGTGAACTGCGCGCCGCGCAGCTCCAGCCGCGACAGGTCCGCCCCTTCGAAATCGCACTGCTCGAAATGCAGCGGGCCCGGCCCGCGCTCCAGCAGCGCCAGCACATCGTCCCGCGACAGGGTCTGGCCGGTGATGGGGGCCGCCGCGGGCGCTGCTGCGGCAGCAGACGAAGAACAGGCGTAGGAAGCGGTCATGGCAGCAAGCAAAATCAGGAAGATAGAGTGCGCGGGCTCATACGGATTCGCATTCGACCGTATAACTAGGCGGGAAGCCGCAGACAGTGCTTCAGCACGGCAAGGCGAACCAACGACGTTAGACGGTTGAAGGCGAATCCGTATCAGTGGCCCACGCTCTTGGAGAACAGGTTCACGACCAGCACGCCGGCAATGATCAGGCCCAGGCCGATCACGGCCGGCAGGTCCAGCTTCTGGCCGAAGGCCAGCCAGCCCACGACCGAGATCAGCACGATGCCCACGCCCGACCAGATGGCATAGGCAATGCCGACCGGCAGGGTCCTGAGCGTGAGCGACAGCAGGTAGAACGACAGGCCGTAGGTCACGACCGTGATGGCGCTCGGCCCCAGGCGGGTGAAGCCGTCGGAGGCCTTGAGCGCCGAGGTGCCGATCACCTCGGAGACGATGGCGACGCCGAGCAAGGCGTAGGCGGTGGTCAGGTTCATGGCTAGGTGGCTCCATCGCAAAGGTTCAACAAAGTCTGCAGCACGCGGGTTCTGCGTGCCTCATCCATGGGGTACACATCCAGCATCTGGCTGAACCAGTAGCCGTCGGCCGCCATGCGGCAGGCCAGCAGGCGGTCGGCCATGCGCAGGTCGTCGCCATCGTGGGCCAGGGCTTTTTGCATCTCGGCGCTCCAGCGCTCGCGCGCGGCCGGCAGGGTCAGCGCCAGCAGGCCGATGGCGCGCTGTGCCTCCACGCGGTTGCAATCGCTGAAGCCATCGAAGGCAGTGCGGATGTAGGCACGGGCATGCCGGCCGGGGCGGCCCTCCTCTTCGAGCGCCAGGGCGCGCGCGTAGCCTTGCAGGAATTCTTCGAACAGCTGGTCATTCAGCGCATCGAGCAGGGCCTGCTTGCTGCGAAAGTGGTGCTGCAGGCCGCCCTTGGTCACGCCCGCGCGGGTCGACACGGCATCGAGCGTGACCGCGTGCGGCCCCTGCTCGACCAGCAGCGTGCGCACCACGGCCAGCAGTTGGCTGCGCACGAGTTCGGGGTGCTTCTGGCGGCGGTGGGCTTCGGTCACGGCGATAAACAAACCATCTGGATGGATTGTTTATTGTAGCGCCAATGGCCCTGCTGTGCACAATGCCCTTGCCCAAAGCCGGTCTGGGGCGGTACAAGCCAGATTCCGCCCCGCGCGTCCACCCCAGCTCTCGCACCCATGGCAGATCCCTCTCGACAGTGGCTGATCGACGCCTTGCACACATGCTTGCTGCCCGCGCTGGAGGGCCAGGGCTTTGTGCCGCACCCGCTGGCCGGCGAGGATGCCCGCAGCCCCGAGATCCGCACCAGCTTTCCCCTCGGCCAGTCGCGCCGAGCGCGCGAGGGTGGCCATGACCTGGTGGAAATCCAGCTCGACCGCCGCCGCCCGGCCTTTCGGCTGAACCTGGGCGTGGCGCCCGATGCCGGTATCCTGCACGCTGCGGGTCCGGTGGCACGGGACCAGATCTGGGTGCACTACCTGCCCCGGTACTTCGAGCTGTACCAGCACCCGCTGTTCAGGCGGTGGTTCGCCATCGGCCGCTGGTCGCGCGCTTCCGCCAAGGTAGAGGACTACGCCGCGCTGGTGGACCGGGCCGTGGCCCTGCTGCCCGAGATCGACCAGACGCTGGCGGTTGGCAAGCCCGGCCAGCATGTGCGGGCCGTGGGCTGACTATACGGATTTGCCTTTAACCGCATAGCGTCGTTGGTTCGCCTTGCCGTGCTACAGCACTGTCTGCGGCTTCCCGCCTAGCTATGCGATCAAATGCCAATCCGTATCAGCTGTTGACCTGCGCCCAGAGCTTTTCCAGGCGCTTCACGCTCACCGGCTGCGGCGTGCGCAGCTCCTGCGCGAAGAAGCTCACGCGCAGTTCCTCCAGCAGCCAGCGCAGCTCCTGCATGCGGCCGTCCACCTGGCCCTTGCGCTCGGCCACCAGGCGCCAGTAGCGCTGCTCCTGCGGGCGCAGCTCGGCCAGCTTGGCGGCGTCGCGCGCGGGGTCGGCGCGGTATTTGTCCAGGCGCAGGGTGATGGCCTTGAGGTAGCGCGCGTAGTGGGCCAGTTGCGCCCAGGGCGCCACGGCGATGAAGTTCTTGGGCATCAGCCGGGCCAGTTGCTGCTGGGCGTCCTGCGTGGCCTCGGGGGCATTCTTGGTGTCCTTGATCTTGCGCGCGGCGGCCGCGAACTCGATCAGGATGGTGCCCGCCAGGCGTGCCACCTCGTTGGCGATCAAAGTCAGGCGGCCCCTGCCCTCTTCCATCCGGCGCTTGAAGGCGAACTCGTCGGTGGGCAGCGGGTCGAGCAGGAAGGCGCGGTCCAGCGCCACGTCGATGATCTGGTTGCGCAGCTCCTCCTGCGTGCCACCGCCCGTGCCGTCGGCATTGCGGCCCACCTGCATGTAGGCCACGGCCATCTTCTGCAGGTCGGGGATGTTTTTCTCCAGGTACTTGAGCGCGTCCTTGATCTGCAGCGCAAACAGGCGGCGCAGACCCGCGCGGTGCTTGGCCGCAGCGACCTCGGGTTCGTCGAAAACCTCGATGGTCACGGCGTCGCCGCCGTCGATCAGCGCCGGAAAGCCGATCAGCGTCTGCCCGGCCTTCTTGATCTCCATCAGCTCAGGCAGCTCGCCAAAGGTCCAGGCCGTGTAGCGCTGGCCGGCCGGGGCCGCGGGCTTGGCAGGGGCGGCCGCCGGTGCTTTCGTCGCAGCGGCTGCCTTGCCTGGCGCGGGCGCCGCAGGGGCTGGTGCCGGTGGGGTGGGCGCACCAGCGGCCAGCTTGAGCCCGGCCAGCGCCTGGAAGGCACCGCGCGCCTTGGCACCCCACTCGGCCTTAAGGGCGCCCAGGTTGCGGCCATGGCCGAGCTGGCGGCCATGCTCGTCCACCACGCGGAAGTTCATGAACAGGTGGGGGCTGAGCATGTCGAGCTTGAAGTCGGCGCGCTTCACGTCCAGCGAGGTCTCGTCGCGCACCTGCTTGAGCAGCACGTCGGTCAGCCCGCCCTGGCCGAAGCGCTCGGGCGCGCCCAGCAGTTCGGCCAGACGCGCGGCGTTCTCGGGCAGCGGCACGAAGCGGCTGCGTGGGCGCTGGTGCAGGCTTTTGAGCAGGGCCTGTATCTTGTCCTTGAGCATGCCGGGTACCAGCCACTCGCAGCGCTCCTCGTTCACCTGGTTGAGAACGAACAGTGGAATCGTCACGGTGATGCCGTCACGCGCATCGCCGGGCTCGTGCAGGTACGTGGCCGCGCAGTCGACCCCGCCCAGGCGCACGGTCTTGGGAAAGGCGTTGCTGGTGATGCCCGCCGCCTCGTGGCGCATGAGCTCCTCACGCGTGAGCTTGAGCAGGTCGGGCTGCTGGCGCGAGGCTTCGCGGTACCAGGCCTCGAAGCCGTGGCCACTGCACACATCGGGCGGCAGTTGCTGGTCGTAGAAGGCGTAGATCAGCTCGTCGTCCACCAGCACGTCCTGGCGGCGCGACTTGTGCTCCAGCTCCTCGACCTTGGCGATGAGCTTCTGGTTGGCCGCCAGAAACGGCAGCTTGCTCTCCCAGTTTCCGCCCACCAGGGCCTCGCGGATGAAGATCTCGCGCGCGGCATGCGGATCGATCTTGCCGAAGTTGATGCGCCGGCCGCTGTAGATGACGATGCCGTAGAGCGTGGCGCGCTCCAGCGCCGTGACCTCGGCCGACTTCTTTTCCCAGTGCGGGTCGAGCAACTGCTTCTTGAGCAGGTGGCCGCCCACCTGCTCCAGCCACTGCGGCTCGATGGCGGCAATGCCCCGGCCGAACAGGCGTGTGGTCTCCACCAGTTCGGCCGCCACGATCCAGCGGCCGGGCTTCTTGGACAGGTGGGCCCCCGGGTGCTTGTAGAACTTGATGCCACGCGCGCCCAGGTACCAGTCTTCCTCTTCGCCCTTGGCGCCGATGTTGCCGAGCAGGCCGGCCAGCATGGACAAATGCAGTTGCTCGTAGCTCGCGGGCTGGGTGTTGATGGCCCACTTGTGCTCGGTCACCACGGTGAGCAGCTGGGTGTGGATGTCGCGCCACTCGCGCAACCGGCGGATGCTGATGAAGTTCTGGCGCAGCAACTGCTCGTACTGGCGGTTGCTCAGCTTGTGCGTGGGCGCTGTGGCCGCGGCCACGGCGGGCGCGGGCGCCGCTGCAGCCACCGAGCGTTGCGCCACGGGCAGAAAGGCCTGCGACGGCGCGCGCTGGTTGGCCATGGCCTTCTGCGCGCGGGCCGACGGCAGGCTGGGTGCCCCGCCCCGTGCTTCGTTGATCCATTTCCACAGCTTGAGGTAGCCGCTGAACTCGCTCTTCTCGTCGTCGAACTTGGCATGCGCCTGGTCGGCCTGCTGCTGTGCCTCCATGGGGCGGTCGCGCACGTCCTGCACGCTCAGGGCACTGGCGATGATGAGCACCTCGTCCAGCGCCTTGCGGTCGCGCGCCTCCAAAATCATGCGGCCCACGCGCGGGTCCAGCGGCAGGCGCGACAGCTCCACCCCCATGGGCGTGAGCTCGTTGGCATCGTCCACCGCACCCAGCTCGCCCAGCAGCTGGTAGCCGTCGGCAATGGCGCGGCCCGAGGGCGCCTCGATGAAGGGGAACTGCACCACGTCGCCCAGGTGCAGCGACTTCATGCGCAGGATGACGCCGGCCAGCGAGCTGCGCAGGATTTCCGGATCGGTGAAACGCGGGCGGGCATTGAAATCCGCCTCGTCGTACAGGCGGATGCAGATGCCATTGGCCACACGGCCGCAGCGGCCCGCGCGCTGGTTGGCGGCGGCCTGGCTGATGGGCTCGACCAGCAGTTGCTCCACCTTGCTGCGAAAGCTGTAGCGCTTGACCCGGGCCGTGCCCGCATCGATCACGTAGCGGATGCCCGGCACCGTGAGCGAGGTCTCGGCCACGTTGGTGGCCAGCACCAGGCGCCGGCCGGTGTGGCCGTCGAAGATGCGGTCCTGCTCGGCCTGCGACAGGCGTGCGAACAGGGGCAGCACCTCGGCGCTGCGCATTACCGGGTGGTGCGACAGGTGCTTGCGCAGGTGGTCGGCGGCTTCGCGGATCTCGCGCTCGCCGGGCAGAAAGATCAGGATGTCGCCCGAGGCATTGCCCTGCCAGAGCTCGTCCACCCCGTCGGCGATGGCTTCGTTGAGGCCATGGTCGCGCGTCTCCTCGAACGGCCGCCACCGCTGCTCCACCGGAAAGGTGCGGCCCGATACATAAATGATCGGCGCAGGGCCCTTGGCCGACTCGAAATGCTTGGCAAACCGATCCGCATCGATGGTGGCCGAGGTCACCACCACCTTGAGGTCCGGCCGGCGCGGCAGTATCTGGCGGATGTAGCCCAAGAGGAAGTCGATGTTCAGGCTGCGTTCGTGCGCCTCGTCGATGATGATGGTGTCGTAGGCCTTGAGCAGCGGGTCGGTCTGCGTCTCGGCCAGCAAGATGCCGTCGGTCATCAGCTTGACCGAGGCGTCGCGCGAGAGCCGGTCCTGGAAGCGCACCTTGAAGCCGACCACGTCGCCCAGCGGCGTCTCCAGCTCCTCGGCGATGCGCTTGGCCACGCTGCTGGCCGCGATGCGGCGCGGCTGGGTGTGGCCGATCAGCTGGCCCTTCTGGCCGGCGGGCGCATTGCACTTGCCCCGGCCCAGGGCCAGCGCGATCTTGGGCAGCTGCGTGGTCTTGCCCGAGCCAGTCTCGCCGCAGACGATGACCACCTGGTGCTGGCGCATGGCCTGCATGATCTCGTCGCGCTTGCCCGACACGGGCAGAGATTCGGGGAACGTGATGCGCAGCGGCGCTGCGCGCGGGGCGGCAGGCGGGGAAACGGCAGAAATGGGAGGCGTGGAGTCGGTCATGAAGGCCTGCATTATCCGAGGCCTGCGTTGGCCTGGTGCAACACCGGCCATGGGCGGCGACCCCATGGCCCGCCGCGGCAAAAAAAAGCCACCCCTGCCGCCCCCCGGCAAGGGCCGGAAGGGGTGATTTTCAGGATGTAATCACCCCCGGCCATTTCTTCACGCCGCGCGCAGCCAAGAACACCCCGAATGCCTTTGCAGCCCCCTGCTCCCACGCCGCTCCTGGACCCGCAGCCCCCCCGCCCATCGCGCCGCGACTGGCTGGCCTGGGCCGGCACGGCGGCCGTGGCCCCCTGGTTGCCCGGCTGCGGCGGCAGCGGTGCCCCCGCGCCCAACCTGGATGCCACCATGGCCTGGGGCCGCCGCCAGATCCGCCAGGCCATGCAGGCCAGCGAAACCCGGGCTGCCTCGATTGCGTTGATGTACGGCGACCGCATCGTCTGGCAGGAGGCCTTCGGGGTGCTGCGCGAGTCGCCGGCCACCCCTGCCACGCCGGAGACGCGCTTCAACGTCGGCTCGGTCAGCAAGGTGGTCGCGGCCCTGGCCGTCATGATCCTGGTGGACCGCCAGCTGGTGCAGCTCGATGCCCCGGTGGTGCGCTACCTGCCGCAGTTCAGCATGCTTTCGTCGGGTTACCGCGACATCACGGTGCGCCACCTGCTGAGCCACGCCTCGGGCCTGCCCGGTACCTACCTGCGCAACATGTTCGCCTTTGCCCCCCTGCCCGGGTATGCGGCCGGGCTGGAGGCCGCGTTGGCCGACATGCATCTCAAGCACGCCCCCGGCGCCATGGCGGTCTACTGCAACGATGGCTTCACGCTCATCGAGCGCATCGTGCAGGCGGTCACGGGCCAGAGCTATACCGCCTTCGTGCAGTCTGCCATCCTCACCCCGCTGAGCATGGGCCGCTCGGGCTTCACGCTGCAGCCCCTGGCCGAAGGCAGCTTCGCGCCGGGCTACATCGGCCAGGCCCGGCAGGGCCAGGAATTCGTGATGGGCTATGCCACGAGCGGGCTGTGCACCACGCCGGGCGACATGATGCGCCTGGCCGCCCTGCTGATCCAGGGCGGGGAACAGGATGGCCAGCGCATCGTGTCCAAGGCCGGCGTGCTGGAGATGGGCAGCGACCAGAACCCGGCCATGCGCATCAACCTCACGCCCGACTGGCACTGGGGCCTGGGCTGGGACAGCACCCAGCACCCGGGCCTGGGCCCCGCCGGCGTGCGGGCCTGGCAAAAGAGCGGCAGCACGGTGTTCTGCGCCAGCGACTTCTATGTGCTGCCCCAGGCCGGCATGGCCTTGCTGCTCACGGGCAACGCACCGGGCTTTCGCCCCGGCCCCATCGCCGAGGGCATTCTGCTGCGGGCCTTGCAGGAGATCGGCCAGCTGCAGGCCCTGCCATCCAAGGTGAGCACCACCGTGCCCTCGGTGGCCACCACCTCCACCACCGATGTCGATGCCCTGCTCGGCATCTATGGGCGGGCGACCAAGCCGCTGAAGGTGGCCTCGCCCGACAGCCAGCAGATCGACCTCCTGGTGTGGTCCGCCACGCTCAAGGGCTGGGAGCCGCTGTGCGAAGGGCTGCGCCTGCGCAGCGATGGCTGGTGGTGGTCCGATGCCAGGCCCGGCACGCACTACCGCTGGGAAGAAGCCGATGGCCGCCGCTACCTGCTGTCGCGCGAGCCGGCCCGCGCCGGGCACTACTGGGTCACCACGCCCATGGCGCAGCAGATGCCGCGTGCCGCCGCCCCGCTGCCCGCCGCCTGGGCCGACCGCCTGGACAGCACCTGGATCCAGGCCAACGAGGCGCCGGAGTCCATCCTGCTGGCGACCGGCAGCATGGCCACCGCCACGCTGAAGGAATTGCCCGAGCTGCGCGGCTACCTGTTCTGGGACGACCGGCAGTTTCTGCTGCCCCTGTCGGCAGACCGTGCGGGCATGGCCGTGCGGGTGCCCCTGCAGGAAGGCCGCGACCTGGTCGAGCTGGTCGTGCGCACCCAGGACCAGCAGGAGTGGCTGCACGCGGCGGGCTGGGTCTACCGCCAGGGCGACTGATTGAACGGGGCGCACCGCACTGTTCCTTTCACGCGACAGTCCGTCGCTCCCGCTTGCCACGCGCTGCGCACCTCGCCACAATCGCGTCTTCTTTCAGCCATCACGGCCCTGTCGGCCGCCGCTGAAAGCACCCACTGGAGGTCACCGCTATGTTTGTTCCCTTGTTCGCTCCTGCCTGACCACAGTCCACCGCCCCGGCTGGACTGTGCATTCACGAGTCCAGCCACGGCAAACAAGCGCTCTTTCGCACCCAGTGCGGCGCTCCACAAGCCCTGGCTACATCGCCGGGGTTTTTTGTTGGTGGAACGCACACATGAGTGCCCAAAAATTGTCCCGAGCCTACGCCCAGGGTGAAATCAAGAAGCTGCGCCGCATGAAGCAGCCCCTGGTACTGAAGCTCGAATCCTCGGGCCCGCCCCGAAACCCTGTGGCCACCGCGCTGGCCCAGCGCAGCCTGTCCAGTGCGGCAGGCAAGCACATACGCAGCCGCGGGGCCCAGCGCCGCGCGGACAACGTCGCCCTGCGCAAGGCGATCCAAGGCAAGCTGCAAAGCGATTGATCGATTGACGATATGAACCCCTTTTCCAACGACGTGCCGCCGCAACTGCGGCACACCCTGCACCCCACCGCGGCCCTGGCTGCGGGCGGGGTGCCCACCACCGCACCGCATGCGGCGCCGGCCCCGGTGCACGCCCACGGCGGAGCCTCCACCGGCGCGGCGAGCGCAGCGGACCTGGGCGCACGCCAGCAGGCGCTGGCCCAGGCGGCGGCGCAGCTCAAGGCCGAGCTCGTGGGCATCGACGACGTGATCGACCGCGTCATCGATGCCGTGCGCGCCTGGTACGTGCTGCCCCAGCTCATCAGCCGCCCGGTCATCGTCTGCCTCTGGGGCCTGACCGGCACCGGCAAGACCCAGCTCACGCGGCGCCTGGCGCAGCTGCTGGGCTACTACGACCGCTTCGTGGAAGTGCAGATGGACGGCTTCAGCCATGGCGCCAGCTACCGCAGTTCCACCATCTCGGGCATGCTGGGCGATTCGGGCATCACCGAGGGGGCGCCCGGCATCCTGGTGCTCGACGAGTTCCAGCGCTTTCGCACCATGGACCGCAAGGGAGAGGACGTGAAGGTCGAGCGCTACCAGGACGTCTGGACCCTGCTCTCGGACGGGCGCCTGCCGCCCGCGCTGAGCGCGCTGTCCAACATCGAGCGCAAGCTGGCCGACGCGCACTACGAAGCCGAGCGCGCAGAAGACGGCGACGATGACCGCGCGGGCAAGGCGCCCTACCGCTTCCAGCTCGACGCCTGGGACGCGCAGGAACTCAAGCGCATGCTCAAGCTGCAGGAGCCGCTGGCCGAGATCATGCAGTGGCCGCCGGCCAAGGTGCAGGCGCTGTTCACGCGCTTCCAGCAGTCGCACCACTCCTGGGAGACCGACTACAGCAAGCTGCTGGTCTTCGTCTGCGGCAACCTCGACGAGATGTACCACGAGACCGCCCAGCGCGTGGAAGACTGCGACACCGACGCCGATATCTTCCACCGCCTCACGAGCAAGCTCTCGCTGATCGACGTGAAGAAGGCCCTGGGCGAACGCTTCAAACCCGAGCAGATCGCGCGCCTGGGCAACGGGCATGTGATCTACCCCTCGTTCAGCAAGGCCACCTACGAGCAGCTCATCCGCAACCTGTGCGCGCGCTACGTGGACGACATCGCCGCCCAGTGCGGCGTGCGCTTCGCCATCGGGCAGGACGTGCTCGACGAGCTGTATGCCAACGCGGTCTTTCCGGCGCAGGGCACGCGGCCGCTGTTCTCGTCGGTGCACGCCATCATGAGCGCCAACCTGGTCAACGCCGCACTGTGGGTGCTGCAGGAGCAACTGCCGCTGTCGCAGGAGTTCCCCATCCACCTGGCGCCCGGCAAACGCCACCTGCTGGTGCGGGGCCAGGGGCCGCAGGGGCCTTGCGAGACCACCTTCCCGGTGGTGCTGGAGCTCAACCGGCTCAAGCAGCGCGCCAATGCGGACTTCCGCGCCCTGCTGGCGGTGCACGAAGCCGGCCACGGCCTGGCGTACTGCGTGCTGTTCGGCCATGCGCCGCAGGAGGTGAAGATCAACATCGCCTCCTTCGAGGGCGGCTACAACAGCTTCTCCAGCCTCAAGGCCACCACGCGGCAGAACGTGCTGGACATGATGTGCGTGGGCCTGGCCGGCCGCGTGGCCGAGGAGCTGGTCTTTGGCGAAATGGCCTGCACCACGGGCGCCGAGCAGGACTACAAGCAGGTGACGGCCGATGCCGCGCGCTACATCCGCAACCACGGCTTTGGCGCCCGGCTGGCGCGCACCGATGTCACGGTGGAGATGGACAACCATGTCAACACCGACGTGGGGCCGAGCAACGATGCCATCGAGGCGCTGATGCAGCAGCAGTACCGCCGCGCCCAGGAGCTGCTGCAGACCCACCGCGAGGCCCTGGGCCGCACGGTGGACGCGCTCTTGCGCCAGGGCACCATCGCCCCCGTGGAGATGGTGGCCCTGCTGGCAGACTGCGGCATTGCCCTGGCGCCCCCGGCACCAGGCGGTTTGCCCGACGAAGGCTTGGTGCTGGAGCCGTTTGCCGCCAAACTGGGGGCGTTCCGCAAGGGCGTGTGATGCGCCCTGCAGCATGGGGCGGGGTACGCCCTTATGATGCGCGCCTGCCAATATTCTTATTACACCGCTCGCCCCACCCTTCGCAGCCATGTCCGCCGTCTTCAATTTCACCTTCGTGCCCTGGTTCCGCTCGGTGGCGCCCTATATCCACAAGTTCCGCAACCAGACCTTTGTGATCGGGCTGACGGGCGAAGGGATCGCCGCGGGCAAGCTGCACAGCATTGCGCAGGATTTGGCGCTGATCCAGGCCATGGGCGTGAAGATCGTGCTGGTGCACGGTTTTCGCCCCCAGGTGAACGAGCAGCTGGCGGCCAAGGGCCATGCGGCCAGGTACTCGCACGGCATCCGCATCACCGACTCGGTGGCGCTCGACTGCGCGCAGGAGGCCGCGGGCCAGCTGCGCTACGAGATCGAGGCCGCCTTCAGCCAGGGCCTGCCCAACACGCCCATGGCCGGCGCCACGGTGCGCGTGATCTCGGGCAACTTCCTCACGGCGCGGCCCGTGGGCATCATGGACGGGGTGGACTTCCAGCACTCGGGCCTGGTGCGCAAGGTGGACGTGGCCGGCATCCAGCGCACGCTGGACATGGGCGCGCTGGTGCTGCTCTCGCCGTTCGGCTTCTCGCCCACGGGCGAGGCCTTCAACCTGAGCATGGAAGAAGTGGCCACCAGCGTGGCCATCGAGCTGCGCGCCGACAAGCTGATCTTTTTGACCGAGGTGCCCGGCATCCGCATGCAGCCCGGCGAGCCCGAGAGCGAAGACAACCCCATCGACACCGAGCTGCCGCTGGCGGCCGCACAGGCCCTGCTGGCCACGCTGCCGGTGGCGCAGAACCCCACCGACACGGGCTTTTACCTGCAGCACTGCGTGAAGGCCTGCAAGGCCGGCGTGGAGCGCAGCCACATCCTGCCCTTTGCGGTGGATGGCTCGCTGCTGTTGGAGGTCTACGTGCACGACGGCATCGGCACCATGGTGATCGATGAAAAGCTCGAAGAACTGCGCGAAGCCACCATCGACGACGTGGGCGGCATCCTGCAACTGATCGAACCGTTCGAGAAGGACGGCACCCTGGTCAAGCGCGACCGCACCGAGATCGAGCGCGACATCGCCGCCTACACCATCATCGAGCACGACGGCGTGATCTTTGGCTGCGCCGCGCTCTACCCCTACCCTGAGGCCAAGACGGCCGAGATGGCCGCTGTCACCGTGTCGCCGCAAAGCCAGGGCACGGGCGATGGCGAAAAACTGCTCAAGCGCATCGAGCAGCGCGCGCGCGCCGCGGGGCTGGAGAGCATCTTCGTGCTCACCACGCGCACCATGCACTGGTTCATCAAGCGCGGCTTCCAGCCGGTGGACCCCGACTGGCTGCCCGATGCGCGCAAGCGCAAGTACAACTGGGACCGCAAGAGCCAGGTGCTGGTCAAGAAGCTCTGACCATCACGACGGATGGCTGCCAGCGCCTGCTGCACAAGCGCTGGGTTTTCTTCAGGGACGGGGGCGGCGCGGCAGCGCGTCGGTGTGGAACCGCGAGGCACCCAGCGCCAGCTCCAGCAGTTCCTCGCGCGAGCGTGGGCTCTGTGCGGCAATCAGCGCGCACAGGCCTTCGAGCAGGCCGAGCACGCCCATGCCACCGGCCGGCAGCACCGCGTGCTGCGACGGTGCCAGCAGCACATGGTGGGCGTGGGGCGCCACGGGGGATGCGGGGCTGTCCGTGATGGCCACCACCCACACGCCCCGCTCGCGGGCCAGGGCGCACAGCTCGACCGTGAGCGTCGAGTACCGGGGCAGCGAAATGGCCAGCAGCATGTCGCCTTGCTGCAGCGCCAGCACCCGGCGCTGCGCCTCGCCCGCCCCGCCCAGGCCGCTGATGGCATCGACCCCGCCCCGGAACAGGCTGGCATAGCTCACGAAGTAACTCGCCAGATAGGCACTGACATCGCTGCCCAGCACGCCCACGCGTGGCGCCTGCGCGAGCAGTTGCGCCACCTGCTGCGGTGTGTCGGCATGGAGCAGCGCGGCAGCCGAGCGCAGTTGCTCCACCCCGTCTTCCAACGCCGCCTGCAGGCGCTGCGCCGGCTGCGTGGCCTGGGTGCGCTGCTGCTGCAGCTTGTCGACCGGGGGCGCGGCACCGTGCAGCACCTGCTGCCAGTCCTTGCGCAAGGCGCTGTAGCCCGGGTAGCCCAGCGCCCGGGCGTAGCGGTTCATCGTGGCCACGGACACATCGCAGCGCTCCGCCATCGCATCGATGGCCAGCGTGGCTGCCTCGAAGGGGTGCGCAAGCATGTGGTCGGCCACCTGGCGCTGCTGTGCAGTCAGGTCGGCATAACGGGATTGCAGGTGGCGGGCAGCGTTCACGGGCGGAGGTTCGAAGCGATGTCGACCGATGTTATGTCAGTTGCGCATGGCGCTGGGCCCCCCACGGGGCACGAAACCGGCGCTGTCCCTGCCAGGGCGAATCCGCACAGGGGTGGCCGGTCTCATTTCATCAGGATGTAGCGCAGCGGCACGCTGTTGTCGGGCGGCTGCACCAGGTCCATCGCCCGCCGGGCGCCCCAGGCGAGGTTCTGGGTGTGCAAAGGCAGCAGGGGAAGCTCGGCGTTCACCAGCGTCAATGCCGTGCGCATCAGGGCCTGCCGCCTGGCAGGGTCGGCTTCCACGCCGATCTGCTGGGTCAGCTCGTCGAGCCTGGGGTTGGAGTAGCTGCCCAGATTGAAGCGCCCCTGGCCGTCCTTGCCGGGCGTGTTGAGCAAGGCCCACAGCGTGTTGTGGGCGTCGTTGCTGGCGGGCTGCCAGCCCAGCAGAAAGGCCGAGACCTCGCGCTTGAGCGCCTTGGGCAGGTACAGCGACTTGGTTTCCGCAGACAGCGTGGTCTTGACGCCCACCTTGGTCCACATGGAGGAGACCGCCTGGCAGATCTCGGCATCGTTGACATAGCGATCCGTGGGGCAATGCAGGCCCAGTTCGAAGCCCTCGGGGTAGCCCGCCTCGGCCAGCAGCTTGCGCGCGGCGGCAGGGTCGTAGGGCAGGCGCTTGTCCAGGTCGGCCTCGTGGCCGCGCACCCCGGGGGCCAGCGGCAGCCCGGCCGGCAGGGCCGAGCCGCGCATCACCTTGCTGCGGATGGTTTCGATGTCGATGGCCTGGTAGAGCGCGCGCCGCACCCTCAGGTCCTTGAGCGGGTTCTTGCCCTTGACGCTGGAGAACAGCAGCTCATCGCGCCCCACGTCCAGGCCCAGGTACATGGTGCGCAGCTCTGGCGACTGCAGAACCTTGAGCTTGGGGTCGGACTGGAGGCGCTGGATGTCCTGCAAGGGCACGGGCTCCATCAGGTCGACCTCGCCCGACACCAGGGCCGCCACCCGCGTGGCATCGTTGGCGATGGGCGTGAACACCACCTCGTCCAGGTTGTGCTCCTTCTGCCCCCACCAGGTGGGGCTGGCCTTGAGCACCGTGCGCACACCGGGCTGGCGCGACACCAGCATGAAGGGACCGGTGCCATTGGCATGGAGGCTGGCGAAGTTCTCCTTGCCCTTGCGCACGTCGGTGGGCACAGCGGACTGGTTCTTCTCGGACCAGGCCTTGCCCATGATCAGCCAGCCCGAGATCAGGTCCGGCAGGGTCGGGAACGGGTCCCGGGTCACCATCTCGATGGTGTGGGCGTCGATCTTGCGCATCTCCTTGAGCGGCGCCACGTAGAGCTTGGTGTCGGAGGGCTCCGAGCGCGTGCGCTCGTAGCTGAAGAGCACGTCGTCGGCGGTGAACGGCGTGCCGTCCTGAAAGCGCACGCCCCGGCGCAGGTGGAAGCGCCAGACGGTGGGCGCCGTCTGCTCCCACTGTGTGGCCAGCATGGGGATGAGCTGGAAGTCGCGCCCGCGCCCCACCAGCGGCTCGTAGATGTTGGCCAGAAAGCTCAGCTGGAAGGACTCCTGCATGGAATGCGGGTCCATGGACATGGCGTCCCCCTGGTCGGCGAAACGCAGGGTGGCGGCGGTGGCCCAGGGGGCCAGCGCAGCAAGGGCCAGGGTTGCGGCCAGGCGGCGCAGCGTGGGGGGGCGAACGGGGTTCATGGGTCTTGTCTCCTGGTGGTTTTTTCTTGATGAGGGGTCAGGCCGTTACAGCGGCAGGGCTTCCAGCGCCAGGCTGGCCAGCAGGCTGGCGCCCAGCGGCAGGATGGCGTCGTTGAACTCGTAGTGCGGGTTGTGCAGGGTGCGGCCCTGCTCCGCCCCGCCCTGGCCCACGCGCAGGTAGGCGCCGGGGCGCTGCTCCAGCATGCAGGCGAAGTCCTCGGATGCCGTGGAGGGCATGGGCTGGGTGATCACCTGCGCCGCCCCCACGAGCCCGGCGGCCACCGTGGCGGCAAAGCGCGCCTCGCGCTCGGTGCTCACGGTGGGCGGAAACAGGCGGGAGTAGTCCAGTTCGGCGCGCGAGCCGTGCGCCTGGGCCGTGGCCTGGGCCACTTCGGCGATGCGCCGCTCGATCAGGCTGCGCACGGGCTCGGAGAAGGTGCGCACAGTGCCGCCGATCTCCACCGTATCCGGAATCACGTTGCGCGCCAGCATGTCTCCGCCCTGGATGGCACACAGGCTGAGCACGGCGTTCTCCATCGGCGGCACGTTGCGGGGCACGATGTGGTGCAGGGCCGAAACGACGTGGGCCGCCGCCAGCACCGGGTCGGCGGCCAGATGCGGATGCGCGCCGTGCCCGCCCCGGCCGGTGATGCGCAGGGTGAACATGTCGGCCGACGACAGGCAGGCGCCGGGCGCCACGGCCACCGTGCCCACGGGCAGCACGGGCGAGTTGTGCAGCGCATAGATCTCGTCGGCCGGAAAACGCTCGAACAGGCCGTCGGCCAGCATGGCCTGCGCCCCACCGCGCCCTTCTTCGGCGGGCTGGAAGATCAGGAAGACCGTGCCGTTGAACCGGCGGTGGTGCGCCAGGTAGCGGGCCGCGCCCAGCAGCATTGCGGTGTGGCCGTCATGGCCGCAGGCGTGCATGACGCCAGGGCGCTGGGATGCATGGCCAAAGGTGTTGAGCTCGCACAGGGCCAGCGCATCCATGTCGGCACGCAGGCCCACGCTGCGGCCACTGGCCGTGCTTTGCCCCTCGATGACCCCCACGACCCCCGTGCGGCCCACGCCCTCGTGGACCTGGACGCCCAGCAGGCGCAGCTCGGTGGCGACCCGCTGGGCGGTGCGGACTTCTTCAAAGCCCAGCTCGGGCCAGGCGTGAAAGTCCCGGCGCAACTGCGTCAGGTGCCCATGTGAGGGAAGGACGTCCCGCAGGACCGGATGTTCGGAGGTGGTGGGTTCGTATGCCATATGAATGAAAATTTATATGGCAATTTAATCATCAAAGTAAATTTATGTACATAAATTTTCACAGCCCGGTCACAGAGCCATTCCGTGCAAGACCGTCCCACCCGCCTCCACCCACCAGCGCTGCGGCCACGCCCCTGCCTGCCAGAGCGCACATCGCTCAGCATCCGCTGGATCGCGTCCGCAAGCGCCTGCGGGGTGTCGGGAGCCTGGGCCGGGCCCTCCGGCGCACAACCGCCCGTGCTATCGCGAAGCGAAGCGAGTGGCTTGCGTGGGTCAGGAGTCGGTTCTGGGCGCATCCAGCTGGTGCCCGATGCGCGGCGCCAGGTGCTGCCGCACATGCTCGGCAATGGCCGCTGTGGCGTCGCCGCCCAGCTCGCCCACCATCTGGCGCGTGACGGCGTAGTGCATGGCCAGCAGGCCGCGCAGCTTCTTGAAGGCGGCCGGGTTGTCATGGCCGGCCACAAAGCCGTCGTTGGACAGCACGCGCTCGGCCACCCCGGGCGCGGCCAGCGGCACCTGGCAGACGATGGCCATCTGGTCGACCTCCAGGTCGATCTCCTGCAGCAGCTCCTCCCAGTGGGAGGCGGTGAATCGCTCTTCGTGGTCCATGCGGTGGTCTCCGGTAGGGCTTAGGCGCCCCGAAAAAGGCGCCACATGCCCATGGTAAGCTGTTTGCTGCACCGCAACAGATGCCCCGTGCGCCCCCCTGCGCCGGGCAACCTTCTGGGAGCTTCTCCATGTCCGATCACGGCAAGGTTTCTCACGGCACACCGGCTGCACCCTTGGCGGCCGAGCACAGCGTCCCCCTCTTCTGGCCCATGGCCGCTGCCTGGCACCTGGGCGAGCAGGCCCTGGCGCTGATGCAGCGCAACGCCGACTTTGCCACCGAGGCCGCCGTCATCGACCACCCGCCGCAGCCCGCCTGGGCCACGCCCAACCAGGTGCGGCTGGAGCTGGCGACCATGCGGCTGCGCGAGTTCACCGACAGTGCGGCCAAGGGAACCCCCATCCTGGTCGACGCGCCCTTTGCGGGGCACAGCTCCACCATTGCCGACTATGCGCCCGGCCAGAGCCTGGTGCAGGTGCTCATGGCCGCCGGCGCGCCGCGCGTGCTGGTGACCGACTGGAAGAGCGCCACCCCGGCCATGCGCTATTTCGACATCGACACCTACCTGGCCGAGCTCAACGTGGCCATCGACGACCTGGGCGGCCAGGTGCACCTGATCGGCCTGTGCCAGGGCGGCTGGCTGAGCGCCATGTTCGCGGCGCGCTTTCCGGGCAAGGTCCAAAGCCTGGTGCTCGCGGGCTCGCCCATCGACACCGATGCCGGCGACGGCCCCATCAAGCGCCTGGCGCACCGCATGCCGCTTTCAACCTACAAGGACATGGTGGCCGCAGGCCAGGGCCTGATGCGCGGCAGCCTGATGCTGGCCGGCTGGAAGAACATGCACCCGGCCGAACAGTACGCCAACAAGTACACCACGCTGTACCAGCACATCGAGGACAAGAGCCAGGTCGCGCGCACCGAGCAGTTCGAGCGCTGGTACGAGAACCCGGTGGACCTGCCCGGCGCCTACTATCTGCAGGCCATCGAGCAACTGTTCAAGGAGAACCGCTTTGCCAAGGGGCAGTTTGTCGGGCTGGGGCGGACGCTGGCGCTGCGCGACATCACCATCCCCACCTACCTGCTGGGCGGCGAGGCCGACGACATCACCACACCCGAGCAGGTCTTCGCCGCGGCCGAGCTGATCGGCACGCCCAAGCACAGCATCGTGCGCAAGCTGGTGCCCGGCGGGCACATCGGCCTGTTCATGGGCAGCGGCACGCTCAAGACCGCCTGGCCGGGCATTGCCGAATGGGTATTGGGCCACCGGTGAGGCCGGGCCCTGTACCCTTCTTGTCTTCCTCAACTTTCGTGATGGACGATGAACAGCTTTGACGCCGACTCCCTGCTCGCCCACTGCCGCACGCTTGCGCCGGCCCGCACGGCCATCGTCCACCCGGTCACGGCCAATGTGCTGAGCGCCGCCCAGGAAGCCCAGCAGCAAGGACTGATCACCCCCGTGCTGGTGGGGCCCGCGGCACGCACCCGCGAGGCGGCCGAGGCCGCGTCGGTGGACATTGCGGGCTGGCAGCTGATCGACGCCGAGCACAGCCACGATGCGGCCGCCAAGGCCGTGGCGCTGGCCGCCGCGCGCGAGGTGGATGCGCTGATGAAAGGCTCGCTGCACTCCGATGAGCTGATGGCCGCCGTGGTCAAGAGCGACGCGGGGCTGCGCACCGAGCGGCGCATCTCCCACGCCTTCCTGATGGACCTGGAGAGCTACCCCAAGGCCTTCATCATCACCGACGCGGCCGTGAACATAGCGCCCGACCTGCCCACCAAGGCCGACATCGTGCAGAACGCCGTGGAGTTGTGGCACGCCCTCTTCGGCGTGTCTGGCCTGCCCAAGGTGGCCGTGCTGGCCGCCGTGGAGACCATCAACCCCAAGATGGTCGCCACGCTCGACGCCGCCGCCCTGTGCAAGATGGCCGACCGCGGCCAGATCACCGGCTGCCTGATCGACGGCCCGCTGGCCCTGGACAATGCGATCAGCGCCGAGGCGGCGCGCACCAAGGGCATCGTCTCGCAAGTCGCGGGCGATGCCGACATCCTGCTGGTGCCCGACATCGAGGCCGGCAACATGCTGGCCAAGCAGCTCATCTTCATGAGCGGGGCCGAAGCCGCCGGCATCGTGCTCGGTGCGCGCGTGCCCGTCATCCTGACCAGCCGGGCAGACAGCCAGCGCGCGCGCCTGCTCTCCTGCGCCGTGGCGCTGCTGCTGGCCCATGCGCGCAGCAAGGGGCAGATCAAATGACGCAGCCGCTGGTCCCCGTGCTGCTGGTGCTCAACGTCGGCTCGTCCAGTATCAAGTTCCAGGTGTTCGAGCGCGCATCGCTGGCGGTGCTGATGGCGGGCAAGGTGACGGGCATCGGCACCAGCGCCCAGCTGTCGGCCAAGATCACAGGTGCCGAGGCCCCCGTGCGCACTGCCCTGCCCGCGGCCGACCACGACAGCGCCATGGCCGCCGTGATCGCGCTGATCGACGAGCACGACGACGGCTGGCGCCTGGCCGCCGTGGTGCACCGCGTGGTGCATGGCGGCGCGGCCTTCCATGCGCCGGTGGTCGTGACGCCTGAGATATTGGCCCAGCTGCAGGCACTGGCCCCGCTGGCGCCATTGCACCAGCCGCACAACCTGGCCGGCATTGCGGCATCGCAGCGCCTGGCCAGCCATGCGCTGGACATCGCCTGCTTCGACACCGCTTTCCATGCGCGCATGGACCCGCTGTTCCAGGCCTTCGCCCTGCCCGGCCAACTGCGCGACCAGGGCGTGCGCCGCTATGGCTTCCATGGCCTGTCGTACGAATGGCTGGCCCACGAGCTGGTGCGCACCCGGCCAGACCTGGCCCAGGCCCGCGTGGTGGCCGCCCACCTGGGCAATGGCGCCAGCCTGTGTGCCATGCAGGCCGGCCGCAGCGTGGACACCACCATGGGCATGACGGCGCTCGACGGCCTGCCCATGGGCACACGCAGCGGCGCCATCGACGCCGGCGCCGTGCTCTATCTGCAGCGCACGCTGGGCATGGATGCGGACCAGGTCGAGCACCTGCTGTACCAGGAGTCGGGCCTCAAGGGCCTGTCGGGCGTGAGCAGCGACATGCAGGCCCTGCAGGCCAGCGCCGACCCGCAGGCGGCCTTTGCCATCGACTACTTCGCGCTCAAGGTGGCCCAGTACACGGCCATGCTGGCGGTGTCCATGGGCGGCATCGATGCGCTGGTGTTCACCGGCGGCATCGGCGAGAACGCCGACACCGTGCGCGCCGCCATCCTGGCCCGGCTGCCCATGCTGGGCAGCTTCGAGACCCTGGTCATCCCCGCAAACGAAGAGAAGATGATGGCCCTCCACGCAAAGCAGTTGCTGGGCTGACCTACGCCGCCAGTGCCCACTGCGCCACCAGCGCGCCGATCTCCGCCATGGCCGCGTCGCGCTGCTCGGGCGGCGCCTCGCCGCCGGTCAGGTAGCAGCTCACCACGATGGGCTTGCGCTCCGGGGGCCAGAACACACCCGCATCGTTGCTGGTGCCGCGCGATGCGGTGCCGGTCTTCTCGCCCGCCTTCCAGCCCTCGGGCAGGCGGGCGCGCAGGCGCTTGTCGCCCGTCTTGTTGGCCAGCAGCCAGCCCTGCAGCTTTTCGCGCGAGGCGGGCGACAGGGCTTGGCCCAGCGCCAGGGCCTGGATGCAATGCACCATGGCCACGGGCGTGGTGGTATCGCGCGGGTCGCCGGGCTTGGCCTCGTTGAGCGCAGGCTCGATGCGGTCCAGCCGCGTGATGCTGTCGCCCAGCGATCGCACATAGGCCGTCAGCGCTGGCGGGCCGCCGTTGCTGGCCAAGAGCAGGTTGGCGGCGGTGTTGTCGCTCAGGGTCATGGTGCCTGCGCACAGCTCTTCCACCGTGAGGCCCGCGCCGTCGGCATGCGGCTCGGTCACGGGGGAGTAGGCCACCAGGTCCTTCTTGGCGTAGGTGATGCGGCGGTCCAGCTTGTCGTGGCCCTGGTCCACGCGGCGCAGGGTCTGGGCGGCCAGCAGCAGCTTGAAGGTGCTGGCCATGGGAAAGCGCTCTGCGCCCCGGTGGGCGATCTGCCGGCCGGTGTGGGTATCGAGCGCGGCCACGCCCACGCGCCCGCCCACGCTGGCTTCGATGCGTGCCAGCGCGGCCTTCCAGGCGGTATCGGCTGCGGAGGCACTGTTTTTCTGCGGGCTGGTCTGGGCCCAGGCGGCCAGGGGGAGAAGGCCGATGGCGGTCAAAAGGTCTCGTCGTTGCATTTGATTACTTGGAGTGGTTGGCAGGAATGGGTGCAACGATACCGAGAGTGCTGGCAAAGCACCATCGACAATAATCGCCCCGAGACCCAAGAAAAACTTCTGGATACTTTTTCCCCATGCACCTGCCGCTCAACGCCCTGCGGGCCTTCGAGGTGTCGGCCCGCCACCTGAACCTCACGCGCGCCGCCGACGAGCTCAACGTGAGCCAGACGGCCGTGAGCCAGCACATCCGCAACCTGGAGGACCGGCTGGGCAAGCCGCTGTTCCGCCGCCTGCCCCGGGGCCTGGCGCTCACCGACGAGGGCCAGGCCCTGCTGCCCGTGCTCAGCGATGCCTTCGAACGCATCGCAGCCGCCCTGGAGCACATGAGCGACACGCGCCCGCGCGAGGTGCTCACCGTGGGCGTGGTGGGTACCTTTGCCGTGGGCTGGCTGCTGCCGCGGCTGCGCGACTTTCAGCAGGCCTGCCCCTTCGTGGACCTGCGCCTGCTGACGCACAACAACCGGGTGGACATGGCCGGCGAGGGCCTGGACTACGCCATCCGCTTTGGCGACGGCGCCTGGCATGGCACCGAGGCGCAGTGCATCTTGCACGCCCCCATGACGGCCATGTGCGCCCCCGCCCTGGCCCACCACCTGCGCCACCCGGCCGATCTGGCGCGCCAGCCCCTGCTGCGCACCTACCGCGTGGACGAATGGGCGGCCTGGTTCGACGCCGCAGGCGCCCCCTGCCCCGTGGTGCGCGGCGCCGTGTTCGACTCTTCATTGACCCTGGCCGAGGCCGCCGTGCAGGGTGCGGGCGTGGCGCTGCTGCCGGTGAGCATGTTCACGCGCGAGCTGCAGCAGGGCCGCCTGGTGCGCCCGTTTGCGCTGGAGCTGCAGCACGGGGCCTACTGGCTCACGCGCCTCAAATCACGCACGCCCAGCCCGGCGATGGAAGCGTTTCACCGGTGGCTGATAGCGCAGGTGGGGTGAGCTTCAGCCGCCCAAAGCCTTGGCAATGACCTCGGCCGGGATCTCATCCACCTGGTTGGGCTCCAGAAACTCCTGCCCATAGCGCGCATACACGCCCTCGCGCACGAACACCTGGAACAGGTCGGGGTCGATGTGGCCGTTGTCGCGCATCTTGCACATGATGGCAAGAGCCTGCGACAGCGTCATGCCGCTCTTGTACGGCCGGTCGGCGGCGGTCAGCGCCTCGAAGATGTCGGCAATGCCCATCATGCGCGCCTGCACCGACATCTGGTCGCGCGTGAGGCCGCGCGGGTAGCCCTTGCCGTCCATGCGCTCGTGGTGGCCGCCCGCGTACTCGGGCACGTTCTTGAGGTGGCGCGGCCAGGGCAGCGTCTCCAGCATCTTGATGGTGGCGACGATGTGGTAATTGACAGTGTCGCGCTCGCCCTGGGTGAGCGTGCCCGAGCGGATGGTCAGGTTCTCCACCTCCTCGGCCGTGAGAAAGCTGGTCTGCACGCCCTGCGGGTTGCGCCACTGGCGCGCGGCCGAGATGTCGCGCACGCGCTGCTGGTCCTCGGCGCGCATGGCTTCGGCGCCCTGGTTGCTGCGGCGCATGAACTCGCGCTCTTCTTCCAGCGTGTGGATGCTTTGCTGCAGGCCCTGCAGCTCCTGTGCCTCGGCCGCGGCGTCCACCACCGGGCGCAGCGCCAGCTGGCGGCGCAGGGCGGCCAGTTCGGCATCGCGCTTGAGCACCTCGAAGCGCGTGTCCACCAGGCCGATACGGTCGTAGATGGTCTGCAGCTTGGTGGCCTTGTCCACCACGTGCACGGGCGTGGTGATCTTGCCGCAGTCGTGCAGCAGGCCCGCCATCTTGAGCTCGTAGCGGTCGCGCTCGGTCATGGTGAAGCCGGCCAGCGGGCCTTCCTGCGTGGCGTTCACGGCCTCGGCCAGCATCATGGTCAGGGCCGGCACGCGCTGGCAGTGGCCGCCGGTGTAGGGCGATTTTTCGTCGATGGCCAGGTTGATCAGGTTCACGAACGACTCGAACAGCCGTTCGAGCTGGGTGATGAGCAGCCGGTTGGTCAGCGCAATGGCCGCCTGCGAGGCCAGCGACTCGGCCAGGCTCTGGTCGGCCGTGGAGAATTCGGTCACCTCGCCCGTTTCGGGGTCGCGCGCGTTGATGAGCTGCAGCACGCCGATGAGCTCGCGGTCGTGGTTGCGCATGGGCACCGTGAGGAACGACTTGGAGCGGTAGCCCGTGCGCTGGTCGAACAGGCGCGTGCCCGAGAAGTCGAAGCCCTCTTCGCTGTAGGCATCGCCCACGTTCACCGTGCGGTCGTGGATGGCCGCGTACGCCGCCACCAGCGAATCGTTGGGCGAGCCATCGGCATTGCGCAGCGGCAGTTGCGGAAAATCGATGGGCCGCCCCGTGGTGCCGCCCAGGCGGATATCGAGCGAATCGGTGCGCACGATCTCGAACTTCAGCGCATCGCCCTCCTCCGTCACGCTGTACAGGGTGCCGCCATCGGCCCCGGTGATGGCCTTGGCGGCCTCCAGAATGTTCTCCAGCAGCCGGTCGATGTCGCGCTCGCGCGAAAGCGCCGCACCAATGCCGTTGAGCTGCTCAAGCCGGCGAAAAAGGTGGACGGTGGATTCCTTGCTCATGAAGCGACCCTGGCTGCAACGTTGGCGACCGCCCATCGTAACCAAAAGTGACCGCTATCATCAGCCCTTTCTGTCCAGTTTTACAAGCCGCTCCGTGCAGTCCGTCACGCCCCGCTTCCTTACCGCCGCCCTCTACCAGTTCGTTGATTTGCCGGACTTTGCCGACCTGCGCGACCCGCTGCAGGCGTTGTGCGACGCCCACAGTGTGCGCGGCATGCTGCTCTTGGCGCCCGAGGGCATCAACGGCACCATTGCCGGCCCGCCCGAAGGCGTGCAGGCCGTGCTGGCCTGGCTGCGCAGCGATGCCCGCTTTGCCGCCCTGCAGCACAAGGAGGCCGTGGGCGAGCGCCAACCCTTCTACCGCATGCGCGTGCGCCTCAAGCGCGAAATCGTCACTCTGGGCGTGCCCGGGCTGAACCCCGCGCGCAATGCCGGCACCTACGTCAAGCCCGAGGACTGGAACTCCCTGATCGCCGACCCCGCCGTGGTGGTGGTCGACACGCGCAACGACTATGAGGTGGGCATCGGCAGCTTCGCGCGCGCCATCAACCCCCACACCAAAAGCTTTGCCGAGTTTCCGGCCTGGGTGGCGGCACAATCGCAACCCGGCGGCGCCCTGGCCGGCAAGCCCCGTGTGGCCATGTTCTGCACCGGCGGCATCCGCTGCGAAAAGTCCACCGCGCTGCTCAAGTCCCAAGGCTTCGACGAGGTCTACCACCTCGAAGGCGGCATCCTCAAGTACCTGGAGACCGTGCCCGAGGAAGACAGCCTGTGGCATGGCGACTGCTTTGTCTTTGACGAGCGCGTATCGGTGGGCCACGGCCTGGCCCCCGGCCACCACCAGCTGTGCCGATCCTGCCGCATGCCCCTGGGCGCGGCCGAACTGGCCTCGCCCCACTACGTGGCCGGCGTGAGCTGCCCCTATTGCCACGGCACCCGCACGCCCGAGCAGGAGCAGGCCCTGGCCGAGCGCGAGCGGCAGATGCAACTGGCCAAGGCGCGCGGCGAAGAGCACATAGGCGCCCGCCAGCCCGGCACGCCACCCCGCAGCCGGGCGGAGGACGACCCTGCATGAGCACCACCACCGCCCTGCCCGTTCTCTATTCCTTCCGCCGCTGCCCCTACGCCATGCGCGCCCGCCTGGCCCTGGCCGTGAGCGGCCAGGTCTGCGAGCTGCGCGAGGTGGTGCTGCGCGCCAAGCCCCAGGGCCTGCTGCAGGCATCGCCCAAGGCCACGGTGCCCGTGCTGGTGCTGCCCGATGGCACGGTGTTGGAGCAGAGCCTGGACATCATGCGCTGGGCCCTGGCCCGGAACGACCCCGCCGGCTGGCTGCGCCCCAGCCAGGGCGACGAGCCCGCCATGCTGGCACTGATCGCCGAATGCGACGGCCCTTTCAAGCAGGCGCTGGACCGGTGCAAGTACCCCAACCGCTACCCCGAGGCCGATGGCGCCCAGGCGCGGGTGCAGGCCGTGGACTGGCTGCAGGGGCTGGAGGCGCGGCTGGCGGGCCAACCGTTTCTGTTTGGGCAGCACGCCGCGCTGGCCGATATGGCGATTGCACCGTTTGTGCGGCAGTTTGCGGGGATCGATGCGGACTGGTGGGCGGCACAGCCCTGGCCAAAGCTGCAGGGCTGGCTGGCGCAGTGGCAGGCCGGGGCGCTGTTCGAGGGTGTGATGCCCAAGCTGGATGCGTGGGTGGATGGGACGGAAGGCGTGCGCTTTCCGTTTGAGGAAACTGGGCGCATCTCTTGAGTGACCTCCGCTTCTGCAGATATGCCGATGGAGGCCTATCAGAACATTCCAATTGCCTGCATCGAGATAGGATGACTGGCTAGACAAATTCGACAAAAGAGGGAGAAGTCCATGCGCCAACTGTTCATCGCTTTGGCCGCTGTCGCGGCATGTGCAGCAAATGCCCAAACAGCACAAAAGAAGCCTGCACCCCCACCCGCTGCCGCCGCTCAAGCGCCTGCGCCCGCCCCTGCACCGGCACCCGAGCCTTCAGTTCCTGTGTGGGAAAAAGAGCCCGAAGCCTTCTTGGGTGTGAAGCTCAACGAGCCATTCGCGGTACCCGCTTGCCCAATGGAGACCATCGGCCAGTACTACAAGACCCAGACGCTCAACTACAACGCCATGAAGTCGTTGGAAGGGGTCTGCTACAACCCGAATCTAACCTCCACTGGCTCGGGCGGGTCGAGCACATACAGGCTGGCGAACGTTCCGGATGTCGGCGTCGGCTATAAGGTCTTCGTCCATTCGAAGAACGGCGCGGTCAGCAAAATCACGATCGAGTTGACGCAATCGAATTTCGCCGGTCTCTTGTCGGCATTCAAAGATCGCTATGGTGAACCGACATTGGTAACCGCCAAGACAGTGAAAACGCAGGCAGGCGCAGAGTTCAGTGCCAGCGACGTCATGTGGAGAGGCAAGAAAATCTCGATCAGCATGTATGAACGCTTGAACCGAGTTGACGAGTCGTATGTACTCATTTCGGACAACGCCGCTGTGGAGGCCGAACTGGATGCGCAGCGACAAAAGCGCTCCTCGGAGGCGCAGAAGTTCTGAGCCTCTTTACGACCTCGCCGGGCGACCCGCCGACACCGCCTGAACCTCCGGGAACGGCACACAATGCCGGCATGCGTCCGCCCACCTTCCTGCGCACCGGCCTGACGGCACTGGCCTTGGGTGCATGCCTGGCCGCCACGGCAGCCCCCCTGCCCGACATGCCGGACACCCTGATCGAAAAGTCGCGCCTGGTGCGCGAATCGCGCGACCGGGTGTGGGACCCCGCTTCGGGGCAACTGGGCAACCTGCGGCAGGTGCGCATCGTGGCCGAGGGCTGCACGGTGCGCGTGATCTCGGGGCCAGACAACCGGCTGATCGGCCCGCGCGACATGGTGGACGTGGGCGAGGACAACTACATACCTGGCGACAAGACCGTGCCGCGCGATGTGGTGCTGCGCATGCGCGGCGGTGCGAAGCAGCAGCAACAGCAACAGGCCCGCGGCACGCCCTGCTTCACGCTGCAGGTGGCCACGGCGGACTATTTTCTCCTCAGTGGCGACCGTGCCACCTATCTGTTCGACCGGGTGGAGCAGCCGGCAATGCGCGTCTTCTTCAACCCCAGCTCGCAGCTGCGCGTGTGGTTCCAGGACGTGAAGATGGGCTTGCTGAGCGTGGAATCCAACGCCGGTGCACTCGCCGGTGGCACCGGCCAGGTGCAGTGGCTGAAACTGAGCAGTGCCCAAAGCAGCACCTCCATGCTGTTCCATGAGGTGCACGCCCGGCACATCGGCGTGACCAGCCTGGCACCCAGGGCGCGCTACTCCATCCGCATCGGCCCGGACACCAAGGCAGGCTACTACCAGCCCGCCCGCGCCCCCGGCAATCTGGCCGAGCTCTACCCGATCTGGATCGATGGCCCGCTGGACGCGCTGAACATACCCGCCAGCCGCGTGCACCCCATGGCGCTGACGCCAGAGATCCGCCGCGAGGCCTTGGCCCTGCGCAACGAGGTGCTGGGCCGCGCTGGGCCATCACCAGCACTGCCATCATCCCCCGGGCCCGCAGCGCTGGTGCCCAGCCCACCGGTGGCCACCGCACCGCGCCAGTTGGTGGCCGACGGCTTTCGGCCCTACCTGCCACCCGGGGTGGAACTGGCCTCCGTGAACCTGCACAAAGCCGGTGGTGCAATGGAAGGCACGGCCCCCGATGTGGCGACCGTGCGCACACTGGTGCAGTCGCTGGGCCGCTCACCCGACGTGGTCTACACCCAACTGGCCTTTACCCGCCCGCAGGGTGCGCAGGTGGCCTTTCGCGTGCTGTTCGACCTGGCCTGCCAGGCGCCGGGCGAGCCCAGCATCTGCCTGTCGGGCAGCAACAGCGGTAACGGTAGTGCCTACACCGAGGAGCAGATTCGGGGCGAACTGCTGCCCCTGCTGGGCCCCCAGGTGGACCTGACCCGGCTGCAACTGCGCGAGGGCGGCGTGGTGCTGCTCGAAGGCCGCGCCAGCGACGCCGACGCCAGGGCCGCGCTCGCCCGCGTCCGCGAGCAAGCCCCCTGGCTGCGCGGCTCGTCCAGCGGCATTGGCAATGGCAGTTTCTCCGCCCGCATGGTGTTGGTGTGCCAGGCACCGCCGCCGCGCCAGGGGGGGATCTGCAAGGCGCCGCTCTCGGCCAAGCGCTGACGGGTCGACGGCCGCGCAACCTGCTCAACACCATCCGCATCGCTATTCAACGAACCTCTAACTCGGGACACTATGCCGTGGGCATGGGCAACATGAATGTCTGGATGTTTGAGGCGGCGAAATACCCCCTGTCCAAAGGCGTGCCGGTGGTCATTTAACGCCCGCACCTACCCGCTGTATGGCTTTCAGTGCGGCGGCAAGACGACGTTCGACGCGAGTGCGGTGATGGCGGGTGACCTGAGCCCGCAGAAGGCGCGGCTGTTGCTCATGCTGACGTTGCACTAGGGAAAGGCGAGCAAGGCGGAATTGCAGGCGGCGCGTGATAGGTAACCTGAGGGCTTGCAAAGAGAGAGCTCCGAGGAGCGCTTTTTCATTGGTAGCGCTCTACAACAGTTTCGGTCAAAGTCCAAGCACTGTTACGATGACGGCTAACGGCCAATAACGGGCATTCGGGAAGTGAAAGTCGACGACCGCTCGAGGCTGATAGCAGCAGTCGGCTCCGCCCCCAGGAGCGCGGCTTAGCACCCAAATGAAACATCCAGGCCGCTGTCACTGAGTATCTTGATTGTGAAGTCTCCGACCTTTTTGAGCAATCGACTATGCTCCGTGAATTGTCCGTTACGACTGCATTGTCGCCTCCGTTTGAGCAGGTGGGCATGCAGAGGCCTCGGCGTTGGCCTTAGCGAAGAGATGTGTTTTCCCAACCATCGGAGTTCAGCAATGTCGACAGACGGAGTACGTCATTGACCATAGCAGCGCGGTCTCAGTCGATACCTTTAGGCCTACCGGGCCAAATACACGGTAGGCCTACCGTTCAAACTGATAAGGGCGACGACACTCAACTTCAATACTCATACCAGTGCACTGCAGCCGTAGTACTCCTATGTGGAGCGATAGCGGGCAAGAACGACTACGACTCCATCTGGATGGAGCACCACGATGACCTGCTCGCCGATTGCGGCCATGGCCGATATGACGCCATCCAATCAAAAACGGCCCTCAATGCAGAGTCTAGCTGGAAATGCAGTCACGAAGGTTTCGTAGACGCTGTAAGGAAGCAATGCAAGCTCGAACAGGAATACGGCGACCAAATCCGTTGCTACGTACTTTTCTCCAATATCAAATCCTACGTGCCGACGGCGAATACAAAAAAGCCAGAAACGTTCGCTTCCAGCCCAATGCGCCTCATCGACGAGTGCAAGAAAAAGTCATCTTTCGCGCGAGTGACTGAGCCGTACAAAGCGGCGCTGAAGGCACTGAGCGACGCTGTTGGCTTCAAACCTGGGGTTGTGTTTCGCGTGATGCAGAAGTTGGTGTTTCAGAAAGGCCCACAACTGGAAGCTTTTAGGGACCAGCTTGCAACCATAGTGTCTGAAGTGCCAGAGTGTAAAAACCTCCCAATGCCTCGGCTTCGCGAGGCCGGGCAACTGGTCTACCAACGTTTGCACTACGCCTCTATCAAAGATGCCTCGACGCTATCGCTACTGGCATCCCCGTTGGCGCCTGACGGTCGCGAAATGGCTTCTATTGATGCGAAAAGGGTTACGGCGGACGAAGTCAAGCAGATTCTCATGCGTCATCCAGGTGAGAACTTCCTTTATGACGACCAGGGGCAGCTTCAGCTCGGGAAGTTGTCAGGACAGAAGGAAGTACTCCGCCGCAAGATGGACCTCGGTGGGGTTGGGCGCCAATTCAGCAGCATTTGGCTTCAGGCAATATCTGCAGAAAAGCATCTGATGGAGGAGATGCTGCTAGACCCAAAGCGCGGCTTGAGGAAGCTCAACCAGTTGGAAGCTGTGATGGTCGTGGAGTGTCAAAACGCCGAAGCTGAGTTTGGTGATGACCCCGAAGACACTCGAGGTCAAAAAATTTTCAGACGAATCCTTGCTCGAACTGAAGAACTCAGCAACGGGGATAGCGAACAGGTTTTCAACGTCCGGGTTGAGACACTGCGAGGTATGGCAGGACTTCTCTCTGGAAGTTGTTACTTTGCATGGGGCAAGCCCCTTCCAGTCGATGGCGGGGTAGTCGATGGCGTTTGAGCTTGTACGTGCGCTCGCCTACACAGAGCTTGATGACCATCTCCATATGGCGAGGCTGCTTTTGCTGCTAACAGCAGTGGGCGGCAAGAACGCAAAGCCGGTAGATGGAATTACGAAACTTGCGAAGCTGGACTTCCTACTGCGCTACCCGACATGTTTGGAACGTGCACTCGAAGCCGTTGGAATAAACTCAGACACGGCAATCGTTCAATCTTTCGAGCGCACCACTATCGAAGCGAAGATGGTCAGGTTCAGATATGGACCATGGGACCCTTTGTATCGAAGGTGGCTTGCTCTACTCGTGGCGAAGCGCTTGGTACATATGTCGGCGCACGGTCGCACGGTCATCTTGCACACCACGGACCTTGGAAGAGTCGCGGCCGTAGCATTGGCACAAGACGTAGCGCTTGGAGACTTGGCGCAGCGCGCGCGCTTAATTTCCGGAGCTTTCGGCAGCCACAGCGGCAAGGCACTGTCGTTATTTTTCCAGCAGACGTTCCCTGAAATCGAAACCATGAAATGGGGAGAACCCATCGGCGTATGAATCTCTATTTGAAGTCGCTCCGCCTAGTCTTCAGGCACGCAACCGAAACCATTGAGTTCGACAGGTTCAATTTCTTCTGGGGGAAAATTGGAGCGGGAAAGTCAAGCATTGCACGGCTTATCGACTACTGCTTTGGAGGCAACGTTGAGTGGACTTATGCATTGCAAACGGAGTTTATAGAAGCGGCGTTGTCGCTCGAGTTGGCGGGCAAGGATTTAACCATTCACCGGCAGAAGGGAAGCACAACGGTCATAGCTACTTGGCTAGACGGAGAGCAAATTGAGCAAGTGCTGCTCCCTGCCCGCCGTCCTGACGGGCTGGTCATTGAGGACTCGCAAATCCAGGTTCTTTCTGACTTGCTGTTCGTTCTTGCCGAAATTCCACCGCCAATGGTTCGTAAGGGACGCGGGGGAGACCGTCAACGGCTAGAGCGATTAAGTTTTCGCGACGTCTATCACTTCTGCTATCTCGACCAAGACTACATCGACAGTGACTTCTTCAGGCTAGAAGCAACTGCAGATGTCTATCGACGCTCCAAGAGCGTCGATACGATGAGACTTTTTCTTGGCTATCACCAAGACCGGGTTGCGGCGCTGGAGGCTCGGATTCAGGGCATCCATGAGCGTCGCCTTGCTGCTAAGCAGTCCGCTCATGCCCTCGCGACCTTCTTGAAAGATGAGGGGTTTGAAACTGAAATCGAAATAGACTCGCAAGTTGAAGAGCTAAGGGCAGAGGCTGACCAAATTCGAGCACACGCTCTCAAAACTCGAGCCGATGCCAATGCCCTACTGCAGCAAGGACAACACGCCGTCGATACGTTGCGGGAGGAGGCGCGTACGCTTGCACATGAAATTGCAGGCCACGAGGCTCAACTCGATTCTGTTCACAAGCGTTTGCAGGAAACGGGGGCACTCATCAGCGAACTGAAGATGCTAACCATTCGGTATAGTCGCACTAAGTCTGCACGAGCAGTATTGGCAGCCGTGGACTTTCAAGACTGCCCACGCTGCAATCAACACCTGCCGTCAAGATTGCCCAGCCAATGCGCTGTTTGTGGACAAGATGAATCTGCTGACACGGGCACGCACGAACATCTCAATGAACAGGTCCTTCAAACAGACCTTCGGGCACGGCTTAGCGAGCTAATGGAAACTCAGGCCGGTCTGGAAACCCAGAAAAGTCGAACGACCATCCGCTTGGACAACGCCATCCGGAGGAAAGCGTCAGTAGACCATGGCCTCAGCCAGCGTATGCGAGAGTATGACTCGGCTTACCTGTCCCGCGCTGTAGAGACCGAACGCCGCGCTACGACCATTGAGCAGAAGGTCAACACGTTGCTGAGGCTGCGAAAGCTACCCGAAAAGCTCGCGAGCTTTCTCGAAGATGTCGAAGCCCTTTCCACAGAAGAAGCGGAACTGCAGACCCAGTTGAATGGTCTGCGCGCGGAAGCGTACAAAGACTTGAGAAGCATTGAGCAGTTGGAGACGTTGTTCCATGACTGCCTACTTCGCGCTAAATTTCCTGGCATCACACGCACTCATATGGTCAAGATTGACCGAAGGAGCTTTTGGCCGGAAGTCATGCAAGACGGAGTTGAAGATGTCGCAGTAACGTCCTTCGCCAACATGGGTAGTGGCGGCATGAAATGCATATTCAAAGCATGTTTTGTCATCGCGCTACATCGCTTCGCCGCAACCCGTGCTACAGCACTTCCGACACTGCTCATAGTCGACTCAGCGATGAAGAATCTGAGCGAGCGGGAAAACCAAGAGATTTTCAAATCATTTTTCGGAATGGTCTACGAGCTTGCGGGCACTGAACTTGCAAAGACCCAGTTCATCTTTATCGACAAAGAGTTCCCTGAACCTCCAACTGAAGCGCAGTTGAACGTTAAGAGTCGCCACATGGCTCCTGGCGACCCAGAAAATCCACCTCTTATTCCATATTTCCAAGTGCCAATTTCTCCGCCAGTCCAAGATGACGCTTCAGGGCCTCCGTCTGATGACGAAAGTCCGCCCTCCATCTAGAACAGTTTTCTCGCCAAGGAGCAGTGCACGAGAATGTATCGACTGACACCAGCCTTGGGCTCTGTGTAGCCGCCTTAAAAGAGACTTCTAGCCAGAGCCGGTCACAACAAGCAGGCCAGTCAGAATGCAGCGGTATCTTGTCGCTTGAACGCCCCATGGACCTCCGCCGCCTAACCTATTTCGTAGCCGTAGCGGAAGAACGCCACCTCGGCCGTGCCGCCGAGCGACTGCACCTCTCCCAACCCCCGCTCACCCGCCAGATCAAGGCCCTGGAGGCCGAGGTCGGTGCGCAGCTCTTCGAGCGCACGCCCCGCGGTATGGTGCTGACCCATGCGGGCGAGACGCTGCTGCGCGATGCGCGGGCCATCTTCGGCATGGTGGACCAGGCGGCGGACCGGGCGCACCGGGCGGCACTCGGCAAGTTGGGGCGGCTGGATGTGGGGGTGTATGGCTCGGCGATCTTCGGCATCGTGCCGAACATCTTGGCGCGGTTCTCGCGCGAGAACCCCGATGTGGAGATTGCGCTGTACCACGCGCAGACGCCGCAGCAGGTGTCTGCCCTGCGGCAGGGCCGGGTGCTGATCGTGTTCGAGCGGTTGTTGCCGGCCGACAGCGACCTGCAGGTGGAGCGCGTGGCCAGCGAGCCGCTGTGGGTGGCCATGGCCGACAGCCACCCGCTGGCGCGGCGCAAGAAGGTTCCCGTCTCTCTGCTGCGCAACCATGCGCTGGCGGTGGGTTCGTCCCCCTCGGCCACGGCCACGCTGCTGCGGCTGTGCGCCGAAGAAGGCTTCGAGCCGCAGATCGCCACGCAGACCAGCGATGTGGTCATGGCCACGATGCTGACCGCGTTCAGCAACTGCCTGACGGTGGTGCCCTACTCCATGCTGAGCGTGCAGTTCCCTGGCGTGCGCTATGTGCCACTGGTGGCGGCCCGTGGCGAGGCGACCATGGATTTGTACTGCTTTTATCGCAAGGACGAAGCATCGCCGCTGCTCGCGCGGATGCTGGAGACAGTGCGAACCTACAGCGCCGCTGGCGCGGATTGACTCTCGGAGACTCCTTACCGAAAAGGTATGGAGTTGAACGAAATTGGAAATGGACGTTTCTCGTGTGTCGGTGAACACTGCGATGCAGGTCACACAAGAACACGGAGACAACATTGAGTTCACGTCCATTCAAGCGCCTGCTGTTGACGGGCGCAGCAGGCGCGCTCGGCCGCGTGCTGCGGCCAGCGATGCGGGGCCATGCCTCGGTCCTGCGGGTTTCAGATATCCAGCCCATGGAGGAGTCCGGCAGCGATGAGGTCGTTGTCTGCGACCTGGCCGACAAGGCGGGTACCGATGCGCTGGTGGCGGGGTGCGACGCCATCGTGCACCTGGGCGGCATTTCGGTGGAGCGGCCGTTCGAGGAGATCATCGAGTCGAACATCCGCGGCACGTTTCATCTGTACGAAGGTGCGCGCCGGCATGGCGTGAAGCGGGTGGTGTTTGCCAGCTCGAACCATGTGGTGGGTTTCCACCCGCAGAGCGAGCATCTGCAGACCGACTGCGAGCGCCGGCCCGATGGCTACTACGGCATCTCCAAGGCCTTCGGCGAAGACCTGTCGCGCTTTTACTTTGACCGCTATGGCATCGAGACGGTGTGCCTGCGCATCGGCAGTGCCTATGCCGCGCCCAAGGACCAGCGCATGCTCTCGACCTGGCTGAGCTTTGGCGACCTGGAGGCGCTGGTCGGCCGCTCGCTGCTGGCACCGGATGTAGGCCACCTGATCGCCTATGGCGTTTCAGACAATCCGTCTGTCTGGTGGAGCAATGCCAAGGCGGCGCGCCTAGGGTTTGAACCGCAGGATACCTCTGCCGCCTTCAAGGACAGCAGTGCCGCGCTGCCGGCCGCCCTGCCCGGCTCGCCGGAGGCGCGTTTTCAGGGCGGGCCGTTCGTGACCCGCGGCCCCTTCGAAACCCTGCCCGAGGTGGCGCCATGACGGTCCGCTTTGGCGTGGTGGGCATCGAGCACCGCCATGTGTACCACCTCATCCAGGGCCTGCTGGACGCGGGCGCCATCTGCGCCGGGTATGCCACCTCGCGTGCCGACCCGCTGGTGCTGCAGGGTGTGCAATCGCGCTTTCCAACCCTGAAGGCGGTGGACTCGGCCGAGGCGCTGCTCGATGACGATTCCATCCAACTGATCGTGACGGCCGATGTACCGTCGCTGCGCGCACCGCTGGCGGTGCAGGCCATGCGGCGCGGCAAGGATGTGCTGACCGACAAGCCGGGGGTGACCAGCTTCGAGCAACTGGCGGCGGTGCAGGCGGCGGTGCGTGAGACGGGGCGCCTGTTTGCCATCTGCTTTTCGGAGCGGCACATCGTGCCCTCGGTGGCCATGGCGCACAAACTGGTGCAGCAAGGCGCGCTGGGCCAGGTGTTCCACACGCTGAGCATGGGCCCGCACCGGCTGAACGCGGCCACGCGGCCGGCCTGGTTCTTCGACACGACGACCTATGGCGGCATTCTGGTGGACATTGCCTCGCACCAGATTGACCAGTTTTTGGTGCTCACGGGTTCGACCGATGCCACGGTGGCCCATGCCGTGCACTCGCACATCGGGCAGGCCACGCCGGCCAGCTTTCAGGACTTTGGCGAGATTGCGCTGGCATCGCGCGACAACGCAGCGCGTGGCTATATCCGCGTGGACTGGTTCACGCCGGACGGCCTGCCCACCTGGGGCGATGGGCGTCTGTTCATTGGCGGCACCGAGGGGTCCATCGAGATCCGCAAGTATGTGGACATCGAAGGGCGTGCCGGGGGCGAGCACCTGTTTCTGTGCGACCGCACCGGCACGCGGCACATCGACTGCAGCCGGGAGCCCATCACCTTCTTCCGCGATCTGGTGGCCGATGTGCAGAACCGCACGGACAAGGCCGTGCCGCAGGACCATGTGTTTGCCGTGAGCCGGCTGGCGCTGGAGGCGGATGCCCTGGCCACGCAGAAGGGGGCCGCCGCATGAGCACGAAGACGTTGGGCATTGCCCTGCTGGGCGTGGGCCCGGGCTCCGAGCCGCACCTGCAGAGCCTGGCCACGCTGGCCGACAGTGTGGACCTGCGCTGGGCCCTGGCCCGCAGCAACCCCGACAAGGCCCGGGCGGCGGTGCCGCCGAGCACCCGGGTGACGGCCGACCTGCAGGAGATTCTGGCCGACCCATTGGTGGAGGCCGTCATTGTGGCGACACCGGCCTATACCCACCTGGAGATTGCGGCGGCGGCACTGGCGGCCGGCAAGCACACCCTGGTAGAAAAGCCGCTGGACGTGACCCTGGCCCGGGCCGAGGAACTGGTGGGCCGGGCCACGGCACACGGTGTGCACCTGGGCGTGGTGCTGCAGCACCGCTTTCGGCCGGGGGCGCAGCGCCTGAAGCAGTTGCTGGATTCGGGCGCTCTGGGTGCCGTGCAGAGCGCCGTGCTGCAGGTGCCCTGGTGGCGCTCGCAAGAGGGCTACTACGCCAAGGCCGGACGCGGCACGCTGGCGCGCGATGGCGGCGGTGTGCTGCTCACCCAGGCCATCCATGCGATCGACCTGTTCCGCAGCCTGGTGAGGGTGCGGGCCGTGGTGGCCTCGCAGATTGCGACCACGGCCATCCACACCATGGAGACCGAAGACTTTGCCAGCGCCCTGCTCACCCTGGGCAATGGCGCGCCGGGTGTACTGGTGGCTACCACTGCGATGTACCCGGGCCGCGCCGAGGTGCTGGAGCTGGTGTGCCGCCATGCCACGGCCACGCTGGAGGGCGGCACCCTGCGCGTGCAGTACCACGACGGGCGCAGCGAGGCCGTGGAGGGCGAGGCGAAATCGGGCAGCGGCGATTCGATCATGGATTTTTCGCCCGATGCGCACATCGCCCTGCACCGGGACTTCTTTGGTGCGGTGGCCGAGGGCCGGCCGCCCACGGTGACGGGCGAGGAAGCCCTGGCCACGCACCGGCTCATCGAGCAGATCGTGCGGCAAGGAAAAGAAAGAGCTGCCTGAAGCAAAGCAGCCCAAGCCAAGCAACGCAAAGCAAAGCAATTACCACAAGGAGACAAAAGCCATGAAGAAAGTGTTCAACCAGATCGCCTTCGCCCTGACGGCACTGTGTGCAGCCACCCTGCCCGCGCACGGCGCCGACTTTCCGACCAAGCCCGTCAAGATCGTCGTGCCCTATGCGCCCGGCGGCACCACGGACGTGCTGGCCCGCTTCATCGGGCAGCGCCTGGGCGACAACCTGGGCCAGTCCGTGGTGGTGGACAACAAGCCCGGCGCGGCCGAGGCCGTGGGCGCCGGCCTGGTGGCCAAGGCGCCGGCCGACGGCTACACCCTGCTGCTGTCCACCATGACCACCCAGGCCATCAACCCGACGCTGTTTCCCAAGCTGTCGTTCGATGCGACCAAGGAGCTGACCGCCATCGGCCGCGTGGCCGATGTGCCGGCGATGATCGTGGTGAACCCGTCGGTGCCCGCCAACACGCTGCCCGAGTTCCAGCGCTACCTCAAGGCCAACCCGGACAAGAGCTATGCCTCGCCTGGCAACGGCACGCCCAACCACCTGGCGACCGAGCTTTTCAAGCGCGCTGCGGGCGTCGAGGCGCTGCACGTGCCCTACAAGGGCGGTGCGCCGGCCGTGCAGGACCTGATGGCCGGGCAGGTGCAGTTCATGCTGATCCTGGCGCCCGAGGCCATGCCCCTGGTCAAGACCGGCAAGCTGCGCAACCTGGCCATCACCACGCAGCAGCGCTCGCCCATGTTCCCCGACCTGGCCACCGCGTCGGAGCAAGGCATCAAGGACTTCGAGCTGGTGGTCTGGTACACGCTGCTGGCACCCGCCGGCACGCCCAAGGATGTGGTGGCCAAGCTCAATGCCTCGCTGAACGCGGTGCTCAAGGAAAAGCAGACCACGGACAAGCTGGCCGAGCTGAGCATCAAGCCCGCCGGCGGCACACCAGAAGAGGCCATGGCCTATGCCCGGACCGAGGCGGCGCGCTGGAAGAAGGTGATCGAGGACGCGGGGATCAAGGCGGAGTAACTCCCCCGCTCCAAAAGCAAAAGGCGCTCCTCGGAGCGCCTTTTTCATGGTGGCCAGCGGGTTTTATGCCATCGAGTACCCTGCCCCGCCGCGGCGGCCGCCCTTGAGGTGGCGGGCCAGCAGCACCAGCATCACCAGGCCGAAGCCCACGAAGCAGAGGAAGGACCAGTTGGCGATGGAGCCGCCCAGGAAGGTCCAGTCAATGGCCGTGCAGTCGCCCGAGCCGCGGAAGATCATGGGGATGGCGCGGCTGATGGGGTAGTTTTCGATCATGCCGTAGAAGTCGCGGCCGCAGGTGGCGATCTCGGGCGGGTACCACTGCAGCCAGCTCTGGCGTGCGGCCACGAAGGCGCCGAAACCGGCGATGAGCACGGCCACACCGGCCAGAGACATCCACCAGCCGCGCGAATCGCGCGCGGCGGCCAAGCCTGTGAAGATGGCCACGCCGATCAGCGCATAGCGCTGCACGATGCACATGGGGCATGGCTCCAGCCCCACCACATGCTGCAAGTACATGCCAAAGGCCAGCATGCCCACGCAGGCCAGGCTGATCAGCCCGAGGATGCGGCGCGGCGCGTTGTCTATCCAGTTCAACACCATCATCATTCTTATCCTTGTGACCGCCTCGCACCCGGTTCGCCCCGGGTGCCCAGAGGGGCCACAAGGCAAGCGTCAGATGTTGGCGGCTTCGTCCAGAAAAACCTTGGCGCGGCGTGGTGTCACCACCAGCGTCTCGCCCTCCTTGAAACCCAGCTCCTTGAACTGCTGCGCGGGGATCTGGGCCTCGATCAGCGTCTCGGAATTCGAATTGTCGGCTGGTTTGTGATCATCGGACGGAATAAGTTCCAGCCGCGCGATGGGGCCGACCACAATCGCGCGGCTCAACTGTGCCACGATGCCGCGCGGGCGGCCCGAGGCGTCGATGCCCTCGCCCGGCGAGTAGCGCTGCACGTCGAGGTCGTGCGGGCGCACATAGGCAAAGGCCTTGGTGTCCTGCGTGTCGGCATGCTCGGGCGAATCGATCTGCATGCCCTCCAGGTGCACCAGGCCCTCGTGGGCGCGGCCCTGGAACAGGTTCACGTCGCCCAGGAAGCCGTAGACAAACGGGCTGGCCGGGTGGTCCCAGACCTGCTGGGGCGAGCCGCTTTGCTCGATGCGACCCTGGTTGATCACCACCACGCGGTCGGCCACTTCCAAGGCTTCTTCCTGGTCGTGGGTCACGAAGATGCTGGTCACGTGCAGTTCGTCGTGCAGGCGGCGCAGCCAGCGGCGCAGTTCCTTGCGCACCTTGGCATCCAGCGCGCCGAAGGGCTCGTCGAGCAGCAGCACCTTGGGCTCCACCGCCAGGGCGCGGGCCAGCGCGATGCGCTGGCGCTGGCCGCCCGAGAGCTGCGAGGGGTAGCGCTCGGCCAGCCAGTCGAGCTGCACCAGCTTGAGCAGGTCCATCACCTTCTTCTTGATCTGGGCCTCGCTCGGGCGTTCGCTGCGCGGCTTGACGCGCAGGCCGAAGGCCACGTTCTCGAACACCGTCATGTGGCGGAACAGCGCGTAGTGCTGGAACACGAAGCCCACGTTGCGCTCGCGCACGTGCACGTCGGTCGTGTCCTCGCCCGAGAAGTGGATGGTGCCCACGTCGGCCGTCTCCAGCCCGGCGATGATGCGCAAGAGCGTGGTCTTGCCGCAGCCCGAGGGGCCCAGCAGTGCGATCAGCTCGCCCGAGGCGATGTCCAGGCTCACGTCGCGCAGCGCATGGAAGTCGCCGAACTGCTTGCTGACGTTGCGGATTTCGATACTCATGGTGTGTGTGCTTTCTCTTGCGCTTCAGCGCGCAGACGGGGCCGGCGCGGGGCGCTCAGGCGGCAGCTCGGCCGCGGCCTTCATGTCCTGCTCGTTGCGCCATTCGGCGATCGACTTGATGACCAGTGTGACCAGTGCCAGCAAGGCCAGCAGCGAGGCGGCGGCGAAGGCCGCGACCGACTGGTACTCGTTGTAGAGGATTTCCACGTGCAGCGGGATGGTGTTGGTCTGGCCGCGGATATGGCCCGACACCACCGACACCGCGCCGAACTCGCCCATGGCGCGCGCATTGCACAGGATCACCCCGTACAGCAGGCCCCACTTTATGTTGGGCAGCGTCACGTACCAGAAGGTCTGCCAGCCGGTGGCCCCGAGCACGATGGCGGCCTGCTCTTCGTCGTTGCCCTGGGCCTGCATCAGCGGGATCAGCTCGCGTGCGATGAACGGGAAGGTCACGAACACGGTGGCCAGCACGATGCCCGGCACGGCAAAGATGATCTTGATGTCATGCGCCTGCAGCCAGGGGCCGAACCAGCCCTGTGCGCCGAACACCAGCACATAGACCAGGCCGGCCACCACAGGGGACACCGAGAACGGCAGGTCCACCAGCGTGGTGAGAAAGGCCTTGCCCTTGAACTCGTACTTGGCGATGCACCAGGCCGCCGCCACGCCGAACACCAGGTTCAGCGGCACGGCGATGAGGGCCGTGATCAGCGTGAGCTTGATCGCTGCCCAGGCATCGGGCTCGCGCAGGCCTTCGAGGTAGGCGCCAAAGCCCTTGCGCAGCGCCTCGGCGAACACTGCGGCCAGCGGCAGCACCAGGAACAGCAGCATGAACAGCAGCGCCACCGTGATCAGGGTGTAGCGCACCCAGGGCGCCTCGGTGGTACCGGCGCGCGCGCGGCGCACCGTGCGGGAGTTGGTGGTAGCGCTCATGCCGGTGCCCCCGCGTGGCGCCGCTGCCAGGCCTGCAGCGCGTTGATGACCAAGAGCAGGATGAACGAGATCACCAGCATCACCACCGCCACAGCGGTGGCGCCGGCGTAGTCGTACTGCTCGAGCTTGCCGATGATGATCAGCGGCGTGATTTCAGACACCATGGGCATGTTGCCGGCGATGAAGATGACCGAGCCGTATTCACCGACCGCGCGCGCGAACGCCATGGCAAAGCCGGTGAGCAGCGCGGGGGTGATGGAGGGCAGGATGACCTTGGTGAAGGTCTGCCAGCGCGTGGCACCCAGGCAGGTGGCGGCTTCTTCGAGCTCCTTTTCGGCGTCTTCGAGCACCGGCTGCACCGTGCGCACCACAAAGGGCAGGCCGATGAAGATCAGCGCGATCACGATGCCCGCGGGCTTGAAGGCCAGCTGGATGCCCAGCGGCTCCAGGTACTGCCCCACCCAGCCGTTGCCGGCGAGCAGTGCAGTCAGCGAGATGCCGGCCACGGCCGTGGGCAGCGCAAAAGGCAGGTCCACCAGCGCGTCGACGATCTTCTTGCCGGGAAACTTGTAGCGCACCAGCACCCAGGCGATGAGCAGGCCGAAGAACAGGTTCACCAGCGCCGCGATGAACGAGGCGCCAAAGGTCAGCCGGTACGAGGCCACCACGCGCGGTGCGCTGATGGCCGTCCAGAACTGCTCCCAGGTCAGCGAAAAGGTCTTGAACAGCAGTGCCGACAGCGGGATCAGCACGATGATGCTCAGGTAGAACAGCGTATAGCCCAGCGTGAGCCCAAAGCCGGGCAGTACCCGCTTGGACGTGCGCCGGCCGGCCGGCGCCGGTGCCTGCACGGCACCCTGCGCGGCCACGGAGGTCGCAGCGGTCATGGTTTACTTGGCGCCAGGCGTGTAGAGCTTGTCGAACTGGCCGCCGTCGTTGAAGTGCACCTTCTGGGCATCGCTGAGCGAGCCGAAGTACTTGGCCACGGTGAACTGCTTGATGGGCTTGAAGGTGTCGGCGTACTTCTTGAGCACGGTCTCCGAACGCGGGCGGATGGCGTGCTTGGCCGCGATCTCCTGGGCTTCTTCGGAGTACAGGTAGTCCAGGTAGGCCTTGGCCAGTGCGGTCGTGCCCTTCTTGGCCACGGTGCGCTCGACCACGGCCACGGGGTTCTCGGCCACCACGCTCACCGAGGGGTAGACGGCATCGACCTTGCCGGTGCCGAACTCGCGGTCGATGGAGACCACTTCGGATTCGAAGGTGATCAGCACATCGCCCTGGTTGCGTTGCAGGAAGGTGGCGGTGGCGTCACGGCCACCCTTGGCCAGGATGGGCACGTTCTTGTAGAGCTTGCCCACGAACTCGGCGGCCTGCGCTTCGGTGCCGCCCTTTTCGCGCACGGCGCCCCAGGCAGCCAGGTAGGCATAGCGGCCGTTGCCGCCGGTCTTGGGGTTGACCACGATGACCTGCACGCCGGGTTTGATCAGGTCGTCCCAGTCCTTGATGCCCTTGGGGTTGCCGTTGCGCACCAGGAACAGCATGGTCGAGGTGGTGGGCGATGCGTCGTGCGGGAACTTCTTGGCCCAGTCCTTGGCCACCACGCCGTTGTCGGCGAGGAACTGCACGTCGGTGGTGGTGTTCATGGTGACCACGTCGGCCGCCAGGCCGTCGTTCACGGCGCGCGCCTGGGCGCTGGAGCCGGCGTGCGACTGGTCGATCTTCACGTCCTTGCCCGTGGTCTTCTTGTAGTGGGCGGAGAACGCGGCGTTGTAGTCCTTGTAGAACTCACGGGCCACGTCGTACGACACGTTGAGCAGCGAATCCTGGGCCAGCGCCATGCCGCTTGCGGTCAGTGCCAGAGAAGCCAGGAGTGTCTTGAGTTTCAAAGAAGTCATGTGGCGTAGCCTGTAAGGAAAAGCGGAAGATGCCACATTGTGCGCACAGCGCCTTAAAACTCAAAAGAATACATTCTTGTTAATTAATCGGATTTTGGAATAAAGAAACAAGATGTAGGCAGCTGCGCGCCTGCCCGCTCAAGGGCGGGCGCGGCTCAGGCAGAGGCCTGCGCGGCTTGGGCTGGTGCGGGTGCAGCGCCCGGCACGGCGCCCTGCTCGCCCGTGAGCGATTGCAGCAGCGCCCAGCCCAGGGGCCATTCGCCATGGCCCGATTCGATGTTGATATGGCCAGCCTGCTGCATGCGCACGAACTCGCTGCCCCAGGCCCGTGCATAGGCACCGGCCAGGCGGATGGGGCAGTACGGGTCGTTGCTGCTGGCCACCACCACGCTGCGGTAGGGCAGCGCGGCATAGGGCACAGGCGCAAAGTCGCTCAGGATGGCGCGGCGCTCGGGGTCGGCCGGGGCCACCAGCAGCGCGCCCTGGATGCGTGCCGCCGCCTCGGGCCCGATGTGGGTGGTGGCGATGCAGCCCAGGCTGTGCGCCACGATCACCACCGGGTGGGGGGCGGCCAGAATGGTCTTCTCGAGCGTGCCGACCCAGGCATTGCGGGTGGGGGTGATCCAGTCGTCCTGCACCACGCGGCGCGCATTGGGCAGCCGCTCGGCCCACAGGCTTTGCCAGTGGCCGGGGCCGGAGTCGCGCCAGCCGGGGACGATGATGATGGAAGTGGGGTTCACGGGAAATCCGCCTGGCACAGGGCCCTGCCGGCGCCCTGCCCTGCAGGTGCGCGCAACGCCGGGCCGCCGGCCATGGCTGGTTCTTGTTTACTTGTTGGGCTGGGGCGTGATGCGCAGGTAGGGGCGCACGGCCTTGAAGCCCTTGGGGAAGCGCTGGGCGATCTCGGCCGGGTCCTGCAGGCTGGGGACGATGATCACGTCGTCGCCGTCCTTCCAGTTGGCGGGCGTGGCCACCTTGTGGCTGTCGGTCAACTGCAGCGAGTCGATCACGCGCAGGATCTCGTCGAAGTTGCGGCCCGTGCTCGCGGGGTAGGTGAAGGTGGTGCGGATGGTCTTCTTGGGGTCGATGATGAACACGCTGCGCACCGTGACCGTGGTCGATGCATTGGGGTGGATCATGTCGTACAGGTCGGCCACCTTCTTGTCCGCATCGGCCAGGATGGGGAAGTTGACGGTGGTGTTCTGCGTCTCGTTGATGTCGCCCACCCAGCGGTTGTGCGAATCCACGGGGTCCACGCTCACGGCGATGGGCTTGACCTTGCGCTTGGCGAATTCGGAGGCCAGGGCGGCCGTCTTGCCCAGCTCGGTGGTGCACACGGGCGTGAAGTCGGCGGGGTGCGAGAACAGCACCACCCACGAGTCACCCGCCCATTCGTGGAAGCGGATGGTGCCGGCGGTGGATTCCTGGGTGAAGTCGGGGGCGGTGTCGCCGAGTCGCAAGGTGGCCATGGAGAATGCTCCTTCAATGTCTGATGGAGGCATTCTGCGAGCCGGGCTTTAAAACCCAAACGAATATATTGTTCTGACTTAATCGCAAAAACGTCTATCAGAGCACCGAAAGCTCAGTCCTGGTCCAACAGGCGGTCCAGCCGTGCGCGATAGTTGTTCAGGAAGTCATGCGTCACCGCATAGTGTTCCGTGTCTTCATAGGCCACTTCCGAGAGGCCCGTGCCGTCGAACAGCACGATCTTCGCGTGGGGGTAGGACAGCAGGATGGGCGAATGCGTGGCGATGATGAACTGGGACTTGTCTTCGACCAACTGGTGGATGGCCGAGAGCGCGGCCAGCTGCCGGTTGGGTGACAGCGCGGCCTCGGGCTCGTCGAGCAGGTACAGGCCCTTGCCGCGGAACTTGTGGGCGAGCAGGGACATGAAGGCCTCGCCGTGCGAGATGCCGTGCAGCGAATCGGTGCCATAGGCGTCAGGCACACCGACATCGTCCACGAAGGTGGCGACATTGAAAAAGCTCTCGGCCCTGAGGAAGTACCCATCCTTGGGCTGGCGGAAGCTGCGCGCCAGCCGCAGCACCTCGTGCAGGGGCGAGACCGAGTCGGTGCTGCCCACGGCGAAGTCACGGGTACCGCCCTCCGGGCTGTAGCCCAGGGCGACCGCAATGCCCTCCAGCAGCGTGGACTTGCCCGAGCCGTTCTCGCCCACCAGAAAGGTCACGTCCGGGTGGAATTCCAGCCGCCCCATCTCGCGGATCGCGGGGATGTTGTACGGGTAGCGGTCGAAATCCACCTCGGCATCGGGGCGGATGCAGACGCTTTGCAGATAGGGTTTGGCGGGCAGCATGGGGTGCCATGCTAACCAAGCCAGATGATCAGAACCGAACAGCCTCGAAGGCGGGGTGCAGCTCGTCGACCCAGTGGTCCAGCTCCTCTTCCGACACGGCCAGGTGGTCCATGCAGGCCTGGCCGTGCTGCAGCCAGTCGCGCGTGGGCTGCAGGTTGTCGTGGTGGTTCACCAGGTACTCGGCCAGGAGGCCCAGGGCCACCAGGTGGCGCACGGTGGGGTTGAAGCGCTCGTCGCCCAGGCAGGTGAAGTCGTGGTGCAGCCAGATGGCCTGGGCCACGTCGCCCGGCAGGTGCCAGGTGCGCGCCACGATGGCGCCCATCACGGCGTGGTCGGTCTTGTGGTTGGCGTTCTCGGTCTGGGTGAAGGTGCGGTCCTTGCGCGCCAGGGCCTCGGTCACGGTGGAGCCATAGCCGCGCACGGCCTTGACCAGCACCGGCATGCCCACGTGGCAGAACAGGCCGAAACTGTAGCCCAGGCCGGGGTCGAAGCTGTAGAGCTGGCGGCCGATGTGCTCGCAGGCAATGGCGCGGCGCTGCGAACTCTCCCAGAAGTGCTCGAGCAGCGGCGAGCGCACCATGAGCGCGTTGCGCGTGATGAAGGCCGAGAGCAGTTCCACCGTGGGGTTGAGCCCGAGCACGGTGAGCGCCATGCCGATGGTCTGCACCGGCTGGGCCAGCCCGAACAGCGGGCTGTTGGCCTGGCGTATCAGCAAGGCGGCCATGGCCACATCGGACGCGACCAGTTGCTCCAATGCACCCGAATCGAGCTCGGGCGCGGCCACGATCTGCTGCAGGCGCAGCAGCGACTCCGGGCACGGCGGGATCACGATGGCGCGCACGGAGGGGTGCGTGCGGGCCTGCTGGAGCTGGGTATCGACGGGGTGGGGGTTCTTCACGGCGTGCCCGGCCTGCCCGCGCTCAGGTCGCGCAGGCCGGCCGTTCGGTTTCAACTGGTTGCATTGTGGCGTGAAATTCGCCGGCCGGCAGAGACCCGGGCCGGTCTTCGGCTTTCTCGCCCGGTGGCGCGCGCCCGTGCTATATGCCCGCGCCGTCCAGCCCGGCCCCGCCATCGCGCGTGGCCAGGCTGTTGCGGCCCGGCATGGCCTCGCCCAGGTAGTCCAGAAAGGCGCGCACGGCGGGCGACAGGCCGCGCCGCGAGGGAAACACCGCATGCACGATGGCCGGTGGCGGCACCCATTCGGGCAGCACGCGCACCAGGCGGCGCTCGCGCATTTCCTCGTGGCACATGTAGTCGGGCATCCAGCCCATGCCGATGCCGGCCAGCACCGCGAATTTCAGGGTCAGCAGGTCGTCGGCCACATAGCGCGGCGTGTGGTGCACCACCTGGTGGGCGCCGCCGGGGCCCATCAGGTTCCAGGTGGCGCGGCCGTCGGGGGCCGACATGGCCACGCTGTCCAGGCGGGCCAGGTCGTCCAGCGTGGTGGGCGTGCCCTGGCGTATCAGCAGCTCGGGGCTGGCCACGAGGATCTGGGTGGTGGTATCGAGGCGCTTGACCACCATGGAGCCGCTGTCCTCCAGCGTGGGGCGCACGCGCAGCGCCACGTCGATGCCCTCCTCCACCACGTTGACCACGCGGTTGCTGACCACCATGTCCACCCGCACCTCGGGGTAGCGCGAGAGGAAGGGCGGCATCATTTCGGCCAGCACGGTCTGCGCCAGCGTCACCGGGCAGCTCACGCGGATGGTGCCGCGCGGCGCCGTCTGCACCTGGGCCACCGTGTCGGCCGCCGCCTGGGCCGATTCGCGCATGGCCTGGCAGTGGCGCAGGTAGGCCTCGCCCACCTCGGTGAGCGAGAGCTTGCGTGTGGTGCGCTGCAAGAGGCGCACCCCGAGCTCGGTCTCCAGGTCCGACACCCGGCGCGACAGGCGCGACTTGGGGATGCCCAGGGCCCGGCCGGCGGCGGCAAAGCCGCCGCGCTCGACCACCTCCGCAAAATACAGCATGTCGTTGAGGTCTTGCATAAAGTACATCGTTCTACTGATAGGACAATCTATCGCAAGTTCCATGCCTTATCAACAAACGAGTGCGTCTCCACAATTCAGTCCATGGCCACACGCTGTGGCTACCCACCCAAGGAGAACCTCATCATGCAACTGCTTCACATCGACTCGGCCATCACCGGTGAACAATCCGTCTCGCGCGAACTCACCCAGCGCATCGTCGCCGCCTGGAAGGCCGGCCACCCCAACACCACGGTGCAGCACCTGGACCTGGCCGCACAGGCCCCGGCCCACCTGAGCGCCGACGCGCTGGGCTTTCGCACCGGCCAGGCCGCTGCCACCGAAGTGCAGCGCCAGGAAAACGCCCTGTCCGAAGCCCTGGTGAGCCAGTTCCTGGCCTCCGACGTGATCGTGATCGGCGCCCCGCTGTACAACTTCACCATCCCCAGCCAGCTCAAGGCCTGGATCGACCGCATCGCCCAGACTGGCCGCACCTTCAAGTACACCGACAAGGGCCCCGTGGGCCTGGCCGGCGGCAAGACGGTGATCGTGGCCTCGACCCGCGGCGGTGTGTACTCCACCAGCGAAGGCGGCCAGGCCATGGAGCACCAGGAGAGCTACCTGAAGGTGGTGTTCGGCTTCTTCGGCATCACCGACGTGCGCTTTGTGCGCGCCGAAGGCGTGGGCATGGGCCCCGACGCCAAGGCCCTGGCCATTGCCAGCGCCGACAAGGACATCCAGGCGCACACCAGCGTGCCTGCGAACCAACCGCAAATTGCGCAAGTGGCCTGATCCACTTCCCGGTCAGCCAAGCAAAACGCCGCCCCTTGGGGCGGCGTTTTTCATGGAGCGGTGGAAACGCTCAGATGTGTTGCTTGACCCATGCCACGTAGGCATCGACCCAGCCTTGCAGGAATTTCTTGCTGCCCTCGCCCACATTGCCGTCGGCATCGAACAGGCCTTCCTTGGCATGGATGAAGCCCTCGGGCTGGCCCAGGGTGGGCACATCGAGGTAGCCCAGCACATTGCGCAGGTGCTGCTGTGCCAGGGCCGTGCCGATGGCGCCCACCGAGGCACCGATCACGCCCGCGGGCTTGCCGCCCCAGGCGCTCTGGCCGTAAGGGCGCGAGCCGTGGTCCAGCGCGTTCTTGAGCACGCCGGGGATGGAGCGGTTGTACTCGGGCGTCACGAACAGCAGGCCCTGGGCGGCCTTGACCTCGCTTTTCAGGCGCAGCACCGAGGCGGCCTGGTTGCCATCGTCGTCCTGGTTGTACAGGGGCAGGTCATCGATGCGCAGCTGCGTGAACTGGAAATCGGCCGGGGCCAGGCGCTCGATGGCGGTGGCCAGCTTGCGGTTGAACGAATCCTTGCGGAGGCTGCCGACGATGACGGCGATCTGGACTTTGCTCATGGAAACTCCTTGTGAAGGGAACGACATGGAGAACGAAAAAGCACAGCAGGGCTGGTCTCCCGGCCCTGCTGCGCGAAGCACGCACCATGATAGCCACTGACCGTGACGCCATGGCCTGCTCACCCGGCGCAATTGCTATATTTTGTATAGCGGATTGCGCCGGTATGGCTATCCAGCCCGGCGCTGCCCAGCCAAACGCTGTACGACAGCCACCAGGCGGTCGATCTCGTCGAAGGTGTTGTAGAACGCCAGCGACGGCCGCACCGTGGTCTCCACGCCAAAGCGGCGCAAAATGGGCTGGGCGCAGTGGTGGCCGGTGCGCACGGCAATGCCCTCCTCGTTCAGGGCCTTGCCCACCTCTTCGGTGCTGTAGCGCGCGAGCACGAAGGACATGACGCTGGCCTTGTCGTCGGCCGTGCCGATCAGGCGCACGCCGCGGATGGCGCCGAGGTGGCGCATGCCGTAGACCAGCAATTCGTGCTCGTAACGCGCGATGTTCTCGATGCCCACGCGGTTCACGTAGTCGATGGCGGCGCCCAGGCCCACGGCGTCGGCGATGTTGCCAGTGCCCGCCTCGAACTTGTTCGGGATGGGCTGGAACACCGTTTTCTCGAAGGTCACGTCGGCAATCATGTTGCCGCCGCCCTGCCAGGGCGGCATGTCTTCGAGCACCGCACGCTTGCCCCAGACCACGCCGATGCCGGTGGGGCCAAAGACCTTGTGGCCCGAGAACACGAAGAAGTCGGCCCCCAGGTCCTGCACGTCCACCCGCATGTGCGAGACCGACTGCGCGCCATCGACCAGGGTGGTGGCCCCCGCCCGCTTGGCCAGGGCCACGATTTCCTTGACCGGCACCACGGTGCCCAGGGCGTTGGAGACCTGGGTCACAGCCACGATTTTGGTGCGGTCGTTCAGCAGCTTCTGGTACTCATCGAGCAGCACCTGGCCGGTATCGTCCACCGGGATCACGCGCAGGCGCGCGCCCTTGGCGGCGGCCAGTTGCTGCCAGGGCACGATGTTGGCATGGTGCTCCAGGTTGCTGACGATGATCTCGTCGCCCTCGCCCACGTGCTGCGCGCCCCAGCTCTTGGCCACCAGGTTGATGGCCTCGGTGGTGCCACGCACAAAGATCACCTCGTTCACATCGGGCGCGTTGATGAAGCGCTGCACGTGCTGGCGTGCGCCTTCGTAGGCGTCCGTGGCGCGTGCCGCCAGCTCGTGCGCCGCGCGGTGGATGTTGGAGTTCTCGTGCGCGTAGAAGTAACTGATGCGGTCGATGACCGACTGCGGCTTGTGCGTGGTGGCCGCGTTGTCGAACCAGACCAGCTGGCGGCCGTTCACACGCTCCTGCAGCACCGGGAAGTCGCGGCGCACCGCATGCACGTCGAACGCCGGGTGGGCGCTGCGGTCAGCCGAGGGGACGCTGCTGGCGGTGGGTGCCCGGCCGGGCGTGGTGTAGCCGCCGGGCAGCACCACGGCATCGGCAAAGTAGAAACGCGGCTCGGCCGATGGCACGGTGCTGGGCACGCCGCTGCCGGCCGTGGGCGAGCTCACGTGCGGCACCTCGGGCACCGCGAACGGCAGGCGGGCCAGGGCATCGAGCCCGCCGGGGGCAGCGCCGTGCCCGTCGGGCAGCGTCGCACGCTCTGCCGCCAGCGGATGGGCCTGGCGTTCACCGAGAAAGTAGTACGGCGATGCCGCCGCTGGCGCAGGCGGTGTGGAAGGCTGCGCCGCCTCGGGCACGCCCAGCACGCCGCTGCCAAAGCGCGGTTCGTAGGCCGGCAAGGTGCTGATCACCGAGTCGGGCACGCCATTGCCGGCCACCGCATGCGGCAGCAGGGCCGGCGCACGGTGCGCCAGCGAGGCCAGCGGCGTGGGCGAGGCTGGCACCAGGTTGGCACCTGGCACCAGCCCTTGCGGGATGGGCGTGCCCGGCACGCCGGGGCCGAAGCCGGCCGGGCTCACCAGCGGCGAGCCGGCCGGTGCGATGTTGACGGGCGCCTGCACGCCAGGCGGCCAGGGCGTGCCCTGCCCCACCCCGGGCAGCGAGCCCGGGGGCGTGGACGGCAGGCCGGCGGCCGGCCCGGCAAGGCGCGGTTCTTCGCCAGGCCGGGCCGCGAACAGGGCCGTCGCCAGCCCGGCCAGCAGTGCCGGGTCGATGGGCGGCTGCAGCGTGGCGGGCACGCCGGCAGGAAGGGAGGATGGAGTGGTCACCACGCGGCCGCTTTACTTGTAGGTGTCGGGATAGTCGTGGTACTTGTTGATCTCCACATCGTCCAGCACGGCCAGGGCGTCGGGCGTGAGCACGGCCAGCGAGCAGTACAGCGAGATCAGGTAGGAGGCGATGGCATGGTTGTTGATGCCCATGAAGCGCACCGACAGGCCCGGGCTCTGCTCGCCCGGCAGGCCAGGCTGGAACAGGCCGACCACGCCCTGGCGCTTGTCGCCCACGCGCAAGAGCAGGATCTTGCTCTTGCCGTCGGCCACGGGCACCTTGTCCGAAGGGATCAGCGGAATGCCGCGCCAGGTGATGAACTGCGAGCCGAACAGGCTCACCGTGGGCGGCGGCGTGCCGCGGCGCGTGGCCTCGCGGCCGAAGGCGGCAATGGCCAGCGGGTGGGCCAGGAAGAAGGCGGGTTCCTTCCAGACCTTGGTGAGCAGCTCGTCCAGGTCGTCGGGCGTGGGCGCGCCCGTGAGCGGGAACACGCGCTGCTCTTCCGTCACCTGGGCCAGCAAGCCGTAGTCGGGGTTGTTGATGAGCTCGCTCTCCTGGTTCTCCTTGATCGTCTCGATCGTCAGGCGCAGCTGTTCCTTGATCTGGTCGTGCGGGCTGCTGTACAGGTCGGAGATGCGGGTGTGCACGTCGAGCACGGTGCTCACGGCGTTCAGGAAGTACTCGCGCGGGTTCTCTTCGTAGTCCACGAAGGTGCGCGGCAGCTGGTTCTCTTCCTCGCGCGCGGTGCAGGTGACCTTGATGAGCTCGGGGTTCTTGACCTGGTTGAGGCGGTAGATGCCCGCTTCCACCGGCACCCACTGCAGCAGGTGCGTGAGCCAGCGTGGCGAGATGGTCGAGAGTTGCGCGGTGGTCTTGGTCGCGTTGGCAAGTTGCCGTGCTGCGTTGTCGCCCAGGGCGGTCGTGCCGCCCACTGTTGCCGTCATGTGAGGCTCCGTATCAGAAAAAGGTGGGATGAGAGAAAAACTCCCAGCCAGTTTCCGACGGCGGCCTCAGTGCTTCAACATGCTATAGCCGCCAATCGCGAGCCTTTGAGCGCATTCGCATCGCTCAGCTCATCGCAGTGCCCGAGCAGCGTGGCGCTGCGCACGCCAAAGGCCTGCGAGAGCTTGTCGATGGTGACCAGCGAGGCGATGGCGCGGCCGCGCTCGATCTCGCCCACGTAGGAGCGGTTGAGGTCGGCGTGCTCGGCCAGTTGCTCCTGCGACCAGCCGCGCGCCTCGCGCAGGCGCCGCACGGCGGTGCCGAAACTGCGTACCAGCACCTCGCTCATGCCGTGGCCACCCCAGGCTTTTCGGCTTCGTGGTGGCCGTTGTGGCGCGACAGGGCCTGGGTCACGTTGCCGCCGGCGGGCACGTCGTGCGTGATCCAGACATTGCCGCCGATGGTGGCGCCGCGCCCCAGGGTGACGCGGCCGAGCACCGTGGCGCCAGCGTAGATGACCACGTCGTCCTCCACCACCGGGTGGCGCGGCAGGCCTTTTTGCAGGTGCCCTTCCTCGTCGGTGGGAAAGCGCTTGGCGCCCAGCGTAACGGCCTGGTAGACGCGCACGCGCTCGCCGATCACGGCCGTCTCTCCGATCACCACGCCCGTGCCGTGATCGATGAAGAAACCCGCGCCGATCTGCGCGCCGGGGTGGATGTCGATGCCGGTCTGCGCATGCGCCTGCTCGGCCACGATGCGCGCCAGGAGCGGCAGCTCCAGCTGGTACAGCGTGTGCGCCAGGCGGTGGTGGATCATGGCCAGGATGCCGGGGTAGCACAGCAGCACCTCATCCACGCTGCGCGCGGCCGGGTCGCCGTGGTAGGCGGCCAGCACATCGCTGTCGAGCAGGCCGCGCGTTGCGGGCAGTGCAGCGGCAAAGCTGCGAGCAGCCTGCACGGCGCGCTTTTCGATGTTCTGCTCTTCCACCGGCTGGTGGCGCAGCACGTAGCGCAGCTCCAGCCGGATCTGCGCCAGCAGCGCGTGCAATGCCGCGTCCAGCGTGTGGCCCACGTAGAAATCCTCGCTCTCCTGGCGCAGGTCGGGCGGGCCCAGGCGCATGGGGAAAAGCACGCCCTTGAGCTGTTCGACGATGTCGGCCAGCGCATCGCGCGAGGGGAATTCGCGCCCGCCCGGCTCCTGCGAGCGCTTTTGCAGGCTGCGCCAGTCGCGGCGCACGGCGTGCAGCGACTGCACGATGGGTTCGATGTTGAAGACGGCCATGGAGAAAGGGAAGCTGGGGTTCAGTTGTGGAGGCAGGCCGTGCCCGGGGCTAGTCCTGGATCCAGGGAAGCTGGTGAAAGCGCCAGCCGTCCGCATGGCCGCGCTGCTTGTGGCCGTCGATCTCGCCCTCGAAGCCTTCGAGCACATTGAAGACGCGGGTGAAGCCGGCCTTGGCCGCCGCCTCGGCCGCCAGGGCCGAGCGCTTGCCGCTGCGGCACAGCAGCAGCACAGTGGCCTCCTTGCCACCGTGGCTGGCCAGGCGCGCTTCCAGTTCGCGCACAAAGCGCGGGTTGCGCTGCAGCGCCGTGCCCGTGGCCCAGGCCACATGCAGGCTGTCGGGTACGTGGCCGACGAACTTCAGCTCTTCGGCCGAGCGCACGTCCACCAGTACGGCGTCGCCGGCCGAGGCGAGCTTCCACGCGGTGGTGGGCGACACACCGCCCGCATAAGGCAGGCCGGACGCCAGGGCGACCGAGCGGGCGGATTCCAATTCCTGTGCGAGCACAGTGTCCTGGGTTGTGGAGGAAGTCATGGAGGGGGTCCTTGAAGCGACGGTTGGGCGGCCCCCATGGGCGGGGCCGCTGTGAACATGGGTCCACTCTAGAACCATCGTCATAAAACCCAAAAGAATAAAATTTGGTTTCTATAAAACCAAAACATCCTTTAATCCATTCAGACGGCCAGACCGCGCAGGGTATGGCCAAAAGGCCGGAGGTCCAGGCGTTCCGGCAGGTCGAGCACCTGCTGCGCCAGCGCCTCACCCACGGCGGCCGAATGCTTGAAGCCGTGGCCCGAGCAGGCCGAGGCGACATGCACGCCCGGCCAGCCCGGCAGCCGGTCGACCACGAAACCATGGTCGGGCGTGACGGTGTACAGGCAGGCCCGGGCATCGGTGCAATGGGCGCCTGGGGCCTGAAAGCGCGGCAGCACATGGCGCTGGAGCATCGAATCCTTTTCGGCGCCGGCCACGGTGCGGTCGACGGTGTCCGGGGTGGTGGTCTCCAGGTACTGCGCGGTGGCGATCTTGAAGGCCGACGTGCCCGCTTCCGCAATGGGGAAACCATAGATCGAATCGTCCGGCCCGTCACGGAAAGTCCAGATGAAGACCGGGAAGGCCGATGGCTCGAACGATGGCGCGGCCGCCGCCACGTCGAACCAGAACATCACCTGGCGGTACACCGCCAGCTTAGGTGCCCAGGCATGCTGCAGCTCTTGCCCCAGCAGTCCTGGGAGCCAGGGGCCGGCGGCCAGCACCACCTGCTCTGCGCGGTAGCTGCCCTGGGTGGTGTCCACACGCAGGTGACCGCCCTCGCGCGCCAGGCCGGTCACGCGCACCCCGGCCTGCACCGTGGCGCCATGCACCTGGGCTTGTTGCAGCTGGGCGCTGATGGCGGCTTCGGGCCGCACAAAGCCGGCATCGCGCTCCCAGTAGGCGAACTCGTGGTCGTGCAACTGGAACTGTGGGTAGCGCCGGCGCAGGTCGGCATGGTCCAGCACCTCGTGGTCTATGCCGTGGCGGCGCGCGATGTCGATGGTGCTGTGCACGAAGTCGTGGCGGCGGCCCTGGTGCACGGGGGCGCCATCGCGCGGCCCCAGCACCAGGCCATGCGTGCGTGTGTAGATCGATTGGCCCGTGGCGGCCTCCAGCTCGCGCCAGATCTCGTGCGAGCGGCGCACCAGGGGCACGTATTCGTCGCCCTCCCCCACGGCCAGCCGCGTGATGCGGGTCTGGCCGTGCGAGGAGCCCAGGCTGTGGGGTGGCTGGAACTGGTCGAGCCCGAGCACCTTGGCGCCACGCCGGGCCAGTTGGTACAGGGTGGCGGAACCTACGGCCCCCAGGCCGATGACGATGGTGTCGAAGTGCTGCGGCATGCGGAATCGGACGGGAAGACAGGGCCAGAGCTTAAAGGCCGGGCCGCCCTCTTCCAACGCCGCATTCCGCATGAGCTCATGCCGAAATCCACCCAGCGGCGAGCGCCCCTTACTGCGGCCAGACCTTGCCCTTGCTCACAAAGCTGCCGGTGCTGGTCTTGTAGCCGAAGTGGACCTGCACATTGAACGCGCGCAGCTCGGCCTCGGTGAAGTCCAGCGCGGGCGTGAACTTCAGGCTGGCGGCATTGGCCACCTGGCTGGCAAAGGCGATGCCCTCCAGGTCGGCAGGCACCTGGCTGGCCCAGGTACCGTTGGCCAGGCGGAAGAACCAGGTATCCGCCGGGAACGAGGTACCGCTGGCCGGAATGAGCGCCGCCACCCAGGTGCTGATCCTGGGGTTGGCCGCGACATCGGAAGCGGCCTGCGCCAGGCTGATCTCGAGCCGCAGCGGCTGGCCGGCGGCGGACACCACCGAGGTGGACACCGTGGCCGGGACGGGCAGCGTCGTCGCACTGTCCGGCGGGGTGACCGTGCCCGTGCCGCCACCCGTGCTCGGCGCATCCACCGGGTCGGGGTAGGTGCTGGTGGTCCAGACGATCTTGGCGTAGCCGGCCGCGTACTGGGCCATGTCCACGTCGATGGCGCCCTGCACGTCGTACAGGGGGCTGCCGCTGAGCTGGCGCACGTAGAGCCAGTTGCCTTCCTTGGTGCTGCCGCGGTTGGCGTCGAGCTGGCCGCCCACGAAGCGCACGGTGCCGCCGCCATCGTGCACCACAAACTGCTCGGCGCGCTCATTGACCAGGCGTGCAAACGAGCTGTCGATGCGCTCGCCGGTCTGGGCGTTCTGGTACTCCGCGCCGCTCAGGGCCGCCTCGCGCACGGGCGCCGATCCATAGCGCAGCACGAAGGCCGATTGCGTGCGCTGTGGCGCATAGCCCGAGAACATGAAGGAGCGTGTGCCCGCAGGGATGAAGACCTTGAACTCCTTGTACTGCAGCTGGTAGCCGGTGAACTCGGGCAGTGCCAGCGAGCCGCCGCCCGGAAAGGCGCAGCCGCCCGTGGCGTAGCCGATGGCGCAGCCCGTAACACCTTGCGGCGCGTACTGCTGCTTGAAGCCGATCCTGGTATCGAACTTGTAGCTGTAGGAGCCCGCTGGCGGAGGCAGGGCGATCTTGAGGGCCGACTGGTGCAGCGAGACGAAATTGGCGGCCTGGGCCAGGGGCGCAGCCGCAGCCAGGAGGAGAACAGCGAGGTACCGCATGGGATGGATCCAGAAAAGAAAAAGGACAACGGACAAGGACAGAAAAGACAAAAAAACGCAGTGCCAAAGCGGCCTTGAGCAGGCCGCCAGGGGACGGATTGGCCCCCATCGCTAGCGTATCCCGCGCCCGTCCAGGCGATGCCCTGATAAGCGGCACGGCAGGGCCGCTCATCGCTACACCGGCACGGCGCGCGCGTCCCGGTGCAGCAGGCCTGCCGCCATGTCGCCGATCTCCTCGCCCATGAACAGCATGGCGCGCCAGTGCGCGGGGATGCCCTCGGCGCCATAGAACGCACCCGCCACCTGCCCGGTGATGGCGGCCGTGGTGTCGGCATCGTCCCCCAGGTTGGCGGCGGCCAGCACGGCCTCGGCGAACGATTCGGTGCTGGCAAAGCACCACAGCGCCGCCTCCAGCGAGGCCACGCTGTAGCCGCTGCCGCGGATCTGCTCGCGCGGCTTGCCGTGGTAGCTGCCTGCGGCGATGTCCTGCACCGCGGGGCAGGCCAGCCCCGCCTGCCGCACGGTCAGCACCTCCAGCCGGGCGGCTTGGCCCTGCGCCGGATCGCCTTGCAGAGCGTTGGCTATCACCTCGGCCAGCAGGCTGCAGCATTCCACCGCCTCGGCCGCGCCGTGCGTGGTCTGCGAGCTCAGGCGCGCCTGGCGCAGCATGGCCGCCATGTCAGGGAAATACCGCAGCACCACGGGCGCCAGCCGCATCAGCGAGCCGTTGCCGGCGGTCTGCGGGTCGGTGGAGCCGGCCATGGGCTCGCCATCGGCCAGGAAGCGCGAGAGCGCGCCGCGCACGGTGATGCCGATGTCGAAGCAGGTACCCGTGGGGCTGGGGTAGCCCCAGCGCCACCAGTTGGCATAGCGGCGCATCTGGTCCTCGGCGTCGAAGCCGCCGCGGTGCAGCAGGCTTTGCGCCAGGCAGATGGCCATGGAGGTGTCGTCCGTCCACTGCCCTGGCGCCAGGCGGAACGGGCCACCGCCCACCATGTCGGTCAGCGGCGCAAAACTGCCGCGCGGGCTGAACTCCACGGTGGTGCCCACGGCGTCGCCACAGGCCAGGCCCAGCAGGCAGCCCCGGTAGCGGTTTTCGAGGCCATCAGCGATATAGGAAGAAAGTGGGTCCATGGGGCCTCCAACTACTTAGTTTAATTGATGAACTTATGATAGTTTCATTAAAATACTAAGTCAAGAATCTTCAGCCACGGAAACACGCCATGCCCAAGCCCTCTGCCGAGCCTTCATTTCCCACCGTGATCTGCACGGTGGACGTGGTGCTGATGACCCTCAAGGACGATGCCCTGCACGTGGTGCTGCTCACGCGCAAGAATGCCCCCTTCGCGGGTGCGCCGGCCCTGCCCGGTGGCTACATCCACGCGCAGGAGGACCGCACGGCCTGGGATGCGGCCGCGCGCGTGCTGCGCGACAAGACCGGCATCGTGAGCCCGTACCTGGAGCAGCTGGCCACCTACTCGGGCGCGGACCGCGACCCGCGCGGCTGGTCGGCCTCCATCGTCTACTACGCGCTGATCTCCGAGGAATTGTTGCCCGAGGGGCGCGAGGGCTTGCTGCTGGCGCCGGTGGCCGCGCTGCCGGCCCTGCCCTTCGACCATGGCGAGATCGTGGCGCTGGCGGTGGAGCGCGTGCGCTCCAAGAGCCAGTACTCGTCGCTGCCGGTCTACCTGTGCGGCGAGCGCATGACCCTGCCGCGCCTGCAGGCGGTGTACGAGGCGGTGCTGGGCGAGCCCATCAACAAGGTGAGTTTTCGGCGCAAGATCGACGAGCTGGGCATGCTCGAACCCATCGAGGGCGAGCTCACGAGCGGTGCCGCACACCGGCCGGCGCAGATGTACCGCTTGCGCGAGAGTTACAGGCGCGCACTCTCTGTCGTGCCCCGGGGCATCAATTCCTGAGCCTGCTCACTCCAGTGGCGTGCCGGTAGCGCGCACCGCCTTTTCCACCGCTTCGCGCTGCAGCGTGGGCGCAAAGGTCTCGATGAAGCTGTAGGCGTAGCCGCGCAGCCAGGTGCCCTTGCGCACGGCCAGGCGGGTCACATTGACCTCGAACAGGTGGCGCGCATCGAGCGCGCGCAGCTGGCGGTCGCGCTCGGGGTCCACCGCGATGGAGGCGACGATACCCACGCCCATGCCCAGCTCCACATAGGTCTTGATCACGTCGGCATCCATGGCCGAGAGCACCACGTCCGGCCGCAGGCCCTCGCGGGCGAAGGCCTCGTCGATGTGGGCGCGGCCGGTGTAGCCCAGCTCGTAGGTGATGATGGGGTACTCGGTGAGCTGCTGCAGCGTCACGGGTTCGGTCAGTGCCAGCAAGGGGTGCTCGGGCGGCACGACGATGCTGTGCGTCCAGCGGTAGCACGGTAGGGTGACCAGCGCCTCGTAGTGGGCCAGTGCCTCGGTGGCCACGCCGATGTCGGCCTCGCCGCTGAGCAGCATCTCGGCCACCTGCTTGGGCGAGCCCTGGTGCAGGTGCAGCGAGACCTGCGGGAACATGGCGCGGAAGTCGCGCACCACCTGGGGCAACGCGTAGCGTGCCTGCGAGTGGGTGGCGGCGATCGACAGGCGCCCCTCATGGCTGGCACTGTAGTCCTGCCCGGCGCGGCGCAGGTTGTCGGCATCGTGCAGCAGGCGCTCCACGATGGGCAGCACCGCGGCGCCCGGAGGTGTGAGGCCGGTGAGGCGCTTGCCCGCGCGCACGAAGATCTCGATGCCCAGCTCTTCCTCCAGCTCGCGGATCTGGCGGCTTACGCCCGGCTGCGAGGTGTAGAGGATGTTGGCCACCTCGGTCAGGTTGAAGCCGCTGCGCACGGTCTCGCGCACGGACCGCAGTTGCTGGAAGTTCATGGTGCTGTGTCTCGCAAGATCGTCAAAGAAAAAGGGCGGCATGCCGCCGCCCTTTCGTGTGCCGGGCTCAGAAGCCTGGCAGCACCGAACCCTTGAACTCGGTCTGGATGAACTTGCGCACTTCTTCCGAGTGGTAGATCTTGACCAACTGGTTCACCCAGGGCTTGCCCTTGTCGGCCTCGCGCACCACGAGCACGTTGACATACGGGCTCTTGGCATTCTCTTGCGTGATGGCGTCCTTGCCCGGGTTCAAGCCAGCCGACAGCGCGAAGTTGGTGTTGATGGCCGAGGCATCGAGGTCGTCGAGCGAACGGGGCAACTGGGCCGCGTCGAGTTCCACGAACTTGAGCTTCTTGGGGTTGCTCACCACGTCCAGCGGCGTGGCCTTGAGGCCCACGCCGTCGCGCAGCTTGATCAGGCCCTTGTCCTGCAGCACCAGCAGCACGCGGCCGCCGTTGGTGGGGTCGTTCGGGATGCCGAACTTGGCGCCTTCCTTGAGGTCCTCGAGCTTCTTGACCTTCTTGGAGTACAGGCCGATCGGGAAGTTGACGGTCTGGGCCACCGAGACGAACTTGTAGCCACGGTCCTTGACCTGGTTGTCCAGGTAGGGCTGGTGCTGGTAGCTGTTGCCGTCGAGGTCGCCCGCCGCCAGGGCCGCGTTGGGCTGCACGTAGTCGCTGAACTCGATGACCTGGATCTTGAGGCCTTCCTTGTCGGCGATCTTCTTGACCACCTCGAAGATCTGGGCGTGCGGGCCGCCCGTCACGCCGATCTTGATGGGCTTGTCCTGCGCCATGGCACCCGTGGCGAAACCGGAGGCCAGGGCCAGGGCGAGGACGGATTGCAGGAGGGAGCGCTTGTTCACGGAAAACACCTTTCGTTATGAGATGTTTCCACTATAGGGTTTGCCCTTTAAAACGCAAAAGAATAACTTTTAATTACCTTAATCCCACCAGATATAAAGCCGTCAACAGTGTGCTGTCCCGCAAATAGGTGGTACACATAAAACCGATGGATTTCGCGCCATGGCAAGGCGCAAACCGCAGCGATAGCCGGTGCTATCGCGAGGATTTGCAACGCCGCCATGGCGTGAAAGACGCGGTCTTAGTGCCACTTATTTGTGGGACAGCACACCAGCCGTCAACCCCGCAGGGCGACGTTGTTGAGCTTGTCCAGCCGCTCGGGCCAGGTGCCCTCGGTGGCCGACTGCTGCAGGATGCGTGTCCACGCCACCCAGGCGTCCCACTGCACGCGCTTGTCCCAGGAGTTGCCCCAGGCGCTGAACTGCTGCAGCGCGCTGGCCGCAGCCGCAGCGGCATCCGCATTGCGGCCGGCCGACAGGTAGAGCTGGGCCAGCACCATCTGCGGCTCGCCCACCCAGGGGTTATGGCGCACGGCGCTCTCCAGCACGGCGGTGGCCACATCGAGGTCGGCCAGGGGCTGGTCCTGCTGGATCACCGACCAGTACAGCGACGTGGCCGCCGCCTCGTCGGTGGCCGACAGCTCGGCCGTGCAGCCGTTGAAGACGGGCGGCATGGGCAGCAGTCCCTTGAGGCCCGGGTGCTGCAGCGCCCGGCCCAGCGCATTGATCTGGCTCACCATGCGGCCGCTGGGGCGCATGGGGCCGGGCCACAGCGACGCCGCCCAGTGCACGGCCTGCGGGCGGTGCTGCACGGTGGGGAAGCGCGAATAGATGTCGTCCTGCCAGCTGAACCACTGCTCGATGGTGTCGGCCATGCTCACGATGGTGAAGGCCGCCACCTCGTAGGGCGTGAGCGTGTGGGGCTTGCCGTCCTTCTCCAGCACCAGACTGCCGTCGGATTCGAGCGCGCCGGCCAGCACGCGCTGCACGAACTGGGTGCGCGACTGGGTGCAGAACAGGTAGACCAGGTGCTCGGCCGATTCGCCCGCGATCTCGCGCACGCGGGCACGCTCCTTGGCGGGGTCGAACTTCACCAGGTCGACAAAGGCATTGCCGTAGACGCTGTGCAACAGGCCCAGCAGGCGCACGTCGCGCGGCTGCTGCCACATGGCCAGCGAGCGGGCCACGCCCACCAGGTGGTGGCGGAAGGTGCCGGCCTTGTGCCAGTCTTGGCCCACGTTGCGCGCCAGCACCACGGGCAGCACGGGGGCCAGATCGGCGTCGCGGGCCAGCCATTCCTCGTCGAGCAAGGGCAGTGCACGGGCCAGCAGGTCGGCATTGAGCGGTTGCAGCGGCAGCGTCATCGTCACGGTGTCTCCTTGTGGGTATGTGTTGTACCCAAGTATCGCCGCGAAGGCATGTTTGCACATCAATCCAACATACTGGATTAAATATCCAGTAAACTGGATTCATGGACATCCACACCCGCATTGCCCAGCGTTTGCGCGAACTGCGCGACGCGCGCGGCTACTCCCTGGAGGCACTGGCCGAACGCAGCGGCGTGAGCCGCTCCAATATCTCACTGATCGAGCGCGGCCAGAGCAGCCCCACGGCGGCGGTACTCGACAAGCTGGCCATCGGCCTGGGCGTGGCGCTGGCCTCGTTCTTCGATGACGGCACCCCGGCCACCGAGCCGCCCTCGCCCTTCATCCGCGCGGGCGACCAGCCCCTGTGGCAGGACCCGGCCTCGGGCTATGTGCGGCGCCGGCTGTCGCCGCCCGCCCCCTCGCCGCTGCAGCTGGTGGAGGTGGTCTTCCCCGCAGGCCAGCGCGTGGCACTGGATTCGGCCGTGCACGACGCCGACATCCACCAGCAGGTCTGGTTGATCGAGGGCGCCATGGAGCTCACGGTGGGCGCAAGCACCTGGCAGCTGCAGGCCGGCGACTGCCTGGCCATGCGCCTGTCGCAACCCATCGTGTTCCACAACCCCACCCGCCAGGACGCACGCTACCTGGTGGCGTTGGCCACCCTGCCCTTCCAACCCACCCGGAGAACGCCATGAATGCCATCACCACCGACACCACCACCATCACCGTGCGCCGCCTGGGCGCCAACGAAGCCGCCGCCAGCGCCGAGGCCCTTGCCGAGGTGCTGATCGACTGCGTGCACGGCGGTGCCTCGGTGAGCTTCATGGCGCCCTTGCCCCACGACAAGGCCCTGGCTTTCTGGCGTGGCGTGGCCGAAGGCGTGGCGCGAAACGAGCGCGTGCTGCTGGTGGCCGAAGATGCGGCAGAGGGCATCGTGGGCACCGTGCAGCTCATCACCGCCATGCCCGACAACCAGCCCCACCGCGCCGATGTGGCCAAGATGCTGGTGCACCGCAAGGCGCGCCGCCAGGGCGTGGCCCAGCGCCTGATGGCCGCCCTGGACGATGCGGCACGCAGCGAAGGCAAGAGCGTGCTGGTGCTGGACACCGTGACCGGCGGCGCCGCCGAGCGCCTGTACGAGCGCGCGGGCTGGCAGCGCGTGGGCACGGTGCCGCGCTATGCGCTGATGCCCGATGGGGCCTTCTGCGGCACCACATTTTTCTACAAGCACCTCTGACATCAACGGGCTGACAAGGCCTGCAGCGCATCCAGCACCGCGCGCGTGGCGGCGCCGTGCGCCTGGTCCATGCGGTAGGCCAGGCCCAGCTCGCGCAGCAGCGGCGGGTGCAACGGGCGCACCTGCAGGCCGGCGTTGTCGGGGTCGTCGCGGCGTACCTCGGGCTGCTCCAGCGGCAGCAGGGCCGCGCCCTGCCCTGCCGCCACCAGGCTGCGCAGCGCCAGCGGGTGGTTGAGCTCCATGCGCGGGCGCCCGTGCAGCCCCGCCTGGGCAAACCAGGCCATGATGAGGCGGTGCATCTGCGTGGCGGGGCCGAAGGACATCCAGGGGTGCTCGGCCAGCCATTCGGCCGTGATGCGCCGGGGCGCCTTCCAGCCCGGGGGCAGCAGCGCCACCATGGGGTCGCTGCGCCAGTGTTGCACCTGTACCTGGCCCGTAGCGGCCTGCGGCAGGGCCACGATGGCCAGGTCCAGCGTGCCCGCGGCGAGGCGTGCCATGGCCTCGGCGGAGCCCAGCACGTCGAGCCGTACGTCCACCTCCGGGCTCTGGCGCGCCAGCATGTCCACTAGCCGGGGCAGCAGGTGCGGGCTGACGCCCGCCGTGGTGCCCAGGCGCACCAGGCCTTCGAGGCCGCGGGCGCGGCGGCGCACCTGCTCCACCACTTCATCCGCCCCAGCCAGCAGCCGGCGGCCGCCTGCCACCAAGGCCTCGCCCGCAGGCGTCAGGCTGGCCTGCCGGCGCCCGCGCACTACCAGCTGGGCGTTGAGGCGCGATTCGAGCTCGCTGATGTGCAGGCTCACCGTGGGCGGCGCCAGGTGCAGCGCCTGCGCTGCGGCAGCCAGGGTGCCCAGGTCGGCAATGGCGACCAGGGTCTGCACCTGGTCGAGGTTGAGGTTACGCATCAGAAATCCTGAATTCAGCGGTCATTGAATTCAACTTTACAGATGTCTTAGCCCGCAAGACCATCCCCGGATGCTTACCAACGACGTTTTTTTCATCGTGCTGCTGTCCGCCGTGCTCAATGCGGGCTGGAACAGCGCCATCAAGATCGGCGGCGACCGCACCACCGCCATGGCCCTCACCACCCTGGTTGGCAGCGCGCTGTCGCTGCTGGCCCTGCCCTGGGTGGAACTGCCCGGCGCTGCCTCAGCCTGGGGGTTGCTGGCGCTGTCCATCGCCATCCACACGGCCTACCACTTCGCGCTGCCGCTGGCCTACAACCATGGCGACCTGGGGCAGGTCTACCCCATCGCGCGCGGCTCGGCGCCCGTGATGGTAGTGGCGGGCGGCGCGCTGCTCGCTGGCGAATGGCCTGGTGCCGGCGGACTGCTGGGCGTGCTGTGCCTGTGCGCCGGGGTACTTTCGCTCGCGCTGCTCAAGAAGGCCGGCCCGCACGGGCACCACCGCAAGGCCGTGGCCTATGCACTGCTGAGCGGCGCATTGATTGCTGCCTACACGGTGGTGGACGCACTCGGCGCCCGGCAGTCCGGCGCCGCCATCGGCTTCGCGGTGCTTGTCACGCTGGGCGACGGCATTGCCACAGCGCTCATCGTGCTGTGGTGGAAGGGGCCGCGCGCCTTTGCCGTTGACCGCCGGGCGCTGCAGCTGTGCGCGGCCGCGGGTGCCATGCAGATGGGCGCCTATTGGACCGCCGTGTGGGCCCTGGCGCGCGCCCCCATGGGCCAGGTGTCGGCCCTGCGCGAGACCAGCGTACTGCTGGTGGCGCTGGTCTCGGCCTGGGTGCTCAAGGAGCGTGTAGGGCCCGGGCGCATCGTGGCGGCCGCGCTGGTGTTTACAGGCATTGCGGGCATCCGGCTGGGTTCATAGCGCTGCCGCATGCGGTTGGTATAAACAGGAATGCCTTCTGTTGCCGCACCTCTTGCACTGACGCCCCCGACCACCCCCGAAGCGCTTATCCGCGCCCTCGAAGAACGCGCCTTCAATGCCTGGCCTGCGCGCCAGAGCGTGCTCCATTCCGGCTGGGTGTTCCGCCTGTCGGGTGGCTTCACCAAGCGCGCCAATTCGGCCAATGCCATCGAGGCCGGCGCCTCCTTCAGCGGCGTGCGCGCCGCCGCCGAGGCGCTGTATGCGCGGCATGGCCTGCCGGCCGTGTTCCGCATCTCGCCCCTGGCCCACCCCGATGCCGACCGGGAGCTGGCCGAAGCCGGCTACACCCATTTCGATCCCTCGCAGGTGATGGCCAGCGCCGGGCTGGAGGCAGCGCAGGCCCATGCCGGCGTGCAGATCGACGCGACGCCTTCGGCCAGCTGGCTCGATGGCTTTGCCGCCGCCAATGGGGTGCGCGCGCCGTACCACGCCATCCACCACGGCATGGTGCATGCCATTGCCCTGCCCTGTGCGTTTGCCAGCCTGCGCGATGGCACGGGCCAGACCATCGGCTTTGGCCTGGCGGTGCTGGAGCGCGGGGCCATCGGGCTTTATGACGTCGTCGTCGATCCTGCTTTTCGCGGACAGGGGCATGGGCGAGAGCTTGTCTGTGCGCTGCTGCAGTGGGGGCGGGATGTGGGGGCGGTGTCGGCCTACCTGCAGGTGCGCACGGTCAATGAGGTGGCTCGGCGTTTGTATGCGGGGTTGGGGTTTGCCGAGGTGTATGGGTACCACTATCGGATTCCGCCGTTGATGGCGTGACTGCGCTTCGTGGTTGCTGTTTGCCTTGATTGAGTGCGGGAGCCGGGATGTGCGCCCGGCCTCCGCCTTCAACCAAGGCACACCGGATCAAAGCGAAGCGACACCCCGGACAAGCAATCAGAAATCACTTCGGCAACAGCACCTTGTCCACCACGTGAATCACCCCATTGGACTGGTACACATCCGCAATCGTCACATTCGCCGTACCGCCTTTTTCATCGGTCAGCATGATGGCCTTGCCACTGGCCTTGGCCGTGAGCGTGCCCCCCGCCACTGTCTTGATGCTGGCCATGCCCTTGCCATCGGCAATCATCTTGGACAGAGCCGCCGCATCCCACTTGCCCGCCACCACGTGGTAGGTCAGCACCGTGGTCAGCGTGGCCTTGTTCTCGGGCTTGAGGAGGTTGTCCACGGTGCCGGCGGGCAGCGCAGCAAACGCGGCGTTGGTCGGTGCAAACACGGTGAAGGGGCCCGGGCCCTTCAGGGTATCGACCAGGCCTGCGGCCTTGACCGCAGCCACGAGTGTGGTATGGTCCTTGGAGTTCACGGCGTTGTCGATGATGTCCTTGCTGGCCAGCATGGGGGCGCCGCCCACCATCACGTCGGCAGCCATGGAAGGAACGGCGGCGGCAGCAGCCAGGGCTGCGGCCAGGCCGAGGGAGGCAAGGCGGGCATGGAAACGGAGGGTCATGGAAATCTCCTGAAGTCGATGGATGGACTGTGGGTGGCCACGTGAACACCACGCAGCTGTCCATCAATACGGGGAGGCTTCAGGGTCGGATGCGGCCTCGCGCAACAGACTGGTAACAAAAAAACAATCGCCCCGAGGCGCGAACGGCCAGGGGGCGATGCAATGGGTGATGCCGGACCCGGCGGGCCTTGCCCGCCCAGGATCGCGGGTGGATCAGATCGTGCGGCCGAAAGGTCCGTCCGAGCCTACCTGCACCAGGTTCTTGTCCGTCGCCAGCGGCTTTGCATTCTTCTTGCCAGCAGGCTTGGCGGCAGACACCTCCTCGGCCACGCAGTCCGCGTAGTAGCGCACGTTGCCGTTCTCGTCCTCCACCTCCACCAGGCCGTGGATGTCGGTCTCGAAGCCCGGGCACAGCTTGGCGAATTCGCGGGCGAACTTGAGGTAGTCCACGATCTTCTTGTTGAAGACTTCACCGGGGATCAGGAGCGGAATGCCCGGTGGGTACGGCGTGACCAGGCCCACGGTGATGCGGCCTTCGAGCTGGTCGACCTCCACGCGCTCGGTCTTGCGGTGCGCGATGTGCGCGTACGCGTCCGACGGCTTCATGGCCGGCGTGAGGTCCGACAAATACATCTCGGTCGTCAGGCGCGCGATGTCGTACTTGGCGTACATCTCGTGCACGTGCTGGCACAGGTCCTGCAGGCCCATGCGCTCGTAGCGCTTGTGCTGCTGGCAGAACTCGGGAAGGATGCGCCACATGGGCTGGTTCTTCTCGTAGTCGTCCTTGAACTGCTGCAGCGCGGTGAGCAGCGTGTTCCAGCGGCCCTTGGTGATGCCGATGGTGAACATCACGAAGAAGCTGTACAGGCCGGTCTTCTCGACCACCACGCCGTGCTCGGCCAGGTACTTGGTGACGATGGACGCGGGGATGCCCTTCTTGTCGAACTTGCCGTCCAGGTTCAGGCCGGGCGTGACAATGGTCGACTTGATCGGGTCGAGCATGTTGAAGCCGTCGGCCAGCTGGCCGAAGCCATGCCACTTGGTGCCGGCCTTCTTGCCCTTGGCGTCGCTGCGGATGATCCAGTCCTCGGCGCGGCCAATGCCTTCGTCCACCAGCTTGTCCGGGCCCCAGACCTTAAACCACCAGTCGTTCTTGCCGAAATCGTCCTCGATCTGGCGCATGGCGCGGCGGAAATCGAGCGCCTCCAGGATGCTTTCCTCCACCAGCGCGGTGCCGCCGGGCGGCTCCATCATCGCGGCGGCCACGTCGCAGCTGGCGATGATGCTGTACTGCGGGCTGGTGCTGGTGTGCATCAGGTAGGCCTCGTTGAAGAGGTGGCGGTCCAGCTTGGCGGTCTGCGAGTCCTGCACCAGCACGTGGCTGGCCTGGCTGATGCCGGCCAACAGCTTGTGGATGGACTGCGTGGCATAGGTCACCGAATGCTTGGGGCGCGTGCGCTTCTTGCCCATGGCGTGGTAGGTGCCATAGAAGGGGTGGAAGGCGGCGTGCGGCAGCCAGGCCTCATCGAAGTGCAGGTTGTCCACGTAGCCATCGAGCATGCCCTTGATGGTCTCGGTGTTGTAGAGCACGCCGTCGTAGGTCGATTGCGTGAGGGTCAGCACGCGCGGCTTGACCTTCTTGGCGTCCACGCCCTTGAGCAAGGGGTTGGCCTTGATCTTGGCCTGGATGGCCTCGGGCTCGAACTCGCTTTGCGGGATGGGGCCGATGATGCCGAAGTGGTTGCGCGTGGGCTTCATGAACACCGGGATGGCCCCGGTCATGATGATGCTGTGCAGAATGGACTTGTGGCAGTTGCGGTCCACCACCACCACGTCGCCCGGGGCCACGGTGTGGTGCCACACCATCTTGTTGGAGGTGCTGGTGCCGTTGGTCACGAAGAAGCAGTGGTCGGCATTGAAGATGCGCGCGGCATTGCGCTCGCTCTCGCCGATGGCGCCGTTGTGGTCCAGCAGCTGGCCGAGTTCTTCGACCGCGTTGCACACGTCGGCGCGCAGCATGTTCTCGCCGTAGAACTGGTGGTACATCTGGCCCACCGGGCTCTTGAGGAAGGCCACGCCGCCCGAGTGGCCGGGGCAATGCCAGCTGTAGGAGCCGTCTTCGGCGTAGTCGAGCAGCGCCTTGAAGAATGGCGGCTGCACGCTCTCCAGGTAGCTCTTGGCCTCGCGGATGATGTGGCGCGCCACGAACTCGGGCGTGTCCTCGAACATGTGGATGAAGCCGTGCAGCTCGCGCAGGATGTCGTTGGGCAGGTGGCGGCTGGTCTTGGTCTCGCCGTGCACGTAGATCGGCACCTCGGCGTTCTTGCGCCGCACTTCGCCGATGAAGTTGCGCAGGCTCAGCACCACGGGGTCCAGGCCTTCGCCGAGGGTGAACTCCTCGTCGTCGATGGACAAAATGAACGCGCTGGCGCGGCTTTGCTGCTGCGCGAACTGCGACAGATCACCATAGCTGGTGACACCCACCACCTCGAAGCCCTCGGCCTCGATGGCCTGCGCCAGGGCACGGATGCCCAGGCCCGAGGTGTTTTCGGAACGATAGTCCTCGTCGATGATGATGATGGGAAAACGAAACTTCATGCGCAGCCTCCGTGAAACCGTGCCCTGCCGGCCAACCAAAAAACGAAATAGGCGCGAAGTGTAAGGAATAAGCTTGTCAGACCTTTGAACTGGGGGTCTTTTGACCCAGAATGTGGTGCATTAAGAACAACCGACACACAGGTTGTTTACGATCTGAACAACAGACAGACAAATAGACAAACAACGTGAGGAGGAGGTAGGTATGGCGGAATCCACCATCTGGTGGCTGTTGGCAGGCGGTGTGGTGATCGCGGAGCTGCTCACCGGCACCTTCTACCTGCTCATGCTGGCCGTGGGCCTGGTGGCAGGTGCCCTTGCTGCCCACCTGGGCTTGGGCGCTCCCCTGCAGATCGTGGCGGCGGCCGTGGTCGGTATCGGCGCCGTTCTGGCGTTGCACCAGGGCAAGCGTCGCCGTCCGGGCGATCCATCGGCCCGGGCAGACCGCAGTGTGAACCTGGACGTGGGCGAAACCTTGATGATCGAGAGCTGGAACGCCGACGGCACCAGCGTCGTCAAATACCGTGGCGCCACCTGGACCGCCATCCACCGCCCCGGCGTCACCCCTTCCACGGGCATGCACCGCGTTTCGGAGCTGGTGGGCAACCGCCTGCTCGTAGATCCCGTCTGAACACCAGGGCGAGCGGGACTGACAGCGCTTGGCCAGGGCCTGGCAAGCTGTTCGCCCACCCTTCTGGCCCATCCTTAGATTCGCAGAACCAAGAAAGGCTCTCTCATGGATAGCAAAACCATCGTCGCCCTCGTGATCTTCGTGATCTTCGTGGTCTTCGTCATCCGCTCGGTCAAGGTCGTCCCCCAGCAGAACGCCTGGGTCAAGGAGCGCCTGGGCAAGTACGCAGGCACGCTCACGCCCGGCCTCAACTTCCTGATCCCCTTCGTTGACAAGGTAGCCTACAAGCACAGCCTGAAGGAAATCCCGCTCGACGTGCCCAGCCAGGTCTGCATCACGCGCGACAACACCCAGCTGCAGGTGGACGGCATCCTGTACTTCCAGGTGACCGACCCCATGCGCGCCAGCTACGGTTCGTCCAACTACATCATGGCCGTGACGCAGCTGGCGCAGACCTCGCTGCGCTCGGTGATCGGCAAGCTCGAACTGGACAAGACCTTCGAGGAGCGCGACATCATCAACGCCCAGGTGGTGCAGGCCATTGACGAGGCGGCCCTCAACTGGGGCGTGAAGGTGCTGCGCTACGAGATCAAGGACCTGACGCCGCCGGCCGAGATCCTGCGCTCCATGCAGGCCCAGATCACCGCCGAGCGCGAAAAGCGCGCGCTGATCGCGGCCTCGGAGGGCCGCCGCCAGGAGCAGATCAACATCGCCACCGGCGAGCGCGAGGCCTTCATCGCTCGCTCCGAGGGTGAGAAGCAGGCCCAGATCAACAACGCCCAGGGCGAGGCCGCCTCCATCACCGCCGTGGCCGAAGCCACGGCCCAGGCCATCGAGCGCGTGGCCGCCGCCATCCGCCAGCCCGGGGGCGAACAGGCCGTGCAGCTCAAGGTGGCCGAGAAGGCCGTGGACGCCTACGGCAAGGTGGCCGCCGATGCCAACACCACCCTGATCGTACCCAGCAACATGACCGAGGTCTCGGCCCTGATCGGCTCGGCCATGAAGATGGTGCAGCTGCAAAAGCCGGTGTGATGCGCACTGGCCATCGCCAGATGCAGATTTTTTGATCGAATCGGCCCTTTTCTCCAAAACAGCCAAAACCTGTGGCTATAATCGAGGGCTTCGGAGAGGTGGATGAGCGGTTTAAGTCGCACGCCTGGAAAGCGTGTGTGGGCTAATCCCCACCGCGGGTTCGAATCCCGCCCTCTCCGCCATAAAGCAAGCAAACAAGCGCCTTTCGGGGCGCTTTTTTGTTTTTTGCACCTTTGATTGCACCATTGGTGGAAGTGATTGGATCGACGGGAATTGGCACGTTTCGAGGTGACGATCTCGTTCCCGCTCACCCATTCCGAGCAGGCATGTAGTCCGCCTGAGCTTCAGAAAGATCCGGTGCAAGGACTCTGCGGCCGGGTAATGTCGTCGAAGCGACGTTGTATGGGCACGCGATCGGGGCCTCCCACGAAGCCTTTAAAGCCTCATACGCGCGAGTGCGACCGATTGCCAAACGAGTCTTGCTTGATGTCTTCGCCCCTGCGCGGCATTCGCCAACGCCCCAACGAGACGCATTCCGGCACCTTGCACCTGTAGCGAGCTCTGGTTGGCTTGCTGATCGCAAGCCCTAAAACTGCTAGCGCCACCGCACCACGCGAGTAGTGCTCAGAAGACTCTTGGTAGGTTGGATATGCCGAAACTCCATGGAGACCGCCGACGCTTCACGGGCGCGCGAACTATCGCACTTCGAGGGCAGGCGAACTAACTCGGAACAGCAGACGAACTAACTTTGCACTGCTTGTCGCAGCAGAGCTGCTATGACGGTGAGCTTTGCTGAACCAGGAGATACTTCCGGAGTCGCCTGGCGTGTCCAAATTTTGCCTTCAACACTCCGTGGCGATTGACGGTGAAGTGGTGGCACAGGTGAACGATTCGGTGGACAGGGTGTGGACCGCGCTTAAGATGAACCTAGTCATTGTCTACAGGTTATAGCTAGAAGCATTGCGGGGCATTTGGACGTCGATACCACTCTAGGCGTGGCGCATCAGCTTTCCTGCTCCTCAGCATCTGGCGTCTCACCTGTCAGTAGTGCATGCCGGAAGTACGGCCGCGCTGATGGGTCCAGAATTGCATCGAGCTGCTCGTACGTGGATTGCTCAGGCTGCAACCACGTGTCGATGTCTTTGGGGCGGATCGGCACCACGCACCGGTCATGACCCACCGCTCGAACCTCGGGCGGCGGATCATCGGTGATGATGGCAAACGAGAGAAGGTCAGGCACTCCTGGTGCTGTCCAGCGGGCCCAGACGCAAGCGAGCACCAGGTCCTGCTCAGGCTCGGGCCAAAACTCCACCACCACGGTTCCGGGCTTCTCGCCAGGTTGCAGCGACTGCCGACCTTCGGCCAGGTGCCTGGGCACGTGCTCATAGAAGCGGCTGATGACGATGACGCCGTGGGTCTTGCCGTACTGGTGCCTCCAGAAGCCCTTGAGCGAGTCCTTGCGAGCGTTGTAGCAACCTGGGAACTCCTTGTCGAAGGACTCGGGCACGTGCGACGGGCGGCAGTGGTATCGCATCAGCTTGAGCACCCGCTCGCCGTATTCCATCACCATCACCGGTACATAGGAGCCGGGGAAGATCCGTGAGTCGATGGCACTCAAGCGGGTCTGGTGCAGCTTGGCGATCTTCTCTTCATACCAGGGGATCTTCTTGGTGGCGATGCGCTGGTCGGCGGCCGCCGTCTTGGTGAACTTGACCTGCAGCTTCGCGGTGGCCTTGGCCAGCCTGGCGCGCTGCGTCTCCAGGTCCGCCAACAGTTCCTTTTCTCGGTCGGCAGCATACTGCGCGATTGCCATCTTGATGTCGCGCTCGGCTTCGGACTGCGGCATTTCGAAGGCAGCTTCGACGCTCTTGGGGATCAGGATGCTGCTGTCGCCCAAGCGCCGGTAGAAGAGCTCGTAGAAGTTCTTGAGGCTCAACTTGGCCCCATATTCGCGGACGAACTTTGCGTAGTCGGACCGGACCATTGCGCTGTAGCACATCGGCAACTCCTGAACAGTGAACCAGTATGCCGCAGCGCACAATGGGAACTGGCTCCCGATTGCTTGTCTGCAGGCATATTTCGGGCCATTTTTGCTACTATTCGGCGCAAAGATTTGCCAATAGGGTGATGGCATGCCGTTGGAGTTCTTGCGGGAGATCTCACGTGAACCGCTTCCTTTGGAGGTGAGCGGGACTGCAGAAATCGACAAGCTGAGGGTGCTTGCCGCGGCCGACATGATCGTTGCAGAGCTTCCCCAGGTCGGCCAAGCAGGCCCTGCGATCGTTCGCCAGATTACCGGCTATGGCCGAGCGGCACTTTCAGCCCCAATCCGCACGGGGCCAGAGGGCGAACAGTGTTGATCAGGTGCGCGAAGTTGGTTTTCTGACCGAGTGCTGGATCCCAGGTGCAAGGCTGCGCTCGTCAACACATTCTCCTCGGAAGCCATACAGTCGCTCCGCACCCCGGACCTTGAATCCGCGCATGTCGGCGTTCATTGCGGTGAGGTGCACCCAATTGTCCCAGGCGACTCCAGCAGGCACTTAAACGTATTGGCGCGATGGGACTTTGAATGGTAGAAGCACGTCAGGTCTAGCGTTGACCGGAAATTCGCCACCTCGACACTCTGCATCAGGCAAAAGCCGTCACCCTGTAGCCAGTCGGCGCAGGAGGCAGTGGCACAGCGTGACGTTGAACACCTCGCCCAGCAGTTCGTAGCGCACTTCGCCGCCATGGCATCTGCCGGCGCGGACTGTAGAGGCCGAGGTCGGATGCGTGATGAATGTCTCCGTCGCACTGGCTTCGTCAAGCCAGCAATTTGATTGCGCGTGTGATGGCCTGCCTCTTCTTCCAGTAACCGCTCCAAGGATCTTCCTTCTGGAAACTCAGGTACTCCCGCGCCGTCGCAATGGTCCACTGTGCCCCACCCTTGAGTTCGCGAAGCTGGTCCCAGGCCACCGGCATCGACACTCCCATCCCAGGTCGCGACCGCGCTGAGAAGGCGCATGCCGTCGTTTGACCATGCCCATTGCGCAGGTAGTCGATGAAGATCTTGCCCACCCGGTTCTTGCTGCCCATGACGGCGACAAACTTGGACGGGATGACCCGGGCCATGTGTTTGACCACGGCCTGCGAGAACGCCTTGACCTCGTCGAACCCCAGCTTCGGGGTGATGGGAACTACCACGTGCAGGCCCTTGCCGCCGCTGGTCTTGAGCCAGCTTTCCAGGCCCAGCTCGGAGAGCATCACCCTCGTGAGCTCGGCAGCCTCCTGCAGCATGGGCCAGGTCACGCCCTCACCAGGGTCCAGATCGAGCACGAAGCGGTCGGGCTGGTTGATGCGCGCAATCTTCGAGTTCCAGGTGTGGAACTCGACCACATTCATCTGGGCCGCTGACACCAAGGCCTCGACCGAATCCACCGCCAGCAGCGCCGCATGCTCTGGCCACAGGGCCGGGTCCAGCTCCTTCATGGCGGGCATCTTGCTCTCGGGGTGCTTCTGGAAGAACAGCTGCCCAGTGATGCCGGTTGGCGCGCGCACCAGGGACACGGGCCGGTTCTTGAGGTGCGGCAGCATCCACTGGGCAATGCTCTCGTAGTAGTGCACCAGGTCGATCTTGCGCATCCCAGTGGAGGGGTCTATGACGCGCTCGGGATTGGATATCTTGACCTGGTGGGTCGTTGCGGGAACCTCGCGCTTCGTTGCCGGCGCGGCCACGTGTGCCTTGGGCCGCTCGCGCACGATGGCACTGGCGGGCTTGTCCGTGCGGATGCCACGGAAGACAGCGTGCCTGATGCGTCTGTCCGGCGTCCAATCCCCAAACGCCACTTCGACCACCATGGTCGGCTTGACCCACCGCTCGCTGCCCGCTCGCCGCTTGGACCAGCGCCCCGGCTTGACCTAGGCCTCGCTGACTGGGGCGCTGTCCACTTCCAGCTTGGCCAGCCCGGTGTGCAGTTCGCGCCCGCCGGCCGAATCCCAGCCAGTGCCCACAGACCCCGCATGGTGGAGCTTCCCGTCCTCGTAGTAGCCCAACAGCAGGCTCCCCACTTCCTTGGCAGCGTTGCTGCGGTCCGTGAAGCCCAACACCACGAACTCCTGGCGGTGCTGGCATTTGAGTTTGACCCAGGTTTCGGTGCGGCCTGACACATAGGGTGCGTCGGCCCGCTTGGCCATCACACCCTCCAACCCCATCTGGCAGGCCGCCCCCAGCAGTTGGACAGGCGCCACATCGAAGGCGGGACTGAAACGGATGATGTCGCTCTGGCGCTCTTCGAACAGCTCCTTGAGAACCGATCTCCGTGATGCCAGCGGCACGGCACGCAGGTCCCTGTCACCCAGGAACGGGACGTCGAAGACGAACATCACGATGCCGCCGCTGCGCGCGTTGTCGATGGCGTTCTGCAGCGCGTTGAAATCAGGGATGCCCGCATCGTTGAGCACGACGATCTCGCCGTCGAGCCAGGCGCGGGTCATTCCCAGGTGTGCGAGGCCATCTGCGATGGGTTGGAGCTTGTCAGTCCAGTCGTGGCCGTTGCGCGTGAAGAGGCGCACCCCGTCCTCATCGATGCGCCCCAGCACCCGGTAGCCGTCGAACTTGGTCTCGATAACCCAGTCTCCCTCGGGCACGGCAGAAACCAGTGTGGCCAGTTGAGGCTCCAGCTTTGCCGGGAGTTTGGCCTTCCTGGCAGCCTGCAGCCCATCCGATGCATCGGCCGTTCCGCGCCGGGGAGCGGGTGCGGCGCGCGGCTCCCGCGCCTCGATCAGCCCCAGGGGCTTCTCGACCACGCTGTCGGGCAGCGCGGTGATCACGTTGTACTCCGCAATGGGCCTGGCCCAGGCGTCGCCACGCTTCTTGAACAGCATCCACTGGTCCTGCTTCTTCTCCCCGGGCTTGGAGATGCGCACCAGCTCCCACAGGCCCGCCAGCTTTTGCCCGTGCAGGTGGAACATCACCTTGCCTTTGGCCAGACCTTCGCGCGGGTCGCCCACAGGCTCCCAGGTGCCGCGGTCCCAAATGATGACCGTGCCGGCGCCGTACTCTCCCTTGGGGATCGCGCCTTCAAAGGTGTTGTAGTCGATGGGATGGTCTTCGACGTGGATCGCCATGGACTTCATCTTGGGATCGTACGAAGGGCCCTTGGGCACCGCCCAGCTGACCATCACGCCATCGAGCTCCAGCCGGAAGTCGTAGTGCAGCCTCGACGCCCAGTGCTTCTGCACCACGAACTGCAGTGCACCGGCTGCCGAGTTCTTGGAGGCGCGCTTCGATGGCGTCCCCGCGGGCTCGGCCGTCTTGCTGAAATCACGCTTCGCGTTGTATTTTGCCAAAGGCCCGGTAACGGCCGGCGTCGGTGCGGCGTCCTTACCCCGCCCTTTCTTGGCTGCTGGCTCGGGAGTGAGCGGTGGAGGCTTGCGCTTGGCCGGCGCGCGCTTCTTCAGCGCAATCTCGGCCCATGCCGGCGCGTGGTCGCTCGCACCTTCGCGGCCCCGCTCATCACGGTCCACGCCCGCATCCTCGACCTTGAAGGCCTGGCCTACCAGAATGTGGTCGATGCGCAGGCCGGCATTGCGCTCCCAGCGTTTGCGCCGGTAGTCCCAGAAGGTGAAGGGCACGGCCTTGCGGTGCACCTTGGCGACGGCATCGGTCCAGCCTTGCTCCAGGATGGAGGCGAAGGCCACACGCGCCTCAGGCTGCAGCAGCGCATCGTCGCGCCAAGTGTCGGGCTTGTAGATGTCGGCGTCCGTGGGCACCACGTTCCAGTCGCCCAGCAGCACCACTGGGTAGCCTGACTCCCACAGCTTCTGCGTGCGCAGCCTTAGCCGCTCGAACCAGCGCAGCTTGTAGTCGAACTTGGGGCCCGGCCGGGGGTTGCCGTTGGGCAGGTACAGGCAGGCGAAGAGCACGCCATTGATGGCAGCCTCCACATACCGCGCCTGGGTGTCGGCAGCGTCTCCGGGCAGCGCCGTGACCACCGGCAGCGGGTCGTGCTTTCGGCACAGCAGGGCCACGCCATTCCAGGTGCGCTGGCCCACCACAACCGCCTTGTAGCCCAGGGCCTCCAGCGCTTCGGTGGGGAAATCCGCGGTCGGGCTCTTGAGCTCCTGCAGCGCCACCACATCGGGCTGGGTGCGCCGCAGCCAATCGACAAGCTGGTCTATCCGCTTGTTGACGTTGTTGATGTTCCAGGTTGCGACGCGCACGGCGCCACCGTCTTCACATCAGCGGCCGGAGCCCTTGAGGTGTGCTTCCACGGCCTTGGCGTCGTTGCCTACCGCCTGCACGGCGGCCTTGAGCTGCTCGGCACTGACACCGAACTTGGCGGCCCAGTCGCGCACCTCGTAGTCTTCGCTCAGGCTGATGCGGGAGCGGTCCTGGCCGCCGGTCTTGGTCTTGTCGTCTGCCATGGCAGTCTCCTTCGTTGGTGGATGGTGTGCGCTCAAGCGGCCTTGCGCTGGGGCGCTGCCTTCTTCGCGGTAGCTTTGGTTGCTGCCTTCTTGGCAGGGGCATTCTTTGCGACCGCCTTCTTGGCTGGCGCCTTGGCGTCGGCCTTTGCGCCGCCTTTCAGGCTGCGCTTGAGCAGTGCAGTCAGGTCGATCACCTCGGCGCCGGATTGAGGTGCCTCTTCCTCTGGCTCCAGCACGGTCTTGCCCTCGCCGGCTTTGGCCTTCTTCTCGACCAGCTTCATGACCTGGATGCGGAACTCGTCCTTGAAGTCCTCGGGCTTCCACGGGCCCGACATTTCTTTCACCAACTGCGCGGCCATCTTGAGTTCGGCCGCGCTCACGTTCTTTTTTCCGGCAGGGGGCAGGTCCAGGGAGTCGAGGGTCTTGACCTCGTCGCCCCAGCGCAGCAGGTTCAGCACCAGTGCCGGGCCCGAGGGGACCAGGGCGGCCAGGTGCTGCTTGGTGGCGATGACCACCTTGGCCAGGCCGATCTTGCCAGTGGCGATCAGCGTTTCGCGCAGGAGCGAGTAGACCTTGTCGCTCTTGTTCACCGGCGCGACGAAGTAGGGCCGCTCCAGGAAGACGAAGGGCATCTCGTTGGCGTCGATGAAGCGCTCGATCTCGATGGTCTGGGTGGTCTTGGGGAACACGGCCTCTACCTCGTCGGGGCTGATGATGACGTACCTGCCGTCCTCGTACTCCACGCCCTTGACGATGTTGTCCTTGTCGATCTCCTTGCCCGTGCGCTTGTTCACGCGCTTGTAGCCCACGGGGTCCATGGTGCGCTTGTCCAGCCAGTCGAAATCCACGCCCTCGGACGTGGCGGCCGTGTGCAGGCCCACGGGAATGTGGACCAGGCCGAAGGTGATGGCGCCTTTCCAGAGGGTGCGGCTTCCATTTGCCATGCTGATGGTTCTCCATGTGCGGGAATCCCGGGTGGCGCAAGTCTGCGGCTTCGTCGGCCCGCACCTTGTAGGCATTCGCTTACGGGCGCAGTAGGCAAGATGACCTCTCGCATTGGCCCACCAGCCTCTACGCTGTGGCTATGCCTGCGCCACTTCGCTCCATTGCCGTGCATGTCACCGAGCCTGAGACGGGTGCCTTCCAGTGGGCACTGGCCGAATTGTGCGCAGACCACACCTGGTCTGAACTGCAAAGCGCGGACGCCTCATGCTCCACCTACAAGGAAGCCGTGGCCAACGGATTGCTAGCCCTGCAGGCCCTCATCCCCGACCTGGACACGGGCCCGCGCGCTGCATCCGCGGACCAGCATCGGCGACCTCGGCCAGAGCGCGGAGCCGGGCGCGTGCGCAGTGAAGAAGACGAAGAGCCGATCCTGGACGAGGGCGCCAGCCCGTCGCGCCGGTCGGTGTTTGGCTTCGGGCTGGCCAACTGAACAGGCCATGAGCCTTGCATTGGAGCTTGTGAATGACCACGGAACCCGCCCCACCCACCCTGAGCACCGTGCAGGGTGCCCACAAAAACACCCTGAAGCAGGCCAATGCAGCCATCCGGCGGCTCGACTTCGAGAGCTTCCTCGCGCTGTGCACCGATGACACGGAGTGGACCTTCGTCGGGGACAAGACACTGCGCGGCAAGGAGGCCGTGCGCCAGTGGATGCCCACGGCGTACCCGGAGCCTCCCGTGTTCGAGGTGCACCACATGGTGGCGGACGACGCGGGATTTCTCACCGCCATCGGCGAAATCACGCTGAAGAACGACTCGGGCCGCCCCGTGCGACATGCCTACTGCGATGTCTGGCGGTTTCGTGATGGCAAGCTGGCGCAATTGCAAGCCTTCGTGATTCCAGTGGGCGAAATCGCCCGCCCCAGCCCTCTCGGCAACGAAGAGGCTGCCGCGCAATGAATTCAAGCGAGCGCTACAAGATGTTGACCCTAAGTCGAACGCTGACTGAGGGGTCGGACCTGGTTTCCCAAAAGAGCAGACTGGCCCGGGGTTGAGGATCTACCCCGCGCCAGCCCTCTGAGGGAGAAGGCCTCTTGTCCGACATATCGAGGACTGGCTCACTCTGATGATGGGGCGATCCAGAGTTCCATAGGTTCCCTCGCCATGCCCCACTCCATCTCCCTCACGGTCAATGACCGCACCCGGGCGCTCGAAGTCGAGTCCTCGGTCACCCTGCTCGACCTACTGCACGACAAGCTGGGTCTCACCGGCGTGAAGAAGGGCTGCGACCACGGCCAATGTGGGGCCTGCACGGTGCTGGTGAATGGCGAGCGCATCAATTCCTGCCTCACCCTGGCAGTGATGCGCAACGGCGCGCGCGTGACCACCGTGGAGGGGCTGGCCAAGGAAGGTGCCCTGCACCCCTTGCAGCATGCCTTCGTGGCGCACGACGCCTTCCAGTGCGGCTATTGCACACCGGGCCAGCTGTGCTCGGCCCAGGGCCTGGTGAACGAGGGGCATGCCCGCACACGCGACGAAGTGCGCGAACTGATGAGCGGCAACCTGTGCCGCTGCGGTGCCTACGTACAGATCCTGGACGCCGTATGCGAGGTCGCACTGCAAGGAAGGGGCCAGCCATGAGCCCCTTCACCTACGAAACGGCGGACAGTACGGCGGCGGCCGTTGCCCACGGAGGCGACGCCGCCTACGTGGCGGGCGGCACCAACCTGCTGGACCTGATGAAGGAGGGCGCGGCCCGTCCCCAGCGATTGGTGGACATCAACGCCCTTCCCCTGGCCGACATAGCACCCGCGCCCGGCGGCGGGCTGCTGCTGGGTGCGTTGGCACGCAATGCTGCCACCGCCCACCACCCGCTGGTGCGCGATGGCTACCCCCTGCTGGCTGCGGCCATCCTGTCGGGCGCCTCGCCGCAGATCCGCAACATGGCGACCGACGGCGGCAACCTGCTGCAGCGCACGCGCTGCCACTACTTCTATGACACGGGCACGCCCTGCAACAAGCGCGTGCCAGGCAGCGGCTGCTCGGCCATCGGCAACCTGACGCGCCAGCACGCCATCCTGGGCGCCAGCCCGCACTGCATTGCCACCCACCCGTCGGACATGTGCGTCGCCCTGGCGGCGCTGGAGGCTGTGGTGCACGTGGAATCGCCCGCCGGGCGCCGCCGCATTGCCTTTGCCGACTTCCACCGCCTGCCGGGTGATCGCCCCGATGCCGACAACACGCTGCAGAGCGGCGAGCTGATCACCCAGATCGAGCTGCCGCCCGCGCAGGCGTTTGCAGCGCACAGCGCCTACCTCAAGGTGCGCGAGCGGGCGTCATACGCGTTCGCCCTGGTGTCGGTGGCTGCCGCGCTGCAGTTCGACGCGAACGGCCGCATCACCCAGGCGCGCCTCGCGCTCGGCGGGGTTGCGCACAAGCCCTGGCGCCGCACCGAGGCCGAGGCCTTGCTGCACGGCCGCCAGCCAGACTGCACGGCGTTCGCCGCGGCCGCCAGCGCCCTGCTGGCCGGCGCCCAGGCCCAGGGCAGCGGCGCAGGCAGCAATGCCTTCAAGATCCCTATGGCGCAGCGGGCCGTGGTGCGTGCGCTCGAGATGGCCCTGGCGGGCCCCACCAGCCTGCTGCCCGGCAGCAAGATGAACGGAGCACCGGTATGACCGCAGCCCACCCCCAGCCCTGGCCCTCCCCGTCCCAGCAGCCCATGGCCGAGCCCGGCACGGGCTACGTGCAGATCGGCGACGCCGTGGCGCGCACCGACGGGCGCACCAAGGTCACCGGCCAGGCCCTGTACGCGGGCGACCATTTCGTGGCCGGCATGCTCTTTGCCGTGGTGGTGAGCAGCACCATCGCGCGCGGGCGCATCGTGCGCTTCGACCTGGACCGCGCCCGGGCCACGCCGCGCGTGCGCGACATCCTCACGCACGAGAACCGGCCCCGCAAGCGGTCCATGGACATCTTCTACAAGGACATGACGGCGCCAGGCGGCTCGCCCTTCAAGCCGCTGCACGGCGATGCGGTGCTTTACAGCGGCCAGCCCATTGCCGTGGTGCTGGCCGAGACCTTCGAGGCTGCGCGCGAGGCCGCCCAATTGGTGACAGTGGAGTACGAGACAGCCGCGCACGAGACCGAGCTGCTGGCCCACCTGCAGCGCGCGCACGAACCCAAGGGCTTCAAGGCCGGCTATGCGCCGCCCCCCAAGCCCAAGGGCGACGCGGACGCGGCCTTCGCCGCCGCGCCGGTGAAGATCGACGCGCAGTACTACAGCGGCGCCGAGCACCACAACCCGATGGAGATGCACGCGACCACGGTGGTCCGCGGCGAGGACGGCCACCTCACGGTGTACGACAAGACCCAGGGCTCGCAGAACAGCCGCTGGGTCGTCTCACGCGTGTTCGGCCTGGGCAAGGACAAGGTCACCGTGCGCAACCCGTTCGTGGGCGGCGCCTTCGGCTCGGGGCTGCGGCCGCAGTACAACCTGATCCTTGCGGTGATGGCCTCGCTCCATACGGCGTGCTCTGTGCGGCTGGTGCTCACGCGCCAGCAGATGTTCACCTTCGGCCACCGGCCGGAGACGGTGCAGCGCGTGCGGCTGGCGGCCGAGCGCGACGGAATGCTCACCTCCATCATCCATGAGGCGGTGGCCGAAACGTCGCGCCTGGAAGACTATGTCGAAGTGGTGGTCAACTGGTCGGGCCAGCTGTACATGAGCGACAACGTGCGCCTGGACTACAAGCTGGTGGACTTGGACCGCTACAGCCCCATGGACATGCGCGCTCCGGGGGCGGCACACGGTGTGCATGCACTGGAGGTGGCCATGGACGAACTCTCCTACGCCCTGGGCATGGACCCGCTGGCCCTGCGCCTGAGGAACTATGCGGAGCTCGACCCCGCCACCGACCTGCCCCACTCCACCAAGGAGCTCAAGGCCTGCTACGCCCATGGGGCCGAGCGCTTTGGCTGGGCTGCGAGGCCGCTGGCACCGCGATCGATGCGCGAAGGCCACGAACTGGTGGGCTGGGGCATGGCCACCGGCGTGTGGGACGCGCTGCAGATGTTCGCCCGCGCCCGCGCCGTGCTGCACCCCGATGGCCGGCTTGAGGTGAGCAGCGCCGCCAGCGACATCGGCACCGGTACCTACACTGTGATGGCCCAGATCGCAGCCGCCGCGCTGGGGCTGCCGCTGGAGAAGGTGACCTTCCGGCTGGGCGACTCGACCCTGCCCGTGGCCCCCATCGAGGGCGGCTCGTCCCACGTGGCCACCGTGGGCTCGGCCGTGCAAGGTGTGTGCGAGAAGCTGCGCAAGGCTTTGTTCAAGATTGCGCGCAAAATCGATGGATCCCCCTTCGCCAAGGCGCGCCTGGCCGATGTGGAGTTCCACCGCGGAGCCATGCGCCTGAAGGGCGTGGCCGGGGCCCAACTGCCGCTGGTCGACGTTCTGGCCGCAACGGGCGGCACCCCGCTCGAAGCCAAGTACCTCATGCTGCCGCACATGCTCAAGCAGCGCAAATACTCGCGCGCCACGCACTCGGCCGTGTTCTGCGAGGTGCGCGTGGACGAGGAGCTGGGCACCGTGCGCGTGACCCGCGTGGTCAGCGCCATCGCGGCCGGCCGCATCATCAACGCCCGCACGGCGCGCAGCCAGATCCTGGGCGGAGTGGTCTGGGGCATCAGCCAGGCGTTGCACGAAGAAGCCCACTCCGACGGCGCCCAGGGCCGCTTCATGAACCATAGTTTCGCCGAGTACCACATCCCCGTGCAGGCCGACGTGCACGACATCGATGTGCTTTTCGTGGACGAGGACGACCGCATCGTGAGCCGCCTTGGCGCCAAGGGCGTGGGCGAGATCGGCATGGTAGGAGTGGCTGCAGCCATCTCCAACGCCATCTTCCACGCCACCGGCCGACGTGTGCGCAGCACTCCCATCACACCGGACAAGGTGATGGGTGTGCTCAGCGTGACTGAACAGGGGTCTCCCATCAATGCAGAGTTTCGAGAAGCGAGCCTTGGCCCTGCTCAAGGTTAGTGAGTGCTTGGGGCAGCACAGTGGCGGCAAGAGTCACCGTTGATGTCACTCGCACACTGGTCCTACAGCAGTCAGGCCACATGGATGAGGTCCAGCAGGTATCCGAGGATGCACGATCACCGTTTGTCCACGCACTTTCCCCATCCCCTCGCGAGAGAAGGCACGCCTATGAAAACCCCCGCATTGCTCTGGTCTGCGCTCATCGGCGCCGTGGCCAGCGCGCGCTCCATGACGCCCATGGCCACCCTGTCGGCCGCGCGACTGCTGGGCCACTCCACTCCCGGCGCCCTGGCGCTGCTTGACCGCCCGCTGTTCAAGTTCGGCGCGCTTGCCATGGGGGCCGGCGAACTGGCAGGCGACAAGATGAAGTCCGCCCCCGACCGAACCGTCTTGCCGGGACTGCTGGCCCGAGTGGCCAGCGCAGGCATTGCAGGGGCAGCCCTGGCACCCCGGGGCCGCGAGTCGGCAGGCGCAGCCGCGGCAATTGGCACGGCCGTGCCGCTCGCCTATCTCACGTTGGATGCGCGCAAGCGTGCCATGCGGCAGGTAGGCCAGACCCGCAGTGGCCTGCTGGAAGACGCACTGGTCATTGCCGGGGGCATCGCCATCGTCTCGCTGGCCGTTCGGGGGAGCAAGTCCAGCTCGCGATAGAGGTGGGTTCGTGAAGTGGCGAAACCCTAGTCCGTGCCGACAAACATGTGACTGGATCGAAGGCAAAGGTCCTACGCGGCAGTGCTAGCGGATGACGCACATTGAGAACTTACCGCCTTCACAAGCATATTTCTTGGAGCCAGACGTGAAACACGATCAACCCTTGCACAGGGATGCGAATACCTCCAAGCCATTTCAGAGCGTGCGTACACCCACGGCGGTGAAGTACGGCGCGACCGTCGCATTCATCCTGTTCTTTGCCTTCATCGCCTTCTACTACTTCGGCCCAAAGAGTTCTGCTGATCCGGATGCAGATGCGCGGCCCATAGGAGGTCAGAAGACGCAAGCACCGCTTGGGCCATCCTCTGCCCCTCTGTCCAGATAGCCGTATCCACGCCCTGCCACCGTATCCGTAGCTGCCGCATCAGTGGTGTTCGGTGGGCTTTGCAGGCTGGCGCATCCAGCAAAAAGCAGCTCGTCGCCTTTCACGCGCAATGGGCGGCATCGACAACGCCAGCAGCAGCGACGCGAGCGGCACCACACAGATGAAGCCTATGCGTTGGAAGCCGAGAGCTCCCACCAGGCCGCCGAGCAAGAACATGGCGATCAGGCCGGCTACGCGCGTCACCCGCTCCGGGTCACAATGGACCAGGGGGGATTGCTCCCTCCGACGCAATCCCAGGTACGCCCACTTTCCCAGCTCCATGCCCAGATCGGTGATGTTGCCGGTCATGTGGGTGGTACGAATGCTGCCGCGCGAGGTCTTGGAGCCCACTGCGTTCTGCAGCCCCATGATGAAGGACAGCAGCAGCACGGTCATGGGCACCGTAAAGGGGGTGGGCCAGGCGAGCGTCACGGTGCCGGCGATGCCGAAGAACAGCAGGAGCAAGGCCTCCAGAAGCAAGGGCGGCGCATAGATGGCACGCAGCCGGAGCTCTCGCGCCCAGCTGACGAGCACCGCGCACGCGGCCGCCCCTGCGGTGAAGGCGCATATCGCGCCCAAGGCACTGAGAAAGAGCGTTCTGCTCCCGGTCACGCCGCTGTCGACCAGCTGCGAGGCGAAGCCGGTCATGTGCGAAGTGTAGGCATGGAGAACCAGAAAGCCCCCCGCATTGATCGCCCCGGCGTTGAACGCCAGCAACAGCCCAAAGGCCCGGTTCGTTGAACGGGACCGGTGGCGGTACATGAGAAATCGAATCCGGCGCATCACCACAGTATGCGCCCCGCTTGGCCAGCGCCGATGCCATTGATCCGGTAGATATTCCGCCAAGTCGGGAAAAAGGATGACAAAACCGCGCTGCCGTCCTACCGACAATGTGGCCGCCCCGCGCTTGGAATCGCGAGCGTTGTCACCCTCTTCCGCGGGTGAAGCGCGGCTGTTTGCCAGTCACCAATTTTCAGTGAGACCCTTTCATGATCCGTGTTGGAATCGTTGACGACCATCAAATCATTCGATCTGGTCTGCGTCAGTTTCTGTCAGAGCACGTGGATATTCGGGTGGAAGGCGAAGCGGCCAATGGCCGCGAGGCCATCGACCTGGTTCGCACGCACGAAATCGACGTACTGCTTCTGGACTTGTCGATGCCGGGGCAAGGCGGGCTGGATGCAATCGGCATGCTGCGCTCGAAGGCCCCAGACATGGGAATCCTCATCCTGTCAGGCTATCCGGAGGAGCAATACGCGCTCAACCTGATCCGCAAAGGCGCCAGCGGCTATCTGAACAAGGACTGCGATCCGAAGCAGATTGTGGAGGCTGTCCGCGTCATCGCGCTGGGAAAGCGCTTCCTTACGCCAGCTGTCGCCGAGCTCCTCGCTCAGCAACTGAACCGCCCCAGCGACGCGCCTATGCACGAGCAGCTGTCCGATCGGGAGATGCAGGTCTTCCTCAAGCTTGCACGGGGTGCCACCGTGAGTGAGATCGGGGAAGCGCTCTCGTTGAGCGTCAAAACCGTGAGCACCTACCGGACGCGCTTGATGGAAAAGCTCAACCTCAGCTCAAACAGCGATCTGACTTACTACGCACTCAAACAGAACCTCATCGACTGACGCCGTCTATCGACAAGCCCTCCCAGCCCAGGCGTTCGGCTGTCATTTGAGCCACTTGCGCTGTGGCCGAGGATCAACATCGATATCGACAGCATCGTGCACGGCAGGGACCCCGGTTTTGGCGTCATCCTCAACCACCTGCACAAGTTCAACCTCCTTCACCTCAGAGGTGCGTATTTCGGTCGCTGCTGGACAGTGGGGACAAACTGAGCTGGACAGTTGGAACGGCCGGAGCTGGACACTCAGTTCGGCGCTCATGGTCATTTCCAGATCGCGGACGTAAGCATCTGTGCAGCTTTGTCCGGTCGCCCTTTTGGGTGATTCAGGTCGCTGGAGCCACCAGCTAGCCTTCGGCTATCGGCCAGAACCAGTCCCTCAGGGACCTGCCATGTTTCAAAGAACCTTCCTCGTATCTGCTCTGCTGCTTGCTGGCTGCGGAGGTACTTCCGATATTCTGCAAGTTCAGATCCTCCCGTCCGAATACATCGCTGGCGCAGTGAAATCGCCTCTGGCAACACCCGTTGTGGACGAGGTCGTTCGGCTTAATCCGAGAAATGTCCACATCTCCATGTGCCGCTCGACCCCCAACGCCAAGGTTATGCAGTTCAATCTTGAACTTCAAGCGCGGCACGATGCAAAGATTACGGGCGGCTTCTATGAGAACTGTCCAGAGACATGACATTGGAGCGGCCTCGGCGCGCTGACTATCGCATTGAGGCCGCGTCATCGCGCAGTTTCAACGACAGCAACCGGCCAGAAGCGGCCATTCCAGATCATTAAAGCGAGCAAGGTTCATGTCACTGCAATTCATCGAATCCTCATGCGTAGGTCCTGTCTCGACCGCTGAGCTGGACCGAATGAAATCCATGATTCAGAACGACTATGTTGGCTTTCGCTTTGACCCCGAATACGTTCATCTCTTGCAGCGATGCAATGGAGGCGAGCCCGTCACGAAGTATTTTCGCGCTCCCTCTGGGCTCCTGGCTCCTCCGATTGAGCGCTTTCTGCACTATGCGCAGCTCTCAAGCCTGACGGATCGTAGCCTGGCCTTTTTTTCATGCAAACGTTTTCTGGTCGGCTCTTGATGACCGCCTCGGGAAGCTTTTGCCATTCGCAGTGCTTGGAAACAACGACGCACTTTGCTTCGACTGCAGTTTAAAGTCTTCGGCGGTTTTCCTCTGGAGCAACGAGAATTCGGGTGAGGACGCTCCGTCTTACGAGCGCATCAGCGATTCGTTTGGTGAGTTCTGCGCGCGCTTGTCTTCAACTCCTTCTTGACGGTTCTTAAGATCAACTATCCAGCAGATGGAATCGCAGCTTTCGGCCAGAAGCGGTCGGTCAGAAACAGGTTGTTCAATGAACCATGCGAGTCATATTGACTTATCTAGGCAGGTTGTACGTGAGATGGCACTGTTCCTCGACACGGGAAGCACCGAAGGATTCATTGCGGAAGAGGCTGCGTCCGCAGGTGAAGAGGCTCTTCGCCAGATGTGCATGGTGTTTCTACGATGGCTCCAGGGTGCAGCGGGAAAGCCCCGTCTTCGAGAGCTTAAAACTCACGAATTCGGCTCATCCTGCTCGACTCTACGCACACTCCTGTCGTCGGGCGGCAAGTTCGCGAACGTGTTTGCACAACTGGAGACTGGAAACATTGGTCTGATGTTTCCTGAGGAGCGAGAGGAGCTCTGTAGATTTGCGGTGGAGGCCCATATACCAATGCGATTTGCAACGATTAGGGTTCGATAGCAACAGGCGGCTAGACTTCGGCTTCTAGCGTCCTGTGTCGGGTAGGCTCGCATCGCAATAGCGGGGGGAGGCGATGTGACGCAGTTCAAGTTGATGGTCGATAGAACATTGGATGATGGAAGATTCGTTGTAATCAACGACTCGCGCGAGGACGCGCCTGTGGGCACGACTTTCGTGGAAATAACCGTCTGGGCGAGCGCGCGGATTGAAGGTGAGTTCGAGACGGAGCAGATTGGGTCAGCAACGGCAGTCGCGCTTCGGCTCGAATCGGTAGAATTTTGGCGGCGGTTAGTGGATGCTGTGCCATTTGGCCATAACGCTGCGGTCCAGCTTTCGGGCGCTGGATTGAAGGAACTCAGAGACCAGTTGGCCCGGATACCAAAGGGCCAGTACATCTTTCTCTCATCAGAATGACGATGACATGCCAAAAGTGGGCACGAGAGAAACAGTGACCAGCTGTCTACTGGTGCGATACGCTCTAGCAACTTGCTTCAATGCGCAGGATGGCATCTTGGAGGCTGTCTCTCAGCGGCTGTTGTCGCAGATGTTCAACGAGCATGACCGGGCCGCCTTCGCTGCCGAACTAAAAGCGGCCCTAGCCGACCCCGAAGTGTCTTGGCGGTCTATGCTTTGCAATTCAGAGTACGAGGTCGAAGACTTCGGCGATGAGGTACAAGCAAGACAGTTTGCTGAACGAAATCTGTTGGAGCCAATTTCGCGAACACGCCACGCTTAAAGGTCCGCTTTGGGCCCGAAGCGGTCATTGAAGCGAAAGCATACGAGTCACGGCGCGACCTTAACCGCGCAGGTCGATCTTCTTCCATGGCTCGACTCGTTCTATCTGCTTTTGCAGCCAGTCAATGGGAGCCATGCTTGTGCCCCAATGGTTCAATCGGCCGACAGCTTCACCCAAATTCCAGAGGTGCCGCAGTTGCATGAATAGCGGCAATGCTTCCAGGTCAGCCTTGTCAATCTCGCCGCCAGCGGCGCGGTAGCCGCGCAGATAGTGCTTCCATCGATCATGAAGCACGTCGTCTGGCTCCTTGAGCATTTTCCGATTCAAGTACGACCAGGGCATCACACCAAGGTCGTAGGCCAGATATCCTGGGCCGGCGTCATCGAAATCGAAGAAAACGGCCTTCTTGGCGCCGCCAGCGTCTGTGAATACATGGTTGTTGAAGCCATGGGTATCACCGTGGCAGATGACTCGGGTCAAGCAACTCTCAACGGCAGACACTTCCTCCTGCAGGGCGTGGACGTGCTGTCGATAAAGGTCAAGCGACTGCGTTTGCAACTCGGGATAGTGCTGCAGGTACTCCAACGTTTTGCCCGCGAGGTGGTGGGCGTCCAGGGTGTAGCGGCTTGCAGGCCCATCATAGTTGCGTGACGCCTCGTGAATACGGGCCAGTGTGTATTCCGTCAACTCAAACTCGTCCAGAGTCTCTGGCACTGCTCCGTCAGCATGGTGAAAGACGGCCAATGCGCGTGCCCCCTCTGGAAACTGAAGCCGAACATGGCCTGCGTCCGCCAGGGACCTGAGCGGTGTCGCAACGCCGACCTCGCTTGCCGCAAGGTGCTCGATCAGCGCGGTTTCAAAGTCGATGTTGAACTCGCCACGCGGACGAATCGAACAGAGTCTTGCTACATACCGGGCACCATCGAGTCCGCGAAGGGCGTAGTTGTCGTTTAATCCGCGCCGAATGAGGTGGCAATGGTGCAGCTTCAAACCATAGTGTTGCATCACCCAGTGCATCACCGAGGAAGGCGCTGCAGTTGTATGGGAATGGACAAGACCCGGGTCTACCGGCGTTGAAGTGGTCATCGGGACGAACTGCGCGATATAGGTTTGAAGAGACTGAGAGGCAGATGAATGCCCGCTTCGCGCCGGTTGCTGCCATCGTAGCAAGGCAACATTGGGCCCAAACCGGAAGTACGTGCATGCCGATAGCCGAAGTCTAGCCGACCGTCCCAACTGTTCCTCAGCGAGGGGCAGGCGATCTGGCGACGTCTGACCGTGGTGTCGAACTCTGTGACCACGGTGCCGAACCGGCCGTCCAGGAGCTCCGAAATACGCAAGAGGAGGTCTGCTGCTCCAAGTCCTCCAGACCGGCTCCGATTTTGCGCTCAGCCTGGTCGATTTGAGCTTTAGGAACGGGTGTTGATTTCTGCATACAGCCAGTCCAGTAGAAGTTTCATACATCGTGAACCCTGCCGAGACGTCCGGGTGTCGTCTTTCGTCTCGACGCATGGCGCGTTGGTGTTCATTGCTCCGCCGCGCAGCGAAGGCCATGAATTCCTACGTTAGTACCAGCGACATGCCGACACGCCCTCTTGAACCGGCTGCGCAGGATAAAAGAGCCCGCTCACCACCGTGGTCAGCGCCCAGACGAGGAAACAACCATGTCTCAAGAGCAAACTCAACAGCCGCAGCGAGATCAGAGCAGCCGCTCAGATCGCAATCAGGCTGCGCATGTGCGCCCCAGCGCCTTGAATGGAGGGGACCGCGGCGCTGCAGACTCTCCACCCACGACCTCCGAGCAACTGAACTTCGATGACGCCAGCGAGGACCATCCTCGCGGAAACACAAGTCGTACTGGAGGTACCTGGAACACGCCGGACCACAATACGGGCGACCAAGGCGAAATAGGTAAGGCGCCGGGCGCAGGCTTGTCGAACACCAACAGTCCCAGCGACCCGGATTCCAAAAACGCCCCGCCCCCGACCTGAACGGCCTGCATGTTGGGGGGCATCTACGAAACCCCGAGACTGCAATAAAGCGTGTGCAGCCAATGCCTGCATACCATCCATGCATGTTGCTTACCCTTCACATCATCAAGATTGAGTCCGGCGACTATCGGGCCCACGTGATGGAAGGCGCACAGCACCTGGGCAGCTACGAAACCAGCAGCATTGCGGAGGCCATCCGCCTGGCTGCCGAGAACCCACTGCCTGACCTGGCCGGGTTTCACATCTGGTACGAGCATGTCTCGATTGGCAGCGTGCCTGCCGGCGACATGCGGCGCGATCCCGAGGCGCTGGCCCGGCGGCTCGTGGAACTGCATGCCCTCTTCAGCAACCCCCAGTCGAAAGGATCCCTATGAGCGACAAACAGGCTGGCACCTCCAGCGGGCAAGTCGAGCTGGACGGGTTCATCGGCGATTGGACAGTGAATGACGGGCGATTGAAGCTCACCTGCCTCACTGCGGGAGCGCCGCCCAAGGAGGCCCAAGTGGACGAGGATCCTGAGGCACTGGCCAAGCTGCTGCTGCGGGAGCTGTTGGACGAGTGGAAGCGCACCCGGCCGTAGGAGCCAACGCGCCTGCGCAGTCCGAATGCGTTCTTTGCGGGGAACCATATATCGGCTTGGCAAGCGACGTCGTGTGCACCCGCTGGGCGGGATCGATGACCTCGGCCGGACCGATCCCGTCATAGAACACCGCCTTCGACACCGCCACCCGCACCTGAGTCCGATCTCCCTGGTGCTCGACTTCGTAGTGGGTTTTGGGGAACGGCAGCGCAATCTCGTCCGGAGGGCCGCCATACCAGACCGGTACAAGGAGGATTGCGGGCGAGGGAAGCAAGTCGGTCATTGAGCGATTTTAGAGGTGCCTCCTCTGCTTCAAGTTCTCAGAAATTTTTCCTCAGCTGGCGAACATTTGATCCTCCCGCGCCGGCCCTGATTTCCCCGCTATCGTTTTCAGTGCGAACCGCGCGCAATGGCCTTCAACTGCCCTCGGCGACCTCTTTTCTGTCAGTAGGGCTGTCCGTATACTGTATTTAATTACAGTATTTTGACATGCCAGCCGCTGCCCGCTCCTTCGACACCCAGCACCTGCCCATCAGCGTGCGGGAGTCCGTCTGGACGGGTGACGACCTGGCCCACCAGAACCATCCAACCATCCCCACGGGCTTTGACAGCCTGGACGCGTCTCTCCCCGGGGGCGGCTGGCCAACGCGGTCCCTGACGGAGGTTCTCTCGCCCCAGGCGCCCCTGTGCGAATGGAGCCTGCTGGGCGGCTGCATTCCATCCCTGATGGAGGGGGACGGCCAGATCCTGCTGGTCTCGCCCCCGCTGCCCCCGCATGCCGGCGGCCTGGCCCAGCGCGGCGTGCACCCCGACCGCCTGGTGTGGATCCGCGCCAAGGCGCCCGCAGACCGGCTCTGGATCACCGAGCAATTGGTCAAGTCCAACCCACGGGGCGCGGTGATGGCCTGGCTACCCCAGGCCCGTGCGGACCAGATCCGCCGGCTGCAGGTGCACGCCCAGTCCTGCCAGTCGCCGGTGTTCCTGTTCCGGCCAACCGGAGCCCAGCGCGAGGCGTCTCCCGCCCCCCTGCGCCTGCTGGCCTCCCTGGGCACCGGCTGGAACATCCACGTGCAGATCCTCAAGCGCCGTGGCACGCCGTGCCCGGATGCCCTGGAACTGGAAGCCATTCCTCCGCAGTTGCGCAAGGTGCTGCCACCGCGCCTGCTGCGCTCCACATCGTTTTCCCTTTCGCGCGAGGAGGCCCCCGATGCTCGGGATCTGGGCCGCACTGCGACCATCCAGCACCCACAGCGCATCCTGCATCCCCATTGACCTGCCGTCCCTCGCCGTGTGGGCGCTGCAGTTCGCGCCACGGGTGGCAGTGCTGGAGGAGGCTGTGCTGGTCGAGGTGGGGGCAAGCGCGCGCCTGTTCGGTGGTCTGGAGCAACTGCGCCAGCGGGTCGAAGAGGAAGGCACGGCTTTGGGCGTGGAGTGCATCGCCTGGGCGCCCACGGGCACGGCTGCGCTGGCCCTGGTGCGCGGGGGTGTGTGCGACGGCTTTGCAGGCCCGCTGCCCTCCATCCTGGACAAGCTCCCGCTGGAGACCATCACGGCTGTGGCCTCCCATCTGGGCACGCTGCAGCGCCTGGGCTGCAGGACCCTGGGCGATGTGCGCAAGCTGCCGCGCGGCGGCCTGAGCCGGCGTTTTGACACGGAGCTGCTGACCCGGCTGGACCAGGCCTATGGCCTGCGGCCCGAGGCCTACGAGTGGGTGCAGTTGCCCGAGACCTTCAGCGCGCGGCTGGAGTTCCAGTTCCGCGTGGAGCATGCGCCCGCGCTGATGTTCGGTGCCCGCCGGTTGTTGCTGCAGATGTCCAGCTGGCTGGCTGCCCGGCACATGGGCGTGACCTCGTTCACCCTGCGCTGGTGGCACGACGTCATGCGCGCCAAAACCGCAGGCACCGGTGGCGAGCTGACCGTGGGCACGGCCGAGCCCACCCAGTCGGTTGACCACCTGAGCCGGTTGTTGAACGAACACCTGGCCAAGGTCGAGCTGCAGGCGCCCGCAGGAGACATCGAGCTCGTTGCAACCCGCACCATCCCGATCCAGCAGGAGAGCAAGTCGCTGCTGCCCGACACCATCCGCCAGGGGGAAGCAACCTGGCTGGTACTGGAGCGCGTGCAGGCGCGCATCGGCAAGGCCGAGGTGGTGCGCCCCCTGCTCGCTGAAGACCACCGGCCCGAGTGGATGCAGCGCTGGCCCGGCGCCGAGGAGCCACGGCCGCGCGCCGCCCCGGGCCCGTGCCAGCTTCCAGTACCCGACTGGATCTTCGAGGAGCCATTGCGACTGGCCGAGCGCGACCACCGTCCCATCTACCAGGGCCCCCTGGTGATGCTGCTGGGTCCCGACCGTGTCGAGGGCGGTTGGTGGCACCGCGTGGGCGAAGGGGCGGATGCCCAGCAGACCAACGTGCAGCGCGACTACTGGGTGGCCCAGAGCCAGCATGCGGGCCGGCTGTGGATCTACCAGCAGCGCCTGGCCAACGACGAGACCGGCTGGTTCCTGCACGGGCGCTACGCCTGAGCGACCGACACCCTACCCTCACCCGTGAGCAGGCTGTATGGCGCTTCCCCTGTATGCAGAGCTGCTCTGCGTCTCCAACTACTCGTTTCTCATCGGCGCCAGCTGGCCCGAGGAGTTGGTTGAACGCGCCAGGGAGCTGGGCTACAGCGCGATCGCAATCACCGATGAATGCACGCTGGCCGGCGTGGTGCGGGCGCACATGGAGGCCAAGAAGCAAGGCATCCAGCTGCTGATCGGATCGCAATTTCGGGTGCAGGCGGACCTGCCTTTTACCCTGGTGGCGCTGGTCCAGAACATGAACGGCTACGGCAACCTGTGCCAGTTCATCACCCGTCTGCGAAGGTCGTCGGAGAAAGGCACCTACCTGCTGCACCGATCAGACATCGAGGGCGACACGCTGGCCGACTGCCTGCTGGTGGTCTCGCCCTGCCGCGAGGCCAGCGATGCGCAGTTGGAGGAACTGGGGCAGTGGACTTTGAGGCATTTTCTGGGTCGGGCCTGGCTGGGTGTGGACCTGAACCGCCGGATCGACGACGAGCTGTGGCTGCACCGCATGCGCGAGCTCTCCGCCCTGACCGAACTGCCGCTGGTCGCTCTGGGCGATGTGCTCATGCACCTGCGCAGCCGCAAACCCCTGCAGGACGTGCTGACCGCGACCCGGGTGGGCAAGCCGCTGACCGAATGCGGCTACGAGCTGCAACGCAGTGCCGAGCGGCATCTGCGCAGCCGGGTGCGGCTGGCCCAGACCTACCCTGAAGAGCTGATGGCCGAGACCGTGCGCATCGCCGAGCGCTGCACCTTCAGCCTGGACGAGATCCGCTACCAGTACCCGGACGAGGTGGTGCCCGATGGGCACACACCGGCGAGCTTTCTGCGCCAGGCCACGTACGAGGGGGCGGGCCGCCGCTGGCCCCATGGCATCCCCGCCAAGGTGCAGTCCCAGATCGAGCACGAGCTGGAGCTGATCTGCGACTTGCGCTACGAGCACTACTTCCTGACCGTGTTCGACATCGTGAGCTTCGCGCGGTCCGAGCACATCCTCTGCCAGGGCCGCGGCTCGGCTGCCAACAGCGTGGTGTGCTACTGCTTGGGCGTGACCGAGGTAGACCCGGCTCGCATGTCCATGCTGTTCGAGCGTTTTATCAGCAGAGAACGCAACGAGCCGCCGGACATCGACATCGACTTCGAACACCAGCGCAGGGAGGAAGTCATCCAGTACCTGTACCGCAAGTACGGGCGCGACCGCGCCGCCCTGGCGGCCACGGTGGTGACCTATGGACCCAAGTCCGCGATCCGGGATGTGGGCAAGGCCCTGGGTTTCAGCCTGGATACTGTCGATGCGCTGGCCAAGGGCCACCAGTGGTGGGATGGCGATGGTGTGCGGCTGGAACGTTTCGAGGAACTGGGACTACCAGAGAACGACCTGGCCGTGCGGCAGCTGATCCTGCTGACTATGCAGCTGATCGGTTTTCCTCGCCACTTGTCCCAGCACACGGGCGGCTTTGTGCTCACCAAAGGGCTGTTGTCCCGGCTGGTGCCCATCCAGAACGCCAGCATGGACGAGCGCACAGTGATCGAGTGGGACAAGGACGATCTCGACGCGGTGGGGCTGCTCAAGGTCGATGTGCTCGCCCTGGGCATGCTGACCGCCATCCGCAAGGCGCTGGACCTGGTGGGCACGCGCAAAGGCTATGACTTCGGGCTGCAGGACATCCCGGCGGAAGACCGCGAGACCTACCGGATGATTTCGAGGGCGGACACGGTGGGGGTGTTCCAAATCGAAAGCCGGGCGCAGATGTCCATGCTGCCGCGGCTGCGGCCCCGGTGCTTCTATGACCTTGTCATCTCCGTTTCCATCGTGCGCCCTGGGCCCATCCAGGGCGGCATGGTGCATCCGTACCTGAACCGCCGACAGGGCCTAGAACCGGTGACATATCCCAGCGAAGACCTCAAGCAGGTGCTCAGCCGCACGCTGGGGGTGACCCTGTTCCAGGAACAGGTCATGCAGGTGGCCATGGTCGCCGCGGGCTTCACCGCCGGCGAGGCCGATGACCTGCGGCGGGCCATGGCGGCGTGGCGCAAGCGCGGCGGGCTGGAGAAGTACGAGAAGAAGATCATCGATGGGATGTTGGAGCGCGGGTACACCCCGGCCTTTGCGCAGGCTACCTACCAGCAGATCAAGGGGTTCAGTGGGTATGGGTTTCCGGAAAGCCACGCGGCGAGCTTTGCTTTGCTGGTCTACGCGTCGTGCTGGCTCAAGCGGCACGAGCCAGCTGCTTTCCTGGTGGCCTTGCTCAACTCGCAGCCCATGGGCTTCTACACGCCGAGCCAGCTGGTGCAAGACGCCCGGCGGCACCGCGTGGAAGTGCGTGGCGTCGATGTGATGCACAGCGCAGTGGAATCGACGCTGGAGGATCTGCCTGCGATCCCAGCCGTGCGAATGGGCCTGCACATGGTGGCGGGCCTGCATGCGACATCGGCCGCGCGCATCGTTGAAGCCCGTGAGAAGCAACCCTTCGACAGCGCCGAGGACCTCGCCATGCGGGCCGGGTTGGAGCAGCACGAAATGAAGCTGTTGGCCGCGGCCGACGCGCTGCTGGGGTTGTCTGGCCACCGGCGCCAACAGGTGTGGGACGCAGCGGGGCTGCACCGTACGCCCGAGCTGCTGCAGGATGCTCCGGTGAATGAGGACTACCTGGAGCTGCAGGCCGCCCCCGAGGGCGAGGAGATCGTGTGGGACTACGCGTCCACCGGGCTCACGCTGCGCCGGCATCCGCTGGCACTGCTGCGACCGCGCATGGCAGCCAAGAAGCTGCTGTCATCGCGGGACCTGCGGCACATCCCGGATGGGCGGGTGATCCGCACGGCAGGAATCGTGACCTTGCGGCAGCAGCCGTCTACGGCCAAAGGGACGATCTTCGTGAGCCTGGAGGACGAGTTCGGCGCGGTGCAGGTGATCGTGTGGTCGGCGGTCCGGGATGAGCAGCGGCAGGTGCTGCTGGAGTCGCGGCTGCTGGCGGTCAAGGGGGTGTGGGAGCGGCGGGGGCCGGTGGCCAACCTGATTGCGCACCGGCTGGTGGATCTCACGCCCTGGCTGGGGCAACTGGGGCGGCTGGAAAGCCGCGACTTCAGGTAGCGTCCGTACGCAGGATTCTATGCGCCGCAGAAAAAGGCTTGGCTGGCGATTGCTGGCTTGAGGAACTCTCAGTAGCTCTGCGAGATTGAATGGATCTCAACATCCATCGAATATTTCTTCTTGGCATTCACGAAACCAACGGGCTCGTGGCGTGATCACCACGTATTTCAGGGGCAAGCACCTATCAACGCGTCATAGCTAGGATTTCCTGTGCAGTAGATGGGTTCGACCACCACATATCCGTTGGGCTCTACAGAAGCGATTCGCCACGAACCACCCAAGATGAAATCCCACAATGCCCCCCAGTCATAGCCTGCGAGGTCGGTGCGTATTTCGGTCGCTGCTGGACAGTGGAGGCGAAATGACTTGGACAGCGGGAACGGCGGGAACTGGACACAGAGACCGGCTCTAGTGTGCATTCCCAGGTCGCCGACGATAAGCATCTGTTCGGCTTCGCGTAGTCGCCTTCTTGGGGTGATAAAGGGCCCTGGGACGACAAGCTAGACTTCGGCTATCGGCCAAAAGCAGACCTTGGCTTCGAAACTGACACTGCGAACGTGACCAAGCCAATTACGTGCCCTGTGTGTATGTCGCCGATTGAGCGACGGATGCATGGCGGCCTTTTTTGAGGATCAATGTAGAGCGTGCTGCTGGGAGAGTGCCGGCACCTATTCGCCGACTGTTATTGGAATGGTGCCATCGCCCGTGCATCGATTGACCGTTACTTGGCCGGCATCCAAAGTCTCAGCTTCTGCCTTAGATGTGCTGCGCAGGGTCTCGCCGTCCGCGAAAAGTCTGAGTGTTGCGGCTTTGTCGGCATTGCTATTCGAAGGCAGGTCGTTTGAGCTTGATGAAGTCGCGGAGCATGCCCGGATAGAAGTGTCGACTCACCTGCAGAATGCTGGTTTCGTTATAAGTGCTCAAACCGTTCCATAGGCTGGCAATCGGCCAAAAGCGGGCTTTGCTCAAGCTCCACGCTCCACTCACCTTCGCAGCCGCGAAGGTGCGAAGACCAGCCTCGGCGGTGAAAGCGCCAACTGGACAAGCTGTCCAGAAAGCCTGCGAAAGTGCCCTCTATGATCCACGTGCAGCGCACACAGGGCGATCATCCCAAGCCACGGCGCCTGCCTGAAACAATCCTCTCAGTCCAACACCATGGCAACCCAAAAATCCAAATGGACGAACAGCTCGTTTTCCCCCATCCAAGTGCTCAACCACACCAGGGAGCTGAACCTGGAGCGCTTCACCAGCGAAGACCTGGCCCCCATTGCCGGCTGCGATGATGTGGAAGTGCTGTGCCTGCGCAGCAGCAAGCTGGCCGAGCCCTTGGACCTGGCGCGCATCGCCCACATCACCAGCCTGACCTACCTGCGGCTGGAAAGCGTGAAGTTCACGAACCTTGCCGCACTGCGCGCGCTGCCTCGCTTGAAGACGCTGAGCATCGACAACTGCCGGTTCTCGGACTTCGAGGCGCTCAATGGCTTTCAGACGCTGCGCGACCTGACTCTGCGCAACAACAAAAAGGCGATGTTTCCCACGGGGCTGGACTTGCCGCAGCTCCAGTCCCTGCAGCTGTCGAGGAGCGGAATCTCGGACCTGGGATTTGTGCAGGGCTATGCGCACAGCTACCCTGGCATGGTCAAGCTGGACCTTTCGGGCAACCAGCTCGGCGACCTGTCCCCTCTGACCGCGTGCACCCAGGTGACGGACCTAAACCTGAGCTTCAACGAGATCAGCGACCTGTCACCGTTGGCGGCCTGCCCTCAGATCGTGAAGCTGAACATAGCTTACAACCCCATCAGCAGCCTTGCGCCGCTGGCGGGTCGCAAGTTTGTGGACTTTCACGCCAGCGCGCCGCAACTCGAGGAGCGACTCGCCCTGAAGTTGGACCTGCCCCAACCGCCCCAGGTGCACAAACCCGAGCACGTTGAGGCATGGCGCTTGGCCGATCGGATGCGGGCGAAGGACTGGCCTGCCGTCTACGCCATAACCGACCTGGATCTGCTGGCCCGGGGCTTCTCCAGCTTTGTGGGCGGGCACTACGATGAGGAGGCCTTGCGTGGCGTGCTGGCCCACCCGGCCGAGGGCGCCTTTCACGCCCTAGTGGCCAACGGCCTGCGCCCGCACTACACAGAGGAGTGGGCGGTGCTGGTAGAGGTGCTCAGCAGCTTTGGCGAGCACACCATCGCGCCGATGACCGAGTGCTTTCACACGGCGCTGGCATGGCACCCCTACCGGCAAGAGTTCCTGGCCGGCAAGCTCAAGAGCGACCACGCCACAATCATGAACGTGCTGCTCAAGGTGGCCAGCCCGGCGTACACCGACCTCTTCCTCGCCTTCTTCAACGACCGCGACCGCTTCTCGAACGCGCACCTGGGCAACTACAAATGCCTGCTTGAAGTGGTGGGCAAGACCAAGGCGCCGCAGCTTGTGGAGCCCATCATGGACCTGCTGCGGTTGGAGCGGCAGATCGTCGGTGGCGACGCCGTCTTCATGAAAAGGATCTTCAAGGCCATCGGCCAACTGGGCAGCAAGGCCGACGCCGCTTTGCTGGCCAGCCGGTTCGATGCCGCCGCCGAAGATCGACCGGATGTGCTGCAAGCGTATGAGGCGGCGCTGGCGCGTTTGGAAAAGAAGAAAGTGTGATGCCCGGATCGAGAAGGACGGCTTTGGGCCCGAAGCTGCCGTTCGCTTTTGCCCAAAGCGGACATCGAAGGTGGGTCACGCCAGATGGAAAACGCGGGTTCCCAGGGGAACATCCTCTTTCGCTATCTGCGGCGGTAACACGAATGGGATTGTGAGGACCTTGGGGCGTGGTCTTGACCCATAGCTGAAGAGCGGAATCGAGTGAATCCTCGTGTCGACAATCTTGCCATTGGGCTTCAACAGTCGGATTGGGTCTCCCACCCGGACCTCAGGGACACCTGGCCCTGGCGTCACGCCCGGCGCAAGTACGCACCCAATGTTTGAGGTTTGGAATACCTGTTCAACGGTGAAGAGCAGAGAAGGTTCCATGAGTCGAGTGGCCGGTTCTGGCTGATACCCGAAGTCTAGCCGCCACCGGCCGCTTGCGGTCACGATGGCATGGCCACCCGCTTACCTTCCCCCGGCTGTCCTCCCACGTCCAGCGACCGAAACCGCTGTCGATTCACGACCCGCTAACGTCCGCCAAAATCCGCCGGTTTGACGTCAACCTTGATGCACTCTTCTTGTTGAAAAACGATGGTCAGAGACCCAAGGTGGGCCTTCAGCTCAGGTTGCATCTGTCACCTTGCCACCACCCAAGCACCGCCACCAACACCACGACATGCCTGAGAACAAGACCATGGTGAAAGCGGCATCAGCGAATGCGTACATCGAGTAGGCGATGTGATCCGAAGAATGCTGCTGGTTGTAGCGCCACATACAGAGCACCAACAGACACTCAGAAAAGAAAAAGCTGATCAGCGAAAACCCAAGGACTCGACGGCGCGCAGTCACCGCGATGAGCGCCGCACAGACCACAAGTTGGGCGATGCCGACCAAGGAGGACTGCTGCCTGTGCGTGAGTTCTGAGAGCAAAGGGCCCAACAGTTCGTACCACCACTGCCGATAAAAAAGCAGCACGCCAACGAGCACGGCACCCAGCCAGGCAACCACGAACGAGAGCCCATGTGCCCTATGTGCCCTGTGCGGCCTGACTTCACGCATACCGCAAAACCCGCAGGATGTGCTGGACCGTATGGGAGATTCTGGGCACTGGTTCCTCCTGTAAGTGGCTTGCAGTCTGGGCGTACAGCTGCAGGACTATTCAAACTGCAGGGGTCCGATCGGACGCGCCGACACCGTACTCCGAGACCGCCACTGCTCTGACGACGTGGCATGTGGTTCCGCACGAGAACCTTGCTGTCGAGCTTGCACCCATGTAGACGTGCGCTATTGACCGACAGCGAAAGTCTAGCCTGCCGCCCCTGCCCAGGGTCCTCCAACAAGGTGACCCAGCGAAGATGCGCCTGCGCTGGCCGGCCATGACCGCTTTGCAGCGGAAGCGACCCTACATTTTGATACTCGAAAGCGGCGCCGTGTCGGCTACGCGAGTGACAAGGGTCACATGCTATACCTGGCGGTCGATCACACACTCAATCACATCAACCAGATGACATGCGTTCGACGTGTCACGATTTCGAGAGGAATTTCCATGCCTTTTTCTTTCGTCGCAGTCAATCGCCGCGAGCCACGCGGTGCGCGTCGTTCATTTTCCCGCGCTCCGGTGGCTCAATGGCACTTGGTTTTTATGGGGCTTGCAGCGGCGCTGGTACTGGCCGGCTGCGGAGGTGGGGGTGGCGAGGATTCTGGCCCCCCGCCTGGCTTGGACTATAAGCGTCTGGGCCTGTCGGTGAATGGGCTGGTCACGGGTCAGAGCTTGGTGGTGCAGAACCACGGCGCGGACGATTTCATCATCAGCGCCAACGGCTTCGTGGAGACGGCGAAGAGTCGGCCACTGGGCAGCAGCTATGCAGTGACTGTCAAAACCCAGCCTTCGGGCCAGCGCTGTACTGTCGCGCGCGGTACTGGAACGCTGATCGCGGGTGGCGCGTCGGTGCTGATCGATTGCGCAACGGTGGCGGGCGAGCGCAATACGCTGGGCGGCACCATCAGCGGTGTTACCGCAGGCCAGACGGTGGTGCTTACCAATGGCAGCGAGGACTTGGCATTGAAAGCCGATGGCAGCTTTGCCTTTTCTACCCAGCTTCCTGCAGGTGCTGCCTATGCGGTTACGGTGAAATCTCGTCCCGCTGGCGTCGGCTGCGTGGTGCGCAATGGATCAGGCACGGTGGCCACCAACGTGGCGGACACTGTGGCGGTGCGCTGCGTGCCAGAGGGCGCCTTGGCTGATGGGCTTTGGGAAAGGGAGCAGTGCGACGTGACGTCCGACGGAATCGGCATCACAGATGTGTGGGGTTTGTCGAAATCCAACGCTACATCAGTGTCGGTTGGCTCCGCTGGAATTTTCTACCGCGATGCCCAGTGCAGTGGTGCAGGCGAATACAGGCAAGGCCCGATGATTGGCGGGTCCACGATCCTTGAAATGCGCAGCGCGGCGAATGGGGAGATGGTGGCCTACTGGGGCGTGCGCAACTTCTTTGCCGCCGCCGCGCCGCGTCCGCTTGTGATGGTGCGCAAATCCAACTATCTCTGTGTGATTGACGACAGTGCATCCGCGTCGGCCTACCCCGATGTGGCGAGCCTAGCGCCTGCCGTTGCTGCAGCTATTTCGGCGCGCAAGTGTTACACCCCGCGTTGAAAAACACGCCTCAGTGAACCTGACAGCTACTTGTACAAGTACCAGCAGGTTGCCACCCGCCTGGCAGCCTGTTGCCGTCGGAAACGAAAAATATGCCTGCGCTAGCTGTGTGCACGTTTGTGCATTCTCGATGAACAACGTCACGGTGCACCCCCCTCAAATCTGAGCGCAGGCAGTATCGCTACCAAAGCTCCAATGATGGCGAGGTCGGGTTACTTCTGAGGAAGCCGTCAATCAACCACGCCCTTGCGAGCGGCGCCGGAGCCCATCCGCGAGTCGCGGTCTACGCCTCGCCCAGTGCGATGTTCCAGGGCAGCAGAGCTTCGTAGTCATCCACTGTCTGGGCCAGCGGCAACTTCTTGAAGAGCGCAACGAGATAGCGGTAGGGCTCGATGTCGTTGGCTTTGGCGGTTTCAATCAACGAGTACAGGTTGGCGCTGGCGTTTGCGCCACCCACGGTGTCGGCAAACAGCCAACTGCGTCTTCCAACGACGAACGGGCGGATGGCGTTCTCCACCGGGTTGGAGTCCAGCGGCCAGGTGCCGCTGTCAAGGAACCGCACGAGTTTGGGCCACTGCCCGTGCAGGTAGTGCATGGCCTCCCCCAGCAGGCTGGACGGTGCAACGCGATGCAGATGCGTGAGCAGCAGCCCCTCGGTCTCGCGCACGACCTCGCGGCTGTAGCGCGAGCGCAACCGCAGCCGGCGTTGTGGGGCCCAGTCCTTGGCTAGCGCTTCGGCGCGGTACATCTTGCCGATGAGCCGCACGAACCGGCTGGCGAGCTGGTCCTGGGAACGCGCAGCCTTTGGGATGGCGTCCTCGGCCTTGATGAACGGCCTGCGCGCGTGGACTCACGCATCACGTCGAAGACGGCGCGGTACCCATCGATAACAACCACCTGGAGCGCCAGATCAAGCCATGGGCGATGGGGCGCAAGGCTTGGATGTTCGTGGGCAGTGAACTTGCCGGGCAACGCGCGGCCGTGGTGATGAGCTTGGTGCAATCGGCCCGCATGTGTGGCCACGAGCCCTGGGCCTACCTGCGCGATGTTCTGCAGCGGCTGCCGACGCAGCTCAACAGCCGCATCGAGGACCTACTGCCGCATCGTTGGCAGCCCGCCTAGCTTTGCAGCGCGCCTATCGCAAGGTGGGCTAACTTGACGCTCGCCCTTAGGCGCCTGTCCATCGACGTCGACAGAGTTACGAACCTGAGATCCTGATCGAGCTGCAGTTTGACGGATACCACACTGCCGGAGCGAGACTTGGCCGGGTTTACCGATTCGGCCCACTGAGAGCTGGGGTGCCAGAGGTCCCCTGCTCCGTAGTCGCAGCCCAAATGTGCATTGCAGCGATGACCGCCGCATCGATCGGGTCAGGCGCCTTGGCCTGCCGCTCCTGCAGGTAGGCCAGCACGGATGCCCCCTCCGGCCAGGGGTTGTGCAGTTCCGGCCAGTTGCCCCCCCCCCAGATCCGTCTGCGGTCCGACAGGTGGATGTTACGTGTGCAGGGCCCATGGGGGTCGGCACCGTTCTCCAGCAGTAGCGTTACCAGCGGCAGGCACAACGGCCGCAGGATGCTGCCGCGCACGCACAGCAGGCCTGCCACTGCCCCGAGCAGGCTTCCCGCGTAGCAGGCCGAGGGCGGTGATTCTCCCTCGTGCCGGGTCTCCAGGTCGTCCACCTGCAGCGACACCTCCATAGCCGCACTCACCCCACGCTCCAGCACACGGCGCATCGTGCCGATGACGATTTGGCAGGCATCCGCATCCAGGCGCGAGACGAGCTTGCCACTGGCATTGCTGGGCTCATTCCAGTACACGGTCAGCAGCGGCTCCACTACTTCCTCCTGGAAGGCTTCGGGATCTTTCCAGTAGTCCACCCCAGCGCCAGCATCAAGCAGGTCCTGCGCCAGGCGCAAATCCCCCAGCGCTCCCATGTAGTTGCGCATAACCATGCGCAGCGCAGGATATTCCCGCCAGAGCGGCGTTTCCAGATCCACCCCGGACGCAGCCAATTGCGCCGGGGTCTGCGCATCCCGGTATCCCCTGCACATGCAGGTGAGCCGCTCCACGTTGCTCATCTGAGCGGGTGGCACCGAGCGCGCGCCACAAGCGGTCAGCACCTTGAGAACGTCGGCCCGGTCCTGGAAGAACTCCACGCTGTGGAACAGCAGGCTGCCGGTTTCCTGCCCGGAGTGGTCGTCGACAAGCAGGGCATTCACGTCAACACCGGGTTGCGCCAGTAGCCATTGGAGCAACTTGGGATGCACGCTCACCGACCGCGCCACGCGCTCCAGGCGCGACAGCGCGGGCAGATCAACGCCAGGCGCATGCAGCAGGCCCGAGAGCATCGCTTCGCGCTGGTTGCCGCCGCAGGCACCGATCAGGTCGGCCACCTCGGCCGCCCAGGGCAGACAGGCGGTCCAGTCCACCCCGGCATCGTGCAGGGCGCGCACCGACTTCACCAGGCCCGCGCGAAGGGCGAGCACCATGATGGGCACGCCATCGGCCGTGGCATTGGACGAAGCTCCGGCTTTGACCTCCTTGGCGAGCGCGCCGTCTTTGGCCTCCAGCACCAGCTCGTACAGGCGCTCGCCTTCGGACAGCACTGGCTTAGGAAAGGCCTTGGCCGTGATGCGCTTGCCGGAATGGTAGTACGTCGTGACCGATTCGCCGACCTGGCTGTTGAACACATGCACCCGCAGATACTCGGCGCCCGAGGCGTGCCAGGCCAGGATCTGAGGCTTCTCCAGTAGGTCGTGCGCCGACGTGTCGACCGTGCAGCGCAGCGTGGTGCCCAGCAAGGACGCGCTCGTAACACATGGCTCGTCCCAGTATTCGAAGAAACGGTTCAGCGGCTCGGGCAAGGCAGCGTCGGGCGCTTGCATGGCGACCTGCAGCAGGGCAAGCAGCCGGGCCAGCGCAGCGGCGTCGGAACCGATACAGGTGAAGGTGTAGGTGTTGGCGGACATGAAGTGGCGGGCCAGCAGAAAAGCCAGACAGGCGATGCGCCAAGGCTATCAGCCTCCATGCCCGCACGGAGGTCTACGGGCCCGACTGGACAAATTGGCAAGTGCAATGACTGCTGACAGCATTCCTGGCGTCGTCAAGATGGCATGGCTGGCCGCTTACGCGCCTGCTTCTGTTCGGACGGGTGCTTTGCAACGATGCACCTGAGCACTTTTCGCAACAGCGGTGTTTTGGTCGAGTCTGCCAAACCCTGTTCGGCATATCAGCGCGCCAATGCCGCGAGCCGTTGCTCTTCGAATGCTGGAGAAGTGGTCAGGCTGAAGGAACAAGGTGTCCAGAAATAGGGGGCTGGACATTCGCTTTAACCTCAGCCAAAGTAATCTGAGGCAGGGAAAATCCGACGGAGGAGCAATGACGAGGTTAACAATTTCTACGCGTCTGACATTGGCATTTGCCGCGATGGTGCTGCTGCTCATTGCATTGGGTGCCACAAGCCTCGTTCGATCGGCGAGTCAGCGCTCTGAGCTCAACGATGTGATCGACACCCGTGTGCCAATCACCAAAGCCCTGGGCGTGCTGGCCAATAGCGTGAACACCCAGGCCATACAGTTCCGCAACTTGGTGTTGTTCAACTCGGAGAGTATCTCGCGTCTCGCCCACGAGCAGATCGCCTCGGCACGAACCTCCACGGCCGATCAATACAGATTGCTGGACACGCTGATCTCCTCACCCAAAGGCAAGGAACTGCTTAACAGCATGCTAAAGGCGCGTACAGAATTCCTGGCGCGCGGCGACGAATTCCTGGCCCTGGTGCAAAAGGGCCAGAAAGAGGAGGCAACCAAGCTGCTTGAAGAAAGGCTACGCCCAATCCAGCTTGAGTACCAGAAGACGCTGCGCGACCAGGTAGAGTTTCAGGCGCAACTCACTGACGAGGCAGGCAAAGAGGCCGAAGAAGCCGCCGCAGCCCTACAGCGCGACGTGCTGATCGCCGGGGCCCTGGCCATCGCACTGGCCATCTTCCTGGCCATCACCATCATCCGCTCCATCACGCGCCCCCTGGCCCAGGCCGTGGAGGCGGCCGACCGCGTGGCCAGTGGCGACCTGAGCGGGCAGATCAACGTGCAATCGCGCGACGAAACCGGGAAGCTGCTCTCGGCGCTTGAGGACATGCGCCAGAACCTGGCCCGCGTGGTCACCGGCGTGCGCGGCAACGCCGAAAGCGTGGCCTCGGCCAGCGCGCAGATTGCCTCGGGCAACAACGACCTGAGCGCCCGCACCGAACAGCAGGCCTCGGCCCTGGAAGAGACGGCCGCCTCCATGGAAGAGCTCGGTTCCACCGTGCGCCAGAACGCCGACAACGCGCGCCAGGCCAACCAGCTGGCCCTGAGCGCCTCCACCGTGGCCGTGCAGGGCGGCGACGTCGTGGCCGAAGTGGTGGAGACCATGAAAGGCATCAACGCCAGCAGCAGCAAGATCGCCGACATCATCTCGGTCATCGACGGCATCGCCTTCCAGACCAACATCCTGGCCTTGAACGCAGCAGTGGAAGCCGCGCGCGCGGGCGAGCAAGGCCGCGGCTTTGCCGTGGTGGCCGGCGAAGTGCGCAGCCTGGCCGGGCGCAGCGCCGAAGCGGCCAAGGAAATCAAGAGCCTGATCACCGCCAGCGTGGAGCGCGTGGAACAAGGCACCCTGCTGGTGGACAAGGCCGGGGCCACCATGACCGAAGTGGTGGCCTCCATCCGGCGCGTGACCGACATCATGGGCGAGATCAGCGCGGCCAGCAGCGAGCAAAGCGCAGGCGTGGGCCAGGTGGGAGAAGCGGTCACGCAGATGGACCAGGCCACCCAGCAGAACGCGGCGCTGGTGGAAGAAATGGCGGCAGCGGCGAGCAGCCTGAACAGCCAGGCGGGCGAGCTGGTGAACGCGGTGGCGGTATTCCGGCTGGAAGGCGATCGCAGCGGTCCTTCTGGCGGCTATCAGAGACCCGCAGCGCATAAGCCGGCGCCGAAGGCGGCACCGCTTTCGCGCACTCCGGTGCGAACTTTCTCGCGCCCAAAAGAAGACCCGGCTGCAACCAGGGCACTCACCGGGAAGCCAATGCCAGCGCCTGCCATGGGGGAACGCGGGAACTCCAGGAGCGAGAAAGATGAGTGGGAGAGCTTTTAACGCGGGTTACCCGGCGCTGTCTTCGCACCGCTGCCAACGTGCGAAAGTCTATCAATGCTGCTCAATTGCAATAGACGCCGCTACTCAACGGCCTCTACGCACACCTGATTGCGGCCTTGGGCCTTGGCATCGTAAAGCGCGGCGTCGCTCCTACACAGAAGCGTTCTGGAGGTTTCTTGCTTGCCGCGAAAGCTCGCCACTCCCGCACTTACTGTTATTCGCCCAACCAGTGGCATCTCTTGAGAGGCGACGCTGTCAACGATTGCCTGGGCGAGCGTCCGCGCGCCATCGCAATCCGTATCAGGCAAGATCACGGCGAACTCCTCGCCGCCGAGGCGGCCGATGATGTCGCAGGCCCGTACGCGTTGTTCGAGTATTTGAGCCAGTCGCCTTAGAACTTCATCGCCGGCATCGTGGCCAAAGGTGTCGTTCACTCGCTTGAAGTAGTCCACATCTACCGATACGAGACTCAACGGCCGTCCACTGCGGGTCGCCAGTGCCACGGCAAACTCAATCTGTGTAGTAAACCCGCGCCTGTTCAGCAATCCAGTCAACGCATCAGTGCGCGCCTGAAGATCTAACGCTCGGTTTGCCGCCTCTAACTCTGCAGTACGAACATGGACCTGCTTTTCCATTTCTAGGTTGGCAGTCTGTAGCCGATCAGTCATGCCACGCAACGCGAAAGACAGTTGCTTGACATCCCGATTCCGATCTACAAGCGGAATCATTGCGCCATATTTTCCCGCCTCCACCTCGCTCGCCGCTTCGCAAAGAGTGTTGATGTCTTCACTGAGACGCCTGGCCGCAAACCATGCCAGCACAACCGCCGCCAGTGCTGCGAACCCGCCAAAGACAAGCGTGGCGTTGACGGCTCGATTGGCATATGCGAAGGCAACGTCTAACGGTTGCCTGGCAACGACAACCCAACCGAGATCGCTCGCCTTGTTTCGCGGTTGCAAACGTACCGCCGAAGTCAGGTAGCTTTTCCCATCCACCCACGACGCCACCTCAGCAGGCCTTTTCGACCTATCTGTGAAGGACGGAGGCACAGGCAGCCTCTGCTTTCCACGCTCCAGCTCGCTACGGTAGGCCGCAGGTGAATAGATCAGCGTGCCTTCGCGATCAAACACGAACAGTTCGATCCACGAATCCTGAGTGGCAGTGGGGGCAAGACTCTCTAGTTCGTCCCTTGTCCATTCCCAACTGCCGTGCATCCCCAACACTCCCACGGTCGTCTCACCCAATTTGATCGGTGCAGCAAAATCGACGAAGCGATGTGGCTCTCCTGAAACGTTGGGGGGCAACAGTTTTTCCAGCAGTTTTGCGGGGTGTACGTCGCCAACATGCAGGTCAACGAGACCAGCGGTGAACCATGGACGCTCGCGAACGCTATTGCCTTCGAGCAAACCTTGAGTCGCGGACTTCACATTCCCTTCCGAATCAGCGACCCCGATCCATAAGCTGTAAGGGTCAATCGCTTGGTTACGGGCAAGAAGTTCACGCACCTCCTGCGAGCCGAGGCCCTTCTCCCAAATGCCTCGCGCTTTTGAAAGCACCTGTACGACGCGGCTTCGCTCAAAGAGACCTTGGGAGAGCTGGCGACTCGCGTTGTCAGCGACTGTAAACAGTACCTGACTCGCATCTCTTTGCGCGCTGGACCGAAGCATTCCCCCCAGCCCTGCAGAAAGCACCAGGGTCAGAACAACAACGAGCGCAGCGAACACAACAGAGAGTTGGGTGCGCAGGCCGAGTCGGCGGAATAGCGAAAGCATTCTCATGCTTACCTCACTGAAGCGGTCAAAACGCCTTCCGGCGCATAGTCCGTCCGAGGCTGTTCTCTCAAAGGCTATCGAGGGTCAGCGGAGAAATCGTAGCACCATGCTTCGACTAATTCCAGGAATTTTGTCAAGAAAAAAATGACAATGAAAATGATGTCGATTTGGTTTGATCGATGACGTGCAAGAGTGCTTTCTGCTACTTTCGGTGCATGAGAGTCATCACTACAGAGCACCGGCTTCAATGCGATGCGCTCACCAGTTGTTGGGTTCGTCTCTTGCGCAAAAGGGCGTGGAGCGTTGCCTCGATAGAGTTCCCAGATGGCAAAACAGAGTTTGTATCAACGGCCTTATCGTTCGACACGGAAGAGGAGGCGTTGAATCACGCCAGAACGTGGGTCTGCGCATTCAGTGAAAGACAGTTCCAATAGCGAGCTGGAACTACACCCCTGCACCGCATTGACGAGGATCTTTGAATACCGTCGCACGTTGGTATAGCACGGCCTGAATGAGCGGCCAAGAAGCTCCACTCCGTGGAGCGACTGCTTCAGGGAAGCCTGGGTGCCGCATGAAATCGCTAAGCGGTCATTCAGAAGAAGCCGCTGGTGACATTTCATTCGATGGGACGATGATCCGAGTAGATTTGTGAAGCCCTTCGGGAGGCCCGAAAGTCGGCGTCGGGAGTGCGAGCCATCGAAGGAAGCCGGCACTCTTGAGTCCATGGCTTCCGCAGGCGTTCAACTGAAGCATCTAAGGGCCCACCTCTGTGTTGGCCTCCCTTCCTCCTCTGCCTCGCTCGCATCAATCACGAACCTGCGGTCGCTGGCGCAAGAGAGTGCTTGAGGCTCTCAATCTGCGATGCGCATACCCTGCACCTGCGTTCCCAGCTTCAGGTACAGCATTCCGTCGGCACCCATGCGCCAGGGCTCCGTCTGGCCCGCCGCACCAGCGGGCAGTGCCCACTGCGGCAGCAGGCGCCAGGTCTGCCCGCCCAGGGTGAGGGTGAGCGCGCCTTCGCCGCTGCCCGGTTGCACGGCCAGCGTGGCGCCTGGAATGGCCGTGCCGAAAATGCCCTGCGCCTGCGTTGCGCTGAGCAGGGCGGGCAGCAGCAGTTGCCCGGGCCCATTGCCCGCCTGGAATACGATGCGGCCCTGTTCGTCCACGCCAACGCGAGGCGTGGCTGTGCTGACACCCGCGCCCGTCCAGTCCGGCTTGAGCACATAGGTGGTGCCGCCAAAGCCCAGTTGCAGCACACCTTCGGCGCCAAGCTGCAAGGTCGCACCCGGCAATGCCGTTGTCACGGCGCTGGCCAGACCCGCCAGGTCTGCCACCGCAGGCGCAAACTGCACTACCACGCCGCCGCGCACCCAACGCAGCAAGCCCAGGGGCGTGAAGGACAGGCCATCGGGCTGCTTTGCATCCACGGTGATGGGCTGCGTGGGGAGCAGCTGGAAGATCTGCCCGCCATCGCGCAGCATGAACACGCCCGAGGGCGCCACTTCAAGGCCCTGGGCCAGGTTGGCGCCCGCCAGGCGCGCTACCGCGCCGGCCAGCCGTGCGAAGGCCTTGCCGTCCACCGTGATCGCAGCAGGCAGGTTGGTGAAAGCCATGGTATCCCCCATCTGCTGCGCATCGCCCTTGATCGAGCCGAGGGTGACGGACACGAGCCTGCCCTGCGGATCGATCAGCAGGCGTTCACCCGCCAACAGGCCCCTGTTGCCCAGCTCAGGCAATGCCCCTGGCGGTGGCAGCAGCGCGCCAGTGACCACGGCCACGGTGAGCGGCTGCGCGTCGATGCGCGTGCCCGCGGCGCCTGCACTCAGCAGCACCGTGCCCGCTAGCGCCATGGGTTGCCCGGCGGCGGTGCTGGCCATGGACGCCTCGCCCTGCAGCACCACCAGCACCAGCACGTCCTGGCCATCCACCCGGGTCACCTTCAGTTGGGTGCCAGGCAAAGCCGTCACGGTCATCGGCTGGCCGTTGACGGTGATCTGAAGGCTCACCGGCGTGGTGCCGGTGCCGGGCAGCACGATGGTGGCGCCATCGCCCCCTGGGCCGACCACGACGGGGAGAGACGGATCGGTGACGTTCACCACGCCCGGGCCCTGGACCGGCGTCTCCGTTGGACCCGACGGTCCAGACGGTCCCGGGTCGTTGCGTGCGAAGCTCGCCGTCACCGAGCGTGCAGCCGTCACGTTGCTCAGGGTGCATGTGGCCGACGTGCCGCTGCAGTCCCCGCCCCACCCAGAAAAGACATAGCCCGCGGACGGTGTGGCCGTGCAGATGGCCGAAGCGCCCTGGACGACAGGGTTCGGGCTGCAGTTGACACTCCCTGCGGCTGCTGGATTGACCGATGACGTGATGGCATGCAGCGCGCCATGGAGCCTGTCGAACGCAGCGGCTGCGGAGCCGCCCCGCAGCAAGCGTACACGCAGAAGGGTCGTCTTTCCTTCGGCAGCCACGCTGCCGTTGGCAAAGCTCACACGCCACGCACCGGACGGTGCAGGGGTGTAAGTCGTGGACGACCAGAACTCTGCCCCTGGGTAAGGCCAGGGAAACACCGGATCGATCACGGGGCTGGCACTCGCAGCGACATCCACCAGCGATTCGAGTTCGTTCTTGCTGGGCAGGCGCCAGTCGTTGTGGCCCAGGTGGTTGGCGGCGTTGGCAGCCGCTGCCGCCGACAGCGCGCCCGCCCAGGTAAAAGTGTCTGCCCCGGATGGCACGCAAGCACTCGTCGCTGCGCTCCAGACGCTACCCCACGCACAGCGGTCCCAGACGAGGCCAGTGCTACCGTCGATCGCAGTGCCGTCTGCACTGGCGGTAAATGCTGCGAACGCCGGGACCGTCGTTGAGGCGACAAGGGTGGCCCACAGCAACGCTGCGCAACGGCTCTGCCCTGAGACCCGTTTAGTTTTCATAAATCTCAATGTTGATGGTTCCCGGTTCGCTGACGTTGCCGTCCGTATCTGTCACTGTAAACGTAAAGCTATCCAAACCGGTGTAAGTCATTGAGAATGGGCGATAACAAAACGATGAATACAAGTTATAGCCGGCAACCTTGTGATCATTACTGTAAGCCGGAGTAAAAAAGTCATTTACGTCCTCCAGATAACCATTTTTCGGCAGGGAAGCTATTTTGAGCGGCGGTAAAATTATGGGCGCGCCAGGCTCGAACATATTCACTGTATCGGCATCCCAGGCCATTACTGTGACGGAAACGCATAGATTTCGCCATGGCGCACGAATGCTGCGATCAACTGCCTTAGGCTTAGGATCAAGAAAAATCTCAAAGACTGCCGTAGACGTATCTACTCCACCGTTGGCCGTACCGCCGTTGTCCTTTAGTTCCACTTGGACTCGGGCCAAGCCTGCTGACGAATTCCACATCACTCTGTGGCCACCCGTATTTTCAACGTAGTCCTCAAACTGGTATTTGACCTTGAATGACAAGGTTCCCGTCGCCGGGTCGAGCGTGGGCGGCACGTCAAACTCGAGCGCTTTCTGCCCCGTCACGGGCAGTAGCGTGACTGTAGCCGTGAGATTCTGGGTTGATTCACTGGCGGGCCCGGGCGATACACTCGCCCAGCCAGGCATGACCATCGCCTGAGGGCGCCAGTGCGGATAGGCACTGGCCTCGGGCGCCATGTACGGTGCCATGGCGGCCTTGTCGTCGAGGTTGACGTTGGCGATGGTGATGCGGGGAGCCTGGTTCACGCCTGCGCCGGCTGACACGAGCCGCAACGCATTGCTTGCGCTTTGGGCGGGAGCAAGGGAGGCACCGTCCGCGAAGTCAACGGCCCAGGCCCTGGCGGTGTCGAGGCCGTAGACGTCGCCGCTCCAATACCCGCCAGGCACCGTGGCGGGAAAATACGCTGCGTCGATCGCTGGTTGGGCCGCGCCGTTGTGCACGATGGACAGCAACTCCCGTCGCGTGGGCAGGCGCCACCCCTGCCATTGGCTGCAGCGGCTGTAGCCGGCAGCGGCGGCACCAGCGGCCGTAAATGTGGACGCCAGCGTTTCCGTGGACCACACGAGCCCGGTCACGTTGTCACGCACACAGACATGGGCACCGGGGGCCACCGGTTGCCCTGTAGTGTCCAGCGCGGTGAAGTCAAAGCCTGCGGCCCCGCCTCCGATCTTGACCAGAGAGCCCGCCGCGGCCTGCGCGTCGCGCCCAAAACGCGCGTCCTGGCGCGGATGAAGCGCTGAATCGCCGACATTGGCTTGCGTGCAGGCGACAGGTCCAGAGGCATCAAAGCATTGGCCCAGGCCGGTGTCGTTCAAATCCGCCGAAAAGCTGGTGAACGGCGCCATGCCAGCGGCAGCGCAGCCCAGCGCCGCCAAAGCCCTGCGCGGACGGTGCAGGGTTTCATGCGAAAAAAACAATCCCATGGACGAAGGAATAAAGCGATGTTCTAGAAATGCGCCGAACGATGTGCGCGCATACCGCGCCCGACCGGGCGTGCAGGGGCGGTATCGTACAGTTAGTTACCGCAATAGAGAGGAGCTTATCGGCTGCATCGCCGTGCTCCTATCCACTAAACAGTAGGGGGAGGAAACTACGTGCTGGACACCGCCATCCAGGAAGACATCCATCGTCTGTGGGACGAGCTCACGGACTTCGAAGCCGGCCAGGCCGAGGCGGCCACCTGCCACCTGCAGGTGCGCCTGTGCGATATGGTCAATGCCCGTAATTCCACCTGGGGCGGCGCGATACGGTTGCAGGCGCACGAGGGCGGCGATGGTGCCGCGGTCGGCGAAGACCCCCTGCAGGGCTGGCGCGTGGCCGTGACCCGGGTGCTGCACCCCTTTGATGAGCTGCCCGCTGCGCAGGAGGGGCCGTTCAAGGAACTGCAGCGGCGCTGGAACAGCCGCGAGATCGACCCCTCTTTTCTGCTGCCCATGCGCGAGGTTGGCCGCTTCAGAACCTATGGGCTGCGGCGCGACCTGCCCGCAGACTGGTTCGACGGCCCGGCCTACCGCGCCTTCTGGGCGCCCCACGGTACGCACGATGCAGTGTGGGTGGGCTTTCCGATCAACGGTGACGCGGAATCGCATTTCGGCTTCTACGCGGCTCACACCTTCACCGCGCCGCAGATCGCCCTGCTGGCCTATGCGTTGCGCGGCATCAAGTGGTTCCACCGCCACGTCATGCTGACCAGCGGCCCGCTGGTGGCGCGTGCCCCGCTCACGCCCACTGAGCGAAAGGTGCTCGGCCTCCTGCTGGGCGAGGCATCGGAAAAGCGCATTGCCGAGCAACTGAGCCTGGCCACCTCGACCACGCACCAGCACGTTGTGGCGCTGTACCGCAAGTTCGGGGTGCGCAGCCGTGCGCAGTTGATGAGTCTTTGGCTGAGTTGGAAATAACAGTCAACTGCAATCGGGGCATGTCTGATCCAGGATGTTCGGCAAGTGCCTTCTCCAGGGTCCACACCAGTCGATAAGGATGCGTGCTGTGCTGTCCCAGCCGACCGCCCAAAAACGAATGCAGAGGCGGGCGAAAACAGCCAGAGGAGCGAGATGCCCGGGCAGCCAGTGTCCGCACGGATCGTGGATAACTTTTGGAGGTCCCGACCGTCGACCGTTCTGTTTGCTCTTGGCGATCACGGGTCGGCGCCGGTGTTCAAGGTTGGCCATTCCGTACGAAGGAATGACTAAACCTCTCCCTTAAGCTGGGCCGCTGCGTTTCAGTACACGCAACACATCGGCCATGTCATACGGCTTTGCCAAGACCTGCACGCCGGGTATGGAAACCCGATTTTCCGAATACCCGGTCGCAAGGACAACCCTGATATTCGGGAAGCGGCCGAACACTATGCGGGCCAAATCAATTCCGTTTAGCGAGCCTGGCATTACGACGTCGGAAAAAACGACATCTACCTTGGTGCCAGCTTCCAGACAGGCGAGCGCCGCATCCGCACTCTCAGCCATGATGACGAAAAACCCCCCGCTCTCCAGAGCGGGAGCAACACTTTCTCTCACCAGCGCATCGTCTTCGACAAACAAAAGCGTGCCTGCAGATGCTTCGGTATCCAAAGACAGGGCCGGTCCAACTGACTTGGGAACTTTTATTGGGCCTTCTGCTTTTGGCAGGATGATCTCGACCTGCGTGCCCTGGCCTTCGGTGCTTCGGAGGAGTAGCGTACCTCCCGACTGCTTGGCGAAGCCGAACGCTTGTGGCAGTCCAAGGCCTGTACCTTGTCCAACCTTCTTGGTGGTGTAGAACGGATCGAGCGCCTTGGCCATGACCTCGGCACTCATCCCGATGCCTGTATCGGTGAAGCTCGCACGGACATAATCTCCCCGCGCAAAACCTGGGGCGGGGGCTGCATCATGTTCGTTCGTAACAACCAGGCGGATGGTCCCCCCGGATGGCATGGCATCTTTTGCGTTGATCACCAAATTGAGAAAAGCCAGTTCGAACTGGGTTGGATCAATCGTGACAGGCCAGTCTTCCTCTGGCAGCTCGACGGTCAACTTGATGCCCGCTGGAAGCACGTTGTCGACCAGTTGTCGGAATTCCTGGATGTGCTTATGCAAACTCGCGGTTTCCATTCGCGCATCTTGGGTCCGGCCAAATGAACTGAGCTGCCCTGTCAAGACTTTGGCGCGCTTCAATGCCTTCGAGCACGTATCGAGCAACGCGTGGATGCGCTCGATGTCGCCCGAGCGCTTTGCAAGCTGAAGTGAGGTTGAGAGCGTTTGCAGCAAGTTGTTGAACTCATGCGCAATACCACCTGTGAGCCTTCCGAGCGCCTCCATTTTTTGGCTCTGCAGCAACGCTCTTTGCGCACGCTCTGTATCGGCAATAGCCTCTGCAACCCGACGCTCGAGCTCGCGTTGGCTGGATACCAACCGATTACTCACCTCGGCTATGCGCGCTCCTACGGCATCGATTTCCATGAGGCCCTGCGGCGCGTAGGCAACCTCCTCACCTCGACCGAGCGCTTCAGCTGCAGCCTCTAGCCGTTGCATCCGGGATATGACTTTCGCTCCAATCTTGCGCGCCACCAGCAGCGAAAGGATCAAGAGCATCAAGGCGGCAGCAGCGAACAGCCCCGCGCCGCGGAACGCCGAGCGCGTGATCTCTTCCTCCGGGATGCTCAGCACCACCGTCCAGTCTGACGCTGCTACGCGATGATAGAAGGTCTTCACCGAAATCCCGTCGAGCGTTACTGAGCGGGTGACACCTTGCGTGGTAGACGCGAATAGCCTTTGCAGTCGCTCGTCGGTTGAACGACCTACAAACTTCTCGGGGTCTCGCGATCGAGCAACCACCGCTCCCTTGCGATCAACAATGGCCGCCAACCAATTCTCCGGAAGCTTCTGTTGATTTATCAGGGCCTGGACAGCAGCGGCATCGACTCCCATGACGACGAAGTACTTGATGTCCCCACGTTCAATGATTGGAACTTGGACGACAAAGTCGTATCGCTTGCCAATAGGTGCAAAAAACATGTCCGAAACCAGGGCGGCATCTGCGCCATTGCGCTGCATCAACTCGCTGATGCTTGCATTGCGTCGCGTGGGAAGTTCCGAACCTAGAGGCAGCCGAGTATTGAGAATTTGCCGGCCGCTGGGGTCGATCAAAATGACTGCCGTGTCAGGGGTTGGAGCCGTCTTCCTGGCAAACTCGTAGAAGTGGTCCAGGTCGCCACTGGCAAGCGAGGGCGCGTTTGCGATTGTCCGCAGAATCTTCTGTCTGGATCGCAGTTCGTTGTCCACAAGATTGGAGAAGGTGCGTGCTGCCTCCTTCAGACTTGTCTCCTTCGATGCCTGCTCTTCTCTGTACACATACCAGATGGCAAGCAATGCTGCCAGCGATGCTGGTAGCAGCACCGAAAGAACAAGAGCGAACAGCTGACTTTTAAATCGCATCGCCGAAGATTTGCTTAGCGTTCGGGTGCCGTCCCGAGGCATTGGTTGGGCAGGACAGGGCATTGCACACGGCCATAGGCTTGGCCGGCCACGGTCCTGTAAGCGGCCATTCTAGGCAAGACTGCATGCGTGCAGTACGATTCCAAAAAAATCGTAGGAGGATGGGAAAATGCCTCTTGAATACCTTCGGGAGATCGTAGCTCGCCAACTCCCATTGGAAGTGATTGACCAGTCCAAAGTGGATAGGATCCGCGTTCTAGCCGCTGCTGGAATGATCGTTGCCGACCTGCCCGAAAGTGGCAAAACTGGCCCCGCAGTCGTCCACTCAATCACGGGTTACGGTCGCGCATTGCTAACGTCTACTCGACATGCCGCAGTAAAAAGTGAGCCTCCGACGGAGTAGCCAAAGCTGCTGGATGGCACCGCGCCACTAACTATTCATTCTTTTCGCGTCACGTGCTCGAGGGGCACTAGTGCAGTAGCTGACCATTCGGGTGAAGCGCCTATGCACGGCCACAGCCATTGTCAGCGCCCTCAACTTTCTCTTGCGCACCCCGCCACTTCCGGGCGGCAAAGACCCCGAACACTTGGGGCCCGGGAAAAATGAGCGTCTATCCCACATACAACCAAAAAATTGCGATGCAGACTGTTCTTCCAACCGTGGGAGAGGAAGGACGTTCAATGAGCATGATTACCGCAGAACATCAGCTCCGGTGCGGCTCACGTCAGACTTGCTGGGTTCTCCTGACAAAGGGGCAAAAGTGGTTTGTGGCGTCGATTGAGCTGAGTTCGGGCGCATTGGTATCGCAAATCCCCACTGAGCCGTTTGACACTGAGCAAGAGGCGCTCAATGCCGCTCGCGTGCTCGTTTGCAACTCTACCGGACTGACATTCGAATAGGGGCGAAAACCGAGGTCTCCATCGCTGTTCGGAGCCTTTGCGGCCAGCCCAGCAACGAGCGTCTTCGCCGGTGGGTTTTCCTTCTGGGTACGCCGGGACAACCCGGCTAATGCTTTGCAACCTGAAAGGTGGGTCAATTGGGAGTCTTCATGGCGGTATGCGCCATTGACTTCGTGGCTTCGATGCATGCTTGTGGGTCGACTGGTTCATGCACTCTCTTAAGGGCCTGGTTGAGTGGGTGCAAGGCATACGGGAACCCAAACTGAAGGATTGATCAATTCGTCAGTGTGACAGGGCCTTGTCCTACACCTCCCGGCGATAGACACGGTGAGGATGTCATTGCCGGGCTGACACCTCCCGGCTGAACCATCCCTCCCTCTAGCCCGCTTCGTGCGGGCCTTTTTTTGGTACATCCAGATCAGCCAGGAGGGGCGCGGCCTTGAAATGCCATAGCTGCGCACTGGCGCACTGAACAGCCGCTAGGTACTCTTGAAGCGGGTCGTGCGCATCTTTGCGCAGCTTCTTCACCAGATCCTGCTGTTCGGCCACATCGCCAGCCTCGACGGTCAAGACCATGGATAGCAGAGATCGAGTTGCCTCATTGGCGTCTTGTTCAGCCGCAAGCCAGCGGCGAAAGGCAGTTGTGACGAACGTCATATCCAACTCCAGGCGGTGCGGTGGCACGCTGATTGAGCTGGTGAGGCCCGGTGGTCGCGGCACAAATGCGGCCAGATCAGACAAGCCAGCATTGTGTGCCCAACAGTTGCTCCGTCCCGTGTCGAGGTGTAAGCCGAATGTACATGCAGCGGATCACTTCGCATCGACAAGGCCGCGCGCTGGTCTTGAACCGATGGTCGCCCTGGCCGCTCCTGTACGTGCTTGACGCTGGTCGGGATCCGGTTGACGCAGCTTTCGCGCATGGATTGCCGTCATCGGTGAGGGCCGGGGACCAGGCGGCGCTTTCTCCGTTGAAGCGCGAACACACGGTGGCCGTCGCTGAGCTGTTGCACCAACGTCGGGTTGTTGTTCGACGCAAAAATTTGACACCTGCATAAAGACCATGCTTCCGAAGGTGCGGAGAACGCATGCACATCCCACGTGCATACTAACGTCTCTTCTGATTTGGTCACATTCGTGCCGTGGCCACCGGGCTTCTGCTCAATCAGCGTGCTATCGCACCTTTGGAGCAGCGGTTTGACACCCGTTTCGATTTCTTTTCATCGTTGGCTCGCCGCAGAGGCAGATGTGGCAGACGCTTCGCGGCTGTTGCAGTCCCTCATGCGAGGGGACGGCACCGCCCATGCTGCCAAGCAGCAAGCGGTAGTCATTGAGCTTAAATGCGTTGCCGATGCACTCCTGAGAGAGTATTTCTACCTGCTGCAGTGCGAGGACTATCAATTCCCGCCGGCAAACTTGTCTCCCGAGCAGTAGCGAAGATCGTCCCAATCACGCGTGAACATTCCGGAACGCTCTTACTCAGCGAGCTGGCTTACTTGGCCGAGGTTGAAACTGACCTGCCCCCTCCCAGCCGTACCAACGTAAAGGTAGTGAAGTCCGTCAACCAGGAGAATGACGGACATGAAGAAGAGCAGATTCACCGAGGAGCAGATCATTGGCTTCCTCAGGCAGGCTGAAGCAGGCATGCCGGTCAAGGAGCTCTGCAGGCAGGGCGGCTTCAGCGATGCGACGTTCTACAAGTGGCGCGCGAAGTTCGGCGGCATGCAGGCGACGGACGCCAAGCGCTTGCGTGAGCTCGAAGCCGAGAACGCCAAGCTCAAGCGCTTGCTGGCCGAGGCGCATCTGGACATCCATGCGCTCAAGGATGTCTTCGGCGTAAAGCCCTAGCCCAGCAGGCCAGACGCGAAGCGGCAGCCAGGATGATTGCCCAGCATTACCTGTCTGAGCGACGCGCCTGCCGTCTGGTGGGGCTCTCCAGGGACAGCTATCGCAACCCACCGGTGCCCAGTGAAGCGACACAGCGGCTCAGCGCCAGAATCATCGAGATCGCGCAGGTGCGGCGCCGCTTCGGCTATCGCCGCATCCACGACCTGCTGCGCCGGGACTTCCCCGGAGTGAACCACAAGCGGGTCTATCGCCTGTACAACCAGGCGCAGCTGGCCGTGCGCAAGCGCAAGAAGGCCAAGCGCGCGCTCAGCGAGCGCGTGCCGCTGGCGGTGGCTTCGCGCGTCAACGAGGTGTGGAGCATCGACTTCGTCAGTGACCGCAGTGGGCGGCGCATCAAGTGTCTGACCGTGGCGGACGACCTCTCGCACGAGTGCGTGGACATCGCCGTGGACTACGGCATTTCGGGCCAGAACGTGACGCGGCTGCTGGATCAGGCCGCAATGTTTCGGGGCTATCCCACCGCGGTGCGTACCGACAACGGGCCGGATTTCACCAGCCGTGCCTTCATCGCCTGGGCACAATCCGATGGCGTGAGGCACATCCTGATCCAGCCAGGCAGGCCCATGCAGAACGGCTACATCGAGAGCTTCAACGGCAAGTTCCGCGACGAGTGCTTGAATGAGCACTGGTTCGAGAGCCTTTCGCAGGCGCGCTCGACGATTGCGGCTTGGCGGCAGGACTACAACGAGGTTCGGCCGCACAGCAGTCTGGGGCGCGTTCCTCCGGCGGAGTTTGCGCAGCGCCATCGCAGCAAGAACTCGCCATCACCGGCTTCGGGCAACGAGATCAAGTAACCTTCAACCCGGACTTCCGCCTTGGTGCTACGGCGGGAGGGGGCAGGTCAGAGCTACAAGCTGATGCCTTCCTTGTGACGCATCGAGAGATGCCTTCCCTCAACAAGATATGGCTCTCGCACAGCAACCATGCGGAAGAATAGTTCTTCCAGCAAAACATAGTCATTGCGACGTCGATAGCACTGAACAATTGGCATGGGAGCTCAAGGCGAGCAATTGCAATATAAATCGCGCTCCAACTTCTTTTTTCCAGGAACCTATGAACCGCGCTGATCTCGTGGAAGTCCTTGCCTCTAAACACGACCTGTCCAAAGTGGCCGCTGGCGCCATCCTCGAAACCCTGATCGACACGATCCAGACCGCTGTCAAGAAGGGCGATGCCGTCCAACTGGTGGGCTTTGGTACGTTCAAGTCGGCCAAGCGTGCAGCTCGCACCGGCAAGAATCCGTCGACCGGCGCCGCGCTCAAGATCCCTGCGTCCACCGTACCCAAGTTTGTGGCCGGCGCAAAATTCAAGGCTGCGGTGGACCCAAAGGCCGCCAAGCGCAAGTCTGAGAAAGCCGGCAAGTAATTGCCGGTGAAATATAGGACCGCCAGGCCAAAAGCCCAGGCGGTCTTTTTCAATTCTGCAACAGTGCTCGGTACTAGCGCCCGCTGGTACACAATCCGCCCATGACTACCTTCTCCAATGCATTCCGCTCTGAAGTCATTCGCATGGCCCGCAAGGAGCTCAAGCCAGAGCTCCAGGGCATGCGCAAATCGCTGACCGCTCATCGCTCGGATATCGCAGCACTCAAGCGCGAAGTGAAGTCGCTGACATCGCAGCTCAAGACCGCTCAGCGCCAGGTCAAGGTACCGGTGAAGGTTGCAGTGGACGAAGAAGCGCCCGCGCGCAAAGGCGGTCGCAAATGGGTATTCAAACCAGAAGCGTTGGCAGCCAAGCGCGCAGAGTTGGGAATTTCGTCCAAGGACATGGCCAAGCTGCTTCAGGCGGGCCTCGCATCGGTGAACCGTTGGGAGACTGGCAAGGCACATCCTCGCGCCGCACAGTTGGGACGCATCCACGAGGTTCTCAGCCTGGGCAAGCGCAAAGTCCTGGCGCTGCTGGCTGAGGCTCAGTAGCTTTGCGTTTACCTTTCCGATGCACCTGCGGCTGAGTCGACGCAGTTCAAATTGACCAGCGCTCCACGCCACGCTGCAGGGCGGTCACTTCCACGGCCTCACGGAACCGCCCAAACATCGCATCCGCCCACCGCGGTGAGTTGCCAGGGGCCCACCCCAGCAGTTGACTCGCCTGCCGATCAAACAAGCTCGGCTGGGCTGCGCGCAGGACCTCCCAATCCTCCAGAACCGCGGTGCGCCGGTCACTGAGCAACTGCGCCGAAGGCAGCTTGTCGGACTTGTTGGCATTGACTTGGTGGTCGACCTGCAGGAGGTTCCACAGGTCATTGTTGGCCCACAGGGAGAACGGAATGGCGTGGTCGACCGCAAAGCGCTGCTTGAGCGGCCGTCCGGACCAGGTGCACCGGGTGACGCCGGCTTTTTCGTAGGCCTGGCGGGCGAGCATGGTGGCGCGCTCCGGGTCGGGGCGCGCAAGCAGCAGCGGCAGCACGTCGCCAGATGTGATTCCCTGCCGGTGCCCAAAGCGCTCCGTGAGCGCTGCCCATCGCAGCACGACCGCATCGGCGATCCAGTGCCCGAGCAGGCTCAACTCCTTCCAGATGTCCGCGGGCATCAGCACAAGGCCTGACCGGCTGTCGTATTCGAAGACGGTCCCCGACTCCAATGCTCCACCCGAGAACTCGACCGGGCCCAGGCGGATGGTCTGGGCGATCACACGCAGCACGGATCGGAGCTGGTCCTGCATGCCGCTGCTAAGCCGCCCGGCAAGCCAGTCCAGGTGCCAGGCGCTGAGGCCTCCATGCGCTCCCTGTTCGCGGTAGGGTTGCATCAAGGCAGTGAGCGCTGCCCGGAACTTGACGGGCTTGCTGCCCCCTGCCCCTTCAGACTGGGATTGGGGGATGAACTGCTGGGAAGCGAAGATGGGCCAGTAGTACATCAGCCACTTCTCTGCGATGCGCAGGAGAGGAACACCCACTTGGCCATTGGCCTGCCAGACGGCGGTCTTGCTCTCGTGCATGGCGATGTCAGCCAGGACACGGAACAAGGCCAGCTTGTAGGTGGCGACCTTTTTGTCCCGGTTGAGCACACCCTCGATCTGGTCGATGGCGCGCAGGGTGCCGGTAGTGCGCAACTCCAGCAGCAGCGTGTACCAACTGGTTCCGGCCCGGGCCAGGGCATCGTCGGAATCCCAGCGGCCGATGCACTGGAATCCCAAGCGCTCGAACAGCAGCTGGATCTCTTCGGCGGTGTACCCCTGGAACAGCCGGCCGCTGGCATCACGATGCGCCACCAGGTCGTCGCCACGGGTCAGTGGCAGAGACAGCAGTAGGCGGCCGTGGGGGTTGAGCAGTGCACGGATGGCCAGTGCAGCATCGAACAGCTGATGGTCTGGAACGTGCATCAGGACGGCGCTGCAAAGGATCCCATCGAACTTGCCGTCAAAGGGCATGCCCAACTCGGGCAGCGCCGCGCTCACGAGCCGGTTTTCGAGCTCGGGGTGGGCGGCCTTGGCTGCCGCGCGCAGACCGCCTGTCGGCTCCACACCGTACGCGTCATAGCCGCTCTTGAGGAGGTGCGCCAGGTCGCGACCAGACCCTGCCCCGATATCCAGCACCCGGGCTCCTGGCACAAATGCCAGCGGGAAGTACTTGGCAACAGGACTGCCCACCGATTCGTACCGGCTGGCTATGTCCTGGGCGTTGTCTTCGTAGAAGCGGGCCGTCGATGCGTCCATGGAGCGGTCACTCAGAAGGGAATGTCGTCATCCATGCCATCGGAGGCACCTGGGCTGGGTTCCGATGCCTTTGTCCGTGGTGGATCGGCTGCAGCATCCTTTGCCTGCTGTTGGGCACCACCCAGCGCCTTCTCCAAGGCTTTCTCCACCGCATCGATGCGCGTTTGGCAGACCTTGTAAGCCGCCACGGACTCTTCGACGATGGTGAGCAGGTCATCGATGTTGGGTTCGCTCTGCTTGCGCAGGGTCTGGGCGTGTTTCTGCAGCACACCGTAGGATTGCTTGAAGGTCTCGCTCATGGCTTGTCTTTCTGTTCGAGCTGCGCGGTCCGCAGCCCGTCTCGGAACTGGATGGTGATCTGGGTCTCGGTGCTGGCGGCGCTGGTGACGGCATGGCCGTCCTGGTCGCGCACCAGGGCGAAGCCGCGACCCAAGGTCTTGGCCGGGCCCTGACCCGCGATTTCTCGCATCAGGGCCTGGGTGTTCGTGCGCGCATCGACCAAGGTCTTCCGCGCAAGGGTGGAGGTGTCTTCGAAGGTTCGGGCCGTGGCGTCCGCCATGTAGCGCACGTCGGCCGTGGCGCGATCGAGAACGAAGCTCCGCTCAGCCTCGATGCCCGCACGCGCCATCTGCAGGGTCTGGCGTGCATCGGCCCGGACCTCTGCCAGCCTGGCCGGCACCTCGTGCTTGGCCTGGGCGACTTGGGCGGCGGCCAGGCGGCGCACGTCGTTCATCTCGCGCACGGTGTATTCCGAAGCAACGCGGATGGTCTGCGCCGCCTGCAGCTTCACGTCGCTGAGCAGTTCGCTCGCCTCGGTCCGGCTGCGGGCCAATTCCTGCCGGGCACCTGACTCGATAGCCGTGAAGCTCTGGACCACCGTGCGCCTGGCGGTGTCCGCCGCCCGCGTCGCATCACGGATCACGTCGGCGTACAGGCCTTTGGCTTCCTGGGCGCGCAGCAGGATCACCCGCTCGATGCCGGCGATGACCTTGGATGGAGTGTCGAACCGGATGTTCGCGACCTCATCGAGCACGGTGTTGTCGCGCTCATGGCCAATGCCGGTCAGCACAGGCACCTCCAGCTCGCACACCGCACGCACCAGGGCATAGTCATTGAGCCAGGCCATGTCGTTGATCGCGCCCCCACCGCGGATGATGGCCACGGCGTCCGGCGGTACCCCTTCAACACCCAGGCGCTTCACAGCACCGAGCAGCTCCATGCGGATCTCGCTGGCGGTGCCGTCACCCTGAAACCTGCTGTGCACGTAGATGAACTCGCAGATGCCAAGGCTCTCCAACCTGCGAGCCTCGGACTGGAAATCACCCAGCCCGGCACCGCCCTCGGGAGCCACCACCAGCACCCGGTTGTAGTCCCAGGGACTGGGCAGTTGGCGATTGAGTTCTAACAGCCCCTCGCGCTGCAGACGCTCACGGATCTCCCGCTTGCGGGCTTCCAGGTCACCCAGCGTGTAGTCAGGGTCGATGGCATCGAGTTCTATGGAAAAGCCGAACTGGGGTTTGAACACCGGTTTGGCCCGCACCAGCAGCTTAATGCCTGGGCCGATCTGGGCGCCGGTGGCACGCTCGAAATCAGGAAGGATCCGACTGGCCGTATTGGCCCAAATGGCTGCGCTGGCCTTGGCCACCACGACCCCATTCCCATCCCGCTCCGAGATCTCCAGGTAGACATGGCCGTTACGCACGCGCGTGTCCACCACTTCGACAAGGGTCCAGACGCCGGCACGGAAGGCCTGGGAAACGGCCGCAGCGACGCCACCCAGCAGTTGGGACAGGGGAATGCCCCGAGGAGCAGCGGACAGGCTCCTGGAGCCGCCCTGGTCCAGCTCAGGGGTGATCAGCGCGGTGGACGGTGAAGGTGGCTCCACTCCGCCGGCAGGCAGCCACTCGGAGAAGGGGGTGAGTGCCAGGCCATCCGGGACATACCACTGCCGCTTCGCAGGGTCCCAACGGGCACCCAGCGCCTTGACCCGGTCTTTGTCGCGAAACGATGAGGTGAGGTAGGTGCCGCTCATGGGCCCGCCTCGGGTGGTGCGGGCACCCAAGGTGTCCCTTGGCGCCACGATTGCACCTCCAGGAACTCACGCTCGCAGCCAATGCAGCGCAGGCGATTCGTGGGGCGCATGGCGCCGCTTTCGTCGCGCGCGATCACCTTGCGGTAGCTGGTTGCGCCGCAGATGCCGCAGCAGTTTCTGGGAGAGGGGGAAACCGAATCCATGCCTGCAGTTTTACTCCCTATTTTCCACCACGTTGAACTCGAATCGGAAATTGACCGCAGCGGTGTCTGGCAGCGTCAACACCAAGCGAGTCTCTTGGGGATGGTGATGGTCTCGCCGTCGCTCTGCACCGCGCCATAGCTCACGGACAGCGTATCGACCTTGGTGGTCGCGGTTTTGCGGGTCGCCTCCCAGCCGAACATTCCGGGGCGCAGCTTCTGGCGCTGCAGCCAGGTCCAGATTTCAACAAGCTCGGCTTCGACTTCGGTTTGCTGCGCGCGCCTGGTCTGGGCTAGGCCGGATAATTCGTACTGCTGGTCGCGCAGGACCCATTTGAATTGAAAGTGCATCATCGATCGCCGTTTGAGATCAAGCATTGTCTCAAACGCCCAGCCTTGCCTCTTCGGTGACTTGGCATCCCACCTCTAAGGCAACTGGTCGTGATGAGCGAGCGTGCCAATGGCAAGGCAAAGCGATTCATCCAATCGGCACTGCGCGAGTGGACCTATGGCTGGAGTTACCAGAACTCAGGTGAGCGAACGGCGGCCTTGGCAAGCTGGCAGCATCACTACGACTGGCACCGGCCACACAGTGGCATTAGCGGCTTGGTACCCATGGGCAGGCTCGATCCAACTGGAAATAACCTGTTGACTCTTCACAACTAACCGGCTCTGCCAGAGCACTTGGTGACAATGGAACGCTAGCTATGGCTTGGGGCTGCTAGCCACGGCTTGGGGAACTGGAGCGGATGCAGTGGAAGCGCTCGGTCCCGCCGAAGTTGTGGGCGAAGGAAGGACGATGGTGGTTGGTTTCGCGGCGCGGAGGCGGGTAAGAGCGTCCGGGGTAAGAATGGCATAGGACCAGTTTGCGAGCCCTAGCCCAGCAACTACTGACACCATGATGGTCCGGAGCACTATTGTCTGCGTGCGAGCGCGCGATTCAAGCGTAGTGAAGGTGCTGGACAGCATTTCCGCGACCGGTGCATATTCCCGTAGAAGCTGACGCTTTTGACGTGAAATTTCGTCCTTCAACACTTTCAGCGTATGTTGCTGATTGCGGATCAACAGCAGCGTGAGCGCCACGAATACCCAAGCGCCGAGGAGGACTGCAGTGTTGATGAACAACTCAGGTCCGCCCCCTTTGTCCTCTTTGAGTTGGGTCGCGACGATGATGGTCGCCACAGGGATTCCGAGCAGTTGGTTTTGGATATCAGACAAAACCTTGTGAATCTTACCGACGTACTCGACTCTCGCGGTCTCAACCGTGTCTTTCAACTTCTCGTATGAAAAGCCTGCAGCGTACATCTTGTAGCCTTGGTCGTACGCAGCACGAAGCTCCTTGGCATGGCTCAGCAGGAATGGGAATCTGGCCGAAGGCGGCTGAGCACGCACCAAATCAACGATCGCAGTAGCAAGAATCCCTACACACTGCTTCTTGTGGGTGTCCGTAGGGATGAGCGTGGTAAGGGCTTGGACCTCGTCTACGTCCATCTTGCTGAGGTCGTCAGCGGTGTAGTTCACTGGCACGTCGAAACGACCGTTGCTGATGAAGACTAAGCTCTGGTCGTCTGAGTCGAGGAAACCGGCTACCTCCTTGAAGGACTTGACCAGTTTGACGGCAAGGAGATACCGGCCTACCTCGCTCTCCAATTTAGAACCGTCGTCAGACGAAGATTTGGTATCGAGAATCAGGAATCGTTGGCGGGCGCGGACGCGGTTGCCAGGCTGCTTCAAAAATTCGTTGAGATTGGGAGCGACGGCAGCCCAACCCACCCTCGGCTCAAACGAGATTTCCACTGTTTGACCAAGGGCAGCGGCAGCGGAATCACCGTGGACGAGCACGCCGGTATCGTCGCTGTGCCCAAGACAAAGCTCCAAGGCCTTGAGGTCAGTGTCTTCGACGAGAACCAACGAGCCGCGCATCTCGCCGGCCGCGCGCGGCTCGAGCCGCTTCGCCACATGGGCCAAGGCTGCCCAGACGAGGTCAGTCATTCCTGCCGCCTGCACCATCGTCCTCGCCCTCTCGAACCTCGCCGTCCAACGCGGACTTCAACGTTTGCGGTAGGTTTCGGAGAATCAGCTCGCCGCGCGCCTGAACATACTGCGCATCGCCGCTGCGCAAGGCACGACGGTCAAGGTCCACAGTCCAAAACTTGGCCTTTCCATGGAACTTGATGAGAGACTTCAAACTGCGACCGTCAGGAACAAAACCATCACTTATTTCCACCGCGCTTGCCGCCAAAGACTGCGCAAGACGCTCTGGAGCTTCCGGCCACGCGGCGTTGGTCAATTCCTCGAGGCTCAACGGCTCGCGTGCTTTGCTGCGCTCTGCGCAGAACGCGTGCGCGCGCCGCAGGAAATCGTCCTCCTGAGCTTGGTCCAGATTCTCGGCATGGGCGAAAGCACGCAGTCCATCGACAAGGCGCTTCGTATCTTCTGCGTCCCTCACGACAACATTGCAACCCAGGAAATATTTGAAGTAGTCCGCAACATCGCCGCGGTGTTTTAGAAATCCGAGGTAACGATCCTGCTCGCTGCCTTCCAACCAATTCGTGAGATTAACCCGTCCAGCCACACGAAGATTGTCTACGTCGACATGCACTGACTCCTCGATTTCCAGCGTGACCTCATTGACAGCATTGCTTGGGACGTTGTTGATAATCGCCACAAGGAACCAGGCATTCCCTGCGTCGGAATCGCCGTGTGCCATGAGTACGTACCCGCCCTTGGACAGCGGTGCCTGCCGAGCTTTTCCGGCGAGCACATCAAGGAGCTGCTTCGAACCATCGACGAAGTTGAGGTCGCTGACAACGAACATCCGCCGAAGAACCGTCGAGGTCGGATAGGTTAGTACGTCCTCTTCAAAACGCCCGTACCCCTTGTTGGCCCTGGAACCGTAGAACTTGCTGATTGCGTTGATCAAGTTCTGAACGGGCTCGTTCAACGGCAAAGCTTCATCACGGGTCTGTACTGTCGTTGGACCGTGCGGCTCCTTGATGAGCTTGTGCAAAACAGCGGCGGTGATAGCCATTTTTCTCCCTCAGGCAGGTGGCATTTTCTCTCAATTCAACATGCCCTTTCGGCGAAGCTTCGAGCGTGTTGAAAAGGCGAATCGAAAACTGGAGGTCGGTCAGCTCAGAGTGCAAACCACCTTCCTGAATAACAGGCGTCCCAGGGCGACACTTTCCGCCATCAGACGATGTCGTACCAGGGGCAGGGAACAAGCCAAGCATGAACTTAGTCCGCCGGCAGTGAATCAGTCTTTTCAGACTGAAGCCTGCCGAATTTCATCCCAGATGACCGCATCTAGCAGACAGCGCAAGTCCACCGCTGACGTCGATGAAACGGACGGCGCGCCTACACCAACGGTTGAGATAGCGAGATCACTCGTAGTCATCGTGATCGAGGTAGTCACCGACTTCCGAAATGCTTATAGAAATTCGAGCACTTGCTGCTGCACAAGCAAAGACGCGTCCGCGTGACTGCCGCACATACCTCCCGGACGCCCTGCATGGCACACCGCCACTTCCACACTTGTGATCGGCCTACATATTTCGTACCAGCTTGGCCCGCTTCTCTTCAAACTCAGCATCCGTCAGAAGCCCCAGCGTGTGGGCTTCCTTGAGCTTGTGCAACAGATCAACCGAGGATTTCGCATGCCCCCTCGCTTTCGCCACCGAGCCCTGCGCACGTTGTTCAGCCTTCGCTTGCCTGATCTGTGACTTTGCCTCGGTGATAAGGGCTTGAATTTGCGCCACTCGATCCTGCGCACTTGCTTTGCCGGCTGCGATTTTCTGGCGCTTTGCAGCTACGTCCTTTGCAATCGAAGCATTGGACGCAGCTGCACCAGCTCGCATTGCAGAACGAAACTTGGCCCCAAGAAACGAACTCACCAGCCCTCGGCCGGCGCCTTGATTCTTGGCTCGCTCTTGCGCTGCGCTTCTCGACAAGGATGCATTCGCATCCACCCATGACTGAACGTCGTTTCGAGCCTGTAGCAGTTGATTTTGCAAGTCCGATAGCGCGTTTTCGAGGCGTATAACTTCCTGGCTTGCAGCACTCATCTTGGATCCCCAATGACTCTCTCTAAGGTAGAAGGGAACAGGCCTCGGGAATGCGCCTGCTCTCGTTGATCATCTAGATGCCTTGGCCTCACTACGGAAGAGACCAAATCATCGATTCACGCCGAATGCGCTAGACAGCGTAGCACCGGGCTCCGACATCCAGACCTTCAGTGACAGTGGTAAGTCCCGCTCTTGCGATCGTTGTGGCAACCGGCTTTGTTGGTTCGGCCACCATGCGCACTGGCATAGCAAGCGAAGGCCAGCAGGGAGAGGAGGACGACTGCCGAGCGCAATCCACTGCCGGGAGATCCTCGCGAAACGCGCTCCTTACTTATGGCCACCCACATAGCGACCGCCCTTGCCACTGCGCCCAGTACCACCTACACGCTTGCTGCTTGTGCGCCCCTTCGTCTCGAAGACGGAGGCCACCTGGCCCATCGACACCACGGTTCCGGACTTGGCGCCGAAGTTGGTAGCGGTTGCATTGGCTGAGCCGGCAGCGCAGAGAACGATGGCAAGCAAGATGGTTTTCATGGCGTCTCCTTGTTAAATGTGACGACATGTTACGCACAGATGTTCCAAAATGTGAAGCAATAAATCGCACATAAGCGTCGACCCACCCTTTTGGGTGATAGCTGGCGAGGCAACACCATATGGTCTAAGGTTGCGACTGACACAACTTCGGGGGGACAGTTCAAGATGACGTTCAGCGAGCCGCGGTGGCTTCAGGATTTGCGACGGTTTTTGCCACTCAAGAGCCAGTTCGTGCTGACAGGCAACATCAGGGATCTTCAGGCAACGGAGATTTCGCCTGGGCTTGTCACATCGCAGCGCTTTGACCAGACGCTTGCAAACGCCCTCTTCTCGCACGGCTATGGCCAAGTCGTCTTGTTCAACCAGGTTCGCGGTTTCCAGCCCATGGCCTGCACGATCCCCTCTATCAACGTCACGCCGGCAGGCGGTCTTCAATTGCCGTCCGGAAACAATGCCCCCCAAGGACCGGAAGCTCTTGCGCCAGTGGTCGCGCAATTGGTGCGGCATGAGCAGGCACCGGTCGCGCTGATCATTGATTTCGCGTCGCGCCTGACGATTCGCCCAGAAGGCCTGTCTCCGGCAGAGCACCAGCTTTTCACCCAGGCTCTGGTCCTGTCGCATGAAGCCCGTGCTCGTCCCATCGAAGGCCAGTCCAAGAGCTTCTACAACACCATCGTCTGGGTCGTCGAAAGGGAAGGCGACCTTCCCGACTGGATGGTGGTTGGCAATCCCCGCCTTCGCGTGATCAATGTGCCCAAGCCCGACCAGGTAGTCCGCCGCGCACTGGCTCCCTCATTCCTGCGCGCGATTGCCGGCTTCAAGGATGCTTCGGATGATCAACGTGCCGCTGCCGTGGACGATTTCGTAGATGGAACCGACGGCCTGCTGCTGCTGGACCTCAACGCAATCTCTGTACTGGGACGGGTCGAGGGCATCAACGCTGCGCACATAGCTGACGCAGTGCGCCGCTACAAGGTCGGGGTGACCGAGGATCCCTGGCAACGCCTGGACCGCAGCAAGATCCGCAACGCAGATGACCTGGTGCGCAGGCGAGTCAAAGGACAGGACCTGGCCGTCACGCACATGCTGGACTTGGTCAAACGCGCGGTGACCGGCGTCGGGGGCAAGCGCGGCAATCGGCCGCGGGGCGTGGCTTTCTTGGCGGGCCCAACGGGCGTCGGCAAAACGGAGCTGGCCAAGACCATCACGAGCCTGCTGTTCGGCGACGAAAGCGCCTACATCCGATTCGACATGTCGGAGTTCAGTGCGGAGCACTCAGACCAACGGCTGATTGGTGCCCCACCCGGTTACGTCGGCTACGACATGGGAGGCGAGCTGACCAACGCGGTCCGGGAGAAGCCGTTCAGCGTGGTGCTGTTTGACGAGATCGAGAAGGCGCACCCACGCATCCTGGACAAGTTCTTGCAGATCCTCGACGACGGGGTCCTGACCTCCGGTCGCGGGGACCGCGTGTACTTCTCTGAGACCTTGATCATCTTCACCTCCAACCTGGGCATCTACCGCTCGGATGAATCAGGTCGCCGCATCGCCAACGTGGTGCCTGAGGACTCCTACGACACCATGCACGACAAGGTGCTCTCGGAGATCCGCGACCATTTCAAACTGGTGCTCAATCGTCCCGAAATCCTGAACCGAATCGGTGAGAACATCATCGTCTTCGATTTCATCCGCCCTGATGTGGCGGCGCAGATCTATGACCAGATGCTTTCCTCGATCCTGGATGATCTGCAGGGCAAGGGCTACACCATCATCCTGGACGAACCAGCTCGTGCGCATCTGCGCGAACAATGCCTGAGAGATCTCTCCAACGGTGGCCGGGGCATCCGCAATCAGCTCGAAGTAGCACTTGTGAACCCCTTGGCACGGCAGCTGTTTGACCAGGATGCCCAGTCAGGACAGTCCTTTGCCCTGATGTTCCAACAGGAGTCTGGGCGCCTCGCACTGGCTTCTGCCTGAGACAGCGGTGAAGATCGCCCTATCCCGCCTGCATTTTCCGGTGACCACATTGGGGCCAGGCCGGCGCATCGGTATCTGGTTCCAGGGCTGCTCCATTCGGTGTCCAGGGTGTGTCTCGGCAGACACCTGGGCAGAAGGGCGAGGGACTACGACGGTCGACTCTGTTGTCGACGCGGTGGAACCTTGGCTGCTCGAGGCCGATGGGATCACCATCTCGGGCGGAGAGCCCTTTGACCAGGCGCAGGCTCTTCAGGCTTTGTTGCAGGCGTTGCCACGTTCTTCATCCCAAGACATTCTGGTGTTTTCTGGGCACCCTTTCGAGACGCTGACGAATGAACCATCGGTAAGCACCGGATGCATTGATGCACTCATCTCCGACCCTTTCCTCGATGGCACGCCTCAAACCCTTCCGCTTCGAGGTAGCGACAACCAACGACTGCATCTGCTGACCGATCTGGGCAAGCAAAGGTTTGCTCGCTACCAGACACCTCTTGAGGCCGACCTGCGCAGTCTCGACGTCATGTTCGACGATGACGGGAGCGTCTGGCTGGCTGGCATCCCCAGACAAGGCGACATGCATCGCCTGGGCGCACTCCTGGACCATCAAGGCCACAAAATCCACACCACCGCTGCACCGAGTCGAGAACCCCGACATGATTCGCTTCTGCCCTAATTGCAAGACCGAGCGTCCACTGACCGAGCTGTTCTGCGAAGGTACCCTTTCGGGATCCTCGTGCGAATGGTCCTTGTCCGACGAGCCCATTCGCAACGAGGGCTGGCGCCCGACGGTGATCACGACGGAAACAGAGCAGACACCTGTACAACCAGCAGTCGACCAGCATTGCGTCAATGGCCATGCCATGGCAGAGGACGACTTTATCTGCCTTTCTTGCGGCGCCGATCGCGTCGCCAGTGCCCCGCCATCCGCTGCACCGGTCCCGCCCACCGAAGAAGTCCAGCTTCAAAACACCACGTCCTCGATTGAAGGCTGGCGGCTGATTCGACAACTGAGTTCGACCCCCAGGGTCAGGGATCGTTACATCGCACAGCACGAAGGCAGCGGAGACACAGGGGTGTTGACGCTCTACCACCACGGAGCGGAGCCGGACACAGCTGTGTATGAGGTGCTGCGGCGCTTGCCGCATGACCACGTTCCCAGGTTACTGGCAACGGGCCGCTGGGACGATCGCGCCTATGAGGTTTCCGAGGAACTCACGGGCGGCGCACTGAGCGATCTGGGCATCGTAGCCACTGACTTGGAGGCGATCCGACACATCGTCTCCGAGGTGGGCAAAGCGCTTCACGCCTTCTCAGAGGTGGGCTTGCGGCACCGGGACATTCGCCCGGCCACATTGCTCGTTCGCAACCGGGATCCTCTGGACCTGGTGGTGGGTGCTTTCGGCTCGGCCCGCCTTTCCGAGTTCGATTTGGACATCGTCTCGCCACTGGAAGTCACCCGCTACATGGCCCCCGAAGTCGTGGCTGGAGGCGTTGCGGCCGCATCCGATTGGTGGAGCTTGGGAATGGTGCTGCTAGAGCAGGTCACCAAAGGTGCGTGCTTTGAAGGAATCAACGACCACGCATTCCTGATCCACGTTCTGGCCAATGGCGTTCCACTGCCCGAGGACCTTCCGCCGTCCCTGGATCTCCTTTTCCGCGGATTGCTCGCACGTGATCGGCTCAAGCGCTGGCAGTGGGAACAAGCGCGTGCCTGGCTGAATGATGAGCCGGTAGAGGCAGAGCCACGCGAGTCGGCTGTGGGAGCAAACGAGAATTCGGCCGCCTCGTTGGACCTCAATGGACGGCGCCATCGGATGCCAGGGCAATTCGCGCTGGCAGCAGCTGAGGCTTCCAACTGGGATCAAGCACGCGACCACCTGGTGCGCGGAGCCATTGCAACCAGTGCGCAGGAAGCCAGTGTTCAGCCCCGGCAACTGGCGGCACTGCGGCAGATCACACAGAACGATGCGATCGATGACGACTTCAAGCTGATGCTTGCGCTCAAGGTCTTGAACGCTGAGATGCCGTTGATCCACCGCGGTCACATCGTCACTCCCCGCTGGCTGCTGGATCATCCGCTGGAAGGTTACGAGCTGATCAGCGGGACGATACCAACATTCTTGGAGCGGCTCGACACCGAAAGCTGGATCCTTCGCCTGAAAACGCGAAGCGAGGCGGTGCGCAGGCGGGCCAAGAACCTTTCGATTGAAATCGATGAAGACTCGCTGAGGATCTACGTGCTGACGACGTCCAAGGCAAAGCTGGCAGCAGCCTGGGAGGAACGGCGCCGCTTGTTTCCTGATACGCCTCACAGTGGACTGCAGAGCATCGCTGAGAAGTCCGCCATTAGCGAAGAAGATCTCATCGTGCTGCTGTCAGCAACGCTGGGCTCCATGACGTCGCTGGAGCAGGTCATTGGCGAATCGCGGCAGTTGGCAGCTCAAGCAGGACTGCGTACGTTCAATGAAGAGGACGCCAGCGCCCACGCCCTGCTTCCTCGTCTGGAACTCTCCCATCGACTGAATGAACGGATCGCCGGCTTCGCGACATGCCCCTACCCCATACTGAACGAATGGGCAGAAGACTTCCGGATCGAGCGTCGCATCGCCCTGCCTCGGGCGCTGGCCCTGATGTCGGTACCAGCTGCCGAATGGGCAGCGCCGCAGAAGCAACAGTACATCTCTCAAATCCTTGAGTTCTTCGAGAAGCGTGTTGCCGGTGCAGTTCTGCGTGGCCCCCTGGTGCGAATGACCATTGGGACCAGCACTGCGCGGGTGGACCTCCATGAGCTGGGCACGGCCCGCGCGCCCGCAGCGGCCATGCTGGACCATCTGCTGCTTCGCAATCAACAATCCGTCAGCGTCGATCCCGCCGCGTTTGGAGGCGAAGGCTCGACCGAGTACCGACTTCAAAGCTTGGCGCGGCATACCACGCTGTACCGCCGCGACACGGGCATTGATGGCCTTTACCTTGGCTTCCCGTTCCTTCTGGCCCAGGATGGGCGCGCATCGACACGCACGCGGATAGCACCGGTCCTGCTCTGGCCCATCCAGCTCAAGCACGAAGTCGGGTCCCGTGGCATCGCTTCGCTGGCCTTTGATGGTGATCGCGAAGAGGTGCGGCTCAATCCTGCATTAGAGGCCATCCTTGGGCCGGAGAAGGCCAAGCAATGGCGCCAAGCCGCGGAGGAACTGCTAAGCCGTTCAGCATTCGATGCGGCTGACGTGATGGACATGTTCGGGCAGTTGAGTGATCCCCGCTCACGGGCACTGCGCGCCCTCCCCCGACCCTCTACCAGCCTGACGGCACGAACCACAGCACTGGAATGCTCTGCGGTTCTGTTTCACGTCACCTTCATGGGCCAGGCCATCGGCGAGGATCTGAGAAACCTGAAAGGCTTTTCGCCTGCAGGCACCGGACTGGAGACGGCACTCCGACTGCGGTCCAATGGCAAGCCAGAGGAACAGCAAGCTGTCGTTCCCCAGGGTCAGCACAGAGAGCTGGATCGATTCTTCACGGTGTCCAGCGATCCATCCCAGGAAGCTGCCGTCCTGCAGGCACGCAATGGTCCTGGACTGCTGATCGAAGGGCCCCCAGGCACCGGTAAGAGCCAGACCATCGTGAACATCGTTGGCGACGCCATAGGTCGCCAAAAGAGCCTGTTGATCGTTTGCCAAAAGCACGCCGCGTTGGAAGTCGTGCAAAAGCGCCTGGTCGCAGAAGGCTTGGGTGACCGAATCGTGATGGTCAACGACGTCAACAGCGACCGGGGACCGATCATCAAAGCGGTACGTGAACAGCTGGAGGCGCTTCATCGACGAGGTGCGGATCCACTGGTCAGCGTCAGGCGCAAGCGGGAAGATACAGCGGCACGCATTGAGTCGTTGGAGGGTGAGCTCGACAGGCATCACACCGCGCTGCACCGCGTGGACGAGCAAACCGGTCTGAGCTACCGAACGCTGTTAGGTGAGCTGATTGCTTTGGAGACACCAGAAGCTCCCCTGGATATCCCGGCCTTGCGCACCCCGCTGCAAAGCCTGAGCACCGGTGCGCTGGCAGCCCTTGAGGAGGAGATCGCGCCCATCGCCAGGCTCTGGCTGCCGGCCCGTTACGAAGGAAGTGCCCTGTCCAGCCTGCTTCCATTCGCTGCGGACAAGGCCACGCAAGCGGATTTCATGGAGTCCTTTGGCAAGTTCCAGCAAGCCGAGAAGCTGAGAACGGAAGTTCTGTTGACACGGCCCAGCGCCTTTGAGGTGGAGGACCCTGGTCCTCACCGGACATGGCTTGCCGCCTATGGACAGCAGTTTCTGGATCTGCCCGATTTTCAACGTGGGTTGCTGGCGAAATGGCTTCCCCTATTTCGACCTGATGGCACCAACACGCGTGGTGGCCGACTGATTGCAGAGCTTCAAGACGTCTCCGCACAGCTCAAGTCGATTGCGAGCCTTCACCACGACAAAACGCTGTCTAAGCAATTGAGCAAGGTCACTGACGCTGAGATCACAACGCTGATCAACAACGGCACCGAAGCCACGTCCCCTGCCGCCTGGTGGCAGATCTTCAACCTTGGCCGGCACATGCGAAAGAGCCAGGTACAGAAGTACCTGAAAGCCCAGGGTGAAGCGACATCCAACCAACGAATTGAAGAACTGGTCCGGGCGGCCCAGCTTGAGCTGCAGTGGCGGCCACTTCGCTTGCGACTGAGCAAGTTGCATCAAGAGCTGCAGCTTCCGGCCATTGCACCGGATGCAGGGCCCTCTCTCCTGTCGGACTCAGGCGCCACACTGCAGGTAGTCACCAAAGTCGCGGAGCTCGCGAAACATCTCGCCGCAGCGCCATGGGCTGACAAGTTGGATGCGGCGGCGCTGCAAGCCTCACGAGATGCCATTCTGAAGATGTATGCCAGCTTTGACGCAGCGTTCGCTCGGTTCGAAGTTCGGATGGCCAGTGCGCAGGCGCTCAAAGGGCTTGTGAGCTGGATGGAGGACACCTGGATCAAGTCGTGCGGCGAAGCGATTGCCAGGAACGAACCCAACCAGGCCCGTCTGGAGACGATCTCCAATGCACTGCCATCCTTGGCGCACTATCAACTGTTCAGAGGCCGCGCTCAACGACTGAGCCCGGTCGCGATGTCGACGCTGGGGCTGCTGCGGACCAAAGAACAACTGCTCGATGCCATGCACCCCACATTGCTGGAACGCGAGGTGCGCAGGCTGCTCAATCGGGAAGCCCGCCTGGGTTGGAAGCGCCGGCTGGAGCAAGCCGATCCTGACTTGCATCTTGAGCATGCGGAGATCGACATCAAGGTCGCAAGCCTGGCCGCGCTTGACCAGGAGATGCGTGCGCTCAACCGCCAATTGCTCAAGGACGATTTTGACGTCGCAAACATCCGGCCTGTGGCCGACTGGGAGGACATCACACGACTCACAGGTCAGCGTGCCCGTCGCCTTCGCGAGTTCATCGAACTGGGTGCCCCACTCGGGCTCATGAAGCTGCGGCCCATCTGGCTGATGAATCCGGATGTTGCCAGCCGTGTTCTTCCGCTGAAGGCCGCGCTCTTCGATTCCGTGATCTATGACGAGGCCTCCCAGATGCCGGTAGAGCACGCGCTCCCCACACTCTTCCGTGGCGGGGTGAGCATCGTGAGCGGCGATGAAAAGCAAATGCCACCGACCGCATTCTTCTCCAGCAAAGTGGAGAGCGACGAGGCAGAGGCCTTCGATGGCGAAATGCCCAATGAAGACGCGTCCGAAGAAGAGCGCGACGCCTTCGAAGAAACCTGGAACCGTCGAGAGATCAAGGACTGCCCGGATCTCCTCCAGCTCTCACGGAGCAACTTGCCCAACTCGACCCTGCAGATTCACTATCGTTCCGCCTACAGGGAGCTCATCGGCTATTCCAATGCATGCTTCTATGGGAACCACCTCAGTGTGCCTGTACGGCACCCAGAGGCCACCGTCCGGCAGGCACGCCCCATCGAGGTCATTCAAGTCAACACGGTCTACCAAGACCAGACCAACCCCGGCGAAGCCCAGCGGGTCGTGGAAGTGCTGGCAGAGCTCTGGAAACAGCCGGCCCTGGAAAGGCCCTCGGTGGGGGTCGTGACCTTCAACCGCAAGCAGGCTGACCTGGTGGAGGATCTCCTGGAACAACGTGCGGAACTGGATCCTGAGTTCCGAGAGGCCTACAGGCAGGAGTCCGAGCGGGTGGAGGCAGGTGAGGACATGGGTGTTTTCGTCAAGAACGTGGAAAACGTCCAGGGAGACGAACGAGACATCATCGTGTTCTCGTCGACCTTTGGCCGCAACAGCCAGGGCACCTTCCGACGCAGCTTCGGTGTGTTGGGACAAAAGGGGGGCGAGCGACGCCTGAACGTTGCGGTGACACGGGCTCGTCGGAAAATCATCCTGATCACGTCTATGCCTGTCCCAGAAGTCTCCGACTTGCTCAACACACATCGCCCACCGTCCACGCCCCGCGATTTCTTGCAAGGCTATCTCGAATACGCGCGCTCGGTTTCAAGTGCCGAGTTCAACAGTTCGCGCGCACTGCTCCAGCGCATGATGGTGCGCCGCGATGGCCGGGCGGCTCAACAGGCGCAGTCCTCAGAGGACGGCTTCAGCGAATCGGTCGCGGAATTCATTGCCGGCCTGGGATGGCGCGTCGTGAAGTCGCCGGACCAAGACGCCTTCGGTCTGGACTTCGCCATTGAAGACCCACAGACGGGACTGTTCGCGATCGGTATCGAGTGCGATGCGCCACGCCACGGTCTACTTGCCAGCGCACGGGCCCGTGAGGTCTGGCGTCCGAGCGTCTTGCGCCGTGCGATCCCCAAGCTCCACCGTGTTTCATCCTACGCGTGGTACCACGCACCTGAAGACGAGCGCCAGCGGCTACGCGAGGCAATTGAATCGGTGTTAAAGACCAAGGAGGCTGCATGAGTGGTCCCAAAGTAGTTCGCGTCGTCACGCGTGAAGAACGCATTGACACCTGCGAGACCTTGCTCCGTCAACTCGACGCTGCAATCTCATCCCTGAAGAAGACGGCCAAGCGATTCGATGACACCAAAGCCCATGGGATTGCCGAGATGACCCAGCGTCGCTCCGCGCTACGCGAACTGGTCGCCAACGACAGATTCGACGAGGCGGAGCAAGGCATCCGGCAGGAGATCGCGTTCTATCAGGCAGAGAAGGAGCAGGCGATCATGCGCGCCACCCAGGCCGCCACCAGCGCACGCGCAAAGTCCTCAAGGCAACGGATCGCAGCACAGATGCTGCTTGAGAAAGTCGCGCAACTGGCCCAAGGCGAGCACCAAGGGAAGCTTGATCAACTGCGGGCCATTGCGAAGACGGAGAGCCACACTGATGAGGCCGATCGCGTGCTTGCAGCGGCCACACGGCTGGTCACGGCGGCGGTCAGCCGCGGAGCATCGCTTTTATCGAATCAGCAAGCACTGGCCAATGCGCTCAAAGGAACTGAAGTTGCGAGTGGTCCTGACGGAGCATGGCGCGTGCCGGTGACGCAGGATCAGCGACTGGTGGCGCTGCAGGAGCGTCTTTCCCAGATCGAAGTACTCAGGGACCACGAATCCGCCTCGCAGTTCTCTTCTCGGCTCATGCAGCTGGAAACGGAGCCTGATTCACCAGCTCGAAGCATGCGCATTGACGCGCTAGTGCTCGATGTGGTGTCTGCGGCCGAAGCAATCAAAGCTGATGCCGAGCTCTTCTCCAATGCAGATCTTCTTTTGAGCGAACTTGCCACAACGATGACTGGTGAGGAAGAGAAGGCATTGCAGGCGCGACTCAGCGAAGCGCTGGAGTCCCGCAATGTTCAACAGGTTCGAGAGCTCACAACGGACGCCACGGAAGCAATTGCTCAAGCGCGTAGGCGCGTAGCTGCTACCGCCCGTCGAGATGCAATTCTGTCTGGCTTGGCCTCACTTGGGTACCAGGTGAACGAGTCCATGGCGACCTCATGGGTCGAACAAGGCCGGGTTGTGCTGCAAAAACCTGGGCAAGCAACGCACGGATTGGAGATAGCGAGCCCGGCTGATGCGCAGCGACTACAACTTCGGGCCGTTGCGTTTTCTGAATCTCGGCCCAGTTCTTCTGATCTGGCGGCAGAAACCGCCTGGTGTGGCGAGTTCGGAAAGCTTCAAACGCTTCTTGCCCAGCAGTCTTCGCAGCTGATCCTTGAGAAGGCACTACCGGTTGGGGTTGTGCCTTTGAAAGTCGTTCAGTCAACAAGCCTGGGCTCAACGCAGGCCACAGAATTCCGCCAGTCGGTGAGTAGGCACCGGTAGTAGCGATCACCATCCATCCACAGGTTCCTCTGAAGACTACATGACTCCATCTCTTCCAGTTCCAACCGACAACATCTACAAGTTCTCGGCGCTGTTCGGGCTTGCACTCGTGGTTTCAGGCATCTTTGCATTCACGACCGTCTACACGTCCTCGCTGGAGAAGAAGATCAAGTACACAGAAGCGATGATCGGGCTCGAAGCCAGAACGACGCGAACCAAGCTCGAGGACGATACGTTGGCGTTTAACAGAAGACTGGTAGAAGTCACCCAGTCCAATGAAATGGCGGCTAACTACGCCCTCGGCGGATTGATAGCACTGGGACTTGTACTCAGTTTCTACGGTGCGCTTCGTTGGCATCAGGTCATCCAGCCCCGTGATGACGAAATCGCAAGGCTTCAGAAAGAGAAGCTAGAGGCTGAAATTGCGAAGCTCCAGACAGAGGCAGATCGTTCGGTATCACAGCAACCACCACCACCAAGCGCGACACGCCGATCAAACAAGAAGCCGTGAGCGTCGGATGTTCAGAGACTATTTCAAGGAATTGGCGACCAGCGGCCGCTTAATGTCATGCGACCATTGAGTGACATGGGTGATGCAGCCGTAGTGCGACACGACAATGACGGCATCCTTCCTCAAACCACTTCTGCGCTGTCTTCACCTATGGATGGCCTGCAAAGCCTCCCCGCCTGATCCTCCTCAGCGTCAGGCCAAACATCCAAGACAATGGCGCCATGGATCAATACACCCTGGGACTTGACCCATTGCCCAAGAAGGCCCACAAGGAAGTCTTCCTCAATGTGGATCCTCTAACCTTTTAGAGTGCAATCGAGATCGGCACAAATTTTCGCCGTAAGGCATCGGCATTTTCGACTCGCCCTTCGCGAACGTGAACGCTGTGTGTCGCTCGGCCACTTAGAGCACGAGTTCCTCAGAGTGCCAGCAACGGCAGTAGCAGCTCTTTGGTCAATGAGACTGCGGCAATCGGATCACGATGGGGCACTGCTCCGGCAATAGGGTATTTATCGTGCCTACCAGCGTACCGAGCAAACCGCATCAGCGGGCGGTGAGCTTTTTCTCGCAGGGTTGGCAATCTATTGCTCCAAGCCACTCCCGTTGCGGATTCGATCCACAGCGCCAGGAGGTGGATTGCCGTTCTCATCAAAGCTCGCAATCAGTCTCTCGATCTTCGCGTCGTACTTGCTTTTCGCCTGTGCGAGATCTTCGGCATTGCTCCTCTGCACGAGCACCGTAACCAAGGGCGTGAGGACTACCATGACAGCGAGCCAAATGCCGATAGCGACCCCGAGGGAGATGGGCACAGCAAGGACAGCCACGGCGAGCACACATCCGACGCCCAGGATGACTGGTCCTGGACCCATGCTGCTGAGCGGACGCATTGGCATCAGTTCGTGCGCACGTGCTTCAAGTATGGTCCGTTCACGCAGAGTCTCTGCCTGTTGGCGTTGCTCCTCAAGATCAGCTTCGCTGGCGGGCTCTTGTTCGACAAATGCCAGCAGCCAGTGATACGCGCGCTGATCCGAAATGATGGCGTGCAGCGCGTAGCCATCGTGGAATTCAAGCTTGACTGTTAAGTCAGTGCTCCTGGTCTCTACGGCAGAAGAAGTCGCCTTTGTGGTCTTGCCACCTGTGGTGGCACCGATCAGAGCTCCTGTGCCACCACCCACAATCCCTCCAACAACGGCTCGCCCAAGCACTCCTGACGCATCAGAAGTCGTCGTGGCATGAGTGGCGCTGGTAGTGACGGAGGTGCTTGAGTCCAGCAGCAGATGCACGTTGACTAGCTGGTCTAGCCGGTGACCGTTCAATGTGAAGGGACCGTGCGTCTCATAAAGCCGCGAAAAAGTGAAGACGGCGCCGGCTGCTCGGCCAAGAGGATGAATCGTCGTGTTGTAGTCTGTCATCTACTCGTTCTTTCTCTTCCGCTAGCGATCAAGACAGAACATGCCTCGAGCTTCATGGCGCGTTCTTCAGAAATTCCATTGTGTCCCGCACAGCTTCGGCCTGAATCGCCTTCGCATCTCCGCCTCCGCGTGATCCTGGCACCATCGCCTGGCACTCGTTGACCGCCGCCGTGAACTCCGCGCCGGTCGCCAAAGGCCGCTTCTTCTTAAAGTCGTACACGCTGTTGCCCAACCCGCTGCCTGCCTTCATGGTCATGTACAACTCCATGTCGCAATTCTTGGAACTGGTGGTGCGCGGGTTGACGCGGTAGGTGAAGTTCAGCGTGTCAAAAGCATGGCGCGCTCCCTTGAATTCCTTGTAGCGGATGTTGTTGCCTTTGGCGATCAGTTCGTCGTACCAGCGACGGCACACCGCCACGTCCTGGGCTTCTTCCAGCTCGCGGTCAGCGAGCAAGACCAAGATGGGCGCAGTCGCCTTCTCGCGGTCATCGGAGCGGTAGCGGATGTTGCAGTTGCCGGGGTAGAACACCACATGTCCAGCGAACTTCACAGTGCTGGTATTAACCGGGTCAGACCATGTGGGCCAGGCAGTGTCGAATGCCGTGCTGCCGCCCCGAGAGAATCCGATGTTAAAAATGCGCGCCGCATCGATCTGTGGGTGGGTCACCAGCATACGCAGTGCGTTCATCGTGTCGGCCACATGGGCGGGATAGGGCACCAGTTCTTGATTGGAATTGGTCTCCACCACGCCCCGAGGCTTGTAGCTGTCGGCTATCAGTACCGCATAGCCTGCGGCATTCAACTCTTTGGCCCACACGTCGTAGAGATTGCTCTCCACGCCGCCGCTGCCGTGGCTCAGCACCACCGCCGGCACCTTGGCATCTTTAGCGAGGCCCTTGGGCATCAACAACTCGGCGGGAATCGTTGCCGCTGTCGTGCCGGCAAGCAACTGACGGGCGTAGAGATGCCGGTTCGGTGGAGTGATGGACTCGTACTCGAACCGCCCTGTCTGGCCGCTGCTGAGGTCTTTCAAGGGTGCGGCCGGACTCAGCACTGGGAGCATGGCCAAGACCAGCGCAAATATCAGTCGGATGCTCATTTAGAAGCCCCCAGGAAAGTCAGAACGTCCTGCACTGCCTTCTCACGGGCCTTCTCGTTACTCTCCACCGTGATCCAAGAGGTCTGCTTGCACTTCTCCAGATAGGAACTCCACTCTTTGTGATCGGTGAAGGTTTTGCCTGAGTACTTGTCATGGGCCGGGCCCCAGCTAGGATCGTTTGCACCGTACGGCATGCGCACATCGAACGAGCAGCCATTGAAGTTGCCCTCGTTGAACTTCCTCCATGGCTGGTTGAGCCGATCAAACACATGCGTCGCGCCAGCGTAGACCTTGTAGCTCACAGGCAGCCCGGCCGCGGCGTATTCGTCGGCCAGTTCCATGCAGGGCTTGGGCAGGGTCATGTCGTCCTTCTCCCCCAGCAACATCAGGATGGGGGCCGGAAGCTTGCTGTGCTTGTCTACGCGATAGCGCATGTTGCAGCCCGGGTAGACAGCCACGCCACCAGCCCACTTCACATCGACCGGAACGACGTGTTGTTGGTAGGTTGGCCAGGCCGCATCCAAAAGGGCCTGCCCACCCCTTGACCAACCCATGTGGAAGATCTTGCTGCGATCGATTTGCGGGTGTGTCGCAAGCAACTTGAGCGCATAGAGGGCATCTGTCGTGTTGGCCATAGTGTTCCAGGTCAACTGCTTCGTAGTTCCCGTCACGCGGTCTTCGCCTCGGGGCTTGAAGCTGTCCACAACGAAGACGGCATAGCCGGCGTTGTTGAGTGCCTTGGCCCAGACGTCGAAGTACAGGCTGCTCACACCCTCGCTGCCGTGAGAAAACACCACCGCAGGCACCTTGCCCTCGACTTTCGGCGACGGCATCAGCAAATCACCGAACACCGTCACCTCCGGGCCCAGGTTGCCCCGAATCAGCGCCCAGCGATGGGCAGGGGTGGCCGATGTGAACTCGATACGGCCCGTTTGGGCGCCACTCAGATCGGCAAGTGGAGCCGCAGCGGCGATCTGCCCCCATCCAACGGCGAGTGCGGCAGCGGCAATCAGTCTGCGTCCGATGGTTGTCGTTCTTTTCATTCCGTCCCGCTCCGTTTGTAGTGATGGTTTTGGCCGCAGAAATCGTAACGTATTGTGTCCATTTCGACCTACGACATATGGGTGAGTACGGGTGCCGGCTCAGCTCGAGAAATATGCGATTTAAAAGAATCTCAGACATATATCACCCAAGCGAGTCATACCCAGGCTTTTCCCTGATCTGACGTCACCCCCCCTCTACCCAGCCCCGGTTCCCTCGCACCGGGGCTTTTTGCTTTCTGGAGCCCCATACCCATGTCCATCCCTTGCATCACCCCCTACACCCGCCCTGCCCTCGTCCAGCAAGCGCTGGATCTCATCGCCTGCAAGGCAACGCCTGGCACCTCGCCGATCCTGTCCTGCCCTGCAGCCGTGCGTGACTACCTGCGCCTGCTGCTGGGAGATCGCCCGCACGAAGTCTTTACGGTCGTGTTCCTGGACTCCCAGCACCAGGTCATCTGCGTTGAAGAGATGTTTCGCGGCACCTTGACCCAGACCTCGGTGTATCCACGCGAGATCGTGATCGCGGCCCTCTCTCGCAACGCGGCAGCGGTCATCCTGGCCCACAACCACCCGAGCGGCCACTGCGAGCCGTCGCAGGCCGACCAGGTCATGACACAGACGCTCAAGGCGGCCCTGGCCATGGTGGAGGTGCGCGTTCTGGATCACTTCGTGGTCACCCGCTCCACGCTCGTGAGCTTTGCGGAGCGCGGTCTGCTGTAGCAGGAGGTCGGTGCTCTTGGTTTCTTTGCACCCGTCCTTCTTTCACCCCGGGTCTTCGTGCCCATTCTTTCTGGAGATTTCCCATGGTCTTTTGTCCCCATTGTTCTTCCACCCGCATCGTCGGCCGACACATCGCCCGCAGTGCCGGCGGTGTCGTTGGCACCGTGGCGGGTGCAGCCGGTGGTGCAGCAAGCGCTCTTCGCGGTGCCCAGGCGGGTGCAGCGGTGGGTGCCCTTGCCGGCCCGGCTGGCAGCCTGCTGGGCACCGTTGCCGGTGCCGCCCTTGGCGTACTGCTGGGCGGTGCTGTCGGCTGCGAGATCGGTACTGCGGTTGGCGACGTTGTCGACGAGAACTTGCTCGACAACCTGGAGTGCGTTTCCTGCGGCCACCACTTTCACATCCGGCCTGACTGAACCAGGTTCTTTCCTGCGGTTGGAGCCCTGGCCAACGCTGATGGCATCTCGACTTCGTACGTCGGCCATCCGGATCCTGCGGATCCCTGTCTCGCTTTTCTCCTTCCCCCGTCCCCTCCCTTCCCTCTGAACACGGTGTTGCTGCCCTCACTGGTGGCGGCTTTGCCGTGGGCGGTTGGTTTTGGGGGTTTGGTCTTTCCCTTTCTGTTCTTTCTTCTTCAACCTTCAAGGAGCACTTTCAATGGCACACCTTCTCCAATCCATGGCCTATGTCGGCGAGACCCCATGGCACAACCTCGGGCAAAAGCTCGAGCCCAAGCAACCCATCGAAGTCTGGGCCCGCGAAGCAGGCATGGACTGGACCATCCGGTCCTCCCCCGTGCGCTACATGGCCTCGGACGCCGAGTGCCAATCGGTGTTTTCAACCCTCATGGGCGATTTCATGGAGTTTCCGGAGCAGCATGTGCTGTACCGCAGCGATACCAAGGCACCCCTGTCCGTGGTATCTGGGCGCTACCAGGTGGTCCAGCCCCGCGAAGTGCTGGAGTTCTACCGGGATCTGACCGAGGTCTCTGGATACGAGCTGGAGACCGCGGGTGTCCTGAAGGCCGGCCGCAAGTTCTGGGCCCTGGCCCGCACGGGCAAGGAGTCGGCCCTCAAGGGCAATGACGTGGTCAAGGGCTATCTGCTTTTGGCCACGTCGTGCGATGGATCCTTGGCCACCACGGCCACACCGACCACCGTGCGGGTGGTCTGCAACAACACCCTGTCCATCGCCCTGCAAGGCACGACCAGCGCGATCAAGGTTCCTCACAGCAGGAGCTTTGACGCGCAGGCGGTCAAGCAGCAGCTGGGGATTGCGGTGTCGCAATGGGATGGCTTCATGGTCCGCATGAAGGCGCTGTCCGAGCGCAAGGTCAAGGCCAAGGAGGTGGAGAACTTCTTCCTCAAGGTCTTGTGCCCCACCGAGTCGGAAGCGACCACCCTGTCCAAGGGGCCTGGTGGTGCCTCGACCGGCATGGTCAACGAGCGGGCCCTGCGCAAGGTGCAGAGCCTGTTCGAGGGCCATGGCCGCGGCGCTGAGCTCTCGGCGGCCAAAGGTACGGCCTGGGGTCTTCTGTGCGCCGTGACCGAGTTCGTGGACCACGAGCGCCGGGCACGGAGCCAGGAGTACCGGTTGGACAGTGCCTGGTTTGGCCAGGGGGCCACCATCAAGCAGCGGGCGCTGGACAAGGCGTTGCAGCTGGCGTCGTGAGCTGCCCGTTCATCTCAGCCTCTGGGCTGTTCTTCAATTCACCTCTTCATCTCAACCCACTTCCCCAACGGCATAAGCCCCGGACCTTTTGAAGGGTCTGGGGCTTTGTGCTTTTTGAGGGGTGGTTTTGAAGGGGTGCTTTTCAAAGGAGTTCGTATGGCCAATACCTTGGTCCCTGCCGGAGCGGAGCACGCTCTGGCATCCCCTGTGGCAGCGCTGCGGGGTGGTGCAGTGCGGCAACGCCCTGCCCTGCGCCTGGTGCGCACCCAGGATCTGAATCGTGAGCAGTGGCTGCAGGTGCGCCGCGGTGGCGTGGGCAGCTCGGATGCGGCCGCGGCCGTAGGGCTCAGTCCCCACAAGTCGCAGCTGCAGCTGTGGATGGAGAAGACCGGCAGGGCCGGCATGCTGCCGGTCACCGAGACCGATGACGACATGAGCCCCACCTACTGGGGTGCGCTGCTGGAGCCCATCGTGGCGGCGCATTACACACGCCGCACGGGCAACCGGGTGCGCCGCGTCAATGCGGTGCTCCAGCACCCGCAGTTTTCGTGGATGCTGGCCAACATCGACCGTGAGGTGATGGGGGCCCCCGATGTCCAGATCCTGGAATGCAAGACCGCCGGAATCCAGGGGGCCTGGCTCTGGCGGGACGGGGTTCCGGAACATGTGCAGCTGCAGGTGATGCACCAGCTGGCCGTGACCGGCAAGCAGGCCGCGGATGTGGCGGTGCTGATTGGCGGGCAGGAACTGCAGATCTACCGGATCGAGCGGGACGAGGCCATGATCAACCAGCTTGCCACCCTGGAGTGGATGTTCTGGGACTACGTGGAACAGGATCTTCAGCCGCCGGCCGATGGGTCGGAGTCTGCGGATGCGGCGCTGCGAGCGCTGTATCCCCGGGATTCAGGGGCCACTCTGGACCTTCGTCAGGACCTGGTGATGTCTGCGGTGTTCTCCGATCTTCTGGCGGTGCGGGAAGTGCTGAGCACCAACAACGCGCGGGAAGCCCAACTTAAGCAGTCGATCCAGCAGCGCATGGGGGATTCCAGCCGGGCGCTGTTCGATGGCGGGGAGGTGAGCTTCAAGCGCAGCAAGGATGGCAGCACTCTGGATACCGCCAGGCTGCAGGCAGCCCATCCGGATCTGGTGCAGCAGTTCACCGTGAGCAAGCCGGGAAGCCGGCGGTTTTTGGTGCAGACGTAGTCAATTCATTTTTCCCTTCCCCCTTTTCTCATAGCGGGCCTGACCTTCACCGGTTGGGCCCGTTGTGCTTTGGGGGGTCAACAACATCATTCGAAAGGATTCCAACATGCTCAAGGGTCTTGCCTTGACCCCGCCCGTGATCGGGCGGATCTCCATCGGGCGCGTGGTGGAGAAGAACGGCCGTCGCCTTCCCGAGAAGGACGATGGTTTCACAATCACCAGCCAGGTGCAGAACTGGGATGGCTGGGTGCTGCATCCGGTGGACGAGGTGCTGCGCAAGGAGGCTTCGGCCAAGCTGCGCAGCATTCCGGTGAAGCTGCTGTTCGATGACCCGGATCTCAGCCTGCGGGCCAGCTACACGATGTTTGAGCGGTCGACCGGGAGACCGCTGTGCGTGGGCGATGGGCAGACGTGCAAGCGGGTCTCGGCCCAAAGGATGCAGAGCCTGGCCTGTGAAGGGCCTCAGGCCTGTGCTGTGGGCGCTGCAGGAGGCTGCAGGCCCTATGGGCGGCTAAACGTGCGGATTGATGCCCAGGAGGCCCAGGAGACCTTCTGCGACGAGATGGGGGGCTTTGTGTTCCGGACCACGGGGTTCAACAGCATTCGCACGCTGGCGTCCAGGTTGCGGTATCTGCATGCGGCCACGGGTGGCATGCTGGCTTCGTTGCCTCTGGAGCTTCGGCTGCGGGGCAAGTCGACGACCTTGTCGCATGGCACGCCGATCTACTACGTGGATTTGACGACCCGGCAGGGCAGCACCCTGCCCCAGGTCATTGCGCTAGCGCGCAAAGAGCGGGAGCAGGCCGCGGCGCTCGGGTTTGACCAGGCGGCGCTGGACGAAGCAGCGCGGCAGGGGCTGGCGCTGGGGGAGTTTGAGGAATCGGACGAGGACGGGGCTACGGTCGTTCAGGAGTTCTATCCGGACTTCGAGAACGAGACGCCGGGCGCAGACGACCAGACCCAACAGCCTGGCCCTTCGGCCGCCAACGGCACCAGAGTCACTCCGGCAAGAACATCGCTGCGCACGAAGTTGAGCCGCAAGCTGGAAGGAGAGCCAACAGTGCAGGGGGTTGCTCATGCATAGGCCGGCTCCTTCGGATTCGGTGCACCAGCAGTTTGCGTACGGGCTCCGCTTCGTGACGGAACTGGTTTACCGGCTGCAGTTGCCCAATGGCAGAACCCGGCACCGGCGGTTGCTGCGGGAGCCTTCGCCGCTCGTTCCTCACGAGGGAGACCTGAGCGGGGCGAAGACCTGCGTGGCGCTGGCGACGGCCATCCTGGCGCAAGCCAGGGTGAGGCCGGTCCCGAAGTCCGATACCTTGGAAGCCAATGACCCGGACCAGGTTGCAGCGCTGCTGTCCCGCTGCCTGCCAGCCCACGAGGTGCAGGTGCATGGGCCGCAGTTGTTACCCGACTGGGGGAACATCTGCGCGGGAGCGCTGCGCTCCAATGGGCTGGCGTTGCTTCAACTGTTCGAGCGATCTGGCGCCCGCTGGTCGTTGGTGGTGGGGCTGGAGTGGCGCGAGGTCAATGGCACTCCGTCCCCGCCGCTGGCCATGCTGCTGATGGATGTGCACTGCTCTCCGGTCTGGGGAGTTGGGCACAACGCGCGGTTCGCCCCTGCAGGGCCGTTGCACCCTCACCCATCCGGTGACAACCGGTTATGGCAGTTGCGGACGCTGGACGGTGGCTTGATCTCGGTCAGTCCTGGAGCGCTGGTGACGGTGCGGCGGTAAACGCCTGGTGCGCGCCGGGCTGCGCGGGCCGGTCAGGCCTGCGCGGGAGCCTTGCGCTTGCGCGACTTGGGCTCCGGCTCAGGCGGGCGCAGCAGGGTCCAGGGCTCTACCCCCAAGGCCTGTGCGATGCGCTCAATGTTAGACAAGGACACGTTCCAGCGCGAACGTTCTACGGCGGACACGTAGGTGCGATCTAGTTCGCACTCCAGTGCCAACCGCTCCTGCGACCATTCCTTCTCTACCCGCCTGAGCCGAATCCAGTACGCAAGCACATCGCGAACGTTCTGGGGATCCGGCAAATGGGTGGGTGGCGTGGGCTTGGCAGACACCCCTGGAGCATCTCCGTCTGATACATTTGCATCTACGGAGTTTGCTTCTCATATCAACCTGATTTAACCCTCTGCGGGTACACCCAAGCGCGTCACCGCGTGCCTGGTCAGCTTTGCCGTGGGCGCAAGAACTTAGATAGGCATCTCAACCATGAATGATTTCAAACCAAACTGGCGCTCAGTCGGGTGCCTGACGGCTGCGGCTGCAGTCGTGTTTCTCGCAGGGTGCTCCGACGCCGGCATCAAGGCCGCCAAGCAGGAGCCCTACCCTCGCCATTCCGGCACCACGTTTGAGAAGGTGTTGGATAACTACCAATGGTGCAAAAACAAGAAGTGGGAGCGCAAGGAGCTCAAGACAGGCGAGAAGTATGTGGAGTTCACGTGCCTGGCCACAGCACCGGACGTCAAGGCCAAGATCGCGGAGTACGTCGCCGAGTTGGATGCGAAAGCCGCGCAGGAGCTGGCCAAGATCAACGGGAGCGACGAGGAGTTCATGACACGAACTCGCGAGTACGCGTACTCCAAGCAACTCGGTGCGGCCCAGAACGTGGAGTTGGATGAGGAGCGCCTGCGAAACTTTGACGCAGGGAGACCCAGCGCGATGGGCATGGGCGAAACCAGGGCAAGCATCGTCTACGACTTGAAGCTCTCGCGTGAACGGCTGGCGTCGTTTCAGACACCCGAGTACATCGCAAGTGCGGAAGCCTTGATTCGAGACGAGAAAGCCAAGCGCGACGAAGTCATCGCGGAGCGCACCAAGCGGTGGGAAGAAGGTTCGGTCCAACGTCGTCAAGCCGTGGTCGATGGGACGATCCAGGTGGTGTTTCAGTGGCAGTTGACCCAATCAGGCGGTGTTGGCAACTACGCCATGGCGGTGAACTTCGACTTCGGTGGCCGGCCGTACACGGTCGACGGACAGGACGGCGTGGGTAACTCCATGTTGGCCGCGATCTACCAGGACCAGCCGATTACCAGTGGACTGCGCGAAGTTCTCAATCGCGACGCGATCTTCAATGCGCCCGACGGCGCAATCCTCTATTACCTCTCGCGCAAATCAATGAAGGCCAAGAGCCAGTCCTGATGATCTGGCTAGCACGTAGCAACTTACCTTTTGGAGAAGTACATGAAGAAGGTTTTCTTGTCTCTGTTCGCTGCTGTCGCGAGCTTGGCTTCCCAGGCTCAACCGATGGCTGTTCCTATCCACACGCAAATCGCTGAGCACTATTTCGAAGACCAGTCGCCTGCTTCCATGATGGAAGTGGACGTCAACTGGGAAACGGCTCCAGCGACTGGCTGGGGTAGTTACGCTCAGTTCTACACCCGCTTTCAAGCGGGTGAGCGCAGCGGCGCGTACATGGGCCTGCAGCAGGACGACCGCGACGGCAAGAAGATCATCTTCTCCATGTGGGATGCTTCTGCGTCGCACAAGGTCCGTCCCTATGCTCTGCCCCATTGCCAACGTTTCAGCCACGAAGGCAACGGCGCTATGTGCATCATGAAGTTCCAGTGGAAGCCTGGTGTGAAGTACAAACTTGTCATGGGCATCATTCCAGCAAAGACAGGTGATGTCGGCTTTACCCGTTGGGGTGGCTGGCTCGTGGACTCTGCCGGTGTGGAAACCTTCATCGGTGGCTACGAGGTGCCTGACTACAACGGTCTCAAGGGTGTGGGGGGGCTCCTGCCTGCCAACATCCTGATGGTCATGGAGTACTACCTGGCTCCTTCGAATGTGCAGTGCAGCTCGCTGCCTCAGCAGTCGCTCACCTGGTCAGGTCTGCGTGTGAACGGTAGCCGTGCTCCGAAGAACGTCTATGCACGCTACCAGACGTTCCTGAGTGATTGTGTCTACAGCGAATATGTGCGCTCGTATAGCAAGGGCAGTGACTCGATTACGCAGACCACCAACGTGCTGAACGCTCCACGTGCCAACGAAGGTGCTTTCCTGTGGACGTCTTCGGTGACTCCTGTACCGACGACTCCTACCACGCCTGCTCCTACGCCGACCACTCCCGTCGTGACGACGCCAAGTGGCGACAAGATGTCAGCGGCCTTTCGCCAGCAGGTGGTCTGCACCTATGGCCGGGTCATCCGTCACTTCAAGGACCACTTCGCGGCAGCTTTGCCTATCCGCGAATACGTCTCTGACATCACCTACCAGATCGGCTACCCTGAAGACCAATGGGGTAAGAACGGCTCGTTGGTGGCAGCACTGGCATACGTTCACTCTGAAGGGCAGATGACAGTGGTATGGGCTGACGGTACCCGTCAGAACTTCGGTCCTATTGGTGACTGGATTTCAGCTGCTGGCTGCTAAAGCATAGAGCCTGGGGAGACATCCCTGGGCCTCTTTTTTTTCAGTCGAGCCCTCTTACCGCGCGGTCAGTGCGAGATGTAGTAGTGCTTCGAGCTTGCCGGCCCCTCGCTCGCTGGGCTCGGCCGCATTGCCACCCGTGCTGCGCCGATTAAATGATCGGGCCTGGGGGGTGCTTTTGAGGACTTCCAACAACGTTAAATCGTTACGAGATGAAAGAACCAACCTGCAAGGTCGAGCCATCTTGGTGCATGACGAGCATGTTCGATCAACTTCGACTCGAAGGCTGGCGAACTGGTGAGGCTTCCCAAGCGGACCAGAACCCTAGAACATGAGGGTTCCAATACTCAAGGACCTCAAGATGGATGAAGATGATTTCGAATTCGGCTACGAGCACCGCCCAGACGACGATAAGCCGGACTTTGATGGAGCCATCGAAGAACAGGACGTTGAGATCGAACTAGATGAGCTTCTGAATGACAACTACAACTGCGACGACCGTGATGAAAATTACGGGCAAGCCATCGACGACGCTCACAAGGTGATCGACTCCCTTGAGCCGATCTCAGAGCCATAACGTTCCATCCTTTCCGGGTATCGCAGACGCCCAAATGAGATCTTATTTAGGCCACACCCGAGTGGCCAACTCTTCACGCTCAACGAGATCACCAAGCGGGTCGCCGAACTCTTCGTCCGGCACCCACTTCGCACCGATGTACTGAGCATTCCGTGGCGAATTCATCTTCCACCTCCATTGTTCAAGCGACCCCGACTTCTTGCTCCAAGGGTCGATGAAGTCGTTCCCGTTGAACACGACGAGACAGTCGATCCCAACAGGAGCATCTCGCTTCTGCAGCGAGTCAACAAATTCGGCTGACGCAAAGACCAGGAGGTCTGTATCCGACTGGTCTGTGGCCCAGCCGTTCGCTTGCGAGCCGATCATCCAAACCGCTTGCGGCGGGGAAGAAAGCGCCGCAATAGCTTGGATGAATTCAACTACATGCGGTCTCATAGCGATACTCATTCGTGCTCCTTAGGGCCACTTTAGTCGCACTCATGGAAAAGGCCCGTGATGATCATCACGGGCCTCTCACACTGGCAAGAAAAAGGATTGACTCAGTGGATCGATGTCGAGCTTGGCTCTTGATCCAATCTGTCAGGGCAGCCTCACCTTACCTCGCTTTTCGGTGTACTCACTATCTGCTTCGACTGAGCCATCGCATACAGCAGCCTGATGGCTTCTTCATGCGCCCTTCAATGAGGTGAAGCCTAGCGAGGCAGTTCATGACTGGCACTGGTATCTTCGTCAAAACAGTGCAGTCGAGTGGCGACCACCCACACGTTGATTCGCAAACGGCCAACTGGCTGCGGATGGCTTGAACTCGGCTATGGAGAGCGCATCGCGTCCAAGCATGCTCCAATGGGTCAGCCAATCGGCGAATCCAAAGTACACAGCCAGCCGCCTCCTCTGTTCGGTCGCAGGCAGGTGTTGAGACAAGCTCATCGAGCGATACGCAAACCTCGAACCTTTTCCATCGAGGCAGTAGCAATCGCCTGCACCTCTTGTGACCTCCTGCCATGCATTGCTCATTTCTGCACCTGCCGAGAAAGGTGAGGTGTTCCGCAGTATCAGCAGAACATCGTAACGAGTGCCCTCTGGCACAAAACTCGCTCTCATCACCACACCGCGTACCGATTCAGGAAGGCGTGCTCGTATGTTTGAGACGAGCTCATCTTTGGTCTGACGAACGTGATTCAACTGTTCGGAGAAGGGGCTGCAACTTGGCTCGATCAAGCTGAAGCTAGACATCTCAACAAACGGCTCACTTTTGGCAAGTCGATCCAAGAAGACCTCCACCCTCTTGGACGCACTGCGGCAGCGGCTATGCCACTTTCGGAGCGCCTCTTTAAACACCTGGCTCTTGAAGCCCATGCTCACATGGGCAACAAGGTCATTGAGTGCTTGGGCTAGGTCAAACCCGGTGTACTTCTGTAGAGCGCGCCGTTCATCCACCTGTTGCTCGAACAGAATAGTTGAGGCACGTGGACTGCGCGTGCACGCTTCCAAGCAAAGTTCCAAGATGGGGTGGAAACGAGCGCCCTGGTGTACCGACATCAATCTGAATGGATTGCTTCCGAGCAACCTAAAGAGCTCGGCGGCAACATCACTGGAGAACTCAATTCCTCCATCACTGGTGGTAGAGAACAAAGCGGACTTGGCCTTTGCCACCTTTGGAAAGAGCGCGATCAGTTCGAGCGTCTGGTTGACGCACCTACCGAACTCTTCCACCGAGCTGAAAGGACCGCGGTGCAAGTGAAACTCGCCTTCTGAGACGCAGGTCTCGATTTCATTGATGTCCATGATGCGCTCCTTGTGGCCCCTCTGAGGGCTTCTTCAAGCGGCGCGATGACGTGCGCACTTGCGACTTTCCAAACGTCCGGAATCCAGCAACGTCAAACCGAAGATAGAAATCGATCTTCGTTAGGTAGGCAGCGATCAATCTAACTCCGTCCATGTTTTCCTGAGAGTCCCGGTGCAACATGCCGATGCCCATTGCATCAGTCGGGTAGGCGCCTTTGTTTGCATTGCAGTTGAAGTATGTACCGGTGCCTTCCGTTACCACGTTGACCCAGTGTTCTCCCAGACTCTTTGCGATGCCCATGTCCCCTCTGTGTTCGCTCCCATTAAACAGCAGCCAAAAGTGAAAGTGGAGGCCCTTGAGGCACGCGCTTTCCATCGCCCATGCGTATCCAACAAGGCCATTGGGATAGGTCTTTCGTATGTGATCAATCATCGCTTCGCGATGCTGCGCCGCTTCCTCTATTGATAGCGAGGTCGAAATTTCCGTGCCATCAAGTCGTCCCGCACCATATGCGAAGTCAACCCGAACCGAAAGCAACCGTGCATGTCGGGAAAACAGCTTTTCCAGCAAGCTTAAAAGTTGCTTGAGAGATTTCTGCGAGGTTCTTCGGAAATTTCTTAGCAGCTTTCGCACCGTCTCTGAAGACATCTCCGCCTTCAACTCAGCCACGAGTAGATTTAGCGCCTTGACCGCGCCCTGCTTCTGAGACGCGTTCCCAAAGTCCAACGCATCCTTTAGAGAGTAAACATCAAATTTGGAAATGACTTTTTGATAATTGTCCTCATAAGGATGGAATGCATGTGATCGAAAGTATACTTTCGCATCAACGAATGGAACAGTCAAGTCCCGAACAAGCTCAGCCACGCACTTATCGCTGTACTCCACTTTTTCAATTATTCGCCCTCTGAGTCCTTGGCTTTCGGCATAGACCGCGGCAGGTTGCCGCGGGTCTAGCGTGTTGATCTTTTGAAGCGTCCTCCCATGCGCTTTGAATCGAAGGTAGAAATCTGCCTCTGGCGTGACAAAGGCTCGTCCTCCACTAAGAGATCCATCTTCGTTTTCTTTTCCTTCGGTGGCATCCTCAATCACCAAAAACCGGTATTTCTCGAACCAATCCAATTCTTTTGACAGACGAGCATGGTCGATCATGCTCTTCTTCTTTCTGAACTTCATGAATTTTCCTTGATGTATCGAAGGCTTTGCACACCCCGTCAGCACACAATCACGACTCAAGAGTACTGAAGACAGGAGATCCATCTACTCTGTTCACTACGTTCATATGCAAACAGGCATGCTCACGCCTTACCATGTATATACCCACATGGATTAAATAGAGTATTCCTGGGAGATCGGCAGTCTAAACACCGAAAATGACACGGCCACGCCGAGCATTCGCAAGGTGTGAGATATAGAAAGTTAGTGACCCAGCTGCATGTAAGAAGTAGCCAACCTGACTACTCGGCGAGAGAACACCGAGCAGTCTTCATGGCGGTGCTGACGAAGGCGGAGAATTGAAAGTCTGTTCGCCTTCCCACGTACGGGGAGCCCGCTTTGACGCTTTGCAATGTTGGGTATCCTGCGCGAACAGTCCCAGCAGAGAGCCTGATTTATCCCGACTGAGAGTCGGGCGGATTGGTCATTTGAGCCCTCACCCAAAGTTCGATTGCAGAAAAATCGAAATAGAGGGCACCTCGCTTGGTGAGGCGGAAGGGCTGGGGGAACTTGCGGTCGAAGTTCTTGCAGCCGTTGGTGTGCAGTTCACGGAGAAGCGTCCGACCGATTGACAGCTTTCTACAGACAAGCGAAGCCTTGACCAGCATGGGGGCTTCTGCACCATCACCATCGTGTTCGGCAAACGCGTTACTTTTCTTCATTCCAACTCCTAGCGTAATAAAACAACTAACAACAAAACACCGCTCACCACCCCATGTGGCAAGCTACAGGCAAGGTCAGAGGAAACACCTCTGACCGTTTTGTTGCGTGGTCATATAAACGCTTCGCAACGGTTTGAATTCAAACGCATACGCATCTTACGACAAATTCCAGGATGTTGCAACGGACATCGAAAAATAGTCACTTCGTAGGGCTAACAAAAGATTGGGACAGGAAGACGGTTCGCCTAGCTGCAACGGCATCGGACGATGAGCCTGGAACACTGGAATTGCAAAACTGGGCCCAGTCTTCCATGAGATGCCGACGCTTCTCAAGCGCATCGCCTCTTCTATAGGCAGCTTCAGTCTTGCTATCTAGCGTGTGCGCCAAGGCAATTTCAACAACGTCTCTTGGGTAGTCAGTTGCATCACCAACCCAGTCCCTAAAGGTAGATCGAAATCCATGGGGGACGGCATCAACCTGCATGTCTCTCGTGACCTTGCTGAGAGACATGTCCGACAGATCGCCTCCCTGCCGACCCGGGAAAACATAGTTGCTCCCATCAATCCTCGGCAGCGCCTTCAACAACCGCATTGCTTCTCTGGAAAGGGGCACACGGTGCTCCTTTCCAGCCTTCATTCGTTCCGCGGGAACAGTCCACATGCGGGATTCGAGGTCAATCTCTGACCAGACTGCGCCACGCACTTCACCGCTTCTCGCAGCGCACAGGATCGCAAACTCAAGTGCTCGAGCTGAAAAGCCTTCACGCGTACCAAGCGCCTTCATGAACTCCGGCATTTGTGCGAAGGGGATGGCTCGATGGTGCTTGACCTTAGCGACCTTGTTTGGCGCCGGCAGCAACTTGTCTAGATGGCCTTTCCAAGCGGCTGGATTGTCTCCAACGCGATATCCACGAACTTTTGCCCAATCAAGAACGCTTTCTATACGCCCGCGAAGCCGTGATGCGGTCTCATTTTTTGTCTTCCATATGGGCTCGAGCACCCTCATGACTTGTTCTTGCCCCACGTCCTTGACGTACATGTCGCCAAACACAGGGTAGACATAGGTCTCCAGGGTGGAGCGCCACTGCGCTCGATGCTTCTCACTCTTCCAGCTATCCCCGTGCGCATCGATGTAGGCTGACGCTGCTTCCTCAAACGTCTTGAGCGACTCTTGCTTAGCTTTGAGCTGGCTCGCTAGTTCCTTGCGCTGCAGCTTAGGGTTGATGCCTTGCTTGAACGACTCCTTGGCCTCCTTCGCTTTGGCTCTGGCCTCGCCCAATCCGACCTCTGGATAGGGGCCAAGACCCATGTACTCGCGGATCTCGTTAACCGTCACGCGGAGGACCCACGAACTGCCTGCAGCGTCGTTCAAGTACAGATATAGACCTGCTACGCCCCCGACGGCGAACCGTCCAGGGCCCTTGAGGCGGCGGACTTCGATGGGAGACATCTCACGAGCTTTGCGAACCATTGGACAACCCGAACAACAACTAAAGGAGAGGCGGCATAAAGCGAGAAATCTTCCGCCATAGGCCAAAACATCCCCGAGATGCTATCACCCTGCGACGGATTCATTTGCACCTTTCTTCGCACCTATGCAGAAGGTGTTAGAACGACAAGCTACGATGAGAAACGGTGAGCAAAATACAAGCAATCCAAATAAAATCAACAACTTATTCTCATCTCCAGTTTGGATCGACGTACTTCGATGAGCTATCGGGCAGACGCCCTCTCCGCCAAAGATACAACCCCAAGTGGCTCACGCTGCTTGGGGTTTTTTCTTGGCGGCCCTGTCCCGCCGGTCCTTGCGAGCAAAGCGACGCTGTCGGCTTCGCTGGGCCATCCATCAGCCCGGCGGCGCCTTGGAGCGCGCACGCCACTCGGGCACGGTCACGCCGCCCACGCCCCAGCTGTCGAGGTCGACCTCGTCGATGACCACGAAGGTGGAGTCGTGCGGCTTGCCCATGACCTGGTACAGCAGGTCGGAGACGCCCTGGATCAGGGCGCGCTTTTGCTCCGGGGTGGTGGCGCTGGCGCCGGGCGCGGTGCCCTCGCGCGTGACCTTGATGTTGACGTAAGGCATGGTGCTCTCCTTACCAGCGGCCGGCATGCTGGCCGCCGTCGACATTGAGGGTCTCGCCCGTGACGAAGGCCGCGTTCTCCAGGTACATCACGGCCTCGGCCACCTCGGAGACTTCGCCCATGCGCCCCATGGGGTGCATGCCGGCGAGAACGCGGTGCGCCGCCGGGTCGTGCATGGGGGTCTTGATGATGCCGGGCGCGACGGCGTTCACGCGCACGCCGGTCTGCGCGTACTCGATGGCCAGGCCGCGGGTCACCGCGTCCAGCCCGCCCTTGGTCAAGAGCGCCAGGCCCGAGGGGGCGCCCGCGATCGCCTGGTGCACCAGGGTCGTGGTGATCTGCACGATGTGGCCGCGGCCCTGGCGCAGCAGGTGGGGCAGCACGGCCTGCGTGGTGTGGAAGAAGCCGGCCAGGTTCACGTCCACCACGCGCCCAAACTCCTCGGCGGTGTACTCGGTGAACGGCTTGCCCAGGAAAATGCCAGCGTTGTTGACCAGCGTGTCGATGCGGCCAAAGCGCTCCAGCGCGGCGGCCACCAGGCGTTCGGCGGCCGATCGATCGCGCACATCGCCCGCCACGGCGAACACATCCGCATCGGCGCCAGGCTGGATGTTGCGCGAGGTGGCGACCACGGCAAAGCCGTGCCGGCGGTAGGCAGCGACGATGCCCGCGCCGATGCCCTGCGATGCGCCCGTGACGATGGCGACTTTTTTCTCACTCATGAAAACTCCTTGGGGAAGTGTCGGTACAGATGGACTGCGCCGGGGTCTCCCGACGCTCTCCATAGAGTAGGGACGCCCCCCTGGGAGCGGTAGCCGTTATCCTTGCACAATGGCTGATAGAAAACGCACAGAGGTTGACTGGCAGGACGTGCGCGTCTTCCTGGCATTGGGGCGCTACCGCAGCCTGTCGGCCGCAGCCCGGGCGCTGCAGGTGAACCACGCGACGATTGCCCGGCGCCTGCAGTCGCTGGAGCACAGCATGGGCGAAAAGCTCGTCGAGCGCCGGCCCGACGGCTATCTGCTGACCCCGGCAGGCGAGGTGGCGCTGCAGGCGGCCACCGGCATGGAGGCAGCCGCACAGGCACTGACCCGTGCCGAGCAGGGCCAGGGGGAGGCCCTGCGCGGGCTGGTGCGCGTCAATGCACCACCGGCGCTGGCCCATGCCTTTCTGGCCGCGCAGCTGGCCCGGGTCACCATGCTCCACCCGGGGCTGGACATCGACCTGGCGACGGACCTGCACGCCATCAGCCTGAACCGGCGCCAGGCCGACATTGCCGTGCGCCTGGGGCGGCCCGCCGACGGCGACCTGATCGCCAGGCCCGCGGGCCGGATGGCCTTTGGCTTCTATGGCACACGCCAGCGCTGTGAGGAGATCGGGCGGGGCGAGCCACCGGTGTTCATCAGCTTCGACGAGCAGCACTCGGACATGCCCGAATCGAACTGGCTGGTGCAGCAGTTCCCGCGCGCGCGCTTTTCCCTGCGCGCCGAAAACCAGGTCCTGCAGGCCACCGCCGCGCGGGCCGGCGCAGGCATTGCGCTGCTGCCGCACTACATCGGCCGGCAGGTGCCCGAGCTGCAGCCCTGCGCGCTGGCACCGCTGCCGCCGGCGCGCGAGATCTTCGTGCTGACCCGTGGGCAGGACCGGCATGCGGGCCCGATACGCGCCGTGGTGCAGCACCTGCTCGAGGTATTCCGAGAGAACCGGGCCCTGTTTGCCGCCTGAGCCTGCGCCTGTGCCTGCGCCAGGGTGCCCGTGCGGTCATCTCTTTCAGAGATACGAAGCTCGCCAATCCATATGCATTTTGCGTAGTAACCCCCGGCGGTGCAGGCCCGCACCGGTGCAACCATCTCGCCACACCAACAACGAAAGCGAGACCTCCATGGGTTCCCCCGCCATCACGCAGCCGTACCCGACCAGCGCGACCGACGACCTGGCCGACGCGACCTACCGCAAGGTCGGCTGGCGCCTGCTACCGCTGCTCTTCGTCTGCTACATCGTGGCCTACCTGGACCGCGTGAACGTGGGCTTCGCCAAGCTGCAGATGCAGGGCGACCTGCAGTTCAGCGAGGCGGTCTACGGCCTGGGTGCAGGCATCTTCTTCCTCGGCTACTTCCTCTTCGAGGTGCCCAGCAACGTGGTGCTGCACCGCGTGGGCGCACGCCGCTGGATCGCGCGCATCATGGTCACCTGGGGCCTGCTCTCGGCGGGCACCATGTTCGTCAGCTCGCCCACGGCGTTCTACGTGGTCCGCTTCCTGCTGGGTGCGGCCGAGGCGGGCTTCTTCCCGGGCATCATCCTGTACCTCACCTACTGGTACCCTGCGGCACGGCGCGGCAAGGCGACCTCGCTGTTCCTCGCGGCCATCCCGTTCGCGGGCATCCTGGGCGGGCCGGTCTCGGGCTGGATCCTGCAGGGCATGGGCGGCGTCAACGGCTGGGCCGGGTGGCAGTGGCTGTTCCTGCTGCAGGGCCTGCCCACCGTGGCGCTGGGCCTGGTGGTGTGGCGCTGCCTGGACGACCGCGTCAAGGACGCGCGCTGGCTCACCCCGGAAGAACGCACACTGATCGCCCGCGAGATCGCAGCCGAAGAGGCCGGCAAGGCGGCGCCGAAGATCCGGGCCGTGCTCTCCAACCCGCGCGTCTGGCTGCTGGCGCTGGTGTACTTCGCCTTCGTCTCGGGGCTGTACGGCATCTCGTTCTGGCTGCCCAGCATCATCAAGGCCCTGGGCGTCCAAGGTGCGCTCGACATCGGCCTGGTCAGCGCCATCCCGTGGACTTTCGGCGTGGTGGCCATGTACCTGGTGGCGCGCAGCGCGGACCGCCGGCTGGAGTACCGCTGGCACAGCGCCATCGCCGCCCTGGTCGGCGCGCTCGGGCTGGTGCTCAGCGTGGCCTGGCATGGCCATGCCGTGTGGGCCATGGCCGGCCTCACGCTGGCCACCATGGGCATCATGGCCACCCTGCCCGTGTTCTGGGGCATGCCCACCTCCTTCCTCGGCGGTACGGCCGCCGCTGCAGGCATTGCCTTCATCAACTCCTTTGGCAACCTCTCGGGCTTTTCCGCGCCCTACCTGATCGGCCTGATCAAGGATGCGACCCGGAGCACCGACGCCGGCCTGCACATGCTGGCGGCCCTGCTGGTGGCCGGCGCGGTGCTGGTGCTGTTTGCCAGGCCCGGCAAGCCCGTCCCCACGCGCTGACCCTCCCGCGCTGCTGCCGGCAGCGCCCTCCCCCTTGTCCAGAAAGAGACTTCCCATGCTTGCGGAACTGAGCCCTCCTGCGCGCGCGCAACGCCGCGCGCCCTCCCCCGACCTGATCGCGCGCCTGCGCCAGCACTTCGGCGAACGCTGTTCCACCAGCCAGGCCGTGCTGCTGCAGCACGGCACGGACGAATCGGCCTATGCGCCCCAGCCGCCCGACGCCGTGGTCTATGTGCACAGCAGTGAAGAAACCGCCTTTGTCGTGCAGGCCTGCGCGCGCGAGCGCGTGCCCCTCATCGGCTTTGGCGTGGGGTCCTCGGTCGAGGGGCACCTGCTGGCCGTCGAGGGCGGTGTCTGCGTGGACTTCTCGCAGATGAACCAGGTGCTCGCCATCCGGCCCGGCGACCTCACGGCCACCGTGCAGGCGGGTGTGACGCGCGGGCAGCTCAATGCCGCGCTGGCGGGCACGGGCTTCTTCTTCTCGGTGGACCCGGGGGCCGATGCCTCCATCGGCGGCATGGTGGCGACCGCGGCCTCGGGCACCAACACCGTGCGCTACGGCACCATGCGCGACAACCTGGTGAACCTGACCGTGGTCACCGCCAGCGGTGAGGTGGTGCGCACCGCCTCGCGGGCGCGCAAGAGCGCGGCGGGCTACAACCTCACGCAGCTGTACTGCGGGTCGGAAGGGACGCTGGGCCTGATCACCGAGGCCACGGTGCGCCTGCACCCGCATCCCGAGGCCTGCGCGGCGGCGGTGGTGCACTTCCCCAGCGTGCGGGCCGCGGTGGACTGCGTGATCGAGTCCATCCAGATGGGCGTGCCGCTGGCACGCGCCGAGATGCTCGATGCGCTGACCCTCTGCGCCGTGAACGCCCACAGCCGCACCACGCTGAGCGAGCACCCCACACTGTTCCTGGAGTTCAGCGGCAGCCAGGCGCAGATCGCCGAGCAGTCGGACACCGTGCGCGAGATCGCTGCCAGCCATGGCGGCGGTGACTTCGCCTGGGCCCACCTGCCCGAGGAGCGCTCGCGCCTGTGGACCCCGCGCCACCACGCCTACTTCGCCTGCCTGCAGCTCAAGCCCGGCAGCCGCAGCCTGACCACCGATGCCTGCGTGCCCCTGTCCGCGCTGGCCCAGTGCATTGAAGAGACCCAGGCCGACCTGGCCGAGCACGGTCTGCTCGCGCCGGTGTTCGGCCATGTGGGCGACGGCAATTTCCATTGCCTGGTGCTGGTGGACCCCGACAGCGCCACCGAGAACGCCGCGGCCGAGGCCTTCAGCCAGCGCCTGGTGCAGCGCGCGCTGCGCCATGGCGGCACCTGCACGGGCGAGCACGGCGTGGGCCTGCACAAACAGCACTACCTGGCCGAGGAACACGGTGCCGAGGGCGTGGCGCTGATGCGTGCCGTCAAGCAGGCACTGGACCCGCACAACCTCTTCAACCCCGGCAAGGTCGTTGCGGCGGCCGGCCCGCAGCACCCCTGAACGCAAGGAGACCCCCATGAAGACAAGGATGCAACTTCTGCTGTCGGCAGCCGCTTTGGCCGCACTGGCCGGCTGTGGCGGCGACGGCGCGCCTGCCATGACACTGGCCGAGAAATGCCCCACCCTGCAGGGCAAGACCCTGGCCCATGGCAGCGTGGTGATCGACGACGCCAGGCTGGCCGCCGCCGCACCGCCCCAGCCCGAGTACTGCGTGGTGACGGCCCGTTTCAAGGACTCGGCACTGCGCTTCGAGGCCCGGTTGCCCACCATGGGCTGGAACGGCAAGCTCGCCTTCCTGGGCGGCGGCGGCTTCGATGGCGCCATGCCCACGGCCGCTGCGGCACAGTTCAGCGAGTCCATCTTCACCGAGCGCTACGCGACCATCGGCACCAACGGCGGCTACGATTACCCGCCGCCGCGCGACCTCAACTACTTCAAGGGCGAGTTCGCGCTCGATGCCGCCAAGCTGCTCGACTTTGCGCAGCAGTCCGAGCACCGCGCCCTGCCGCCGGGCAAGGAGGTGATGGCCCAGTTCTTTGGCATGCCACCCACGCGCAGCTACTTCGAAGGTTGCTCCATGGGCGGGCACGATGCGCTCATGCAGGCCCAGCGCTTTCCCGAAGACTTCGACGGCATCGTCGCGCGGGCGCCGGCCGGCAACGTGATGGGGCTGTTCGTGCAGTTCAACCGCATCGCCCGGCAGGTGAAGGCCCCCGGCGGCGCGCTCAACACCGCCAAACAGACCGTGCTGGCCAATTCCGTGCTGGCGCAGTGCGACGGGCTCGATGGTCTGAACGACGGCATCATCGCGCGGCCCGCCGCCTGCCAGTTCGACGCCAGGGCGCTGCGCTGCACGGGCGGCGCCGATGCTGGCGACAATTGCCTGTCGGACGCGCAGATCGCCACGGTGCAGGCCGTCACCTCGCCGGTGGCGAGCGCCAGCGGTGCCTGGTCGCACCCGGGCTACCCCTTCGGCGGCGAGAACTCGGCCAAGGGTTGGGGCGAGTACATCTGGCCACAGGCCAGCCTGGGCGGCGCCTCCACACAGGGCCTGTTTTCGGACGGGTTCATCCGCTCCTTCATCGCGCGCGATGCGTCCTTCGACACCGCCACCTGGAACCCCGACCAGTGGCTGGACCGCATGGCCACCATCGGCGGCCTGTTCGGCGCGACCGACCCCAACCTCGCGCCGCTGCACGCGCGCGGCGCCAAGCTGATCCTGTGGAACGGCACGACCGACACCTCGGTGAGCGCGCGCGACACCACCCGCTACTACGAGCAGGTGGTTGCCACGCTGGGCCAGCGCAAGGCCGACGAGGCGGTCGAGCTGTTCCTGGCGCCGGGCGTGGGCCACTGCTTTGGCGGCGCGGGCCCCGACAAGGTCGACCTGCTGCAGGCCATGGCCACCTGGGTGGAGCAAGGCGTGCCGGCCTCACAGCAAAAGCTGCTCTCGCGCAAGACCGATGCCGCGGGGGCGACCACCATGGCGCGGCCCCTGTGCAAGCACCCGGCCTACCCGCGCTACAAAGGCACGGGCGACGTGAACGCGGCCGCCAGCTTCGACTGCACGGTGGATTGACGCCGGTGCGTGGCGGCCTGCCACGCCTTCCCTACAATGGCCTGCCGCCCCGCGACCGGGGAGAGGCGGCCGGAGATTTGCCGATGGAATTGCGCCAGTTCAAGTATTTCGTGGCCATCGTGGACTGCGGCAGCCTGTCGCGCGCGGCCCAGCAGCTCTATGTGGCGCAGTCGGCGCTGAGCAAGCAGATGACCGAGCTCGAAGGCGAGCTGGGCACCCAGTTGCTGCTGCGCGGGCGCAATGGGGTGGCCATGACCGAGGCCGGCAAGGTGTTCTACGAGTATGCGCAGGGCATCACCAAGCAGGTGCTGGACGCCAAGGCCGCCGTGCATGTGGCGGCCGATTCGGTGGTGGGCACCGTCGTGGCCGCCGTGCCGCAGAGCGTGTCGCCCATGATCGCGCTGCCGCTGATGCGGGCGGCCGCGCGCCGCTACCCCGAGGTGGTGCTGCACCTCAACGAGGAGCTGACCGGCAACATGGTCGACCAGCTGCTGCGCGGGCGCGTGGACATGGCGATCTTCTCGCCCACCATGCCATCGGAGGACAGCACCTTCACGCCCCTGGTCGAAGAGGAGTTCGTGTTTCTCGAATCGCCCCAGGACCCGCTGGCCCTGCCGCCCGGCGAGGTGAGCCTGGCCCAGGCCCTGGCCCGCCCGCTGGTATGGCCGGCCAACGCGCACGGCCACTGCACCCGCTGGCTGGTGGACACGGCCCTGGGCAGTGCGGGCTACCCGGCCGCGCGCGTCGCTGCGGAGATCAATTCGGTCTATACGCTCAAGGCCGCCGTGGAAGCAGGCCTGGGCCCGACCATCATGCCCCTGGGCCTGGCGCAGCGCGAGGTCAGCGAAGGCCGCCTGCGTGCCCACCGCATCGCCTCGCCCGCCATGTACCGCACGCTGGGCCTGTGCCTGTCGGTGCACCTGCCCACGACCAACGCCAAGCGCGCGATCTTCCGGCTCATCGGCGAGGTGATCCGCGGGCTGTGCACCAGCGGACAATGGCAGGGAACGCGCCTGCCCGCAGGCACGAAGGCATAGCGCCCCCAGGCACCCTCAGTGGTGCACCACCATCCGGCGCTCCTGCTTGGCCGCATACATCGCCTGGTCGGCGTGGCGGATGGCCAGGTCGGCGGTGCACAGCTCGGGGTCGACGCAGATGACGCCAACGCTCGCCCCCGGGTACTCCAGGGTGCGGTGGTCAGCCAGGGTGACGCGGCAGACCGTGGCCTCCTCCAGGCGGTGGCGCAGGCTGCGCACGGCCTCGGCGCTGTCCTGCCCCTTTTGCGGGCCCGGGCCGACAAAGACGAACTCGTCGCCCCCGAAGCGACCCACATAGTCGCTCTCGCGCAAGGCCAGGCGCAGTTGCCCGGCAATGGCGCACAGCAGTGCGTCGCCCGCCTCGTGGCCGTGTTCGTCGTTGACCTGCTTGAAGCCGTCCAGGTCGAGGAAGGCCACCATCACCTGCCCGTGCGAGCGCCGCGCGCGGGCCTGCAGCCGCTCGAGCTCATCGAACAGCGCACGGCGGTTGGGCAGGCCGGTGAGGGAGTCGATCAGCGCCATGGTCGACAGCAGGCTGTTCTTGCGCTGCAATTCCTCCAGCAGGTGCTCGCGCTCCACCTGCTGGGCGATGATGCTGGCAAAGAGCTGCAGCATCTTCTCGGTGTCGGGCGACAGCTCGGCGGGCTCGGCACTGGCCGCGCACAGCGTGCCGTAGACGGCGCCATCGGACAGCCGCACCGGCATGCTCACATAGGTCTGGATGCCCAGGGCGGCGGCCGCGTCCGAATCGCCCCAGCAGCCCTGCACGTCGGCGGTGAACATGCGGCCCTCCTTCAAGGCCCGGTAGCACAGGGTGTCGCCCCAGGGCACGGTCAAGCCCTCGGGGATCTGCATCTTGCGCGTGTTGCGCGAGAACAGCACATGCTGCACGGCCCGCTGCAGATCGATGGTGGTGAGGTAGGTGGACTCCAGCCGCGTGATGGTGCCCAGCATCTCCAGCAAGGGGCGCGTGAGCTGTTCCAGTGTCTTGGCCTGGACAACGGAATCGGAAAGGCGGGAGAGAAGCGGATCCATGGCAGCGGCAGCAGCAAGAACGACAACGATGGCGATTGGATATGGGCGGCACGGCGCCCAGCAGATGCCACTGTACGCCAATCCGGCCCGCCTGCCACGCCCCTGGAACCCGGATGGTAGGACAAAGCCCCGCCTTCCTGTCGGACCACCACGCCAGGCCCGGCAAGGCCGCCAAGGCGCTCCTATGATCCCGAAGGGGGCGGCTTCGCCCTGCCCCCATTTACGGATGTTGACAATGCTTGCAGCAGGTTGCCAGCGCCCGCAACACCCGGCCCCTCGACCTGCCCCAAGGACCTCTTTGCGATGACTCCAGCGTACCTGGCTCCGGTAGAACTGCCCAAGGCCTACCGCCTTCTCAACCACGGCCCCACGGTGCTGGTGTCGGCGCGCCACGGCGGCGTGGACAACGTGATGTCCGCCGCCTGGGCCTGCGCGCTGGACTTTGCGCCGCCCAAGCTCACGGTGGTGCTCGACAAGGCCACGCGCACGCGCGGGCTGGTCGAGGCCAGCGGGCAATTCGTGATCCAGGTGCCCACGGCCGCGCAAATGCAGCTCACGCACGACGTGGGCAACACCAGCCTGCACCAGGACCCGGCCAAGCTGCAGCACCACGGCGTGGAGCTGTTCGGCCTGGAAGGGCACGACCTGCCTTTCGTCGCAGGCTGCTCGGCCTGGCTGGCCTGCAAAGTCATCCCCGAGGCGCACAACCAGCAGGCCTACGACCTGTTCATCGGCGAGGTGGTGGGCGCCTGGGCCGACACGCGCGTGTTTTCGGGCGGGCACTGGCACTTCGAGACGGCCGGATCCGAGTGGCGCAGCCTGCACTATGTGGCGGGCGGGCAGTTCTATGCGATCGGCGAATCGCTGGTGGCACGCACCGAACCCCGGGGCTGAGAGCCTGAAAGCCTGGATTTCCGTGACAAAAGTCACTGGCCTGGGCCGCTGCTGCGCACCACAATGCCGGACCACTTTTCATGGGAGAACCGGCAATGATCCAGGTGCGCGTGGGCCGTGCGGGCCACCATTTTTCGGCCATGGCCTTGGGTGTGGCAGCCCTGCTGTCCAGCACTGGCCTTCGGGCTGAATCACCGCCGCCGGTGTTGCCGGAGACGGCGGTCAAGCCGCGCCCCGCATCCTGCGAGAACGCCCAGGTGCTGCGCGTGATCGATGGCGACACCCTGGTGGTGGCAGGCGCGCAAGGCACCGAAAAGCTGCGCATCAGCCAGGTCTCGGCGCCCAAGAGAAGCCAGCGTTCCGGCCCCTATGCGCTCGCCTGCCTGCAGAACCTGGCGGCCGGCAAGCCGGTCTCCCTGTGCCGGGACGGGCGCGACCGCTACGGCCTGACCCTGGCCAACCTGGCGGTGGATGGCAAGGACCTGGCGTCCTCCCTGGTGGAAAAGGGCTGCGCCCACCCGTACTTCAACTACCTCGAAGCCGGCAGCCCGCTGCCGGCGCTGCACGGGCACTACTGGATGAACCGCGACCCCCTGCCCGTCGACACGCCGGAAGCGGCTGCGCCCTGGGTCTACCGCGCCGCCTCGGTACCGGTACCCGTGCTCGCCAATGGCCAGACGCCCATCCAGGTATCGAGCAGCACGCTGGCCAAGCCCGTCAACCGCCTGCTGGACTGGGCCGAGTTCAAGTTCGATGCCCTGCTGCAGGGCGGCTCCAACACCCAGGCGGTGGGCACCGCGGGCGATGGCTACCGCTGCTACAGCAACGGCCAGTGCCTGGGCCTGATCGACGGCGCTGTGGTGTTCCACGACGGGCAACAGATCCGCACCCTGCTGCCCGCGGCCGACGCGCTGCGCGCAGCCCAGGCCGACGGCTACTGAGCCAGCCGGGCGCTACCGCCCGCCCACGGCCGCCCGCCCTGCCGACAGCCCTTGGCTGGCCGCCAGCGCCAGCGCAGTCGTCTGCTGGAAATGCTGCTGCAGCAAGGCCGTGGCGCGCGCCACGTCGCGCGCCAGCGCGGCCTCGACGATGGCGGTGTGCTCGGCCGCGATGTCGCGCTGCACAGGCTGGGCGGCAGCCTTTTCGCCCGCGCGGCCTGGCGCCGCGGCCGAGAGAAAGCGGTAGCGCGTGAAGCGCTCGCGCAGGTTGGCCGCCAGCTCCAGCAGCACGCGCGAACCGCAGGCCGAGAGCAATGCGTCGTGAAAGGCCATGTGCGCCTCGTCCCACTGGGTAGACAGAGCCGCCGGCATGCCGGGCTCGCGCAGGGCCAGGCGGTTGAGCTGGTGGTGGGCAGCCACCACGCGCGACTCCCAGGCCACATCGCCCTGCAGCACCGACAGGCGCAAGGCCTCGGTCTCCACCAGCACCCGCGCGCCCGATATCTCCACCAGGTCCTGCGCCGAGGCGCTCGCGACCTTGAAGCCGCGCTGGTCCTCGGCCTGCACGAAGCCGCTGCTGGTCAGGCGCGAAAGTGCCTCGCGCATGGGGATGGGGCTGGCGCCGTAGCGCGTGCACAGGTCCTTGATGAGCAGCTTGGAGCCCGGGGCGAACACGCCGCCCACGATGTCCATGCGCAGTTGCGCCACGAGCGAGGAGGTGCGGGTGGTGGGCGCGGTCGAGAGGGGTTCAGTCGCTGTGGGCATGGGCTTGCGCCAGTGGGGCTGGCGGGTTTTGGAAATTATAGGGTTTGCACTAACATATACTTTTCAATAAAATATATATATTTCTTCCATTCACGCAACCCGGACCCTCCCCATGAAGCTCTGCACATTCACCCTCCAAGGTTCCCGCCGCCTCGGCCTGCTCGATGGCGAGCAGGTGCGCCCCCTGCCCGCCGACGTGGCGCGCGACGTCGGCGACTTCGTTCGCCAGCTGGCCGCTGGCGCCAGCCGCGAAGAACTGATCGCCGGCGCGGGCGCGCCCGTGCCGCTGGCCCAGGTGCAGTTTCTGCCGCCCGTGGTCGCGCCCGACAAGATCATCTGCGTGGGCCTGAACTACCACGACCACACCAAGGAGAGCGCCTATGCCCAGCCCGACTACCCCACGCTGTTCCTGCGCCTGACCACCAGCCTGTGCGCCCACGATGCCCCCATCGTGCGCCCCGCCTGCAGCGACAGCCTGGACTACGAGGGCGAGCTGGCCGTGGTGATCGGCACCGGCGGCCGGCATATCCCCCTCGACAAGGCGCTGGACCATGTGTTCGGCTACTCGGTGTTCAACGACGGCTCGGTGCGCGAATACCAGTTCAAGACCCCGCAGTGGACCGTGGGCAAGACCTTCGACGCCACGGGCGGCTTCGGCCCCGCCGTGGTCACGGCCGACGAGCTGCCGCCCGGCGCCCGCGGCCTGAAGCTGGAAACCCGCCTGAACGGCCAGACCGTGCAGTCGGCCAACACCGACGACATGGTGTTCGACGTGGCCACCCTGGTGCATGTGATCAGCGAGGCCATCACCCTGAGCCCGGGCGATGTGATCGTGGCGGGAACGCCGGCCGGCATCGGCTGGGCACGCTCGCCGCGCCTGCTGATGCGCGACGGCGATGTCTGCGAGGTGTCCATCGAGCGCATCGGCACACTGCGCAACCCCATCGCCGACGAGGTGCTGGCAGGCGCCGTGGCCGCGTAAACAAGCACACAAGAACGACAGGAGACAACCGCCATGAACCGCCTGCTTGCCCCCTTGGCCATTGCCGCCGCGCTGCTGGCTGCCCCACCCGTGCAGGCCCAGCTGGCCGGGCGCACCGTCAGCATCATCGTGCCGCAGCCCGCCGGCAATCCCACCGACGGCGTGGCGCGCAAGCTCCAGCCGCTCTTGCAGAAGGAGCTGGAGCAGACCGTGATCGTGGAGAACACGCCCGGCGCGGGCGGCTCCATCGGCGTGCAGAAGGTGCTCAGCGGCCAGGCCAACACCGTGCCGGTGCTGATCGCCTCGCAGACCGAGCCCATCCTCACGCCCTTCACCATCAAGGGCGCGCGCTACAAGCCCGAGGACTTCCGCGCCATCGCGCTGGTGGCGCGCCTGCCCTACATCCTGGTGGCGCGACCGGGGCTGGCGGCCAGCAGCCCCAGCGAACTCGCGGCGCTGGCCAAAAAGTCGGCCACACCGCTGAGCTTTGGCAACATTGGCCCCGGCTCCATGATCCACCTGCTGGGCGAGCAGTGGGCGCGCAAGACCCATGCCAAGCTCAACCAGATCTCCTACCGCGGCGTACCGCCCGTGACGCAGGACCTCATGGGCGACCAGATCGACCTGAGCTTTCTGCCGCTGGGCGGGGCCACGCTGTCCATGATCCAGTCCGGCAAGGTCAAGGCCATTGCCAGCTCGGCCGCCACGGCCCACCCGCAGCTGCCGCGCCTGCCGACCATCGCGGGCTCGGACAAGGCACTGTCGGACTTCGTCTATGGCACCTGGATCGCCCTGCTCGTGCCCACCAAGACACCAGCCGACGTGGTCGAGCGCCTGAACAAGGCGCTCACGGCCTCGATGAAGGACAGCGACTTCCAGGCCTACGTGACGACCAGCGGCATGGAACTGGCCACGGGCAATACGCTGCGCGAACTCGACAGGTTCTATGCTGTGGAAACCCAGCTGTACCAGGGGCTGGCCAAGGACATCGGCGTGACCGCTGAATGAGCACCACGACGCACCACGACAGGAGACAGACCGTGACGAACCCACCGTCTCAGAACCGCCCCGCCATCCACTCGGTCGACGAGTTCGTGTTCAGCGTGCCCGACCTGGCCGTGGCGCGCCACTTCTACACCAGCTTCGGCCTGGACGTGCGCGACGAAGGCGGCGCGCTGGCGCTCCACACCCATGGCCACCCGCACCGCTGGGCGCGCGTGCTGCAGGGCGACGGCGGCCCCAAGCGGCTCGAATGGCTCAGCCTGGGCATCCACGCAGCCGACCTGCCGCGCTTTGACGACCTGCTGCACGCGCGCGGCATCGCCCGCCTGGCACCACCCCAAGGGGCCGATCCGTCGGGCCTGTGGCTGCAGGGCCCCGATGCGCTGCCCATCCAGCTGCGCGTGGCGCCCAAGGTGTCGCCCGATGCCCCAGGCCCGCGCGATGCGCCGCCCGCGCCCGCCAACGTCGGCCGCGCGCCCAGCCGCAGCACGGCCCAGGCCACGCGGCCGCTGTACCTCTCGCACATCCTGCTGTTCACGGCCGACGTGGCGCGGGCGCTGGACTTCTACACCGGCGTGCTGGGGCTGCAGGTGTCGGACCAGTCGGCCGGCATCATCGCCTTTTTGCACACGCCGCACGGCAGCGACCACCACCTGATCGCTTTTGCCAAGTCCAACGCGGGCGGCCTGCACCACAGCAGCTGGTGCGTGCCCTCGCTCGACGCCGTGGGCATGGGCGCGCAGCAGATGGCCGCCGCCGGCTACCCCGATGGCTGGGGCCTGGGCCGGCATGTGCTGGGCTCGAACTACTTCCGCTACGTGCGCGACCCCTGGGGCAGCTTTGCCGAGTATTCGTTCGACATCGACTACGTGGCACCCCACGCGCAGTGGCCCGCGGCCGACCATCCCCCCGAGGATTCGCTCTATGTCTGGGGCCCCCATGTGCCCGAGGACTTTATCGTCAATCACGAGCTGGCTCGGGGTTGATCACCTGCCTACATCCCTTGCGGCGGCACCTGCAGGCTGGCGACGGCTTGGCCTGCAGGCTGCTGCGGGGCACGCACCTGGGGCAGGCAATCGGGGTACTCGCGCTGGATGAAGGTCACCAGCGCCTCGCGCACGCGGCAGCGCAGGTCGAAGGCCAGGCCCGAGGAGCGGGCCGAGACCAGCACGCGGATCTGGATGGTGCGCTCGGTCACGTCGGTCAGTTGCAGCACGCTCACGCGCTTGTCCCATTCAGGCGCCGTTTCCAGCACGCGCTGGAACTCGGCGCGCAGCGGCTCCAGCGGCAAGGCGTAGTCGGCATACAGGAACACCGTGCCCAGGATCTCGGAGCTGGTGCGCGTCCAGTTCTGGAAGGGGTGCTCGATGAACCACTGCAGCGGGATGATGAGGCGGCGCTCGTCCCAGATCTTGAGCACCACATAGGTGCCCGTGATCTCCTCGACCCGCCCCCACTCGCCCTCGATGATGAGCACGTCGTCGATGCGAAAGGGCTGGGCCAGCGCGATCTGCAGGCCGGCGATCATGTTGCTGAACACCGGCCGCGCGGCGATGCCGGCGACGATGCCCACCACGCCGGCCGAGGCCAGCAGGCTCGCACCCACCTGGCGTGCGCCCGGAAAGGTCATGAGCACCATGGCCAGGCCGGCCATCACCACCGCCGTCATGGCGGTGCGCGAGAGCACGCGCGCCTGCGTGGCGATGCGCCGGGCCGTGAGGTTGTCCTCCACATCGGCCGGGTGCTTGGCGATCACGCCATCGGCCAGGCCGCCGATGGCCGCCACCAGCAGCCAGCAGGTGCCCGCGATGACGGCCAGGCCATTGAAGTGCCGCACCGTGCCGATGTGGCGCAGGTCATCGCTCGTGGCTTGCCACACCAGCTGCAGCGCGATCAGCGGCAACAGCAGGCGCACCACGGGCACACAGGCCTCGAACACCGTGCGCAGCACCAGCACAGGGCCCGTGGCACGGCGCAGCACCACGGCAGCGATGCGGTGCACGATGGCCGCCGCAATGACCGCCGCCACTGCGACGATGCCGGTGTGCGTCCAGGAGGTGGGGTCGAACCAGTCCATCATGTGCCCGCCCCCAGGGGCTGGATGGCAGGGAAGAAGGTGGGGGTCGGTCTGCTGCTGTCCGGCAAAAAGGTGGCTCCGCAAGGGTCATGGAAACACCCATTGTGGGAAATTGCTGCACAGCAACATGTCAGCGAATGCCGACAATGCGGGGGCGGCCCACCGCCGGATCAATCGAGCCGGATGTTGTTGCTCTTGATCAGCTGCACCGTGGCCCGGGCCTCGCGGTCCACCACGGCGGCGATCTGCGCCTGGGGCGTGGCCATCGGCTCGGTGCTGGTGTCATACAGCATCTGGGCCAGCGCGGGCTCGGCCGTCACGGCGCGGAACAGGCCATGCAGGCGCGCCACCAGTGCATCGGGCAGGCCGGATGGCCCCCACACGCCCACCCAGGTGCTGAATTCCAGGCCCGGCAGCGTCTCCGCCAGCGTGGGCACCTCGGGCGCGATCTTGCTGCGCACCGGCCCGGTGTAGGCCAGCACGCGCACCTTGCCGGCACGCATATGGGCAATGGCCGAGCTGGGCGGCTCGAAGCCGATGTCCACCACGCCCGCCAGCAGGTCGGTGATGAAGCTGCCCTTGTAGGGCACATGCTGCAGCTCGATGCCCGCGACGTTCTGCATCTGCTCGGTGAACATGTGCGAAGTGCTGCCCGGGCCGTGAGAGGCATAGTTCACCATGCGCGGCCTGGCCTTGGCCATGGCGATCAACTCCTTGACCGAGCCGGCCGCAAACCCCGGCCGCGCCAGCAGGAACGAACCGCCGCCGTAGAGCTGGGCAATCGGCACCAGGTCCTTCTGCGGGTTGTAGGGCAGCTTGGGAAACAGAAAGGGCGTGGTGGTAAAGGTGGCGCCCACGGTCATCAGCAAGGTCTGCCCGTTGGCGGGCGCCTTGGCCACCACGTCGGTGCCCAGCATGCCGCCCGCGCCGGGGCGGTTCTCCACGACCACCGGGGCGCCGATGCGCTTGCCCAGGTGCTCGGCATACAGGCGCGCCATGGGGTCGATGCCCACGCCGGGTGGCGTGGGGGTGACCAGGCGGATGGGTCCGTCGGGCCATTGGGCCTGGGCCCGGGCGTGCAGCACACCGGCCAGGGCGGCAGCGCCCAGGGCGCCCAAGGCGGCCCTGCGGCCGCTGGAAGATGCGCGTCGCTCGATTGCAGCATTCATGTCTTGTCTCCGTATTGTGGTTGTTTGTTGGCAACGGGCACTTCAGGCCACGTGCATGTCCCAGGGCGTCTTGCCCGGCGGCAGCGGTGGCCGCGCGGTGAGCGCCGCCAGCGGCTCGCCCGCCTCGTAGCGCGCGATCAGCGCCTCCGGGTCGAACAAAATGCCCATGAAGTTCTCTTCGTAGGCGCCCGAGGCGAAGAAGGCATCGAGGTCGGCGCTGGCAGTGAACACGTCGTACTGCAGCTCCACCCGGTTGCCGTCGGGGTCCTTGTAGTACAGGGACACGGTGGGGCCGTGGTTGATGGTCCAGTACGGCAGGATGCCTGCGGCCTTGAGACGGCGGAACGTGGCCAACAAAGCATCCAGCGTGGGATAGGTGAAGGCCAGGTGCTCCAGGCCGACGGCTCCGTCATCGGCGGCCGCCAGCTCGGGCCGCCCGATCAGGCCGATGCGGTGGTGCTCGTCGTCGTAGGTCAGAAAGCACAGCATCTCGTTGTCAAACGCAGGCCAGCCTTGCAGCACCGAGAGGTACCAGGCGCGCGAGCGCGGCAGGTCGGCCACGCGCAGCACCACATGGGCCAGCTTGGCGGGGCGGATGGGATGCGCGGCGGCATCGGGCAAGGTGCGGGGTTCCATGGGGTTTGTCTCCTGTGCTTTTGTCTTATCCCTCGGCGATGACGCGGTTCTCGATGGCGCCTATGCCTTCGATCTCCACGCGCACCACGTCGCCCACCTGCAGGTAGCGCGGCGGGTCCATCAGGCCACCCACCCCGGCCGGGCTGCCGGTGGTGAGCACGTCACCGGGCTCCAGGGTGAAGGCGGTGGTCAGCTCCACGATCATGTCTTCCACGCGGTAGGTCATCTCGCGGGTGTTGCCGTCCTGGCGCAGCTCGCCATTGACCCAGGTGCGCAGGCGCAGGGCATGCGGGTCGGGCAGCTCGTCGCGCGTCACGACCCAGGGGCCGAAGGGGCCATGCGTGTCGAACGATTTGCCCAGGGTGTGCGTGGGCGAGCGCATCTGCCAGTCGCGCACGCTCAGGTCGTTGGCCACGACGAAGCCGGCCACCATGTCCATGGCGTCCTCGCGGCGCACATGGCGACAGCGCCGGCCGATCACGACACCGAGCTCGCCTTCGTAGTCGAACTCGTGCGAGATGCGCGGCAGGTGCACCGGGTCGTAGGGGCCGTTCACGCAGCTCACCTGCTTGTTGAACCAGGCCTGGCCGGGCGTGCGCACCAGGTTGATCTTGCGCGCCTCGGCCAGGTGCGAGGGGTAGTTGCCGCCCAGGCCCAGGAACTTGCGCGGCGCGGGGATGGGCGCCAGCAACTGCACGGCGGCCAGGTCCAGGCGCGGTGCGCTGGCCGCGGTGCTGCGGGCCCAGTCCAGCCCCGGCTGGCCCAGGGCCAGCAAGGCCATCAGGTCGCGCGGGGCGCCGGCGATGGCGCCCAGGTCGGCCAGCGCGTTGCCGTCTTCAACCACGCCATAGCTGGCGCGGCCCTCGGTGGTGAAACTGGCGAGCTTCATGGTGCCACCGCCTCTTGCACAGCGAAGAGTTGGGCGATGGCAGCGCGCGCCGATGCCAGTGCGGCATCGCGCACCTCGGGGCCGCGGTTCACGCCTTCGGCACGCACCACGTCGATGTGCGTGATGCCCATGAACTGCAGCGCCGCCACCAGGTAGCGCTCCTGGAAATCCTTGTCCTGCATCTGTGGCGGGGTGCTGTAGATGTTGCCGCGCGCAGAGGCGATGACCACGCGCTTGCCGCCCGCCAGGCCGCGCGGTCCCTGCGGCGTGTACTCGAAGGTGCGGCCGGCCTGGGCCAGGGCATCGATCCAGGCCTTGAGCTGGGTGGGCACGCCGAAGTTGTACATGGGCGCGCCAATCACGATGGCGTCGGCTGCCAGGAATTCCTCGAGCAGGGTGTTGATAGAGGCCAGGTCGGCCCGGCCCTGGGCGCTGGCCGGCTCGCTGCGCAGGCGCAGCGCTGCCACGGTCTCGGGCGTGGGCTGGGGCGGCACGGTCACGGCCAGGTCGCGGTAGGTCACGCGCACGGCGGGGTCGGCCGCGCGCCAGGCGTCCACCGTTTCGCGGCTGAGCAGGCGCGAGACGGAGGCCGGGCCGGTGAGGCTCGAATCCAGGTGGAGGATGTGGAAGGCAGAGGTCATGGGGGTGGTGGCACAAGCGGTGGAGGCCCGATGATGGGCGCGCACTTCGTTCCATTCAACGGGGTCTGGTGCAACGCATCGTTCTTCTGATGGAACGAAAATGGCACGCATGATGGACGCGGGAGGTGCACCCCATGGAAGACCTGAATGACCTGATGTTCTTTGCCAAGGTCGTGGAGCACGGCGGCTTCAGCGAGGCCGGCCGGCGCCTGGGCGTGCCCAAGTCGCGCCTGAGCCGGCGCATGGCCGTGCTCGAAGAACGCATGGGCGTGCGGCTGCTGCAGCGCTCGCCGCGGCGCATCACACTGACCGGCGCGGGCCAGAGCGTCTATGAGCGCTGCCGCACGCTGGTGGAACTGGCCGAGTCCACCCACGAGCTGGCGCGCCAGGCCTCGGCCACGCCACAGGGCGAGGTGCGCATCAGCTGCCCGATCACGCTGGCGCAGGTCTGGCTTACGCCCATCCTGCCGGGCTTCATGGCGGCCTGCCCGTTGGTGCGCCTGCACGTGACGGCTACCAACCGCCGCGTGGACCCGATCGAGGAACGCATGGACGTGGTGATCCGCGTGCGCCGCCCGCCCCTGCCCGATTCGGACCAGGTGGTGCGCAAGCTGGGCGAATCGACCGACGTGCTGGTGGCCAGCGCACGCCTGTTCGAGACCATGGCGCCCCCAGAGCAGCCCGAGGACATTGCCCGCCTGCCCACCCTCTCCTGGCCCGGCCGGGGTGAGCGCGTGGGCTGGAGCCTGGCCTGCGCCGAGCGCACGCTGGAGCTGCAGCATGTACCCCGCCTGGTCACGGACGACATGTTCGCGCTGCGCGAGGCCGCGCGCGCGGGCATGGGCATTGCGCTGCTGCCCCGGCGCATCTGCCAGGCCGACATCCGCGCGGGCCGGCTCCTCCAGGTGCTGCCGCACTGGACCTCACCGCGCGCCGACGTGCTGGCCGTGTTCACCAGCCGGCGCGGCATGGTGCCGGCGGTGCGCGCCCTGCTCGACTACCTGGACCGCAACCGCGAGGACGATGCCGACGCCTGACGGCAGGCGCCTGGCGGCTACTGCGTGATGCGCGCAATCGCCACGTGCAGCATCTGCGGCGTGCAGGGCTTGGGCAGCACGTCGAAGCCCATCTGGTGGATGTGGTCCAGTTGCTCGGCGTAGCCCGTCATGAGCAGCAGCTTCTGCGCGGGCCAGGTCTGGCGGATGTGGCGCGCCAGGCCCACGCCGTCGATCTCGCCGGGCATCACCACGTCCGACAGCACGAGGTCGGGCCGCTCGCCCTCTTCAAGCAGCGCGCGCGCCTTGGCCGCGCGGTCCACACGCGTCACGCGGCAGCCCAGGGATTCGAGGATGGGCACCAGCGAGGCGGCCACCTCGTCGTTGTCCTCCACCACCAGCAGGCGCTTGTTCAGGGGCGCCAGCGGCGGCGCGGGGTTGGCATCCTCGCGCACCGCCTGCGGCCGGGCGCTCGGGAAGTACAGGCGGATGCGGGTGCCCGTGCCCAGCGTGCTCGCGATCTCCGCGCGCCCGCCCACGCGCTGGCACATGCCATACACCTGGCTCAGCCCCAGGCCCGTGCCTTCGCCCACGGCCTTGGTGGTGAAGAAGGGCTCGAACACCTTGCCCAGCAGCTCCGGCGGGATGCCGCTGCCCGTGTCGGCCACCTCGATGAGCACCATGGCGGGCATGCCCTGCCCGGCCTCGCTTTCGCTGGCATTGCGCGCACGGATCACCAGGCTGCCGCCCTGGGGCATGGCATCGCGCGCGTTGATGGACAGGTTCAAGAGCGCCAGCTCCAGCTCCGCCAGGTCCAGCACCACGGGGGCAGTGGCTGGGTCCACCTGCACCTCCAGCGGGATCTGGCTGCCCAGCACCGGCGCGATCAGGTCCTTGGTCGGGGGCAGCTTGTCCTGCAGCACCACATGCTCGGCCACCAGGGGCTGGCGGCGCGAGAAGGCCAGCAGCTGGCGCGTGAGGTTGGTGGCCGACTTGACCGCCCGTGCCATGGAGTCGATCTGCTTGCTGCCTGCCTCGGGCAGGGTGCGCCTGAGCAGGTGCAGGTTGTTGCTGATGACCATCAGCGCGTTGTTGAAGTCGTGCGCCACGCCCCCCGTGAGCCGGCCCAGGGCTTCGAGCTTCTGCGCCTGCAGCAGGGCCTCCTCGGCGCGGCGGCGCGTGGCGATCTCTTTTTCCAGGCGCTCGGTGGTCGACAGGGCCGTGCGCGCATTGCGCAGGGCCATGCGCGCCGCGATGAACAGTGCGGCCACGGGCAGCGCCCCCAGGGCAAACAGCGCCCCGAGCTGGCGCAGCACCTGGTTGCGCAGCGAGGTCAGGTTCATGCCCGTGCCCACATACAGCGGGTAGCTGCCCACCTTGCGGTAGGCGATGATGCGGTCCTGCCGGTCCACCGAGGAGATGCCGCGCATCTGCGCCGAGGCTTCGCCCTGGTGCAGCCGCCGCATCACCGGGCTGTCGGGCGCCAGTTGCTCGGGCGCCTTGTCGACCAGGGGCCAGCGGGTGTAGATGGCCCCGTCCTCGCGGAACAGGTTCACGGCCAGGCCCGGTTCGTCAGCCACCAGGTCGCTGTAGAAGTCCTGGAAATACGCGCTCAGCAGGCTGACGTTGATGACCCCGCCGAACTGGCTATTGTGGTCTTCGTAGCCGATGCTGATGTCGACGATCTTCTCCTTGGTGGTGCGCGTGACCAGCGGCCCCGAGATGTAGCGCTGGCCCGGCGGCCGCAGGCGGTGGAACTGGAAATAGTCGCGGTCCGACACGTCGAACACCGGCAGTTGCGCAAAGCGGCTGCTGGCAATGGGCTTGCCTTCCGAATCGAAAATCCAGACGGACTGGATCTGCGGCTGGTCCTTGACGCGGGCCAGCAAGGTGGCATGCAGTTCCTCGGCGTGGATGCGCAGCTCCTGCGGGCTCCTGCCGCTGACCATGGCCACGACCCGGTCCTGCAGCGCCTCGGATGCCGCCATGACCTTGGAGGCATGCTCGTGCGCCACGCGCAGCGAACGGCTCACGCGCAGCTCGGCCTCCTCGCGCGCATCCGCATAGCCCACGGCCCCGAACACCAGGTAGATGAACAGCGGCACGGCCACACTCAGCAGTACCAGCAGGCGCAGCCATTTCACCGAGGCCTGTGCTTGGGACTGGTTGTCTTCACGAGCCACTGCGGTATCCCATGTCATGGCGCCCGGCTGGGGGGCGCCCTTGGTTGTCATTCACGTTCGGTGCGAACCGGCCGGTCGGCAGGCGCCCCAAAGTATCAACCAAAAATGCACTTGCGGCTTGGCACTGCGTCCCCGGGATACCCCCTGTCCGCAGGCACGGTGGGCCACCAGGTTCTCCATGTAGGACAACCGGCCGAAAGCCGGCCGATCGCGCTGTGCGCCGGGCAGGACTGGGTACATTGCAGGGGCCGTGCATGCCTTGCGTTCAGAGCCGCAAGGCATGCAGGGTGCAAGCTCCGCCAGGCGCAAGCCTGGGGGAGTTTTGTCTTTTCGGGGGCAATGGCGGGGCCGGAATGCTCAGCGCACGGCGCTGTTCTTGAGTTCCTTGAGCAGCAGCACCACCTGGTTTGATGCGTGCCGGCAGCTGCCGTTCAGCACCTTGTGCGACTGCGCCAGATCGCCGTCCTGGAACAGGCTCACCACGAGGGCGGCCTGCTGGTGAAAATACTTGTGGCGCGCCACCAGCATCCCGAACGCCGTGTGGTGCCCGAGGCGGGCATGGCCAGCGCCATGCAGCCAGCGGCCCAAGCGGCACCGGTGGTCCAGGCAGACCAGCTCCGGGCGCATCACTTCCTGGCTGCGGCCCATGGCCATGTCCTCCAGGCGGGCGCGCCAACGCTCGTGCAGGGCCAGGCCGGCGTCGATCTCCATCTCCATGGCCAGGTGGTCGGCATACTCGGCATCGAGTACGAGTTCGCTGGCGTTGTCCTCCTGGTCCCACGGTGCCTCGGGGCCGGACCTGGCCTGCTCGCGGGTGCGCAGCAGCCGACTGAAAAATCCCATTCCATTCCTCTTGCTTTCTACCGCTGACCATCCAGCTGCGGGCGGGATCGTTGCCAATCCCTGCGCCATGCACGCCAGATGTCCTCGTCACCGGCCGCGCTGCGTGGAGCGGATACTGAAGCAAGCCGTCCTGGAAATCCATAATTCAATTGCACTAGCCGCCCGCCGACGGCAGGGCCTGCCGCTCACTGGATGAGGTTGTTCTTGAGCGCGTAGTAGGTCAGGTCGCTGTTGGAGTCGAGGTGCAGCTTTTCCATCAGGCGCGTGCGGTAGGTGCTCACCGTCTTCACGCTGAGCGACAGGTCCTCGGCGATCTCGCCCACGTTGGCACCCTGGGCCAGCTTGAGGAACACCTGGAATTCGCGTTCCGACAGGTGCTCGTGCGGCGGCCGTTCTCCGGGGCGGTTGAGCTGCTGGGCCAGCAGCTCGGCCACGGTGGGTGTGAGGTAGCGCTTGCCCAGCGCGATGACGCGGATCGCCTCCACGATCTCGGAGGGCTTGCACTCCTTGTTGAGGTAGCCGCTCGCGCCCTGGCGGATCAGGTTGATGGCGTAGTGCTCCTCGGGGTAGCCGCTCAGGATGAGGATGCCCATGTCCGGCGCCTTGGCGCGCAGCATGGACATGGCGTCCAGGCCGCTCTGCCCGGGCATGGCCAGGTCCATCACGAGCACGTCGATGTCGTGCTCGCGGATCAGGTCGATGGCCTCGCGCCCGTTGCCGGCTTCTCCTTCCACCCGCAGGTCCACATGGTCGGCCAGGAACTGGCGCAGGCCTGCACGAACGATTTTGTGGTCATCCACGATGCCGATCTTGATCATTTTTGGTTCTTTTCTAGGGTTGATGGGAAAGCTGAAAAAGGGGTGGGTTCGGTTCAGTCCTTGGCGCTATAGCCCAGCAGGCGCATGGCGCCCGACAGCGAGACAGCGGCCGCCGCGTAGCCCTGCCAGGGCGCATTGCCCTGGCGCAGGCGCTCGTCCACGGTGCGCACCGTCCAGTGCGCACCGCTGGTGAGCGTGCCCAGTTCCTTCCAGGCCACGGGCACCGAAATGCCCATGCCCGGGCGCGAGCGCGCGGACCAGGCGCTCACGGTGGTGGCCCCGCGCCCGTTGCGCAGGTAGTCCACGAAAATCTTGCCCACCCGGTTGCGCGGGCCGCTCCTGGCCACGAAGCGCGCGGGGATGGTTTCGGCCAGGTGCTGCACCACGGCCTGCGAGAAGCCCTTGACCACGGCCCAGCCCTGCAGGCGCTTGAGGGGCACCACCACGTGCAGGCCCTTGCCGCCGCTGGTCTTGAGAAAGGCCGGCAGGTGCAGCTCTGCCAGCATCACCTGCAGCAGCTGCGCGGCCTCCAGCACGGCCTCCCAGGGCACGCCCTCGCCCGGGTCGAGGTCGAAGCTCATGCGGTCGGGCCGCTCGATGCGGTCCTTGCGCGCATTCCAGGTGTGGAACTCCAGCACATTCATCTGCGCGGCCGACAGCAGGCCTTCGGGCCGCACCACTTCGAGCAGCGGCGCATGGCCCTCGTCGAGCGCCGGGTCGAGCGGGCGCACGCCCGCCAGGCTGGCCTGGTCCAGGTGCTTCTGGAAGAACAGCCCACCGCCCACGCCCTCGGGCGCGCGCACCAGCGAGACCGGCCGGCCCTGGAGGTGCTCCATCATCAGCGGGGCCACGGTGGCGTAGTAGCGCACCAGGTCGAGCTTGGTGGTGCCGCTCGCGGCATCGATCACCCGCTCGGGGTGGGAGATCTGCAGTGCCCCGGGCCATGCCGCGGAAGCCGCTTTGGCGGCCTTGCGGGGGGCCTGTCTCTTCTCGATCGCGGCCATGGCTTGGGGTTTTTCCTGCGCGATGGCCCGCACTGGCTTGTCGGTGCGCAGGCCGTGGAAGACGGAGTGGCGGATGCGCCCTTCCTTGGTCCATTCGGCAAACGACACCTCGGCCAAGAGGCGCGGCTTGACCCAGTGGGCCTTCTTGTCAACGGCCGTGCCCTCGGGGAACGGGCTCCGGGGGGTCTGCAATGCGTGGAGCCGGGTGTGCAGTTCCTTCAGGGTGCGCTCGCTGAAACCTGTGCCCACGCTGCCGGCATAGCGCAGCGCGCCATCGTCGCCATGCACGGCCAGCAGCAGCGCGCCGATGCCCGTGCGTGCGCCCTGCGGGTCGGTGTAGCCGGCGACCACGAATTCCTGCCGCTGGCCGCACTTGAGCTTGATCCAGTCGGGACTGCGCCGGGACACATAAGGGGCCGACTTGCGCTTGCCGATCACCCCCTCGAAGCCCAGGTGGCAGGCCGAGGACACCAGGTCCGAGGGCCTGGCCTCGAAGCCCTCGCTGAAGCGCACGCGATCGCTCGTGCCCTGCTCCACCACGGCCCGCAAGCGCTCGCGCCGCTGCAGCACGGGCAGGCCGCGCAGGTCATGCCCGTCGGCATAGGGAAGATCGAAAACGTAGTACACCAGGTCCCTGGCCACCTTGGCGTCGAAGGCGTTCTGCAGCGCCTGGAAGTCGGGCGTGCCATGGGCATCCACGGCCACCACTTCGCCGTCGAGCCAGCCCGAGGACAGTGGCAGCCCGCCAATGGCCTTGACCAGTTCGGGCATGCGGTGCGTCCAGTCGTTGCCGTTGCGCGTGAACAGGCGCACCGCGCCCTGGTGCACCCGGGCCAGCAGGCGGTAGCCGTCGAACTTGAGCTCCCAGAGCCACTCCGTGGTGTCGGCGGGCGCCTGGTCCACCAGGGTGGCAAGCTGGGGCGCCAGGATATCGGGCAGCGGCACCTTGGCCTGCCTGGCTGGTTGGGGCTGCAGCGCAGCGGCGCGGGCGATGCCTGCAGGCCTGGGCGCGTTCAAAGGTGGAAGCGCGCTCACGCTGTCGGGCATTTCCTCGACCACGCTGAACTCGGCCGCTGGCCGCTCGAAGCGGTCATGTTCCTTGATCAGCAGCCAGGGCGGCTGCTTTTCGCTGCCCTTGCCGTGCATGCGCACCAGCGTCCAGCGGCCCTGCAGCTTGTGGCCGTGCAACTCGAACTTGAGTTGGCCCCGGCGGTAGCCCTCGGCGGCATCGCCCACGGGCACCCAGTACCCACGGTCCCAGACGATGACCTTGCCCGCGCCGTACTGTTTGGGCGGTATCTGGCCCTCGAACGTGTTGTAGGCCATGGGGTGGTCTTCCACCTGCACGGCCATGCGCTTGTCGGCCGGGTCCAGGCTCGGGCCCTTGGGCACGGCCCAGCTTTTCATGCGGCCATCGATTTCCAGGCGCAAGTCGTAGTGCAGGCGGCTGGCCCAGTGTTTCTGTATCACGTACTGCAGCGCCCCGGCCACCGGCTCCCCGCCCTCGGCCGGCTCGGGCGTCAGGGCGAAGTTGCGCTTTCGCTGGTAGGGAGCGAGGGCGTCGGCCAGGTGCGGGTCTTTTGCCATGGTGTCAGGCGGCGCGGCGGGCGGGGGCCTTGCGGGCAGTGGTCTTCTTCGCGGCGGCTTTCTTCGCAGGAGCGGCCTTCCTGGCAGCCGCCTTCTTCGCCGTGCGCAGGGGGGTGACCGATGCGGCCTTGCCCTTCCCCTTGCCGGACGCTGCGGCGGCCGCCTTGCCGCCCAGGCTGCGCTTGAGCAGTGCGGTCAGGTCCAGCACATCGGCCCCGGCCGGGGCAGACTCCTTGCTGCGGTCCACCTTGACCACCGTGGCGGTCTCGCCCGAGGCCACCTTGGCCTGCACGAGTTGGTGGATCTCCTGCGCGAAGGAATTGCGAAAGGCGTCCGCGTCCCAGGGCTGGGTCATGTCATCGATGAGCTGCAGCGCCATGGTGAGCTCGGCCGGCTTGATGCCGGCAGCCTTGGCGTCCAGCGGCGGCAGGTTCAGCTGCTCGAACGAGCGGATCTCACCGCCCCAGCGCAGCAGGTTCAGCACCAGCGCGCGCCCGCAGGGGATCAGCACCGCCAGGTGCTGCTTGGTCTGGATGACCACCTTGGCCACGCCCACCTTGCTGCTCTGGCGCAGGGCCTCGCGCAGCAGCGCGTACACCTTCTCGCCGCGCTGCAGCGGGGCCGTGTAGTAGGGCCGCTCCAGGTAGACGAAAGGGATCTCGTCGGCATCGAGAAAGGCTTCGATTTCGATGGTCTGCGTGATCTTGGGGTAGGCGGCGGCGATCTCTTCGGGCGTGAGCACCACGTAGTGCCCGTCCTCGTACTCGATGCCCTTGACGATGTGCTCGCGGGCGATCTCCTTGCCCGTGACCTTGTTCACGCGCTTGTAGCCCACGGGCTCCATGGAGCGCTTGTCCAGCCAGTCGAAGTCGATGCCCGAATCGGCCGTGGCCGAGTACAGGCCCACAGGGATGTGCACCAGACCAAAGCTGATCGCCCCCTTCCACATCGTGCGCGTGGAGGTGGGTGCCTTGCCCGTGTCCTTGTGTGACTGGCGGCCCATCGCAATACCTCAGCAGGCGCGCACCCTGCCATGCGCGCAAAGGCGAAGGCCATGGTGGTGCCGGGGGGTCTGGTGCTTGTGGTCGCGCATGGTGCAGGTTCTTTCCTGAAAGTGTCAGGAAAGTAACATCCACGCGGGAGCGCTCTTGTAGGACAGCAACCGCTGTGCCCCCCGGCCAACTTCCCGCAACACCTGCGAGAGCGGCCCGTGGTGCGGGTTTCAGGCGATCGGCAGCCGGATGTTCAGGTGCGGGCCGGCCGTGAGGTCGAAGACATCGGCGCGGGCCAGGTCGGGGCTGTGGTGGAACTGCGCCTCCACGTACTCTGCCGTGAGTTGGCGGGCAATGGCCTCCAGCAGGGCATGGGCGCTGTCGAGCCCGCCGGCCGTGAAACCGTTGCCCTCCAGCGTGTAGCTGTAGCGCCCATGGCGGTGGCTGACCAGCGCCAGCGCGATCAGGTGCCCCTCGGTATCGCCCGCGTACACCCTGCCCCCGGGGAAGAAGAGGGTGTAGCACCGCACTTTCTGCAGCTGGTCCTGGCCGGGTGCGTGGTTGATGGCGATCTCCTTGCCGCTGCGCGGCATGACAAGGCACGGCCGGCAACGGAAGGTGCCGGTTGCGCAAATTCTGCGGCCTTGCCTGCCGGCGCGCAAGTGCTTCAGCCCTGTCGCGCAGCGCAATCCGGCCGTGTCCTACAGCAGCGGGGACACGGATTTCCTACGATGCTTACGTCCGGACACGGGTACCGGGGCCTTGCTCCAGAGGGCAAGGCCGTTGCCGCACCGTGCATGCAGTACCAGCCTCTTCCCCAACCCCATTTTTCAGAACGCCCACCTACCCACCGATGGCCCCCACCCGCACCAAGAAGAACGCCCCCACCGGAGCGCCCTCGGGCATCTCCAAATCGCCCACCGGCATCTCCGGACTCGATGAGATCACCGAGGGCGGCCTGCCCACCGGGCGCCCCACCCTGGTCTGCGGGGCCGCGGGCTGTGGCAAGACCATGCTGGCGGCGGAGTTCCTGGTCAAGGGGGCCACGCAGTTCGGCGAGCCCGGTGTCTTCATGATGTTCGAGGAGTCGGCCGATGAACTGGCCGCGAACATGCGCTCGCTGGGCTTCGACATCGACGCGCTGCAGCGCCAACGCAAGCTGGCGCTGGACTTCGTGCGCGTGGAGCGCAGCGAGATCGAGGAGACCGGCGAGTACGACCTCGAAGGCCTGTTCATCCGCCTGGGCTATGCCATCGACTCGATCGGCGCCAAGCGCGTGGTGCTCGATACTGTGGAAGCCCTGTTCGCCGGCGTGCCCAACCATGCCATCCTGCGCAGCGAACTGCGCCGCCTGTTCCGCTGGCTCAAGGACAAGGGCGTCACGGCCATCATCACCGCCGAGCGCGGCGAGAGCGCCTTCACGCGCTATGGCCTGGAGGAGTATGTGGCCGACTGCGTGATCCTGCTGGACCACCGCATCGTCGACCAGGTCTCCACGCGCCGCCTGCGCGTGGTCAAGTACCGCGGCTCGGCCCACGGCACCAACGAGTACCCCTTCCTCATCGGCAGGAGCGGCATCGTGGTGCTGCCCATCACCTCGCTGGCCCTGCGGCACCAGGCATCGAGCCAGCGCGTCTCCACCGGCACACCGGGGCTGGACGAGATGTTCGGCGGCACCGGTATTTTCCGCGGCAGCAGCCTGCTGGTCTCGGGCGCACCCGGCACCGGCAAGAGCAGCATTGCGGCCGGCTTCGCCAACGCCGCCTGCACGCGCGGCGAAAGAGCCATCCTGTTCGCCTACGAAGAATCCGAGCAGCAGCTGCTGCGCAACATGCAGTCCATCGGCATGGACCTCTCGCGCTGGGTGAAGAAGGGCCTGCTCAAAATCGAGTCGACCCGCCCCACGCTGATGGGCCTGGAGCAGCACCTGGTGCACACCTACGACCTGGTGCGCGGCTTCGCGCCCGGTGTGGTGGCCATCGACCCCATCAGCAGCCTGACCTCGCAGGGCGACGACACCGGCCTGTCGCTCACGCTGATGCGCCTGATCGACTTTCTCAAGACCGAGGGCATCACGGCCCTGTTCACCACCCTGACGGCCGACCTGCCCGGCGCGCCACTGGCCGCATCGCAGGTGGGTGTGTCGTCGCTGATGGACAGCTGGATCATGCTGGCCAATGTGGCGGGCAATGGGGAGCGCACGCGCACGGTGCAGGTGCTCAAGTCCCGCGGCATGCCGCATTCCAACCAGGTGCGCGAGTTCGTTTTCTCCAACCACGGCGTCGACCTGGTGGACGTCTACCTCTTCGGCGACCAGGTGCTGACCGGCACCGCGCGCATCGCCCACGAGGCGCAGGTGACCGCGGCCAACGACCTGCGCGGGCGCGACCACGAGCGCCGCCTGCGCGATCTGGCCAACCGCCGCAAGGCGCTGGACGCCCAGATCGCAGCACTCAATGCCGAAGCACTGGAGCGCGCCGGCGAGGTGGAGTTCGCCATCGAACGCGAGAAGATGGAGGCCCGGGGCGTGCAGGAGCGCGCCCGCAGCATCGCGGCCCGGCGCGGCAGCAACGGCAGCCGGCCTGCCAGCAAACCTGCAGCACGCAAAGGCTGATTTCCATGGCAACCCCAAGCCCCCTGCACGACCAGCCATCCGGCACCGCCATGAAGCCTGAATGGCAACTGCGGCTTTACGTGGCCGGTTCGACCCCGCGCTCCAGCGCCGCGCTGGAGAACCTCAAGCGCCTGTGCGAGACGCACCTGGCCGGGCGCTACAGCATCGAGGTGGTGGACCTGCTGGTGAACCCGCAGCTGGCGGCCGGCGACCAGATCCTGGCCGTGCCCACCCTGGTGCGCAAGTTCCCCGAGCCGATCCGCAAGATCATCGGCGACCTGTCGAACGAGGAGCGCGTGCTCGTGGGCCTCGACGTGAAGCCCCTGCGCTGACCTTTCATGGCCCGCACCGACGCCCTGAACACGCACCACGCCCCGCCCGCCGGTGCCTCGCACGAGCAGCATTTCCGGCTCTACGTGAGCACGACCTCGCCGATCTCGCTGCGCGCCATCGCCAATGCGCGCCGCATCCTGCAGGAGGCCTACCCCGGCGCGCACCGGCTCACGGTGCTCAACATCGCCGAGCATGTGGCGCTGGCACGCACCGACCAGATCATCGTCTCTCCCACGCTGCTGCGCCTGGCACCCTTGCCGCAGCGCCGCTTCATCGGCGACCTGTCGGACCTGAACCGGCTGCGCCGCGCCCTGGGCATGCAGCTGCCGCAGGAGGCCAGCCCATGACGGCCGACGACTACGACGCCGCACCCGGCCTGGGACACAGCGCCACCAGCCTGGCGGCCGAGAACGCCGAGCTGAGGCTGCGCGTGCAGGAGCTGGAAGAAACCCTGCACGCCATCCACACCGGCGACGTGGATGCGCTGGTCGTCAACGATGCCATCTACACGCTGGAAAGCGCGCACGCAGCCACCGAGAAGCTGCGCCAGGACGTGCTGGGCCAGATGGAGGATGCCGTCTTCGCCTTCGACCGCGATGGCCTGGTGATGTACATCAACGCCGCCGCCGAGCGGCTCTACGGCGTGCGCGCCTCCGACGTGCTGGGCCAGCCCCGGCAGTTCATCTTCACCGAGATGCCGGGCAGCGGCGCGCAGAGCGCGGTGCCGGCGGACCCGGGCGCCTTGTCCACCCTGGGCACGGTGCACCGCATGAACAGCGGGCGGCTGATCGACGTGGAGGCCGTGGTCTCCCCCCTGCTCGGCCCGCTGGGCCAGCCCCTGGGTTCGCTGGCCGTGGTGCGCGACGTCACCCAGCGCAGGCGCGCCGAGCACTGGCGCAACATGCTGGCCCGCCTGCCCGAACGGCTGCGCGAGGTGGGCGAGTTGCCCGCCATCGCGGCCGAAGGCGCGCGCCTGCTGGGCGAGACGCTGCGCGTGGACCGCGCCTGCTACGCGAGCATCGATGCCACGGGCGAGCTGTGCACCATCGAGCAGGACTGGAGCGCCCATGGCCTGGCCACGCTGGCAGGCACCTGGCGCCTGGGCGATCTGGCCTCTTTCTCCGACACCCTGTGGCGTGGCGAGCCCCTGGTGGTGAGCGACACCGGGGCCACGCCGGCGCACACCCCGCAGGGCACGCTTGACACCCAGGGGGTCGGTGCCCTGCTCAGCGTGCCGCTGATCGAGCAGGGCCAGCTCGTGGCCATGGCGCTGCTGCACCATGGCGGCGCGCGGGCTTGGGCGCCCGAGGAGATCGACCTCGTGCGCGAGTTTGCCGAGCGCATCCGCTCCGTCTCCGAGCGCGTGCGCAGTGCCAATGCACTGGCGCTCAGCGAGGCCCGGCTGCGCGACGTGAACGAGAACCTGGAGGCCGCCGTGGCCGCCCGCACGGGCGAGCTGATGGCGGTGGAGGAAGCGCTGCGCCAGTCGCAGAAGATGGAGGCCGTGGGCCAACTCACGGGCGGCATCGCGCACGACTTCAACAACCTGCTGGGCGCCGTGAGCGCCAGCCTGCAGGTGCTCAAGGTGCGCATGCAGCAAGGCAAGCTCGAACAGGCCGAGCGCTATATCGCCATGGGCCAGGACTCGGTGCGGCGCGCCGCGGCCCTCACCCAGCGCCTGCTGGCATTTGCCCGGCGCCAGACACTCGACCCCAAGGCCACCGACCTGAACCAGCTGGTGGCCGGGCTCGAAGAACTGGTGCGGCGCAGCGTGGGGCCGGACGTGCAGGTCGAGTGCACGCAGGCCCCGGGCCTGTGGACCACCCGGGTGGACCCCTCGCAGCTGGAGAACTCGCTGCTCAACCTGTGCATCAACGCGCGCGATGCCATGCTGCCCGGCGGGGGGCGCCTGTCCATCGCCACGGCCAACATCGCGGCCCGCGACAATGCGGTGCGCGGCCAGGGCCTGCCGGCCGCCGACTATGTGTGCCTGTCGGTCACCGACACCGGCTCGGGCATGCCGGCCGAGCTGATCGAACAGATCTTCGACCCCTTCTTCACCACCAAGCCCACCGGCCAGGGCACGGGCCTGGGCCTGTCCATGGTGTACGGTTTCGTGCGCCAGTCGGGCGGACACGTGCGCGTGCAGTCCGAGGTGGGCGCGGGCACCACCATGCGCCTGTACCTGCCGCGCCACGATGGCCAGGTGCAGGAGGATGCGGCCGAAGGCCCCGCCGACACCGTGCAGCCTGGCGAAGGCGAGACCATCCTGGTGGTGGAGGACGAGGGCACCATCCGCACCCTGACCGTGGAGGTGCTCAAGGACGCTGGCTACACCGTGGTCGAGGCCCACGACGGCCCGAGCGCCCTGCGCACGCTGGCCGCCATGCGCCGCGTGGACCTGCTGCTCACCGATGTGGGCCTGCCCGGCGGCCTCAACGGCCGCCAGGTGGCCGACGCAGCGCGGCAGGACCGGCCGGAACTCAAGGTGCTGTTCATCACCGGCTTCGCCCAGAACGCCGCCGTGGGCAACGGCCTGCTCGATGCAGGCATGGAAGTCATGACCAAGCCCTTCGAGCTCACCTCCCTGGCGCGCAAGGTGCGCGACATGATGGACGGCCAGACCGAACGCACGCGGCCTGCCGTGCCGCAATAGACCAGGGCCTGTTCAGTCCCTACTCAGAGGAGTCGGCAGACCCCACCGTTGCCAGCGCCGTGGCCGGCGCGGCCTGCGCCTGCACCCCTGGGGTCTGGGCGCGCCAGAAACCCGGCTCCATGCTGTTGGCCAGCACCAGGGCCAGCACCACCAGGGCACCCGCCACCTCCGCATACAGAAGACCGCGGCTCTCCCAGGGCGAGACGGGCTGCGGGAATTCGCCGGCAGGACGGCGGACGGAAGTGGCGGGCGGGGGTTGGGTGGTCACGGCATGCTCCTCAAGGTGGGTGCCTGAAGGTACCCGGTGGCAGGCTCCGAGCTTGTCGGACAGCACCTCCAAGCGGTGTCGTTCCCGCCAAAAAGCGAACGGTGGGCGGCGCTCCACCATTTGCACTATGGATCGGACCGCGGTCCTCCTGTACAAGCCTGGGCAGCAATCGCCCCTTTTTTGAAATCCCACAGGAGAAGACACATGGGACTGGCAGCAGACGATTTCTTCGCGGCGGCCGAGCATGTGGTCAAGCTGGTGCAGGCCGATGGGCTGGACCAGCGGCGCTACAGCGATGTGCTGGACAGCAGCGGGCACCAGTATGTCGACCTGGTGATGGAGGGCGGCGGCGTGCTGGGCATCGCCTTTGCGGGCTACATCCACGTCCTCGAGAAGGCGGGACTGCGCTTCGTGGGCCTGGGTGGCGCCTCGGCGGGCTCCATCACCGCCCTGGTGTTGGCAGCCATCGGCACGCCCGCCCAGGCCAAGGCCGAGCGGCTGGTGCAGATGCTGGCCGACATTCCCATGGTGGACTTCATGGATGGCAAGGAAGACGGCGACAAGGATGCGCAGGACTTCATCCGTGCCATGCTCAAACGGCCCGGGATCGGCAAGGGCTTCTGGACGGGCATGCAGGTGCTGGACAACCTCCAGGAAATACAGGGGCTGAACCGGGGTGACCGCTTCCACGCATGGCTGGTCTCCACCCTGGCCGAAGCCGGCATTCGCACGACCGCTGAGCTCAGGCAGCGCATGGCCACCACCCCCGAGGGCTGGCACCTGCGAGCCGGCAGCCCGCAGCGTGCATCCCAGCTGGAAAATCAGCCCGAGCTGGCACCGCTGAGCCCGTCCAGCGACTACCTGTGCATTGTGACGGCCGACATCGCCACCGAGACCAAGGTCGAGTTTCCGCGCATGGCCGACCTCTACTGGGACGCACCGGACGCGGTGAACCCGGCCGATTTCGTGCGCTGCTCGATGTCGATCCCCGTGTTCTTCAAGCCCTACAAGCTGCCGCTGCGGATCCGGAACCCGGCGCACCTCACCCTGTGGCGGGAAAAGGCGGGCATGAACGACCGCGACCTGGACCCGGGCCGCAAGCCGCCCTTCCCTCCGGCACAGGCCTGCTTCATCGATGGCGGCGTGCTGTCCAACTTTCCCATCGATGCATTCCACAACACCCGCAAGGTGCCGACACGCCCCACCTTCGGCGTGAAACTGCAGTGGGACGACCGCAGCCATGCGATCGACAAGCTGTCCAAGCTGGTCACGCAGACCTTCAACTCGGCGCGCCATTGCCTGGACTATGAGTTCCTGCGCAAGAACCCCGACTTCAAGCAACTGGTCACCTACATCGACACGGCCGACCACGACTGGTTGAATTTCGAGATGGGCCCGGCCGACAAGCACGACCTGTTCCGGCGCGGCGCCGAAGCGGCCTACAGCTTTCTCGCGAAGTTCGATTGGGACGCCTACAAGAACACCCGCGAGCACCTGGTAGGCGCCTACAAGCAGGCCTGGCCGGGCGAGACGCCGGGCCGGTAGGCGCGCGCCCACCAGGCCACCGGCGCCTGGACGGCCGCTCTGCGTCAATCCACCTGCCGCACGCCGCGGCAGGCCGGGAAGCTGGAGCAGCCCCAGAAGGCACCGCCGGCATTGCTGCCGGTGCGCGCGATGCGGCGCACCATGCCGTTGCCGCACTTGGGGCAGCCGGGTTGAGCAGGTGCAGTGGCGGGCGCAGGGGCGCCCGCCGCAGCGGGCATGGCGGGCCGGGCCGGGGCCGCTGCCGGTGCGGCGACCGGCGCGTGGTGCACCCCGCCATGGGCCGCGATGACCGCCGCCACGGCCGAGCGCGACTGCTGGGCCTGCTGCAGCATGGCCAGCAGCCGCGGCCCGTCCACCAGCTGCAGGTTGCGCCCCTGGGTGAAGAGCTTGGCCTCGTTGGTGAAGCGGCCCGAGGTCACCACGAAGCCGCCCGTGGCACCGCGTGCGGCCATCACGCCAAAGAGTTCGCGCACGGTGTCCACACCCACCTTGGATGCCCGCCACTGCCTGCACTGCACGAGGAAGGTCTCGCCCCCGCGGGTGAGCACCAGGTCCACCCCGCCATCGGGCCCGCCGCCACCGGTCTCGGTCACCTGAAAGCCCTGCAGGCGGTAGGCCTCACCCACCAGCATTTCGAACTCGCTCCAGGACATGCCCTCGATGGTGCCTGCGGCCGGGGCATGGGCCACGGCATCCACCAGGGCCCGGCGCTGGTGGCGCCGCCAGGCCGAGAGGGCAGCGCCCGCCAGGCAGACCACGGGCACCACGTACTGGCCGAGGGTGGCCAGAGCACCCAGCAGTGCGCCCTGCACCAGCGCGCCCGTCTGGCCGGGGTGGGCTACCACCGGCTGGGCCCAGGCAGCGGCCAGTTGGCTGAGCAACAGGTAGCCCAGCAGCGCCAGCCCCACGCCGGCCCACCAGGGCAACAGGGCGACGAGGTCCATCACCCCCTCCAGGGGACTGCTTCGGTTGCGCCGTGCCATGGTCGATTCCCTCGCATTTCTTGTATGAGCTGCAGGCATTATTCGAAACACGGGTGCCTTTGCCAGCTTTGAATTGCACATGGGGCGACCAGGGCTTCTGGCGGTCATTTTTCGGCGCGCCAGCCGCCGCAGCACGCGCGGCCCGGCGGAAATCCCGCACCCCTCGCCTTGGCAATAAATGTGGCGGTGTTTTGGGCGGCCCATGGTAGAAGCTGAGGCAGATATCCCCTTTCGACGGAACCGCGCGGGTTCTGTCAGCGCCGTCTTACAGCACAGGGCTTGGCAGGCGGTTATTTTCGGGGGATGGGGCGTGCGTTTCCGGGGGCGGAGGCGTGCGCCACCTGACCTGGAGGCTCACATGAAGTGCCCCCCTACCCTGCCGACCGAGGAGGCGCGGCTGCAGGCGCTGGCTGACCATGGGCTCGAAGACGAACAGGCCTTGCCCAGCCTGGACCCGGTGGTGCGCATTGCCGCCCGCATGTTCGGCATGCCCGTATCGGCCGTGAACATGATCGGCAGCGACCACGTGTTCTTTGCCGCGAGCACCGGGGTGGGCCAGGTGGACATGGGCCGCGACGTCTCCTTCTGCGCCCATGCGATCGCGCAGGATGGCGTGATGGTCGTGCCCGACACCTGGCAGGACGAGCGCTTCCACGACAACCCCCTGGTCACCGGCCCCTCCAATGTGCGCTTTTACGCCGGCGTGCCCTTGCGCTCGCCCGAGGGCCACCCCATGGGCGCGCTGTGCGTGCTCGATGACCGCCCCCACGACGACTTCGGAGAAGAAGACCAGGAACGCCTGCGCGAACTCGCGCGCATGGCCTCCGACCGGCTGGAGCTGCACCGCATCGAGACCTCGTCCGAGCGCACGCGGCCCTCGTTCGACGAGTATGCGGGCAACTCCACCACGCCGGTCGTCTGGTTCGACGAGATGCGGCGCATCGTGGCGATCAACACCGCGGCCGCCGCACTGCATGGCTACCACCCGGCCGAATGCGTAGGCCAGCCGCTGGAGCTGCTGCTGGCCGAAGAGGAGCATGCCACCTTGCGCGAAGGCATTGCGCGTGCGGTGGAGGCGGCCTCGATGCAGGACCTGAAGATCCCCACCGAGGTGTGCGGGCGGCGCAAGGACTACACGCACTTCCTGCTCGGCATCTCGCTGTTCATCTGGCGCCACAACGGCCGCCTGCGCTTCGAGGCCGTGCTCAAGGACCTCACGACCCAGCGGCGCGAAGAGGACGAACTGCGCCGCCAGGCCAGCAGTGACCCGCTGACCGGGCTGGCCAACCGCAGCTGCTTTTACCGCCGCGTGCAGGACGCCCTGCTCAGCCCCTCGCCGCAGCCTGCAGCCGCCGTGCTGATGCTCGACCTGGACGGTTTCAAGGACGTGAACGACACCCTGGGCCACGCCGTGGGCGATGGCATCCTGCAAGAGGTGGCGCGGCGCCTGGCGCGGCTGGCAGGCCATGCCCTGTTCGAGGCGCACCGCAGCCGCGGCCCCATCGCCGCCCGGCTGGGAGGCGATGAATTCGCCCTGCTGCTGCCCGGCGTGGACGATGTGGAGGCCGCCAACCAGCTGGCCCAGCGCGCCATCGGCGCCATCCACCAGCCCATTGCCATCGCCGGCCACGAGGTGCGCGTGGGCGCCAGTTGCGGGGTCTCGGTGGCGCCCTTGCAGGCGCACGAGGCGCTGGAGCTGGTGGGCAATGCCGATCTGGCGCTGTCGCAGGCCAAGGCCGAGGGGCGCGGGCGCAGCCATGTCTTCGTGCCTGCGCTGCGCATGGCGGCCGTGGCACGGCGGCTGTACGGCATGGAGCTGGACCGCGCGGTGGACAACGGCGAGCTGGTGCTCTACTACCAGCCCCAGGTGCTGCTGGAGGACGGCTCGCTCTCGGGCGCAGAGGCCCTGATCCGCTGGCAGCACCCCCAGCGCGGCCTGCTCGCGCCGGCGGCCTTTTTGCCAGCGCTCGAAGGCGGCCCCCTGGCTGCCCGGGTGGGCTCGTGGATCCTGGACGAAGCCTGTGCCCAGGCCGCCTACTGGCGCCGCCACGGCGCCCCGGGGCTGCGCATGGGCGTGAACCTCTTTGGCGCACAGTTCCGTGTGGGCGACCTGGCCACCGAGGTCATGGACATCCTGGCGCGCCATGGCCTGCCGCCCGATGCGCTGGAGCTGGAGGTCACCGAGAACATCGTGCTCGACCACGACGACGTGGTGCCCGACATGCTGCGCCGACTGCGCGAACAGGGCGTGGGCATCGCCTTCGACGACTTCGGCACGGGCTATGCCTCGCTGAGCCTGCTGACCACCTACCCGCTCACGCGCATCAAGATCGACCGCAGCTTCGTGCAAGGCATGCTGGAGTCGCGGCGCGAGGCCTCGGTGGTGCGCGCCATTCTCGACATGGTGCGCAGCTTCGATCTCCAGGCCACGGCCGAGGGCGTGGAGACCGAGGCCCAGCATGAGCGCCTGCGCAGCGAGCACTGCCACGACGGCCAGGGCTTCCTGTTTGCACGCCCCATGCCGGCGCAGCAGTTTGGCGAGACCTACGGTCTTGGCCCCCTGCGCCGGGCCACTGGCTGACCCAGGCCCGCAGGCCGCGCCATCGCCTGCGGAATTACCTATTGTTTCAAAGGCTAATGAGACACATTCTCATTTAATGCCCTATACTTCACCCATACCGCAGAACAGCACCACGCCTACCAACCAACCCAAGCCTGCACACCATGTCGACACTCGCAATGCCCCGCCCCGTCCTTCGACTGCAACGCCCCGTGGCGCAGCGCGCGTCGGCCGCTGCCGACCAGGCAACGGCAGCGGTGGTGGCCCCGGCACCGGCCGAGTCGACTGCCGCAGGCTTGCTGCGCAGCATCAACAGCGCCACCATGCTCGGCACGGCCAAGGTCGTGAACATCCTGCACAACGGCTCGGTCTACCAGCTCAAGACCACCAAGCTCGGAAAGCTGATTCTGACGAAATAGGTTTCATCGTGGGGAGACTCCCGGGACCTCGGTCTCGAAGGGTCTTTTTTTGCTAGCCACCCGTAACCCGGCAGCCATGCTTTTTTTCCCCGCGAACACCCCTGCTGCGCCCGGGGCCTGAGAGGCCCTCGCGCGCACCGCAGCCCGCCCAGACACGGCATGCGCGGCCTTCTCCTTCCTCCCATTTTTCGCCCATCCGGGCACTTACATGCGGGCTGGCACATGGCGTTACATGCCCATGCACGCACGGCCCTGCGCAGCCGTTTCCTGGCCTCTCCACGGTCCGGCCATGCGCTCTTTGCAAGCATCTGCAACCGCCGCCATGCACCACCTGTTGCAGGCCTTGCAGGTGGACCAGCGAGCCCCCGCCGCAGCTTGGCTGCTGGCGAGTTTTACCCCAGTGCGCAACCACCCGTAACAGCAGTCACAGAGGTCATGAATCGCTGTTGTCTTACACGCGGAACTGGGACACTTTGCTGAAATCAAACCACTGGCCATTGAGGCTGGTGCGGGGTCATTGAGGCCCCCACCCCGGATTGTTTTTGCCAACCAGGAGTCGTGCCATGAAGTTCCACCACCTGCCTCCCCGCATGCGTGCCGTTGCCGCATTTGTGGTGACCGTTGTGCTGGCCCTCCTGGCGGCAGCAGCCCTCCTGATGCCCGACATCATGGTGCAGTCGGTGGACTCCATGGTCCGCCTGCCCGGCGGCGTCGAGCAGATCCTCACGCAAGGTTTCCCCGAGTAAGGATGCGCGACACGGTGCACGTGCAAGGGTGCCACCACGCACCCTGGTTACCCAGGCCCCAGGCGATGGTGGCGTCGCCCACCGGTCCCGCCCTCCTGTGCAGTCGCCACAGGATGTTTCTCCCTCCACCGCCCCTGCGCCGGCCCCGTGATGGGCATGCTGCATGCCAAATCACCCCCAAAAAAGGGCGCAAACGCAACGCCCGCGCGGAACCTGCTGGCAAAAAGAGGAGCACGGGAGTACCATCTGGCCTTGCACGCCGTCCCGGCGGCGCTGCATAACCACAGGAGGAACACCGTGAACCCACGTTTCCTGAACCTTGATCGCAAGGGCCCTGGTGCCATCGCCGCCCTGGCGGCATCACTGGCTGTACTGGCCGTCGCCTGCTCCAGCCCCCGCGAAAACTCGCTCGATGAATTCGCCCGCTGGCACGACAGCGCCAAGGCGCAGGCCCAGGCCGGCGCGCTGATGTGGAGCGAGTTCTACAAGCAGAGCTTCGACCGCCTCACCGCCCTGCCCCCGTCCATCCAGCAGGACACGCGGCTGGAAAACACCGTGCTGTTGCTGTCCACCGCGCGCAAGTACGAAGCCAGCGAAATCACGGCCCTGCAGTTCAACGCCGAACGCGAAAGCATCGAGACGCAGTTGCAGGCGCGGCTGCGCTGAGCTGAACTGGCCTGATCGATGGCCCACAACCGGGCCCCGCGAAGGTGAAGCGCGGCGGCCCAGGGCATGCCGTCGCGATGCCCTTCCCCTCTCCCATCCCCCGTCCCTTACCCATGCATGTTCGAATGGCACGCCCCGTGAGCAACCTGGCGCGCTCGGTGGCGCAATACACGCAAGGCCTTGGCCTGGTGCAACTGGGCAGCTTCAAGGACCATGCGGGCTTTGACGGCACCATGCTGGGCACGCCCGGTGCAGGCTTTCACTGGGAGTTCACCGTCTGCACAAGCCACCCGGTCGTGCCAGCCCCTACGCCCGAAGACCTGCTGGTTTTCTACGTACCGGAGCCCGAGGCCTGGCAGGCACGTTGCGATGCCATGCTCGCCGCCGGCTTTGTCGAAGTGCAGCCCTTCAACCCTTACTGGGCACAGTCAGGCCGCAGCTTTGAAGACCCCGATGGCTACCGCGTGGTCATCCAGTGCGCTGCCTGGGGCGGCGGCGCTGCCGCTTAGTCTCCTGTCTCTGCAGTCAGCCGATACTGCGAGCGCTGCTCCGCGCAAAGTAAAACCATTCATTGCCTGGCAGCGCCCCAGGGTTTGGAAAGACCACAAAGCCATCGGCAGGCGCGGTCACTTCGCGGCCATCGTGCCGCAGCCCGATGACTTGCCCGGCCACCACGGGATCGAAGCTTTTCCACGGCTGGGCAAAGTGGTCATCGTTGTGCTCTCGGTCCACCACATCTTCCAGGCGCAGCACCTGGAAATCCGACTCTGGCGGCTTGAGCGCCAGCGATGTCAACCCAAGCAGGGCGAGTGTCTGCCGGATCGCTCGATAGGCGACACCGACCGCATCCGGGTCGTCATGCTGTCCGCATTCCAACGTCACGCCGTAGCCGCCACGTGAGCGCATGTACTCGGACGTGCCGATGCCATATCCAGTATCCAGCAGAGCCGCGTTGGCAGACGCTTGGGCCTGCTGGCGCCGCTGAACGCCCCGGGCATACACATCCATCCAGCCTTCCACCACCCGCCGAGGCCCGAGGTGCGCGACCAGGCGCTCCTCTTCCTGCGAATGCTGGAACGGTTCCAGGGTGCCGGTGTTGTTGGTGGGGCCCACCATGGTGAAGGGTTGCCCCGGGGTGTGAAACGAGTGCAGGTCGAGCAGCACGTCATGCGCGTCCAGCAACGGGCACAGGACGTTGGCGATCTGGTCTTCGTAATCCGTCGGCTCAGCACTGACACGCAGATTGCGGTTGAGGTTGCGATCCCCTTGCCGGGTGCGCTGCTGATAGGCGTAGGGATTCGTCACCGGCACCATCGTGAGGACGCCCCGTTCGATGCAGAAGGCCCCGGCCGCCAGCTCGTCCACGACCTGCGCAATGGCCTGGGCACCGCATCGCTCATTGCCATGGACCGCACCAAGAACCACGACCTTCGGCCCCGGCTTCAGTGCCATGAATTGGTGGACATGAAGGAATGAAGGGCGAGTCGAAGAGGTCATGGGAGCTGGCAACCTGGTGCGCAAAATGTGGTGGATGCAAATGTCTTACGTCACGACCGGCACTTTGTCAAACCCTACAGGGGGTGAAGGGTCAAGTCGGCAAACCGGTATAGGGCGGAGCCTTTTCAAGCATCACCGGCATCCTTGGTCCATCGAGCTCACGAAGCGGGAGACCCTCAGTAGGGTTTTGCATCCGCGACGCGTGGCAGGAGACTTATCTCATGGACACACAGCACTACCTCCGTCAACTGAAACGGCCCGCAAAGGCCTTTGGCAAGCCGCTTTGTCTGGCCATTGCCGCAACTCTCGTCCTGGCCTTGGTGGCTCTGTGTCTGGGGCACTCCATTGCGCTTTCTATTGCTCCCTCTACCGGCGTGCAGTTCTCCACCCAAAGCCCGACCGCAGCTACCGCGCTGACCTGGCCACCGTCGTGTTCTGCGGCGACTCCACTGGCGCAGCCAGCGCCAGCAGTGCCCCAAACGCCGCAGCCCCCAGACCCGCAGACACCCACAGCGCCCCCGCGCCCAGGCGGTCCAGGCACAGCCCAAACAGCCATGGGGACGCCGCCTGCGCAATGCGCGCCGGCACCATGAGCAGGCCCTGCCGGTGTCCGTAGCCCGCCGGCCCGAACAGCACCAGCGGCAGCGTGCCCTTGGCAATGGTCAGGATGCCGTTGCCCGCGCCGTGGAGCAGCGCGAACACCGCCGCTACCGGGGCGCCAGCCACCGCGAGCAGCCCGGCGCCCAGCGGGTGCATCAGCGCCGCCAGGCGGGCGGACAGCAGGGGGTGCACATGGCGCAGAAAACCGAACTCCAGCAGGCGCCCCGCCACCTGCGCCGGCCCCACCAGCGCGCCCACAGCCACGGCGGTGGCCAGCGTAGCGCCCCCCTCCTGCAGCAGGCGCGGCAGGTGTGAGGCCATGGCGGTGCTGGTGAACCAGGTGGCCGCGAACACGAAGGCCAGCAGCAGACTGGCGCGGCGCGCATGCGCAGGCTCGTGATCGGGGACAGGGGCCTTGGCACCGTTTGCCGGGCCAGTGAACGTGGCCTTCCCATCGGCCTCCGTCTCGGGTCGGCGTGGCGTCCAAGCGTTGAGCGGCAGGCCGACTACCAGGTGCAGCGCGGCCCAGGCCCAGCAGGCACCGCGCCAGCCCCACTGCGATTCCATCCACATCGACAGCGGCCAGCCCAGCGTGCTGGCAAAGCCGGCGATCAAGGTGATGCCGGTGATCGAGTTGCGCGCGTTCTTGCCATGCAGATGCACCAGCGAGGCAAATGCCGCCTCATACAGCCCGCTGCCCATGCCCACGCCCAGCAGTACCCAGGCGGCGAACAGGCCCCAGATACCCTGGGCCATCGCCAGCGCAGCCAGGCCCAGTGCAAAAACCAGGCTGGTGGCCATCAGCACCGGCCGGCCGCCCCAGCGGTCGATGCTGCGACCCGCGTACGGTCCCAGCAGCGCGGAAACCACCAGTGCGCAGGAGAAGGCGGCGAACACCGTTGGGATAGACACCCCCAGCTCGCGCGCCATGGGCACCGCCAGAATGGCCGGCAGGTAGTAGGTGGAGGCCCAGGCCAGGGTCTGGGCCGTGCCCAGGCTGGCAACGGTGGTTGCTGATGTCAGGCGTGGCAAGGCGATTCCTCCTGGCTATTCCATGGAGACGGCACGTATCAGCCGCAGCATGACGTCTTGGCAGGTGCCACCTGCAAGGAGACGGCCTTGGACGCAGTGGGCGCCGCAGCCGAAGTACAGCCGCATCCCCCGCTGCCCTTGGCCTTCTCTGCCTCGTCCAGCGCGCAGCAGGCCGACGTGTCTTGCACCACCGGGCCACCGCAGCAACCCGGCGCAGCGTAAGTCTGCCCTGTTGGCGGCTCGGAAAGGTCCACCGAGCACACGCCCGTTTGCGGCAGATCGAGCTGCACCTGGTCGGCCGCCACCCAGTCGCCGGCAATGGCGGCCACCACCGAGCGCGCCTGCTCATAGCCCGTGGCCATCAGAAAGTTGGGTGCACGCCCGTAGCTCTTGGCTCCGATGGCGAAGAAGCCGGGCTCTGGATGGGCCAGTTCCTTGTGACCATGGGGGCGCACGGTGCCGCAGCTGTGCAGGTTCGGATCGATCAGGTCGGCCAAGGCCTCGGTGCTTTCGATCCAGGGATCGAGCCGGGTGCGCAGCTCGCGCGCCAGCGACAGGTCGGGGCGCGAGCCTGCGGCCACAATGATTTCGTCAACTCCCTCCACGGGAGCCAAGGTCGGATCGATAGCGCGCACGGTCATGCGGCCTCCGTCCCGTTCGATGGCCTGCACCCCGAAGCCCTGGTGCAGGACGATGAGCCCGCGCTCGACGAGGTCGCGCAGCCGGGTGCCCAGGGCGCCGCGGGCCGGCAGCCCGTCGGCACTGCCACCACCGAAGATCTTGCGCAGGTCCTTGCCCCGCACCGCCCAGTGCACGCGTGTGCCCGGCTCGTCCTGCGCCAGTGCGGCCAGCGCCAGCAGGTTGCCCGCGGCCGAATGGCCCGCGCCCACCACCATCACCGAGCGGCCCGCGTAGCTGCTGCGACCAGAGCCCAGGATGTCCGGCATGCCATAGGCGATGTGCTCCTGCGCCGCAAGCTCGCCCAGGGCAAACAAGCCATGGATGCCCATGGGATTGGGTTGGCCCCAGGTGCCCGATGCGTCGATGACCGCCTGTGCCCGGACCTCTTTCACCCCCTCTGCGGTCTGCACCTGCAGCACAAAATCCGCGTGCTCGCGCCCCGCCGTCTTGAGCTTGTCGAAGCCAACGCGGGAGATGTCCAGCACACGGTAGCCGAAATGGATGTGCGGCTGCAGTGCGCTGTGCGCTGCCAAAGGCCCCAGGTAGCGCTCTACCAGTTCACCCGCGGTGGGCAGCCCTTCAGGGTCGGGCATGGCCCAGCCGGTGCCCTCCAGCAGCGCGCGCGCCGCGCTGTCCACGTTGTAGCGCCAGGGCGAGAACAGGCGTACATGGCTATAGGACTGCAAGTGGGCGGCAATGCCTGACCCCGCCTCAAAGACCTCTACCCCAAGGCCACGGCGCACCAGGTGCGCTGCGGCGGCCAGCCCAATGGGACCGGCGCCGACCACGGCTGCCGTGAATGCAGAGGGGGATGTGGAATCAACCATAGCTTGCTCCTTCGTATTTCGTAGATTAACGAATATTCATGACAAAAAGAAGAGGCCTAGGCCTCCTCACAGGGACTGGACCAGCTGCTTGAGCTCAGCGAGCCGAGCAGGGTTGATGCAATAGCAGGTGCGCTGCTCCTCGGCGGAGCCCAGGATCAGGCCCGCCTCCTTGAGCACCTTGACATGCTGCGACGTGGTGGACGGCGCCAGACCCACCACATCGGCCAGGCTGCCGAAATAGCACTGGCCATAGCTCGACAGATGGCGCAGCAACTGGATGCGCGCCGGGTGGGCCAGTGCCTTCAGCAGCATGGCCAGCTCGGCCGTACGGTCATCGTCCAGCAGGACCAGCACGTCTTCTTCGTCACCCGGGCAGCAGGACATACGGCACCTTCTTAATTCGTATTTTTACGAATAATCGATTTTTGCACGCAGCATGTCAAGCCCTGCAGCATGTCGGCAAGAACATCGACTTCAACTGGGCCCAGTAACTCGAACGCGCCGGATAGCCCGCGCTGGACGCGAACAGACCGACCCGCACGGGGTCATTGCCCGCAGGCATGTAGCGGAAGGTGCCAAAGACCTGGTCCCACAGGACGAAGGCGCTGCCGAAGTTGGAATCACCCTCGCTGCTATCCGTGGAGTGGTGCCAGCGATGCACCTCGTTGGTGCTGAACACGTAGTTGGCCCAGCCGCTGCGCAGATCCAGGTTGGCATGCTGGAGCATGAGCACCGGCTGCGAAATGGCGAGGTAGCACAGGATGGCCTCGGACGAGAAACCCAGCAGCAGCGCCGGCAGCATGGACAGGGCGAAGTTGATGGCGTGGTTCAGCGGGTGAAAGCGCAGGTTGTTCAGCGCGTAGAGGCGCTCGCTGCTGTGGTGCATGGCATGCAGCCACCACAAGGGCCTCAGCATATGGTGGAGCCGGTGCGCCCAGTATTTGCCGAACTCGATGAGCAGCGTGGCGAGAAGGACCTGCAGCGCAAAGGGCAAGCCTTGCAACCACGCCGATGTGCCGGTCGTTCCAGGCCCGCTCTGCCCATACACCGCGAGCAGCGCAAGCGTGCCCAGCAGCTTGAGCAGCGGCTCCACTACCGCGATCAGCGTGGCTGCACTGGCCCAATCCGTGGCGCGGTCTCCATGCGGCCGGTTCCAGTTTTCTCTGTAGGGAACGTAGCGCTCCAGCACGCTGACCAGCAGCAGGGCCGTAGCCGAGGCGATCAGCACCACGGGCTCCAGCGGTCCCCCGGCATCGCGGGCCACGGCGAAGGCGCCGAGGCCGGCCATGAAAACCAGGATCAAGAGGTAGCGGGACAAGAATACGGGCATGGGCGGTCCTTGTGGTTCAGGCCTGGAGTGCTTCGGCGCGCCAGGCCAGGGCATCGAATTTCTGAGGGGCTGCGGGATGGGCAGGCGACTGCAGGCTGCACTGCCACCAGCCCACGTCATGCCACTGCCCGTGCTTGAAGCCGACCTTGCGATACACGCCCAGCGCCTCGAATCCGGCCGACTCGTGCAGCGCCGCACTGGCCTGGTTGGGCAGGGCAATGCCGGCAAAGGCCTGGCAGTAACCGAGTCCGACCAGGGCATGCTTCAACTCGCTGTAAAGCCGCTTGCCGATACCCTGGCCGCGCGCGTCTTCGCGGATGTAGGCCGTGGTGTCCACGGACCACAGGTAGGCCGCACGCTCGCGGTGCTTGCTGGCATACACATAGCCATTGACCCGGCCCTGCACGTCCTCGCTGACCAGCCAGGGCAGCTCCTGCAGGGTCTTGGCGATGCGTTCACGCATCTGTTCCACGGTCGGCACCTCCAGCTCGAACGAGATGCTGGTGTGCTCCACGATGGGGGCGTAGATGGCGGTGATGGCCTCGGCGTCGGCCGGGGTGGCGGTACGGATGGTCATGGATCAGGGTCTGGTGGTGGCAGGATGGAATCGAGTCGTGCCGGTCAGCAGCACGGACTTGCATCCTTTGGTGGGCGAGGCAAGGCGCAGCAAGGCGCGGCCTGGTCCTGTCGCAGCGCCTTGAGCAGCAACTGCAGCGATTTCTCAACGGCTGCACGGTCGCGACCGCTTAGGCATTCGAGCAGCTGTGCCGCATGGGCATCCAGCGTGGTGTTCAGCTCGTGGACCTTGCGCTCCCCCTCGGCAGTCAGGGTGACCAGCCAGCTGCGGGCATCCTGCGGGTTGGGCTCCTTGGTCACCAGGCCGCGCTCGGCCATGGCCTCCACGGCGCGCGAGACCCAGCTCTTTTCCAAGCTCACACGCGCGCCCAGCTCGGACAAGGGCAAAGGGCCCGAGCGCCCCAGCTCGGTCAGCAAGTGGCACTGGGTGTTGGTGGTGCTGCTGCATTCGGCCACCACGCGCTGGGCCCGCGTGTACATGCGGGCGACTTCGCGCAGCACGGTTCCTGGATTGGTGGTAGTCATATTTGGTTGTGTATCGCACCTATATGAACGCAGGTTAGCCATCCGGCTCTTCGTTGTCAATAGCAACTACCTGCGCGAGCCGAGTAGCTGGTGGGGCGTCAGATCGACGCCTGGTTCACCCGTCGCATCAGCGCCTCGCCCGATTCCTTGCGCTCGCTGTAGCGATCCACCAGGTAAGGCGCCACATCGCGCGTGAGCAGGGTGAACTTCACGAGCTCTTCCATCACGTCCACGATGCGGTCGTAGTACGCCGAGGGCTTCATGCGGTTGTCGTCGCCGAACTCCTGGAAGGCCTTGGCCACGGACGACTGGTTGGGGATGGTGAGCATGCGCATCCAGCGCCCGAGCACACGCATCTGGTTCACGGCGTTGAAGGACTGCGAGCCGCCGCAGACCTGCATGACTGCCAGCGTCTTGCCCTGTGTGGGGCGCACCGCGCCCTGGGCCAGCGGGATCCAGTCGATCTGGGTTTTCATGATGCCGGTCATGGCACCGTGGCGCTCGGGCGAGCACCAGACCATGCCCTCGGACCAGGCGGCCAGGGCGCGCAGTTCCACCACCTTGGGGTGCGTGTCCGGTGCACCATCGGCCAACGGCAGGCCCGTGGGGTCGAAGGTCTTCACCTCGGCGCCCAGGGCTTCGAGAATGCGCGCCGCCTCTTCGCTCGCCAGGCGGCTGAAGGAACGCTCGCGCAGCGAGCCGTAGAGCATGAGGATGCGCACCGGGTGGGTGGACACCAGCGGATTCGCCAGTCGGGAGGTATCGGGCGACAGCAGCAGTTGGGGATCGATGTTGGGAACGTCAGGTTGCATGGAATGGGGCAAGGAACGGCAGCCGGGTTGTCCGAGAGGCGGAGATTGGGTGCGGATCAGCTGTGCGCGATGCGGTTGAGTTGCACCTGCAGGTCGCTGTCGCTCATGTCGGCCAGTGGCAACTCCAGCATTTGGAGCATGCGGTAGCCGATGGCCTGGCGGGTGATTTCGAAGGCCTGGCGCTTGCCTTCCTCACCGCCCTGGGCATTGGAGGGATCGGGGTAGCCCCAGTGCATCTGGATGGGCGTGCCCGGCCAGTACGGGCACACCTCGTTGGCGGCGCTATCGCAGACCGTGATGACGATGCGCATCACGGGTGCGTCGGCGCCAGAGAACTCGTTCCAGCTCTTGCTGCGAAAGGCATCGGTCTTGACGCCCACGGCGGCCAGCGCCTCCAGCGCAAACGGGTTGATGCGGCCGCTGGGCGCGCTGCCGGCGCTGAACGCCCGAACGTCCAGGCCGCGGACTTTGGCCAGGTGGTTGAGCATGCCTTCGGCCAGCACGCTGCGGGCCGAGTTGTGGGTGCACAGGATGAGGATGTTGGTGGTCATGGTCGTGGTGCAACAGACAAGGGTTCGTGGCGATGGCGCCCGCTCAGGCGGTGCGACCGATGTCCTCGACCTGGCGCTTGATGGCCAGCGTGTCGAGCTTTTGAAGGGGCAGTGTCAGCAGCAACTCGATGCGCCGCTTGAGGATCAGCGCGGTGTCTCGGAAGGCGCGCTCCACTTCTTCATCCGAACCTTCCAAGGCGGAAGGGTCGGGCACACCCCAGTGGGCGCTCATGGGCTGGCCAGGCCAGATGGGGCAGACCTCGCCTGCGGCGTTGTCGCACACGGTGAACACGAAGTCCAGCGCGGGGGCGTCGGGCGCGGCGAATTCTTCCCAGTTCTTGCTGCGTGCATCCACCGCGGGCACATGCAGGCGCCCCAGCGTGGCCAGGGCCAGCGGATTCACCGTGCCTGACGGGAAGCTGCCGGCGGAATAGCCCTTGAACCGCCCGCCGCCGAAGTGGTTCAGCAAGGCCTCGGCCAGGATGGAGCGCGCGGAGTTGTGGGTGCAGATGAACAGGACGTTGTAGATTTTTTCAGGCATGGGGACTCCAGGGAGTGGTGTGCAACGAGATCGGAGATTTATTTTCAATAATTCATTAAATATTGAAATAATGACCGCAAAGCGACAGGCTGGGGTGTAGCCACGGCGATCAAGCCGTGACGGCAGTCTTGGAGCGCTTCTTGGATACTGCAGGCACTGACGTCGCCGCCGGCGCGCAACTCGCTTTGCCAGGCAGCTCGACGCACAGGTCAGGATTGCCCGCGCAGCATTCTTCAGTCAGGTAGCCGATCAGCTCCACCATCAGCGCCAGGTTGGCCCGGTAGCGCTGGTAGCGGCCCTCCTGCTCCACGGTGAGCAAGGTGGCGTGCGTCATGCCCTTCAGGTGGAAGGACAGGTTGGTGGGCGGCACGTCCAGCGCGGCAGAGATCTCTCCGGCCACCATGCCTTCGGGCCCTTGCCGCACGAGCAGGCGGAACACGTCCAGGCGCACGGGCGAGGACAGCGATTCGAAGACGGAGGTGGCGGTTTCTTTTTGCACAGGCTGACTATACAAGAATGGTTGAAATACGGCGTGACGGCCGGGATCACACCACCCGATTGCCCTGGGCGTCGATGACCAGTTCGCCGTCTTCCTTGGCGAACGGGCCGGGCAGCGGAGGCAGCAGGTCCAGCACCGCCTCGGAGGGGCGGCACAGCCGCGTCCTACCAGGCGCCACGACGATGGGGCGATTGATCAGGATGGGGTGGGCCATCATGGCGTCCAGCAATTGCGCGTCCGACAGCTCGGGGTTCTGCAGGCCCAGCTCGTCGTAGGGCGTGCCTTTTTGCCGCAGCACCGCTCGCACCGGAGTGCCCATGGCGGCGATCAGCTCCGTGAGTTTTTCACGGCTGGGAGGCGTCTTGAGGTATTCGACAACCGTGGGCTCGATGCCCGCGTGGCGGATCATCGCGAGCACGTTGCGTGAGGTTCCACAGGCCGGGTTGTGGAAGATGGTGTAGGCGATTGAGGCTTGCATGAACTCAATAATACAACTATTATTGAAATATTCAAGTGCCGCATGCGCAGCCTGCCTTCGAGTCCTGCCGCTACCGGCCCTGTCCCTGAAACCCCTGTAGAAAGAGAGAACAGATGCTCCTGGCTCTGTCGATATTCGTTGCCACCATCGCGCTGGTCATCTGGCAGCCGCGCGGCCTGGGCATTGGCTGGAGCGCCAGCGCGGGCGCTGCCGTGGCGCTGGCCACCGGGGTCGTGCACTGGGCCGACATCGCGGTAGTCTGGCAGATCGTTTGGAACGCCACGGCCGCCTTCATCGCCATCATCATCGTGAGCCTGCTGCTCGACGAGGCAGGCTTCTTCGAGTGGGCGGCATTGCATGTGGCGCGCTGGGGGCGCGGCAGCGGCCGCATGCTGTTCACGCTCATCGTGCTGCTGGGCGCAGCAGTTGCGGCGCTGTTCGCCAACGATGGCGCGGCGCTGATCCTCACCCCCATCGTGGTCGCGATGCTCGCGGCCCTGGGCTTTGGGCCGGGCGCCACGCTGGCCTTCGTGATGGCTGCGGGCTTCATTGCCGATGCGGCCAGCCTGCCGCTGGTGGTGTCCAACCTGGTGAACATCGTCTCGGCCGACTTCTTTCGCATCGGCTTCAACGGCTATGCAACCGTCATGGTGCCGGTGAACATGGCCTCGGTCGCGGCCTCGCTGGTGGTGCTGCTGCTGTTCTTTCGCAAGGACATTCCTGCCACCTACGACCCGGCCCAACTCAAAGCGCCGGCGGCAGCCATCCGCGATGCGGCCACCTTCAAGACGGGGTGGGTGGTGCTGGCGCTGCTGCTCGTGGGCTTTTTCGGGCTGGAGCCACTGGGCGTGCCGGTGAGCGCCACGGCCGCTGCAGGCGCCCTGCTGCTGCTGGGCGTGGCTGCACGGGGCCACGTGATCAGCACGACCAAAGTGCTGCGTGGTGCGCCCTGGCAGATCGTGGTGTTCTCGCTGGGCATGTACCTGGTGGTCTATGGGCTGCGCAACCAGGGACTCACGGCCTACCTCAGCCAGTGGCTCAACGCCTTCGCGGGTTACGGCATCTGGGGCGCGGCCATGGGCACCGGGGTGTTGACGGCGCTGTTGTCGTCCCTCATGAACAACATGCCCACGGTGCTGGTGGGTGCGCTCTCCATCGATGCCTCCCAGGCCAGCGGCACGGTGAAGGAGGCCATGGTCTACGCCAACATCATCGGCAGCGACCTGGGGCCCAAGATCACGCCCATCGGCTCGCTGGCCACGCTGCTGTGGCTGCACGTGCTCTCGAGCAAGGGCATCCGCATCGGCTGGGGCACGTACTTCCGGGTGGGGGTGGTGCTCACCGTGCCCGTGCTGCTGGTCACGCTCGCGGCGCTGGCGTTGCGGCTATCACTCCAATAGACCAGCGCAAAAAAAGAAGCGGGCCGGCCCCAGGCTGGGTGCCGGCCCGCTTTGCTCACAGAGCTGGGTTCAGGCGATCAATCGCAGCAACCCAGCATGTGCAGGCAGCACTCGGCCAGCTCCGAGCAGCAGCCGGACTGGGCCATGGCCATGCCGGCCATGGACAGCAAGACTGCGGCCAGGCCGAATTTGAAAAGTGGTTTCTTCATTGGGAAACTCCTGTTGGTCTTTGGATAAAAAGGAAAAAAATCCATCCAAACCTCAATCAGGCGGTATCCATACCGAGGTGCTCCAAGACGCCCACGGTTGGCCCGCGTCAACGGGTGGGCCTGATTTCTGCGGCACGTCACTCAACCGGGCGCGCGAGGCCGCCATCAGCGGCATGCCGCAGGGCTGGCAGCCGGGCATGGTGCAGGAAGCGCCGCCATCGCCGCAGTCGGCAATGCAGCAATGGTCGTAGGCCGACACGCTGGCCGCTACCACCTGGGTCAGGAACACGCAGCCCAGCAGCAGCACGCAGATGGCAAGAAGTCTTCGCACGGCTGAACTGTACCCCAGCAGCCTATTTGCCACTGCCGCCCTGCTCCACCACGGCCACGCGCCGGCGCAGGCGGGCGGCCGCCTCCTGGTCGCCTGCCGCCTCGGCGCGCTGCACCTGCAGCAGCAGCCAGGCCAGGAGCGGGCGGCGCCAGCCTTGGGCGGAGGCGGTGTCGGTCGCCGTGGCGATGGCAGCCGGGTCGGCCCGGCCGGCCTGCAGCAGCGCACCGGCAGCCACCAGGCGCGAGAGTGGGTCTTCGATGCCGGCCAGTGCGGCGCCGCCCGCCCCGGCGCCGGCCACGGCACGCTGGGCCGGCGGCAGCAGGGCTACTTCGGGCGCGGCCAGGGGCTTGCCGGCCAGGTAGTCGGCATAGGCACGTTCGGGTGCGGCGGCATCCTGGCGCAGGGCCTCGAAGGCGGTGCAGGGCTCTCCCACCAGGCTGGCCACCTGGGCAGCGCAGCGCAGCAGTTCCAGCCGGGCCAGCAGGTCTGGCCGGCCGGTGCGCGCCACCTCGGCGCGGGCGCGCTCCCATTCGAGCTTTTCCACGCGGGCGTTGCCGCTCAGATAGGCGTCGAGCGCCTTCTGGGAGGAGCCCTGGGCATTCATCTCCCACTCGGGCTCAGGCGGCTTGCTGGCGCAGCCGGCCAGCAGCACGCCCAATGCCAGCGTGGCCCACGTCGTGGTGATGTTCTTCTTCATGGCAGCTTGATCTCCCGGTCGCGAGCAAACGGCCATTTGCGGTTGATCTCGGTGACCAGGCTGTCGATCTTGCGCAGGTTGCTTTCCACTTCGGCGCGCAGGGCGCCCAGGTCGGTGGTGGCCTCACGTGCGTTGGCGCCCACGGCCTGGGCTTCGAGCAGCACGGCGTCCACCTTCTTGAGGCTCTCGCGCGTGTCGGCCAGCAGGCCGTTGACCTGGCCCACGGCGGCACGCAGCTCGGGCACCAGGGCATCCTTGCCATTGCCGTCGGCACCGAAGACCTGGCGATCGGCGCGTGTGGCCAGGGTGTCCAGGCGCGCCAGCAGGGTGTTGGCGCGGTCCAGCGCGGTGGCGATCTTCTTCGCATCGTCCGCATTGCCCGTCAGCGCTCCCAGCATCCCGCCCGGCCCGTTCAGGCGCTCGGTCAGCTCGCGCACGTTGGCCAGCGTGCCGCCCAGCGCCGCATCCTGCGCGGTGAGGGCATTGAGGTTGCCCAGCAGCTCGCGCGCCGAAGCCATAAGCTGCGGGATCTCGGCCGTGGCATCGCCGCGCAGCACGGGGCGCACGGCGCCGTCGGGCAGCGGCGGGTCGGTCAGGATGCCGCTGTAGGCCCGGATGTTGGTGCCGCCCACGATGCCGCGCACCAGCGTGAACACGCTGGACTGGCGCAGCCAGTGCGCATCCTTGCTGGGCACCTCGACGGTGATGCGCGCGTTGCCGGCGTCGGCCAGTTCAATGCGCCGCACCCGGCCGATGGGAAAGCCCGAGAACGTCATGTCCATGCCCACCACCACGCCTTCGGAATCGTCGGCCGTGAGCACCAGGGTCTGCGTGGGCTCGAACACGCCGCGCGCATACATCAGGAACAGGCCCGAGCCGATGATGAGCGACAGCGTGAACATCAGCAGCGCCGCGGCCTTGATCTCCAGGTAGGCCACGGGGCGCAGCGTTTCCTGCGTGGAGCCGGCCTGGGTGGGCACATGCACGTGCGTGTGCGGCGGCGGTGCGGGTGGCGGGGTGCGTTCGGTCATGGTGGGTGGTGTTCTTTTTGGGGGATCAGTAGTAGTTGCCCATCAGCGAGGCCACCTCGATCAGCAGCAGCACGGCGAACATGCGCGCCAGGCCCCCCAGTTCGGAGTCGGGCTGGGTGCTGCCCTCGGCGTCGTACAGGCCCGCCGCCATGGGGATCAGCGCCACGGTGAGGCTGAAGAACACCGTCTTGAGCGCGAACAGTGTGGTCACGCTGGGCGTGAACACGCGGCCGAACATGCGCGTATAGCCCTCGGCCTCGGCCAGGTTGAAGCCGTAGACGCCCAGGTAGCCCATGACCAGGGCCACCACGCAGCTGAGTGCAGCCAGCGTGATGCTGGCGAACACGCCGGCCACCACGCGCGGCAGCAGCTCCACGCGCACCGGGTCGGAGCCCTGGGCGCGCAGCTCGTCGAAGCGGCCTGACTGGCGCAGCAGGGCCAGTTGCGTGCCGTTGGGGATGGTGGCGCGCATGGCCACGAAGAGCGCGGCCGTGAGCGGGATCAGCTCCAGCACCAGCACGCGGATCACCATCTCCATGGCATAGCGCGACAGGCCATAGCTCAGCGCCGTGACCACCACGATGCGCGTGAGCACCAGGCTGAGCAGCGCGGCCAGTACCGTGAAGCCCAGCAGCACGGGCGCAGTATCGAGGTACAGGTGGCGCGCCAGCGAGCGGCGCGTGCCGCGCCCATAGCTCGACGGCGAAAGCACCAGCACCAGCACCACCGCCCCCAGGTAGAGGATGCGCCACCACGCCACGGCCCAGCGGCGCACCGTGCTCCAGGCACGATCGGGCAGGGACAGGCCGGGCAGACGGTTGATCATGCAGAACATGATAGCTTTGGTGAGGCCTTCACCAAAGCCGATGGCCCGTGTAGTCCATCGGGCACTTGCAACGGATGCGGCTTATGCTGTATGGCTACTCAGCTATCCAATGCATAGCAGGCGATACATGCGCTCACAACACCCTGGCTACTTGCGCCCACCCTGCGGCGCCACCGGTACCCGCCCCACATAGCGCCCGCGCGGGCGGATCACCTGGGCCGTGCCCAGTTGCTCCAGCGCGTGCGCCAGCAGGCCCACGCTGCGCGCGGTGGCGAACAGGCCAAAGGCCGCATCCGCCGGCAGCCGGTGGTGCGCCACCAGAGCCGCCAGGGCCACGTCGATATTGGGTTGCAGGCCGGTCAGTTCCGTGGCCTTGCCGATGAAGCGCGCAATGCCCTCGGGCGGCTCGAACAGGGCCAGCAAGGCGGCGGCGCGCGGGTCGCCGTCGGGGTAGATGTGGTGGCCAAAGCCGGCCAGAGGCAGACCATTGGCCAGGTGGTGGGCCAGCACCTTGTCTTCACCCACGCGCTCGACCTCGCTGAACAGCGCCTGCACGCGGCCCGAGGCATCGCCGTGCAGCGGGCCCGACAGCGTGCTCAGCCCCGCCAGCACGCAGGCCGGCAGCGATGCTCCGGTGGATGCGGCGATGCGCGTGGCAAAGGCCGAGCTGGTGAGCTCGTGGTCGGCCAGCAGCACCAGGGCCGTGCGCAGCAGCTCGGCCACCGGGGCCTGCTGCTTCCAGCCCTTGGCAAAGCGCAGGTGCAGCGCCCCCTTGCCCGGCCGGGCGCCAAAGGCATTGGCCAGTTGGCCCACCAGGGCCTGCCCCTCGGCATGCAGCACACGCGTGAGCCGGCCGCTGGTGGAATGCCCGGTGGCAGCCAACCCGGCCAGCACCGTGAAGGCAGCACCACGCCCCGGCGCGGCCGCGGCCTGTGGCGCATCGCAGCCGAAGTCCACGGGCTGCTCGGCCCCCCAGAGCAACTGCGCGGCATCTTCGAGCGTGGCCGTGCAAGCCAGGGCGATGGCGTCTTCGCCGCGGTAGTGCGGGCGCTCGCGGAAGAAGGCCGTGAGCGCGGTGGGAATGCTGGGCTCGGCCCCGAACAAGGTGTTGGTGGCCAGGGTCTCGCGCTTGCTGCCGGCCTTCTTGCGCCGGGCCAGGCCGCTCAGGTCCTCGGCGCGGTACAGGCTTTTGCGCGGGTCGGCCGGGTCGGGCATGACCTCGAGCTTGCCCCGGCTCACGTAGGCATAGATGGTCTGCGCCTGCACGCCGAGCAGCTGGCAGGCCTCGGTCATCGAAATCCAGGAAGCCATGGTGCATCAGGTCCGGTTGGTGTCTATACATTGATTTTACGCGTCAAGATTGACCAGTGCATCAACACAAAACTACGATGCCTTCCATTGCAACGTACACCGCACCACGCCATGACGAAACCCCAGGTCCTGCAGCTCAACCCCATCCTCATCCCCGCGGTCAACGACACGCTGGCCGAGCGCTACACCGTGCACAAGTACTTCGAGATTGCCGACGGCCCCGCCTGGCTGGCTGCGAATGGCACGGCCATCGAGGCCGTGGTCACCGGCGGCCACACCGGCATTGCCCGCGCCATGCTGGAGCAGTTGCCTGCCTTGAAGGTGGTGGCCGTGAACGGTGTGGGGACCGATGCGGTGGACCTGGCCTATTGCCGCGCCCGCGCCCTGCCCGTCACCGCCACGCTGGGCGCGCTGACCGAGGACGTGGCAGACCTGGCCATCGGCCTGTTGATCGCGGCCTGCCGCAACATCTGCCCGGGTGACCGCTTTGTGCGCGAGGGGCAGTGGGAGCAGTTCCCCCAGCCCAGCGCCATTCCGCTGGCGCGGCGCTTCAGTGGCATGCGCGTGGGCATCGTCGGCATGGGCCGCGTGGGCCGCGCCGTGGCCACGCGTGCCGCGGCCTTCGGCTGCCCCATCGCCTACACCGACCTCTACGCCATGGACGATGTGCCGCACCGCTTCGTGCCCGCCCTGCTCGACCTGGCGCGTGCCTCCGACGCCCTGGTGCTGTGCGCCGCGGCCGACAGTGCCGAGGGCATCGTCGATGCCGCCGTGCTCGACGCGCTGGGCCCCCGGGGCTACCTGGTCAACGTGGCGCGCGGGCGCCTGGTCAACGAGGCCGACCTGGCCGCCGCCATCAGCGCGGGCCAGATCGCGGGCGCCGGGCTGGACGTGTTCGTGGACGAACCGCGCGTGCCCCTGGCCCTGCGCCAGAGCGAACGCACCGTGCTGCAGGCCCACCGCGCCAGCGCCACCTGGGAGACGCGCGCGGCCATGGGCCAGATGGTGCTGGACAGCATTGCCCAGGCCCTGGCCGGCGAGCGCCCGGCCATGAGCCTGACCACATGACCTGACAGCGGCGCCAACGCCGCGCCGCATTCCCTTCGATTGATTCCAGAACCACAACGGAGACAAGACACCATGACGTCCACACGACGCACCGCCCTCACGCTGGCCATTGCCCTGGGCACCACCGCACTGGCGGGCCCGGTACTCGCACAGTCCTTTCCCAACCGGCCCGTCACCTTGGTCGTGCCCTTTCCGCCCGGGGGCGGCTCCGACACCGGCGGCCGTGTCATCGCCGAGCAACTCGCCCGGCGCTGGGGCCAGCCCGTGGTGGTGGAGAACAAGGGCGGCGCGGCCGGGCAGATCGGGGCCGACTTCGTGGCCAAGTCCAAGGGCGACGGCTACACCCTGCTCTTGGGCAACATCGGCACGCAGGCCATCAACCCGTCCCTCTACGCCAAGCTGCCCTACGACGCGGACAAGGCCTTCGCCCCGGTCTCGCTGATCGCCGAGCTGCCGCTGGCCATGATGGTCAACCCCGCGGTGCCTGCGAAGACGCCCGCCGAGTTCATCGCCCTGGCCAAGGCGCAGCCGGGCAAGCTGAGCTACAGCAGCTCGGGTGCGGGCGGTGCGCCGCATCTGGCGGCCGAGATGTTCAAGGACCAGACGGGCAGCTTCATCCTGCATGTGCCCTACCGGGGCGGCGGCCCGGCCATTGCCGACCTGCTGGCCGGCCATGTGCAACTCTCGTTCATGACGGCGCTGGAAGCCTCGGGCCACATCAAGGCCGGCAAGCTGCGCGCCCTGGCCATGACGGGCGACAAGCGCCTGCCCGCCTTTCCCGACGTGCCCACGCTGGGTGAAGGCGCGCTGCCAGGCTTCAACGCCATCTCGTGGATCGGCCTGCTGGCACCCGCCGGCACACCGCCCGAAGTGGTGGACAAGATCTCGGCCGACGTGCGCGCCGTGCTGGCGGACGAAGCGGTGAAGGCCCGCTTTGCCGGCCTGGGCGGTGTACCGCGCGCCACCTCGCCGGCAGAGTTCGGCAAGCTGATCGCCACCGACAAGGCGCGCTACGCGCAGATCATCAAGAACCGCAAGATCACCGTGGAGTGAGCCGCCGTGGTGGACTTCACTTTTCCCCCGCCAGCCCCGGTCACCCTGCCCGTGGCGGGCAGCAGCGCCCGCTTTCCCGTGGGCCGGGTGTTCTGCATAGGCCGCAACTACCGCTGGCAGCCCGATGAGCCACCGCCCACCGAGATGCCCGCCTGGTTCATGAAGCCCGCCAGCGCCGTGGTGCCTGCCGAGGGCACGCTGCCCTGCCCGCCCGGCACCGCCGACTTCTGCCACGAAGTGGAGCTGGTGGTGGCCATAGGCCAGGGCGGGCGCGACATCGCCCCCGGTGCCGTGGAAGCGCAGCACATCTGGGGCTATGCCGTGGGGCTGGACATGACGCGGCGCGACCTGCAGCAACAGGCCAAGCGCGCCGGCGGCCCGTGGGAGCCCGCCAAGGCCTTCGACCATGCGGCCCCCTGCACACCCATTGTGCCCGTGGCGCAGTGCGGCCACCCGCGCCAGGGCGCCATCTGGCTCACGGTGAACGGGCAGGAGCGCCAGCGTGCCGACCTGTCCGGACTGCTCTGGCCCGTGGCTGAACTGGTAGCCCTGCTGTCGCGCTCGGTGGCGCTGGCACCGGGCGACCTCATCTACACCGGCACACCGGCGGGCGTGGGCCCGCTGCAGCCGGGCGATGCCATCCATGCCGGCGTGCAGGGCGTCGGCGAACTGCGCATGGCCGTGGGCCCGCGCCCCACCAATGAATCCCACTGAAGGAGACACCGTTTGAACACCGAAAACCGACCACCCCATGCCCGCATCGCCCTGGTCACCGGCGCGGGCAGCGGCATCGGCCGCACCACCGCCCTGGGCCTGCTGCACGACGGCTGGACCGTGGTGCTGGCCGGCCGCCGCGCCGAGCCGCTGCAGGCCCTGGCGCAGGAGGCCGCCGCACGTGGCCAGACCGCGCTGGCCGTGCCCACCGACGTGACCGACCCGGCCAGCGTGCAGGCGCTGTTCGACACCATAGAAAAACGCTTCGGCCGGCTGGACCTGCTGTTCAACAACGCCGGGGTGAACGCACCCGCCGTGCCCATGGACGAATTGCCGCTGGACAAGTGGTTCCAGCTGCTCAACACCAATGTGAGCGGCATGTTCCTGTGCGCCCGCGCGGCCTTCAGCCTCATGCGCCGCCAGGCACCGCAGGGCGGGCGCATCGTCAACAACGGCTCCATCTCGGCGCACACGCCGCGGCCTTTCACCGCGCCCTACACCATGAGCAAGCACGCCGTGACCGGCCTGACCAAGGCGCTCGCGCTGGACGGCCGGGCCTACGGCATCGTGGCCAGCCAGATCGACGTGGGCAATGCGCTCACCGAACTCTCGGAGCGCATGACCCGCGGCGTGCTGCAGGCCAACGGCACGGTGGCGCCCGAACCCATGATGGATGCCACCCATGTGGCCGATGCGGTGCGCCACATCGCGGCCTTGCCGCTCTCCGCCAACGTGCTCACCATGACCTTCATGGCCAGCGCCATGCCCTATGTGGGCCGGGGCTGATGGCCCATTGATTCCATCGACGAACAACGACCAACGGAGACAAGACACCATGCACACACCATCCCTGCTCACCCGGCTGGCCCGTGCCGCCGCCATCGCATCGCTGGCCGCCGCGCCGCTGCTGGCCGCGGCCCAGGCCGCCTACCCCACGCGCGCCATCAAGATCATCGTGCCCGCGCCGCCGGGCGGCGCCATCGACACCATTGCCCGCGTGGTGGGCGACAAGCTGGCCGCCGCGCTGGGCCAGGCGGTGGTGGTGGACAACCGCCCCGGCGCCTCCAACAACCTGGGCACCGACGTGCTGGCCAAGGCACCGCCCGACGGCTACACCATCGGCATCGTGGGCGGCAGCCACAACATCAACAAGTATTTGTTCAAGAACCTGGGCTGGGACCCGGAAAAGAGCTTCGAGCCCATCGTCTACACGCACGAGGTGCCGCTGGTCTTCGCCATGTACCCGCAGATCCCCGCCAAGACCCTGCCCGAATTCATCGCCTGGATGAAGGCCCATCCCGACCAGGCCAAGATCGCCACCTCGGGCCGCGGCAGCGCGCAGGAGATGGCGGCCGAGATGTTCCGCATGGCCAGCGGCACGCAGATGCTGCTGGTGCCCTACAAGGGCTCGTCGGCCGCGCACCCGGACCTGCTGGCCGGGCGCACCGCGCTGTACATCGACACCATCAGCGCCATCCAGGCCCAGGTCAAGGGCGGCAATGTGCGCGCCATCGCGGTCTCCACCCGCAAGCGCACCGCTGCCCTGCCCGACGTGCCCACGGCCGAAGAGCAAGGCCTCAAAGGCTACGACGCCAACACCAACGGCGGCTTCCTGGCCCCGGCCGGCACGCCCAAGGCCATCGTCGCCCGTCTGAACACCGAGATCAACGCGGCCCTGAAGTTGCCCGAGGTGCGCGCCAAGCTCGAAGCCGCAGGCATCGAGATCCAGGGCGGCACACCGCAGGAGTATGCGGCGCTGATCAAGTCCGACCTTGCCAAGTGGGGCAAGGTGGTCAAAGAAGCGGGGATTCAGCCGGAATAGACCGAGCGGAACTTGCCACGAGTGTCGCCTGAGCGCTGCTGTACCGGCACACCGGCAGCGCCCCCTCTTCGACCCCGCGCAGCTCTCCACGTTCAGGGCATACTTGCACAAAAACACACGGGGGGATTGCATTGAGCGTTGGGTTGCCGATCAAGAAAGCAGTACACCGGCTGGTGCTGGGAGATGGCGCATATGTCTCTGCCACCATGCGCAATGATTCGCTGTATGTGCTGTACACGACGAAGTCCGAAGGTGAGGGCTCGAACTTCCTGCGTGAGTTCAAGCTCAACGAATTCGACGGCAAGGAGAGCGAGGTTCCGCAGCTCTATGCGCTGAAGGCCAGGACGTCGTTCCGCGCCCATTTCCATGCGAACAACCGGCTCTACATGTCGGGCGAGCGTCCCGAAATCCTGGACCTGGCGACCAACGAGGTGCTGTACAGCGAATTCGTGGCGCGCGCCAATCCCGAGTGGTCCGAGGCCAGCTTCGTCTTCACCTACGGTGGGGCGGTGTACCGGCCGGTGGATATTGACGACCGCAGCAAGGGCGTGGACGTGGTGCGGGACTACCAGGTGGTGGCCCACCTGCCGCTGGACATAGACTTTTACCTGCCGTTCACCGACCACTATTTCTACGGCTTCGGCACTGCGCGCGATGTGTTCACCGTCTACTCCCTTAAGACCAACACCCTGCTGCTGGAGTTGGACCTGGCGCCCTACCGCATTGGCGAATGGCGCCTCAAGAAGCACGTGGACCGGCATGGCAACCGGCTGTTCGTGCTGGCCGGCAATTCGGTGCTGCTCATCGACCTGGAGTCGAGTGCCCTGGTGGGCCAGTTCAATTATGTGGAGCAGCCGGCCTTCCAGGCCCTGCTGGCCAGCGAGCACCTCACCGGCAACGCCTACGCCTACCAGATCAGCGCGGCGCACGATGGCTTCGTCATCTCCAACGCCAGTTCGCGATCGTTCATGATGTATGTCACCGTCTCCGAAGCGGGCGACATGCAGGCTGCCTGGGTGGTGCACACCCGGCGCGAGATCACCGTCACCAACACCGAGGGCGACCTGCTGCTGGGCATGGAAGACTACCGCCCCAAGGCCTGGGACAAGTTCACCGGCCAGGAGATCTGGCAAGCCTCCGCAGGCACGATGGCCAGCGGCATCGAGCTGGGCGACCACTGGGTGGTCTACACCCACATGGCCGGGGACCTGCAGTGCTTTCGGTGGAAGAAGCCCTATGCCTCGCCCCACCGGCCCGGCTGAGCGGTGTTTTGGCCAAGGACCTTCCAGGCGGAGCCGACCCTGTACGCGGAGATCACAAAAAAACCGCTTTGAGCCCGAAGCAGCTTACGCGCACTTTTTTGCGGGACAGTAAGACTAGCCCCGTGCCCGCACGATCTCCTCCTCCACCTCGCGCAGCCGGTCCTTGCCGAAGAACATCTCGTCCCCTACGAAGAAGATGGGCGAGCCGAAGGCGCCGCGGGCAAAGGCGTCCTGGGTGCTGAGCAACAGGGCGTTCTTCACCTCGGGCTCCTGGCTGGTGGCCAGCAGCGCTGCGGGGTCGAGCCCGGCCGCGTGCAGCTCGGCGGCGATCACCTGCGGGTCGTCCATCTTCTGGCCACGCTCCCACATGCTGGCGTAGACGGCATCGACATACGGCTCGAAGCAGCCCAGCCTGCGCGCGGCCACCGCACCGCGCATCAGCGCCAAGGTATTCACCGGAAAGTGCGGGTTGTGCGCAAACTTCGAGAGGCCATGCTTGTGCACAAAGCGGTCCATCTCGCGTTGCTCATACGCCCGCTTGGTGGGGATGCCGGCATTGCTCTCGGCCGGCGAGCGGTTGTTCGCCAGCTTGAACAGCCCCCCCAGCAGCACGGGCACGTACTCGAATCGCACGCCCGTACGGGCCTCGATGCCGGGCAGCACCTTGTGGCTGAGGTAGGCGTTCGGGCTGCCGAAGTCGAACAGGAATTGCACGGTCACATCGCTCATGGTTCTTGTCTCCTTGGGTTGTTTTAGTGATAGGGGCGGTCACCAGGTCTCCATCCACGGGCGAATCTCCGTCTCGTGGGTCCAGGCGTCGCGGGGCTGCTTGTGCAACTGCCAGTACGCCTCGGCAATGCTCTCGGGGCTGACGATGCCGCCCTGCTCCTTGGTGGCGTAGCGCTCGGGGAAGTTGCTGCGGATGAACTCGGTATCGATCGCACCATCGATCACGGGGTGTGCGACATGGATGCCCTGGGGCCACAGCTCCCGCGCCATGCTCTGGGCCAGTGCGCGCAGTGCGTGCTTGGCGCCCGCAAACGCCGCAAACCCCTCACGGCCGCGCAGGCTGGCCGTGGCCCCGGTGAAGAGAATGGTGCCCCGCCCGCGCGGCAGCATCACCTTGGCCGCCTCGCGCCCCATGAGGAAGCCGGCAAAGCAGGCCATCTCCCACACCTTGAAGTACACGCGCGAGGTGGTCTCGGTGATGCCGAAGCGCACATTGGCCCCGATGTTGAACACCGCGACCTCGATGGGCGCGATCTCGGCCTCGATCCTGGCGATCAGCGCCACCATCTCTTCCTCCTTGCGCGCATCGGAGCCAAAGCCGTGCGCCTCGCCGCCCGCGGCACGGATCTGGTCCACCAGGGGCTGCAGCTTGTCCGCGCCGCGCCGGGTCACGCAGGCGATATAGCCCTCGCGCGCGAAGCGCTGGGCAATGGCGCCGCCCGTGGCATCGCCTGCGCCGATGACCAGTATTGCCTTCTTCTTGCCGTCTGCCATGGGGTCTCCTCAAGTTGCAAAAAGATGGGAGCCGGCATTGCGCCTGCTCCTTGTAGGTTTTATTTTTGAACTGACTGCACGATAAGTTTGAAAATTGAACTCGTCAAGGGTAGAGTTGCGGACATGAAGTGGAACGACCTGGAACAGGAAGCATGCTCGGTGGCCCGCACCGTCTCGGTGATCGGCGACCGCTGGACCCTGCTGGTGCTGCGCGACTGCTTTCTCGGCGTGCGCCGGTTCGATGAGTTCCAGCAGCGACTGGGCATCTCGCGCCCCATGCTGGCAGACCGCCTGGCCAAGCTGGTGGAGGCCGGCGTGCTGCGCAAGGCGGCCTACCAGGAATCTCCCGCCCGGTATGAATACCGCCTGACCCCCAAGGGCCTGGACCTGCACCCCGTCATCATGGCCATCGTGCACTGGGGCGACGTGCACATGGCCGGCAAGGCCGGCCGCCCCCTTCTGCACCGGCACACCGGCTGCGGCCACCTGTTCGACCCGGTCACCACCTGCTCGGAATGCCAGGCGGAATTGCGCGCCAGGGATGTGACGGTGGAGAGAGGGCCTGGGGCGTTTCCGATGGTGTGAGGGCTGGGGTCTTGGCGCGCCCGCGGTCGGCGAGAGGCGGGCCGTTCGGGATATCCATGCCCACACAATCTCCTGCCGCCTGGCCCATCCCTGTAGCAAACAGTTGCTACGTGGGGAACGGCCAACACACTCCAAAGCCAGGCGGATGCGATAGCCTTTGCGCACCACAAGAATGACCCCGGGAGGTTGAAGATGCCTTTGCAGATAACCGGCGCACACGCCACCGTCAGCATGCTGAGCCGTTTGCTCTTGGAACAGCCGCTGTGGTATGGGCCGCATTCGTATGGCTACCACGTGGCCGCGGTCGAAGCGAAGGGGCCCGAGGCGGTGGCACGGGAGTTCGGCAAGGGCTATGGCGATTCCCCCTGGTCCGAAGCCTATCTGTCGACCATGCTGCTGGAGAAGATGGGCCTGTTGCCCAACCCCGCCCTTGCAAAACGAACTGGCGAATTACCTGACCGCGGTGGGCAAGACCAATCTGGGCATCGTCGCGCTGCAGCTGGGGCAAATCCTTTCGGGCCTGGAGGGCGCCACGGGCGACCTGGCCATCTACGCGGCTGCGGCGGTGCGCTGGAACGACAAGATCGAGGCGGCGCACGCGTACTCCACCAACCCGGCCAACAGTGGCTATCTAACGTTCGACAGCCACTCCAGCGGCCCGGGGGTTACGCTGGAGTTGACCAGCCGCGCCGACACGCTGGCAGGCACCCCATACGACGACGTCTTCCTGGCCATGACGCCCGGCCAGTTGGGCTCGACAGACGTCATCCGGGCCGGCGGCCGGGGAGAGAAGGGCAACATCCTCAAGGCCACGCTGGCGGCCGGCGAGGTAGTAGCGCCCACCTTGTACCTCATGGACTATGTCTACATCACCGCGGGCACGGGGGCGCAGTTCGATGCCGAGAAGTCGTACGAGACCGGGATACTGTGGCTCGACGCGGCCCCGGGTGGTAACGTCACATTCACCGGCGTGGACAGCACAACGCTGGTAGGCATCCAGAACTCACTGGCCGGCACGGCGCTGACGGTGCTCTTCAAGCCCCCTTCCGACAGGAATGAGCCGGTCAAGCTCGCGCTGTTCGATGCGACCGGGACGGACGAGATCATCGTGCCCAATGCGATCACCCTGCGCATCGCCAGCATGCCCGGCAGCGTGGCCACCACCACGGTCAACAGCGCAAAGATCACCGCGGGCGCGGCCGAGGAGATCAGGCTCTACGGAGAACAGGCCCTCACCACCACCATCACCGGCGCCCATGTGGAAGTGATCCATGCCGCCTATCTCCAGGCGCCGCTGGACCTCACGTTCGCCACCACGGGCGCCACGCCCATCGGCATCATCGGCGGCATTGCAGCAGACCGCATCACCGTGAACGACGCATCCGGCGGGCGCGCGGCCATCGATGCGGGCGACGGGGCAGACACCGTCACCATCGGCGCCCGCAACGCCCACAGCATCACCCTGGGCGCGGGCGCCGACGTGCTCGCCCTCACCGGCCTGACCGGCCCCGGGTCGTGGGCCCTGGGCCTCGGCAGTTCTGCCCAATTGGCCCGCTCGACCATCGAGGTGACCGATTTCGCAAGCGGCATCGACCAGTTGCGCCTGGCCGCCGCCACGCCCACCGCCAAGGCCGCACCCAGCACTGCGCAACTGGCCAGCATCGCCGCCTCCGCCTCGCTGCTGGACGCCGCCACCCTGGCCGCCAACACGGCCGGCGCGATCAAGGCCATTGCCTTTCGCTACGGTGCCGACACCTACCTCCTGGTGAACGACGCCACAGCGGCGCTGGGCAGCCATGACAGCCTGGTCCGGCTGATCGGGGTGTCTGCGGTGGTGGATGGGGATTGGACGGCGGTGTAGGGAGCGCTGCAACATGCAGACCGCATCCGTGCAGTACATCACGCTCCCCCGGGCTGCCGATCGTCCAGATGGCGCTTCTGGGCATAGCATGGCCGCAGTTGAAACATTTGCAACAGGTGCCGGCATGAACACCCCTTGGCCTCCCAACATCGAGCTTCAGGGTTCCATCTACATGGTGAGGCCCGTCACGCTGCGCAAACACGCGCCGGTACCCCACAGCATCTTCATCTTCGACGAAGACGGCGCCCCGGTGCTCACCGTGCACGGGCCCTGGGCCAGCTACCCCGAGGCGCTGGAGGTTGCCGACGGCCAGCTGCGGCAGCATGTGTCCCCACCGCCTGTCGACGTGTTCGGCGGCCATTGATCCGGCACTGAATAAAAGAGGGCAAACTCGCCGCATCTACAGCATCGATGCCTGGGAGTGGCGATGGGTTACCGAGTTTCTTGGATCAGCGTGGCAGCCAAGGCCGGCGCGGAGGTTCTTGCCGAGCTGGGTTTGGTCGACAGTGCACAGCCTGTACAGCCGGGTACCGTGCCCATGGCGGGCGCACACCTGGCGAACGGCACCTACGTCATCGTGTTTGACGAGTTCTTTCATTCAGTGATCGATCCGATGCTGATGAAGGTGTTGTCACTGAACTGCATCGTCATCGGCTGCGCCGAGGACGAGAACACCAACGCCTCGATGGCTTTTCTTTGCCGCGATGGGGCAATGGTCTGGAGGGTCTCCCATGTACTTGCGGAGGGCGGCGATCACCTCCATATCGAAGGCGTTGCGCCCAAGGTGGTGAAGCCGTTGCTGCAATCTGCGCTTCAGGCGCGTTCGCAGCACGGTCACGATGCCGTCTTCGGCGTTCCTGCCGCCCTCGCTGAAGAAGTATGCGGTTTTCGGCACGGTGGCCGACCCGGCGAGCCGGCCCTCTCCTTCACCCGGCTCGACCGGAAATTCGCGGACATTGATGCCTCGCTGGGCGAGCTCGTGCGCGCTGGGGCGGAGGTGCTGCAGGCCGCAGGCTATGTACAGGAGGACGCCAGCCGCCCCGGTCTTTTCACCAAGACCACCGAGCATGACCGGATCAAGGTGTACCTGCGCCACTCGACGACGCCGGCAATAGGCGTCATGTACTTCGACGTGTGCGCCGAAGTGTGCAACCGGTATGTGGACGGACTGATGCACCAGGCCGTGCCGCAGCTGCACGCCACGCAGACGGCGGTGCTGCGCTGGTCCGGCACCCTGGATGGGGACAGCGCGCTGACCACCCCCGCCGAAGTGGCCGCATGCCGATCACAAATCCAGAGCGCGTTCTCGCCATGGCTGGCCCGGCTGCACGACCTGGTGGCGCTGGATGCGCTGGTCAACGGCCCGCCGGCCCCTGGCAGCGCGGTGGGAGAGGCCAGGGAGTGCCATTTTGATGGCGACACCGGCTACTCCCGGCTGATCCTGGCGTACCTTGCATCCAATCCGCGCTTCGAGGACATGGTGGCTCAAACCGAGCACGTCCTGTCGCGTGGCAAGCCTGACCCGAAAAGTGACCTGAACAAGGTCTGCAAGCACTTGAGAGCGTACGCCAAGCCCGTTTCACGGGCTACTGCACGCTGATTCAGCCCCCCGCCGTCTCTTCACACATGCCGCTTGGCCGGCGCCGGCCCCGGCGGCGCCACAGGCTCGGCATCGGCGCGCTCGTGCAGTGCCTCGATCACATGGCAATGCCCATCGGTGCCATCGCAGCGCCGGCGCAGGGCGATCAGGTCGCGCTCCAGGGTCTTCAATTCCTGCAGGCGGATGCGCACGTGGCTCAGGTGCTCGTCCAGCGTGTCGCAGGCCGTGTGGTCGGCGGCGGCGCTGTCGCGGTCCAGCGCCAGCAGGATGCGCACCTCGTCGAGCGACATGTCCATGGCCCGGCACAGGCGGATGAAGCGCAGCTGGTGGATGTCGGCATCGCTGTACAGGCGGTAGCTGCTTTCGCTGCGCGGGCCGGCTGCGAGCAGGGCTTCCTTTTCGTAGTAGCGGATGCTGGCGGTGGAGACCCCGGAGCGCTGGGCGGCCTCGCCGATGCGAAACCTGGCTGCGTCTGTTGGCATGCGCTTGACCTTCAAGTGACTTCAAGGATTCCAATCATGGCATGGCGGATCGCAACCCGCCCCCGCAAAGGAAAAGACCATGACAACCGAGTCGAGCCGAAGCCCCCATCCGCAAGGCCCACCCGCGCCATCCACCCCCGTGGCGGTGGCCCTGCCCGTGCCCAAGGCGTCATCGGCTGCGCGCCGCGCGCCGCAGATCAATGTCTCCTGCTGCGCCCCCGGCAGCAGTTGCTCGGCCGATGCGCCATCTGCCAAGGCAGCGGCCACACCGCATGCACACGCACATGGTACCGAGGGCCACGACCAGCAGGACCACGATGGCCATGGCCATGGCGCTGAAGACGGCCATGAAGGCCACGACCACAGCGCCTTGCCCGGCTGGGGCCGTATAGGAGCATCGCTGGCGGCGGCCTTGGCGGCCGAGCTGGCGCACCTGCTGGGGCCCGACACGCCCCTATGGCACTACGCCGGCATGGGGCTGGCGGCGGTGGCCATCCTGCTGGCAGGCCTGGGCATCTACAAGGCGGGCCTGAAATCGCTGCTGCGCGGGCAGTTGGGCATCAACACGCTGATGGCCGTGGCCGTCACCGGGGCCTTCGCCATCGGCCAGTGGCCCGAGGCGGCCATGGTGATGGCCCTGTACGCCCTGGCCGAGCGCATCGAGGAAGGGGCGGTGGGCCGGGCGCGCAACGCCATCGGCGCTCTTTTGGCATTGAGCCCGGACCAGGCCGAGGTACAGCAGCCCGGCGGCCAGTGGCAGACCCTGCCCGCCGCCGAGGTGGCCGTGGGCGCCACGGTACGCGTGCGCCCGGGCGGCCGGGTGCCGCTGGACGGCACGGTGGCCACCGGGCGCAGCGCGGTGGACGAATCCAGCGTCACCGGCGAAAGCCTGGCCGTGGACAAGGTGCCCGGCGACAAGCTCTACGCCGGCACGCTGAACGCCCAGGCCGAGCTGACCATGCAGGTGACCGCAGCGGCGGGCCACACCACGCTGGACCGCATCATCCGCGCGGTGGAAGAAGCCCAGGCCAGCCGCGCGCCCACGCAGCGCTTTGTGGACCGCTTTGCGGCCGTCTATACGCCTGCCGTGTTCGTGCTGGCCGTGGTGGTGGCCGTGGGTGCGCCGCTGGTGCTGGGCTGGGCCTGGCTCGATGCCATCTACCGCGCGCTGGTGCTGCTGGTGATCGCCTGCCCCTGCGCGCTGGTGATCTCCACGCCCGTCACCGTGGTCAGTGGGCTGGCCGCGGCGGCGCGGCGCGGCATTCTGGTCAAGGGCGGGGCTTGGCTGGAGCAGGCGCGCGGCCTGCGCGCCGTGGCCTTCGACAAGACCGGTACCATCACCGCGGGCAAACCCGTGCTGGTGGGCCAGGCGCAGTTGGGTGATGATGCCGCCACCGATGTGGCGCGTGCGCTGGCCGGCCGTTCGGACCACCCGGTATCGAAGGCCATCGCGGCCGGGCTGGGGGACGGCGCTGGCGCCGACCTGCCTGCAGTGGAGGACTTCACCGCCCTGGCCGGGCGCGGCGTGCAGGGCCGCATTGCCGGCACCACCTGGCAACTGGGCAACCGCCGCCTGATGCAGGAGCGCAACCTGTGGACCGACGCGGTCGAGGCCGCCGCCGCAGCGCATGAAGCGCAGGGCCGCAGCGTCACGCTGCTGGCCGACGCCGATGCCGTGCGCGCCCTGTTCGCTGTGGCCGACACCCTGCGCCCGCAGGCTGTGCAGGCCGTGGCCGACCTCAAGGCCCTGGGCGTGGTGCCCGTGATGCTGACCGGCGACCATGCCGCCGCTGCCCAGGCCGCCGCCAAAGAGGCCGGCATCGACCAGGTGCAGGCCAGCCTGCTGCCCGAGCACAAGCTGGCCGCCATCGCCGCCCTGCAGCAACAGCACGGCATGACCGCGATGGCGGGCGACGGCATCAACGATGCCCCTGCATTGGCCCGGGCCGACATCGGCTTTGCCATGGGCGCGGCCGGCACCGACGTGGCCATGGAAACGGCCGATGTGGTGATCATGAACGACGACCTGCGCCGCGTGGCCGAGACGGTGCGCCTGTCGCGCCGCACCCACCGCGTGCTGGTGCAGAACATCACGCTGGCGCTGGGCATCAAGGCCGTGTTCTTCGGCCTGGCGCTGGCGGGCCAGGCCACCATGTGGATGGCGGTGTTCGCCGACATGGGCGCCAGCCTGCTGGTGGTGGCCAACGGCCTGCGCATGCTGCGCACCGAAGGCAACCCTGTTCCATCCAACAATCAGGCAGACGCATGAACCACCACCCCACCGACCCGCAAGCCGCCGTGGCCGCCGCCCTGGGCACCAGCGAGATGGGCCCACCCGCCTCCACCCTGCCGCGCCCGCCCGGCAGCCTGCGCATCTGCCTGACCACCACCCTGCCCGCCCCGGCCGCATGGGTGGCCGCCCAGTTGCAGACCACGGCGCTGTTCCGTCACATCACAGCGCCGCTGCTGCGCTTTGGCACGGTGCAGGGCGCCTGGCCCGCGCATTGGCCGATGGGCGACACCGAGCTGCGCTTTGCCCTCTTCGGCCTGCTGCCCATGGGCCGGCAGACCGCGCGCATCAGCGTGCATGCGCCCGACATCCCGGGCGCCTGGCCGCTGCTGCGCGACAACGGCACGGGCCAGCTCATGCGCGTGTGGGACCACCGCATCACCGTGCACAGCCTGCCCGGCACGCCAGGCATGCCCGAGCGCACCTGCTACACCGATGAGGTCTTTGTGCGGGCGCGCTACCTGCCCTGGCTGATGACACCGCTGAGCGCGGCCTTTGCCTGGGTGTTCTACCGCCACCGGCAGCGGCGCTGGGTGCAATGGGCACGCGAGCGCGCAGGGGCTGTGGCATGAGCGCCCTGCTGCCCGCCCCACCCGCACCCATGCTGCAGCCCCAGGCGTTCGCGCACCTGCTGGCGCGCTTCGAGGCCAGCGCCGGCGAGCCACCGGCCGCGCGCTGGCCCTGGCTGGAGGCCGCCCACGTGCTGGGCCAGACCACGCTGGGCCTGCACTGGCGCTCGCACACCGCCATGCTGCGCTACGCGCTGCAACTGCGCGACGGGCGCGAAGTGGCAGGCCAACTGCTGCGCCTGGCCCTGGTACCGCTTGGGCATTTGCTGCAGCGCCTGCCCATCGGCAACATCGGGCGCGCGCATGTGCCGGCGCTGCGGCCCATGGTGCCGCATGCGGACATCACCGCGCGCATCCACGCGGCCCTGCGGGCCGTGGACACCAGCGCCGCCGCCCGCCCCGGTTGAGGCACAGCGCAGCCCTGCCCGACGCGCGGATGGGCCGCTCTCCGACAGCCAGGCGCCCGCGGTGGGCCCATTCTTGGGGTGCCGCATGTTTGGCGGTGCCAACCAAGGAGAGCGAACCATGAACAAGGACCAAATCGCAGGACGTGCGACTGACATCAAGGGCCAGGTGAAGGAAGCCGCGGGCAAGCTCGTGGACAGCCCCAAGCTGCAGGGCGAGGGCCTGGCCGACCAGGCGGTGGGCAAGACCCAGGCCAAGGTGGGCGATGCCAAGGAGGCCGTGAAGAAGGCCATCGACAAGATCTGAGGGCCGCTACGCGGCACCCAGCAAGCGGCCCGCAGGCCGCTTTCGTTTTTGCGCGATCACCTTGCACCGCCCGAGGGGCCATCGTCGTAACGCGTGAACACATCCGCCGCCCAATCTGAGAACGCGCGGATCTTTGCGCTCAGTTGCCTGCTGCTGGGGTAGACGAGACGGATGGTGTGGGCGGGGCGGGACCAATCGGTCAACACCTCCTTGAGTGTTCCATCGGACAAATACTTGGCTGCGGCGAAGCGAAAGGTCTGGCCGATGCCCAGCCCATGCACCAGCACGTTGAGATGGGCCGTGCTTTCGTTGACGGAGGCGGCCTCGCCGGCCTTGACGAGCAGCCGTTCGCCACCCCGGTGGAATTCCAGGGGAAAGGCGCGACCGCTCAGGGACGAGAAATAGCCCGCCAGTGTATGCACCGGGCGCCCATTCACTGGGTGCAGGGCCAGCAGGTCATCGGGATGCCGGGGCTCTCCGTGCGCCGCCAGGTATTCCTTCGAGGCGCATGTCACCCAGGCCAGATCGGCCAGGCGCCGCGCCACCAGGGTGGAGTCGGGCAGGTCTCCGCCGCGGACCACGCAGTCCACACCCTCGCTGATCATGTCCGCCGGGCGGTCGCTCACGCCCAGTTCCAGCTGCAGGCCCGGATACCGCGCCCGGAACTGCGCCAGCGCAGGAATCAAGATGCGGTTGGCCAGCACGGAGCCCACGTCCACCCGCAAGCGCCCCCGCAGTTGGGAACTTGCGCCCCTGGCCAACTGGTCCATGTCCTCCAGCTCGGCAATGAGCCTCTTGGCGCGCTCGTAATAGGCCACGCCATCGGCCGTCATGCTGACCCTCCGGGTCGTGCGCTGCAGCAGCCGGGTACCGAGGTGCTGCTCCAGATCCTGCACGAGCTTGGTCACGCTGGGACGGGGAATGTTCATCGAATCGGCGGCGCGCGAGAAGCCGCCGTTTTCGGCGATCCGCACGAATACCTTCAAGGCAAGCAGCTGGTCCATGGCTTCGATTATTCACCACCATGAATTGTATTGAATAGATTTCACCATTTATTCCATTAAACGAACTATTTACGCTTGAGGCTTCTACCAACCCATCACGGAGAAATCTCATGGTCCAGAAACTCGCAGGCAAGGTGGCTGTTGTCACCGGTGCAACCACCGGCATCGGTTTGGCCGCCGCCAAGGCCTTTGCCGCCGAAGGCGCGACGGTCTACATCACGGGGCGCCGCAAAGCCGAACTCGATGCGGCCGTGGCCGCCATAGGTCCCCAGGCCCGCGGCGTGCAAGCCGATTCCACGAAGCTGGCGGACCTGGATCGGCTCTATGACCAGGTGCAAGCCGAGCACGGCCGCCTGGATGTCCTCTATGCCAACGCGGGCGGCGGCAGCATGCTCCCGCTGGGCAGCATCACCGAGGCGCATTACGACGACACCTTTGACCGCAACGTCAAGGGCGTGGTGTTCACGGTGCAGAAGGCGCTGCCCCTGCTGGACGCGGCCACGGCCGGCGCCTCCGTCATCCTGGCGGGCTCGACGACCAGCGTGCTCGGCACCGCCAACTTCAGCATCTACAGCGCCACCAAGGCGGCCGTGCGCAACCTGGCGCGCAGCTGGATCCTGGACCTCCAGGGCCGCGCCATCCGCATCAACACCTTGTCGCCCGGCCCCATCCACACGCCGGGTCTCGTGGAACTCGCAGGCCCGGACGCCGCGCAGCAGCAAGGCCTGCTCGACTACCTGACCACCCAGGTGCCGCTCGGCCGCATGGGCCAGCCGGAAGACATCGCCAAGGCTGCCGTGTTCCTCGCCAGCGACGACTCGGCTTTCGTCAACGGCATCGAGCTGTTCGCCGATGGCGGCCAGGCCCAGGTGTGAGGACGCCATGAACCAGGAGCCCACCCTGCCAACCGCCCCGGAACTGCTGCGCGCCTACCTGGCCGCCATACGCACGCCCGAGGCCGCCGCCAGCCTGTTTGCCGAAGACGGCGTGCTCGAACTGCCCTGGATCCAGGTCCGCGCCGAAGGGCGCGACGCCATCGGCCGGCTCATTGCAGGCCTGCTGGCGAAGGTGCCGGACTTTGGCTTTGGCGACATCCAGTTCTGGATCGAAACGCCGGAGAGGGCGTTTGCCGAATACGCGGTGGACGCCAAGGTCGCTGCGTCCGGGCGGCCATACCGGCAGACCTATGCAGGCCTGCTCATCGCGGAAGGCGGAAAGATCAAGCGGCTGAGAGAAGCCCTCAACACAGCCGCCGCAGCCGAAGCATTCCGGCCGGCGTGACCAGAGAGAGGCCGGGGGGCATGGCGCAGGACTTCGGCCGGGCCCTCACGGCGGGTGTTCGGCAAAGGGTTTTGCAGGTGCTTTTCGGATCGGTCCAGAAGGGTTGCGACACCTCTTGTAGGAGGCGACCCCATCGCCCACACCCACCGCAGCAGGCGCCGCCCCTCGGGTGGCTCCAGGGGCTGTAGGAGGACAGCGCGACCCCGTTTCGCCCCTTCCATTTCGGGCCACCGTTTGGGTAGAGTGAAGCATCGACCGTTGGAAAGAAAGGCAAGAAAATGAAAGCGCTTTGTTTTGCCATGGCGTGCCTTGCCGTCGCAGGCTGCAGTGGCACCGGGCCGGCACCGGTACAGCGCACGGCGGCGGAAGACCCCACGGCCGCCTGCCTGGCCGGCCTCGACAAGCATGCCGCACTCTCGGTGCTCAAGCCCCGGCTGGCCAGTGTTGCCGACGCCGAAGCCGCGCCCCCCGCCCTGCGCACCAGCATGGCAACGCCCACGCCCGATGAAAGGCGGGCCATCCAGGCCTGGGCCGGCCTGCGCAAGGACTGTGTGAACGCGGGGGCGGAGTTCCGCCTGCGCAATGCACCGCCCGCGTACGCCGACCTCGTGGAGGAGGAAAACTCCCGCACCACCGTGCTGCTGTCACGGCTCTATGTGGGCCAGATCGGCTATGGCGAGTTCATCAACGAGCGCATTGCGCTGGGCAGCGAGATGAAGGGCCGCCGCCTCAATGCGCGCGAGCCGCACCAGCGCGCCAACGCCCCCATACGCCAGGAAGAGGCGGCGCAGCGCAAGGCCGAGCTCAGCGCGGCCCTGGTGCTGTTGCAGCTGCCGCAATGAACCTGCCGGTGCACCACGGCATTCAGCGGCTTACGACTCGGCCGTAAAGCCGATGGCTTTGACGATGGGGCCCCAGCGCTCGCCATCGGCCTTGAGCAGCGCCGCCAGCTCGGCCGGTGTGGACGAGCGCGCCTCCAGCCCCATGGCGGCCAACCCGGCGACCACATCCTTGTCGGCCAGCGCCGTGCGGATGGCGGCGTTGGCCTTCTGTACCAGCTCGGCCGGCGCCTTGCCCGGCAGGAAGAAGCCGAACCATTCGTTGTAGGCCATGTCCTTGTAGCCCTGCTCGATCAGCGTGCTCACGTTGGGCATGAACTTGTTGCGCGTGGCGCCCGAGGTGGCCAGCACGCGGATCTTGCCGCCCTGCAGGTGCGGCAAGAACTCGCCCACGGGCGCCGAGACGGCCGCGATCTGCCCGCCCAGCAGGTCCAGAATGGCCGGCTGCGAGCCGCGAAAGCCCACGTGGCGCATGTCCACCTTGCCGGCGCGGCTGATCAGTTCGCCCACGAAGTGCGGCACCGAGCCCGGCGCGGGCGAGCCGAAGTTGGCGCCCGTGGGGTTGGCCTTGCACCAGTCGAGGAACTCGGGCACGGTCTTGACCGATGCGGGCACCTGCGGGCCCACGGCAAAACCCATGTCGAACACCACGCCCAGCGAGACCGGGGTCACGTCGGCCACGGGGTCGTAGGGCAGCTTCTTGTAGGTATGGGGGTAGATGCCCAGCATGGACATGGGCGTGGCCAGCAGCGTGGCGCCGTCGGCCGGGGCGGCCTTGAGCGTGGTGATGGCGATCTGCCCGCCCGCGCCGGTCTTGTTCTCCACCACAGCCGACTTGGCGTAGCCGCCCGTGATCTGGGTGGCCACGCGGCGCGCCAGGGTGTCCACCGTGCCGCCGGCGGCAAAGCCGGCCAGGATCTTCACGGTGTCGATGGCCTGGGCCTGGGCCATGAAGGGCAGCGTGCCTGCGGCACCGGCCAGGGTCCATTGCAGGATGTCGCGGCGCGACAGGGATGTGGATGCGGTCATGGTCGGTCTCCTCATTGTTTGTAATGGAACGGATCGAAACTGCGTTGGCCCGGATCTCAAAGCCTCTTCAAAGGCCCCGGAGTTTATGCCGGCGCCTGCACCAGGTCATAGAGGGTCAGCCCTGCCCTGCGCACCGCGGCCCAGAACAGCTTGGCGTACAGGTCGTTGTCCGGGTCGGTCAGGCCCACGTCGCGCGACGAGACCGCGAGCGCCTGGGCGGCAATCGGCACATTGGAGCCGGCCATGGAGTCGGCCAGCACCTGCACCTCGCAGGCGCGCTGCAGCACGTAATTGAAGTAGAAGGCTTCGGGTACATTGCGGCCCGTCACCAGCAGGCCATGGTTGCGCAGAATCAGGCAGTTGCTGCTGCCCAGACTCTGCACCAGGCGGTCCTGCTCGCCTGGGTGCACGGTGATGCCCTCGAAGTCGTGGTAGGCCACGTTGCCGCTGAGGAAGGCCGAGTAGAAGTTGTTGAACTTCAGCCCCTCTTCCTTGCACGACACGGCCACGCCCGCTGTGTTGTGGGTGTGCATGATGCAGTGCGCGTCGGCCCGCGCGCCGTGGATCGCGCTGTGGATCACGAAGCCGGCGCGGTTGACCGGGTAGCCGGCCTCCCCCACCGGATTGCCCTGCAGGTCGATTTTGACGAGGTTGTTCGCCGTCACCTCGCCATAGTGCAGACCGAACGGGTTGATGAGGTAGTGGGCCGCGTGCGAAGGCACGCTCAGCGTGATGTGGTTGAAGATCTCCTCGCTCCAGCCGCGCTCGTGGAACACGCGGTAGCACGCCGCCAGTTGCACGCGCAGGCGCCACTCTTCGCTCTCCATGCCTGCCGGGCGGGTGGCCGCCAAATCCCGTTCATCGAACATCGCCATTTCCTTTGTACGTCAGACGCTCTCAAGCGTGATTGTCTTGCGCGTGCCGGCCGCAATGCGCTTTTGCCACTCCGCCGGCCCCGTGATGTGGGCGCTGGTGCCGCCGGCATCCACGGCCACCGTCACCGGCATGTCCACCACGTCGAATTCGTAGATGGCTTCCATGCCCAGGTCGGCAAAACCGAGCACCTTGGCCTTCTTGATGGCCTTGCTCACCAGGTAGGCGGCGCCGCCCACGGCCATCAGGTAGGCGCTCTGGTGCTTCTTGATCGCCTCGATGGCCACCGGGCCGCGCTCGGACTTGCCGATCATGGCGATCAGGCCGGTTTCGGCCAGCATCATCTCGGTGAAGCCGTCCATGCGCGTCGCGGTGGTCGGGCCGGCCGGGCCCACGGCCTCGTCCTTGACCGGGTCCACCGGGCCCACGTAGTAGATCACGCGGTTGGTGAAGTCCACGGGCAGCTTTTCGCCCTTGGCCAGCATGTCCTGGATGCGCTTGTGCGCGGCGTCGCGCCCGGTCAGCATCTTGCCGTTGAGCAACAGGGTGTCGCCGGGCTTCCAGCTGGCCACTTCTTCCTTGGTCAGGGTATCGAGGTTGACCTTCTTGCTCTTGTTGTAATCGGGCGCCCAGTTCACGTTGGGCCACAGGTCCAGCGAGGGCGGGGTGATGTACACCGGGCCCGAGCCGTCCATCACGAAGTGGGCGTGGCGCGTGGCCGCGCAGTTGGGGATCATGGCCACGGGCTTGCTGGCCGCGTGCGTGGGGTACATCTTGATCTTCACGTCCAGCACCGTGGTCAGACCGCCCAGGCCCTGGGCGCCGATGCCCAGGGCATTGACCTTCTCGTACAGTTCCAGGCGCATTTCCTCGACCTTGTCGAGCTTTTCGCCGCGCGAGGACTTGGCCTGCAGCTCGTACATGTTCAGGTCGTCCATCAGGCTTTCCTTGGCCATGACCATCGACTTCTCGGCACTGCCGCCGATGCCGATCCCGAGCATGCCCGGAGGGCACCATCCCGCGCCCATGGTGGGGACCGCCTTGAGAACCCAGTCCACCACGCTGTCGCCAGGATTGAGCATGGCGAACTGGCTTTTGTTCTCGCTTCCTCCCCCCTTGGCGGCGATGAACACTTCCAAGGTGTTGCCAGGAACGATCTCGGCAAAGATCACCGCGGGCGTATTGTCCCTGGTGTTCTTGCGCTCGAACTGGGGGTCTGCCACGACGGACGCCCGGAGCGGATTGGCGGGATCGGTGTAGGCGCGCCGCACACCGGCATTGATGGCATCGTCCAGGGTCCCCTCAAACCCCGCCCACCGGACATCCATCCCCACTTTCAGGAACACGTTCACGACGCCCGTGTCCTGGCATACGGGGCGCCGCCCGATGGCGCTCATCTTGCTGCTCGCCAGGATCTGCGCCATCGCATCCTTCGCGGCCCGGCTTTGCTCCCTCTCATAGGCCCTCGCCAGGTGGGCAATGTAGTCCGGTGGATGGTAGTAGCTGATGTACTGCAGCGCAGCAGCAACGGACTCGACGAGATCGTCGTATCGGATCGCAGTGGAAGTCACGGGCACCTCAATCGACCTTGATGCCGCGCTCGCGGATCAGCTTGCCCCAGCGCTCGCGCTCGGTCGCCACGTAGCTGGCCATCTGCTGCGCGGTGCCGGGCGTGGGCTCCACGCCCATGGCGAGCAGCTTGGCCTGCACCGCCTCGGACTGCAGGGCCGCGACCAGGGCGGCGTTGAAGCGCTTCACGTCGTCGGCCGCGGTGGCCGTGGGCACCGTGAGGCCCTGCCACGAATAGGCGTCGAACCCGGCCAGCCCCTGCTCGGCCAGGGTGGGCAGTTGGGGCAGCACGCGGGTGCGCTGCTCGGTGGTGACCCCCAGCGCGCGCAGCTTGCCGCCCGCGATGTGCGGCAGCCCGCTGGCCGAGTCGATGAGCATGAAATCGACCTGGTTGCCCAGCAGGTCCTGCACCGCAGGCGCAGCGCCTCGGTAGGGCACGTGCACGAGGTTCAGGCCCGTGCGCTCGCGCAGCAGCTCGGTGGCCAGGTGGTGGGCCGTGCCGGCGCCGGGCGAGGCATAGGTCACGCCCTGCGGGTGGGCCTTGGCCCAGGCCAGGAACTCCTTGAAGTTGCCGGCCTGCACACGGGGTGCGACCACCAGGATCAGCGGAAAACGCGCCATCATGCCCACCGGCGCAAGGTCTTTGGCCGCGTCGTAGCTGAGCTTTTCGAACAGCGCGGGGTTGGCCGCCAGCGTCGCGAAGTCGCCGCTGAACAGCATGCGGCCGCGTTCGCGCGAACGCGCCACATAGTCGGCAGCAATGTTGGTCGCCGCGCCGGGCTTGTTGACGATGACGATGGCCTGCCCCAGTGACTTGCCCATGGACTCTGCCAGCAACCGGGCCACCACATCGGAGCCGCCGCCGGCGGCATAGCCCACCACCCATTCGATGGGCCGGGTGTCGGCGCCGTTGGCGCGCGCCAGACGGGACAGGGGCAGCAGGCAGGCCGCTGCGAGCAGGGAGCGTCGTGCGGACATTGCAAACGCGGGGGTGGGTTTCATCGGAGGTCTCCTTGGTGGTTTTTTCTCAGCGGGCGTCGGCCTGGCTGGCGGGCTGGGCGCGCTGGAATGCGGGCAGCGCCATGCAGGCCTGTTCGATGTGGCGCACACGGGCATAGGGCTGCAGGTCGAGCTCGAAACGCCGCGCGTTGAACAGCTGCGGGATCAGAAAGCAGTCGACGATGGAGGGCGACGCCCCCAGCGCATAGTCGCCGCTGGCGGGCACGCGGTTCAGCTCGGTCTCCATGCGCGCCAGGCCTTCGGCGCACCAGTGGCGGTACCAGGTGCCGACCTCGGCCTCGGGCAGGCCCAGGGTGCCGCGCAGGTACTGGAGCACGCGCAGGTTGTTGAGCGGGTGGATCTCGCAGGCCACGAGCTGGGCCAGCGCGCGCGCCCGGGCCTTCTCAGGCTCAGCCGCGGGCAACAACGGCACGGCCGGAAAGCGCGCATCGAGGTATTCGATGATGGGCATGGACTGCTGCAGGCGCAGCCCGTCGATTTCGAGCAGCGGCACCAGGCCGAAGCTCGCGATCTCGCGGTAGGCCTCGCCGCAGTGCGCGCCGGCCGCGAGCTGCCAGGGAACGGGCTCCCAGGCCAGGCCCTTGAGCTCCAGCGCAATGCGCACCCGGAACGCCGCTGAGCTGCGAAAGTAGGTGTGCAGGCGCAGGCCCTGCCCTGCACTCATGCCGCCACCCCTGTGCGCACGGTCTGCGTGATGGCGCCGAACAGGCTGTGCCCATCGGGGTCGCGCATCTCGATGCGCACCCGGTCGCCGCTGCGCAGAAAGGGGGTGAGCGCGCTCGCGCCGCCCAGTTGCTCGCGCACCCGGCGCTCGGCCAGGCAGCTCACGCCCGCGGCCGGGTCGCGGTTGGACACGGTGCCGCTGCCCACGATGGTGCCGGCCACCAGGCGGCGCGTGCGCGCGGCATGGGCGATCAGCCGCCCGAAGTCGAAGTCCATGTCCACGCCGGCATCGGGCGCACCCAGGCGTTCGCCATTGAGCTCGGAGAGCAGCGGCAGGTGCAGCTTGCCGGCGCGCCAGTGCGGGCCCAGCTCGTCGGGCGTGGCGAGCACCGGCGACAACGCCGTGGCGGGCTTGGACTGCAGAAAGCCGAAGCCCTTGGCGATTTCGGGCGGCACCAGGTGGCGCAGCGTGACGTCGTTGGCCAGGCCCACCAGGCGCACGCGGCCCAGCGCGGCCTCGGCACTGCAGCCAATGGGCACATCGCCCGTAATGACGATGACCTCGGCCTCCAGGTCGATGCCGAAGGCCTCGTCGGCGGCCTCGATGGGGTCGTGGGCGCCCAGGAAGTCGTCCGACCCGCCCTGGTACATCAGCGGCTCGCGGCGCAGCTCTTCGGGCATGTCGGCACCGCGCGCGCGCCGCACCAGCTCCACGTGGTTGAGGTAGGCCGATGCATCGAGCCACTGGTAGGCGCGCGGCAGCGGCGCGGCGCAGGCCTCGGGGCGAAAGGCCTCGAAGGGCCCCTGCCCGGCCGCAAGTTCGTCGGCAACACGCTGCAGCACGGGCGCCATGGCGTCCCACTGGTCCAGGGCGGCCTGCAGGGTGGCGCATTCGGGCACGGCGCGCATGCGCTGCAGGTCGCGGCTGACGACCACGAGCTGCCCGTCGCGGTGGTGGTTTCGGAGGGTGGCGAGTTTCATGGGGAGGTGGCTGGGAAATCGTTGGCGTCGGGACTGTTGTTCAGGACTGGATGGCGGCCCACATCTCGCGGTCGCGCACGTCGGTCCAGATGCGCGGGTTGGCGATGCCCCGGGCTTCGTCGTAGGCGCGCGAGACATCGAAGGGAATGCAGTGCTCGTAGATGAAGACCTGGCCGAACACCGGGTCCATCACGCGCCGCGTGTCGGCATAGACCTGCTGCAGCGTGTGGCCTGCGGCCACCCCATCGCGTGCGCACTGCAGCAAGGTCTGCACCCAATCTCGCGTGTAGGCGATGGCGCTCAGGCTGTCGGCCGGCGTGCGCAGCGCCGGGCCACGGCCCGGTACGAGCTGCTGGGGCTGCAGGGCGGCCAGCCGGTCCAGCGTGTCCGGCCAGGCGGCCAGGTGGGCGTCGCCGGTATAGACGCCGGCATTGAACTCCACCAGGTCGCCCGAGAACACGATGCCCTGCGAGGGGATCCAGGCGATGCTGTCGCCGCTGGTATGGCCGGCGCCCAGGTGCAGCAGGCGCACTTCGAGGCTGCCCAGGTGCAGGGTCAGCTCCTTCTCGAACACCAGGGTGGGCCAGGTCAGGCCGGGAATGCTTTCCTGGGCCTGGAACAGGCGCGGAAAGCGCCCGATCTCCGAGGCCATGTCTTCGGCTCCGCGCTCCACGATGAGGTCGCGCGTGGCCCGGCTGGCGATCACGTTGACCGCGCCTTCGGGCACGAAGCCCGCGGCGCCGAGCACGCGCACGGCGTGGTAGTGCGTGAGCACCACGTGGCGGATGGGCAGGTCCGTCACCTCGCGGATGCGGCGCACCAGCGCGGCGGCCATCACGGGGGTGGCGGTGGCGTCGATGACCATCACGCTGTCGTCGCCGACGATCACGCCCGAGTTGGGGTCGCCCTCGGCGGTGTAGGCCCAGGCGTTGGCGGACAGCTGGGTGAAGCTGGTCTTCTTCTCGGCCAGGTCGGCCTGCGAAGCGAATGCGGTGGAATGGCTCATCGTGCTTTCTTTCGATTCAAAAGGGGAATTCAAGGCAGTGTGGGTTGCAGGCTGCGGCCGGCGGAGCGGGCCACGCTGGCGATGGCGGCCTGCAGCCGCGCGGCGTCGTCCACCTCGGCCGCGAGCGCCAGCACCAGGCGGGCCAGCAGGTCGCTCTGCACGGCGGGGGTGGCGGCATCGGTGAGCGCGATCAGGGACTCCAGTACGTCGTCAAGCTGTTGTTGCGTGCAGGTCATGGGCAGGGGTGGTTGGTGGATCGGTGGGAACGGGTGCCAGGGCGGCAGCCAGCAGGGCCGGCACCAGCGCGGGCTGCAGGTGGGCCCGGCGCGTGGCGACATGCTGGTCGGGCCGCACCAGCCAGCACTCGCCGCTGTCCGACCCCACCCCCAGCTGGCGCAGCAGCGCCGCACGGGCCGGCTTGTCGCAGGCCGGGGACAGCAGCACCACGGTGAGCAGCGGGTGCTGCACGGCGGCCAGCGCACGCGGCAGCCGGTCGGCAAACACCAGCAGCGTGAACCAGGGGCCCAGCAGGCGGTGCAGGCTGGTGGGGCCCAGGCGCACATCGGGCAGTGCTGCGCCCTCCCCTGCGGCGTCGGCACCGTCGGCCAGCAGCGGCGAACCGGTGTAGCGGCACGGGGCCGAGAGCCGGCCGGTGTTGATGCTGCGCGCGGCCCAGGGCAGTTGGGGCGCCATGGCAATGATGGCCTCGCGCCAGAGCCGGGCCGAGGCCTGGCCCTGCGGGTGCACGAAGCGCGAGGAGCGGCGCGCCTGGCGGATGTTCTCGAAGGCGCCCTGCTTGCGCTCGGTGGAATAGCTGCCGAGCAGCGCCTCGTCGGCGCCGTGGTTCAGCACCAGGGCCAGCTTCCAGGCCAGGTTGTCGGCGTCCTGCACGCCGCCGTTGCCGCCGCGCGCGCCGAAAGGGGCGACCAGGTGGGCGGCATCGCCGGCAAACAGCACGCGGCCAGCGCGCAGGTCGGCTAGGCATTCGTGCCGGTAGGCCCAGACGCCGGACCAGGCGATCTCGAACACCAGGCCGTCACCGAACAGCGCGTGCACGCGCCGGCGCATGGCCTCGGGCGTGGCGGCGGCCACGGCGTCCTCGTCCTCGCGCAGCTGGAAATCGAGCCGCCAGGTGTCGTCGGCCATCTTGTGGCGCCAGACCGCGCGCCCGCCGTTGGCCGAGGCGTCCAGCCAGGTCCAGCGCTCCTGGGCCCAGTCGCAGCCGGGCACCATGATGTCGATGATGATCCAGCGGTCTTCGGTGCGGTCGTGCACCACGGGCGCCAGGCCCAGTGCGGCGCGGCAGGGGCTGGACGCGCCGTCGCAGGCCACGGCCCACTGCGCGTCCAGTTCATAGGTCCCATCGGGGGTGCCCACGGTGAGGCGCACGCCCTGGCCGGTCTGTGTGAGGCCCTCCACCTTGTTGAGCCAGCGCACTTCGGCCAGCGGCTCGGCCTGCAGCGCCTCCACCAGGTACTGCTCCACATAGTACTGCTGCAGGTTGGCAAAGCCGTTGTGGCGCAGGTCGGGCTGGTCCTGCAGCGTGTAGGAGGTGACGGGCTGGTCCTTGGCCAGCACGCGCGCCACATTCCAGGCCACGCCCTTGGCCGTGATGCGGCCGGCCACGCCCAGGCGCTCGAAGATGTCCAGCGTGCGCTGGGCCCAGCACATGCCGCGCGAGGCCAGGCCGCGCACGCCCACGGTGTCGTCGTCGTCCAGCACCAGCACGGGCACGCCGCGGCGCGCCAGGTCCAGCGCCAGGGCCAGGCCGGTCAGCCCGCCGCCGATGACCACGACTGGGCGTGGATCCGAAGGAGAAAGCCCATCCAGTTCAGGTGGGCGGCGAAAGGGGTAGCGGGGCAGGACGTGCATGGCATCGGAGGGCGTTGACTGGAGGGGAATTCTCGAAGTCAACGCGCCCGCCGTCTGTCCTCTCGCGAGGGGACATGCGGGCCGCCATGGTCTGTGGCATCATTTCAGGAACAAGCGCCAGCGCCCCCATGACGGACGACAGAGCGCACAGGAGACAAGACAATGGATTGCACACCCGCGCTGGCCACGCGCGACGCCTGGCTGGGGCAATGCGTGGCGGACATCGGCAGGCCGCGCTTTCATGCCCGGCTGCTCGAGGGCATCCACACGGTGCTGGGCGCCGACCACTTCAGCCACCTGAGCTACGACCCCGAGGGGCGCATCCGCCATGCGGCGGCGGCCAGCGTGTGCAACCAGCCGCTGATCGACTCCACCACCGACATCTACGTCAAGCACCTGTACCGGCGCGACCCCAACTACCCGCTGGTGCGCGAGGGCGGCCGCAGCACCACGCCCCAGGCGCCCGCGCACGGCGGCGCCGACCTGCGCCTGCTGGGCATGTCGCCCACGGGCATTGGCGATTCGGAATACCGGCGCGTGCTGTTCGATGAGCCCGGCTTCACGGGCAAGGTGTCGCTGCTGGGCCTGCAGGACGGCCACCGCTGCTACCTGAACTTCTATTTTTCACGCGTGCCGCTCGACATGGGGCGTGCCACCACCCTGCTGGGCCAGTACGGCAGCACGCTCATGGGCCTGGCCTGCCGGCACAACGAGCTGGCCTTCCCCAAGGACGGGGATGAGGACCAAGGTGTTCAGGCGCCGCACACGGCCTGGGGCACGCTGTCCCCGCGCGAGCGGGCCACGGCCGAGCTGCTGATGGACGGCTGCACCGCCAAGGAGATCGGCCGCCAGATGGCCTTGTCACCCGCGACCGTGGTCACCTACAAGGAGCGCGTGTTCACCAAGCTGGGCGTGGCCAACCTGCGCGAGTTTCTGGCACTGGGCCGGGCCCGGCCCAGTTGAGTGTCTTGGCCGGGCCCGGCCCAGCTGATCCCGCCTACGCCACCGCCGTCCCGTACGCCACCCCGTCGCGCCCCGGGTCGGCCCCGCCGTGCAGCGTGCCGTCGGCCCCGATCTGCACGCCGTGCACCCAGCCGATGGTGTAGTTGTATGGGTTGCGCAACACCTCGTAGCCCTGGGCCTCAAGCTCGCGCGCCACATAGCGCGGAATGCGGTTGCACACGTCGATGGAGTTGCTGGTGGACGAAAAGCGCGGGGCCGACACGGCCTCCTGCATGCCCATGCGGTGGTCGATGAGGTTGAGCAGCACCTGCAGCACGCCCATGGCGATCTGCGTGCCGCCGGGGGCACCGAGCACCACCTCGGGTCGGCCGTCCTTGAACACGATGCTGGGGCACGACGAAGTGAAACGGCTCTTGCCCGGCTGGATGCTGCCGGCACGGCCGGGGCGCGGGTCGAACACGCCCATGGCACCGTTGTAGAAGAAGCCCATCCCCGGCGTGATCACGCCCGAGGGCATGGCCAGCGAATGGGTCAGGGAGACGCAGCCGCCCTCCCCGTCCACCACGCTGATGTGGGTGGTGTCCTTGGGCACGGGCGCGCCCTGGTTCACCCGCTCCACGCTGTGGCGCTTGCCGGCGCGGATGTCGGCGGCCACACGGGCCGCTTTCTCCTTCGAAAGAAGCTGGTCCAGCGGCACCTCGACGAAGGCCGGGTCGCCGATGTGGCGGTCCTTGTCGGTGGTGGCTTTTTTCATCACCTCGCTCAGGGTGCGCAGGTACTCGGGGCCGTTGTGCTCCATGCCCGCCAGGTCGAACTCTTCAAGGATGGTGAGCATCTGCAGCAGCATGGCGCCGCCGCCCGGCGGCTGGTTGGTCGTCACCACCCGGTCGCGGTAGCGGCCCACCAGGGGCTGGGTGCGGCGCACCTGGTAGTTCTTCAGGTCGTCCATGCCGAGCAGCCCACCCAGCGATTGCACGTGCTCCACCATGCGGCGGGCCAGTTCTCCCTCATAGAAGGGGGCGATGCCCTCCTGGGCCACCTGGTCGAGCACGCGCGCGAAGTTCTCGTTGACGATGGGCGTGCCGATGGGCTTGGCGCTGCCGTCGGGGCGGCAGTAGAGGGCGCGGCCCTCGTCGCTGAAGTGCAGGCGGTCCATGTTGCTGGCGCGGCCGGCCAGGGTCTGGTCGATCCAGAACGAGTACATGCCGGGCCGCACGAAGTAGCCGTTGCGCGCCCAGGCGATGGCGGGCGCCACCACCTCTTTCCACGGCAGGCGGCCGTGAGCGGCGTGCATGGCGGCCAGGCCCTTGAGGGTGGCCGGGGTGGCGATGGACTGCGCACCGATGTCGTTGACCCGGCCTTTGAGGATGAAGCCGAAGCCGTCCTTGGTTTCGCCTTCGAGCAGCGCGGCCCACATGTCCTCGCGCGCGGCCAGCGGCGCGGGTGCGTGGAAGTCGAAGTACTCATGAGCCGCCGTACCCGTTTTGCCCGGCAGGTAGACGGCTGCCGTGCCGAAGCCCGCGATGCCGCACATCAGCGGATCCACCACGGTCTGCGACAAGGCCACGGCCACGGCTGCGTCCACCGCATTGCCGCCCGCGCGCAGGACCTCGATGCCGGACTCCGCCGCCTCGGGCTGCGGGCAGGACACCATTGCTTGTTTTTTCATGGAGAGACTCAGAAAAAGAAAGGGGAGAAAACACAAAGCGCCGGCCACCAGAGGCAGCGGGCGCAGGGGATCAATGCAGGGGCGGGGTCACTTGGGATTCAGGTTCAGCGCTTCGAGCGTGGGCCCCCAGGCCTTGGTGTCGCGGCGCGTCACCTCCATCAGCTGGCTGGCCGGGCCGGGCATGGCAATCGCGTTCATGCCCTTGAGCTTGGCCTGCACCTCGGCGCTGGCGTGGAAGGCGCGCGTGCCTTCGTGCAGCTTGGCGATGATGGCGGGCGGCGTGCCGGCCTTGGCGACGATGCCGCTCCAGCCCATGGTGTCGAAGTCCTTCACGCCCAGCTCGTTGGCGGCCGGCACGTCGGGCAGATCGGCCAGGCGCGAGGGGGCCAGCACCACCAGGGGCACGACCTTGCCGTTCTTGATGTGCGGCAGCGCCGAGCCGCCCACGGGCGCCATCACCTGCGTCTGGCCGCCGATGGTGGCCATGAGCCCGTCGGGCTCGCCCTTGAAGGGCACGTGCACCATGGTGATGTCGAGCTTCTTCTGCAGCAGCTCCACCGCGAGCTGGGTGGAATTGCCCAGGCCCGAGGACGCGAAGTTGAGCTTGCCCGGGTTGGCCTTGGCGTACTTGACCAGGTCGTCGAGCGACTTGAAGCCCGAGGCCGGGTTGGCCACCAGGATGAAGGGCACGGTGCTGAGCATGCCCACGCCCACGAAGTCCTTCTCGGGGTCGTAGGGCAGCGGCTTGTAGACGAACTTGTTGAGCACCATCTGCGAGACGCCGCCGAACATCAGCGTGTAGCCGTCGGCCGGCTGGCCCAGCACCTGCTGCGCAGCGATGATGCCGCCCGCGCCGGGCTTGTTCTCCACCGTGATGGTGGCATTGATGGCCTTGCCCGCATGCTCGGCCCACAGGCGCGCCACGGTGTCGGAGCTGCCGCCCGCCTGCTGCGAGACCACCAGGCGGATCGGGCGGTTGGGGTAGTTGCTGGCGTCCTGCGCGTGCACGGCAGTCACCGCGGCCAGCGACGACAGGGCGAGCGCCACGGCCTTGGCGGCGAGGCAGAAAGATTTCTTCATATCGGCAGATCTCCAGGGTAAGCGGCGGGAATGTGGCAGCCGCATGAAAAAACCGGCTGCATGCCAACGATTATTCGGCGCCCTCGCCCTGGGGACCAGTGAATTCGCACGATGGATCCATTAGCATTCACTCATGACTGCATACGACCAAGTGGCCTGGGCGCGCCGGCTCAAGGTCAAACATCTGGAATCCTTCATGGTGCTGGACGAAGCCGGCACCCTGACCGAAGCCGCCGCCCGCCTGCACATGACGCAGTCGGCCATGTCGCACTGGCTGGCCGACCTGGAAGAGCTGGTGGGCACGCCCCTGGTCACGCGCGGGCGGCGCGTGCAGCTCACGCCGGCCGGCATCATCATGAAGCGCCTGGCCATCAGCGTGCTGGGCGACATCACCCGCACCCAGGCCGAACTGGGCGCCCTGGCCCAGGGGCGCACCGCGCGCCTGCACATCGGCAGCGTGTGGGCCGGCGTGGCGCGCGGCATACCGCAGGCGCTGGTGGAGTTCCAGGCGATGTACCCGTACATCTCGGTCACGGTGTCGGAAAGCCCGCTCACCCAGCTGCTGGAGGGCATCGACAACAAGCAGCTGGACCTGGTGGTCTGCTCGCTCGACGCCCGCGCCTACAAGGACGGGCTGGAACACCGCGAGCTGTTCGACGACAACGTCTGCCTGGTGGTGGGCCGCGCCAGCCGCCACTGGAACGCCCAGGGCCCCATCCGTTTGATCGACCTGGTGCAGGACAACTGGATCATGCCGCCCCCGGGCACCCTCACCCGCTCACAGCTCGACGCCGCCCTGCTCGACGCCGGCGCCTCGTGGCTGCGCCCCAAGGTGGAAACCCCCGCCATCACCACCCTGCAGGCCCTGGTGCACCAGGGCGACTACATCGGCGTGTGCTCCGAGGCCATGGCCCAGTACCAGGTGGCGCTGGGCAATATGCGCATCCTGCCGCTGGACCGGACCATCCGCTTCGGGCCCGTGGGGGTGATCTGGGCGAAGGACAACACGGCGGAGGCGGTGAAGCTGTTTGTGGAGCATATTGCGGAGGTGGTGGGGCAGAGCACTCAAAGACCGTGACACCGTCACTTAGGCCGGTGAAAGCAAATTTCACTCGTAAAGTCGAGCTTTTTTTACCGCGCTGAGATAAGCTATGTCCCATGAATTCGACGATCAAAGGCAATGCACTAGAGGATTCGATTTTTAGTTATTTTCACAACCTTATTGAAAGTGGAAATTTTTTTGGAGGGATGAAATCCTGCAAAATTTTTCAAAAAAAGGGGTACTATTCAAGAGATCGAGAGGCGGAAATAATTTTTGACGTTTCCGTCGAGGCCTATCTTTCCGAGGCGAGCAATTACTCATTTCTTTTTCTTATCGAGTGCAAAAACTACGGCCACCCGGTACCAGTTAACGATGTAGAAGAGTTTTTCGCCAAGGTTCAACAAGTTGGCGCTGCAAACTCCAAAGCAATACTAATATCATCAAACTCTATTCAATCGGGTGGATTAGCCTTTGCAAAGTCAAAAGGAATGGGCATTGCCCGATACTACGGACCTGAAAATCTAAAATGGCAGCTTGATCGGTCAAACTCGTACAGCCTTCAAGGGAAAATTTCAAGCAACAGCTCCAGCATCATTTCTTCGTTAACTCAAGAAGATAAAAAAATCAGCATTTTTGATTTCCATCTACAAACAGCAAAAAGGTATACAAACTCAATTGATGAATTTTTCGAGGATTTGTGCAAAGACTTCAATACAGAGGAGCCATCAGCAGATTTCCGGGTAGCTATCGAGCAACTACCTTGCCTGGTTCCGTTTCTGAGCAAGAACGAGTTGGAGCAGCAAGCGACAGCGGCTCTTGAATGCATAGAATACAAACAGGGATACGTCGATCTTCAGGAAATCAGTCGCAATCATCCGGCGATGACCAACCTGAAGATAAAGCATACAAAAATAGATTCAACGACCAGCGCCGGAGCGCCTTTAGGAAGAATAGAATTCAAACCCCTTGTAATTGAACTTTTTATCTATGCCGATAATAATATTGGGCGCGATCGATTTACTTTTGCTCACGAGCTAGCACATCTTCTGCTGGGGCATGGACGATTCCTGCGTAGCGAGTATACGGAAGAAGCAGATTTCAAGCCTCAAAAATCACTGCAGCATGGCGAATCAGATATTTTTCGAATGGAATATCAAGCCAACTATTTTGCAGCATGTTTATTAATGCCTCGTCAGAGCTTTTTTGAACATTTCATGAAAATCCTGCGACATTTGAATTTACATGACAAAGGCTTTGGCCCTCTCTTTGTTGACGCTCAGGATTGCAATATTAAAAATTATTTAATTGTGACTACTGCCCTCATGCGAATCTATGGAACCTCTCGCATGGCTGTGACGTTCCGAGCGGAAGAATTGGGACTACTGCGCGATGATAGAAATTCGTTCTCCAACGTAGCGCGACTTATTGAGTCAGAAGAGGGGCTTCCATGGCTAGGAAAGGAGGTCGAGTGAGGTGAAGCTCTTTGGCAGTCAGCGTGTGGTTTTCAGCGCATGTAGGGCTCAAACGCACCTGAACCTCATTCAGGGCCCGTCATTGACACACGGCAAGGCGGCTACGGAGCTTGCATGTTCCAATCCACGCCCCTCCCCTCCTTCACCCTCGCCATGACTAGCCCCGCCGCAACCGCCCCCCACACCCCCACCGAAGACGCCGTCGCCATCTTCAACGGCGTCCTCCTGATCTCCGTGGGCGTGGCCTTCTTCACCAGTGCCGGGCTGCTCACGGGCGGCACGGCGGGGCTGGCGTTTCTGGCGCACTACGCCACGGGCATTGGCTTTGGCAAGCTGTTCTTCGTGCTCAACCTGCCGTTCTACTGGCTGGCGCTGCGCAAGCTGGGGCGGGCGTTCACCGTCAAGACCTTCATTGCGGTGCTGCTGCTGTCGGGGCTGACGGAGCTGCAGTCGCACTTTTTGCAGTTCGCGCAGCTGCAGCCGCTGTATGCGGCGATTGCGGGCGGCACCATCACGGGCGCGGGCTTTCTGGTGCTGTTTCGCCACCGCTGCAGCCTGGGCGGCGTGGGCATTGCCGCGCTGTACCTGCAGGACCGCTATGGCTGGCGCGCGGGCAAGATCCAGATGGCGGTGGACTGCTGCATTGTGCTGCTGGCGCTGTTCACGGTGGAGCCGCTGCGCGTGCTGTGGTCGATTGCGGGCGCGGTGGCGCTCAACCTGGTGCTGGCCATGAACCACCGGCCGGGGCGGTACATGGGGACGTGACCCTCAGCGCGGGGCTGTGGGCTTGTTGATCGGCTTTTCGATGACCACGTACTTCACGCGCAGATCGCGAGCCTGGGCCAGGCGCTCCAGTTCGGCATCCGGCAGCACCACGGTGGCCCGGCCGAAGGACTCCTCCCACTGCGGCGTTCCGCTCACCGCATAGGGCGCGAGCACATCCTCCAGCACGCGCCGGTAGGTGGACTTGCGGGTTGCCAGCGCGACGCCCCAATCTTCCACCGGGGTTTTCAGGAACACAACCGCCCGCGACTGCCCGGCACCGGGCTCGGGCTGGGTCGCATAGCCCTGCGGGAGCACCAGCGGCGCGAGCATGGGCCTGTACCCGGGGGCCTTCAGCGCGATGGCCCAGTTGTTCCAGGCCAGCTCCGCCAGCCCGCGCTCGTTGGTGCGCAGCAGCACGGTGCCATTGCGGGTCACGCCCGATACGTCGAGCACGGTGATGACGCCGCCTGCCGTGCTGGCCGGCAGGCCCGACGAGGTGGGCACGCCCAGGCGCCTGAACAACAGCATCGCAGCGTCCACCGCCGCGCTGTGCTGCGCCGGCGATATCAGCACGACAGAACCCTCCCCGGTATGGCGATCGATGTCGAATTCGGCCCCCGGCACGGCGAGCGTGGCCTCCACGTCCACCCACCCGCTGGCACTCGCCTTCAGCCGGCGGTCCAGTTCGTCGAGGTGGCCATCCGACTGCGGCAGCAGGCTCCCATGGCGCCACTCGTTGAGGAATAGCGCGCGCGAGGCCACGGTGCTGTTGCGCACGATCTCCAGGCCCGGCTCCGTCACCCACACGGTGAGGATGCCCAGGCTGTTCACCAGCCGGCCACCGGGCAGTGCCTCACTCCCCAATTCGGTCAGCAGGCGGTCGACACGTACCTGCAGTTCGGCCGCCCGGGCATCGGCATCGGGGATGGAAAGGGCGTTGAGCAGCAACACCGAGACCGGCGCCGAGCCGCTCTGCTTGATCCGGTCGCGGATCCGCTCGTACTCGGAAGGGTGGATCTCTGCCGCCTGGCCCACCGGCAGGAAGATCCCTGCCAGCGACAACGACAACGCCAGGGTGGCGAAAGCTCTGCGAAACAGCATGGAACTCCAGTGGCTCGAAAGTGACAGGATGGCGACGCCACACCTGGAACGTGCAGGCCGCATAGGCTGCCGCCCGGCGCGGTGCATGGACATGGGGTCAGGGTGATGCCGTGGGCCTGTTGGTCGGCTTCTCGATGACAACGTAGCCCAGCCGCAGATCGCGGGTCTGCACCAGCCGTTCCAGCTCGGCGTCGGACAGCACGACGGTGGCACTGCGGAAGTCCGCCGACCATTGCGGCGTGCCCAGGAAGGCATAGGGCCTGAGCGCATCTTCCAGCAGACGCCGGTTCACGGCAACGCGGGTGGCATACGCCAGGCCTCGCCAGTTGATGAACGGGTACGGAAGGCTGACCACGGCGCGGAACTGCCCTGGACCCAGGGCAGGCAGGGATCCGTACGGCTGCGAGCCAACCGCAACACTGGTTCGGGCCGCATACCCTGCGGCCTTCATCGCAACGGCCCAATCGTTCCAGGCGAGCTCGGCCAGCCCGCGCTCGTTGGTGCGCAGCAGCAGGGTGCCGTTGCGGGTCACACCCGACACATCGAGCACGGTGATGACGCCGCCCACCGTGCTGGCTGGCAGCCCGGACGACAGCGGCACGCCCAGGCGGGTGAGCAGCAGCAGCGCTGCGTCGATCGCTGCCTGGTGCTGTTCGGGCGTCTTGAGCACGAGAAACGCTTCCCCGGTATCTCGGTCGATGTCGAACTCGCCGCCAGCCACCTCCAGTGTGACCTCCACGTCCACCTTCCCGTCCGGGGCCGCCCGCAGGCGGCGGTCCAGTTCGTCGAAATGGCCGTCCGATTGCGGCATCAGGGTGTGGTAGCGCCATTCGGTGTAGTAGTTCACGTTCATGGCCAGGCGGCTGGTGCGCAGTATCTCCAGACCTGGCTCCGTCACCCACATCATGAGGCCGCCCAGCCCATTGATGTGCCGGCCACCGGGCAGTACCTCGCTGCCCAGTTCGGCCACCATTCTCTGGACCCGTGCCTGCAGCTCTGCCGCCCGGGCAGTGGCGTCCGGAATGCTGAAGGGATCGAGCAACCACACCGATACCGGCGCAGAACCGCCCTGCTTGATCCGGTCACGGATGCGCTCGTACTCGTAGGGGGTGATCTCCCCTGCGTCGGCGCCCGCCAGGGGTGCCAGCGCCAGAAGGAATACCAGGGAGGCAAAAGCTCTGCGAAACAGCATGGAACTCCAGTGGCTCGAAAGTGACACGGTGGCGATACCGCCCTGGCGGGGCGTGGGTTCCGCCGACCACGGTCCATCGTGACGCAGGGGCGCCGGTCCGGCAAGGCCAGGATTGCCCGTCGCGGCCAATCTGCCACAAGCGCAGCGGCCCGGCGGCAGAAAAAGCAAAACATTGCTCCATGAGCGTGGTCATCATGGCCTTCAAGATTCCCTCGCGCTACGGCTTCGCCACGCGCGACAACTTGCAGCTCACGCAGGCGCGGTACACGCTGGCATCGCTGCTGCTGGGCCGGCCTACACCGTTCAGGCGATTGCCAAAAACCTCTCGGGCGGCTAACGCATCACTGTGGGCGAGTACCTGGCCACGCCCGCCGCGCAGCACGCCGGCCAGCAGCGGTGCACCGCGGGGCCGTGCCTGGCCAGGCCGGCCGGGGGCATTGACCACCCCTACCCATTGGCCGCATAGCGCTGCGCCATCAGCTGCTCGAAGTTCTCCAGCGGCACGGGCCGGCTGAACAGATAGCCCTGCCACAGGCTGCAGCCGTGCTGCGCCAGGAACTCGCGCTGCGCCGTGGTCTCCACCCCTTCGGCGATGACGTCGATGCCCAGGCTCTGCGCCATGCCGATGATGGTCTGCACGATGAGCGCATCGGTCTCCTGGATGCCGATGTTGCGCACGAAGCTCTGGTCGATCTTGAGCTGGTCCAGCGGCAGCCGCGTGAGGTAGGACAGCGAGGACTGCCCGGTGCCGAAGTCGTCCATCGAGAAGCCCACGCCCAGCGCACGCAGCGCGTTCATCTTGGTGATGGTCTGCTGTACGTTGTCCAGCGCCATGCTCTCGGTGAGCTCCAGCTTGAGCCGGTCGGCGCGGGCGCCGGTTTCGTTCAGCACGGCAAACACCTGGTCCACGAAGTCGCCCTGGCGGAACTGGCGCGCGCTCACGTTCACAGCCAGTTGCAGGTGGGCGCGCGCGGGGTCGTCTTCCCAATGGCGCAGCTGCAGGCAGGCGGTGCGCAGCACCCACAGGCCGATGGCAAGAATCTGCCCGGTCTCTTCGGCCAGGGGAATGAACTCGCCCGGCATGACCAGGCCGCGCTCGGGGTGCTGCCAGCGGATCAGCACCTCGGCCCCGATGGCCTGCCCGCCCTGCCCCACCTGCACCTGGTAGTACAGGCGGAACTGGTCTTCAGCCAGGGCCTTGCGCAGGTCGTTCTCCATCGCGGCGCGGGCCGTCACGGCGGCCTGCATGCGCGGGTCGAAGAAGCGCACGGCGTTGCGCCCGGCGGTCTTGGCGGCATACATGGCCAGGTCGGCGCGCTTCATGAGCTCGTCCACCGACTGCGCCTGCCCGGTGAACAGCACGGCACCGATGCTGGGCGTGCTGTGCACGTTGTGCAGGGCCAGCTGGTAGGGCTGGTTGAGCGCGGCCAGCACCTTGTTGCCCACGTGCTGGGTGTGCTCGGCCGCCTCGGTGGGCTCGCTGCTCATGCCCTTGAGCAGCAGCAGGAACTCGTCGCCGCCCAGGCGGGCCACGGTATCGCCCTCGCGCACGCAGGCCTTCAGGCGCTGGGCCACCTGCTGCAGCAGCACGTCGCCCATGTCGTGGCCCAGGGTGTCGTTGAGGTTTTTGAAGTGGTCCAGGTCCAGGCACAGCAGCGCACCGTACTGGCCTGAGCGGGCGCTGCTGGCGAAGGCCTGCTGCAGCCGGTCCATCATCAGGCGGCGGTTGGGCAGGTGGGTGAGCGGGTCGTAGAAGGCCAGGTGCTCGATCTCGCGGGCGGCGGCGGCCTTCTGGGTGATGTCGCTCAGCGAAGCCACGTAGTGCGTGAGCCGGCCCTCGGCATCCTTGACCGCCGTGATGCTCATCTGGTGCAGGTTCACCTGCCCGTCCTTGCAGCGGTTCCAGATCTCGCCGCTCCACTCGCCCACGCCGTCCAGCGTCCTGCGCATGCCGGTGAAGAAAGCCTCGTCGTGCTGGCCCGAGGCGAGAAACCCGGCGCGCCGGCCCACGGCGTCGGCACTGTCGTAGCCGGTGATCTTGGTGAAGGCGCGGTTGGTGCGCAGGATCACGGTGTCGGCGTCGGTGACCAGCATGCCCTCCTGCGACTCGAAGGCGATGGCGGCGATGCGCAGCTCGCGCTCGGCGGTCTTGCGCGCGGTGATGTTGTTGCCGATGCCGCGGTAGCCCAGGAAGACGCCGTCCGCGTCGAACATGGGCGAACCGCTGACGGAGACCCACTCCACCGCGCCGGCCGTGGACTGGCGCGGGTACTCGAAGTCGCGGAACTCGCGGTGCTCGCGCAGGGTCTGCTCGTGCTGCGCCCAGTCCACCGCCTGGCCCTCCAGCGCCGCCACGGCGCCGCCATCGTCGGTGGCCACCTCGTGGCGGGTCTTGCCCACATGCCACTGGGGCCCCGGCAGGGTGCGCTTGGCGGCCTCGCCTTCGAGCGTCACGAAGCGCAGCTCGGCGTTCTGCTCCCAGTACCAGTCGGACGACAGCATGGTGAGGGTGCGAAAGCGCGCCTCGTTGTCCTCGAGCTGGCGGCGCACACGGTAGGACTCGGTGACATCGCTGAACACCAGCACCACGCCGGTGATGGCACCCGCGGCATTGCGGATGGGCGCGGCGCTGTCGGCGATCTGGTACTCGGTGCCGCTGCGGGCGATCAAGGTGGTGTGGTTGGACAGCTCCACCACCCGGCCGCTGGCCATGACCAGCTGCACAGGGTCTTTCGACGGCTCGCGGGTGCGCGCGTTGACGATGCGAAAGATCTCCGTGAGGGGACGCTCCCGCGCCTCGCGCAGCGACCAGCCGGTCATCTGCTCGGCCACGCCGTTCATGCGCACCACATGGCCCGCGGCGTCGGTGACCACCACCGCATCGCCGATGGAGTGCAGGGTGATGGCCAGGTTCTCCTCGCTCTGGCGCAGCTCGCCCTCGGCCTGCTGGCGCGCCTGCGCCATGTGGTTGAAGCGCTGCGCCAGCTGGGCCAGCTCGCGCGCCCCGGTCTCGGGCACCGGCACCACCTGCTGGCCCTGGGCGAGCTGGTCGGTGGCGCGCAGCAGCCGGGCCAGGGGCTTGCCCACGCCGCGGCGCACGCCTTCGTGCGCCAGCACGAACGAGGCCAGCAGGCCCAGCAGCAGAAAGCCGATGTCGCGCCACATCTGCTGCGTGATGCGCGCGTGCAGCGCATCGAGCGGCACCGACAGGCGCATGCTGGCCACGGGCCGGCCCTGCGCTTCGAGCAGGGGGCGCACCACCTCCATGTGGCGTCCACCGCCCTCGGTTTCCAGCACGTGGGCGCCCGCCTGCAGGGCCTGGGCACCCGAGCCCGGCAAGGGCAGGTCGCTCTGCATGCCCAGCTCCCGCGGGTCGGGCGGAAAGCGCGCGATCACCCGGCCATCGGGGCCGAGCACGCGCGCCACGGCGCCGTCGGGCAGGCCCAGGTCGTGCAGGCGCCGGCTCCACCAGTCCAGCGACACCACGGCCACGGCCGCGCCCAGCACCGCACGGGTCTCGGGGTCGACCAGCGGCTGGGCGAAGCTCACGCTGGCCAGGCCGATCGCCGGGTCGACCTGGAAGCTGCCCACCGAGAACTCGCGCGCCACGATGGCGCGCAGGAAATGGGGCTGGTCGGTCATGTTCACCGGCGTGGCGGGCGGCACGGCGCTGCAGCGCAGGTCCCCGTCGGCCCGGGGCAGGCCGATGTTGATATAGCTGCCATTGAGTGCCAGCACCTCGGCCAGGTACTGCGAGCAATCGGGGGCATCGAGCTGCTGCGCCCGGCGCGTCATGGCCAGTTGCTGCAGGAAGGTGCGGGTGGTGTCGATCAAGCGCTGCTGGCTGTAGGCCATGCTGCGGGTGAGCAGCAGCGCGTTCTCGCGCGCGGCGGCCACCGACTCCTCGCGGTTGGCCTGCGCCTGCAAGGCCACCAGCACCAGCGCAGGCAGCGTCGCCACCAGGATCAGCAGCCGGATCCTGGCGGACAGGGAGCCCGTGGCCAACTGCCGGAGCGTGCGCATGGGGCCTTTCGCGAAAACATCTGGATACATCGTACCCGCGGATGCCCTCGCGCGACAGGTCTGCACGTAAACCCTGCACGACACCGGCGCTTGCGGAACTCCTGCCCCAAAGCCCGTATCATTAGGGGATGCGTCGCGGCCCCCTGTTTTATCTGCTGATGGTGGTGCTGGTCCTTCGGGGCCTGGTAGGCACTGCCATGGCCGCAGGCATGGGGCCCATGCAGCACCCTGCGCCCGCCCCTGTGGCGCAGACCGCGCTGGCGGACCACCACGGGCAGCATGGCAGCCATGCCGCGGCAGCCGATGCCGGTGCCCATGCCGACCACGGAGCCGCCGACGCTCCGCTGCAGGCCTGCGATGGCAGCGCGCCCGGCAATGCCGGCTGCGCCACGCACAGCCAGCATGCCAACTGCACGGCCTGCGAGATCTGCCACACCGCGCTGATGGAGCCACCCGCCCTGCCGGCCGGCCTTCCGCGCCTGGCTGCCGGCACCGCCCCTGCAGCCGCCACCCCGTTCGACAGCGCCACCGCCGCGCTGGCCATCAAGCCCCCCATCGCCTGAGGCGGCTTCTCCCCGGGCCTGTTCGGGCCTGGGCAGGAGCGCCTGGCACACCCCCACTGCATCCAACGGCGCCACTTGTGCGCGCCGCTGCCGTAGCGCAGGGGTCCGCTTTGCGCACCTGCCCCGTCGCCTGAACCGTGCCCTTCCGGGCCCGCCCACGCCTGCCTGCGCACGCAGGTGACGGCGCCGCTCCCTTCCCGTCTTTTCTTCAGGAGACCGCAGCATGCGCGACCTCTTTGTTCTTGCTTCCGGCCGGTTCTGGCTGCGCCCCCTGGCGTGGCTGGCCTGCCTTCTTCTCCCCACCCTGGCCGGGGCGCAGCAGCCCGCCGCTGCCGAACCGGCCCCTGCAGCCCCGGCGGCCGCTCTCCAGGCGGCCACGGCCCCCTTGGCCCATGCACCCATGCCGGCGCACCCGTGGCGCAGCGATGAGGCCCCCACCGACTGGCGCGCCGCCCACCAAGCCGTGGGCGCCTTCCCGCGCGGCCATGCCGACATCGTGCGCTGGGAGGCGCGCCAGGGCACGGCCCCGGCCGCAGCCACGCCGGCCGCAGCGCACCAGGGGCACAAGCCATGAAGCGGACCGCACAACGGCACCAACTGCCCCGCTGGTCCGCACTGGCCCTGGCCGCCCTGGCCTCCATGTTGGCCGGCTGCGCCAGCGTCTCGCCCGACGGCCTGCGCGGCGACGTGCAGGCCCTGGCGCAGCCACGCACCGGTGTGGCCGATGCCACCCTGCCCGCGGCCGACCCGGCCGCACGCGCGCAGGCACGCCAGGCCATCACCGGCTGGCTGGCCCAGCCACTCACGCAGGACGCTGCCGTGCGCACCGCCCTGCTCAACCACCCCGGCCTGCAGGCCCGGCTGGCGGCGCTGGGCTTGGCCGACGCCGATCGCGTGCAGGCCCTCACCCTGCCCAACCCGCAGTTCTCCATTGCACGGCTCACCAACCCCCATGAGCGCGAGATCGAGCGCACGCTGGCCTTCAGCCTGCTGGACCTGGTGACCCTGCCCTGGCGCAGCGCGCGCCAGGCCGGGCGCCTGCAGGTCGCCACCCTGCAGGCCGCGCAGGAGGTGGTGGCCCAGGCCGCCGACACGCGCCGCGCCTGGCTGCGCGCCGTGGCCGCCGAGCAGGTGGCTGCCACGCATGAGCGCATGGTCGAGGCCGCCGAGGCCGGCGCCGAGCTGGCCCGGCGCATGGCCCGCGTGGGCAACTTCAGCCGCCTGCAGCATGCACGCGAGCAGGCCGTGCTGCAGGAGGCCACGGCCCAGCGCGCCCGCGCCCGCCTGGCCGCCGCCACGGCGCGCGAGCAGCTGGCGCGCAGCATGGGGCTGTGGGGGCCAGAGGCGCAGCAGTTCACCCTGCCCACGCAGCTGCCGGCCCTGCCCGCCACGCCCCTGCCGGCCGATGGCATCGAGGCCACGGCGCTGCGCGAGCGCCTGGACGTGCAGACCGCGCGCCGGGAGCTCGACACCGAGGCGCGCCAGCAAGGCTGGGCGCGCGCGGGTGCCGTGTTCGGCGACATCGGCATCGCCTACCAGCGCAACACCGCCACCGAGCGCGAAAGCGGCCACCGCGATACCACACGCGGCTGGGAGCTCGACGTGCCGTTGCCCCTGTTCGACTGGGGCGGTGCTGCGCGCACGCGGGCCCAGGCGCGCGTGGAGCAGAGCGCTGCCACGCTGCAGGACACGGCCGTGCGCGCGCGCAGCGAAGTGCGCAGCGCCTGGCTCACCTACCGCACCGCGCTCGACCTGGCGCGCCAGCAGCGCGACGAGGTCGTGCCGCTGCGCCAATTCATCAGCGAAGAGACCACGCTGCGCTACAACGGCATGCTCGCCAGCGTCTGGGAGCTGCTGGCCGAGGCACGCGCCAGCACGCAGTCGGTGGCCGGCGCCATCGAGGCGCAGCGCGACTTCTGGCTGGCCGAGACCGACCTGCAACTGGCCCTCACGGGCACCTCGCCCGGGGCCCTGCAAGGCTTGGCTTCGGGCGCCGCCACCCCCTCCACCCCACAAGGCCACTGACCCACCATGCAAAGACGCCATTTCTTCACGGCAGGCGCCGCCACGGCCATGGCTGCCACCGCTGTCAGCCGCGTGGCCCTGGCCGCGCTGCCCGAGCCCGTGCAGCAGGCCAGCGCCGACACCGCGCCGCCGCTGCACCCGCAGAGCGGCCGGCCCTACAACCCCGTGGTCACGCTCAACGGCTGGACCGCGCCCTGGCGCATGAACGCCGGGGTCAAGGAGTTCCACCTGGTGGCCGAGCCCGTGGTGCGCGAGGTCGCGCCCGGCTTCGTGGTCAACATGTGGGGCTACAACGGGCAAAGCCCGGGCCCCACCATCGAGGTGGTGGAGGGCGACCGCGTGCGCATCTTCGTCACCAACCGCCTGCCCGAGGCCACCACCATCCACTGGCACGGCCAGCGCCTGCCCAACGGCATGGACGGCGTGGGCGGGCTCAACCAGCCGGGCATTGCACCGGGCAAGACCTTTGTCTACGAGTTCGTGGCGCGCCGGCCCGGCACCTTCATGTACCACCCGCATGCCGACGAAATGGTGCAGATGGCCATGGGCATGATGGGCCTGTGGATCACCCACCCCAAGGCCGCGCACCCGCACATCGCCACGGTGCAGCGCGACTACGTCTTTTTGCTCAACGCCTTCGACGTGGAGCCCGGCGCGCGCACGCCCAAGGTCAACACCATGCTGGACCACAACATCTGGTGCTGGAACAGCCGGGTCTTCCCGGCCATCAGCCCGCTGGTGGCGCGCCAGGGCGAGCGCGTGCGCATCCGCGTGGGCAACCTCACCATGACCAACCACCCCATCCACATCCACGGCCATGAGTTCGAGGTGACGGGCACCGATGGCGGGCCCGTGCCCAAGAGCGCGCGCTGGCCCGAGGTGACCACCGACGTGGCCGTGGGCCAGATGAGGCAGGTGGAGTTCATCGCCGACGAGCCCGGGGACTGGGCCTTCCACTGCCACAAGAGCCACCACACCATGGGCGCCATGGGGCACGACGTGCCCACCATGATCGGCGTGGACCACAAGGGCCTGGTGGGCAAGATCCAGAAGATCGTGCCCGACTACATGGTGATGGGCGAGCGCGGCATGGCCGACATGGGTGCCATGGAGATGCCCCTGCCCGACAACACCTTCCCCATGATGGCTGGCACCGGGCCCTATGGCCCGCTGGAGATGGGCGGCATGTTCACCACCTTCAAGGTGCGCGCCCACCAGGCGGCGGGCGACTACCGCGACCCGGGCCACTACGCCCAGCCGCCCGGCACCCAGGCCTACGAGTGGCAGGGCGCGCCCGCAGCCACGCCGGCCCCGCCGCGCACCACCACGCCTGGCACCGCGCCCGGTGCCGCCAGTGCACGCAAGCCTGCCGCCCACAGCGGCGGCCACCAGCATTGATTCATTGATTGATTCACGACCCCCATTTTCTGGAGCAGACCATGAACACCCTGTCCACATCCCGCCGCCTTGCCCTGCAGTTGGCCGCCAGCGCCGCCCTGCTGGGCGCCACCGGTGCCGCCTGGGCCCACGGCGACGCCCCCCACGGCAGCACCGCCAAGGCAGCCCTGCCTGCCCAGCAGCAGGACTGGGGCATTGCCGGCAACCCCAAGGCCGTGCAGCGCACCATCACCCTGCGCATGGGCGACGACATGCGCTTTGCCCCCGCCCACATCGAGGTGCGCGAAGGCGAGACCGTGCGCTTGGTGGTGCAGAACAAGGGCCAGATCCTGCACGAGATCGTGCTCGGCACCCAGGCCTCGCTGGCCCAGCATGCCGAGATGATGCTCAAGCACCCCGGCATGGAACACGACGAGCCCTACATGGCCCATGTGAAGGCCGGCAACCAGGGCGACCTGGTGTGGACCTTCAACCGCCCCGGCCGCTTCGACTTTGCCTGCCTGATCCCCGGCCACTACCAGGCCGGCATGGTGGGCACCATCAACGTCGTGCCGCGCAAGGGCTGACCCAGGACAAGAAAGGACATCCCATGACCCACACACCAACCGCCAGCACCCGCCGCGCCTGGCTGGCCCTGCTCGCAGCCAGCGCCTTGCCTTGGGCTGCCGGCGCGGCCGCCCCCACACCGGTGGAAGTCTGGAAAGACCCGAACTGCGGCTGCTGCCAGGACTGGGTGGACCACATGCAGGCCAACGGTTTTGCCGTGAAGGTGCACGACACCGGCAACAACGCCGTGCGCGCGCGCCTGGGCCTGCCGCAAAAGCTGGGCTCCTGCCACACCGCCCTGGTGGGCGGCTACCTGGTCGAAGGCCATGTGCCCGCCAGCGACGTGCGCGCCCTGCTGCAGCAAAAGCCCGACGCGCTGGGCCTGGCCGTGCCCGGCATGCCCATCGGCTCGCCCGGCATGGACGGGCCGGCCTATGGCGGCCGCAAGGACAGCTATGCCGTGCTGCTGGTCGCACGCAACGGCAGCACCCGTGTTTTCAAGAACTACCCCGGCAATGCCGGCAAGAAGGAATCGACATGAACCCCACCATCACCCACCCACTGCGCTCCACCCTGCTCGCCGCCACGCTCCTGTTCGGTGCTGCGGCCGCCTTTGCGGGCGACGACCACGACCATGGCGAAGCCCATGGCAGCCAGGCAGCGGCCACCACGGACCTGAGCGAGGGCGAGGTCGTGCGCTGGGACGCCGCCAGCGCCAAGGTCACGCTGCGCCACGGCCCCATCCGCAACCTGGACATGCCACCCATGACCATGGTGTTCCGTGTCACCGACCCAACCCAGGCCGCGCAGGTCAAGCCGGGCGCCAAAGTGCGCTTTCGCGCCGAGCAGCAGGCGGGGGCCTACGTGGTGACGCGCATCGAGCCGGCCACGCCCTGAGCTGCCGCCGTCCCTACAATCTCCGCGTCGCAAACCCCAACGGTCCTCCCCATGCCCCAGCCCCTCTGCCCGCACCCGGCCGCCGCCGCAGGCATCCACCCCTGCCTGAAGGTGGGCGACAGTGTGGTGGCCGAGGTGGTGCTGGATGGCATGGCTGTCGCGCAGCTGGAGCACCAGGCCGCACAGCCCGGGTTGCAAAGGCAGCCCGCGCTGCTGGTACACCTGCCTCCCGGGCTGCAGCAACTGCAGCTGAGAGGCACGGTGACCCTGGCCGGCAAGCCCCCCGCGCCCCTGGACAGGACCTGGACCGTACGCGACTTGGCCCCCACCTCTGCCCCGCTGTACGACCCATGCCTGCCCTGGGCCGAGCGCATCCGCGCGCTGGCAGTGCAGGCCCCGCGCATCCAGATCGGGCCCGCCCCGTCCCACGCGGGCCAGGCCTCTCCACAAGCGGCGCTGCGGGCGCTGGAACAGCGTCTGGGCACCCCCGTGCCCACCCTGCTGCACCTGCTGGCGGACTGGGACATCGGCATCAGCGATTCCTACTTCGTGGGCGCCCGCGGCCTGGGCACCGTGGGCGAGATGCTGGTGAACCAATGGGACTACGCACGCACCGGCGAAGAGGGGCTGCAGGACCTGCTGCCCCCCGATGTGCTGGCCCGCTATGACCGCAGCCTGGCCGTGTACGTGGACGTGGGTGACGGCCTGGGCGCCCTGGCCTGGGACCCCGAGGGCGCCCCCGGCGAAGGCCAGTGGTACTGGCTGCACCAGGACGAGCTGGATGAACCCGCCTTGCTGCAGGACCACGCGAGTGGCCATCCGCACACCGCAGAGGCCGTCTTCACCCAGGTCTTCCAGCGTTTTGCGCTGTCGCGCCTGGCTTGCGCACAGACCGACGATGAACTCGTGGTGGACACGGCCCTGCCGCGCCCCAACATGCTGCAACTGCAGTTCGACAAGCGACGCCACCCCAGGCTATGGCTGTGCAGCTACGAGCACCCCTACGGGCTGTATTGACCTGTGCGGATTTGACTTCGACCGCCCTGTAACCTGTTCCAACGCCGTGGGTTCGCCTGGCCGTCCCAGGAGTCCGCGGCCTCCTGCCTCTGGCGCCCGCCGCCCCTACAATCGCGCCCCATCTGCAAAGAAAGGGATTCGATGACAGGGACCACCCGGCGCAGCACGCTGGCCACGCTGGGCGCCTTGCCCGTGGCGCTGCTGGCACAAACACCTGCGGCGGCCGGCATGCAGGTCGGCCTGCACCCCTGGCTGGAAGCCGGGGACAGCGTGGTGGCCGAACTGCTGGCCGATGGCCAGGTGGTGGGGCAGCTGGAGCACCGCTCCGCCAAGGCCGGCCTGCCCCGGCTGCCGGCCGCCACCGTGGCACTGCCTGCGGGCGTGCGGCGCCTGCAGTTGCGCGGCACGGTGACCGTGGCGGGCAAGGCCGGCCGCTTCACGCGGACCTGGACGGTGCGTGACCTGGCCAGCGCATCGGCACCGCTGTACGACCAGCGCCGGCCCTGGCCCGAGCGCGTGCGCGCGCTGGTACAGGCGATCCCGGTCGCCGAGGACGAAGACGCCCCGCTCACCCTGGCCCCCGCCCAGCCGGCGAACAGCGCCACCTGGGAGGCCCTGGCAAAGCGCCTGGGTGCCCCCGTGCCCCCGGCGCTGGCGCAGTTGCTGGCGGCCCTGGACATCCGCATGGGGCTATCGCACTTTGTGCGCCCGGCCGCGATGGGCACCCTGCTCGACCTGATGCACGGCGATTTCGGCTACCCGAGCACAGGCAAGGATGCCCCAGGCAACTTTCTCTCACCCGGCGTGCACGAGCGCTATGCCCGCAGCCTGGCGGTGTTCGTCACGGTCGGCGACGGCATGGGCGCCCTGGCCTGGGACCCCCGAGGCCTCACGCCCGAAGACCACGCCCGGCTGGGCAGCAGCCCGGGCCCCGCCACGGGCAGTGAAGGCCTGTGGTACTGGATGCACCAGGGAATGGCGGTCAAGCCCTCGCTGCTGCTGGACAAGGACCACCGCCCCCTGGGCACCGACCTGGCCCTGGCCAGCGTGTTCGAGCGCTACGCGCTCGCAGACCTGTACCAGCCCCTGGCCGACGATGAACTGGTGCTGGACAGCGCCACCCCGCTGGGCAACCTGCTGCTGTTGCATTTCAACGGGGCGCGCGTTCCGCAACTGCGCCTGAACAGCTACAACGGCCACTACGGGCACCACACCCAATATTGAAAGAGAGAGGGAGATCCATGAGCACGACACGGCGAAGCATTCTTGCCACCCTGGGCGCACTGCCCTGCGGCCTGCTGCAGGCACAGCCCCAGGCCGTTGCACAAGGCCCCCGGGCCGGCATCCACCCCTGGCTGGAGGTGGGCGACGCCGTCGTGGCCGATGTGCTGGCCAATGGCAAGGTGGCGGCACAGCTGAACCACCAGGCCACCCAGCCCGGCTTGCTGCGGCGGCCGGCGCTGGTCTGGGCCCTGCCCAAAGGCCTGCAGCGCGTGCAGTTGCGCGGCAACCTCACCCGCGCCGGCAAAACCACGCCCTTCAACAAGACCTGGACGGTGCGCGACATGGCCAGCGTCTCGGCCCCGCTGTACGACCAGGGCAAGCCCTGGATCGAGCGCGTGCGCGGCCTGGCCAAGCGCCTGGAGGAAGGCACGGTCACGGTCGAGCGGGCCAAGCTCCCGGCCGGCAAGCCGCCCGCCGCCACCGCGCTGCCGCAGTTGGAAAAGCGCCTGGGCGCCCCACTGCCCGCCATGGTCAGGCTGCTGGCCGACTGGCGCGTCGAGGTGGGCGACTCGTCCTTTGTGCACCCCTCGGCCATGACCACCGTGACCGACATGCTGCGGCGCCAATGGGACTATGCGCTCAGCGGCAAGGACGGGCTGGACCAGTTGCTGTCACCCAGCGTGCGCGCACGCTACGACCGCAGCCTGGCCGTGTTCGTGCACGTGGGCGACGGCATGGGCGCCCTGGCCTGGGACCCTGCCGGCGTGACCGCGGGCGAACCCACCCACACCTGGGGCGACCAGGGCAACCCCGGCGCCCAGCCCGGCACGGCCAACGAGGGCGTGTGGTACTGGCTGCACCAGGAGTACCTGCGCAAGCCCTCGCTGCTGCTCGACGAGGACTACCGCCCGCGCAATGCCGAGGCTGCCTTCACCCATGTGCTGCAGCGCCTGGCCTTCAGCGAGGTGGAAGAGGCCGCCAACGACAAGGAGCTGGTGGTGGACAGCGCCCTGCCACGCGCCAACCTGCTGCAGCTTCACTTCGACGAGGAGTCGCGGCAACCCAGCCTTTGGCTGCGCAGCTACGACAGCTACTACACGCTGTTCTGAGCGATGGGCACGGGCGTCTGCCCGCTTGCACGGCCGGGGTTCTCAACGCGCAGCAGCCCCTCAAAAGTCTGACGGCAGGACCATGCCGCTCGCGTCGGGCCCCAGTTCCAGCACCTCGCGAAAGCGCCTGGCCGCCAGCATCTCGTCGACATCGCGCCCGTAGCCGATGTACAGGCGCAGGCCGGTGATGTCGGAGCCCTGCTGCAGTTGCTGGGGCCGCAGACTCAGCGGCAGGGCCTCGGCCTCGCTGCCCAGCTGGGCGTTGCTGGCCACGGCAGGCACGGGCCAGCGCAACGGGCTCCAGGCGCCCTGCGCATCGAGCTGCATCCAGACACCCGGGCCCAGGGGCCCGGCAGAGGCCAGGGCGTACACATGGGCGTCTGGCGGGGTGCCGGCGCTGCCGAACACCTCGCCCGTGAGCGACAGGCTGCGCAGATTGCCCGCCAGCTGCGTCTTCACCCGGAACGGAGGGCGGTTCACCGCCGCCGCCACATTCGGCACCGCGGGGGCCAGGTCCAGGTCGCCGGTGCCGGCTTCGTTGACCACGGGGATGGGCTCTGCCGAGCTGGCGTAGGCACCGGATCCCAGTTGTCCCTGGCGGCCCAGGCCCATGGCCCATACCGTGCCATCGGCCAGGCGCAGGTGGACCGTGCCGCCGCGCCGGGCAGTCGCCGTGGTGTCGGCGCGGTCCTCGTCCACCCCCATCGATATCTCCTGGATGGGCGCATGCAACTGCAGGCGCCGGCCCCGGTGCTCGTTGAACAGCTTGCCGTAGCACTGCGCCGAGCCATCCTGCAGCACGGCACAGACATTGAAGTCTCCCGCGTGGATGGAGACAGCCTTGTGCGGCAGCGGCAGCACGATGGGGGTGCGCACGAGCCACGTTCCCCGGTTGAGCGCCGCACTGTCCTGCCCGGCGATCCCGTACAGGGGTTGCGCACCCCAGAACCAGACGGTGCCGGATGCGTCCAGCGCGTACGCAGCGCCGTAGCTCCCATCGGCCGTCGCCACCTGCGTGATGGTATGGGGCAGCCCCCCCACCTTGCTGGGTACCGACGATGCGACCAGGGACGCATGGACGTCGGAGCCCTGGAAGGGAGGGAAGATTTCGCGGCTTCCGCCAATGGTCCAGACCGAGCCGTCCACACCGAGGATGGCGCCATGCCCGTTGCCCCCCACGGACACACTGCGCGCCAGCGGCAGGCCCGTGGATCCCCCCACCACGGCAGGGCGGCCGTGGGGGACCGGATCGGTCCCCCAGCCCCCCGAGCTCCAGACCTTGCCATCGGCATCCACCGCCAGCCACTGGCCCTGCGCCGCCGCGAGCCGCTTGATGGGCGCCCCCAGCGGAATGTGCGTGGGCGTCTGCACAAAGCTGCGGCCCAGGAAGCTGGCCTGCCCGTCGTACTGCACGGCGCCCAGGCCCCAGCGGAAGATCCGCCCATCGGCCAGCAGCGCGTGGCTGCCCGCCTCGCTCGCGTGCACGCTGAGCGCGGCGGCCGGCAGCGAGAGCTTGCGCGGGCTCGCGACCGATTCGGCCCCACCGGCCGCATCGGCAGCCACCGCCAGATGCAGGCTGGTGTTGGAACCCATGGCGTGGAGCTTGCCGTCGCGCGTGATGTACATCAACACCGGCAACACGCCCCTCAAAGAGGTGTTGTGGCCGCTGGCATCGACCACGCCAGTGGCGACACGCTCCACCGCCATGTGCGGGCCGCCGGGAATCTCCACCGTGGGGACATACCGCCAGCGCCACAGATCGCCCTGCGCTGTCCACCCCAGGGAGCCTGCGCCACCGTGCACCACCTTGTACAGCTTCACGCCGGCCTTCTCCATGTCCGGGTGGATGCTGTCGCGGATGGCGAAGGGGTCGTAGCCCTGTGCCCAGCGCTCGGCCGGGCAATAGGTGAACCCTGGGGACGGCAATCCGTCCGGAATGCGGAGGGGATCGGTGCCCCACACCCACAGGCGGCCATCGGCATCCCTGGCCGTGACGCGTGCGACGGGGCCCCTTGCCGGGATGGCCGGAGACTGGTAGTTGATCGGCCCCTGGGCCTCGAAGATGAAATCCACGATGGGCGGCACGCCGCGCATGGCCCTCGGCGCCGAGGCCGCTGCGCTGCTGTCCGCGCAGGCCGCATCTTCGCCCCAGGTCCACACCACGCCCTGCTCGTCGAGCGCCACGGTGGCGCGCAGCTGGTGCTCGATGCGCACCAGCCGCGCAGGCACCTGCGCGGCGCGCTCAGGCACGGCGGCATCCACGCCCGACGGCAACGGTCCCCACCACCAAGGCTGGCCGTCCTTGTCGATCACAAAGGAGGGAGCGGAATCGCCCCCGTTGGCGATGTGCACCGCGCCGCGAAACACCACCTGGGGCGTGGCCCGGTCGGCCCGCGTTCCGTCCCCGAGCTGCCCCCGGGCATTGGTGCCCCAGCTCCAGACATTGCCCTCTTCGTCCAGCACCAGCGCACTGGTCCTGCTGGTGCGCACGGCTGCGGCCTTGGCCGGCAGGGGAATCTCGATCGCCGTGCTGGCGTAGACCGTCTTGCCCTGGCCCAGCTGGGCCAGGCGGTTGTCGCCCCAGGCCAGCACGCTGCCATCGGCCTGCAGTGCCATGCCATGGCGCGCGCCGGTGGCAATGGTCTGGGCCAGCGCGGCGCCCGATGGCCCCAGGCCCGCCAGCAGCGCCGGCAACAGCCAGCCCGCGGCCCGGCGCCATGGTGGTGGTGTCGTCATCGTGATCTTCCCTTCCTCTCTTGGGTCTGTCGCAAGGCGCGTCGGCAAATCAGGCCACACGCCACGGTGCCGTCACACGCCGTGGCGGCATGTGCGGAGAGAACCATCCTAGGCCGCGCTGCCCGGCTGCGCCCCACCCCACCGGGATGGGCCAGGCAGTGCTGCTGCCGTCAGCGATAAGCCGGGGTGCACAGGTTCTCGGGGCACGGGTCTGCAACCAGGTCCAGCACAGCGCGAAAGCGGCGGGCGGCCATCATCTCCTGCGCATCGCTCCCATAGCCGACGTAGACGCGCAGCCCTTCAAGCCCTGTGCCCGGGAGTTGCCGCAAGATGTTGGCCAGTGCAAGCGATTGGGCCTCGCCGGTCAGTTGCGCGTTGCTGGCCACGGCGGGCACCGGCCAGCGCAGCGGCCCCCACAGGCCCTGGGCATCGAGCTGCACCCAGACGCCCGGCGCCCCGCTGGCGGGGGCGGCCATGGCGTAGACATTGCTCCCGGCAGGCGCCCCTGCGCTGCCGAAGACCTCGCTGCGCAATGACAGCGCACGCAGGTTGCCCGAGAGCTGTGTCTTCACGCGGAACGGCGGGCGGGCCGTTGCCGCCGCGTCGGGCGTTCCCGGGTCCAGGTCCAGGTCGGCGGTGCCGGATTCGCTGACCAGCGGCACGGGGTCGAAGGCGTGCGCATGGGTGCCGGCACCCAGCTGACCCCACTGCCCATGGCCCCAGGCCCAGACAGCACCACCCGACAGGCGGAAATGCACCGTGCCGCCCTGCGTGCCATCGGCACCGATGGACACCTCGCGGATCGGCGCGTGCAGCGTGAAGCGCATGCCCAGGTGCTCGTTGAAGATCTTGCCGTAGCACTGGGCCGACCCGTCCTCCAGCACGGCGCAGAAGCTGCCGCCGCCGGCATGCACCGAGACGGCCTTGCCGGGCAGGGGCCGCACGAAGGGGGCCGGCACATCCAGGCCCGTGGTGGTGCCGGTGTCCACGGCACCACTCAGGCCGAATGACTCCCGTCCCCGAAACCACACCTGCCCCTGTGCGTCGAGCGCGAAGTGGGCCTCGCCGTAGCGCCCCAGCACCATCGCCACCTGCCTTACCTTCGGCAGGCCGCCATATTGAAAGGGCAGGAACACTGGAGGCCGCGTCTCGGCGTGGGGATAGGGCACCGCCTGCGCGGGCACGTTCCACAGCGTGCCGTCCACTCCCAGGATGGCGCCTCCCGCGCCGCCCACCACGAGGTCCTTTGCTGCAGGCAGGCCGGAGGCCCGCGTGACGAGCAGGCGCTGGAACCAGACAGGCTCCTTGTACTCGTTGCCGACGGCGGTGACATCGGTGCTCCAGACATCGCCGTTCGCAGCCAGGGCCATCCAGCGGCGCTCCCCTACCGCCAGTTTCACCGCGGGCGCAGGAAGGTCCAACTCCACCGGTGCCTGCGGCACGGCATAGCGGTTGAGGCTGGCGAAGGGCTTGTACTGCGCCGTGCCGTAGCCCCAGTGGAAGACCCGTCCGTCCTTGAGCAGCACATAGCTGCCGCTGGCGTTGGCGTGCACGCTCACGGCCGGCCCGGGCAACTGCACCTTCTGCGGCCCCGACACTGAATCGACCTCGCCGCTGGCGATGGCCAGGTGCAGGAACAGGTTGGAGCCCTTGGCGTAGACCTTGCCGCTCCTGGTGACGTAGACCAGCCCCAGCGTTCCGTGGCGGTCTCCAGCGGAATAGTTGCTTGCATCCACCACGTCCAGGGCTTCGCGGTGGATCTTGGTGCCAGGGCCCTGGCTGTCCCAATGCCAGAGCTCTCCGTCCTGCGTCAACCCGAGCGTGGAGCTGTTCTGCGACGCCACGGCCCGCTCGATGTTCATGCCGAGCACACGGGTGATGGCGACACCGGCGCTCACGAGCTCGGCGGGGATGTACGGTGGCACCAGCGGCATCGGCAACGTCCAGTCGGCTGCGTCCGGCGTGCGCACCGCAGGGCAGTACCGGCGTATTTCGGCCGGTCCATAGCCCATGAAACCATAGGAGGCCTCGGAGCCCCACTTCCAGACGTTGCCATCGCGGTCCACGGCGTTCACGATGGTCAGGGGCGTGCCGTCCGCGGGCGTGCCGGCGGCGCGCAGCGCGGAATAGGAGATCCAGAAATCCCTGATGGGCGGCAGGCCGCGCATGGCCACCGGGCCGGTCTTGCCTGGTGAATCGGCGCAGGCCACGCCTTCGCCCCAGGACCACACCACGCCCTGCTCGTCCAGCGCGGAGACCGTTCGGCCCCGAGGCTCCACCTTCACCAGCCGCACGGGCACCTGGGCGGACCGGGTGGGGGCCAGCAGCTCGCCGCCGCCGGGCACGGGCCCCCATTGCCAGGGCTGGCCGTCCTTGTCGAGCACGAAGGTGGGCGACGAAGCCCCGCCGTTGATCGCGATCTGCGCCGCGTTGCGGAACACGATCTGCGGCGTGGCCCGGTCGGCGCGCGTGCCATCCCCCAGCTCGCCGCGGCGGTTGGTGCCCCAGCTCCAGATGTTGCCCTGTTCGTCCAGCACCAGCGCGTTGGTGGCGCTGGCCTGCACGGCCACGGCCTTGGCGGGCAAGGGGATCTCGCGCGCCGTCTCGGCATACAGTGTGCGGCCCTGGCCCAGTTGTCCCAGGCGGTTGTCGCCCCAGGCCAGCACGCTGCCGTCGGCTTGCAGCGCCAGACCATGGCGCGCGCCGGTGGCGATGGTCTGGGACTGCGCGGCGGTGGCCAGGGCCAGCAGCACCAGGAGTGCGATGAACCGGCTCGCCAGCCCCGTGGGATTTCTTCGCTGCATCATTGCCCCCCCAGCAAGGTCGGTCCGCACGGAGTGAGCGTGCAGTCCTCATGGACCAGTTCGAGCACTTCGCGAAAGCGCTTGGCCGCGAGCATTTCGTCCACATCGCGGCCATGGCCGACGTACACGCGCAGCCCCTCCAGGCCCGTACCGGTGAACCGCTGCAGGATGTTTTCCAGCGTGATGGACTGGGCTTCGCTCGCCAGCGCTGCGCCGCTGGCAATGGCAGGTATGGGCCAGCGCAGCGGGCCCCAGTGCCCCTGCGCGTCAAGCTGCACCCAGGTGCCACCGCCCGGTGCGCCGGAACTGGCCAGGGCATACACATTGCTCGCTGTTGGAGCGCCAGCGCTCCCGAACACGTCGCCACCGAGCGACAGGGAACGCAGGTTGCCGGTCAGTCGCATCTTCACCCTGAACGGGGGTCGCACGGCCGCCCCCGGCGCTACAGAGGGGCCCAGAATCAGGTCTGCAGTTGCGGCCCCGTTGACCACCGGCATGGGCTCTGCCGCATTGGCATAGGTGCCGTTGCCCAACTGGCCATGGAGCCCTTGCCCCTGGGCCCAGACCGAGCCATCGGCAAGCTGCAGATGCACGGTGGTTCCCTGGGTCCCGTTGGAAGCATGCGTGCCGAAGGAGATCTCCCGGATCGGGGCATGCAAGCGAAACCGCACGCCCCGGTGCTCGTTGAACAGCCAGCCATAGCACTGTGCCGATCCATCGGCGAGGATGGCGCAGAAACTCGACTGGCCGGCGCGTATGGCAACCGCTTTCTGGGGCAGTGGAAGCGGTATGGGCGTCTGCACCTCGCGGTCGCCGGCAGACAACTGGTCGCTGTCGTGCCCCGTCAAGCCGAACCGGGAGCGGCTGCCCCAGAACCAGACCCCGCCCTCGGCGTCCAGCGCATACAGTGCAGCAGACACGGGGGTGGCCGAAGCCACCTGCACGATGGATGGGGGCAGCCCCTGCACCTGGTGCGGCGTGGCCAGCACATCCAGTACGCCGTAGATATCGGGAACCACCCCGGGCACGATGGGCGCAAGGGGCCCCACGGGTGCAAGACCCGCGCGGGTGCCCATGGTCCATACCGAACCATCCACGCCGAGGACCATTCCGATGGTCTTGCCGGACACGGCAATGTCCCGGGCCAGGGGCAGGCCCGTATCACGGATCAGCATTGCGGGCAGGTACGACTTCAGCGGTTCGCGCACCGTGGGCCGGCTGCCCCAGCCGTCGGAACTCCAGACCCGGCCATCGGCGTCCAGGGCCAGCCACTGGTCTTGCGCCACCGCCAGCTTGGCGATGGGTGCGCCCAGGGGAATGTGCGTTGGCACCTGGGGGTACAGCCGTTGCTCGAAATTGGCCTGCGGGTCGTAGCGCGTGGCGCCCAGGCCCCAGCCATAGACCCGGCCATCGCTGAGCAGGGCGTAGCTGCCAAAGGGCTGCGCGTGCACACTGCGCGCAGGCCCGGGCAGCGCCATCGTGCCAGGGGTGGACATGGAATCCACCCCGTCAGACGCCGTGGCCAGATGCAGGCTGAGGTTGGTGCCCAGCCCATGGAGCCTGCCGTCGCGCGTGATGTACAGGATGCCGGATACCAGGGGTTCGCCCTCGCTGGTGTGGGAGCTGGCATCCACCACGCCAGTGGCCACGCGGTGCAAGGTGACGCGGTAGCCTGCAGGCTCCGCCTCCACCGGTGGCATCCACTGCCAGAGATCCCCTTCAGCCGTCCAGCCCAGGTAACCGGCGCCGCCGACTCCAGCGTACTGGGCGATCTTCACCCCCTGTGCTGCCATGCCGGGGTGGACCCTGCGCTCGTAGGCCCATGGATCCTCCTGCGTTGCAACCGGTGGGCAGTAGGTCTGTCGCGGCGGGGGAATCGGGCCCCAGCTCGAAACCCGGGGGTCCGTGCCCCATTTCCAGAGGGCGCCATTGGCATCCCGCGCAATGATCCGGGAGGCCGGGACCTCGCCTGCGCGCTCGTCCGAGCTGCCGCGCGCAGGGGCCGAGGCGGCCAACCGCAGCTCCTGGATGCGCGGCAGCCCCTTCATGGCCACCGGCCCGGTGTACGCCGCCGTGCCCGCGCAGGCAGCGCCCTCGCCCCAGGACCAGACCACGCCCTGGTCGTCGATTGCCGCCGTGCTGCGTGCCTGGTGCTCGATCTGCACCAGGCGCGCGGGTACGCGCGCCGCGCGCTCGGGCACCGCCACGTTGGTGCCGGACGGCAACGGCCCCCACCACCAGGGCTGCCCGTCCCGGTCGATCAGGAACGACGGTCCCTTGTCCCCGCCGTTGACGATGCCGCTCGCCCCCCGGAAGATGAGCTGTGGCGTGGGCCTGTCCGTGCGCGTGCCATCGCCCAGCTGGCCTTTGCGGTTGGTCCCCCAACTCCACACGTTGCCCTGCTCGTCCAGAACCAGGACGCCGGTATTGCTGGTGCGCACGGCTGCGGCCTTGGCCGGCAGCGGGATTTCGCGCGCCGTGCTGGCGTGGACGGTTTTGCCGCCACCCAGCTGCGCCTGGCGGTTGTCACCCCAGGCGAGCACGCTGCCGTCGGCTTGCAGCGCAAGGCCGTGGCGCGCGCCGGTGGCGATGGATTGGGACTGCGCGGCAGTGGTGCCCAGGGCCAGGGCCAGCAGGCCGGCCAGGGAGCGAAGAAGCGGATGGTGCATGCAAGAGGCCTCGGAACAGGTGCCTGGCGGCAACGTGAATCGCTTGGTCGGCTGGCTGGTTGATGGGCCATCAGTCTTCGGGCGCCAGTTCCAGCACCTCGCGGAAGCGCCGCGCCTGCAGCATCTCCTGCGCATCGCGCCCCTGGCCCACGAACACCCGCACGCCGGCCAGGCCCGTGCCTATGAACTGCGGCAAGATGTTGAGCGGCACCGATTGCGCCTCGGTGGCAAGCGGCACATTGCTTGCCGCGGCAGGCACGGGCGAGCGCAGCAGGCTCCACTGGCCTTCCCCGTCCAACTGTATCCAGGTGCGCAGGTCGGCTGTGGCGAAGGCGTAGAGGTTGGTGGTGCCGTTGCCAGTACCACCACCCGTTGCAGCGCCGAACACATCCGCGTTGAACGACAGCGTACGCAGGTTGCCCTCCAGGCGCGTCTTCACGCGGAATGGAGGACGGTTGGCCGTGGGCACATTGGGCGTGGTGGGGTCCAGGTCCAGATCGCCGGTTCCGGCTTCGTTGTTGACAGGGACGGGTTCTGCGGTGTTGGCGTGGATGCCCGCGCCCAACTGCCCATAACGGCCCTGGCCCCAGGCCCAGACGGTACCGTCGGCCAGACGGAAGTGGACGGTGTTTTCACGCCTGTCGGTCGTGCGGCCCATGGCCTGTTCGGCCCCGCCGACCGCCAGTTCCTTGATGGGCGCGTGCAGTCGAAAATGCATCCCGGCATGTTCGTTGAACATCTTGCCGTAGCACTGGGCAGAGCCATCTTCCAAAATGGCACAGAAACCGTAGTCGTAGGCATTGGTGTGGATCGAAACAGCCTTCTGCCTCAAGGGCAGCACATAGGGCACATTGACGATCAGATCTCCCCCTACTGCGGCAACCGAGCGCCCGCCGATACCGTAGGCATGCTGGCCCCAGAACCAGACGGACCCCGAGGCATCGAGCGCATACGCAGCGGCCCCAATGTACCCGCCAATCGCGGCCACCTGCACGATGGACGAAGGAAGTGCCAGAACTTTCTTGGGTGTCCACAGGTGCGACAACACATCGTCAAAATTCTGCAAAGGCGGGCTGGGAGGGGGCGACACCCCGGCAAAGGCACCGATGGTCCAGACCGATCCGTCCACGCCCAAAATGGCAGCCATGGCCGTGGCCCCTGCGCTACCACCCAGCGCAATGTCCCGTGCAGGTGGCAGACCGTTGGCACGGCTCACCATGGTCGGGCGCAAAAGGCCCGAGCCTTTCACGCCCGAGCCCCACTCATCCGAGCTCCAGACGTTGCCGCTTGAATCCAGCGCCAGCCAGCGGCCTTCCGTCACCGCAAGTTTTGCAATGGAGGCCGGTATCCCGATCTGTGAGGGCCCTGGCCGGGGCACATACCAGTTGAGATTGGCACTGGGATCGTATTGCGCGGCTCCAAGGCCCCAATTGAACACCCGCCCATCCTTCAAGACCGCATACCCGCCATCGGGCATCACATGAACGCTGGCAGCGCCTGCGGGCAGCGGAACTCTCTGAGGTCCGGCGACCGAATCGATCTGATTGCTGGACAGGGCAAGATGCAGATTGGCGTTGGAGCCCTTGGCCAGCACCCTGCCGTCGCGGGTGATGTAGATCAGCCCCTGGGTTCCCTCGCGAAGTTCGGTGGAGTAGCTGCTGGCATCCAACACCCCCGAAGCCTCATGGCTCAAGGTAACCGGGGGGGCCGTCCCGGGCGGCCCGGACTGGACTTGCCGCCACAGCCACAGGTCCCCGTTTTCAGTCAATCCAGCGGTAGTCCATTGGTTTGAGGGGATGACCCGTTTGATGACCGTTCCGGCCTTTACCAGATCGGCGTGGATCCGGGGTTGGTAGCCCAGCATAGCGCTTGCGTCCAGCGACTGGACAGGAGGGCAGGTGGACTGGAGCCTGGCCATTCCGCTGGAATACACCACCTCTGCGCCCCATTTCCAATACTTCCCGTCGCGGTCAACTGCATAGATACGCGAGATATACTGCGGCGCCACCGGGTCAGGAAATTCGCGGCGATCGGGATTGAAGGTGTCGCCGACAACGACAAAGTCCTTGATGGGCGGAACGTCACGCATCGCAAACGCCTCGCCGGCTGCTTGGGTTGCGCCAGCACATGCGGCACCCACACCCCAGGACCACACCACCCCCTGGTCATCCAGTGCGGCCATTGCCCGCCCACTGGACAGTACCCGCACCAGCCGGGCAGGCACCCGGGCTGCTTGTGCTGGCTGAGTCAGTTCTCCGCCTGAAGGCAAGGGTCCCCACCACCAGGGCTGTCCATCTCTGTCGAGCACCCATGACGGACGTTGATCGCCGCCGTTGTCAACGAGTTGGGCCGCGTTGCGAAAAACGATCCTGGGCGTGGCCCGGTCGGTGCGCGTGCCATCGCCGAGTTGCCCCCGGCGGTTGGTGCCCCAGCTCCACACATTGCCCTGGTCGTCGAGCACCAGCGCGTTGGTGGAGCTGGCACGTACGGCCACTGCTTTTGCCGACAAGGGGATCTCGCGCGCAGCCTCGGCATACAGCGTGCGTCCTTGTCCCAGTTGTCCCTGCCGATTGTCTCCCCAGGCCAGCACGCTGCCGTCGGGCTGCAGCGCCAGCCCATGGCGCGCGCCCGTCGCAATGCTCTGCGCCTGCACGGCACCCGATGAACCCAGCCCCACGAGCAACGCGGGCAGCAGGCAGGCCAGAGCCCGACGCCACAATGGTGTCGCCATATCGATCCTTCCTCTCTTGTCTAATCTTGTCGTTCCATTGTGGTGCACCGTGCTGGCATGACAGGTGATACCCGTCACCTTCCAATGCGCTTACAACACACCGTTACAACGCGGCCGAAAACGGGTCGACCCCGCCGCGTCCGCCCCGCGCATTTGCACCGCCCATAATCACTGACCATGACGCACACAACGACAACAACGACCTTCCTCTCCCCTGTCACCCACGGCGATTCCCACGACGCCGGCAGCATCACCCGCGTGCCCGGCATCGAGGTCGGCCACTTCACCGACCCACGGCGGCCCACGGGCTGCACGGTCATCCTTGCGCGCGAAGGCGCAGTGGGCGGTGTGGACGTGCGCGGCGCGGCGCCCGGCACGCGCGAGACGGACCTGCTGGACCCATCGAACCTGGTGGAAAAGGTGCACGGCATCATGCTGGCGGGCGGCAGCTCCTGGGGGCTGGATGCGGCCGGCGGCGCGGTGCGCTGGCTGGAGGAGCATGGCATCGGCTTCGACGTGGTGGTGGGCCGCCTGCCCCTGGTGCCCGGCGCCGTGCTGTTCGACCTGCTGGTGGGGGACATGCGCATCCGCCCCGATGCCGCTGCCGGCTATGCCGCGTGCGAGGCCGCCTCGCGCGCCGACCCGGCCGAGGGCAATGTGGGCGCGGGCACGGGCGCGGCCGTGGGCAAGATCTTCGGCATCCAGAACGCGATGAAGGGCGGCATCGGCACGGCGTCGATCACGGTGGGTGGCGTCACCGTGGGCGCCCTCATCGCCTGCAATGCCCTGGGCGATGTGGTCGATCCCGACACCGCCCAGGTGATCGCCGGCGCCCGCACCGATGATGGCAAACAACTGCGCGACACGCGCCGCGCCCTGCTGCGCGGCGAGCTGCCCAAACCCCTCCTGGCCGGCACCAACACCACCATCGGCGTCATCGCGACCGACGCCACCATCACCAAGGCCCAGGCCCACCGCCTGGCCGTGACCGCGCACGATGGCCTGGCGCGCAGCATCAACCCGGTGCACACCATGTCCGATGGCGACACGCTTTTCGCCCTGGGCACGGGGGTGTCGGGCCAAAACCCGGGGATGATGGTGCTGTCCACCATGGCCGCCGAGGTGACGGCCATCGCCACGGCCCGGGCCGTGCGCGCGGCGCGCTCGATCACGACGGCGCAGGGGCTGTACCTGCCATCGGCGCAGGACCTGGGCTAAGGCGCCCGCGCCCGCTTGCACCACATGACCGCCCGCCTCCACGATCTGCAGCGCGTGCGCGAGGCGTCGGGAGCGCCAGTTTCTGCCTGCCGGGCCGCACTGGATGCCGCAGCGGGCCATGTGGCCGACGCCATCGATCTGCTGGCCCGCCAAAGCAAGGCCGCAAGTGATGTGGCGCATCCCTTCGACGGCACGGACTGGTTCACCGGCCCTCCGCTGACGCGCACGGCGCTGCACGCGGCACAGCAGGCGCTGGGTTTTCGGTTTCCGGCGGCGTACACCGACCTGCTGCTCATCAGGAATGGAGGCAGCACTCGGCACGGTTGCTTTGCCGTGAGCCGCCCCACGTCCTGGGCCCCTGACCACATTGCGATCACCGGTATACGCGGCATCGGTGGCAAGCACGGGATCGACATCGCAACTGAACGTGCGATCCACGCGGATTGGGGCTACCCCTCTTGGGGCTTTGTGTTCGCAGAAACACCGACCGCGGGGCACACCGTGGTCATGTTCGACTACCGCGCATGCGGCCCGGAAGGCGAGCCCTGCGTGGTCTGGGTAGACACTTATGGCGATGCACCCGAGGTGCTACCGCTCGCCCAGGATTTCACGGCGTTTGTGGCCGGCCTGTGCGATGCCGAGGCTTTCGACGGCCGGGGATAGCGCCACCCGCCGGCCCCTCGGCCCGTCACACCGTTTCAATCCGGTTGCGCCCATTCCTCTTGGCCGCATACAGCTGCTGGTCCACCGCCGCGATGAAGTCCGAAGGGCTGGCATAGTCGGCCGGCGTGGCCGTGCCCACGCCGATGCTCAGGGTCACGCGCTGCTCGTGCGGCGACTGGGCGTGGGCGATGCCCTGCTTCTGGATCAGGCGCTGGCAGCGCTCGGCCACCTTGAGGGCGGCATGCGCATCGGCGCCGGGCAGCAGGATGATGAACTCCTCGCCACCAAAGCGCGCCACCAGGTCGCGTGGGTTCTCGAGCGCCAGGCTCAGCGTGCGAGCGATGGCGATCAGGCAGTCGTCGCCCTGGACATGGCCGTACAGGTCGTTGTACTGCTTGAAGAAGTCGATGTCGAGCATGAGCACCGACACGGGCGTGCCACTGGCGCCACCGCCATTGCGCGCACTCTCCCACTCCAGTTCGATGGCGGCATTGAAGCGCCGCCGGTTGGCGATGTTGGTCAGGCCGTCCTTGAACGACAGGGCCTCGAGCTCCTTTTGCAGGACGAGCAGCTTCTCTTCGGTCTTCTTGCGCTCGGTGATGTCGAACATGAAACCGATCAGCGCCTCGACCTCGCCGTCGGGCTTGCGCACCACGTGGACCACATCGCGGATCCACACGTAGCCGTTGTCCTTGGTAAGGGCACGGTAGTCGGCCTCGTGGTCCACGCCGGCCTTGGATTGGGCCACGCAGAAGTTGACCACGTAGTCGCGGTCCTCGGGGTGCATGCGGCTGGCCCAGTCGTCCACGGTGAGCCAGCTGTCCTGGCTCCAGCCCAGCAGCGGCTCGATCTGCGGACCGATGTAGGCGAACTTCATCGTCGCCCAGTCGATCTTCCAGGGGATGGCGCGCGTGGATTCAAGCAGGGTCTTGTAGACCACACTGTCACTGTCGCTACCGCTGAGTTCCTTCACATCGGCCATGTCCATCTTTAGGCTCTCCCTGTCCGCAGTATCAGTTATCCCTTGCGCTGTGCTCCACCCACTACGCATGAGACTGGCGCGGCCCAAGCCAGTGCCTCCGCGCAAGGGCCGCCCCGCCGCGAAGGCGGCGTATCCAGCGACTGCGCTGGAGGCCTCCCCCTCCCGACTCGCGCAGCGAGTCGAGAGAGGGGTGAAGGCGCGAAGCGACTCAGGGGGTGTTTCACTTCAGCCAATGGCAAGAGGCCGGCTGTGCACGGTGGCGATCGCGTTCCAGTACCAGTAGAAATACCCGCCTTCGGTCTGCAGCAGTGTGTGGGTCTTGATGCTGTTCTGGTGGATGTCGCCCCAGCAGGCGCGCGCCGAGTTGCGGTTGTTGTGCAGATCGACCACGGCCGCCGGGTCGCTGCTGGCCGGCTTGGGCGGTACATACAGCGCGCTGCCGCGTGGCACCCACAGGTCGGCCAGGCGGATCTTGCCCAGTTCCGGCCAGTAGCGCCCTACCGAGATCACCAGCGGCTGGGTGGGGTCGGTGGAGGCGAACACATGCGGAAAATCATGGTGCTCCAGGTCGGTGCAGACCACGCTGAGCAAGGCGTCGCCCGTGCCCTGGTAGGGCGACCAGTGGCCGGCGAACACGCCGTACTCGTACTCGACCTGCTGCAGCTCGGTCACCGGGCTTGCGATCTGCACCACCTGCCCCGGCTCCACCAGCGTGATGCCGAACGCCGCCGCAATGCTGCGCGTGGCCCACAGGGGTGCGAACACCACCTCCTCGGCCGCAAAGCCCAGCCGCGTTTCCACACCGTAGGGCGGCATGGACTTCACACCCAGCACATCGGCCACCAGGTACTCGGTGCCCACGGCCAGCGCCGAGTCGGTGGCTGCGGGCGTGAGCGGGGTGAGGCCCTCGGGCGGCTCGGTCAGGTAGACCGGCATGCCGCCATCGTTGAAGAAGAACGGGGTCTTGGCGGTATCGACCTGGGTCTCGTAGATGTCCTTGATGAAGATCGGGGCGTCGAGGTGGGGTCCGGGCATCGGTGGGGCGTTCCTTCGTTCGAGACACTGGGTTCTGTCGGTCCTTGCGCAAGAACCATGCCCTTGCACTATAGCGGCCCCGGATGACAGCCCCGGGTCATCGGGCTCCCATGGCGGCGCCCTCAGCGCGGCTCGCGCCAGTACCAGAACAGGGCCACCTCCCGCGTCCCCGGCTGCAGGGCCCGGTACAGGCCCGCATCGAAGCCCTCCAGCGTGAACCCACAGGCCGCATACAGTGTGCAGGCCGCCACATTGTTGCTCTGCGTCTCCAGTACCACGCCGGCCAGTTGCTGTGCACGCGACCAGGCGATGGCATGCTCCACCAGCGCCCGGGCCACGCCCCTGCGCCGAAAGGCCTGGCCGACCACCAGGTCGTCGATGCTGGCGCAGCCATTCCAGTGGCGCGACAAGCGGACCTCGCCCGCGGGCTCGCCGCCGAGCCAGGCCACGAAGGAATGGCCGTCGTCCTCACCCTCGCCAGCTTCCGATGCGCCCTGCGGCCCCTCATCGGCATAGGTCTTCACATACGGCGCCACGCGGGCCACTTCGTAGCCCAGCCGGCCATCGGCAAGGCGCAGCACCAGCTCGCTCTCGACGGCAAAGCTGCGGTCATGCGCCGACCATGCGGGCGCCTGGCCGGGCGGGCTCTCGGCAATGTGCAGCCCGCCCACATGGGCCCGAGCCCGGTTCTCATCTTTTGCCACCATCGCGCTCCCTCAAGAACACAAACGCAACACACTTGCATTAACAACACGGAGGCGACAGAATACCCGACGCGCAGATGCCTGCCCTTTCAAAGCCCCTGTGGCGCCCCGGCATTCCCCTGCCACAACAAGCACAGCACCATGTTGATCGACCCCCTCTCCTACGCCACCTTTGTCGCCGCCAGCGCAGCACTGATCCTGGTGCCCGGCCCGGCCCAGGCCCTGGTGCTGGCCAACACGCTCACGGGCGGGCGCCGCGCGGGCGCATTCACGGCGGTGGGCCTCAATGTGGGCACCCTCATCCATGCGGCTGCCGCGGCACTGGGCCTGTCGGCGCTGCTGGCCACCTCGGCGCTGGCCTTTGCGCTGGTGAAGTACGCCGGCGCGGCCTACCTGATCTACCTGGGCATCCAGGCGCTGCGCGCCAAGGCGGGCCCGCAGCCGCAACTGCAATCCGCCACAACGGCCGCCCCGACAAGCAACAAAGCCCCGCTCACGCAGGCCATTCTGGCCGGCACGCTCAACCCCAAGGTGGCGCTGTTCTTTCTGGCCTTTCTGCCCCAGTTCGTGGACCCGGCGCGGGGGTCTGTGGTGGCACAGATGCTCATCCTGGGCGCCACCATGGCGGTGATGGATACGCTGTACGAGCTGGCCCTGGTCTCCGTGCTCTACCGCATGCGCGACCGGCTGGTGGGCAACCAGCGCTTCATGGCCTGGCAGTCGCGCATCTCGGGGGTGATCCTGATCGGGCTGGGCCTGCGGCTGGCCGCGCAGGAGCGGTAGCGCCCCGTCACTCAAATGTACCGCTGGATGTAGGCATCAGGAATACGATGCACAATACGCACACGCTACTTCAGAGCATCCCAAGTTTGCACAGACCATTAGAATCCGTTAAACCAATACACAATACAAACACATGATTGAAGAAATAAAAATAGAAAATTATAAATCCATTGAGGAAATAAAAATACCTCTTGGACTAGTTAATGTATTTATTGGAGAAAACGGAGCTGGAAAAAGCAATATACTTGAGGTAATTGCATTAGCAGGCGCAGCTGCAGCTGAGAAGCTTGATAATGAATTTCTAAGCTCCCGTGGAATTCGAGTGACCAATCCAGAAGGTATGCGCCCAGGATTTAATGGGTGCGACATAAATGCTCCGATCAAAATAACAGTAAAAAACAACAAAAAAGACACCGCCAAGTTTGAATTAAACAACGACAATCTACCATATTCAAAATGGACATGCACCCAAAGCAGCAACGAGAGCTTTGATCTCCAGTATCAAGAATTTGAATCTCTTCTCAAAGATTTTCAAGAGCTCGCATCTTCAAAATCCACCGAAGATAACAAACAAAAAACCGAGGCTATTGGTGATTTTTTTCTTGCATTCGCAAAACACCTTGAATCAGTTGATTCAAAAAAATTTCGCGAAACAGGGAAAATTCATTTCAACTACGAGATAGCAGACGAAAAAAAAGGAAAAATAATAACCAACAGGATATTTAAAAACTCTAGCTTCGCTCAGTATCTTGGCAATTTTGTGGTTTATTCCCCCGAAAATTCCGCACTACGAATGCTGCAAAAGGAAGGTCAAATTGAACCCCTTGGAATTAATGGCGAAGGTGTTTTTCGACTGCTATCCGTAATTGAAAAAAACAATCCCGAGCAATTTGAAAAAATCAAATCCTCACTACGATTGCTTGGATGGTTTGAGGATTTTAGATTAAAAGAAGATTCAGGAAATGGAACTTTAGAAGTTAAAGACCGCTACCTCAGCGATTCTTCGAAATATCTCGACAGCATTAGCACGAACGAAGGCTTCCTCTTTTTGCTATTTTATTTTTTATTATTTTCAAGTCACCTTACCCCATCATTTTTTGCCGTTGACAATATCGACGCGTCCCTTAATCCAAAGCTATGCGAAAAATTGATGAGGGAGTTAGTGAAAATTGCCAAAACAACAAAAAAACAGGCCATATTTACGACACACAACCCCTCCATTCTTGACGGAATAAATCTTGATGATGACAATCAAAGACTCTTTGTAGTCTCACGCGGTCGAACCGGGAAAACAAAGATTCAGAGAATATTAAAACCGGCATACGAAAACCATCCACGCCGTTTATCCGAACTCTTTATCAATGGAGTTCTAGGCGGTTTACCCAAAGCATTCTAATGACAAGATTTGCACTAATAACAGAAGGAATAACCGACCAAGTTGTTATAGACAATATTTTGGGAGGCCACTACGATGAAGACGTTGACGTTCAAATAATTCAGCCGGCGAGGGATGCGACCGACCAAGCGCGACAAGGAGAAGAAGGCGGATTCGAGAGGGTACTGGAGTTTTGCCAACTACCAAGCTTTTCCGATATATTTTTATATAATGAATTTTTAATTATTCACATTGACACCGACATTGCATCCCATCCCAATATCAACATAAACCCCTTCGACAAAGGCAGAAAAAAGAGTGCCAAGCAGATTGTAGAAGATTTTTCCAAACTTATTCAATCAAAAATAGCCCCTGATTTATTTAATCAGTTTGGCAGGAAAATAGTTATGGCAATCCCAGTAGATTCAATAGAGTGCTGGATATTACCGATTTACGAAAAATCCGACAAAACCCGAAAAAAAGATACGGGATGCGAGAATGCTCTACAAAGAGCCCTAAACAAATCCAACACAACTTACTCCAAAGATTACAACTGCTATCAGACCATTTCAAAACCATTACTAAAAAGAAAAGTCTTGGAGGAATGTGCAAGCAATCAAGCCAGTTTAAAAATATTTTTAGACTCTCTTCCACCCATTGAAAACACTCAGCCCGAATAGCCACCTCTGCAAAACCACTTGCAGCAAAACAACGCGAAGCTCCTTAAAAACCTCAAGACGTCAACTGTATTATTTATTCCAAGGGGAACCTCTCAAAACCCCGCCATTCCACACTGAGCCCTTCGCTCCCGTATTGACCCCCGCATGATCACCCCCGGCAGCGCACTGAAGTTCGACCTGTTTGCCGAAGCCTCGCGCAAGCGCAAGATCGACGAGGCGGGCGACCCGCTGCAGACCATCGCCCAGCACATCGACTTCGCCGAGCTGGCAGTGTTGGTCGATGGGATTGTGGGGAGGGCAGACGCGCGCAAGGGCGGACGCCCCGCCTACCCCACCGAAGTGATGGTGCGCGTGCTGGTCTTGAAGCGCCTGTACAACCTCTCGGACGAGCAGATGGAATACCAACTGCTGGATCGCCTGAGCTACCAGCGCTTTTGTCTGCTGCAAGACGCCATGAACATCCCGGACCGCAACACCATCTGGCGCTTTGCCCAGCGCATTGGTGTAGATGGCGCCACTGCCTTGTTCCAGGGCGTGGATGCCCAGCTGCAACGCCATGGCTACATCGCCCGGGGCGGACAGGCCATCGATGCCACCCTGGTGCCGGCACCACGCCAGCACATCGGCAAGGAGGACAAGGAACGCCTGGCCCAAGGCAAGACCTCTGACTGGAACGAGGCAAAGCGCAGGCAAAAGGACTTGGATGCCACCCACACCAAGAAACACGGCAAGAGCCACTTCGGCTACAAGCTCAGCGTGAGCGTGGACATCAAGCACCGCTTCATCCGCAAGATCGCCACCGGCACAGCCAGCGAACGCGACGGGCACCACTTCGATGCTGTGCTGGACGAGGACAATACCGGACGGGATGTCTACGCCGACAAGGCCTATCCCTCAAAGTGCAGACAAGAGATGCTCAAGGCATTGGGCTGGCGCGATGGCATGCAGCGCAGGGCCAGCAAAGACAAACCCTTGAGCGAATGCCAAAAGAGGCGCAACCGCAAGATTGCCAGCAAACGGGCCAAGGTGGAACACGTGTTCGCCGGCATCCGGCACCTGGGAGGAAAGTTCATCCGCACCATCGGGCAGGCGCGGGCGGATGTAGCGATGACGCTGATGGCCGCCTGCTACAACATCAAGCGGCTGGCGATGTTCCTGCACAAGGGCGTGGATCCATTCTATAAGAACACCACAGCGTAGGCGCGGGGGCCTCAACGGGGCCATCGAGTGTCAAAAGCCATGCACGAGAGGATCAAAGCAGCCTCAATCGAGCAGCGCCAGACCCCTTGAATGGGCTTGCAGAGCGTAAACGCGTGCCTGGATCGGCCTGCGCTCGTATCGCGAGTGCCGCTTGATCCGGATCTGATGAAAGCCGGGTATTGAGAGGTTCCCCAAGGCAGATGTCCTGGCCCAGCACAACGACCACACGCACCCTGATGCGTCGGACTCGGCCTCGCGCAACCAAATGCCCGCCAGGCGGCTGCGCGGGTCTTCGATGCGGGCACTCTGTGCGTCGTCGCAAGCGCACAGGAACAGTGACGATAGCAAGGCCAAGGCGAGCACGGATGTCTTCATAGGCTCGGCATCATAGACAGATGCGTACTGCCAGCCGGAACGCAGGCAACGCCTGCCCAGAATGACCGGCAGCGGCTACCGATGGGGGTGCTCCGCGAACTGCGGGGCACCGTCACAGATGCCCACCCAGTGCGGCTTCTCCTTGACGAATTCGTGGAACTGGTTGGCCAACATAAGCTCGTCATCGAAGCAATTGGCCGCGACGGGAAAGGCCTTGTCACCCGACGTGACCTCGCCCAGCGAGGTGCCGCAGCGCGCGCAGAAGCAGCGTTTGTACTGGTAGGGTGCCGGCGGCTCGTAGGTGGTGATGCAGTCGGCCCCCGCAAGCAGCGTGAAGGCCTCGCGCTCGGCGAACACAAAGGTGCTGGCACCGAGCTTGCGGCAGCGCGTGCAATGGCAGGTGCCCATCATGGTGGGCGGGCGGGACAGCGTGAACCGGACGGATCCGCAGCAGCAGCTACCGTGGAGCATGGTGGGCCTTTCCTTTCGTTGGAAATCGATACTGTATTTAAATACAGTATCGATGGCAAGAGGCCCCTTGCCTGCCCCGCCCTTCCCCCTCGGCTCAGCGGCCGAGCTTGGCGCGGATCCGGTCCAGCCCCTGGCGCGCCAGTTGGCCCGTGCGCCGCGCGCCGGCCTGCACCTGTTCGGCACTGGGCAGCGCCTCCTGCGCGGCCTGGCTGGCCGTGCGCAGGCCGTCCACCGCCTGGCCCGTCAGCGCCTCGCCGCGCTTCTTCAGCGCTTCCACCTGCTGGGCCGTGGGCATCTGCTCTTTCGTCCATGACGCAGCCTTGCCCACCGCGCCCGCAATCTGCCCGGGCAATTCCGTTCCACGCATTCTGAGTTCCTCCATCTGCTGCGCCGTGGGCAGCTGTTCGCGGGTCCATGCCGCTGCCTTGCCGGCGGCACCGGCCACCTGGCCGCCATAGTGGTTGGCATGGCCCTTGGCCTGGGTCCAGGCCTTGGCGATCTCGCCCGGGGGCGGGGTCTGCAAGGTCTGCTGCACCTGGGCCAGCAACTGTTGTTCGGGCTCGGCCAGCACGGCCCCGCCGGCTGCCAGCATCTGTGCCAGGAAGGCGCCCATTTCGGCCGCGATGACCTGGTGGTTGCAGTCGGGGTTGGCATGCAGAAAGGCCGACAGCTCGCGCGCCAGCTCCTGGGGCGCAGCCTCGGCCAGGCCGGGCTCGATGGCGGCCATGGCGCGCGCGACAAAACGTGCGTCCAGCCCCCACTCGTCCACCAGGTGCGCGGCCAGGAAGTCGCGCCGCTGCGGCGGCACCATGCCCTGGGCGTCAGCGGCCAGCCGCAGCGACAGCGGTGCGATCAGATCGAACAGCGCCAGGCCCAGCGTATCGAGCGGGGTGTTGAGGCAGCGCGGAATCTCGATGACCCGGCTGCCCTTGGACGCACCGAGCCAGCGGTACATGCCATAGCAGGCTCCGCCCGAGGCCAGCGCCGCCAGCGCCACCCAGCCCACCGGTGTGACCGCCGCCCCCATGCCCAGCGCACCCACCACGCCCGAGGGCGCAAAGAACGCCGAGGCCACCAGGCTGGACTTGGCGACGGCCGCACCCGCGCCGGCAGCGCCGATCACGTCCCACAGCTCGCGCCCGCGGTTCACCATGCGCAGCGAGGCGTACGCGTTCTCGCCGATGGCCAGCTTGGCCTTGAAGCGCAGCGGCTCGGCCACCACGCGTTCGATACCGTCCAGGCCCGAAGCGGCCTCCTGCACAGCCTGGGGTTCGACCTTGGCTATCTCGCTCACTCTGCAGCTCCCGTGTTGGTCCTCGCCGGGAATGATCGCACGGGCCTGCCGAAAATCCCAAGCGCAGTTCCACGGCACGCCGCAGGGACACTGCGCTCAGCTCCCGGTAGAGGCATAGTGCCGCACACCCACGCGCCAGGCCCCGAAGGCCGCGGCCAGGAACACAAAGCCCGCCAGCGGCGACACCAGCCCCACCCACGCGGGCGCGCCCAGCGGGTCGGCCTTGCCCAGAATGGCCAGCACCGGGTAATAGGCCACGCAGGCCAGGGGCACGGCAAAGGTCAGCACGCGGCGGAACCACGGTGCGTACAGGGCCAGCGGGTACTGCGCCGCCTGCACGCCGCCGTAGGTGAGCACGTTGGCGATCTCCAGGCTCTCCACCGTCCAGAACGAGAGCGTGCCCTGCAGCACCAGAATGCCCAGGAACAGCGCCACGCCACCCGCCAGCGCCCACAGGGCAATGGCCACGGTGGCGGGCGTCCAGGCGATGCCCGCCTGCACCGTGGCAAAGCCCAGCACCAGCAGGCCCTGCGCCAGCCGGCCCAGGCGGCTGATGCGAAAGTCATGCCCCATGAGCTGCAGGGCCAACGGTCGCGGGCGCAGCAGCAAACGGTCGAAAGTGCCGGTGCGCAAGAACTCGGTGCCCAGCACATCGAAGCCACGGCCCAGCGCATCGGCCACGGCAAACATGCAGTTCACCAGCCCATAGAACAGCGCCACCTCGCCGATGCCCCAGCCCTGCACCTCGCCAAAGCGGTGGAACAGCGCCCACACCCCGATCACCTCGATGCCCGTGGCCAGGAACTGGCCCAGCGTGAGCATCAGCGCCGAGGCCGGGTAGCGCGCCTGCCCTGCGAGCGAGGCGCGCACGAGGCGGGCAAAAAGTGCCAGAGACCCCATATCAGCCTCCCTGGACCTCAAGGCGCCGCATGGTGTGCGCCATGGCCGCGCGGCCCAGCACCACCAGCAGCACGATCCACCCCGCCTGCAGCGCCAGGCCGCCCAGCGCCTGCAGGCCGGCCAACTGCCCGAAGTAGATACGCGCCGGGATGTCCATCACCCCCGCCAGCGGCTGCAGCAGCAGGGCCGTCTGCCAGGCATCGGGCAGCAGCACCAGCGGCAGCAGATTGCCCGAGAAGACGATGACCACCGGCGCTGCCAGCGCGTTGATGCCGCGCTCGTTGAGCGCCGCCACCGCCGCGATGTTGAGCAGCATGACCAGCGCGGCGGACAGCAGCAGTGCCAGCAGCGCCGATGCCGCAAACGCCAGGCCCGCGGCCACCCCGGCCGGCGGCTGCCAGGCCCAGGCGCCCAGGCCCGCCAGGGGCAGCGCCAGGCCGGCAAAGGCCAGCATCAGCGCCAGGCGCGGCAGCACGCGTGCCGCGATCCACCCGGCCGAGCGCACGAACCACAGCGTGTACGCATCCACCGGGCGCATGCGGTCGTAGGCGATGGAGCCGGTGCGCACGGCCTGCGCCACCTCGGGGTCGCCCAGCCAGGGCAGCAGTGCCAGCAGCCCCTGGGCCAGCCAGGTGTAGGTGATGGCCTGGGCCAGCGACATGGGCGCGCCATCACCGGCACTGCCGGCATAGAAGGCGGCCAGCACCATCACCTTGATGCCACCCCACCAGCACTGCGTGGCAAAGCCCGCATACGCCGCCGTGCGGTACTGCAGCATCTGCAGAAAGCGCGAGGCGAAGGCAGCCCTGTAGGGGCGCAGCCGTTCGTGCAGGGGCATGGCGGTGTTCGTCATGTCCGTCACGCCTCGGTGGCGCTGTGCAGGGCGTAAAAGCGCGTGATGACGGCCTCGATGGCCATGCCCTCGTCGTCCTCGGCATCCGCCTGCAAGCCCGTTTCGGCACGGCGCGCGGCCATGACCTGGGCGCGCAGCGCCTCCACCGGGCCATCGGCCAGCACGCGGCCGTGGCCGATCACGATGACGCGCTGGGCCAGCGCCTCGATGTCGTGCATGTCGTGCGTGGTCAGCAGCACGGTGGTGCCGCGCTCGCGGTTGGCGCGCAGCACGAACTCGCGCACCGCGAGCTTGGAGGGCGCATCGAGCCCGATGGTCGGCTCGTCCAGGAACAGGATGTCGGGCTCGTGCAGCAGGGCCGCCGCGATCTCGGCGCGCATGCGCTGGCCCAGCGAGAGCTGGCGCACCGGCTGGTCGAGCAGGCGCTCCAGTTGGAGCAGTGCCACCAGCTCGTCGCGCGTGCGTGCCAGGCGCACCGGGTCCACCCGGTAGATGTCGCCCAGCAGGCGAAAGCCGTCGCCCACGGGCAGGTCCCACCACAGCTGGGTGCGCTGGCCAAACACCACGCCGATGTGCGCCACATGGCGCTCGCGGTCGGCAAACGGGTCGCGGCCATTGACCTGCACCCGCCCGCCATCGGGCCGCAAAATGCCCGCCAGGATCTTGATGGTGGTGGACTTGCCCGCCCCGTTGGGCCCGATGAAGCCCAGCAGCTCGCCGCGCTCCAGCGCGAAGGACACGCCCGCCAGCGCTTCCACCGTGCGGTGGCGCGGGCGCAGCAGCGCGCGCAGGGCCCCGCCCACGCCCGGGTCGCGCTCGTGGATGCGGTAGCTCTTGCGCAGCTGGTCGACAACGATCTGTGGCATGGGGCGGGAGGGCAGCGCGGTGAAGGGGGGCGGATTCTAAGCGGTTTGCCCCCGCCCTTGCCCCGCCTGCTGGCGCTTGCCGTGCTCTAGCTCTTGCGGTCTGGCGCTACCGGCCACGGTCGGCCCTCTTCTTCTCCCGTTTCGCCCAGCCCTCGGCCCACGCGAGCAGCGGGTTCAGGGCTTCGCACAGGCGCCGGCCTTCCGGGGTCAGCTGGTAGCCCCCTGCGTCGTGCTCCACCAGGCCAGCGGCCCTCAGCTCGGCCAGCCGCATGTTCAGCAGCCGCGAGTTGGTCTCGCAGGCCTCCTGCAGCACCCTGAACGTGGCCGGATCGCCCCGGAGCTCCCACAGCAGGCGCAAGGTGGTTCGCCGCCCGAGCAGGTCCAGGGCCACCATGATGGGCCGCCCGGTGGTCGAGCCTCTGACAGGCTGTCCGATTTCTGGATTCTTCATGCTTTACTTTTTACAGCATAAAAAGCTACGATGGGCTACTTTACCTACCCCAAGGAGACCGCAGTGACCTGTCGCATCGCGCCAGCCCCCATGCCCTTCGATCCCGAAATCGCGCCCACCATCGAGCGCGTCATGAAGGGACAACCGCCGCTGCACCTGTTCGCCACGCTGGCGCGGGACACCCGGCTGGCCCAAAAATTTTTCGCCGCGGGCCTGCTGGACAAGGGGCACCTCAGCATCCGCCAGAGAGAGCTTGTCATTGATCGGACAACGGCACTGTGCCGGTCCGAGTACGAATGGGGCGTGCACGCCACGCTGTTCGCAGGGGTTGCCGGCCTGACCGCCGAACAGCTCCATTCGACTGCTGTTGGTGGTGCGGATGACCCCTGCTGGACGGGTGAAGACCGTTTGCTCATTCGCCTGTGCGATGCGCTGCACCAGGGCTGCGACGTGCCCGATGCACTGTGGTCCGAGCTTGCAGCACACTTCAGCGAGGAGGCGCTGCTGGAACTGTTGATGCTGGCAGGCTTTTATCGCACCGTGGCCTATCTGACCAACGCACTGCGAATGCCTCTTGAGAACGGTGTGGCGCGATTCCCCAAGCCCTGACCGCAGGCAGGAAACGCCACCCCCATCCAGAAAGCCACCGTGGATACCGACCAACTCGTCTCGTTTCTGGGCCACTCCTCCGTGCATGGCGCCCTCGACGCCTTTCTGAGCGCCCACGGCATCACCCGCCGACCCCGCCTGAGCGACAGCTACCCGTACAAGGTGGCCACGCCCGTGCCCGGCCTGGCCTTGGCGTTCGAGGACTCCGCCCAGGTGCAGGCCCTGCACATGGCCCGAAAGAGCGACGGCGAATTCGTCCTGCACGAGCTGTATTTCGACTGCGACCCAAAGAAGCACAGCGGCGCCTTCTTCCAGGGCCTGCTGCCCCTGGGCATGGGGGCGGCACGCTCCATGGCGCAGATCGAGGCGGCGCTGGGCACGCCCCGGGTGCGCAGGGATACCACCAATCCCAGGTTCCCGGGCCTCTTCGCCAGCTACCTGGCAAAAGAGGGCATCGTCGTACAGCTCAAGTTCACGGATGCCGAAGGCAGCGCGCTCAAGTTCGTGCGGGTCGGGCTTCTGGACAGCCGCCACGTAGCGCAAGGGCTGGCCTGAAGCACGGATGGCCGGGGCCGATGCCAGGCCGCCGCATCACCCGCCAAAATCCAGCTGCAGATACTGGGGTGCCAGTGCCTGCAGGAACGAGCGCGCATCGCCCAGTTGCCCTGCCGACAGGGCACCGCTGAGCGCCCCCTTGGCCGCCAGGATGCGCCCCACGGCCTGCGCGGCCAGGGGGCCCGTGATGGCATAGATGTCCTGCCCGCTGGCGCTGGCGCGGCGCTCTTCGCTGCCCCGGCGCACCACCACGTCCACCAGAAAGCGCTGGGCCGAGCGGCCTGACTCATCGACCGCCACGGGCGCGGGCGTGTCGGCCGCGCGCAGCTCGGTGAGCGGGGTCTCGTTCATCCAGGCGGGCACGTCGGGCACGCGGATGTGGTGGGCGATGGTCACGGCATCGGCGCTGGAAAAGCCCAGCATGGCCTGCTCGCCGAACGGCGCGGCAAAGGCCCAGGCCTTGCGCGGCGGCACGGCGGGCGGCAGCTGGAACTGGCCATCGCGGTAGACGATGTGCTGGCCCGCATTGCGCACACCGGTCTTGCGTGTGCCCGCGGTGGGGTGCCAACTGTCCAGCGCGATGTGGATGTCGATGGCATCGGCATCAGGCCAGTCACCCAGGGCGCTGGTGGCCAGCAGGTCGCCCACGGCACCGTAGAAGGCCACGGCCGGTGCGGCGCACAGGCCGGCGGCAGCAAAGCGCCCGCCCCACTGCTCGAAGACCGCGCGCGCCGTGGGCTGCTCGGCCGACACGTCCACATAGTGCACGCCGGCCTGCAGCCCGGCCTGCAGCAGCTGGGGCGCGCTGTCGGCAAAGGGGCCGGCGCAGTTCACAACCAGCGCACTCTCGGCGAGCAAGGCCGTGAGGGCCGCGGCATCGCCATCGAGCGCCAGCACACGCAACTGCTCGGCCGGTGCATGCGGAAAGGCGGCCTGCAGCTTGCCCAGGTCGCGCCCGGCCAGCAGCACGGCGTGGCCTTGGCTTCGCAGCGCCTGCACCACAAAGCGGCCGGTGTGCCCGGCGGCACCGTAGACCAGCACGGGGCGGGCAACAGCAGGGGAAGAAGAGGAAGGGAGGGAGGTGGCGATAGACACGATACAGACCTGTACGTTTTGTTGAGGGTGGCGCGATACTACATACAGGTCTGTATCGTGTCAACACGATCTGTGGGACAATGCCGCCATGAGCCCCACCGCCCCCCGCAAGACCGGCGCCGCCAGCGCCCCCGCCACAACGCCGCCAGCGCCTGCGGGCGACGTGCAGCAGCGCATCCTCGACACGGCCTGCCAGCTGTTCTATGCCGAGGGCGTGCGCGCCGTGGGCATCGACCTCATCATCGAACGCGCGCAGATCGCCAAGACCAGCCTGTACCGCTACTACCGCACCAAGGACGACCTGGTCGCCGCCTTTCTGGAGCGCGAGGACAAGGAGTTCTGGCAGCAGTGGGACGAGGCCGCCGCGCCGCACGCCCCCGAGGCGGCGGCCGAGCTCGACGCCCTGCTCGCCTGGGTGGGCGAGCGCGTGGCCCGCCCCGGCTACCGCGGCTGCCCGCAGCTCAATGTGGCGGCGGAGTTCGCCGACCCGGCCCACCCGGCCCGCGCCATATCGGCCGCGCACCGGCTGGAGCAAAAGCGCCGCCTGGCGGCCCTGTGCAAGCGCATGGGGCTGAAAAAGCCCGAGGTCACGGCCGCGCAACTGTCGCTGCTGGTCGATGGCGCGTTCAGCAGCGGCTCGCTGCTGCTGGGCGAAGGCGCGGGCAAGGTGCTGCGCGCGGCAGGCCGCGCGCTGGTTGACGCCGGTACCTGAGCCAGAGCGCGCCGCGTTCAAAGAGCGGTTGCGGCACGCCCGTCAATTAAGAATTTCATATTCTATTGACTGACAATCTATAAAAACATAGACTTTCAGGCATTGCCATGCCCAAGCAGCCCGCCCCGCCCATCGACATGACACGCCTGCGCCGCTCGGCCGAGGGCGCCAGCCGGCTCATGAAGGCCCTGGCCAACCCCGACCGGCTGCTGCTGCTGTGCCAGCTGTCGCAGGGCGAGCAGCGCGTGGGCGAGCTGGAGGCCCTGCTCGGCATTGCCCAGCCCACGCTGTCGCAGCAGTTGGGCGTGCTGCGCGACGAGGCCCTGGTCACCACCCGCCGCGAAGGCAAGCACATCTACTACCAGATCGCCAGCGCGCAGGCACTGGCCATGCTGCAGACCCTGTACGAACAGTTCTGCGCCCCCAAGGAGGCCCGCTGATGCACATCGATTGGAACCACTTCACCCCCTGGGCGGCCCTGGCGGGCGGCCTCATCCTGGGCCTGGCGGCCGCCGCCTTTGTGCTGCTGCACGGGCGCATCCTGGGCATCAGCGGCATCGTGGGCGGGCTGCTGCATCCACAAGGGAGCAAGGGCGGCAAGGACATCGCCTGGCGCGTGGCCTTCGTGCTCGGCCTGCTGGCCGCGCCCCTGCTCTACCAGCTGGCCGTGGGCGTGCGCGAGGTGCGCATCGACGCCGGCTGGGGCATGCTGGTGCTGGCCGGGCTGCTGGTGGGCGCAGGCACCCGGTACGCCTCGGGCTGCACCAGCGGCCATGGCGTGTGCGGGCTGTCGCGCATGTCGCTGCGCTCGCTGGTGGCCACGCTGGCCTTCATGGCGGCGGGCTTTGCTACCGTTTACCTGATCCGCCATGTGCTGGCCTGACCGCAAAGAAGGGGTAGCCCATGCTCAAGCGCATTTCTGAATTCGGCATCGGCCTGGTCTTTGGCCTGGGCCTCATCATCTCGGGCATGACCGACCCGGGCAAGGTGCTGGGCTTTCTGGACCTGGCCGGCCCGTGGGACCCTTCGCTCGCGCTGGTGATGGGTGGCGCCATCGTGGTCGGCGTGTTCGGCTTCACCCTGGCCAGCCGGCGCCGCACCAGCGTGCTGGGCGATCCCATGCAGATGCCCACCGCGCGCCAGATCGACCGGCGCCTGGTGCTGGGCAGCCTGGCCTTTGGCATCGGCTGGGGCATCGCAGGCTTTTGCCCCGGCCCGGCCGTCGTGTCGCTGGGCACGGGCGAACCCAAGGCCGTGGTGTTTGTGCTGGCCATGCTGGCGGGCATGGGGATTTTCGAGTGGCTGGAGCGGCGCAAGAAAGTGCCTCCCGGCAAGGCCTGACCGGAATGAACCGGCAGGAACTGCATGCGCTGCTGCAGGACACCGCGGGCCTGGTGCCCGAGCCAGTCGACAACCCGATCGCGTGCAGCTACTTCTTTCAGCGGGTCGAATGGCACCCGCAGCGCAGCACCCGGGTGTTTCGCGTGCTCGTCGACAGCGCGGGGGAACCGGCGCGCATACAGCTGTGCGCGTCGTCGGACAACAACAACACCGTGCTCCTTGCGCAGCCGTTCAGCCGGGAGCAACTGCTCGGCCTAGTCCGGCAGGAGGTGGCGTTGATCACTGCTCGGCTTGATCTCCAGGCGCCTGCTGCGCCATGGCACGCAGCGACCACGGCCGCGACTCCTACTGCATAGACAAACCGCACTGCTCATTTTTAGCGGACGACAAGGCTGCTTTGCGAGCGGGCATGGGTTCCGCAGCCGGAAACATGGCGCGTGACTTTGTCTACCTGACTGCCCCCACGCCCCCTGCTTTACCCTTGGTGGCGCGGATTTTTTCCCGAACGAAAGCGACAAACTCACGGCGTTTCTCGGATGACGTGAAGGCTCTATTCGGTATGACATGCGCCTTGTTGTGTGCCAGGTAAACGCCAGTAAATCCTGGCCTGGCCACCACCTTGCTCACACCGGGCCACTTCACAAACAACTTGGTGAAGGGCGTCGTCTCGACAAGTTCATCGTGCCTGGTCTCTAACGTATGCTCAGTTAATACAGTGACGTTGCGACGAAAATAGTCGAGCGCGCAGATGGCGACAATCGCAGCCCATTCTGCTAGATACAAGAGTGCTGCGCTGGCAACGGAAAAGCCGAATGACCTACCACCATCGCGAGCTGAGTTGAAGGCCATCCATGGAAGTACCAGGTAAAAGGCTTGTGCGATCGGGCTCAAGAAATGGTGCGAAACACTGAAGAGAAGCAAGTCCCGAAACTTGAGTTCATACTGAATTCTCATCTCGTTGTTTGCGGGTTCATCCATAAAAAGGCACAGGTGGTTGGTAAGACGAGCGCGAGCTTAGTGGATAGGCAAGCCAATTCCAAATGGCAAATGGAACCACCCCGAGCACGGCTCCACCCACTGTTGGTTTTCTAGCGCTCAACCCCAGAGTCTGCAAAGCCTGTCCGCGAGAAAATTCGCTATCGACAGATTCCGCAAGGGTTCAGTTCTTGCCCCATCCCGGTAGCGCCGCTGCCTGCTGGATCCACGCCACCATCTGCGCCTCGTCCAACCCACCTTCGTGGATGTTGACCCAGCGCGCATCCTCGCCCGCGCCGCCTTCGGGCGGCGGGTTCAGCGATGCGCCCTTGAAGAAGCTCACCTTGATGAACTTGGCGAACACGTGGTAGCCCAGGAACCAGCCCTGCCCGGCAATGCCGTAGAAGGGCGAGTTCCAGCGCACGGCCTTGAGCACCTGGGGCACATTGGCTTCGACCAGCACATCAAGCCGTGCGCACAGGGCACGGCGCCAGTCGTCGGGAATGGCGGCGATGTAGGCCTGCACGGGCGCGTCGCCATCGGCCTTGGCGATCTGGGGGTTGTCGCCTGACAGCAGCACGGGCTTGGCGGCGGGCTGTTTTTTGGCAACGGGCACCGCCGCTGCCTTTTTGGCGGGCGCTGCAGGCTTGCCGGCCACGGCCGCCGGCTTCTTGGCCGGGGCGGCCACGCTGCGGGTAGCGGTGGGCGCTGGCTTGGCCAGGGCCACCGTCTTGCTGCTCTTCGTGGGGGGTGACGATGCTTTCACGGGCGCCTTGGTGGACGCTTTTTTCGTTGTCGTGGAAGTCGAAGACTTCGCCGCTGCGGCTGCTTTTGCAGTTGCCTTGCGCGCAGGCGGCTTCGTCTCTGGCTTGCTGGTGGCCATGGCATTCACTCCCTGTGAATGGCGGGTCAGTCACCCCTATGGGGGATTGCCTGCCTTTGAAAAAGAGTGCAAAGGTTACCAGCCTTGTGTGAAGTTGTACGACGATTTTGCTTCAAGCAAAGTTGGAAACTGCGCTGATCCCACGGCCGGGACCAGCGCAGCCCTCAGCCAGCGCCAACCCCGCCCGGGTTGCCGATGCCTGTCAGGCCCACCCCTCCAGCACCACCTTGCCCCGCGCCTTGCCCGATTCGATGAGGGCATGCGCCTTCTTCAGGTTCTCGGCGTTGATGGTGCCAAAGCGCTCGGCCAACGTGGTGCGCACCAGGCCGGCATCGACCAGGGCAGCGACTTCGTTGAGCAACCGGTGCTGGCCGACCATGTCGGCCGTGCCGAACAGCGAGCGGGTGAACATCAGCTCCCAGTGGATGGAGACGGACTTGCGCTTGAAGGGCATCACGTCCAGCGCCTTGGGGTCGTCGATCAGGCCGAATTTTCCCTGAGGGGCAATGGCTTCGATGATCTGCGCCAGGTGGGCGTCGGTCTGCGTGAGGCTCACGATGTAGTCCACCGTGGGGTAACCGATGGCCTGGAGTTCTTCGGCCAGCGGCTTGCTGTGGTCGATGACATGGTGGGCGCCCAGCTCCTTCACCCAGGCCTGGGTTTCGGGGCGCGATGCGGTGCCGATCACCGTGAGGCTGGTCAGGCGCGATGCCAGCTGCACCAGGATGGAGCCGACCCCGCCCGATGCGCCGATCACCAGCAGCGTCTTGCCCTCGGGCTTCTTGCCGGGCTGCACGCCCAGCCGGTCGAACAGCATCTCCCACGCGGTGATGGCCGTGAGCGGCAGCGCGGCGGCCTGGGCAAAGTCCAGCGTCTTGGGCGCATGGCCCACGATGCGCTCGTCCACCAGGTGCAGCTCGGCATTGGTGCCAGGGCGGGCGATGGAGCCGGCGTACCACACGCGGTCGCCGGGCTGGAACAGGGTGACATCCGGGCCCACGGCCCGGACGATGCCGCTCGCGTCCCAGCCCAGCACCTTGTAGGGCTGGCCCTCGGCCGGGGCGCCGCTGTTGCGCACTTTCGTGTCCACCGGGTTCACGGAGATGGCCTTGACCTCCACCAGCAGGTCGTGGCCCGTGGCCACGGGTTCGGGCAGGGTGATGTCGAGCAGCGACTCGGCGTTGGCAATGGGCTGGGGCTTCTGGTATCCGACGGCTTTCATGGAGAAGGTCCTTTCAGGGGAGAGTAAACAACAAAGATCGAATCAACGCGGGTCAGGCAGTGGCCTCGGCAACCGCCTCGTACGGTGCGTAGTCGCTGTAGCCTTGTGCAGCTCCGCCAAACAGCGCCTTGGGGTCGAACGCGGCCAGCGGCAGGCCATGTGCCAGGCGGCGCGGCAGGTCGGGGTTGGCGATGAAGGGGCGGCCAAAGGCCACCAGGTCGGCAAAGCCATCGCTGAGCACCTGGCTGGCGCGCGTGGCGTCGTAGCCGCCGGCCACGATCAAGCGGCCCTGGTAGGCCTGGCGCAGCGCAGCGCGGAAGGACTCGGGGATCTGCGGCGCATCGGCCCAGTCGGCCTCCACCAGGTGCAGGTAGGCCAGGCCCGTGGCATCGAGCTGGCGCGCCAGGTGCAATATGGTGGGAATGATCTCGGGGCAGTCCATGCCGCGCTGGGTGATGAAGGGTGCCAGGCGCATGCCCGTGCGCTCGGCCCCAGCCTCGCTGGCCACGGCTGCGGCCACCTCCAGCGCAAAGCGGGTGCGGCCCTCCAGCGTGGCGCCGGTGTAGGCATCGGTGCGCTGGTTCGACGTGGTGCGCAAAAACTGGTCGATCAGGTAGCCATTGGCGCCATGGATCTCCACGCCATCGAAGCCGGCGCGCATGGCGTTGGCCGCCGCACGGCGGAAGTCGCCGACCACGGCCGCGATGTCCGGCACACTCAGCGCGCGCGGCACGGGGCTGTCGACCATGCGGCCCACGCCGTCATCGCCCGCCACCCACACCTGGGCCTGCGGCGCGATGGCCGAGGGCGCCACGGGCAGCCCGTCGGCATGGAAGCTGGCGTGCGACATGCGGCCCACATGCCACAGCTGCAGCACGATGCGCCCGCCCTCGGCGTGCACGGCCTCGGTCACGCGGCGCCAGCCTTCCACCTGCGCATCGCTGTAGATGCCGGGCGTGAAGCTGTAGCCCTGGCCCTGGCGCGAGACCTGGCTGGCCTCGGTCACGATCAGGCCGGCGCTGGCACGCTGGGCGTAGTACTGCGCCATCAGCGCATTGGGCACATCGCCGGGCTGGCTGCTGCGGGCGCGCGTCATGGGTGCCATCACGATGCGGCTGGGCAGATTCAACGGGCCCAGTTGCAGGGGGCGGAACAGAGGGGACGAAGTGGCGGTCATGGAAGTGGGCTCCGGGTTGGGGTCGGCGGGTTTGCCGTTTGCATGCCGCTATGGTCTTCATTTCGTGTTGATTGAAAAACCCCCATCACCTTGAAGCCACCTTCAATAAAATATTGAAGATTAACGCCGCCGCCTGCCCTTCGTCCATGAAAGCCTTGCAAGACCTCGACATCTTTGTGCGTACCGTGGACAACGGCAGCCTCTCGGCCACCGCGCGTGCGCTGGACCTCACCCCCGCCGCCACCAGCGCGGCCTTGAAGCGGCTGGAGGCCGAGCTGGGCGTGCAGCTCTTCGTGCGCTCCACGCGCAGCCTGCGGCTCACCCAGCAGGGCGAGCTGTTCCTGGAGCAGTGCCGCCCCGCGCTGGCCGCGCTGCAGCAGGCCAGCCAGCAACTGGCCGCGGGCGAGCAGGCGCTGCGCGGCGTGCTGCAGCTGTCGGCCCCGTCGGACCTGGGGCGCAATGTGCTGCTGCCCTGGCTGCACGAGTTCCAGGAGCTGCACCCCGGGGTGGACATCCGCCTGCAGCTGTCGGACCGCGTGGCCAATGTCTACAGCGACCCGGTGGACGCCGCCTTTCGCTATGGCAAGCCGCCCGATTCAGGCCTGGTCGCCCTGCCCCTGGCGCCCGGCGTGCGCCGTGTGCTGTGCGCATCGCCCGCCTACATCGCGCGGCACGGCGCACCCGCCACGCCGCACGAGCTCACCGGGCACGACTGCCTGTGCTTCATGCTAGGCGACGAGGTGCATGACCGTTGGCGCTTTGCGCCCCCGGGCGAGGGGCCTGAGGTGACGGTGCGCGTGCGCAGCGTGAATGTGTCGAACGACGGCGACGCCGTGCGCCGCTGGGCCCTGCTGGGCAAGGGCATTGCCTACAAGGCCGGGCTGGACGTGGCGGCCGACCTGGCCGCGGGCCGGCTGCAGGCCCTGTGCCCGGGCTGGGCGACCGAGCCCACGCCGCTGTTCCTGGTGGTGCCCAGCCGGCGCCAGCTCACGCCGCTGGTGCGGGTGCTGCGGGATTTCGTGGCGGAGAAGACAGCGGGGTTGCGCGCACCGATGAATCCGATCACTTGAATAAACCAATCTCTGCATGGGTTCACCGCCAAAACGACGCCTGTCCGGGCCGGTTGATCCCCATATGCAGGCCTGTTTCAGGCCCGGTGGCGCCTCTTTCACGCCCCGTAGGCGCCCTAACCCGACAGCGACATGTGCGCTTCCATGGCGCCATTGTCTTGGACGGCTGGCGCTGGGGATGATTGGGCGGGGCGGGCTTTGCTGACCTTCCCTAAGGTTTTATATCGTCCAACATGGTGCGAACCGATTGCAAGGATTGTGATGATGAATTCTTATCGATGAAATCGTATGCTTTCGAGCGTGCCTTCAGGATCTCAGCCGTATACGTCTTGTCGGTTGCCAGCTCTCTTCCACGACCGGAGATAAGGAAAGCGATGGCGAATCGTGGATCGGTATCGGCCATTTGAATTTTGTCGAAAACAGCTTGGTAGTTGGGCTTTGCAGCAGGACCATTCTTTTCGAATTCGGCCATCGCACCGAGCCACTTCTCCACGCGAATGGCTTCAAACATGCTGAAGGAGGCGGGCGCGCCACTGAAAATTGGCTCATTGGTTTTCAAAAACCCTTTAAGCGCTCCAATCTCGGCCGCAGTCAAATCGCCCGAATTACCTCCACTCATGTAGTCTGCAACGATGTCAGATGCATAGCGGTTATGCCCCTCTGCCAGCTCTTTGATCATTGATGTTCGTATTTCCGGCGGAGCACCAGGAAAGGCGTGGGCCAGTTCTCCGTAGTAGTCATCAAAACTCAAAAATTTCTTTTTGTATGATGTTGAAAGATTTTCAAGGGTATTTCCATCAAAAAGAAGCCGCGAATGGCTCAATGCCAAACTACGACCTACTTTCGGATCGGTCTCTGAACGAATGAGCTCTGTGAGGGTAGTCGATATCTTCTCTCGAAGCTGCTTGTCTTCGGTATTGAAGTATGCGGAGTTATAGAAGCGAGCCAATCGCAACTTCTCCTCGGCATCGGTACTGCCCTTGAACCGTTGACTGATCTGATCGATCATGCCGTAGCTTGCCGGTATCTTCTTTGACAACAGGGCATCCAGTTTGCTGGAGATATCACCTGGACCAGAAGAGTCGATCAATGAGGACAATGACTCCTGCTGCTGATCGCCTGGTTTTGCTTGTCTTTGCTCGGATGAGGACACCTTCGAAGGCGAAGGATCAGGGGCGGGCTCGTCTCCCCCAAAGGTTGTCGCAGCGTAAACCGCAAGGCCAGCCAAGCCGATGATGAAAGCAGGAGCCATTATTTTCATACTTGCCTCAGAGGTTGCGAATCAAGTCGTACAGAGCGCGAGGATTGGGAATCGCAGCGCTGTTCGAAAAAGCTGATATTTTGCTCGACCACCCGGAAGGAGGGTTGGCCTCGCTGCGTATAGGATGGTAGACATTGTTGTTGAGCAAGGTCGTCGTTTTGAATGCATCAATGACAAAGGTGTCGCAACGGTACATACCCCTCACGGATGGGCGTCGATAACTGGTCGGCTTCTCAGTCATCTCTGGCTCTGCAACAACAACCAGCGCAGTTCTCGTGTAGTCGGCGCCAATCAAGAACACTTGGAACGCACGCGCCGCAACCGCCTGCCTGGCTGTAAGACTGATATGGCCGTTACTAGGGAGAAAATCACACACTCTATCCCAGCAGCTTCTGATAGTATGGCTATTGGAATAATTCACCCGAATCGAATCCCAAGTCTTTTGCCGAAGCTTGAAGTCCTCCCAAGAATTCAAATTTACATAGTTTCCATTGATTCCACCATTTAGCATTTCGATTACGTACGTACCATCCCATACACCGATATGTCCCAGATCGCTGAAAACTGGTGAGTCAAGGTCTCGCGCAACGACATCGCCTGGATTGGCAGGGGGTAGAGCGTTGTTTGCTGGCCCCTCAAAAAAAATCATCACTGGTGAATTGTTCAAAGGAATCACTGTGCTGTTGGGGCCTGCGGTGACCAGCCTGACTTCGTGCCATTTGTTATCAAGAAGTGACGGGTCATTTTGAACCGCCATCACGAACCCATGGGCGGAGTGCGGACTATTGCAGGCGGTTCCTACAGCCTGTTCTCTAGGCAATGACGCAATGGTAGTCCCGATCAGCTTTCCATCATCTCTCCAGGCTTGAATGGCAAGCTGCTGACCTGGAAGAGTTGGATCGCAGCCCCAGCCTGAATACTGCGTAAGGGATGCCGAATCAATAATTCCCAATGCATGCGTGTAGCCAACGGAAAGCAGGAAAAATAATAAAGCAAGAATTCTCTTCATGGCCGCTCCTCATGTGCAAAACCTTCTTGGAGGTATGCAGGGTTTGACTACCGAGTTTTACAACCCAGTGGGTGGGACCTTCGCAAATGGTATGGAAGGCTGCACAGGAGCGTAGATCCAGGGACACAAACGGAGAATAGGACATTTGTCCCTTGTCAGAACCGAAGTGATCGACTCTACTTGAGGTAGGCAATGAGCTCCGTACGCTTGTGAATTCCTAGCGTGGAATAAATAGATGTGAGTTGGTTGCGTATGGTTTTCTCGCTCAGCCCAAGTTGAAGCGCAATCCGTTTGTCATTCAGCCCCGCTGCAAGCAGGCGAACAATTTCTGTCTGCCTGGAAGTTAGCGAAGCTGGCCAGCTTTGTGGGCGCAAATCGGTTTTGGCAATATAGTTTAGAAAAATTGAATTCAGGTGAGGCGCAATGAAACTGAGTGCCTGGCACTGCCACTCCCTCTCGGACGGTGAAGTGTTGGCGAACCCGAAATAAGTTCCAGCATTGGAGCGGGCATTGAGAACGCCATGCCCGGCAACGTTTTTAAATCCAAACTCCTTCATCTCTTTAATTTCAAAATCGCTGGCAAAGCCATCATGATCATCAGCATCGATGAATATCGGCTGACGTGAGGAGAACCATTTTTTCAGCGCCCCTCTCTGCTGCAGGTCGAAGCTACCTGCCAGTTGCGCCACGTACGCATCCGAGTGGCCATGCGCGAACATGTGCGTCACGGTCAATTGCCCCGCAACCAGTTCGCCATAAGCCATCACAACCGCCTGGAATGGATAGAGAGATTTGAGAGAACCCTCCAACCAGGCAATCAGTTCAAGTTTATCCTGCGGGGCTTTCGCAACAGCAGCACCCCACTCCCGGTGTAACCGATCCAGCACTTTCTCCCTCCCAATTGACCCATTAATTTTTGTTACCGGAAATGCAACTACTCTAATTTGTATTGAAGGCGATCTATTGTAAAAATTTGTGCTTTAGTGTTAGAAAATCCCTCGTTCGCCGCCCTTGGGATGGGGGACAAGCAGCTGGTATATATAAGCATGCATATCACCTTTTGGATTGCCAGCACCGAGGTGCATGCGACCCAATTCACAAGACGATGAGCGCCTGTACGAAGATGTTCAGCGAACCGGGCGAGACGCAAAATGCTCCCATGGCTGAAAGGAATCGAAAAGGTGGTTGATGCCACGACCACGAGTGACTCGCGTGTGAACGCCACTCGAATACCTGCACTTCCAACCCAATGCGCGATGTGGTGAAGGGGGGCGTACCCACTCGCCGAATTCCCAAAGATCGCCATGGAACGATTGCGCCGCGTTCAACTCCGGGCCAACATTTGGCGCTCCGTGGAGGTCACGGCAGATGGAGCCTTGAAACCAGCCAGGCCAGAGGGACAGGGGTTCAGCCCGCCGGGCCCATCAGCGGGCTCCACAGGCTGGGCGTATGCTCGCGGTCGCGCATCCAGCCGGGCACGTCCGCCGCGGGCATGGGCGGCGCGATGTAAAAGCCCTGCACCAGGTCGCAGCCCTGCGCGCCCAGCACCCGCATCTGTGCCGGTGTTTCCACGCCTTCGGCAACCACCTCCATGCCCAGCCCGTGCGCGAGCTGGATGACGGCCTGCACCACATGGCGGGCCTGTTCGCTGCTGGCCAGGTCGGTGACGAAGCTGCGGTCGATCTTGAGCTGCTGCGCCGGAATGTGGCGCAGGTGCGCCAGCGACGAGTAGCCGGTGCCAAAGTCGTCGATGGACAGGCGCACACCCAGCGCGCCGATGCGTTCGAGCGTGGCGCGCTCCTGCACCGAGTGCTCCATCATGGTCGATTCGGTGATCTCGCACTCCAGCTGCGAGGGCCGCAGCCGGTGCGCCGCCAGGGCTTGGCCGATGCGCTCCACCAGGTCGGGCTGGCGCAGCTGGTGGGGAGACAGGTTGACGGAAATGCGGCAGCGCAGGCCCTGGGCCTGCCATTGCGCCAGCTGGGCACAGGCCGTGTCGATCACCCAGTGGCCGATGGCGCCGATGAGGCCATAGCGCTCAGCCAGCGGGATGAAGATCTCGGGGCTGACCTGGCCGAACTGCGCGTGCTCCCAGCGCAGCAGGGCCTCCAGGCCCTGCACGCGGCCCAGGGTGCAATGCACCTTGGGCTGGTAGTGCAGCACCAGGTCGCCGCGCTCCAGCGACTCGCGCAGGGCCTGGCGCATCAGCACCTCTTCGGCCCCCTCGTCGGACATGGACTTTTCGTACAGCACGCAGCAGCTGCCGCCGGCGCGCTTGGCCTCGTACATGGCCGCATCGGCACAGGCCAGCAGGCGGTCGCCCGAGGGCTCCTGCCGGGGGTGCAGCACCACGCCGATGGAGCACGACAGCGACACCCGGTGCCGGCCCACGGCATACGGGCGCCGCAGTGCCTCGATGATGCGGCTGCCCAGGCGCATGGAGTCTTCGCCCGCCGTGGGCGACTCGATCAGCGCCACGAACTCGTCCCCACCCAGCCGGGCCAGCAGCTCGACGCCCCGCACCACGGACTGCAGGCGCCGCGCCACCTCCTTGAGCACGGCATCGCCCGCGGCATGGCCAAAGCTGTCGTTGATGGGCTTGAAGCCATCGAGGTCGATGAACATCACGCCCAGCTCGGCGGGCTGGTCCGCGCCCGTGGCCGCGCCCTGTGCGGCAATGCGCTGCAGGGCCAGGTCCAGGCGCTCGTTGAACAGGGCGCGGTTGGGCAGGCCGCTCAGAGGGTCCTCGAAGGCCTGGCGCTGCAGCTGGTCGTTGGCGCGGCGCAGGTCGGCATTGGCCTGGCGCAGCGAGTCGGCCAGGTCGGAGATGCGGCGCTCGGCATCCCTGCGCGCGGTGACGTCGCGCGACAGGGCGATGAAGGTGGCGCCCTCCTGCCCATCCGGCCCGTCCTGCAGGCTGTCGGCCGCCTTGCGCGCCACCGACAGCTCGAACCAGCGCTCGCCATCGGGCAGGTGCAGGCGGTAGGTGCGCGGCCGGGCATGGCCCAGCGTGCGCGCCTCGGCAATGGCGGCCATGGCCAGCTCGCTCAGCTTGGGCGACAGGGCTTCGCTGACCGTGCGCCCTACCAGCGCGCGGTGGGGCGTGGCCAGCTCTTCGCTGGCAGGCACATTGCACTGGATGAAGCGGCCCTGGGCATCGAGCTCGAACAGCAGGTCGGGCAGCGCGTTCAGGATGGCGGCGTTGCGCGCCTGCGCGCGCTGCAGGTCGCGCTGGATGCCGAAGTTCTTGAGCAGGTGCAGCAGCCGATGCCCCAGGATGGGCCAGTTCACCGGCTTGGAGATGAAGTCCGTGGCGCCCGCGGCATAGGCGTTCTCGACCGAGGCCACGTCGTCATTGCCCGTGACCAGCACAATGGGCACAAACGGGCCGGCCTCGCCGCGCAGGATGCTGCACAGCTCGTAGCCATTGAGGCCGGGCATTTCCACGTCCAGCAGCACCAGCGAGCAGGCCGCCTGGCGGAACGCGCGCAGCGCCGAGGCCCCGTCCTCGGCCAGCACGGGTTCGAACCCGAGCTTGCGCACGGCGGCCCGCAGCATGGCGCGCATGCCAGGGTCGTCGTCGGCGATCAGCACCCGAACGGCGGTGGCAGCCCCCTCCTCGGGCGGCTGCCCTGCCAACGTCGCCAGGGCCACGGCGCTCATGGGTGCGCCTCCAGCACGGCGTGCAGGGCGGCCGCGGTGCGGCGGCGGGTATCGTGCATGCGCACCAGCCCCTGGCGCACCCCATGGGCATCGTCGGCGAGCGCATGGCGCTCCACGCTGCGCATGCCTTCAGCCATCTCCAGCGCGCCAGCATGGGCGGCCGAGGACTTGAGGCCGTGGGCAATGCGCGCGGCCTGGGCCAGCCGGCCATCGGCCAGGGCCTGCTCCATGGCGGCCAGGCCCTGCGCTGCGGCGTCGAGGAAACCCGTCACCACCTCGCGCAGCAGCCCAGTGCCGCCATGCTCGTCCAGGTACAGCAGGGTTTCGACCGCGCGCGCGTCGATGGCGGCATGGCCGTCGGCAGGCACCGCGGGCGCCTCGGGCTGTGCCTGCGGCAACACCTGGAGCCAGGGCGCCAGTGCAGCCGCCAGCGTATCAATGCCGTAGGGCTTGGCGATGAAGCCATCCATCCCGCTGGCGCGGCAGCGCGCGGCATCGTCGGCCCCGGCATTGGCCGTGAGCGCGATGATGGGCAGGCCCGCGCCGCGGCCATCCGCCAGGCTGCGTATCGCCCGGCTGGCGGCATAGCCGTCCACCACGGGCATCTGGCAGTCCATGAGCACGGCGTCGAAGTCATGCTGGCGCACCTGCTCGATGGCCTGCGCACCGTCGTGCGCCTCGCGCCAGGCCAGGCCCAGCTTGCGCAGCATGCCCGCCGCCACGGCGCGGTTGACCGCATGGTCCTCCACCAGCAGCACCGTGCCCTGCAGCCGCGGTACCGGGGCGGCAACTGCGCCCGCTGCTGCTGTTGTTGCTACTGAAGCCGCGCCCTGCTCCGGCCCTTGCGCTGCGGCACGGGCGGGCACGGTGCCGGCCAGGGGCAGCTCCAGTTGCACCGTGAAGCGCGCCCCCGCGCCCGGCTGGCTGCGCACCGCGATGTCGCCGCCCATGGCGCGCGCCAGGTCGCGGCAGATCGCCAGCCCCAGGCCCGAGCCACCAAAGCGGCGCGTGGTCGAGCCATCGGCCTGCGCAAAGCGCTCGAAGATGCGCTCCTGCGCGTCGGCCGGTATGCCGATGCCCGAGTCCTGCACCACGATGTCCACCTGGGCGCGCCCGGCCATCTGCGCCGGCGCCACCCATGCCTGCACGCTGACATGGCCCTGCTCGGTGAATTTGATCGCGTTGCCGATGAGGTTGGCCACGATCTGGCGCAGGCGCAGCGGGTCGCCCACCAGCTGGCACTCGGGCATCTGCCACTTCACCTGCGCCTGCAGGTCCAGGCCCTTGGCCAGTGCGGGCTGCACGAACATGGCCTGGGCCTCGCCAATCTCGCGCCGCAGATCGAATTCGGCCTGCTCCAGTTGCAACTTCCCGGCCTCGATCTTGGAGACATCGAGCACGTCGTCGATCAGCGCCAGCAGGTGCCGGCCCGAGGCCTGCACCGCGCCGGCCCACTCGCGCTGCTCGCGGCTCAACCCGCTACCGAGCAACAGCTCGTTCATGCCCAGCACGCCGTTGAGCGGCGTACGGATCTCGTGGCTGATGGTGGCCAGGAACTCGCTTTTCACCAGAGCCAGCTGCTCGGCGGCCAGACGCGCGCGCTCCAGCGCCCACTGGGCCGCATAGTCCTTGCGCACGATGAACTCGCGCCACCAGCCCACGCCCACCGCGAGCAGGAACAGCGTGACCACATGGTAGGACCAGTAGGCCACCTCGGCCGGTGAATGGCCGGGATGCCACCACAGCGTGGCGCAGAAGGCCGCCAGGATGGCCAGGCCCGCCATCAGCGCCCAGCGGAACTGCAGGCCCAGCACGATGAAGCAATAAAACTCCAGGAAGGTGAAGTTCAGGATGCCGACCCAGGAGTTCAGCCCCTCGCCGCCGGCCGCATCGATGCGCAGCAGTATCCAGAACAGGCACAGCGACACCGCCACGATGAAACCGGCCAGCACCGGCTGCCAGTGCCGGCGCGCCTGGGGCGCAAAGGTGTACGCCAGCCCGGCCAGCAGAATGGGCACGGCCACCTGCAGCCTGAGCGCGTTGACCGCCACCGCGGGGTAGGCGATCCAGTCCACCAGGAAATCGCCGAGCACCAGCACCAGGCCCAGCAGCAGCGCGCCCTGGGCGTAGCGGTGGTAGAACGAGAGGTAATGCGCGCCGAACGCGCGTTCGACCTCGGCCGGCTCGAAGCGCAGCAGCACCCGCAGACGCAGCGTGGGCGCGGCGTCCTCAGGGGGGCGGGGGATGCCGCTGGCGGAGCCCATGGGGAAACAATCGAAACGGTGGAACGGGCAGTTGAGAATATCCTATAACGAATTGTTACTTTTGCGCAGCCGCAATTGCCGATGGCCCCGCAGGCCAGTCGGCTGTTGGCCAGCCCACTTCCATCCACCCCACCACCCCGCCCTCAGCACAGCCTGCCGGCAATGGCGCGCAGCGCGCCCGCGCGACAGCATTCGCCCGGCGCGGCCCGGCCTGTCCACCACAGGCAGCCATAGGGCATGGGTGGGCACGGTACCAGCGGGCTGAGGTTTTGGAGAAGCCCGCTCAGAACCGTGGCATAACATGCGGCCCGGCCTGCCCGCCCGAGGCCGGGGCCTGCTGGAGCAAACACCCACAGAACGGACAGGACAGAACAAGCCATGCTGATCACGCCCGCCGAGTACAAGGACGTGCTCGATACCTATTTCATCGTCGACTGCGCGATACGCGATCGCAATGTCTTCGGCTTTGCGCTGGACCGCGTCTTCACCGATGAAGAAGTGCAAGAGGAGGAGCGCAACAACTGGGACAGCTCCCGGCGCCCCAAGCGCCTGGCCGTCTTCTACCGCGAGGACCCCGAAGGAGATCGACTGGGAGCGGAGAACCTGGGCAACTGGGGGTCCCTGCGGCTGGGGGCCATTGCAGTTCCGAAGAGCCAGTTCTTCCTCTATGAGTGGCACCAGCATCGGGTCTATGTCATCGGATCGGGTGAAGACGCCTTTGAAACCCCGCTCAGCAGCCGAACGAACCCGAATGCTCCCCTGCACGCGGGCGTGGACCGGATCAAGACCTTCAACGGCAAGGCCTTCCTGTGCGGCGGCTACCGGGGTTTTGCCGAGCGCCTGGGGCCAGACAGCTACCGCAGCCACAAGGCCCTGGTGGAGGGCTACCCACTGGACGACGACGAAAGTGGCCACGAGGGCTTCGACGACTTCGACCTGTTCGCCGAAGACGACATCTACGCCGCCGGTGGCAAGGGCGACGTGTGGCACTTCAACGGCACGGCCTGGCGGCAGATCGCCTTCCCCTTCAAGGGCTGGCTGAACACCGTGTGTTGCGGTGGCGACGGCATGGTCTATATCTCGGGCTACGAAGGCGTGACCTTCATGGGCCGGGGCGACGAGTGGAGGCAGATCCACCACGGCGGCACCCACCTCAGCTGGCGCGACATGGTGTGGTTCGAAGACCGCGCCTGGGCCACCAGCGACAACGGGCTATGGACCATCACGAACGGCGTTGTCGAGTTCCAGAACCACCTGCTCGCGCCCGAGATCAGCGTGTGCAGCGGCAACCTCAGCGTGGCCGATGGCGTGATGCTCATGGCCGGCCTGGGCGGTGCCTGCTTTCGCGAGAACGGGCAATGGCACAGCATCTTCACCGCAGGCCAGATGGGCAAGCTGTTGCTGGAGAAGTAAAGGCGCTGGAATCCCCTGGTGCACTGGCAGCCGCACCGGGCTCAGGGCAGGCCCTGGCAGCCTGCGCAGTGAGGGTCTGGTCCTGGAGCCTGTTTCAGTGTCCTGAGTTGGAAGTTCGTTGAAGAAATCAATCTGCCGAAATCGCTGCCAGGCTAGGCGCAAAGCACAGCCATGCCGGGTGGCATGGCGAGCATTTGCAACAACGCATGGCGGGGATTGTCGGTAGATTGATTCAACGAATTTCCAACTCGGGGCACTAAGGCTTTTTCGCCCCTGGGCCGAGGAGCTCCAGCGTGCGGCTGTCCTTCTCCCCGCCAAAATACTTCTGCAGCACCGATGCAAAAACGCTGTCGGCCCCCGCCACCTCGGCAAACAGCGTCATGCAGGAGCGCAGTTTGAGGTCATCGGGCGAGCCGAAGACGGCATGGGCCGACGAGGCCTCGAGCGCCATCAGCAGCGCACAGCACTCCTTGATCCGGCTGCCAAGCACCGGGTGTGCGAGGTAGGACTGCGCCTCTGCGCGCGACTGGACGGCATAGCGCACGGCCATGTCGCTCTGGCCCAGGCCCTTGTACTGGGGAAAGACGAACCACATCCAGTGCGAGCGCTTCTTGCCGGCCTTGAGTTCGGCCAGCACCCGCTCCCACACGGGCTCCTGCGCAGCCAGAAAGCGGTCGAGGACAGGGGGCAAGGGCATAGGTCGTGGGGCACAGGGCCGTAGCTTGCTCGGCAGCGCCTTGCGGGGACGCAGGGCACCACGCGTTCATGTTCATGGTACCAAGACTTGCGGTGATGCAAGCTGCGCCGCGCGCAAAAGCAACAGTCAGGAATCCCGGGGTCCCTGCATGGCAGCCTGTACCCTCAATTGGGCCGCTTCATGATGACCTGGCGCAGTTCCTCGTACTCGCTGCGCGTCATGGCCTGGGCGTCGTAGGCGCGCACCAGGTCATCAAGCTCTCGGCCCTTGGAGAACTTGACGCCCTCTTGCACGGTCACACGCGAGGTGCTGCTGCTCACGCAACCGGCCAGCGATGCGAGGCAGGCGCAGGCGATGGCAACGCAGGCCATCCAACGGATATGGTTCTTCATGGCGTGGCCCTCCCTTTCACTTCACGCTGTCGATCAGCCGGCGGCGCTGGCTGTCGTATTCGCTGCGGCTCAAGGCGCCGTTGTTGAAGGCGCTCTTGAGGTCGATCAACTGCTGGCCAATGGTGGCCTCGACCGGCGCGCGCACGACCTCGGTGGAACTGCATGCCGGCAGGGCCAGCACGGCTGCCACGGCCAGAAACGCCATGCTTGTTGGAAACTTCATGCACCCTCCTCCTTGGATTGATATCAGGCACGGAATCCTAGCCCAGTTCGGGCCGGTCAACGGCATGCGAAATGGCGCTGGCGCGCCGCACCTTTCTCGCCCAGATGCCTGCCTTGGATTCCATCATCTATGCTCAGGCTGCCATGCACCTTACGACGACGCACCTGCACGACCTGCTGCTCGACCCCGCGACGCACCCGCGTGGCCAGCCGCACCTGAGCGCGGCCAGCGGCCTGGTGCGGGCGGGGGCCTGGTTGTATGTGGTGGCCGATGACGAGCACCATCTGGGCATGCTGCCCATCACTGCCGCTGTCGCGCCGCAGCCAGCACCGCTGGTGCAACTGCACCGCATCCTGCCAGGCGACCTGCCCACCGAGCCGCGCGAACGCAAAAAGCGCAAGCCCGACCTGGAAGCACTGGCCCTGCTGCCCGCCTCTTCTGCGTACCCTCACGGAGCACTGCTGGCCCTGGGGTCCGGGTCCAAGCCCAACCGGCAACGGGGCCTTGCCATCGCGCTCGACGCCACTGGGCGCCCCGATGGCGCTGCACAGGCGCTGGACCTGTCCGCCCTCTACGCACCGTTGCGCGCCGAGTTTGCCGACCTCAACATCGAAGGCGCCTTTGTCACCCACGACGCAATGCACCTGCTGCAGCGCGGCAACAAGGGCGATGCGCGCAGCGCCTGCATCACCTACCCGCTGGCACCGCTGCTGGCCTGGCTGGCCGGCACCCGTGCGCAGCCACCGGCGCCGCTGCGCACCACCCTGTTCGACCTGGGCACGGTGGACGGCGTGCCGCTGGGCTTTACCGATGGCGCGGCACTGCCCGGTGGCGATGGTGACTGCGGATGGATCTTCAGCGCCGTGGCCGAGAACACGGACGACAGCTATGCCGACGGTGAGTGCGTGGCATCTGCGATTGGCTGGGTCGAAGCGGATGGGGTACTGCAGCGCATCGCGGCCCTGGAAGGGGCGCCCAAGGTCGAAGGGATTGCGCTGGATGGGGCCGGGCGACTGCTGATGGTCACGGATGCGGACGATCCGGCGCGGGCTTCTCGACTATTGGCGGTCGCACTGGATTGACGGATGGCCAAGCACTTGCCCTTTGAAGAACAGTTCCATGCCCTGGCAGACAGGGCCACACCCGCTGGCAGCGCCCGCGCTGCCAGCAATGAAGCGGCCACCCGGCCCGCCATTCCCCTGCGCGAAGACCTGCGCAGCTTTGCAGACGCCCTGCGCGCCGCCCGCCTGGAGACTCCCGGCGAAGAAGAGGTCCAGGGCGCCCGCGGGATCCAGGAAGCCAACATGGCCGACACCAAGGCCCTGTGGGCCTCCATCCGCCCCCGGCTGCAGCGCGACCTGGCGCGGGCCGCGTGGATCGATGGCCAGCTGCAGCAGATGTTCAAGGCCTTCGACGCTGGCAAGCATGAACAGGCGCGCCAGATCGCCTGGGCTCTGTGCCGGGCCAAGCTGGGCACGTTGCGGTAAGGAGCTGCTCCAGCCCGTGCCAGAGCGGTGGGGTAGCTACAGGCCATCATCCCCGCTTGGAGACTGCTACTGCGTGAACCCAAGCCAGGTGGCGGCCCCCAGGCAGCCGACGGAGAGAACGACGAATACCCAGTACAGGCCTGGAATACCACCCACCGCGGTGAGTTTGTTGCTCTGCAAGCCTTCTTGCGCTGGCCTGGAAAGTGGGTCCAACCCCACTGCCCGACCGGAGGATGGCGGGGGTACAGCCCAGATTTGGTGCCGCGAGCTGCGCTCAAACTGGTACGCATCGAAGGCCAGGTACGCAAAAAAGACCGAGAGGGCCAGCAGGCCAAAAGGAACCACGAATATATGTCCTTTCTTTGAACCCAGTGCGTGGCGGCGCCAGTCACCGGGCTTCTGTCTTTGTCTTTATCGGCGGAGGCGCCGCGAAGCCACGGACCTTGGTCCAGTACTCGTCATGCACATCGGCATCCACCGCGGGCGCGATATGGGTCGCATACAGCGCATCGCGCCCATCCTTGCGCGGGCCGGAGATCCAGTAGGGGTCGCCCGTGGCCTCGTCGAAATAGTTCGACTTGAAGCCACTGCCCTTCTGGCTCTGGAAGGATTGCCCGGCGTAGTACAGGGTGGCGCCCGTCCTGGAAAAGCGCACCCGGCCAATGCGCGCAGGACCGGTGAGGCCGCCAGCCTTGGATTCGATGTACATGATGCGGGGTTTCATGAGAACCTATTTGGTCATTGGCAAGCCTGCGCCCGGCTTGCGCAGCCGCCGCAGCCAATAGGCCGCAGCCAGCAGAAGTGCCAACCCAATGGCTGCGCTGCGCTGCATTGAACCGGGTGGACCATCGTAGCGTGCCGTGATCGTGTGTTCGCCAGCCGCCAATCGAACCTGCATCCGGCCATCCGGCAACAACTGCTCTTCGATGGTCGCTGCGGCCAAGGCCACGCCGTTCACGTGCACGGACCAGCCTGGCAGGTAGATTTGCTGGATCACCACCACACCCGGGCTCGCGCCTGCGAAGCGGTAGTTGAGCGCGTGCGGCGAATGCCCGGGCTGTGGCTGCCCCTGCCAATGCGCTGAGTCACTGGTCATCCAATTCAATGTGGACGGGTTTGAAAATGGGTCAAATCCCAGACGTCCGGTCAAGGCGGCCCGATGTCGCGCCAGTTGTGCTTCGCATGCTGGACTGGCAGGCGTATGCCGTGCAGTTTCGGGCGGATTCTTGGCGAATCTTGCCGGCAACCATTCCCCAAAATCCAGGGTAGCCACCACTGTGTTGGGTCGGGCCAGGCTGGGATAGGTCTTGATGCAGTCGAGCTGCGCGCCGGCAACGGGCTCGCCCAACACGGGCAGTGCGCGAAAGTCATGGTATTTCCATACCGACCACGTCAGCGCCAGCAGCCCGAGGGTCAAGCCCAGCCGGCGCAGGACCGGGTGGCGCGTGCTGCCTTGCCAATAGCCAAGAGTACAAAGCACCTGCAGCGCGGGCGCAAACACCGCCAGACGCCAGGGAAACTGCATCAGTGAAAAGGGGTACAGATGCCAGAACCAGCGGCCGGTCGGCAGCATGGCTAGAAACAGTACAAGGTAGACCACGCCTGCGGCCCGGATCAGAGGGTGTCCACGGCCTTGCCAGGCACCGGACAATGCCAAAGCCACAAAGGGTGCGGCCAGAAACGCCTGGTGGCTGAAGGATGCCGACGGGTCTGGCAGGCCAAACAGCACACCAGACAGAGAGACGACGTTGCGCCAGGTCTCAAAACTGCCGATTGCAGCGGCCTGGGCATTGACCAGGGGTTTGAGTTGCGCAACCGGGAGCCAATAGGGCGAGGCCAGTGCCAGTGCCAGCAACAGGGCACCTGCGAGTTCAAAGAGGCTGCGCAGTCTGGCCGCCAGCGGTGCTTGGTGCCCGGTACCGGCCAGCGTCAGCACACCCAGCAGAGCGACGACCAATGGCAAAAACAGTACGGCAATCGGGTGGCTATAAAAGCTTGCCGCAAGGACCAGCGTCAGCCCGCTCCAGCACAGCGCCCGCCCCCTCAGATCCATTGTTGAGCGCTGCACTGGCGCCAGCAGGCACCAACTCCAGTGCAGCACCCACGGCGACAGTTGAATGACCATCCATTCACTCAAGTCACCGCGCTCACTCAGGTTGATGTGAACATAGGGCGCCGCCTGAAACAACACCACAAGGGCCAGAGCGGAGAGGCGGTCCACAAAAGTCCGTGCAAGTCGGTACGCCCCAAGCCCGCCAATGAGGCACAGCGTAGCCAGTGTCAGCAATTGGCGCCATAGCAGGTCGTCAGTCAGTACGGCCAGCAAGCTGTTGAGAAAGAAATAGCCAGGTTGATAAAAGACGAACTCGGGATAGCCGTACCCGCCATTGAACTCCGGTAGCCAGCGCGGATACCAAATGCCTGCGGCCATCGCCTCCTGAAAGTGACTCGACAACACGGCGTAGCGGAAGTAGTCGTGGGCGTCTGGCAGGACCGGGTTCAACAGGTTCAACCAAAGCGGCAGCAAGGACAGTACGGGCAGTGCCGCCCAAACGCCGAGCGTCAGCCAAGTCCAGCGCCTGGCAGGGGTGGCGCCAAACGCGCGGGCAGCCGTTTGCATGGTGCCCGCACCAAGCGTCTGGAACCAGAGCATGCCCGCGATCAACCGCTGCGTTGCGTGGTGAGATTTCATCGGCTCCGCCCCCCTGGTGGGCCCACATCGAAAGCCCTGCGTTGCCTTGTGCAGCCTTGGCAAACAACCGGATAGGCAAGGTTCCATCGATGCAGCACGGGCAGGCTTGCCATGCCGGGTCCGGTGCAATTCAGGGAGACCTTACGATCTTGTCGGGGTCGCGCTGCGGCGCCATCGGGATGCGTGGATGCTTCGGGTGCGCCGCGTGGGCCCGAGCCCATGCAAGCAGCCGGGGCGTCCAATCGCCCGATTTCACCCCAACCCTTCGGGCCAGTGCCTGGCCGGGCGGTCTGCGGCGTTGCGGCGCTTGCCAATAGCCGAGCTCTTGGCTGCACCCCGCGCCTGGCATCCCATCCCGGCAAGGTAGATGCACGACCCTCCAAAGATAGCAAACAGGCGCTGGACACCCCAAACGGCAGGGGTTCTGTTGCATGGGTGGCGTCGGGGCAAAAAGAGTGGTTCGGTTGCACGGGTGGACAAGCTGGAACTGGTGGGTGCGGTGAGGCACGCATGCAAAGGTAGGGCTGCACCGATCTTTGTCGAACGGCGGTGATTCGTCGGTGTCGGGTGTCACAAGATGGTGCGCACACCCATTTGGGTGGGGCTGGGCGATGGGCGTGCCAGCCAGCGCAGCGGCCGTGGTGTGTACGGTCTTTGCACGGCTTTTTCGAGGCCGCCCTCTGCGCTGCCCCGTGGTGGTGGGTAGCACAGCCGAACTTTCGCTTTTGGCCGGTGGCCGTCATGGCATCCACAACCTGTCCAGCGCCGCAGCACTGCCCCCAAACGCCGCCCCCAACACCCCCACAGCCTCCCGCCCCCGCCCACCCCGCACCCGCGAATGCAGCACCACCGGCAGCCGCGGCAAGGCCGGCAAGCCCAGCCGTGGGCCCACCTCCACCGCGCCCAGCGGCAGCATGCGCGGCGCCAGCGCCGCCACACCCAGCCCGGCGATCACGGCGGCAGACACCGCCGCCACCCCGCCACCCACGAATGCCTCGCGCCAGGGCACGCCCGCCTCGTCGAGCAAGCGGCTGGCCACCACGCGCACGCCGCAGGGTTCGGCCAGGGTGACAATGGGCAAAGGCTCGCCCGCGCGGTGCTGCCAGGTGGGCGCGGCGTACCAGCCAAAGGCTTCTTCGGCCAGCACCTGGCCGTCGCCGCGGCCCGCACTGAAGCGCAGGAGGGCGACGTCGAGTTCGCGGCGGTCGTAGGCCTGGAGCAGATCGCCCGACGAGCCGATGCGGATCTCGATCACCAGGCCCGGGTCGTGTGCGTTCATGCGGGCGATCAGGGCGGGCAGATCGGGCCCGGCCACATGGTCGCTGATGCCGATGGCAATGCGCTCGCGCCTGGCCTGCTCGGCAAAGGTGGCCAGCGTGCGCTGGTGCACGGCCAGCAGTTCGCGTGCAGGGTCAAGAAACGCCGCGCCGCGGGCCGACAGCTCCACATGGCGCGGCGTGCGCTCGATGAGGCGGCAGCCCAGGCGGTCTTCCAGGCGCTTGAGTTTGAGGCTCACCGCGGCCTGGGTGGTCTGCATGGCGTCGGCCGCGCGGGTGAAACTGCCCAGCTCGGCGATGCGCACAAAGGCCTCGATGGCGTCGAGGTCGAGCGGACGGTGCTGCTGTTGCGATTGCGGTTGATGGTCCTGCGCCATATGCAATCATTATCTCTGTTATCAATTGCAATAACAAAGTGCAATGAATAGCATGGGGCCACCTCAACTTCCGATGGACCGTTTCCCATGCCCCTGCTCCACATCGCCCTGCGCGCCGGCAAACCCGAGGCCTACCGCAAGGCCCTTTGCGACAACCTGTACCGCGCACTGCGCGAGACCTTCAATGTGCCCGAGGACGACGAGTTCATGGTCATCACCGAGCACGATGCCGCCAACTTCCGCTACAGCCCCACCTACCTGGGCGTGGCGCGCAGCGATGACCTGGTGTTCATCCAGATCACCGCCAACAACACGCGCACGCTGGAGCAGAAGAAAGCGCTGTACCAGCGCATCACGCAGCTGCTGGGCGAGAACCCGGGCGTGCGGCCCGAGGATGTGTTCATCAGCCTGGTCGAAGTGGCCAAAGAGAATTGGTCATTCGGCCACGGGTTAGCGCAATATGCGTAACCGGAAAGCCGCCCCAGGTCAAACCCGCTCGCCGTTTCGGATGCGGTAGCTGGGCTGGTACATGGTCACGAACTCTTCGGCCGCCGTGGGGTGCACGGCCATGGTGCGGTCGAAGTCGTCCTTGGTGGCGCCGGCCTTGAGCGAGATGCCCAGCAATTGCACCATCTCTCCCGCGTCATGGCCCAGCACGTGGGCGCCCAGCACCTTGCGGCTGGCGGCGTCCACGATGAGCTTCATGAGCATCTTCTCGGCCCGGCCCGACAGCGTGGCCTTCATGGGACGGAACTCGGCGCGGTAGACCTCGATCTCGGCATGGCGCTTGGCGGCGTCTTCTTCCGACAGGCCCACGGTGCCGATCTCGGGCTGCGAGAACACGGCCGTGGCGATCAAATCATGGTCGGGCGCGGTGGGCTGGCCCCGGTACTCGGTGGCAATGAAGCACATGGCCTCGTGGATGGCCACGGGCGTGAGCTGCACGCGGTTGGTCACGTCGCCCAGCGCCCAGATGCTGGGCACATTGGTGCGCGAGTAGGCGTCCACGATGATGGCACCGCGCTCGTCCAGGGCCACGCCGGCCGCCTCCAGCCCCAGGCCCCGGGTGTTGGGGTCGCGGCCCAGCGCCAGCATCACGGTGTCGACGGCCAGGGTTTCGCCGTTCTTCGTCGTGGCGATGAGGCCGCCGCCCTCACCCTCCCCCCGGGCCACGTTCTCGATCACATCGCTGAGCAAGATGCGGATGCCCTTGTCCACCATGGCCTTGTGCAGGCCCTGGCGCAGGTCATGGTCGAAGCGCGAGAGGATTTCCTTGCCGCGGTAGATCAGCGTCACCTCCACGCCCAGGCCGTGGAAGACGTTGGCGAACTCGACCGCGATATAACCGCCGCCCGCGATCAGGATGGAGCGCGGCAGCGCGGCCAGGTCAAAGGCTTCGTTGGAGCTGATGCACAGCTCGTGCCCCGGCAGCGCCGCATGCGGGTTGGGCGCGCCACCGGTGGCGATGACGATGCGCTCGGCGGTGACGGTCTTGCCGGTGGCCACGATGCGCACGGTGTGCGCGTCCACCAGCTCGGCGCGGCTGTCGATGAGTTCGGCCTGGTTGCTCTCCAGGCCGCGGCGGTACAGGCCCTCCAGGCGGGCGATCTCCTTGTCCTTGGCCGCTATCAGCGCCTGCCAGTCGAAGCTGGGCGTGCCCAAGGTCCAGCCATAGCCCGCAGCGTCTTCGAAGTGTTCGTGGAACTGCGAGGCATAGACAAACAGCTTCTTGGGCACGCAGCCGCGGATCACGCAGGTGCCGCCAAAGCGGTGCTCCTCGGCCACGGCCACGCGCTTGCCCAGCGATGCCGCCACGCGGCCGGCGCGCACGCCGCCCGAGCCCCCGCCAATCACAAACAGGTCATAGTCATAGGCGCTCATCGCATGGGTTTCCTTGAGGGGTGCGAAGCGGCGTCTCACGCCGCCGTCTGTGGAGATTCGCGGCGATGGTATGCCAATGCGCAAGGGCTTGCCTGCCTGGGGGTATGTGTCGCGCCCCTTCACTCACTCATTTATTCATGCACCTCATGCACCGCGCCGCGCCACACCCATCTGACGTTGTACGCCTCGTCCGTCACAGGGCTGCGCCGAAAGAAATACCGCTCGGCCATGCGGTCGCATACCTGTGCCAGCGCGCTTTTCTGCTGCCGGCTGAGCCCTGCCCCATCCATCTCCACCTCGGCCGTGCCGTTGAAGGACAGTGTCTCGGCATTCTTTTCCGAGTAATGGGCGAACACCTCGTCCACGGCCGCCAGCGCATGGCGCACCAGGGTGTCGAAGGGCAACTTGTCAGTAAATTTCACCACGCACGTGAATGCTCCGCCATCACCACCATCGCCATAGCGCTTTTCGGTGATGAACGACGGTTCTTCACACGCTACCTCGGTGGCGTCGCCCGCCAGGGCATGGGGCGACAGAAAAGCATAGCCCAGCCCCGACAGCCGGCCCGCTGGGTACAGGCTGCACACCACACCCTCCTGGTATTTCCCCAACGACATCAACCAGAACCCCTGGAGCGGAATGCGCAGGCTGGCAAAGGGTTGCTGCGCCAGCAGGTTGTCATGAAGATGAAGCACCGGCTCGCGCGCAAACGCCGCATACACGCCTTCCTCTGCGGCCAGGTAGCAATCCACCTTCTGCCCGGAAAAGGCCGGCTTCATGCCATCGGCATCCAGCAGATACAGCCTGCCAGCCCACATGAACGCCCAGGAGCCACCGATTTCCGCCAGGTCGTAAAAGCCTTCGCTGTCGGCTTCGATCTCAACGCTCTGGATGACGGCCCTGGCCTTCACGTCGTACACATCGCACCGGGACCGCGAGCCGGGCAGCTGGGTCGAAACCAGGATGCGGCCGTCGATCCACTGCGTGTAGGCCGCTTCGTCCAGCGGGCAGAGCACCTGCTCACGCCCGCTGGCATCGACGGCAAAGATCTCGCAGGGGCTGTGGCGGCGGAACACAAAATCACCGCCGCAGTGCCCCAGAAACTCCAAATAGCGCCCTGCCACCTCGAATGCCAGGCGGCCATCCGCGTGCTTCACGGTATGGGTGGACACGGGATAGCGTTTGTCGTCCAGGGAATAGACCCACTCGCCGTAGACCTGGGGTGCCTTTTTTGGCACCGCCTTTTTTGTCTTGGCTTTGACGAGGGCGCCCTGGCCATCGACCCGCTCCAGATAGAACACCCCGTCGGCCTGCTCGACCAGGATGTCGCCCTGGTCATCGGCCCACACCCGCTTCAAACCCTCGCCGGCGTGGACGATGGGAATGCCCTCTTTGCCCAGCTCCCACAGGTGGCCGAACGAGAGCAGGAACACCCTGCCCCCGCAAACCACCTGAATATTCTCGGACGCCGGGCAGATGACTGCCTTTGCATGTTTTGCCATGGTATCGATTGCTTGGTTGGCTGAACAGGGTGCGCTCATGCCGCCAGGTACTTCTGCGCAGCCTTGTTGCGCTTGGTGACGGCGCGGTCCATGGCCGTTCGTCCCTGCTGGTCACGCCGATCGCGGTCCACACCGGCCTGCAGCAGCAGGGGGATGCAGTTGGTGGCCTTCCAGTACAGGGCTTCATGCAGGGCATTGCCGCCGTCGTGCATGGTGTGGTTGGGGTCTGCACCGCGTGCCAGCAGCAGGGCCACGGCATCGGTCCATTGGGCGGCGATGGCCGCAGCCAGGGCGCTGGAATGCCCGGGCGGTGCGTTGGCGGGCAGGCCCAGGTCCAGCAGTTGCTGCAGCAGCGCCAGGGGCGGCCGCAGCTTGTCGCGGCGCACCCAGTGGCGCAGCGTGGAGGCTGCGGCACCGGCCCACAGCGGGTCGTCCTGCCCGGGCACGGGCTTGCCGGCACTGCGGGCCACCAGGTCGTTCAGCATGGCGGCATCCATTTCCGGCTGCTCGGTGACCGACTCCACCAGCAGGTTCGGAAAAATCCCGGGCACCAGCACCAGGGCGTGGTCGACACCCTCGCGCCACAGCCGGTCCAGCGCCTGGTGGTTGCCATCCTTCAGGGCATGCACCAACAGGCCACGGCGCTGCTCCTCGTCGGGTGGCGCCTGCTCCAGCAGGGTATCGAGCCAGGCATGGTCATGCGCCCAGACGGCATGGGTCTGGCGCAACGCCATCTCGCCCTGCAGCGTCGATTCGGGCCAGCCGATGCGGGCGCCGTGCGCCGCCAGCAGTTCGCGCACACGCTGATGGCATCCCTGGGCCAGGGGCGAGCCGTGGATCGGGCTGCAAGCGTTGACGTCGGCTCCCGCATCCAGCAGCAGCTGCGCGGCCTGCAGGCAGCGCGCGGGTGGCTCGCTCAAGTGTGAGGACGAGCCGACCAGCACATGCAAGGCGGTAGCGCCCTGGTCATCGGTGCCGTTCACGTCGGCACCGGCGTCGAGCAAGGCCTGCACCAGCCGGCTGTCGAAGGCATAGGCCGCGCGCAGCAGCGGAAACACCGACATGGTGGCGTACTCGGGCATGCGCGTGACCAGGGCCACCGGGTCGGGGCGCGCGCCGGCCTGCAGCAGCGCGATGATGGCATCGGTGGGCAGGGGCGTGTCGTTGCGCCCGTCCTTGACGGTGAACAGGTGCACCAGCAGCGGCCAGTGACCCACCACGGTGTTGGGGTCGAGACCATGGTGGTGCACCAGGTCGAGCAAAGCCTCATGGTGGTCGCCGGCGAGCAGTTGGCGCACCTCTTCCATCGGGTCCATCTTGCGCGCGGCGGCCTCGAACTGCTTCTTGCTGACCGCCTTGTCCGGGCCGTTGAACCACAGGCTCTGGAGCTGGCCGTCGCCTGCCCCATCGTCCCACTCGCAGCCGAAGAGCTTGCCGCCTCGCTCCGCCAGGCCGGCAGGCCAGCCATCGCCCGGAAGCAGGGACCAGGGGCCGAGCACAGCCAGCTCGGCCAGCAGGCCCACGCAGCTGGCAAACTCGAAGCTCGCGCCCGAGCCTTCGGGCAGGCCGAGCAGCGCCTCCAGAGCCTGGGCCTGCGCATCCAGCGGCAAGCCCTCCGTGGCCTCGGCTTCGTCGACCCAGCGGCGGGCCTCGGCGCGCGACTGGAAGTAAAGGGTGTAGTGCAAACGGTTTTCGGACATGGCCCGATTGTGGCGAAGGCCGGGGCCGGTTCGCTGGACAAGTTGTCCACTCCCGGCGTTCATGGCCGCAGGCTGTGCCCAGGCGCGGCAAGGCAGCCCACCAACGACCGATTCCGGCCGAAGGCGAATCCGCCTCACTCCTTGCTGCGCTCGAAATGCTCCGACAGCACATGCACCAGGCGCGCGGTGGAACGCACGCCCAGCTTGTCGCGCACGGCGCGCAACTGGTGGTCCACGGTGGAGAGCGAGCGGTCTAGGTGGCGCGCGATCTCCTTGTAGGTCAGGCCGGTGGAGGCCAGGTGCGCCACCTTGAGCTCGGCCGGTGTGAGGGCCCCAAGGTCGGGTGGAACTGCAGCGCTGGTGTCCTGCATGCTGCCCGGCGCGGGCAGCAGCAAGCCCTGCTGGCGTTCGCGCTCCTGCGCCAGTTGGGCGGCGCTGCGCAGCAGCGGGCCCAGGGCTTCGCTGGCCAGGGCGGGCAGCTGGTTGCAGGCCTCGCTGTCCCAGCGCGGCGCCTGGGCATGCCAGTCCGCGCACATCAGGCCGATGGGCTCGGCCCCGTCGCGCAGCGGCAGGGCCAGCTTGGCGGCGGTGCCCATGGACAACAGGGTGCCGCGCAGGTCGGTGGTGAGGGTGCGCTCCTGCGCCACATCGGCCATGGCGGTGATGCGCGCCGGGCCCCACAGCACGCGCAGCCCGGGGTTGGCGGCGCCAAAGCGCCGGCCCAGGGCCGAGGGCAGGTGCGAGGCCTCGCGCTGGGCCTCGGCCAGCACCACATAGTCGGTGGGCCGGCCGCCGGCCTGCATGAAGCCGCCAAAGCCGCCGTCCACGCGGTCGGCATCGAGCGTGTCGCGCAGCCATTCGGTGGTGATGCGCCAGCACGCCCGGGGGTCGTCCAGGTACAGCAGCAACTGCGCAGCCAGTTCGCGGCCGGGGCGCCAGCGGATGGCGCCGGGCCCCTCGAACAGGCGCCGCCGCAGGCTGCGCTGCACCTGCAGCAGGTGATCGTCGGCGTTCATGCGGCCTTTATAGCGCGATTGCACGCTTGCACGCCACATGCAGCGGGGCCGGCATCGTCACTTCTTGACGCTGATGACCTGCCCGCGCGTCATGCCCTTGAGGCCTTCCACGCCGAACTCCACCCCCCAGCCCGATCGCTTGGTGCCGCCAAAGGGCACCATGGGGTGGATGGCGCCGTGCTGGTTGACCCACACCGTGCCGGCCTGGATGCGCGCGGCCACGGCGGCGGCCTGGGCCGCATCGGGCCCCCAGACCGAGGCGCCCAGGCCCGCGCCCAGGCGGTTGGCGCTGGCAATGGCGTCCTCCACATCGTCGTAGCGCACGATGGGCAGCACCGGGCCGAACTGCTCCTCATCCACCAGGCGCGCGCCATCGGCAAGGCCGGTGACCAGGGTCAGGGGGTAGAAGTTGCCGGGGCCGGGCTCTGGGTTGCCGCCGCAGACGATGGTGGCGCCGCCCGCGCGCGCGTCTTCCACCAGCGCCACGACCTTGTCGTACTGCATGCGGTTCTGCACCGGGCCCATGGCCATGCCGGGCTGCATGCCGTCGCCCATGGGCATGGCCAGCGCCAGGGCCTTGAGCTCGGCGACCACCGCATCGTGCAGGCTGCTGTGCACATACAGCCGCTTGGCGCAGGCGCAGGTCTGGCCCATGTTGAGGAAGGCGCCCCAGAACAGGCCCATGGCGATGGCCTTGGGGTCGGTGCCGGGCAGCACGATGGCGGGGTCGTTGCCGCCCAGCTCCAGCGTGGTGGGCGTGACGCTGCGCGCCGCCGTGGCGGCGATGCGCGCACCGGTGGCAGTGGAGCCGGTGAAGGTGATCTTGTCCACGCCCGGGTGCTCGGTGAGCGCGGCGCCCACATCGCCCGCGCCGCTCACGGTGTTGAGCACGCCCGGCGGCAGCAGGCCCCCGAGCACGCGCACCAGCTCCAGCGTGCCGATGCTGGTGTACTCGGACGGCTTGAGCACCACGGTGTTGCCCGCGCGCAGCGCCGGAATGATCTGCCAGATGGCGATCATCAGCGGCCAGTTCCACGGCGCGATGGCGGCCACCACGCCGTGGGGCTTGCGGTGCACCTCGTCGCGGCGGGTGGCGTCCTCGAACACCACCTCGACCGGCAGGTCCAGGCTGGCGGGCACCTGGGTCCAGACCTCGCAGGCCCAGACCTCGAAATGCGCGCCGGGCACCTGGCCTTCGCCCACGCCGCCCAGGGGCTTGCCCTGCTCGCGGGTGATCCATTCGGCCAGCATGCCAGCGTTGTCCTTGATGGCCTGGGCCAGCTGGCCCATGAGGGCCTTGCGCTCGGCATCGGGCCGGGTGGCCCAGGCGGGTTGCGCTGCGCGCGCGGCGGCCACGGCCTCGGCCACCTGCTCGGGCGAGGAATGCGGCACCAGGCCGATGGCCTCGCCCGTGGCGGGGTTGACTGACTCGAAGCTGCGCGCGGAGCCGACCAGGCGGCCGTTGCTGTAGTTCTGGAAGGTGTGCATGGAGGGGTGCTTTCTTTCAAAGGTCGGCATCAGGTGGCCTTGCGCAGGATCATGTCGGCAGCCTTCTCGGCGATCATGATCACGGGGGCGTTGGTGTTGCCCGAGGTGACGGCGGGCATGATGGAGGCGTCCACCACGCGCAGGCCGGCCACGCCGCGCACCTTGAGCGTGTGGTCCACCACCGACAGCGGGGTCTTGCCCATGGCGCAGGTGCCCACCTGGTGGTGGTAGGAGACGACGGCACTGCGGCAGTAGTCGGCCAGCTGGGCATCGGTGGTCTTGTCGGGGCCGGGGTAGACCTCGCGGCCGCGCCATTCGGCCAGGGCGGGCTGGTCGGCCACCTGGCGCATCATGCGGATGCACCGGACCAGGGTGGCCACGTCGTAGTCGGTGGCCAGCACGTTGGGGTCGATGTGCAGCGGGTCGTCCACGCCCGGGCCGGTCAGGCGCAGCTCGCCCCGGCTGGTGGGCGTGACGCCGGCGGCGCACAGCGTGAAGGCATTGGCCGGCCCCTCCTGCCCCGGCGCGTAGTAGCCCACGTTGAAGAACAGGGGCTGCATGTCGGGCCCGGGCAGCGAGGGCGCGGACTTGGCGAAGAGCTGCGCATGCAGCACGGTGATGCCGGGATCGGCCGGCTCGGGGATGGGCTTGCGCCCCTCGTAGATCACCGGCAGCAGGGTGTGGTCGTGCAGGTTCTTGCCCACGCCAGGCAGGTGCTGCACCACGGGGATGCCAAAGGACGACAGCTGCGCCTTGTCGCCAATGCCCGAGAGCATGAGCAGCTTGGGCGATTCGAGCGTGCCGCCGCACAGGATCACCTCCTTGCGCGCCCGCACCTGGTGCTGCTTGCCGGCCTGCTCGTAGGCCAGGCCGGTGCAGCGCTTGCCCTTGAAATCGAGCTTGCGCGCCCGGGCGTTGGTGATGACCGAGAGGTTGGCACGCTCCAGCGCCGGGCGCAAGAAGGCGACGGCCGTGCTCTGGCGCTTGCCGCCGCGCGTGTTCAGGTGGTTGAAGCCCACGCCCAGGATCTCGGCGCCGTTGTGGTCGGCATTGCGCGGGTGGCCGGCCTGCACTGCGGCATCGACCATGGCCGCGGTGGTCACGTGCGGCGTGTAGTCGGCCGTCACGTGCAGCGGCCCACCGGCGCCGTGGAAGGCATCGGCGCCGCGCGAGAAGTCCTCGGACTTCTTGAAGTACGGCAGCAGGCTCTTGTAGTCCCACCCCGGGTTGCCGGCGGCGGCCCAGCCGTCGTAGACGGAGGAATGGCCGCGCACGTAGATCATGCCGTTGAGCGAGCTGCTGCCGCCCAGCGTCTTGCCGCGCGGCCAGAACAGCGAGCGGTTGTGCGCGTGCTTTTGGGGCACGGTGTCGTAGGCCCAGTCGTAGGGGGTCTTCCACAGCTCGATCAGGCGGATGGGGGTGGAGATCTTTTCCGAATCGTCGGGCCCGCCGGCCTCGATCAGCAGCACGCGCACCTTGGGGTCGGCGCTCAGCCGGTTGGCCAGCACGCAGCCGGCAGAGCCTGCACCCACGATGATGTAGTCGAACTGGCCATCGAGGTCGGTGGCCGCATTCACGCTGGCGCCGGTGAGCAGGCCGCCCACCATCAGCGTGCCGCTGGCCACCCCGGTGGTGGCCATGAAGCGGCGGCGGGTCAGCGGCTGGCCGCCGGCGGGCGTGGCCGTGGGGCACTGGTGGGTAGTCTGGTCCATCTCGCTTGTCTCCTGTTCGTTGTTGCCCCGATCCGAGGTCTGCAACGATTCTCAAAGCAAGGGCCAGGTGGGCGCATCGCGAAGGTTCGCACCGGGAAAACCCGGTGTGGCGGCGCCAAAGACTTGGGGGCGTCGCCGCCCTCACGGTGGGACGAGACGCTATGCGCCCGGCCCTTCATGTGCGATCTGCTCCAGCCCCTCGCGGTAGCCCGTCACGCGAAAGTCGGCAAAGCGCTGCTGGAAGCGGGTGGAGTCGAACAGGTTGTCGGCCCCATAGCGCGGCAGCAACTCCTGGATCTCGCGCACCTGGCTTGAGAACAGACCCGCCAGGGACAGCATCCAGGGGCGCAGCACCTTGTAGCCGGGCCCGCGCCCCAGTGCCTGCGCGGCCAGCGCGACGAACTCACGGTAGGTCAGGCGCTCGTCGTCGCAGGGCAGGTGCCAGGTGTGGCCGAAAGCGTCCGGCGCATTGCCGATGGCGGCCAGGGCGCGGCTGGCGTCGGGCGTCCAGATGAGGGTGCGGCGTGTGTCGTCGCGCACGGGCACGCGCGGCGTGGCACCGGCCTTGAGCGGGTCGATGACCAGGGTGTTGGTCACGCTCTGGGTCTTGCCCGGGCCGTAGAACTCGGGCGCACGGGCAATGGCCACGGGCATGTCGGCGCGCGCCATGGCCTGCAGCACCGTGGTGGCCATGGCGGCACGCACCCGGCCCTTGCGGCCCACCGGGGCAAAGGGCGTGTCTTCGGTCTGCAGGCGCGCATCCTGCGGGTACATGTAGGTGTTGTCGAAGTAGGCAAAGCGCGCGCCTGCCGCGCGGGCCGCGGCCAGGGCGTTGTGCAGCATGGTGGGGAACTGCGTCTCCCACAGCTGCGTGTCGGGCGGCAGGCCGGCGGTGAAGTAGACGACGCTGCTGCCGCGCACGGCCTTTGCGGTCTGCGCGGCATCCAGCAGGTCTGCGGCCACCATCTGGTCAGCGGGGTGCACCTGGCGCGGGTTGCGGCTCACGAGGCGGATGTCCTCCGTGTGGCTGCGGCGCAGCGCGCGCGCCAGTTCGATGGCGATCTGGCCATTGGCCCCCAATATCGTCTGCATGCCGGATGTTCCTGTTGGATGGGATGGGCCAAAGGTTAACCTTGAAGTCAAGTTCAATGTCAAACTGTGGGCCTTCGTTTCGCACCCCTGCCTTTCACCCCATGAACATCGGCGAACTCGCCCAGCGCACCGGGCTGGCCACCTCGCGCATCCGCTTCTATGAACGCATCGGCCTGCTCACGGCGGTGCAGCGCCAGGCCAACGGCTACCGCAGCTATCCCCCCGATGCAGTGCTGGTACTGAACCTCATCGCCACAGCGCAAAAGGCCGGTTTCAGCCTGGACGAGCTGCGCGCCCTGCTGCCCGGCGACCTCGCACGCTGGGAGCACGGCAATCTGCTGGACACCCTGCGCACCAAGGTGCGCGATATCGAGGCCATGCAAGTGCAGTTGGCACAAGCCAAGACGCAACTGGTGGAGTTGATGGCACAGATCGAGGCCAGGCCGCAGGGCATGGACTGTGCGGCCAATGCGCGGCGCGTGCTGTCGGGCATGCAGCTGGAGGGGGCCGATGCGGGCAAGGCAGGCGAAGCCAGTACGCGGGGAGCCCGGTCGCGCCGCCGGTAGGCAAGCCTGTCCATCGCCTGCGGCTCAACTGATCAGCGCCCCCAGCAGAAACGCCACGCCCAGCAGCAGCCAGTCGTTGGCGATATGCGCCAGCGAGGCCACGGACAGGTTCCTGGTGCGCAGGTAGGCGATCCACAGCACCATGCGCGACACGCTGATGACCACCAGACTTTGCGCGATATTCCACCCGTAGGTCGGCAGGTGCAAGGCACCGAACAGCAGCGCCGACACCCCCCAGGCCCCCACGATGGCCCGGCGCCGGGGCCAGCCCAGCGGGCCCGCCAGCCAGGTGAGCAGGGCCAGGAAGGGCAGCACAGTGAGGATCTCTTCTCCAATCAGGTGCGGGATGGTGCAGGCGATGAAGACAATCTTCTCGGCCGTGCCCATGGCGGCCAGCGCCTTGACCACCGGGTTGGGCACGGCGCCGAAGAACTTGGAAACCACCAGCGCTACCGCCACGGTCACCACGATGTTGAGCAGCACCAGGCCCACGGCCAGCCGCACATCGCGCCAGCCCATGCGCCGAAACAGCTGCTGCCACTGCGGCCCCGCCACCGCGCGCAAGGCCAGCAGCGGCAGCGCAGGGAAAGCCAGCGCCGGTACCAGTGCCGCCCAGCCGCCCGACACGCGCATGGCGGCCACGGCGGGAACGTGCAGCGCGCCATAGGCTGCCATGGCCACCAGCAGCACGATGGACCACTGGCGCGCGCCCAGTGCCACGGGCTGGCCGCTGTAGAAGGGGAAGTCGGTACCCGGGGGCGGGTGCGTGGGGTCAGGTGTCATGCAGTACGGATGGGGTGGCGCCGTGAAGAGCATAGCGGCACAGGCCCGCACTTCATACAGGCCTCACAGAGCGAAACCACACTGGCGCACCGTTGGCTCCTCTCTTCACACGACACGATGCAATTCCTGAAAACCGCGCTGCGCTGGTGCGCCCTGCCCTTCGTCTTCATGGGCGCGATCCTCATCGGCGGCTGGATGTGGTGGGTCTTCCTCCAGATCCCCGTGGCGGCCTGCCCGCCGCCGTTGGCAAGCTACGCACAGGACCCTGCCAGCGTGACCTGCGGCCTGCTGCTGGGCGCGCGCCTGATGCTGGACATCGGCGGCGCGTCGATGCCGGGCCTGATGGCGGTGTTTCTCTGCGCGCTGGTGGCCCCCGCACAGAGGCCCCTCGTGGCCAGCGCCGCGGCCCTGGCGGCCAGCGCGCTGGGGCTGGTATACCTGCTGGCCACCCTGTCTCTGCGCAGCCCCATGAAGCTGCCGCTGCGGGCCGACCTGCTGGGGATCGCCGCATCGCCCTGGCTGACGGTCTGGTTGGTTGTCCACCTCAACCGGCAGACGCTGCGCAGACGAGCTCGGCCTGGTGGTGTCGGCACCGCCTGAAGGCTCCCCCCGCTCAGCCCTGCTGCACCCGGTTGCGCCCGGCCTGCTTGGCGGCATAGAGCGCAGCATCGGCGCGCGCGTACAGGCGCTCGGCACCCTCACCCTCTAGCGCGCCGCGGTCTGGCAAGGGTGCCCTCACCACATCAATCCGCCGTGGCGTCTAGCCGGTAACCGAAGCCGCGCACGGTCTTGATCAAGGCCAGTGCATGGCCCTCGTCGATCTTGCTGCGCAGGCGGCGCACGTACACGTCGATCACATTGGTCAGGGGGTCTTCATTGGTGCCCCAGACATTGGAGAGGATGCGTTCGCGGCTGTACACGCGGCCCGGTGCGCTCATGAGCAGCTCCAGAAAAGCCAGCTCGCGCGCCGTGAGCGCAATGGACTGGCCGGCCCGGGTGGCCTGCATGCGCTCCAGGTCCAGCACCAGGTCGGCCACCTGCAGGGTGCTGGCGCGCGGGCGCTGTTCGCGGCCGCGGCGCAGCAGCGCCTCGATGCGGGCCAGCAACTCCTCGAAGGCGAAGGGCTTGGTGAGGTAATCGTCGGCGCCCAGGCGCAGGCCGTTGACCTTGTCTTCGGTGTTGCTCAGCGCGCTGAGCATCAGCATGGGCATGTGGCGGCCTTCGGCGCGCAAGGTCTGGCACAGCTCCAGGCCGCTCAGGCCCGGCAGCATCAGGTCCAGAAGCAGCAGCACGCCGGGGTCGGCACCGCGCGCCAGGGCCAGGCCTTCGGGACCGGTGCGTGCCAGCTCCACGCGGTAACCCTCGGCCTTGAGGCCGCGCACCAGGAAATCGGCCACGCGCGCATCGTCCTCCACCACCAGGATGTGCTGGTTCATGCCAGTGCCCCTGAACGTGCGCCTGCGGCCTGCGGCGCCGCAGGCGCTGCGCAAGCCACCCGCGGCAGCGCGATGCGCACCACCGTGCCCTGCTGGGGCGCACTGTCGATGGTGATGCGGCCCTGGTGCGCTTGCACGATGGCCTGGGCGATGGACAGGCCGATGCCCGTGCCATCGGCCCGGTGGGCGCGCGCCCGGCGCCCGCGCACGAAGCGCTCGAACACGCGGGGCAGTTCGTCGGCGTCGATGCCAATGCCTTCGTCGCGCACCACCACCTCGATCGCGTCCGATCCATCCGCCCCGTTCTCACCCGCCGCTTGCTGCAGGCCAATGTGCACGGTGGTGCCCTGCGCCGAATAGCGCACCGCGTTGTCCAGCACGATCACCAGCGCCTGGCGCAGCCGGTCCGCGTCGGCCAGCACCACGCTGCCCCGGTCCGCCGGCTGCGCGCTCTTGCCAGAGCCACTACCTTCGGGCCCGTGCAGCAGCCGCACCTGCACACCCAGCGTGGCGCCCAGGGCGGCGCCCTGCTCTGCAGCGTCGCCCAGCAGGGCCTGCAGGTCCACCGGGGTCGGGTGCATCACGAGCTGGTCGGCCTCGGCCTTGGCGATGAGCAGCAGGTCGTGGATCACGCGGGTGAGCTGGTCCACCCCGCCCACGATGCGTGCCAGGGTCTGGCGGTATTCCTCGGCCGGCTTGTCGCCGCCGCGCAGGGCGATCTCGGCCTCGCCTCGGATGGAGGTGGCGGGGGTGCGCAGTTCGTGGCCCAGGTCGGCAAAGAGCTGGCGGCGGCGCTGGTCCAGGCGCTGCAGGGTATCGTGCGCAGCACTCAGCTCCTGGGTGCGGGCCTGCACGGCATCTTCGAGCCCGCGGCGCGCGGCATCGGCGCGGGCGCGGTGCTGCTGCAGTTCGGCCGCCATGGCGTTGAAGTGCTGGGCCACGCGGTCGAATTCGTCGTTGGAGCCGGTGGCCACGCGGTGCTCCAGCGCCCCGGCCTGCAGGGCCTGCGTGCCTTCGAGCAGCCGGTCCAGCGGGCGCTGCAGGCGCCGCTTGAGGTGCAGCGCCAGCACCACGGCCACGGCCAGGGTGATGAGGGCCATGCCGATGGCCTGGGCGCGCAGCGCATCGAGCCCGCGCTCGGTGGCGGCGCGGGCCACCGGCACGGCCGCGCGCTGGTGGGCGATGGCGCCATTGATCAGCTCGCGCAGGTCGCGCCCGCGCGCCATGTCGAACACCTGGGTGAGCTCGGCCCACAGGGCCGGAAAGTCGGCGCCCTGCTCCAGCGGCACCAGTTGCGCGAGCCGCGCCTCCACGGCCTGGATGTTGTCGCGCAGCAGCTCGGTCACGCCCACGAGCTGGGGCACCTCGGCCGGCATGCTCACGCCTTCGCGGCGCACCAGTTCGGTCCACAGCGCCAGGTCGCGCTGCACCAGGTCATCGAGGTTGGCAGCACTGGCATACATCGCGGCCACCAGGCGCTGGCGCTGCTCGGGCTGGGCATCGGTGTCCATCAGGCGCTGCATGGCCCACACGCGCAGGCGCTGCTTGTTGGCCGACAGGTCCAGCAGTTCGGACTGGATGTCGCTGGCCAGCCGGCTGTGCTGGGCGTAGTCGTTGACGCGGTTGGCGCCCCAGTACACAAAGGCGGCCTGGATGCAGACCAGGGCCACCAGGGCAGCAAAGGCCAGGGAAAGTCGTGCGCGGTACATGGAGCGAAAGGCCTGTGCGGATGGCTCGGATTATGGATCCTGGCAGGCCCGGGCCCGCGGGACCGGGCCGGTCACCCGTCAGTTGCCGCTGAACGGCAGCGACGAGTGGTGCACCACGATGCGCAGCTTGCCCGCGTCGTCCTTCACGAAGGTCCAGGTCTTGTCCACCGTGGTCACCTTGCCGGTTTTGTCCGTGAATGCCACATTGCCCATGGTGTTGGCCGAGTCCCCGGTGATGAAGACTGCGGCATTGGCGATCTCGCATTTCGTCCAGCCCTTGAGGGCAAAACCCGTGTCCTTGGGGTAGGCCGGGTTGCCGCCCACGAAGTAGGCGAGCGCGCCCTCGCGGGTGGTGCGAAAGGTCTGGGGCGCCGTGGTGAGGGTCGGTTTGAACAGCACGGCCCCCATCTGGTAACCGTAGGCGGCATCGATCACCTTCTCTGCCAGTGCCTTGGCAGCCACCGGGCCACTGGCGGTGGCCGTGGTGCTGATGTCGACCAGCGCCTTGCACCAGGCCTGCTGGGCCGCCAGCACCTCGGCTTCGGAAATGGCGTGGTTGACCACCGGACCCTTGGCGGCGGCAGGCAGGGCGGCGGCGCCCAGCAGGGCACTGGCGAGGGCGATGCAAATGGATTTTTTCATGGTTTTCTCAGGTTGAAAGGATTGGTATCCCCTGGCCGCCCCATGGCCGCCGGGGGATCTCCAGTTCAACAAAGGCAACTGAAAACGCGCTGATCAGCGCGTGAGAAAACCATGACCAGAAGATGAACCGCAGATGAACCGGCCCACCCCAGTACGCCGTGCGCACCAGCAGCGCGCACGGCAATCCGCTCACGCCTGCTGCACCCGGTTGCGCCCGGCCTGCTTGGCGGCGTACAGCGCAGCATCGGCGCGGCCGTAGAGGCGCTCGGCGTCCTCGCCTTCCACCAGCGTGGCGGTGCCCACGCTGATGGTCACGGGCATCTCGGGCCAGGGGCCGGCTTCCACCATCTTGCGGATGCGCTCGCCCACTTCGTGGGCGCCGGCCTCGCCGGTGCTGGGCAGGATGACGGCGAACTCTTCGCCGCCCACGCGGGCCACCACGTCCACCGTGCGGGCGCAGGCCTTCATGTGCCCGGCAATGGCCTGCAGCACGCGGTCGCCGCCGTCGTGGCCGATGCTGTCGTTGACGCGCTTGAAGTGGTCCACGTCGAGCATGAGCAGGCTCAGCGCCGTGCCGCGGCGCTGCACGATGGCCAGTTCCTGCGCCATGTGCGCGTCGAAGGCGCGGCGGTTGCGCAGGCCCGTGAGGGGGTCGGTGGTGGCCAGCTCTTCAAGTCTCAGGTTGAGCTCGTCCACGCGCTGGATCTGCTCGACCAGCTGCAGGTTGATGCTGGCCGCCTGCTGCAAGGCGATGCGCAGGCGGATCTCGCGCAGGGCCGACTGGCCCAGCTCGGTGAGCACGTCGATGTCCTGTTCGGTCCAGTGCCGGGGCGCGAAGTCGAGCGCGCAGAAGGTGCCCAGGGCGTCGCCGTCTTCGGTGAGCAGCGGCATACCGGCATAGGCGCGCACGCGCCCGGCCTTGACGCCCGGCAGGTCGCGGAACACGGGCAGCAAGGTGGCGTCTTCGATCACCAGCGGTGTCTTGGACACCGCCACATAGTGGCAGAAGGTACGGCCCATCTGGTCGCGGCTGCCGCCGGGTGTGGCCACGCCGGGGCCCAGAGCCGTGCTCATGTGGAAGTCGCGCCCCCGGTCCAGCAGCGAGACAAACACCACCGGCGCCCCGGTGAGGCGCGAGGCCAGGCGGGTGAGGCGGTCAAAGGTCTCCTCGGGCGCGCTGTCGAGCAGGCCCGTGCGCTGCACGGCCTCCAGGCGACGCGGGTCGGACAGCGCGGTGTGGATGCTGACATCGTCCGCCGGGGGAGAAAGCGCGAGGTCCATGGCGTGGAGGTGCTGGGTGTGGTGGACGAAAGGTACATCATCCCCGCCCGCTGCGGACGCCTTGTAGGGAAGACCCTGTCAGGTACCGTCGGCCGGCGCCGCGTAGACAGCCGCCGGTATGCCCTCGAAGCGCGGCCCGCCCAGCGTGGCGCCGTCGAGCGACTGGCCGCCATTGAGCGCATTGTTCACGGCGTGCAGCAGGCCGCTGCGGTTGGTGACGGTCTCGAATTTCAGCCGCGGCCCGGTATGGAACATGCGCTGCGCGGCCAGCAGGGCGGCCACGAAGACGGGCTCGCGGGTCAAGGGAAAGTCCACCCAGTCGCCAGCCGCATCCTGCACCGAGAACTCGGTGGGCAATTGCAGGGTGGCGGCGGATTCGACATGCGACACCAGCACCAGGCCAAAGCCTTCGGGCACCATGTCGATGAGCCGGCGCGCAAGCATGGCGTCGCCATCGGCCAGGGCCAGCACGGCGGCTTCGATCTCGGGTGCGGAAAGTGCGGGATTGCCCAGGTGGTCGACGGTGGATGCGACCAGGGCCTCGATGCGCTCGTCCATCACGTCACTGCGGGCGCGGCCGGATGGCCACCAGCACGTTCTCGCCCTCCACCCGCTCGGCGCGGAACTCCACGCGCGTGCCGGGCTGCAGGCCCTTGAGCAGCGCCGCGTCGCGCACGCGGTAGGTGAGGGTGGAAAACGGAATCTTCACGCCCGGCGCCACCTTGATATGGGCAAAGCTGTCGCGGCTGCCCGGCTCCTGCGAGACGGCGCGGTACTCGCCCTGGGTGTAGACGGTGGCGGCAGGGTCGGCCACAACAGCAGTCGCCGCCTGGGCCGATGCGGCGCCCGGAAGGCCGCACGCCAGTGCCAGAACAGCGGCCGCGGACCGGAGCGTGGAGGTGGTGGTTGCAGGCATGCCACACAGCATACTGCAGGCCCATGCAACACCCAAGGTGCAAATGCCCTTGCCTATCTATCAGCTGACTGCCGGCGGGGCAGCCTGCGCGCGCCGGGCTGCAGTCGCCAGCGCAACGGCCAAGGCCCCCAGCGCCAGCAGCGCCGCCACGCCAAACGTGGCCTGCAGCCCGGCCAGCACCGCACCGGGCTGCGCCATGGCATCGCCCTGCCCGCCCACCCCCCAGGCGAACACAGCGCCCATGGCCGAGGCACCGGTGACCAGGCCCAGGTTGCGCGAGAGGTTGAGCAGGCCGGACACCACGCCGCGTTGCGTGCCCGCACCAGCCATGACCGCCGTGTTGTTGGCCGCCTGGAACAGCGCGTACCCTGCGGTGATGACCGCCAGCGGGCCCACATAGCCGGCCCCCCCTGCGACCGGGAGGGCCACGGGCAGCAGCACCATGAGCACCGCACCGGCCGCCATGGCCGCCAACCCCGCCACCACGGTGCGCCCGCTGCCCAGCCGGTCCACCAACCGCCCGGCCGGCACACCCGCCAGCGCCGAGACCAGCGGCCCGCACGACATGGCCAGACCCACCTGGGCCGGGGCCAGCCCCAGCGCGCCCGCCAGGTAGAACGGGCCCACCACCAGCGTGGCCATGACCACGGTGGTGACCAGCGCGCCCATTGCAAAGCCCGCACCCAGCGCCGGGCCCTGGAACAGGTCCAGCGGCACCAGCGGCGCCACACCCCGCCGCCCTGCCCCGCGCTGCAGATGGATGAACAGCACCAGGCCCAGCAACGCAGCAGCCAGCAGCGCGCCGTTGGGCATGCCAAAGCGGCCGCGCCCCAAAGTCATGGCCAGTGCATAGGCAGCCAGTGTGGCCGCCAGCAGCAGCATGCCCGCGATGTCGAAACGCGGGCGCTGAACACCGGCACGGGGGATGTCTGCCGGCAGGCTGCGGCGCGCCAGCCACCAGGCGGCCACGCCCAGCGGCAGGTTCACGGCGAACAGCGCCGGCCAGCCCCAGCCCGCAACCAGCACCCCGCCCAGCGTGGGCCCCAGCGCCGTGCCCACGGCCGACAGGGTGCCCAACAGGCCCATGGCGCTGCCCGTGCGTGCAGCGGGCACGGCATCGGCCACCAGGGCCATGCCGAGTGCCAGCATCACCGCGGCGCCCAGGCCCTGCAGCGCGCGCGCAGCCACCAGCCAGGGCAACGATGGCGCCAGCGCGCACAGCAGCGACGCGCCGGTGAACAGCGCCAGCCCTGCCAGCAGCAGGCGCCGGCGCCCCAGCAGATCGCCCAGCCGCCCCACCCCGACCACGGCCGTGGTGGTGGCCAGCAGGTAGGCCAGCACCACCCACTGCACCTGCTGGAACGGGGCACCAAACGCCTGCGCCAGCGTGGGCAGGCCCACATTGGCAATGCTGGTGCCCAGCGAGGCCAACAGCGTGGCGAGGCCCAGGCTGGCGAGCACGCCGCGCGGCGTGGCGGGGGTGGAAAGAGAGGCGGTGGTCATGGTGCAGCGGCAGGAATGGGATCGATGCACCGAGCGTAGGCATTTGCCGACTATGGCGGAAGGCGCAGCATTTGCATTGAATAAGTGCATCTAACGCCATTCCAGACCACAATGGACGCCCATGTCCCGACCCGACCTGAACCTGCTCGTCACCCTGGATGCGCTGCTGACCGAAGGCAATGTGGCACGCGCCGCGAAACGGCTGCACCTGAGCCCATCGGCCATGAGCCGGGCGCTCGCGCGCCTGCGCGAGACCGTGGGCGACCCACTGCTGGTACGCGCCGGCCGCGGCCTGGTGCCCACGCCGCGCGCGCTGGAGCTGCGCGAGCGCGTGGGCCAGCTGGTGCACGAGACCGAGGCCGTGCTTCGCCCGGCCCAGGCACCGGACCTGGCGCAGGTCGAGCGCACATTCACCCTGCGCACCAGCGATGGCTTTGTCGAGACCTTCGGCCCCACATTGATCGAACGCGTGGCGGCCGAGGCACCGGGTGTGCGCCTGCGCTTTGTTCAAAAGACCGACAAGGACAGCACCCCGCTGCGCGATGGCGCGGTGGACCTGGAGACCGGCGTGCTCGGCCCTGCCATGGGCCCCGAGGTGCGCGTGCAGGCCCTGCTGCGCGACCGCTTCGTGGGCGTGGTGCGCGCGGGCCACCCCTTGGCGGCGGCCCGCGTGACGACCAGGCGCTACACCGCCGGCCGGCACATCGCGGTGTCGCGGCGCGGGCTGGAGCAAGGCCCCATCGAGCAGGTGATGGGCCCGCTGGGCCTGCAGCGCGACATCGCCACCACCGTGGGCGGCTTTGCCACCGCGCTGGCCCTGGCCCGCGCGACCGACCTGATCGCCACCGTGCCCGAGAGGCACACGGCCGGCCTGCGCGCGGGCATGCACTGCTTTGCCCTGCCCATGGCGGTGCCGCCCATCACCGTGTCGCTGCTCTGGCACCCACGCCTGCATGCGGACCCGGTGCACCGATGGCTGCGTGGCGTGGTGCTGGAAGTGTGCGCGGAGTGAATGGCCAGGCGCCGTTCAGGGGTTCACTCCTTCAGGGGCCACCTTCAGGGCGGGGTCGGCCGCGAGCACCGGTGCGGGAAAGCCATGCCGCCGGGCACCCCACACCACCGCCAGCGACGCCGCCAGCAGCACCAGCGCGGCCGGTGCCAAAGTGCCTGCACCCAGCCGGCCGAGCAACACACCGCCAACGATGCCGCCACCGGCAATCGCCATGTTCCAGGCCGTGACCAGCATGGACTGCGCCACATCGGCCGCCGCATCGCCAGCGGTCTTTGCCAAGGCGGTCTGAAACAGCGTTGCCGCACCGCCAAAGGCCAGGCCCCAGGCAGCGACTGCGGCATAGACGATCAATGGCGCATCAGAAGCCGCAGCGAGGGCCAGCGCGGCGAGCCCAAACACCAGTGTGCTGGCCAGCGTCAGCGCGCGCAGATGGCGGTCGATCAGCGCGCCGACGATCCAGATGCCCAGCAGCGATGTGGCGCCCAACACCAGCAGCACGCCATCCGCCCGCCCGGCCATGCCCGCTGCGGCCAGAAACGGTGCGATGTAGGTGTACAGGATGTTGTGCGCCAGCACAAAGGCCAGCACCACGAACAGCACCGGGCGCACGCCGGCCAGGGTGAACACCTGCCCCAGTGGCAGCCGCCTGGATGCAGCCTGCCCACCAAAGTCCGGCACCTTGACGCGCACCCACACCATGAGCAGCAGGGCCAGCGCGCTCATGGCGCCAAAGCACATGCGCCAGCCCAGCCAATGGCCGAGAAAGGTGCCGGCCGGCACGCCCAGGGACAGCGCCAGCGGAGTGCCCGCCATCGCGATGGCAATGGCCCGGCCTTTCTGGTGCGCAGGCACCATGCGCGCGGCATAACCGGCCAGCAGCGCCCACAGCAGCCCGGCGGACACGCCGGCCAGAAAGCGCGCCACCATGGTCACGGCATAGCTCGCGGACAGCGCGGTCACGGTGTTGGCGATGGCAAAGCCGGCAATGGCCGCCAAGAGCAGCGGCCGGCGCCGCAGGCCCTGCGTGGCGGTGGTCAGCGGAACGGCGGCCACCAAGGAGCCGATGGCATAGGCCGTGACGGTCTGGCCGACCCAGGCTTCGGACACGGCCAGGCCCTGGGCCATCTGCGGCAGCAGCCCGGCCGGCAGGGCTTCAGTGAGGATGGTGATGAACGCAGCCATCGCCAGTGCCAGCAATGCGGCCAGCGGCAGGCGACCATTGCCGGCGGCGCTCATTGCCCCGCCCCCACGGCGCCGTAGACGGCATCACGCAGATCGGTGACGAAGCGACCCGACATGCCTTCGTACAGCGTGTTGGTGAAGGCCACGGCGCTGAGGCCCAGGGCACGGTCGACAAACCAGGCATGGCCATAGGCGCCACCCCAGCGCCAGGTGCCCACCGACTCGGGCGAGGCGGCCAGCCGCGCATCGCGCAGCACCGAGAAACCCAGGCCAAAGCCGCAGCCCGGGGCATTGGGTAGCTCCAGGCCACGCGTCTGGTCGCGGCCCATCTCCTCGACCAGTTCGCGGGGCAGCAGCGCGCCGCCGCCCTGCCGCAGGGTCTCCAGCAAGCGCAGAAAATCCCCTGCGGTGCCGGCCATGCCCGCCCCGCCGGATGGGAAGGCCTGCGCATCGAAGACGCGCGCGGGGCTGTAGGGGATGCCGACGGTGCCCTCGAAGGCCGGCACCACCTCGCCCTCGGCCAGCCGGTGCGGTTGCGGCAGGTCGTTGACGTAGGCCGTGGCCACCCGCCACGCATCGGGGGCGACAAAGCCCGTGTCGGCCATGCCCAGCGGGCCGGTCACCAAGTGCCGCACGGCCTCGCCCAGCGCCGTGCCGTGGATGCGTTCGATCAGCGCGCCCAGCACGTCCGTCGCCAACGAATAGCCCCAGGCCGTGCCCGGCGCGTACAGCAGCGGCACGCTGGCAAGGCGGCGCAGGTTCTCCTGGAGGCTGATGCCCGCAGCATCCATGCCGTCCGAGATGCCCGCCCGGGCATAGGTGCCATCCGCATCGGCCTCGAAGAAGCGGTAGCCCAGGCCCGCCGTATGGCTGAGCAGTTGCCGCGCCGTGATGCGCTGGGCGCTGCCGTCGGCCAACCGGGGCTGGAACTCCGGCAGCCAGCGCTCGATGCCGGCGTCCAGATCGAGCCGGCCCTGCGCGACCAGCACCAGCGCCGCCGTGGAGACGATGGGCTTGCTCACCGAGGCCAGCCGGAACACGGCATCCAGCGCCATGGGCCGAGCGCTTTCTCGGTCTGCAAGCCCGGTGGCCTGATGGTGGACCAGCTCACCATCGCGCGCCACAAGCACGACAGCGCCCACCAGGCGCTGGTCGTCCAAGGCCTGCTGGACTGCGGCTTGGATGCGGTGGGAGACAAGCGCGGGTGAAGCAGCTTGGCGCGCGGGAAGAAGGGAGTTCGTCATGGCAAATGAATCCAGTGAATGGGGATGCCACGACGATAGGAAGCATGCGATTAAAGATAAAGGAGGCTGCAGTTCCTTGGCATCAGGAGTAAAGTGTCCGCAATCATTGGGAGGACAAACCGTGGACAGCGTGAATGGCTTTGCCGTGTTTGTGCAGGTGGCAGAAACGCGCAGCTTTGTGGCCGCAGGCCGGCTGCTGGGCGTGTCGGCCTCGGCCATCGGCAAGAGCGTGGCGCGGCTCGAAGAGAAACTGGGCGTGCGCCTGTTCCACCGCAGCACGCGCAGCATCACGCTGACGGCCGAGGGCACGCTGTTCCTGGAGCGCAGCCGCCGCATCCTGGCCGAGATCGAGGCGGCCGAGCTGGAGCTGTCGCAATCCCAGGCCGCACCGCGCGGGCGCCTGCGGGTGAGCCTGCCGCTGGTCAGCTCGCTCGTGCTGCCCGTGCTGGGCGAGTTCATGCGCGCCTACCCCGCCATCGAGCTGGACCTGGACTTCACGGACCGCATGGTCGATGTGATCGACGAGGGTTTCGACGCCGTGGTGCGCACCGGCGACCCGGCCGACTCGCGCCTGTCCGCGCGCCGGCTCGGTGCCTTCCAGATCCGGCTGGTGGCCTCGCCGGACTATCTGGCGAAGAGGGGCACGCCGCAGGCGCCTGCCGATCTGCGCCAGCACACCTGCCTGCACTACCGGTTTCCGAGCAGCGGCAAGCTGGAGGCCTGGGTGCCCGGGCCATCGCCGCAGGGCGAACCGGAACTCCAGTTGCCCCAGTCGATGGTCTGCAACAACATCGAGACGCGCGTGTGCTTTGCGCTGCAGGGGCTGGGCATTGCCTGCCTGCCCGACTTTGCCATCCGCGAGCCGCTGGCCGATGGGCGGCTGGTGCCGCTGCTGCCCGAGCTGGACCGCAGCGGCGTCTTCCACGTGCTGTGGCCGGCGAGCAAGCACCCCTCGCCGAAAGTGCGGGCGCTGGTGGATTTTCTGTGCGCGCGGGTGTTTCCTGCCGTGGAGGACAAGCCGCCATCCGCGCGCGCGGCGCTCAGTGCCCGCCGAAAATAAGCGACTGGTGCGTGGCCGCCCCGGCCATGGTCCCATCCCCCACCGCCAGCGGCAGCGAGCCCCCTTGCCGCGCCGCGTCGCCGCAGGCGTACACGCCCGGCACGGTGGTGGCCTTCATGGTATCGGTCTTGATGGTGCGGCCCAGGGGCCCGTCTTCGAACTCGCAGCCCAGTTGCGCGGCCACGGGGCTGGCCACCTCGACGCGGCTCAGGGTGAACAGGCCGTCCTGCGTGATGGTGCGGCCATCGCGCATCACGATGTCCATGGCGCCCTCGATGCGGGCGATGAGCCCACGCTCCAGCGCCACGCCGCGCGCCTGCAACTGGGCCAGTTGCTCGGCGTCGGGTTCAAAGGCGCCGTTCAGGAAGAAGGTGGCGCGGCCCCAGTCGGGCAGCATGAGCGCCACGTGCATGGACAGCGGCGATACGCCCAAGGCGCCCAGCCGGCCCTGGTTGAGTTCGTAGCCATGGCAGTAAGGGCAGTGAAAGACATGCCGCCCCCAGCGCTCGGCCAGGCCAGGCACCTCGGGCAGGTGGTCGATGACGCCGGTGGCCAGCACCAGGCGGCGCGCCTCGATGGCCTCTTGCTTCTCGCCAGAGCCCTCCACCTCGATGCGAAAGCCCTGCCCTGCCTGCCTGGCCGCAGTCACCTTGCCCTGGCGCCACTCCACGGTCGGGTAGGCCATGAGCTGCTCACGCCCCCGGGCGGCGATGTCGGCGGCGGGCGTGCCGTCCTGCGTGAGAAAGCCGTGCGAGTGGGTGGCAAAGCGGTTGCGGCGCTGGCCGGCGTCCACCACCAGCACGCGCCGGCGCGCCCGCGCCAGTTGGGTGGCAGCGGCCAGGCCGGCATAGCTGCCGCCGATCACGATGGCGTCGTAGTGCATGTTGGGTTCCTTTTTCCCGATCAAGATACTTTTGAAGTTTCATGATAGTTCGGCACAGCATTTCATGCAACTTACAATGATTCAAGACCACATTGGAATCAGACTTTCATGAGAAGCGACAGCAGGCTTTCAAGAATGCTCCACGTGCTGCTGCACATGGCGCGGCACGACGCGCCCTTCACCTCCGAGCAGATCGCCACCATGCTGGGCACCAACCCCGTGGTGGTGCGCCGCACGATGGCGGGCCTGCGCGAGGCGGGCTATGTGCGCTCAGAAAAAGGCCACGGCGGCGGCTGGACGATTGCATGCGACCTGGCGCAGGTGACGCTGCTCGACATCCACCACGCCGTGGGCGGGCCGCACCTGTTTGCCATCGGCAATGGCAGCGACAACCCCGAGTGCGCGGTGGAGCGCGTGGTCAATGCAGCGCTGGACGATGCGCTGCGCCAGGCCGAGGCGCTGCTGATCGCGCGGCTGGGGTCGATTGCGCTGGCGGATCTGGCCAGGCAGTTCGATGCGGAATGCGTGGCCAAGGGGTGGCCGGCGCACGGGCCTCTCGGGCACTGAAGTGAGCTGGAGCCGGTTCGCCATGGGGCGTGGCTCGGGTTGATGCATGCCTGATCAATAGGCACTGCAACTGCAGGCAACTCCGCAGCCCCTGCGGGTCATGCGTCCAGCCCCCTGGCCACCAGTTCAGCCAGCCGCTCTTGCACCGTCGAGAGGTTGTGGGACGCCACGGCTCCCGGAACGAGCAACTCCCGCAGCACGGCGGGGCTGTGGCAGTGCTGTATGGGTATGAACCCGCCGAATTTCAGGTCGACCAGGATCTTGCGGCTGGCGGCCTCGCTCAGATTCCAGCTGCGCGAGAGGGAACCGAGCAGGTACCAGCGCGCCGAACCAACCGGGGGAATCACCTCCAGGCCCTTGACAATCATCAACTGGATCAGCGGGTTGTTGGTGTGCTCCACCACCAGCCGCAGGCGGGCGAAGTCCCGCTGTTGCGGTGGGCTGAGACTTTCCTCGTAGTCCTCGCCCTGGCTGTTGCGCGCCACGAGCTGGGCAATCTCGCGGTACGCGGCGTCCAGGGCTTCGGCACCCAGCACATCTTCGATGGGGATATCGGGCGTGCGTCTGAGAATCCTGTTCAGCGCGAGGTCCGAGGTTTCGGCGTCAGGGTCCTGGGCCAGCACCTTGAGCACATCCAGATCCACCGAGCCTCTTTTGGCCACCTCCCGGCGCACTGCCGTGCTGCGGTCCGCAGCCAGCAGGCGCGAAAGCTCCGGGTCGTCGGTGGCAGTCACCACGCGCTTGCGCTGGGTGCTGTCCAGCGCAAGCACTGCTGCATGGCCGGCCCTGGCTGCCTCCCACGGGTTGAACACGGGCTTGGGGACAGCAGGTTTGACGTAGGGCTTGGCGATGTTCTTTTCGATGGCGGCCTGGATGGCACCATCGGTGACCTGCAGCGCCGGGAAGCGCTGGGCCAGGTTCTTTCTTGCGGCGCGGCTCACTTCGTCGTGCTTGTCGCGCAGCAGGCTGAGCAGCGCCTCGCTGGTGGCATGGCGCGACAAGGCCAGGTTCAGGCGCTCGGGCTTGCGCTGGCTGTTCAAGAAGAAGCGCGCGATCTCTGCCGAGGCGTTGGGGTGCATGGCGATGCTCTTGCGCAGCATGGGGTCGTCCACGGGCAGCAGGACTTCGAGCACGTCGAGCGGGCACTGGGGGTGCTTGATCAGCACGCGCGCAGAAGTGGGCACCAATTCCTTGGCGTAGCGGTCCTTGCGGCTGTGCCAGATGAAGCGCACCTGCTCGGGCGTGAGGTTCTTGTTCAGCACCAGCGACAGTTCCCAGGCGAAGAACCAGGTCCGGTTCAAACCTTCGGCCACGCGCCCGGATTGCAGCAGGGCAAAGATGAAGTCCAGCAGGACCTTGTCCTTGCTCCTCCTGATCTTGGTTTCGAGCTCCAGCAGCGCGTTGACCATGCGCAGCGGGCTGTGCGCTGCTGCGGCGCCCGCCAGGGCAGCGTCGTGTGCGAGCTTGCCGGCCAGCACGGACTGCAAAAGCACCTGGTCGCTTTCGTTCAGGCCGCTGGCCGACTGCATGAAGCGGCGGCGCTCGCCGCTTTCGCTGAAGTGGGCATCCATGCCCTTGAACAGGGCCTCCAGTTCGGCAAGTTCTTCGGGGCTGGGTGGGGCGTCGGTCGTCTTGGGCACGGTAAGAAAGTTCTCCTGGCAATGGATGAAAGTCTAGGGCCTGCGCATCGCCCCCCGCTGGACAAAGTGTCCACTGCCAGGCCCCCGCAGGCGCTTAGGATGAGCGCACACGACATCTCAGCAAGGAATCGGGAATGGGTATCGCGTTTCACCAGACAGACATCAACATCAAGATCGCCAAGAAGCATGGCAAGGAGATTTCCAAGCTCTTGCTGGACAAGGGCTGGATCACCGAGGACATGCCCTTCGATGCTGCGCTGGCAGCGATCGGCTGGCATGGCAAGAGCCAGAGAAACATGCTGGAGATCGACGAAATCGACGTCGACAAGATGACGGACCGGGTGCGCCAGCACATGCAGGCGCTGGCACCGTTTGTGCGCGATGGAAGCCTGGTGCGCTTCGAGTCCGAGGAGAGCAGCAAGGACTACGCGCTGTGCGTCTTCGAAGGCGGCCAGGCCCATGGATACGGGTGGCTGGGCGCGCCGGCAAAGACTGCGGCGGCCGCTGCCATCGGCGCTGTGCCGCAAGGCCCGTGGAACGAGTACATCCATGACGAATCGCCATCCAAGGAGAAGCTGACCGACCACCGCTACTGGGCGGTGGTGGCCCTGAACCTGGCGCAGAAGATCTGGTTCATTGCGTCGAGCACCAAGAGTTTCGGTGCCAAGGACTGGGACCAGGCCTACTGGATCATGCGCGGCTGCGAAGAGGCACGCACCGCCCTGATGGGGGAACGCCACCTGGTGTTCCAGGACATCCAGATGTATGAAAAGGAAGTGCGCGAAACCCCGCCGCACCTTGCCAAGTACGAGCAAGAGGTCAAGCTGAGCTGGCTCAAGGGACCGCGCAAGAAGCTGGCCGCCTGGCCCCTGCCCATGGAGGCGGATGAACTGCAGGCCCTGCTGGCCCACCGCGAGACGTTCGCACCGGGGCGTGGGCTGCCGCTCGACGGGCAGGAGGGCGTGTTCCCGGCCGAGGTACTGGCCTTCTTCGATCACCTGCGCACGGCGCCGTGGTACCGGCAGATCAGCGGCCTGAAGAAGGAAAGCCGCGAGTTCAACGCGCTCCGGCTCAGCTTCAACGGACTGATGCACGAGATGCTGGATTCCGCAGACGTGAAGGAGGCGCTGATCTACCTGCATCTGCTGACCAGCGTCAAGGACACCTGGGAGGTCATCACGCCCGGTGTGGGCGGTGAAGAGGTGGAGTGGCGGGCCCCCAACATCCACCAGACGCTGGCCCGCATTGGCCAACTGGCTGCTGCCTAGGCGTGCGGGCGCCTGTCACGCCAGCGGCCCAGGCGCCTGCTGGCGCGGCGCGTGCACCGCCATCAGCTCCACCACCCAGTCGATGAACACGCGCAGTTGCTTGCTCACATAGCGGTTGGGCGGGTAGGCCACATGCATGGCAATGGGTTCGATCTGCCAGCCCGTGAACAGGGGTACAAGGGCACCGGTTTCAAGGTGCTTCTCGGCCATGTAGTGGGGCAGCCACAGCACGCCCAGGCCGGCGAGGCCCGCAGTGAGGTAGGCATTGCCGTCGTCGATGGCGAGCGCGTAGCGGGCGCTGATCTTCACCGTCTCGCGGCCCCGGCGCAGGGTGTAGGGCAGGTCCTTGTCCCAGCGGTAGCGCACGATGCGCTGGCGCGGGTCGCGCAGTTCTTCGGGGTGCAGGGGCGTGCCCGCCTGGGCCAGGTAGGCCGGCGCGGCATACACGCCCAGCGGCAGGTCGCCCACATGGCGCGCGACCAGGCCCTCGTCCTTCATGCTGCCGCCGCGCACCACGCAGTCCACGTTGTCGCCGATCAGGTCGACCTTGCGGTCGCTGGCGCCCATGTCGAGCTGGATGTCGGGGTAGCGCGCATAGAAGCCCGGCAGCGCCGGCACCAGGATGATGTTGGCCAGTGGGCTGGGCACGTCCACGCGCAGCAGACCGCGCGGCACCGTGGGGGCGCCGGGGAGGTTGCCTTCGATGTCGTCGAGCTCGGCCAGCAGGCGCACCACGCGCTCGTAGTACACCGCGCCATCGTTGGTCACGTTGACGCGGCGCGTCGTGCGGTGCAAGAGCTTGAGCTGCAGGCGGGCCTCCAGCTGCTGCACCAGCTGGGTCACGGTGGTGCGGCTCCACCCCAGGTTGTCGGCCGCCCGGGTGAAGCTGCCCGACTCGACCACCCGCACAAAGGCCCGCATGCCGTCAAACCTGTCCATCGGCAGCCCTCCTGATTGTCCGCATTCTACAAACAGTGATGCAGGAGATAGTGGCTTTATCCAAACAATAGACCGACCTACAGTCGCTCCATCAACCAACCCATGGAGCCCCCAATGAGCCAACGCAAACCCGTTTTTCCCGCCGACCGCCATGACCTGTATGCCAACCACCGCTACTCGGCGGCCATCCAGTCGGGCGACCTGCTGTTCGTCTCCGGCCAGGTCGGCAGCCGCGGCGACGGCTCGCCCGAGCCCGACTTCGAGGCCCAGGTGCGCCTGGCCTTCGCCAACCTGCAGGCCACCCTCAAGGCCGGCGGCTGCACGCTGGACGACATCGTGGACGTGACCACCTTCCACACCGATCCGCAAAACCAGTTCGAGACCATGATGGCCGTGAAGAACGACATCTTCCCGGCCGCGCCCTACCCCAACTGGACGGCGGTGGGCGTGAACTGGCTGGCGGGCTTCGATTTCGAGATCAAGGTGATTGCGCGGATTCCTGGTTGAACGGGCCCTGAGGCCCGGGCGGGCGGAGGCAGGCTGCGGATCGCGGCACGGCGACCCGCAGGGGCAGTAACATCCGGGCAACCTCCGCCCAACCCATGGCCTCAGACACCCCCTTGCCCGAGCTGATGGCGCGCGTCGCCTTGCAGGACCGCGCGGCCTTCCAATCCCTGTACCAGGCCACGTGCGGAAGTCTGTTTTCCGTGGCCTTGCGTATATTGAGGAATGAGAACTGGGCAGACGATGTGCTGCAAGAGGCCTACGTGAACATCTGGCACAACGCGGCGGCCTACCGGCCCGGCGCGGGCGCGCCGATGACCTGGATGATCAACATCGTGCGCAACAAGGCCATCGACGCCCTGCGCGCACGCAAGGCCGAGCTGGCGCTGACCAGCGACCTGGGCGACGAGGCACAGAACGCCCGGGACGGCCTGGCCGCCGATGCCGCGCACGAGCCCCAGCAGCTGCTGGACGACAGCCTGGTGAAGGCGAAGATCGCTGGCTGCATGGGCACGCTGCCGGCCGCGCAGCGCCAGGCGCTGGCGCTGGCCTACTACCGCGGCATGGTGCACACCGAGATTGCCCAGGTGCTCAATGCTCCATTGGGCACGGCCAAGGGCTGGGTGCGGCGCGGGCTGGAGCAGCTCAGGGCCTGCCTGGAGGCGGTGGGGGTGACGCAGCCATGAACTACCTGTTGCCTGAACGCCTGGACCGGCTGGCCCGAGAGTACGCGCTGGGCACGCTGGCCGGCCCCGCGCGGCGCCGCTTCGAGCGCGTGCTGCAGTCGTCGCCCGCAGCGGTGCAGGCCGTCGATGCCTGGCGCCGGCGCCTGGCGGTGCTGGACCTGTCCACCGTGCCCCGGCAGCCGCCCGCGGCGACCTGGTACCGGATCGAGCAGCGCCTGTTCGGCGCGCCCCCGCCCACGCATGCGGCGGCAGCGACAACATCTGCCTGGCAGCGGCTGCTGCAGGCCCTGAAGGGTCTGCTGTCGGGGCGCACGCTCAGCGGCGCGCTGGCCGGCCTGCTGCTGTGCGCGCTACTGGTGCGCGGGGCGCCCGGCCTGCTGGGCCTGGAGCCCCGCGCCGATGCACTGCCCGCCAGCTACGTAGGCCTGCTGCTCGATGCCGGCGGCAAGCCCACGCTGGTGGCCAGCTCGCGCCGCCAGGGGCGCCAGCTCACGGTGAAGCTGCTGCAGCCGCTGGCCGTGCCCGCCGGGCAGGTGGCCCAGCTCTGGGCCCTGCCCAAGGATGGCGGCGCCCCCGTGGCCGTGGGCGTGGTGCCGGCCAGCGGCTCGGCCCGCATCGCCCTGCCCGACACGTCAGAAAAGCTGTTCTTCACGGTGTCGCAGCTGGCCGTGAGTTTCGAACCCGCGCCGGCGCAGGCCGGAGGGGCGCCCTCGGGGCCGTTTGCGCTCATCGGGCATTGCGTCAAGGTCTGGTGAGGCCGGCGGCGCGCAACAAAAAAAGACCGGCATCCGGGGATCCGTCTGGCCTGGCCGGCCGTAAGTAGCTTCGGTGCCCTTTTTGTTTCACCGCCCTCTGAATGAATGAAGGAAGAACGCCATGACCATCACCACCCCGAGCACACGGCTCTTGCCCACCCTGTCCGCCACCATGCTGGCGCTGCTGCTGGCCCAGACGGCGCACGCTGCCGACCACCCGCCGGTGTTCCCGGCCCGCTCCGCAACGCCTGCCGCGGCTCCAGCACCCGCCCCGGCTGCGGACAAGCTGGCCCAGGCGCGCTACCTGACGCGGTCGCTGCAATGGCCGGCGGCGCTCGACGAGCTCCGGCGCATCAACGACACCGGCAGCGCCGACTGGCACAACCTCATGGGCTACACGCTGCGCAACAGCAAGGCGCCAGACCTGGCCGCCGCCGAGCGGCACTACGACGAGGCCCTGCGCATCGACCCGCGCCACCGCAATGCGCTCGAATACTCGGGCGAGCTGTACCTGATGAAGGGCGATCTCGACAAGGCCCAGGCGCGCCTGGCCACGCTGAGCAGCGAGTGCGGCACCAGCGGCTGCCAGCAGCAGGCGCAGCTGCAGGCAGCGATCGAGCGCTACAAGGCTGCGGGCAACAAGTACGTGCCGTCGAACTGGTAAGGCAGCCGCCCCTGCCCCTCAGCACCGCCCCTCGGGCGTGCCCTCCAGCTCGCCGAGCTTGTCCACCACCAGCGCGATGAAGGCCGACACGGCCCGCGGCAGGTGCCTGCGGCTGGGGTACAGCACGGTGAGGCCCTGGCCCTTGCGCTGGTACTGGGGCAGCACCTGCACCAGCAGGCCGGCCTGCAGGTCGAGCCGCGCCATGCCGGCCGGCAGCAGCGCAATGCCCAGACCCGCCACGGCGGCGCGACGCAGGGCCTGGGCGGTGTTGGCGCCAAAGCGGCCGGTGGCGGCCACCTCGTGCAGGCTGCCATCGTGCCCGGCCAGGCGCCAGGTGCCGGTGCTGCCCGCGTGGCTGGCCATGATGGCATCGTGCGCGGCCAGGTCGGCCAGCGTGGCGGGCACACCGCGCGCGGCCAGGTAGGCCGGGCTGGCCACCAGGCCGTCGCCCCGGGCGCCGAACAGCTGGCGGCCCACATAGCCCGAATCGCCCACCTCGCCGCCGCGAAAGGCCACGTCGATGCGCTCGGCGATCAGGTCCGAGCGCGCGTCGCTGAGCACGAAATCGAGCCGCACACGCGGGTGCGCGGCCAGAAAGCCGGCGATCCATTCCATGGGAAAGAAATCGAAGAAATCCGCCGGCACCGCCACGCGCACGGAGCCGGTGGGCTCGTCGCTGCCCAGGCGCAGCTCCTGCCCGGCCTCCAGCAGGCCATCGACCGCGCCCGCGCAGCGCTCGTGGAAGGCCTGGCCCGCACTGGTGAGGGTGAGCTTGCGCGTGGAGCGCTGCAGCAGCCGGGTGCCCAGCTGGGCTTCGAGCTGCTGCACGCGCCGGCTCACGGTGTTGGGCGGCTGGCCCAGGCGGCGCGCCGCCTCGGCAAAGCTGCCGCTGCGCACCACCTGCACGAACAGGGCGATGTCGTTGAGGTCGAGCGCGGCCGTGGCGGCGGTGTCGGAAGCCATGTATTCACACCAAAAATGGATGAGTTCAATCCCATTGTACCATCTAGTCAATCAATGGGGTGCGCCCTAACCTCCATGGCATCGGGGCGCGTTGCCCCTTCACGAACCACCAGGAAGGAAAGCACCTATGACAATTTCGAAATTGCCCCACATCGGCATCGTGATCGGCTCCACGCGCGAGGGCCGCTTTGCCGACAAGCCGGCGCAGTGGATCCACGGCATTGCCAGCGAGCGCAGCGACCTGACCGCGGAGCTGCTGGACCTGCGCGACTACCCCATGCCCTTCTTCGACGAGCCGCTGTCGCCCGCCTGGGCGCCGGTGAAGAACGAGGCCGCGCAGCGCTGGGCACAGAAGCTGGCCACGCTCGACGGCCTGGTGGTGATCACCGCCGAGTACAACCACGGCCCCACGGCCGTGCTCAAGAATGCGTTCGACTATGCGTACCAGGAATTCGCGCGCAAGCCCATCGGCTTTGTGGGCTATGGCGGCGTGGGCGCTGCGCGCGCCGTGGAGCAGTTGCGCCTGGTGGCCACCGAGGTGCAGATGGCCCCGGTGCGCAATGCCGTGCACATCGGCATGGTGGAGTTTCTGGGCCTGTGGCGCGAGGGCAAGGCCTTTGCCGACTACCCGCACCTGGCGCAGTCGGCCAAGGGCCTGCTGGACGACATGGCCTGGTGGGCCCGGGCCCTGAAGACCGCCAGGGAGGCTGTATGAGCGTCGATCTGCAAGAAGCACCCGTGGTGGCCACGGCAAGCCGCGCCATCGCCTACCGCACGCGCGGCAGCATGCACGGGCCCATCACCCGGCTGGTGAGCCCTGGCGATGTGGGCGAATGGATCAAGCCCTTTGTCTTTCTCGATCTGTTCGCATCGGATTCGCCGGCAGCCTTTCGCGGCTTTGGCATGCACCCGCATTCGGGCATTGCCACGCTGACCTATCTGATCGACGGTGCCATCTCTTACGAAGACACCACCGGCAAGAGCGGCGCGCTGAGTGCCGGCAGCGTGGAGTGGATGCGCGCGGGCAATGGCGTGTGGCACACCGGTGCGCCCGTGGGCGATGCGCCTTCGCTGGGCTTTCAGCTGTGGGTGGCGCTGCCCCCCGCGCTGGAGAACGCGCCCGCGCTGAGCCAGTACCTGGCGCCGCACGAGATTGCGCAAAGCGGCCCGGCCCGTGTGCTGCTGGGCAGCCATGGTGGTGTGCAGAGCCCCATCGAAGCGCCCTCCCCCATGGCCTACCTGGCCGTGCAGTTGCGCGATGGTGAACACTGGCGCTACGAGCCGCCTGCTGGCCACACGGTGGCCTGGGTGGCGGTGGCCACCGGTGCGCTGGATGCAGGCGGCCCGGTCGGCACGGGTGAGCTCGCGCTGTTCGAGGAGTCGGAGGCTGCCATCGACTTCACGGCCCGCGGCGATGCGCACTTCGTGCTGGGCTCGGCCGTGAAACACCCGCACGAACTGGTGATGGGCCGCTACTCGGTGCACACCAGCCGCGCGGCACTGGACCAGGGCGAGGCCGAGATCCGGCGCATCGGCATGCAGTTGCGCGACGCGCGGCGGCTGGGTTAACTCAGGCACATTCAGCGGTTGGTTCAGGCGCAGCCATCGGGCTGCGCGCGGACCAGAGCACCAGGGCCAGCGCCAGGGCTGCCAGGCCCGCGCCGGCCAGCATGACGGCGTGGTAGCCCCCGCCGCTGCCCAGCACGACAGCACCCGCAGCGGCCCCGATGGCGTTGCCCAGGTTGAACGCGCCGATGTTGATCGACGAGGCCAGGGCCGGCGCCTCGGCGGCTGCGCGCATCACCTTCATCTGCACCGGGGGCACCAGGCCGAAGGCGGCCGTGCCCCACACCACCAGGGCGATGGCCGCGCCCAGCTTGCTGCTGGCCAGCCACGGAAAGACCAGCATGCTGGCGGCCACCACCACCAGAAAACCCACCAGGGTCTTGTCCACCGAGCGGTCGGCCAGCTTGCCGCCCACGGTGTTGCCCACCGTGAAGCCCACGCCCACCAGGGCCAGCAGGCCCGTGATCTCGCCCGGCGTGGCGCCCGCAAAGGCCTTGAGCATGGGGTTGACATAGGTGTAGAGCGCAAACATCGCGGCCGAGCTGAGCACCGTGGTCAGCAGCCCGTAGACGACCACCGGCCGGCGCAGCACGCGCAGCTCGGCGCGCACGTCGATGGGCGCCTGCTGGGCCTGGCCCTGCGGCAGCGCCAGCCGGACGGCGGCCATGGTCAACACGCCGAGCGTGGCGATGACCGCGAAGGACACGCGCCAGCCCACGCTGTCGGACAGCCAGGTGGCCGCCGGCACGCCGCCGATGTTGGCCAGCGTGAGCCCCAGGAACATGGTGGCCACCGCGCTGGCCTGCTTGTCGCGCGGCACCAGGCTGGCCGCCACCACCGCGCCGATGCCGAAGAAGGCGCCGTGCGTAAGGCTGGTGACGATGCGCGCCACCATCAGGCTGGCATAGCCGGGCGCCAGGGCCGACAGCAGGTTACCGAGCGTGAAGATGGCCATGAGCAGCACCAGCGCCCGGCGCCGCGGCCAGCGGGCCAGCAGCAGCGTCATGAGCGGCGCCCCCAGGGTCACGCCGATGGCATAGGCCGACACCAGCATGCCGGCCGAAGGGATGGACACGTCCACGCCTTTGGCGATATCGGGCAGCATGCCCATGGGGCCGAACTCGGTGGTGCCGATGCCGAAGGCGCCGATGGCGAGCGCGGCCAGGGGCCAGGAGGACGATGCGCCTGTGGTCGGCCCGGCGGACTCGGTAGATGCGGTGGAAGGTGATGCGTGCATGGGGATCAGCTCAGTTTGCGGGTTTACCCGGATGCAGCGATTGTGCGAAAGCACTCTTTCCCAGTAAAGTAGATAATCAAGAAAATACTTTTCGCAATACTGAGAATATGAAAGCAACGCTGGAAGAAGTGGAGGTGTTCCTCGCGGTGGTGGACACGGGCTCGCTGACCTCGGCCGCCGAGCACCTGGGCCAGCCGGTCTCCACCACCAGCCGGCTGCTGGCGCGGCTGGAGGACAAGCTGCAGACCACCCTGCTGCAGCGCACCACGCGCCGCCTGCACCTCACGGACGAGGGCTGCGGCTTTGCCAAGGATGCGCGGCGCATCATGGAGTCGGTGCGCATTGCCGAAGACCGGCTCATGGAGCGCCGGGGCCGCCTGTCGGGCCCGCTGCATGTGGACGCGGCCTCGCCCTTCATGCTGCATGTGCTGGTGCCGCTGATGCCGGCCTACCGCGCCCAGCACCCCGAGGTGGAGCTGGTGCTGCACAGCAACGAGGGCTTCATCGACCTGCTGGAGCGCCGGGTGGACCTGGCCATCCGCATCGGCGAGCTCAAGGATTCGACCCTGCACAGCCGGCTGCTGGGCCACAGCCGGGTGCGCCTGGTCGCCAGCCCCGGCTACCTCAGCCGCCAGGGCGTGCCCGAGGACACGGAGGCCCTGCAGCGCAACCACGAGCTGATCGGCTTCACCCAGCCCGATGTGCTGAACCTCTGGCCGCTGCCGGGCAGCGACGGCAACCTGCTGCGCATCGAGCCCACGCTGCTGTCGTGCAATGGCGAGACCATCCGCGAGCTGGCGATCAAGGGCATGGGCATTGCCTGCCTGTCGGACTTCATGACCGCGCGCGATATCGCCGACGGCCGGCTGGTGGAGGTGTTGCCGCAACTGGCCATCCCCCGGACCAAGCCGGTGAACGCGGTGTACTACAAACAGTCGGCGGTGTCGGGGCGCATCGCATCGATGGTGGGCTACCTGGCCGAGGCGATGCGCGCGCCCGAGGCGCTGTGGGCCGCAGAACGCGGCCATTGATTTATTAAATGCGAATGATTTGCAGTAATATGCCTTGATGCTGGCCTGGGCCAGTTGCAAACAAGGCATGCATTGAGCCACCCCCCAACCACCCTGGACCACCCGCGCACCGATGCAGCCGCACCCGCGGGCACCGGGGGCCCCATTCCCTGGGCCGGCATCCTGAGCGTGCTGTTTCTGGGCGTGGCCGCTGGCACGCAGATGAGCGACCGCGGCCTGCAGGCCGTGCTGTCGCCCGCGATCCAGCAGGCCTTTGGCGTGGGGGACGCGGTGATCGGCGCACTGCACGGCATTGCCGGCATCCTGATCGCCAGCGCTCTGGCCGTGCCGCTGGCGCGGCTGGCAGACCGCTATTCACGCAAGCACATGCTGCTGGCACTGATCGCGGCGTGGACCGTGCTCACGGGGGTGAGCGCGCTGGCGCCGAACTTCGCGCTGTTCTTCTCGGCCCGCGCAGTGCTGGGTGTGACGGAGTTCGCGATGATCCCGGTGGTCTATTCGCTGATACCCGACCTGGTGGGCGAGCGCTTTCGCGTGGGTGCCAACCTGGCGTTCGCGGCGCTCATGGCCACGGGCGCAAGCGCGGGCTTCTACGGCGGCGGCGCCCTGCTGGGCTGGGCGCAAGGGCTGGTGGATGCAGGCACCGTGACCGGCATCGCACCCTGGCGCCTGGCCATGGTGCTGCTGGGCGGCGCGGGCATGCCGCTGCTGCTGCTGGGCCTGCTGACCTGGGACCCGCCACGCGGGGCGCAGCAGGCCGACGCGCCGGGCAGCCCCCAGGGATCCATCGCGGCCTTTGCACGCACCCATGGCCGCGAGATCGCGCTCTTCATCGGCGCGGCAGGCGGACTGGCGATTGCCGTGCAGGCGCTCACGCCCATGATTGCGCTGGCCCTGGTGCGCCGCTTTGGCGCAGACCTGACCGCCGTGGGCCATGCACTGGGCATCATCCTGCTGGTCACCAACCTGTGCAGCCTGCCCGCGGCCGGCACCATCGACCGGCTGCTGCGCCGCCGCCTGCAGGCACGCGCCCGGCCCGCGGTGATGGCGGCGGGCGCTGCGCTGAGCCTGCCCTGCGCAGCCCTGCTGGGCCTGGCGGCCGACACCCACCAGGCGCTGGCCATCGTGGCGCTGTTCCTGCTGCTGACCTGCATTGCCAATGCGCTCATCCCCACCATGCTGCAGGACCTGCTGCCGGCCGACCTGCGCGCGCGCTGCTTTGCCATCTACAGCTTTGTGATCGCGGCCTTCTGCTCGCTCGGGCCGGTGCTCTCGGGCGCCGTGTCGGACCGCCTGGCCGGTGGCAACCTGCTGCTGTCCATCGGTGCGGTGGCCGTGCCAGCGCTGCTCGTGGCCATGCTCAGTGCGGGACTGTCGGCCTGGCGGCCGGGGGAACGCTCGCACCTGGCAACGGCCGCGAGCGCCGTGTAATAGCCCACGGCGGCCACGCCCAGCATGGCCGCCAGATGCGCGGCCAGGGCAGCCAATGCATCGAGCAGCACCGGGCTGGCCGACCAGGCGCTCTGCCCCAGGCACAACGGCGCCAGAGCAGGCACGAGCGCGAGCCCTGCCCCGTGCAGCAGCGACACCAGAAAGCAGCCCAGCGCCATACTGGCGTGCACAGCGGCATGGCGCCGCCACAGCACCAGGGCCACCAGCATGCCGGCCAGGCCCGGCGCCCAGACCAGGGCACCCGCCACCACCCATGCCAGCGCCGCCCCATGCCCTGCCAGCATGGGCAAAAGCATCTTCCAGACGGGGCCGCTGCGCGTGGCCGGTACCAGCCCGTGCGCTGCCCCCATGCCTGCCATGGCAAGCCAGGGCCACAGTGCGTCCACGGCCGTGCCCCGTCAGGCCTTGGCGTGGCAGCAGCCGCCCGCCGTGGCGCCCGAGGCCTGTGCGGGTACCGCCAGCGGCGATGGCGCGGGCTGGAAGGGCGCGGCGCCTTCGTAGCGGTCGTGGTGGCGCACCCAGTCCATGGTGTATGCGCGGTTGGGCTCGTTGCGGCCCACGGGGGTCAAATCAATCAAGGGGTAGGTGCCCATCATCACCTCCACCCCGCGGCCGTAGGTGGAGTAGGTGTGGAAGACCTCGGCGCCCCCGCCCGGCTCCTTGTAGAACACGCTGATGCCCGGCGCCTCTTCGGCCGGAAAGCGCTGCACCGTGTAGTTGTAGGGCACCTCGCCGCGCGCCACCTGCTCGGTAGTGAAGCTCACGCCAAAGTCGTGATTGAAGTCGCTGCCGTGCGATGACACCCAGTGGAAGCACCATCCCATGCGCTGGCGAAAGCGCTCGATCTGCGCGAGCGGCGCGCGCGACACCACCACCAGGGTGATGTCGCGGTTCGCCAGGTGGATGTTCATGCCATCGAGGTGGTCGGCCATGTAGGAGCAGCTCGGGCAGCCCTGCTCCCACCCGGGGCCGAACATGAAGTGCTGCACCAGCAGCTGGCGCCGGCCGTCGAACAGCTCTCCCAGGGTGCGCGGGCCGGCTGGGGTGTCGAACTGGTAGGGCTTGTCCACGCGCACCCAGGGCAGAGCGCGGCGCTCGGCGGCCAACTGGTCCTGCTGGCGCGAGAGTTCTTTTTCGCGCGCCAGCAGGTACTGGCGTGCGGCGAGCCAGTCGCTGCGCGGGACGATGGGGTGGTGCATTGGTGTGGCTTGGGTGGCGGTCATGCGGTGCTCCTTGGGTGGTGTGGTCGAACACGGGCGCCCATGCGGCAGCCTCAACCGCCATCCGTGGGGCGGTTGCCGTGCAGGGCGTTGGGTGGATGGGAGAGAGGATGGCGGGCGATGCGTCTTCGCCCGCCCGTTGTCAGGCCTGGGCCGTCTTGGGCCGGCGCACGGCGCGTACCTTGCCGGCGCCGCCGCCACCGGCGTAGAACAGATCGGCGCCATCGGATTCGAGCCCGCTCACGCCTTTGCCTGCGGGCATTTCCAGGCGCTCGATGACGGCGCCGCTCGCCGGGTCGATGCGGCGGATGTCGCTGGCATCGCCCTCCCAGGTGCCGTGCCAGAGCTCGCCATCGACCCAGGTCACGCCGGTCACGAAGGCATTGGATTCGATGGTGCGGCGGATGGCGCCGGTGGCGGGGTCGATCTGGTGGATCTTGCGGTCGCGGTACTGGCCCACCCACAGGCTGCCCTCGGCCCAGGTGAGGCCCGAGTCGGCGCCCTTGCCGGGTGCGGGGATGGAGGCGAGCACGGCGCCCGTGGCCGGGTCGATCTTGTCGATGCGCGACTCGGCGATCTGGTAGAGGTGCTTGCCGTCGAAGGCCGTGCCTGCGTCGCAGGGCAGGTCCAGGGTGCGCGTGGTGGTGCCGCTGGCGGGGTCGAAGGCGACCAGGCCGGCGTCGGTGGCGGCCCAGACGCGCTGGCCGTCGTGCGTGACGCCGTGCACGCGCTCCGATCCGTTGAAAGGGCCGTACTCGCGCACGATCTCGGCGGGGCGGGCCGGCACGCCGGCTGGTGCCGCGGGGGTGGTGCTGCCGGGGTGGCAGTCGGTGTTGCAGGACATGGGGTACTCCTTGGTGTTGGCGCCCTACGCAGGGCATGGAGCAACTCTATTGAATCGGCAGCGCAGCGGGGAGTAACAAGATTGTCGTGAATCCGGCCAGGGGCGGGGCCAGCCAGCGCTGCGTGCGCCCCTGGCCGATGGAGCGCACGCGGCCCTCTTCCTGCAGCTCGGCCAGGGCGCGCTGCACGGTGCGCTGGCTGTCGCCCAGCGCCAGGGCCAGGGCCGAGGTGGACCAGGCTGCGCCATCGGCCAGCAGGGCCTGCAGCGAGGCCTGCTCACCGGCGATGGGCGGGGCCAGCACGGCCACATCGCGCCCATCGGTGGGCCGCAGCACAAAGCCACGCGCCGTGGCCTCGATGCGCGCCCAGGGCTTCACCAGCGCGCGCAGGCGGCCCAGCTCCACGCGCAGGCGGGCGCGGTGGGTTTCGTCGGGGTCGCGCGTGCGAAAGGCGGTGGCGATCAGCGCATCGCGGTCGGCATCGCCGGGCCAGGCCCGGGCCAGGGCATGCGCCAGCGCGAACAGAATGGGGCGGCGCGCCAGCGAGAGCCAGGGCGCGGCACCACTGCCCTCTTTCTCCACGCCCCCCACGCCCAGCCGGTGCCGGCAGGCATCGAGCACCAACACATCCGAGGCCAGCAGGGCCGCCACCTCGTCCAGACGCAGCAGTTGATCCTGAACGGCCCCACCCTCGCCCGGCCGCAGGCGCCGCGCGGCGGGCCGCTGCAGCGCGGCCTGGGCTTCGGCAACCTCGGCCTGCAGCGCGGGCACCTGGGCGTGCGCTGCCGCCTGCTGTGCACCGAGCAAGGCCTGGTGCGCGGCCTCCACGCACAGAGAGCGCTGCGCCAACTCGGCCAGCGTGAGCCCCGCCACGGCGGCCAGCGCGGGTGGCATGCCTTCCTGCTGCACATCGATGGGCGCGAGCACGGCGCCTGCTTCACCCAACCGGCCCATCACCAACCACTGGCGCGCCGCGATCAGCCGGGCCTGCAGCGCGTTGGCCCGGTCGCCCCGCGCGGCCAGCACGGCCGCCGCCGCCACCAGCGCATGCGGTGGCCCGTTCAGGTCGCGCTGGGCCAGGGCCACCTCGGCCTCGGCCACCACGCAGCGGGCGCGGGCCAGCTCTTCGTGTGCGCCAAAGCCCCGCGCCGCGCGGCGCAGCAGCTCGCGCGCCCGGGGGTGCTCGCCCAGCTGCGCCATGGCAATGCCGCGCAGCGCCAGCGCAGGCGGGTCGTCGCGCAGGGCCACGCGCTGCAGCGCGCCCAGCGCGTCGCCCGCGGCAAGCGCGCGGGCAGCGGCGGTGATGAGCGAATCCATGGTGCGGCAGGCTACACCAGAGCGTGGCTTGCATTTTGTTTCCAAGGAAACTACACTGCGGGCAAATAGTTTCCTAAGAAACCAATCATGAAGAAAACCAGCCCACCCAGCGCCCTGGAAGCCCACCTGGGTTACTGGATGCGCTTTGTCTCGAACCAGGTGTCGGCCGAGTTCCAGCAGGCGGTGGAGGCATCGGGCGTATCCGTCACCGACTGGGTGGCGCTGCGCACGCTGTTCGATGCAGACAGCGGTGGCGAAAGCAGTGCCACCCACGCCACGCTGACCCAGGCCCTGGGCATGACCAAGGGCGCCGTCTCCAAGGTCGTGGCCCGGCTGGAGGACAAGGGGCTGGTGGGCCGCGCGGAGGCGCCGTCGGATGCGCGCAGCCACACCCTGTCGCTCACCCCGGCCGGCCGCGCCCTGGTGCCCGTGCTGGCCGCCAAGGCCGATGCCAATGACGAGAAATTCTTCGGCCACCTGCCGGCGGCCGAGCGCCAGCGCCTCGCGCGCCTGCTGCAGGAGATGGTGCGCCGGCACCAGTGGCAGGAAGTGCCACACAACTGACCCCAGCCCCATCACAGAGAGACGCCCATGAACGAAACCACCATCGCCACCATCGAACGCTGCGCCCAGGCCTCCAAGGACGGCACGGCCCATTTTGGCGCCATCGTGCAGGCCCTCACCGGGGCCGGCGTGGAGGCCTATTTCGCCGACTACCGCAGCAACGCCACCACCTACTACCTGCCGAGCGGCGAAACCCATGCCGTGGCCCTGCCGCCACCGCCGGCCATGCCCATTGCCGGGGCCTTTGACGCTGCAGGCATCCAGGCCGCGATCCGCGGGGCGCAGCGTGGCGAGGTGATGTACCCGGAGTTCCTCACGCTCTCGCGCGCTGCAGGCTGTGTGGGCTACATGGTGTGGCTGGCAGGCCGGCATGTGAGCTACTTCGGCCGCCGGGGCGAGGTGCATGTGGAGCGGTTTCCAGATGCGCCCTGAGCGGCCGGGCCGGTGGTGGCCCCGGCCTTCAAACACCTCGCTTCCTGCGTCTGCCTACATGGACTGGCCCAGCGTCGTTTTCGCGGTCTTCTGATGGGCCGTTGTCGCCACCTGCGTGCGCGGCACCAGCAGCGGCATCGCCACCAGCGCACAGGCGCTGGCCGCAAGCCACACCAGGGGCCAGCCCTGCAGGGCCAGCAGGTGCGGAATGGAGAAGGGTGTGGCAAAGCACACCAGGAACACGCTGGTGTTGGCCATGCCCAGCGCGGTACCCGCACGTGCCGCGCCGGCCAGCGTGGCCAACTCGGTGTACGCAACGCCGTGCCATGCCGACACGCAGACCCCGCACAACGCCAGCAGCACGACCAGCGCGGCACGCAGCGCCCATACATCAGCGGCAACAGACGTGCCCGCGGCCAGCACCAGCAGCGCCAGCCCGGCAAACAGTGCCACGCTGAGTGCGCTGCAGGCGCGCAGGTAGGCTGGGCGGTTGCGGCGGCGGTCGGTGAACCGGCCGCTCCATACGCGCATCACCATCGCGCCGACTTGCGTGAAGACCATGGTGGCGGTGATGGTGGCCAGGCCTGCATGGCCGAAGTCGTGCAGGAACACGGTGCCGAAGGACAGCACCGCGAACTGCGGCGCACACAGGATGCCGATGCCCAGCACGATGCGCCAGACGCGCGCATCGCGCAGCGGGCCCGGTGCCGCTGCGGTGGGTGCTGCGGCCCTGGTCGCATCGGCCACGCCCGCCGGGCTGCGCGCCGCGGTGGGCGGCTCATGCACCCAGGCCCAGGCCAGCACCGCGCCCAGCGCGCACAGCAGCGCCAGCAGGCCGTAGAGCGCAGCAAAGCCCCCATGCAGCGCCACATACGGCAGCACCAACGCGCCGATGCCACCGCCCAGCGGCACGGCGGTCTGCCGGATGCTCATGGCCAGGCCGCGCTCGCCGGCGTCGAACCAGGTCATCACCGCGCGCCCGCTGGCGCCGTTGACGCTGCCACCCAGCAGGCCCACCGCCAGCAGCCCCGCGCCCAGCAAGCCCAGGCCGGGGATGTGCTGCGCATCCGGCGCCACCCAGATCGCCATGGCCGCGAGCGCGAGCGCGGTGCTGCCCAGGCCGGTGAGCAGCACGGGCCGGTCGCCCCAGCGGTCGGTCAACAGGCCCCAGGGCAGCTCGCTCACCGCGATGCCCAGCCCCATGAGGCCCAGCACCAGGCCGAGCGTGGCGTTGTCCAGCTGGTAGCCGGTGCGCATGAGCACGGCCGTCATGGGGATGCCGCTGAAAGCCACCGAAAACGCCGCGTTGGCGGCCACGCCCGCGGCCAGCACCTTCCAGCGGTGGCGCGCCGGGCGCGTTGAAGACGGTGAGGACGATGGCGAAAGAGAGGTCGAAGAGGTCATGGTGCAACGCAGTCTCCGCCGTTTGAAAGGTTTTGAAAATCAGAAAATAATGCGCCATTCGTCCTGAAAATCAGGACATTCAAAGACAGGTCCTCCCCCCATGACCCAGGTGATGTTCGATCTCGACGTGTTGCGCACCTTCTCCACCGGCATCGCGCTGGGCAGCTATGCGCGCGCGGCCGACAAGCTGGGGCGCTCGACCTCGGCCGTGAGCGCGCAGCTCAAGAAGCTGGAGTCGCAGACCGGCACCGCGCTGCTGCGCAAGAGCGGGCGCGGCCTGGTGCTCACCGATGCCGGAGAGACGCTGCTGGCCTACGCGCACCGCATGCTCGAACTCAACGACGAAGCCGGCGCCGCCCTGCGGGGCGCCGACCTGCAGGGCTGGGTGCGGCTGGGCCTGCAGGAGGACTTTGGCGAGACCCTGCTGCCGGCCGTGCTGGGGCGCTTTGCGCGCGCACACCCCAAGGTGCGCATCGAGGCCTGTGTGGCGCGCAGCGGCGAGCTGCGTGAGCGGCTCGACCTGGGCCAGCTCGACCTGGCGTTGGCATGGGACACGGGCGAGCAGCCACTGTCGCCCTACGCCGAGCGGCTGGCTCGGCTGCCGCTGCTGTGGATCGGCCCGGCCGCGCCCGAGCGGGTCGAGGCGCCCTGGTGGACCGAGCGCGAGCACCACAGCCCCGGCACCCGCCCGCGCAAGAGCAAGGAGCCGCTGCCCCTCATCATGCTCGACGCGCCCTGCCCGCTGCGCGAGATCGTCGTCACCGCGCTCGACCGTGCCGGCCAGCCCTGGCGGCGCGCCTTCGGCAGTGCCAGCCTGGCCGCGCTGTGGGCCGCCACGTCGGCCGGGCTGGGCCTGACGGTGCGCACGCCCTTCGGGCTGCCGCCCCACGTGCGCACGCTCGACCGCGCCCTGCTGTCGTTGCCGGCGCTGCCGCAGATCTCACTGGTGCTGTACCGCGCGCAGGCCCACCCCGAGGCCCCCGCGAGCCGCCTGGCCACGCTGCTGCGCGAGGCCGTGCGCCAGCATGTGCAGCCGATGGCCGTGCCTGGGCGGGCGGGCTAAGCGCGCCTCAAGGCCTGCTTTCGTGCAGGTTGCAGGTCGGATGTGGGCCCGATCCAGCCGCTGCTACCATGACGGCAACTGGTCAGAAGCGGTCCTTCAGCAGGCTGTAGGCTGTCATCGCGGGAACCTGTGAAACGCCTTCTTTTTGCATTCGCCCTGTGTACCCCGTTGTTGGCAAGTGCTGGGCAACTAGAGTTTTCTTGCATAGGTCCAGATGCTCCTGATTGCCCACTGGCTATTGATGCCACGTTTGAAAATGAGCGGCTGACGGTGGCATATGTGACAGGTCCGGCAATCAACCTCAACCACCCAACAACCACTGTCGGCTACTGCGCAATCAGCCCTTGGAACTCCCACGTGGCATGGACTCCTGCGGGTTGCTACGAAACCGGCACCTACCGCATCATCAATGGCGAACTCACAAAACTTCAAGTCGCGAAGGCAATGGTGACTTTTGAATGGCACCAGCGGGCAGGGTTTTGCATGGAGATTTTTACTAAAGTTTGGACGACACGGTGCTGGAATCAAAACTATGGGGGTGACCCCAATTGGCTGATCTTCTAGAGAGAAGTGCAACGCAAAGTGCTCTCGCCACCGATTCCATTGAAGGTGACATATCGGCTTGCCGCTAAGGCGGCTTTGGGCCCGCAGCGGTCTTCGACCCAATCGCCGCGTTGTTCCGCGCGCGTGATCTCCCGTCGCCCACCTGACTGTCTTGCGCACGCTGGCGCGCCTGAGCACGCCGCACGATGCCACACGCGATGGCAGGGGCAGGCCGCCGTTCTCTTGGGTCTACGCGCAAGGCGACCGGTGGTGCACCCACTGGCGTCCGCCCCACGGCGCGCCACTGCAGCGGCGAGATACATTAATTAGGTCAGGCGCCAAAGCACGCACTGCTTTCAACAACCCGGGGGTTTCCTCCACACCGTCACAGCCATGCACCGTATTTTTCTCATCCTCGCATCCCTTGCCCTGCTGGCACTTGGCGGTTGCGCGACCGAACCGGTCAAACCGGTCCAACCGATGTTTGTCGAATCGTCCAACCAGGCGCTCGCCGCGCCGCCTCCAGACAAGGCGCAGGTCATTTTTCTCGAACCGATCAACTCAGTTCAGGGGTTTTTCCCGGTCGGTCTCTTCGATGTGAATGACAGCGGGCGCACCTTGCTCGCCATCACAGGGGCCCGCAGCAAAGCTGCCGTCCTGCTGGCGCCAGGGCGTCACCGGCTCATGGCAAACAACTCCGGCATGGTCGCGCACTTTCTCGACGCCAATGTCGAAGCGGGCAAGCGGTACTACGTACTGGTTCGATTCATCTACGGCCGCGGATTCCAGCTGCGACCGCTCAGGACGTCCGGCCCTTCGGACTACACGATCCTTCACAAGGACTATCCATCCTGGGTGTCAACCACACGCTATGTCGAAATGACCCGCGAAGGCGTAGAACACTTTGACAAGATCAAAGCCGCCGTTGACAAGAGCCAGGCAGAAGGCTGGAAGACATGGCTCGAAAAGACCGACCAGGAGAGAGCAGAACTCACGCTCAATCCACAAGACGCTGTCGCTCGGTAGACGCCCCACAGGCCCATCGCGATCGGGAGGACCTTGCCCGGCAAGCCGGGCGCCGCCTCTCATGCCCAACGTTGAGCGCCCGCTTTCGCCGCCCGCGACCGGGCTGCTCCTGGCCGGTGCCGCCATGGCGCGCAAGCCGGTGGTGTGCTGAGGGCGGGCACGAACAAGCGCGGTGCGGGCCCGGCCTGCACGCGCATTTCGGTCGCCGCTGGCCCAGGGGGACGAATTGAACGGGACCCACCGTTCGGCTCGCGTGGGCATCCAAGGACCATAGGCATCTGGCCAGCCTCGCCATCGCCTTCTTGGGTGATGCAGGGCACTTGCGTGACGAGCTAGACTGCCGCTATCGGGCAGGAACCACATCCACCCCAATGGACCAGGCCAAATCACGTAAATTGATGAGCTCTGCCGCAAGAGATGGGGATCGGCTCGACAATGCGTATCCATTCTTCGCTCCAAAACCCAAGTCTTACCTCACAGCACCAACTTCAATCCTCATGAAAAAAATTACTTCCTTTCTCGGTCGCGCACTGGCAGTTATTGGATGCCTGGTCGTACTCTCTGGCTGTGCATCGATGTCGGTCACCAAGTCTGAGCCCATCGCAAACGGATCCAAAATCCTGATCATGCCTTCACGCGACGTTGTACAGGGGGGTAAAGCCCATGCGCGAGGAGAAGGAAGTGGTAAAAATCTCCAAGTGGCAGTGCAACGCGAACTCAGTACCCTGACTCCATTCAAGGCGACATCCTTCGACGCGGATGCAAAACTCAATCACTCTGCGAGCATCGCTAAATCAGACGCCCTGGAAGCGGGCAAGAGCGCTGCGGCCGATTACGTGCTCATCCTGGACCTCGGTGAATTCAGAAACGCTGCGCCAATGACTTTCCGATCTGACTTCGTGACACTCCAAAGTGGCTCGCTCGTCCGCGTGAGCGATGGCAAGGAGACGTGGGTGTTGAATAACCCAGTGGTCTTGGAAAAATCCAACATCGGAAATCATTTGATTTTGATCGACAACCTCGCCAAACTGGTGGCCGAGTCCATTGTTCGGTAGCAGCCCACGGGGCTTTGCGCTGTTCCCTTTCAACTTCTTGTCCGACGGTGCAAAGCAAAGCACAGCGCTAGCTGCATAGCGCTGGCCACAAGAAATCCGGGAATGCGAAATGGGCAGTGGTGCGTACGTTTGAAGGGTTCCGATAGGCTTGTAGAGCAAGACTGTCAGAGGGTTTCGCAAAGCTGGGACTTGCTTTGAGGCAAATCGAAATCAATCACTGCACACCTTCTTGGCAATTCCTCTTTCGGGCCTTTGGCGTCCATGTGGCAGGCGCCATCTGCTATGGCTTTGCAGCGCTGCGTCGCTTCGGTGGCGCAGTGCTTCTTCGTGGATGGCGCACGCCTTCAAAACATGGCCGTTCGGCGGCTTGGACAACTGTCAACTTCTCCTGTTGCTGAAGGACTGCGCCGGGCGCATTGCCGACTCTCGCCTCATCCCAGAACCAGTCGTTCAATTCGCGCACGGTGAGTGACCGCTTCCCGGTATCAGCGTCCGGCGGCTATGGGCCCAACGCAGTCCTTGCAAATCACAGAAGGCGGGCGATCCTCGCAGTCAGATCAGTATCGTTGGCGATCGACTCAAGCACCTCCACAGCCTGTTGCAGTGCAGCCCACTCTGGCGGCAGTTCAACCTTCCACGAAAGGTCGCATGAAAAGTTCAGCGAGGAAATCTTCAGTTGAAAGGTCTCAGGATGTAGATAGCCAACCCGGCCTTCCGTAAAAGGGCTGATCCTTGCCGAGCAAATTGCGCTCCAAAGTGACAGGGCGAGTTCTTGTCGCAGGGGTTCGGGTTTTCCAGCGCGGACAGGCGGATATGTTGCGTGCTCCATCCAATCCATCCCATACGTCGGCCCTCTCCAGCAGCAGCCCTCAAGACAGCCGGACCTGTCATACGAGAGTTCGACGCGCAATGCAAATCCTTGACGGTCTAGGTGCTCAGCAGCGGGCGTAGTGATCAGTTCAACAACGCAAAGATTCATAGGCTGGTTAAAGTCCGCTGTTGGCCGATTGCGGTCATCCTAGCAGGGGCAGCATCGGGCCCGAAGGCGACGTTGAGCACAACGTTCCAATCCGGGCATTTGTTCTGCCTGCGGGGCAAACTTGAGCGCCGCCCCCCTGCCTTTGCACGTGCGCAGGCTATAGTTTGCTCCGCTGAAGCTTGCGGGGTTTGCCGGAATCTTTGTACCTTGAGGTTCCCACCGCCCTGCGCTTGCAAACCCAGGCTTCAAACCGCTTTCAGGAGGAAACAGTGCCCAGGATATTCCGCTCGGTCCAGTTTGTCCCACAAATCCTGCGGGATGCATCGCGCCACGCCCCATGAGTGCTGATCAGTTGCAGGCGCTTGAAAACAGAGCCTACGCCAGTTGGGAACTTGGTGAACTCCTGGAGGCGGCCGAACTGTTCATTGCAGCCGAGCGTCTCGAGAGCGAACTCGCCTCCACAAGAGGTCCATTCGCAAAGGCAAACCGAAGCATCCTGCACAGGGCTCGCGGAGCTTACTGCCTCTGGGATGCTGGAGAGTTCGAGCGTGCTCGCCCCATCCTGTACGCGGTCGCTCTCTTCGATTGGAAGCAAGGTCGGCTGTGGGGCGACCGCCATGATGCTGAAAAGGCTTACTCGAGGCTCGTCTTGGAGGCGGCGGCCAGTGGAAACGAGGATAGTTTCAGCGCGCTTTGGGTTGCCGCCTCTGCCCGCGGCCGGGAGCTTGACTATCCTTTCCCGACCATCGTTCCTGTGCAGAAGAAGCTTCTGGCCGCTGCATTGGCCCTCAGGAGGAAGGACGTGTGCCAAGATATTCTGGCGAATCTGAATGCAAAACTGCTGGCGAAGCACCACGACCTTCAGTTGTTGAAGGCCCAGGCAGAGGCGTTGTGCAGTGAGGCGTGACGAGCCAGTCAACGCCGACGCCCCGGGGCGCCCTCCCCCTGCGTCAGCTATTTTGCAATGGCGATGTTTCGGTTTCGCGCTCCCGAAAAGAACTCCGAAGTAGCACTGCCCGCCACGACGGCTCATGCTGCGGCGATGGCCTCGATCTCCAGCAGCCAGGCCTCGTCGTAGATGCCGGCGATGATGACCGTGAGCGCTGGCGCGTGGCTTCCCAGCGCGCGTCGCCGCGCGGCGCCGTTCTCCTCGGCGTACTGGCGCGAGGAGAGGAACGTAGTGACCTTCACCAGGTTCGCCACGCCCATGCCGGCCGCATCGAGCTGGGCCAGGATGTGCTTCCACACCAGATCGGCCTGCTGCGCGAAGTTGGCGGGCACCACACCGGCCCGGTCGATCGGAATCTGCCCGCTGATGACCAGCCAGCGCGTGGCGCCCTGCACGTCCAGCGCTTGGGAGTAGCTGCCGGAAGGGGATGGGCCATGGGGCGAGTTGACGGGGGTGGATTGCATGGGTGGATGTCTCCAGCTGCAGCCATGGCCGCATGGGTGCGATTCAACAGATACTCGGCCAGCGGATGCGCACATTGTGCGGTGTTGACTCCACCGGGCCAGAACAAAATTGGCGGCCTTGGGGGCGGCAATCCTGTCCTGAAAAGACCGTCAGCAGGCCCTAAGATGCGCGTTGCTGCGTCCTGCATCCCCTCCCAGGGACACTGCTTGTACCGCGATGCGACTTTGTGCCGCTCTTTCAGCCCCAGATAGCCGTGAGCCTCGCCCCCGACCAACTCCATCCCCGCATCGCGGGTTACAGCGTCATCGACTGCGAGATCAAGAACCGCGACATTCTGTACTTGCTGGTGCGTGAAGACTGCACGCAGCGGTCTAGCTGGCACGACTCGATGCAAGCGCCTGGCGAAGGGCGGCTGGCCAAGCGCCTGCTGGGCCTGGGTGTGAAAAGCCCGGACGAGCCCAAGATGAGCGTGACCCACCTCACCGGCCTGGGTCGGAGCATGTGCGGCGTGGCTTTTGCGCCCGAGGAGAAGGTCGTCGTGCTCGACAGCTCTGCCCGGGGTTGGTCGCCTGCGGCCGGATCGTCGGGGTTCGAGGGCCCCATCCCTCCCGCCCGCGAAGGGGGCATCCATCGCGGTGGCCTGACCCGGTTGAAAAGCTTTGGCGGCCATCTGCTGGCCTGCAACAGTGCGCGCCAGGTGTTCGTGCGCACCGCGCCCGGGGCCTGGAGCCTGGTTGGCGATGCCATGCCGGAGCCGGCCGAACACACCATCAGCTTCGCGGACTTCGATGGTTTCGGCCCGGACGAGCTGTATGCCGTGGGTGACCCGGGGGATGTCTGGCATCTGTCCGGCGGCACCTGGAAGCGGCTCAAGTTTCCCAGCGACTGGGGGCTGTCCGCCGTGTGCTGTGCGGGCGACGGCAATGTCTATGTCGCTGCGGGCAAGCACCTCTTTCGGCGCCAGGGCAGCCAATGGGCCATGCTGGCCAGCCAGGCGCAGACGGCCCTGCCCATCAAGGACCTCGTCTGGCACGAGAACACCCTGTGGGCCACCGGCAACCATGGTGTGTGGGTGCTGAAGAACGACTGCCTGGTCGATGCCGATGTGCCTGCCGACATCAGAAGCTGTGTCGGCAACCTGGCCGTGCGCGACGGTGCCATGCTGCTGGCGGGAGATGGCGGCGCCGCCATGCACCGGGATGGCCAATGGACCCTCCTCTTCCATGACCATGCGGTGCGCCAGTGGCTTGCGAGCCACCGGGATGAGGTCTGGGCGCCGCCGAAGTAACGGGGCAAGTCGGTTACGCGGCCTGCGTTGCCTGGGCCTGAGCCGCCGGCCTGGAAAAGACATTCACCAAACTGCCATCGGGATCACGCAACAGGGCCGAACGATTGCCCCAGGGCATCACCGTGGTGGGCATCACGAGCTCGGCAGCCCCCGCCATGCGCGCCAGGGCACCCTCTACATCGGCCACTTCGAACTCCAGGATGGCAGAGCGGTTCGATGCCGCCGTGGCGGCGCCCTGGTTGAACATCTGCACCAGGCGCTCTTCGGAAATCGCCAGCGTCGCGCCGTCGAGCCGCACTTCGGCAAAGCCATCGGCCAGGCGCGTGGCGGCGGTGCCCGACAGGCGGGAATAGAAGGCCAGCAGGGCCTCGAACTGCTGGGTGACGAGGCGAACGGATGCAAACTTCATGGCAACAAGCTCCTTGCTGGGGTTCAAAAGAAAGGAGCGAGCTTAGGAAGGCATGGTGCCAAATTCTGGCAGTATCGTGCGGCCACTGTCGCGCACCCGTTGGTGCCAGGTTTTGAGCAAGGTCTGGCGGCGCTGGGGGTAGCGTGCATCGAGCACCTCGGCCTGCGCAATGCGGTCGCAGCGGAAGTTGCGGAAATCGCCGCGCAGCTCGCACCAGGCCGACAGCACGCGCGCCTCGTCGAAATACACCAGCGCAAACGGCCAGACCACGCGCTCGGACTGCGTGCCCTGCGGGTCACGGTAGACGATGCGCAGCTTGTGCTCGGCCCGGATGGCGGCACGCAGGCGGTCTTGCGCCACCACCGTGGCAGGCGAGGGCTTGGGGCGCGCGCCCACCAGCACGGCCGATGCCTCCAGCTCACGGCGCAAGGGGGCCGGCAGCACTGCACCGATCTTGGCCATGGCATCGCGTGCGCCGCCCGCAAGGCCCACGTCGCCTCGGTCCGCCACCCAGCGCAGGCCCAGGGCCAGGGCCTCGATCTCTTCGGGGGTGAACATCAGCGGCGGGAGCATGTAGCCCGGCTGCATGACATAGCCCACACCCGGCGCCCCTTCGATCATGGCGCCCTGCGATTGCAAGGTGGCGATGTCGCGGTACAAGGTGCGCAGGCTGATGTCCAGGGCCGCGGCCAGCGCCTGGCCGCTCATGGGGCGGCTGTGGCGGCGCAGGACCTGCAGCAGGGCGAGTAGGCGTTCGGAGCGGGACATGGGCTGATGGTAGCCAGGCCGGCCCGCTCAGCGCGACGGAGTCAGGCAGCGTGGCGCTTGTTCCACAGACCTGCCGAGGTGGCGGGCAAGCTCACGTCGCCCCCTCCACCGAAACCCTCTCGAACGCGGGCTCCTGCGCGATGAGGCCATGGAAGAAGCCAAAGCACGGGTCGCTGGCGCCAGCCATCTTGGCCTTGCCCAGCACGCGCTCCTTGAGCGAGCGGTGCTTGGTGAGCGACAGCACCCATTCGTGCTTGCCGTCTTCGCCCTCGTTGGCGGCGGCGCCGACCATGTAGGTGCGGCCCTCCCAGCTCACATGCGCGTACCAGCCCCAGTCTTCGGCGTCGGCATCGGTCATGTCCAGATGGGCGGGCACGCGCGTGCGCAGCCATTCAAGCAGCGAGTGGCCCCGGATGGGGTTGATGGGGTTTTCGGGCTCCAGCGAGACGTCGAAGAGCCGGGTGTGGAAGTGGATGGCAGGTTCCATGGATGGGCAAATGGGCGGCAGGACGGGCCAGGCACTGGGAGCGAGCGTATCACCGGCGCGTGACCTCTCCAACCGAATTTTGCCCAGGCCCACAAGCCCAGGCCGTTGGACCTGCGTACCATGCGCCCTGCCGCAGAGCGATCAGGACGACAACCACAATTGCAGGAGACAGGCGCCACCATGCAGGCCCACCCCACCACGAGCCCGCCTCCACCACGGGCAGCCCCGGCCCTGGAGCCCTTGCGCGCGCTGAGCGCCAGCCTGCTGCAGTTGGCCGCGCTGGCGCGCACCGCGCCGCCCGAGGGCTTGCTGCTGCAGGCGCTCCAGATGCTGCGCGGCACGCTGGTGGACTTTGACACCGCCTGGTGGGGCGAGGTGTCGGCCGGCGATGCCGGTGCGCCGCCGCGCAACTGGCTGCATGGCAGCATCGGCCTGGCCAAGGGCTTTGCCGCGGAGTGGAATGCGCTGGCCATGGCCGACCTCTTCGCCCAGCAGTCCATGGACCAGTTGGGCGTGGTGCTGCGCGAGAGCGCCGACGACATGCCCCCGCAAGGTGTGGAACAGGGCGTGGAGATACCGCCGGACATCGATGCCTTCTGCCGCCGCCACGGGCTGTACCACTGCATGGCGATCACCGTGGCCATGCCGAAGAGCGGTCTGATGTTCTTCGTGAGCATGTACCGCGGCCCGGGCCGGCCGAACTTCACGGACACGGAGGCAGCGCTGTTCGGCGAGTTCGTGCCCCACCTGCTCGCCCACTGGCAGCACCGGCTGGAGCAGTTGCAGACGGCCCCCGCAGGCAATGGCCCGTGGGACAGCTATGCCCTGGCCGATGGTGCCGGCCAACTGCTCTTCGTCGGCCTGCGCGTGGGGCGGGCGCTGCAGGCGGCGTACCCCGACTGGTCGGGCACCGCCCTGCCGGCCGCGCTGCTCGGTGCCCTGCCCGCAACGCTGCCGGGCAGCCTGGCGCTGGGCCGGGCCTGCCGGCTGCGGCTGGAAGCCTGCGGGCCGCTGCTGGCGATCAGCATGCCGTCGCCGCACGACAGCAAGCCGCCGCTGGCCCCGCGCGAGCTGAGCGCGGCCACGCTGTACGCGCACGGCCAGTCGTACAAAGACATTGCCACCACCCTGGGCCTGACGCCAGCCACGGTGCGCACCTACCTGCGCAGCGCCTACGCGCAACTGGGGGTGCGCAACAAGGTGGAACTGGTGGCCGCACTCCGACGGTAGCAGGCTGCGCGGCTGGCCGGGTGTTTTCCCTGTCCCTCTGCATTTGCAGAGGGCGCGGAGCGCCTGCCCGTCCCTATCGTTGCGCCCGGAGCCGACAGGCTTCGCAAGATCCAAGCAACAACAGGAGACGCATCCCATGTTTTCGACCCCACCGACCGCCGGCACGGCCAGCGGCCGCCCTGCCCTGCTCGCCGCCAGCCTGGCCGCGCTGGCCGCCCTCGCGCTCACCGCCTGCAGCGGCAGCGACAGCAGCGCGCCCGCCGCCAGCCAGCCGCTGGCCCAGGCCTGCCCGACCTACCGCACGGCCGCCCTGCCTCATGGCGCGAGCATCACCCGCACCGAGTTGCGCGCGGCCGAGGGCCTGCTGCCCGAGGTGTGCATCGTGCGCGGCGAGATCGTCTCCTCGCCCCAGTCCACCATCCACTGGGCGGTGGAGCTGCCCGCGGGCACGGTGTGGAACGGCAAGACGCTGACGGTGGGCGGCGGCGCGTTCGACGGCTTCATCCCCACCGACGACCCGTGGTACCAGCACATCATCGGCACCTCGGCCCACAGCTATGTGAAGATGAGCTCCGACTCGGGCCACCTGGCGCCCGGCTTTGCCTGGGGCGCGAGCGACGTGGCGCTGCGCAACCATGCCTTCGACGCCAACCACTTCGTGCTGGAGGTTGGCACGGCCATTGCCGCCGACTTCTACGGCAAGCGGCCCACGCGCCGCTACCACATCGGCCATTCCAACGGCGGGCGCTCGGCCCTGGCGGCCACGCAGAACTACCCCAAGGACTACGACGGCGTGGTGGCCATGGAGCCCGCCATCAGCCAGCAGGCGCACCAGACCAACCTGGGGCCCACGCTGCTGCGCCATGTCTTTTCCAAGCCCGAGAACTGGCTGAGCCCGGCCAAGATCGCGCTCTACGCCAAGGCTGAAACCGCAGCCTGCGACGCGCTGGACGGCCTGGCGGACGGCATCATCGGCAATGTGGCCGCGTGCAACTATATGCCCACGGACCTGCTGTGCAAGGGGGCGGACAGCGACCACTGCCTGACGGCCGGGCAGATCGAATCCATCCGCCTGATTTACGCGAACAAGGACGTGCCGGTGACCCTGTCGCAGGGCGCGCGCGGCTACCCCGGCTTTGGCCGTGGCGGCGCGGCCACGTCCGACTGGGAGGCCTACGTGTTCGGCCCCGGCTTTGCGGCGCGCGACTCGTTCAACTACATGGCCGCGCTGGCCGCCGCGCGCCTGGTGGAAGGCAACCCGGCCGCCGACCTGCTGGCCCACGACCCCACGCTCTACCAGGCCCAGTACCTGCGCCTGGCCAACCAGATCGATGCCACCAACCCCGACCTGGCGGCCTTTGCCGACCAGGGCGGCAAGCTGCTCATCTGGTACGGCATGGGCGATGCCTGCGTGTCGGTGTACCGCACGGCCGAGTACCTGGACAGCGTGCGCCAGCGCCTGGGCGCCGGCAAGGTGCAGGGCTTTGCGCGCATGCTCACTTCACCCTCCATCGGCCACAACCTCGATGGCCCGGGCACCGACCCGGTGAGCATCGACCTGCTGGCCGCCATGGACGCCTGGGTGGAGCGCGGCAGCGCGCCCGACAGGCTGGTGGCCACGCGCTACGAGCCCGCCGACCCGCGCATGGGCCCGCAGACCCCGGTGCTCAAGCGCCCGGTGTGCGAGTACCCGAAGTTCCCGCGCTATGACGGCAAGGGAGACCCGGCGAAAGCGGAGAGCTTCAGCTGCTCGGCGGTATAAGCAGGCCGCGGCGCCGGGCGGCCGTCAGTAACTCGCCCGCAGCGTCACGCTCGCATTGCGCGGCTCGCCGAAGAAGTTGCTGCGGCCCGTGGTGTACACGCGCTGCCAGTAGACCTTGTCGGTGAGGTTGTTGATGTTGAGCGCCACGCTCCAGCGCGGATCGATGCGGTAGCTGATGGCCAGGTTGACGACGCCGAAGCCCGGGCGGTGGGTGTTGGTGGTGGCATTGCCGCCGCTGGCGCTGCTGTAGGCGTTGACGCCCGCGCCGATGCCCAGGCCGTCGAGCACGCCTTCGGTGAAGCGGTACTGCGACCACAGCTTGACGCTGTGGTGCGGCGTGAGGGCGTTGAGCGGCAGGCCGCCGCTCGATGCATCGCGCACGTAGCGGTTCTCGTTGTAGGCGTAGCCGGCGTAGACGTTCCATTGCTTGGTGATGCGGCCCGCGACTTCGAGCTCCACGCCCTTGCTCTCCACCTCGCCCTGGGCGACGAAGAAGCCGGTGTTGACCGGGTCGGCCTGGGCGCGGTTGACTTCGCGGATGCGGTAGACGGCGGCGTTGGTGGTGAGCGCCCGGTCGAAGAACTCGCCCTTGACGCCCACCTCGAGCTGCTTGCCCACGATGGGGTCGATCACGCCGCCGCCAAAGGCCAGTTGCGTCTGCGGCGTGAAGGCATCGCTGTAGCTCACATAGCCCGAGACCTGGGGCGAGAAGGCGTAGGTCAGGCCGGCATAGGGGCTGAGCTTGTGGTCCACCTGGTTGGTGGTCCAGGCGCCGGTGGTGGGCAGCAGGTTGCGGCTTTGCGTGTCGTACCAGCTCACGCGGGCGCCCAGCACCACGGTGAGCGGGTCGGTGATGCGCAGGCGGGTCTGGCCGTACAGGCCGTACTGCGAGGTCTCGGACTGCGAGCGCGCCGTGGCCGGGCGGTCGGGGTACGGCACGGCCGAGTGGTCGGGGGCGTACACGTCCTGCACGTAGTAGTTGGCGTAGCGGCCCGAGGTGGTGGCGCTGGTGTTGCGGCGCCAGTCGGCACCGACCACCACATCGTGCTTGCGGCCCAGGGCGTTGAAGCTGCCCGTGAGGTTGGCGTCCAGCACGTTCTGCTCGATGCGGGTCTGGTTGAACCACAGCATCAGGCTGGTCTTGCCGTTGGTGGGCGTGACCTGGCCGTTGGGCAGGTACAGGTAGTTGGTGGCCTGGTCGTTGCGGTAGCCGCTCCAGTTGAGCTTGGCGCGCCAGTCGTCGTTGAAGCGGTGCGTGAGTTCAGCGTAGAGGTATTTCTCGTCCTGCTCGGAGCGGTTCCAGTCCGCGCCCAGCCAGGTGGAGCGCGGCACGTCGAGCAGCGCGCCCGTGGTGTACGAAGGCAGGCCGCCGGTGAGCCAGCCATCGACCTTTTGCGCATGGGCGCCGACCAGCAGGCTGGTGGCGGGTGCGAGCTTGAAGTCCAGCGAGCCGGCAATGGCGTAGCGGTCGCGCTGGGCGCCGCTCTGGTAGGTGCCGCCCTCCTGCTTGGCAGCAGACAGGCGGCCCAGGATGGTGCCGGACTGGTTGAGCGGGCCGGTCACGTCGACCTCGGCGCGCTTGGTGGACCACGAGCCCAGCTGCACCGCGCCGCGGGCCTGGAAGGTGTCTTGCGGGCGTTTGCGCACCAGGTTGACGGCGCCGCCCGAGCTGGAGACGCCGCTGAACAGCGCCGAGGGGCCGCGCAGCAGTTCCACGCGGTCGAACAGCACCGAGTCCCATGCGGCGGCGGTGCCTGGTGCGGGCACGCCGTCGATCATGTAGTTGTTGATCGCAAAACCGCGCGACGAGTACGAGGCCGATTCGCTGTCGAAGCGCTCGGAGACATAGCCGACGGTCTGCTCCAGCACCTCTTCGACGTTGCGCATGTTCTGGTCTTCCATGCGCTGCTGGGTGACCACGCTGATGGACTGGGGGATCTCCTTGAGGTCCGCCGCGGCCTTGCCCACCGTGGCCTGGGTGCTGTTGTAGCGCTCGGTGCCTTCGGTGCTGCTGCGGTCCTGCTGGGCGCGCACGGTGACCGGGGGCAGGTTGGTGGTGGTGGCGGCATTGCCGCCCGCAGGTTCTGCCGTCTGCGCGCGGGCGGCGGTGGCCCCCAGGGCGGCCAGGGTCGCCACAAAGGCCATCACGGCCAGCGCCACGGGCGCGGGGGTCAGGGGGGATGGGGAAGAAGACGTCGTCATCATCAGAGGCCTGGTCATGCAAAAGCGGTTGAAGATGCCCCGGCCCCTGCCGCGCAGCGAACACGCAGGCGCGCGCAGGCCGGCATACCCCGGCTGCAGACAAGGCAGCCGCGGAGCAGGCGGTGGGTGGGGAAGAGCGGATGGCTGGCGCAGGCGCAACCACCTCTTGCGAAGCGGTTCGCTGCCGGGCCGGGGGAGGCCTCAGGCGCTGGCTGGTGCTACGGCAGGGGCCGTAGTGAGAATCGTTTCATTCTATAACAGGATGAACACTTATCAATTGAATGGATACCTCCGGCTCCGCACGCCCTGGCTCAAGGCGCGCCCTGCGCTGACCTTGCGCGCCGCCGCCCCCACCAGATCACCACCCCGGTCACGCTGAGCACGGCCACGGCCAGGCCCAGCACGGTGACCAGGATGCGCCCCGGCACGCCCGCGATGCGGCCCGAGTGCAGCGGGAACTGCAGGCGCATGAACAGGTCGCCGGCCGTGCCCTCGCCCGGCACGCGCTGGCCGGCCAGGGCGCCGGTGGCACCATCGAAGTACAGGCGCGGCGGGCCCAGGCCGGGCCGGCTGATGCCGGGCACATAGAAGTCCACGCCGTAGAGGTCGAAGGCCGGGCGGTAGGTGAGAAAGCCCGGCGGGTCGGGCCAGCCGCGGCGCAGGCCTTCGGCGCGGGCGCGCTCGACGATCTCGGCCCGGCCGAGCTGGGGTGCTGCCGCCTGCTCGGCGGGCGTGCGGCGCGGGCGCTCGTCAAACGGACTGGGGGTGGTGCGCGAGAAGACGCTGACCACGGGCTCCATGACCTCGTCGTGCAGGTTCATGGCCACCGAGGTGACGGCCAGCACGAGCATGAGCACCCAGGTCCACACGCCGCCGGAGCGGTGCAGGTCGAAGTTGAGCGTGCGCGCCCCGCGCGACCAGCGAAAGGCCAGGGACTTGCGCCAGGCGCGCCAGCGCGGAAACGCCAGCCACAGCGCGATGAAGCAGTCCACCACCCAGAGCAGGGCCACCGCGCCCAGGAACCACACGGCCCAGTCCACCCCCCAGGCGCGCGGCAGGAACAGGGTGTGGTGCAGCTTGTAGAGGAAGGGCACGATGTCCTGCCGCGCCAGCGAGGCCTGGCCCCAGGTGCGCGTGCCCTGCACCGCACCGGTGGCGGGGTGCACGGCCATCTGGTCGAAGCCCAGCACATGGGGCCGGCCGGTGGCAGGGTCCATGCGCGGCGCCACCATCAGCACCAGGGTCTGGCCCGGTGCGGCGGCCAGGGGCATGAAGCTCACCTGGAGTTGGGGGTGCGCGGCCTCCACGCGGCGTGCGACCTCGGTGGCAGGCAGCAGGGGCGCTTCCGACGGCTGCGCATAGTGGAAACCGGGGTTGAGCCAGCGGTCGAGCTCATGCTCCCACGCGATGACGGAGCCCGTGAGCCCGGCCACGGCGAGGAACACGGCCATGAACAGGCCGGCCCAGCGGTGCAGGAGTACCAACAGCTTGCGCATGGCGCTTCAGAATGGCCGGGAGTGGAAGCAGCCGGCAGGGCAAGCGCATGGCCTGCCCTGCCGGCGCCCTCTTCTTCCCACCCCCTGGATCAGAACCGGTAGGAAGCCGCGACCTTGACCTCGCGCCCGAAGCCCAGCGCGCAGAACTCCGCGCCGCCGCGGAAGGTGTTGCACTGTGTGCGGTAGCGCTTGTCGCCGAGGTTGGTCACGTTGAGCGACAGGCGCCAGGCGCCCACGTCGTAGGCGGCCATGGCGTCGAACAGGGTGTAGCCGTCGTTCGTAGGGATGGGGCCGGTGGCCACGCGCAGCTCGCCCACCGTGGCGCTGATGTGGCGCACGCCCAGGCCCAGCTCCAGCGGGCCGCGCTGGTACTTGCCCCAGAGCGATGCCACATGCTCGGGCGTGGCGCCGGGGCGCTCGCCCACTTCGAGCGCATTGTTGCTGCGCGTGACCTTGGCGTTGAGGTACGTGTAGGCGCCGATGACCGAGAAGCCCCCGCCCACCTCGCCCGTGCCCTGAAGTTCCAGCCCGCGGCTGCGCACCTCGCCGGTCTGCACGTCGAAGCGCGGGTTGATGGTGGAGGGGGTGCGCACATTGCGCTTGCGCAGGTCGAACACGGCGGCGCTCAGCGTGTAACCGGCACCCTGCGGGGCATAGCGCACGCCCACCTCGGTCTGGCGCGCGGTCTCGGGCTCGTAGGGGGTGCCATTGGCGTCCACGGCCGTCACGGTGGTCAGCGGCGGCTGGAAGGCGGTGTTGAAGCTCACGTAGGGCGCCAGGCCGTTGGGGGCCAGGTAGATGGCGCCTGCGCGGCCGGTGAAGGCGTTGTCGCGCCGGTCCACCACGGTGGTGGTGAAGGCGGTGTTGCCGGTCAGGCGGGCGTCGTACTTCGTGTCGATGCGGGCGGTGTCGTAGCGGCCGCCCAGGCTGAAGACCCAGCGCTCGCCCAGCTTGATCTGGTCCTGCAGGTACAGGCCCACCTGGGTGTTGCGCGCCAGGGCACGGTCGCTCAGGAAGTTGTTGCCCCAGTCGGGCTGCACGTAGACGGGGTTGACCAGGTCGATGGGCGCCACTGCGCCGTTGAGCGAGTGGATGCGCCAGTCGAGCTTGGAGTGGTAGTAGTCGATGCCCGCGAGGATCTGGTGCGAGACATCGCCGCTTTTCAGGCGCGCCTCGACATGGGTGTCGATCACCAGGGTCTTCTCGGCGTCGGGCCGCACCATGGCCAGGCGGGCCATGCTGCGCTGGTCGGCCAGGAGGCCGCGGTTGCGCATCTCCAGGCGGTGGTTGCTGCCATCGAGATAGCGCAGGTTGTGGCGCAGGCTCAGGTGGTCGCTGAAGGAATGCTCCAGCAGGTAACCGAGCGACCAGGCCTCCTTGTGGTGGCCCGAGCCCGGTCCATTGACATTGATGGTCTCGCTGGCCGGGCCGGCGGGCGTGTTGCGGTAGTAGGGAATGATGTAGCCCGTGTCGTCCTGCTGGTGGTGGGCCAGCAGGGTGAGCGTGGTGCGGTCGCCCTGCAGGGTGATGGCAGGGGCGATGTAGGTGCGGTCGTTGCGCAGGTCATCCCATTGCGTGCCGGCCTCGCGCTTGAGCATGGTGAGGCGGCCGAGCACGGTGCCTTGCTCGTTGAAGGCGCCGCCGATGTCGGCCGTCACCTGGCGCCGGTCGTGGCTGCCCAGCTCCAGCCCCACTTCGCGCTGCATGCCGGCGCGCGGGCGCTTGGTCACGGCGTTGACCAGGCCGCCCGGCGCCGACTGGCCGTAGAGCACCGAGGCCGGGCCGTGCACCACCTCCAGCCGCTCCAGGCCATAGGGCTCCAGGTTGGTCATGAAGCCGTTGTGGATGAGGCGCATGCCGTCGCGGTACAGGCCGGTGCCGGTGAGGTAGAAGCCGCGGATGGAGACGTCGTCGTCGGTGATGCCGTAGTCCGCCGGGCGCACGCCCGCGCTGTAGCGCACGGCTTCGGCCACGCTGGAGATGGCCTGGTCGCGGATCTGCGCGGCGCCGATGGTGGAGACCTGCTGCGGGGTTTCGAGCACCGGCACGTCCATCTTGGTGGCGCCCGCACCGCGCGTGGCGCGGTAGCCCTCCACCGGGCCCCAGGCGGCCTCGCGCTCGGCCGCCACGCGCACGGTGGGCAGTTGCGTGTCGGTGGACGATGACGAGGAGCGGCCCGCTGCTGCGGGTGCTGGTGCCGGCGCACCGCGGCGCAGCGTGTAGCCGCCGCCGCTGCGCGGCACGGCTTCAAGCCCACTGCCCACGAGCAGGCGGGCAAAACCTTCTTCGACCGCCGCCACACTGCCCTGCAGGCCGGGGCTGCGCAGGCCTTCGGTGAGCGAGGGCTCGAACGACAGCGTGACGCCGGCCGCACCCGCATAGCGCGAGAGCGTGGGGCCGAGCGGGCCGGCGGGGATGTCGTAGCTGCGGGTGGTAGCCTGGGCCGCTGCAGCGCCAGGGGCGTTGGTTTGCGCCCAGGCGGACGGTGGTGTCGCCGACGCCGCCGCGGCAATGGCGATGCCCACGCACAGTGCATGCGCGGCGCGGGCCAGGGGCGTGGCACGGGCAGTCAGCGGGGTACTGCTGCTGCTGCGCAGCAGGTGGTGGTGGTCAACGGGCGCCATGCGCGTCCTCCTCGGGTATGTTCGGATAGGGATTGGAGTGGCAGGCGCTGGCTGCAATGCCAGCCAATCAGCGCCTTCCAAACCTTGCCGAACGGCTCCCGAAAAAGGGACACGCTTTTTGAAAACTATTTTTTTGGGTGGGTGCGCATGCACCCGCCCTGCCTTGCTGGCTCAGGCCATCGCCATCGCGGCTTCCTGGCGCTGGGGTGCTGGCGCCAGTTGCTCGTCCACCCAGCAGCCGTATTCGGCCGATGCCTGTACCGGCTGCACCACCAGTTGGGGCAGCGTGTAGGGGTGCTGCTTGCGCAGCAGGGCCATCAGCGCGGGCATGGCGCTGGCAGCGGTCTTGCAGGCCACGCGCAACTCGCGGCATTCCTCCAGGGCGCCTTCCCAGTGGAAGTAGGCGGTGATGGGCTCCACCTGCACGCAGGCGGCCAGGCGCGCGTGCAGCACCGAGTGCGCCAGGCGCTTGGCCTCGGCTTCGGTGGCGACCGTGGTCGTGACCATGAGGATCTGGTGGGGGGCGGCTGCGTTGTTGGCTGCAGCCGCAGTGGTGCTCGGGTCGGTCATCATCAACATGCTTGTCTCCCGGGGGGTGCTGTGATGGAGCTGGGTCGGGGAGTCTGCCACAGGTGGGGGCCGGGGTCCAGTGGGCTTGTTACTGGTGCTGGGACGATGGTTGATTTGTGCCTTGGTTGAGGGCGGAGACCGGATGTGCGGCCGGCTTTTGGTCGTTGTGATGGCATGCCTTTGCCAAGGGCGGGAGCCGGGTCTCGGCCCGGCGGCCGAGGTACTTCTTCTTTGCTTCGCCAAAGAAAAGTACCCAAAAGAAAGGCGACCCCGCTGCCCGTGTCCCCCCTCGCCCGTTGGGCGAAGGGGGCAGCCTGCGATGCTCGAAGCAGGGGTGCGCCTCGGAACTCGCTGCGTTCTTCGAACTCCGCTCAAACATCTGCGGCGAGCCAGATAACGAAGCGTGTGTGTCCTTCGGCACACACGCCACCCCAGCTTCTGCGCTTCTCGGCACGGTCAGAAGGGGGTGGATACCGACACGGGCCATTGCTTCGCTCGGCCCGATCTGCCTCGCTGCGCTTGGCCTGGGCAGGGCCGCCGCGCCAACTGCGTCGGCAGCGCGCAGCGCGTAACCGACACCCGGCGTGGCTGCGCAGCAGCAGCCGTCTTTGTCCCCGCTCCCCACCCCTTCTGGCTGCGCCGAGAAGCGCAGGAGCTGGGGTGGGTGCATGTGCCGAAGGACACATGCACTTCGTCTTCTGGCTCGTCGATGCTGTCTGAGCGGAGTTCACCCGCAGGGGGAACGCAGCGAGTTCATCGACGCCCACCCCAGATCCGAGCATCGCAGGCTGCCCGAAGCGAAGCGCAGGGACGCAGACAGCGGGGTCGCCTTCTCTTTGGTGACTTTCTCTTGGAGGGTGTAGAAGAAACCTATTTGAGCCGCCCCAAGAGCATGCGGGCCTGCGCCAGCCAGACCCACGCTGCAGCGTAGAACGGCTTGCGCTCGTGGTGCATCACCAGCCTGCGATTGCGCTCCAACCACGCATGGGTGCGCTCCACCACCCAGCGCTTCTTGGGCATGGCTGCTGGCTGCTCTTCGCTCCACAGAGACTGCTGTGCATCGTCCCAGCGATGGCGTCCTGTGTTGCGCACGATCTGAACCTTCAACTGGTGCGTTTGCTCGATCTGCTGAGCGCATTGCCCAGCGTAGGCACTGTCTGCCCACAAGGTCTTGACCGAGCCGCCCGTGCGTTTGCATGCCTGGGCTACCGCCTGTGTAGCTGCTGCCCGATCTGGCACAGCAGCGCTGGTGATCACCACCGCAAGCAACAGGCCCAGCGTGTCCACCACCAGATGGCGCTTGCGCCCCTGCAC
>NZ_JACHLK010000003.1 GCF_014207955.1 Acidovorax soli
CACGAGCGCAAGCCGTTCTACGCTGCAGCGTGGGTCTGGCTGGCGCAGGCCCGCATGCTCTTGGGGCGGCTCAAATAGGTTTCTTCTACACCCTCTTGGCGACGCAAGAGAAAGTTACTGCGCCGCCGGGCGCACATCCCGGCTCCCGCCCTCAACAAAGGCACGCGGCCACTACAGAACACGCCCCGTGAAATCCATCACAAACCAGGCAATGCGATCCGAACATGCATCGGCGGCGACGGCAACAAATGCAACCCAAGCCGTGAACAAATTCACCGCCTCGCCAATGCATCACAGCTCGGGGCAGTGACATCCAGGGGGACTGCATGGAATGATCGCGCCCAGGCTCTCGAAGCCCTCCACACCAACCATCCATCCAGACCCCATGAAACGCATCCTCATCCTCGGCGCCACCGGCTCCCTCGGCCGCCATGTGCTCGAACAGGCCGTCGCCGCCGGCCACCAGGTCTCCGTGCTCGTGCGCAACCCCGCCAAGCTGCCCACAGAAACCCGCTCCCTCATCACCGTGCACCAGGCCGACCTCGGCCAGATCGCCACGCCGGACCTGGCGGCCCTCGTGCGTGGCCACGACGCGCTCATCAACTGCGCGGGCATGGTCACCGAAGGCCAGGTGTTCGTGGACCTGGTGGGGCACATCGCCGAAGCGGTCGAATCGCTGCCTGCCATGGAACGGCCCGTCTGCTGGTTCCTGGGCGGCGCTGCGGCGCTGGACATCGGCAACACCGGCCGCAAGGGCGTTACCCTGCCCAAGGTGCGCGACACCTACTGGCCGCACGGCAAGAACTACGAGCGCATCTGCGCCTCGCCGCTGGACTGGCGCATGCTGTGCCCGGGGCCCATGGTGGAGCAGCCGGCACTCGGCCAGGACCGGATGCGGATCTCCACGGAACACCTGCCCGTGCAGCTGCCCGGCTTTGCGCGCGCGCTGCCGGCCCCCCTGCTTTTGCTGGTCTTCGCGTCCAGGATTCCGCAGATGATCGTGCCATACGCAGATGCCGCAGCGCTGATGCTCGCGCACCTGGAGCCCGCCGACGCAATGTCACGCCACCGCGTGGGGCTGGCACTGCCCGAAGGCATGCGCGGCAAGAAAGACACCTGGGCCGCCCGGCCCGCCGCATCATCATCAGCAGCAGCATAAGGAATCTGGGCCGAAAGCAACGCCTGCCAGGCCCATCCGCCGCAGACGACCCCGCCTATTGGAGCGACAGGTTGAAAAAATACCTCTTGGGTTCGTCCCTGTAGACGCGATCCCAAGGGTCGCGCTTGAGAACCACCGCCGTTTCGCTCCATTGAAGGACATCCTCAATGCGCCAGCCTTCAGGGGTCTTTGCCAGCACGTATCGGTACTGGAAACCGTGCTCAACGCCTTTTTTCGCGTAATTCGGCACCACTTCATCCGGCTTGGGACCTATAGCGTCCCGCATCACCACTTCGATGACGGAACGAGTCTCCGTTTCCATGTGAACCTTCTTGATCTGCCGGTCAATTTTCGTTTTCTGACAGCCACCGAAAAGGGACTGCCGGGCTTTGAGTGGATCGCCGGCGAGCAGAAGGCCGAGAGAGTTGCGGAACTCCGTGACTTCGGATGAGAGCTTTTGGCACGTACGGTACTCGTACTCTTGCTGCTCATCCAGATAGGCCCACCAGGACTTCAAGGCAAAGTCGGGGGTTGACGTATCAATCTTCGGCACAACTGGACTGGGAGCACCGCCAACAGCTGCCGCAACGGTATCTTTCAAGCTCGGCGAGTTCGGCGACTCAACAGGCGCCTTGTCCGAGCACGCCGCCACGGCCGCAGCCACGAACACCCATCCGACCATCTTTTTCTGCACGTTGGTCCCCATCTTCTGCTCCCTTCAGCAGGTTCAATTGCAATACCGCGCGGAAGCGCGTTTGCCCCATGGGCTGGCGCATGTGGCCCCGCCCGGCCCAAATCAGACACGGCAATCGGCTCCCGAGTGGTCACCAAATGCCTGACGGGAGGCGGGCACACGGAGTCTTGCAATGCCCACGGTTCGGCACCGCAATGAAAAGCACCTTGGCAAGCGTGCCGAGCGCCTTGGCTATTTGTCTATTTGCCAGGCTCAAGCAGGAGCGGTGGAAGCACGAACATGCCGCGCAGCGCCGCAATCAGCTGCCCGCCACCTTCATGCGATTGATCAGCACGGACCCCACCGTCTTGGCGCCATAGTTGTAGGTGTCGGCCCCGACCGCCTCGATGCCCAGCAGCATGTCCTTCAAGTTGCCGGCAATGGTGATCTCGTGCACCGGGTAGGCGATGCGGCCCTTCTCGACCCAGAAGCCGCTCGCGCCGCGCGAGTAGTCGCCGGTCACGTAGTTCACGCCCTGGCCCATGAGCTCGATCACGAACAGGCCCGTGCCCAGTTTCTGCAGCATCGCATCGAGGTCATCGCCTGCGCGGGTCAGGCGCGAGCTCAGGGTCAGGTTGTGCGAGCCGCCGGCATTGCCCGTGGTCTTCATGCCCAGCTTGCGCGCCGAGTAGGTGGACAGGAAGTAGCCCTCCACCCGGCCGCCATCGACCACCTTGCGCGGTGCCACGCGCACGCCCTCGTCGTCGAACGGCGAGCTGCCCTTGCCGCCCAGGATGAAGGGGTCTTCTGCGATGTCGATGTGCTTGGGGAACACGCGTTTGCCCAGCGAATCCAGCAAGAAGGTGCTCTTGCGGTAGAGCGCACCGCCGCTCACGGCCTGCACAAAGCCGCCGAGCAGGCCCGAGGCCAGCGTGGATTCGAACAGCACGGGGCACTCGACCGTGGGGATCTTGCGGCTGCCCAGGCGCGACAAGGCGCGCTCGGCGGCATAGCGGCCCACGGCCTGGGGCGAGGCCAGCTCGGCCGCATCGCGCATGGAGCTGTACCAGACATCGCGCTGCATCTCGGCATTGCGGCCGGGCAGCGAGGCGATGGGCGCCACCGAGAAGCTGTGGCGCGACGAGGCATAGCCACCGCGAAAGCCGCGCGTGTGGGCACTGAAGAAATGGCTTTGCTGGGCCGATACGCCGGCGCCCTCGCTGTTGGTGATGCGGCGGCTGGTCTTCAGCGCCGCGGCCTCGCATTCCATCGCCATCTTCGCGGCCTGCTCGCTGTCGATGGACCAGGGGTGGAACAGGTCCAGGTCGCGGTGCGTGTCTGTGGGCGCGATGTCATCGGCATCGGGCAGGCCGGCCATCGGGTCCTCGGCCGTGAAGCGGGCGATGTCATAGGCGGCCTGGGCCGTCTGCTCGATGGCCTTGCTGGAAAAATCCGAGGTGCTGGCATTGCCGCGGCGGTTGCCGATGTAGACGGTGATACCGAGCGACTTGTCGCGGTTGCGCTCCACGGTCTCGAGTTCGCCCTTGCGCACGCTGACCGACAGGCCGCAGCCTTCCGAGGCCTCGGCACCGACGTCGGTCGCGCCCAGCTTCTTGGCATGGGCCAGGGCACGGTCCACCAGTTCCTCAAAGAACGGGCGGCTGTAGCTGAAGCCGCTGTCAGGGGTGCTCGAAGGGGTGGCTGCCGGGGCGCCCAGGGCGTGTTTGGAGGGTTTTTTCATAGCGGCAGCTATGATACTTGCCGCTGTGGCGCGCGCTGCGCCACCCCCCATTTGTCCCCACCCATGTCACGCAAACCCAAAAAAGGCTACTTTGTGAAGGGCCATTTCGTTGCCGAAGGCAGCGAACTGGACCTTCAGCTCAAGGCCGAACTCAAAGGCACGCCCGATGCGAGCCGCACCGATCTCAAGCGTGAAAGCGACGCCCTGCAAGACCTGGGCAAGGAACTGCTGACCCTGCGCAGCGACCTGTTCGACAAGCTGAACCTGCCCGACAAGCTCGCCGATGCGCTGGCCGAGGCCAAGCGCATCACCAATTTCGAAGGCAAGCGCCGCCAGATGCAGTACGTGGGCAAGCTCATGCGCAAGCTCGAGCCCGAGCTGGTGGACGCCGCCCGCCTGGCACTCGACGAGCAGCGCAAGGGCTCGGCCGACGAAAAACTCGCCCTGCACCTGGCCGAGCACTGGCGCGACCGGCTGATCGCCGACGACGAGGCCCTGGACGCCTGGCTGGCCGAGCACCCCGGCACCGATATCCAGCAACTGCGCGCCCTGATCCGCCAGGCGCGCAAGGACGCGCCCCCTGCCGACAAGGCAGCCGAATCGCAGGGCCTGGCGCCGCGCAAGGGCCGCGCCTACCGCGACCTGTTCCAACTGGTGCGCGAGCACCAGGGGGGCGGCCCTGCAGGCGAAGCAGGTGAATCCGAGGACGAGAATGGCGATGACTGACGCAGCAGCGGCCGCCGCCCCGCACGAGCCGGTGCGTATCGGCATCGTCTCCATCAGCGACCGCGCCAGCAGCGGCGTGTACGAAGACAAGGGTCTGCCGGCCCTGCAGGACTGGCTCACGCGCGCCCTGCACAACCCGATCAGCTTTGAAGCGCGCCTGATCCCCGACGAGCAGGCGGGCATCAGCGCCACCCTGGTCGAGCTGGTGGACACCGCCGGCTGCAGCCTGGTGCTGACCACGGGCGGCACGGGCCCGGCCCTGCGCGACGTGACGCCCGAGGCCACGCTGGCCGTGGCGCACAAGGAAATGCCGGGCTTTGGCGAACAGATGCGCCAGATCAGCCTGAAGTTCGTGCCCACGGCGATTCTTTCGCGCCAGGTGGCGGTGGTGCGCGGCCAGGCCCTCATCATCAACCTGCCCGGCCAGCCCAAGGCGATCGCCGAAACACTGGAAGGCCTGCGCGCGGCCGATGGCAGCCAGCTCGTGCCCGGCATCTTTGCCGCCGTGCCCTACTGCATCGACCTGATCGGCGGGCCCTACCTCGAAACCCGCGACGAGGTCTGCAAGGCCTTTCGGCCCAAGAGCGCGGTGCGCCAGCGCTGACCCACCAGGGCGCCAGAAACCCGCACAGTCTACAGCCGCTTACTCAGGCAGCAGGTCCGGCAGCGGGGCTGGGCGCCTATTTGCCGACCAGCTCGTTGAGCTTGCCGGCCTCGAACTGTTCCTTGAGCGCCGCGTCGCAGGGCACGCAGTCCTTGGTGGCCTGCACGGTGGAGAGTTTCTCGATGGCCTGCCACAGGAGCGTGATCTGGTGCTCCTGCGAGGAGGCGTTGTCGATCAGGCCGCGCATGGCCTGGGACAGGGGGTCGTCCTCCTGCGTGATGCCGTAGGCCGTGAACTTGCGCGACTGCGGCTCGGTCACGTCGGCGCTCTGGCCCGCCTTCGAGGGAATGATGCGCGCCGGGATGCCCACGGCCGTGGCCCCCGCGGGCACGGGCTTGATGACCACGGCATTGCTGCCGATCTTGGCGCCGTCGCCGACCTCGAAGCCGCCCAGCACCTTGGCGCCCGCGCTCACCACCACGTCCTTGCCCAGGGTCGGGTGGCGCTTGGCACCCTTGTAGAGCGAGGTGCCGCCCAGGGTCACGCCCTGGTAGATGGTGCAGCCATCGCCGATCTCGGCCGTCTCGCCGACCACCACGCCCATGGCGTGGTCGAAGAACACACGCTCGCCGATCTTGGCGCCCGGGTGGATCTCGATGCCGGTGGCCCAGCGTGCAATGTGCGAGATGAAGCGCCCCAGCCACTTGAAGCCGTGGTTCCAGCACCAGTGCGCGGGCCGGTGCAGCCAGATGGCGTGCAGGCCGGGGTAGCAGGTGATCACCTCCCAGGTGCTGCGTGCAGCGGGATCGCGATCGAGGATGCACTGGATGTCGGAGCGCAGGCGTGCAAACATGGCCATGGTTGTTTTTGGAATATGGAAATGCAGTCTAGCGCTTTGCCTGCGCCGTTTCGATCATGGCTTTTGCGACACCACGCAGGATGTGGATTTCCTCGGGCCCCAGTTGCGCGCGGTTGAAAAGCTGGTTCAAACGCGGCATGAGCTTCTTGGGCGCCCCGGGATCGAGGAAACCGATGTCCACCAGCGCCCGCTCCCAGTGCGTGAGCATGCCGGCCACCTGGGCCGCATCGGCCAGCTCACGCTCCGGCGCTGCAGGGGGCTGCGGCGCGGCACCAAAGCCGCCAAAGCCACCGAGGGCCATGCGCCAGTCGTAGGCGACCACCTGGATGGCCGCGCCCAGGTTCAGCGAGCCAAAACCCGGGTTGGTGGGGATGGAGAGCGCCACATGGCAGCGGTACACATCCTCGTTGGCCATGCCGAAGCGCTCCGAGCCGAACAGGAAGGCCACGCCCGATTCCACCGGAGCGTCGGGCGCTCTCGGTGCGGTCAGCTGCGCGAAGTGCTCGCGCGGCGAACGGGTGGGCGGCCCGAAGTCCCTGGGCGTCATGGCCGTGGCGCACAGGTGGCTCATGCCGTCGAGCGCCTCGTCCAGCGTGGCGACGATGCGCGCCTTGTCCAGCACATCGAGGGCACCGCTGGCGCGCTGGATGGTCTCCTCGCGCCGCAGCACATTGGCCCAGCGCGGCGCAACCAGCACGAGCTCGTCGAAGCCCATGGTCTTCAGGGCGCGCGCGGCGGCGCCGACATTGCCGGCATGGCTGGTGTTGATCAGGACAAAACGGGTCTTCATGGAATGGCAAGGGGCCGGGTGTGCCCCAGAAATGGGACAAAAAGCGGCAAAACAGGTAAAATCAGCGCCCTATTGTCGCCGCCCGCATCGCCGGGCGGTGTTCCACGCTCCTCTTTCGCAAGGCGCCCCCTGCTGGCGCACTGCTTGAAACCACAATTTATGTCGTCCAACCTGCACCCCATGCTCAACGTGGCCATCAAGGCCGCACGCGCCGCCGGCGCCATCATCAACCGCGCGGCCCTTGACGTGGAGGCCGTGCGCATTTCGCAAAAGCAGGTGAACGACTTTGTGACCGAGGTGGACCACGCGGCCGAGAAGGCTGTGATCGATACGCTGCTGGGCGCCTACCCCGGCCACGGCATCCTGGCCGAGGAATCGGGCACCCAGTACGGTGCCAAGGATTCGGAATTCGTCTGGATCATCGACCCGCTGGACGGCACCACCAACTTCATCCACGGCTTTCCGGTCTACTGCGTGAGCATCGCCCTGTCCGTCAAGGGCAAGATCGAGCAGGCCGTCATCTACGACCCCACGCGCAACGACCTGTTCACGGCCACCAAGGGCCGTGGCGCCTACATGAACGAGCGCCGCATCCGCGTGAGCAAGCGCACCCAGCTCAAGGACAGCCTGATCTCCACGGGCTTCCCCTTCCGCCCCGGCGACAACTTCAAGGCCTATATGCTCATGATGGCCGAGGTGATGCAGCGCACCGCCGGCCTGCGCCGCCCCGGCTCCGCCGCGCTCGATCTGGCCTATGTGGCCGCGGGCTTCACCGAGGGTTTCTTCGAAACCGGCCTGTCCATCTGGGACGTTGCCGCCGGCTCGCTGCTGGTGACCGAGGCCGGTGGCCTGGTGGGCAACTTCACGGGCGAAGCCGAGTTCCTGGAGCAGCGCGAATGCCTGGCCGGCGCCCCCCGCATCTATGGCCAGCTGGTGCCCATCCTGGGCAAGTACAGCAAGTTCGCCGGTGCCGGCGACAAGGCCGCCGTGCGCCAGGCAACGGCCACCGAAGACGCTGACCCCGCCGATGCCGCCTCCGAAGGCGATGCCGGCGCGGCGCAGGACAGCGCCGACAAGGACGAGAGCGCTCCGCTCTGATGGATTGCAGGGCGTTCCGCCGCCCTGCCCTCACGCCGGGTCGGGGTATTTCTGCGCGATGACGCGGAAGTCTTCGGCCACCTCCACGAAGGCATCGACCATGTCCGGGTCGAAATGCGAGCCCCGGCCGCGCACGATGGTGCTGCAGGCCTGGTCGTGCGAGAAGGCAGGCTTGTAGACGCGCTTGCTGATCAGTGCGTCGTACACATCGGCCACGGCCATGAGCCGCGCCGACACGGGGATGGCATCGCCCGCCAGACCCTCGGGATAGCCCGAACCGTCCCATTTCTCCTGGTGGCTGTAGGCGATCTCCTTGGACACGCTGAGGAAGGCCACGCGCATGCCCAGGCGCTTTTCGGCGTCCTCGATGGCCGCGCGGCCCAGCGTGGTGTGGGTCTTCATGACCTCGAACTCCTCCACCGTGAGCTTGCCGGGCTTGAGCAGGATGCTGTCCGGGATGCCGATCTTGCCGATGTCGTGCAGCGGTGCCGACTTGTAGAGCAGATCGATCATGCGGTCGTTGAGCGCATGTTCGAAGCGCGGGTGGTGGCGCAGGCGCTCGGCCAGCGTCTTCACGTACAGCTGGGTGCGGCGGATGTGGTTGCCGGTCTCGTTGTCGCGCGTCTCGGCCAGCGAGGTCATGGCCATGATGGTCACGTCCTGGATGGCCTGCACCTCCAGCGTGCGCAAGGCCACCTCGCGCTCCAGGTAGGAGCTCTTGTCGCGCAGGAAGTCGGCCGTGGCCTTGAGCGCCAGGTGGGTGTTCACGCGCGCCAGCAGAATGGGCGGGCTGATGGGCTTGGTGATGTAGTCCACCGCGCCCAGCGCCAAGCCCATGCGCTCGTCATCGGGGTCGGAGCGGGCCGTGAGGAAGATCACCGGGATGTCGCGCGTGGAGGGCGAGGCCTTCAGGCGCCGGCAAACCTCGTAGCCGTCCACCTCGGGCATCATGATGTCCAGCAGGATGAGGTCGGGCGGCGTGCCCGACTGGGCGATCTTGAGCGCCTTCTCCCCGTGGTTGGCCACCTTCACCAGGTAGTGCTCGCGCAGCAGGCTGCCCATCAGCGTGAGGTTGTCGGGCGTATCGTCCACCACCAGTACCGTGGCAATCGGCTTGTCCACAAGGGTCGGCTGCTGAGAGGCGAAGGGCGCGTTGTCCATGGGCTTTCCTGCGGAAGGGGAGCATTCAGGGGGCGTTGGCGGAATCCGGCGAGGATGGCGGCCCGGGTACCACAGTGGCGATGGTATCCAGCGCCTGTTCGAAATCAAAGTTCCGAATGTGCACATCCACCGCCTTGAACACCGGGTCCAGGAATCCCTCCAGCACGCTGGCATTGTGTTGCAAAAACTCGGCGGCTGCCGGGTCGTCCTGCAACAGCAGCGTGCGCAGCTGGTGCAGCAGTTCCGCCGGGGCCTTGGTCGGCACCATGCCGTCGGCATCGACCGGGCCCGGAGCGCTGGCAGACCACGGCTCCAGCGCCTCGATCAGGGGCCCCAGCACCGCGCCCAGCGCCACCAACAGAGGCGCGGTGACCTCCTGCCGCTGCGGCCCCTTGCGCAGCAGGTCCTCCAGCTGGTAGGCGCGGTCGGCCACAGGCTGGGCGCCAATGTTGGCCGCCACCGAGCGCAGCGTGTGCGCCAGGCGCTCGGCCAGGCCCACATCGCCCGCGTCGAGTGCGGCCCCGATCTCCCGCACCGTGCCCGCCTGCCCCTGGGCGAAGCGGCGCAGCATGTCGCCATAAAGCGCGGGCTTGTTCAGGGCCCGCTGCAGCCCCAGCGCCGTGTCCAGCCCGGTCACCAGGGGCCAGGCCACAGGCCGGGGGGGGCTGGGCGGCACGGCGGCACCGTTGCGCAAAGGCAGCGGCGGCGGCAGGCCCTGGGGCACGCCCAGCCCGGGGCGCGGCTGTATCCAGCGCGCCAGGGCTTTCCACAGCGCTGCCGGGTCGATGGGCTTGGCCACGTGGTCGTTCATGCCGGCCTCGAAGCAGCGCTGGCGGTCGGCGTCCATGGCATTGGCCGTCATGGCCACGATGGGCAGGCGCGCAAAGCGCGGGTCGGCGCGCAGTTGCCGGGTGGCGGTCTCGCCATCCATCACCGGCATCTGCATGTCCATCAGCACCAGGTCGTAGCTGTCGTCCTGCAGCCGGCGGATGGCCTCCAGCCCGTTGCCGGCCACGTCCACGTCGAAGCCCGCGTCGCGCAGCAGCTCCACGGCCACCATCTGGTTGAGCTCGTTGTCCTCCACCAGCAGCACCCGCGCCCCGCGGATGGCCAGGGGCAGTTCGTCGGCCACGGGCGGCGGCACATACTGGCGTTGCAGTGCGGGCAGGGAATGCTCCAGCGGCTGCATCAGCGTCTCGAGCAGCAGCGAGGCATTCACGGGCTTGATCAGCACCGTCTCGATGCCCTGCGCGCGCGCCGCGCGCATCACGTCCTCGCGCCCGTAGGCCGTGACCATGAGCATCTGCGGCACCTGGGGCATGCCCAGGCTGCGGATGTGGCCCGCCAGCTCCACGCCATCCATGCCCGGCATGTGCCAATCGAGCAGCAGCAGGCCGAAGTAGCGGTTGCGCGCCATGGCCTCGCGCAGGATCTCCAGCGCCTGCAGGCCCGAGTAGGCCTGCTCCACCTCGAAACCCATGGCCTGCAGCATGTCCGACAGCACGGTGGCCGCCGTGTGGTTGTCGTCCACCACCAGCACCTTGCGCCCCACCAGGTCCGCTGGCGGCAGCACTGCCCGGGCCGGCGCGCCGCGCTCCAGCGGCAGGCTGACCCAGAAGGTCGAGCCATGGCCGAAATCGCTGATCACCCCGACCTCGCCGCCCATCAGCTCGGCCAGGCTCTTGCAGATGGCCAGGCCCAGGCCGGTGCCGCCGTAGCGGCGTGTGGTGGATGTGTCGGCCTGCTGGAAGCTCTCGAACAGGCGCCCCATCTGCTCGGCCGTGAGGCCGATGCCCGTGTCGCGCACCTCGAAGCGCAGGCTCACGCGCGTCTCGCTCTCCTCGAGCAGGCGCACGGCGATGCTGATCTCGCCCTGGTCGGTGAACTTGATCGCGTTGTTGGCAAAGTTGATGAGGATCTGGCCCAGGCGCAGCGAATCGCCCACCAGGTTGGGCGGCACGTTGGCGGCCACATCGCACACCAGCTCCAGCCCCTTGGCGCCGGCCTTGTAGCCCACCACGTCGGTCACGCTCTCGAGCATGCGGTCGAGCACGAAGGGCTGCTTTTCCACCGTGAGCTTGCCGGCCTCGATCTTGGAGAAGTCGAGGATGTCGTTGATCACGCCCAAAAGGTGCTGCCCGGCCTGCTGGATCTTGCTCACATAGTCGTGCTGGCGCGCGTTCAGCCCCGACTTGAGCGCCAGGTGCGACATGCCGATGATGGCGTTCATCGGCGTGCGGATCTCGTGGCTCATGTTGGCCAGGAAGTTGGACTTGAGCGCCGTGGACTCCTCGGCCAGCTCTTTGGCGCGGCGCAGGTCTTCCTCGGCGCGCCGGCGGTCGGTGATGTCCACGAAGGTGCCGATGGCGCCGCCGGGCGAGCCGTCGGCGCGTGCGAAGGCGTGCAGCCAGAACAGGGTGTGGTGCACCTTCCCGTCGGCATAGGGCATGTCCACCTCGCGGTGCACCGAGTCCAGCCCGTTCATCGCCTGCAGGTTGTCGCCCTGGAAGCGCGTGCGCTGCTCGGCCGGCAGGAAGTCCAGGTCGAGCACCGTCTTGCCCACCAGGTCGCTGCGGCGCACCCCGAAGGCCTGCTCGTAGGCACGGTTGAAGCCGATGTAGCGCCCGTCCGCACCCTTGTAGAACAGGGGCACGGGAATCGCATCGATCAGCGCCTGCTGGAATCCCAGTTGCTCCTCCACCTGCTCTTCGAGCTGCTTTTGGTCCTGGATGTCCACGCTCACGCCCACCACACGCACCGCGCGCCCCGCGCCATCGCGCAGGATGCGCGCGGCCAGCAGGAACCAGCGCACCTCGCCATCGGGGCGCACGATGCGCCAGGAATTGCGCAGGTCGGTGTCGCTGCCCTCCAGGCTGGCCCGGAAATGCGCACTGGCCTCCTCGCGGTCCTCCGGGTGCAGGCGCTCGAGCCAGAAGCCCAACCCCGTGGGCTGGGTGCCCGCAGGCAGGCCCAGCATGGACACCAGCTTGTCCGACCAGACCACGGTATCGGCCAGCAGGTCGATGTCGAACACGCCCACCTTGCCGGCCTCCTGGGCGATTTCCAGCCGCTCGTTGGCCTGCTGGATGGCGATCTCGCCCTTGCGCGCCTCGGTCACATCCTCGATGACCCAGATCGAAGCCGAGCGGTAGCCCTCCATGTTGATGCTGCGCCCCGCCAGCCGGGCCTCGAAGCTGCTGCCATCCAGGCGGCGCAACGTGGCGCGCTCGCGCAGCGCCTGGCCCGAGGCGAGCCGCTGCGCGATCAACGCCGTGAAGCTGTCCGACTGCGCCTGGTCGCCAAACAGCGCAGCCACCTCGCCGCCCAGCAACTGCGAAGCCGTGCCGCGCATGAGTTCCACAAACGCCGGGTTGAACTGGCGGAACTGCCCCTCGCAGACCAGCAGGATGGGCGGCGCATTGTCGAAGATGGCCGTCTGCTGCTCCAGCAGTTCGTTGAGCAGGCGCTCGCGCCGCTCCAGCTCGGACTGCGCGCGCATGCGCTCGGAGACGTCTTCGTGCAGCCCGACGATGGCAATGCGTTTGCCACGCCCGTCGAACACCGGCGACAGTGTGGCCTCGTCGTGGTAGATGCTCGCGTCGCGGCGGCGGTTCACGAAACTGCCGCGCCAGGAGCGGCCCGACAGCAGCGTGGCCCACATGTCCTTGTAAGTCTGGGGCGGCGTCTGGTCGGTGGCGACGATGGACGGCTTCTTGCCGCGCACCTCGTCCAGCGCATAGCCGGTGTTGCGCTCGTACTGGGGGTTCACCCAGTCGATGCGGCCTTCCCCATCGGTGATGACCACGGCCACGGGGCTGCTCTCCAGCGCCGCGCCCAGCACCCGGAAACGCTCCAGCGCCGCAGCCATGCGCGCACGGCTGCGCAGCAGGTCCAGCAACAGCAGCCCGAGCAGGGCCAGCAGCACGAAGGCGGCGCCGCCCACCTGCCAGCGCAGCAGGGCCGGCACCAGGGTGCTGACATCGTCGAGCACCACCAGTTGCCACTGGCCGCCGGGGTCGTTCCATTCGATACCGCGGCTCGCCACCGCGTAGGCCACCCCGTTGAGCAGCACCTCGCCGGCATCGGGCGCAAACGGCAGTGCCGAGGCCACGCCGTTCTCGAAATGGCGCCCGAACTGGCGCGACGCGCGGATCGCGTCGATGCGCGCCTGCGTGAGCGGTGGCGCCACGGCGAACTGCCACTCGGGCCGGGTGGACGAGAACGCCACGCCCTGGGGCGACATCAGCAGGGCCGGGATGCCGGTGCTCGCCAGCAGCGCATCGACCACCTCGAAGCCCACCTTGAACATCACCACACCGATGATGGCGCTGGTGGGCGAATCCGTTTCGTACAGCGGGGCCGCGTAGTACAGGCCGCGCTCCTGGCTGTTCACACCGATGGCCGCATAGACGCTGATGGCGCCCTTCATGGCCTGTTGAAAATAGGGGCGAAAGCCCAGGTTCGAGCCCGTCGCGCGCTCGCCCGCCGTCTCGTGCGCGACCACGGTGCCATCGGCCGACATCACGTACACGCCGCTGATCAGGAAGCGCCCGCGCGCCACCGCCAACCGCGCCAGCGAACCCGGGTCATCCGGCGGCGTGTAGCCGCGCGCCATGTCCTTGAGCTGGGGTTCGCTCAGGCCCATGAGCGAGACCGCGCCGATCAGGCCGCCTCCGGTGGTCTGGGTGATCAGCGCATCGGCCGCCTGCTGCACGATGCGCGTGCGCTCCACCGCACGCTCCTGGCCGCGCCAGTAGACCACGGCCTGCACGACCAGCCAGGCCCCGAGCAATGACAAGGCCAGCACCAGCACCAAGCCCCGCGTCCAGGCGGGATCGCGTTCGAGCACACGCTCGAGAAAGCGGCCTTCCTTGTCGCTCCTCGTCACCGGTGCCATGCACAGCCCCCCGTGGCCGGGAGACCCGTCCATGGATCAGCGCGTCGGGTCCAGCATTGCATCGAGTTCCTCCACCGGCACAGGCCTGCCAAACAGATAGCCCTGGAAGCCCTCGCAGCCATGCAGCCGCAAGAACCCCAACTGCCCCGTCGTCTCCACCCCCTCGGCCACCACCTGCAAATCCAGGCTCTTGGCCAGCGCCAGGATCGTGCGCACGATCGCCGCATCGTTGGGGTCGCTCAGCACGTCCCGCACGAAGCTCTGGTCGATCTTGATCTGGTCCAGCGGCAGCCGCTTCAGGTAGGACAGCGATGAGTAGCCCGTGCCAAAGTCGTCCAGCGCGAATCCCACCCCCTGGGCCTTGAGCTGTTCCATGCGCACGATGGTGTCTTCGATGTCTCCCAGCAGCAGGCTTTCTGTCAGCTCCAGCTTGAGCCGCTGGGGTTCTGCCCGGTGGGCTTTGAGGGTGTCCAGCACTTCGGCCACGAAGCCGGGCTGCCTGAACTGGCGCGCGCTGACGTTCACCGAGATGGACAGGTGGGCGGTGGCCGCGTCCTGGCCCCAGCGCTGCAGTTGTCTGCAGGCGGTCTCCAGCACGGTCTGGCCCAGCGGCAGGATGAGGCCGGTCTGTTCGGCCAGGGGGATGAAGTCGCCCGGGCTGATCATGCCGCGCTGGGGGTGGCGCCAGCGCACCAGGGCTTCGGCGCCCACCAGGCGCGCCTGGTGGTCCACGACGGGCTGGTAGTGCACGAGCAGTTCGTTCCTCGCCAGGCCCTGGCGCAGGTCGGCTTCCAGGTTGGAGCGGGCGTTGACGGCAGCCTGCATGTCCGGGTCGAAGAAGCGCTGGGTGTTGCGCCCTGCGGCCTTGGCCTGGTACATGGCCAGGTCGGCCCGCTTCAAGAGTTCGTCCACCGACAGGCGTTCGTCGCCGAACAGGGTGATGCCGATGCTGGGGGTGCTGTAGTGCTGTTGGCCGCCAAGGGCGAAGGGTTGGTTCAGGCTGGACAGGAGTTTTTCTGCGACGGTTTCGGCCTGGGCGGCGGCGTCCTGCAGTTCGGGGTTCAGGTTGTCCAGCATGACGACGAATTCGTCGCCGCCAAAGCGTGCCACGGTGTCGGCTTCGCGCACGCTGCCCACCAGGCGGGTGGCAACCTGGGAGAGCAGTTGGTCGCCCATGTCGTGGCCCAGAGTGTCGTTGAGGTCCTTGAAGTTGTCCAGGTCGATGAACAGCAGCGCCCCCAGGTTCTTGCTGCGCTGGCAGGCGGCGATGGAGCGCTGCAGGCGGTCGAGCAGCAGGCGCCGGTTGGGCAGGCCCGTGAGCGCGTCGTAGAACGCCAGGCGTTCGATCTCTTGTTCTGCGCGCTTGCGGTCGGTGATGTCCATGGTGAAGCCATGGGAGATCACCGAGCCATCGGCCTCGCGGTGCGGTATCGCATTCGTCATGTGCCAGCGGATGCTGCCGTCGGGCATGCGCACCCGGTACTCGCACTGCCAGGGCACGAGCTTGCGCACCGACTGCAGGGCCGAACGCTGCAGCGCCGGCACGTCCTCGGCCATCACCCAGTTGGAGAGCACGCCATGGTCGGCCGTCACCTCGTGCGGCTCCACGCCCATGAAGTCGCGCACCGCATCGCTGATGTACTGCACGCTGGTGATGCCGTCCTGGTGCAGGCGGTACTGGTAGATGAAGCCCGGAATGCGGCTGGCAATGCGCTGGATGAACAGCAGCTGCTCGCGCAGCTGCTCGGCGGCGCGGCGCTCGTCGGTCACATCCTGCACCACGCCCATGTCCACGCGCATGCCGTCCTTGGCCGTGAGGCGGCGCACGCGCGAGCGCATCCAGCGGATCTCACCGTCCGGCCGCTTCCAGCGGTACTCGACATCGGCGCCGGTGCCACGTTCACGCGCAGTCTCGAACACATGGCGGTCTTCGGCCAGGATGCCGCTGACGGCGCGCTCCGGGCTCATCCACTCCTGGCGCTCCACCCCGGCGATGTCGCACAGGCCGGGGGACCACAGCAGCACCGTCTCGCCCGGGTCCTCGATGCGCCGCCAGTGGCCGGTCTGGGCCAGGCTTTCCATGGTGTTGAAGACATCGGTCTGCTCGCGCAGCTCCCGGCGCACGTCCTGCAGCGCATGCTCGGACGCGGCCAGCGCCGCGCGCAGGCTCTCGGCCTCGCTCGCATCACGCACCGAGACAACGATGGAGCCGTTGTCGAGCCGGCGTGCCGACAGGTCCCAAGCCACCAGCAGCCGCCCCGGCTCACGCGCCACCTGGCGGCATTCGAGCGGCACGCCAGTGCGCGCCACGGTGTGCAACTGCTCCACGAGTTTGGTGCCCGCCAGCAGGTCGAACACATCGACCGCATCGGCGCCACTAACGCGCACGCCCCCCAGGCCCGGCATGCGCCGGGCAGCGGCATTGGCCGCACGCAGCAGCAACCGCCCCTCATGGGGGCGAAATTCCATCAGCGCCACGGGCACGGCATCGAGCAGGGCCTGCAGGCGCGCCTGCGCCGAAGACTCCACGAAGTCTTCGCTGGCACCCGCAAACAGATCGGTCAGGAGTTCGGCAGAAATCACAGTCGCTCTGAAACCTCTCGCAAACGATGGGCCCCACATTCTCATGGCGGCAGCAGCCACCAATGTACACCGCAAAGTATGTCAAAACGTAACAAAACGGAATCACCCATTTGGGCAGGGACAACCCCGGTAGCGCACGAACGCATGTTCCCACGTTCTACCGCCATGGCGCGCTTATTTCTTTTGGGGTGCGGTGGTGTTGCAGCGCGCAGCCTGGCCCCAGGGGGTGCCATCGGCGCCTTCCCTGCCCCGTTTCGCGCCGCCTGGGCGCCGCTTCGTCGCACACCGGTGGCGCCGCCGCCGGGGCGTTTCTAGAGTGCGGGCACTGGAGACGCGGTGTCTCCACCCACCCTGGAGAACTGACATGCGCATGGCCCACCCCTCTTTGGCCACCCCTTTTCTTTCTGCCCGCACGGCACGTGCCCTGGCGCTGGCGGGTGCCTGCCTGGCCCTGGGCCAGGCCCACGCCCTGGACCTCACCGTGGAGGTGAAGAACACCAAGGCCGACAAAGGCCCCGTGCTCGGTGCCGTGTACGGCTCGGCCGACAGCTGGCTGCAGTTCAGCAAGGCCGTGCAAAGCGGCATGGCGCCGGTGTCGGGCGACAAGGCCGTGATGGTGCTGCGCGATCTGCCGGCCGGCAGCTATGCGCTGTCGCTCTACCAGGACGAGAACGGCAACGGCAAGCTCGACACCAACCTGGTCGGCATCCCCCAGGAGCGCACCGGCTTCAGCCGCGACGCCCAGGGCAACATGGGCCCGCCACGCTTCCAGGATGCCGTCGTCGAGCTGCAGAGCGACACCACGATCACCATCCAGCTGCGCTGAGCAGGCCCAAGGAGCACGCACCATGGACCGCCGCCTCTTTTGCCAATCCCTGGCCCTGGGAAGCGCCGGCAGCGCGCTGGGCGCCCTGCCCGTGCTGCCGTCGACCGCCCACGCGGGCACACCCGAAGCCGGATCCACACTGAACGCCTTCACCCAGCAGCGCAGCCGCGCCCCCTGGACCCTGGGCTTCGAAGGCTTGCAGAACGACCTGCCCCCTGTGGCGATGCGCCTGCGCGGCCAGTTGCCCAAGGACCTGCGCGGCACCCTGCTGCGCAACGGCCCCGCGCAGCACACCTTGGGCGAAGTGCGCTACCAGCACTGGTTCGATGGCGACGGGATGATCCAGCAGTACCGCTTCAGCGACCAGGGCCTGCACCACCAGGGCCGCTTTCTGCGCACAGAGAAGTTCCTGGCCGAGAACGCGGCCGGCCGCCGCCTGCTGCACAGCTTCGGCACCGAAGTGGCCGGCGCCCGCCCCATGCCGACGGCCGATGCCGGCAACGTGGCCAACACCAGCGTGGTGCACCATGCCGGTGAGACCCTGGCCCTGTGGGAAGGCGGCTCGGCCACGCGGTTCGACGCCAGCACGCTGGAAACCGGCGCCCTCAAGACCTGGACGCCCGAGCACGCGGGCATGCCGTTTTCGGCCCACCCCAAGATCGGCGCCGACGGCAGCCTGTGGAATTTCGGCGTGAGCAGCACCCACGGCCTGCTGTCGATCTACCAGGTCTCGGCCCGGGGGCAGGTGCGCACGGCCACGCTCAAGGTGCCCGACATCGCCATGGTGCACGACTTCGCGATGACCGAGCAGCACCTGGTGTTCCTGCTGCCGCCGCTCATCTTCGACCGGGAGCGGGCCCATGCGGGCAGCACCTTCATGGACAGCCATGTCTGGAAGCCGGAGCTGGGCATGCGGGCCCTGGTGCTGCACAAGGACCGGCTCGACCAGCCGCAATGGATGGAACTGCCCGCCGGCTTCCTGTTCCATACCGGCAATGCCTGGGAAGACAGGCACGGCGTCATCCACCTCGACTATGTGCGCACGGCGGATGCCTCGGGCGTGGCCCAGGGCTTTCGTGCCCTGATGCGCGGCGAGTTCAGCGGCGAGCCGGCGCACGCCGTGGCCCTGGTGGAGCTCGACACGCGCAGTGGCCGCGCCCGGCAGACGCTGCTGCCGCACCACGCCGAGTTCCCGCGCATCGACCAGCGCTTCGTCGGCCGCCGGCACACGCAGCTTTTCATGGCCGAACGGGTGGCCGTGTCGGACCGCCCGGGCTTCGACAGCGTGGCGCGGCTCCACCTGGAGAGCGGCAAGGTCGACCGCTACCGCTACGGTGCCGACGTGATGGTCGAGGAGCATGTGTTCATCCCCGCGCGCCGCGCAGGCAGCAAGGAGGGCGAAGGCTGGCTGGTGGGCTCGGCGCTGGACCTGCGCAGCCAGCGCACACTGCTGTCGGTGTTCGACGCGCGCCGGCTGGCCCAGGGCCCGGTGGCCCAGGGCAGCATGGACCGGCCGTTGCCGCTGGGCTTTCACGGCACTTTCATCGCGGCCTGACGGTGGCCCTGACCGGTAGCATGCGGCGGGCCTAGAACACCGACAGCCCGGTTCGGGCCGTGAACAGCTCCAGCGCCCGCATGCCCAGGAGCGAGTTCCCCGTGGCATCCAGCGCGGGGGACCATACGCACAGGCTCAGCCGGTCGGGGACCACCGCCACGATGCCGCCCCCCACCCCGCTCTTGCAGGGCAGGCCGATGCGGAACGCGAACTCGCCGGCCGCATCGTCGGTGCCGCAGGTGAGCATCAAGGCATTGATGCGGCGCGTCTGCCGCTCGGTCAGCAGCGGCTCGCCGCTGAAGGGGTGGCGGCCGTCGCGGCAGAGGTAGCCGGTGGCGCGGGCCAGCTGCAGGCAGCTCATGCGCACGGCACAGTGGTGAAAGTAGGCGTCCAGCACCGCCGACACATCGTTGTCGATCTTGCCGAAGCTCTTCATGAAATTGCCCAGCGCAATGTTGCGAAAGCCCGTGGCAGCTTCGGAGGCGGCCACCTCCTCGTCGAAATGCACCGGCTCGTTGCACAGGCTGGACAGCAGCGCCAGCATGGCGGCCTTGGCATCGCCTTGACTGACCAAGCGGTCCGTCACGGCAATCGCTCCGGCATTGATGAAGGGATTGCGCGGGGTGCCCTGCTCGGCTTCGAGCTGCACCAGGGAGTTGAAGGGGTTGCCCGAGGGCTCGCGGCCTATGCGCTCCCAGAGCATGTCGCCCAGCGCCTGCATGCCCAGCGTCAGGGCAAAGAGCTTGGAAATGCTCTGTATCGAGAACGGCGTGGCGCTGTCGCCGGCCTGCGCCTCCTGCCCATCGCAGGTGCGCAGCGCAATGCCGAACTGGGCGGCCGGCACCCGCGCCAGTGCCGGTATGTAGCGGGCCACCTGGCCCTGCGCACCCAGCAAAGGGCGCACGGTCTCGACGATGTCTTCAAGAATGGGCTGGAACTGCATGGCGTGATTGTGGGCCCGCCGGCAGGCGCCCGGGCGCCGCCGATGCGATGCGGCTTCGGGCAGTTGGCCTACAGCGTTCGCCGTGCAGGCGGTGGATGATGGCCGGATTTGCAATTCCTCACGGTTGTTTCCTTGCAGCGCAGGTACGCTGTGCGGCCAGGATCGGAAGTTCCACATGACAGCGTTCATGCCTTTGAGCTACAACCTCTTTCTGGTGGCGGGTTCGCTGGCCATGGCCGTGTTCGCCTCGTACGTAAGCTTCGACATGGCCCGGCGCGTGCGCACCTCGCAGCGCGGTATCGGCCTGGCCTGGTGGGCCGCGGGCTCGCTGGTCATGGGCACGGGCATCTGGGCCATGCACTTCATGGGCATGCAGGCGCTGGAACTGCCCATTCCCATCGGTTTCTCCCGGGGGCTGACCTTCGTGTCCTGGGCGGCTGCGGTGGCCGCGTCCGGCGTGGCGCTGGAACTGGCCAGCCGCAAGCGGCTCGACAACGCGCGCATCCTGCTCGGTGCGGTGGCCATGGGCGGGGGCATCATCGCCATGCACTACCTGGGCATGGCAGCCATGGGCATGTCGCCCGGCATCACCTGGGACGTGCCGCTGGTGGCGCTGTCGGTGCTGGTGTCCTTTCTCGCGTCGGCCCTGGCCCTGCTCATCTTTCGCTTGCTGCGCCAGGTCGAGCGGCCCCGGCGCACCGGCTACCAGCTCGCAGCCTCGTTCGTCTTTGCCCTGGGGATCTGCGGCACCCACTACCTGGGCATGGCAGCGGCCAGTTTCGCGGTCGGCTCGGTCTGCCTCACGGCCGACGAACTGGGTGGCCCCGGCCTGCAGACGGCGGTGGCGATGATCGCCGGCGGCCTGCTCGTGGTCACCCTGCTCACCTCCATCCTCGATGCCCGGTTGCAACGCGCCGCACGCCGCGCCGCGCACTCCATGCACGAGAGCAATGCCCGCCTGCAGGCAGCAAACGAGGAGCTGCAGCAGCGGGCCTTTGCCGACCCGCTGACGGGCCTGCCCAACCGCCTGCTGTTCGAGGACCGCCTGGCCCAGGCCACGCGGCGGCTGGAGCGCAGCAACCACGAGGGCGTGGTCGAACGCATGGCCGTGCTGTTCGTGGACCTGGACGGTTTCAAGCCCATCAACGACTCGTTCGGCCATGCCGTGGGCGACGTGGTGATCCGCAAGGCGGCCTCGCGGCTGCGCGACGAGGCGCGCGACTGCGACACCGTGGCCCGGGTGGGCGGCGACGAGTTCCTCATCCTGCTCAACGATGTGGCGGACGACGAAGCCTGCATCGCCGTGGCCAGGCGGGTGCTGGCATCGCTGTCGCAGCCCTTCGAGGCAGCGGGGCGGCGCATCGAGATCTCATGCTCCATCGGCATCGTGGTACACCCCGGGCCCGGCGAGCGCCACAAGATCGTGGCCAATGCCGATGCCGCGATGTATGCCGCCAAGCGGGCAGGCGGTAGCTGCTATGCGCTGTTCGAGCCGCACATGGTGTCCGACGTGTCCGAGCAGCTGGAACTGCAAAACGAGCTGCGCCACGCGCTGGAGCGCGGGCAGTTGTCCCTGCACTACCAGCCCAAGATCGATGGTCGGCGCGGCCAGATCAGCGGTGTCGAGGCCCTGCTGCGCTGGAACCACCCGCGCCATGGCCTGGTCAGCCCGCTGGTGTTCATTCCCCTGGCCGAACGGATCGGCCTCATCGGCAAGCTGGGCCAGTGGGTCATCGACGAGGCCTGCCGCCAGATTGCCGAATGGGGACGCGATGGCCTGCGCATGCGCGTGTCGGTCAACCTGTCGCCGCACCAGCTGCGTGACAAGGGCCTGGTCGACCGCATCGGCCAGACCCTGCAGGAGCATGGCCTGGACGCCACCCAGCTGCTGTGCGAGATCACGGAGACCGTGGCCATGGAGGACATCAAGGCCGTGCAGCGCACCTTCGAGGGGCTGGGCGCGATCGGTGTGTTCCTGTCCATCGACGACTTCGGCACCGGCTATTCCAGCCTGCGCTATCTGAGCCAGCTGCCGGCCCAGCAACTCAAGATCGACCGCAGCTTCGTGAGCGACCTGGAGCACAGCGCCAATGCACGCGCCGTGGTCGCCGCCGTGGTGGGCCTGGCCCATGCCCTGGGCCTGCGCGTGGTGGCCGAAGGCGTGGAGACGGTGCTCCAGCGCGACATCCTGCTGGCCATGGACTGCGATGAGCTGCAGGGCTTTCTCTTTGCCCGGCCCCTGCCGCCCGCCGCCCTGCTCGCCTGGGCCCACGGCGCCAAGCCCGAGGGCGCGGCGGACTTCACGCCCTCGGTGGTAGGGGCGCTGTCCCCGCTGTGAGGCGCCCGCCCGGCCCGGCAAGCGCTGCGGCTGCGCAAATCCCCCTGGTGTTTGGTTTATGGTCGGCGGATGGATGGAGAATCCCCCTCCGGCGCCTGAACACGTCCGGCAGCGTCTGCGCGCCCGGGGCCGCCCCCGCATGTGCCGCCACCCGGCCGCCAAAAAATTTATAAGTTGTTGATTTCAATGGACAAAGTGGATCTTTCCTCGCATACGCCGATGATGCAGCAGTACTTCACCCTGAAGGCTGCGCACCCGGACACGCTCGTCTTCTACCGCATGGGCGATTTCTACGAGCTGTTCTATGCCGATGCGGAGAAGGCCGCGCGCCTCCTGGACATCACGCTGACCCAGCGCGGCCAGTCCGGCGGCCAGCCCGTCATCATGGCCGGCGTGCCCTTCCATGCGCTGGAGAACTACCTGGGCCGGCTCATCAAGATGGGCGAGTCGGTCGCCATCTGCGAGCAGGTGGGCGACGTGGCCACAGCCAAGGGGCCGGTGGAGCGCAAGGTGGTGCGCGTGGTCACCCCGGGCACGCTGACCGACAGCGAACTGCTCTCGGACAAGACCGAATCCCTGCTGCTGGCCGTGCACCAGGGCCCGCGCGCGCGCTGCGGCCTGGCCTGGCTGAGCGTGACCCAGGGCCGGGTCTACCTGGCCGAGTGCACGCAGGACGAGGTGGGCACCTGGCTGGCGCGCGTGGCACCCAGCGAGGTGATCTACAGCGCTGGCGTGACCGAGCGCTTCGAGCAGCAGCTGCAGGTGCTGCGCCAAGGTGGTGCCTTCACCTGCCCCATGGGCCCACGGCCGGACTGGCAGTTCGACGCCACGCTGGGCGAGCGCAAGCTGCTCGAACACCTGGGCGCGGCCAGCCTGCAGGCCTGGGGCGCGCAGGATCTGGCCCAGGCCCATGCGGCCGCCGCCGGCCTGCTGGCCTATGCCGAACACACCCAGGGCCGCACGCTCACGCACGTGCACAGCGTGCAGGTGCAGCGCGGCGACGACCTGATCGACCTGCCGGCCAGCACCCGGCGCAACCTGGAGATCACGCGCACGCTGCGCGGCGAGGATGCCCCCACGCTGTTCTCGCTGCTCGACACCTGCATGACCGGCATGGGCAGCCGCCTGCTCAAGACCTGGCTGCTGGAGCCCCCGCGCGATCGCACGGCCGCGCGCCGGCGCCTGGCCGCCACCACGGCGCTGCGCGGTGCCGCAGGCGCGGGCGGCGGCAGCGGCCCCTGGGCCACGCTGCGCGGCGAACTCAAGGGCGTGAGCGATGTGGAGCGCATCACCGCGCGCATTGCCCTGCGCCAGGTGCGCCCGCGCGAGCTGGTGGCCCTGTGCAAAACGCTGCACAAGGCGGCCCTGCTGGCCCAGGCCGGCCAGGCGGCCGAGCCCTACCTGGCGGAGATCTTCGGCCAACTGCACCCGCCGGCGGACTGCCCCGAACTGCTGCTGCGCGCCATCACCGAGGAGCCTGCCGCGCTGGTGCGCGATGGCGGTGTGATCGCCACGGGCTTCGACAGCGAGCTCGATGAGCTGCGCGCCATCCAGACCAATTGCGATGCCTTCCTGCTCGACCTGGAGACGCGCGAGAAGGCGCGCACCGGCATCGCCAACCTGCGTGTGCAGTTCAACAAGGTGCACGGCTTCTACATCGAGGTGACCAGCAGCAACCTGGACAAGGTACCCGACGACTACCGCCGCCGCCAGACGCTGAAGAACGCCGAGCGCTTCATCACGCCCGAACTCAAGACCTTCGAGGACAAGGCCCTGTCGGCCAGCGAGCGCGCGCTGGCGCGCGAGAAGTGGCTGTACGAGCAGGTGCTGGACCAGCTCCAGCCCCATGTGCCCGCCCTCACCCGCCTGGCCCAGGCGCTGGCCGCCCTGGACGTGCTGTGCACGCTGGCCGAGCGTTCGCTCACGCTGGACTGGTGCGCGCCGCAGTTCGTGGCCGAGCCCTGCATCGAGATCGAAGACGGCCGCCACCCCGTGGTGGAAGCACGTCTGGCCGAGGTCTCGGCCGGCAGCTTCATCGCCAACCACACGCGGCTCAACGCCAACACGCGCATGCAGGTCATCACCGGCCCCAACATGGGCGGCAAGTCGACCTACATGCGCCAGGTGGCGCTCATCGTGCTCCTGGCCAGCATGGGCAGCCATGTGCCGGCCAGCGCCTGCCGCCTGGGCCCCATCGACGCCATCCACACCCGCATCGGCGCGGCCGACGACCTGGCCAACGCGCAGTCGACCTTCATGCTGGAGATGACCGAGGCCGCGCAGATTTTGCACGCCGCCACGCCGCACAGCCTGGTGCTGATGGACGAGATCGGCCGCGGCACCAGCACCTTCGACGGCCTGGCCCTGGCGAGCGGCATCGCCACGCACCTGCACGACAAGACGCGCGCCTTCACACTGTTCGCCACGCACTACTTCGAGCTGACCGAGCTGCCCGCCAAGGCCAGGCATGCGGTCAACATGCATGTGAGTGCGGCCGAGGCGGGCGCCGACATCGTCTTTCTGCACGAGATCCAGCCCGGCCCTGCCAGCCGCAGCTACGGCATCCAGGTGGCCAAGCTCGCGGGCGTGCCCGGCCCGGTGCTCAACCATGCGCGCCACACCCTGGCCGCGCTGGAAGAGCGCGCGGGCGAGGACGAGCTGCAGGTGGACCTGTTCGCCGTGCCGGCCATGCCCGAGAGCGCGGGCGCCAGCCCGGTCGAGGCGCTCTTGGCCAGCATCCACCCCGACGCGCTGAGCCCGCGCGAGGCGCTCGACGCGCTCTACCAGCTCAAGAAGCTGGCGGGGTAAGCGCTCCAGCGCTGCCGGTTCAGTCGATCTTCAGGCCGATGTCCTTGATCAACTGGCCCCAGCGCGCGCGTTCGACCTTGGCGTAGGCGTTCATTTCCTCGGCCGTGCCGGGCACGGCCTCCACGCCCAGGGTCTGGAAGCGGGCCTTCACCGGCGTGGAGTTCAGGGCCTGCTGCAGGGCCGCGTTCAGGCGCTGCACCTCGGCGGCAGGCATGGCGGCGTTGACCGACAGGCCCTGCCAGGCAAAGGCCTCGAAATCCTTCACGCCCTGCTCCCTCAGCGTGGGCACCTCGGGCAGGGTCTCCATGCGTTTGGCGCTGGCCACGGCGATGGCACGCAGGTTGCCGCCCGTGATGTTGGGCATGCCGCCGGCCGACTCGACGAACATGAAGGGCACCTGGCCGCCCATGATGTCCTGGATGGCGGGGGTCACACCGCGGTAAGGCACATGCGTCATCTTCAAGCCTGTGCGCTGGCGCAGCAGTTCCATGGCCAGGTGGTGGGGCGTGCCGGCGCCGGGGGAGGCGAAGTTCACGCCCTCGGGCTGGGCCTTGGCCCAGGCCAGGAACTCCTGGAAGTTGCGCACCGGCAGCTTGGGCGAGACCACCAGGATCAGCGGAAAGCGCACCAGCATGCCCACGGAGGCCAGGTCCTTGTCCACGTTGTAGCTGAGCTTGCTGTACAGCCAGGGGTTGGTGGCCAGCACCGCGTAGTCGCCCGTGAGCAGCAGGTTGCCCGGTGTGGCCGAGCGCGCCACATAGTCGGCCGCGATGTTGTGCGCGGCGCCGGGCTTGTTGACCACCACGATGGGCTGGCCCAGGGTCTTGGCCATCTGGTCGGCCACGGAACGGGCCACGATGTCGGTGCCGCCGCCAGGGGCCATGCCCACCACCCATTCGAGCGGGCGCTTGTCCTGGGCTTTGGCCCACGGGGACAGGCAGGCGATGGCCAGCGTGGCGGCGGCGCGCAAGGTGGAACGGCGGGTGGAATGGGTGCTTGGCATGGTTTGTCTCCTCACGGTGTGGTGGGTTGGAAGGCGCGGGAAATTTGGAGTTAATGAATTAATTAACTAGCTCATGGATTAAATGAAAGCCGTGGCGGTGCCGTGGAATGGAGCCGGTTCAGTAGGGGCTGGCCTGCGCGGCCTGCACCGGCGCGCGCTGCGCGAAATGCCCGGCCAGCTCGGTCGCGGCGCGCACCAGCAGCGTGGTGTCCACCCCCACGGCAACGAACAGGGCTCCAGCGTCCAGGTAGGTCTGCGCCAGCGTCCGGTCGGCCATGAGGATGCCGGCGGCCTTGCCGGCCCGCCGCACGGTGGCAATGCCGTCCAGGATGGCGCGCTGCACCTCGGGGTGCCCGGGCTGGCCGCGGTAGCCCATGGAAGCAGACAGGTCGGCCGGGCCAAAAAACACGCCATCGACCCCATCGGTGGCGGCAATGGCCTGCAGGTTCTGCAGTGCCAGCGGCGTTTCGGCCTGCACCAGCAGGCACATCTGGCCGTTGGCGCGGTTCAGGTAGTCCTCCACCTGGTTCCAGCGCGAGGCGCGGGCCAGCGCGGCGCCCATGCCGCGGATGCCCTCGGGCGCATAGCGCATGGCGCGCACCATCAGCGCGGCCTGCTCGGGGGTGTCCACCATGGGGATGAGCAGGGTCTGCGCCCCCACATCCAGGTACTGCTTGACCAGGGCCACCTCGCCCTGCACCGGGCGCACCACGGGCTGCACCGGGTAGGGCGCCACGGCGCGCAACTGGTCGAGCACGGTGCGCACATCATTGGGCGCGTGCTCGCCATCGAGCAACAGCCAGTCGAAGCCGCAGCCGGCCAGGGCCTCGGCGGCATTGGCGTCGGCCAGGCCAACCCACAGGCCGATCTGCGGACGGCCCGCGCGCAGCGCGTTGCGGAAATGGTTGTCAGGGATCTGCTGCATGGTGTGTGCGCTCAGGCAAAGCGGAACGACACCGAGCCCAGCGGCCCGTAGTCCACATGGAAGTTGTCGCCCTGCGCGGCCGCCACGGGCCGCGTGAAGGAGCCTGCCAGCACCACGTCGCCCGCGTTCAGTTGTTCGCCATGCGGCGCGATCTTGTTGGCCAGCCAGGCCACGCCCGTGGCCGGGTGGTTGAGCACGGCCGCCGCCAGGCCCGTCTCTTCGATCACCCCGTTCTTGTGCAGCAGCGCGCCCACCCAGCGCAGGTCCACGTCCAGGGGCTTCACGGGGCGCCCGCCCAGCACGATGCCGGCATTGGCGGCAAAGTCCGAGATGGTGTCGAACACCTTGCGCATGGCCTTGGTGTCGCGGTCGAACTGCTCGATGCGCGCGTCGATGATCTCCACGGCCGGCACCACGTAGTCGGTGGCCGAGAGCACGTTGAACAGCGTCACGCCCGGGCCCTTGAGCGGCCGCGCCAGGATGAAGGCCAGCTCCACCTCCACGCGCGGCGCGATGAAGCGCTTGAACGGGATGTCGCCGCCCGCGTCGAAGAACATGTCGTCCATCAACGGCGCGTAGTCGGGCTCGGTGATCTGGCTGGCCTGCTGCATGGCGCGCGAGGTCAGGCCGATCTTGCGGCCCTTGATGGTGCGGCCGTCGGCCTGCTCCAACTCCACCCAGGCGCGCTGGATGGCATAGCCGTCTTCGATGGTCATGCCGGGGTGCTGGGCCGAGAAGTGGCGCAGCTGCGTGCGCTCCTTGCGCGCTTGGTAGAGCTGCTGCGCCAGGGCGGTGATGGTGTCGTTGGAAAGCATGGATGGTCAGCCCTGTGCAGGCTTGTGGAACAGGGGGTGGAGGGAGCTGTGCTTGGCGTCGAAGACCTCGAGGCCCTCGTCGATCTGCAGGGTGACGCCGATGGGGCGCGCCGCGAGCAGGGGTGCGAAATGCGCCTTGGCCACGGCCGACAGCGCCTGGCCCACGGCCTGGTGCGTGGCGGCGCTGCGGCCCCGGCCCATGCGCAGGTTGAGGTAGACGAAGCCATAGCCGGGTGGCGTGCCGCCCGCGGGCGCGGCATCACTGTCATCGGCCACCGCATGGTGGGCGGCCGGGTAGGCCAGCACGCGGATGCCGCCGGTGGGGAACACCGGCTTGCCTGCCTCGTCCACCTGCTGGCGCATGGCGGCGGCCAGGGCGCGGCACAGCGCACCCATGTCGCTGCCGCCCTGCGCCACGGGCCGGTCCAGGTCGGGGGTATAGAGAATCACCAGGTGCGGCATGGCGCGCTCCTCACAGCCGGCTGGCCGATGGCGCACCACCAGCAACCGAGGCCTGCGGCCCGGGCACGGCGGCGCCAGTCTGCGGCGTGACCGGGAACACGGCATTGATCTGCCCCGTGCCCGAGGCGCCGAAGTACGGCGTGAGCACCTCGGCGCGGCCGGTGTAGTCCGACCAGCCCAGCGCACCCATGAGCATGGCCGTGTCGTGCATGAAGCCCTCGCCATGGCCCTTGGCCGCGTACTCGGGCAGCATGGCGCAGAAGGTGGCCCAGTCGCCCTGCTCCCACATCTCGATCACACGGTGGTCCAGGGTTTCGAGGAAGGGGCTCCAGATCTTCGTGGCGAAGTCGGGCGCCGTGCCGTTCTGCGCAAAGCGGTGGCTCAGGCTGCCGCTGGCCAGGATGGCCACGGTGCCCTCGTACTGCTCCTCGATGGCCTGGCGCATGGCCCAGCCCAGGCGCGCGCTGTCGTTCAGGTAGTGCACCTGGCACAGGGCCGAGACCGAGACCACCTTGAAATGCTGGTCCGCATTCATGTAGCGCATGGGCACCAGGGTGCCGTACTCGGGCGCCAGCGTGGTCGCGGGGTGGGCCAGCGTTTCCACGCCCTGGGCGCAACAGGCCTTTGCGAGCAGTTGCCCCAGCGCCGGGTTGCCCGGGAAGGCGTAGCGCATGTTGCTGATGAAGTGCGGCAACTCGTTGCTGGTGTACACCCCCTCGAAATGCGGTGCGCAGTTGATGTGGTAATTGGCGTTCACCAGCCAGTGCGTGTCGAACACCACGATGGTGTCCACGCCCAGTTCGCGGCAGCGCCGGCCGATCTCCACATGGCCGTCGATGGCGGCCTGGCGAAAGCCCTTGCGCGGCCCGTCGAGCTCGCTCAGGTACATGGACGGCACATGCGTGATCTTGGCAGCCAGTGCGAGGGTACCCATGCTCAGACTCCCCAGTGTGGGATGTGGTGGCTGCCCAGCGAAACGGCGACGTTCTTGGGCTCCAGAAAGACCTCATAACTCCAGGTACCGCCCTCGCGCCCGGTGCCGCTGCCCTTGGTGCCGCCAAAGGGCTGGCGCAGGTCGCGCACATTCTGGCTGTTGACGAAGCACATACCGGCCTCGATGCCTGCGGCCACGCGGTGCGCGCGGCCGATGTTCTCGGTCCACACATAGCTCGACAGGCCGTACTGCGTGTCGTTGGCCAGGCGGATGGCCTCGGCTTCGTCGGCAAACGGGATCAGGCAGGCCACGGGGCCGAAGATCTCGTCCTGCGCGATCTTCATGCGGTTGTCCACATCGGCGAACACGGTGGGACGCACGAAGTTGCCTTGCCTCAGGTGGGCCGGCAGGTCCGGCGCCTCCAGCCCGCCGCACAGCAGCGTGGCGCCCTCCTTGGGCCCCAACTCGATGTAGCTGCGCACCTTGGCCAGGTGGGCCGGGCTGATCATGGGGCCGATGGTGGTCTTGTCGTCCATGGGGTCGCCCACGGTGATGCGCCGGGCACGCGCCGCAAACTTCTCGGCAAAGTCGGCGTAGATCGACTTCTGCACCAGGATGCGCGAGCCCGCGGTGCAGCGCTCGCCGTTGTTCGAGAAGATCATGAACACCGCGGCATCGAGCGCGCGGTCCAGGTCGGCATCGTCAAAGATGACGAAGGGGCTCTTGCCGCCCAGCTCCATGCTGAACTTCTTCAGGCCCGCGGCCTGCACGATGCGGTTGCCCGTGGCCGTGGAGCCGGTGAACGAGATGGCGCGCACATCGGGGTGGGCGCACAGCGGCTCGCCCGCCTCCTTGCCAAAGCCATGCACCACGTTGAGCACGCCGGCCGGGATGCCGGCTTCGAGCGCCAGCTCGCCCAGGCGCGCGGCCGTGAGCGGCGACAGCTCGCTCATCTTGAGCACCGCCGTGTTGCCGAAGGCCAGCGCGGGCGCCACCTTCCACGTGGAGGTCATGAAGGGCACGTTCCACGGCGAGATCAGCGCGCACACGCCCACGGGGTGGAACAGCGTGTAGTTCAGGTGCGTGGGCGTGGGGTAGGTGTGGCCGTCCACGCGCGTGCATATCTCGGCAAAGTAATAGAAATTGTCGGCCGCGCGCGGGATCAGCGCCTTGCCCGTCTGTGCGATGACCTGGCCGGTGTCGCGCGTTTCGGTGGCGGCGATCTGCGGCACCTCGGCCGCGATCAGGTCGCCGAGCTTGCGGATGAGCTTGGCGCGCTCGGGCGCCGGAAGGCCGGCCCAAGCGGGAAAGGCGTCCTTGGCGGCCGCCACGGCCGCGTTCACCTCGGCCGCGCCGCCGCTGGCGACTTCGGCCAGCACCTCTTGCGTGGCGGGGTTGACGGTCTCGAAATACTCGCGGCCCACTACGGGCTTGCCGGCGATCAGGTGGTCTATGCGCATGGGATCAGTCTCCAGAAATTCAGTGGCAGGGCTCAGCGCCCGAAAGCTCCATCGCCCACGATGGTGTTGACCAGGCGGCCGATGCCCTCGATCTCGCACACCACCTCGTCGCCCACGTCGACGTTGACCACGCCCTCGGGCGTGCCGGTCAGGATCACGTCGCCCGCACGCAGGGTCATGAAGCTGCTCAGGTAGGCGATCAGCTCGGGAATATCGTTGACCATGTTGCCGGTATGGCCCTGCTGGGTCACCTGGCCATTGACCAGGGTGCGCAGCGTGAGGTCGTGCGGGTCGGGCACGTCGGCCGCGTCCACGAACCAGGGGCCCAGCACGGTGCAGCCGTCGCGGTTCTTCACGCGCAGGTTGGGGCGGTACCAGTTTTCCAGGTAGTCGCGGATGGCGTAGTCGTTGCATACGGTGTAGCCGGCCACATGCTGCAGGGCATCGGCCTGGCTGACCTTGCACGCGGTCTTGCCAATCACCACGGCCAGTTCGCATTCGTAGTGCATGAAGCCCACACCCGCGGGGCGGCGCGTCTGGCCGCGGTGGCCGATCAGCGTGCCCGGGCCCTTGAGGAAGACCAGCGGTTCGTCCTTGGCGGTCACGGTGAGTTCGCCCGAGAGTTCCTTGAGGTGGTCGGCATAGTTCAGCCCCAGCGCAATGATGGTGCCCACCTCGAAGGGCGGCAGCCAGACCACGGCGTCTTCTGCGAGCACGCGGCCATCGGCCAGGCGGATCTGCCCGGTGCCGTGCTGCGCGGCTTCATGCTGCGCGCCGTAAGGTGTCGCCTCGTGTATCCCGCCCGCGTACGCAACTTTCGCCCGCTTCATGGCGCGCCCCCTTCGGCAATGAAATGGTTGTGCAATTCCCCCAGGCCCTCGATGGCGATGCGGGTGCGCTGGCCGGCACGCACGCGCGGTGCGCCGGCCGAGGCCCCGAGCAGCAGCACATCGCCGGGCGAGAGGGTCATGAACGCACTGACCTCGGCCAACAGCTGCGCCACCGGGCGGCAGCGCTCGCCTGTGGTGGTGGTCTGCACCAGGGCGCCATCGACCTCCACGCGCACAGCCAGCGCATCGGGGTCCGCAATCTCGTTGCGCGGCACCACACGGGGGCCCATGGGGCAAAAGCCATCGCGCGCCTTGAAGCGCACCGAGGGGCGGTAGAACACCCCGTGCGGCACGCTCACGTCGCCCACGATGGTGTAGCCCGCCACATGGGCCAGCGCATCGCGCTCGGCGACGCCGCAGGCGGTGCGGCCGACCACGATGCCCAGCGAGGTACCGAGCTCGAGTTCCGGCGCATCCGCAGGCACCACGATGGCATCGCCATCGCCGGCCAGCGTGTTGCGTGGCTTCACATAGAGCACGGGCGCCACGGCCGGGGCCTTGTAGGGCAGTTGGTGCGCCGCATCGCCCAGCGCCGCCAGGGCCGGCTGGTGGTTGAGCAAGGCGCCGTAGACGACGCCGGACAGGCGAAAGGGCGCGAAGCCGAACTCCAGGCGGCAGGGGGCACTTTGCGGGGTCTGGTACATTGCTAACATGTGAGTAGTTTATTTACTAACATGCGAGTAAGTCAACCAATCGCTTGTGCCTTTTTGTCCGGGTTTGTACCGAGGGGTGCCCTGGCGCCCCGCTTTCAAGGATGATTCCGCCCCATGGCTTCCCCTCCCCCGCAGCTGACCCATCGCAACCTGCCGCTCTTGTTCCTGCAGGCGCGCGAGAGCGTGTTTGCACGCTTTCGCCCCATTCTTCACACCGTCGGCCTGACCGAGCAGCAATGGCGCGTGGTGCGCGCCCTGCTTGACCACGGCCCGCTGGAGCCGCGCCAGATCGGCGACATCTGCCGCCTGTCGAGCCCCAGCCTGGCCGGCATCCTGGCGCGCATGGCGGACCTGGGCCTGGTGCTGCGCGAACGGCTCGAGCACGACCAGCGCCGGGTGATGGTGTCGGTCACCCCAGAGGGCAAGGCGCTGGCCGCCAAGCTGGCGCCCACCATTGAGGCGACCTACCGTGCGCTGGAGGAAGAAATGGGGGTGGAGTTCATTGCGCAGCTGTATGCCACGCTCGATGCGGTGATCGCCCGGCTCGGCGAGGCGCCCGGGGGCGAGGACGGCTGATGGTGCCGCCGCACCTCAGGGCGGCATCCCCAGGAACCGGCACAGAATGCAACGCAAAAGTATCGACGTTGTATATACTTCGTTGATATCAACGTTCCCGGAGCAGGCCATGTCCAAAGAAGCCATGTTCACCATGAAGCTGGAGCCGGAGTTGCGCGATGCCTTCATGGCCGAGGCCGAAGCCAGCCACCGCCCTGCGTCGCAGGTGGTGCGCGAACTGATGCGCGAGTTCATCGAGCGCCAACGGCAGGCCCGCGAACACGACGCCTTCCTGCGCGCCAAGGTCGACTTGGCGCGCGCGCAGATCGCGTCCGGTCAATATGCCAGCGACGCCGATGTCGAGGCGCGCGCTGCTGCCCGTCGCACTGCACTGCGGGCCAAAGCCGGCGGCGCAGACGCATGAGGGTCCTGTGGACCTTGTCCGCAGAGAAAGACCGCGCCGACATCGTCGACTTCATCGCCCAGGACAACCCGCTCGCCGCCATCCGCATGGATGAGATCTTCTCGGCAGCGGTCGGGCGGCTGGCCGAGCACCCCCTGCTGGGACGGTCCGGACAGATCCCGGGCACCCGTGAGTTGATCCCACACGAGAGCTATAGGCTGGTCTATGAGGTACAGGCCGATACCGTCTGGATCTTGGCCTTGGTGCATACGGCCCGCCTATGGCCGCCGGCCCGGTCGTGATGGGAGGCCGGCAAGCAAAGCACGATGACGAGGACTGCGAAAAAGGTACCCAGGCGGGTTCCAGTCCTCGACAGACACCGAGAGAATCAGAGATCCTGCGCCACCGGCGCCAGCTGGCCCAGCATGTAGTTGAGGAAGGGCGGCACGCAGCCGATGTGGCTGGACGGGACCGCAGGGCAGTCGACCAGGGTCACGAGGTCGCCCGCGCCCTGGGCGCGCATGGCCTGCAGGGTGCTGACCGAGCTGCCATAGGGCACGGTGACATCGTCGCGGCCGTGGTACAGGCGCACGGGCACCTGGGGCTTCCAGTCGTGCACGCTGCTCACGCGCGCCACGGCCTGCACGTCGTCGGCCAGGAAGTTGTCGATGAACTGGTTGTCGAAGGTCACGTCGGCATCGTCGGGCAGCAGGGCTTTCAGCAGCGCACGGCGCACCTCGCGCTGCACGCTGCCGCCCAGATAGCGCAAAAAGCCCGGGTTGATCAGCGCCCCCAGCACGGGCTCACGGTCGCGCACCACGTTCACCAGGCCATCGAGCGTGGCCTGCACGTTGTAAGGGCCGGCGCCCGCCACCACCATGCGCAGCGCCTGGCGCTCAGGGGCATTGCCGGCCTGCAAGGCGCGGTGCGCCGCCATCGTGGCATAGCCGCCCTCGGAATAGCCGGTCAGGAAGAGCTGGCCATTGTCGGCCGCGTTGCCCTGGGCACGCCAGGTGCGCGCAGCCGTAAGCATGTCCAGCGTGGAAGCCGCCGTGGGCGCCGACAGCAGGTAGGGGTGGGGCGTGCCCTTGGACACCCCATAGCCCACATAGTCCGGCGCCACCACGATGTACCCCAGCGAGGCCATGACCACCGCCACCTCGGAACCCACGGCATTGTTGCTCGGGGCCTCGGCGCTCTTGAAGATGGTGCCGTGCTGGTAGCTCAGCACCGGGCTCCTGGCACCGAGCGCCTTCACGGGCACGCTCACCAGGCCCGAAGCGCGCACTTCCTTGCCCTGGGCGTCGGAGGTCATGTACTCCAGCCGGTAGGAGGTGACGGCGTAGCGCGGCACGATGCCCTGCACCTTGGAGGCGTCCTTGGACAGGGCCTCGGTGATCTGGGCCGGCGTGATGGTGTTGAGCAGGGCCGCGGACTTGAGCTCGCCCGCCGTGGCGACCGGCGGCGGGGGGGGCTGCGGAGTGTCGTTCTTGCTGTCCCCGCCACCGCAGGCGGCCAGGGTCATGGTCGCCGCCAGCAAAGCTGTGCGCGCCAGCCCTGCGGCGGGCAGGACGGGGGTAGAAAAGTGGAACAAGATGCAGCCTCCCGGTATGAAATGTGAATGATAGTAAGTGCCAGCGCCGGGGCCTGTAACGTCAGGCAACAGGCCGCTGCAATGTCGGACATGTCCCACCCGCCGACAACCTGCCGGACGGACCGGCGGCACGGCACCGGCCGATTCGCCCTAAAATCGGGGATCGCTGCCGCACTGCCAGGGCCGTTTTGCTATTGTTTTCATAGTATGCGGCGCCTTGCAGGGGGGCACCACCCCACCGCAGGCCCCGGCCCGCGGCGGATGCATTACAACGATTCCCTACTTGCCGTCTTTGCCCCCATGACGTATTGCGTCGCCATCAAACTCAATGCCGGGCTGGTTTTCCTGTCCGATTCCCGCACCAATGCGGGCCTGGACCAGATCAGCTCGTTCCGCAAGATGATGCTGTACGAGAAGGCGGGCGACCGCTTCATGGTGCTGCTGTCGGCCGGCAACCTGTCGATCTCGCAGTCGGTGCGCGAGATCCTGCAGACCGAGCACATCGTCGACCGCGACGAGGAAGAGCCCATCACCATCTGGAACGCCAAGAGCATGTTCGATGCCGCGCGCGTGCTGGGCGCGGCCGTGCGCCATGTGCACGAGCGCGATGGCGCGGCGCTCAAGCGCTCGGGCGTGGACTTCAATGTCTCCATGGTCTTCGGCGGCCAGATCAAGGGCGAGGGCATGCGCCTGTTCCAGGTGTACTCGGCGGGCAACTTCATCGAGGCCACCTCCGAGACGCCCTACTTCCAGGTCGGCGAGTCCAAGTACGGCAAACCGGTGCTGGACCGCGTGCTCACCCCCGAGACCCCGCTGGACGAGGCCGCCAAATGCGCCCTGGTGTCCATGGACAGCACGCTCAAGTCCAACCTCTCGGTGGGCCTGCCGCTGGACCTGGTGGTCTACGAGGTGGACCGCTTCGCCACCGACAAGATCATCTGCATCGACGAGCACAACCCCTACTTCCGCATGCTGCACGACAGCTGGGGGCAAAAACTGCGCCAGGTCTTCGACAGCATCGAGGACCCGGCCTGGGGCGGCGGCGACACGACCGTGCCCATCATGGTGAACCCGGCGCGCAGCAAGCCGCTGAAAAAGATCACCAACCACCTGGACAAGCTCATCTGAGGGCCGTGCGCGCATGCCAGGGGGCGGCCTGCCGCCCCGGCCGCGCGTGCACGCCTTCCTGACCCGCCGCCCGCCCATGCTCCCCATCGTCTTCTCGCACGCCAACAGCTTTCCCGCGGGCACCTACCGCCTTCTCTTCAAGCTGCTGCGCCAGCGCGGCTTCGACATCAGCGCGGTGGAGCGCTTCGGGCATGAGCCCGAGTACCCGGTGTCCAACAACTGGCCGCACCTGGTCCAGCACCTGGCGGACTTTGCGGGCGAGCAGGTGCAGCGCCTGGGCGAACCGGTGTTCCTGGTGGGGCATTCGCTGGGCGGCTTCCTGAGCGTGATGGCCGCGGCGCGCCACCCCCAACTGGTGCGCGGCGTGCTGCTGATCGACTCGCCGCTGATCGGCGGCTGGCGCGCCAATGCGCTGGACGTGGCCAAGCGCACCCAGGTGGTGGGCTCCATCTCGCCCGGCAAGATCAGCCGCCAGCGCCGCAACACCTGGGCCAGCAACGAGGAAGCGCTGGAGCATTTCCGGCGCAAGAAGGCCTTTGCGCGCTGGCACCCCGAGGTGTTGCACGATTACATCACCCATGGCCTGGCCGACCAGGACGGCAAGCGCGTGCTGGGCTTCGACCGCGCAGTGGAAACCGCCATCTACAACACCCTGCCGCACAACCTGGGGCGCCTGCTCGCCCGGCACCCGCTGCAATGCCCGGCCGCCTTCATCGGCGGGCGCGACTCCGAGGAGATGAGGCAGGTCGGCATGGCCATGACGCTGCGCATCACCGAGGGGCGCACCATGATGCTCGACGGCAGCCACCTGTTTCCCATGGAGCAGCCCCAGGCCACGGCTGCGGCCATCGAGGCCTCGCTGCTGAACCTGGCCGCCGTGGCGGCGCGCTGAGGCCCCGGGGCCTCCCGCAGGCCCAGGTTCTTTGCACATGGAGCGCCCCCTGAATGGGTGGCTCTCTAATCCTTCCTGTCTATTCACGCCCAAAGGCATTGGCCCCACAATGCCTGAACCGATAAATAGAGGGAGAAAAGCGCGCAGTTGGCGGCTTCTCAGTGCAAACAAGCAGGGGATGTGTCGCAACAATCCCCTACACTGGGGGTTTGTAACAGCGTGTACATATTCATGCCTGCTTCCAATCTGCTGACCGTCCGGCTGCCCGTGCTGGTCTTCGTGCTGGTGTCCGCCGCGTTGATCTACACCTCCATCGGCCCCGGCAAGGGCGTCACCCTGGCCATTGCGGTGGCTTCGGTACTGATGTTCGCCGCCACCTGGGCCAGTGCCGCGCGGCTGCTGGGAGCCTCCGCCGCCCTGCACTTCCTGCTGATCGCCGTCAGCCTGGGCTGGTTCGCCGAGCAGATGGGCAGCACCCATGGCTGGTTCTTCGGCAGCTACACCTACACCGAGGTGCTGGGCCTGCGCTGCGTGGGCGTGCCCGTGGTCATCCCCATGATGTGGTTCGCTCTGACCTATGCTGCCTATGTGATCAGCAACCTCATCGTCTGGCAGGCGCCCGTGGACGGGGCGCCTGGCGTGGGCAATGCGGTCTTCCTCTCGTTCCTGGCCGCCATGATCGTCACGGCCTTCGACCTCGGGGCCGACCCCTACCTGGTCTACGTGCTCAAGGCCTGGATCATGACCAAGACCGACGGCGCCTGGTTCGGCGAGACCGTGCAGGGCTTCTTCGGCTGGGTCTTCGTGAGCTTCTGCATTCTCTGCGCCTTCCGCTTTGCCACGCGCAAGATGGCGCTCAAGGCCGGCTCGGTGAACTTTCTGCCGCGCCACGCCACCGTGCCGCTGGGCATCTACAGCGCCGGCCTGGTGTTCCAGGTGTTCCTGGGCCACCCGGTCGAGATCAAATCCATCGCCCCGTTTGCCATGGGCATCCCGCTGCTGTGCGCCCTTGCCGGCCTGCAGCGCTGGCGCAACCAGCTGAAGGCCGTCTGATGAGCACCCACCCCACGCCGGCCATTTCCGATGCGGACCTGGCCTCCATGCAGCAGCATGCCGATCCGCTGGCCGACAAGACCATCGCCGACATCCTGGGCCCCTGGCCCCCGGGCCTGCCGCCTGAGAATGCACCGCAGTGGGCGCAGATCAAGACCGTGAACCGCCTGTTCGGCGAGTGGACCACCAATGCCAGCATCCAGGGCTGGACGGCCACGGGCGACGGCGTGAACGAGGAGATGGCCAAGGCGCTGCAGGACTACCTGGCCCAGGGCCAGGTGCTGCCCGCATGGGCCGATGCGCACAAGATCGAGCGTGCCGAGAAGATCTTCTTCGACCACGGCGCGCTCTCGTGCATCCTGCTGTTCTGCGCCAGCCTGCCCGAGTGCTATGTGATCCCCGACCTCTCCAGCGTGCTGCACACCGCAGGCCAGCTCGAGGAGCACACCGAGTACCGCATCCGCTCCACGGCGGCCATGATCTTCCCGGTGATGATGCACGGTGGCCTGACCCGTGGCGACGGTGCGGGCGTGGCACAGATCCTCAAGGTGCGCCTGATCCACGCCACCATCCGCAACCTGATACTGCGCGGCACGCCCGAGGCGGCCGTGCAGCACCTGCAGGCCCAGCAGGGCATCGTCGGCGCGGGCCTGCTCGGCAAGCTGCCCGGCCTGCCGCCCAGGCACAGCATGTACCAGGCGCTGTTCGCGCGCGGCTGGGATGTGGCCGGCGATGGCCTGCCCTGCAACCAGGAAGAGCTGGCCTACACGCTGCTCACCTTCGGCTATGTGTTCCTGCGCAGCATGCGCCGCCTGGGCATCGGCCTGCCCCGGCACGATGAAGAGGCCTACCTGCATGCCTGGAACGTGGTCGGCCACATCCTGGGCATCGAGCGCGGGCTCATGGTCGAGACCATGGACCAGGGCGAGGAACTCATGGCCCGCATGCAGGCCCGCGGCCGTGCCGAGCCCGTGACGCCCGACCCGCGCCCGGGCCTGGGCCAGGCGCTCATGGCCACCATGGCCAATTCCATCCCCTGGAACATCGCCAAGCCCATGCCCCAGCTGATGACGCGTTTCCTGTGCGGCAAGGCCACGGCGGGCGACCTGGGTCTGACCCAGCCCGTGCCCTGGTCCTCGGCCTTGCTGTTCTGGGGCGTGCTGCTGGTGGCCCGGGTCATCGACTGGGTGCTGCGCCTGGTGCTGCCGCGCTTTTCCATCGTGCGCACGCTCACGCGCATCCTGGGCTACCACTTCATGAGCCGCGTGCTGATGAGCCAGACCCGGCCGCTGCAACTGCCCAGCGAGCTGCTCAACCAGGTGGACGGCGTGGTGCACAACTGGAGCGACGACCCGCATGTGCCCAAGTGGATCAACCGCATCGAGGACCGCCTGACCACCCAGGGCACCTGGAGCCTGAAGCTGGCCGCCAGTGCCCGCCCGGCCACCGCGGCCTCCCAGCCTGCCGCCACGGCGCAGGAGACGGCGTAGCCCCCATGGCCCGGCACCCCACCGCCCCCCGCCGCACACCGGCAGGCGCCGCGCGCCAGACGCCCGCGGGGTGCGGTGCATGGCGGCGGTGGATGGCATGGCTGGCCCTGGCACTGCTCTGGCCGGTGCTGTCGGCCGCAGCCACACCGGCCACCCAGCCGCTGGTGCTGGTCGATCAGCAGCCCTCGGTGAATGCCTGGCCCCATGTGCGCATGCTGCCCGACGCCAGCCGGCATCTCGGCGTGCAGCACATGCTCGCCCGGCTGCCCGAGTTCACGCCCCCCACCGGGGCCGAAGGCACGCTGGGCGTGCGCCAGGATGCGGTGTGGCTGCACCTGCCGCTGAGCGTGGCACAGGCCCCGGCCCATCCCTGGATCCTGAGCATCGACTACCCCGTGCTCAACGAGGTGGACGTCTACCTCACCGAGAACGGCGCGGTGGTCCAGCAGGCCCTGATGGGCAATCTGCGCCCCTTCTCCGACCGGCCGCTGCGCGGGCGCACGCCGTCGATGATGCTGAACCTGCAGCCCGGCCAGCAATACGACCTGCTGGTGCGCGTGCGCACCGGGGGCGCGATGATCGTGCCGCTGGTGCTCAGCAAGGCCCCGGTGCTGCTGCCGCAGGCGTTGCGCGAGCAGATGCTGCAGGGCCTGCTGGCCGGTCTGGCGCTGTGCCTGGTGGTCTACAGCCTGAACCAGTGGGTCAGCCAGCGCGAGAAGCTGTTTCTCTTCTACGCCCTGCTGGTCACCGGCAGCGCGGGCTTTTCCATCCAGTTCTTCGGCATCGGCAGCCAGTTCCTGTGGAGCGACAACCACTGGATGGAGGTCCACGCCGCCAGCGCCGCCGGGCTGCTGGCGCTGGCGGCGTCGTTCCTGTTCATGGGCCATGCGCTGGCGGGGGACCAAGCACGCAGCCGCTTTCTGGCCCTCATGCACGGCGGTGCCACGCTGTGCGGCCTGGTGGGCATCGCCTTCCTCACCGACCTGATCGACACCCGGCAGGCCACGGCCTTCCTGAGCCTCTTCGGCCCGCTGCCCTCGCTGCTCAGCCTGCCGCTGGCCATCAAACGGGTGCGCCAGGGCGACACCGTGAGCGCCACGCTGCTGGCCGCCTGGCTCGCCTACTTCGTGGCAGCCGCCGTGATGGTGGGCCTGGTGCAGGGCTGGGCCCCGCTGTCGTTCTGGACCCTGCACTCCTTCCAGATCGGCGCCACGGTGGACATGCTGCTCTTTCTGCGCGTGCTGGCCCTGCGCACCGATGCGCTGCGCGCCGCCACCGACGACGCATTGCGCGAGCGCGACGCCATGCGCGCCCTGGCCTATACCGACGCGCTCACAGGGCTGCCCAACCGGCGCGGCCTGCAACTGGCCCTGAACTCGGCCATCTCACTGTGCGCGCCCAACCGCCTGGTGGCCGTGTACCTGCTGGACCTCGATGGCTTCAAGCCCATCAACGACCTGCATGGCCATGACGTGGGCGACGACCTGCTGGTGGCCGTGAGCCACCGCCTGCAGGACCATGTGCGCCGCAAGACCGACGTGGTGGCGCGCCTGGGCGGCGATGAATTCATCATCATGGCGGCCGACCTGCTGCGCGCCGAGCAGGCCGAGGACCTGGGCAACGCACTGCTGCACGCCTTCCGCGAGCCCTTCGTGATGAGCCACCTGCAGATGCACGTGGGCCTGACCATCGGCTATGCCCTGGCCCCCATCGACGCCGCCGAGCCCCGCGAACTGATCCGCCTGGCCGACGCCGCCATGTACAAGGGCAAGCAAAGCGGCAAGCACTGCCTCATCCGCAACGATGCCAGCATGGCATTGACGGCCTGATGACCCCGATGCGCCTGCCCAGCCCCGCCGCCTCCCTGGCCGGCACGCTTTGTGCACAGGCATTGCGTTCCGCAGGCATACTGGTTGTCCCGCCATCCAGGCCCGCCACCGCACCTGTTGTCTCCTGAGCACCATGTCCAGCGCCCTGCCCTCCTGCCTTGCCGATGCGCCGGCGCCACTGCGGTGGCGCATGGCTGGTTGCGGGCATGGGGCCCTCTCCGCAGGTGTGCAATGAGTGCACTGCACGGGTTCATGCGCTCGATGGCCCACCGCGCTGCCATGGTGGCCGCAGCGGTGCTGTGCCTGCTCATGCTCCCGGGGCTGCCTGCACGCGCCGCCACGCCGCTGGTGCTCACGCCCGGCTCCCAGAACCTGGACGCCTGGAGCGTCGCCAGCCTGCAGGCCGATGCCTCGCGCGAGCGCACGGCCGGCGACATGCTGCGCCGGCTCGACCGGTTCGAGGCACCGCCCCACCGCGGCGGCTCGATCGGAGCGCACCAGGAAGCCATGTGGCTGCGCATTCCACTGGCCGTGCACGAGGCCCCCACGCACCAGTGGATCGTCAACCTCGACTACGGCGCCCTGCAGGAGGTCGACATCTACCTGGCCCGCAATGGCGAGGTGCTGCAGCAGGCGCTGCTGGGCTACCTGCGCGCGCCCGGCAAAGCCGCCGATGCGAGCCGGACCCCGGGCCTCGCCCTGGACCTGCAGGCCGGGCAGGCTTACGAGCTGCTGATCCGCGTGCGCACACTGGGGCCGATGATCCTGCCGATCACGGTCAGCGAGGCGCCCTACCGCCTGAAGCTGGCGCTGCGCGAGCAGATGCTGCAGGGCCTGCTCCACGGCCTGGCCTTCTGGCTGCTGCTGTACAGCCTGCTCCAGTGGGCCGGTCAGCGCGACCGCCTGTTTGCCTGCTATGCGCTGGTGGTGCTGGGCAGCGCCGGCTTCTCGCTGCAATTCTTCGGCATCGGCTCGCAGTTCCTCTGGCCGGGCAATGTGTGGATGGAGATGCATGGGGCCGTCCTCTTCGGCCTGACGGCGCTGGCGGGCTCCTTCCTCTTTCTGCGCCAGGCGATGGCGAGCGACGCCCCGGACAGCCGCTATGCCCGCACCATGCTGGGGGGCGCCGCCCTCACGGCCCTGGTGGGCCTGGCCTTCGCGTTCGACCTGCTGAGCGTCAAGGCCGCCACCGTCTTCATGAGCCTGTTCGGCATGGTGCCAAGCCTGCTGAGCCTGCCCGCCGCGCTGCGACAGGCACGCCAGGGGAACCCCATCGGTGCCACGCTGCTGGTGGCCTGGACCGTCTACGGCGCCGCCGCCCTCGTGATGGCGGCCCTGGTCCAGGGCTGGGTGCCGGTGAATTTCTGGACCCTTCATGCCTTCCAGTTCGGCGCCACGCTGGACATGCTGCTCTTCCTGCGCGTGCTGGGGCTGCGCTCGGAGGCCTTGCGCCAGGCCACGCTCGATGCCCAGCGCGAGCGCGATGCCATGCGCTCGCTGGCCCATACCGACCCGCTCACGGGCCTGCCCAATCGCCGCGGCATGCAGATTGCGCTGAACGCGGCCCTCCAGCAATGTGCGCCCGACCGCATGGTGGCGGTGTTCCTGCTCGACCTGGACGGCTTCAAACCCGTCAACGACACGCACGGCCACGACGTGGGCGACGACCTGCTGGTGGCCGTGGGGCAGCGCCTGTCGGCCCATGTGCGGCGCCAGACCGACCTGGTGGCGCGCCCGGGCGGAGACGAGTTCATCATCCTGGCCCCCCATCTCACACGGCCCGAGCAGGCGCGGGAGATCGGCGAAGGCCTGCTGCACGCATTCCGCGAGCCCTTCACGCTGCGCAACCTGCGCGTGCACGTGGGCCTGACCATCGGCTATGTGCTGGCCCCCTTCGACGGCAAGGAGGTGCGCGAGCTCCTGGGCAAGGCCGACGCCGCCATGTACCGGGGCAAGCAATCCGGCAAGCACTGCCTGCTGCGTGGCGATGGCCCCGCCGCGCTGGCCTCCTGAGATGCAAGCCTTGGCATACCACCACCCCACCGCCCACCCGCAGCCCGCCTGGCGCAGGCTCTGGAAGGTCCTTGCAGGGCTGGTGCTGCTGCTGGGTCTGCTGGCGGGTGCCGGCAGGGCCCACGCGGCGCAGCCCCTGGTGCTGCACGACAGCGCCGGTTCGGTCGAGGTCTGGCCGGCCGTGAGCATGCTGTCCGACCCCACGCTCAAGCTCGGGCTGGAGGACGTGCAGGCCCGTGCCGGTGACTTCACCCCCCCGCCCTCCCGGGGCGCCACGCTGGGCGTGCGCTCGGACGCCATCTGGCTGCGCGCACCGCTGTCGGTGCACCTGACCTCCGACGGCCGCTGGACGCTGGACATCAACCACCCCGACCTGAACCGGGTCGACGTCTTCGTGCTCAGCGCAGGCCATGTGACCCGGCATGTGGTGCTGGGCAGCCTGCAGCCTTATTCCGAGCGGCCGCTGCAAAGCCGCTCGCACGCCGTGGCGCTGGAGCTCCTGCCCGGCCAGGCCTACGAGCTGCTGATGCGCGTGGAAACCCGGGCTGCCATGATCCTGCCCATCACGCTCAACAAGTCGTCGGCCATGCTCGCCACGGCGGTGGACGAGCAGATGCTGCAGGGCGTGCTCACCGGCCTGGCGCTGTGCCTGCTGATCTACAGCCTGGCCCAGTGGGCCAGCCTGCGCGAGCCCTTATTCATCTTCTACGCACTGCTCATTTCGGGCAGCCTGATGTTCTCGCTGCACCTGTTCGGCATCGGCCGGCAGTACCTGTGGAGCAACAGCCTGTGGTTCACCGAACATGCCTCAGGGCTGTCGGCGCTGCTGGCCACCTGCGGTTCCTTCCTGTTCATCAGCCAGGCCCTGGCGGGAGACCGCCCCCAGAGCCGCTTCCTGCGCGCCATGCGCTGCGGCGCCGTGCTCTGCGTGGTGCTGGGCATCGCCTACGGCCTCGATGTGCTGAGCACGCGCGCCATTGCCGCCATCGTGAGCATCCTGGGCCTGGTGCCCGCGCTGATGGGCATCCCGGGTGCGGTGCGCAAGGCCATCGCGGGCGATGGCGTGGGCACCAGCCTGCTGGCGGCCTGGCTGATCTACTTCGTGACCACGGCCGTGATGATCGGCGTCATCAACGGCTTTGTGCCCGTGAACTTCTGGACGCTGCACTCCTTCCAGTTCGGGGCCACCATCGACATGCTGCTGTTCATGCGCGTTCTGGGCCTGCGCACGCATGCCCTGCAGCTGGAGGCCCTGCACGCCAACCGCGAGCGCGATGCCATGCACTCGCTGGCCCATACCGACCCGCTCACCGGCCTGCCCAACCGCCGCGGTCTGAACATGGCGCTGGCCGCCGCCCTGCCGCGCTGCGGCAAGAACGACCTGCTGGCCGTCTACATGATGGACCTGGACGGCTTCAAGCCCGTCAACGACCAGCATGGCCACGATGTCGGCGACGAGCTGCTGGTGGCCGTCACGCGGCGCCTGCAGGGCCATGTGCGGCAAAGCGATGTGGTCGCGCGCCTGGGCGGCGACGAGTTCGTGGTGATGGCCGGCCACCTGGCGGGTACCCAGCAGGCCCAGGAACTGGGGCTCAAGCTGCTCGACGCCTTCCGCCTGCCCTTCTCGCTGGGGAGCATCCAGGTCCACGTGGGCCTGACCGTGGGCTATGCCATCGCCCCCGACGACAGCAGCGACGCCGCCACCCTGCTCAAGCTCGCCGATGCCGCCATGTACAGCGGCAAGCAAAGCGGCAAGTTCTGCCTGCGCCGCAACACCGGGGACCTGGCCCTCTCATCGGCGTAGGGTCCCGGGGCATGGCACCTGGGGAATCCATTGCTGGTCAAATGCCGGGCGTTCCGTTACACAGGAGGCCTCGCAACTTCCCAACGGATCCCGTGCCATGGCCCATCGCAAAAGCCCCGCCCGCATTGCCAAAGCTGCGCGTGTCGCGCAATTCCACGCCCTTGCCGCATCGGCGGCCGATGCGGCGGGAGGCGCCGGCGAGACCTCCGACACCGCCATCGCGCTGGAATCGCTGGCCCACCTGGAGCACATGCTGGTGGGCCGGGTGGTGCTGCCCTCGAGCCCCGACTACGACCAGGCCCGCCAGGAGTCGAACCCCGCCTTCCAGTCGTTCCCCAAGATCATCGTCTACTGCGCCGTCGAGAACGATGTGCTCGAATGCCTGGCCGTAGCGCGCAAGTACAAGGTGCCCGTGGCCGTGCGCTGCGGCGGCCACAGCACGGCCGGCTACTCGGTCAACAACGGCATGGTGATCGACCTGAGCGACATCCAGGGCGTGGTGCTGGACCCGCCGAACCAGCGCGTGCACGTGCGTCCCGGCACCGACTTCGACCACTTCAACGGCGCCATGAACCACACCGGCTGGCATGTGCCCACGGGCGCCTGCGGCAGCGTCTGCGTGGGCGGCTTCGTGCAGGGCGGGGGCTATGGCTATACCTCGCGGCGCTACGGCATCCAGAGCGACCTGGTGGAATCGCTGCGCGTGGCCCTGGCCGATGGGACCATCGTCACGGCCAGCGAGACCGAGAACCCGCTGCTGTACTGGTCCATGCGCGGTGGCACGGGCGGCAACTTCGGCGTGCTGCTGCAGGTCACCTACACCATGGTGCCGCTGGACACCGTGTGGGCCTGGTCCATCGGCTGGGACATGTCCCAGGCCGCCAACGTGCTGACCATGATGCAGCAGCGCTACATGCAAAGCGGCGCGCCCGATGCGCTGGGCTACATGATGAACCTGGGCTACTACGGCGGCCAGCCGGTGGCCATGGTGCAGGGCATGTTCTGCGGCACGCGCGAGGCCGGCCTGCAGGCCATTGCCCCGCTGATGGAGATCCCGAGCGCCCAGCTGCTGGTGGACAAGACCGGCACCTACCCGGACATGAACATCTGGCTCGAAGACCATCCTTACTCCCTGCCCGACAACCTGCCCGACGGCATTGCCGAGAGCAAGGCCTCGGGCTACATCAGCCGCCCGCTCACCACGGCGGACTGGCAGTCCATCATCGACTACTTCAAGACCTCGCCCAACCAGTGGTCGCTGGCCTACCTGGAGCCCTATGGCGGCGCCATCAACCGCTACCCCATCGAGGCCAGCGCCTTCATCCACCGCCGCGTGGATGCCGACCTGGTGGTCGACGTGTTCTGGCGCAACCCGGCCGAACGCGCCCAGACCGAGGCCTGGCTGGCCGGCTTCATGCAACTGGTGCAACCCTTCCTGAACGGGCATGTGTACCAGAACTACCCCGATGCCAGCCTGCAGGACTTCGAGAACGCCTACTGGGGCCCGGCCTACCCGACCTTGCAGCAGGCCAAGCGCGCCTACGACCCGACCAATTTCTTCAAGTTCCAGCAGAGCATCCGCCTGCCCAGGGAAGAGTAGGGCGCGGCCCGGCGCTGCTCACTGCAGCGCCGCCGGCTGGGCGTAGTGCAGGCGCCCCTTGCCGGCGCGCTTGGCGGAGTACATGGCTTGGTCGGCGCGGTTCATAAGGGCGTCGATCTCGCCCTCCAGCGGGGGGTGCATGGCCACGCCGATGCTGGCGCCGATGTGCAGGGCGCGCCCGTCCACCCACATGGGCTCGTGCAGCGCATGGATGATGCGCTGGCCGATGCCGTCGGTCACGTCGCGCGTGACCTCGCGGTCCAGCATCACCAGGAACTCATCGCCTCCCAGGCGGGCGATGGTGTCGCCCGCGCGCACCATGGAGGACAGGCGCTGGGCCACGATGCGCAGCACTTCGTCGCCCGCGCTGTGGCCTTCCAGGTCATTGACGCGCTTGAAGCCGTCCAGGTCGATGAACAGCAGTGCCACCGCCCCGGCGCTGCGCCGCGCCCGGGCCAGGGACTGCTCCAGCCGGTGGTGGAAGGCTGCACGGTTGTACAGCCCGGTCAGCGAGTCGTGGTTGGCCAGGTACTGCTGCTGGCGCGCGATCTGGATCTTGGCCGACACATCTTCCACCAGGGCCATGATGGAGGTCACCCGCCCCTCGGTATCGGTCAGCGCGGAATTGAACCACTCGCAATGCACCTCCAGGCCATCGCCGCGCACGAAGGAGGTTTCCGCCCGGTTCTGCGCCTCCTGCCCGGCCTGCAGCCGCTGCAGGGCCTGGTGCAGGCCTTCGTCCGAGGTGTGGCCCAGCAGGTCGACGAGCGACTGCCCTTCCAGGTGGGCCACGGGCAGCCAGCCCATCAGCTGCACGGCCCGCTGCGAGCAGTGCAGCAGGCGCAGGTCCTGGTCCATCTCGAGCACGGCCAGGGGGCTGTTCTCCATGTGCGAGGACAGGCGCTGGTTGGCCGTGCGCAGGGCATCCATCGTGACCTGCAGTTCGTGCACGTCCAGTGCGGTGGTGATGAAGCCGTCGATGACGCCGTTGCGCGCCGGCCAGGGCGTCAGGCAGATGGTGCGCCACTCATCGAAACCGTAGGGCGTGCGCAGCAGGCGCTGGTACTGCACCCGCTCACCACGGAGCACCCGCTCGACAAAGGGCATGAAGCGCGCGCAATCGTGCTCGCCATACAGATCGACCAGGGTCTTGCCCACCAGGCGCTCGGGCGTGCTGTCGAACCAGCGCGCATATTCTTCGTTCACGTAGATCATCCGCAGATTGCGGTCCACGGCCGCCAGCGTGGCGCCCACGCTGCGCGTGATCAGATCGAGCAGCTCTTCGGCCGACCAGTCCGTGGGCCTGGCAATGGGGTGCGCAATCTCTGGCTCGTCTGGCGTCATGTGGCGAAAGTCCCGGGGCAAGGGTCGTCGGCAGGCAGGCGGAAACAGGCTGCGCGAACGGACAGCGCAACCATGCGTTACAGCTTATCACTTCCAGACCCCAAAGACCCTCCGGACATTGCCACCCCGGGCCGGGCGTTCCGCAGGGGTGCTCATGCGGATTGGTTGTCTATCGCACCACGCGCCACCCACGGCGCATGAAACTGGCGCGAACCAAGCCAGTGCCCCCGTGCAAGGGCCGCCCCGCCGCACTGGGGGCGTCCCCCTCCCGACTCGCGCAGCGGGGAGAGAGAGGGGTGAAGGCGCGAAGCGCCTCAGGGGTGCTTCGCCTCATTCAGCCCACTGCACCCAGCCCATCCAGGCCGTGAGCAGCACCACGATGCCGAACACGATGCGGTAGTAGGCAAATGGCACGAAGCTGTGCGTGCTGATGTAGCGCAGCAGCCAGCGCACGCACAGCCAGGCGCTGATGAAGGAGAACACCAGCCCGGTGGCGAACATCGGGATGTCGGCCACCGACAGCAGGGCACGCTCCTTGTACAGGCTGTACACGCCCGCACCGATCAGCGTGGGCATGGCCAGGAAGAAGGAGAAATCTGTGGCCGCCTTGCGCGACAGCCCGAGCAGCATGCCGCCGATGATGGTGGCGCCGCTGCGGCTGGTACCGGGCACCATGGCCAGGCACTGCACCAGGCCGACCTTGAGCGCGTCCAGCGGCGTCATGTCGTCCACCTCGTGGATGCGCGTGGCCGCGGCCGGGCGTTTTTCGGCCCAGAGGATGATGAAGCCGCCCACGATGAAGGTGCTGGCCACCACCACCGGGATGAACAGGTGCGCCTTGATCGCCTTGCCCAACAGCAGGCCCAGCACCACCGCCGGCAGAAAGCCGATGAGCACGTTGAGCACCAGGCGCTGCGCGCTGCGCTCGCGCGGCAGCGCCACCAGGGTGGCGCGGATCTTCTGCCAGTAAACCAGGATGACAGCAAAGATGGCGCCGGTCTGGATGGCGATGTCAAAGACCTTGGCCTTGGCATCGTCGAAACCGAGCAGGGACCCCGCAAGGATCAGGTGGCCGGTGGAAGAGATGGGGAGAAATTCGGTCAGGCCTTCGACCACGCCCATGAGGGCGGCCTTGGCCAGCAAAACGAGGTCCACGCGTGCGTCCTTTTGGCCCACAGGGCCGGCAAAAGCTGCCGATTATCCCCGCCGCTCACCCCTGAGCAGCACCAAAACACCTGCACTTTGCTCCGGCGCACTGCATTTCGCGCCCCCGCCCCTGCATTCCGTCGCAGGCCGATGGCAGGCCCGGCAGGCGATCGGCACAGTACGCCCATCGACGAACACCGCCCCACCGGAGCCCACCATGCAGATCACCCCCGCCATCGCCATCCACCTGGCCGCCGCGCTGGCCGCCGTTGCCATCGGCCCGCTGGCGCTGTGGGCCCGGCGCGCCCGCGACCAGCGCCCGCGCCTGCACCGCGCCGCTGGCTACGCCTGGGTCACGCTGATGGTGATGGTGGCCCTCTCGGCCATCTTCATCAGCGGCGACAAGGGCCCGCGCCTGGCCGGCTTTGGCGTGATCCACCTGCTGGTCCCCATCACGCTGGGCCTGATCGCCCTGTCGTTCTACTTCCTTTCACGTGGCAACGTGAAAGCGCACCGCCTGCTCATGCAGGGCACCTACGTCGGTTCCTGCCTCGTGGCCGGTGCCTTCACCCTGCTGCCCGACCGCCTGCTCGGCCAATGGCTGTGGAGCCAGCTGGGCATCGCCTGAACCCCTCGTCCCGCCACCTTCGTCCCCCCATTCTTCGTCCCTCTACCGGAGCAACGCCATGATCATCGACCTTCTGATCCACCACCCCGAAGCCCTGCCCACCGTCCTGCAAAAGACCCCCACCTGGGTCTGGGGCCTGCTCGCCGCACTCGTCGCCCTGGGCGCCAGCCAGCTCGTGGCCCGCACCGCCAGCCTGACCCGCGTGGCCGTGATGCCCGTGGCCATGACCCTGTTCTCGGTCTATGGGCTGGTATCGGCCTTCGGCGGCTCCGGCCAGGTGCTGGGCACCCTGGCCGCCTGGCTCGCCGCGGCCGCCGCTGTCGCCACCCTCACCCTGGTGCTGCGGCCCGCCGTGCCGGCCGGCACCCGCTACCTGGCCGATGCGCGCAGCTTCCACCTGCCCGGCAGCCCCCTGCCCCTGCTGCTGATCCTGGGCATCTTCCTGACCAAGTACCTGGTCGGCATCGAGCTGGCCATGCAGCCCGCCCTGGCCCACGACGCCACCTTCGACCTGCAGATCGCCGCGCTCTACGGTGTGTTCAACGGCCTGTTCATCGCCCGCTCGGTCCGCCTGTGGCGCATGGCCCTGGCGCCCCAGGCTGCCCGCAGCGCACCCTGCCACGCCACCGCCTGAATCCCTTCCCCTCCCCCCATTCCCCAAGGAGAACCACCATGTCCCGCCGCTACCCCCTGTCCAACGACCCCATCGAAAACCTGGCCCGCCGCCGCGCAGGCGCCAAGCTGGGCTGGCTCATCCATGCCACCGTCTATGTGCTGGTCAACCTGCTGCTGGTCTCGCTGTCGCTGTCCAGCGGCCGCCACTGGGCCGTGTTCCCCGCCGCGGGCTGGGGCATCGGCCTGCTGGTGCACGGCATGGTGGTGTACTTCATCGCAGGCGGCTCGAACTGGCATGAACGCATGGTCCAATCCGAGCGCGACCGCATTGCCCAGAACAACAACCGCGCCTGAACACGGCACGGCAAAAGGAGACCGCCATGCACCATCCCATCCATCTGGCACTGGCAGGCCTGCTGGCCTTGTCCGCCAGCCTGGCCCAGGCCGGGGTCGGCCTCCGGGAGATCGCCGGTCTGCAGGGCGATGGCCCGGTGACGGTCTACTACCCCAGCAGCGCCGCCGACCAGCCCCTGCAGCGCGGCCCCTTCCAGCTGCAACTGGCCTGGCAAGGAGCGCCGGTGGCGGGCAACGGCCGGCTCGTGGTGGTCTCGCACGGCTCGGGCAGCAACCCCTGGGTCTACTCGGACCTGGCGCGCGCCCTGGTGGCGGCCGGCTTCGTGGTGGCCATGCCCGAGCATGCGGGCGACAACGCCAAGGACCCGTCCAAACCTGGGCCCGACAGCTGGAAGAAACGCCCCGCCGAAGTCTCGCGCGCCATCGATGCCGTGGCCCAGGATGCCGCGCTGGCGCCCCTGCTCTCGCTCGACCGGGTGGGCATGTACGGCATGTCCGCCGGCGGCCACACGGCCCTGAGCCTGGCCGGCGGGCGCTGGTCGCCCGCCCTGTACAAGCAGCATTGCGAGGCGAACATCGCAGACGATTTCTCCACCTGCGTCGGCCTGCTCACCGAACTCAAGGGCAATTTCCTCGATGGCATCAAGAAAAGCGTCGCCGTGGGCGTGATCCGCCAGCGCTACGACGACGCCACCTGGTACACGCACGACGAGCCGCGCATCGCCGCCGTCGTCTCGGGCGTGCCCGCGGCAGCCGACTTCGACATGGCCTCGCTGGCAAAGCCGCGCGTGCCGCTGGCCCTGATCACCTCGGGCAAGGACCTGTGGCTGGTGCCGCGCTTCCACAGCGACCGCGTGCTCGCGTCGTGTGCCGAGCGCTGCACCGTGCTCGCCGCCCTGCCCGATGCCGGCCATGGCGCCCTGCTCTCGCCCCAGCCGCCGCTGGCCCAGATGTCCGACCTGGCCGTGCGCCTGCTGGGCGACCCGCCCGGCTTCGACCGCGGCCAGATGCGCGCGGTGGACACGAAGATCGTGCGCTACTTCGAGCAGCACCTGCCGGTGGCCGCCGCCCCCGCGCCAGCCAAGGCGCCGTGAGCCCAGCGCAGGACACATCCATGCTGTCGATCCTCACTCTGCTCGCCCTGCTCGGCCTGTTGCCGCAGGACCACCCGCTGCGCCGCACGGCGTGCCGCGCGGCATCGGCCATCGTGCTGGCATGCACGCTGCGGCTGCCCGGCGCGGGCTGGCAAAGTCGCCACGCAGCAGCCTAGAATCCACTCTCCATGACCGCCCCCCTGACCCCTGAAGCCATCGAACAACTCGCCCGCAAGCGCGCCGGCGCCAAGCTCGGCTGGTACCTGCATGCCGTCCTGTTCGTGGTGGTCAATATCGTGGTGTTTTCCATGTCGCGCTACGGCTTTGGCAACCGCCCCTGGTCGGTCTACCCGCTGCTGGGCTGGGGTCTGGGGCTGGCCTTGCACGGCGTCTCGGTCTTCGTGCTGGGCACGGGCAGCGGCCTGCGCGAGCGCATGGTGCAGAAAGAGCGCGAGCGCCTGCTGCGCCAGCGCGACAACGAGCAGCGCTGACCTCACAGGCAGCAAGGCGCCATGAAGATCGACTGGCTCGACAAGCTCCAGCGCCTGCTGCAGACCCTGGCCTTCTGCCTGGCGATCTCGGGCATCCAGTACGCCTTCCGCCCCGAGAAGCCCTACTACATTCCCGCCACCTACTCGCTGGCCATCGGCACGCTGACCTGGGCGCTGATCGACTTCGGCCGCCACCTGTTTCCCTCCAGCCATGAATACGGCTGGCCCAAGGGTGTGGCCGGCGTGGCGCTGCCCCTGGTCGGCATCGTGCTGGGCTACCTGGGCGGCACCCTGCTGGCGGACTGGTGGTGCGGTGTCTCGTCGTGGGATACCGAAGGGCGCGCCCAGTTGCGCATCTCCATCGGCATCACCGTGGTGGCAGGCACCATCATCAGCTACTACTTCTACGTGAACGGCAAGAGCGCCTGGCTGCAGGCGCGCATGGCCGAAGTGCACAGCCAGGCCACCGAGGCCCAGCTCAAGCTGCTGGAAACGCAGCTGGAGCCGCACATGCTGTTCAACACCCTGGCCAACCTGCGCGTGCTGATCGGTACCGACCCGGTGCGTGCGCAGGAGATGCTGGACCGCATGATCGCCTACCTGCGCGCCACGCTGAACGCCTCGCGCAGCACCCAGCATCCGCTGGCCGACGAGTTCCAGCGCCTGACCGACTACCTGGAACTCATGGCCGTGCGCATGGGCCCGCGCATGGCCTACACGCTGGACCTGCCCGAGGCCCTGCGCGAGCTGCCCGTGCCCCCGCTGCTGCTGCAGCCGCTGGTGGAAAACGCCATCCGCCATGGGCTCGAACCCGAGGTGGAAGGCGGCCACATCACGGTGCAGGCGCGCACCCAGGCCGGCCCGGCGGGCCGCACGCTGCTGGTGCTGGAGGTGAGCGATACCGGCGCCGGGCTGGATGCGGCCCCACAGCCCGCTCCCGCCAGCCCGGGCTCCAGCTTCGGCCTGGCCCAGGTGCGCGAGCGCCTGGCCACGCTGCATGGCGAGGCCGGCCATTTCGTGCTGGCGGCCAACACCCCCAAGGGCACGCGCGCCACCATCACCTACCCCTTGAGCACCTCCGCATGAACACCGCCACCGCCGCCCCGCGCGCCCTGATCGCAGAAGACGAACCCCTGCTCGCCGCGGCCCTGCAGCAGGAGCTGACCCGCGCCTGGCCCGGGCTGCAGATCGCTGCCACCGTGGGCGATGGCCGCTCGGCCGTGCGCCAGGCACTGGCGCTGCAGCCCGAGGTGCTGTTCTTCGACATCCGCATGCCGGGCCAGACCGGGCTGGACGCCGCCGTGGAGCTGGCCGATGCCTGGCCCGCGGACAAGCCCTTTCCGGCCCTGGTCTTCGTGACCGCCTACGACCAGTACGCCGTGCAGGCCTTCGAGGCCCAGGCCGTGGACTACCTGCTCAAGCCCGTGCAGGCTGCGCGCCTGCAGAAGACCGTGCAGAAGCTGCAGCAGGCCCTGGCAGCCAAGGCCCCCGCCGCCGATGCGCTGGAGGCCACCATGGCCCAGTTGCGCCATCTGCTGGCCGCCCCCGGCGTGGCGACGGCCGCGCCTGCCAGCCCCCCTGCCCCGGCCGGCCCCCTCACCATGATCCAGGCCAGCAGCGGCAACCAGATCCACATGGTGCCGGTGGCCGAGGTGCTGTACTTCGAGGCGGCCGACAAGTACGTGCGCGTGCTCACGGCCGCACGCGAGTTCCTGATCCGCACGCCGCTCAAGGAACTCACCGAACAGCTCGATGCCAGCGTGTTCTGGCAGATCCACCGCAGCACCCTGGTGCGCGCCAGCGCCATCACCACCGTGACGCGCGACGAGGCTGGCAAGCTGCACCTGGCGCTGGCAGGCCGGCCCGAGAAACTGGCCGTGAGCCGGCTCTACGCCCACCTGTTCAAGGCCATGTAGGCCGGCTTTACCCCCTTCTGTTAAAATGGGGGCTGGGTGTTCGTGCTGCAATACGCTGCGAGATAGCGCGACAGGTACAGCGTCGGTCGGGCCGCCACGCGGTCTGTCTGCGACTGGAATTTCTGCCCATGCAAGCCCACACCATCCACTGGATTGCCGCCGCCCTCTTCGGCATCGCCCTGCTCCACACCTTTGCCGCCGGTCTGTTCGAGCACCTGGCGCACCGCTACCCGCGCCATTCCGGCCTGTTCCATCTGCTCGGCGAGGTCGAGGTCGTCTTCGGCTTCTGGGCCATCGTGCTCGTGGTCACCATGGCCTTTGTCTCGGGCGGCAGCCAGGCGCTGGACTACGCCGAGTCGCGCAACTACACCGAGCCCCTGTTCGTCTTCGTGGTCATGGTGATCGCCGCCTCCAGCCCGGTGCTGCGCAGCGTGGTGGCCGTGGTCGACACCCTGGCGCGGCACTTGCCCGTGGCCACGCCGCTGGCCACCGCCTGGCTGGGCCTGGCGGCCGTGCCGCTGCTCGGCTCGCTGATCACCGAGCCGGCGGCCATGACCATTGCCGCGCTGATGCTGGCGCCGCAGATCTTTCGCCGCGCCGTACCCGAGCGCGTGAAGTATTTCGCCCTGGGCACGCTGTTCGTCAACGTGTCCATCGGCGGCACGCTCACCTCCTACGCCGCGCCGCCGGTGCTCATGGTGGCCAGCACCTGGCAGTGGGACAGCGCCTTCATGCTCGCCCACTTCGGCTGGAAGGCCGCGCTGGCCGTGCTGCTCAACGCCACGCTCTGCACCTTCGTGCTGCGCAGCCACCTGCAGCCAGCACAGGGCGCGGACAAGCCCGCCGCGGCACCCGCCGTGCCCCTGGCCGTGGTGGCCGTGCACCTGGGCCTGCTGGCCGCCGTGGTGGTGTTCGCGCACCACCCGGTGGTGTTCCTGGCGCTGTTCCTGATGTTCCTGGGCTACACCCAGGCCTATGCAGAGCACCAGTCGCCGCTGATCCTCAAGGAAGCGCTGCTCGTGGGCTTCTTCCTCGCGGGCCTGGTGGTGCTGGGCGGCATGCAGCAGTGGTGGCTGCAGCCCATCGTCGAGGGCCTGCAGCCCCTGGCCCTGTTCGCGGGTGCCCTGGGTCTCACGGCCATCACCGACAACGCGGCGCTGACCTACCTGGGCTCGCTGATCGAAGGCATCTCCGACCCGGCCAAGTACATGCTGGTGGCCGGTGCCGTGGCCGGCGGCGGCCTCACGGTGATCGCCAACGCGCCCAACCCGGCCGGCGTGGCCCTGCTCAAGGGCGGCTTCACCGACGGCAGCGTGGGCGCGGGCGGCCTGCTGCTGGGGGCGCTGCTGCCCACCGCCGTGGCAGCCGCCGCCTTCCTCATTCTGTGATCAATCCGCCTTGAGCTGCATGGACGGGCGCGCCTGCACCCGGGCCAGCCAGGCCTGCACATGCGGGTGGGCGGCCACGGGCGCACCGATGTAGGCGCTGTAGCCGATGACCGCGCCCACGATCAGGTCCACCAGCGAGAAGTCGGCACCCATCATCCAGGGCTGCGCGGCAAGGCGTGCATCGAGCAGGGCCAGCAACTGGTCCAGGCCGCTGCGCGCCGCATCCGCCCAGACTTCGCTGCGCAGCGCTGCGTCGCCCTGCGTGGACAGTTGCAGACGCACCAGCACCGCGCCGTAGGTCACATAGGCCCAGGTCGCCCAGGACATGGCCTGCAGGCGCTCGGGCGTGTCCTCCTGGGGCCACAGGCCGCGTTCCACACCGTACTTGCCGGCCAGCCAGAAGTGGATGGCCAGGGTCTCGAACATGGGGTTGCCGTCCACCACCACGGTAGGCACCTTGCCATTGGGATTGAGGGCCAGAAACTCGGGGCGGCGCTGGTCGCCGGCCTGCAGGTCCAGCGTGACGCGTTCGTGCGGCAGGCCGAGTTCGACCAGGGCGTTGGCAATGGGGGTGGCGCTGGACATGGGGTGCCAGTAGAGGACGATGGACATGGAAGACTCCTTGGAGAGGTTGTTGAGGGGTTCGATCCGTTGCGGCACTGCGCCGTGAACGTGGGTCCAATGTAGGATGCATTGCGGACAGATTCCGCCCTCGATTCGACGTACATTCATTTCCATGCTGTCCTCGTCCTCCCGCCTCTTGCGCGTGCTCTCCCTGCTGCAGACCCGCAGCCACTGGACCGGCCCCGAGCTGGCCGAGCGGCTGGAGATCCACCCGCGCACCCTGCGCCGCGACATCGACCGCCTGCGCGAGCTGGGCTACCCCATCCACGCCAGCAGCGGCGTGGCCGGCGGCTATGCCTTCCGCGCCGGCCAGGCGTTGCCGCCGCTGCTGCTCGACGACGAGGAGGCCCTGGCCGTGGCCATCGCCCTGCGCATGGCCACGGCCGGCACCGTGGGCGGGGTGGAGGAAAGCTCGCTGCGCGCCCTGGTCAAGCTCGAACAGGTGATGCCCACGCGCCTGCGCAAGCGCATCGACGCGCTGCGCTCGGCCATCCTGCCCACCGAGCACATGGGCCCCACGGTGCAGGCCGCCGCACTCGCGGTGCTGGCCGCGGCCTGCCGCGACCAGTTGCGGGTGGCCTTCGCCTACCTGGACGCCAAGGGCCAGGCCAGCCAGCGCACGGTGGAGCCCCAGGGCCTGGTGCACACCGGCCACCGCTGGTACCTGGTGGCCTGGGACCCGGCGCGCAGCGACTGGCGCAGCTTTCGCATCGACCGCATGGTGGGCGATGCCGTGGCCGGCGCCCACTTCGCGCCACGCCCCGGGCCGGACGGGGGCGACCTCAGGGGATATGTCTCGCGCTCGGTGGCGCTGTCGCAGTTTCCGCAGCAGGCCCGCGTGGTGCTGCACCAGCCCCTGGCCACCATGGCGCGGCGCATTCCGGCCTCGGCCGGTGTGCTGCAGGCCCTGGACGCCGAGCGCTGCGTGCTGGCCTGCGGCGCCCACCAGCAGGGCACCCTGGTGTACTGGCTGCTGGCGCTGCAGGTGGAGTTCGAGGTGCTGGAGCCACCCAGCCTGCGCGAGTACCTGCGGGAAGCCACCGAGCGCGTGGCGCGCGGCCTGGCGCGTGGCTCTGGCAATATGGCGCCCTTGCCATGAACACCATGCCCTACCCCGACCTGTTCCAGATACTGGGCCGCCCGCTCCGGCCCACGGACGCGGTGGACCCGCAGGCCATCGCCAAGGCCGAGCAGTCCCTGGACACCACCGCGCCGCAGGCGCTGCGCGCGTTCTACCTGCTGGCCGGCAACGCGCACGACTTCACCACGGTGTACGACCAGTTCCTGCCGCCCGCCGACTGGAGCCTGCAGGAAGGCAAGCTCGTCTTTCTCGAAGAAAACCAGGACGTGGTGCGTTATGGCGTGGACTGCGGCCCCGCAGCGGGCGACGACCCGCCCGTGTGGATCACCACCACCGGCGATGCCACCGAGTGGCACTTGGTGTGCGAGCGCTGCTCGGAGTTCATCGCCACCATGCTGGTCTGGCAATGCGGCTTCGGCGAGGCCCTGCCGCACGGCGCATCGGGCCTCGCGGGGCCCGGCACCGAAACAGCGCTGAAGGCCGGCTGGCGCTTGGTGGGCACCGTCAACGACATGCGCGCCTATGTGCAGCCCGGGCAGGTGGCCTGCCTGGTGGAATGGAGCGATGGCCTGCGTGTCTTCGTGGGCGCGCTCAGCGACGAAGCGTTGTGGGCGCTGGAAGATGCGCTGGATGTGGCGCTGGAATCCGAAGACTGAGCCGCTACGCCAGAAGGCAGGCCAACACCTTGGCCAGCAGATCGTGCACATCGGCGGCCGGCACGGCCCCGGGCAATTGCACGCCGCCGTAGAGCTCGAACACCGGCTTGCCCCACTTGAGGCCCAGGGCCATCTCCGACAGGGTGCCCAGGTTGCTGCCGATGGCCACCAGGCAGACACCGCTGCGCGCAACGATGGCGTTGCGCATCTCGCCCATGCCGGTGGGCACGGCCACGCTGAGCCATTCATTGGCATTGGCGTCGTCGTCCTCGGGCAGGATGCCAACGGCCATGCCGCCGGCCTCGGTGGCACCGCGCGACGCGGCCGCCATCACCCCGCCGCGCCCGCCGCAGATGATCACCATGCCCGCGCCGGCCAGCGCATGCGCCACGGCGTGGGCGGCCGCGCACTCGGCCACGCCTGCGTCACCCGGCCCGATCACGGCCACGGGCTGGCGGTGGCGCCCGGGGCCCTGCTGCCTCAGGGCCAGGCGCTGCAGCGCCTGCAGCACCGGCTCCGGCCAGGTTTCAATGGCCTGCACGGCGCTCGCGTTGTCGCGTAAAGACATCACCCACTCCCATCACCACCACACACACCACCATCAGCACCAGCGACAGGGCCGCCGCCACCGCAAAATCCGACCCGCCATCGCTGACCTGCGCCAGCAGCATCAGCGGCAGGATGTTGAGCTGCGTGCCCACCAGCGCCAGCGCCGTGCCATAGGTGCCCATGGCGATCGCGGCCACCATGCAGGCGTTGGACAGCACCGAGGGCGCCACCTCGGGCACCACCGTGTCCCAGAAGGCCCGTGCGCGCGAGGCCCCCAGCGTGCGCGCGGCCTGCGCGGGACGCAGGTCCAGGTTGGCGAACACCGGGTACAGCGACAGCGCCACGCGCGGGATCAGGTAATAGGCATAGGCCACGCCCAGGCCCGAGACGCTGTAGATCCAGCTGCCGATCACCGCCGGGTCACCGCCCAGGCCCGCCAGCAGCTGCGTGACAAAGCCCGCCCGCCCGAACGCCAGGATGAAGCCGTAGGCGATCACCAGGCCCGAGAAGGCCAGCGGCAGGCCCAGCAAGGCCATCATCCACTGGCGCCGCGCCGCGGGCTGGCGTGCCAGCTCGATCGCAATGCAGGTGCCCACCAGCGCCGACACGGCGCCCGCCGCCAGCCCCAGCGCCAGCGTGTTGCGCAGCGCGCCCAGGAACAGCGGGTTGCCGAACAGCCGCCCGAAAGCGCTGGCGCCATCGCCAAAGGCCTCGGGCAGCAGCGCGGCCAGCGGCACCGCAAAGAAGAGCGCCATGAAGGCCCATGCGGGCCAGGCGCCAAAGCGTCGCATGCGGGCCGGCTCCCTTTACTTGTTGCCCAGCGCGGCCTGCGCCCACAGGCGGTCCACATCGGCCTTGCGCTCGGAGGCTTTCACCACGTCGAGCGGGCGGATCTGCGGCGCGGCCGGCATCTTGGCGGCCACGTCGGCCGCCAGCGGCGTGCCGGGCACGGCGGGGCGCACGAAGCCCTGGGCGAACAGCGATTGGCCGGCCTCGCTCATGATGAAGTTGAGCCAGAGCTTGCCCGCATTGGGGTTGGGCCCGTTCTTCACCAGGCTGATCGCATAGGGTGCGGCCACGCTGGCCTCCTTGGGAATGACCACTTCCACCGCATCGCCCATGCCATCCACGTGCTTGGCCTTGAGGCCGTCGTTCTCGTAGCTGATCCACACGGGGATCTCGCCCTTGAGGAACTTGGCGTAGGGCGTGGTGCCTTCCACGCGCAGCACATTGCCGGCCGCATGCAGCTTGCCCAGGTAGTCGGTGCCGGGCTGCACGTTGTCCACGCCGCCGCCATTGGCATACGCCGCCGCAAAGGTCAGCACCTGGCCGATGCCGGTGGAGCGCGGGTCCAGGTAGACCACGGTGTTCTTGAACTCGGGCTTGAGCAGGTCGGCCCAGCCCGTGGGCATGTTCTTCACCAGCTTCTTGTTGACCAGGAAGGCGATGTTCAGCGTGTGGATGGTGAACCAGCGGCCTTCGGCCTCGCGGAACACGGGCGGCAGCTTGTCGAAGTTGACAGGTTTGAAGGGCGCAACCACGTCTTTCTTCGCGGCGTCCACCGCCGAGGCGGCGAAGTAGTAGGCCGTGTCGGCCTGCGGGCGGCGCTTGGTCTTTTCCAGCGCGACCACGGTGGCGGCCGAGCCGATGTCGTTGTAGGTCAGCTCGATCTCGGGGTAGCGCTTCTTGAAATCGCGGAACAGCGACTTCCAGTTGGCCCATTCGGGGCCGGTGTCGAAGGAGACGCACAGGCCCTCCTTCTGCGCCTCGGCGTACAAGGCCTTTTCGCCCGCATAGAGCTCGGGGCCGTCGAAGGCAAAGGCGGTGCGGGCGGCGAGCGTCGCGAATGACAGTGCTGGCAGTGCGCCGGCGGCCTGGATCAGTTGTCTGCGTTGCATGGTGAAAGCTCCTCGATGGGATGGTTTGGGAGGGAAGTCAGAGGTCGAGCAGGCGGATGTGCTCGGGGGCAATGGCAATCGCTTCGGCCGCCGGCCGAGCCGACTCGGCGAGGAAGGGCTTGCCCGCACCGGGCACCTCGAAGTCGTAGCGCGTGAGCGCGCCCAGGTAACGCTGGGCACCGGTGCGCCCTTGCAATCGGTTCACGCTGCCGGGCGCCGGGTCGGCACGCACATGCTCGGGGCGCACCATCGCGTGCAGCACCGTGCCCACGGGGCGGCTGCCTGTGTGCGCGTGGAGTTCGGCAAAGCCCAGGTCCACCCGGCCCGGCGCGCAAACCGTACAGGGCAGGATGGTGGACAGGCCCACGAATTCGGCGACCGCGCGGCTGGCGGGCTGCTCGTACAACTCGCGCGGCGTGGCGATCTGCAAGAGGCGCCCATCCTTGAGCATGGCCACGCGATCGGCCATGACCAGGGCCTCCTCCTGGTCGTGCGTGACCAGCAAGGTGGTGGCGCCAAAGCGCTGCTGGATGGCGCGGATCTCGTCGCGCAGGTGGCCGCGCACGCTGGCATCGAGGGCCGAGAGCGGTTCGTCAAGCAGCAGGGCCTGCGGGTCGATGGCCAGGGCCCGCGCCAGCGCCACGCGCTGCTGCTGCCCACCCGAGAGCTGGCCAATGCCGCGCTGTGCGTAGCCCGAAAGGCCGACGATGCCGAGCAGCTCCTGCGCGCGCCGGTGGCGCTCGGCCACGGGCACCTTGCGCAGTTTGAGGCCATAGGCCACGTTGTCCAGCACCGACAGGTGCGGGAACAGCGCATAGTTCTGGAACACCATGCCCATGCGGCGCTGGTGCACGGGCATGGCCGACATGTCCTGCCCGCCGAAGACGATGCGGCCCGTGTGGCCGGTTGTGAGGCCCGACACCAGCTTGAGCAGCGTGGACTTGCCCGAGCCGCTGGGCCCGATCACGGCCACCAGTTCGCCGGCACGCACGTCCAGAGAGACTTCGTGCAGGCCATGCGTGCTGCCAGGGTAGCGGTAGCTGACGTTGTCGAGGACGAGGCTCATGGCTGGTCTTTGCGGGCTTGGACGAGGGAAGAAGACAACAGGGCCGATGCACCCGCCAGCACCAGCAGGACCACCGTGGCGGCGCAGGCAAAGCCCGTGGCGCCGTAGAAGGCCTGCAGCAGCACGACGGGGTAGGTGCGGTTCTGGAAGCTGGTGAGCAGGTTGGAGACACCGAACTCGCCCACCGAGATGGCAGCCACCATCACCAGGCCGCTGAGCAGGCTCTGGCGCAGGCTGGGCAGCACGATGCCCGTGAACTGCTGCCAGCCCGAGGCGCCCAGCGTGGCCGCGGCCTGCTCCAGCCGGTGCAGGTCCAGGTGGCGCAGGTCGGCCAGCAGGGTGTTGGTAAGGTAGGGCAGCGTGAGGATGGCGTGCGCCGCGATGAGCAGCGGCATGGAGCCCAGCCAGGGCGCGAGGTCGGTGTTGAACACCACCATGTAGCCAAAGGCCAGGGTGATGGCCGGCACGGCCACGGGCATGGCGCTCACGATGCGCGCCGCCAGGCCCCCGCCGCGTCGCGCGCCGTGGTACAGCGCATAGGCCAGCGGCAGCGCCAGCACGGTGTTGATGGCGCAGGCCGCCAGCGCCACCACCAGGCTGCTCACGAAGGCCTTGCGGAACGAGCTGTCCAGCCACAGGTCCTGGTACCACTGGCCGGTGGCGCCGCTGGGCAAGAGCGTATTGGTCCAGCTGCCGCCCACGCTGCCCACCAGCAACAGTGCGATGGGCAGCAGCAGGTACAGGCCGTAGACGAGGGAAATACCGCGGATCACCTTGTTGTCTCCAATGTCCTGAGAGCGGCCAACAAAACTCTTCTGGCGTCGTTGCCGCGTCTTGTCGTACTACCCGTACTGCCTGCGACGCAGCGCCTGGCCAGAACCGCTTCGCTGAGTTTTGTTATCCGCTCCAATTGCCGGCATACTTTCCGGATACGCAACTGTCGATTCACACCTCTTGCTGCGATGGCCGAATTTTATGAACCAACACGGTTTTCATGGGTGAATCATGGAACACAACACTTGAGCGATTGGAAAATGTTTTTCACTACAACGTCATCAAGACGCGCTAGCGTGGACGGGTTGTGCAAGGAGCGCCAGGCATGAAGCGCGACTGCCCCACCATCCAGGAACTGCTGGCCTTTGACGCCGTTGCGCGCCACCAGAGCATCACTTTGGCGTCGGGTGCGCTGTGCATCACGGCCAGCGCCGTGAGCAAGCAGGTGGCGGGGTTGGAGGCCTTTCTAGGCCGCCAGCTGCTGCAGAAGAACGGGCGCGGCGTGGAGCTCACGCCCCAGGGCCGCGTGTACTGGCAGAAGATCTCGGGCGGGCTGCGCACCATCGAGGCCGCGACCTTCGAGGCGCGCTCGGGTGATGCCGGGGCGGGCCTGCTCACGCTGGCCAGCGTGCCCACCTTTCTCACCAAATGGCTGATCCCCCGGCTGCCGGCCTTCAGCCAGCAAAGCCGCCATGTGATGCTGAGCTTCAGCCGCCACCTGGAGCCCAGCGACGGCATTCCCGCCGGGGTGGACGCCGCCATCCGCTACGGACCCGACGGCTGGCCGGGGGTGGTGTCGGAGTACATCGCGGGGCGCGAGTTCGTGCTCATCGTGGCGCGCAGCCTGGTCGAGGGGCGCCACCGCATCGCCCAGCCCACCGACATCCTGGGCCACACCCTGCTGCACCACGAGGGCGCGCCCACGGCCTGGCGCCAGTGGGCCACCCAGCACGGCGTGCCCGAGGTACAGACCCTGGCGGGCCCGCGCTTCGCCCAGTATTCGGCCCTGATCCAGGCCGCACTCAACGGCCTGGGCATCGGCCTGGTGCCCGCCCTGCTGGTGCAAAAAGAGAGGGCCGAGGGCGCCTTGCTCAGCCCCTGCGGCAGCCCGGTGCGTGTGGACCAGGGCCACTACCTGTGCTACCGGCCCGACCGGCTGGACCTGCCGGCGTTTGCGGCCTTCCGCACATGGTTGCTCCACGAAGGCGCGCAGTCGCGCGGGGGCAGCACGGAATGACCGCACCGAACATCCACTGGACACCCTTGCTGCGCACCCTGTGCGAAGAACTGACCCGGGAGGGCGGCAACCACACCTTGTTGCTCTACGGGTCACGGGCCGACGGCACCGCGGACGAGGACAGCGACTACGACATCGCCGCCTTTGGCCCGCGCGACAGCACAGGCCGTGACACGCGCACCATCGACGGCACGTTTCTTGACGTATTCCTCTACCCGGAATCGGCGCTGACGCAGCCCGGCCCTGAATGGCTCAAGCTGCGCGGCAGCGTGGTGCTGCTGCAGCGGGGACAGGAGGCGGATCGATTCCTGCAGGGGCTGGCTGCCGTCTTCACGCAAGGCCCGCCCCCGCTGCCCGCCGACGAGATCGGCGCGCGCACCACCTGGGCCTGGAAGATGGCGGCCCGCATGGAGCGCGGCGATGCCGAAGGCCACTACCGCCGTGCCTGGCTGCTGACCGCCTTGCTCGAAGACTACTTCGCCCTGCGCAGGCAGTGGTTCGAGGGGCCCAAGAAAGCCCTGCAATGGCTCCAGGCACACGACCCCGAGACGGCGCTCGCACTGCAGGCCGCCTTGCGCCCGGATGCCTCGCATGCCAGCATCCGCCAGGCGGTGGCCCGCGTGGCAGGCCCCTGGCCAGGCAGACACCCAACCCCAGGAGGCAATCCATGCCCGTGAGCACTGACATGGCCGGCGAGATCCGGTCCTTCTTCGATGCCTTCGTGGCGGCCTTCGCCGAATTCGACGGCCCCCTGGTGGCACAGCGCTATGCCGTGCCCTGCATCGCCGTGGAAGCGCAGGGGGCGGTACGGGCCTTCCACACAGCGCAGGACGTTGGCGGCTACTTCCAGGCCGTGCTCACCACCTACCATGGCCAGGGCTGCCGCTCTTGCCGCTTCAGCGATCTGCAAGTCGTACCCATGGGCACGCTCAGCGCGCTGGCCAGTGTTTCCTGGGAGTTGCTGCGCGCCGATGGCAGCGTGGCCAGCGGCTGGCGCGAGTCCTACCACCTGCTGCGCACTGGCCAGGGTTGGCGGGTGGTGGCTTCCGCTGACCACGCCGGCTGAGCCGCCAACCCGTCACCGCGCCAGCGGCTCCCAGTTCCCCGCCACGTTCTTGAGCAGGGTGTTCACGGCCGCCAGGCGACGGTTCTTCACGTCGATCAGGCTGCGCTGCGACGAGAGCACGCTGGCCTGCGCGGTGATCACATTGAGGAAACCCACGGTGCCCGCGCGGTACTGGTTGTTCACCACGTCCAGCGCGCGCTGGGAGGCGGCCAGGGCCTCGGCCTGCAACTGCTGCTCCTGGGCCAGGGCGGTGGCGGCCGTGAGGTTGTCCTCCACCTCCTGCAGCGCGGTGAGCACCGTCAGGCGGTAGGCGGCGGCGGCCTGCTCGTTGCTCGCACGGGCCGACTCCACCGCGGCATTGCGTGCGCCGCCATCGAACAGCGAGACCGCGAGCGCCGGGCCCAGCGACCAGAACAGATTGGGCGCGCGCAGCAGGTTGGACAGTTCCGAACCCCGGTAGCCGGCCGAGCCCGACAGCGTGAGCGCCGGGAAGAAGGCCGCGCGCGCCACGCCGATCTGCGCGTTGGCAGCCGCCACACGGCGCTCGGCCGCGGCGATGTCGGGGCGGCGCTCCAGCAGCTGCGAGGGCAGTTGCGCAGGCACGGCGGGCGGCGCCGGCAGCTCGGCCGTGGCCGGCAGGCTGAAGGCTGCGGGCGCCTGGCCCACCAGGGCGGCCAGCGCATGTTCGAGCTGGCTGCGGTTGGTCTCGGATTCGAGCAACTGCACCTGGGTGCCCTTGTACTGCGCCTCGGCCTGGGCCACGTCGGCCAGCGAGGCCACACCGGCCGCCTGGCGGTTGCGCGTGAGCTCCCAGCTGCGCGCATAGGCGTCCAGCGTCTCGCGCAGCAGCCGGGCCTGGGCCTCGGCGGCCCGCAGCGAGAAATAGGTCTGCGCCACCGTGGCCTGCACCGACAGGCGCATGGCGGCCAGGTCGTCGGCGCTGGCCTGGGCGCTGGCGCGCGCGGCGTCCACCGTGCCCGAGATGCGGCCCCACAGGTCCAACTCCCAGCTTGCATTCAGGCCCAGCGAATGGCTGGTGCTGATGCGCGCATTGCTGCTGCCATCGGCCTGCAGCGTGCTGCCGCTGCGCGCGCGCGAACTGCTGGCGCTGGCACCCAGGCTGGGCAGCAGGCTGGCGCTGCTGCTGGCCACGGCCGCCTGCGCGGCGCGCAGCCGGGCCACGCTCTGCGCGATGTTCTGGTTGCCGGCTGCGGCCTGCTGCTGCAGGGTGTCAAGCGTCGCGTCGCCATACAGCGACCACCATGCGGTCGGCACGGCCTGGCCGCCACCGGGCTGGGCCGGCTGCCACAGGCCCTGGGCCGCGGCGCCGCTTTCCTTGAACGCGGGCGGAATGTCCATGGCCGGGCGCTCGTAGGGCTGCCGGCTGGCACAGGCCCCAAGCAGGGCCAACACGGCCAGCGACAGCGCCAGGCGCGCGGAAGAAGGGAAGAAAGGGGTCGAAAGCATCAATCGTTTCCTTGCAGCGCCGCGGCGGCACCGGCGGATGGCGCCGGGCGGCTGCGGCGCCAGCGGCGCGCCAGGCGGTGGGCACCCATGCGCAGGCGGTCCAGCGCCACGTAGACCACGGGCGTCGTATAGAGCGTGAGCACCTGGCTGAACAGCAGCCCGCCCACGATGGCAATGCCCAGGGGCTGGCGCAGCTCGGCGCCGTCGGCCCGGCCCAGGGCCAGCGGCAGCGCGCCAAAGATGGCGGCCATGGTGGTCATGAGGATGGGGCGCAGGCGCAGGTTGCAGGCGCGGTAGATGGCCTGGGCCGCGCTCACATGGCCGCCGCGCTGGCGCACCAGCGCGAAGTCGATCATCATGATCGCGTTCTTCTTGACGATGCCGATGAGCAGGATCACCCCGATCAGCGCGATCAGCGAAAACTCGGTCTTGAACAGCATCAGCGCCAGCAGCGCCCCCACGCCCGCAGAAGGCAGCGTGGACAGGATGGTGAGCGGGTGCACCAGGTTTTCGTACAGGATGCCCAGCACCAGGTAGATGGTGATGATGGCCGCCAGGATCAACAGCGGCTGCCCCGCCAGCGCATCCTGGAAGGCCCCCGCCGTGCCGCCGAAGGTGCCGCGGATGCTGACCGGCACGCCCAGTTCGGACACCGCGTTGTGCACCGCATCGGTCGCCTGCGAGAGCGAGACGCCCGGCGCCAGGCTGAAGCTCACCGTGCTGGCCGGCGTGCCCCGGTCGTGGCTGACCGACAGCGGCGTGTTGGTCTGGGTGATGCGCGCAAAGGCCGTCAGCGGGATCTGCTGGCCCTGGTTGTTCACGAAGAAGAAGCTGCGCAGGGTCTCGGGGTCCTGCAGGTACTGGGGCGCGGCCTCCATCACCACGCGGTACTGGTTGAGCGGGTTGTAGATCACGCCCACCTGGCGCTGGCCGAAGGCGTCGTTCAGGGTGGCGTCGATGGTGGCGACCGTGAGTCCCAGGCGCGAGGCCGCGTCGCGGTCGATCACCAGCGTGGTCTGCAGGCCGTAGTCCTGCACGTCGCTGTTCACGTCTTCCAGCTCGGGCAGCTGCGACAGGGCCAGGCGGATGCGCGGCTCCCAGGTGCGCAGCTCGGCGATGTCGTCGGCCTGCAGCGTGTAGTCGAACGAGGCGCTGCTCTGCCGCCCACCGATGCGGATGTCGCGCTGGGGCGTCATGAACAGGCGCGCACCGGGCTCGTTCTTGAGCTGCTCGCGCAGGCGGTTGATCACCGTCTCGGAGCTCTCCTGCCCCGGCCCGCGCTTGAGCGACATGAACATCATGGCCGCATTGCGCTGCCAGCCGCCCGTGAAGCCGGTGACATGCTCCACGGCCGGGTCGGCCTGCACGATGGCCAGAAAGCGCTGCAGCCGCTGTTCCATGGCCTGGAACGAGGTGGCCTGGTCGGCCCGGATGAAGCCCGAGATGCGGCCCGTGTCCTGCTCGGGCATGAAGCCCTTGTCGATGGCCGTGTACAGGTACACATTGCTGGCCACCACGCCGGCCAGCACCAGCAGCACCACGGGCTGGTGGCGCAGGCACCAGGCCAGGCTGCGGCGGTAGACGCGCAGGGCGCGCTCCTGCAGCCGGTCCACCCAGCGCGAAAAGCGCGCCCAGCGGGACGGGCTGGGCGCCTTGGGGGCCCGCTGCTGCTTGAGCAGGGCCGCACACATCATGGGCGTGGTGGTCAGAGAGACCAGCAGCGACACCAGGATGGCGGCCGACATGACGATGGCGAACTCGCGAAAGAACCGTCCCACGATACCGCCCATGAACAAAATGGGCACGAACACCGCGATCAGCGAGATGCTCATGGACACCACGGTGAAGCCGATCTCGCGCGCCCCGTCGAGCGAGGCCTGCAGCGCCGTCTTGCCGCGCTCCATGTGGCGCATGATGTTCTCCAGCACCACGATGGCATCGTCCACCACGAAGCCGGTGGCCACGGTGAGCGCCATGAGCGAGAGGTTGTCGAGCGTGTAGCCCGCCAGGTACATGATGCCGAAGGTGCCGGCCAGCGACACCGGCACCGCCACGCTGGGAATGAGCGTGGCGCGCGCATTGCGCAGGAACAGAAACACCACCAGGATCACCAGCGCCACGGCGATCACCAGGGCGCGCTCCACCTCCTTGACCGAGGCACGCAGCGTGGGCGTGCGGTCGGAGACGATCTCGATGTCGATGGCCGCGGGGATGGACGCCTTGAGCGCCGGCAGCAGCGCGCGCACACGCTCCACGGCCTCCAAAATGTTGGCACCCGGCTGCTTGTACACCTGCAGCAGGATGGCGGGCTTGCCGTTGGCCACGCCGAAGTTGCGCACGTCCTGCACCGAATCGGTCACCTGGGCCACGTCGGCCAGGCGGATGGCATTGCCGTCCTTCCAGCGCAGCACCAGCGGGGCATAGTCGGCCGCCACGCGGGCCTGGTCGTTGGCGGTCACCTGCCAGTAGTGGTCCTCGCGCTCCACCGAGCCCAGCGGCCGGTTGGCGTTGGTGCTGGTGATGGCCGCGCGCACCTGCTCCAGCGAGACACCGTTGGCCGCCAGGCGCAGCGGGTCGAGCTGCACGCGCACGGCCGGCAGCGCGCCGCCGCTGATCGACGCCTGGCCCACGCCCTCCACCTGCGAGAGCTTTTGCGCCATGACGGTGGAGGCCGCGTCGTACATCTGCCCACGCGTGAGCGAGTCCGACGTGAGCGCCAGGATCATGATGGGCGAATCCGCCGGGTTCACCTTGCGGTAGGTCGGGTTGCTGGGCATGCCCGTGGGCAGCAGCGTGCGCGAGGCGTTGATGGCCGCCTGCACGTCGCGTGCGGCGCTGTCCACCGTGCGGCTCAGGTCGAACTGCAGCGTGATGGAGGTGCTGCCCAGCGTGGAGCGCGAGGTGATCTCGTTGACGCCCGCGATCGCGCCCAGCGCGCGCTCCAGCGGCGTGGCCACGGTGGCGGCGATGGTGTCGGGGCTGGCCCCGGGCAGGCTGGCCGAGACCGAGATGGTCGGGTAGTCCACCTGCGGCAGCGGCGCCACGGGCAGCAAAAAGTACGACACCGCCCCCGCCAGCGCCAGGCCGATGGTCAGCAGCATGGTGGCGATGGGCCGGTGGATGAAGGGAGTGGAAATGCTCACAGCACCCCCTCGCCCTGGCAGGCCAGGCTACGCATGGCTGGCCCCTTCGGCCTGCGCTGCTGCCTTGGCGGCACGGCGCGCGCGCCAGCGCTCGGCCGCGTTCTCGAAGGTCAGGTAGATCACGGGCGTGGTGAACAGGGTGAGCAACTGGCTCACGATGAGGCCGCCCACCATGGTCACGCCCAGCGGGTGGCGCAGCTCGCTGCCCACGCCCGTGCCCAGCATCAGCGGCAGCGCGCCCAGCAGCGCGGCCAGCGTGGTCATCAGGATCGGGCGAAAGCGCAGCAGGCAGGCCTGGTAGATGGCTTCGCGCGCGGGCAGGCCCTGGTCGCGCTGGGCCTCCAGCGCGAAGTCGATCATCATGATCGCGTTCTTCTTGACGATGCCGATGAGCAGCACGATGCCGATGATGGCGATGATGTCCACATCCAGCCCCGTGACCAGCAGCGCGAGCAGCGCGCCCACGCCGGCCGACGGCAGGGTCGAGAGGATGGTGACCGGGTGGATGGTGCTCTCGTACAGCACGCCGAGCACGATGTACATGGTGACCACGGCCGCCAAAATCAGCAGCAGCGTGTTCGACAGCGAGGCCTGGAAGGCCAGCGCCGCGCCCTGGAAGCTGGTCTCCACCGACAGCGGCAAGAGGCCCGCCTCCTTGGCGCCGGCCTGCTCGGCCTGGATGGCCTTGACCGCATCGCCCAGTGCCACGCCGGGTGCGGTGTTGAAGGAGATGGTGGCCGCCGGCAACTGGCCCACGTGGTTCACGCCCAGGGCCATGGGCCGCTCCTCGATGCGCGCCACGGTGGACAGCGCCACCGGCTTGCCGGCCGTGGAGGTGACGTAGATGTTGTTCAGCGCCTCGGGCCCGATCTTGAACTGCGGCGAAACTTCCAGCACCACCCGGTACTGGTTGGACTGGGTGAAGATGGTGGAGATGAGCCGCTGGCCGAAGGCGTTGTACAGCGCCGTGTCGATGCCCGACACGGTGACCCCCAGGCGGCTGGCCTGGGCCCGGTCGATCTGCACGAAGGCCTGCAGGCCCTGGCTCTGCAGGTCGCTGGCCACGTCGGCCAGCTGCGGCAGGCCGCGCATGCGGCGCACCAGCTCGGTGGTGCTGGTCTGCAGCTGCGCCGGGTCGGGCGATGACACCAGCAGCTGGTACTGCGTGCGCGCCACGCGGTCCTCGATGGTCAGGTCCTGCACGGGCTGGGCATACAGGCGGATGCCGGGCATGTCGGCCGTGTCATCGGCCAGGCGGCGCACCACGGCCGAGGCCTTGTCGCGCTCGCCATGCGGTTGCAGGTCGATCAGCAGGCGGCCGGTGTTGAGCGTGGTGTTGGCACCGTCGACGCCGATGAAGGACGAGACGCTTTTCACCGCCGGGTCGCGCAGGATGCGCTCTGCCAGCTGCTGCTGGCGCTCGGCCATGGCCGCGAACGAGATCGACTGGTCGGCCTCGGTGGTCGCCTGCAGGGTACCCGTGTCCTGCACCGGGAAGAAGCCCTTGGGCACCACCATGTAGAGCAGCACCGTGAGCGCCAGCGTGGCGATGAACACCACCCAGGTCAGCAGCTGGTGGCCCAGCACCCAGTTCAGCGCGCGGCCGTACTGGGCGATGGTGCGGTCGAAGAAGCGGCCCGTGGCCTGGTACAGGCGGCCATGGCTCTCCTCGGGCGTGTGGCGCAAGAGGCGCGCGCACAGCATGGGCGTGAGCGTGAGCGAGACCACCGCCGAGATCAGGATGGCCACGGCCATGGTGATCGCGAACTCGTGGAACAACCGGCCCACCACGTCGCCCATGAAGAGCAGCGGGATCAGCACCGCGATCAGCGAGATGGTCAGCGAGATGATGGTGAAGCCGATCTGCTTGGCGCCCTTGAGCGCTGCCTGCAGGGGGGGCTCGCCGTCCTCCACATAGCGCGCGATGTTCTCGATCATCACGATGGCATCGTCCACCACGAAGCCGGTGGAGATGGTCAGCGCCATCAGCGTGAGGTTGTTGATGGAGAACCCCGCCAGGTACATGATGCCGAAGGTGCCCACCAGCGACAGCGGCACCGCCACGCTGGGGATGAGCGTGGCCGAGGCGCTGCGCAAAAAGACGAAGATCACCGCCACCACCAGCCCGATGGCCAGGGCCAGCTCGGCCTGCATGTCCTTGACCGAGGAGCGGATGGTCACCGTGCGGTCGGTCAGGATCTGCACGTCCAGCGAGGCTGGCAGCGTGCTCTGCAGCTGGGGCAGCAGGGCCTTGATGCGGTCCACCGTCTCGATCACGTTGGCGCCGGGCTGGCGCCGGATGTTGAGGATCACGCCGGCGCGCGCGCCCGTCTCGGGCGTGCCGGCCCAGGCGGCCAGGCGGGCGTTCTCGGCATCGTCCACCGTGGTGGCCACGTCGCGCAGGCGCACGGGCGTGCCGTTGCGCAGCGCGATCACCAGGTTCTGGTACTCGGCGGCGGACTGCAGCTGGTCGTTGGCGTCGATGGTCGATGCGCGCGCCGGCCCGTCGAAGCCGCCCTTGGCCTGCTTGACGTTGGAGGCTGCGATCACGCCGCGCACGTCTTCCAGCGTCATGCCCACCGCGGCCAGCGCCACCGGATTGACCTGGATGCGCACTGCCGGGCGGCGCCCGCCCGCAATGGCCACCAGGCCCACGCCCTTGACCTGCGAGAGCTTGGGCGCCAGGCGGTTTTCCACCAGGTCGTTGACGCGGATCACCGGCAGCGAGGGCGAGGTGATGGCCAGCGTGAGGATGGGCGCATCCGCCGGGTTCACCTTGCTGTAGATGGGCGGCATGGGCAAATCGTTGGGCAGCAGGTTGCTGCCGGCATTGATGGCCGCCTGCACCTGCTGCTCGGCCACGTCCATGGCCATGTCCAGCGCAAAGCGCAGGGTGATGACCGAGGCCCCGCCAGAGCTGGTGGAGGACATCTGCTCCAGCCCCGGCATCTGGCCGAACTGGCGCTCCAGCGGCGCGGTGACATTGGAGGTCATCACGTCGGGGCTGGCGCCCGGGTACAGCGTGGTGACCTGGATGGTGGGGTAGTCCACCTCGGGCAGGGCCGAGATGGGCAGCAGCCGGTAGGCCAGCAGGCCTGCAATCAGCAGCGCCACCATCAGCAGCGAGGTGGCGATGGGGCGCAGGATGAAGATGCGCGAAAGGTTCATGGCGGCGGTGCCCGCTTCAGGGGAGTCGGGACGGCATCAGCGCGAGGCGGCGGCACCAGGGGCCGCGATGCCGGCCGCCTGCATCTTGCCGCGGATGTAGGCGCGGCGCTCGTCGGGCGCCATGGCCTGCAGCTTCTGACGCTCTTCGGGGCTCATTTTTTCGAGCAGGGCCCGCACCTCGAGCGACATGCCGGGGCGGCGCTCGCCATCGGGGGCACCGCCCTCGGCACGCGGGCCGCCGTCAGCACGCGGGCCGGGCGTTTCACGCGGCGCACCGTCCTGCGCGCCCCGGGGGCCTTCGGCGCTGCGGCCACCGGCAGGGCGCGACGCCCCCGGTGCAGGCGCTGCAGCAGCCGATGCACCGGCGGCAGGTGCAGCCGCCTCGCTGCCCACGGTGCCACTGGCCGCTCCCGCCGGACCGGCCGCGCCAGGCTGGTTGCGCTTGCTGCGGAAGAAGGCGCGGCGCTCTTCCTGCGTCATCTTGGCGAGCTTCTCGCGCTCTTCAGGGGTCAGGTTGCGCATCATCGCGGCGCGGCGCGCGCCGGCGTCCTGCACGGCCTCGTCGGCGCGCGCCGCGGCGCCCGAATCGATCACCGCCACCTTGGCGCCTTCGCGCAGGCGGTCGATGCCGTCGACCACGACCTGGTCACCTTCTTTGAGGTCGCCCTCCACCGCCACCCGGTCGCCGTCGGCCACACCCACGCGGATGCGCCGCTGCGTCACCGTGCCATCGGGCTGCACCAGGTAGACGTAATTGTTCTGGATGGCCGTGCCCGGCACGGTGACCGCGTCCTGCAGCAGGTTGACCTGCAGGCGCACATTGACGAACTGGTTGGGGAACAGGGTGCCGTCCTCGTTGCCGAAGGTGGCCTTGACCTTGATGGTGCCGGTGGTCGCATCGATGGCGTTGTCCAGCGCACCCACCTTACCGCGGCCCAGGCGGCGCTTTTGCTCGCGGTCCCACAGCTCCACGGGCAGCTCGGCGCCCTCGGAGAGGCGCTGGTTGATCTGCGCCAGGTGCGCCTCGGGCACGGAAAACACCGCGTCGATGGGGCGCACCAGGTTGATGGTGACAATACCGTTGGCATCCGAAGGGCCGACCACATTGCCCCGGTCGGCCTGGCGCAGGCCCAGGCGCCCGGCGATGGGCGCGGTGATGCGGGTGTAGCTCAGCTGCAGCTTGGCCGCGTCCACCTGGGCCTGGTCGGCCGCCACCGTGCCTTCGAGCTGGCGCACCTGGGCAGCCTGGGTGTCCACCTGCTGGCTGGCAATCGAGTCCTTGGCCAGCAGGTCCTGGTAGCGTTTCAGGTCGAGCTGGGCATTCTTGAGCAGCGCCTGGTCGCGCGCGAGGTTGCCCTGCACCTGGCCCAGCGAGGCCTGGTAGCTGCGCGGGTCGATCTCGGCCAGCAGCTGGCCGGCCTTGACCTCGTCGCCTTCCTTGAAGTGCAGCTTGACCAGCTCGCCGCTGACCTTGGCGCGCACCACGGCCGTGGCGCGGGCGCTCATGGTGCCGATGGCATTGACCTGCACACGCACGTCCTGGCGCCGCACGATGCCCACCGACACCGGCTGCGTCTGCCCACCGGCGCTGAAGCGCGCCGGCCCGCGGCCCCCACCGGGGCCGCCGCGCCCTCCGGGCGGGCCGCCCGCCCCTTCAGCCTGCGGCTGCCCTGTGGTGCTCGCCGCCTGGCGCTGCTTCCACCACCAGCCCCCGCCCGCAGCGGCGGCAATCACCACCAGCAGCACGATCCACCACAGGGCACGCCCCTGTTGGCGCAAAAGGGGCCGCGAGGGCACGGACGGAAGGCGATGGGAAGGCATGGTGGGCGTTACAAATGGAATCGTGGCTATGGTAGCCACCCGCCAAGACGCTCCCGCGCCCGGACAAAAGGATTTACCCTGCCTTTACCCTCGGTTTACGACGTTTTCAAGCCCGAAACCTAACTCAGTTGCCCATGGCGATACGCACGACCCCCATCGCACAAAACTGGCGCTACCCAGGCCAGTGCCCCCGTGCAAGGGCCGCCCCGCCGCACTGGGGGCGTCCCCCTTCAAGGGGGAAGGCGCGAAGCGACTCAGGGGGTGCTTCATGTCAGCGGTTGGTAGCCAGCAGCAGGCCGCCCGCGCCCATGAAGAAACCGCCCGTGGCCTTGTTCAGCCGCACCACACCACGCGAGGTACGGATGAAGCGGCGGATCTGCCGGCCGCCCGCCGCATAGACCGCCGTGGCCACGAACTCAGCCGCCAGGTACACGCTGCCCAACACCAGGAACTGGCGCGCCGCCGGCTGGGCCGGGTCGATGAACTGCGGAAAGATGGCCGCGAACAGGATGATGGCCTTGGGGTTGGTGATGCCCAGCAGGAACTCCTGCGTCACCAGCGACCACAGCCGCACCGGCGCAGCGCCGCTGGCCGCCACCTCGGCACCATCGGCCACCTCCAGCCCATTGAACTCGCGGCTGCGCCAGGCACGCCAGCCCAGCCAGAACAAATAGCAGGCGCCCACCCACTTCACGGCGGTGAAGGCCGCCTCGGACGCCAGCAGCATCGCCCCCAGGCCCACGGCCGACACGGCGAGAAAGATCGCAAACGCCGCCGCCCGCCCGATGGTGCCCACCAGGGCCGCGCCCACACCGGCACGGATGCCGTTGTTGAGACCGCAGAAATTGTTGGGGCCAGGCGTGAGCGCGATGGCCACGGCGACGGGGGCGAAAAGCAGGGCGTCCATGGGGAGAAACATCCGGAAAAACGGCCGCTGGCGCGGCCCAGCTCGCCAGTTTAGGGCTTTGCGCCCTGCCCCGCTTGGCGCTCGGGCATCACCGCTCAGGCAGCGCGATGGTGGTTTGCCAGGGCACGCCCACCAGCGCATCGTAGTGCGCGACCACGATGGCCCGGTCCGCCGCGCCCGCCAAGGCCGCCAGCGCCTGCTGCAGGTACTGGATGGAGGGCTTGTCCAGCCCCGCCACAGGTTCGTCGAGCAGGGTGAGTGCGGCGCCCGAGGCCAGCGCCCCGGCCGTCCACACCTTGCGCCGTGTGCCCGTGGAGAGCATCAGAAAGCGCTTGGAGAGGTGCTCGTGCAGGTCGAAGCCCTCGATGTGCCGGGCCAGTGCGCCCGCGTCGAAGCGCGGGTAGCGCTCCGGCAGTGCGGCCAGCCAGTCCTGCACGCCCTGCTCTTCCAGCGTGCCCGAGCGCGGGTCGCCCCAGAACACCCGGGCCCGGTAGTCGGCTGGCGCCGACTGCAGGGAGACACCCTGCAGCACCAGTTGGCCGGAGCCCGGAGCCAGTTCACCCGCCAGCAGGCGCAGCAAGGTGGTCTTGCCACTGCTGTCGCCGCCCAGCACCAGCGTGGCGCCCGCCGGCACCTGGGCGGACAGGCCATCGAACAGCGGAACCTCAGGGTAGGCAAAGCGCAGGCTGTCGATGAGCAGGAGGGGGCTGGCGGAAGGCATGGGAGCGAGAGCTGAGAAAGAGAAAGAATGCGCCCATTTTAGGAACGGCGCCCGCCCGGCTGAGACAATGCACGCCCCGCTCGCCCATCCGCCACGCACCATGCCCCTGCACTACCTCGATTTCGACTACAGCGAAGACTACGAAGGCACGGGCACCTTCGACGCCATGGCCGCCGCCAGCCCGGCGCAATGGCCGGCCGTACAGGCCGAAGTCGCCCAGGTGCTGGCCTGGGCGCATGCCCACTTCCCCGATACCTTCGGGCCGGCGGAGGAAGGCGGCGAATGGGACTACGACATCAGTGCCGTGCAGGAGGTGTCCACCCCCCTGGCGATGGAATTCGACAGCGCCACGGGCCGCATTGCCACCCACCCCAGCACGCCGGGTGCCCCGCGCACCACCGTGACCCTGTCCATCAGCGGCAGCAGCGCTTTCTGCACCGCCCTGCGCGAGGCCTTCGAACTGGAGTGAGGCGCCGCGCCAGGCGCGTCAGCCACCGCGCCGGGGAGTGACAGGCTGTATGCCTACATACAGCCCGGGGGCCCGCACGTACTCTGAACGGGCTGCGGCATGCCGGTGTGGCAGGCCGTGGACAGCCAGCCCCTCCACCAGAGACATCCACCATGCTCGCGCAAGCGTCGTCCCCTTCCATTGCCACTGCCTTCAACCCGCTGGCCGCACGGCTGCCCTTCCAGGCCGCCAATGGCGAGCCCGGTGACACGGCGGTGCCGCCACCGGGCACCAGTGTGCACCCGGCTTCGGCCGAGCCCCTGCCCGCCACCCGGGCGCCCTTCATGGCCCACACCCGGGTGCGGCTGGAACTCGACATCGAGCTCCACTACGAGATCGACTCACACGGCGCGGACTTCGTGTTCAACATCCACGCCGCGCACACGCCCAGCCAGGCCATCCGCAACGAACGCCTGACCATCAACCAGAACGTGCCGCGCCAGATCCATACCGACCCGGCCACGGGCAACCGCTACCTGCGCCTCAGGGGCGAGCCGGGGGCGCTGAAGGTGGGGTACTCGGCCACGGTGGACATCAGCCACCACTGCGCCGACCCGGCCCAACTGGCCGAGGTACCCATCCGCCAGCTGCCGCAGGACGTGCTGGGCTATATCTACCCCAGCCGCTACTGCCAGTCCGACCGCCTGCTGCGCCTGGCCGGCACCGAGTTCGGCACCCTGCCGCAGGGGCACCGCCGGGTGCAGGCCATCCGCGACTGGGTGCAGCGGCACGTGGCCTTCACGTCCAACGCGTCGAACTCCAACACCTCGGCCGTGGACACGCTGGTGGAGAAGGTGGGGGTGTGCCGCGATTTTGCCCACCTGATGATCGCACTGTGCCGCGCGGTGAACATCCCCGCGCGCTTCACCACAGGCACCGACTATGGCGCCGACCCCAGCCTGGGCCCGCCCGACTTCCATGCCTATGTGGAGGCCTATATCGGCGACCGCTGGTACCTGTTCGACCCCTCGGGCACGGCCATTCCCATGGGGCTGATCCGCTTCGGCACGGGGCGCGACGCGGCCGACGTGGCGTTTGCCACCATTTTTGGCGGTGTCAGGGCGCAGCCCCCGGTGATACGGGCCAAGGCGGTGGAGGACGCAGGGCGTGGCTTTGTGCTGCCCCACCACTGCTGCGAGGCCCTGTCCACCGACCATGGCGCGGCTTTTGCCACCCGCTTCACGGGCGTCTGAAGGCCGGGCGAAACACCTTGAAAAACCACGCTGCTGGGCTTTTTGGCCGATCTATGGCCTAATACGTGTTTTTCCACCAATTTTTCCAGAGAATTTCCATGGGCAACAAGATCGTCACCGAAGCAGACCGCAAGCGCAGCCCCCGTCCCACGCCCGTGGCCGGCTACACCCTGCCCACCGGTGGCCGCGGCCAACGCGTGAGCCTGGAGCGCGGCGTCGCCACGCGCAGCAAGAAGAACCCTGGCAAGCGCTCCAAGAAGGGCGGCTGATCGCCAGATCGGCACGGGCCGCACGCACGCGGCCCCTTGCAAGCAACGAAGCCCTCGCAAGAGGGCTTTGTGCTTTCTGGCGCAGCCGCAACATCGTGCAGGCGACATTGGCCGCGCGGCTGCCACACGGAAACGACGGGGTAGGCCCTAAGATGGCCGGATGATCACCGTCCACCACCTCGAAACCTCGCGCTCCCAGCGCGTCCTCTGGCTGCTCGAAGAACTGGGCGTGCCCTATGAGCTCAAGATCTACCAGCGCGACAAGGCCACCAAGCTGGCCCCGCCCGAGCTCAAGAAGATCCACCCGCTGGGCAAGTCGCCCGTGATCACCGATGGCGGCGAAGTGGTGGCCGAATCGGCCGCCATCATCGAATACCTGGTGGAAACCTATGGCGCGCAGGCCACGGGCGAGCTGGCCCATCTGGAGCCCGCGCGCGGCACGCCCGAGTACCGCCAGTGCCGCTTCTGGATGCACTACGCCGAGGGCTCGCTGATGAACTGGCTGGTGATGAAGCTGGTGTTCATGACCATCCCGCGCCAGCCCATGCCCTTCTTCGTCAAGCCCATTGCCAAGGCCTTGTGCGGCAAGGTGCTCGACAAGGTGGTGGACCCGAACGTGAACACCGCCATGGATTTCATGGAAGCCCACCTGGGCCAGAACACCTGGTTTGCCGGCGAGCACCTGACCATGGCCGACTTCCAGATGAGCTTTGCGGTCGAGGCCGCCCTGTCGCGCTCCGAAAAGGCTGGCAACTGCCCCAACCTGCAGGCCTACAAGAAGCGCATGGAGGCCCGCCCGGCCTACCAGCGCGGCATCCAGAAGGGCGGCCCGGTGGTGATGGGCTGAACCCCGGCTGCGCGGAGCCCTGCGCCCCGCGATGCCGACATGGCGGCAGGGCTTCTGGCGTGAGAACCTGTTCAAGGTCACGCCGCGCAAACAAGCAGCAAGGTTGCGCCAATCGCGGATTCAGAGCTGATCGAATGCTCTACCTTTGATTTTTCGCATGAAACCAGCGCACAGCGGGCCGGCGCGTCCCGAACTTGCAAGATAACTGCGCCCCACTTTCCCTACAGTCGTCCCATCCCCGGCCTGAGTGCTGCCCACCGATGATGGAGACGATGTATGAGCGACCTGTTTGACAACCCCATGGGCCTGTGCGGCTTCGAGTTCGTGGAATTCGCCTCGCCCAAGCCCGGCGTGCTGGAGCCGATGTTCGAGAAGATGGGCTTCACCCTGGTGGCCAAGCACCGCTCCAAGAACGTGCTGCTGTACCGCCAGGGCGGCATCAACTTCATCGTGAACAACGAGCCGGGCAATGCGGCCTACTTCGCGGGCGAGCACGGCGCTTCGGCCTGCGGCCTGGCGTTCCGTGTGCGCGATGCGCACAAGGCCTACAAGCGCGCCCTGGAGCTGGGCGCCCAGCCCATCGAGATCCCGACCGGCCCGATGGAGCTGCGCCTGCCCGCGATCAAGGGCATCGGCGGTGCGCCGCTGTACCTGATCGACCGTTTCGAAGACGGCAAGTCCATCTACGACATCGATTTCGAGTTCCTGCCCGGCGTGGACCTGCACCCCAAGGGCCATGGCTTCCAAGTGGTGGACCATCTCACGCACAACGTGTACCGCGGCCGCATGGCCTACTGGGCCGACTTCTATACCAAGCTGTTCAACTTCCGCGAGATCCGCTACTTCGACATCTCGGGTGAGTACACGGGCCTGACCTCCAAGGCCATGACGGCACCGGACGGCCTGATCCGCATTCCGCTGAACGAGGAATCGCGCCAGGGCGGCGGCCAGATCGAAGAGTTCCTGATGCAGTTCAACGGTGAAGGCATCCAGCACATCGCCCTGCTGACCGACAACCTGCTCGAATCGATCGACCAGTTGCAGATGGCCGGCATCCCCCTGTTGACCGCCCCCAACGAGATCTACTACGAGAACCTGGCCAAGCGCCTGCCCGGCCACGGCCAGCCCGTGGGCGAGCTGCAGGCCCGCGGCATCCTGTTGGACGGCACGACCGAAGGCGGCCAGCCGCGCCTCTTGCTGCAGATCTTCTCGCAGCCCATGCTGGGCCCGGTGTTCTTCGAGTTCATCGAGCGCAAGGGCAACTACCGCGAAGGCTTTGGCGAAGGCAACTTCAAGGCGCTGTTCGAGTCGCTGGAGCGCGACCAGATCAACCGTGGCGTGCTGGCTGTGGACGACAAGGCCAAGGCCCCCGCCAAGGAAGCGGCATGAAGCTCACGCCCGAGCAGTTGGCAGCGCAGCTGCCCACGCTGGACGGCTGGGCCCACGGCGCCGAGCGCGGCGGCGTGCTCACCCGCGAGTTCCAGTTCAAGGACTTTGTGCAGGCCTTCGGCTTCATGGCCCAGGTGGCCCTGCATGCGGAGCGCATGAACCACCACCCCGAGTGGTTCAACGTCTACCACCGCGTGAACGTCACCCTGACCACGCACGACGTGGACGGCATCTCGGCCAAGGACATCGAGATGGCCACGCTGATGAACCGCATCGCCGCCGCCTTCACGGCATAGACGGCGCAGGAGACAACCATGCTGCAGCAGCTCAAGGAAACCGCCAAGCACGGCCTGGCGGCCGGGGACGCGCACGCCCCCGAACGGCCCGACTGGACCATCGACCAGGGCTGGGCCAACTACACCCAGGAAGAGCACGGCGTCTGGCGCACCCTGTTCGAGCGGCAGTCCAAGCTGCTGCCCGGCCGCGCCTGCGACGAATTCATCCGCGGCATGCAGGACCTGCCCATCGGCCCCGAGCAGATCCCCGACTTCGAGCAGATGTCCAAGGTGCTCAAGAAGCGCACGGGCTGGGAGGTGGTGGCCGTGCCCGGCCTGGTGCCCGATGACGTGTTCTTCGGCCACCTGGCCAACCGGCGCTTTCCGGCCGGGCAGTTCATCCGCAAGCCGCACGAGCTCGATTACCTGGAAGAGCCCGACGTCTTCCACGACGTGTTCGGCCATGTGCCCATGCTGATGAACCCTGTCATCGCCGACTACATCCAGGCCTATGGCGAAGGCGGCTTGCGCGCCAGCCGCCTGGGAGTGCTGGAGAAGCTGGCGCGCGTGTACTGGTACACGGTGGAGTTTGGCCTGGTGCAGCAGAGCGACGGCCTGCGCATCTACGGCGCGGGCATTGCCTCCTCGGCCAGCGAGACGCGCTTCTCGGTCGAGAGCGATTCGCCCAACCGCGTGCGCTTCGAGCTGGAACGCGTGATGCAAACGAACTACCGCATCGACGACTTCCAGGAGACCTACTTCGTGCTGGGCCACCTGGACGAGCTGCTGGAGCTGGCCCAGATCGACTTTGCGCCGCTCTACGACCGCTTGAAGGGCGCGCCCGAGCACGACGCCGGCGCGGTGCTGGCCAGTGACCAGGTGCTGACACGCGGCACCCTGGCCTACCACGACGCGAAGCGAGAGAAAGCCTTGGCCTGACCGCTCGCCATGAGACACTGCCAACGGCCCCACGCGGGGCCGTTTGGCATTCAGGGGCACACATGGCATCACCGACACCGGGCTATTCGGTCCTTTTTCTCTGCATGGGCAACATCTGCCGCAGCCCCACGGCGCACGGCGTGTTCCGCCACCGCGTGCGGGCGGCCGGGCTTGATGGTGTGGTGCGGGTCGACTCGGCCGGCACGCACAACTACCACCCGGGCGAGCCGCCGGACCACCGTTCGCAAAAACACGCCACCCGGCGTGGCTATGACCTGTCGGACCTGCGCGCAAGGCAGATGCTGCAGGCCGATTTCGCAACGCACGACCTGGTGCTCGCCATGGACTGGGACAACCTGGCCATGGCGCAGGAGCTGTGCCCACCCCAGCATGCCCACAAGCTCCGGCGCCTCACGGAGTTCTGCCTGCGCATGGACAGCCCCGTGGTGCCCGACCCGTACTACGGCGGCGCCAGCGGCTTCGACGATGTGCTGGACCTGGTGGAGGATGCCTGCGAGGGCCTGCTTGCGCATGTGCAGCGGGAGCTGCAGGGCCGCAAGCGCTGACGCGATCAGCGCCTGACCGCGCAGACCAGCGGCCCGGGGTCGTTGTGCGCCACGTCCCGGTCGTTCTTGGCTTGGGCCACCTCCATCACGCGCGGCAGGGCCACGCCGTTCTTCACGGCCAGGATCTCGGCCATCACGCTCACGGCGATCTCGGGCGGGGTCTTGCTGCCGATGTAGATGCCGATGGGCCCGCGCAGGCGCACGAGGCTGGCCTCGGTCTGGTCGAAATGCTCGATCATGCGCGCGCGGCGCGCCTCGTTGTTGCGGCGCGAACCGATGCCGCCCACATAGAAGGCCTCCGTGGACAAGGCCTCCAGCAGCGCCAGGTCGTCGAGCTTGGGGTCGTGCGTGAGCGCCACCACGCAGCTGCGCCGGTCGGGCTTGAAGTCTGCCACCACGTCGTCAGGCATGGCGCTCACCAGGGTGGCGCCGGGCACCTTCCAGCCGTGGCGGTATTCCTCGCGCGGGTCGCACACGGTCACGGCGAAACCATTGAACAAGGCCATGGTGGCCAGGTACTCGGCCATCTGCCCCGCGCCGATGATGAGCATGCGGTACTCGGGGCCGAAGGTGTTGGTCAGCTCCTGGCTGTCCACGGCCAGCTCGGCCGGCTCCGTGGCCATGGCCAGCGCCACCGCGCCATCGGCCAGACGCACCGTGCGGCGCACCAGGCGCCCGGCTTCGAGCGCGGCGATCAGCTCGGCCAGGCAGACGGGGTCGGGGTCGTATTCGAGCAGCAGTTCCAGCGTGCCGCCGCAGGGCAGGCCGAAGCGGTGCGCCTCGTCCGCCGTGATGCCATATTTGACGAAAGACGGGGGGCCGTTGGGAATGCGGTGCTCATGGCCCGTGGCCCCGGCACGCTCCTGCGCATAGGCACGCGTGTGGCGGTCGATCAGGTCGTCTTCGATGCAGCCGCCCGAGACCGAACCCACCACCGCACCATCGTCGCACAGCGCCATGATCGAGCCCACGGGCCGCGGGGACGATCCCCACGTGCGCACCACCGTGGCCAGCAGCGCACGCCGGCCCGCCGCACGCCAGCCGTGCAGGGTGCGCAGCACCATCACATCGAGGTTTTCCATCGTCGTCGTCATCGTGCGTAGATTGTGCCCAAGGCCCGGCGGTTCCGTGCGCCAGGGGGCAAGCTCAATTCAACCACCAAGCGATGGCCACCAGGGCCACCGCGCCCGCCACCCAGACCCACACGGGAATACCGCCGCCCTGCGCCTCCTGGGCACCCGTGGCCTGCAGGCCTGCCCGCTGGCTCGGGACAAAGCCGCTCGGCGGCCCGGCATCCTCGCCGGGCTGGGTGGGGATTTCGGTGGGCACGGTGTCCGGTGCGCCCTCCACCGCGGGGGACGCGGGGGGATGGCGGCGCTGCATCTCGGCGTCAAAGCGCTTGAAGAAGTCCTCGGCCATGCCCTTGGCGGCACCGTCGATCAGGCGCTGGCCCAGTTGGGCGATCTTGCCGCCCACGGTGGCGTGCACGGTGTAGTGCAGCTCGCAGCGCTCCTGGGCCCCCTCGGGTGCCAGCGGTTCCAGCCGTACCTGGGCACTGCCCTTGCCGAAGCCCGCCACACCGCCCGAGCCGTCGAAGGCGATGGTGTAGCTTTCGGGCGGCACGCTGTCCGACAGCGTGATCTTGCCCGCGAACTTGGCCGAGACCGGGCCGATCTTGAGCGCCATGGCCACGCTGTACTGGTTCTCGCCGGTGGGCTCGACCTTCTCGCAGCCGGGGATGCACAGCTTGAGCACCTCGGGGTCGTTGAGCGCTGCCCAGGCCTGGCTCTGGCTGACGGCAAGGGTGCGGCTGGCTTGCATTTCCATGGTGGGAATCCTCGGTTCGTTCTTCAGATGGTCATTGGCGCAGCACGGTGGCAATGCTGCCTGCCAGGTCCTGCAGACGGCTCAGGTCGTGCACGGCCAGCATGCCGTGCGCCTGGCGGTGCAGCACGGCCGCGCCGCGTGCCGTGGGCGCATAGCCGCCAAAGCGCAGCAGCGGGTTGAGCCAGAGCAGGCGCGCACAGTGGCGGCGCAGCCAGCCCAGTTCCTGCTCCAGCAGTTCGGGCGCGCCGGTATCGAGGCCATCGGTGATGAGCAGCACCAGGGTGCGCCGCCCCACCAGCCGGCGCACATGCTGCAGGCGCAGCGCGCGCAGGCTTTCGCCCATGCGCGTGCCGCCGGCAAAGTCGGCAATGGCATGGCTGGCGGCCTGCAGCATGGCATCGGTATCGGCCAGGCGGAAGGCTGGCGTGAGATCGGTCAAGCCCGTGCCGAAGGCGAACACGTCGCGCCGCAGCGCCCCAGCGCGCCGTGGTGCGGTGGCGGCGTGCAAAAAGGCCAGCAGCAGGCGCGCATAGCGCTCCATGGAACCCGACACGTCGACCAGCACCAGCAGCGGCAGCGGCTGGCGGCGGCGCTGCAGCAGCGGCACCTGCAAAAATTCGCCCCCCGTGCGCGCCGTCTGGTGCATGGCACCGGGCCAGTGCGGGCGGCTGCCACGCACACCCGGGCGGGTGCGGCGGGCGGCGTAGTCGGGCAAGGGCAGCGGAATGTCGCGCGCCAACTGCTCCACCAGCCGGTATTCGCTGGCCGAGAGCTGGTTGAAATCCGCATGGCGCAGGCGCGCCAGATCGCTGGCCGTCATGGCGGCGTCGAAGTCGACCTTGTCCTCCTCGCGCGGCGGGGCCTTGCGCGCGGCACGCACGGGGGCCAGGGCTTCGCTCACGCGCGGGCGGCGCTTCACGGGCTCGGCCTTGGCCTCGGCGCTGGGCAGCATCTGGGCCAGCAGCTTCTGCGCCACGTTCGGGTTCTTGAAGTAGGCGTCGAAGAGCTCGCGGAACACCAGGCGGTCCTGCTCGCGGCTCACCAGCACGGCCTCCAGCGCTGCGGCGACATCCTGGCGCTGCAGGCCCACCAGCAGCACGGCCTGCTGGGCCAGGGCCATGCGCGCGGCGTCCACGCGCACGCCCGCGCGGCGCAGGGTGCGGCCAAAGCCGGTGAGGTTGTCGGCCAGCTTGCCGGTGCGCGCATCGCCCAGCTGGGAAGCCGTCGCAGTGGAGGAAGCGCCCCCCATCTCAGGCCTCGGTATCCTGGGGCTTGAGCAGCTCGGCGGTCATGTCCCGCGTGAGCGCTGCCACGTCCTCGCGCTGCTTGAACAAGATCCCTGCGGTGTCGGAGACGATCTCCGGGTCCACGACCAGGGTGTCGAGTGCCACCAGGGCCTTGGCCCACTCCACGCTCTCGGCGATGCCGGGCGCACGCTGGAAGGCATTGGCAAAGGGCTGGCTGCGCAGGCGGCCCACAAAGTCCGCCACCTGGGCGGCGAGGGCCTCGCTGGCGCCGGGCACCTGGGCGCGCACGATGGCCAGTTCGCGCTCGCGCTCGGGGTAGTCGAGCCAGTGGTACAGGCAGCGGCGCTTGACGGCATCGTGCAGGTCGCGCGTGCGGTTGCTGGTGAGCAGGGTGACCGGCGTGGCCGTGGCGCGCACGGTGCCGATTTCGGGAATGCTGACCTGGTACTCGCCCAGGTATTCGAGCAGAAAGGCCTCGAAGGGTTCGTCGGCGCGGTCCACCTCGTCGACCAGCAGCACCGCCCCGGGTGCGGGCGCCTGCAGGGCCTGCAGCAGGGGGCGCCGGATCAGGTAGCGCTCTTGGTAGACCTCGGCCTCGATGTCCCGTGCACCGCCGGGCATGAGTTCCGCTGCGCGCATATGCAGCAACTGGGCGGCATAGTTCCATTCGTACAACGCCTCGCGCTGCTCCAGCCCGTCGTAGCATTGCAGGCGGATCAGGCTGCGCGCCAGCACCTCGGACAGCGCCTTGGCCAGCGCGGTTTTGCCCACGCCGGGCTCGCCTTCGAGCAGCAGCGGGCGCTGCAGTTGGAGCGCAAGGAACACGGCGGTCGCCAGCCGCCGGTCGGCAAAATAGCCCACGCGCTGCAGGGCCTGCACCAGGTCGTCGATGGAGGCCAGTTCAGGCGGCAAGGCAGCAGCGTTCATAGACAAAAGAGAGTCCGCCATGCACACCGGCACATGGCGGACGGGGGAAGGTCAGCCCAGCATCTGGGCCACGGCGCGTTGGGTTTGCACACTGATCAAATTGGCGCGGTAGGCGGCGCTGGCATGGATGTCGCTGTTCAGATCGCTCGCATCCACCTTCACCGCAGCGGCCGACGCCACCGAGAAGTCCTTGTTCAACGCGGCCTCCAGCGCCTGCTGGCGGAACACGCTGCTCGCAGCCCCGGTGACGGCTACACGCACGCCCACATCGGTCTGCGCCACGAACACCCCCACCAGCGAGAAGCGCGAGGCCGGCTGCTTGAACTTGAGGTAGGCCGCGCGCTTCGGGATCGGGAAGCGGATCGCGGTGATCAGCTCACCTTCGTTCAGCGCCGTGGTGTACATGCCCACGAAGAAGCCGTCCGCCGCGATCTCGCGTTGATCGGTGATGACGGTGGCGTTCAGCGCCAGCACGGCGCTGGGGTAGCAGGCCGCAGGGTCGTTGTTGGCCACCGATCCGCCCAGCGTGCCACGGGCGCGCACCTGCCGGTCGCCGATGTGCGCGGCCAGGTGGGCCAGCGCCGGGACGGCGGCTTGCACTTCGGCGCTGCCGGCCACGTCCATGTGCCGCGTCATCGCGCCGATCACCAGGGCATTGCCCTCGCGGCGGATGCCCGCCAGCTCGGCAATGCCATTGAGGTCCACCACCTGGCCGGGTTTGGCCAGACGCAGCCGCATCGAGGGCAGCAGGCTCTGCCCGCCGGCAATGGGCTTGCCGCCCGCGCCCGCCAGGCGCACCGCATCGGCCACGCTGGCCGGGGTTTCATAGGTGAATGCATACATGGTGTGCTTCTCCTCAGGCTTTGGCGTTCTGAATCACTTCCCACACGCGGTGCGGGGAGGCTGGCATGTCGAAATCCTTCACGCCCAGCGGGCGCAGCGCGTCGAGCACGGCATTGATCACCGCGGGCGGCGAGCCGATGGCACCGGCCTCGCCGCAGCCCTTGGTGCCCAGCGGGTTGTGGGTGCAGGGCGTGCAGACATGGCCAAGCTTGAACTCGGGGAAGTCGTCGGCGCGCGGCATGGCGTAGTCCATGAAGCTGCCGGTGAGCAGCTGGCCGGTCTCGCGGTCGTACACGCAGTTCTCCAGCAGCGCCTGGCCGATGCCCTGCACCAGGCCGCCATGCACCTGGCCCTCCACGATCATGGGGTTGATGATGGTGCCGAAGTCGTCCACCGCGGTGAAGCGGTCCACGCGCGTGGCGCCGGTGGCGGGGTCCACCTCCACCTCGCAGATGTAGGTGCCGGCCGGGAAGGTGAAGTTGGTCGGGTCGTAGAAGGCCGTCTCGTTGAGCCCGGGCTCCAGCTTGTCCAGCGGGTAGTTGTGCGGCACATAGGCCGTGAGCGCCACCTGGCCGAAGGGGATCTTCTTGTCCGTGCCACGCACGCTGAACTCGCCGCCGCTGAAGTCGATGTCGGCGTCGCTGGCCTCCATCAGGTGGGCCGCGATCTTCTTGGCCTTGGCCTCGATCTTGTCCAGCGCCTTCATGATGGCCGCGCCACCCACGCTGATCGAGCGCGAGCCGTAGGTGCCCATGCCGAAGGGCACGCGGCCGGTATCGCCGTGCACGATGTCCACGTTCTCCACCGGAATGCCCAGGCGCGCCGCCACCACCTGCGCAAAGGTGGTCTCGTGCCCCTGGCCGTGGCTGTGCGAGCCGGTGAACACCGTCACGCTGCCCGTGGGGTGCACGCGCACCTCGCCGCACTCGAACAGCCCGGCACGCGCGCCCAGCGCGCCCGCGATGTTGGATGGCGCGATGCCGCAGGCCTCGATGTAGCTGCTGTAGCCCACGCCGCGCAGCAGGCCCTTGGCGGCGCTGGCGCTCTTGCGCGCCTCGAAGCCGGCCACGTCGGCCAGCGCCTGGGCCTGGGTCATGCACGCGTGGTAGTCGCCCACGTCGTACTGCAGCGCCACCGGCGTCTGGTAGGGGAAGCTGGTGATGAAGTTGCGCTTGCGGATCTCGTCCTGCGACAGGCCCAGGTCCCACGCGCAGCGCGTGACCAGGCGCTCGAGCAGGTAGGTGGCCTCGGGCCGGCCCGCGCCGCGGTAGGCATCGACCGGCGCGGTGTTGGTGAACCAGGCGTCCACCTCCACATAGACCTGGGGCGTGGTGTACTGGCCTGCGAGCAGCGTGGCGTACAGGATGGTGGGCACGGCCGTGGCAAAGGTCGACAGGTAGGCGCCCAGGTTGGCGTCGGTGTGCACGCGCATGGCCAGGAACTTGCCGTCCTTGTCCAGCGCCATCTCGGCATGGCTCACGTGGTCGCGGCCATGGGCGTCCGAGAGAAAGGCCTCGCTGCGGTCGGCCACCCACTTGATGTTGCGGTTGAGCTTCTTCGCGGCCCAGGTCAGGCACACGTCTTCGGCGTACAGGAAGATCTTGGAGCCGAAGCCGCCGCCCACGTCGGGGGCGATCACGCGCACCTTGTGCTCGGGCAGGCCCATCACGAAGGCCGTCATGAGCAGGCGCTCCACGTGCGGGTTCTGGTTGCTCACGTACAGCGTGTACTCCTCGGTGGCACGGTTGTACGAACCGATGGCCGCGCGCGGCTCCATGGCATTGGGGATCAGGCGGTTGTTGACCAGGTCGAGCTTGGTCACGTGCGCGGCGCCGGCAAAGGCCGCATCCACCGCGCCCTTGTCGCCGATGGCCCACTTGTAGCAGTGGTTGTCGGCCGCGATGTCGTGCAGCGCGGCGCCGGCCACGCTGTTCGCCGCCGCATCGGCCACGCTGACCACGGCGGGCAGCACGTCGTAGTCCACCTCCACCAGCTCGGCCGCATCGCGCGCCTGCTGCTGCGTGAGCGCCACGACGATGGCCACGTGGTCGCCCACATAGCGCACCTTGCCCTGCGCCAGGATGGGGTGCGGCGGCTCCTTCATGGGCTGGCCGTCGGTGCTGGTGATGAGCCAGCCGCAGGGCAGGCCGTTGATGTTGTCGGCCGCCACGTCGGCGCCCGTGAACACGCCCAGCACACCGGGCGCGGCCCGGGCGGCATCGGTGTTGACGCTGTTGATGCGCGCATGCGCATGCGGCGAGCGCACGAACACGGCATGGCTCTGCGCGGCCAGCACCACGTCGTCGGTGTACTGGCCCGCACCGGTGAGGAAGCGGTAGTCCTCCTTGCGGCGAAGGGCCTCGCCGATGTGCGGCAGCTTGGAGAAGTCGGAAGCACCCATGGTCTTGTCTCCTGGTGTGTGAGTTCTGGACGGGGGTCAGGCCGACGCCATGGCTTTTTGACCGTGTTGCACGGCACGCACGATGTTCTGGTAGCCGGTGCAGCGGCAGATGTTGCCCTCCAGCAGCTCGCGGATCTCGCCCTCGCTGGCCTTGGGGTGGTGGGTGCACAGGTCGACCGCGCTCATCACCATGCCCGGGGTGCAGAAGCCGCACTGCAGGCCATGGCACTCCTTGAAGGCCGCCTGCATGGGGTGCATGCTGCCGTCGGCCGCGGCCAGCCCTTCGATGGTCTGCACCTGGGCCCCTTGGGCCTGCACGGCCAGCATGGCGCAGGATTTCACCGCGCGGCCGTTGACATGCACGGTGCATGCGCCGCACTGGCTGGTGTCGCAGCCCACGTGCGTGCCGGTGAGCATCAGGTGCTCGCGCAGCGCGTGGACCAGCAGGGTGTTGGGGGGGACATCAACGCTGGCCGGCTGGCCGTTGACGGTGAACTGGACTTGCATCTGGCTGTCTCCTCGAGGGGTGTTGGCTGGATCTGCAAGCCGCATCTTGGTCCGGGCGCGGGGCCGGATTCCTAGGGTGAACCCTAGCTTGGTGCCGGCCGGGCACGGATATTCTCAAATTGAAACATGCTGCAGTGCACACCGGCGCATCATGCGCACTGCACACCGAAGCACCCCGCAGTGGGTGCACCGGCCCGCCACCCCACGGGAGTCGTTGTCCATGCTGTCCGCCGCTGCCGTCACGCCATCGCCCGATGAGCGCCAGGCCCTGATCGCCCGCGCCCGCACCGCCCTGTTCAGCCAGGGCCAGGTGCCTGCCGCGCTGGGCATCGAGCCGTGGATCGTGCGCTCCTGGCAGCGCTGCATGGCCCAGGGCCAGACGCCGCGCCAGCGTGTGGCCTTCGACCTGGTGAGCGCCGCCACGCTGCGCGGCGTGGCCGAGCAGCACCGCCACCTGCTGCAGGCTGCGCGCCCCGTGCTCGGCCACCTCACGCGCGCCATTGCCGGCATGCACTACTTCGCCGTGCTGACCGACGCGCGCGGCGTGGTGGTCGACGTGCAGGGCGCACTCGACCACCGCGACGCGCGGGTGCATGCCATCGGCCGCGTGGGCATCGACCTGTCGGAGGCCGCCGTGGGCACCACCGCCATTGGCGCCGCCCTGGCCGAGCTGCAGCCCGTGTGGCTGCATCGGGGCGAGCATTTCTTCGACGACAACACCCACTACAGCTGTGCCGGCGCCCCCCTGTTCGACCCCGAGGGCAGCTGCACCGGCATGCTGGACCTGACCGGCGTGGACGTGCCCGAGCGGCCCGAGCTGCGCCACCTGGTGGACCGCTCGGCCCGTGCCATCGAAGACGCCCTGCTGCTGCAGCGCCCCCACGCCCTGCTGCTGCGCCTGAACTGGCCCGGCAGCACCCTGGGCGGCGAAGGCGACGGCCTGGTGCTGCTGGACGCCGACGGCTACCTGCTGGGCAGCAACCGCACGGCACGCCAGTTGGTGCCCCAGCCGCTGCGCGCACCGGGCAGCCGGGCCCATGCCAGCGAACTGCTGGCCCTGCCCTGGCCGCTGCTGTTCGACGCGGCGCAGCGCCAGCACGCCGGCAGCGCCCCGCTGGACCTGCCGCTGTGGTCCGGCCTGCGCCTGCAGGGCATGGCCCTGGCGCCCCGGCAGGGCCATGCCCCCCGCAGCCTGCTGAGCACCTCCGCAGCACCGGCCGTGGCCGCAGCGCCGCTGCGCGAAGCCGAAACCGCGCTCATCCGCCAGGCGGTGCAGGAGGCGCGCGGCAATGTGGCCGAGGCGGCGCGCGCCCTGGGCATCAGCCGGGCCACGGTGTACCGCAAGCTGGGAACCCCGAAGGGGCATTGATTCGCACTCGCCCTGGCCCAGGGCGATCTTCGCGCTCAGCCTTGCGCGAGCGCGATCACCACGGCGTTGTCTTCCACCACCAGCAGCACCCGGCTGCCGGCACGCAGGCCGCTGTCGGGCGCGGCAAAACCCACCATCTGGATGCCCCCGTCCAGCTCGGCAGACACTTCATCGCCCGATTCCCCCCGCACCACGCGCACCGCCCTGGCGGGCAGCCGGCACGTGCCGGGTACGGCCGGTGGCAGGTCTTTGCCGGCGCGCTCCACGCGCACCGCCGTGGCCTTGCACAGGGCCTGCACCGCCAGGCCGGGCGCCAGGCCCAGCAGCTCGACACTCTCCAGCGTGATACGGGCGCTGAGGAAAGCCGCGGCCCCGCCGTCGCCCTGCCCCAGGTGCACGCGCACGATCTGGCCCAGGGGCTCCAGCCGCTGCACCGTGCAGGGCCACTGGTTGCGCATGCTGGTGCGCACCGCCAGGCGGGCTGCCGCCGGGCCGGCGCGGCCCTCCCAGCGGGCCAGCACGGCGCTGCGCGCCTGGGCCATGGCATCGGCCGCGGCCAGCAGCTGGTGGCCGGCCTCGGTCAGTTGCGCACCACCGCCGCCGGCGCCCCCCACGGCACGGTCCACCAGCGGCGTGCCGGCCAGGTTGGTCAGGGTGTCGAGCGCCTGCCAGGCAGCCTTGTAGCTCACGCCGACGGCGCGCGCCGCCTGCGAGATGGAGCCACCCGCGCCGATCTCGCGCAGGATGGCAATGCGCTTGTCGGCCATGTCATGGCCGAGCGCGCCCGCAAAGGAGACGGGAGGGGTGCCAGGCATCGGAGGGGCGCGGTGCCTTGCCTAGCGCCGGTTGCCCAGCGCCAGCACCGAGATGCCCGAGGCGATGAAGGTGACGCCGGCACCGGTGTTGAGCCACTTCGTGGCGCGCGGCCGGCGTACCAGCCAGCCCGAGAGCTGCGCCGCGCAGCTGCCCAGCACCGAGAAGATGATGGCCGTGAGCACCGCGAAGATCGCGCCATACACCAGCATCTGCGTGGCCACGGGGCCGCGCGTTGCGTCCACGAACTGGGGAATGAAGGCCAGCACGAACAGCCCCGGCTTGGGGTTGAGCACGTTGGAGAACAGGCCCACGCCGAACACCTTGGCCAGCGGCTGGTGGGCGGCGGGTGCGAACGAGATCAGGTTGCCCGCCGTGAGCGCCTTGTAGCCCAGGTACAGCAGGTAGGCCGCGCCCGCGATCTTCACGGCCCAGAAGGCCAGCGGCGAGGCTTGCACGATGAGCGTGAGCCCCAGCGTGGCCGCCACCGTGTGCACCATGATGCCCAGGCCTGCGCCCACTGAGGAGAGCACGGCCGCCAGCCGCCCCTGGCTCAGGCCGCGGCTGATGGCCAGGATGTTGTCCGGCCCCGGTGCAAAGACCACGACGATCACGGCAACGAGGTAGGCGGCGAGGATTTCAGCGGGGAACATCGGCATGGTGGGCACAGTGTAGGGGATCCCCGGGGAATACCGCCACGCAGCACAAGGGCTGCCTGCGCAACGCAGGCACTGCTTTTATACTTTCGCTATTCCATCAATGAACAGCGCTTGCGCGCCCTACCGCCATGCAGATGCCTGCCGCCCGCTTTCTTTCCGTTCTCAGCCTGGCCCTGGCCGCAGCCGCTTCGGCCCATGCCGAGCAGGTCTCGGTCGCAGTGGCCGCCAACTTCACGGCGCCCATGCAGAAGATCGCGGCCGCTTTCGAGGCCGACACCGGCCACAAGGCCGAGCTGTCGTTCGGCGCCACGGGCAAGTTCTATGCGCAGATCACCAATGGCGCGCCGTTCCAGATCCTGCTGTCGGCCGACGACAACACGCCCGCCAAGCTCGAACGCGAAGGCAAGGTGGTGGCCAACTCGCGCTTCACCTACGCCATCGGCACCCTGGTGCTGTGGAGTGCCAAGGACGGCTATGTGGACGACAAGGGCGCCGTGCTCAAGAGCGGCGACTTCAAGCACCTGGCCATCGCCAACCCCAAGCTGGCCCCTTACGGCCTGGCCGCCACGCAGGTGATGGACAAGCTCGGCCTCACCGCCACGCTGCAGCCGCGTTTCGTGCAGGGCGAGAACATCGCGCAAACCTACCAGTTCGTGGCCACGGGCAATGCGCAACTGGGCTTTGTCGCACTGTCGCAGGTGATGGTGGACGGCAAGATCGCCCAGGGCTCGGCCTGGCAGGTGCCGGCCGACATGCACGAGCCGATCCGCCAGGATGCGGCGCTGCTGGAGACGGGCAAGGGCAATGCGGCCGCCACGGCGCTGATGCAGTACCTGAAAGGCGACAAGGCCAAGGGCATCATCAAGTCTTACGGCTATAGTTTCTGACCAGTCCCCTGCACGAGCCCCTTTCACCCTCCATGCCCTTTTCCAGCGCCGATCTTGCGGCCATCGGCCTCACGCTTCGGCTCGCAGGCACCACCATGGCGCTGCTGCTGGTGCTGTGCACCCCGCTGGCCTGGTGGCTGGCGCATACCTCTTCGCGCTGGCGCGGGCCGGTGTCGGCCGTGGTGGCGCTGCCGCTGGTGCTGCCGCCCACGGTGATCGGCTTTTATCTGCTTGTGACCATGGGGCCCAACGGCCCCATCGGGCAGTTCACGCAGTGGCTGGGTGTGGGCGCCCTGCCCTTCACCTTCTGGGGGCTGGTGGCGGGCTCGCTGATCTACTCGCTGCCCTTCGCGGTGCAGCCGCTGCAGGCGGCGTTCGAGGCCATCGGCAACCGGCCGCTCGAAGCCGCGGCCACGCTGGGCGCCGGGCCGCTGGACCGCTTCTTCACCGTGGCCCTGCCGCTGGCGCGCCCGGGCTTCATCACCGCGGCCATCCTGAGCTTTGCGCACACCGTGGGCGAGTTCGGCGTGGTGCTCATGCTGGGCGGCAACATCCCGGGCGTGACGCGCGTGGTCTCGGTGCAGATCTACGACCATGTGGAGGCCCTTGAATACACCCAGGCGCACTGGCTGGCAGGGGGCATGGTGGTCTTCTCCTTCCTGGTGCTGCTGGGCCTGAACCTCACGCGCCGCCGCGCGTCCATGGTGTCATGAGCGCTGCCGAACAGATCCGCGCCCGCCTCCAGGTATCGCGCCCGGGCTTCACGCTCGACGTGGACCTGCAGCTTCCCGGGCGCGGCGTTACGGCCCTCTTCGGCCCCTCGGGCTGCGGCAAGACCACCAGCCTGCGCGCCATTGCAGGCCTGCTGCGCGCACAGCAGGCCACCGTGGTGGTCAACGGCGAGGTCTGGCAGGACGACGCGGCGCGCATCTGGCGCCCCACGCACCAGCGCGCGCTGGGCTACGTATTCCAAGAGGCCAGCCTGTTCGAGCACCTGAGCGTGCGCGGCAATATCGACTACGGCCGCAGGCGCACACCGAAAGAGCGGCACACCGTGGCGCTGGACCACGCCGTGGACCTGCTGGGCATCGCCCACCTGATGGACCGCAAGCCCCACGCCCTGTCGGGTGGCGAGCGCCAGCGCGTGGCCATGGCGCGTGCCCTGGCCACAGGCCCGCGTGTGCTGCTGATGGACGAGCCCCTGGCCGCACTGGACGCCCAGCGCAAGGCCGAGGTCCTGCCCTACCTGGAGCGGCTGCACCAGGCGCTGGACATCCCCGTGCTGTACGTGAGCCACGCCATCGACGAGGTGGCGCGCCTGGCCGCGCACATGGTGCTGATGCAGGACGGCCGGGTGCTGGCCAGCGGGCGCACCGAAGACATGCTGGTGCGGCTGGACCTGCCGCTGGCGCATGGCGATGCGGCCGCCTCGGTGGTCGAAGGCACGGTGCTGCGCCATGACGCGCACGACCACATCACCAGCGTGCAGTTCGCCGGCGGCCGGTTGCTGCTGGCCAGCCCCACCGCGTGGCCGGCCGGCGCGCCGGTGCGCCTGCGCATCCAGGCGCGCGACGTGAGCCTGGCGCTGGCCGCGCCGGTGGACACCAGCATCCTCAACATCCTGCCCGCCACTGTGGTGCAGGTGGAGGCGGACAGCCCCGGCCAATGCATGGTGGCGCTCGATGCCGGCCCCACGCGGCTGCTGGCCCGGGTGACGCAGCGCTCGGCCCAGGCCCTTGCGCTGGCGCCGGGCAAGGCGGTCTTCGCCCAGGTCAAGGGCGTTGCGGTCGTGAACTAGGGCCTGTTGACAAGCCCTAGCGCCACGGACATCCCCCAGGGCCTGGTCATCGCCAGGTCGTATGATGACTGCACAAGATTTTGGGGGGAAGGGTCAGAATGTTTTCCATCGGGCATGACACCACGCAGCTGTTCGCCGTGGGCTTTCCGCCATTGCTGCACAGCCTGCTGTTCTGGATCTTTGCCTCCCTGGTCGTGCACGTGTGCCAGCGGCTCGTGGAGCACACGGCCTTTGCCATCGACCCATCGAGCCGGCGCATCAGCGCATCCCACGCGGCCCTGTGCATCGGTTGCATCGTGTGGGCGCTGGACGTGGTGGGCATGCTCATGTACGCCGAGCTGGCCGGCCACACGCTGGGCCTGGTGCCGGCACTCACGGGCCTGGTCATCATGGCGCTGAGTGCGCGGCTCACGGTCCCCACGCTGAGCACCAGCACCAGCAAGGCGCGCATCCTGGTCGCAGGCGCGGGGCTGTCGCTCGGGATGCTGGCTGCGCACTTCACCATCTCCGAAGGCTATGTATCGAGCTATGCGCGCGTGAACGGCCTGGCCATCGTGCTGGCGCTGGCCACGGCCATCGGCATCGCCGCCTACACCTCCATACGCCACCGCGCCGCCAAGATGAAGGCGCTGACGCGCATTTACATTCCCCAGCAATGGCACGACAAGCTGCTGGCCGGCGCCGCCATCCTGGTGCTGCACTGGCTGCTGGTGAACACCTTTCCGCTGGAATGGCCCGACAGCGCCGCGGCCACCGACGGGGTGGCGCTGCTGGTGATCGTGCTGCTGTTCGGCATGGCCATCGCCACCGAGCAACTGAGCAACATGCGCTTTGACCAGGCACGCCAGCAACTGCTGCGCCGCGGCCTGTCGCTGATGCGCACCTCCAGTTACGAGGTGCCGGCGCCCGAGGGCGACATCCAGCTGTCGCTGATCGCGGACCAGTTGCCCGTGCTGCTCCAGGCCCGGCAGCTGGCGCTGCATTTCCAGCCCATCGCCGACCTGGCGAGCGGCGAACTGCAGTTCGAGGCGCTGTTGCGCGTGCGCAGCGAGCTCCTGGGCCCGCTGCACCCCGAGGCCTTTCTGCTGGTCTGCGAACTGCAGGGCAAGACCCCGCTGGTGGACCGGCTGATCCTGGTCAACGCCATGGCCTGCGCCTGCCAGTGGCGCAGCGAGGGCCTGGACCATGCCAGGTTCAGCGTGAACGTGGCGCCCGCCACCCTGCTCGAGGAGGACTTTGCACCCTGGCTGCAGGCCGAACTCACCCGCCATGCCCTGCCCGGCAGCAGCCTGCGGCTGGAGCTGACCGAGCATGCCCTGATCGCCAGCGGCCCGCGCATGCTTGCGTCCATCCGCCAGCTGCAGGCCATCGGCGTGGGCGTGCTGATGGACGACTTCGGCGCCGGGTATTCCTCGCTGGGCATGCTGGCCGACCTGCCGATTGCCGGCATCAAGTGCGACCGCCTGTTCGTGCGCCAGCTGGCCCAGGATCCACGGCGCCAATCGCTGCTGCGGCATGTCGGTGCCATGGCCGGCGAATTCGGCCTGTCGGTGGTGGTGGAGGGGGTGGAGACCGCCTCCGAGCTGCAGGCCCTGGCGGCCTGCGGCATTCCCACCATCCAGGGCTATGTGTTCTGCAAGCCCATGCCGGCAGCCGAGGTGCCCGGCTGGCACCGCGCCCAATGGCCCCAGCACCTGGCCGCACTGCGGGCGCAGCGGGGCCCGGCCGCAACCCCGGCCCCCCAGGGCAGCCCCGCGCCGGCGCCCGGCTGGGTGCAGCGGCCCCGGGAGGCCCGCCCATGAGCGCCGCACCGCTGACCGTGCTGGTGCTCGGGGGCTATGGCAACTTCGGCGCACGCATCTGCCGCGCGCTGGCCGGCGACCCCGGCATCCACCTGCTGGTGGCCGGCCGCAGCGCCGCCCAGGCCCAGGCCCTGGCGGCCACGCTGGGCCCCGGCACCCGGGGCGTGGCCCTGGACCACAGCGCACCCGGCCTGGTGCAGGCCCTGCAGGCGCTGGGCGTGGGCCTGGTGATCCACACGGCAGGGCCGTTCCAGGCGCAGGGCTATACGGTGGCCGAGGCGGCCGCCGACGCCGGCGCGCACTACATCGACCTGGCCGATGGGCGCCGCTTCGTCTGCGACTTCCCCGCAGCGCTGCAGGCGCGCTTCACGGCCGCGGGGCGCACGGCAGTCTGCGGCGCCAGCACGGTACCGGCCCTGTCCTCGGCCGTGGTGGACCATCTGTGCGCCGGCTGGCAACACATCGCCAGCATCGACATCTGCATCGCCCCGGCCCAGCGCGCACCGCGCGGCCAGGCCACGCTGGCGGCCGTGCTCAGCTACTGTGGCGGCCCCATCGCCGTGTGGGAAGACGGGCGCTGGCAGGACCGGCTCGGCTGGGCCGAGCCCACGCGCGTGCAGTTCCAGCGGCTGCGCCCGCGCCTTGCGGCGGTGTGCGACATCCCCGACCTGGAGCTGCTGCCCGCCCACTACCGCGTCACGCAGCGGGTGAGTTTTCGCGCCGCGCTCGAGGTGGGCCTGGCCCAGCGCGCCTTCGCCGCGCTCGCAGCGTTGCGCGCCTGGGGCCTGCTGCGCCGCCCCGAGCGCCTGGCAGGGCTGATGCACCGCACGGGCGGGGTCTTCGACTTCCTGGGCACACCGCTGGGCGGCATGGTGGTGCGCGTGGCCGGTGCCGATGGTGCGGGCGTGGCACGGCGCCGCGCCTGGCACATTGCCGCCGACCATGACCACGGCCCCGAGATCCCCTGCATGGCCGCCATCCTGCTGGCACGCCAGCTCGCCCGCGGCCAGGCCCTGCCCATTGGTGCCCACACCTGCACCAGCCTGCTGCCGCTGGCCGCCTTCGGGCCCGAGTTTGCGAAATGGGGCATGGTGACGGACGTAGTGGAAGAGGAGGGCCCTGCCCCATGAGCCCGGCCCACCGCCGCCTGCTGCGCCACAGCCTGGTCTTCGTCTGGCTCGCCACCGCCATCGTCAGCGTGTGGGAGCTCGACGGCCAGAGCCGGCAATTGCTGGCCACCCTGCCCTTCAACCATCCGCAGGTCGTCACGGCCCTGGTGCTGGCCGGTGCCGCCGCCGATGCCGTGGTGGGCCTGTGGATCGCCCTGCGCCCCGGCCGCGCCGCCTACGCCGCCGCACTCGTGCTGATGGGGGTGATGACGCTGCTGGCCACGGCCATCGAACCGGGCTGGTGGCTGCACCCCTTCGGCCCGCTGACCAAGAACCTGCCCATCGCCGCCATCCTGGTGGTGCTGCTGCACGAGCCCACGCCATGAGCCTGTACCTGACCCTCAAGTGGATGCACATCGTCTCCAGCGTGCTGCTGGTGGGCACGGGCCTGGGCTCGGCCTACTACATGTTCTTTGCCAACCGCAGCGGCAACGTCCAGGCGCAGGCCGTGGTCAGCCGCCTGGTGGTGCGGGCCGACTGGTGGTTCACCACGCCCACGGTGTTCATCCAGCCCGCCACCGGGCTGGCCATGGTGCACATGGCCGGGCTGCCCCTGTCCACGCCCTGGCTCGCCCTCTCGCTCGGCCTGTATGTGCTGGCCGGCCTGTGCTGGCTGCCCGTGGTGTGGCTGCAGCTGCGCATGCGCGCCCTGGCCCAGCAGGCGGCCGACGCCGGCAGCGACGCCCTGCCCGCCACCTACTGGCGCTATGCGCGCTGGTGGGAGGCACTGGGCTACCCGGCCTTCGTGGCCATGGTGGTGGTGTTCTACCTCATGGTGGCCAAGCCCAGCCTCGGGTTCTGAGCCTGCCGCGCACGCTCACTTGCCGGCGTTCGGGAAGAACAGTTGCTCGCCGCCGATCTTGTAGCCGGCGATGCTGGCCTGCCCACCGGGCGAGACCACCCAGTCCACGAACTTCTGCGCGTCCTGCTGCTTGACCTGCGGGTGCTTGGCCGGGTTGACCACCATCACGCCGTACTGGTTGAACAGGCGCGTGTCGCCCTCCACCAGCACCACCATCTCGGCGCGGTTCTTGAAGTTGAGCCAGGTGCCCCGGTCGGCCAGCACATAGGCGCCGCTGGAGGCCGCGATGTTCAGCGCCGGGCCCATGCCGCAGCCGCATTCCTTGTAGCCGCTGCCCTTGGCCGCCTCGGCACCGGCAAGCTTCCAGTAGCGCAGTTCGGCGGCATGTGTGCCGCTCTTGTCGCCGCGCGAGATGAAGGCGGCATTGCCGGCGGCCAGCTTTTTCAGCGCCTCGACGATGTCCTTGCCCTGCGTGCCCACCGGGTCGGCCTTGGGACCCACGAGGATGAAGTCGTTGTACATCACGGGGTAGCGCCTGACGCCCCAGCCCTCGGCCACGAACTTCTCCTCGGCCACCTGGTCGTGCACGAAGAGCACGTCGGCGTCGCCGCGGCGCGCCATGTCCAGCGCCTGGCCGGTGCCCAGGGCCACGACCTTGATGTCGATGCCGCTGGCCTTCTTGAACTCGGGCAGCAGGTGGCCGAACAAGCCCGACTGCTCGGTGGAGGTGGTGGAGGCCATGGTGATCGTGGCCTGTGCCCATGCCGCGCCATGCGCAAGGGCCACAGCCAGTGCGACCGCAGAGGGAACGAACAGCAGGCGGCGGCGGGCCATCGTGGGTTGTCTCATCCTATTTCTCCTTTGACGAACAGACGCGCGGCCTCCGGCAGGGGGCCGTTGAAAAAGTCGTGTACCGGCAGGTCGGCCACGGCGCGGCCCTGCTCCAGGTAGACCACGCGGCTGGCCAGGCGCTTGACCTGGCCCAGGTTGTGGCTGCTGAACACCATGGTCACCGCCGGCCCACCACCATCGGCCGGCTCCGCAGGGCCTGCCAGGTCGGCCATCAGGCCTTCGACCTCGCGCTTGGCATGCGGGTCCAGGCTGGCCGTGGGCTCATCGAGCAGCAGCACCGCGGGCCGCAGGGCCCAGGCCCGTGCCAGCGCCACGCGCTGCTGCTGGCCGCCCGAGAGCGTGCGCGCGTTCTGCAGGGCGATGGCCTCCAGCCCCACGCGCCGCAGCGCCGCCAGGGCTTCGGCCCGCGCAGCGCGCCAGGGCGTGCCGCGCAGCCACAGGGCCAGCGCCACATTGTTCTGGGCACTGGTGCGCAGCATGTGCGGGCGCTGGAACAGCATGGCCTGGCGCTGCGCGGCATCGCGCCGCACCTGGCCGGCACTGGGCCCGACCAGGCCGTGCAGCACGCGCAGCAGGGTGCTCTTGCCGCTGCCGTTGGCCCCCACCAGGGCCACGCGCTCGCCCGGGGCGATGTGCAGGTCGATGTCGGCCAGGGCCTGCACGCGCCCATAGCGCACGGCCACGCCCTGCAGCGCAATCAGGGGGTGCGCGAGGGGCTGGGCCACGGGCAGGGGCTCCGGGTGCCTCATGCCGCCACCCCCACCAGGGCGTCGGGGGCGCCACCGTCCACGCGCTCGCGCCAGCGGCGCAGCAGCGCGATCAGCACATTGAGCGCCAGCACCACGCCCAGCAGCACCAGGCCCAGCGCCAGCGCCAGGGGCAGGTCGCCCTTGCTGGTCTCCAGGGCGATGGCCGTGGTCATGACACGCGTGAAGCCATCGATGTTGCCGCCCACGACCATCACCGCGCCGACTTCGGAGATGGCGCGGCCGAAGGCGGCGATCAGCACCGTGAGCAGCGCGTAGCGCTCGTCCCAGGCCAGCAGCAGGCTGCGCAGCAGGCTGCTGGCGCCCAGCGAGCGCAACTGCTCGCCATGGGCGCGCTCGGCATCTTCGACCACCTGGCGCGTGAGCGCGGTGACCACCGGCAGCACCAGGAGGGCCTGGGCCAGCACCATGGCCTTGAAGCTGAACAGCCAGCCCAGGGCCCCGAAGGGACCGCTGCGCGACAGCAGCAGGTAGACCACCAGCCCCACCACCACCGAGGGCACGGCCAGCAAGGTGTTGAGCAGCGCCAGCAGCGCGCCCCGGCCGACGAACCGGGCCACGCCCAGCCAGGCCCCGAGCACCAGGCCCGCCGCACAGGCCAGCGCACAGGCCGTGGCACTGACCGACAGGGAGCGGCCGACGATGGTCCACAGCGCCGGGTCCCCCGACAAGGTCAGTTCGAGGGCGGTGGCGGCGCTTTGCGTCAGGGTGGACATGGCTTGGGCTATCGTATGGACCTCCACCATTCCCAGCGATATGAACGTCCGTGCATAGGGTCCAGCTTCACTACACGCTCAGCCGCGATGCGGGCGACACCCAGATCCGCAACCCCCTGCCCGAGCTGCTGCAGGCGGTGGCCGAAGAGGGCTCCATCTCGGGTGCTGCGCGCGCGCTCGAACTGTCCTACCGCCATGTCTGGGGCGCCCTCAAGCGCTGGGAGGAGCAGCTCGGTGGCGAGCTGATCATCTGGGGCAAGGGCCAGTCCGCCCAGCTCAGCGAGTTCGGCACCAAGCTGCTGTGGGCCGAGCGCCAGGCCCAGGCGCGCCTGGCGCCCCAGATCGCCGCCCTGCATGCCGACCTGGAGCGCGCCTTCGCCGTGGCCTTCGACGACCAGGCCCATGTGCTCACCATGTATGCCAGCCACGACGATGCGCTGGCCGCGCTGCGCGCCTATGCGGCCACGCCGGGCGAGAGCGGCGCGCTGCACCTGGACATCCGCTTCACCGGCAGCGTGGACGCCATCCGCGCACTCAACGAGGGCCGCTGCACGATGGCCGGCTTCCACACGCGCGAAACACCAGCTGCCGACTCGCTTGCCGCCCGCACCTACAAGCCCCTGCTCAAGCCGGGGCACCACAAGATCATCGGGTTTGCGCAGCGCACCCAGGGGCTGATCGTGGCGCGCGGCAACCCGCTGGGCCTGCAGTCCCTGGCCGACGTGGCGCGCCAGCAGGCACGCTTCGTGAACCGGCCCCTGGGCACCGGCACCCGGGTGCTGCTGGACGAGCTGCTCGCACAATCCGGGTTGGGCCCCGGCGACCTGCAGGGTTACGAGCGCAACGAACCCTCGCACACGGCCGTGGCCCAGGCCGTGGCCGCCGGCACGGCCGATGTGGGCATGGGCATCGAGCTCGCGGCCCACGCCCGGGGCCTGGGCTTCGTGCCCCTGGTGCAGGAGCGCTACCACCTGGCCTGCCTCAAATCCACCCTGGAGCAGCCGGCCACCCGGGCCCTGCGCGACCTGCTGCAGACCGCCGCCTGGCAGGCGCAGATGGCGGCACTGCCCGGCTATGTGCCCATGCACTGCGGCGAGGTGCTGTCCATGAGCACCGTGCTGCCCTGGTGGCAGTTCGCCCGGCCCAAGCCCGCGCGGGCGTGATCCTGGCGGGGGGGCCTGAGGAAAACCCTATCCCTGCGCGTCAGGCTTTCTTCAGCGCCCAGCAGGTACCATCCGCGTTACTTTCAGACACCCGGCAGCGCTTCGGGTGCATCTGCGCTCTTTTCAAAACCCCAGGAGACACAAGGTGTCAGCACTTCTCAAATTGGCTTTGGGCATGGACTGGATTTCCAGCCAGCTCAGCAAGGTGGCAACGTGGACCGTGCTTGCGGCGGCCATGATCTCGGCAGGCAATGCCTTCGTGCGCTATGGCCTGGACTACAGCTCCAACGCCTGGCTGGAGATCCAGTGGTACCTGTTCGCCGCCACGGTGATGATGGGCGCACCCTTCGTGCTGTACATGAACGAGCATGTGCGCGTGGACATCGTCTACGGCAAGCTGCGCGGCAACAAGCAGGTGTATGTGGACATCGCCGGCCTGGCCCTGTTCCTGCTGCCCGCCATGGGCCTGATCGCCTACCTGAGCTGGCCCTTCTTCCTGCGCGGTTTCCTCTCCGGCGAAATGTCCGGCAACTCCGGCGGCCTGATCCGCTGGCCCGCCCTGCTGCTGCTGCCCGTGGGCTTTGGCCTGATGTTCCTGCAGGGTGTCTCCGAGATCGTCAAGCGGGTGGCCCACCTGCGCGGCATCTACCAGATGAACACCCACTACGAGAAGCCGGTGCAATAACGGGGGCCGATGAACACCCCATCGTGACACGGCAGTCCTTTCTGCGCAGCCCGCCGGCAAGCCCCGCCCGCTAGCGCCCGACTGCCCCCCATTCCCGGAATTTCAGGAACACAACTATGCATATGGAAAACTTCGCCCCGATCATGTTCGCGGGGCTGGTGCTGGTGATGCTGATCGGCTTCCCCGTCGCCTTCTCCCTGGCCGCCCTCGGGCTGGCTTCGGGCTTCTTCGCCATCGAGATGGGCTGGTTCCCGGCCGTCTTCATGTCCAACCTGCCGATCAACATCTTCGGCATCCTGAGCAACGAGCTGCTGCTCGCCATCCCGTTCTTCACCTTCATGGGCGCCATCCTCGAGAAATGCGGCCTGGCGGAAGACATGCTCGACTCCATGGGCCAGCTCTTCGGCACCGTGCGCGGCGGCCTGGGCTACTCGGTGATCATCGTGGGCTTCATCCTCGGCGCCATCACCGGCACCGTGGCCGGCCAGGTGATCGCCATGGCGCTGATCTCGCTGCCCGTGATGATCCGCTACGGCTACAACATGCGCTACGCCACCGGCGTGCTGGCGGCCTCGGGCACCATCACGCAGCTGGTGCCGCCCTCGCTGGTGCTGATCGTCATGGCCGACCAGCTCGGCCGTTCGGTGGGCGACATGTACCGCGGCGCCTGGGGCCCCTCCATCCTGCAGGTGCTGATCTTCGCGGGCTACACCTTCCTGCTGGGCGTGTTCAAGCCCCACTATGTGCCGGGCATCCCCAAGGAAGCGCGCACCATGTCGGGTGCCAAGCTGTGGCTCAAGTGCCTGCGCGGCATCATCCCCTCGGCCCTGCTGATCTTCGCCGTGCTCGGCTCCATGGGCGGCCTGCCCGGCATCGACACCGCCATCGCCACACCGACCGAAGCCGGCGCCATGGGCGTGGTGGGCGCCATGGTGCTGGCCGCCATCCACAAGCGCCTGAACTGGGCGCTGATGTGGGAGGCCATGCAGGGCACCATGCGCCTGACGGCCATGGTGGTGTTCATCCTGATCGGTGCGCGCGTGTTCTCCATGGTGTTCCAGGGCGTGGACGGCGCCAAGTGGGTCGAGCACATGCTCTCGGGCCTGCCCGGCGGCCAGATCGGCTTCCTGATCGCGGTGAACCTGTTCATCTTCTTCCTGGCCTTCTTCCTCGACTTCTTCGAGATCGCCTTCATCATCCTGCCCATGCTCGGCCCGGTGGCCGACAAGCTTGGCATCGACCTGATCTGGTTCGGCGTGCTGCTGTGCGTGAACATGCAGACCAGCTTCATGCACCCGCCCTTCGGCTTTGCACTGTTCTACCTGCGCGGCATTGCCAACACGCTGTTCAAGGAAGGGCGCATTCCCAAGCCGGTGCTCTCCAGCGATATCTACCTGGGCTCCATCCCCTGGGTGATCATGCAGCTGCTGCTGGTGGCCATCGTGATCTTCGTGCCCCAGACCGTGACCATGTTCCTGCCCAAGGCCGAGGTCATCGACACCGACAAGGTGCAGATCGAAGTGCCTGCGGACGACCTGATGAACAACGACGCTCCAAGCGCCGGCGAGAACCCCTTCGGCGATACGGCCCCGGCCACCTCGGACGCAGCCCCTGCGGCCGCCGCGCCTGCGGGCTCCGACGCCAAGCAGTGAGCATGCAAGTGGCGAGCCTCTCCATGCTGAACCAGACCCCCATGATGGCGCCGGAACCCTTTCGCTTCACCCCGCAAGGGGGTGAGGTGGTGGGCTCGGCCTTCTCGCCGACCTTCCGGGCGCTGGCCACGGTGATCGTGGGCGGCTGCGCCATCTGGTTCGCCCAGCTGTGGTCGCGCGGCGCCCTGGGCTCCAGCACGGGCGTGAGCACCGGCGCGGGCTGGTTCATCGCCGGCCTGGTGCTCATGGCCTGGACCTGGTGGAGCATCATGGTCAGCCGCACGCGCATCAGCAAGGACGGCCTGCACCAGCGCTGGGTCTGGGACAAGGCTCTGCCCTTTGACGACCTGGCCTACGCCAAGCTGATCCGCGTGCCCGGCCTGGGCTGGCTGATCGCGCCGCGCCTGTACGTGCGCACGCTGGCCGGCAAGTTCACGGTGTTCTATGGCGCCACGCCGGCCCTGATCCAGGAATTCGAGCGCGTCAGCGCCGAGCTCAAGGCCTTCCGCAGCTTTTAGTGCCCGCTGCTCCCACAAAAACCGCGCCCTGGCGCGTTTTTTTCATGGTGCCGCGGGCTTGTGCACTGCCGTTTGCCAGGGGCCGAGCACCTGGCCGCCGGCCCCATGCGGTTGCATCGGTGCGATAGGCAGGCCCGTGGCCCGCTCCAGCAGCTGCGAACGGGCCTCGCCCGCACCAAACAGGTGCTGCTCGCCCCACTGGCGCAGGGCCACCACCACCGGAAACAGCTGCTCGCCACGGGGGGTGAGCACGTACTCCTGGTAAGAGCTTCCATCGGAGGCCGGCTGCACAGCCAGGATGCCCTCTTCCACCAGCCTGCGCAGGCGGTCCGCCAGGATGCTGCGGGCCACGCCCAGCCCGCGCTGGAAATCGCCAAAGCGGCGCGTGCCGTCAAAGGCGTCGCGCACGATCAGCAGGCTCCAGCGGTCGCCCACGAGGTCGAGCGACCGCGCCACGGGACAGGTTTCGGCCATAGCACTCTTGCGTTGGGACATGGAGGGATCCGGTGGATGGCACCACCCCCATGGGTGTCTTTGCCGGCACAGGTTTCATTTTAAGACTGGTCTGCCTAGAATCAAACCAGTCTTATTTTGAAACCACATTGCGAACGCCATGCACCCTTGCCCACCCAGCGCAGCCCCCATGCCCCGCGCACTGGTCATGCTGTTTGCCTGCGCCAGCGGGCTCTCCGTCGCCAACGTCTACTACGCCCAGCCCCTGCTCGATGCGCTCGCCGCCGACTTCGCGATCCGCCAGGCCGCCGTGGGCGGGCTCATCACGGCCACGCAGGTGGGCTGCGCCCTGGCCCTGGTGCTGTTGGTGCCCCTGGGCGACCGCATGGACCGGCGGCAGCTGATGCGGTGGCAGTGCGCGGCCCTGGTGGCCGCGCTGCTGGGCACAGCCCTGGCCGCCTCGCCCGGGGCCCTGCTGGCTGGCATGCTGGCGCTGGGCCTGCTGGGCACGGCCATGACCCAGGGCCTGATCGCCTTTGCCGCCACCGCGGCCGCACCGCAGGAGCGTGGCCATGTGGTCGGCGCGGCCCAGGGCGGTGTGGTCATCGGCCTGCTGCTGGCGCGGGTGGCGGCCGGCCTGCTGGCCGACCTGCTCGGCTGGCGCGGGGTCTACCTGGCATCGGCCCTGGCCATGCTGGCCCTCGCCGCCCTGCTCTGGCGCGCCCTGCCTGCGGCACCGGCACCCGCAGGCCGGCTCTCCTACCAGGCCCTGGTGCACTCCATGTTCACCCTGCTGCGCACCGACCGCGTGCTGCAGGTGCGCGGCACCCTGGCCCTGCTGATGTTTGCGGCCTTCAGCACCTTCTGGAGCGCCATGGTGCTGCCGCTGCGCGAGGCGCCCCACGCCCTGTCGCACAGCGCCATCGGCGCCTTCGGCCTGGTCGGCGCCCTGGGTGCTCTGGCCGCCACCCGCGCGGGGCGCTGGGCCGACCGGGGCCTGGCCCAGCACGCGACCGCCGCAGCACTGCTGTTGCTGGTCCTGGCCTGGCTGCCGCTGTGGCTCCTGCCCCATTCGCTGGGTTGGCTGGTGCTGGGCGTGGTCGCGCTGGACCTGGGCGGCCAGGCCATCCATGTCACCAACCAGGCCCTGATCCTGCGCGGCGATGCCAGCACCCACGGCCGGCTGGTGGGCTGCTACATGCTGTTCTATGCCGTGGGCAGCGGACTTGGGGCCGCCGCCTCCACAGCCGCCTATGCGGCCTGGGGTTGGGACGGCGTGTGTGTGCTGGGCGCTGGCGTGAGCGCAACCGCAGCCGCCTTCTGGGCGGCCACCCTGCCACCTGTGCCGCGCACGCGGGAACACGCATAAAAAAACCGCGCCGGAGCGCGGTTCTTTGGGCAATGACAGGCCGGGGCCGTATCAGAGCTTCACGGTCTGCATGTAGCTGTCGAAACGGCTTTCGGCCACGCGGAACCATGCCACCTGGTCGCGCTGGAAGGCGCGGAAGTCGGCGAAGATCTTCTTCCACTCGGGGCTCTTGGCGTCGTTCTCGGCGTACACCTCTTGCGAGGCCTTGAACGAGGCGTCCAGCACGTCCTTGGTGAAGGGCAGGAGCTTGATCTTGGCACCGATCAGCTGCTTCAAGGCCACGGGGTTGCGGGCGTCGTACTTGGCCAGCATGTCCACCGAAGCCTGGGCCGATGCGGCGGCCACGATGGCCTTGTTCTCGGGCGACAGTGCGTCGAAGGCCTTCTTGTTGATGAAGAAGTCCACTTCAGGGCCGCCTTCCCACCAGCCGGGGTAGTAGTAGTGGGGCGCGACCTTGTTGAAGCCCAGCTTCTGGTCGTCGTACGGACCGACCCACTCGGCCGCATCGATCGTGCCCTTTTCGAGGGCCTGGTAGATTTCGCCGCCAGGCAGGCTCTGGGGCACCACGCCCAGCTTGGTCATCACGTCACCGACCAGGCCACCACCCAGGCGCATCTTCAGGCCCTTGAGGTCGGCGGTCGACTTGATTTCCTTGCGGAACCAGCCACCCATCTGGGTGCCCGTGTTGCCGCCGGCAAAGCTCAGCATGCCATAGCCGGCATAGAACTCGTCCAGCAGCTTGCGGCCGTTGCCGTGCAGCATCCAGGCATTCATCTGGCGTGCGTTCATGCCGAAAGGAATGGCCGAACCGATGGCGAACGCGGGGTTCTTGCCATAGAAGTAGTAAGGCACGGTGTGGCAGGCTTCCACGGAGCCTTGCTGCACGCCGTCGACCACGCCGAAGGGAGGCATCAGTTCGCCACCGGCGTGCACGGAGATCTCGAACTTGCCGCCCGACATGGCCTTGACCGCGTTGGCAAACACTTCAGCGCCACCGTAGATGGTGTCCAGCGGCTTGGGGAAGCTCGAAGCCAAGCGCCAGCGCACGGCAGCCTGCGCATGCACGGCAGGTGCCACACCCGCGGCCAGCACACCGGCGATACCGGCATGCTTGATGATAGAACGACGATCCATGAGTTTCTCCGAATACTTGTGATTGCACACCCTGGCACACAGGCCGGTCGCCCGAGGCCAAGAACCTTCTAGCCGGATCGATTGTAGGAACATGCCCCCCCGTGGATTTGCGGGTTTTCCCGTGAAAGCCCGCCCCCCGCACGAGGGCTTCAGGGTTCTGCAAGCATCCGGGCAAACCGGTCAAAACCGTCACGCCCCCGACCAGGGCAGCCGTGCAAGGGCCGCCCCGCCGCACCGGCTGCGTCCCCCTTCCCGAATCGCGAAGCGAATCGAGAGAAGGGGGAAGGCGCGCAGCGCCTCAGGGGGATGTCATATCTTCTGCGCCGACATGAAACTGTCAAAGCGCACTTCCGCGAAGCGGAACCACAGGATCTGGTCGCGCTGGAAGTTGCGCATGTCCGCGTAGATCTTCTTCCACTCGGGGCTCTTCGCGTCGTTCTGCGCGAAGGTCTCCATCGATGCGCGGAAGGCGGCATCCAGGATCGTCTGCGAGTACGGCAATACCTTGGTCTTGGCGGCCACCAGCTGCTTGAGCGCGTTGGGGTTGAGCGCGTCGTAGCGGGCCAGCATGTCGGTGTGCGCGATGGACGCGGCCGCCTCGATGATGAACTTGTACTCGGGCGAGAGCGTGTTGTAGGCCTTGCGGTTCACGTACAGGTCGACCTCGGGCCCGCCCTCCCACCAGCCGGGGTAGTAGTAGTAGGGCGCGACCTTGTTGAAGCCCAGCTTCTGGTCGTCGTAGGGCCCGATCCACTCGGCTGCGTCGATGCTGCCCTTTTGCAGGGCCTGGTAGATGTCACCGCCCGGAATACTCTGCGGAACGGCCCCGAGCCGCGCCATGACCTCGGCCACCAGGCCGCTGCCCACACGGATCTTCAGGCCCTTGAAGTCGGCCGGGTTGCGCACCTCGCGCAGGTACCAGCCGCCCATCTGCGTGCCGGTGTTGCCGCAGGCAAAGCTCACGATGTTGAAGCCCGCATAGAACTCGTTCATGAGTTTGCGGCCATTGCCGTGCAGCATCCACGCGCTCATCTGCCGCGCATTGAAGCCGAAGGGCACCGTGCAGCCCAGCGCGAATGCGGGGTTCTTGTCGTAGAAGTAGTAGGGCACGGCGTGGCACATCTCCACCGTGCCGTTCTGCACCCCGTCGACCACGTCGAAGGCGGGCATCAGCTCGCCGCCACCATGCACGGAGATCTCGAACTTGCCGTTGGACAGGATGCGCACCGCGCGCGCAAACACCTCGGCGCCGCCAAAGATATTGTCCGAGGAGCGCGGGAAACTCGAGGCGATCCGCCACCGCAGCGTGGCCTGTGCATGCACGGCCGGCGCAACGCCCGCGGCCAGTACACCCGCCAGGCCGGTGTGCGTGATGAGCGAACGGCGATCCATACAGCGTGTCTCCTGTTTCCGCGGGGGTGGGGGGCGGCAGCGAGCGCTGCGCAGGAAGGTGGGGTGCGCGTGCAGATCCGTGCAGCGCGCCTGCATTGTAGGAGGTGCCCCGCCCGGGCGCTGTGCGGGTTTTCGACAGCACGGCCGTGCCGCCGGCATTCGGCCCGTGGGCCGATCCACTCAGCCGAGGAAGCGTTCGCGCACCGCGCGCTCGATGCCTGCGGCATCGAGCCCTTGCAGCGACAGCAGCTTGGCCGGGTCGCCATGCTCGATGAACACATCGGGCAGGCCCAGCTGCAGCACCGGGCGCACGATGCCAGCGGCGTTCAAGGCCTCGGTCACGGCACTGCCCGCACCGCCCATCACCGCGCCCTCTTCCACCGTGACCAGCACATCGTGGCGCTCGGCCACATCGCGCAGCAGCTCCACATCGACCGGCTTGGCCCAACGCATGTTGGCCACCGTGGCGTCCAGCGCCTCGCCGGCTTCGAGCGCGGGGTACAGCAGCGTGCCGAAGGCCAGGATGGCGATGCGCGGCCCGCCCTCGCCAGCCACGGCCTTGCGCTCACGGCGGATCTCGCCCTTGCCGTAGGGCAGGCCTTCCAGGCCCGCGAGCGGCGCCACACCGGCACCGCTGCCGCGTGGGTAGCGCACGGCCACGGGGTGGTCCTGCTCGAACGCGGTGGTGAGCAGTTGGCGGCACTCGCGCTCGTCGGCCGGGCAGGCCATGGCCATGTTGGGGATGCAGCGCACGAACGGGATGTCGTAGGCACCGGCATGCGTGGCGCCATCGGCGCCCACCAGGCCTGCGCGGTCGAGCGCGAACACCACGGGCAGGTTCTGCAGCGCCACGTCGTGGATCAGCTGGTCGTAGCCGCGCTGCAAAAAGGTCGAGTAGATGGCCACCACGGGCTTGAGCCCCTCGCAGGCCATGCCGCCGGCAAAGGTCACGGCATGCTGCTCGGCGATGCCCACGTCGTAATAGCGCTCGGGGAAGCGCTTTTCGAACTCCACCATGCCCGAGCCCTCGCGCATGGCGGGCGTGATGCCCACCAGGCGCTGGTCCTGCGCACCCATGTCGCACAGCCATTGGCCGAACACCTGGGTGAAGGTCTGCTTGGGTGCCGTGCTGCTCTTGACCAGGCCCACGGCCGGGTCGAACTTGCCCGGGCCGTGGTAGGCCACGGGGTCGGCCTCGGCCAGCTTGTAGCCCTGGCCCTTCTTGGTGACCACGTGCAGGAACTGCGGGCCCTTCAGGCTCTTGATGTTCTCCAGCGTGGGGATCAGCGAATCGAGGTCGTGCCCGTCGATGGGGCCGATGTAGTTGAAGCCGAACTTCTCGAACAGCGTGGCCGGCACCACCATGCCCTTGGCCTGCTGCTCGAAGCGCTTGGCCAGCTCCAGCAGAGGCGGCACAGGGCGCAGCACGGTCTTGCCCACGTTCTTGGCGGCCGCGTAGAACTGGCCGCTCATGAGCTGGGCCAGGTAGCGGTTGAGCGCACCCACAGGCGGGCTGATGCTCATGTCGTTGTCGTTGAGCACCACAAGCAGGTTGGCATCGGCCACGCCCGCGTTGTTGAGCGCCTCGAAGGCCATGCCCGCGGTCATGGCGCCATCGCCGATGATGGCCACGGCATGGCGGTTCTCGCCCTTGGTCTTGGCGGCCAGGGCCATGCCCAGGGCGGCCGAGATGCTGGTGCTCGAATGCGCGGTGCCGAAGGTGTCGTAGGGACTCTCGGCGCGCTGCGGAAAGCCCGAGATGCCGCCCAGCTGGCGCAGCGTCTTCATGCGGTCGCGCCGGCCGGTCAGGATCTTGTGCGGGTAGGTCTGGTGGCCCACGTCCCACACCAGACGGTCCTCGGGGGTGTGAAAGACATGGTGCAGGGCCACGGTCAACTCCACCGTGCCCAGGTTGGAACTCAGGTGTCCGCCCGTCTGCGACACGCTTTCGAGCACGAAGGCGCGCAGCTCGGCGGCCAGCGCCTTGAGCTCGGCCCGCGGCATGGCGCGCAGGTCCGCCGGGTCGTTCACGTTCTGCAGCAGGGGGTAGGGGGTCGTGGACATTGGCTATTCTTTTTCGGATCGATCAGTGCTCACGGGGCAAGAGACAGCCCCCGGTGTGCGCCTGGTCTGGGTGCATCGTATCAACGGACGCAGGGAGTGCAGCCGCAGCCATCAATGCGTACGGTCCACCACCATGTCGGCCAGGGCGGCCAGCGCGCGGGTATCGGCCAGTCCGCTGCGCGCCAGGGCGGCATGGGCCTGCACCTGCAGTTCGCGCGCATAGGCCTGCGCATTCTCCAGGCCCAGCAAGGATACATAGGTGGGCTTGTCGCTCGCGGCATCCTTGCCGGCCGTCTTGCCCAGCGTGGCGGAGTCGGCGATCACGTCGAGGATATCGTCCACCACCTGGAAGGCCAGGCCCATCACGGCGCCGTAGTCGGACAGGGCCTCGTGCGCCTGCGCGCTGGCGGGGCCGCAGGCCACGCCCATCATCACGCTGCCCTGCAGCAGCGCGCCGGTCTTCAGGCGGTGCATGTGGCGCAGCTGGTCTTCGGTCAGGGCCACGCCCACGCTGGCCAGGTCGATGGCCTGGCCGCCAGCCATGCCGGCCGAACCGGCCGCACGCGCCAGCAGGCGGCACAGCATGGCCTGCATCCCGTCGGGCACGCTGCCATCGTCGGGCGTGAGCAACTCGAAGGCAAAGGCCTGCAGCGCGTCGCCGGCCAAAAGGGCCTGGGCCTCGCCGAACTGCACGTGCACCGTGGGCTTGCCGCGGCGCAGCACGTCGTTGTCCATGCACGGCATGTCGTCGTGCACCAGGGAATAGGCATGGATCAGCTCGACGGCACACGCGGCCCGAAGGGCCGCCCCGTCGGACACGGCATGCGCAGACGCCTCGACCTCGGCACCGCTGCAGACGGCCTCCTCGGCCGCCAGCACCAGCAGCGGGCGCAGGCGCTTGCCGCCATCGAGCACCGCATAGCGCATGGCCTCGCCCAGGCCGGCCGGCGCACCTTCGCCCACCCAGCGCGACAGGGCATGCTCCACCCGGGCCAGGTGGCGCTGGCTCCAGCCGGCCAGGTCAAAAGAAGAAGAAGAGGGGGTATTCACGGAAGGCGCGGCGCTCATTCGGGGGCCCAGGCGTTCAGGCCCGTCTCGTCAAGCACCTTGATCTGGTCCTGCACGGCATCGAGCCGCTTGCGGCAAAAGGCCAGCAAGGCAGCACCACGCTGGTAGCCCGCAAGCATCTGGTCCAGCGGCAGCTGGCCCGATTCGATGCGGCCCACGAGCTGCTCCAGCTCTTCCAGCGCCGCTTCGTAGCTGGCAGGTTCTGCAGGGGGCGCGGCGGTGGCGGAGGCCTTGGGCATGGGTGGAGGCGGTGCACAGGCACCGCGAATGGAAAAACCGCTGATTTTAGGCCCAGCGCATGGCGTCCCTGCGCACGGCTTTCCGGTTTGGAGAGCGCAGCCGGTCACCGCGGCAGCGGCGACACAGACCACCCTGCCCCATCCGGGTGCGGGCCGCAGCCCAGGCGCCAATACACGCAGGGGGGGTGCGGGAATGGGGGGCAGCGAATAACCCCATTGGCTATAATCCCATTCTCGTCCAGCCGGCCTATGAGCCGGTTTCTTTTTTCTCCAGATGTGCCAAGCGTGGCACACCTCCCTGTGGGGAGTCTTTAGGTCAGGTCATCCATGTCTGATTTAAGTCTTCAACTGCAGCAGGCCGCAAGCCAACTACCAGTTTCAAGCTATTTTGACCAGGCGCTGTTCCAGCGCGAGCTGGACACCATCTTCCAGCGCGGGCCCCGCTATGTGGGGCACCAACTGTCCGTGCCCCATGCGGGCGACTACCACACCCTGCCCCACGAGGCCGAGGGCCGCGCGCTGGTGCGCAATGCCCAGGGCGGGGTGGAGCTCGTCTCCAACGTCTGCCGCCACCGCCAGGCCGTGATGCTCAAGGGCCGTGGCTCGCTGCACACCCAGCAAAAGGGCAGTGCCGGCGGCAACATCGTGTGCCCGCTGCACCGCTGGACCTACAACGCCAAGGGCGAGCTGCTGGGTGCGCCGCACTTTGCCGACGACCCCTGCCTGAACCTCAACAACTACCCGCTGCGCGAGTGGAACGGCCTGCTGTTCGAAGACAACGGCTACGACGTGGCCGCCGACCTCGACGCCATGGGCCCGCGCGCCGACCTCGACTTCGAGGGCTATGTGCTCGACCACGTGGAGCTGCACGAGTGCAACTACAACTGGAAGACCTTCATCGAGGTCTACCTCGAGGACTACCACGTGGGCCCCTTCCACCCGGGCCTGGGCAGCTTCGTGACCTGCGACGACCTGCGCTGGGAGTTCGGCAAGAACTACTCGGTGCAGACCGTGGGCGTGGCCAACCGCCTGGGCAAGGCCGGCAGCCCCGTGTACGAGCGCTGGCACGAGGCCCTGCTGAACTACCGCGAAGGCAAGCCGCCCAAGCACGGCGCCATCTGGCTCACGCTGTACCCGCACATCATGGTGGAGTGGTACCCGCATGTGCTCACCGTGTCCACACTGCACCCCATCAGCCCGACCAAGACGCTGAACATGGTGGAGTTCTACTACCCCGAGGAGATCGCCGCCTTCGAGCGCGAATTCGTCGAGGCACAGAAGGCCGCGTACATGGAGACCTGCATCGAGGACGACGAGATCGGCGAGCGCATGGACGCCGGCCGCAAGGCCCTGCTGGCGCGCGGCGACAATGAAGTGGGCCCTTACCAGAGCCCCATGGAAGACGGCATGCAGCATTTCCACGAGTGGTACCGCTCTGCGATGGGTGACGCCGTGCCAAAACGCTGAACAGGGACACAAAGCCGCCCGAGTAATCGGGTTCGCCTGAAATGCTCTCATTACAATAGCTGCCAGTGCTTGTTTTTCAGGCACGGCAGCTATTTTCACTTTCGACTCCCGATTTCCCCATGCAAGCCCTCTGGATGGTGTTGGCCGCGTTCCTCTTTGCGAGCATGGGGGTGTGCGTGAAGATCGCTTCGGCCCATTTCAACTCGGCCGAACTGGTCTGCTACCGCGGCCTCATCGGCATGGCCATCCTGTGGCTGCTGGCACGTTCGCAGAAGGTCACGCTGGGCACGGCCTACCCGGGCATGCACGCCTGGCGCAGCCTGGTGGGCGTGGCCTCGCTGGGTGCCTGGTTTTATGCCATCGCCCACCTGCCGCTGGCCACGGCCATGACGCTCAACTACATGAGCAGCGTGTGGATCGCGGCCTTCCTGGTCGGCGGCACCTTGCTGGCCTGGCGCCCTTCGGCCGCCACGCCGCGCCCGGCCCTGCAGGGCACGCTGATCGTCACGGTGCTGGCAGGCTTCGTGGGCGTCGTGATGATGCTGCGCCCCAGCCTGGACCAGAACCAGGCCTTCGCGGGCATGATCGGCCTGCTCTCAGGCCTGTCGGCAGCGTTCGCCTACATGCAGGTCGTGGCCCTGTCGCGCCTGGGCGAGCCCGAGTCGCGCACCGTGTTCTACTTCGCACTGGGCTCGGCCGTGGCCGGCGGCGGCGCCCTGCTGTTCACCGGCGTGTCGGCCTGGCCGGGCTGGCAGGCGCTGTGGCTGCTGCCCATCGGCATCCTGGCCGCCGGCGGCCAGCTGTGCATGACCAAGGCCTACGCCAGCGCCAAGACGCAGCGCGGCACCCTGGTGGTGGCCAACCTGCAGTACTCGGGCATCGTCTTCGCGGCCCTGTACAGCGTGCTGCTGTTCGGCGACGTGCTGCCGCCCATCGCCTGGGCGGGCATGGTGCTCATCGTGGGCAGTGGCATCGCCGCCACCGTTTTGCGTGCCCGCGCAGCCCCCGGAACCCCGGCAGAAGAACATTGATACGACTGTGGGCACCCACCACGGACACAATGCAAGGCATCCCTTCCGTCGATTGACCATCCGCTGCCATGACCTACACCACCCTGATCTCTGCCACCGAACTGCAATCCCTGGTCGCCAGCGGCCAGCGGCTGATGGTGTTCGACTGCAGCTTCGACCTGATGCAATCGACGGCCGGCGCACAGCAGTACGCACAGGCCCACATCTCCGGCGCGGTGTATGCCGACCTCAACGAGAACCTGAGCGCCAAGCATGGCGTGCCTGGCGCCTCGGGCACGGTGACCGCCCAGGAGGCCGACAAGCCCGCATCGGGCGGCCGCCACCCCCTGCCCAGCCGCGAGCGCTTTGCGATCTGGCTGTCCAGCGTGGGCTTTGCCAACGACATGCAGGCCGTGGTGTACGACCGCCAGGGCGCCAACTACTGCGGCCGCCTGTGGTGGATGCTCAAGTGGGCCGGCCACGATGCCGTCGCCGTGCTCGACGGCGGCCTGCAGGCCTGGCAGGCCGCGGGTGGCGCGGTGGCCAGCGGCGAGGAGCCTGCGCACTTCCAGTCCAACTTCGAGCTCCGGGAGCCGCTGCGCCGTCTGGCCACGGCCAGCGATGTGCTTGCCCACCTGCAGCAGCCTGGCCAGACGGTGGTGGATGCCCGGGCCGCGCCGCGCTACCGCGGCGAGGTGGAGCCGCTGGACCCGGTGGCCGGCCACATCCCTGGCGCGCTGAACCGCCCCTTCGTGGACAACATCGGCCCGGACGGCAAATTCAAGCCCGCTGCGGTGCTGCGCGCCGAGTTCGACACCCTGCTGCAAGGCCGCGATCCGGCCACCGTGGTGCACCAGTGCGGCAGCGGCGTCAGCGCCCTGCCGAACCTGATCGCAATGGAGGTCGCCGGCCTGGGCAAAAGCGCCCTGTTTGCCGGCAGCTGGAGCGAATGGGTGAGCGATTCTTCGCGCCCGGTGGAACGCGGCTGACCTGCTCCGGCACGCCCGGTTGCTGCTTTTTGCAGCAGGCCTCTCGCTCTGGTGGGTAGTACCGCGCCTTCGGTTTTTGTAAGGCAAATTCCTACACGGACTGCCCCTGAACCAGACACGCTGCACAGAGCAGCGCCGACTTAATTTCTGATTGGCCTGGTTTCACAATCCATTTCAACGGATCACGCAAAACATGCAACCCGCATGGCAAGGCGAAGACCCGGGAACTGGAACAAAGGAACCCTGCCATGACGAACGAACAGCTGCTCGCCGAAATCCGCGAAGCCAACCTGACCTACCTGATGCTGGCGCAGAACCTGATTCGCCATGACAAGGCAGAAGCAGTGTTCCGCCTGGGCATGAACGAAGACGCTGCCGATATTCTGGCATCGCTGTCGGCCGCCCAAGTGCTGAAACTGGCCTCCAGAAACACGCTTCTTTGCAGCTTCCGCGTGGACGACAACCTGGTCTGGAGCTTGCTGACCAACCACACGGCCAAGAAGGTAGGCAACGAAGCCACCAACACCCTGCACGCCAACATCCTGATGGCCAGCCGCGTGTCGGAAGTGCTCTGAACACCCCGCCCTGGTCCTCTGTTCCGTTCCGTCGCCTGTCCACCGTTTCCCTCGAAAGCCTGCCATGACCACCACGACTGCCGCCGCCAAAGCCCCAGCCAAGAGCGTCCTCAACGAATCCAAGCAGATCGAGCGCGCCGCGATGCTGATCGGCATGGGCGCCCGCATGCAGGTCTTGGAGTCGGAAACCACCCTGTCCTACGAACGCCTGATCCGCCTGTACAAGGAGATCGCCGGCAAGTCGCCGTCCAAGGGCCAACTGCCCTTCTCGACCGACTGGTTCCTGACCTGGCAGGAAAACATCCACAGCTCGCTGTTTTTGAACATCTACGAGTACCTGTCCAAGGGCGTGGACCTGGATTCGGTGGAACTGCTGACCAAGGCCTACCGCCTGTACAGCGAGCAGGTCACCACCGCCGAGATCGAACCCCTGCTGTCCTTCACCCGCGCCTGGCGCCTGGTGAAGTTCGTGGACGCCGGCATGCTCACCCGCACCCAGTGCGCCGACTGCAAGGGCCACTTCGTGACCGAACTCTATGAAAACCGCCACTACACCTGCGGCCTGTGCAACCCGCCCGCCCGTGCCGGCAAGAGCAAGAACGCTGGCGCCTTGATGTTGCACTGATCCCCTGCCCAGAAACAAGCACCCGGGTCGCCCAAGAACACCAAAGCCCCGCCGGCTATGCCGCGCGGGGCTTTTTTGCTTCGGCAAGCGCAACGGATCTACCTTGCCGCGAGCAGCGAGCGCACGTTCTCGTCGATGGGCATCGCATAGTCGTGCGCAGCCACCACGGTGTTGCCCACGGGGTTCACGATCTTGAGGCTGATGAACAGCGTGGTGGTCGATGCCGCGTACGTGCCCACCACCACGGCCTGCGCGTCGTGCGCGCGGCTCACCTCGCGCACCTCGCGCGAGAGCAGCAGCTCGCCCGTGCCGCGCTGCATGGCCACGCTTTCGCGCAGCTTGAGCTCGGTCACGCGCAGGCCGCGCTGCACCAGGCGCGAGCCGATCTGCTCGGAGAAGATGCGCCCCAGGCGCGAGGATTCGTTCAGCCGGTCCACATTCACCAGCGTGGCCACCAGCACGGCATGGCTGGGGTCCAGCGGGGCCTGCTGCAGCAAGGCATCGGCCGCGCGGTGGTTGCGCTCGATGCTGCTGGGCGTGATCAGGTCCATGAGCCCGCCGCCGCTGCCGCCAGCCTTGTCGCCGTAGTAGTACGAGGCACAGCCCGAGAGGGCCAGCACAGGCGCCAGTACCGCTGCAGCGCGCAACACGGTGCGCCGCCTCATGGTGCACCCCACAGCGCAGGGGGTGGGCTCACCACCTGCCAGGTCTTGACCGGGGTGGGCGGTGGCGGCGGAGGGGGCGGTGGCGGCGGTTGCTGCACCTGGTAGAGCACGGCATCGTCCTGGTCGATGTAGTACACGTCGGAAGTGCGCGCCAGGTAGCGATCGCCGCTTTCCAGCGAGGTCGTGATGAGCACCTCGGTGCGGGTGGGCCCGCCCGCGGCCGGGCCATCGGTCGTGTACTGCGCGACATCGGCGAGCGCCCCGATCGCGGTCATGCCCGCGACCACCGAGGTGGCACTCGGAGCACGGTGCACCCAGTCGCGCGCCACCCCCACCCCCAGGGCCAGGCGGGTCAAGGGCATGGGCAGGCTGTTGGAGACACGGGCCGGGTGCTGCACCAGCTGGGTTTCGAAGGCCAGGGTCACGGCCGAGGGCTGGTTGGAGACCACCACGCCCCGGTCCAGCAGGCGGGTGATCAAGAGCTTGCGAAAGCCGTTGTTGAAGCTCGTGTCGCCCGAGGCAGACACGTAGATCGGGTGCTCACCTGCGGGCCAGTGGCGGATCTTGTCGGTGATGCGCGTGGCCACGTCGTCGGCCAGCACATCCCAGTGGTGCACGGCGCGCGCCTTCTTCTGGTTCGATGCCGGGTAGTTGTCGGCGCGCGGAACGTCCAGCGACGAACAGCCGGCGCCCAGCAGCGAGGCCACGGCCAGCAGCGGCACGACCACGCGGTGCACGACGGGCCGGGCGCGGGCCTCGCACTCGGGCGCCACCATCGTGCCGGGCGGGGCCACCGGCAGACGCGGTTCAAAGGGACTCGGCGGCAGACCGCCGGGCAATGGTTCGACTTGCATGCTGCCATGCTAGCCCTCCGGCCGCTGCACCATCACGCGAATAGCAAGGCGTTTGCGTTGCATTTGCGCGGCACATGCCGGGGCCGGCCGCGCCTTGGCACCGCCACCTACACAACATTTGCTCACAGTGCGTGACAATCGCCCGCATGACCGCCGTGCCCGCCCCCGCAAGCCCCACCGCCCCGTCCACCCCCCTGCCGCCCGAGACACCCGTGGCCGCACCCGTGGTCGCCGTGGGCGCAGGCGTGGCCTCCGGCGATCCGCAGGCCGAGGCATCACCACCACCGCAACCGGAGCCCGACCCAGACCACCCGGCCACGCCAGACACCGCCGCCGCACCGGTTGCAACGCCGCCCCCTGCGCCCCTGATGCTGCACATGCCGGTGGACGTGCGCAACCTGTCCCTGGCGCTGCTGGCCCTGTTCGCCAGCGTGGCCCTGCTGCACTGGGCCAGCGCGGTCTTCATTCCCCTGATGCTCAGCATCTTGCTGACCACGGCGCTGCGCCCTGCCGTCAACATGCTGCGCCGCTGGCACATCCCCCGCCCGCTCGGTGCCGCCGTGCTGCTGATCGCCCTGGTGGGCGGGCTGGCCAGCACGGCCTGGTCGCTGAGCGACGGGGCGGTGCAGCTCGTCGACTCGCTGCCCGTGGCGGCCAAGAAGGTGCGCGACAACCTGCGTGCGCGCGCCGGCATGCCCAGCACGCTGGACACCATGCAGAAGGCCGCCGCCCAGATCGAGCAGGCCGCCGCCGAGAACAGCACGGCCGCGCCCGCCCGGCGCGGCGTGCAGCGCGTGGTGGTGGAGCGCCCGCCCTTCAACATCCGCGACTACCTGTGGAGTGGCACCATGGGCCTGGTGTCGGCCCTGGGGCAGCTCACGGTGGTGGTGTTCCTGACCTACTTCGCGCTGGCCTCGGGCAACCTGTTCCGCCAGAAGCTGGTGCGCATCGCCGGCAGCAGCCTGGAGCGGCGCAACATCACCATGCAGGTGCTCGACGACATCACCGGGCAGATCCAGCGCTACCTGCTGGTGCAGGTATTCACCAGCATCCTGGTGGGCCTGGCCACGGGCCTCGCCTACTGGGCACTGGGCCTGGAGAACGCCGCCGTCTGGGGCGTAGTGGCCGGTGTGCTCAACCTCGCGCCCTACATCGGCTCGGCCCTGACGGCCGGCGCCTCGGCCCTGGTGGCCTTCCTGCAGTTCGGCACCATCGACATGGCGCTGGCCATCGGCGGCGCCTCGCTGGTCATCCACACCCTCATCGGCAACCTGCTCACGCCCTGGCTCACCAGCCGCACCAGCAGCATGAGCCCCGTGGCCGTGTTCGTCAGCGTGCTCGCCTGGGGCTGGCTCTGGGGGTTGTGGGGCCTGCTGCTGGGCATCCCGGTCATGATGGCCGTGAAGGCCATCTGCGACCGGGTGGAAGACCTCAAGGCGGTGGGCGAACTGCTCGGGGATTGAGGCGCGCGGCGAGGTGCGCCGTCATGCGGCCTGGGCGGTGGCGCTGGCCGCGCAGCGCTGCACAAAGGCGGGCAGATCCTCGGCCGCCATGGCGCGGCCGTAGTACCAGCCCTGCACCTGCAGGTCCATGTCGCCGGGCAGCAGCTGCAACTGCTCCGCCGTCTCCACCCCTTCGACCACGATGCCCACCTCCAGGCTCCGGCAGAAGTGCAGCAGGCCCTGCAGCAGCCGTGCCCCCCGCGGGTCGGCGCTGGCCACGACGAAGCTGCGGTCGATCTTGATCGTGTCCACCGCAAAGGCGTGCAGGTAGCTGAGCGAGGAATAGCCCGTGCCGAAGTCGTCGATGGCCACCTGGGCGCCCACGGCGTGGATGCGGGCGATGGCGTCGCGCATCTGGTCCACGTCCGCGGCCAGCGCATCCTCGGTGAGCTCGACGCTGATGCTGCCGGCCGCGGGCGCGATCAAGGCCACCAGCCGCCGGCAATGCTCGGCCGACATCAGCGTGGGCCCCGTGACATTGATGGAGATGGGCAGCACAAAGCCCGCGCTGCGCCAGCGCTGGTGCTGCTGCAGGGCGGCCCCGGCCACCCACAGGTCGACATCCTTCATGAGCCCGGCCTCGGTCAGCCAGGCCAGGAAGGCCCCCGGGGACTGCGTGCGCCCGCGCGCATCGCGGGCCCGCAGCAGCGCCTCGCAGCCCACGCATTCGCCCGTGCGTGGCGACACCTGGGGCTGGTATTCCAGGAAGAATTCGTACTCGCCCATGCGGCGCACCTGGGCCAGCAGCTCCTCGCGGCCGGCCTGGCGCTGCTGCGCCAGCACCACCGGGTCGCTGGCGTACAGGCGGCCCTGCTCCTGCAGGCGCGAAAACGTGGTGTCCAGGCCCGGCAGGTGCACCGTGGTGGCGTTGTGGCGCTCCAGTGCCCGCACCGCCGGTGCGTAGATGCAGGCCCCGAGCAGCACCAGCGCCAGCTGCAGCGCCACGGCCGGCCAGGCGCCCTGGGTGCTGGCATAGGCGTTGAAGAGCACCGGGGCATTGAGCGGCATCGCCATGGTGGCCACCGGCACCCAGCCCGCCTGCACGGCCGCGAGCGCCAGGCTGGCGTTGACGGCCGGCACCAGGATGAACGGCAGCAGCAGGCGCGGATTGAGGATCAGCGGAATGCCGAACAGCAGCAGCTCGTTCACGTTCAGCAACGCCATGGGCAGGCTGGCCAGGGCCAGCAGGCGCAGGCCGGGGCTGCGCGCGCGCCACAGCACGGCCACCACCAGCGACAGCGTGCCCCCCGCGCCGCCGATGAAGGCGAAGGCCCCGAGCAGGCCGGCGTTGAGCAGGTAGGGGGGCGGCTGGTCTGCCAGCACCTCGAGGGCGTTCCAGCCCACGGCCATCTCCAGCACCTGGAACAGGGGCTGCAGGGCATGGTAGCCATGGATGCCGAAGAACCACAGCAGCGAATTCATGCCCGTGATCACCACGGCATTCAGGTAGGGCCGGTCCGGGTCCACCACATCCAGCGGCAGGCTCCAGTGCGCCAGACCCTGCCATTGCTGCAGCAGGGTCAGCACCACCACCAGCAGCCCCGCCGTCAGCACACCGGGCAGCACCATGTTCATGGCGTCTTCCACGTTGTCGCTGACCAGGGAGCCGCGCGACAGCTGCAGCCAGCGCACCCGCATGAGCCGCGCCATGAGGGGCACGTTGACGATGGGCGAGGCGATGGCGATGAACAGCACCAGCGTGGCGGCGGCGCGCGGCTGCCCGCGCAGCAGGTAGGCGGCCAGCGCCACGTAGACAAAGCACAGGAAGGCCACGGGCAGGCGCGGCAGGCTGTGGCGTATGGCCAGCATGTAGCCGATGGAAGCGGCGATCAGCAGCGGCAGGATGCGGCTGATCTCGGCATGCAGGCCGGCCAGCAGGTCGGTGGTCTCCGTGGGCAGGCCCAGCATGCGCGCGAGCACCGACGACACCAGGAACACCGCCGACACCATGAGGCAGGGCAGCACCCACAGCAGCCCCTCGCGGATGGCGCGCATGGAATCCGCGCGCGCCACGGCCTGCAGCCGCAGCGACAGCCGCACCTTCAGGGCTGCAACATCAATGCCCACACCATGCCCTCCCGGCGCCCATGCTAGCAGGCGGGCAGCGGGATGGCAAAGCGGCGCAACCGACTCAGCCCGTGTTGCGCAGGCCAGCGGCGATGCCGTTGATGGAGATGTGGATGCCGGTCTGCACGCGCTCGTCGCCCTGGCCCGCGCGCCAGCGGCGCACCAGCTCGACCTGCAGGTGGTGCAGCGGGTCGATGTAGGGGAAGCGGTGCTTGATGGAGCGCGCCAGCGCCGCGTTGTGCGTCAGGCGCTGCTTGTCGCCGGTGATGCGCGTGAGCGCGTCGGCCGTGTTCTGCCATTCGGCCTCGATGGCGGTGAAGACCTTCTTGCGCAGGCGCGCATCGGTCACCAGCTCGCTGTAGCGCGAGGCCAGCGCCAGGTCGCTCTTGGCCAGCACCATGTCCATGTTGGACAGCAGGGTGCGGAAGAAGGGCCACTGGCGGTACATCTTCTGAAGCAGGGCCAGTTGCGCCTTGGGGTCCTTGCCCTCGGTGTTGATGAAGGCATCGACCGCCGCGCCGAAGCCGAACCAGCCCGGCAGCGTGAGGCGGCACTGGCCCCAGCTGAAGCCCCAGGGGATGGCGCGCAGGTCTTCGATCTTCTGGCTGGCCTTGCGCGAGGCCGGGCGCGAGCCGATGTTGAGCTCGGCGATCTCGCGGATCGGCGTGGAATTGAAGAAGTAGTCGGTGAAGCCCGGGGTCTCGTAGACCAGCGCGCGGTAGGCCGCCATGCTGGCCAGCGAAAGCTGAGCGGCTGCCTCCAGGAAGGCCTTGGTCGCGGGCTTGGTGGGCTGCAGCAGCGTGGCCTCCAGCGTGGCGGCGACCAGGGTCTCCAGGTTGCGCCGGCCGATCTCCGGGTTGGCGTACTTGGAGGCGATGACCTCGCCCTGCTCCGTCAGGCGGATCTGGCCGCGCACGGTGCCCGGGGGCTGGGCCAGGATGGCCTGGTAGCTCGGACCGCCGCCGCGGCCCACGGTGCCACCGCGGCCATGGAACATGCGCAGCTGGATGCCGTGGTTGGTGGCCAGCTCGTCGAACAGCTCCACCAGCGCGATCTCGGCACGGTACAGCTCCCAGTTGCTGGTGAAGATGCCGCCGTCCTTGTTGCTGTCGGAGTAGCCGAGCATGATGTCCTGCTCGCCGCCGCTGCGCTGCATGAGCGCCGCCACGCCGGGCAGGGCATAGAACTCGCGCATGATGGGCGCGGCATTGCGCAGGTCTTCGATGGTCTCGAACAGCGGCACCACGATCAGGTGGTTCCTCGACTCGGCGTCGAGCGTGCCGTTCAGAAGGCCCACCTCCTTTTGCAGCAGCAGCACTTCGAGCAGGTCGCTCACCGTCTCGGTGTGGCTGATGATGTAGTGGCGGATGGCCTCGTGGCCATAGCGCTGGCGCATCACGCGCGCGGCCTCGAAGATCGCCAGCTCGCCCTGGGCATGGGCCGAGTAGCTGGCGCCCACCACGCGCAGCGGCCGCGCATCGTTGAGCAGCTTGATCAACAGCGCGCGCTTGGCCGCCTCCTGCAGCTGCGCGTAGGCCGGCTCGATGCGCGCCGTGGCCAGCAGTTCGGCCACCACCTCCTCGTGCTTGTCGGAGCTTTGGCGCAGGTCCACCGTGGCCAGGTGGAAACCGAAGACCTGCACCGCGCGGATCAGCGGGTGCAGGCGCTCGGCGGCCAGGGTCTCGCCATGGTGGGACTTGAGCGATGCCTGGATGATGCGCAGATCGTCCAGGAACTCCTCGGCGCTGGCATAGGGGTTCTGCGGCGCCACGGCATGGCGTGCCGCGTCGCCGCCGGTCAGCTCCTTGAGCGAGGCGGCCAGGCGCGCATAGATGCCCGTGAGCGCTCGGCGGTAGGGCTCGTCCTGGCGGTGCTCGTTGGTGTCGGGCGAGCGCGCGGCCAGGGCCTCCATCTCGGCCGAGACCTGCACCAGGCGCGCCGACAGCGACAGCTCGCCGCCCAGGTAGTGCACCTCGGTCAGGTAGTGGCGCAGGGCCACTTCGGCCTGGCGGCCCAGGGCGTACTGCAGGGTCTGCGCGGTCACGTTGGGGTTGCCGTCGCGGTCGCCACCGATCCACTGGCCCATGCGCAGGAAGCTGTGCACCGGGTACTGGCCCAGTTCGCTCTCCAGGTCGGCATAGATCTTGGGGATCTCGCGCAGGAAGGTGGCCTCGTAGTACGACAGCGCGTTCTCGATCTCGTCGGCCACGGTGAGCTTGCTGTAGCGCAACAGGCGCGTCTGCCACAGCTGGGCCACGCGGGCGCGCAGTTGGGCCTCGTTGGCGGCCAGCTCGCGCGGGGTGAGCGCGTCCTTGGCGGTGTTGTAGAGCTGGGCGCGCACCTGGATGTCGTCGCGCGCGGCCAGCAGCTGGGCGATGTCGCGCTCGGCGTCCAGAATGCTCTTGCGCTGCACCTCGGTCGGGTGGGCGGTGAGCACCGGCGCCACATAGCTGCCGGCCAGGGTCTGCGAGATCGTCTTGGGCGCAATGCCGGCCCAGCGCAGGCGCGACAGGGCGACCTCGATGCTGCCCTCCTGCGTGTCGCCCGCGCGCTCGTGCACGGCGCGGCGGCGAATGTGGTGGCGGTCCTCGGCCAGATTGGCCAGGTGGCTGAAGTAGGTGAAGGCGCGGATCACGCTCACCGTCTGGTCGCCCGACAGGGACTTGAGCAGCTTCTTGAGCGCGCGGTCGGCCTCCTGGTCGGCGTCGCGGCGGAAGGCCACGGACAGCTTGCGCACCTGCTCCACGAGCTCGTAGGCGGCCACGCCCTCCTGGTCCCGGATCACGTCGCCCAGAATGCGGCCGAGCAGGCGGATGTCGTCAATCAGGGGCTGGTCCTTGTCGGATCGTCTCATGCGTTGGGTCTCCGGGAATGGGGAAGGCCACTGCAGGCGTCCCCCTGCACCGGCCACGAGTGCGGGCGCATGCTAGCATCCAGCGCCCCTGAATGATTACAAACAGGTTACGAATCTTGAGCTCCGCCGCGCCCTCCCTGACCCATCCCATCGTCATCGCCACGCGCGAAAGCCGCCTGGCCCTGTGGCAGGCCGAGCATGTGCAGGCCCTGCTGCAGGCCCGCGGCCACCAGGTGGAACTGCTGGGCATGACGACCAAGGGCGACCAGATCCTGGACCGCTCCCTGTCCAAGGTGGGCGGCAAGGGCCTGTTCGTAAAGGAGCTCGAAGTGGCGCTGGAAGAAGGCCGCGCCCACATCGCCGTGCACTCGCTCAAGGACGTGCCCATGGAGCTGCCCGAGGGCTTTGCCCTGGCCTGCGTGATGGAGCGCGAGGACCCGCGCGACGCCTTCGTCTCGCCGCGCTACGCATCTCTCGACGAACTGCCCCAGGGCGCCGTGGTCGGCACCTCCAGCCTGCGCCGCCAGGTGCTGCTGCAGGCCCTGCGGCCCGATCTGAAGATCGAACCGCTGCGCGGCAACCTCGATACCCGCCTGCGCAAGCTCGATGAAGGCCAGTACGACGGCATCGTGCTCGCGGCCGCCGGCCTCAAGCGCCTGGGGCTGGAAGCACGCATCCGCACGGCCTTCGACGCCGCCACCATGCTGCCCGCCGCCGGCCAGGGTGCCCTGGGCATCGAGGTGCGCAGCGACCGGCAGGACCTGATCGCCGCACTCGCGCCCCTGGCCCACCAGGCCACCTGGCTCACCGTGGCCGCCGAACGCGCCGTGAGCCGCGCCATGGGGGGCAGTTGCTCCATGCCGCTGGCAGCGCACGGCCGCCTGGGTGCCGACGGTACCCTGCAGCTTGACGCCGCCTGGGGAGACCCCGAGGATGCGCGCGCCCCGCTGGTGCGCGCCCAGGCAAGCGCCCCCGTGGCCACCCTGGCCCAGGCCGAAGCCCTGGGCGACGAGATCGCCCGGCGCCTGCGCGCAGGCGGCGCGCGCGGCATCGATCCCGCCTCTGCCAACCCCTGAGATGGCCACCACCCCGCCCAGGGTGATCGTCACGCGGCCCGAGCGCGAGGCGGTCCAGTGGGTGGCCCAGCTCAGCGCACGCGGTCTGGCGGCCACGGCCCTGCCGCTGATCGCCATCGGCCCCTGCTCCGACCCCGCAGCCCGGCAGGGCGTGGCCGCCGCGCACGCGCGCCTGGCCCAGGCCCCCGGCTACCGCGCGTTGATGTTCGTGAGCAGCAATGCCGCCCTGTATTTCCTGCCCGGGGCCCCACCCCTGCCGGCCGGCACCCGCGCCTGGGCCCCCGGCCCGGGCACCGCGCGGGCCCTGGTGGAGATGGGCGTGCCGCCCGCCGCCATCGACGGCCCCGCGGCCGATGCGCCGCAATTCGACTCCGAATCGCTCTGGCAGCAGGTCGGCGCCCAGGTGCGGGCGGGAGACCGCGTGCTCATCGTGCGCGGCCGCTCGGCCGGGGTGCATGAATCGTCCGAGGGCTCGGGCCGCGACTGGCTGGCGCGCCAGGTGCTCGCTGCAGGCGGCCAGGTGGACTGGGCCGTGGCCTATGAGCGCGGCGCCCCCCGCTTCACCCCCGACCAGGGTGCACTGGCCCGGGCCGCCGCCCAGGATGGGTCGCTGTGGCTGCTGAGCAGCTCCGAGGCCGTGGCCCACCTGGCCGAGGCCCTGCCCGGCCAGTCCTTTGCCGCGGCGCGGGCGCTGGCCACGCACCCGCGCATCGCGCAGACCGCACGGGCCATGGGCTTTGGCCATGTAAGCGAGTGTCGTCCAGCGCTGGAAGACGTGGTGGCCTCGATAGAATCGGCCCCATGAGTTCCGCGCCTCCCCACGACCTGCCCGCCGCAGCCCCTTCCAGCCCCGCCGCCACGGCGCACCAGCCCCCGGTGGTGGTGCGCGGCAGCAGCCTGCCCACCCTGCTGGCGGGCGTGCTGGCGGTGGCGGCCGTGGCCAGCAGCGGCCTGCTGTGGCAAAAGCTCAGCGTGATCCAGGAACAGCTGGCGCGCCAGTCGGCCGACTCCGGGGCCCTGGCCATCGAGGCGCGCACCATGGCGCGCCAGGCCGAAGAGCTGGTGCGCGAGACCGCGGCCCGCCTCTCGGTGACCGAAGCCCGCGTGGCCGAAGTGGCGCTGCAGCGCAGCCAGCTCGAAGAGCTGATGCAGAGCCTGTCGCGTTCGCGCGACGAAACCCTGGTGGTAGACATCGAATCGGCGCTGCGCCTGGCGCAGCAGCAGGCCCAGCTCACCGGCAGCCTGGACCCGCTGCTGGCCGCCCTCAAGACCGCCGAGCAGCGCATCGAGCGCGCCGCCCAGCCGCGCCTGACCCCCGTGCAGCGCGCCATCGGCCGCGACATCGAACGCATCAACCGCGCCCAGGTGACCGACACGGCCGGCCTGCTGGCCCGGCTGGACGACCTGGTGCGCCAGGTGGACGAGCTGCCCGTGCTCAACGCCGTGGCCCAGGCCGCGGCCAGCAAGCGCTTGATCGCAACAGCCCCGAGCGGCGCCGCGCCCAGTGCGGATACGCCCTGGTGGCAGGCCACGCTGCAGCGCAGCTGGGAGGTGGTGCGCGACGAGGCCCGCAGCCTGGTGCGCGTGAGCCGTGTGGACCAGCCCGAAGCCGTGCTGCTCGCGCCCGAGCAGACCTTCTTCCTACGCGAGAACCTCAAGCTCAAGCTGCTCAATGCGCGCCTGGGCGTGCTGGCCCGCCAGTTCGACTCGGCCCGCGCCGACCTGGCCGCCGCCACCACCGCCGTCAACAAGTACTTCGACCCGGCCTCGCGCCGCACGCAGACGGCGGCCACGGTGCTGCAGCAGGCCCAAGCCGGCATGAAGGCGGCCGAGCTGCCGCGCCCCGATGAAACCCTCTCTGCCCTGGCCACGGCCGCGGCGGGGCGCTGAGGCAAAGGGGCAGCACGCATGCGCGCAGCACTCTGGCTCCTGGCGTTGTTTGGCGTGGCCGTGGCGGCTGCGCTGTTTGCGGGCAACAACCAGGGCACCGTCACCCTCTACTGGCCCCCGTACCGGGTCGACCTGTCGCTGAACCTGGTGGTGCTGGTGCTCGTGGGCGGCTTCGTCACCGTGTATGCCGCGCTGCGTGCGCTGGCCGCACTGCTGGAGCTGCCGCACCAGGCACGCCGCTGGCGCGTGCAGCAAAAGGAACGCGCCATGCACAGCGCGCTGCTGGACGCCATGACGCACCTGCTGGGCGGGCGCTTCATTCGCTCACGCAAGGCTGCCGTGGCCGCGCTGGCCCAGGAAAACGCCCTGGCCGCCGCGGGCGAAACGGTGCCGCACAGCCACCAGCTGCGCTCCCTGGCCCACCTGGTGGCAGCCGAGGGCTCGCACGCCCTGCAGGACACCGCCACGCGCGACAGCCACCTGCAGCGCGCACTCGAAGACGCGCCCGCACGCGGTACCGCGCTGGAGCAGGAGCTGCGCGAAGGCGCCCAGATGCGCGCCGCGCGCTGGACCCTGGACGACCGCGATGCCGAGGCCACCCTCGAATGGCTCGCCGCCCTGCCCCAGGGCGCGGCCCGGCGCACGCTGGCGCTGCGCATCAAGCTCAAGGCTACACGCCTGGCCCGCCACACCCAGGAGGCGCTGGACACGGCCCGCCTGCTGGCCAAGCACCGGGCCTTCTCGCCAGCCGCCGCACAGAGCATCGTGCGCGGCCTGGCCACCGAACTGATCCAGAGCGCCCACGACACGGCGCAGCTGCGCCGCGTCTGGGACGACCTGGAGGCCGCCGAGCGCAAGATGCCCGAGCTGGCCATCCAGGCCGCGCAGCGCATGGCTGCCCTGGGTGGCGATGCGAGCCAGGTGCGCGCCTGGCTGCTGCCGGTGTGGGAGCGCATGCTGGAGTTGCCCGACGCCCTGGCCGAGCAGCATGCGCTCAAGCTGGTGCGCGCGCTCGAATCCGGCCTGGACACCGTGGACGCGCCCTGGCTGGCACGCATCGAGGCGGCCCAGCAGGCCAACCCGCGCGACGCACGCCTGCAGTACCTGGCCGGCATGGCCTGCCTCAAGCGCCAGCTCTGGGGCAAGGCCCAGCAACTGCTGACCCAGGCCGCCCAGCAGCTCTCCGACGCCAGCCTGCGCGCCAGCGCCTGGCGCTACCTGGCCGAGCTGGCCGAGCAGCGCGGCGATGAACCCGCCGCCGCCGAGGCCTGGAAGAAGGCCGCGCTCGCACGCTGAGCGGCCCGCGTCCCGGAGGGAGGGCGCAGCGACGCGCTCAGGGCCTGCGGCCTGCGGCCCCCGCGCTGGCGGATTTGGCCGCGCGCTCCAGCTTGGCAAGCACGCTCTTGGGCACCAGGTCGGCCAGGGTACCTCCTTCACGGTCTACCACGTCGATGCGCGCGCCCTGCGCGACCAGGCGCTCGGCGCAGTCGCGGATGCGCTCGCGGTGCACCTTGTCCTCCACCCAGTTGGCGGAATGGGGTGTTGAAGCCAGCAGGTAGTGCAGTGCGGGAACGCCCTTGGCGTCGAGCGCATTGAGGTCCAGCGGCGTGTGCTCCACGAGGTACTGCAGCGTCTCCACGCTGCCATGCCGTGCGGCCATGTGCAGCAGGCCCAGGCCGCCTTCGGTGCGGGCATCCAGGGAGGCGCCCAGGCCCGCCAGGCGGCGCAGCATGTCCAGCCGGTTGTAGAGCGCGGCCCACAGCAAGGGGGTGCTGGCGCCCAGGCCGTCCTGCTCCTGCGCCGACAGGCCTTCGAGGGAGGGCTCGCAGGCAAGTACCCGTTCCAGGCCGGGAGCGTCGCCCTGCTCGATGGCGTGAAAAAGGGCCAGGGGATAGCGGCCCGCCCGCGCGCCATGGTGGCGCAACAGCTCGGCCATGGCGGGGTCGAAGGCCAAGTCCAGCGGTTGTGCGCCTTCATCGTTCTCCGCGTTGGGCATGGCGCCGCCCAGCAGCAGCATGTCGACCAGCGCGCGGTAGTCGGCCTCCACCACGGACTGGGCTTCGGAGCTGCCCGCGGGCTCCGAGTACAGGGCCGCACGCAGCACGGTGTGCAACGGCGTTTCTCTCCAGGTGCCACCCTTGTGGTTGAGTGTGGCGCTGCCCAGTTCCAGCAGCCGCGCCACCAGCGGCTGGTAGGCCGCCACCCGCGGGCGCTCCGCAGTGTCATAGCGGCTGCGGCGCGTGGCGTCGAGCAGGCGGTGCAGCGTGCTTCTCTGGCTGTCGTAGTCGTCCTCGCTGATGTACTCGGCATCGGCGCTGTCGGCGCTTGCCAGCAACTGTGCAATGCCATCGAGTTCGGCCTGGGTCTTGCCCACCTCCTTGCACTGCATGTACAGGGCCGCACCCAGTGCTGACCGGGCGGCCTGGGCTTTCGGCTTGGGCTTGGCCTTCCCGGACAAGAGGCCGGCCAGGCCATGGATCCAGCTGCGGCGCTCGTCCTGCGCCGCCTGCTGCTTCGCGGTAGAAGGCTGCGGCTGCGCGGGCGCCCGGTCCGGGCGCTTCATGGCCTCGACCAGCATGGCGATGGCCTGCGGATCCTTGCACATCGCCAGCGGTGTCGCGCCAGGGGCCGGCTGGGCATGGGGATCCGCCCCATGGCGCAGCAGCGCGGCAATGGTGTCGAGCATGCCCTGCCGCCGTGCGGCCTGGGCACCGTCCTCCTCGTCTGCACGGGGGCTTGCGCACCGGCCCAGGCCCTCCACCGCAGAATGCAGCGCCGTCAGGTACTGCGTGTTGCGTCCCGCCACATCGGCTCCGCGCGCCACCAGCAGGTCGACCATCGCGGCGCTGCGGCATTGCTGCAAGGGGAAGCTGAAGAAATCGAAGGGGCCGTCCTTGCCGATGCCGTTGGGCGAGGCCCCGTGGTCCAGCAACGCAGTGCACAGGGCCAGGTCGTCTTTCCCCACGGCTTCGTACAGCGCGGTGCTCTGGCTGGAATCGACCAGCACATTGGGGTCGGCGCCCTGCTCCAGCAGGTAGCGCGCCACGTCGCCGTGGCCGTTCTCCAGCGCCACGTACAGCGGGGTGTGGGTCTGCTGGATGATCACGGTCTCGCTGCCCTTGGCGTTCAGGTTCGCCTTGTGCTCCACCAGGCAGCGCACGATGTCGAGATCGCCCGTCTGCGCAGCCCAGTGCAGCGGCGTGAAGCTGTAGACGTTGCGCGCACTGGGCTTGGCCTTGGCGGCCAGCAAGGCCTGCACGGTGGCCAGGCTGCCGCTGCCGGCCGCCTTGTGCAGGGGCCGGTTGCCGCGCCGGCCGGCCAGCTCGGGGTCCACGCCATGCGCCAGCAGGGCGCGCACGATGTCGGCGGCCCCCTTGTCGGCATACACATGCAGGCTGTGGTCGCCACTCTTGAATGCCACGTCCCAGGCCATGCCGGGGCAGTGCGCGCGCATGTGCTGGAACAGTGCCAGGCTGGTGACCAGGTCCACCGGGCGGTAGCCGTTCTGGGTTGGCAGGTCGGGGGCCAGGCCGGTGCGCTCGCGCACCATGTCGTACAGCCCCAGATCGTTGGAGCGGGCCGCCCAGTGCAGGCAGGTGATGCCCTCCTGGCTCGTGTGGTCGAGGGTGTGGCCCGCATCAAGGAAACGCTGCACCCAGGCCATGTCGCCGCAAGCCAGCACCCGGTCGAACACGCGCACGCCCGTGTGGCTGGCCGCATGCGGCGAAGCGCCGGCATCGAGCAGCACCTGGGCCAGTGCCAGATTGCGCTGTTCCAGGGCCTTGGCGAGGGCCGTGGCACCGTGGGTACCAGGGCGGTCCACCGGCGCCCCCGCCGCCAGCAGGCATTGCGCAATCTCCAGGGCCTGGGTGCCCGCCAGCGCCGCCGCCTGCACCAGCGGCGGATCCAGGTCCCCCTTGTGGGCGCCCCCGGCATCCAGCAGCCCGGGCAGGTGGGCGGCATTCCGGTCCAGGAAGCGCCGCACGGCGGGCAGGTCGGCTTTGCCGATGTGGCGGTTCAGGTCGATCTGGCGTTGGACGGTTTCGCTCATGGAGTTCAGGGGCTTTCACAAAGGGAATGGTGCGGCGTGCACGAACCCGGCACGCTCCCATGGCACGGAAGGAGTCCGGCCCGGGTGCAGCGGGGCATTGTCAGCCGGTCACCGCGGTCGCCTGCAACCGTGGTGCGGAAAACCGGAAAAAATGCCGCTTTGGGGCGATGCACGAACCCATTCTGCGGTGGCTCCAAGGGGGAATTCAACCGCTGAGCGCCAGCCTTCGACCGCCTGTCCATTTGCGCAGATTTTTTCCAACATTGGGGAACTTTGAGCGCACAGGCCCTATCGATTCAGTTTTTTTGAATTGAAGCATCAATCCTGCTGAAGCCGAAGGCCCTGTCCGCTTTCTACACTGCGCTCACGGCGAGCCCCATGTGCCCACGGCACAGCGGGAACGGCGTGCCCATACCCCCACCGCCCACGACCACCATGCCCTCGCCCACACCGCCCACCGCCAGCCGACCGGCCCGCTACACCCGCACCGCCATGCTGATGCACTGGGTTCTGGGCCTGGCCCTGATCGGCGCCTTCTGCGTCGGCCTGTACATGACCAGCCTGCCCTTCTCGCCCGCGCGCCTGAAGCTCTACAACTGGCACAAGTGGGCCGGCATCACCATCCTCGCGCTGTCCGTGCTGCGCCTCCTGTGGCGCGCCACACACCGCCCGCCGGCCCTGCCGGCCGCCATGGTGCAGGCCATGCCGCGCTGGCAGACCCTGGCGCACCACGCCACGCACGGCCTGCTGTATGTGCTGTTCCTGGCCGTGCCGCTGATCGGCTGGGCCTACAGCTCGGCTGCGGGCTTTCCCATCGTCTTCCTGGGCCTGTGGCAGTTGCCCGACTTCGTGCCCGTGGACAAGGAGCTGGCCGAGGCCATCAAGCCCTGGCACCTGTACAGCGCCTGCACCATGGCCGCCCTCGTGGTGCTGCATGTGGCTGCCGCGCTCAAGCACCAGTTCATCGACCGCGACGGCCTGATCGCCCGCATGCTGCCCGGCCCGCGCTGAGCGCGCCCCACTCCCTCCGTATCCGTATCCGCACATCCCCTTTTCCAGGAGCCTTCATGAACGCATCTTCCTTCGTCTCGAGCCTCGTGCTGGGCGCCGCCGTGCTGGCCGCGCCGGCCGCCTTCGCACAGCAGCAACTGGTGCCTGCACAAAGCGAGCTGCAGTTCACCGCGCGCCAGATGGGCGTGCCGCTCGAAGGCCATTTCAAGAAGTTCGATGCCAAGGTGGCCTTCGACCCCGCCAAGCCCGACACCAGCAAGATCAGCTTCACCGTGGACACCGGCAGCGCCACGCTGGGCTCGCGCGAGACCGACGCCGAGCTGCCCAAGCCCACCTGGTTCAACGTGCCCAAGTTCCCGCAGGCCGCGTTCGAGTCCACCACCATCAAGGCGCTGGGCGGCGGCAAGTTCGAGGTGGCCGGCAAGCTCACCATCAAGGGCAATGCACAGAACGTGGTCGTGCCCGTGACGCTGGCCCAGAGCGGCGCCACCACCACGGCCACCGGCACCCTACCCATCAAGCGCCTGGCCTTCAAGATCGGCGAGAACGAGTGGGCCGACACCTCCATGGTGGCCGACGACGTGACCGTCAAGTTCAAGCTCGCGCTGACCGGCGTGGCCAAGCTCTGATCACCCCCTTTCCTTTCGCGTTCCCTTTCCTTTGACCCTTCCTTTTTCAGGAGTTGTTTACATGCGCAAGTCTTCGTTCGCCCTGCTCGCCCTGGCCGCAGCCGCCGTTCTGTCCACGGGCGCAGCCCAGGCCCAGAGCGCCGCGTACGCCATCGATCCGACGCACACCTTCGTGACCTTCGAGATCGGCCACTTCGGCGCCACGACCAACCGCGGCCGCTTCGACAAGAAGGAAGGCACCGTGCAGTTCGACCGCGCCGGCAAGACCGGCAAGGTGGAGATCACCGTGGACACCACCTCCATCAACTCCGGCACGCCTCCGTTCGACAAGCACCTGCAGAGCGCTGACCTGTTCAACGCCGCCAAGTACCCGACCATCAAGTTCGTGTCCGACAAGTTCAGCTTCAATGGCGACAAGGTCAGCGAAGTGTCCGGCCAGCTGACGCTGCTGGACAAGACCAACCCCGTGACCCTGAAGGCCACGCAGTTCAACTGCTACCAGAGCCCCATGCTCAAGCGCGAAGTCTGCGGCGGCGACTTCGAAGCCACCATCGACCGCACCCAGTGGGGCCTGGACTACGGCGTGCAGTACGGCTTCCCCAAGAACGTGCGCCTGGTGGTGCAGATCGAAGCCATCAAGCAGTAAGCCATCCATCTGCACGGGCCCGCCCGTTCGCACCAGCCACCCGCGGCACAGCCCCGGGTGGCTTTTTTCATTCCAGGCGGGCATCCAGCCGCCAGCCATCGGCCCGCCATGCCCAGACATGGGTCGGCGCCAGGGCCGACAGGAAATGCAGATCGTGCGAGACCACCAGCAGCGCACCGCCAAAGCCCTGCAAGGCCGACTGCAGGGCCTCGACCGAGGCCAGGTCCAGGTGGTTGGTGGGCTCGTCCAGCAACAGCATCTGCGCGGGCTCGCCGCCCCACAGGGCGCAGGCCAGCGCAGCCTTGATGCGCTCGCCACCGCTGAGCACACCCGCGGGCCGCTGCACACGGTCCGCATCCAGGCCCAGCTGCGCCAGGCGCATGCGCAAGGTGGATTCGGGCAGGGGTGAGCCGAGCTGGGCCAGGCGCTGCAGCACGCTGGCCTGCGGCGGCAGCAGCTGCGCGTTGTGCTGGTCCAGCCAGGCCGCGCGCACCCCGCGCACCACACGGCCGGCCGCCGGTGCCAGCTGACCGGCCACCAGGCGCAGCAGGCTGCTCTTGCCGCAGCCATTGGGCCCCGTGATGGCGATGCGCACCGGGCCGCTCCAGACCCCGTCCAGCGCAGGCAGCCCGGGCGGCGCAAACGGGGCCCGCACCTGCTCCAGCGCCAGCACCTGCTTGCCCGCAGGCACGGTGCTGTCCGGCAAGGCCAGCGCCACAGCGGCCTGCGCCGGCGCATGGCGCGCGGCTTCGCGCACGGCGGCGTCGAGCTGGTCGCGTGCCTCCTGCTGGCGTTCGTGCTCACGCCCGGCATGGGCCTCGGCACTGTTCTTCATGCGGCCCAGCAGAATGGGGGCGAGGTTGGCCGTGCGCCCCACACGGCGGCCCTGCGCAGCGCGGCGTTGCTGTGCGTCATGTTCGCGCTGCAAGGCCTTGCGGCCCCGCTCGCGCGCGGTGCGCGCATGCTCCAGCGCGGCCTGCGCCGCGGCCCGCTCCTGGTCCCGTTGCGCGGCGTACAAGCTCCAGTTTCCACCGTAGCGCCGCAGCCCGGCGGGCGAGAGCTCCACGATGGCATCGACTGCGCCCAGCAGTTCACGGTCGTGGCTGGCCACGACCACGCCGCCCTGGCGCGCGGCCATCTGGTCCAGCAGCCAGCGGCGTGCACTGCGGTCCAGGTGGTTGGTGGGCTCATCGAGCACCAGCACGTCCGCGTCGGAGACAAAGGCCCCGGCCAGCGCCACACGCATGCGCTCGCCACCGCTCAGGCGCGCCGCATCGCCGTCGCCTGGCACATGCCCCAAACCCAGCGCCTGCAGGGCACGCTGCCAGCGTGCGGGCAGGTCCCACTGGCCATCGGCCAGCAGGAGGTCGTCGGGCAGGCCCTGGCCTGCCTCCAGGCGCTCCAACGCACGCAGAACCGGTGCCAGGCCCGCCAGGTCGGCCACGGTGCAGCCCGGGGCGCCCTGCACCTCCTGTGCCACGGCACGCAGGCGCGCGCTGCACCGCACATGGCCCGTGGCCGGCTGGAGCCGGCCCAGCAGCAACTGCAGGAACACGCTCTTGCCCGCGCCATTGGCGCCCACGATGCCCGTGGCTCCAGGGTCCAGCGACAGGCTCAAGGGCGCATGCCACAGCGGCTGGCCATCGGGCAGCCGCCAGCTGACATCCTGGAACTGAAGGAAAAGAGAAGAAGAAGCGGCAGCCTTGCTGTCGCCGGAATGAAAAGCGGAAGCAGCCCTGCTGCCTCCACGGGCGCGCTGGCCCGAAGAATCGTTGGTCGTCGCCATGCCTGAAGCACTCCACGGTCACCACACAGCCGCACCTGCGCACAGGCAAGGGCGGAACGGCGTGAAAGCGGGCTTACAGGCGCATGGGTGAAGACACCTCGGGGTGGTTGGCGAGGGCCGCAATGTACCGCAAATACCCACGCCCTCAAAATTCCCTTTACGTAAATTGATTACGAATAGTAGAATTTCACCATCGACACGCACCGACCCAAGGAGACAAGCGCATGAATGCCGTTCTGAAGCCCGACCTCGCCAGCCTGCCCGCCCCCGCCGCCGTCCAGCAGCTGCACCACTACGCCTACAAGGCACGCGATGCGGAAGAGACGCGCCAGTTCTACGAAGACATCCTGGGCCTGCCGCTGTACCACATCATCCAGAGCGACTACGTGCCCAGCACGGGCGAGTACTGCCCCTACACGCACTTCTTCTTCCGCCTGAAGGACGGCTCCTTCATCGCCTTCTTCGACCTGGGCGACGACGTGAAGGCCGAGCCTTCGCCCAACACGCCCCTGTGGGTCAACCACATCGCGTTCCGCGTGGACACGGTGCAGGAACTGGAGAACACCAAGGCGCGCCTGGAGGCCTTCGGCATCGAGGTGCTGGGCGTGACCGACCACCACATCTTCAAGAGCATTTATTTCTTCGACCCCAACGGCATCCGCCTGGAGCTGACTGCGCAACTGGCCGATGCCCAGGCCATGGAAAAGGACAGTACCGTGGCCCATGCGCGCCTTAAGGAATGGACGGCGCGCAAGGAACAGTGGCGCAAGGAACGCGCCGAGGGCAAGACCGATACGCTGCTCAAGCCCCAGACCAATGACCGGCCGGAGTACGTGAAGGGCTGAGAACTTTCCTCCCCCCAAGAACAAAGGGGCGCCACCCGCGGGTAGCGCCCCTTCGCTTTTGCGCCGCGCCAGCGGCTACGCAGCGTCCAGCTCGGCCAGCAGATCGCTGGTGGTGGCCGCTTCCAGCAGCGCCTTCGTATAGGCCTGCTGCGGCCGGTCGAAGATATCGGCCACGCTGCCCTCTTCGACGATGCGGCCGTTTTCCATCACCACGATGCGGTCGGCGATCTCGGACACGACGGCCAGGTTGTGCGAGATGAACAGGCAGCCGAAGCCGCGCTCGGCCTGCAGGCGCTTGAGCAGGTCCAGCACCTGTTTCTGGATGGTCATGTCCAGGGCCGACACCGGTTCATCGGCCACCACGAAGGCCGGCTTGCGCACCAGCGCGCGCGCAATCGCCACGCGCTGGCGCTGCCCGCCCGAGAGGGCATGCGGGTATCGCTCGCCAAAGCCCGCCAGCCCCACCTCGGCCAGCATGGCATCCACCGTGGATCGCAGGGCCTCGCGCGTGCGCGGCGGGCCGTGGCGCAGCGGCTCGGCCACGATGTCGAAGACACGCTGGCGCGGGTCGAGCGAGGAATAAGGGTCCTGGAACACCAGCTGGCAGGCCAGGCGGAATTCGCGCCGGCCCGCGGCATCGGCGCTGCCCAGCGGCGTGCCGCGAAAGCACACGTCGCCGCCCGCCACGGGCAACAGGCCGATCATGGCGCGGCCCAGCGTGGTCTTGCCCGAGCCCGAGCCGCCCACCACCGCCACCACCTCGCCCGGCTGGATGGCCAGCGACACCCCGCGCACCGCCAGCTTGGGCGCGGCCCGGGACAGCCAGCCCTGGCGCGCGCCCGGAAAGCTCACCTGCACTTCGCGGGCCTCGATCAGCGGCGCCTGCACGGGCCGCGCCGGGCGCTGGGCGCTGCGCTGGGGCAAGGCATCGATCAGGCTCCTGGTGTAGGCCTCGCGCGGCGCGGTGAGCACGCTGCGCACGGGGCCGGTCTCCACCAGGCGGCCTTTTTCCAGCACCACCACCGACTGCGCGTAGCGCGCCACCAGGCCCAGGTCGTGCGTGATGAGCAGCACGGCCGTGCCCTCGGTGCGCGTGAGCTCGGCCATGATCTCCATCACCTCGCGCTGGCTCAGCGAGTCGAGCGCGGTGGTGGGCTCGTCGGCGATCAACAGGCGCGGCTTGAGCAGCATGACCGAGGCCAGCATGATGCGCTGGCGCATGCCGCCCGAGAACTGGTGCGGGTACGAGGCCAGGCAGCGCTCGGGGTCGGCGATCTGCACGCGGCGCAGCATGGCGATGGCGCGCTCGCGCGCCTGGGCCGTGCTGACCTTCTCGTGCAGGCGCAGGCCCTCGAAGAGCTGCTCGGCAATGGTCATGGCCGGGTTGAGCGAGACCATGGGCTCCTGGAACACCATGCCCACGTCGCAGCCGCGCAGGGCGCGCAGCGACTGGGCCGACAGCGTGCCCACGTCGCGGCCCTGCAGCAGCACGCTGCCGCCGCTCTGGCGCACCTGGGGCGGCAGCAGGCCGAGCACGGCGCGCCCGGCCATGGTCTTGCCGCTGCCCGATTCGCCCACCAGGGCCACCACGCCGCCCGCGGGCACGTCGAAGGAGACGGCGTCCAGCAGCGGGCGGGCCAGCGGGCCGTGCACCGTGAGTTCGCGCACGGACAGCAAGGGCAGCGGGTTCTTCTCGGTCGTCATGTCGTTTCTTTCCGCCATGGGGTAGGTGGAGGGGCGCATCAGTGGTGCTCCATGCGCGGGTCGAGCCAGTCGCGCAGCGCATCGCCCAGCAGGTTCACGCCGAGCAGGGTGAGCGCGATGCAGGCGCCGGGCGCAATGCCCAGCCAGGCGGCGGTCTCGATGTAGGGCCGGCCCGAGGCCAGCATATTGCCCCAGGTGGGCGCCGGCGGCGGCACGCCCAGGCCCAGGAAGCTCAGCGCGCTCTCGGCCAGGATGACCCAGCCGAACATGGACGTGGCCAGCACCACCAGGGGCGCCACGCAGTTGGGCAGGATGTGGGCGAACACCGTGCGCAGGCCGGAGTTGCCGATGACCGTGGAGGCCTCGATGTACTCCTTCTCGCGCAGCGAGAGCACCGAGCCGCGCACCACGCGCACCGCCGTGGGCGCATAGGCCAGGCCCAGCGCGACGATGATGCCCCACTGGTTGGCGCCCACGATGACCATCACCCCGAGCGCCAGCAAGATGCCGGGGAAGGCCAGCAGCGCATCGTTGAAGACCATCAGCACCCGGTCCAGCCAGCCGCGGAAGTAGCCCGCCACCAGGCCGATCACCACCCCCAGCACCAGGGCCAGGGCCACGGTGAGCGCGGCCACCACCAGGCTGGTGCCGGCCCCGGCCATCAGGCGCGAGAGGATGTCGCGGCCAAATTCATCGGTGCCCAGCAGGTAGGTGCCCGAGGGCGGCTGCAGCCGCTGGCGCAGCGCCACGCCCATGGGGTTGTAGGGCGTCCAGACCATGGACAGCAGGGCCATCAGCCCCACCAGGCCGACCAGCAGGCCGCCGACCAGCGCATTCGCCCGCAGGCGTTTCATCAAGCGTTTCACCACCATCATGATGCGGACACCCGGGGATCGAAGAGGGGATAGCACAGGTCCACCACGAGGTTGACCAGCACGTAGATGGCGGCCGTGAACAGCAGGCAGCCCTGCACCACGGGGTAGTCGCGCGCAAAGATCGCATCCACCAGCAACCGGCCCAGGCCGGGCAGCGTGAACACCGTCTCCAGCACGGCGATGCCGCCCAGCAGGTTGCCCAGCACCAGGCCGATCATGGTCCAGGTGGGCGCAAAGGCATTGGGCAGCACGTGGCGCAGCAGCACGCGGCGCTCGGCCAGGCCCTTGGCGCGGGCATGCGTCACGTACTCCAGGCGCAGCACCTCCACGGCGCTGGCGCGCGCCATGCGGGTGAGGATGCCCAGCTCGATCAACGCCAGCGTGATGGTCGGCAGGATCAGGAAGGTCAGCGCCGAGCGCCAGTCCTCGCTGAACGGCACATAGCCCACCACCGGCACCAGGCCGAGCTTGAGCCCCACGAAGAGCAGCAGCAAGAGGCCGAGCCAGAAGCTCGGGATGGACAGGAAGAACGTGGCGGCCGCCACGACCATGGTGTCGAGCACGCTGTTCTGCTTCCATGCAGCCAGCAGGCCCGCCGGCACGGCCAGCAATGCGGCCAGCGCCACGGCCACGAGCACGATGGCGGCACTCACCTGGAAGCGTTCGAGCAGCAGCGGCAGCACGGCCTCGCCGCTGGTGATGGACTGGCCCAGGTCGCCCTGCAGCACCCGGCCGAGCCAGAGCGTGAACTGCACGGGGATGGGCCGGTCGAGCCCGAACTGCGCATGCAGGTCGGCCAGTTGCTCGGGCGTGGCGCTGTCGCCCAGGATGAGCAGCGCCGGGTCGCCCGGCACCAGGCGCATGAGCACGAAGACCATCAGGCTCACGAGGAAGAGGGTGGGCAGCGTCCACAAAAGGCGCCGGCCCAGGTAGGCAGGAAAGGAGGAACCCATGGTGTATCTGGATCGTCAGTTCGGCAGTGCCATGCCCATCATGGTGCACGCAGCGCCACACCCCAGGCGCGCGGCGTGCCCAGGGCCCAGCCCTTGTAGCCCTTGGCGTACGAGCGGGCGGCGCTGGTGTTCACGGCCGAGTACATGAAGATCGCGGGCACGTCCTCGCGCATGCGCGCCTCCAGCTTGTCGAACAGGGCCTGGCGCTGGGCCACGTCGCTGGTCTCCATGCTCTTGGCCAGCAGCTCGTGGGCCAGGGGGTCGTCCCACACCTTGCGCGGCTGCTTGTCCTTGGGGCCCGTGACCATCTCGTACGACAGGGCCGGGTCCAGCCGCGCCGAGAAGGTGAAGCCCATGGCCTGGTAGTTGCCCTTGTTGTAGCGGTCCAGCAGCGTGGCCCAGTCGAGCACCTCGACCTCGGCCTTGATGCCCACCTCCTGCACCATGGCCTGGGTCAGCACGGCGATGTTGAAGACGCTGTTGTAGCGCTTGGTGGCCAGGATCTTGATGGGCTCGCCCTTGTAGCCGGCCTCGGCCAGCAGCTTCCTGGCCTGCGCCAGGTTGCGCGCGGGCAGCGCGGCCTGCGGCTTCTTGTAGAAGGCACTGGGCGTGGGCACCACGGAGCGGCTGGGGGGCGCATTGCCCGAGGTGACCGCGGCCACCAGCTCGGGCATGTCCAGCGCCAGCGCGATGGCGCGGCGGATGCGTGCGTCCTTGAGCAGCGGGTCGCGCGTCTGGAACAGCAGGCCCTGCACATTCATCGTGGCCTGGGTTTCCATGAGGATGTCCTTGCGGCCCTTGTACTCGGCCATGTCCTCGTCGTTGATGTCGTAGTTCAGGTCGATCCCGCCCGAGAACAGCGCCGCCTTGGCGGCCGAGGCGTCGGGAATGACGATGAAGCGCACCTTGGGCGTCTCGGCGATCTTGGCGCCGGTGTTGCCGTCGCGCGGGCCGGGCAGCGCAGCATAGGCGTCGTTGCGCAAGAGCTCGATGTACTGGCCGCGCTTCCACTCCCCGAGCTTGTAGGGCCCGGTGGCCACGGGTTCGCGCCACTTGCCGTCGGCCTCCAGCGAGCTGCGGTGGTAGATGCCGGTGCCGCCGCAGTCCACGCGCGCCAGCGTGGCCAGGAACAGGGCCGAGGGCTTGTCCAGCGTGTAGACCACGGTGGCCGCGTCGGGCGCCTCCACCTTCACCACCTTGGCCAGGCCGCGCCCGTCGAACTCGGCCAGGCAGCGCCAGTTGTTGGCGGGCAGCATGTAGCGGTTCCAGGCAAAGAGCACATCGTCGGCCGTGAGCGGCGCGCCGTTGTGGAACTTCACGCCCTGGCGCAGCTTGAAGGTATAGGTCTTGCCGTCGGCCGAGGTGCTGACCGACTGCGCCAGCAGCGGCGCCACGGAGGCATCCTCGCGGTAGGCCACCAGGCCTTCGAGCACATGCATCATCACCGCGTCGGTGTTGTTGTCACGGTTGATGCCGGGGTCGGTGGAGCGGATGTCGGCATTCAGGCGGATGCGCAGCGTATCGGGCTGCGGCTGGGCCTGGGCCAGGCCAACGGAGCAGAAGCCGGCGAGCAGGGCCAGGCCTTGGGACAGCCAGCGCGAGGGGGCGGTAGTCATCTCGGGGTCCTTTCTTCGTGGGGCAAGCGATTCGGGGGACGGTGGGCGCGCTCAGGCCAGCGCCAGGTGGCGTTCCAGGTCCAGGCTGTAGGCCTGGAAGCTGCGGCTCAGCGCGGGCAGCATGGCGACCTCCATCTCGCCCAGGGCCGGCTCCATCACCACCATGGCCACGGTGGCCGACAGGTTGCTGCTGGAGTTGGGGCGTGGCGGGCGGCACACCGACCAGGGCGACTGGAAGTCGTCGAACAGCGCGGTCTTGATGTGCTCGCGCGTGAGCGCACCGATGTGCGGCTCCACCAGTTCGCGCACGCGCAGGTCGCGGTACAGCGAGTCGGGCGTGTTCACGATGCCCATGTCCTTGACCTTGCCCAGCGCGATCGGGCTCTGGAAGTGGTTGGCGTGCACGATGACGCCGCGCTCGGGGTGGATCTGGAAGGTTTCGTCGGGTGCACACTCGAAATCGATGGCCACGCCCGTGGCGTGCGAAACCATCACGTTGTTGGAAGCCGACTTGGGCGTGCAGTACACGATGCGCATGGCCAGGGCCAGCTGCACCTGTTCCAGCGCCTTGCGGCGCAGCAGGGCCAGCGGCACGCCGAGCTGACGGTAGTCCCGGTCGGATTCCAGGTAGTTGGCGGTGATGGAGATGCCTGCAGAATTCATGCCCGAGCGCGCCAGGCCGCCGGCCTCGGTGAAGGTCAGGATGTCGGGGCCATCGTCGCGCAGCACGCGCAGCACGATGGCGGTCTCGGCGCACTCGGCCTTCCAGTCCCAGTTCTGGGCGTGGATCACGCGACCCGAGGCCGTGGCCTGCGGCATGGCAACCACGCCGGTGCAGCCGTCGGGGTCGATCTGCGCGGGCTGGCCCTTGCGGCGGCGGTCGGCCAGCTTGAGGATCTCGGTGCGCGCATTGAGCATGACGATGGCCTCGTACGAGACCCCGGCGCCTTCGGCGATGCCGCGCATCTCGTCGAGGTAGGCCGCCTCGAAGGCTTCAATGGTGGGCTCGAAGGTCTTCACCAGCGTGCCGATCTCGGGCCAGCCGAGTTTGCTGGCTTCGAGCTGGGTGGAGTAATGTTCGATGCCGCGCAGGATGCGCGCCTTGGCCTGTTCGCCATACTGGCGGCCCCGCTCGCGCGGCGCGCCACTGATCTCGACCAGGGGGCAGGAAGGGATGGGCTGGTCGGAGCCCCAGGGGAATGTCTGGTCCATGGCTGTGGGTGGAGTGAGGTGAGCAATCGGTGATCGATGATTTAAATTGTATTTTGTAAAATAAAAAACATCAACCATTTCAAACCATGGCTTCTACATCCTTGCACCTGGAGCTGGCAGACCGCATCAGCCGCCTCATCCACGAAGACGGCCTGGCGGCAGGCGCTCGGCTCAACGAAAACCAGCTGGCCGAGCGGCTGGGCGTCTCGCGCACCCCCGTGCGTGCCGCGCTCGACCACCTCGCGCAGCAGGGCTTTGCCGAGCGCAAGCCGCACCGCGGGGTGGAGCTGCTGCGCCTGCCGCCCCTGCCCTCGGCCGCCCGCGAGGCGCCCGACGACAGCGACCAGCTGCTGCGGCGCATCGCCTACGACCGCCAGCACGGCAACCTGGGCGAGTACGTGTCCGAAAAGGAACTCATGGAGGCCTACGACCTGGGCCGCCCCGCCATCCGCAACGCACTGGAGCGTCTGGCCGACCTGGGCGCCATTGAGCCCAAGCTGGGCTATGGCTGGCGCTTTGCCACCGGCGCCTGGAATGCGGGCGTGCGCCATGAAAGCTACCGCTACCGCATGGTGATCGAGCCCGCGGCCATCCGCGAGCCCGGCTTTGCCCTGCCGCCCGCCTGGGCCCAGGACATGCGCGAGCAGCACGAGGAGTTCCTGCGCACGCTGACCGAGGACTCGTCGAGCATCGCCTTCTTCGAGATGAACGCGGCCTTCCACGAAGGGGTGGCGGCCGCCTCGGGCAACCGCTTCTTCCACATGGACATCCAGCGCCAGAACCGCCTGCGCCGCCTGTCCAACTACGACTGGAAGTACGGCCGCGAGCGCATGGAAGTGAACTGCCGCGAGCACCTGGAGATGCTGGACCGCATGCAGGCGGGCGACCAGGAACTGGCCGCGCTGCTGATGCTGCGCCACCTCGACGTGGCCAGCCGCTTAAGACCACCGGCCAAGACCTGACGGCGGGAGCCATCGCTTTCGCGGCCGCGTGGTTATTTGATTTTTGTTTAAACAAAAAACATAATGATGGGAATTGCAGCCCTCACCGAAAGCCCCATGACCTCTGCCGCCCTCTCCAGCGCCCCCAACGACACCGCCTTCTGGCTCCCCTTCACCGCCCAGCGCCAGTTCCAGCAGCAGCCCATGCTGTTCACCGCAGCGCAGGGCATGCACTACACCACCGAGGACGGCCGCCAGGTGCTGGACGCCATGGCCGGCCTGTGGTGCTGCAATGCCGGCCATGGCCAGCCGCGCATCACCGAGGCGATCCGCGAGGCCGCGGGGCGCCTGGATTTCGTCTCTTCGTTCAAGATGAGCCACCCGGCGGCGTTCACGCTGGCCCAGCGCATCGCAGCCCTGGCGCCCGAGGGCATGGACCATGTGTTCTTCACCAACTCGGGCTCCGAGGCGGTGGACACGGCCCTCAAGATCGCCCGCGCCTACCACCAGGCCCGCGGCGACGCGCGCCGCACCCTCTTGGTGGGCCGCGCCAAGGGCTACCACGGCATGGGCTTTGGTGGCCTGTCGGTGGCGGGCCTGGGGCGGCACAAGCGCGACTTCGGCCCGCTGCTGCCCGACACCACCCACCTGCCCCTGCCCTACGATGCCGACGCCCGCTTCTCGCACGGCCAGCCCGCCACGGGCGCGCACTACGCCAATGCGCTGGAGCAGCTGTTCGTGGTGCACGACCCGGCCACCATCGCGGCCGTGATCGTCGAACCCGTGACCGGCTCGGGCGGCGTGTACCCACCGCCCGTGGGCTACCTGCAGCGCCTGCGCGAGCTGTGCACGCAGCACGGCATCCTGTTGATCTTCGACGAGGTGATCACCGGCTTTTCGCGCGTGGGTGCGCCGTTCGCGGCCCAGGCCTTCGGCGTCACGCCGGACCTGATGTCCTGCGCCAAGGGCATGACCAACGGCGCCGTGCCCATGGGCGGCGTGATCGTCGGCAACACCGTGTATGACGCTTTCATGCAGGGCTCGGCCAACGTGATCGAGCTGTTCCACGGCTACACCTACTCGGCCCACCCGCTGGCCTGCGCCGCCGGCCTGGCCACGCTGGACGTGCACGAGGAACTGGGCCTGGCCGCGCGCGTGCAGGCCATCGCCCCAGTGTGGGAGGCCGCGCTGCATGCACTGCGCGATGCACCCCACGTGGTGGACGTGCGCAACGTCGGCCTCTTGGGCGCCGTGGACCTGGCGCCGCGCCCGGGTGCCGCTGGCGCGCGTGCCCAGGCCGTGCACACCGCCTGCTTCGAGGCCGGCGTGCTGGTGCGCAACTCGGGCGACACGCTGGTGCTCTCACCCCCGCTGGTGATCAGCGAAGCGCAGATCGGCGAGATGGCGCACAGCATCCGCACGGCCCTGCAGCACATCGCCTGAGCCCGCGCCATGCAGGAACACCTCAATTTCTACATCGATGGCGCCTGGGTGCCCGCCCAGGGCACGCGCACGCAGGACGTGATCGACCCGTTCACCGAGCAGCCCGTGGCACGCATCGCCCTGGGCGATGCGCGCGACCTGGACCGGGCCGTGGCCGCCGCGCGGCGGGCCTTCCCCGCGTGGGCCGCGCAAAGCCGGGAGCAGCGCCTGGCCGTGCTGCAGGCCGTGATCGCCGCCTATGAAGCGCGCATGGACGCCATCGCCATGGCGGTCTCGCTGGAGATGGGCGCCCCGCTCACGCTGGCGCGCCAGGCCCATGCCGTGGCCGGCCTGTCGCACCTCAAGCAGGCGGCCCAGGTGCTGGCCGGCTACGCCTTCGACGAGGTGCTCAACCGCACGCGCATCACGCGCGAGCCGATTGGCGTGTGCGGCCTGATCACGCCCTGGAACTGGCCCCTGAACCAGATCGCCTGCAAGGTGGGGCCGGCCCTGGCCGCGGGCTGCACCGTGGTGCTCAAGCCCAGCGAGACGGCGCCGCTGTCGGCCCTGCTGTTCGCCCAGGTGCTGCACGAAGCGGGCGTGCCGCCGGGGGTGTTCAACCTGGTCAACGGCGACGGGCCGGGCGTGGGCGCGGCCATGGCGGCGCATGCGGACATCGACATGCTGTCCTTCACCGGCTCCACCAGGGCCGGCGTGGCCGTGGCCAAGGCGGCGGCCGACACGGTCAAGCGCGTCGCGCAGGAGCTGGGCGGCAAGTCGCCCCACCTCCTCATCGACGGCGTGGACCTGGCGTCCGCCGTGCGCCAGGCGGCGCTGCAGTGCTTTCGCAACAGCGGCCAGTCGTGCAACGCACCCACGCGCCTCTTGGTGCCCGCACACCTGCACGCTGCCGCCACAGCCATCGCGGTGGAGGCAGCGCAGTCGCTGCGCCCGGGCGACCCGCGCGACGCCGCCACCACGCTCGGGCCGGTGGCCAATGCCGTGCAGTACGCCAAGGTGCGCGAGTGCATCGCCACCGGCCTGCGCGAGGGCGCACAGCTCGCCACTGGTGGCCTGGAGCGGCCCGAGGGCCTGGCCCAGGGCTACTTCGTGCAGCCCACGGTCTTTGCCCACGTGAGCAACACCATGGCGGTTGCGCGCGAGGAGATCTTCGGGCCCGTGCTCTGCATCCTGCCCTATGGCAGCGAGGAAGAGGCCATCGCCATGGCCAACGACACGGTCTACGGCCTGTCGGCCTATGTGAGCGCGCCCGACCTGGCCCATGCGCGGCGCATCGCACGGCGGCTGCGCGCCGGCATGGTGCACCTCAATGGCGCACGGGCCGACCATGCGGCGCCATTCGGTGGCTACCGCCAGTCGGGCAACGGGCGCGAATGGGGGCGCATGGGTTTCGAGGAATTCCTCGAGGCCAAATCCATGTTCGGCTACGAGGAAGAGCAGCAGCAGGCCGCCTGAAGCGGCCTGCTGTCATCATTCCGTGGGCGCGGGCACCGAGTGCAGCAGCACCGGGTGGTTGCCGTAGGCGTCCACACTTTCGATCTGCACGCCAAAGCCCCACAGGCGCGCCACGTGGCGCAGCACCTCCTGCGTGTCCTCGCCCAACGGCCGGCCCTTGTACTGGGTGTGGCGCAGGGTCAGGCTGCGGTCGCCGCGCAGGTTCACGTTCCAGACCTGGATGTTGGGCTCGCGCGTGCCCAGGTCGTACTGCTGCGACAGGATCTGGCGCAGGCTGCGGTAACCGTTCTCGTCGTGGATCTCGCTGACAACCAGCTCGCTCAGGGCCGGGTCGTCGTGCAGGGCGAACAGGCGCATCTCGCGCATCAGGTGCGGGCTCAGGTACTGGCCGATGAAACTCTCGTCCTTGAAGTTGCGCATGGCATGGTCGAGCGTGGGCAGCCAGGGCGCGCCCGCGATGTCGGGGAACCAGCGCTTGTCTTCGGGCGTGGGGTTCTGGCAGATGCGCTGGATGTCGCGGTACATGGCAAACCCCAGCGCATAGGGGTTGATGCCGCTGTAGGCGCGGTGCCCCACCGGGGGCTGGAAGATCACATTGGTGTGCGAGCCCAGCCACTCGACCATCACCCCGTCGCTCAGGTAGCCCTCGTCGTAGAGCGTGCTCAGCAGGGTGTAGTGCCAGAAGGTGGCCCAGCCCTCGTTCATCACCTGGCTCTGGCGCTGGGGGTAGAAATACTGCGCGATCTTGCGCACGATGCGCACCACCTCGCGCTGCCAGGGCTCCAGCAGCGGGGCGTTCTTCTCGATGAAGTACAGGATGTTCTCCTGCGGCTCCCTGGGAAAGCGGTTGTTCTCCAGCGCCGCCCCCTCCTTGCCGGGGCGCGTGGGCAGGGTGCGCCACAGCTCATTGACCTGTTGCTGGGCGTAGGACTCGCGCTGCTCGCGTTCCTGGCGCTCGCGCGCCAGGTTCTTCTTGGAGGGGCGCCGGTAGCGGTCCACCCCGAAATTGGCCAGCGCATGGCAGGAGTCCATGAGCCGCTCCACCTCGTCGAAGCCGTAGCGCTCCTCGCACTGGGCCACGTAGTCCTTGGCATAGACCAGGTAGTCGATGATGGACGAGGCATCCGTCCACATGCGGAACAGGTAGTTGCCCTTGAAGAAGCTGTTGTGCCCATAGGCCGCATGGGCGATCACCAGCGCCTGCATGGCGGTGGTGTTCTCCTCCATCAGGTAGCTGATGCAGGGGTTGGAGTTGATCACGATCTCGTAGGCCAGGCCCATGTGGCCGCGCCGGTAGCGCCGCTCGGTGGCCAGAAATTCCTTGCCGTAGCTCCAGTGGCGGTAGTTCACGGGCATGCCCACACTGGAGTAGGCATCCATCATCTGCTCGGCGGTGATGACTTCGAGCTGGTTGGGGTAGGTATCCAGGCCGAAGCGCTCGGCCGTGGCCGCTATCGCGGCGTGGTAGCGCTCGATCAGGTCGAAAGTCCAGTCGCTCGGGTCAGGCAGCGGCTCGGCGGGCCGCGCCCCGGCAGGCAGCGGCTGCTCGGGCACGGTGCGGTGGCGGCGCTCGCCGACGATGGCGGTCTTCCAGGGGTTGTCGCGCATGCGGCGCTCCAGCACCGGGTATTGGGCCATGGGGTTGTTCATACCTGCACCCCCTCCTTCTTGAAGAGGTCGCGGAACACGGGGTAGATATCCCCCGGCTCGGACACCTTGCGCATCGCGAAATGGGGGTACAGCGGCACCAGCTGGCTGTATTCCTCCCACAGGTTCTGCTCTTCCTGGGCCACCTGCACATAGGCGAAATGGCGTGCCAGCGGCAGGATGCGGTCCACCAGCAGGTTGCGGCAGTTGCCGCTGTCATTGGTGAAGTTGTCGCCATCGCTGGCCTGGGCCACGTAGATGTTCCAGTCGCCCGCGGGGTAGCGCGCGCGGATGATCTGGTCGAGCAGCACCAGCGCGCTGCTGACCACCGTACCGCCGCTCTCGGTGGAGTGGAAGAACTGCTCCTCGTTCACCTCGGCCGCCTGGGTGTGGTGGCGGATGAAGACGATGTCGATCTTCTCGTAGTGCCGCGTGAGGAACAGGTACAGCAGGATGAAGAAGCGCTTGGCCAGGTCCTTGCGCGCCTGGTCCATGGAGCCCGAGACGTCCATCACGCAGAACATCACGGCCTGGCTGTTGGGCACGGGCACCTGCACCCGGGCGCGAAAGCGCAGGTCGATGGGGTCCAGGTAGGGAATGCGGCCGGTGCGCGCCTGCAGTTCGTCGATGCGCAGCCGCAGCACGGCGGCCTCTTCGCTGGCGCCATCGCCGCGCTGCACCAGGGCCTCGAGCTGCACCTGCAGCGCCGCCAGCTCCCGGTGCGCCGACTGCCCCAGCGCAATGCGCCGCCCCAGCGCGCCGCGCATGGTGCGCAGCACCGCCAGGTTGTTGGGAATGCCGTTCTGGCTGTAGCCGGCGCGGCGCGGCTTGTACTTGGGGGTCTCGCCGATGTGCGTGCGCAGCAGGTTGGGCAGCGCCAGGTCCTCGAAGAAGAGCTGCATGAACTCTTCCTTGGTCAGCGTGAAGGTGAAGTCGTCCTCGCCCTCGCCGCTGTCACTGGCCTGCGAGCCGCCACCGCCCCCACCGCCGCCCTGGGGCCGCTGGATGCGGTCGCCGCGCACATGGTCGGCATTGCCCGGGTGCACCCGGTCATGGATGCCGCCGCGCCCATGGTGGAACACGGGCTCGCCGATGTCCTTCCTGGGGATGGTGATGTTCTCGGCCTGCTCGATGTTGCGGATGTCGCGCTGCGACACCGCACGGCGCACGCCCTCGGCGATCTGCTCCTTGAAGCGCCGCACAAAGCGTTCGCGGTTGCCGACCGATTTGTTCTTGCCGGCGAGCCTGCGGTCGATGATTTGCAATGCCATCCCTTGCCCCCATGCGTGGGCCAGCGCCCCCGGTGGGATGCCCTGGCCAAACCTTCAAGCGCGTCCCTTGCCGCTGCGCTGCCTAGCTGCTCTTGCGCACACGCAGGTACCACTCGCACAGCAGGCGCACCTGCTTGGGCGTGTAGCCCTTCTCCACCATGCGGGTGACAAAGTCCTCGTGCTTGCGCGCCTCCTCGGCGCTGCCCTTGGCATTGAAGCTGATCACGGGCAGCAGCTCCTCGGTGTTGGAGAACATCTTCTTCTCGATCACCAGGCGCAGCTTCTCGTAGCTGGTCCAGCTCGGGTTGTTGCCCTGGTTGTTGGCACGCGCGCGCAGCACGAAGTTGACGATCTCGTTGCGGAAATCCTTGGGGTTGGCAATGCCCGCGGGTTTCTCGATCTTCTCGAGCTCGGCATTGAGCGCGCTGCGGTCGAACACCTCGCCGGTGTCGGTGTCGCGGTACTCGTTGTCCTGGATCCAGTAGTCGGCGTAGGTGACGTAGCGGTCGAAGATGTTCTGCCCGTACTCGCTGTAGCTCTCAAGATACGCGGTCTGGATCTCCTTGCCGATGAACTCGGCATAGCGCGGCGACAGGAACTCCTTGATATAGCTGGTGTACTTGGTCTCCAGCTCGGCCGGGAACTGCTCGCGCTCGATCTGCTGCTCCAGCACATACATCAGGTGCACGGGGTTGGCCGCCACCTCGGCACTGTCGAAGTTGAACACCTTGGACAGGATCTTGAAGGCAAAGCGCGTGGAGATGCCGGTCATGCCCTCGTCCACACCGGCATAGTCACGGTACTCCTGGTAGCTCTTGGCACGCGGGTCGGTGTCCTTGAGGCTCTCGCCGTCATAGACCTGCATCTTGCTGAAGATGCTGGAATTCTCGGGCTCCTTCAGGCGCGTGAGGATGGCGAACTGCGACATCATCTTGAGCGTGCCCGGCGCGCACACCGCGTTGCCCAGCGAGGACTCACGGATCAGCTTGTCGTAGATGCGGATCTCCTCGCTCACGCGCAGGCAGTAGGGCACCTTGACGATGTAGATGCGGTCGAGGAAGGCCTCGTTGTTCTTGTTGTTGCGAAACGCCTTCCATTCGCTCTCGTTGCTGTGGGCCAGCACCACGCCGTCGAAGGGAATGGCGCCAAAGCCTTCCGTGCCCTTGTAGTTGCCCTCCTGCGTGGCCGTGAGCAGCGGGTGCAGCACCTTGATGGGCGCCTTGAACATTTCCACGAATTCGAGCAGACCCTGGTTGGCCAGGCACAGGCCGCCGCTGTAGCTGTAGGCGTCGGTGTCGTCCTGGGCAAAGGTCTCGAGCTTGCGGATGTCGACCTTGCCCACCAGGCTCGATATGTCCTGGTTGTTCTCGTCGCCCGGCTCGGTCTTGGCGATGCCCACCTGCTTGAGGATGCTGGGGTAGCGCTTGACCACCTTGAACTGGCGGATGTCGCCGCCATACTCCTCCAGCCGCTTGACCGCCCAGGGCGAGAGCACGCGCTGCAGGTAGCGCCGCGGAATGCCGAACTGCTCCTCGAGCACCGCGCCGTCCTCCACCGCGTCGAACAGGCCGAGCGGCGACTCGTTCACCGGCGAACCCTTGAGCGCATAGAAGGGCACCTTCTGCATCAGGTATTTCAGGCGTTCGGCGATGGAGCTCTTGCCACCGCCCACGGGCCCGAGCAGGTAGAGGATCTGCTTGCGCTCTTCCAGGCCCTGCGCGGCATGGCGGAAGAAGCTCACCACCTGCTCGATGGCATCTTCCATGCCATAGAACTCGGCAAACGCCGGGTAGCGTTTGATCACCTTGTTGGCGAAGATGCGCGACAGGCGCGGGTCGTTGCGCGTGTCCACCATCTCGGGGTCGCCGATGGCGGCCAGCATGCGCTGGGCGGCCGTCGCATAGACCATGGGATCGCGCTTGCATTCGGCGAGGTATTCGTCGATCGACATTTCCTCTTCGCGGCTACGGGCGTAACGCGAGGCGAAACTGCTGATGGCATCCATACGTCCTCCTGTGGTGGCACCCTCCGCATGGGCGCCACGGTTTGCAGTGGGAATCGCTACCGGTTCAGCCCTGTTGTAGCACCACCGCCTGTCTTTGAACAGGGAATTCGTGTAGGCGCGCAACGCTTTTCCACGCGACCTGCACACGCTCCGGTAGAGCGTGGCACACTGCGGAAAGTTCGCTGGCAATTACAAATTGAGGAGCAGGACGCCCAGCAGGCACCTGCCACGGCGCGCGCAGCTGCTGTTTCGGGCTGCGCCGGGATGGGCTTTTCGCACGCCGGGCCGAGCCCCCTGGCGGGGCCGGTTCGGGGGCCTGGCGCCCCCGGGAAATCCCCCGTGCCCGTCAGCCTTCGTTCTGGTGCGCGCGCATGATCTGGTGGCGCTGCCAGTAGTGGCCCACGGTGGCGTTGAAGTCGTCCTTTTCCTTCTTGAGGCCCGCCAGCTTGATCTTGCTGGTCTTGGCCCCCAGGCCCAGGGCATTTTTCTCGGGATGGGTCACGACGAGCGCATTGCCGAAACTGCTTTCCTTGAATTCCAGTGCCTTGATGGCGTCCCAGAACACCGTGGTGCCATCGGCCGAGGTGCTGATGCCCTCGATGCTCACCGTCACCGTGTCGCTGCCTTTCAGGGCGAACTGCACGGGTGGAAAGTACTGCAGCACCAGCGCGCGCTCCTCGTCGGTGGCCGGCTCGTAGCGGTAGGCCAGGCTGCGCTCGTGGTCGGCGGCAAAGGCCTCTTCGTAGGCGCCCCACATGCGCTGCTCGATGGCATCGGCCGTGAGGATCTGCTGCACCCAGGTGGCGGCCGGCGGGCGCACGACGATGGCGCCATAGGCGCTCTCGGGCAGGTTCACGCCCACGGCGCGCATGCGCTCGGTCATGGCCGGGTGCGAGTCGAAGGGGTGCGGCACATTGGCCGTCTTCATCTCGGCCAGGAAATCGGCCGACGCAGCATAGGGCGGCAGGCCCTGCGCCACATAGCCCGCGATGCCCAGCGCGGCCGACTCGTGCCGGCGGTTCTGGCCGAAGAGCTCGTGCTCGATCTTGGCGCGGTACTGCGCATAGGCCGCGATCTTCACCAGCGAGCGCGCAATCGCGTCGGGCGAGATCAGCTTGGCGGCGATGCGGTCGGCCTTGAACTCGCGCTCGCGGCTCTCGCGTGCCAGGGCGACCTCGAAGATCATGCGGTAGAGGTCGAGCAGCGGCGAGACCACGGCCGACAGGCCGCCCGTGCGCATGGCATGGCGGTAGTGGTCGTACTGGCTGATCTTGGGGCCCAGCAAGGCGCTGCTCTTGGTGTCGCCGCCGCGCAGGTGGGCCAGCTCATGGCCGAAGACGGCGTCGGCCTCGGACTGGTCCAGCAGGCGCAGCAGCGGAATGCTCACGAACAGGGTGCGCCCGGTGAGCGTCTTGCCGCCCACGGTGAGCGGCGCCTCGGTCACGAAGAAGTTGGCATCGATGCCGGCCACGATGTGCCGGGGCGGCTCGGTCTTGAGGCGCTCGGCCATGTGGCGGATGCGCTTCCACAGGAGCGGTGCATCGGCCTCGGCCACGAGCTCGCCGTCCACGCCATTGTTCAGCCGCACGCGCGTGAAGATGCTCTTGATGGCCATGAACACGCCGATGGCCACGGCGATGCCCACGAAGATGATGAGCTTGGGCGAGTATTTGTGGAAGAAGAAGGCTGTGAGCCAGAACGACAGCCACACCGCCAGCGCGCCCTGCACGATCAGCGAGGCGGCACTGGACCAGGTGGTCAGGTGCCAGCCGGTGACGAAGCTGGTGTACTGCATCTTGCGGTCCACGAAGGCCAGGGCACCCAGGCCCAGCACCGAGGCCAGCAGCAGCACGCCGGCGACCAGGGTCCAGGCCGAGGCCTTGCGCACCAGGTTGAACTGCCACAGCTCGCCGTACTGCTCGCACACGGCCTCGCGGTATTCCTGCACCTCGGGCGAGGGGTTGGTGCAGACCCTGGAGGGCGGGTTGGCGCGGTAGAAATCCTTGCGCGCCTGCTTCTCGGCCGCGGGCATGCCCTTTTCGGCGTCGATGCGCTGGCTCACCCGGGCGACGAACTGGGTGTCCTCATCGCGCTGGGCATAGCCGGTGAACAGGAAGGCGGCCAGCGGAATCAGGAACAGCGAGAGCAGCGAATAGGCGAAGACCTTGGCCAGGCCCAGGCGCAGGGCGGATGGAATGTTCATACGAAGGCGGACAGACGGTTGGAATGTTTTTTGATCTGGCGAGCACAAAGGGGCCCAGGCACGCCCGCAGCGCACCCTTCCTCACCCCTTTGCGCCGGATTATCGGAAAACACCCGCTCTGCGCCAGCCCGTACAAGGTAACAATTGGATAAGTGGCGGCCGTGCCTGTCCGAATGGCACCGCGCCCACGCGCCGCACCGGGGCACCTGCGTCGCATAAAATGGTGGGTTCCACCCTCTCGACAGCAGAGGCGCCCCGCCAGGGCCGCCTCTCCACCCTGCCCCACCCATGAGCACGCCCCTGCAACAACCCGGCCTCGACAGCCTGTCCAAATCGTTTGAACCCGCCGCCCTGGAAGCCCAATGGGGCCCCGAATGGGAACGCCGAGGCTACGGTGTAGCAGGCTTTCGCGGCACCGGCGTGGCACAGGCGGGCGAGCCGGCCTTCTCCATCCAGCTGCCACCGCCCAATGTGACGGGCACGCTGCACATGGGCCATGCGTTCAACCAGACGATCATGGACAGCCTGACGCGCTACCACCGCATGCGCGGCCACAACACGGCCTGGATCCCCGGCACCGACCACGCCGGCATCGCCACGCAGATCGTGGTGGAGCGCCAGCTGCAGGAGCAGGGCATCAGCCGCCACGACATGGGCCCCACGCCGCCCGAGGCGCGCAAGAACTTCGTTGCCAAGGTCTGGGAGTGGAAGGAAAAGAGCGGCAACACCATCACCACGCAGATGCGCCGCATGGGCGACAGCGTGGACTGGAGCCGCGAGTACTTCACCATGGACGACAAGCTCTCCAAGGTGGTGACCGACACCTTCGTCAAGCTCTACCAGCAGGGCCTGATCTACCGCGGCAAGCGCCTGGTGAACTGGGACCCCAAGCTGCAGTCCGCCGTGTCCGACCTCGAAGTCGAAAGCGAAGAAAAAGACGGCTCGCTCTGGCACATCGCCTACCCGCTGGCCGATGGCTCGGGCAGCCTCACCGTGGCCACCACCCGCCCCGAGACCATGCTGGGCGACGTGGCGCTGATGGTGCACCCCGAGGATGCGCGCTACACCCACCTGATCGGCAAGAACGTGGTGCTGCCCCTGGTGGGCCGCGAGATCCCCATCATCGCCGACGACTATGTGGACAAGGAGTTCGGCACCGGCGTGGTCAAGGTCACGCCCGCGCACGACCCCAATGACTATGCCGTGGGCCAGCGCCACCAGTTGCCCATGATCGTGGTGCTCACGCTGCAGGCCACCGTCAACGACAACGCCCCCGAGAAGTACCGCGGCCTGGACCGCTTCGTGGCGCGCAAGGCCATCGTGGCCGACCTGGAAGCCTCGGGCGCCCTGGTGGAGACCAAGAAGCACAAGCTCATGGTGCCCATCTGCACGCGCACCGGCCAGGTGGTCGAGCCCATGCTCACGGACCAATGGTTCGTGGCCATGAGCAAGGTGAGCGAGCAGGACCCCACGGGCAAGAGCATCGCGCAAAAGGCCATCGACGCCGTGGCCAGCGGCGAGGTGCAGTTCGTGCCCGAGAACTGGGTGAACACCTACAACCAGTGGATGAACAACATCCAGGACTGGTGCATCAGCCGCCAGCTGTGGTGGGGCCACCAGATCCCCGCCTGGTACGACGAAGAGGGCAACGTGATCGTGGCCCGCAGCGAAGCCGAAGCCCAGGCCCAGGCTCCGGGCAAGACGCTGCGCCGCGACGAGGACGTGCTCGATACCTGGTACTCCTCGGCCCTGGTGCCCTTCAGCACCATGGGCTGGCCCGAGCAAGGCGACGGCCCGACCGACGACTACAACCTGTACCTGCCCAGCAGCGTGCTGGTGACCGGCTACGACATCATCTTCTTCTGGGTTGCCCGGATGATCATGATGACCACGCACTTCACGGGCCGCGTGCCGTTCAAGCATGTCTACATCCACGGCCTGGTGCGTGACGCGCAGGGCAAGAAGATGAGCAAGTCCGAGGGCAACGTGCTCGACCCGGTGGACCTGATCGACGGCATTGCGCTGGACCCGCTGCTGGACAAGCGCACCACCGGCCTGCGCAAGCCCGAGACTGCGCCCACGGTGCGCAAGAACACGCAGAAGGAATTCCCCGAGGGCATCCCCGCCTACGGCGCCGATGCGCTGCGCTTCACCTTCGCGGCGCTGGCCAGCCTGGGCCGCAGCATCAACTTCGACAGCAAGCGCTGCGAGGGCTACCGCAACTTCTGCAACAAGCTGTGGAACGCCAGCCGCTTCGTGCTGATGAACTGCGAGGGCCAGGACTGCGGCCTCAAGGAGCACACCAAGGAAGAATGCCAGCCCGGCGGCCCGGCCCACGGCTACATGCAATTCAGCCAGGCCGACCGCTGGATCGCCTCGCTGCTGCAGAAGACCGAGGCCGAAGTCGCCAAGGGCTTTGCCGAGTTCCGCCTGGACAACGTGGCCAACACGATCTATGACTTCGTGTGGAACGAGTTCTGCGACTGGTACCTGGAGATCGCCAAGGTGCAGATCCAGACCGGCACCGAGGCCGAGCAGCGCGCCACGCGCCGCACACTGATCCGCACGCTCGAAGCCATCCTGCGCCTGGCCCACCCCATCATCCCCTTCATCACCGAAGCCCTGTGGCAGACGGTGGCGCCTGTGGCCGGCCTGCCCGGCCAGTCGGTCAGCATCGCCCGCTACCCCGAAGCGCAGCCGAGCAAGATCGACGAGGCCGCCATTGCGCACATGGAGCGCATCAAGGGCCTGGTCGACGCCTGCCGCACGCTGCGCGGCGAGATGAACGTCTCGCCCTCGACACGCCTGCCGCTGTACACCGTGGGCGACAGCGACTTCATGCGCGGCGTGGCCCCGGTGCTGCAGGCCCTGGCCAAGCTGAGCGAAGTCAAGGTGTTCGACGACGAGGCCGCCTGGGCCGCCGCCGCACAGGCAGCGCCCGTGGTCGTGGTGGGCGAGGCGCGCATGTGCCTGCACATGGAGATCGACGTGGCCGCCGAAAAGGCCCGCATTGCCAAGGAAGTCGCCCGCCTGGAAGGCGAAGTGGCCAAGGCCAATGCCAAGCTGGGCAACGAGGCCTTCGTGGCCAAGGCGCCACCCGCCGTGATCGAGCAGGAAAAGAAGCGCATTGCCGATTTCACCGCCACGCTCTCGCGTTTGCGCGATCAGCTTACACGCCTGGGCTGAAAACCCCGCGATACTGAGGGCAGATGCGCCCGGCTGCTGCAGGCCGGGCCCTGCCCTTTTTCTCTGTCACCATTCTTGCCAGGAGCCCCATGACCGCTGCATCCGCCATCCGCAAAGCCGTTTTTCCCGTTGCCGGCCTGGGCACGCGCTTTCTGCCGGCCACCAAGGCATCGCCCAAGGAGATGCTGCCGGTGGTGGACAAGCCGCTGATCCAGTACGCCGTGGAAGAGGCCTATGCCGCCGGCATCCGCCACATGATCTTCGTCACGGGCCGCAGCAAGCGCGCCATCGAGGACCATTTCGACACGGCCTACGAGCTGGAGAACGAGCTCGAAGCCGCCGGCAAGGCCGAGCTGCTCAAGCTCGTGCGCTCGGTGCAGCCCGACGACATGGACTGCGCCTTCGTGCGCCAGCCGCGCTCGCTGGGCCTGGGCCATGCCGTGCTGTGCGCCGAGCCCCTGGTGGGCAAGGAGCCGTTTGCCGTGCTGCTGGCCGACGACCTGATGGTTGGCCCCCGCGGCGGCCAGCCCGTGCTGGCGCAGATGGCTGCGGCCTTTCGCCAGCAGGGCCGCTCGGTCATCGCCGTGCAGGAGGTGCCCGAGGACCAGGTGCACAAGTACGGCATCGTGGCCGGTGAGCCCGCCGGTGGCCCGCTGATCCGCATCGACCGCATCGTCGAGAAGCCCAAGGCCGACGTGGCGCCCTCGCGCATGGGTGTGGCGGGCCGCTACATCCTCACGCCCGGCGTGTTTGACGAGATCCGCAACCAGCCGCGCGGCGTGGGCGGCGAGATCCAGCTCACCGACGGCATCGCCCGCCTGATGCAGCACGAGGCCGTCTACGCCTTCCAGTACGAAGGCAAGCGCTACGACTGCGGCAGCAAGGAAGGCTTTCTCGAAGCCACGGTGGAACTGGCCTTGCAGCACCCGCAGGTGGGCGCCCACTTCCGCGAATACCTCAAGGGCCTGAGCCTGTAAGCCTTCTGGCGGCGCACTCCACCAGCAAAAAAGTCCTCCCGCGGTGCGAGCCGCCGGAGGACTTTTTGGCTTTCAGGCAGGCACACCGCCCGCCAGCCGGCCACTCAGCGGCGGCGCAGGACGTGAACGAACTCCTTGGCTTCGTCGGTGCCCGAGCTCGTCTGCTCCACCAACTCGTTGCCGGTCTGCTTGGCAAAGGCCTGGAAGTCGCGCACCGAGCCCACGTCGGTGGCTACCACCTTGAGCAGTTGGCCGCTGGCCAGGTCGGCCAGGGCCTTCTTGGCCTTCAAGATGGGCAGGGGGCAATTCAGGCCGCGCGTGTCGATTTCTTTGTGGATGTCCATGGTCGTCAGTCCTTTGGCGGCAGGTCCAGGCCGCGGCGCCGCTCGGCATTTTCCTCGGCAGTGAAGAACACCGGCTCGTGCCCGCGTGTGCGCAGCCAGTCGGCCAGCGCGTAGCCGGTGCCGGCGGGCCAGCATTTGAGGTCTGCCAGATCGTACATGCGGTAGTCCACCAGCTCGGGCGAGAGCTTCACCTCGCCCTCTGCCACCACATGGTAGGCGATGATGACCTGGTTCATGCGCAGGAATTCGTACGCCCCCACCAGCGTGGTGGCGGTCACGTCGAGATTCGTCTCTTCCTTGACCTCGCGCGCGATGCCTTCCATCGGCGATTCACCGGCTTCCATGAAGCCGGTGATCAGCGCGAACATCTTGGCCGGCCAGGCTGCGTTGCGGGCCAGCAGCACCTGCCCGTTCACCTCCACGATGGCGGCCAGCACCGGCGTGGGGTTGTTCCAGTGCGTCCAGCCGCAGGCCGGGCAGCGCTGGCGCTGCTTGTCGCCGCCATCTTCGGCCACGGTGATCAGGGCCAGCGGCGTGCCGCAGTGGGTGCAGTAACGGGTTTCGTAGTGCATTGTGCTCTTGATTTTATAGCATCAGCCGCCAAGGCCGCGGGGCGGCTGGCGCGGGTGCTTCATCGTAAGGGAAAGGCCGCGCCAACGCTGTCAGGCCGGGAACACCCCGGTGGAGAGGTACCGGTCGCCCCGGTCGCAGACCACGAAAACAATGGTCGCATTGCTCACGCGCTGCGACAGCTGTAGCGCCGCCCAGCAGGCGCCTGCGGCCGAGATGCCGCCGAAGATGCCCTCTTCGCGCGCCAGGCGCCGGGCCATGTCCTCGGCGTCGTCCTGGCTCACGTTCACGGTTTCGTCCACGGCACGCGGGTCGAAGATCTTGGGCAGGTACTCCTGCGGCCACTTGCGGATGCCGGGGATGCGCGAGCCCTCCTGCGGCTGCGCGCCGATGATCTGGATGCCAGCGTTCTTTTCCTTCAAAAAGCGCGACACGCCGGTGATGGTGCCCGTGGTGCCCATGGCGCTCACGAAGTGGGTGATGCGCCCATCGGTCTGCTCCCACAGCTCGGGGCCCGTGGTCTCGTAGTGGATGCGCGGGTTGTCGGCATTGGCGAACTGGTCGAGCACCTTGCCCTCGCCGCGCTTTTGCATGGCCTCGGCCAGGTCGCGCGCATGCTCCATGCCGCCGCTCTTGGGCGTGAGCACCAGGTCGGCGCCAAAGGCCTTCATGGTCTGGGCACGCTCCACCGACAGGTCTTCGGGCATCACCAGCACCATGCGGTAGCCCTTGATCGCCGCCGCCATGGCCAGCGCAATGCCGGTGTTGCCCGAGGTCGCCTCGATCAGCGTGTCCCCAGGGCGGATGTCGCCGCGTTCTTCCGCGCGGCGGATCATGGACAGCGCCGGCCGGTCCTTCACCGAGCCTGCCGGGTTGTTGCCTTCGAGCTTGCCCAGGATCACGTTGCCACGCGCGGCATTGTCGGCCGCCCCAATGCGCTGCAGCGCCACCAGCGGCGTCTTGCCAATCGCGTCTTCAATCGTCGGATATTTCATGCGCCCTACTGTGCCATAATTTGAGTCTTCACGAATTCCCTGCCCGGGTGGTGAAATTGGTAGACGCAGGGGACTCAAAATCCCCCGCCGCAAGGCGTGCCGGTTCGATTCCGGCCCCGGGCACCATAGTTTCTTTGCTATGGTTTTTGACTGAAAAGGCACATCGTTGGCGCAATGCCTTCGGTTGTCGCCTGCTGACGGACGTGATGCTCTGGGTGCTTTGCCCTGCGCCCACCAGGGCCCGTGCGCCATCCCACTCCATTTTTTGGCCATTGATCGCCTGCAGTGGGTGCTGCTGGCGCATGCCCCTCGTCCCATCGCAGCATGCACCTGAGGAAATGCCACAGATACCGAGGCGATCCTCCGAAGCCCCCACGTCCCGGGCCTCCGCCATGAGCGCTCACTGCCTCGGGCAATAATCCGCAGCAGGAGGGAAAACCCATGCACTGGATTGCGGCCATCGCTATGCTCATACCCTTCACCGCATCGGCGTGCCTTGCCCATGCACAGCCGTCCGGCGGGATGGGACTGGCCAACCTGTTGGGCGTGCTGGTGGCGAACTGTGTTGTGGGATGGGCGACCTATCGGATCGCAATGTCTTCGGGCAAGCGCGGGCCAGCGGCGGCCGCGAAGATCACCGCAGTTGCAAGCCTGTTCGGTGGCCCGCTGCTGTGGTTCCTCCTCACGCACACCCAAGCCTCCTGAACACTGAAGCCTGCAGATTGCTTACTCCTGCTGAAAGACCGTCCAACCACAAGATCGGGGAAGGCCATCCGACCCCACTCCCGGCCTTTGCACCCGCCGCAGGGGGCTGCTACAGTCCTGATTGCGACAGACGCCCCGCCCCCTGCAACGCCAGACCAGGGCCCGAGGCGTCCCCCTTCTTGACTTGAATGCTGCTGTGGCGCCGCGAAGCCGGCTACCGGGAGGTCCTTCAATGTTCGAAACAGGCCGATGGAATGTGACCGACCCGACCGGGAAACACGTGGGTGTGGTCGAGGGCGACGAGTACGTGCGCGATGGCGAGCACCTGCTCTACCGCATCGATGGCAATGAGCTCTACTCTGCCGGCCCCGAGGGGCGGCTGTATGGCTTCATCGAGGGTGACTTGGTGATCGCGCCCGCGACCAGTGCGCTGCTGCTGCGCTTCGTCCAGGAATAAATAAGCCAGCGCCCCGCTACGCCTGGTGCTCCATGCTGCGGAGCACGTTTTCCCCCGCCTTCTGCACATGCGCGGCCGACAGCTTGGCCGCGGACTCGCCATCGCCGCGCTCTATAGCCGCCACCATGGCGTTGAGCTCCTGCAGCGTATGGGGCAGCCGCTCGGGCTGGGCCATGGAGATGCGGCGCAGCACAGTCACGCGGTTGTTGAGCTGGCGCAGCATCTGGCCGGCGACCAGGTTGCCGCAGCCGTCGACGAGGATCTCGTAGAACTGGTTTTTCACCTGGAGCAGCCGGGCCCGGTCTTGCGCGAGGGCGGGTTTGGCCAGTTCATTGAGCTTGGCGCGCAGCGCGCGCACCTGCTCGGGCAAGGCGTGTTGGGCAAAGGCCCTGGCGGCCAGGCTTTCGAGGTGGGCGCGCACCTCGTAGATGTCGCGCACCTCCTTGGGCGATATGGTGGTCACCTCGGGGCCGCGGTGCGGGACGATGGTGATGAGCCCTTCGGCCTGCAGGTGCTGCAAGGACTCGCGCACGCAGGAGCGGCTGACCTCCAGGCTTTCGCACAGTTCGCGCTCCGAGAGCTTCTGGCCGGGCGAGAACACCCCGTCCAGGATGGCCTGGCGCAGCGCGCTGGTGGCGCGCTCGCGCAGGGAGGTCTCTTCACGGGGCACACGGAGCATGGCGGTCATGGCTTGATCCTAGCGGATCCCTCCTGCAAACAGATTGTCAGACACGCAGACGAAGCTTGCCATCAACCCTAGGCACGCCATATGATTGTCTGACAATCTTATTGTATTTTCATTACAGCGCTTTACTGCGCTGCTTTTCCATCCAACGTTATCTACCCACCAGGAGCTTCCATGACCCGCGCCCTCGCCCCCAAGAACCCCGCCCTGTTCGACCAGGGCCTGTCCACGCGACGCGAGGTGCTGGGCGCCGAGTATGTGGACGCCGCGGTCCGCAACGCGACCGACTTCAATATCGACATGCAGGAGATGGTGACCCAGTACTGCTGGGGCGATGTGTGGAACCGCCCGGGGCTGGACCGCAAGACGCGCTCCTTCCTGAACCTGGCGATGCTGACGGCGCTGAACCGGCCGCACGAACTCAAGCTGCACGTGCGCGGCGCCATCAACAACGGCCTGACGCGCGACGAGATCAAGGAGGTGTTTTTGCAGACCGCGATCTACTGCGGCGTGCCTGCAGCGATCGACTCCTTCCGCACGGCGGCGGAGGTGTTCAAGGAAATGGATGCATGAGGTGAAGCCCCCCCCGAGGCGCTTCGCGCCTCGGTGCCACCGCCAGAGGCGATGGCTCTTCGGGCACGTCCAAGCCTGCGCAGGCAGGCTTGGAGCCGCGGCCCTCAGCCCCCAGCGCGGCGGGGCGGCCCTTGCGCGGGGGCACTGGCCTAGGGTGCGCCGGTCTCATACGCCGTGGATAACGCGCAGCGCGATGAATAGTTGAACTCGCCCGCCCGGTAGCCGGGCAAAGGTCAGGGTTTGCGGGTGCCTGAGGCGATCTCATCCAGCGCCTGCATGGCCTCTTCGCGGGTGTCCCAGCCATTGTGGGTCACGGGCGTGTTGTGGCCGTCAATCACCAGGCTGCTGCAGTAGAAGCGGCCGGCCTGCTCGCGCAGGGTGGCCGAGTAGGTCGAACCGTCGTGTTCGCCGAACACATTCTCTTCTTGCGGGTCTGATGGCATCGGGCAGCACCTCCTGGTGCTGCCATTGTGCACAAGCCGGCCATGACCGCATGCAGGCGCGCAATACGCACCCCGGCAGCAGGCAGAAAGGAAGCGCCTGGGGGAGCCCCAGGCCATGTCGCCGTCAGTTGTTTTGCCGGCGCACCAGATGGCGGCCGGTGTCGGTGATGGTCACCTGACCGGACGCGTTCTTCGCAATGAGGCCATGCTCGTACAAGCGCCCGGACATGTGCTCCTTCAACGCCGACGTGACGCTGATGTTTTCCATCTCCAGGTGCTTCAGGGTGGCGAGTTCGTCCACCGTGGGCTCGAAATGGGGGGCATGGTAGGTGGCGTTGTAGTTGGCATTCAACAGCATGGCGGCTCCTTGGTGAAATAGTGAAGGTATGAGGTGCCTGCAATTCCTCCAGGGCTGCTGCCTTGGGGGCTTGCACTGGGTATGACACCGCAGCACCGCAGTTGTTCCGTTCCACTTTTCTCTTCGGGCTGTAGGACCAGGCTGCCCGCACTGGTCGACCGCCCCTGCCACCAGCGTAGACCTGTCCGGGTGCGTGCGCAAGCGGGCCCGCCCTGCCAATGCCTCAATGCCCCTGCGCCGCCTCCTGCAGCCACCGGGAAAAGGCCGCCAGCACCGGGGACTGGGTGTGCGCCGGCCTGACGAGGTAGTAGCCGCGCTCGCCCTGCAGCGGCCGGTTGCAGGCCACGACCAGTTCGCCCCGGGCCAGCTCGGCCTCGATGAGCAGGGGCGGGATCAGTGCCACGCCCATGCCGCAGGTGGCGGCCACGGCCAGCATGGAGAACAGCTCGTAGCGCGGGCCATCGAGCGCATGGGGCGCGTCCACGCCCATGGCCTCGAACCACTGGCGCCAACCATAGGGGCGCGTGCTCTGCTGCAGCAGGGGCAGCTCGGTCAGCACCTGGGGGGCCACAGGCTGGTAGGCACGGCCCAGGCCGCGCTGGGCCGCCGCTTCGAGCAGGCGCGGGCTGCACACGGGCACCACGTCTTCGTGCATGAGCAATTGCGCGGTGATGCCGGGCCAGTTGGCCACCTGCTCGGCCGTGCCGGCGTACAGCGCGGCGTCAAACGGCGCATCGGCAAACAGAAAGGGCCGGGTCTGCGTCTCGATGTGGACCACGATGTCGGGGTGCTGCTGCGCCAGCTGCGGCAGGCGCGGAATCAGCCAGCGCGTGGCAAAGGTGGGCACCGCCGCCAGCGACAGCGTGCCGCCCTGGCCCTGGTGGGCCATCACGTCCAGGGTGTCGCGCTCCAGCCCCTGCAGCCAGCGCGCCACCTGGCGGCCGTAGTGGGCGCCAGCCGGGGTGAGCACCACGCCGTGGCGCGTGCGCCGGAACAGGGCCACGCCCAAAAACTCCTCCAGCGCCTGGATCTGGCGCGACACGGCACTTTGCGTGAGCGACAGCTCCTGCGCGGCGCGGGTATAGCTTTCGTGCCGGGCGGCGACTTCGAAACAGGCCAGGGCCTGGGTGGAGGGGATGTTACGGCGCATGCTGAAAAGGAACTTTTAGACACTTCCAAGGCAGTTCTGCACAGTGGATTCCTGGGCATCCAGTATTCCATACATTCCAAAAATGCATTTCTGGATGAAAAGAACTCGCTTGCGGCCAGACCGGTGCAGGCCTACGATGGCTTCCATTCGCAGCACGGCCCCGTACCGTGCCCTCCTCTTTCATCTGCATCTTCACGGAGACACGCACCATGGCCAAAAACGCCGCTTTCCATTGGGACGACCCCTTTCTTCTCGACCAGCAACTGAGCGATGACGAGCGCATGGTCCGCGACGCAGCGGCCGCCTACTGCCAGGACCGGCTGGCACCGCGCGTGCTTGAGGCCTTTCGCCACGAGAAGATGGATGTGAGCATCTTCCGCGAGATGGGCGAAGTGGGCCTTCTGGGCCCCACCATCCCCGAGCAGTACGGCGGCCCCGGCCTGAACTACGTGGCCTACGGCCTGATCGCCCGCGAAGTCGAGCGCGTGGACTCGGGCTACCGCTCCATGGCCAGTGTGCAGAGCTCGCTGGTGATGGTGCCCATCTATGAATTCGGCACCGAAGCCCAGCGCCAGAAGTATTTGCCCAAGCTGGCCAGCGGCGAGTGGATCGGCTGTTTCGGCCTGACCGAACCCGACCACGGCTCCGACCCCGGCAGCATGGCCACGCGTGCCTACAAGGTGGACGGCGGCTACAAGCTCAAGGGCAGCAAGATGTGGATCACCAACAGCCCCGTGGCCGACGTGTTCGTGGTCTGGGCCAAGGAAGTGTCCGAAGGCGGCGCCGTGGGCCCGATCCGCGGCTTCGTGCTGGAAAAGGGCATGAAGGGCCTGACGGCCCCCGCCATCCACGGCAAGGTGGGCCTGCGCGCCAGCGTGACGGGAGAGATCGTGATGGACGACGTGTTCGTGCCCGAAGAGAACGCCTTCCCCGAAGTGCAGGGCCTGAAGGGCCCCTTCACCTGCCTGAACAGCGCACGCTACGGCATCGCCTGGGGCGCGCTGGGTGCGGCCGAGTTCTGCTGGCACACCTCGCGCCAGTACACGCTGGACCGCAAGCAGTTCGGCCGCCCCCTGGCCGCCAACCAGCTGATCCAGAAGAAGCTGGCCGACATGCAGACCGAAATCGCCATCGGCCTGCAGGCCTGCCTGCGCCTGGGCCGCATGAAGGACGAAGGCACGGCCGCCGTGGAAGCCACCTCCATCATCAAGCGCAACAGCTGCGGCAAGGCGCTCGATATCGCCCGCCTGGCCCGCGACATGATGGGCGGCAACGGCATCAGCGACGAGTTCGGCGTGGCCCGCCATCTGGTGAACCTGGAAGTGGTGAACACCTACGAAGGCACGCACGATGTGCACGCCCTCATTCTGGGCCGCGCCCAGACCGGCATCGCCGCCTTCAGCAACTAAGACAAGGGCGCTCAAGCGCCCCTTGCCCCCCTCGCGGCCGCTGCACCCCGTGCGGTGGCCGTCTGTCCTTTCACGATTTGCATTTCCTGATCGAATCCTATGACCACCACCCCTGTCGGCGCCCTCGATGGCATCAAAGTCCTGGACCTCTCGCGCGTGCTGGCGGGCCCGTGGTGCACGCAGATCCTGGCAGACCTGGGGGCCGACGTGGTCAAGGTGGAGCGCCCCGGCGCGGGCGACGACACGCGCCACTGGGGCCCTCCGTTCCTCAAGGACGCTGAAGGCAACGACACCAACCAGGCCAGCTACTTCACGGCCTGCAACCGCAACAAGCGCTCGGTCACCATCGACATGGCGACGCCCGAGGGGCAGCAGCTGATCCGCGACATGGCGCTGCAAAGCGACATCGTGGTGGAGAACTTCAAGGTGGGCGGCCTCAAGCAGTACGGGCTGGACCATGCCAGCCTGCGCGCGCTGAACCCGCGCCTGATCTACTGCTCGGTCACCGGCTTCGGGCAGGACGGGCCGTATGCCGAGCGCGCGGGCTATGACCTGATGATCCAGGCCATGACCGGCATGATGAGCATCACCGGCAAGGCCGACAGCGAGCCCGGCGGCGGCCCGTTGCGCGTGGGCGTGGCGCTGACCGACCTGTTCACGGGCGTGTATGCGAGCACGGCCATCGTCGCCGCGCTCAATGTGCGCCACCGCACGGGCGAGGGCCAGCACATCGACATGTCGCTCTTGGACGTGGGCATGGCCATCCTGGCCAACCAGGCCTCGGGCTTTCTGGCCACGGGCGACGCGCCCACACGCCAGGGCAACACCCACCCCAGCCTGGCGCCCTACCAGGACTTCCCCACGGCGGACGGCTCCATGCTGCTGGCCATTGGCAACGACGGGCAGTTCGCCCGCTTCTGCGCCGCTGCCGGCCAGCCCCAGTGGGCCAGCGATGAGCGCTTTGCCAGCAACACGCTGCGCGTGAAGCACCGCGCCGCGCTGATCCCCGCCATGGAGACCGTGACGCGCACGCGCACCACGGCCGACTGGGTCACCCTGCTCGAAGACAAGGCCGTGCCCTGCGGCCCCATCAACACCATTGCCCAGGCCTTCGACGATGCGCAGGTGAAGGCCCGCGGTCTGGCCGTGGCCCTGCCGCGCTGGAAGGAGGGCGAGGCCGGCGACGGCGTGGCCACCATCACCGGCGTGGCCAGCCCGCTGCGCCTGTCGGCCAACCCGCCCATGCTGCGCAATGCGCCACCGGCACTGGGGCAACACACCGACGAGGTAATGGCCGAGCTGGGGCTGGATGCGGCACGCATTGCGCAGCTGCGCGCCAGCGGCGTTCTGTAAACCCCAGCCCCCACCTCCAGGCCTGGCCTTTCACGCCAGGCCTTTTTTCATCACGGCGGGCCATACCGCCCGTCGGCCGGGCTCCAAAAAAGTCGGACACAAAGATTTACAACGCCCATAATGCGATGGAGCGCTCCGGCGTCCCCATGCGCATGGGGAGCCCATGCCCCTGCTGTGGTGATCTGTGGAATCCAAGGAGTCCCGCCATGAAGCTCAGCCTCAAACTCCCCCTGGCCTTTACCGCGTCGCTGCTGCTGCTGTTTGCAGCCGCCATGTTCGGCATCAGCCGCCTGAACCAGGCCCTCGACACCTACCAGACCGCTGTGGCGCAAAGCTTCCAGCATGAGCGCATGGCCTCGGACGCGCTCAACGGCTTCAAGGTGCAGGTGCAGGAATGGAAGAACGTGCTGATCCGCGGCAAGGACCCGGCCCAGCTCACGCGCTACTGGGGCGCTTTCGAGAAGCAGGAGAAATCCGTCAACGACCAGGCGCAGAAGCTGCTGGCCGCCCTGCCTCCGGGCGAAGGCCGCGAGCATGTGGCGAAGTTCGTGCAGGCGCACGAGCGCATGGGGGCCGCCTACCGCAAGGGCTTCGAGGCCTTCAAGGCCGCCGGGCACGACGTGGAGGCCGGCGACAAGGCCGTGCAGGGCATGGACCGCGAGCCCTCGCAGTTGCTCGACAAGGCGGGCGAGCTGATCGGAAAGGCCAGCACCGAGGTCGCCGACCGCGCGGCCGCGACCGCGTCGCGCGCCACCAGCATCAGCCTGGTGGTGATGCTGGTGGTGTGCACTCTGGGCATAGGCGGGGCCATCGTGTTCAGCCGCACGGTGACGCAGCCGCTGGGCAATGCCGTGCTGGTGTCACAGGCCGTGGCCGGTGGCGACCTCACGGTGGCCACCGAGGTGAGCGGCCGGGACGAGATCGCCCAGTTGCTCAACGCCCTGCACGCCATGCAGGGCAGCCTGTCGCGCGTGGTGAGCAATGTGCGCACCAACGCCGACAGCGTGGCCCTGGCCAGCGCCGAGATTGCCCAGGGCAACAACGACCTGTCGGCGCGCACCGAGCAGCAGGCCAGCGCACTCGAAGAGACCTCGGCCTCGATGGAAGAGCTCAACTCCACCGTGCAGGCCAATGCCGACAACGCCCGCCAGGCGAATCAGCTCGCGCTCAATGCCTCGACCGTGGCCGTGCAGGGCGGCGACGTGGTCTCCGAAGTGGTGCAGACCATGAAGGGCATCAACGACAGCAGCAAGAAGATCGCCGACATCATCTCGGTGATTGACGGCATCGCCTTCCAGACCAACATCCTGGCGCTGAACGCGGCCGTGGAAGCAGCCCGCGCCGGCGAGCAGGGCCGCGGCTTTGCCGTGGTGGCCAGCGAGGTGCGCAACCTGGCCCAGCGCAGCGCCGAGGCGGCCAAGGAAATCAAGAGCCTGATCACCGCCAGCGTGGAGCGGGTCGAGCAGGGCACCACCCTGGTTGACAAGGCCGGTGCCACCATGACCGAGGTGGTCAGCGCCATCCGCCGCGTGACCGACATCGTCGGCGAGATCAGCGCCGCCAGCAGCGAGCAGAGTGCGGGCGTGTCCCAGGTGGGCGAAGCCATCACGCAGATGGACCAGGCCACGCAGCAGAACGCGGCGCTGGTGGAGGAAAGCGCGGCCGCGGCGGACAGCCTGAAAAACCAGGCCCAGCAACTGGTGCAGGCCGTGGCGGTGTTCCGCCTGCACCCGGGTGCCGCGCAGGCCCCGGGCGAGAGCGCACCCGCAGCACCCCGGCACCAGGTGCCCCGGCTGGCGGCGGGCTGAGCACAGGGCGGCTGCAGCCCGCCCTGCCCTGCTCAATCCCCGTGGGCGGGTTCCAGGGCGCGCAGATGGGACATGGTGGCCAGGCAGGCCTGGGCCACCTCCGTGCCCTTCTTCACGAAGTGCTCGCGGAAGAAGCGCACATGCTCTTCATGCTCATGGAAGTCGCGCGGCGTGAGCACGGCGCTCATCACGGGCACCTCGGTATCGAGCTGCACGCGCATCATGCCGTCGATGACGGCGGTGGTCACGAACTCGTGGCGGTAGATGCCGCCGTTGACCACCAGGGCGCAGCCCACGATGGCGTCGTAGCGGCCGCTCTTGGCCAGCTTCTTGGCCAGGAGCGGGATCTCGAACGCACCGGGCACGTCGAAGTGCTCGATCTGGCTGGACGCCAGACCGCCGCGGGCGAATTCCGCCACGGCCGCATCGCGGGCCTGGTGGACGATGTCCCGGTGCCAGCTGGCGCAGATCACCGCAACGCGTTCGCCGCGCGGGGCGCCGCTGCCGGCAATGGCCGTGACTGCTTGGGGAGGGAGAGGCTGATTCATGGATTTTCTCGAAACGAAGAAAAGGATTACCAGAATCAGGGCGCGCGCGAACGAACAAGGCGGCTGCACACGGCGCTGCGCACGCGCGAGCCCCCGTCCACAGCGCCCGCCGACCCGAAGGCCGGCCGCACCGAAGCGGCAATGCATCCACGCGGGCGCCCACACCGGCGGCAGGGGCCCATGGTTTCGCGATCTCTTTCATCCGGACTGTGACCGTCGGCTCTGGCATCGCACCAGATCTGCTGACCCCGCAGCGGCATGTGCCGCAGCGGGCGCTCGCGGGCTCCTGCGCCGCGCCGGATGGCCCAGCACTGCACAGATACCGCCGGTGGGGAATTGCACCCCGCCCTGAGAACGCTGCCGGACCGAAGGTTTTCAGTCCGACGAAGCCATTCTAGGGCAAACCCTGAGACCTTGCAGTCGCCCGCAAGACGCCGGCTCCGTCAGCGTGGCTTCTCAAAACCTGCCTCGGCCCAGGCCGTGGCGCTGGCCACGGTGAGCTTGAAGCTGGGCGACACCGGCACACGCGCGATCTCCTCACCCAGTTCGTCCTCGGCGCGCAGCGTGGCCGTGGCGCCCTCCTCGTCGGGCACGATGGCCAGCGCCACGCGCAGGCGCTGGCCCTGCGACGTGGTGATGCGGACGTTCTTGTTGAGCTGGGCATAGAGCTGCTGCTCATGGCGGCGCAGCACCTCACTGGCCGTCTTCACCAGGGTGTTGAAGGCCGAGACGTCGAGCGGCTTGGGGTTCTTCTTGTCGCGCCCCATGGTCCACGGGCCCACCAGCGCGGGCTCGGCCTCGCCATGCAGGGTCATGGACACGGCCCAGCCATCATCGTCTTCGTTCTTGATGACGCGCGCCATCCAACGCTCGTCGCTCCACAGGCGTGCTTCGTTGATGGGTTCGGGGATGTCCTGGTGGTCTGGCATGGGGGAGGTCCCGCAAGGATTCAATGGGAGAAAGGGCGCAGAGCATACCGGCCGGCGGCAGCGGCCCATTTCCAATAACCTTCTGTTATCGATGGAGCGCTTTGGGCACTGCGGGCGGCTCGTTCACGGAGCAGCCTCGGTGGGCAGCGCAGCCACTGCGCGCAACACGTCGATGAAGGCCTGCGCGGCGGGCGTCGGCGGCTCGCCCAGCCGCGTGATGAGGCCATAGTCCGGCATGCGGTCCGGCAGCTCCACGGGGATGCGCGCCAGCAACCCCTTATGGATGTAGCGTTCGACCAGTGCCGCGGGCTGCAGGGACAGCATGTCGGTCGCCTGCATCATCTCCAGCGCGAACAGGAAGGACGGGGTCTCGACCACTCCCGAGGCGAGCGCCAGCCCGTTGCGCCCGAAGATGTCGTCGGACACCTTGCGCAAGGCCGTCGACGGGGGGTAGAGGATCCAGGGCCAGTGGGACAGCTCCGCCATGCCCTGCTCGCGCGCACCACGCAGCGGGTGGTGCACGCCCGCCACCACCTGCAGCGGTTCGCTGGACAGGCGCTCGTACTGGAACTGCGTTCGCTGCGCGTCGTCGGTGAAGCGGCCGATCATGAGGTCGATCTTGCGCTCTGCGAGCCAATCGATGAGCTGGTCGCTGCTTTGCTCCAGCACCTTGAGCACCAGCAGCGGGCGCAGCCGCTGGATCTCGGCCACGGAGGCGATCAGCACATGCGCTGCAGACCCGGTGATGGCGCCGATCGTGAGGTGGCCATGGCCTCCTTGCTTGAGCGCATTGAATTCCTCGACGAACTTGCGGTGCCCTGCCAGCGAGGCAGCGGCATAGCGCAGGGTGAACAGGCCCAGCTCGTTGGGCCGCATGCCGCGCGAGAGGCGCTCGAACAGCCGCGATTCCAGGATCTCCTCGATGTCCATCAGGATCTTGGTGGCCGCGGGCTGCGTGATGTGCATCTGCTCGGCCGTCAGGCGCAGGTTGCGCGTCTGGCCCAGGATGTCCAGGAACTGCAGGTGCCGGAAACGCAGCCGTGCGCAGGCCTGGGCCAGGGACAGGGGTTTACCCGGAAAAGGACCTGAAGTCATAAGCATCTGGAATGGATGCTAGCAAAAAAGTGAGTGGACCGGCAGCGGCCCGAAACCTACTCTCTGCCTGCGTTCACGAGGATCCACCAGAGATCCGAGGGCGCCGACGGGCCCGCCCGGCGTGTCCAGCCATTCCATATTTGGAGACAAACATGACATTCAAAGCACTGGCCCTGGCGGCCACGATCCTGGCCGCCGTGGCCACCCCGGCTGCGGCCCAGACCAAGGAGCATGTGTTCAAGGTCGGCATTGGCCTCAACGACGACCACCCCCAGGCACTGGCCGTCAAGCACTTTGCCGAGCAGTTGGCGGCCAAGAGCGGTGGCAAGCTGGTGGCCCGGCTGTATGCCAGCGGTGCCCTGGGCAACGACGTGACCATGACCTCGGCGCTGCGCGGCGGCACGCTGGAGATGACGGTGCCCGACAGTTCCACCCTGATGTCGCTGATCAAGCCCTTCGGCGTGCTGAACCTGCCCCTGACCTTCAACAACGAGCAGGAGGCCGATGCGGTGCTCGATGGCCCCTTCGGCCAGAAGCTGCTCGCCAAGCTGCCCGAAAAAGGCCTGGTGGGCCTGGGATTCTGGGAGAACGGTTTTCGCCACGTCACCAATTCGCGCCGCCCCATCACCAAGGCCGACGATCTGGCCGGCCTGAAGCTGCGCGTGATCCAGAGCCCGCTGTTCCTGGACACCTTCAACGCCCTGGGTGCCAACGCCACGCCCATGCCCTTCACCGAGCTGTACTCAGCGATGGAGCAGGCGGCCGTGGACGGCCAGGAGAACCCGCCCGCGACCATCCTGTCGAGCAAGTTCTACGAGGTGCAAAAGCACCTGGTGCTGTCGCGCCACATGTACAGCGCCTGGGTGCTGCTGATCTCCAAGAAGGCCTGGGACGGGCTCTCGGCCCAGGAGCAGAAGATCATGCAGGAGGCCGCGCGCGAGGCCACCCTGTTCGAGCGCAAGACCATCCGCGCCTTCGGCGACAAGGCCCTGGGCGAGCTCAGAAAGGCGGGCATGCAGGTGACCGAGCTGCCCCCGGCCGAACAGGCCCGCATGCGCGCCAAGCTGCAGCCGGTGCTGGCCAAGTACGGCAAGGAGTTCGGTGAGGAGACCACGGGCGAGCTGAACGCCGAACTGGCCAAGGTGCGCGGCACCGCCAAGTGATCCGGCGCGGCGCGGATTCTGCTCCGCGCTGGCGCGAAGCCTCTTTTCTCCTTTCAAGCCCCACCATGGACAAGACACCCCGTCGCCCGTTCCGCTCGCGCGAGTGGTTCGCTGCTCCCGAGCGCTCGGACATGACCGCGCTCTACCTCGAACGCTTCATGAACTACGGGCTCACGCCCGAGGAACTGCGCTCGGGCCGCCCCATCATCGGCATTGCCCAGAGCGGCAGCGATCTCTCGCCCTGCAACCGCATCCATGTGGACCTGGCGCGGCGCGTGCGCGACGGCATCCGCGATGCCGGCGGCATTCCGATGGAATTCCCGGTGCACCCGATCTTCGAGAACTGCCGCCGCCCCACGGCTGCGCTGGACCGCAACCTGGCCTACCTGGGCCTGGTCGAGATCCTGTACGGCTACCCCATCGATGCCGTGGTGCTGACCACGGGCTGCGACAAGACCACGCCGGCCGGCGTCATGGCGGCCAGCACCGTGGACATCCCGGCCATCGTGCTCTCGGGCGGCCCCATGCTGGACGGCTGGCACGACGGCGAGCTCGTGGGCTCAGGCACCGTGATCTGGCGCAGCCGGCGCCAGCTGGCGGCCGGAGAGATCGGCGAAGAGGAATTTCTGCAGCGTGCCTGCAGCAGCGCCCCGTCGGCGGGCCACTGCAACACCATGGGCACGGCCTCCACCATGAATGCCGTGGCCGAGGCCTTGGGCCTGTCGCTGCCGGGCTGCGCCGCCATCCCCGCGCCCTACCGCGAGCGCGGCCAGATGGCCTACGAGACCGGGCGGCGCATTGTCGAGATGGCCTTCGAGGACCTGCGGCCCTCGCGCATCCTGAGCCGCGACAGCTTTCTCAACGCGCTGTCGGTGGTCAGCGTGGCCGGTGGCTCCAGCAACGCGCAGGTGCACATCATGGCCATGGCGCGGCATGCCGGCGTGGACCTGCGGGCCGAGGACTGGACCGAGCACGCCTACGACCTGCCGCTGCTGCTCAACATGCAGCCGGCCGGCAAGTACCTGGGCGAGCGCTTCTTCCGCGCGGGCGGTGTTCCGGCCCTGATGTGGGAGCTGCAGCAGGCCGGGCGCCTGCGCGGCGGCTGCCTGAGCGTGACCGGCAAGAGCGTGGCCGAGAACCTGCAGGGCCGCGAGACCAGCGACCGCGAGGTGATCTTTCCCTTCGAGGCACCGCTGATGCACCAGGCCGGCTTCCTGGTGCTCCGGGGCAATCTGTTCGACTTCGGCATCATGAAGACCTCGGTGATTTCCGAGGCCTTTCGCCAACGCTATTTGAGCCGGCCCGGTGCCGAAGGCATCTTCGAGGCCCGCGCCGTGGTGTTCGAGGGCGCCGACGACTACCACGCGCGCATCAACGACCCGGCACTGGGCATCGATGAGGGCTGCATCCTGGTGATGCGCGGCGCCGGCCCCATCGGCTGGCCGGGCTCGGCCGAGGTGGTCAACATGCAGCCGCCCGACGCCCTGATCCGCCGGGGCATCACCACCCTGCCCACCCTGGGGGATGGGCGCCAGTCAGGCACGGCCGACAGCCCCTCGATCCTCAACGCCTCGCCCGAAAGCGCGGTGGGCGGAGGCCTGTGCTGGCTGCAGAGCGGCGACACCCTGCGCATCGACCTCGCGGCGGGCCGCTGCGATGCGCTGGTGGCACCCGAAGAGATCGCACGCCGCCGCCGCGAACTGCCGCCCCCTCCGGTGCCCCGCAGCCAGTCGCCCTGGGAGGCGCTGTACCGCGAGAAGACCGGCCAGTTGGTCGATGGCGCCACGCTGGACTTTGCCCTCGACTACCGCCGCATTGCCGAGAACACACCGCGCCACAACCACTGAGCAGCCACCGGGGGTGGGCGGCACCGATTTCGAACCTTCAAGGACTTTCCGATGAGTGACAAGACAACAGCGGCCGCCGTGGCCGGTGCGGCATCGCACGCCCCTGCCCTGCCCCACGATGGCCTGGCAGGCACCCTGGTGGGCCGCGCCTGGGTGGACGGCAGCCCCGCCGGCCCCGCCGTGGTGGCGCTGCGCGAGCAGGGCGTCTACGACCTGAGCCAGCGCTATCCCACCATGAGCACGCTGCTGGACATGCCAGATCCCGCCGAGGCGGCACGGACCACTCCGGGCCAGTACCTGTGCAGCGTGTCCGAGCTGCTGGCCCACAGCCAGCCCGGCCAGCGCGACACAGCCCGACCCTGGCTGCTGGCACCCTGCGACCTGCAGGTCGTCAAGGCCGCCGGCGTGACTTTCGCAGCGAGCCTGATCGAGCGGGTGATCGAAGAGCAGGCGCGTGGCGACGCCAGCCGGGCCCAGGGCCTGCGCAGCCAGGTGATCGGCCTGATCGGCGAAAGCCTGGCCGACATCCGGCCGGGCTCGGAACAGGCCATGGCCTTGAAGGCCTTGCTGCAGCAAAAGGGCCTGTGGTCGCAGTACCTCGAAGTGGGCATTGGCCCCGATGCCGAGGTCTTCACCAAGGCCCCGGTGCTGGCCGCGGTGGGCACGGGCGAGGACATCGGCATCCGCGCCGATTCGGCCTGGAACAACCCCGAGCCCGAGGTGGTGCTGGCGGTCAACAGCCGCGGCGACATCGTGGGCGCCACCCTGGGCAATGACGTCAACCTGCGCGACATCGAGGGCCGCAGCGCGCTGCTGCTGGGCAAGGCCAAGGACAACAATGCCTCCTGCGCCATCGGCCCCTTCTTGCGCCTGTTCGATGCCGGCTTCGGCATGGACCAGGTGCGCAGCGAGACCGTGCACCTGCGCGTGGAGGGCAGGGATGGCTTCGATTTGCGCGGCATCAACACCATGGCCAGCATCAGCCGCGACCCGGCCGACCTGGTGGCCCAGACCCTGGCCGCGCACCAGTACCCCGATGGCTTCATGCTGTTCCTGGGCACGCTGTTCGCCCCCACCGAAGACCGCGGTGAACCCGGCGGCGGCTTCACGCACCACCTGGGCGACGTGGTCACCATCCACAGCGCCTGGCTCGGCGCCCTGCACAACACCGTGACCCACAGCGAGACGGCACCGCCCTGGCGCTTCGGGATCCGGGCCTTCATCGCCAACCTGGCGGCGCGCGGCCTGCTGCACGCAACGCAGCTCTGACGCCCAGCCCACAAGGAGCCAAGCATGCTCGACCGCTTCATCGACCGCTACGTGCGGGCCATCAACCTGCTCATCGCGCTGGCGCTTGCCGTGATGGTGGTGCTGGTCTTCGGCAACGTGGTGCTGCGCTACGTTTTCAACTCCGGCATCACGGTCAGCGAAGAGTTGTCGCGCTGGCTGTTCATCTGGATCACCTTCCTGGGCGCGGTGGCGGCCCTCAGGGAGAACGCCCACCTGGGCACGGACATGCTGGTGTCCCGCCTGCCGGTGAAGGGCAAGAAAGTCTGCATGGTGCTCGGGCAGGTGCTGATGCTCTACCTCACCTGGCTCTTCCTGGCCGGCAGCTACAAGCAGATGCTGATCAACTGGGACGTGGAGGCACCGGTCACCGGGGCCTCGATGGCCTTTTTCTACGCCAGCGGCGTGGTGTTCTCGGTGTGCGCGGGCTTTCTGCTGGTGCTGCAGTTGCTGCGCGTGCTGAGCGGCCAGGTCCGCGAAAGCGACCTGGTGATGGTCAAGGAGTCCGAAGAGCAGGCCGAGCTGGAGGCCCTGCAGGCCGAACTGGCGCGCGAGAACGCCGCCACCCAACAACCTGGGGCAAGAACATGACCGTGCTGATTTTCCTGGGCAGCCTGCTCGGCGCCATGGCCCTGGGCATTCCCATCGCCTACGCGCTGCTGGCCGCAGGCGTCGGCCTGATGTGGCACCTCGACCTGTTTGACGCCCAGATCCTGGCGCAGAACTTCATCAACGGCGCAGACAGCTTTCCGCTGCTGGCCGTGCCCTTCTTCATGCTGGCCGGCGAGATCATGAACGTGGGCGGTCTGTCGCAGCGCATCGTGAACTTCGCGCTGGCACTGGTGGGGCATGTCAAGGGCGGCCTCGGGTACGTGGTGATCCTGGCCGCCTGCCTGCTGTCCTCGCTGTCGGGCTCGGCCGTGGCCGACGCCGCGGCCCTGACGGCGCTGCTGCTGCCCATGATGGTCAAGGCCGGGCACAGGAAGGAGGTGTCGGGCGGGCTGATCGCGGCCTCGGGCGTCATCGGCCCCATCATTCCGCCGAGCATCGGCTTTGTGATTTTCGGCGTGGCGGCCAATGTGTCGATCAGCAAGCTGTTCATTGCAGGCATCGTTCCCGGCATCATGATCGGCCTGGGCCTGGCGGCCACCTGGTGGTGGGTGGGGCGCAAGGAGACTCTCGCCCTGCCCGAGAAAAAGAGCGCGGCCGAACTCTGGCGCGCGGCCCGTGAATCGGTCTGGGCGCTGACACTGCCGGTGTTCATCCTGGTGGGCCTGCGCATGGGCGTGTTCACGCCGACCGAGGCTGCCGTGGTGGCGGCGGTGTACTCGCTGTTCGTGGCCAGCGTCATCTACCGCGAGCTGCCGCTGTCCGCCCTGCTGCCGATCCTCACCACCGCCGCCAAGACCACGGCCGTGGTGATGTTCCTCGTGGCGGCAGCCATGGTGTCGTCCTGGCTGATCACGGTGGCCAACCTGCCGGCGCAGATGGTGGAACTGCTCAAGCCCTTCATGGGCAACCAGACCCTGCTCTTGATCGCGATCATGGTGCTGGTGATGCTGGTGGGCACCGCCATGGACATGACCCCCACCATCCTGATCCTGACCCCGGTGCTGATGCCCGTCATCAAGGCGGCAGGCATCGATCCGGTCTACTTCGGCGTGCTCTTCATCATCAACAACTCCATCGGCCTGGTCACCCCGCCGGTGGGCACCATCCTGAACGTGGTGGCCGGCGTGGGGCGCATGAAGATGGACGAGGTGACGCGCGGCGTGCTGCCCTTCATGGCAGCCCAGTTCGCCGTGATGTTCATCATGGTGCTGTTTCCGCAGACGGTGCTGGCGCCGCTGCGCTGGCTCACGGGCTAGGACCGGGGATTGCCAGAATTTTCTGGATACGGACCGGCTTTTGGCTTGCAATCCCTTCTCCTGCCACAACCAAGCCACCCGGAGGTACGCGCCATGCCCGATTTCCACCTGCCCTTGTCCGGCCCCGTGAACCAGGCCTTCCAGTACTGGACCAAGATGACGATGGGCCAGGTGGGCCTGGTCAACATCAACATGGGCAAGTCCTCGGACCCCGCCCTCGAGCAGAAGATCATCGAGGACGTGGGCAGCTACGGCCGCCAGATCGGCCAGTTGAGCGATGCGCTCATGGCCGTGCTGCAGCACATGAAGACCGACTCCTGGGACCCCGAGTGCAAGGAGGCCGTGGAGGCCTTTCGGCAGCAGGTGAAGGAGGTGGCGAAGCTCAAGGAGCGCCACCAACGGGTCAACGGGTAGTGGACTGCGCCGGCTCCAGCGGGGGCAGCCGGTAGGCCAACACCTTGAGCGAGCGCTCTTCGGATACATCGCCAAACACCGCCGGATTGGCCACACGCTCCACGAATTCCAGCTCCGGCGCGATCTCGCGCATCTGGTCCTTGAGGAAGGCCGTGTCCAGCTCGGGCGCGTTCAGGCACAGCAGGGCATGGCCGCCCGGGATCAGCAGGTCGGGCAGGCGGCGCATCAGGCGCGCGTAGTCCTTGGTGGCAACAAAGCTGCCGCGCTGGAAGCTCGGCGGGTCCACGATCACCAGACCATAGGGCCCGCCGCGCGTGATCTTGCCCCAGGTAGAGAAGATATCGTGCGCGAGAAAGCTCGCGCCCGTGGTGAGGCCGTTGAGCTGGTGGTTCTGCTGGCCGATGGCGATGGCACCCTGGGCCATGTCCACATTGACCACCTGTTTGGCGCCCGCCTGCAGGGCCACCACCGAGAAGGCGCAGGTGTAGGCGAACAGGTTGAGCACCTTGAGGCCATAGCGGTCGGAGCTGCGCGCAGCGGCGTAGTCACGCACCCAGCGGCGGCCTTCGGCCATGTCGAGAAACAGCCCGTGGTTCTGGCCGCGCGACACATGCACGCGAAAGCGCGCGCCCTGCTCGCTCACCACATGCGGGTCGGGCACGCTGCCGGCCATCAGCCGGGTCTCGCTGCGGCCCTCGTGCCGGGTCTGGAAGACCCAGTGGAGCGGCTCGCCCGGGTGCAGTTGCTCCCAGCGCGCAGCCAAGGCGGCGCCGACCGTGGCCAGGTCGTCTTCGGCCACAGGCTGGAAGCTGGTGAGCACCCACACGGGCGGGAACACGTCGAGCACCCAGTGCTCGCAGCCCGGGTAGAGGCCGCCGCGGCCATGGAAGATGCGCTGGGCATCGGTGGGCAGGGGGGCCATCGTGGCGATGGCGTTCAACAGGGCGTGCATCGAAAGGAAGGGGAAAACGGGAGCAGGGAGTGTATGCACTGCGCCCTCCGCCCTTCCCCTGCTATTCCGGCTAAATAAAGTCGTAAACACCGGCCAAGCACTGACGCGGCTTTGCGGACTGATCAGGCACTAGGCTGCCATCCGAAAGTCGTAAAGCCCCCAAAGATGATCTTGCCACTCTTGAACCGAACTTTTACAGCTGCCCCGAGATTAGGGCATGCGTCCACGATCCGGGTTTGAAGACCACAACGCGCTTCGGATACCAAGGCATGGATGGATACCAACTGACGGAAAAAATCTTTCGACTCCCACCTTCGGGCCAGATATCCAGAAGGGAAGACAGCGCAGGCTCGATTGGGCTGAGCAGTACGTCCTCAGCCAGGTGGATCGTCAAACCGTAGCCGGTCAACGTCCAGCCCCCGGGAGAAGTGCCAGTGGCGGCATGATAAGCGCCACTGCGCCGAAGCTCTGGCACTAGCTTCGCAATGATCGTGTTGGCTACAAGCAACTTCTCGGTGGAGATCGCCTTCATATCAAGCGGCACTCAAATCCTAAAAGTCGTCGGTCGGCATGGTGCTTTCCTTGCTTAGAACCCTCAAACGCAAAAGATCGACATCCTTGGACGTCAATCTAGCCTTGACGGCGGCTTATTCATGACGCAGCCCACAGGGTTCTTCTCCGTCACAAGGCGGCCGCCTGACTTGGTCATCTCGAAGACCCCATTGCCTACCTCACGCAGGAAGCCAAGGATCGCCGCATCGAGCGCGGCGACGAAGCTTGCCCACTTGCAACCTCAACTACTGCGGCCTTTGATCTCGCGAAGGGGTCAACAACACCCGTCACATCATTGGCATTCCGGTGAATCAAAGTCGTAATCGTGGGATAGCGCACTCGCCGGCGGCGCGACGTGCGCTAAGGCAGTTTAAAGAATCCAAGTCGTAACACCCATCAAAAAATCACTGCGGACGCCTTGGCATCGGGGATGTGTTTACATCTTCAGATTCGAATCGGCCGTCAAACCAAGATGAAGTTCTTGCAGGTACGGCGAAAGCTGAGGCACATGATCGGTGAGTGCATTCAACATCAGGAGCTCTATTTCCCTATCCTGCATCGCCTTCGACCATGCTCTAAACCAGTCGACGCATGCGATTGCGCACATGCTCTCGTCCTCCTTTCCCACCTGCATTCTGAAGCAGAGCAGAAGTAGGCACAGAGCATCTATGTGAGTGCATGCCGTGAGGTTTTCGAGCTCGCCTGGTATGCCAAAGACCGCCCACCTGGACAGAGGCCGAACCGACCGCGCTATCAAGTGCGAACTTTGTGCTTTCAGAGAGAACCTCTTTAGTGCGCGCGAATCACCCTTCATCTGCAAGAGAACGAAGAGTGGAGATTCGTACGTTGAGCGAAACAAGTCCGAGCGTTTCATCGACCATGTCAAGCGATCCCGACCTTCTCTAGATTTCGGTGTCTCCCCACGGGAGTAACGCCTGAATCGATTGGGAACCCGCAGCATCTCTTCGTACTTTTTCGGATCCGTCTCGCGCAGATAACTCTTGCTGAGTTGATAGTAGGAAAGGCCGGTGTCTTGTCGCAGAGCACGGAACGCCAGCGCTGCTCGAAGTCGCTCACCGGATGGCGTTTTGTGTCTTCCCACGCTCCCACCTCCCTTCGCTCTAACGCCCCCAAACTGGCGTCGTGAAAACTTGCACTACGACGCATTTTGCGCGCCTAGATTTTTTTATCAAGTCGTTCGAAGATCGACTAGCTATTGGCCAGGCAGACATGTACCCACATGACCAGCGCTAGCTTCATGCTGCGGGCACAACACGACAACCACAACCGTTTGGGATGCACAGCTGGTGAGTGAACTTGAGCATCAATGCTTCGGCGCACTGATTTTTGACCTGCGCCAAAAACTAGGTATGAGCCAGCGCGAGTTGGCTCTACGCGCGAGGGTGCCGCCCTCCGTAGTCTGCGAGCTGGAGAACTCCAGGCGATTGCCGCCCAACGACCGCACGGTAAACGCGCTAGCCCACGCTCTGCAGGCCAAGCCTCTTGAAGCCCAGAAGCTGACGGAGGCCGCCTCGCGCGAACGTGCGGCAATTGGCCTCAAAGTCGCAAAAGCCACACCCCGTCATGTCGCAGAGTTGCTGCGAGATATTGCCGCTCTAGGCAACCAACTTTCACATGCACAGACTCGCACGCTTCGTGCCGCACTACAGGAGGTAGCCATGAAATAGAAACGGCAGGACCCCTTTTCAGAAGCCCCGCCGCCCGGGTGCTCAGACCTAAGTCTTCGCGTTTCGCATCCCGAGACTACCAGATCTGACGCACGGGTGCCGGATTTGTTCGCGCCTCACAGGCGAACACCCGAAAGTCAGACCGATGAACACTGCCAACCGCTGCCCCAATAGGGCGGCTAGCACCAACTCGCCCTCACGCCACATCTACAACCGGCGCATCCCAGGAAAACCGAGATGGGATAGCACGGCAATGCAGCGCACTCGAAGAGAGCGTCAGCAACTGACCCGCGACACGCCAGAAGATCTCTGGAGACGGCCCTTGCGCACCTCGGTGCTTGTGAGGTTGCCATGAGAACCGAAAAGCGCTTCACGCCAGCGCTGCTGAACCGGTACCTCCGCGAAGGGCGCGGTACAGGCACACACGCCGACTATATACCCTGGCATCGCGTTTCTCGCTCCGACCCAGCAAGCTGCGGCAGGTCGCATCTCATACTTTGGCGAGAACGTCAGCGAGAGCTTTTGTCAGATGGCGAGTGGACTGGTCTCAACTTCGCGGTGATGCTCGGCAACGTCGTCGACTTGGCAGAGCAGTTTCCGTTGAGTCATGTATTTGCACCAACCGAACTGTCGCGCTGGGACATCCGTGCAGGCACAGAACTTTTCCCAGGAACAGTGGCGCTGGCCAAACATCTAGGCATCAAACATCCCACTGCCAAAGAGAAGGAAGACGTCACCCTCTGGACTGGTACCACAGACCTGCTCTTGGTTCTGACGAATGGGAGTAGACCGCTGACTTTGCTGGCGATTTCCTGCAAACCTGACACGATTGACAACCTATCCAAGAGAGCCCACGAACTACTTTCACTAGAGAAATCTTACTGGGATGCAAGGGGAGTGCGATGGCTTTTGATCACACCAGAGCTGTATGAGAAATCGGTGGGGCTAACGCTGCGGCGTACCGCCTGTTGGGGACTCGCAGAAGTTGCTCCGGAAGCTCACACTGCTTTGGCCTGCCGAACCGCTCGGCTCATGTCCGCCTCATCAGAGTCGGACGTCATTCAAGCCATCGCCGAGACCCTGATGGGTGAAGACCAACAATATCTGGCCCAGTGCGCTTTATGGCAATCAATTTGGCAGGGCAAGTTGCCCGTCGACTTACGCCGCGGCTGGCGCCCTCATCAACCGCTCAGGCTGATCCCTGAAGAAGCGTTCCTCTCCTTGAATCCGATCGGCTCAGGGAGATCGGCGTGGAAATAGCACACAACCAACCCTTTCATCTGCATACGTCCACATATGGGCTTCTCGCAGGGAGGTACCGCGTCATCCTGGATCTTCCCGAACAAGACACGGTGGTTTGCGTGCTGCTTCACCCAGAGGAACTCATCGCGAAAAAGCGAGGGGGGCGGCCAAAGCTAGAGAAAACCAAACGGAGCCACCCTCCACATCAGGCGCCTCAGGTCGGTGCCCTTTGCTGGGTAAATCGGAGCGCGCTCAAAGAACTCTACGACAGCCATGACCTGGTTCTGATTAGCCTGGAACTCCACGCCGTCTACTACAGCCCTATTGACACCTCGAAAGAAAAAGAGGCGTTTGAGCAACGCTGCAAAGTCATGAGCCAGTTCCTGGACTATGAGTCACTGAAAGAAGGGATCTTGGTGCATGGAAACCTTGGCGGCCTGATCAGGCAAGCAATGGCCGCGAACAATGTCTCCGAGGCCCATGTTCGCAACCTTTGGTCTGCCCTATGCAAGTACGGTCTAACCAGTACCAGCCTAAGGACCCGGTGGGACAAGTGCGGCGGAAATGGGAAACGGCGAGACACGTCGGAAGATCGGCCAAGAAAGAAAGCTGGTCGAAAGACACTCGCCCAACGCCTTTACATGCAGCTGTACGGCGTTTGGGGTGAGCCCATACAACCAGGCATGACTAGCAACTGGCGCGCTCAAATCATGGCCGCCGACAAAAGGATTCCTCAGCCCAAACCACCGATGCGGGATAGATACAACCGGATCATCGCAAGCCACTTTGAGACGGGAATGCGATATGGCAAGGATGATCAGATCGAGACGGTAAAACTTCAACTTGGGCAGTACCCAAACTATCAACAAGTCAAGCGCGTTCTAACCGTTGAAACCAGTTGGCTTCAGAAAATTCTGGAGAAGACCAGTGCCGGTCATTTCAAACGCACTCTTCGAGGGCTAAATGCCAAAGACTGGCAAGGCGTGAGCGGCCCCGGGCACACCTACGCCATTGACTCGACCATTGGAGATGTATACCTACGGTCCTCGATCAATCCGGCGTGGATCGTTGGTCGTCCGATCGTGTACATCATTGTCGATGTTTGGTCGACCGCTATCGTTGGCTTCTACGTCTGCCTCACAGGCCCCAGCTGGGACACCGCCCAGATCAGCCTCTTCAACGCCGTTGCACCTTCTCAGTTGATGGACGTCCTGTGGGACTACGAGATGTCGCAATCTCTATTTCCAGCGCCGACTCTGCCATACGCCTTCATGTGCGACAGAGGTGAATATCTCTCCAAACGCGCAAAGGCAACGGGCATGAAGCTAAAGATTCGAAGCCTCAGCTACGCGCCGCCATTCCGCCCCGATTTGAAAGGCATCGTGGAAGTCATGCACCGCATTGTGAAGAATGTTCAATACAACTTCCTGCCAGGCGCCATGGATGCTCGGCGCGCTGAGTACGACCTTCGCCGATCCAATCCCGCTGAGGCGACGATGACGGTACAGCGCTACATGCAGTACCTTCACGAAGTTTTCTTCCGCTACAACTTGACGGCCGATCGAAAGCACCGGGTCGATGCTCATATGGCAGCTGCAGGTGTATTTCCCAGCCCTGCAGGGCTATGGAACTGGGGATTTTCAAAGGGCGTAGGCTTCAGGCGTGCGACGGCAATGTCTGAGCTGATTGGAAACTTGCTCCCCTCGGGAGAGGGTCGAGTCTCGCGCCACGGCATCAAATTCGAAGGCGACTACTACGAGTCCCCTGTGGTTGAGCGTGAGCAATGGTCCACCCTCGCACGAAGCTCACACGGAGGTTGGGGCATTCCCGTGAACAGCTACCCTGGTTCCAGCACTCTGATTTGGACCCCCAACGTAGCAGGCGAAGGGATGCTCGAACTTAAGATTTCCGACCAGGCATTGACTGCGCCCGGAGTGAGCCGCGATGAAAAGGCGGACGCATTTGCTTACCAGATGCTCCATGCCGCAGACGTCCAGCACGAACGCGTCCTTCAGGCCGTAGCTTCGCTCAAGCGCGTTGAAGCGATCAAGGCCCGCTCCATCGAAGAGACGCGAGCTGCGGTGGAAAAGGCACGTGGTCGCCAGCCCACGATAACTGAAGCACGCCTGATGGAGTTGGGTCTGGCCAGTACTGTAGAAGTCTCGACGATCTACGGCTCCAAAGAGCTTCGCTCCGAAGCCTCAGAGATCTACGAGGAATTGATGCGCGAGGTTTTGCAAAGTAGGAATGGGGCGCCGGACGATGAAACCTAAAGTTACGCAACACGACCCATACGCGGGAAACGTCTTGATCCGAGAACTTGGCGAAATACACCCACGTTCAAAAATCGCCAAACTTCACCTGGAGCTTCCACCGCTGCCGCCGTCGAACATCGCGACGATCCCTCGACACATCAGGCTGCATATGCTCATGGCCCTGCGACGCTTTCACGTGCCGAGCTTGGAAGGACTTCGACTGCACGAATCTGTGGATCTCATGATGAGACAGAACTACTCCTACATTGATCCATCGTCACCCAACACATGGAGCCTGGTCAGCGGTGAACCTTCCTTGCTATTGAAACGATCCAAGTCTCCAACCTTTGCAGCCGCTGTTGAAGGAGTTTCTGGCTCCGGCAAGACACAGGCAGTCTTGCGATGCCTGGAGACCTACCCTCAGCAATGGATCCACCACTCAACGTTCGTCAGAATGACAGGGGGTCACTATCAGATGGCCTGGTTGTCTGCTGATGTCCCTCCAAGCGGGCATTCCGCACCTCTCGCGGCCGCATTGATGACCAACTGGAAGAGAGTAACTGGCAGTTCCCGCTTCGACAAAACGCTGGAAGGAAACTGGCGCAACGGGGCAAAGATGTTGGAGGAATGGAGGCAGGTTGCATCAGCGCACTTCCTCGGTCTACTTCATCTCGATGAGATTCAGAATTTCTTCAAGATCTCCACTCTGAGCCGCCGCAAGAGACAGAAATCTGGCGACGCCCCGCCAGAGCTCAGCATTGTTGAGGACCAGTGTCTCAAATGGATTTTGGATCTTATGAACAACTGGCAAATTCCACTTCTGGTTTCGGGAACGCCAGATGGAATTGGAGCTCTGACGAATCGCCTAAGCAACACGGGCCGCTTCGTTTCTTCAGGCTACCACGCATTCAAGCACTTCACTGCAGCGTCCGATCCGGCCTTTCGGGACATATTTTTCGCCCAGTTGATACCCTATCAATATGTAGCCAACCCACTACCCGCCTCTGATGGACTTGCGCAGCTCATCATTGAGAAAACAGCGGGTGTCCAACGGCTAATCATCGCACTTTGGATTGCCGCTCACCGAGTAGCGTTCGAGCGCTCAAAATCAGATGAGCTTCGCCTCGATGATTTCCTTGTGGCCGCAGACACATTTCTCGCTCCTGTGGCTCCTGCAGTTGCTGCCCTTCGGAGCAACGATCCCAATCGTATGCGCCGCTATGAAGATCTCACATCAAGAGACCAAACGTTCTGGACTCAGTTCTGGGGTGAGGTTGCAAGCGACTAGTAGAGCCGTTGTCAGCACCTACGCTGAGGCATCGATCTCCATGGAGGCTTCGGTCATAGGCACTCTGCCTGCGAGGGTGCTCTTGGCTGGCCTCGGGCGTAGCTTGCCATGGGGATCCATCATTACCAACGCCTTCGCCATGTTGGGTCCACAGCCTCGTATGAGTGACTCGAAACGGCGTTCAGACATTCCAGAAGCCGCCGCGCTTTCTGAGACGGAGCGTTTGCTGACATAGAAGCTCACCAATCCAGCGTGACGACCCGAAACTTCAGAACTCCCGTTGCGGGGGAGATTGGGGAGACCGAGCCCCGTCAATACACGCTTGACCACGAAGATGGGCCGACCCAAGACTTTCGCCACTTCGCTGTGAACTCCTGCAGCATTGACATAGTGCTGAAGCAGGGCGTCTTGACTTGGGAGCTGGTGCCGCCTTTTCTCTCGTAGAGTTGCAACTTGAAGCCTGCCACTGTTTGCGGCATCTAGTTGGTTAATCGCCTCGTCGGGACTGTCAAATAGGACTCCCAGTACAAGCAAATAGGCTGCCACCGACGATGAGGATGTGCGCAGATACAACGCCCCGTCGATCTGATGCATGAACGATCCAGGGGTTCGTTCAGCAAGTTCACGGAAAACCGTTCCCAACCATTCCCGCGGATAAACCGACTGGATCCGGTCACTCACCAACGCCGCCTTCACTGCGCCTGCGTGTGCCTGAAACCCCTGAGATTTGGCTGTAGCGCGCAGGACAGGGACGATGAGCGGAACGCTCAAAGGAAGTTCTCGCTCATACAGCGCCGCAGCAAGCTCCAGATAGCGCTGGACATAGGGGTTGCCTTGAGCAGCCTGAACCCATCCCCTTGGCACAGCTTCGCACTGCCCCAAAAATTGCGCGGGTGAGCAAGAGAATGCTTCAGTAGTGGTCGTGAAATGCAACGCCGAACAGTGTTTGGGACACCATAACTGCCCGGGTGTCTGATGATCCCGTCGCCAGTAGCTCACACCGTGGAATCGGATGTCGGCCTTGACACATTCTTCGCAGAAGAATGCCACCGAGAGCATGCTTTGCATTGTGGTGGTACGCATCACTGTACTGCGCTCCATGCTGCCATGGCGCAGTTCCGGAAGGTACGACGTGATTCCTCTCCGCAATGGAAGCGTTGTGTGATTCTGAGCAAACTGTTCGGAAGACATAGCTGCCATCCGGCACAACAGTTCGTGCACATTCAAATCTCTGCGCTTTCGCCCCTCCTCACCGAAATGGACCTCCATCGCAGCCCTGGTCTCTTTGGGAGTGAGGTATCCGTTGATTCGCATGATTCGGCCAAGGTAACCACTATCGACCTCTTCAGGTAAAGGTGCTGGCTGGACGAGCATCTTCGGACACCTCCTTTTGATGGACTCAGGTACCGGTAGTCGGTTTCAAAACGGCCAATGAGCGAATCACGGATGCCAAGGCTTTTGCATGGGAAGCAGACCCGTCCCAGGTGACTTGAAGTGCATCAATCAGGTCGGGATTGGCTCGTATCAACTCTGGCGTAACCCCTTCTTCAAATCGCTCCACAAACAGGCAAACCTCTTCGAACAGGCGGGACATCCGAGTACTTCCACCACTCAGGATACGGCTGACCTGGGATTGGCTTGCTCCCACATGCGCAGCGATGTCCGCTTGCGAAATTCCATGCATCTGACAAATACGACGCGCCTTCTCGGCCCGAGTTTTTAGCTCCGCAATCATCATGCATTAAGCATACCTCAATACATATACGCATATCAAGCATGCAGTTTGAGTGTGTAGACCTTTTTTGATCAAGCGAGGAGGTCGCTCATTCCTGGGTGACGGTCACCAATGGACCGCTGTATTGCCAGTCTCGTTAGTGGCAGCGCATTCAGATGCCGCCGCTTGGCGTGCAACTGAGGAACCAGCGGATAAAGCTGGTTGACGTGCTTGAGATGCTCACCACGCTCTTGCAGCACAAGGCAAGCCTGCTCAATCGCAACGCTCAGTTGCTCATCTCGCGCTTTCCAATCGACGCATGCCGTACAGGGACGACGATGAGATGGATTCGGGCACGGACTGTGCTCGGCCAGCCATAAGTGATCGTTGCGATACAGCCAAGCGTAAGTGGCCGGCTCAATAGTTCGCATCCATTTGACCCCAACGGGACCCGAGGTCTTGAGCAGTCTGGCCCAGGCCTTCCTCGCTCGGTCGCGAGTTCTCCTGAGCCTCGCCTCCGTCCATGCTTGCTGAAGACCGACCTCTGTCCACAGCAATCGCGATATAGTTTGTATGGACACGCCCACCTCGGTAGCGACTGCAGACTTCTCCGCGCCACGACGCAGCCGTTTGACCGCGAGCTTGCGCAAGTCTGGGAGCAAAATCTTAGGTCGTCGTTGTACCGCTATGCCCAGCTTCGCCGCCCAAATCAGCGCGGTTTGCGGATCTATTCCAATGCTTGAAGCTGCAGCCTTTGGCGAAAATTTCTTCTCGCGTACCAACGCATCGAACTCTTTCTTGCGCGCATCCACTTCACCCTCTGCACGCAGCTGAGTCAAGCCGACCTCCATAGCAGTCTGCATGGCCACATACTTAGACTGCGAAAATCGCTCCCATGTTCCAAACAGCCAGTGAATCATCATGAGATGACGAAATGGATGTGTTTTGGTTCTCGGAGAATTGAAAAGTCGCCCCAGTTGCAATGAGGCTTGCCGAAGTGTCATGGGAAAGCCAGCAAACTCTTCAAGGAACTGAAACGGTTGTACGTGATTCAGGAACGAAGTAGCGATAGCGTTGAGACGCATATGGCCGAGCGCGGACAACCATCCACGGCTCATAAATTCCGCGCGATAGTGTTCATAAAACCGGTCAACCTCAAACTTCGATAGAGTGCCCGCCAACACAACCGCATCAATCAGCTCCGCAAAGCTGGCCAAGGCATCAAGGCTAAGAGTGATCGATCGAGCAGATTCATTGAGGCTATCGTGAAGTTCATCCAACCTGGGCAGCACCCACTGAAATCGGCCAACCCCGGTTGATTTGGATTGCAGGAGAGGCACACCGTGCATGATGCAAACCCAAACCCCGGGATACTGATGCTTGAGATGCCAGTAAGCCCAGCCGGTGCCAACTAAGTCCTCCCGCATGCAGACGGGACAAGCCTTCAGAGGATGGTTGGCACCGAATCGGCTCGTAAGTACTCCAAGCTTGAGTCGCAGGAGCGCGATGCGGCCATGGGAGAGGCATTCGATGGCATCACTCACACCCTCTTGGGACAGGAACGGTTGATAAAACTTCAGCAGGGTGAGGTTGAGCGCGACCTCCCGGGCATTTCCATAGACGCCACCAGTGCGATCGACGAAGACTTGGAGGCGATTGGGGAAGTCATGCTGCGCACCGTTTCGAGGATGGCAGAAGAACTGATTGCTGGTCGTGGATGAGATCGCATTTCCCCAGAGAAAGTGATGACGGCTCACCAAACTGAAGAGAGATTCATCTGGCAACGGGATCAACAGTGACACCGACGGATAAAGGTCGAGATGCTCCGCCATGCGAGCTCCTCAGAAGGCAATAAGGTACTGATGATCAGCACCGTAAGGGAAAGCGTCGTCAGTTGACCAGGGTGGGCTGAACGAGGACGTGTGCGACTCGGGCCAGGCCGTCGCCTTCGAGGCTTGCCACCCGACGCCTCGTCCTTGAGAAGCTCCAACGCGAGGGCATCAGCGGGATGAACACCTCTGATCTCACCGGCGTGCAACTAGTAGGTGAAGTTTCCATCTTCCATAGCCGATTTTGGTTGCTCATACCGCTGCCGGCACAGCCTTCGACTCCTCAGGCTTTAGGTTCTGGAGGATGCTCGATTGTTGGCTCATCTTTGAGGAGCTCCAAGGCAAGGGCATCGGTGGGATAGGTCACTCGTATGATGCCGTTGACCATTCCGGTCACCGGGATTCCCGCGCGAAGGTTTTCCCTCGCCGCCTCACGCGTAGCACGCCGCACCAGTTCTGCCCATTCGGAGACACTCAAGCCGAGGATGACGGGGCCGCTCTCTAACATAAATAGAAGGCTATGACCGTTTCGCCCCCTGGTCAAGGGCCCGATAGCGAGCGACTCAGCTACTGACATGGAAGTGTCAATAGACATTCCAGATCCTTGGCTTCGACAGTTCTCCAGTGCGCATCGCGCCCCAAAGAGTCGCTCGTCAGCCTGTGCGCCATCAGTTGCCTGACAGGTCAGCCCTCCGAGAAGACTGCTAGGCTGCGCAACTTGATCGCAGGGTTTCTTGCGTCCCTGCCAAGGCTCTCCCAGCGCTCTTTGGAGATGGTTGGAACCTTCGTCATGTCGATCACGATGTCGGGCTTCTTCCTGTTCGCAGCGTCTCCAGTGCGCTGCCGCTCCAGTTCAGACAGTCTCTCCAGGAGCTGCTTGCGAATGGTCGAGGAAGATTTCATGGCACGCGCCAAAGAGTTCTACGCGCGCCGAGATTCACGGCCCCAGATAGCGGAAAGCCTCCTTGCGGAGGCCTTCACACTCTGTACACCGGGGCGCCCATTTCTGGGTGAGCCGGTCGGCGCGTTACTGTGGATTGTAATAGATCACGAACTTTGCGACGAACGCACGTTGTTCCATGCGTCTGCACTTGAGCTCAAGTAGATTCAAGAACAACTTGGAAAACCGACCAGTTGCCTTCGGCCATTTCATTGCGGCAAGCATCAAGGATCGAGGCTTGCCCCTCATGGCTACCTGCGCAGGTGTAGCGCAGGAAGCGCGATAGGGTCAGAGCTCAAATGGCGAAGGAGTCAACGACCAATCAAGCCGCTCGGCAGTCTTGGCAATGATCCACCTGCTTTGATCAGCTGTGCACCAGTTCTTTTTCAGCAGCCCCTGAAACGCCGCCCGCAATGTCGCGGTCTGGTCTCCATTGCGCTCGGTGAGCTTGCGCTGACAGTACGGCACCATCTGCGTCACCAAGTCCTCACAAACATCAAAGGCTTGTGCAACCTCGGAGGGCGATGTTCCCGTTGCGTAGAACTTTCCACCCTCCTCGACCAACCCGATCTTGGGATGTGCACCTGCCAGCGCTCCCGGTATTTCGGCGATTGGGAAGTCGGCAGGAATGCCGGGGTAGTTGGCACGGTCGACTGGCATAGACACTCCTTGCAGTGGCAGGCAAGAACATAGTCTCTCTGGACCAAGACATCAAGGGCAGGAGGGTTTCAGACGCAATCGGCGCGCTTCACGCTATCTTCTGCACCTGCCCAGTACCGCAGCGCAACGGAGGTCACCATGGAGCTTTACTTCGCCATCGACCGCCCAGCGCCTGATGTGGCGTCGCAGCCTAAGGTCGATCTACACCACTGGCGAATTCTGCAACTGGGCTGCGGGTCCCTGCACATCGCTGCCCAGTTGGACTCCGGGTCGTTTCGGGTTACGACTGCGCTTCTCGCCGTTGATATTGCCAGCAGGGTCGTCAAGACCGAGTCAGGTCGCAGTTACCACCTGGACGCACCGCCAGAGGAAGATGCGATGTTGGTAGCGCTGATGATTGCCAATGTCGCGTGTGACCCGGTGGCGATCACGAACGATGTGAGTGACGCTGTGTGGCGCGCCATGGAGTCTAGTGCGTGGTCCAGCGACGGTACGAGCTTGATCCCTGCGCTGCAGTAAAGGTTACGCGTCGAAAGCACCTCAGACTTTGGGCTCTCGCGAGATTTCGGTCGCTGGATCGTCTTTGAGAAGTTCCAATGCGAGGGCATCGGTTGAGTGGATCTCCCCAATCACGCCGTCGACCATGCCGGTCACCGGTATTCCTGCACGAAGATTCTCCCTCACCGCTTCGCGAGTGGCACGTCGCGCGAGGCTTGCAAACTCGGCAACACTCAGGCCGAAGATGAAGGGGCCGGATTCAGACATGGTTGCAGACTATGAGGGTTTGGTGGCGAGGTCAAGGCAGAGGACATGTGGAGCTCTCGCTTTCCACCAAACTCGGTGCTCATCCATTCAGCTCGGCAATGGGTTCTGTACTTCGCACGCCTAGCCGATAACCAATCTGCATGCAGTTGCGCATCGCTGAGCAGCAACCGGGTGATCGTCTCTACGGAGACACTGGCACGGGTGGCCACGCGCGATTTGTCGGCTCCTTTGCGTAGGTCTCGGATTGCCTTCGTCCGCACATCGTCCGTCAGCTTCTGAGGGCGACGTGGCAGGTCGATGCCGCTGCTTGCCGCCCAAACCAACGCGGTTTGAGTGTCAACTCCAACCCAGCTTGCCGCCTTGCGCAGTAAATGCCCATGCTTTCGTATGCGGTTACACAGTTGGCCCTTTCGCGGGTCATCTGCTGGAAATACGGGCTGAGCCCGGTGCTGCCGGCCCCCTGTGCTGACGGTTCCTGCGTCTCTCATTGCACGTTCTAAGTGCCGAGCATCGCCAAACAGCCAATGGATGATCCGCAGGTGCCTGAGTGGATGGGCTCCCAAACGAGGTGGACGCAGCAAGCGACCTAACCGCGCCTCCATACAAGCTGGGTCTTCTGACAATGCCGCAAGTTCCGGAATGTGCCTCAAGGGCCGGCAATGACAGAGGAATGCTTATGCGATCTGCGGCGTGCGTAGATTGCCTGCAGCGGTCCCCCATCCACGCCGCTGCCCGAGGCTTGTTGTGAAGTCGTGTTTGACCCTCGCAATCTGCTCCATGCTTTCGAACGCTCTCCGCATTCAGGAAGAATGCATCGAGTCTCGCATCACTCCGCTCAATGCCGCCGACTGACGTTGCAAGCTCCCGGCCGAGGCACCGCTGCACTCCACCAACTCGGCATTTCGCTGTGCGAGCCCTTCCAATTGCAGGATTGCTTGCCCCACTTCGACGATGGTAGCGCTTTGATCGGTAGTAGACGCATGAATCTCTCCGATCACCCCAACCACCTGCCGCACTGCGGAAACCATCTCGCGAATGGTGGATCCAGCACTGTGGACCAAGTCAGCGCCATCGTTTACAAGGCCAACGGAGGACGAGATAAGCCCTCTGATTTCTCGGGCGGCCTGAGCACTGCGCTGCGCCAGTTGACGCACCTCTGCCGCTACAACGGCAAAGCCGCGCCCCTGTTCGCCAGCACGAGCCGCCTCGACCGCAGCGTTGAGTGCCAGGATATTGGTCTGAAACGCAATGCCGTCAATGACGCCGATGATGTCCGCGATCCTCTTCGAGGCTGCGCTGATCTGGTCCATGGTCTGCACAGCCTGATCCACCACTATGCCTCCATGGTCTGCAATATCTGATGCCCGAGTGACCAGCAGCTTTGCTTTGTGTGTTGCATCGGTATTGGCCCGCACAGCTACAGTGAGCTGCTGCATCGATCCAGATATTTCCTCGAGGCCGGACACCGTGAGTACTGTGCGGTGACTGAGGTCCTGATTGCCAATCGCAATCTCCTCTGCCGCAACCCGCACGGATGCGCTGGCATCGTGGATGCGAGACAGAACTACAGCCTGCTGGTCGGCAAATGCATTGAAGCTGGCCGCGATGTCCGCCAGTTCATCTCCGCCGCGCGCATCCATGTGGCGTGAGCGGTGAACCTCGCCTTCGCGTGATACCACCTCGCGCATTGCATCGCGCAGTTGCCCCAACCGTGCCAAGCGGTGTGCAATAAAGCCGCCCAGCAAAGCGGCAGTGGACAACAGCACCAGGATGCTCACGATGACGGAGGCGGTCAGCATCGCAGTGATTGGCTCCAGCGCTTGGGCTTCGTGCAGCAGCACGGCCAAACGCCAGTCGGTGCCCTCCACGGGCACCACCACCAACAAGTAGTTTATTCCTCCTCGCTGCACTGGTAGCAAGGAACCACCAGCGGCAGCTAGGCTCAGCGTTTGCAGCGTGAGGTCGGTAGAGACCTCTGTTGCCCGCTTGAGAAGCAGTAGGCCCTCGGAGTGGGCAATGATCACGCCATCCGCATTGATCAAAAACGCCTCGCTGTCGGGTGTAGGACGGATGGAGGCCACATTGGCCACCACCGCGTCCATGGAGGCATCCGCCGTACCCACGCTGGTAACTGCAGACTTTGGCCCTACCGGCGCCGCGAATGTGATGAGCAATGGCCCGTCAGAACCTGCCGCACGGTAAGGCGAGGTCACCACAGGCTGGGCCGTTTGCAACGCCTGCTCGTAGCCCGGTTTTGGCGGAATCTGGCCGGACTGGTCAGAAGACGATGCTGCGGTGCTTATGTAATCGAAAGATGTCCCCACAAACTGCCCAGCATCGCGCAACATGAGGAGCGATTTGGAAGGCTCCGGGTCCTGGGTCGCGGCTTGCACGAGGCTGAGCTTAGACTGGACCCACTCGGAGATGCCCTTGGCATGGCTCTTCGCGAGCGCAAGGTTCTGCTCAGCCAAGCCCTCATAGGCGCGCTCCCGCGCTGTGAAGTAGTTGGTGAGCGTAATGGCAAGTACTCCCAGGGCCAAGCACAGCAACGACGTAAGGACGATCTGCGTCTTGAGTGATTTCAGCATGGCAGCACACCTTGAGAAGTTTTGGAAGGCGTGCGAGGACACGCCTCCCGGCAAGAGCGGGATGACAAAAAGGATCGAGAAATGTAGCGAGTGGTCTTGCCCGCAGCGTTGCTGCGAGAAAGCACCCCTCAGTCCAGCTGCCCCTGGCACACGTACTTTGTGTGCAGGTAGTCATCCAGTCCATGCGTGGAACCTTCGCGACCGTAGCCCGATTCCTTCACACCGCCGAACGGCGCGGCCTCTGCCGCGAGGGCGCCTTCGTTGATGCCCACGATGCCCGTCTGCAGCGCATCGGCCACGCGCCAGATGCGGCGGAGGCTCTCGCTGTAGAAGTACGCTGCCAGCCCAAACGGGGTGTCGTTGGCCGCAGCTATCACCTCGGATTCATCGTCAAACACAGTTAGCGGTGCTACGGGGCCGAAGGTCTCCTCGCAGGCACAGGCCATGGAGGCGTCCGCACCCGCCAGCACGGTGGGGGCGTAGTAAGTAGCCCCCAGCTCCGGCAAGCGCCTGCCGCCGGCGAGCACCTTGGCGCCTCTGGCCACGGCGTCGGTGACATGACGTTCGATCTTCTCGACCGCGCGGTCATTGATCATGGGTCCGATCTGCGAGGAGGGGTCGCTGGCCGGGCCGACCTTGAGCGCAGAGACCTTGGCGGCCAGCTTGTCCGCAAAGGCTTCGAACACCTGACGGTGCACAAACACGCGGTTGGGGCTCACGCAGGTCTGACCGCCGTTGCGGAACTTGGCAGCCATGAAGCCCTGCACGGCCGCGTCGATGTCGGCGTCTTCGAACACAATGAAGGGCGCGTTGCCGCCCAGTTCCAGCGAGAGCTTTTTGAGCGTGTCAGCGCTGCGGCGGGCCAGGTGCTTGCCGACTGGCGTGGAGCCGGTGAAAGTAATCTTGCGTACGCGGGGGTCGTCCAACCACACATCCACAACTTCGGGTGTCTTCTCACGCGAGGCGGTCACGATGTTAAGCACACCTGCAGGTACACCCGCCTCCTGGGCCAACTGCACCAATGCCAGCGATGTCAGCGGCGTGTCTTCAGCCGGCTTGCACACCACCGTGCAGCCCGCGGCCAGCGCCGGGGCGATCTTGCGAGCGATCATCGCAGCGGGGAAGTTCCATGGCGTGATGGCGGCCACCACGCCCACGGGCTCTTTCAGGGCAAACATGCGGCGGCCCGGCACAGGGGCTGGGATGACCTCGCCATTCATGCGCGTAGCTTCTTCGCCAAACCATTCGATGTAGCTGGCGGCATAGGCCACCTCGCCCTTTCCCTCTGCCAGGGGCTTGCCTTGCTCCAGCGAGATTAGCGCACCCAGGTCATCGCCATGGGCCACTACCAGGTCGTTCCAGCGCTTGATGATGGCTGCTCGCTGCTTGGCGGGCACCTTGCGCCAGGTGGGGAAGGCAGCATACGCGGCCTCGAGAGCGGCGCGAGCTTCCTGAGCGCCAGAGTCGGGTACCGAGGTGATGACGGCGCCGGTGGCAGGGTTGGTCACGTCCAGCCTAGCGGCGGTGTCTGCGACCCAGGCGCCGTTGATAAAGTTGGCGGTGCGAATGAGGTCGTTGCGGGTGAGGTCCAGAGACATGGCGGTTCTTTCCAAAAGTTGTATATCAAACTAGCTGTTGTCGCTCGAAACTAAAGCGCGACCAGCTATCAAATGAGGCACATTTGCCGACAGCTGCTCAGCTTCTCACCACCCGCGCCGCAATCGCCTCACCCACTTGCGTGGTGCTGGCCGTTCCGCCCAAGTCCGGCGTGCGCGGGCCGCTCTTGATCACTTCTTCGATGGCGTTGACGATGGCATCGTGTGCGGCGCGGCCGGCGCCCTGGCCTTGGGTGAGAAAGTCCAGCATCAGCGCGCCCGACCAGATCATGGCGATGGGGTTGGCGATGTTCTTGCCGTAGATGTCGGGCGCCGAGCCGTGCACGGGCTCGAACAGCGAGGGGAAGGTGCGGTCCGGGTTCAGGTTGGCCGACGGGGCCAGGCCGATGGTGCCCGTGGTCGCGGGCCCCAGGTCCGACAGGATGTCGCCGAACAGGTTGGTCGCGGCCACCACGTCGAAGCGGCCGGGCTGCAGCACGAAGCGCGCGCTCAGGATGTCGATGTGCTGCTTGTCCAGCGTGATCTCCGGGTAGCTCTTGGCGACTTCTTCGGCGCGCTTGTCCCACCAGGGCATGCTGATGGCGATGCCGTTGCTCTTGGTGGCCAGGGTCACGTGCTTGCGCGGGCGGCTCTGGGCCAGGTCGAAGGCGAACTTGAGCAGGCGCTCGGCGCCCTTGCGCGAGTAGACCGACTCCTGGATCACGATCTCGCGGTCCGTGCCCTCGTACATGATGCCGCCCAGCGAGGTGTATTCACCCTCGGTGTTCTCGCGCACCACGTAGTAGTCGATGTCGCCGGGCTTGCGGCCGGCCAGCGGGCAGGGCACGCCCTCGAACAGGCGCACCGGGCGCAGGTTGATGTACTGGTCGAACTCGCGGCGAAACTTGAGCAGCGAACCCCACAGCGACACATGGTCGGGCACGGTGGCGGGCCAGCCCACAGCGCCGAAGAAGATCGCATCCATGCCCGCAAGCTGGGCCTTCCAGTCGTCGGGCATCATCTGGCCGTGCTCGGCATAGTAATCGCAGCTGGCCCAGTCGAACGTGTGCAGTTGCAGCTCAAAGTCAAAGCGAGCGGCTGCCGCCTGCACCACCCGCAGGCCCTCGGGCATGACTTCCTTGCCGATGCCGTCTCCGGGCAGGACTGCGATGCGGAAAATAGGGATCATGACGGGGTGCTCCTTTCTGCATTCATTCACAGTGCGGCGCTCAAGCGGCACAGGCCACTGACTCAGTCGCAGGGGAGACCTGCCGGTCGCGCTCTTCCAGCCAGCCCTGACGCAGCTCGGGCACGGAGGCGGCCAGCAGTTCGTAGTAGGGATGGTGCGGGCCACGGTCAAAGTTGGCACGCGCCACATGGTCGAGCTTGCGCCCGTGCTGCATCACGATGATCTCGTCGCACACAGCGCGCACGGTGTGCAGGTCGTGGCTGATGAACAAGTAAGACACGCCTAGTTCGCGGCGCAGGTCGGCCATCAGGTCCAGCACTGCGGCGCCCACCACGGTGTCCAGCGCCGAGGTCACTTCGTCGCACAGGATCAGGTCGGGCTCGGCAGCAAGCGCGCGCGCAAGGTTCACGCGCTGCTTTTGTCCGCCTGAGAGCCCACCTGGCAAGCGCTGCGCCACCGAGTGAGGCAGCCGCACCAGGTCCAGCAATTCATGGATGCGCCGTTGCAGCGCGGTGCCTTGCAACCCTTTGTAGAACTGCAGCGGCCGCGCCAGGATGCGTTCGATGGTTTGCGAGGGATTCAGCGCCGTGTCCGCCATCTGGAACACGATTTGGATCTGTCGCAAATCCTCCTTGCTGCGCTGCCGCAGGTCAGGCCGCAGCGCGTGGCCCTTGAACAGCATGCTGCCCTTGCTGGGTGCGATCAACCCGGCCACCGCCCGCGCCAAAGTGGTCTTGCCCGAACCGGATTCACCGATCACCCCAACGGCCTGGCCACGGTACAGCTTGAAATTGATGTCTTCCAGGATCATCGCGGCAGGCTGTCCCTGCGCGTTGACTGGCCCATAGCCGGCCGAAAGCTCGCGAACTTCCAGCAGCAGTTCGCCCTCGCCCTTGCAGTGCTCCGTGGCGCGAGGCGCGGGACGGGCTGCGGCCAGCAAGCTCTGGGTGTACTCGTGCGCGGGCCTCGCCAGGATCTGGGCGGTGGAGTTCACCTCCTGCATCTGCCCACCACGCAGCACCAGAATGTGGTCCGCCATCTGCGCCACTACGGCCAGATCGTGGCTCACGTACACAGCTGTGGCGCGGCGCTCGCGCACCACACGTCGGAATGCCCTCAGCACCTCGATCTGCGTGGTCACATCCAGCGCAGTAGTGGGCTCGTCCAGAATCACCAGCTCTGGGTCGGTGATAAGTGCCATCGCTGCCATCAGGCGCTGCAGCTGCCCGCCCGACACTTGGTGTGGATATCGCTGGCCGATGGACTCGGGGTTGGGCAGTGCCAACTCACGGAACAGCTGGACAGCCTTTGCCTCGGCCTCGGCGCGGGGCATCGTGCTGTGGATGCGCGTGGGCTCTACCACCTGGTCCATGATGGTGCGCGAGGGGTTGAACGACGCGGCCGCGCTCTGCGCGATGTACGACACCGTGCGACCGCGCAGCGCCCGCTGGCCGGCTGCGGACAGGCCCAGCACATCGATGTCGCCAATTCGCACGCTGCCGCCCGCGATGGCGCAGCCATGCCGCGCATAGCCCATCAGGGCCAGCGCCGTGGTGGTCTTGCCCGACCCGGATTCGCCGATGAGTGCCAGCACCTCGCCGGGCTCGATGGCAAAGCTCAGGTGGTCCACCAGGGTTTGATCGCCTGCGGTGATGTGCAGGCCTTCCACAATAACTGACGCGCCCATGTTCAATGTCCTTGGCGTTCGCGGGCCGCACGGCCCGGCAAGTTGTCGATGACCAGATTGACCGCGATGGTCAGGCTGGCGATGGCCAGGGCCGGTGCAATCACCGCGGCGCCGCCGTCGGCCAACGCGTCAACGTTCTCCCGCACCAGCGAGCCCCAGTCAGCGTCGGGCGGCTGAATGCCCAGGCCCAGAAAACTCAGGCTGGCCAGCAGCAGCACCACATACACAAAGCGCAACCCGAGGTCCGCCAGGATGGGGCCGACGATGTTGGGCAGGATCTCGCGCAGCATGATGTACAGCGTGCCTTCGCCCCGCGTGCGGGCCACGGTCACATAGTCCAGCGCGTTGATGTTCACGGCCAGCGAGCGAGCAATGCGAAAGGCGCCCGGCACGTACAGCAGCGCTGCGGTGAACACCAGCATGCCGATGGAAGAGCCAAAGCTGGCCACCAGCACCAGCGCGAACATCTTGCTGGGGATGGAGGTCAGCGTGTCCAGCAGCCGGCTCAGGAACGCATCCAACCAGGAGCCGGTGGCTGCCGCCAGCAACGCCAGCACCGTACCCGTGCTGCTCGCAATCAGGGTGGCCACCAGAGCCACGCCGACGGTGTAGCGCGCACCCTGTACAACACGCACCAGCATGTCACGGCCCAGGTAGTCCGTGCCCAGCCAATGCTGCGCGTCGATGGGCGCATAAACCACCGAGGCTTGCAGGTCCACCAGGTGGCGGGGCAGCAACGACGGTCCCAGCAGGGCGGTGAGCAACCAGAACACCAGGATCACCAGCCCGACCAGGCCGGAAAGTCCGAAGCCCGCAAGCCAGCGCAGTGCCCCGCCATGCCCGGGGGAAGGCGCCAACGAAGAAGCGCTCGAAGTCGAAGAAGAAGGAGGAAGCGAATGCATCAGAAATTCTCCAGATTGATGGGCTTCAGCGGTGGCGCAGACGCGGGTTTGCCAGGATTCCGCACAGGTCAGCCAGCGTGACTAGCAGCAGATATCCGGCACAGAAAATCATGGCGCAGGTCTGCACCAGCGGCATGTCGCGTTGAATCACGCCGTCCACCATCAACTTGGCAATTCCGGGGTAGTTGAAGATCGTCTCGATCACGATCACACCGCCTAGCAGGTACGACAGCGACAGCGCCACCGCATTGGCAATCGGTCCCACCGCATTGGGCAATGCATGGGCCAGCACCATGCGCAGGGGCGACGCACCTTTGAGCCGCACCATCTCGATGTAGGGCGCTTCGAGCTGGTCGATCACGGCTGCGCGTGTCATGCGCATCATCTGCGCCACGATCACACAGCACAGACTGAGCACTGGCATGGCATAGGCGCGCAACATCTGTCCCATCGATTCGATGTCGTTCACGTACGAGAGCGCAGGCAGCCAACGCAGTTGAACGGCAAACACCAGCACAGCCAGCGTGGCCACCAGAAACTCAGGCACAGACACCACCGCCACCGACAGGCTGGAAGCAATGCGGTCCAGCCACGAGCCGCGCAGCACCGCCGACAGGATGCCGAAGAGCAGAGCGATCGGCACCGAGAAAAGGGCCGTCACGGCGGCCAGCTGCAGCGAGTTGGGCAGTCGGCTGGCCACGAGTTCGGCCACCGGCAGCTGCGTGATGATGGACCGCCCGAGGTCACCCTGCACCACACCCCACAGCCACTTTGCGTAACGCTCGGGCGCGGGCACATTGAGGCCCATTTGCGCGCGCAGGGCCGCCAGCGCCTCCGGGGTTGCATCCTGACCCAGCTGCTCCTGCGCCGCGTCGCCCGGCAGCACGGCAGTGATCGAAAACACGATGGCCGAGACCACAAGCAGCGACACGCAAGCTAGCGCAACCCGTTTGATCAGCAATGACAAAATGACGTGGTTCATGGTTTTTCTTGTCTCATATTCTTGGAATTTGGTCTTCAGGTGTCCACCCAGACATGCTCGGCGAAGGCATTGCCCATAAGCCCGCCGAGGGGAATTGATTGCAGGCCTTTGAGACGGCTGGCATGCCCGTCAATGCTGGCCAGAAACAACGGAATGCCGACACCTGCTTCATGGTGAATCATCGTCTGCATGTCGGCATACATCTGCTTGCGCTTGCCAACATTGAGTTCTGCCCGTGCTGCCAGCAGCAGCTGATCGAAACGCTCAGACTTCCAGCGTGATTCATTCCAGGCTGAATCCGATTTGAAGAACTGGGTGAGGATGGCATCAGCCGTGGGACGAGTATTGATGTTGCCAAACCCCACCGCGCTATGCAGCCAGTGCTTAGACCAATAGCCGTCGGCCGGCACCTGCTGCACATCCAGCGTCATACCGATCAACTGACCGAACTGCTGTAGCACGAGCGCCATGTCCATTGAGTACATCGCGGCCCGCGAGACCACCACCGGTACCTGCCCCGCCACACCTGACTTCTTCCAATGGAACCGTGCCTTGTCCAAATCGAAAGATCGCTGTGGCAACCCGTCGAAGTGGAAACGACTGGCGGGTCCGATGGGCTGGTCATTGGCGATCAAGGCGTGGTCCAGCGCCACGATCTTGCGCATCTGCTCACGGTTCATCAGGTACTTCATCGCAAGTACGAAGTCAGCATTCGCACCAGGCCCGGTATCCCTACGCATGACGAGGTCGGTGTAGTGCGAACCCTGTGTGGTGAAAATGGCGTAACCCTTGGTGCTCTTGACGCGGCCCACCGAGCGCGGGTCAATGCCCGCCACCAGGTCGAAATCGCCATGCAGAAGGGCGCTGACTCGCGCCTTTTCGTCAGCGATGCCGGTGAACTCAATCTCGTCGAGGTAGGGCCGGCCAGGCTTCCAGTAGCGCTCGTTGCGTACCACCACCGAGCGTCCGCCGGGCGTGAATTCCTTGAGCTTGAACGGCCCGGTGCCGATGCCCTTGGAGAAATCGGTCGTTCCCGCCCTGACGATATGAAAGTGAAACGTCCCGAGAATCGCCGGCAAATCCACATTCGGCGATGTGAGTTCCAGCGTCACCTCGGCGGGGCCGGTTGCGCGCACCGAGTCGATCTGCTCGGCCAGCGCCTTAACCTTGGAGCTCGTGGCCGGATCCTTGTGGCGCAGCAGCGAGAACACCACGTCTGCAGGCAAAAGCGCCTTGCCGTCATGGAACTCCACGCCCTTGCGCAGGGTAAAGACCCAGGTCTTCGCATCCAGTGTGGAAAAAGATTCGGCAAGCGCAGGCTGGGGATTGAGCGATCCATCGAGCGCCGTCAGCCCGTTGTAGAGCATGTGGCCGCGTGCGTAGTCCATCTGGTTGGCCTGCTTGGCCGGGTCCAGCGTCTCTGCAGCCGTGGTCGTGGTGCCCGCCACACGGATGCGGCCGCCGCGCCGGGGCGTGTTGGCATGGGCGGTTGCCGCCAAAGAGGCCATGCCGCCCGCGGCCCCCGCCTGCATGCCGGCGGCCATGAGCATCGCTACCACGTCCCTGCGCGTGGCGCCGCGTGCGAAGGCCTGCAGTGCCCGCGCGCGGTCGCGCGGGTCCAGCGGGCTCAGGGTCAGAGATTCTGCGCTCATGGCCGATCCGTTCAAGGGCAAAGGGGCGTGCGGGGGGCCGGCGCGGCTCAAGCGTCCAACCACACGTTCTCGGCAAACATGTAGCCCATCAGCCCGCCCACCGGGATGGGCGACAAGCCCTTGAGCTTGGTGCTGTGTCCGTCAATGCTGGCCAGGAACATGGGGATGCCGATCCCGGCATCGCTGTGGATCATGGTCTGCATGTCGGCATACATCTGCTTGCGCTTGGCCAGGTCGATTTCAGAGCGGGCCGCCTGCAGCAGTTGGTCGAATTGCGCGCTCTTCCAGCGCGACTCGTTCCACGGGGCATCGGACTTGAAGAACTGCGTCAGGAGGGTGTCGGCGTTGGGGCGCGGATTGACATTGCCAAACCCGACCGGGCTGTTGAGCCAATGGTTCGACCAATATCCGTCGACCGGCATGCGCTTGACGTCCAGATCCAGGCCGATGCGCTGGCCTGTCTGTTGTAGCAGTAGCGCGATCTCCACCGAATACATGGCGGCAGGCGATGTGACCACGGGGATCTTGCCCGTCACGCCGGACTTTTGCAGGTGGAACTTGGCCTTGTCCAGGTCGAACGGGCGCTGCGGCAGGTCCTTGAAGTAGAAGCGGTTGGTGGGGTCGATGGGCTGGTCGTTGCCTACCACGGCATTGTCCAGCGCGATGGTCTTCTTCATCTGCTCGCGGTCGAACATGTACTTCATGGCCATCACGAAATCGGGGTTCATGCCTGGCCCCATGTCCTTGCGCAGGATGAGATCGGTGTACTGGCCCGACTGGGTGGTCATGATGGTAAAACCCGGCGTGCCCTTGACGCGCGCCACGGAGCGCGGGTTGATGACGCCCACCAGGTCGATGCCGCCCGACAGCAGCGCGTTGACGCGTGCGTTTTCATCACCGATACCCACGAACTCGATCTCGTCCAGATAGGGCTTTCCGGGCTTCCAGTAAGCATCGTTGCGCACGGTGACAGAGCGCACACCGGGCTTGAACTCCTTGAGCTTGTAGGGGCCTGTGCCGATGCCGGCGCTGAAATCGGTGGTCCCGTCCTTGACGATCTGGAAGTGCGAGGTGCCCAGGATCACCGGCAGGTCGGCGTTGGGGGCCGACAGCACGACGGTCACTTCGTTCGGGCCGCTGGCACGCACGGCCTCAATCTGCTCGGCCAGCACCTTGGCTTTGGACGCCGTGGCCGGGTCCTTGTGGCGCAGGATGGAAAACACCACGTCGGCCGGCGACAACGCCTTGCCATCGTGGAACACCACCCCTTTGCGCAGTGTGAACACCCAGGTCTTGGCGTCCTGCGTGTTGAACGACTCTGCCAGCGCGGGTTGGGGCGAGAGCTTGGCGTCCAGCACGGTCAGCCCGTTGTAGAGCATGTTGCAGCGCGAATAGTCGGTCTGGTTGGACTGCTTGGCCGGGTCCAGGGTGTCGGTAGCCGACGCAAACGCGCCAGCCACACGAATGCGCCCGCCACGCTTTGGCGTCTGTGCATGGGCGCTGGTGGCCAGACTGGCAATACCGCCCGCCACCGTGGCCTGCATGCCGCACGCGGTCAGCATGGCCAGTACGTCGCGCCGGGTGGCGCCGCGCTTGAGCGAACTCATAACGCGAAGGCTCTCGCTCGGACCGACAAGTTGCTCGAACTGTTTTTGGCTATCGCTCATGGTCATGCTCCTGGTTGAAAAAGGGATCGCGGGTTGAGTTGTCAAAAATGTAAAAAGCGTGGCAGCACGCTAGTACCACCTTCAGGCCAGCCGGTCCTTGAGCCGGAAGTACAGACCCACTGCCGGCAGGAACCAGGGGGGGCCGAAATGGCCCGGGATAGCCGGCCAGCGCCGGTCCTTCCAGGGGTTGGCTGCGGCATCGCCCGCCATCACCTCGGCCATGCGCTGGCCCATGTGCACCGACATCTGCGTGCCGTGACCGCTGTAGCCCATCGAATAGAAAACGCCGTCGCGCTCGCCCGCCTGGGGAAGGCGGTCCTGCGTCACATCCACCAGGCCGCCCCAGCAGTAGTCCAGGCGCACCGGGCCCAGCTGCGGAAAGGTCTCGGCCAGGCCCGCACGCAGGATCTCGCCGCTGGCGGCGTCCGATTGCGGGCTGGAGATGGCAAACCGCGCGCGCCCGCCAAACACCAGCCGGTGGTCCGGCGTGAGGCGAAAGTAGTGGTGGATGTTGGCGATGGTGGTGTAGGTGCGGCGCTCGCGCAGCAGGGCGTTCGCACGTTCGGCGCCCAGAGGCTCCGTCACTACGATGAAGCTGCCGATCGGAACGATGCGCCGGCGCAGCCAGCCAAAGCTGCCGTAGCCGCCGTGGCGCGAGGCGCCCGTGGCCAGCAGCACCTGGTCGGCCGCCACCACACCGTGGCTGGTATGCAGGCGGTGCGCATGGCCCTGCACGCGCTCCAGGCGGTCTACCCTCGTGCCGGTGCAGATCTGGGCGCCCTGGCGCTGCGCGGCAAGGGCCAACCCCTGGGCGAAGCGGCCCATGTGCATCTGGGCACTGCGCTTGTACAGCAAGCCCCCGTGGAAGCGTTCGCTTTGCACCTCGCCGCGGACGCGGGCGGCGTCGAGGATTTCCACATCCGTATCCACGCCATCGGCCACCAGCCGTTCGGCGCTGCGCTGCAGCGCCTCCAATTGATAGGGCCGGGTGGCCAGCTTGAGCTTGCCATGGCGCAGGAAGTCGCAGTCGATGCGCTCCTGTGCCACCAGCCGGTCTACGGTGTCCACCGCATCGTCGTAGGCACGGTACCAGGCGCGGGCCTGGGGCACGCCTACCCGCGCGGCCACATCCGCATAGTCCACGGCCAGGCCGTTGTTCACATGGCCGCCGTTGCGGCCCGAGGCTTCGGGCGCCACCGTGGTCCCGGCCTCCAGCACCACCACGCGCGCACCCCGGCGGGCCAGCGCCAGCGCCGCCGACAGGCCGGTGAAGCCGCCACCCACGATGGCCACATCCACCTTGGCCGGCAAGCTGCCCACGGCGGGGGACTGCCAGACGGGCATGCCTTCTTTCCAGTACGAATCGAGCTTCATGGTGATGGACACGTAATTGACAGGTTGCAAGGTGAGACGGCTTGTGCCGGATCAGAGCCTCACCATCGTTGGTCGCACCGTGGAATTACGGTTTGCGACAAGATGATGTCGATGAGATTGGAGCACTCCACAACGCAGAACGTGTTGGGAAATGCCCCCCATGCACGCGACAAAATTGCGCATTGCGTGGGGTGCTTTGGCATGTCGTGTGGCGCGCACAGCATGGGTGCAAAACCGCACCATTAGTGCGCCGCAGCAAAGTCGACCAGCACACTCTTGAAGCGCAGATTGGCCTCCACCGCCTGCCGCCCCAGGTCCTTGCCGATGCCCGATTGGTGGTAGCCACCGGTGGGGATGACAAAGTCCGCGCTGCGGCCATAGCGGTTGATCCATACTGTGCCGGCGGAGATGCCGCGCATGCAGCGCAATGCCCGGCCAATATCCGCCGTGTGCACACCTGCCGCCAGGCCGTAGTGGGCGTGCGTCGCGAGCGCCAGGCCCTCTTCTTCGGTGTCGAAGCTCTGCACCGTGAGTACGGGGCCGAAGATCTCCTCTTGCACCGCGGGGTTGTCGACCGACACGTCCTGCAACAAGGTGGGCTGGAAGTAGGCGCCGCCCGCCCCCCCCTCGAACAGGCCGCCGCCGCAGCGCACCTGGGCGCCCACGCTGCGTGCGCGCTCCACGATGTCCTGCATCCGCGCCGCCTGCGGGGCAGAGATGATGGGCGGCAGCGTGGCCTGCTCATCCCAGGTGGCGCCGGGGCGCAGCGCCGCAAAGCGCTGCACGATGCGCTCCACCAGCGCATCGGCAATGCCACGCTGCACGATGAGCCGCGAGCCCGCCACGCACACCTGGCCAGCGTTGCCGGTGATGGCGCCGGCAATGATGCCGGCCAGGCGGTCCAGGTCGGGAGCGTCGTCAAACACCAGCTGCGGGCTCTTGCCACCCAGCTCCAGCGTCACGGGCTTGGGGCCCTGCAATGCACAGCTGGCCATGATGGCGGCACCGGTGCGCGTGGAGCCGGTGAACGTCATCTTGGAAATGAGGGGGTGGCGCGTGAGCGCATCGCCCGTGGTGCGGCCGTCGCCCTGCACGATGTTGAAGATGCCTGGCGGCACGCCTGCCTCAATGGCCAGCTGCGCCAGGCGCACGGCGGAAAACGGCGTCATTTCGGAAGGCTTGAGCACCACGGCGTTGCCTGCAGCCAGCGCCGCGCCCACCTTCCAGGACACCATCACGAGCGGAAAATTCCAGGGCGTGATCGCCCCCACCACTCCATAGGGCTCCGCCACCACCAGGCCCAGATGGTCATGCCGCGTGGCGGCCACCTCGCCCCCCAGCTTGTCGGCGTATTCGGCAAAGAAGCGCAGGCCTTCGGCGGTGAAGGGAACATCCCACGCCATGGCGTCGCGCACGGGCCGGGTGGAACACACCGCCTCCAGCGGGGCCATCTGCGGCGCATCGGCTTCGATCAGGTCCGCCCAGCGGCGCAGCACGCGGGCACGCTCGCGCGGTGCCCGGCGGGCCCAGTCGGAAGTACGCCAGGCGCGCCATGCATCCTGCACTGCGGCATCGACGGTCGAAGCATCCGCCACCGGCAGTTCGGTGTGCACCTGCCCGTCAGAAGGGCGCAGCACCGCAAGGCGCGCGGTATCAGAAACTAATTTGCCGCCGATGAAATGGCCGGAGGCAACCGTGATGGTTTGGGGGTCGAAAAGTGGCATGGCAAAGGGGTTCCCGCAGGTCCGGGCAGGGAGTGGAAAAGGATGGTTGATGCTAGGCACTAAGGCCCAGCATTTGTGTCCATAACGCCCCGCCAGGCCGCAGCAAATTGCAAAACCTATGCCCCCTGCAGACGATGCTTGCAAGTTGCGGGCAAACCCCGATTCAGCACTGGTGCAACACGGGGATGTCGTCCAAGATAAGCACCAATTTCCATTGCCAGAGGTGCTTCCCATGCCGCCAAAATCAGCTGCTTTTCTTTCGCAGGCCGCCAGCGCCGTCGCCGACGACGGGGTCGTGCTGCGCACCATGACCGCCGACGATCTGCCCGAAGCACAGGCGCTGTCGGCCGAGATGCGCTGGCCCCACCGCCCGGTGGACTGGGAGCAGGTGTTTACGCACAGCGAAGGCCTGGTGGCCGAGCGCGACGGGAAGATCGTGGCCACCGCCCAGCGCTGGCTCTGGGGCGAGCACCACGCCACCATCGGCCTCGTGATCGTGTCGCCCGCATGCCAGGGCCGGCGCATCGGCCACCGGCTGATGTGCACACTTCTGGAGGGCCTGGACGATCGCACAGTGCTGCTGCAGGCCACGGCCGAGGGCCGGGGACTGTACGAGCGGCTGGGTTTTGTGCGCACTGGCGAGATCCGCCAACACCAGGGCGTGGCGCAACCCACCCCGCTGATCGCGCTGCCTGCCGGCTGGCGCCTGCGGCCTGCGGGCCTGAACGAAGCCCAGGCCCTTCACCAACTGGATGAGGGTGCGCGCGGCATGCCGCGGACCGCACTTATCGACGAACTGATTGCCCAGGCCGACGCTTGCGTGGTCCTAGACCACGAGGGCACGCAGAAGGGCTTTGCCATCCTGCGCCGCTTTGGGCGTGGACATGCCATCGGCCCGGTGGTCGCTCCTGACGCGGTGAGCGCCAAGGCCCTGATTGCCCACCTGGCGGGCATGAACGCCGGCCGCTTCACTCGCATCGATATAGATTTCGAGTCGGGCCTAGCCGAGTGGTTGGAGAGCATTGGCCTCTTGCGTGTCGATGCACCCACCACGATGGTCCGCGGCGCGCCGCTGCAGCACCCCGCCGGGGCACCACAGCTGTATGCCATCGTGACCCAGGCGCTCTGCTGATCCACCGCCCCCCATGGACCGGTCACGACAACGGCAGGCAACAGGAGACATTACATGAGCCAACGATTTGTCCGTCTGGCAGAGGAAACCCGCACCCGCGTGCGCATCTTGATCGATGGGGAGATGGCCGCTGTACTGGCTGGCGACACCCTGATGGTCGCATTGCTCAACAACACGCGGCACCTGCGCGAGTCTGAATTCGGCGATGGGAAACGCGCCGGCTTCTGCCTGATGGGAGCCTGCCAGGACTGCTGGGTGTGGACCGCTGACGGCCACCGGCTGCGCGCCTGCACCACGGCAGTGGAAGAAGGCATGCACATCGTGACCCACCAACCGGAGGCAACATGGCCCAACCGCCACGCGTAGTCATTATCGGAGCCGGCCCTGCAGGGGTGCGCTGCGCGCAGACCCTGGTCGCTGCTGGCCTGCGCCCCACGGTAGTGGACGAGAACCGGCGCGACGGTGGACAGATCTACCGTCGCCAGCCCGACAACTTCTCACGCTCCTACGCCACGTTGTATGGCACCGAAGCCGAGCGCGCACAGGCGCTGCACGCAAGCTTCGATGCGCTGCGGGACCAGATCGACTACCACCCCCACACGTTGGCCTGGAACATTGCCGACCAGCAGGTGCATGTGGCGTGCGACGAACGTGCCTCAGCCCTGCCCTTTGATGCGCTGGTGATCTGCGCGGGCGCGACCGACCGGCTGATGCCGGTGAAGGGGTGGCAACTGGCGGGCACCTATAGCCTGGGTGCGGCGCAGATCGCGTTGAAAGCGCAGGCCTGCGCCATCGGCCGCCGGATCGTCTTCATGGGAACTGGGCCCTTGCTCTACTTGGTGGCGTCGCAGTACATCAAAGCAGGAGCCAACGTGGCCGCCGTGCTGGACACCTCGCCCCTAGCGGGGCGTGTGGCCGCCCTGCCCAAACTGCTGGCTCGGCCCTCTGTGCTGCTCAACGGCATTGCCTTGGTGGCCAGTATCAAGCGTGCAGGCGTGCTGGTCCTGACGGGAATCACGCCGATGGAGATCACGGGCGACGCAGATACCGGCGTTCAAGGCGTCACGGTGAGCGACGCCGGCGGCGGCACCCATACCTTCGCCTGCGACGCGGTGGCTACTGGCTACCACCTTCGCCCCGAAACCCAGCTGGCAGACTTGGCACGATGCGCATTCCACTTCGATCAGGAAACGCGCCAGTGGCTGCCCGAGGTGAGCGAGGAGGGCCGCACCTCGGTGCCCAATGTCTACCTGGCGGGCGATGGCATGCGGGTACTGGGCGCGGATGCCGCCGAGATCGCAGGGCGCCTGGCCGCGATGGCGGTGCTCAAGGACTTGCACCTGAACGTAGATGATGTGCAGGCCAAGCAGCTGCGTATCCAGCGGGCCACGATGGAGCGCTTCCGAAAGGGCCTGGCGCAAGCCTTTCCGTGGCCTGCGCAGCAAGTTGCTCAATTGCCCGACGAGACCATCGTCTGTCGATGCGAGGCCATCACCGCTGGTGAGCTGCGCCGCGCGGTGTGCGAAATGGGCGCGCATGAAGCAAACCGCGCCAAGGCCTTCAGTCGGGTGGGGATGGGGCGCTGCCAGGGGCGTTACTGCGGGCACGCTGGCGCTGAGGTGATCGCCAGCGCGGCCGGAGTACCTGTGGAACAGGTCGGCCGCCTGCGCGGCCAGGCGCCGGTCAAACCGCTGCCCATCGCAGCGCGTGAGGAGAAAGCAGCATGAGCGCGTTGAAAGCCGATGTCATTGTCGTCGGTGGCGGCTTCATGGGGGCAGCCAGCGCATTTTTTCTGCGCCAACGCGGTGCATCTGTGATCTTGCTGGAGCGCGGCCTGATCGGCCAGCAGGCCAGCGGCGTGAACTTTGGCAACGTACGCCGCCAGGGCCGCGCCATCGAGCAATTGCCATTGGCCAACCGATCGCGCGAGATCTGGGGCCGGCTCAAGGAACTGATTGGCGAGGACGTGGAGCTGATGCTCAGCGGCCACCTGCGCATTGGCTACCGCTCAGAACATGCCGAGCGCCTGGAAACCTACGCGCGCGATGCCCAGCCCTACGGCCTGGGCCTGCAGATGCTCACAGCCCAGGCGTTACGCGAGCGCTTTCCGTTCTTGGGGCCCGAGGTCACAGCCGGCTGCTACGCCCCGCACGACGGCCACGCCAACCCGCGACTGGCAGCGCCAGCCTTTGGGCGCGCTGCAGTGCGCGCGGGCGCCCAGGTGTTTGAAAACACCGAGATCCTCCATATCGAAAAAGCGGGAGAGGACTTTGTGGTGCAGGCCGCAGATGGCCGCCAGTTTGCCGCGCCCGCTGTGCTGATCACCGCCGGCGCCTGGGGCGACCGCATCAGCGCCGCTTTTGGCGAGCCCGTGCCGCTGCAGGTCAAGGGCCCGCAGATGTGCGTGACCGAACCCGTGCCCTACGCCATCGCGCCGACGATTGGCCTCGCCACCGACGTGCCCGAGGAAGTTGTCTACTTCCGCCAGGTGGCGCGGGGCAACATTGTGATTGGCGGCGGCGGCCATGAGCCCGTGGACATGGAAAACCGACGCGCCTACGTTCACCCCCGCCGCACACTCATGACGCTGGCGCAGCTTCCGCGGGTGGTGCCGGCATTCAACCGCCTGAACATCATCCGCGTGTGGAGCGGGATTGAGGGCTATATGCAGGACAACCGCCCTGTGATGGGGCCCAGCGCTCGCGTGCCTGGCCTGTACTACGCGTTCGGATTCTCAGGCCACGGCTTTCAGCTGGGGCCTGGGGTGGGCGATGTCATGGCCGAGTTAATCAAGACCGGCGCTACTAGCACCCCCATTGGTCAGTACCACATCGGGCGCTTTGCCGCGTCAGCGGTGCAGGCGGCATAGCCCATTTGCGCTCCTTCTTTTCCATTCTTCTATTCCAAACCAGCATGTCCAACCTGCAGCCTGCACTGACCCCCGCAACCCCTGCGTCTACCGTGCGCTCTTTCGTCGATCTACGGGCGTTTGCGCTCGATGGCCGCCAAGGCGTCACCGTGGCGTCTTCGGCCGGGGACGACCCCTTTCTTGCCAATCGCCGCATACTGGACTGGGCGCCCGATGGCCCAGTGACTGCGGGTGTCATCACCCTCGCCACTGGCAGCGGAGCGGTGCTCGCCTTGCCTGCGGATGAGTTCATCATCGTTCACGAAGGCCGCTTCACGCTTGCACAACAAGGCCAGCGCCAGAGCACCACCCTCACTCTGGAGGCCGGTCAGAGCGCCGTGATTCCGCATGGAGCAGCGTTCACTTGGACGGCAAGAGGACCGGTATCGCTGGTCTTCACCCGCTACAGCCGGAGCCAGCTCGGTAGCGGCACTATCGTGCCCATTCAGCAGTCACCCGACCTAAAGCCCTCTGGCACGCCGCCTGTGGACCTGCTGACCACCGCCGCTCCATCCTGTCGCAACTTCACCGACTATCAGTCGGCCGATGGCGAGTTCATGTGCGGCACTTGGGATTCCACGCCCTACGCACGCCGGCCGCTGTTCTACAAGCACTTCGAGCTGATGTACCTGCTGCAAGGCAGCGTGGATTTTGTCGACGAAGCAGGCAGCAGCGCCACGTTCTCGAAGGGTGACGTCTTCCTCGTCGAGCAAGGCGCGCGCTGCACCTGGGACAGCCGCGAGCAGGTGGCGAAGGTTTACGTGATCTACCGACCCAAGTAAGCCCCCATGAGCTTTGTCTACAAGGCTGACCCCACCCGCGGCGCAGTGTGGGCCCAGCGGTTTGCTCAGCAATTGCCGGATCTGCCGTTTCGCACGTGGCCCGACGTTCCGGACCCACACGAGGTGCGCTACCTCGCCGCCTGGGAACCACCCTCGGACTTGGCCACCCGGTTCCCGAATCTGGAGGTGCTGTTTTCCACCGGCGCCGGGGTCGACCAGTTCGACTTCTCGGTCATTCCCGAGACGCTGCCGGTGGTGCGCATGGTCGAGTCCGGAATAGTCCATGGCATGGTCGAGTACACCACGCTGGCCGTGCTGTCCCTGCACCGCGACTGGCACACCTACGCCCAACAGCAGCAGCAACGCCGCTGGCAGGCCCGCCGGGTGTATCCCGCCTCGTCGCGACGCGTCGGTGTGCTGGGCCTGGGCATGCTGGGCCGGGCCGTGCTGGAGAAGCTGCGGGGCTTCGGCTTTGACTGCGCAGGCTGGAGCCGGTCGGCGCGGCGGATCGACGGCATTGAGTGCCACGCGGGCGAAAAGGGTTTGCAGGCGTTCCTGGCCCGCACCGACATCATGATCTGCCTGCTGCCCCTGACCGACAGCACGCGCGGCATTCTCTGCAAGCCGATGTTCGACCAGTTGCCACGGGGGGCCGCACTGATCAATGTGGGCCGTGGCGGACATCTGGTGCAGCAAGACCTGCTGCAGGCGCTAGACGAGGGACAGCTCTCGCGCGCGGTCCTCGACGTCTGCGAGCCCGAACCGCCGCCGCCCGAGCACCCGTTCTGGCACCACCCCAAGGTGGTGGTGACGCCCCACATTGCCAGCATGACGCAGCCAGAAACTGCGGTGGAGGCGGTGATCGAAAACCTGCGCCGCCACCGTGTGGGGTTGCCCATGGAGGGCTTGGTGGACAGGGCGCGAGGTTACTGAATCTGGATGAATTGGGAGACCAGCACATGAGAACACTGTTGCTGAAGAAAGAAGATGTTCGCGGATTGATTGCCACGGAAGAAGTGATCGCCGCCGTTGAAGTAGCCTACAAAGGCTTCAACAGCGACCAGGTGGTGCAGCCGGACTACATCGGCATTGACCTCCACCCGCCGCGTGGGGACATCGACTTCAAGCTGGGCTACTACAAGGGCAACGAGATCATCTCGATGAAAGCCTCGTCCGGCGGCTTTCCCAACAACCCGACCACACACGGCGTGCCCAGCGGGATGGGGACCATTCTGCTGTTCGATGCTCGCACCTGTGCGCTGGTGTGCGTGATGGATGGTAGCCTGATCACGGGTCTGCGGACTGGGGCGGCCGGGGCCGTGTCGGTGAAGGCCTTGGCCAGGAGAGATGCCAAACGCGTCGCCTCAATCGGAACCGGGAATCAGGCCCGCATGCAGATCCGTGCGATCAGCCAAGTCATGAAAATCGAGGAGTTGCATGCGTGGGATCACCACGCCGATTCGATGGCCAGCTTCAAGGCCGATATCGAACTCGAGCTCGGCATCCCGGTGTTTCTGGCGAACTCCAAGCAGGCAGCGGTTGAACAGGCCGACATCCTGATCACCACCACCCGAGGCAAAGGCTCAGTGGTAGAGGGTGGCTGGGTCCAACCTGGTACGCACATCGTGGCAATTGGCACCGACGCCAAGGGCAAGCAGGAGTTTGATCCTGAAATCTTTCGGCACGCCAAGACCGTTGTGGACTCCATCCTGCAGTGCAGCGAAAAGGGCGAAATACAGCATGCGCTGCGCCTGAATATTCTCTCCAGGGACCGCATCCATGCGGAGATCGGTGAGGTCTTGCTGGGCAAGAAGTCTGGGCGCACGAGCGACGAGGAGATCACGATCTTCGATTCCACGGGCATGGCCATACAGGACAACACGACCGCCCACAAGATCTACCAGAACGCGCTGGCCCACGGCGTCGGTACTTTTTTTGAGTTCATTGAATGACCACCTTGCTTGAATACCCCACCCTCGCGGACATCCTCCAGGCCCGTGAACGGCTGAAGCCTCACATAAAGCGCACGCCGATACTGCGTGCGGAAAAAATCGAGAAGGCCGTTGGTTGCGAGCTCTATCTGAAGCCCGAGACCTTGCAAGTCACCGGCGCATTCAAGATCAGAGGGGCACTGAACAAGGCGCTGTCATTTACCAGAGAGCAACTCGGTAGCGGCCTCATTGCGACGTCCTCCGGCAACCACGCCCAAGGCATCGCTTATGCCGCCAGGATGCTGGGTGTCAAGGCCACCATCGTCGTGCCGGTGACTACACCCAGGATCAAGATCGAGAACACCCAGGCCCTGGGGGCGGAAGTCATTCTGTTCGACGGCGACACGGCCGCCCGCTGGAAGCGGGTGTGCGAGATTGCAGCAGAGAACAACTACACAGCGGTGCACGGCTTCGAGGACCCCATGGTCATGGCTGGCCAGGGCACCATCGGCTGCGAGATCCTAGAGGACCTGGACGGCGTGGACACCGTCATCGTTCCCCTGGGTGGTGGTGGTCTGATTTCCGGCATTGCCACCGCCATCAAGGAAACCAGGCCATCCGTGCGGGTCATCGGCGCGGAACCGTCCTTGACGCCCAAGTACCACCAAAGTCGGATCAACCAAGAGCGCACCACGCTACCGCTGAAGGACACCATTGCGGACGGAGTGCGTATCAGCGTACCGGGGCAGAACCCATTCCCCATCATCGAGAAGTACGTGGACGAGATCGTGCTGGTCGACGACGAGTACATTGTCGCGGCCATGCGCGCTCTGGCCAAGGAGGCGAAGCTGATCGCGGAACCGGCGGCGTCCATCGGCCTGGGTGCCCTGCTGGCGGGTAGCGTGAAGGTACGGCCCGACGAGAAGGTCTGTCTCGTGCTGAGCGGTGGCAATTGGAATCTGAGCGATCTCGCGGAGATCTACAAATAGCGTCTCGTGCGTGCACTGAGGCGTCGACGAACCGGCTCCTGAACAGCGCCCCTTCGGGTCTATGGTCAAGTCGAAAAGTTCGCAGGCTGAATACGGAATTTGGTTCCGTAGCAACGAGCCACAACCGCATATTCCATGGGCAGTTCTTCCTACAATTTTTTGCATCAACCCGCAAAAAGGCAGCCCATGAAATCACCCGACCAGCCGGAGAAAAAACAGCAGCCACCGATGCGTCGCAGCGCCCGCTGGTTCCGCAAGAACGACTTGCCGGGCTTCATCCACCGCTCGACACTCGCGGCCGATGGCTGGACGCGGGAAGACCTGATCGAGCGGCCCATTGTCGGCATTCTCGATACCTGGTCCGACCTCAACCCCTGCAACCTGAACCTGCGTGCGCTGGCGCAGAAAGTCCGCGAAGGGGTGCTGGAAGCGGGCGGGATTCCGTTTGAGATTCCGCTGATGTCGATCAGTGAAAACCTGGTCAAACCCAGCGCCTTTCCGTTTCGCAATCTGCTGGCGATGGATGCCGAGGAAAGCATCCGGGGCTATCCCCTCGATGCCGTGGTGTTGATGGGTGGCTGCGACAAAACCCAGCCGGGTTTGCTCATGGGAGCCGCCAGCGCCAACGTGCCTGCCATCGTGCTCAACAGCGGTCCTGGCACGCCACGGTCCTCCACCGGAGGCCCGCTGGCCACGGCCAACGGTGTGTGGCGCTTTGTAGATCAGCTGCGCGCCGGCTGCCTGTCCATCCAGGCTTTCGAGAATTTCGAACGCCAGACCATGGGTACCCCTGGCCACTGCAGCGAGATGGGCACCGCCTCGACGATGTCGACTCTCAGCGAAGCATTGGGCATGGCCCTTCCGGGAAGCAGTCTGGTCCCGTCCAGCGACGGGCGGCGCAGCCAGATCGCGAAGGCCGTGGGGCGGCGCAGCGTGGCCATGGCACAGGGTGGTCCCGCCCCGTCGGACATCCTGGATGCCCGCGCGTTCGACAACGCGATTACGCTGCTGTGCGCGGTCGGCGGCTCCACCAACGCCATCATCCACCTGCTGGCGCTGGCGGGACGCGTGGGCGTGCCGCTGACGCTGGACCGCTTCGATGAAATTGCCCGCCGGGTGCCCCTGATTGCGAATGTGCAACCCGCAGGCGACCACCTGACCGAGCGCCTGATGAATGCCGGCGGTGTACCGGCCCTGTTGCATGTGCTGCGGCCGCTGCTGCACTTGGACGCGCGCACGGTGGACGGGCGAACCATCGGCCAGATTGCGGACGAGGCGCAGGTGTTCGATGCCGAGGTCATCCGGCCGCTGGATACTCCCGTTAAGCCAGGCGCCAGCATCGTGGTGGTCAAGGGCAACCTGGCGCCGGACGGTGCGGTGATCAAGAGCTGCGCCGCGTCGCCGAAACTGTTCCAACACAGGGGCAGGGCCGTCGTTTTCGACGACGTGCAGACCCTGGCCGACACGATTGACGACCCGGCCCTGGACGTTGACGCCCACAGCGTGCTCATCCTGCGCAACATCGGCCCGGTGGGTGCGGCCATGCCGGAGTGGGGCATGCTGCCCTTGCCGCGCCGCCTGATGGAGCAAGGGGTGACGGACATGCTGCGCATTTCCGACGGGCGCATGAGCGGCACAGCCTATGGCACCTCGGTCTTGCATGTGTCGCCCGAGGCGGCCGTGGGGGGGCCGTTGTCACTCGTGCGCACAGGAGACATGATCGAGCTCGACGTATCCGAGCGCCGGCTCGAATTGCTGGTCAGTGACGAGGTCCTGGCCCAGCGCCGCTGCGAGGCCCCTCCGCAGGCGCCATCACCTCATGTTCGCGGCTACCGGCATTTGTATGGCCGCGAGGTCGAACAGGCCCATCAAGGGTGCGACTTCGGATTCCTGCGGGGCGCCAACGCCGATGTCCTGCCCGAAGGGCTGTTCGACGGCTGGGTCGGCGGCTGGTGATCGGGAGCGCAACGATGAAAGTCCTTTACCGCTCCGATGTTGCCCGCGGACCCGCATGGCAGCAACTGTTTTCCCAGCACGCGCCAGACGTGGATTTCCGTGTCTGGCCCGATGCAGGCAACCTTGACGAAATCGAATACCTGATCGCCTGGCAAGTGCCGCCCGACTTCATCGCTGCGCTGCCGCGGCTGAAAGTGCTGTTCTCCTCTGGTGCGGGCGTGGACCACATCGACACCTCGGCCTTACCTTCCCACGTCGCGATTGTGCGGATGGTCGAGCCCGGCATCATCAATGGCATGCTGGAGTACGTGACCATGTCGGTGCTGGCCTTGCACCGGCACCTGTTTGACTATCAGGAACTCCAGCGGCAGGAGCTCTGGCAGCCCATTGAGGTCTACCCACCATCGACCTGCTCGGTGGGTGTGATGGGTCTGGGGGTGCTGGGTCAGGCGGTGCTGGAGCGCCTGGGCATCTTCGGGTTCCAGCGGCTGGGCTGGAACCGGTCGCCCAGGGCATTGCCCGGTGTCCGCTGCTTTGACGGCGATGGGAGTTTGAACGAGTTCCTTGGCCAATGCGACATCCTGATCTGCCTGCTTCCGCTGACAGTCGCGACCCGCGGCATTCTCGGCGCACGCCTGTTCGCGGCGCTCCCCGCCGGCAGCTCCCTGCTACATGTGGGGCGGGGTGGCCATCTGGACCAGGAAGCCCTGCTGGACGCTCTCGACAGCGGCCAACTCGGACGCGCCGTTCTGGATGTCTGCGATCCGGAGCCACTGCCCGCCGGCCATCCGCTATGGCGACATCCTCGCGTCGTGCTCACCCCCCATGTGGCCAGCATGACCCAGCCAGAGACTGCTGTACCGATTCTGATTCAGAACCTGCGTCGCCACCAACGGGGCGAGGCGCTGCTGGACGAGATCGATCGCAGAAACGGCTATTGATCGAGAGATCGATATTGACCAGGCGGCGCCGCCCCGGGGGCAGCCTGGATGGTTTCATTCCCCCCCAACGAAAGGCCTCCCATGTCCATTGTTTTCAAACCCAAGTACATCAGCTTCGACTGCTACGGCACGCTGACCAACTTCCAGATGGCCCCCTGGGCCCGCAGGCTTTTTGCCGACCGAATCAAACCCGAGGAGATGGACCAGTTCTGCAGGGACTTCGCGGCCTATCGCCTGGACGAAGTACTGGGCGACTGGCAGCCCTACTACGACGTCGTATATAACTCGGTCCTGCGCACCGCCAACCGCTGGGGTGTGCCATTCCGCGAAGCCGATGTCGCTGAGATCTATGCGGCCGTGCCGACCTGGGGCCCGCACCCGGACGTGACCGCCGGCCTGGCCAAGATCGCGGACAAGATTCCGCTGGTGATCATCTCCAATGCCATGGACCATCAACTGGTGCACAACGTGGAAAAGCTGGGCGTTCCCTTCCATCGTGTCTACACGGCACAGCAAGCCAAGGCGTACAAGCCGCGGCTGCGCGCTTTTGAGTACATGATCGGCCAGCTCAACGCCAAGCCGGAAGACTTCCTGCACGTCTCCTCCAGCATGCGGTACGACCACATGTCGGCACGCGACGTCGGCATCAAAGACAAGGCTTTCGTCAATCGCGGGCACGAGCCCGGCGTACCGGCCTACGGCACCGTCGAGATCCCGGACATCGGCGGTCTTGCTGCGCTGGTGGGCCTGTAATCCAGCGAGCGGCTGCAGCTGTTGCAGCCGCTCGCTCCACACGCTGCGGGAGCCGGCCAGCGAGCTCGTCCATCACAGCCTAAAAATCGGCTACCTTGCCCCATGCCGAGCCGCTGAACCGCTCCGGCCGGAAGGGTGCGGGATCAAAGATGGGCTGGGCACCGCTGGCCAAATCTGCGATCAGGTGGCCGGCACCGGGGCCGATGCCAAAGCCGTGTCCGGAAAAGCCTGCAGCCAGGATGAAACCCGGCACGTCGCCGATGCCGGGCACTCCGTCCGGCGTGCTGTCGATACACCCTGCCCAGGTGTGGGTGATCGGCGCGTCACGAAGCTGGGGCAGTAGTTCGACGGCGCGGCGCTGGATCTTCCGGATCATGGATACATTGGGCTTCGGGTCGAGGATGCGCACCCGCTCCATGGGCGTGGGCGCGTCGAGCCGCCAACGCATTGGCGTTTCATGGCCGCCGCGAATCCCTTCCAGGCCTCCCGGGCGGATGTTGCGCCAAGGCTTTGCGAACATCGGCAGGAACTGAGGCGCGAAGCGCAATAACTGCCAGGCGGGATCCACATGCCCTCTGCCGCTTATGGCAAATGCATAGCGTCCGTCGCTGCGGCGCGTCACGGACACGTCGGCGCTGACCACGACATCCGGCAACCGGTGTTCCACGGGAGACACGCTCAGGATGGACTGGCGGACAGTGGCCTGGGGAAAGCGGATACCCAGCTGGCGGCAGAACGATGATGCCCAGGCACCGCCGGCAAGCACGGCCGTTCGGGTCTTGATGACGCCGACTTCGGTGATCACGCCGCTGACGCGCCCGCCCTCCAGCTCGATGCCGCGGGCCGCGCAATTCTGGTGGACGCTGCCGCCGAGCTTGACGAGCGCCGTGCCCACCGCAAGAGCCGCCCTGCCCGGGTCGGCGGTGCCATCGGTGGGTGAGATGACGCCACCTTTCCAAGTACGGCCGGTTGCCCGACGACGCTCGCTGGCCTCGCGGCCGCTCAGCATCTGGGTGGTCACGCCAGCGGTCCTGGCGAAATCGCGCCAACTGGCCCAACGCGATATCACGGCTTCGTCGTTGCTCAGGTACAAGAGCCCGCAGCGATGAAACCCCGTGTCTTCGCCACTCTCGGCGACAAATTGATCCCGCAGGTCCAGGCTCTTGCTCGCTATGGGCATTTCTCGAGCGTCGCGGCTCTGCTGGCGGCACCAGCCCCAGTTGCGGTTCGATTGCTCGGCCCCGATCCGGCCCTTTTCAGCCAGGGCGACCGACACGCCGCGCTTGGCCAGGTAGTAGGCGGTGAAGACAACGTGATGCCGCCGCCGATCACGACGACGTCGGCGGAGGCCGGCAGCTTGGTTGAAGTCTGGATGTGTTGCAGCGGAGGGCGCAAGGCGGATCTCATTCGTCAACCACGGGGTTGGATCACCAAAAGTCCAGGCCGCATGTCGCTTGCGTCCATGCCGTATTGAGGGCCTTTGCAAAGCGGGCTGCGATTGTGTAAGTACCTGCCGACAGATCCTGCCGTAATACTGTCGCTCCCGGGCCTCATTCCCAGCGCTTGCGGCTCGCGATGATGTTCAACGGGTATTCGCGCCGGTTCAGCGGCTGGCGCAAGACGATCCGGCTGGCGAAACGTTCGATACCCATGTCATCTTCCAGCATCTTGTCCATCAGCGCCTGGAAATAGCCGATGCCCGGCGCCACGATCTTCAGCAGGTAGTCGTAGCCGCCGCTGACGTTGTAGCACTCGATGATTTCCTCGTGTTTCGCGGCGGATTCCTCGAACTTTCGGAAGTCCTGGGGCGTGTGGCTGCCGAGGGTGATCTCCGAGAACACAACGACATGGTCACCCAGCTTCTCCAATGCGATGTCGGCGCCATAGCTGCGAATCAGCCCCACCGCCTGCATGCGCTTGGTGCGCAGCAGGCACGGGCTGGGACTCAGGCCCACGGCATTTGCCAGGTCGACGTTCGAACAGCGCCCTTCGCGCTGAAGACGCTCAAGGATCTTGAGGTCAAACCGGTCAAACGGAACTGCGGATGTCATGGCGCCATGGTACCGTCAGGCCGATCTGGGCGACGCGGCTTCCGCCTCGGTCAGCGACTGGTCTAGCGCCTCGACCACCATGCCGGCCTGCTCCTCCGACAGCACCAGCGGCGGGCGGATCTTGAGCACGTTGTGGCCCTGGGCACAGGCGCTGAGCAGCACGCCTTTATCGCGCATCAGGTTGACCACCCGGCTCGTGAGGCCACGATCCGCCGCCCGCGTCCTGCGGTCCGACACGAGCTCGACGCCCACAAAGAGCCCCGCCCCGCGCGCGTCGCCAATGGCTTCGTGCTTGGCGGCGAGCCCGCCAATGCCGTCGAGCAGCAACTTGCCGACCTTGGCGGCGTGCGGCACCAGCTGCTCTCGTTCGATGGTCTGCAGCACCGCCAGGGCCGCAGCGCACGAGACGGTGTTGCCGGCGAAGGTATTGAAGTAGCGAGAATACTCCCCGAACTCCGCCAGGGCATCGGCGGTGGCCAACAGACCGGCAATGGGCTGGCCATTGCCCATGGGCTTGCCCAGGGTGACGATATCGGGTTTGAGGCCGTGGCGCTGGAAGCCCCACATATGCCCGCCGGTACGGCCGAAGCCAGGCTGTACTTCGTCGGCGATGAACAGGCCGCCAGCACGTTGGATCGCCTCGACCGCCCCCTTCAGAAAACCCGCAGGCTCGGGCAGGATGCCGTCGCTGGTGAAGAGCGAATCGACGATCAGCGCGGCAGGCTTGATGCCATGGCGCTGCAGATCGGCAACGGCGGCCTGCACATCGCGCGTGAAGCGCTCGCCCAAGTCGGCTTCCTCGGCGTGGTACTGGCGGGGCGCCGGCACCACGCGCACGTGCGGCCCGAGGTCGACCGTGGGACCCAGCGAAGGCGAAAACTGCGACACGGCGTCGGTGATGCCGTGGTAGGCCGTGTCGGTGACGATCACGCCCGTCCCGCCCGTGCGCACCTTGGCGATGCGGTAGGCCAGGTCATTCGCTTCGCTGCCGGTGCAGGTCAGCATCATGTGGGCCAGATCGGTGCCTGGCACGCTGGCTAGCAGGCGCTCGGCCAGTTCAAGGATGGTGTCGTGCAGGTAGCGGGTATTGGTGGCAAGCGTCTGCACCTGGCGGCAGATGGCGTCGGCCACCGCCGGATGGCAGTGCCCAAGCGATGTGACGTTGTTGTACGCGTCCAGGTAGCGGCGGCCTTGCGGGTCGATCAGCCACGCACCTTCGCCGCGCACGATATGCAGGGGGTGTTCGTACATCAACCGGTACGCCGGGCCGAGTAGTGCATTGCGCCGCGTGATCATGGCTTCGGTGGCGGGATCGACATTGGCACGCCCGGGAATGTAGGCGTTGACCATGTTGAAGTCGGCGGTGGCTTTCATGAAGGGGTTCCTTGGTGTGAGGGCGTCAGCAAACGGTCGCGCACTTCGTGTCGGGGCAGGTCCGCAAGCTGCGAAAGCGCCTCCCAGGCTGCGGGGTTGTGGCGCATGATGTAGGCCCGGTTTTCGGGGTAGCGCAGCACGCGCCACTCGGATATCAGGGCGGTGATGAGGTGGCGCGTCGCCATGAGGTCGCCCACGATGTCCTGCTCTGCCTCGGTCAGCGGCAGCATGGACTGGTAGGCGCTGACGAACTGTGCCGGGCCCTCGAACGGATTGGCGTTGCCGGTCATGTGGAAGGCCGCAGCGGTGGCCACCTCGCCGACCAGTGGCGCGTAGAGCATGTCGCCGAAGTCGATGATGCCGGTGATGCGCGCCTGGTCATCGGGCGCGACCAGCACGTTGTAGAGGTGGTAGTCGTTGTGGATCACCTGCGCCCTGAGAGAACCCAGGCGGGGCAGCACGTGTTCGGTGAAGCGGTCCATGAAGGCTTGCGCCAGCTTGCGCCTGGGCCCACTGGGCAGGCTGCCCAGTTGCACGGTGAGCCGGTGCGCAGCCGACACGTTCCACAGCAGGTCGTGCGCGGCCGCGGAATGTTTGAAGCCTTGCAGGGCCAGGTTCAACTCGGCCAGTGTGCGTCCCATCGCCACGCGCTGCGCGGCGGTGCGCGGTGTCTCCCGGATCTGGGTGCCCTCCAGATAGGTGAGCATGCGCACCGAGGTCCGAGCGCCGTCGGCGAGCACCACGGTGTCGCGCGTCTGGCCGTTCAGCGTGCGCAGCACGCGGGGCACCGGCAAGCCAGGCGAGGTGCGGGCCATGTGCTCCAGCGCGGCGATCTGGAAGTCGACAAGCGGCACGGGCTCGGAGGCGTTGCTGATCTTGAACACGTAGCGCGAGCCATCGGCCGTCTCCACGGCACAGTTTTGGTCGCGCTCGCCAGCCAGCGGCCTGACTGTGGTGCCGTCGATGCCGTAGAGGCGCGCCACCAGTGCCTGCACCTCGCTCGCTGCGAGATTCGGCGCCGCGGTGCTCAGCTCCGCAGCGTCGTTCGGGCGTTCCGGCGCCGCCGCCTCGGGCGGTCCACGGTGTGCGTCAGCGCTCAGCATCAGAGACCCAGCAGCGCAGGCAGCTGACGAACGTCGGTGAGGCGGTTCACCCCGTAGTCGGTCGACGTGGGCTCATGACCGCGGTCGATGAAGGCCTTGGCCATGAAGCCCAGGTCGGACGCCGTCATCAGGTCGTACCGGAAGCTGGACGAGACATGCATCATCTGCTCGGGGCCGCAGCCCAGCTGGTCGAACATGTACTCGAAGGTCTGCGCGCGCGGCTTGTAGGCGCGCGCTTCCTCGGCGGTGTAGACCTTGTGGAAAGGAGCCTTGAGGTGCGCGACGCTGTGGGGAATGAGGTCCACCATCGAGTTGGAAAGGATCACCAGGGGCACGTGCGGTGCGATGGTCTCCAACACCTCCACGACGTTCGGGTGGGGCTGAAAGGTCGGCACTGCCGCGTACAGGGCGGCTCCATCCGATGGCAGGCATTCGATGCCATGCTTCTTGCACGCGCGCTGAATTGAGTTCTCCACCACGTCATAGAACGGCTTCCAGTCGCCCAGCACCTCGTCGAGGCGATAGGCCCGGAAGCTGTCCAGAAACGCTGGCATGCGCTCGGCCGGGACCCGGTCCTTGAACAGCACCTTGGCCGTCGGCCCCATCTCGAAGTTGATGAGGGTGCCGTAGCAATCGAAGCTGATGAATTTGGGTTTGAAAGTCATGGTGCGATCCGGTGAGTTGGGACGAAAGAAGTCTAGGGTCGCCCCCCATTCAAGTGATGCCATATCGCTGCGGTCTGCGCGCAGATTCGTTGTCAATCTGCGGGTTGTCCGGCACTTTTTGCCAAGGCTGTTCGGAGCCGCCTTACATCACGCGGCACACGGACACTCTCGAAATGCCGCAGCCAAACGATGTGCTGTCTGGGCCTCAACAACCACACTCTGCTGCGTTCGCGCCCCTAAAAGCAGCACCAACTTGAGCCGCGCTCCTCCTAAGCTTGGGCACATAAAGAAGAGAGGAGCGTGCAGTCGCACTGCCGCTTGCTTCTAGTCTCCTGTTACCAACGGATGCCGCCATGACCCACTCCGAAGCCCTCCCCCAGATCGCTGCACTTGACGCGCTGGACCGCGCCCACCTTATCCATCCTGTAGCGCCCTGGCGCATGCACGAGGCGCGCGGCCCCAACATCCTGACCGGCGCACAAGGCATCTGGCTCACCGATGGCCGCGGCCACCAACTTCTGGATGCCTTTGCGGGCCTGTGGTGCGTGAACGTGGGTTATGGGCAAGAAAGCGTGGTGCAGGCCGCCGCGGAGCAAATGCGCAAGCTGCCCTACGCCACAGGCTACTTTCACTTCAGTAGCGAACCCGCCATTCGCTTAGCCGACAAGCTGGTGCAGATCACACCTGCATCGCTTCAGCACGTGTACCTCACGCTGGGAGGATCCGAATCCATTGATGCTGCCGTGCGCTTTATCGTGCAGTACTACAACGCCATCGGCAAGCCCGGCAAGAAGCACTTCATTGCGCTGGAGCGCGGCTACCACGGCTCGTCGTCCACCGGCGCGGGGCTTACGGCGCTGCCCGTGTTCCATCGAGGGTTTGACCTGCCTCTGCCTACGCAGCACTACATTCCCTCGCCCAACCCCTACCGCGCCGCCAACCCTGGCGACGACCAGGCCATCATCGACGCATCGGTCGCAGCCTTGAAGGCCAAAGTGGCCGAGCTGGGGGCTGATAGCGTGGCGGCGTTCTTCTGCGAGCCCATCCAGGGCTCGGGCGGAGTCATCGTTCCACCGCAAGGCTGGCTCAAGGCCATGCGCGAAGCTGCACGAGCGCTCGATATTCTGTTCGTAGTGGACGAGGTCATCACCGGCTTCGGGCGTACTGGCCCCATGTTTGCGTGCGATGCCGAAGGCGTGGATCCCGACCTGATGACCGTGGCCAAGGGCTTGACTTCTGGGTACGTTCCCATGGGTGCCACGCTGATGAGCGACAAGGTCTATGCTGCCATAGCTGATGGTGCACCCAAAGGCGCCCCAATTGGCCACGGCGCTACTTACTCAGCTCACCCAGTGAGCGCTGCCGTGGCGCTGGAGGTACTTCGTCTGTACGAAGAAGGCGTGCTGGTAAATGGGCAGAGCGTGGCTCCGGTGTTTGCGCAGGGCTTGGACGACCTCATGGCTCACCCATTGGTGGGCGACTCGCGCCACCGTGGCCTGTTGGGCGCGCTGGAACTGGTCAGCAACAAGGCCAGCAAAGCAGGCTTCGATGCTGCGCTGGACCTGCCCGGCCGCATGGCGGCCACCAGCTACCGCAACGGCATCGTTTTCCGCGCTTTTGGAGACAACATCCTTGGTTTTGCCCCAGCGTTGACGTTCACTGAGTCCGATTTCGGCTTGATGTTTGAGCGCTTGAAGAGAACTTTGGATGACGTGCTCGCAGCCCCTGAGGTGCGAGCCGCCCTGAAAGACTGAAGCGGTGTAACCCCCACTCCAGCATACGCTGATACCGAAGCAGAATGTCTGTCACCTCTTCTTCTCTGTGCCTCTGGAGACCATGATGACTGAAGCCTTCAAAATTGACCGTCTAGACCTGCGCATACTCGCCCAGCTACAGAAGAATGGGCGCATGACGAATGTCGATTTGGCTGACGCAGTGGGCCTGTCGCCCAGTCCATGCCTCATCCGCGTCAAGCGTCTGGAGCATGCAGGATACATCGCCGGTTATGGCGCCCAACTGCGACTGGAGAAGCTGGGCGACACGCTGACCGTATTCACTGAGGTGACCCTCTCCGATCATCGCCGAGAAGACTTTTCCCGCTTTGAGGCAGCGATACGTGAAGTGGACGAAGTTCTCGAGTGTCACTTGGTTAGCGGAGGCTATGACTACCCTGTTGCGCTTTCTGACCCGCGGGGTAAACCACTACCAGGAGGTGATTGAGGGCCTGCTCGAGCGCAATTTGGGTATCTCCAAATACTTCAGCTACATCGTCATCAAGTCGCCATTCATCAAAACACATTGTCCGATCGAGCGCCTGTTTCCGCACCAACATTAGAAATTTGGGTTGGTGGAGACGTGCGATTGTTTGTCGGATGCGCATAGCGATGAAAGAGCAAATAGATAGCGCCATACCAGTCATGCTTCCCGACTCGTTGGACACCGATCTAAAGGTGAGCAGGAGGTTGCGCACGCCGCCTGTAATTAGCCTCACGCCCGCCGACCGGTTGGGAGACATTCGAAAGACCGCTTTCGGCGCTCCAACAAAGGTATGAGTCATCGCCAACCTCATGCCATTGGGCACCCCATCCAATTGCCATATCTACCACCCATTACATGAGCTGGCCTATGACAACTCTCTACCAAACTAACACTGAAGCTGTGGACCGAACCGCCATTCACCAACCCTTGCGGCTCATCGAGAGTTTGCGGCAAATGCCGACACACGCAGATGCTGTCGTCATCGGCGGCGGGATCATAGGGGTATTCGCTGCCTACTACATGGCCCGACGAGGCCTCTCTGTCGTGGTGCTCGAAAAGGGCCGCATCGGTGCCGAACAATCCAGTCGCAATTGGGGCTGGTGCCGCCAGCAGAATCGCGACGCGCGAGAACTACCCATGGCTACCAAGAGTCTGGAACTCTGGGAGCGATTCGCCGCAGACACTGGTGAAGACACTGGATTCAACCGCTGTGGCCTGTTTTACCTCAGCAACGACGAGGAAGAGATTGCGCGCTGGGCTCGGTGGCGTGACTTTGCAAAAACTGCGGGCGTAACGACCCACATGCTCAGCGGCCGCGAGGCCAGCGAGCGCGGCCGTGTCACAGGCCGTATTTGGAAAGGGGGCGTGTTCTCGCCCAGTGACGGTACTGCTGACCCTGGCAAAGCAGCGCCGGCTGTAGCTGCGGCCTTTCTGAAGCTTGGTGGCACGGTCCTTCAGAACTGCGCGGCGCGCGGAATTGAGCGAGAGGCAGGGCATGTCAGTGGGGTAGTTACTGAAGTCGGTACGATCAAAACCAACACTGTTGTCTATGCTGGTGGCGCTTGGGCCTCGTCGTTCTGCCGGCAGCTAGGCATACGCTTCCCGCAAGCAACGGTCCGCCAGACCATCGTGCGCGTCTCACGCGCTGCCGAACGCCTGCCGGACGCGCTGCACACGGCGCGCGTATCCGTCACGCGCCGCGGTGATGGCAGCTATAACCTAGCCATCAGTGGGCGGGGACGGGTAGACCCCACGCCGCAACTGCTGCGCTTTGCACCACAGTTTCTGCCCATGTTTGCCAAACGTTGGCGCAACGTTTTCCCTGGCGGCCTGGAGGGGCTGCTTAGTGGGCATGAAACGCTCGCGAAGTGGCAACTGGACGCCCCTACTCCGATGGAACGGATGCGGATACTAAACCCTCGGCCAGATGCCTCTGCAGTGCGCCAGACATACGATCGTGCCATCGATCTGTTGCCAGCTCTCAGCAAGACTGGTGTTGCCAGTGCCTGGGCAGGCTTTGTCGACAATACCCCCGATGGCGTACCCGGTATCGGCGAAGTGGCGGAGCTGCCTGGTTTCATTCTCGCTGCCGGCTTCTCTGGCCACGGCTTCGGGATTGGCCCCGGTGCCGGACACCTTATCGCCGATCTGGTCACAGGTGCGGAGCCAATCTTCGATCCCCGCCCCTACGATCCAGCGCGTTTTCGGCATTCAGCATGGGGGAAGGTTGCGGATTTCTAGTGTGCTGTCCTGCAGAGCGCATTAGTGAACGCGGATACGGCATTTCTGCGCACATCCTCCGCTACGCCTTCAGACGTCATCCTCAATCCCTACTTTTGACGATCCGAGTTTAGTCCCACGCCTGTCATGTCCCTCTCGATTCCCCAGTCTACCCGGCACACCGTTCTGACACGTGCAACCTTTGCGCTTTGCGTCTTCATTCCAACCGCCGCCATGGCCCAGGGCACCCCGCCGGGGACGTCGATTCCAGCGACCGGCGGCACCGCCTCGAGCCCCGTGCTGTCAGAAGTCCAAGTGCGGGAACGCAGTGCTACCACGGGCTACCAAGGTGCGCAGCGCAACACTGGCGCCACGCGCACCGACACCCCGCTGATCGAAACCCCGCAGTCCGTGCGCGTGGTGCCCCGGCAGCTGATGGAAGACCTGGGCGCCACCCGCCTGGCCGACACGGTGGACTTCGTGAGCGGCATCACCCGCCTGAACGACTTCGGCGGCACGTGGGACAACTTTGCCATCCGCGGCTTCAGCAACACCGACGGCGGCCAGCTGCTCAACGGCTTTGCGTCCAACCGAGGCTACGGCCCGCAGCGCGACGTGAGTTCCGTCGAACGCATCGAGTTCCTGAAGGGCCCGGCGGCCGCGCTGTACGGCAGCAGCGAGCCCGGCGGCACGCTCAACGTAGTCACCAAGAAACCGCAGTTCACCGCCGCCCACAAGGCCGGCGTGCAGGTGGGCGGGCTGGGCTATCGCCGTGCCACGCTCGACACCACCGGGCCGCTCGGCACGGACGTCGCGTACCGCCTGAACGTGGCAGCCGAAGACGGCGCCAGCCGCACTGCGCTGGTGGACAACCGCAAGCTGGTGGTGGCCCCGTCCATCACCTGGAACCTGGGCGCCAACACGGTGCTGAACTACGAGGCCGAATTCATCCGCATCCGCACCCCGCTGGACCGGGGCATCGTGCAGGTGCGCGGCAACGTGGGCGCGCTGCCATCCGACCGCTACCTGGGCGACCCCAGCCGCCCCAACCTGCATGTGAACGGCGACACCCACCAGGTGACGCTGGACCACGACCTGGGCCAGGGCTGGCGCACCCGCGTGGGCGCGTCGTACCGCGAGACGGACCTGTCTGGTGCCGCCGTGGACCTGACCGGCACCGTGGCCGCAGACGGCCGCACCCTCACGCGCCGCGACAGCTGGCGCAGCCTGCCGGCACGCGATGCATCGCTGCAGGCCGAGGTCGAAGGCAAGCTGCGCACCGGCAGCCTGGCCCACACGGTGCTGGCGGGCGTGGAGACCTGGCGCCTCACGGCGGCGCAAGACATCCGCTACTCCAGCCTGGCTAGCCAGCCGTTCGCCATCGACATCTACAACCCTGAGTACAACCAGCCCGTGGGCAACCTCACGCCAGGCTTCGACTTGGTGGACCGCACCCGCGCCACCGGCCTGTTCGTGCAGGACCAGATCGACCTGACCGACCAATGGAAGCTGCTGGCGGGCGTGCGCTTCGACCGATTCCACCAAGACAGCGAAAACCGCCTGGCCGCCACGCGCCAGGTGCAGTACCACTCGGCCGCCACGCCGCGCATCGGCGTCACCTACCTGATTGATCCAAACACCTCGGTCTATGCCTCGGCAGGGCGCTCGTTCCGGCCCAACGCAGGCACCGACGAGAGCAGCCGCGCGTTTGACCCCCAAAAGGGCCAGGCCTTGGAGTTGGGCGCGAAGTGGCAGTCGACCGACCGGCGCCTGAACGCGAGCGTGGCGCTGTTTGACATCCGCAAGACCAACGTGCTCACCCGCAGCCCCTCCAACGCCAACTTCAGTATCGCCGCCGGCGAGGTGCAAAGCCGCGGCCTGGAGTTGGACGTGGCCGGCCAGATCGACGCCCACTGGCGCATGACTGCCAACCTAGCCTTTACCCACACCGAGGTGACCCGCGACAACAACCCGGCCCTGCTGGGCAAGCGCCTGCTGAACGTCCCCTGCCTGAGCGCCGGCCTATTCGCCATCCGCGAAGACCTGGCCCCCTGGGGCGGCCGTTACGGCGTGGGCGGCGGCCTGGTGCACGTGGGTGAACGCACGGGCACCGCTACCGACACCTACCGCCTGCCCGCCTACACCACGGCACGCCTTACGGGCTACTGGCAGATAGACAAGCGAACGCGCCTGACGCTGGACGTGCACAACCTTTTCAACAAAGCCTACTACACCGCCTCTTGGGGGGCGCTCACGGTGATCCCGGGCCAGCAGCGGCAGCTGGTAGCGGGGGTGCAAGTAGCTTTCTGAGCCAAAACGTGCAGCTGAAAGTGACCAACACGACTTCTCCAAGGATCGCGAGCGGATGATGGCTGTGGCCAATTTCAGTGGCGCCTGGAGGTTGTTCAGTCGCCGCGCAAAGCGAATGCCCAGCTTTCCAGAGCCTGAAAACCATGCATGGGTTGAAAACGCGCTTCGGCACAAGGCCGCCTACCTATTAATGGTGAAGGATCCTGGCGAGTACTTGCATGGGTAAACCGGAGCTGCCCGCAGCGCCACGACCGCAACGACTTGCAATGTGACGAGAAGGTTGCCTTTGAGGATAAGTACCTGCAGACCGTGGTGGGCACTTTCGTGCGCGTCAACATCCGCACCGCCACCACAGACCCGGGCGACATTACCCATTGGCGTGTCGGTTTTGCCTTGCTAGGGCAAGTCCTTGACGTTTGAACACCAATCGTGACTCCCGTCAGGAGGGTGTTGAGGCAACGTTTGATTTGATCAAGACGCCCTGAGCTTTCGCTGTGCAGTCTGGTACTGAAGTGCGGCGGCGCATGTGCACCGTACATCCTTGGGGTGGGTTGACTTCCATGCAAACCTGCCCCGACCAATTCGCAGTTGTTTAGTTCTGCGTGGAAACAATATGCGTCCAAGGACCGCACGAACAAAACTTGCTGCTGTTTAGCGCTCGCAAATTAGCGCCCGCGAGAGCGCCCGCGCTTCTAAGCTTGATCACATTTTTGTAAGGCTGGTCGCGGCTCTCGGGCCAGCTGCAATCTGATGGATTTGAGGTGGTGAGGAGCGGGCTCTGGCTGGATGGTGTTTCAGCGGGCTAAGTCTTGACGAAAAATTGCTCAGCCACCTCGCGGTCCTTCTTCGAGCATTTTTGAGCATCTACTCGACGAGCACTGAGCAACATGTTTCTGCAGTCTCAGCAAACTTTTTCCGTGAATCCAAGAACATGAATTCCTCTTCCGTAAACTGCGATCTTTCAGCTATCGCTGCACCAGTGGACGACCTTTTGCCGGACTTAGTGATGCTGCGCCACGACCTGCACGCTCATCCCGAGTTGGCCTTCGAAGAGCTACGCACGGCGGGCATTGTCGCCAAGGCGCTGAGTCTTTTGGGTCTTGAGGTACACGAAGGCGTCGGTGGAACCGGTGTGGTGGGCACGCTTTGCTGCGGCGAAGCGCAGGAAAGTAGCGCGTTGAGCGTAGGTCTTCGGGCAGACATGGATGCGCTGCCCATGGTAGAGCTGGGCCAACGCTCCTATGCAAGCTGCTCACCGGGCAAGCATCACGGCTGCGGTCACGATGGTCATACCAGCATGCTGCTCGGTGCCGCGCAGCAGTTGGTGCGTACGCACAAGGCGCTTGGACTGAGTGGCACGGTTCATTTCATCTTTCAGCCCGCTGAAGAGGGCAAAGGTGGTGCGGCTCGCATGATCGAAGATGGCTTGTTTGAGCGCTTTCCTTGTGACCGCGTGTTTGCGCTGCACAACTGGCCCGATTTGCCGCTGGGCAAGGTACAGACGCGCCCTGGACCCATCATGGCTGCCGCAGACCGGTTCGATATCAGCGTACGCGGCAAGGGCGGCCATGCAGCACAGCCGCACCACACGCCGGACGCTATTCTGGCAGCCAGCCAACTGGTCGCGCAACTTAACACAATCGTCGCGCGGCGCATTGACCCTGGTGAGTCGGCCGTTTTGTCCGTCACCCGGATTGAGGGCGGCCGCAGCCACAACGTACTGCCCGCCGAAGTGCAAATCACGGGCACGGTGCGCAGCTTTGACACAGCATCGCAGGACCGCATTGAGGCTGCATTGCGCGCCGCAGCGAATGGAGTGTCGCTGGCCAGTGGCGCCGAGATTGAGGTGAAGTACCTGCGCTACTACCCAGCCACTGTGAACACTGCTGCCGAAGCCGCGCTGGCCCTGGACGCTGCGCATGCTGTTGGCCTGCACGCCGAGGTTGCACCGCGCGCCGCCTTCACGTCGGAAGATTTTGCCTTTATGTTGCAGCGCAAGCCAGGCGCCTACTTGTGGCTAGGCCAGGGCCGAGCAGACCCCGGGCAGGACGGCGAACGTGCGTTGCACCACCCCTGCTACGACTTTAACGACGATGCATTGCCACTGGGAGTACGCTGGTTCTGCGAGGTAGCCAAACGGTCGTTGGCAGCTGGCGTCCCAGGCTAAAGTTTCTGTGGCGGGTTTGCTGCGGAAGGTTTAGCAGGTACGCTTGACGGTTTGCGTCCCGACGCCCCGTTCGCAAAGATCCGTGGAAACAGCCCCTCCCCCTGATTCCCGCCTTCAGCCAAGGTCGGCCCACGTAGCCCCAAGGTCAGCGACAAAGCTGCCTTCAACGGCATCCTGCTCGTGCTGGAAACAGGCATTCCCTGGGAAAGCCTTCCTCAATCATTGGGGTGGGGCAGCGGCATGACCTGCTGGTGACGGCTCAGGGATTGGAGTGCTGCAGGCGTATTAGCCAAGTTGCACCAGGCAATGCTTGTGCGTCTGCGCCACCAGATTGAATGTGGCAATGAGAACCTGTGTGCTCGAGCCACCACCTGGGCTATCCGCACGGAGCGGACACGCCCCTGCACAGCACAGCCAGCGCAGTGGAACCCGCGGCGAGACGGTGCTGACCGAAGACGGTCCGTTGCAGATTGACGTTCCCCATGACCGGGATGCCAGAGACTACTCAGGGTTATCTATGACGCTCCCTCTCGCCTTTTGGCTCGTCAATCGCCTCAATGCGATAGCCCACCGACAGAAGCTGCACATCCCAGCGTTGCCGCACTTCTCCCCAAATCCCCTTGGGCAGAAACAGCGCGAACAGCAGGGCGATGGCACCCAGGCCGATGAGGTAGAGCACGCCCTGTCCGCCCCAGAAGGTCTCCACGGCAAAGAAAAGCAGCGCGCCGAGGATGGGGCCTTCCATGGTGCCTATCCCCCCCACCAGCACCATGAAGATCATGTAGGCCGTCCACTGCACGCTGAAATAGGTCTTGGGCTGAAAGCTGATCGACGTGGCCAGCCACAGTCCGCCCGCCAAGGCGCAGCCGAATGCCGACAGCACGAACACCAGCCGCTTGATGGCCATCACGCGCACGCCGATGGAGATGGCTGCCATCTCGTTGTCGCGAATGGCCTGGGCCGCCGTGCCCACCTTGCTGCGCAGGAGCAGGAACACGGCCCAGCACAGCCCGGCCATGGCGGCCAGCGCGGCCCAGTAGGTGTAGGCGCGACGATCGCCGGCTGCGTATTGCTGTAGCGCAATCATCGAAGTGCCGGTCTCCCCCTGCACCAGGCTGTCCAGGTTCACGCACAGGTGGGCGAGCGCGGCCAGCACCCACATACCGATGGCGAACTCGCCGCCCTGCAGGCGCAGCATGAACACCGCCAGCGGCACCGCGGCCAGGGCCACCAGTGCGGCACCCACCAGCAGCGCCGGGTACGGCCCCAGGCCCGCATCGGCCAGCCGGACCATCGCGTAGGCCCCGAGGCCAAAGAACGCCTGGTGGCCAATCGATACCAGCCCGGCGTAACCTGCCAACGCATTCCACATCACCGCCAGGATGACGTAGATGAAGAGCGTAGTGAGCCGGTCCACCGTGCCCGCCTGCAGCCACAGCGGCCCCAGAAACAGAATGGCCAGCAGTGGGATGGTCGCGCCCACAAAGACTCCCGATGCGCGGGTCCAGCGTTGGACAGTCCAGCTGGGGCCGAACGAATTCGAGGAAGATTCAAAACTCATGGGGGTACTCATGGTGTGACCTTGCGGCGGGCAGATAACAGCTTGCGCAGCGCGCCGCTCGCGTAGAGCCGCGCCAGCAGGATGGCGAGGAAGGTGGCGTGCCCGGCGATCAGGAAGCCCTGGGGATGCACCTGTGCCCCCAGGTTCTGCGCCACACCCAGCACCACGCCACCGAGGAGGGTGCCCCACAGCGATCCCGCGCCACCGATGATCACGGCTTCGAACGCGAAGATCAGCTGCTGTGGGCCCGAGAACGGATCGAAGGTAGCGCGCATGGCCAGCGAGGCCCCGGCGAGGGTGACCGTGACCATGGTGATGGCCGAAGCCGCCGCAAACACCGCGCCGGTGCGCACCCCCACCAGGCGCGCGGTGTCGGCGTCTTCGGATGCTGCGCGGATCTGCCGCCCGAGTGCCGTGTGCGCCAGCATCGCGTGCAACCCGCCCAGCAGGACTACAGCCAGCAGGAGCACCATCGCAGGCAACTGCCCCACGTACAAACCGCCGGGCAGCTCCCAGCTGTCGTACGCGAGCGTGCCGATGGACGTGGCCAGCGAACGCGTGTCGGCGCCGAAATGCTGGAACAGCCCGTTGTCGATCACACTGGCCAGGCCAAAGGTGGCCAGCAGGGGCACCAAGGCCCCCAGGCGCGCGCTGCGCTCCAGCACCAGGTAGTGCAGCACCCAACCCAGCAGCGCCATGGCCAGCAACACGGGCAGCAGGGCCAGCAACGGGTGCCAACCCATCGGCTCGGCCAACAGCCACAGCAGGTAGGCGGCCACCACGGCCAAGCTGCCGTGGGCCAGGTTGATGATGCGCATCACGCCATACATGAACGACAGCCCGCAAGCCAGCAAGGCGTAGTAGCCGCCGAGCAGCAGTCCCTGGATGATCTGGTTGAGAAGGTTCATGCGGCCTCCTGTTGGGCATGGCGGGGGGTGTTGGCTGCGGCGCTGTGCGTGCCGGGGGCACTCTCGGGCCGCTGTGCGCCAAAGTAATGCGCGGTGATCTGCGCTCGGGTGAGTTGGTCGGCGGGCGCATCGGTCACCACGCGGCCCTCCAGCATGCAGACGATGCGGCTCGCCACGCTCTGCACGCGCTGCAGGTCCTGCTCCACCAGCACCAGCGTCGTGCCTTGGCCCATCACGCCCCGCAGCGCGTCGTACACGCCCTGCACGGCCAGGGGCGACAGACCCAGCGACACCTCGTCGAGCAGCAGCAGGCGAGGGTTGGTCATGAGCGCGCGGCCGATCGCCACGGCCTGCTGCTGCCCGCCCGAGAGATCGCCGGCGCGCGCATCCAGCTTGGGGCGCAGTTGGGGGAAGGCGTCGAGCACCGTGTCAAGGCCCCACTGCCCGCGCCGCCCTGCCGCGCGTGCCACCAGCAGGTTCTCGCGCACTGTCATGCTGGCGAACAGGCGCCGCCCCTCGGGCACCAGCGCCAGACCCCGGGACACGCGTTGGTGGGCGGGCGCGCCGGTGATGTCTTCGCCGTCCCACCACACGGTGCCGCCGCTGGCGCGGTGAGCGCCGGCCAGCGTGCGCAACAACGTGGTCTTGCCCGCGCCGTTGGCTCCCACCAGGGCCAGGATTTCGCCCTGGTGCACGTGCAGCGACACATTACGCACGGCAGGCAGCTGCCCATGATGGGCATTCAAAGCCCCAATGCTCAACAGCGCACTCATGCAGCAACCCCACCCAGATACGCCTCGACCACGGTGGCGTCGGACAGCACCTCGTGGGGATCACCGCTGGCGATGACCCGGCCGCCGTCCATGCACACTAGGCGCGCGGCCACCTGCAGCAGCACATGCACAAGGTGCTCGATCCAGACGATGGCGATCTGCCGGCTGCGGATGGTGCGCACCATATCCACCAATTCGCTCGCCTCGGCATCGGTCAAGCCACCGCCAATCTCATCGAGCAGCAGCACGGTGGGCCCGGTGGCCAGCGCTCGCACCAGCTCCAGCCGCTTGCGGCCCAGCAGGCCCAGCGTTTCCGCGCGGCGGTTGACCAGCGCCTCCATGCCGCACAGGCGCAGCGCGTGCATGGCGCGGTCGCCCGCGTCGCGGGTATGCATGCCAGCGCCGTGCGTGGCTGCGGTCAGCACGTTCTCGAACACCGTCATGCCCAGAAAGGGGCGCGGCACCTGGTGGGTTCGCGCGATGCCTGAACGGCAGCGGTCCGCTGCGTTCCAGGCGCTAACATCCACACCCCGGAACCACACAGTCCCCTGGCTGGGAGCGTGCGCGCCGGCCAGCACGTTCAGCAGCGTGGTTTTTCCCGCGCCGTTGGGCCCGACGATGCCCACGGCCTCATTGGCGCCGACAGAAAAGTCCAGTTGGTCCAGCACCTTCAGGGCACCAAAGCGCATCTCGATGCCCTGAACCTGCAGCAGCGGCAGGGGCGGGCTTACTGGTTGTGGATGTGCCATGGTCGATCAGCTGTAGGACTTCAGGGCCGCCGCCACCGGGATGTTGCGGTCGTCCGCGTTCTCGGTGATGACGATGTCGAGCTTGAACTTGCTGCCTGGTGCGGGCTTGACCCACTGCGCGCCCACCACAGGCGTCACTGACACGTTGGGCACGGGGCCCTTGGCAAAGTCCACCGGCCCTTGCATGGTGGTGGCCTTGAGCGTGCTGATGGCGCGCGCCAGGGCCGCTTTGTCGCGCGGATTGGCGCTGGCCTTCAGCGCCTCGGTGCCCGCGTCGAACAGCGACATGGTGGAGCCCAGCATCTGCGTCCACTGCTTGCCGGTGCTGGCCTCGTAGGCATCGGCCAGCTGCACGCCCGTGAGCCCTGTGAGCGCCGAGGCGTAGGGGAAGCTTTTGTGCCAGAAGCACCCAGCCCCCAAGTTCAGCGCCAGCGGGCCTAGGGCCTCGACCTGCGAGGGCACAAGGCCGGTCTTGGCGATCTGCGCGATCTTCACCATGCGTGTGTAGCCCTGCTGGGCCGCCTGGCGCCAGAAGGTGGCGAAATCCGGCGGGATGGGGAAGGTGTTGAAGATCTCACAGCGCTCGGCCTTGAACTTGGCGATCTGGGCGGAATAGTCGGTGGTGCCGTTCTCATAGGGCCCCGCATCCACCACGGTGAACCCCGCCTTCGTCAGCTCGGGCGCCAGTGAGGCGCGGATGGCGTTGCCGTCGGCGTCGTTGGGGTAGAGCACGCCGATCTTCTTGTTGGTGGGCAGCAGGGAGAACTGAGACATGTAGGACTTGGCGAACCCGCCGCCACCGAACGAGAAGTGGTAGGTCCACTTAAAGGGCGACGGTGCGCCGGGCTTGGCGCCTCGGCCGAAGTACCAGGCCTCCCACGGCATCACGGTGGACAGGCAGGGCACGCCTGCAGCCTCGCACGCATCCGACACCGGGTTCACCGTTTCAGGCGTGGTGGTGGTGAGCATGAGGTCGATCTTGTCGTTGTTGATCAACGCCTTGGCGAGCTGGCTGGCGCGGGCGGGGTCTGACTGGGTGTCACGGTCCAGGATTTCCACGGCGTATTTCACGCCGCCGATGCTCAGGCCGGCCGCCAGGGCCTTGCGCACCTGGGCCAGGATGAAGGTGTCGGTCTCACCCAACGCGCCCAGCGGGCCGGTGCGGGGGCTGATGAAGCCCACCCTGAGAACGAGCGCGGCGGCCGCAGCCTGGGCCCACAGCGGGCCGGCGCCCAGCGCAAGGCTGCTGGCACCCGCGGCCGCGATCAGGCCACGGCGTGAGATGGGGAGGGCCGCCGACTGTTCGACTTCTGCGGTGGCCACGGTGGATTCAGGGGTGTTGGTTTTCATGATGGATGCTTCTGGTGATCGATCGCGGGGTTCAGAAAGGGATGGTGGTCTTGAGCCAGAACTGCGAACCCTGTGCGCGGTTGCGCACGCCGAACTCCTTCTCGACCTTGGCGGTGATGAGCCAGCCCTTGCCGTTGGCATAGCGCACCGAAGGTCCGATGGACTGGCTGCGCCCACGCGATCCCGCTACCGCCACGCCGCCCACCTGGTCGTCGCTCCACTGGCGGTAGACATAGCCGCCCACGCCCACGACCCAGCCGTTGCCCAGGCCCCAGCCGGCGGCGTAGTCCACGATGAATTCGCGGCCCGAGCGGTAGTTGGTATCGCTGTTGGTGCGGTTGAAGTTGAGTGTGGCCTTCACGTCGCCATTGAAGCCGCTCGGGTCCATCCAGGTCAGTACGCCCAGGGGCTGCAGCGACAGGTAGTTGCGGCCGATGTTGGCCTGGCGCGTGCGGTCGTACGCCCCGGTGGGCAGCACGGCATCGAGGCCCACCACGCTGTGCAGCTGCGGCGAGTGGTGCCATGCAATGGCGCCGCCCACGGTCACGTCGCCCAGGCCGGTGCGCGAATCGCTCGCGCCGCCGGCACGCACCGACAGGTCCACCAGAGGGAGGATGGCGTGCGCGGTCACGTGGCCGCCCAGCGCCTCCTGGGGCGTGACCCAGATCAGGCGCGTGGCCGCGGCCGCCGCACGCACCTTGAAGCCGGGGATGGGCAGTGCGTTGCCCGCGCCATCGTTCACACGGGTGGTGGTGTAGTAGTTCAGGTACTCCAGCACGTACAGCCCGGGTGGCGGCGCTGCGCCAGCCGTGAAGTTCTCGGTGCCCAGCGGGTAGGTGGAGCCTCCGCCTTCGGTGGCAAAAGCCGCCGTGGACAGGGCGCCGGCCAGGGCCAGCACTGCCAGGCGGGAAGCTGTCTTTGTTTTCTGTGGTGTCGTCATGTTGTCTCCTTGTTGAGGTTGGTTTTTTTCGGTTGCAGGTTTCGGGTTTCAGGGAAATCGACCATGGCGTCGGGCCAACGGTCCATGGCTTACGGCGCCATGAGCTCGGGCACCTCGATCCAGGTGGGGGTGGCGATGTACCAGTGGCCTTGCTGCAGCTTGAGTGGCAAGGCCGTGCGGTTGGGGTTGTGGGTGCGGCGCTCGCCGATCTCGAAAGGCATCCCCAGCAGGGGATGGCTGGTGGGCGGCATCTGCTGGAGCGCGCGCGTCACCGTCTCCCGGTTGATGGGGCTCTCGATCTGGCGCATGGCGCGCACCAGCATCTGGGCGGCCACATAGCCACCTTGTGACAGCGAACTCAGGGGCAGCCGGGCCTCCTGCATCAACCGCCGCCAGTCCTGCGAGGGCAGCGAGCGGCTCTTCCACGGCTCGAACTCGGCCATCACGTAAACGCTGCCTCCATCGCGCGTCGCCAGCGCACGCGCCACGCGGTCGGTGTAGGCCGGTGTCAGGTAGATCCAAGTCATGCCATGCACGCCCTGGGCTAGCGCAGCTTCGCTCCATCGCAGCACAGCAGCTTCGTGCCCCGTAAAGATCACTGCGTCGCATCCCTGTGCCTTCACCGACTGCAACAGCGGTGCGGGATCCTGCTCAGGCCCCAGGGTCTGCAGCGGCGGCACCTCTATCGCCTTGATCTTGGCCAGGCGGTCTAGGGCTTGGCGGTAGCCCTCCACCATGCCCGGCAGGTCGAGCACCACGGCGCACAGACGGCTGCTGCGCAGCGTGTGGCGGGCGAACAGCACCGCACTGGCCAGGCCCACATAGGGCCCGTTGTTGAGGGGTACCACGTGCGATGCGGTAAAGCAGGACGGAGAGACCGAGGCGCCTTGCAGCGACATCAGCCTGCCCGCCTCATAACGGGCCGCATTGACCGCACAGTCCATCAGCCCCGAGCTCCCCGCCAGCGCCACCACCTCGGGATCGTTGATGAGCTTGCCTGCGGCAGCAGCAGCAGCGGCAGACGAGCTCCCCTCGTCGAGCGAGAAGTACTCGATGCGCCGCCCCCGGATGCCGCCGGTGGCATTGACCGCGTCCAGGTAGGCCTTGGCAGCCTGCGAGGACTCTGGGAAGGTGTAAGGCCCGCTCAGAGCGCTCACCGCGCCCACTTTGATGGGCTTGTTGGCACCCGGTTGTGCATGGGCCACTGGCAAAGACAGCAGGAGTAGCGGCAAAAGCTGCAGCACACGCCGCAGGGCGTGGAAGCGCCACGGCGGTACCCTGCTCCCTACGGCGCGCAGGCTCGCGCCCCGGCCTGCGCCGGCGGGTTGTGGTGTCATGGGGTCAGTCCTTGGGGATGCTGAGGCGACGCGACCTCAGGCCGTGCTGCTGCGCTGGCGCGCCGCGATGAAACGTGCAGCCTGTTCCAGCGACGCCAGGGCTTCATCGAGCGCAGGAGCAAACAGCTGCCAGCAGTGCACCATTCCCTCCCACACGGTGCATTCGGTCTCCACGCCCGCCGCTTTCAGGCGCGCGGCCATGGACCCCGCGTCGTCGCGCAACCGCTCCCAGCCACCCACCTGCAGTTGCACGGGTGGCAGTCCCTGCAGGTCGGCGCCGTAAAACGGGGTGACCAGAGGCGAACGCACGTCGCCGCCTGGCACGTACATCGCGTTGAAGAACCCCATCAGTTCGCGCGTGATGAACGGATCGTCCACTGTGTGGTGAGACTCACCTTCGGATGCCAGGTCCAGTGCCGGCGACAAGGCCACGATGGCTGCGGGCAGGGGTAGCCCCTGGTCGCGCGCGCGCACGGCTGTGGAAAGGGCCAGGTTGCCACCCGCAGAGTCGCCCATCAACGCTATGGCCGACGCAGCGTAGCCGTTGGCCAGCGCCCACTGGTAGGCGGCCAACGCATCGTCGTGCGCGGCGGGCGCCGGGTGTTCCGGTGCCAGGCGATAGTCGACGTTGAGCACCTGCGCCCCGCTGAACTGCGCCAGGTATGAGCACAGTGCCCGGTGCGAGGCCAGCGAGCCAAACACAAAGCCGCCTGCGTGGTAGTAGATGATGAGCCGATCCGGGTCGGCCTGCGGCGTGCTCAGCAACTCCGCCGCCATGGTGCCGCCCGCCCCGTTGGGGATGTGCAGCGTCTGGATGGGAAGTCCCTGGGCCAGCGGCATCTGTGAATTGCCTGCGTCAAACCACGCGCGCAATTGCGCGGGGCTGCCTCCCGCTGGAGGAGGATTCTGGGCGGCCATTTGCAAGATGGCCTGGAGTTGCTGGGCGGACATGTGCAAGTCCCCCACTCAGATATAGGTCGATGCCAGCCCGCCGTCCACGGGCAGGTTGATGCCGCTCACCCAGCGCGCGGCGTCGCTGCACAGGAAGGCGATCACCGGCGCCACCTCGTCGCTGAAGGCCGGACGCTTCATGCGGTGCGCATCCTTCTCCACGCGCTCCTGGCCCAGCATCTGCACGAAGTCGCCCAGGATGGGGGTGAACACAGGCCCGGGGGCCACGCAGTTCATGCGCACGCCGCGCTCCAGGAAGATCTTTTGCGACTGGGTGGCGGTCCAGACGATCAGTGCCTCCTTGAAGTACTGGTAGCAGGTCTCCTGCGCCACGGGGTGGGCGGCCAGCCACTTCGCGCCCTCATCGAAGCTGGTCGTGGCGCCCAGATCGCGGTGTGGCTCCAGCCGCGCAGGCCATTCGGCCCCGAGGATGGATGCGATGTTGACGATGGAGCCGCCCTCGGGCATGCGCTCCAGCACGCGCTGCGTGAAGTGGCGCAGTCCCAGGTAGTTCACGCGGCCCACCAGCTCGGCGGGTGCGGTGCCAGGCACGCCTGCGATGTTGGCCAGGGCATCCACCTGCGGGGGGAGCTGCGCCACGGCCGCGTCGATGGCGGCGGGGTCACCCAGGTCCACCTGCACAAAGCCGTCCAGGGTGAGCGTGGGGGCGTTACGGTCCACGCCGATCACGCGGGCGCCCTGCAGGCGCGCCAGTTTGGCAAAGTCTGCGCCGATGCCCGAGCAGCAGCCGGTGACGACGATGGTCTTGTTATGCAGTGTCATGAAAGTTGTCTCCTGATTTTTTGTGGGTACAAGCCTCGGTGCGGCCAAGCCGCACGAGGGCTTGCGAGTTCAGAACGGAAATGCGGGCGGCGCGTCTTTGACCGTGATCCATTGCCACTGCGTGTACTCGTCGATGTCCGCAGGACCGCCCACACTGCCCCCGTTGCCGCCTACGCCGGGGCCGCCAAAGGGGTTGGTGCATTCGTCGTTCACCGTCTGGTCATTGATGTGGACCATGCCCGCGCGCAGTCGCTGGCCGATGGCCATCGCGCGGCCCACGCTGGGGCTGATGACGGCCGCAGCCAGGCCCCCCTGGCTGGTGTTGGCCAGTTGCACTGCCTCGTCATCGGTGCGGAAGGTGACGAGGTTGGCCACCGGGCCAAAGGGCTCTTCGTCAAACGAACGAATGCCGGGCTTGACGCCCGAGAGCACCGTGGGCTTGTAGCAAAGGCCGTCGTAGGAGCCACCTGCTTCGAGCTTGGCGCCCTGCGCCACGCTGTCCTGGATCACCTTGTCAAAACGCTGCAGCTGCTTGGCGTCGATCATCGGCCCCATGGCCACCTGGCCGCTGGCGCCATCGCCCACCGGCAGGTGCGTGGCCTTGCCCACCAGGCGCTGCAGGATGGCATCGGCAATCGACTCGTGCACCAGGATGCGGTTGGCGGCCATGCAGATCTGGCCCTGGTGGAACCAGGCGCCAAAGGCGGCGGCGCTGGCTGCCGCATCCGGGTCGGCGTCCTCCAGGATGATGAGGTTGTTGGCTCCGCCCAGCTCCAGCGATACTTTCTTGAGATGCTGTCCTGCGAGCGCGCCAATGCGGCGGCCCACGACGGGCGAGCCGGTGAAGGCGATCATGGGAACACGTTCGTCTACCACCAGTGCTTCGCCCGCCTCGGCATCGCCCGGCAGCACCTGCAGCAGGCCCTTGGGAAGGCCTGCCTCTTCGAACACCCGGGCCATGATGAAGCCGCCGCTGACCGGGGTGCGTGTATCGGGCTTGAGAACCACCGCATTGCCCAGCGCCAGCGCCGGGGCCACCGAGCGCAGGCCCAGGATGAGCGGGAAGTTGAACGGCGAGATCACGCCCACCACGCCGTGCGGCACGCGCCGGGCGATGGACAAGCGGCCGGGCGTGCTGGGCAGCACCTGGCCTTGTGCCTGCATGGGGAGGGCTGCGGCCAGGTGGCACAAGGTGACGGCCTCGCGCACCTCGTGCTGGCCCTTGGGCACGATGCCGCCGGTTTCGCGGGCAATGGCCAAGGCCAGTTCATCGAAGTGTTGCTCGAAGATGCTGGCCGCACGGTGGAAGACCGCCGCACGCTCGCGGGGACCCAGCGCAGCCCAGGCGGCCTGCGCCTGCTGCGCCCGGCCAACGGCGGCCTGCATGTCGGCAGCACTGGCAATGCCCACACGGCTAAACAACTGACCCGTGGCGGGCTCGGCCACATCGCGCGCCGTGCTGAGCGCGGTAGACCACGCGCCATCAAAGGCCTTGCCCGCCCACAGGCGGTTGTCCAGCAGGCCTGGTTTTTCTGAAACACCCATTGCATTGCTCCTTGGTTGAAATCAAACCCACCGCATCGCAGCGGCGGTGTGACCTGAAATTGCAACGGGCGTACCAGCCCCACCGTCCAGCACGCCGGAAAACGCCGTAATCGGGGGCTTTTTGAGAGAGAGCGCTACGGACTTTCCCTAGGCCAAAACATGGCTGGCATGGGCGACTTTTAGCAGGCAAATAGTTACCATTAATAAGCAATTTGCACGCGGCAAATTGCTCAAATGATCACTTTTTGATGAATATCAGATCAAACGCGAGGATCACCATGCCCAGACAGCGCGTCTCCCTGGCCGACCTGAACCGCACCGCCACCCGCCAGGCTGGCATGCCGGGCCTTGCCGCTGAACCTGAGGCGCTAGGAGGGTTCGACACTGTGGGCGTGAGCCAGCACGCCCACCCCACGGTGGCCGATATCAGCGAATGCCTATTCTTCTCGCCCGGCGACGGTCGCATCTGGATGCAGGACCAGCGCATGATCTTGCTGCACTCCGAGGCCCTGGGATCGCTGCGGCGCGAGCTGATCGACAGCATCGGCCTGGACAAGGCACGAGGTCTGCTCACGCGCGCGGGCTACGTGAGCGGTGCGCGCGACGCACGCTTGGTTCGCCAGCAGTGGCCAAACGCCGAACCGACGGCCGCCGCCATCGCCGGCACTCGGTTGCACGCCCTGGAGGGCGTGGTGCAAGTGGAGGTAGTGCATGCCCGCTACAACGCTGACACCGGCGCGTACGAGGGCGAATTCCTGTGGCACAACTCCAGCGAGGACGACGAGCACATCGCGGCCTACGGCGTAGGCGGATCGCCAGCGTGCTGGATGCAGGTGGGCTATGCCACCGGCTACGTGAGCACCTTGTTCGGCCGCATGATCGTGTTCCGCGAGGTGGAATGCCGCTCGTCCGGCGCCGCTCACTGCCGCGTGGTGGGCAAGTCGGCAGAACTGTGGGAAGACCCCGAGCAGGACCTGTTCTTTCTGAACGCACAGGACTTTGTGGGCGCGCCCCCCGCGTCGCTCGTCGATGGGGTCCAAGGCAAGGCACGCACCAGTTACTTGGGTGTACCCCCAGGTAAAAAGGCTCTGCACACCACTGCCCAGGTCGCCGAGCCTACGGCGCACGCCACCATGGTCGGCGCTTCATCGGCCTTCAACGCCGCCTGTCACATGCTGCAGCGCGTGGCCCCCACCGCGGCCACCGTGCTGTTCACCGGCGAGTCCGGCGTGGGCAAGGAGATGTTCGCCAGCATGCTCCACCGCATCAGCCCACGCAAAGAGCAGCCCTTTGTGGCCATCAACTGCGCGGCCATCCCGGAGACGCTGGTCGAGTCCGAGCTGTTCGGCGTGGAGCGTGGCGCCTATACCGGCGCAGGTACATCGCGCCCTGGTCGGTTCGAGCGCGCGCACGGCGGCACGCTCTTCCTTGATGAAATCGGCACGCTGAGCCTGGTGGCACAGGGGAAGCTGCTGCGCGCGCTGCAAGAGGGTGAGGTGGAGCGCGTGGGCGGCACACGTACCGTGCGCGTGGACGTGCGCCTGGTGGCCGCCACCAACGTGGATCTGCGCCAGGCCGTGCGCGAAGGTACTTTCCGCGAAGACCTGTTCTACCGCCTGAACGTTTTTCCGATCCATCTGCCCCCGCTGCGCGACCGGCGCGACGACATCCCGCTCTTGATGAGCCACTTCCTGGCCCACTACCAGCGCAAACATCAGCGGCAGGTGCCAGGATTCAGTCAGGCGGCGGTGAAGGCGATGTTCCACTACCCATTCCCGGGCAACATCCGCGAGTTGCAGAACCTGATCGAGCGCAGCGTGATTCTGGCGACCGATGGCGAGCCAATTGAGCCACACCACTTGTTTGCGGGGGGCGAGCAGCCCAACTCGGGCGTGATGTCACTTCACCTGAATCCGAACAGCACGGCGACGCTGCATGGGGTGGGGCAAGCGCAGTACAGCCCAGAAGTGAGTGCGCCATTGACGGTAGGATCTTCCCAGGCTCCTGTCACTGCGTTGGCGGTTACACCGCTGCACCAGGCCGAGGAGCAACTGTTGCGGCAAGCGCTGCACAGCGCCGGGGGCAACGTAGCCTCGGCGGCGCGGCTCCTCGGGATCAGCAGGGCGACCATAGCCTATCGACTGCGAAAGCACGGCATCAAGTCTCGATGACGGAATCTCCACTCAAACATCACGACTGAGCATCACCTAAGTTGCACGACAGTTCAGGTTTCACCTCGGTAGGAAATGCACATTCCCAAGCTGCCCATCAAGATGAGCTGATCGCCATCGACACGCGCCCATGTGAATCCTACAAGGTACCCGTTCAGTTGTCTCCCGGATCTAGCTCTGAGCGAGGCCGGAACTGGGGCAGCCTTGTAGCGCCCCAATCTCTAACAGCTCTGAGCTGAATTCAGAGCGGCTAACGCGACCTTTCAACAAACCGCGAGCAGATGATGGCTGCGGCCAGTTTCAGAAACGCGTGGTGTTTTACCCAAAAGGCGTAGTCGTCAGCGATCGCGCAGCGATTCCAGCAGCGCCGCGCCGAATGGCAGCGAGCCCAGGTTGGTCTGCCCGCCGTCGATGGCAATGACGGTGCCATGGATGTAGGGCGCCGCGCCGCTGCACAGGAACAGCGCTAGGTCGGCGATCTCGTCGGCATCGGCCGCGCGCGCCATCGGGATGCCCGCCAGCACGTGCGCCCAGCTCGTGTCGCCTTCGGGCGCCAGGCGCCGCATGCCCTCGGTGTTGGCCACCGGGCCGGGCGCGATGGCGTTGCAGCGCACGCCCCGCGCCGCCCACTCGATGGACAGCGTGCGTACCAGCATGTCGATGCCCGCCTTGGCCGCGCACACGTGCGCCTGCGCGGCCATGGGCATCACAGACTGCACGGCGGAAATCGCCAGCAGGTTGGCGCGTCCCGCGCGCAGCAGTGTCAGCGCCGCGCGGAAGGTGTTCCAGGTGCCCACCAGGTCGATATCCACCACCGTCTTGAAGCCGTTGGAGGAGATGTTCTCGGCCTCGGCCACGAAGTTGCCCGCTGCCCCGGCAACGCAGATGTCCACCGGCCCGAAATTAGCGTGCGCCTGGCCGAACGAGGTGGCCAGCACATCGAAGTCGCGCACGTCCGCCGAAAAGCCGCGCGCCTGCCCGCCCGCGGCGCGGATGGCCTCTGCGGCGCCCTCGGCGCGTTCCAGGCTGCGCCCCACGATGGATACCGCCGCCCCCTGCGCCGCGAAGCGCTCGGCGATGCGCCGGTTGATGCCGCTGCCGCCGCCCGTGATGAGCGCGTGCTGGCCGCGCAGCAAGCCGTCCTTGAATACGTCCGCCATGGTGAAAAAGTCTCCTTGGTTCTGTGAAATCAATGCGCCGCATCCTTGTGGCGCAGGCAATAGGCCAGCGCAGCCGCACCGATGAGGGTGCCCTGCAGCATCAGCTTGCCCGGCTCGCCCAGGCCCAGGCTGGTGAGGAAGTTGAAGAGAAAGACCAGCATGAAAGCCGCCACCGCCGGGCCCAGCATGCCGCCCCGGCCGCTGCCGAAATTGATGCCGCCCAGGATGGACGCAGCCAACGCGTTGAGCGCCAGGTCCGCCCCCAGCTTGACGTTGCCCACGCCCACGAAGCCCAGCAGCATCAGGCCGCTCGCCGCCGACATCACGCCCGACACGACATGCGCGATGAACACCACGCGCAGGTGCGGCAGCCCCGACAGCCCGGCGGCGCGCGGATTGGCGCCCACGGCGTCGAGCACGCGGCCGAACGCGCTGCGGCGCAGCAGCAGGACCACGGGCACCAAGGCGGCGATCCAGAGGATGAGGACCAGTGGTACGCCGGCCACGCGGGCGCGGCCCATCTCGCGCAGGATCTCGGGCGCATCGCCCACCGCATGGAACTGGCTCAAGGCGATCACTGTGCCGGAGAGAATCATCGACACCGCCAGCGTCACAATCACCGCCGAGGCCCGCACGCGCACGATGAGGAAGCCGTTGAACGCGCCCACCAGCGCCCCAAACAGCACGCACAGCAGCAGCGCGAGGGGCCAGGGCAGCGGCATCACGCCGCTGGTCAGCAAGTAGGACACCACGGCGATGACACCGCCCGACGAGAGGTCGAGCGAGCGGCAGCGCATGACCAACGATTGCCCGATGGCCGCGAAGCCCAGCGGCGCCGCCTGGCGCAGGATGAGCAGCAGCAAGAAGGGCGACAGCAGGTTGGGCCGCAGCGCGGCGGCGCTGGCCAGCAGCACGGCAGTGCCCAAGTAGGCGGGCGGTAGCGCCAGCATGAAGGACGCGGCACGGTAAAGAACGGTACGAGACATGGCTTTACTCACATTCCCACGATGCGCCTGCGCTGCAGGCTCACGGCCGCAAGCAGCAGCGCACCGGTCAGCACGCCACGCATGAACGGAGACACGCCAAACAGGTTCAGGCCGTTGGTCATCAGCCCCAGGCTCAGCACCCCGGCCACCACGCCCGCCACGCTGCCGACGCCGCCTGTCAACTGCACGCCGCCCAGCGCCACGGCGGCCACGGACTCCAGCGCGTAGGACGCGCCCAACGCCGGGTCGCCCGCCGACACGCGCGCGGCCAGAAACAGCCCCGCCCACGCCGCTGCCACCGAGCACCACACATAGGCGCCCACCACCACGGCCTGCACGCGCACGCCGTTCAGGTAGGCGCTGCGCGGGTGGCCGCCCACGGCGAACAGGTGCGCGCCAAAGCGCGTGCGGCGCAACACCAGGCTGGCCACCAAAGCCGCCGCCGCGCACCACAGCAGCGGCGCAGGAATGCCCGCCACTTGGCTCGTGGCCGCGGCCCCCAGATGGAGTGCGATGGTGCCGCCCGGAATCGGCAGCACCACGTAGGCCAGTCCCTGCAGGAAGGTGGCCGTGCTCAGCGTCATCACCAGCGGGTGCACGCCCGCCAGCGCCACGCCCAGGCCGTTGACCAAACCCACGGTAACGCCCAGCGACGTGGCCAAGGCCACCGCCGCCAGCGGGTTGGCCTGCGTGGCGGCAATGGCGGAGGCCAGGCTCATCACCGAGCCCACCGACAGGTCGATGCCCGCCACCAGCGTGACGAACAACTGGCCCAGGGCGACGATGAGCAGCGCGCCGATCTGGCCGCTGAAGTTCAGCAGGTTCTGGGGTGAGCGGAAGTCGGCCTGCGTGGCCGCCAGCAGCAGCACCAGCACGATGGGAAGGCCCACGGTGTAGCGCGAGAGGCCCGTGCGGGCCGGTGTATTTGTCTTCATGCGGTGGCCTTGGAAATGGATTCGCTGCGCAGCGCGTGGCCCAGCAATTGTTCTTCGGTCGCGCCATGGGCAGGCAGATCGGCCACGATGGCGCCACCGCGCACGACCAGGATGCGGTCGCACATACCGATGAGTTCAGGCAAGTCGCCCGAGACGGCCAGGATGGCGCCGCCCTCCGCCGTGAAGCGGCGCAGCAGTTCGTAGATCTCGGCTTTGGCGCCCACGTCCACGCCGCGCGTGGGCTGCTCGACCAGCAGCACCTGCACGTCCGCCGCCAGCCAACGGCCCAGCATGGCCTTTTGCTGGTTGCCGCCCGAGAGCGAGCCCACGGGCTGGGCAGGCGGCGTGCGCAGGCCCATGCGCTCAGCCAGGCGGCGCACCAGTGCGGGGTCGCGCGGCGCGCGGCGCCACAGTGCGGTCTGGCGCAGCGGGCCGAGCCAGATGTTGTCCTCGATGGAGAGGTCGAGGTACAGCCCCTCGCCCTTGCGGTCCTCGGGCAGTAGCGCAATGCCATGGCGCACGGCGGCCTCCACGCTACCGGGCGGGATGGCGGCGGTGGCCGCATGCACCTCGCCGCCATCGCGCGGCAGCTCTCCGGCCAGCATGCGTAGGATCTCGCGCTGGCCTTGGCCTTCCAGCCCGGCGATGCCCAGGATTTCGCCCCGGTGCAGCGTGAACGACACGGCGGGGCCGTGCGGCGTGGCCGCAAGGCACTCCACCCGCAGCGCGGGCAGATCGAGGATGCTGGCGGGGCGTTCGGGGAACAGTGCCTCCAGCTCGCGCCCCACCATCAGCGCCACCAGGCCCTCCTGCGTGAGCGCCTCGATAGGCTGCGTGGCCACATGCGCGCCGTCCTTGAGCACGGTGACGGTGTCGCAGAAGCGGAAGATTTCCTCCAGCCGGTGGCTGATGTAGAAGACCAGCTTGCCCTGTCCCTTCAGCGCCCGCAACAGGCCCTCCAATTTATCTACCTCCGTGCGGTTGAGCGGCGCGGTGGGCTCGTCGAAGATGAATACGTCGGCCTCGGAGTGCAGGCCCTTGGCGATCTCCAGCAGCTGCTGCTCGCCCACAGTGAGCGTGCCGCACAGCCGGTCGGGGTCGAGCGCGATGCCGGTGTGCTCCAGCACCTGCACGGCCTCGCGCCGCAGGGCTCGCAGGTCGAGCAGGCCGCCGCGCGTCAGCTCGCGCCCCAGACACAGGTTCTCGGCCACCGTGAGGTTGGGCAGGATGGTGAGTTCCTGGAACACGGTGGAGATGCCCGCGCGGCGCGCCCTGGCGGGCGTACCCAGGGCGGCAGAGCGGCCCTTGAGCAGGATCTCGCCGCCGTCGGGCACGTGCACGCCGGCCAGCAGCTTCATCAGCGTCGATTTACCCGCGCCGTTCTCGCCCGTGACGGCATGGATCGAACCAGGCCAGCCCGCCAGGCTGACCCCCTTGAGCGCGGCGTTCTGGCCGAACGACTTGCTCACGCCCCGCAGTTCCACCAGGGGCTGGCGCTCCTTGCTCGCCATGGCTTACTTGGTACGGTAGGTTTCCACGATCTTCGCCTCCGGCAGCGCGGTCGGCATCCAGTAGGAGTCGTTCAGCTCGGGGCGGTAGAACTTGTCGAGCTGGTCGCGCGCAATCGGCGTGGGCATCGAGAAGTAAGAACGGTACAGCGGCTCGCCCTTGAGCAGCGCGCTGGACGCGCGCACCACCGCCGTGCCCAGGCCCGGCGTGACAATGGGCGCCACGGTCTTGACGCCTGCGTTCTTCCACACGCGCAGGAAGCCGTTGTTGGCCTCACCGGTCATGGGCACCAGGGGCTTGCCGGTCTCCTTGAACACGTCGATGCAGGCGCGCGTCATCTCAGCGCCCGAGAACCAGATGCCATCCCCCTGCTGACCCGAGAGCACGAGGTTCTCGCAAATCTGCTTGGACTTGGCGTAGTTCCAGTCGCCAAACACTTCGTTGGTGATCTTGAGGTTGCTGCCTTCGATGGCTTTCTTCAGCCCGTCGTAGCGCTGCTGCTCTTCATCCACGCCCGCAATGCCGCGAAACACCCACAGGTTGCCCTTGCCGCCCAGTTCCTTGCGCAAGAACTCGCCGCCCTGCTGGCCGAAGATGCGCCCGCCCGCCCAGATCTCGGTGGTGGACGGTACGGTGCGGCCATACGAGCCCAGCGTGACCACGGGGATGCCCGCCTTGGCGGCCTTCTCGATTAGCGGCGCGCCGACTGCCTGCGAGATGGGGCCAATGATGAGCAGGTCCACCTTCTTGGTCATCAGGTCTTCCACGTCGGCCACCTGCTTGGCGGGCTGCCAGTTGGCCTCGGTGAAGAGAAACTCACCGATGTTCTTGTCCTGCGCGGCGGCGTGGCGCATCTCGGCGATGAGCTGCACGATCCAGCTGTTGCCCATGCCCGCCCACGAGACGCCGATGCGCCAGGGGCCCGCCTTCCTGTACTGGCCGGGCTTGGTCTGTTCGGCCGTGGTGGCCGTGAGCAGACCGGCGGGCAGCAGCTCGACGTCGGCGGCGTGCGCGACCTGGGCGCCGGCAAGGCCTGCCAGCGCCAGCATGGCAAAGGTTTTCTTCCAGTGGAATCGGAATGCGGTCATGTTGGTGTCTCCTGTGTTGAGTAAAGAAAAAAAAGGCGAACAGGGGCCGACGCGCGGCCCTTGGGGCAGCTCGGCAGGCAGGGATGGAAAGAGAAAGGGAGCGCCCCGTTCAGGGCGCGGGCAATAGCGCGGCGTCAGCCAACAGCGCGCCGTATCCACACGGCGAGGTTGGCGATCACCTCTTCGCGGTTGGTCTCGTTGAACACCTCGTGGCGCGCGCCGCCATAGACGTGCGTGGACAGGTCGCTGAAACCAGCAGCCCGCAGCCGCTGCACGAGCGGGTCGAACCACGCCAGGTTCGCGTTGACAGGATCATGATCGCCGGTGAAGAGAAATAGAGGCAGGTTCTTGCGCACGGCGGCATACACCGCCGTATCGGCCGTGCAGTTGCCCACTTCGAAGAGGGAGAACAGCGACGGCAGCGTGAGCGGCGTGCCGCACAGAGGGTCGGCGAGGAAGGCCGCGGGCACGGCCGGGTCGCGGCTCAGCCAGTCGGCGGGCGTGGCGGGGTTGGGGCCGGTGCTGGCGTTGGCCGTCTCAGGCGTCCAGCCCGAAGTGCGCACGTCTAGCATCTCCAGCGCCGCAGTTCCCGACAGCGCCAGCGCGTCCAGCAGGGCCGAATGCTCGATCAGATAGACCTGCGCCGCCATGGAGCCCATGCTGTGCGCCACCATGGTCACTGGCAGGCCGGGGTGGCGCTCGCGCAAGGCGCGCGTGACGGTTGCCATGTCGTCAACCAGCGCCGCAAAGCCACGCGTTCCGAAATCGCCCGCCGTGCCCGCATCAAACGCCGACTGACCGTGGCCCCGGTGTTCGCTGCCATACACAGCGTAGCCTTGCACGGCCAACGCCTGGGCTACATGGCGGTAGCGGCGGATGTGCTCGGACATGCCGTGCACCAGTTGCACCACGCCACGCGGCACGGCCGGGGTGGCCCAGGCGTAGCACTCTATGGCGCGACCATCGGCAGCGGAAACGCTGAAGCGCGTTTCGTTGGTGTTCGTTGAGGTCATATGTCTCCTTCGGTTTTTTTCGTTGACCAGCGGATGGATGGTAGATCGCGCCGTTACGCACGGTCAGCCGGAAAATTCTCTCCAGAGCGAGGGAATTTTCTGCATGCCATCAGTTCCTCCCAGCGTACTGAACGCGTGAAAAATGGGCTCCAGTGCTTGATGGCAAAGCGCGATTAGCTATCTTTTTGATGCGATGCTTGGAGCAGCTCAGCGCAATAGCTGTCCTTCGCTGCCGAGCACTGTGAAGTCCACATAGCGAGAGCCCTGGCGCTCGGTTCTGGAGTAGCGCACCACGAAGCCACCCAGGTCCAGCGTTCCCAGCTGCTCCAGTGCAGCAGCTACGCGGCCCGGCGCGCTGCTGTCCGAGCGCCGCAAGGCCTCTATCAGCACCTTGGCACCGATGAAGGCCTCGAACCCCGGATAGCTGGGCGCCGCATCCATCGGGCCGTAGGTGGCCAGCAGGGCGCGGTACTCGCGTACCAGCGGCCTGGAGCCCACGTGCGGAGAAGGAACGACCTGCGCAAAGCCCATGCCGCGCACCACCGCGCTGCCCGCCAGGGCCAGCACCTGCTGGTGGTCGACCCGCGAGAAGGCCAGCAGGTGGGCCGACTCACCGCTGGCGCGCCAGGCCTTGGCGAACCTGGCCACCGCCGACGCGGGCGCCATGAGCACGATGGCCTGCGGCCGGAGGGACCGCAGCAGCTGCATGGCCGGGTCCACCGCCCCGTCCTGCCCGGTCACGGTTTCGGCCGCGCCCGCCAGGGAGAACCGCTTGCGCGCCAGCGCCGCGCGCAGGACCGCGAGCGCATCCCGCCCCTCCGCGCTGGCCGCGTGCAACATGGCGACACGGACCGCGCCCAGTGTGGCCAGGTGCTCCACGAGCTGATCGGCCTCCTCCTCCAGGCCCGCGCGTACATGGAACAGCTGCGGATGCCCGAGACTGCGCAAGGCCCTGTCCCCGGTCACCGCCCCCAGCAGCGGCACGCCCGACGGCGCCAGCAACCTGTGCTCCAGGACTGCCTGCACCCCCTGGGCCTGCGGGTAGCCCATGAGTGCGGACGCCCGCTCGTCCTGCACCAGCTGCCGGGTGTTGCGCACGGTGGCCTGCGGCCCGGGGGCGTCGTCGAGCACCACGTGGCGAATGCGTGCCCCCTGGATGCCGCCCGTGGCGTTCACATGTGCGAATAGCACGTCCGCCCCCAGCCTCAGTTGCCGACCCAACAGCGCGTTCTCGCCTGTGAGCGGTAGTGACTGGCCAACGACGAGCTCCGCCGCGGGGGCCGCGCCTGCGGCCTGGGCCCAGCACAGGCCCAGGGTGAGCGCCCATCGGCGCCAAGGAAATTGCTCCACGGAAGTCTCCTGCATTTTGTCAGGCGCGATCCTGGCCTCGCCTGCCGCCACCGTCTGCGGGATGTTTCCGTCTCGCCTGCCAGATCTTTCCGCCTGACGGGCCAGGCCACGGTGTGGACTTTTCCGGCATGCCGTGCAGAAATTTCCGGCAGGCAAGCCGCCCTCGCGTGCCTACGCTCCAGTCATTCTCAAAAAAAGGAGACAAGCGTGAAGAACACCGATGGCCGCGTGATAGAGCGCACCCCGTCCGCCTACAACTACCCGCTGCTGATCAAGCAGTTGCTGCACACACCGCTGGCCAATGCCCCCGACCAGGAGATCGTCTACCGCGACCTCTCGCGCTACACCTACCGCGGCTTCGCGCAGCGGGTGGCACAGCAGGCCCACATGCTCGCAGCCCTGGGGGTCGAGGCGGGCGATGTAGTGGCGGTCATGGACTGGGACAGCCACCGCTACCTGGAGAGCTATTTCGCCGTGCCCATGATGGGTGCGGCGCTGATGACGGTGAACATCCGCCTGTCCAACGACCAGATCGCCTACGCACTGGACCATAGCGGCGCCAGCACGCTGCTGGTGCATGCGGATTTCCTTCCCGTGCTGGAAGCCATCCATCCACGCCTGACACAGCTCAAGCACATCGTGCTGCTGCAGGATGCGCTGCCCGCGCAGACCCCGCTTGAGGTCGCGGGAGAGTACGAGGCGCTGATGGCGGCGCAGCCCACGGCCTTCGCGTTCCGCGACTTCGACGAGGACACGCTGGCCACCACCTTCTACACCACCGGCACCACGGGCCTGCCCAAGGCGGTGTACTTCAGCCACCGGCAGATCGTGTTGCACACCCTGGCCGCGGCAGCGGGCCTGGGCGCCAGCGCGCAGGACCAGCGCTTTCACCGGGGCGATGTGTACATGCCGCTCACACCGATGTTCCACGTGCACGCCTGGGGCCTGCCCTTCGTGGCCACACTACTCGGCGTCAAGCAGGTCTATCCGGGCCGCTACCGGCCGGAACACATCGTCGATCTGGTGCAGCGCGAAGGCGTGAGCTTCTCTCATGGCGTGCCCACCGTGCTGCAGATGGTGCTGGCCGCTGCCAGGGGGCGCCGGTTCGAGGGCTGGAAGATCGTCTCGGGCGGCTCGGTCATGCCGCCGCACCTGTGCCAGGAAGCGCTTGCGCAGGGCATCGACATCTTCACGGGCTATGGCATGTCGGAAACCTGCCCGCTGCTCACGCTGGCGCAGCGCCCGGCGCACGAAGGGCAGGCGGTTGGCGAGGACTTCCGCCTGGCGGCGGGCTGGAGCATTCCCCTGGTCGATCTGCGCGTGGTGGACGAGTCCCTGCGCGAGCTGCCGCGCGACGGCGCCGCTGTGGGCGAGGTGGTAGCGCGCGCACCCTGGCTCACCCAGGGCTACCGCGGCAACGCCGAGGCCTCCGAAGCCCTGTGGCGCGGCGGCTACCTGCACACCCAGGACATGGGCCGTAGGGACGCCACAGGCTTCCTGCGGCTCGTGGACCGCATCAAGGACGTGATCAAAACCGGCGGAGAGTGGGTTTCCTCGCTGGATCTCGAGCAACTCCTGGCGGCCCACCCCGGAGTGGCCGAAGCGGCCGTCGTGGCCGCGCCCTGCGAGCGCTGGGGCGAACGGCCGATTGCCGTGGTCGTGCGCCGGCCCGGCAACGACAGCGCGACCGAGCAGGTGCTGCGCGGCATGGTGCTGGAGCAGGCCGCCAAGGGCCTGCTGCCCCGGTACGCGGTGCCCGATCGCATCCACTTCGTCGATGCGATCGACAAGACCAGCGTGGGCAAGTTCGACAAGAAGCTGCTGCGCCAGAAATTCGGGGCCGAGCCCGCCAGCGCACTGGCCTGAACACCATTCCTCCGCTGGATCTCCTGCGCCAGCGGAACCACCCAGGGCCTGCGACAGGCAGGCCCTGCAGGCTTCACCACCGTTCTGTTCAAACACAAAAACACATCCCGCCAGGGGAAGGAGACAACACGCCATGATTTCTCGCATCGCACTGCCCGCAGCACTCCTGCTTGCCAGCACCACTGCCTTCGCACAGTCCGGCCTCACGCTCTCGGGCCGTGTCGACCTCAACGTAGGCAAGGATATCGGGGCCGGGCAGAAACGCATGGGCACAGGCTCCATGAGCTACCTGGCATTCGCCGGCACCGAAGACCTGGGCGGTGGCCTGCTGGCCAGCTTCAAGCTCTCCACCCGCATCAACGCCGACAACGGCACCACAAACGCGCCCGGGGCCTTCCTCAACTCGCCCGCCGGCACCTACTGGTCGCAGGAGTCGTCCGTGGGCCTGCGCGGCGGCTGGGGCGCCCTCACACTGGGCCGCCAGATGACGGCGGCGCTGCTGCCGCAGATCCTCGTGGACCCCTGGTTCTGGGACAACACCACCAATGGCTTCACCGCCAGCACGGGGAACATCGGCAACCTCTGGTACAACGACGCGGCGACCTATGCCTATGACGCGGGAGCGTTTTCGCTGGTGGCGCAGATCGCCGCCAAGGACGCCAACCCCGGCTGGTCGGGCACGCCCAGGAAGACGCCGTATTCGTTCGCCCTGGGGTATGCGCCCGGACCATGGCAGCTGCGGTTCGGCTACGAAAAGCCGGCCGACGGGCGCTCCAGACTGGCCACACTGTTCGGTGGCTACAACTTTGGGGCGCTCACGCTCCATGCCATGGTGGCGGGGGGCACGGACCATGCCGACGCCAGCGTGCGCACCTGGGCCGTGTCATCGGTGATCCCCGCAGGGAGCGGTCAGTTCCGCGCCAGTTTCGGGCACTACAAGCGCGCGGACGTGGTGGGCTCGCAAAAGCTGGCGCTGGGCTACCACCATTACCTGTCCAAGCGCACCAGCGTCTACACCACGTTTGCGCACGACAGCAAGGCAGCCGCGCAAAGGAATGGTTACGAGGTCGGCCTGCAGCACACATTCTGACCACAGACATGTGCCAAGCAATGGCTCCCTGCCAGGATCGGAACACCCCATGAAGACGTTCACACACTGGGCCGATCGTGCTGGCTCTGCGCTGCATGCCCTCTCGGCTTTCTCCGTGGTGGGGGGAGTCGCCGCGCTGGCGTGGTTGCCGCAGCCCGAGGCGCAGCAGGGCGCCATGGCCTGCCTTGCCATCGCGGGGGGATGCACTGCGGCCCTGGCCAGCGGGGCCGCGCGCCGCGCGCGCCTGGCGGCGCAGGCCCGCACGCTGGTTCAGCGGCTGGCGGCCGGTGAGCTGGACGCCCCCCGCGATGGCCCCTCCGATGCACCCGCTTCGGACCCGCTGGTCCGGGACCTGATACAGCTGCAGGCGCGCATCGCCGCCATCGTGCACAGCGTGCATGCGGGCACGCTCGCCATCGCCACCTCCTCCGGCCAGGTCGGCAGCGACCACACACGTTTCGCCGCCATGATGGGTACGCTGTCCACGTCCATCGACGACGTGAACAGCTCCATGGGGCAGCTCACGCTGGCGCTGCAGGCCCATGCCGAGGACGCCGCGCGCGGGCACCAGATCGCCCGGGGCGTGCTGGCGCGCGCCGCCGCCGGTGGGCAGGTGATAGAGCGGCTCGTGCAGACCATGGGCAGCATCACCGGCAGCTCGCGCCGGATCGGCGAGATCATCGGTGTGATCGACAACATCGCATTCCAGACCAACATCCTTGCGCTCAACGCCGCCGTCGAGGCAGCCCGCGCGGGCGAGGCCGGCCGGGGCTTTGCCGTGGTGGCCGCCGAGGTGCGCAACCTGGCCACGCGTTCCGCCCAGGCGTCGCGCGAGGTGCGCGCCCTCATCGAGGGGGCAGCCCGCAATGTCGAGGCAGGTGCAGACATGGCCGGGCAGACGGGCCGGACCATGGCCGATCTGCTGGGTGGCGTCCAGCAGGTGGGCCAGATCATCGAAGCCATGGCCACCGCCGTTGGCCAGCAAAGCGTGGGCATCCACGCCATCGGCGCCTCCATTGCGGAAATCGACACGGTGACGCGGCAGAACGCCTCGCTCAGCCGCAACGCGGCCGAACCCGTAGCGGCGCTGCACCAGCAGGCGCTGCAGCTGGTGGGTTCGGTGGCCTCCTTCGACCTGGGCAGCCAGGCCCACGCGAGCGCCGAGGACGCCCAGGCGCTGGTGCAGCGCGCAGTGGCCCTGTTGCGCAACAAAGGCCCCGCGGCGCTGGTTGCGCAGGTCAATGTCCCCAACAACGCGGAGCTGATCGACCGGGACCTGTACTTGGTGCTCTATTCCACCGACGTGCATTGCGTAGCGCACGGAACCAACACCCGGCTGGTGGGGGTGGATGGCCGCAACTTCCAAGACCTTGATGGCAAGCACTTCGTTGCAGAGATCGTCTCCGCCGCGCAGCGCAAGAGCAGTGGCCACATCACCTACCGCTGGCTGCACCCGCTCACGCAGCAGGCCATGGCCAAGTCGGCCTACTTCGAGCGCCACGGCGAACTGGTCATCACCTGCGGCTCCTACGTGGACGCAGCAGCTTGACGCTCGGGCGTCCCTCACTTACCGTCCTGCTTGCCCTGACTCGCCACCTTCTTCATGCAAGCCACGCGCCACGCGCCGGATGACTACACGAGCCTTTCGTTCGAGGCCATCGTCGAGCAGTCCATCACCGGGATCTACGTGATCCAGGACCAGATCTTCGTCTACTCCAACGAGACCTGGGCAAACTTCTTCGGACGCCACCGCAGCGAGGTGGTGGGAATGTCGCTGCGCGATCTCGTCCCGGCATCCTTCATCGACCAGTCGCTGAGCATCTACCGCAAACGCATCGCAGGCGAGATCGACAGCGTTCGCTACATCACCCCCGCCATCCACAAGGACGGGCACATCGTGCAACTGGAGGTGCATGGCTCGCGGATGATGTACCGCGGCCGACCGGCCGTGGTGGGCGTGGGCATCGACGTGACCGAGCGCACCCAGCGCGACGCAGAACTGCGGCAGGCGCGCAGCGACCTCCAGGAGCTTGCGGCCTACATCAACCAGGAGCGCGAGCGCCAGCGCGCCCTGTATGCACGGGAGCTCCACGACGTCCTGGGTGGCCTGCTGGCCTCCATCAAGATGAACACGCAGCGCATCCTGCGCCGCATCGACGACCCCGAGCTCAAGGAGATTTCCGAGGACCTAATGCAGATCACGCGCCAGGCGATCCGGTCGGTGCGTGAGATGTCGGAGGAACTCCGCCCCAGCGGCCTGGACCACCTGGGACTGTCCTCCACCATGCACCGAGAGTTGCGCCAGTTCGGCGCGCGCCATGGCCTGCAATGCCACTGGCAGGTGGTTGGCGAACCGGGAGAACTGGGCATCGACCGTGCGACCAGTGTGTTCCGGATCTTTCAGGAGGCGCTCATCAACATTGCCAAGCATGCCGGCGCGGGCGAAGTGTGGGTGGAACTGCGGCAGGACGAGTCCCATCTGCTGACGTTGGAGATTCGCGATGATGGCGTTGGCTTGTCGCCCGGTCCGTACCGCAATGACGCTCGCGGGGTGCTGGGAATGAAGGAGCGGGCCCGCGATCTCGGCGGCACCCTGGACCTGCAGCCCGAACCGGCTGGCGGCACCCGGCTTTTCCTTACTGTTCCCGTCAGGCCATGATCAAGATACTCGTAGTGGACGACCACACCATCTTCCGCTCGGGACTGCGCAAGCTGCTCTCGGACGAGCCCGACATGCGTGTGGACGACGAGGCGCGCGACGTCGGCGAAATGCTGGCCAAACTGCGCCGCGCGTCTTTCGATGTGGTGCTGCTGGATGTGAGCATGGCCGGGCGCAGCGGGCTGGAGGCCATGCCCTCGGTGCGTGCCGAGTTTCCGAAGCTGCCCGTGCTGTTCTTGTCCATGTACCCGGCGGAGCAGTATGCCGTGGTGGCGCTGCGCGCCGGTGCCAGCGGCTACCTCACGAAGGATGCCGAGTCGGAGGAGCTGATCCTGGCCATCCGCGAGGTGGCTGCGGGCAGGCGCTACCTCAGCAGCACGGCGGCCCAGCGCCTCCTGCTGCAGACCGTGGGGGGCGATGACGACCAGCCCCCCCACCACCGCCTGTCGGCGCGCGAGCACCAGATCATGCTGATGATCGTTCAGGGCATCTCACTGACCGAGATCGGCAAGCAGATGTTCATCAGCGTTAAGACCGTCAGCTCCACCCGTACACGCATCCTTCAGAAGATCGGGGTGGATAACAATGCCGAACTGGTGCTGTACGCGGTGAGACACAGAATCGTGCACGGCTAGCCGCGCCATCGGAATCCCCGGTTGAATTCATATGCGCGCGATTTTGGCTCCCGCCACTGACTGAAGCGTCAATACACAGGCGAGCTGCGGCTGGGCAGCCGCACACCGCGAAAGGTCAACGACACCAACACCTTGGTGCCTGCCAATCTTCTCGATGCTCAGAAGACGCTGGAGGTGGTTCGGAGCAGCAAAAATTGTCTACTTCACTGCGGGCCTCCCGCCCGACACGCAGTTGTGGGAGACGCAATTCGCCACCATGCTCAAGCACGGCCTCCAGTGCCACGATCTCGAGCTGCTGGCCCAGCAGGTCTTGAGGAACTTGAGCGCATGCACGCCGCTGGTGGCGCCCGAGTTCTCGTCCATGGGCTTGTTGGCCATCTGACCGCCATCGACCTTGCTGAAAAAGCCATTGTCAAAGTGCGCCGCCAGCATTGCTGCCTGGCCCTCGGGCTTCACGCGCACGCCATCGGCCCGGGGCTCCCGCGCCACGTCGATCTTATGGCAGCGCCGGTCGCAGGCCTGCACCCTCTTAAGCTTGTCGGCCGGGTACGTTTCGAGCTAGTCTTTGTGACCACCGAACTGCACTAGGTAGCCGCCCCTTACGGCGATGGCCGACCAGTCCTCTACCGGCCGCCATGTCGCACTTACCGTAGCAATGTAGCGCGGCACCCCGGTCTACAACCAGCATCGGCAGCGCCGAAGAGCTATGTGGGCCCGCCCAGCATAGTCATCAGGGAGATCAGCAAGCAACTGAATGTGTGCCCGAAGCTGAACTTTCCTGCGGGAAATCCTTGCGAGAACGTAGCATAGAGCTTCGCAAGCAAATTCTTGCTGAAAAGCCATATGGAGAGAACGGCCCTGACGAATCCACTCGAGTACGCGCCGTGATCGCCTATGACCTGCTGCGTGAGCGAGGCCCTGCTTTGGCGCCGCCATTCTTTTCCGCCTACATGGATTTCGTGGAGAACGGCCTGATGGTCTACGCGAACGGAATCGACTGGGGCGCGGGAGCCACGGCCGATGCCAGCAATGCCGAGTATCCGACCATGCGGGGCGCGGACCCACGCGTCAATCCTGATCGGCGAATCTTCTGGACGCCCGTGTACTTTGATAGCCAAGCCAAGGCATGGATGGTGTCGGTTATTCAGCCTCTGGATTGGCAAGGCCGTTGGGTGGGAACGATTGGCCACGACCTGTCGGTCGAGACCTTGCTCAACGCTGTCGCAGCCACCCGAGACCATGAGGGATTGCAGTTGATCCTCAGTGCAGATGGCAACTTGATATCGCATCCCCAACTGCGCGACCGGATCGCTGCAGCGCAAGGGCAGTTGCAGGTGGCCAATTTGAAGGACCCCGTGCTGGAACAGGTCTACCGCATGGTCTCCACATCAAGGACTGACAGTGGTGCTGGCCGGATTCCGGACGGCAGCCAGTGGGTCGCCTGGTCACGCATCCAGGGACCGGGCTGGTTTCAGATTTACGTCATGCCGCAGTCCCTGGTGAATGGCGTCGTAGCAAAGGGACTTGCGGTGTTGTGCGGCATTGGGCTGCTCAGCTTGGTCCCCGTGATCTGGGCGATGCGCAGGATGGTTCATCGGCATGTGACCCGCCCCTTGTATCGGCTTACTGAGGCAGTAGACCAGGTGGGCCAGGGGCATACGCCTGCGCCTATCGCGATCCAGACGGAAGATGAACTGGGCCGATTGGCAAAAGCATTCGATGGCATGGTGATGGAGCTTGCGCAAAAGCGAGCATCAGAGACCGCGCATGCACAGAGACTGGAGTTCGAGATCGAAGAGCGGCGGCAGTACATGACGAGTATGGAGGAGGAGCGTGCACGCCTGCTGGCGCTTCTGGGGGCGATGAACATGGGCATCCTCTTCGTCACCGCCGAGAACGAAGTTAAGTACTGCAATTCCATGTTCCTGAAGATCTGGCACATGCCGCAGGAGGGAGCATTCTTCGTTGGTCGCTCGGTTCGCGATGTTTTCAATGAAGTCGGCCGGGGCAAAGAGCATTTGGCAGCGCTGGAACGCCACGTGAGAGAGGTTGCTGCTACGCCCCATCAATCCAGTCGATATGAGTTCGACGTGAGTGAAGGCCACACCTTGCTACTGACCTCTCACCCCGTTCATGACAGTGATAAGCGCTACATCGGCAGGCTTTGGATTCATGAGGACGTAACGCGCGAGCGGGAGATTGCGGCTCAGTTGATCTATCTTGCCGAGCGGGACGCACTCACGGGCTTGTACAACCGGCGCAGATTCGAGGATGAGCTCGTTCGATTCTTCAAAGACCACGAACGAAGTGCTCGCCAGGGCGCGCTGATCTTCTTCGATCTGGATGAGTTCAAGGTGATCAATGACACCTTTGGCCATAGCGTCGGCGATACGGTGCTCCTGCGGGTAAGTGGAGAACTGCGTGCCCTTGTGCGCCAAACCGACATTCTCAGCCGGTTGGGGGGCGACGAGTTTGCAGTGCTGATGCCCAACGCAACCGTCGAGGAGGCGCAACTTCTGGCCGAACGTATCGTGCGCGGCGTTTCCAGAACACCTCTCTCTATTCTTGGACAGAGCTTGCGACTGACAACAAGCCTGGGAATCGCCCAAGTCCCCCTGCATGCCAACAATGCTGAAGATCTTGTGGCTCACGCGGATGCAGCCATGTACCAAGCCAAGCAGATGGGCAAGAACTGTTGGTCGGTCTATCGTCCTGACAGAAATGCGTCGCAAGAGATGATCAACCGGCTCGCCTGGAACGATCGGATCTCACGCGCGATTGAACTAGGACTCTTGAGGTTGCATTACCAGGGGGTGTACGAAACAGCGTCTGGAGAACTTGCCCACCTGGAGGCGCTTGTGCGCATGGTCGACGAGGGAAATCCTGAGCGACTGATCCCACCAGGCCAGTTCATTGGGTACGCGGAGAAGAGCGGAAAAATCCTGGAAGTCGATCGCTGGGTTGTGCGCGAGAGCATCTCAGTGCTCTCCAAGACTCCACATCTTCCTGCACTGGCAATCAACATCTCTGCCCGCTCTTTCGATGATCCGAATCTCCCCGCATTCATTGCCGCCCAACTGCAGGAGGCTGGGGTCGATCCGCGCAGGCTGCTGGTGGAGCTGACAGAAACCTCCGCAGTGTCCGATCTGCGCGATGCGGAGCGGTTCATCAACGCACTGCAGCGCACAGGATGCCATGTGTGCCTGGATGACTTTGGGACGGGTTTCGCGTCGTTTGCTTACCTCAAGCATCTGAAGGTTGACATACTGAAGATCGATGGCCTGTTCATACGTAACCTCACCCGAGAGCAAGACAATCAAGTGTTTGTGCGCTCCATCATTGATGTTGCGAGAGGTCTCGGCAAGAAGACTGTCGCCGAGTTCGTCGAGAGCCAGGAAATCCTCTTCATGCTGCAGGCATTCGGCGTTGACATGGTGCAAGGCTACCATCTGGACCAGCCACAAGCTCTGCATCCGGCGCTCGTAGCGCCTCGGCAATGAGATGGTTGACGCGCCACTTTCACGTTGTGCAGAGCCATGCCTATAAGCTACTCCCGGGTGAGGGCTTTCTCAAACTTTTTTAAGTGATAGTCGATTTCGTATTGCAGATCAGCTACCGAATTGGTCCATCGTGCATTGGCAGGGCGAGTATGGGTGGGGCTACGCATAGCGCTGTAGGCCTTGCTCATGGCTGCTTGGAATAGTGCTTCGAACCAGGTTTCCGCTTCATGGCCTTTCAGTCTTTTCTGTATCTTTTTACGCGCTAGAAGGTCTTTCTTCAAAGCACTGTAGGCAGTGGTTGCTTGCTGCTCAAACAGGCCGCTCGATTGAGCCTTCTTTCCAAGCACAGACAGTGCATCAGCCCTAAATTTGAAGTGGCGTAGTTCTGCAGCTCTTTCCGCTAGCATGCTTTCTCCCAACGGGTAATGACACAGATTATGTTGGGGTGGCAGCAAATGCGGAAGTACGAAAGTGCCAACGGTTGTGGGCGCCAATGACAAGTCGATTGACCAGTACGTCGCATGCCCGAGGCGACGGCCGTTTGATCTTGAGCTGCGTCCTCACGATTCAAACTGGCCTTTTTGTGTTTGGGAACTACCCATGTTGTTGCCTCTGACCTGAAGGCGTAAGATGTGCGTGCCGGGGCTCCCTCCGGCACCCTCCCTTATTGCCCGCTTCGTGCGGGCTTTTTTCCTTGCTGCTTCTTTGCCGAGTTGTTTGTCACGAGGCCCTGGCAACTGCTTGAGGGAATCGTGGCGGCTCAACGTCACTACGGCAATGCTCTTGTGGCCAAACATAACTCTCCATCGCATGGATGGACTGCTTCGGGTTCATAGCTTATGTTTGTGAAGAGGCCTGCGTTATAGAGGCTACGCATGTTCAACGCCGCAGATTTCGAAGAAAGGCAAATTGGTGAGTCAGCACGGCGGATGCCGCTATGCATGCGCGAAGAAATTTGCCTCTCAGTAGTGCTGGCCTCCTCTGCTACCACCCAACGCACGTCAGAATCTGAACGCTGCTGTTGAGCAAGGAGATCTATGCTGGCTCGGCCGGATGCCGCCCTATTTACGGCGACGAGTCTGGAGTTTTCGGGTCAGGTGCCTCATTCGGATGAACAGGCTGCTCGGTGCTAGGAGGCAGGTCTCCTGGCGGGCGTGGCAGGTTGTCGGGTACGCGGTGCAGTGGGTGGTCTTTTGGATCGGTGGCCATAGTGCGCTTCTTTTGCAGAACACACATTGGGCTCCGCATCTTGCAGTCGCCTGGTAGGACAGAATGCCGAGCCGGCCGCTCTAACCCAGCTCTTGCGAAGGCGAGTTTAGGATCATGGTCAACTCCAGCATCAGCCGGTGCATCTCCTCAACTTGCGTCTCCGGCAATGGCAGTGCAAGCGCGTCAGCATGCACTCGCTCGGTAGCCTCCTGCATCTTCGCCGCAGCCACCTTCTTGGCGCCTGGGGGCAGCGAAGCCGCGATCATCCATAGCCCCACCTGCAATGCACCAAGGCGGCCGAGCATCAGGTCCAAGCTCTGTTTAAGGTCTTCGTGCACTGCATGTCCCAAGCGTGAAATGGAAAGCCAGGTCCGATATTTGCCGCGCACGAGCAGTGGGCGTGTAGGAGGTTGAGCTCCCTGCAGGTGAAATTTTTTCGACGTGGCTCAAGAATTGGCATTTTGGACGGCAACTACAAATGATCCTAACGGCAAAGTGCCACCTGGTCGGGGTGATTCAGACAGTACAGAACTCAGAGGTGAGGGCAGGAAAAAGCCCGCGCGCGGCGGGCCTGAACGAAGGTAACCTGCAATGGCTGGCACCTCAAAGGTAGTGGGCTCAATCCTTGGTGCCAGGCCTGCCGGTGTAGGGGTTCACATTGCCCTTCTGGGACCAGTTGTCCTTCTTCGTATCGTTGGGATTGGTGGCATGGTGTGGCGGGACATAGGTGCCATTCTTCGTGGTATGACCTTTTACCGAATGGCTGCCGCCGGAGCCGTGCGAGTACGAGCTATGGCTGGAACTGTGCCCTCCCCCGCCTTTCGCCGCGGCGACGCCGCACACAAATAATGTCGCGATCACGATCAGCGTTTTCTTCATGTAGGAATTCCTCTCCACGCCAAAATCGGCGCATCTGCGATGCTGCGCACGGTTGGAGAGCGTAGCAAGAGAATTTTTACCGGGAAATGGGTGTATTTGAGGCAGGTCAAACCAGTTGAGCGCCACCAGAGTGCGATGCTACATTCCGCACAGGAGGCGATATGAAAACCCTGAAGTGCGCTTTCTCCTGGCTGCCTGACGTTGTTCAGTCTAGTGCGCTGAGGACTTCTTTGCCAACCAGGGTGGCTCTTATCCTCCACGAGTGGGGTAAAGGCGGCAGAACTCGTTTCAGCAATTTCGTTGGCGATGGCACTATCCCTGTGAAGGCCACTGTGAAATTTAGGGTTGGCCTCGACACTTCTGCTTGGCAGGACCTGATTGAGATCGCGAAGAAAGAAAGCATCTGCTGTGAACAGATGAAAGAGCCGCCTGCTGCCGCTTGAAGATCTCGCTAGAACTGAGCGCAGGCACGACGCTGGCGCAATTTCTGAAGGACATGGCTGCGGCCGGCGCCATCCGCGTGGATGCCATCCGCGAGGTCACGGTGACTGGCGATGCGGGCAACAACACCATCAGCCCGACCTTGGGCCTGGAGCGCTATGTGGATGGCGGGGCGGGCACCGATACGTCGCAATCCCGGCCACCCTGACTCAGACCATGCACAGCAGAACGCCAATGGATCCTTTTACGCATGCAGCGCATGACCGATGAGGCATGCTGGATGTGACGGGGGTGGAGCGCGCGAGCTTCAGCGATACCAAGCTGGCCTTGGATATCTCGGGCAATGCGGGCCAGACGGCCAAGCTGCTCGGGGCCCTGGCCGGGCCCGGGATTCTGGCCAACAAGGGCATCGTGGGCGAGGTGATCCGGCTGCTCGATGCCGGGGCCACCAGCCAGACCATTGCGGGCCTGGGCTGCCGCTCCTGGAGGGGAGCACCCCCACCCAGACACTGTGGACCAACGTCATGGGCCGGGCGGGGACGAATGGCGAGCTCAAGCTGCTCACCGGCATCATGGCCGGGGACACCAGTGCGGCCGAGCTGGTGGTAATGGCGGCCAATCTGGACCTCAATCCAATCCGCATCAATCTGGTGGGGCTGGCGACGAAGGGCTGGAGTTTGTTTAACCTAGTTGTGTGCGGTCGTCGTGACACCCGAGCACAGGCCGCTTAGCCTTACCAATGACCGATTTGGCGGACGCGCTTTGGAGAAACGGCCGGTCTAATTCTTTGTACTCAAGAAGCGGTCGATGCGATGTGTAGATCCAGTTGTTTGACGCCGTCGAACGAGTCCCACTGGATGGCTTTCCCGAGATCAGCGAGATGAGCGCTCGACCTGTGCGAGCTCAACTTTCTCTTCGGCTAAATGTGTAGGGCAGAGCCGAAAGCCTTTTTTCCCTCACAAGCGGCGGCATGGACAAACCAAGTAGGAGTGCAGCCAATGGCACAACGCAAATGAAGCCGATGCGATTGAAGCCGAAGGCACCTACAAATCCTCCAAAGACAAACATCAAGATCAGCCCTGCAACGCGCTTCATTCGGACTACGTCGCAATGCATCTGTGATGGTTGTGGGCCATGTCGAAAGCCCTTGTAAGCCCACTTGCCCAGCTCCATGCCTAGATCGGTGATGTTGCCGGTCATGTGCGTAGTACGGATGGTGCCGCGTGAGGTCTTGGAGCCGACTGCGTTTTGCAGTCCCATGATGAAGGACAACAGCAGCACGGTCATAGGCACGGCAAATGGGGTGGACCAAGTGAGCATCACCGCGCCTGCAATGCCAAAAACCAGCAAGAGCACCGCTTCAAGAAGCAAGGGCGGGGCATAAATGGCACGCAGCCGGTGTGCGCGCGCCCAACTGACTAGCACCGCGCACGCAGCGGCTCCCGCGACAAAAGCGCATATCGCCCCCAGGGCAGCTAGAAGAAGCGGTCTGTTGCCAGTCACTCCACTGTCGGCAAGCTGCGAGGCAAAGCCTGTCATGTGCGACGTATAGGCATGCAGAACTAGAAATCCGCCTGCATTGACGGCCCCGGCGTTGAATGCCAAAAGCAGTCCAAAGGCGCTGTTCGTCGAACGAGACCGGTGGCGGTAGGTGAGGAATCTGATCCTGCGCATTGCGACAGTATGCGCTTCGCCCCGGGGAAGGCGACCTGACGCACCAGTGGTTGTATTCGCAATCTCGGGAAAAAGGATGACAAACCCGCGCTGCTGTCCTACCGACAATAACGTTGCGCCAGCCATGAGAAATTGCGCAGGCAACCTCTGGCGGACGAATTGCGCCTGTTTCCAAATACCTTTCTCCCGAAAGACAGTTTCATGATTCGCGTAGGAATTGTTGACGACCATCAAATAATCCGATCTGGCCTGCGCCAGTTTTTATCAGAGCACGTCGATATCCGGGTAGTTGGCGAGGCTGCCAACGGCCGTGAGGCGATCGACTTGGTTCGCGCGCACGAGATTGATGTACTGCTCCTTGACCTGTCGATGCCAGGACAAGGCGGCCTAGATGCCATAGACATGCTGCGTGCAAAGGCCCCGGACATGGGTATCCTCATTCTGTCTGGTTACCCAGAAGAGCAATATGCGCTCAACCTCATCCGCAAAGGCGCCAGCGGCTATCTGAACAAGGACTGCGACCCGAACCAGATCCTGGAGGCCATCCGTGTCATCGCGCTGGGAAAACGATTCCTAACTCCAGCAGTTGCCGACCTACTCGCCCAGCAACTCAACCGCCCAGCCGACGTCCCTTTGCACGAGCAGCTTTCGGATCGCGAGATGCAGGTTTTCCTTAAGCTCGCCCGGGGCGATACGGTCAGTGAGATCGGCGAAGCGCTTTCACTTAGTGTCAAGACTGTGAGTACCTACCGAACCCGCTTGATGGAGAAGCTCAATCTTTTCTCAAACAGCGACCTGACGTACTACGCGCTCAAGCAGAACCTGATCGATTGAGCCCTTGACAGTTGATTGCGCTACTTGCCATGGGCAATGCGTACAGAGGGCTTGCAGGTCGAAGGTAGCCGAGCTGTACTGGTTTCCAGGCAATCGTGGCCACCGCTGCATACTGGTGTCTGCTGGTACACAATCCGCCCATGACAACCTTCTCCAATGCATTCCGCTCTGAAGTCGTTCGCATGGCTCGCAAGGAGCTCAAGCCTGAGCTCCAGGGCATGCGCAAATCACTGACCGCCCATCGCTCGGAGATTGCTGCGCTCAAGCGCGAGGTCAAATCCCTCACATCGCAGCTCAAAACCGCCCAGCGCCAAGCCAAGGCACCCGTGAAAGCGGCGGTAGAGGAAGAAGCACCCGCGCGCATAGGCGGTCGCAAATGGGTGTTCAAGCCCGAGGCCTTGGCAGCCAAACGCAAAGAGTTTGGTCTTTCAGCCAAAGAGATGGGCAAGCTGCTTCAGGCAGGTCACCTATCGGTCTACCGTTGGGAGTCCGGCAAGGCATACCCGCGCGCAGCGCAGCTGGAACGGATCCACGAGGTTCTCGGCCTGGGTAAGCGCAAAGCCCTCGCTCTACTCGCCGAGGCCCAGTAGCAGTCTTTGCAACTTTGTCCGGTTGCTCAAAGCGTCATCACATTGAGTTCACCCCCAAGCACCTCCCTGGCCAGCGGCACCAGGTGATCATGGTGGGTCAGGAAGATCACCTGCATCTTCCTCGACAGCGCACCGAGCACCTGCAGCCCGGCCGCTGTGCGCCGGTCATCGAAGTTGATGAACAGGTCATCCGCGATCAGCGGCATGTTCAGGCCCTGCTCGATCTGCAACTCCAGGGCCGACAGGCGCAGTGCCAGGTACAGCTGGTCCCGTGACCCCTCGCTCATCCCTGCAACCTCCACCTGGGCACCGTTGGGACGAATCCCGAAGAGCTTGGGTTTTTCGTCAGCGCCGTCCACGAGCAGGCGCTCGAACGAGCCCATGGTCAGCGTGTTGAACGTCGCCGATGCCTTGGCCAGCATCGGGCCTTGCCGGGTCTCACGGAATTTCTCCATGGACCACCGCAGGAGGCGCGCTGCCGTGTGTAGCTTGAGGTAGCGTTCTGCCGCGTCGGCCATGGACGCGACCGCTTCCTGGCGGCGTGCGTCGGCCCTGGCAGCAGCGTCCGTTCCGTCCAGGGCCTCAAAGGCCTTGCGCTGGGTTCCATGCTGGCCGCTCAACTGGGCGATCTCTTCTACCAGGTGCGCGGACTGCCCGCTCAGACGTTCTATCTCGGCCATCAGCTCGTCGGGAGCAACGCCTTGGGCTTCTTGGCGGAGTTCTTCCAGGCCCAGGCCATCTCCACCGTGTGCCAGGTCCGACTGCACTTCGCTGATCTTGGCATCCAACGCCCGGCGTTGTTCGGACTGCTCTGCTGCGGCAGCCAGCGATTGGATGTCATCGGCGTCAGCGATACCGGCCGTGGCCATCAATGGCGCCAGGCGTGCGCGCTGTGCATCTTGGCGCTGCTGGACTTCGCCGAGATCTGCCTCAACCCGGGCTTGCCTGGTTTTCAGTTCACGCTGGGTTTTCTCGGATTGCTTGGCGGTCGCGAGGCGCGTGCTGAGTTCCTGGGCGATTGCACCAGCATCCTGCCCCACAAGGTCGGGGGCGGCACGTTGTGCCAAAGCTTCAGCAAATGCCTTCAAGTCTTCGAGGTCCATCTGCTTAGGCTCGATGCGCTCGCTGCGAGTACTCCGGATCAGAGTCAGCAGGCGCTCGACCTCCTGGATGGACTCGGACTCCGCTTCAACCTGCCCGGGATCCGTGCCGCTTTCGTAACCTGCGGCTGCCACGGCCGCCTGCCAAGCGGTTTCCCATTCGATCCAGGCGACTCGTGCTTGCTGCACGGCACTTTGCAGTCTGGGAACCATGGTCTGGCCATCGGCCACCTGCTGCTCCAGCGCACTGCGCTGGCCTTGCGCCTGGTCCACCGCGACCAGCAGCTTGCGCGCCCGCTGCAGGCCTTCATGGAGGGCGGGCGTCTCCGTGCTTTCTGCCTCGCCGCCGAGCATCGACCAGATGGCGGCTGCGAGCTCGGCGCCGGCGGCCACCAGGCGCTCGTGCTGTTGGTCGAACTGGACCAGATCGGCGCTGATGTCTAGTACCGCTCTGCGTTGGCGCAGCCATGCTGGCGCCATCTCCAGCGGGAGTTGGGGCAGTCCGCTGGCTTCCGCCATCGTCTGCCATTGGCGCACGCGGGCTGCATTCCGGTCAGTTGCTGCTTGCAGCCTTGCGTGCAGTCCTTGCAGTTCCAGGCGCACATGCTCGATGCGCTCGGCCTTGGAGCGGTAGTTGGCTTCATGCTGGACGCGGTCGAGCCGGGTGTCGGCGAGCACGTCGGCCTTGGTCACCCATTGCTCATAGGCGTTTGCCTTTGCGGACAACTCACCTGGTGTTGCCTTGATCGCCTTCCACTGTTGGTCTCGCGACTGGCGTGCCTCGTCGACCTGTTCCCGGGTCACCGGCTGGAAGTCCTGCACGAATTGCTGCAGCTCCAGTTCCAGTCGCTGGAGTTCTTCGGTCTTCGCAGCTACCGCATCTTGCAGCGCCTGGGCTTCGGCGGAGCCGGTGCGGGTTTCTTCAAGCAGGCTTTGCACGACCGCTTCGTCAGGGACCAGCATGCCGGCGAGGGCCTCGGGGTCCGCCCTCCATTTGCCGAGGCCTGCCAGGGCTGTGGCCAGGGCCGAATTTTGCGCGTCCACTCTCTGGGCCAATTGAGAGACGGCTCCGGCATGGTCGCCAAGCTTCAAGGCTTTCTCGACAGCGCTTGCCAGACCTGGATGCACTTCGCGGGCCACCAGGCGATCCAGGGATTGCTGGGCCTGTTCCATCTGCTGCTCGCGGTCGGCCAATGCGGACTGGGCGCTGCGCAGTTGCTGGTTCAACGTACCCCGCTCTTTGAGCAGGGTCGCCAGGCGGTTGCGCGTGGTCGCGGCCGGCAGGCGCTTGCGCACGGTGTCTTCGGTGTCGTTTGCCCAGCCCAGGCCGCTGGCGAGTTCTTGCACGCGCATCCAATGGGTCTGGATCTCTTCGGTGCGCTTGACGATGTCTGCCCTGTGGCTGCGGTACTGCAATCTGCGTTCGTCGAGGTCGGTGATGTCCGCGGCTACGGTCAGCAGGGTCTGGTCGACCTGGATATCGCTCAGCTGGGATCGCAGCGTCGAGGATTCCTGTTCGAGGCGCTGGCTGTCTGCCTGCGCCAGGGCCATGGCCTGGGAGGCTTCTCGGATGGTGGTGGATGCGTTCTCGGGCAGCAGTGGAATCGCATCGGTGAGGCCGAGTGCTTCTTTCTGGACTTGGGCGGCATCCAGTGCCTGCAGCATGGGGCGGACACGTCGGATGCGCTCCAGCTGGTTCAACTGCAGGCGGGTTTCCCGGTCGCGTTGGCGGGCGTCGGTGAGGGCCTGCTCGGTTGCGATCAGGGCGTCGTGCTGGGTTTTCCACTCCTTGGTTTTGAGCACAGCCTGCTTCAGTTCGGCGGTCGCAGTCTCATGGCTCTGGAGTGCTTGATAGTAGACCCGGGAGCCTGCCTTCTTCGGTCCCCACAAAGCGTCTGCTTCTGCCTCCAGCTTTTGCAAAACACTGGCAAGGCCTTCAATGCCTGCGGCCGACTGGAACAGCAACCGGCCAACGTCGTCCGATGCCTGCAGGATGCCGGCGCCGCCTTCGACGAGCGTGGAGTGGTCCAGGGCATACATGCGCGTGAAGGCCTGCAGTTGCATGCCGCCCAGCCAGGGCTGCAGCACAGCATCCTGCAGCACCGCGTCGTCGGGCGAGCGCACCGTGTTCTTGTTGCCCTTCGTGCGGTCGTAGGCCAGTTGCTGTGGCTCGCCGGTTCCCGAACCCATGCGTTCCAGCACGCCGCCGATCCGCAGTTCTGGCATTGGGTGGAGGAAGGCCAGAGGAGTTTTGACCGGAATGCCGAACAGCCAGTCTCCGATGGCGGAGCGGACGGTGGACTTGCCGGCTTCGTTGGGGCCCACGATGAGGTGAATGTCCCTGGCCTGCTGGGGCAGCGACAGGTGGCGGTCGGTGAATTTGCCGTACCGGATCAGCTTGAGTTCGCGGATGCGCATGGGGGTCGAGCTGGGTAAGTGGGTCAGGCCGCGGTGCTGGCGCCGGCGACGCGGGCCATGAGCACCGGAGTGGCCTGGCGGACCCGGTCGGCGATGAGCGTTGGATCCGCCTGGCGAAGCTCTGCGAGTTCTTGGGAGGCCTGCAGCACGTCGTGAGGAAGCTTTTCCAGCATGGACTGCCAGTCGTCCTGGAGCGACTGAAGAAACTCTGGGTCGGCATGGGCAGAGGCGGCCAGTTCCTGCAGTGCATTGAGCGCGTCCTGGGCTTCGCCCTCCAGGCCACTGGCTTGTGTTGCTGGCGCCGTGGTGGCGACACGCACCTTCTCGATCCAGATGCGGTCGGGGTCCAGCGCCACGGCCTGGGCGATCATCTCCTGGCGCAGTTGCCCCTCGTCGCTGGCCAGGGCCGCGTGGGCGGCAGACTGGCCTGTGAAGTTCACGCGCACCGCCATGGGCAGGCCGCCAGGCGAGCTGGTGAGCAGGTCCTCCATGGCCTGGCCCGCCAACCGAACGGCGCTGCGCAGGTCTACGCAGGTGCTGACATCGACGGCCAAGGCGTGCCAGCGCAGCACGTCGACTTCGATCCGCTCGATCTCGGTGATCTCGCCTTCTTCGGCGCTGACCAGCAGCGCTCCGCGTGGGCCGGTCTCGCGGATGTGGCGGCCCTGCAGGTTGCCCGGGTAGGCGATGGTGGTGTCACCGCGCTCGATTCGTTGCTCATGCACGTGGCCTAAGGCCCAGTACTGGTAGCCCCTGGCCTGGAGCTCGGGCACGGTGCATGGGGCGTACTTGGCATGCTCGGTGAGTCCTTCGAGCGCGGTGTGCAGCACGCCGATGTTGAGCCAGCCGGCCACGGGCATGGGGTAGCCGGGGAGCAGGTTCTCCGTGGTGGCCGCCACCTTGAAGCTGCGGCCGTGCAGGGCGACCTTGAGCGGCTCGATGCGGAAGGTCTCTGCCTTGCGCGAGGCAAAGGCGTGGACGTTGTCGGGGAGCTCCAGGCCCTTGGTCATTTCGCTGTCGGCATCGTGGTTGCCGTAGAGCAGGTACACCGGGATGCCGGCCTGGCGCAGGCGGCCCATCTGGCGCACGAAGAAGAGCCCGGTGTTGAAGTCCTTCCAGTCGCCGTCATAGACGTCGCCGGCGATGACCATGAAGTCCACCTTCTCCTCGATGGCCACGGTGACCAGGCGCTCGAAGGCATCGCGCGTGGCGGTGCGCAGGCGCTCAGCGGGGGCATCGGGATAGGAGGACAGGCCGCGCAAGGGGCTGTCCAGGTGCAGGTCTGCGGTGTGGATGAATTTCACGCGAGAGGCTCCTGTTGATTGCCCACAGCCGGATCGAGCGAAGGCCTCACTTGCGGGGGACGATCTGGATAGTGCCCACCCCAGATGCAGGTGGTGGGGCAATCCAATGGACCCAGACGCCGCGCATCCAGGCGCCCAAGTAGATCACGCTCACGAGGAAGATGCCCCACTGGTCGGCCTTCCATGCGGCGTAGAACCAGGCGGGCTGGCCCAGCATCCCGAAGATGCAGGCCCAGCGCCGCAGTTTCTCGCTGCGGGCCTGAGACAGCCAGGCTGCGAGGGCGCCGAACAGGGCGATGGCGATCTGGTCGAGTTCCATGCGGTGATTGTGCATGACTGGATGGAATTACAGCACTCAAATTCTGGGTGAACCATGCCAATCCACCGCCTGTCCAAAGGGATCCACATTGCAATGTACTCATTGCGCAATTTGGCTGGCACAGCACAATCTCAGACGGTATGAAAGCATCACGTTTAGCGTTGCAAACCCTGAATGCTGCTGCATTTTTATAGGCCAACAGAAATGAAGGCTAGCCATCGGGAGGAGTCATTTTGGACAAGAATTCGAGTGCAAAGTCATTGCATCTTCATTCCGTCGAGTCATTGCTCGCCGAGTTGATAGGTGGCGGTTCCGTTAGCGTGGGTTCGGACGGCGAGGCTTTCTCGCTACCTGATGCCTCCAGCCGCGCGATCTTGAATTGGTATGCGAAGAACCGGCTGAAGTGGGCAAGCAACGTTCAGCAGATCGACATCGACGCAATCGTGGCAAGCCCAAGCCTGGCTCTACCAAAGCCCGTTGCGGTGACTGTGCCCGCATCAGGTCCAAAATCCTCTTACACACTCACCCGTCTGCAAGCACACCGCTTTGCAGGGATTCATGTTTATGGGACAGAAAAGGAAGCGCCAAAAGACTTTGACTTCGAGATTTCGCCAAGCATCACAATCCTTGAGGGGTTTAATGGAGCAGGCAAGACGTCTCTTCTGAATGCAGTTGTGTGGTGCCTTACTGGCATGCTACTCCGCCCGCAGCGTGCCCCAGAAAGAAGTGACCAAGATTTCAGCTTCGAGTTGCTCCATGAAGGGGACAACGAGGTCTCGAACTACAAGTCGTCTCCAGTGACGCCGCTTCCGCCGGCTTCGATGGAAAAACTAGAGCAATCATCAATCCCAATTGACACTTGGGTGGAGCTCACGCTTCGAGAGACTAGCACTGGTAAGTTGCACCAAGTACGGCGCACACAGACCAGGACACCAAGGGGAAAAATTGAGGAGACTCCTCCCAACTTCGCCGCCTTGGGGCTTGATAGCCACGCATTGAGAATCGGCACGGTAATCCCCGCCTTGCTCCCGTTTTCACAACTTGGCTCTCAATCTGAACTTGGCAAAGCGGTAGCGCAATTGACTGGACTCGCACCCTTCACCGACTTGGCCAAACACGTGAAGAAAGTGCGAGAGCGCATTGGCGGTGAGGAGACCAGGGCTCGCAGGAAGGATATTGAAAAAGTCGACGAGCAATTTTCTCGTAGCCTTGAAGACTTGAACGAAATCGCTGCAAAGCATCCCGATTTGGAGATTGCCGCTGACCTACCCTCTCCGACCTTAGGGTCTGCGACAGAAGCAGCCTTGAAGGAAGTTGAGGAGAGGCTCCAACTCAAGAAATCCTCTGCGCTTTTGGCGGCGCAAAGCGTACTTGGCGCTGATTTCGATCCCGAAGCGCAAGGCCAAGCCTTGGAGCATGATGTCATTGAGGCTCGTGTTGCCATTGAGGCGCTCAAGACTTCAGAGTCTGCGCGTCGCCTCTCCTCCCTACGAAAGCTCACAACAGAAGATACATCGAATGCGCGAAGCCTCATCGCCGAAGCCCTGTCCCAAGCACAAGTACTTCTGGAGCTTTCTCAATCATCGGATAAAGCTGCTCGCCATCGAATCTATGCAGCAATTGCGCAATGGTATTCCGATCACGGGATGACAGCTCCGGACCTCGCGACCTGTGTGGTGTGCGGAGGAGACCTAGTTGACGCTATCGACCCTGTAACTGGCCTGTCGGTCCAATCTCACCTCAGCGACGCGCTGGAGAAGGACTTCAATTTTGTCTCTCAAACGCTAGAAAGATGGTCTAACTCAACGGTTGCCCATTTCTCATCGGCACTGGACGAAACATTGGCCGCGGAACTCAAGCGCGACTTGAGCGACATGCCGTTTCAGTTGATTCGCCAGGCACTCGTCGACGAAACATTGAGCAGTTCGGCCTTCCAAGGTCCTTTATTTCCTTTGGTGCAAATTGCCACAGCTGCGTGCGATGCCATGCGAGACATTGCGCCCGGTCTGGAACTCACTACGCTAGAAAACCTGTCTCAAAAACTTCCTGGGATGCCCTCGCTGCAGCGCTCCATCCTTCGACTGGACACAGCCCTTCGCACGTCTGATTGGGCACAAACCAATGGGACGTTGATCCACAACTTTACTAGGGAGGTCGTTGGATTAGTGGCCCAAGGATCTCCTTTAGTCCCGACTTCACTCCGGGGTCGCCTGATGGACTTGGAGAAGCTCATCGAGAGCGTCGAGCCACTGAATGCGGCTCTCCGCGTCTGTGGAAGATTGAAGGCAGACCTAGAAGAACGCCGTGCCCTGGAAGCGCGGTTGGAGGCATACAGCCGTGCAGATGCATCGCTCGCAGAGTGTTTCAAGCTGGGAGCACTTGCGGAGAAGCAGGTTGATAGCCTTCAAAACGAGCTCCACTCCGTGACCGAAAGTTGGCGAAAAACCATCTACCAAGCTGGCTATCCCAATGCCAACCATGATCTGAAAGCAACCAGCATGAAGCCTGATGGTCAGCTGGAGTTTCGTATCGGTAGCGATGGGGCGTCTGCGCCTGCCCAGCATGTGGCCAATGCCTCTGCACTTCGTGCGACCCTAATCGCTTTCTACTTCGCCTACTGGGACTACATGCGCAAAGAGCGAGGCGGTCTGAACCTCGTCGTGCTCGATGACCCACAGGAGTTGCTCGACGGTGAAAACAAGGAAAGACTCGCTGGGGGGTTGGTGAAGCTGGTAGCCCATGGAGCTCAACCTTTCCTCACAACTCACGACAAGAAGTTCGCGGGCCATGTCGTCCGGGAATGTCAGGCCGCACAAGTACTGTTCGAGCACCGTGACGTCCATCCTGCAACTTGGCAGCGACCAACTCTTGCAACGGCACCGAGTGTGCTGGAGGTCGCCCAAGCCAAGAAAAACGCGGTCGACTCCCATTGGACAGTCCCGACGTTGGCGCAGGACTATGCAGCAAAATGCCGAGAGTTCATCGAAGCACGATTGGGTGATTTTTTTGACGACATCGGAAAGCCAGCCTCAGCCTCACACAATCTCAAGCCTACCCTCGGTGATTTTGCCAACGACCTGAAGAGCGCCGTCAAAGCCGGTTCGATCGACCTCTTCAAAACAAAGCATGTGGTGGCACTTTCAAAGGATCCAGCGCTGGACCCGAAGTCCACCACCTGGTCGCTACTGAACAATTCTCACCATCACCTCAAAACATCCATAACGCCCACTCAAGTCTCGACGGAGCTGCAAAACCTGGACCGGCTTTGCGATCTGGTCGAATTGGCACATCAAGACTTTAGGACTTTCTGCAGACGCGAGCCTCTTAAGCATCCGACTCCGAATCTTGAGCCACTCTCTTTGGAGCAGATCCCAAAGTTCAATCTTCCTATTCAACCAAGTTTGAAGGCGTTTGTGCTTGGGAGTGCTTACGGCGGCTCGCAGGAGACCGAACTGGAGACGCTGTCATCAGATTGGTTTGAAGACAAAGCGGCTTTTTTCCTCCGGACAACGAACTTTGGGTTTGCATCCACTGTGCAGAGCGTGGCCATAGTTGAGGCCTCTGCAAGCGAAGTCTCGGATCGAAGCCTTGTAATCGCTAGGCGCGAGAATGTGATTTTTGCAAGGCGTCTTCATCGGTCTAAGCACAGCAGCTATGTCGGGCTTGCAACCGAAACACCGGATCCTCGATCTGGGCGCAACACAGTCACCGTCAATGCCTCTGAGGTAGCTCTTCATCAGGTGAAGGGCATGCTTTTCCACGTGGATGTCAAACCTACACAGCAAGGGAACGGAGAAGCCGAGCAAGTCGACCTGGGCACACTCCTCAAGCGAGTCAAAAGTGCTTATCAAGTGAAGAAGGAAAGTGCGGTGCCACTCGCCTTGGAGGGACAGACTGCGCTCGGTGGTGAGACCCTGGATCTGTCAACCTTCGACCAATGGCTGGATCACTATGTGGCGTTGAAGGTTTCAGATGAGACGATGCTTTTCAAGCGCGTCGGGAAATCACTTCCAGGCGATCTTGGGCATCTCAGGCAATTCGAAACTATCGGTGGGCTGGGCGTCTCCGATGTTTTTTCAGTCGGCAAATCCCATCCGGGATTTGCACAAGTCGAGTCGGCCGTTCTCATCCTTGGAGTCCTATACACCAACGGCTCGTAGCCATCTCGAACAATCAATTCGAGGGAGGTATCCCCATCGCATTCAGCGTCGCAGTGCTCATGGTTCCAGTCTTGGGCAAGCCCTTCAGATCCTAAAAACCTTAATGCCTTCTGGACGCTGGAACTCACCGCCCAGCTCGCCCTCACATGCCGCTACCCTGAGAAAAGCTACTTCACGCTGCCAGAAATCAGTAAGCGTCCGGCCAAGTCATCTTGAAATCGCGATAGGAGCAAAGGATGCTCGTGTCCACCAGAAACTCTTGGCGGACACGTGGACACTATCGAACAGCAGCCCTCGCCAGGCCGTCGGCGCCGACGGCTGCACAGCGACGAATTCAAAGCCGACGCGGTGGCCGCAGCATCGCAGGCCGGCATGTCGATGGCCTCGGTGGCCTTGGCGCGCGGCATCAATGCCAACTTACTGCGCCGCTGGGTACGCGAGGCGGAGTTGCCGCAAGCCGTGGCAACGGTCCAGCCTGCAGCGGCTGCATCGACGTTCGTCCCGGTCCGGATGCCAGAGCCTGCCGCACAGCCGACGGAGATACGCATCGACGTGCGGCGCGGCGCGACGACGATCACGGTGTCCTGGCCGATGGCGGCCGCCGCCGAGTGCGCAGGCTGGATGCGCGAGCTGCTGCGGTGATCCGGATCGAAGCGGTGTGGCTGGCCGTGCAGCCGCTGGACATGCGTGCGGGGACAGAGGCCGCCCTGGCCCGTGTCGTCAACGTGTTCGGCCAGGCGCGCCCGCACCACGCGTACCTGTTCGCCAACCGACGCGCCAACCGCATGAAGGTGCTGGTGCATGACGGCATCGGCGTGTGGCTGGCCGCGCGGCGCCTGAACAGCGGCAAGTTCGTCTGGCCGAAGGAAGGCGCGGCCACGACTGCCCTCAGCCAGGCGCAGTTCGATGCCCTCGTGCTGGGCCTGCCGTGGCAACGCGTTGGCGAGGCCGGTGTCATCCGCGTGCTGTAACGCTGCGCAATTGCCGAATCTGCCGATGGACCGATCCGCCATGGGCCGGCACGATCACGACCTGTGATCGCCCCGCAGCAACTCGACGCCCTGGACCCGCAGCAGATGCGTCAGGCGCTGCTGACGCTGATGGCCGAGGTAGCGGCCAAGGACGAGCTTCTCGCGCGCCATGCGCGCGAAGCCACCTTCAAGCAGGCGCTGATCGACAAGCTCACGCACGAGGTGGCCAACCTGCGGCGGCTGAAGTACGCCGTCACCAGCGAGAAGTTCTGCGCTGGCATGAGCGCCGAGCAAAAGAGCCTGATCGAAGAGACGCTGGACAGCGACATCGCGCAGCTGACGACCGAGCTCGAACAGGCCGATGACGAAGCGCGGGGCGCCAAGGGCAAGAAAGCCAAGCAACACCCCAGGCGCGAGCCGCTGCCGGCGCACCTGCCGCGCCGCGACGTGCACCACGAGCCGCAGAACACAGCTTGCGCCTGCGGTTGCACGATGAAACGCATCGGCCAGGACATCGCAGAGCGGCTGGACTACGAACCCGGCGTGTTCACAGTGGAGCGCCACGTGCGCGGCAAATGGGCCTGCGCGCATTGCCAGAAGCTGGTGCAGGCGCCTGTGCCTGCGCACGTCATCGACAAGGGCATCCCCACCGCCGGGCTGCTGGCCCAGGTGCTGGTGGCCAAGTTCCTCGACCACCTGCCGCTGTACCGACAGGAGCGCATCTTCGAGCGTGCCGGCATGCTGATCGCGCGCTCCACCTTGGCGTAGTGGGTCGGTGAATGCGGCGCGCAACTACAGCCGCTGGTGGACGCGCTGACGAACGAGCTGCTGCGCCACGGTGTGTTGCATGCCGACGAGACACCGGTGGGCATGCTCAAGCCAGGCAACAAGAAGACCCACAAGGCCTACATCTGGACCTACTGCACCACCAGCTTCAACGCCACCCGGGCCGTGGTGTTCAACTTCGCCGAGACCCGTGGCGGGGAGAACGTGCGCGGCTTCCTGCGCCAGGACGGCACCGGCGAGCAGGCTTGGCGCGGCACGCTGGTGACCGACGGATTCTCCGGCTACAAAGCCAGCTTCGAGCGCGGCGTCACCGAGGCTGGATGCGTCGCGCATGCCAGGCGCAAGTTCCACGAGCTGTGGGCCATTCACGCCAGCAAGGTCGGCCAGCAGGCGCTGAGGCACTTCCAGGTGCTCTTTAGGATCGAGGAGGACATCGCCGCAGCCACTGCCGAAGAGCGACGACGGGTTCGACAGCGCAAGTCGCGAAGGGTGGCCGCGGCGCTGCACAAGTGGCTGCTGGCACAGCGTCAACTCGTGCCCGACGGCTCGGCTACCGCCAAGGCCATCGACTACAGCTTGAAGCGGTGGAAGGCGCTGACGCGCTACATCGACGATGGCGATGTGCCCATCTCCAACAACTGGGTCGAAAACCAGATCAGGCCGATTGCACTTGGCAGGTCGAACTGGCTGTTCGCCGGCAGCCTACGCGCGGGCCAGCGGGCCGCTGCGGTCATGAGCCTGGTGCACTCGGCCAAGATCAATGGCCACGATCCGTACGCCTACCTCAAGGACGTACTGGAGCGGCTGCCCACCCTGCCTGCCAGTCGGATCGAGGAACTGCTGCCGCATCGCTGGACGCCCTTGGCTGCTCACTGAGCCTGCTCGGCGGAGTCAAGATGACTTCGCAGGACACTTAGCACCTCGTGCGGTCGGTAGTTGCGCGGTCCAGCGCGCTGAAGGGCAATCAGAGCCGGGCAACTAGATCCGTGGCGAGCCACAGCGCCATGCCTAACATGGCTATCGTCGTCCCCGCATCCACAATCCGCCAGCTCATTGTCGAGGTCAGCCAGTGGCTGGCACCTCTGGCAAGGGAGACCCACGCAGTGAACCACACGATGGAAGCGCATACAGCACCGACGGAGAACGTCACACTGGCCGAGGCGGGGAGCGCAGCGCCCACTGATCCAAGAATGACCACCGTGTCGAGCCACGAGGCAGGATTGCCAAGAGACATCACCAAGACGCGGCGCACCCAACTCCCATCGCCGGCGTTGATCGCAGAGGCAGTGTGTGCGGCAGACCCTCTTGATGCAGAACGCGCCGCGTGCATAGCGTGACCGACGAGCAGGGCAATACCAGCGGCCTGCAAGAGAACTTGAAGCGGGGGGAAGGTCTCGAGCGCCGCGGAGACACCCAGAACGCCCACGGCAATTAGAACAAGGTCGCTGCCGCTACTGATGGCGACAAGCACCGCCCGCGAGCGCCCCAGAAGTGCCTCGCGGAATACCAGGACGTCCTTGGGGCCGGGACAGATGAAAAGCCCAAGGGCAAGCAAGAAGCCTTGCACGGCAGCGGAGAGGTCGAGCATGTCGGAGAAACCGACAACCTCTCAAGCTGAACCGGGTGAGTCAATAGATGCCACATATTTTACCTGCAGCGCCGTTCATGAGAAAGCAACGTCCTCGTCAGTCTTAGAACGGAACAAGGGAGCCAGCGGCGCAAACGTCTCTCCACGTGCCACCTAAATCTCCGACAGCGCGACGGTGGCCAACAAGACGATAAAACCCACAGCGGCTGGAGCTGCCGACTCAGAGCGCAGAACGGGTTTGCAACGTCAAGATGACTTTGCCGAACGCTTACAGAAATCATTGATCGCTGGAGGATTCATGGGTGTACAGATATGGCCACACTGGGTGAGTACGCACGCAGCGGCCAACTGGTCTTCAGCGTGTACATCCGAGACATCGGAAGCCACAAGATCGAAACCGAGCTTCCAGATGGCAAGATCACTCGCACTGTGTCGCAGGTTCGATTTTTATCACCTGAGGCTGCTAAACAGTCCCCTTTACGATTCCTGCGTGCAAGTGATTCCGCTCGAATCTTTGACTCGCTGCCCCATGAAGCGATTCGGGTACCAGGCACCTATACAACGGCCGACCTGCTGCCAAAGAACGGTACGCAACACATGTCGGGCCTGTATTTCAAATTGGAGGACCTTGTACTTTCAAGAGAAGAGCGGGACCGCTTTGAGTTAGAGCATCGATTGACCCCTCCTGGCTCTGCGCCAACCACAAAAGCTGCATTGCGTCAGCTGTTGAAGCTTTGTGACCGCTTCCCCCTGGTGGTTCATGCACATCAGTATCGCCACGCTAGCCGCCAGAAGCAGTTCGACATGAGGGACGAGTACGACATGCAGGACCTCATGAATGGACTTCTTGTCGCTCAATTCGAGGATGTGCGAGACGAGGATGTCGTTCCATACAAAGCAGGGCAGACGTCCAGGATTGACTTTCTCCTCTCCAGTGATGAAATCGGCGTCGAATTGAAGTATGTGCGCGAAAGTATGAGCGACAGAACCTTGGGAACTCAGCTCCTCGAAGATATCAATCGATATCGAGCGCATCCTAGCGTGAAGGCGCTTGTCTTCTTGGTATACGACCCAGATCGCAGAATCAAAAAACCTGAAGCGATGATGAAGGATCTGTCAGGGTCTCACAATGAATGCGAAGTCCACGTCCTCATCAAGAACTGATTGTCCCAAAGCAGACCTGCCTGATGAGGTACGTGGCGCCGACTTGACTCAAGTACTGTGCGCAGGCCACCCCAATCTCAGCCTGATGTTGCGGACGATCCAGGCGGACTGAGGCTCTGAGCACCAGCCTTTCCCAAGCAATGATTGATGAACCGCTTCAAGTGTGGCATCACGATCACCGTGAAACTTGGACAGTTTGCGCTGGCAGTAAGAAGTCAGTTGCTCCACAAGGTCTTCACAGACACTCAGCGCCGCTCGCACTTCTGACGGCGACGTGCCGATGGAATAGTACCGGCCGCCTTCCTCCACCAAGCTAAGCTTGGGCGCGGCGCCAGCGAGCGCCGAGACTGTAGGCGTGATAGGGAAATCGTCAGGCACGCCGGGATAGTCTGACCAATCGAGTGACATACGAAGCTCCTTCCGTCCGCCAGAACGATACGCCTCCAGAGTTACGAGATCAATACTAGCGGAGCAGCACGATCACCTGGGTTTTTGGGGTGGACGCTGATCGCAAAAAGGCTCTCAGGGATGAATCACACCAAGGTGTCGACGCCGACTGACAAGCTGTGGATCGTTGAGGACCTGCGACCAGTTGCCTGCAGTCGAACTACTTGAAGGCCGCCTCGATCTATCAGGCCCGTACAGCTTGGTCGGCGTGCAGGTAAACCGCCGTGGTTTGAACCGAAACGTGTCTCAAGCGTGCTCCCACCACAGTCAGGTAGCCCCTAGGAGCAGATCTCCTGCGGCCATTTTTTTGGGTCTAGGGACTCCGTTTGAGCCGGGAGGCAAGAGTGGGTAGGAAGATCCAGGATCTCAGCCCGTCAACGCGAGACATCCAACCGCACCCCACGAAAAGACTCGCTCTGCTGCAGAGCAGCACTACGACGATCGCCAAGATCAACCAATGCATCAAGCACCCGCAACAGCTTGGTTGCGAGGTCAGCGGGAAGTGGATGCAAACGATCCGCATGCGATTGCACAAGCGCTGCAATGGTGGCGGGCACCTTGGTGACCTTCCATATTTCGGGCAGCTTCCCATCAACAATTTGCACCAGTATCTGATCAGCAAAAATTCCCACCGGGTAAGCAGCTCCAGCGCGTTCGCACAGCGTGACAAACTGCGTTGCGACATAAGGATGCCACCCTGCCGAACGAACAATGGGCTCGATCACAGGCATCATTTTCTCAAGCTCATCCCAACGACCATTTGCGAATCGAACAGAGCCAAAGGCGTTTTCCACGCTCACAAGAAGCAACGTCTTTACCAACTCTTGCAACTCGGAGCCGCCCATCCGACCATCGCTTAAGGGAGAGCGCTGCAATGCCTCAAAGGCTAAAACCCGTTGCACTATTGCCTTCAATAAATGAAGGGTTTCCTCTGTAGTTTCTGCTCCATCGAGTACTTCCTGTGCAACCAGACGAGAAGTGAAGGGCGCAAGAAGTCGCTCGGCAGTTTCGTCCGTTTGCGAAAGAATCGGCTGCAGCAACCGAAGGGAAATGTCTCGGGAAAGATAGGGCACTATGCGTGCCAATGTCCTGCTCAGGTGTCGTATCCAATCATAGATTTGTCCCTCATCGCGCACACGCCCAAAGTGTTGCCCAGATCTCCAATCGGGATCGATTGTGTCCAAGGTCCAGTGAACATACGCCTCAATGGCGTCAACAAATGCAGCACGTCCCTCGCTAACCATGATGACTTCTACTGGAACCCGCTGTAAAGCCGCTGCAGCATGTGAGCTGTCCCAAAGTTCATCTGAGCGTCTCCAGCTCCCATCCTCTCGATACACCTCTTCTTCTGCATCCTCCAAGTTCATCTCGATAGGTTGCCAAGTGGGGCCAGGTCGGACGAGTGCCACGAAAGCCCCAGATGCGGAGTACTCAGCCCACGCGGAAGCAACAGCGGCGGTGCGACGGCTTGAATCAGCTTGCCGCAGCGTAGCTGGATCTAGACGGTAAGAGTCCCTCCTGTGTCCAAGTACGGCCAATCGCAGCCCGAGATTGATCCCGCACCAGGCAAATTTTGGATCCTGATCCCAGCACGAAATCACCCCCTCTAAGGCGACCAGAGAAACGACGTCAAGCGGATGTGCGATGAGGCGATAGAGCGTTTCTCGGTCACGAGCATGCCCGCCTCGGATTCTGATCCGCGCAGCGACTGCACGGGCTACAAATATGCTTGGATGCCATGGAATGATTGCCCCACTGAATTCTCCACCCGGAATTTCTCCTTGGTTGTCGATGTTCCTTTCAATGGTTTCCGTCGCCCATGCCTCATGGGCGTCCGCATCACCGAAGCACAGCAAGACCGCCGCGGTGCCGGCAATCGCGCCTTCAATAAGCCCTACATCGGCCCCAGGCAAAGTTTGGCCTGAAGAGATCGCTTCATCCAATTGCACCGCGATGCCAACGGCGTCATCGACAGAAATATCCTGCGGCAGTTGATCTTGTTCGAAGCTTTTCTGTACCCAGCCCCAAAGCTGCATCCCGCAGATCGACTGGGCGTATCTCTCCCTCTGCTCCACGAGTTCCTGCGTTTCATGCCGCGGGCTACTCATTGCAATTTGGACCATTCCATCACTATCAGGGACGGCCTCAGTGGTGTAGTTGTGGGAGCGCCCAAACTCGGCCCAGAGTTGTGCAGTAGTTCGAAGCTCGCGTAGATAGTCTATGTCTTGCGCGTCCTCAGCATAAGAAAGCTCCAACTTATCAGGAAATTGTTCAAGCGCCGATCGAAACGCATCCCTGAGCTCCACATCGCCATTGAGTGCAAAAAACGGTGATAGGTCTCTAACGTTCCAACGACGTGCCTCCGACCGGTTGCTTTCCGTGATGACTTGTCGATGTGGCGCGTCATCCGTGCTGGAATCGAAACCCATAAGTGCAGCTTGCTGAAGCTGCACTTCTTGCACTGACCGCGCGAGATCCAAGCGCCAAATCCTGATGCTTCCGATCAGCGCAAGTGTCACCCGGGAGATTTTTCTCGCACGCAGAAAGAGCTGAACAGCAATGCCTACAACGCTCAAGCTCGTTTGTCCTTCGAACAACTGTTGCAGCACTTCATCCAAGTCACGCCCTACATCAAGCTGCGCAATACCCCAGCGTTCGAGCGCCATGTGAGCACATTCAACAACCTGCGGTCCGCCTTGGCCTCTGAACCACACATAGCGCCGGTCATCCCCCCAGAACTCCTGTATCCCCCATGGAAACACCAACCGAAGGGGCAATGGTGTTTTACTCCCATGCCAGTGTCCGTGCATCTGACACCAAGCGGTTGTTGCATGATTTGTGATATCTCGGATCAATGCCAACCCTGTTGCTGGATCTGATCTGAGCAATGAGTGGAACGGCTCTCGAAGCGGTGAAGCGGGAAAGAATCCCTGATGATCAGCGCCGATCGACAGCCGCTCCCAGTCATGTCTGGAGAATGAAGGAGGGAAATTTGGTGAGTCAAGAGCGAACGCGTCCATTCTTGATCGACTCTCAGGCGGCATTGCTTGTATAGCTGCACGCCTTTCCGCTTGTTCCCGCATTTCTCGCTCCCAACGAGCCGAACGCTCATCAGGCAACTCTTTCATGAACCAGCGTCGCGCGCACTGTGCAAGCAGGACAGAGTGGGTCTGTGCAAGCAACGCGGAATGTGCCATCAGTTCGCGAAATGAGCCATCAGACCAGCGCTCGATTGACTCAATCTTATTCAGATAGGCTGTGACCACGTCAGGAAAGGCATGGGCAGAACGCAAGATCAAACTGCGCAGCCTTGATTCCAGTGCCATCGGAGGACGAGGTTGATCTGGCGTTGCAGAAAATCCAGGCCGCCTTCCACGCCTATCTACGTGCTCATCTTCGATAGCGTGCAACCAGCTTGCACTCTGCTCCACGATCTTCCGCGACATGGAATCGCGTACATGCATAAATGGTGTCTGCCAGGTCTCAAATAGCGTGAGAACATCGTGCAAAAGAGTGCTGGGAAGCAACTCCACTTGCGGAAGTATCCAAATAAGCAGCCGGCGCCACGCTGCAAAATCCGATGGCCAGCCAAGCGCATCCGCCAGGCGCACGCGCGCGCTCCCATCCATTTCTTCGCCTAACGCGCCAGACAACACCATGGGATTCGGAGTCGTCTTCTCTGCTTGCATCCACAGTAGGAGCTTGCCAAGTAAAAGGTGACTATTTGCGCCCAATGCGGCCTCAAACCGATCAGAATGTTCGGCAAACCGTGGACTAAAAACGGGGGCCATAAGCCACGCTCGAAGCCATTGAGGACGCACCTGTGCCTGCTCAATGACATGAAGTTCGCGCTGCCATTGATCAAAGTCGACATAGGTTGCTTGCGACAGCAACTCCACGACACGGGCAAGGGCAGGAGGCTCACCAGCCTCCGTTAGAGCTTCAATCCAACGCTCATCTCGGTCCAACATCAGATGCAGGAAAGACCATTCGAAAAAAATGTCGTGGCTGAACTGCACAGTGTGACCGGGACGCACCTGCTGCACCAGGCCGTCCTCCTCAAGAGCGGAAAGCTCGCCCAGTGTTGGAGCCGAAAGATCACGGATGCGAATGTGTCTACCCAGATCGGAAGCACTGCGCTGAGCTAGCTCTATCAGAGCACGCTGTCGTGTGAGGGCCTGGGGAAGTTGAGCGTCATATCCTCCACGCGACCACCATGCATCCACCAGATCCACCTCTGATTGAGGTGCAAAGTCTGACGGGTAAGATGAATGCGAGAAGCCTCGGGCAAGCACAGCTGCGAAGAATGGGCGCCGTGCCAGCAATCGCACTCGTTCGTTTCCCCCGGTGAGCAGAGGACGCAAAGCAGGCAGGGACGCCGAAAGCGAATCGGCATCCTCGTCGTCCAAGTTCAAGACATCGACATATCCCACACCAGCATTGGCCAGGAGAGCAGAAGGTACCCAGTTGCGCAGTGGTTCCACACCCGCATCCCGGGCCGTGGCAACAATCCGCCAGTCAGCAAGCGTCGGGTTTGAATGCAACTGGCCCAACAGGTCCGTTACCACTGCGCGTTGTTCCGGTGCGATTCGATCAATGCCATCGATCGCCAACACCGCATGGCCGGTTGCTGATACCTCCACGAGCAAGTCCTCAATGGACGTCGCTCTCAGACCATTGGTCCGGGCATGCTCCAACCAACTTCGCCCGGAAAGCCGGTTAGCGGTAAGCAACAAAGTGGTGCCGTCTGCAGCGAGCCCTTGCAACAGCTCTCGCAAAAGCACAGTCTTGCCCGTGCCAGGCAGACCTTTGATCAACGTCAGGCGGTGAGCAGACATCTGCTGGGTTAGCTTCTCCCTCAAGCCTCGTCGAGCGAGATGGGTACCGCCAATGCTGTTGGCCTGTTGATCAAGCCAGTGACGCGTGTTCTCACGCAGCATTTGGATGTCACGCTCAAAGGCTGGAACTCCTCCAAAACGCCAGCCAGGGAGCGCGCGCAAGATAGAGGCGCGCGTGTGGACCGCGTTGCGACCAGCACCGTCTCGCGCTAGTTGACGCAACAAGTCCCATAGTTCTGCCGCTCGGTCCACGGACTCTGTCGCCAACCCGCGCTGAAGGCTAACAATCGCATCAGCGTCATGTGTCGCGCCTTCGTGGAGAAAGTCAAATCTAATCAAGACCGAATGGGCCAGAAGTCGGTGCAACTGCACATCGGATAGAGCAGGAACCAACTCTTCTACGAGGTCCCTGACTGCCTTGACTATGGCGATATGGGCCCCCGAGGCGCTTCCACCCTCAGCAAAGCGTGCAATGAACGTGTCGGCACTATCAGAGGCTCGTGCCCATTCACACACAGCGTTAAACGCCCGGATAGCCTCTTCCGCGACCGACTGGGAAGCTGCCCCGAAGCGGTCTAGGTTCTCACGAAAATCGGGCTTCTGAAGCGTCGTCCAGCTGCGATGGATGACTTCGCGAAAATCCGTGTTGCTGGCGGCGCTGGAGATGGTGAGAGAACGCTTCACCTGCAGTGAAAGACGCATAGAGGCGCCATCTATCAAGGAAGCTGCATCTACTATGACATCGTCAAGCGGCTCACCGAAATCGCCTTGTTGCTGTGACACGCGCTGCACGATCTTTCCATCGAGCGAAGCAGCTGTAGTGCCCATCAGCATTGCTACACAGTAGTGTGCGGCAACCGCATCTTCGTAGGTAAATCCGGCGCCGCCGGTCAGTTCAGGAGAGGGCATGTGAGGTTGCGAGGCTTTGTCATAGTCGCTATCAACAGCGGTGAACGCATTCTCAAAAAGCAGCCCGTGTTAGTGACGTGAGAGTAATCAAGTCACAAACACTTGGGCTACAGGGCTTCACTTAGAGAGCGAAGCAGACGCGTCCGCCGCTGCCCACTTTTCCATCAGCCGCTTAAAGACAGACGCCATGTCACAACCGTCATACATGTGACGAGCGAACTCCTTGAGGTATCGCGTCCTGCAGTCTTCGTAACCGATCAAATCCAACGGCAGGTGCTGGCAATCAAGGATGTCGTCAATCACCTTCCGGCGCGTGCCACCAGCGCTTCTTCGAAGCAGGCTGCGGTTTTCAAGAAGCCAGCATTTGAACGAACGTTCCCACTGCTTTGACACGATCGAGTGAGGTGTAATGGGCCGATAGAGCACCAAATGTGTTGCTCCGGGGACGTACCAGGACCATTCATCGAGAAACGTCATCGTCCAACCGAGCTGTCCTGCCATAGGCGCAGCCTTCGCCAGCCCCTCTTTCACCGACATTCCATCTTTGTACGGCAGCGAGACCATTGCGCTTTGATAGGTCACGTACTTGCCAGTGGAAAGTGGTAGCTTCTGGCAAAAATTCCATGTGTGGTCGCTTCCAGGGAAGTCGATGAAGCCCCCTCGTTTCGAATTGGCCATCCCTCCCCAGCCTGGAAGACAAACGCTGTGATCCACACCAATCGACCAGCGGCGGATCACGCTCTTGTCTTCGCGATTCTCGATAGCGCCGACTCCGAACGTTTGTGCAAAGTCTTCGGCACAACGCCTGCGAAGTCGCCGAATCGCATCGTAATCTGGTTTCCTTACCCCGACTTCAAGAGCGCGCAGTTGTTCAAGCCATTGCTGGTAATACAAAGGGGGCGCGGGTGGGGCAGGGAGGGGCCCAAGTTGGAGGTCTGGTCCCATTGCATAGCCGAGATTGACCAGACGCTCCCGAAACCTAGCGGCGTCGATGTTTAGGTAGTCAAGGCGCCAATGAGAGCTATCAATCAGTTCTGCACGCATCGAAGCGTTGGTCTTGAATCCAAGCCCAGAAGCAATTGCTTCAGTGAGATGCGATGACTTAATTTGAAAGAAACGCGCCTGCAGGCGGTTCTTGATAGGGCGAAGAGCGAATTCAAGCTCTTGCGAGGCAATAGTCGCGTTGGCCATAACGGCACTCCAGTCTTTGATAGGACCAGCGTTCCTCGACTACGCGCCGGCCCCCGACGGAATGCGGGTGGTGGCAAAAAAAGTCTGTAAAGCCTATTTCAACCGAGGACAGATGCGGCAGGCGGCCTTGGCTAGAGCCTAGCACATCCAAAGCAGAGGTGGAAAGTACTTTTTCCAGATGCAAGTGAACGAACCCAAACAAAGCCAGCCTCGCCAAATTCAGCGGAGCAAACCCTTGCTACACAGCCAGTGCTTTGAAGAATGTCCACTAAGACAGTGGATGAAGCTGTGGATATCTCCGTGGTATGTCTTGCAGAGACTGCATCGGCGCGGGTCCTGACGGAGTGCTCAATTCCTAGGCGGGACTGAACGTGGACGGCAAGACCTGTTTGTTGAAGAGCAGCCAGTGATGCCCATTCGAGGATATCTAGGACCACCTCGGGCGCACGCAGTGCTTTGCGATCCTTCTTGTCCCAGGAAGCACAACGAGCTTCACTTTGTCAACGAGCGTCCGGCGCCAGACGTCCTGTCGTAGCCCGAGGTCCAACTGCATCACTGACGCATCCTGCAGCAGGGCATTGGAACCCTGCACATTGCCGCCCAACTTGATTCGGGGTCGTTGCGTGCCACGCCCTCTCTGCAAGCCATAGACCTGTTCGAAGCAGTAGTCAAAGCGGAGTCGGGAAGGAGCTACCACCGATGGAAGACCAACTGCTTATGTCACTCATGGTGCTGAACGCTGCCTGAGACCTGGTTCTGGTCTCGGGGGATGGAAGTGATGCCATCTGGTCGGCCATCACGACCAGAGATTGGCCCGATGAGAGCGCCGGCTTGCTGCCTTCAGTGCAATAGCACACAGCTCAAGCTGCATGAGCCCGCCGACTCAGGCCCGCAAGACGACAGGAGCATGGCTAAATTCCACAATGCAGGAAACGCCCGACGGACCTTGTTTTCATCCGACGGACTTTATTTGCTGTAGTCACAACGCTGCCCAGTTCACACCAAGAATCAGCACCGTAACGGTATTGGTCAGATTACAGAGTTTGTCGACAATCACTCCCTCATCTCACTTGTGTACCGTGACGCCGCGAGGTTTACGACTTTGCCTATGTCCTTCGCCGCGCGCAAACCCTCATCGGTGCTGGACGCGGGTTTACGACTTTATTTGCGGGTTTACGACTTTAATTACCTGGAATACCTGCGAGCGATTTAGCTCGCCACGGTGAAGCGCTGCTGCACGTGGCGCGGGTTTTCCAGCTCGTCGGCGATGGCCACGGCCAGGTCGGCCACGCTGATGCCGCCGGGGGCTTCACCGTTCATCAGCGGCGCATCGGTGCCCAGGCGGTACTGGCCGGTGCGCTCGCCCGGGGCCAGCAGGATGGGGGGCGACAGGAAGGTCCAGTCCAGCGTGCTCTCATTGCGGACCAGGTTCAGCGCCTCACGCGCCGCCAGGGCGCCGGCCTTGTATTCCGCGGGGAAGCCGGGGGTGTCCACGAGCTGCACGCCGGGGGCCACGTACAGGCTGCCCGCGCCGCCCACCACCAGCAGGCGCTTGACGCCGCCCTGCTTCACGCCCGCGTAGATGGCGCGCGTGCCGATGAGGAACTGGTCGTGGATGTCGGGCACGGTCCAGCCGGGGTTGTAGGCGTTGACCACGGCATCCTGGCCGGCCACGGCCTGGGCGACCTGAGCGGCGTCCTGCGCATCGGCCTGCACCACGGTGAGGCCTTCGCTGGCGGCGATCTTGCCGGGGTTGCGGGCCAGGGCGGTCACCTGGTGCTGGCGGCGCAGCAGTTCTTCGAGCACGGCCGAGCCGACAAATCCGGTGGCACCGATCAGGGCGATTTTCATGTCATTTCCTTGGGGTTGAAGTCGATGCAGTGAGAATATGGGCTTGTCAAACAACCCGGTAGAGGCCAAAAATCGCCTTCACCTTGAAGTACAGCTTCACAAACACCCAATGGATGACCTGAAACGCATGGCCGTGTTCGCCGCCGTGGTGCAGCACGGCTCGATGAGCGGGGCGGCGCGCGCCCTGGGCATGAGCACCTCGGCCGTAAGCCAGCAAGTGCGCAAGCTCGAAAGCGATGGCGGCGTGACCCTGCTGCACCGCTCCACGCGCCAGTTGGCCCTGACCGAGGCCGGCCAGCGCTACCACGCGCGCTGCGCCGCGATGTGGGCGGCGGCCGAGCAGGCGCGGGCCGAGCTGGCGGCCTCGCGCGATGCACCCAGCGGCGAGCTGCGCCTGTCGGCCACGGTGGGCTTTGCGCGCCACATCGCACCGGCCCTGGGCGAGATGCTGGCGGCCCACCCCGCGCTGCGCCTGCGCCTGCTGGTGGACGACGCCCCCATCGACCTGATCAACGCGCGCATCGACCTGGCCGTGCGCTTTGGCCGGCTGCAGGACTCGAGCTGGGCGGCACGCCGCCTGTGCGCGATGAACGTGTACCTGTGCGCCTCGGCCGACTGGGTGGCACGCCATGGCCTGCCGCAGCACCCCGATGCCCTGCTCTCGCACGGCTGGCTGGGCCTGGTGCGCGATGGCGAGGGCATGTTCGCCGAGTTGCGCAACCGCCAGGGCGAGGCCCGCGCGCTGCGGGTGGAGCCGCGCATCGCCAGCAACAACCAGCTGTCGCTGCAGCAGATGTGCGAGGCCGGCCTGGGCGTGGCCATGCTGGGCAGCAGCGACGTGCACGAGGCCCTGCAGTCGGGCCGCCTGGTGCGCCTGCTGCCGCAGTGGGACCTGGGCACGCTCGACGTCTGGGCCGTAACGCCGCAGCGCGACGCCCAGCCGGCCAAGGTGCGCCAGGCGATTGCGGCACTGCATGGCTACCTGCGCCAGGTACCCGGCATGCTCGATTGAGCCCCACCGGGGCCCTTGGACATCCCTCGGTTTTTTATTGCCGCGGGCCATAAATTCCATCGTTGTGCAGGCGCGAGGGCCTGCCTACAGTCGCGGCTTCTTTCACCCAAGGAGCCTTGCCATGACAACGAACCCCGCCACGCCCACCTACCCCATCGACCACGTGATCGCCGCCTTCGCGCGCGGCGACGTGGCCACGCTGCTGGCCCATGTGGCCGATGGCGTGGACCTGCGCATCGACCACTACCAGGACGGCGCGGACACCAGCTGGCAGGTCGCCCGCGACAAGCAGGGCCTGGTCGCCATGCTGCAGCGCCTGGCGGTGGAGGTGTTCCCGCGCGGCACGCAGATCCTGCACACCCACAGCCAGCCGCTGGGCAACGACTGGGTGCTCACGCAGTTCCACCAGCGCTTCTTTTATGCGGTACAACAGCGGGAAGTGGAAAGCCTGACCTGGATCGTGAGCCATTCGCAGAACGGACAGGTGGACTATTTCCGCGAAAACGTCACCACCATCGCATGAGACAACAACCCCCTGAGTCGCTTCGCGCCTTCCCCCTTCTCTCGAATGGCTGCGCCATTCGGGAAGGGGGACACCGCCAGCGCGGCGGGGCGGCCCTTGCGCGGCGGTCGCTGGCCCAGGCCGCGCTCGTTCGACGCATGGCGACCAAGTTCAACGCCGTGGGAAGCAGAGCCTTCCGTCAGCATGCTGTTTGACCTGCGCGCGCTCGGCTACTTCGTGGCGGCCTATGAGGAACGCTCGGTGACAGCGGCCGCGCGGCGCTGCTTCGTTGCACAGCCGTCGATCAGCATGGCCATCAAGGGGCTGGAGGATGCGCTCGGCGCCGTGCTGTTCGAGCGCAGCCGCAATGGCCTGGCACCCACACCCGAGGGCCACCGCCTGTACCCGCGCGCCTGCAGCCTGCTGGCCGAGGCGGGCGCCATGGTGCGCGATTTCCGCGAAGCGCCGCGCGAGACTGTGCGCATCTTCCTGCAGGACGCCCTGCTCGTGGGCCCGGCCGCGCCGCTGCTGGCGCAGCTCGAGCAGCACCTGCCCCAGGCCCTGGTCCGCCTGACCGCCAGCGCAGGCGATGCCCGGCTGCGCCTGGTGGCCGAGCACTGCAAGGCGCCGGGCGACACCTTTTTCCCGCTATGGCGCGAGCCCTATGTGATGCTGGTGCCCGGCGGGCACCCGCTGCGCTTCAAGAAGCGCTTTGGCGTGGCGGACCTTGCGGGCCTGCCGCTGATCGAATGGCCGCATTGCCCGCTGCACCAGTCCTTCATCCGCCTGCTGGCGGAGCAGGGCATTGCACTCACGGTGCGCGCCAGCGCCGAGCGCGAGGAACTGCTGCTGCACATGGTGGACGCCGGCATCGGCCTGGCCGTGGTGCCGCAGTCGCACGCCGCCCATGCGCGCCAAGCGCTGGCGCGGCCGCTGGACGGCGCACTGGCCTTCGACCGGCACATGGGCCTGGCCTGCGATGCCTCCGACGCCCCCATGCTGGCGCTGCTGGGCCTGCTTGCCGCAGGGGCAGCCGCACCGGCCCCACTGCCGAGCGCTGCATAGGGCGTGTCATCGTTCATTTCACCCCCGCGCTGGCCCCGGCATGCGGATGGATGCGCGAAGCGCGGCGCTGCCCATAGTGGACTATGGGCAAGCCGTGCGACAAAGCAGACGCCGCATGCCGGGGCCAGCCCGAAGGGAAAGCCTGCAGCGCGGCACATTGCGGCGTTGCCCTTCGCTTGCGTAGCGGTGCTACGCGGCACTCAGGGCGCCTTGCACTGCACCGCGCTGCAATGAACGATGACACGCCCTAGGAAACCCGCCTGCGCCGAAATCCCGCGGGGAGTCTGGGGTACAACCGGGGCTGCACCCACCCCACAGACCGCCCCATGATCCTGGAAATTGCCCAACTGACCATCCGAGCCGGCCAGGCCAGCGCCTTCGAGCAGGCCTTTGCCAAGGCACAGCGCATCATTGCCTCGATGCCCGGCTACCAGTCGCACGAACTGCAGCACTGCATCGAGCGCCCGGACGACTATGTGCTGCTGGTGCGCTGGGCCACCCTGGAGGACCACGAGGTGGGCTTTCGCCAATCTCCGCAGTACCAGGAATGGAAGGCCTTGCTGCACCATTTCTATGACCCTTTTCCCACCGTGCTGCACTACGGTCCGGTGGCAGGCCTGTAGCACAATGGCCGGGCACGAGGAGCCCGCGCGCGCCGCCCTTCCCGATTTGTAACAGTGGCGCCGGCAGTGTCTCGGCGCCGCGACGTTGGGGGGCGGGCAGACCCCATTCGGGTACGCCCTGACAATTTATCGTGCTGCGCGCACCGTTCTGATCCTAGAATTTGTAAACGCGCGTATCTGCGCAAAGGACACTTCCATGAAAGCAGTGCAGCAGGACATCGACGAGCGGACCAACCTCACCAGCACCAACAAGTTCGAGTTGCTGCTGTTCCGCCTGGGCACCGACACCGCCTTGAACAAGTCCGAGCTTTTCGGCATCAATGTGTTCAAGATCCGCGAGATCGTGGCCATGCCCAGCATCACGCCCATCGCGGGCACCACGCCGCATTCGCTGGGGGTGGTCAACCTGCGCGGCCAGGTGATCCCGGTGCTGGACCTGCCCTCCATCGTGGGCTGCAAGCCCCAGACCGGCCTGAACATCATGCTGGTGACGGAGTACGCGCGCACCACGCAGGCGTTCGCCGTGGAGTCGGTGGAAGACATCGTGCGCCTGGACTGGAAGCAGGTGCTCTCGGCCGAAACCAGCGGCGCCAAGGGCAAGCTCGTCACCAGCATCGCCCGCCTGGATGGCAACACCGACGAATCGCGCCTGGCCCAGGTGCTGGACGTGGAAGCCATCCTGCAGATGGTCTCGCCCTCGGACGGCCATGAAGTCACCGAGGAAAAGGTGGGCGCCAAGCTCAAGCTGCGCCCCGGCTCCATCATCCTCGCGGCCGACGACTCCTTCGTGGCGCGCTCGCTGATCGAGCAGGAGCTCAAGGCCCTCAATGCGCCATTCGAGATGGTCAAGTCGGGCAAGGAAGCCTGGGACCGCCTGAACGCCATTGCCAAGAGCGCCGAGGGCGAAGGCAAGACCGTGCTGGACCGCGTGTCCATGGTGCTGACCGACCTGGAAATGCCCGAGATGGACGGCTTCACGCTGACCCGCAACATCAAGCAGGATGCGCGCTTCCACGGCCTGCCGGTGGTCATCCACTCCTCGCTGTCGGGCTCGGCCAACGAAGACCATGTGCGCAGCGTGGGCGCCGACGGCTACGTGGCCAAGTTCGTGGCCGAAGACCTGGCGGAAACCATCCGCCGCGTGCTGCCCAAGTAATCAGGCAAGCCCCCCGGCGCGAGCGCGCCGGGCGTTGGCGTGAACGATGTCACGCACCTACCCGGCCAAGGGCCTTCGGCCTACCCGCCAGGGCTATCTCTGCGCGCCGGTCTGGGGCAAACTGGTGCCCGGTCAACCAAATGCAGGGCTCAAACGTCAAGTTGCAAGTGGCCCGGAGGATGCAACAACCCCACGGTGTTGTTTTCCTGGCCTTTACCTGCAACGCGGAACGCGCCCATGCGCCGGGAGTCTGAACACCTATGACAAATACCTTCGCCCGCGTTCTCTCCGCCACGGTCCTGGGCGCCGTGCTGACGGGCTGTGCCACGGTACCGGGTGACCCGTACTACGCACCCGCCCCCACCTACTACCCGCCGAGCGGCTCGACGATCATCTACGACGCGCCGCCGGTCTACCGTTCGCCACCGCCCCCGGTGTACGTGGCGCCCCCTCCACCGGTGTATTACGGCAACCGCCGTGACGAGCGTGACTGGGCGCGTGAGCGGGAGCGCGAACGCGCGCAACAGCAATGGCGCGAGCAGGCCGAGCGCGAGCGCCGCGACCGGGAGCGCGACCGCGACCGCGAGAACGCCCGCCGCGACCAGGAGCGCCGCAACCAGGCCGAGCGCGAGCAGGCACGCCGCGACCAGATCGAGCGCGACCGCCGCGCGGCTGCAGAACGGGCCCGTGGCGACAACCGCCAGTACGGCCCCGGCCCGCACCCCAACGACTGGCGCGCCCGCCAGCAGTCGAACAGCCTTGAAAAGCCCTGAGCGGGCTGGTGGCGCCGACCGGCCCGACGCCATGGTGCGCATCCATCTACCCGCCCTCTGCGGCCTGGTTCTGGCCAGTTGGTGCCTGGGCGCGCAGGCCCAGGTGACGCGCTGTACCGATGCACGCACCGGCAAGGTCGCCTACACCGACGGCTTGTGCAACAGTGGCGAGGCCGCACGCGAGGTCACGATACGCCCTGCGCCTGAAGAGGTACTGCGCCACCAGCGGCTCTACGAAGAAGCGCTGGAACGCAGCCGGCAGCAGTTGCGGGCAGGCCATGGCGCCACACAAGCCGATGCGCAGCCCGCATTCACCGACCATGCCCCGCGGCAGTACGACTATGCCCGTTCGCCTGGGTGCGCAGACTCACGGAGTGCCTACAACCTGCTGCGCATCCAGCAGAATCACCGTTCCACACGCGAATATGCCCCCCTCAAGGAAGATGCCGAGCGGCGCATGGACATGGACTGCATGGGCCCGGAGGCCTATGCCGAACGCGAGCGCCAGCGCGAGCAGGACCGGCGCGAGAAGGAGTACCGGGAGGCCGCCCTGCGCCGGGAGAACGACTTGCGCGAACAGTTGGAACGCGACCACCGCTACCACCAGGAACGCGAGCGCGAGCGGGACAAGGAAAGACAGCGCGAGCGGGAGCAGGCCCAGCGCGAGCAGGCCGATCGCGAACGCCGTGAGCGCGAGCGCGAATACGCACGGCGCGAGCAGGAGCAACGCGTGCAGCAGGCACAGCGGGAACGCGAACAGGTACGGCGCGAACAGATGGAGCGCGACCGCCGTGCGGCCGCGGACCGGGCGCGCAACGAGAGCCGGCCGGTCCAGTCCGGCCTTGGCCTGCCACAAAGCGGCTGGCGCGGCAGCTTGCGATCCAGCCCCTGAGTGCTGAGAATGCGAAGTACCATGGCCAGCCTCCTGCGCCCCACTCTCTACGGCCTGTTCCTGGCGGGCCTGTGCCTGGGTGCCCAGGCACAGGTCACCCGCTGTACCGACGCGCGTACCGGCAAGGTGACCTACACCGACGGCGCCTGCAGCAGCGGTGAGGCGGCCCGTGAAGTCGAAGCCCGCCGCACGCCCGAAGAGATCCTGCTGGACCGGCAGCTGTCGGCCGAAGCGCTGGAGCGCAAGCAGCAGCGCCTGCAGGCCGAGAACGAGGCGGCAGAGGCCGAGGCCCGGCGCGCCGAGGACCGCAACCGCGCGCGCGCCGCCAATGCCCCGCTGCCGCAGGACTATGCGCGCTCGCCCGAGTGCGCACGCTCGCGCCGCAGCTACGACATGGTGGCCGGCGATGGCCCCCGCTCCACCCTGGAGCATGGGCAGCGCCTGGAGGCCGCCCAGCGCCAGATGGACCTTGATTGCCTGGGTCCGCAAGCCTATGCCGAGCTGGAGCGCGCACGCGCGGGCCAGCCCAAGGTCGTGGTGGTGCCGCCACGCCATGGCCCCGGCTACCCCGCGCCCTACCCGCCGGCCGTGTTCCCGCAACCCTTTCCCACCACGCCCCAGCAGCCGCCGCCACGCCTCACGCAGTGCTCGGACTACCGCTGCACCGACAACCTGGGCAACACCTATCCACGCAATGGCCCCGGGCGCTTCCCCGGGCAGGGCGGGGTGTGCCGTTCCAACGGCACGGGCGGACAGGCACCCTGCTGAACGGCTGAAAACACCCTCAGCTCCGCCCACGCACAGCCCCCTGCCTGCGCGGCCGGCAGGGGGATGGGATGCCTGCCTTCCTGTGGGCATCGCCTCCCCCAAATGCCGCAGCCGCGGCGTCAACCGCCACCGCCTGCCGCGCGTCAATAGCGGGCACCGCCACGGTTTCGGCGGTTGCCCAAGGAGCTCCATGACCCCTTTGCCCGTGCGCCTGGCCTTGCTGTCACTGTTCGGCGTGGCGTTGACCGCCTGCGGTCCCAGCAGAACCTATCCGACCCGCCCACTCGGCCTGCAGCACGTCAACCTGGCCACCTATCCCTCGCCAGCAGCGCCCTCGCCGGCTCCAGCGGCCCCGGTGGCACCGGCGACGCCTCCCAGCGCCACGGCGGTGCCTGGGCAGGATGCGGCGGTGGCCGCCCCCTTGCCTCTCCCCGCACCGCCCGCCAGCGCGCTGCGGCCATCGGGCCTGCCCGGCCTGCAGCATGTGGACCTGGCCAGCTACCCTTCGCCCATTCCCCCCGGATCCGCCGCGGCAGGCCATACCCACAAGGCCGCGCAGTCCAGGGCGGCAGCCCCGGCGCCCGCGACCGTGCGACCCCATTCGGGCAGCACGCCGCCGGCGATCATGCGCCCCACCTATGCGGAGGCCATGGACCGCATGCGCCGCATCGAGGAAGACGCGCGGCGCGACAGCGAATGGCGCATGGAGGCCATGGCGCGCGAGATGGAGCGCGACCGCCAGGAACGCGAGCGCCAGCGCGAGCAGGACCGGCGGGACCAGGAGTACCGCGAGGCCGCCCTGCGCGACCAGATGGAGCGCGACCGGCGCTACCACCAGGAGCGCGAGTGGGAGCGGGAAAGGGAAAGAGAACGGGAGCGCGACCGGGCACGCGAAGAAGCCCGCCGCGACCAGGAGCGGCGCGACCATGCACGCAACCGCGAGCAGTCGCAGCGAGAGCAGGCCCAGCGCGACCAGGCCGAGCGCGAGCGCCGCGAGCAAGAGCGTGACAACGCCCGGCGCGAGCAAGAACGCCGCGACCAGCAGGTGGAGCGGGAACGCGAGCAGGCACGGCGCGACCAGATCGAGCGCGACCGCAGGGCCGCAGCCGACCGTGCCCGCAACGAGCGCCCCATGCAGTATGGCCCCGGCCCGGCCCCCACCGACTGGCGCGCGCGCCAGCAGTCCAACAGCCTGGAAAGGCCTTAGGAGCAGGCCTTAGGCGCGCAACCCCTCGGCCACGCTGGGGTAACGCAGCCGCAGGCCCAGCTCGTGCAGCATGCGCCCGTTGTCGAGCAGGCGCGACTCGCTCATGAAGCTCAGCAGCACCAGCGGCAACTCGGTCTGCGCCGTGCTGCGCGGCAGCCGCGGCGGGCGCGGCAGGCCGTAGAGGTCGGCCGCCAGGTCGAAGTAGTCGCCCATCTTCAGGTGGCTGTGGTCGCTCACGTTGTAGATGCGCTGGGCGCGGCCCTGCCACAGCGCGCGCAGGCAGGCGCGGGCCAGATCGTCGGCATGGATGTGGTTGGTGTACACGTCGTCCTCGGCCACCAGCACCGGCGTGCCCTTGCGCAGCCGTGCCTCGGGCGTGCCGCCCTCGCGGTCGGGTGCGTAGATGCCAGGGATGCGCAGGATGCTGGCGCGCACGCCCGAGCGCCCCAGGTGGCGCACCGCGCGCTCGGCGTTCACGCGGCGCTGGGCGCGGGGCGTGGCGGGGGCCGGGGCCCGGGTCTCGGGCACCAAGGCGCCCTGGCAGTCGCCGTACACGCCGCTGGTCGAGGCGTACACCAGCGAGGCCGGCGGGCTGCGCAGGCGCAGCGCGCGCGCCAGGGCCACGGTGCGTGGGTCGCGCCACCAGGCCTCTCCGCCATCGCCCGGGGGTGGTGCCAGGTGCACCACCCGGGTGGCCAGGCCCGACAGGCGCCGCAGGCTGGCGGCATGGTCCAGGTTGCCTGCCAGGGGCGTGATGCCCCGCGCCCGCAGGTCTGCCACCCGGCCCGGGCTGGAAGTGAGCGCCATCACCCGCAGGCGCGGGGCCGCGCGGCCGGGCGCCTGCAGCTGGCGCACCACGCGCTGGCCGACATCGCCGCAGCCCACGATCAGCAGGCGTTCACGGCGAAAGCGCGCCGGCAGGGCGCCGAGGGGGTTTTGGTTTGAAGGCAAAATCGGGTCCGCGAAGAAGATAGTAGATCGTCCCAAGGATACCCACAACATGACCAGCGCCGAGGCGGCCCCCACGTCCACGTTCCAGATTTCCGTGCAGCCCAGCGGCCGCGCCTTTGCCGCCCAGGGCGATGAGTCCATCCTGGCTGCGGCCATCCGCAGCGGCGTAGGCCTGCCCTATGGCTGCAAGGACGGCGCCTGCGGCTCCTGCAAGTGCAAGAAGGTGAGCGGCGCGGTGTTCCACGCCAACCACCAGTCCAAGGCCCTGAGCGCCGACGAGGAGGCCGCGGGCTATGTGCTGACCTGCTGTGCCAAGCCCCTGTCGGACGTGGTGCTCGAATCGCGCCAGGTGACGGACGAGAGCGCCTACCCGGTCAAGAAGATGCCGGTGCGCGTCTCCACCCTCACCAAGAAGTCGCACGACGTGATGCAGGTGCGCCTGCAGTTGCCCGCGGCCGACACCTTCCGCTACCACGCGGGGCAGTACATCGAGTTCATCCTGCGCGACGGCGCCCGTCGCGCCTATTCCATGGCCAATGCACCGCACACCCAGGGTGAGGCCCCGGGGGTGGAGCTGCACATCCGCCACATGGCGGGCGGGCGCTTCACCGACCATGTGTTCGGCGCCATGAAGGAAAAGGAGATCCTGCGTGTGGAGGGCCCGTTCGGCAGCTTCTTCCTGCGCGAGGACTCGGACAAGCCCATCGTGCTGCTGGCCTCGGGCACGGGCTTTGCCCCTACCAAGGCGCTGATCGAGCACCTGCAGTTCAAGGGCAGCACCCGGCCCACCGTGCTCTACTGGGGCGGCCGGCGCCCGCAGGACCTGTACATGGCCGACTGGGTACAGGCGCGCGTGGCCGAGATGCCCAACCTGACTTATGTGCCCGTGGTCTCCGACGCCTTGCCGGAAGACGGCTGGACGGGCCGCACCGGTTTTGTGCACCAGGCGGTGCTGGACGATTTTGCCGACCTCTCGGGCCACCAGGTGTATGCCTGTGGCGCGCCCATCGTGGTCGAGTCGGCACGCGACGCCTACAGCGCCCAGCGCGGCCTGCCCCCCGAGGAATTCTTCGCCGATGCCTTCACGTCCGAGGCGGACAAGCACGGCTGAGGCGAAGGCCCCAGCCTTGGCGATGGGGGTATTTCCCGATGCCGGCCCCTCTTTTTTGTAGTGTCCGCTCCATTTTTTGCACAATGGCACCATGAACCGCAGAAATCTCACCACCCTCCTCGCCGGCGCCGCCCTCGTGGCCGCAGCCCTTCCCCACGCAGCGATGGCCCAGGATTCGGGGCAACCGATCCGCCTGATCGTGCCCTACGCACCGGGCGGCCCCATCGACGTGACGGCGCGTGCACTGGCCGAGCGCGTGCGCGACTCGCTGGGCACGGTGATCATCGACAACAAGGGCGGCGCAGGCGGCAACATCGGTGCCGACGCCATCGCCAAGGCCGCGCCGGACGGCCTGACCATCGGTATCTCGGCCACCGCCACGCACGCCGTGAACCCCTGGTTGTACAGCCGCATGCCCTATGACGCCGGCAAGGACTTCGCCGGCATCACGCAGATGGTGCGCGTGCCCAATGTGCTGGTGATCAACGCCGCCAAGGCCGAGCAGCTCAAGATCAACACCCTGGCGGACCTGATCGCCTATGCCAAGGCCAACCCGGCCAAGCTCAACTACGGCAGCGGCGGCAACGGCAGCGCCGGCCACCTGGCGGGCGAGATGTTCAAGCAGCGCGCCGGCATCTTCGCGCTGCACATCCCCTACCGCGGCGCCAACCCGGCGCAGCTGGCCCTGCTGGCTGGCGAGGTGGACTTCAACATCGACAACCTGGCCGCCGCCGCGCCCAACATCCGCGCCGGCAAGCTCAAGGCCCTGGCCGTGACCTCGCTGGCCGCCAGCCCCAACCTGCCGGGCGTGCCCCCGCTGTCGGCCACGTTCAAGGACTTCTCCATCGACACCTGGTGGGGCCTGGTAGCGCCTGCGGCCACGCCCAAGCCGGTGATCGACAAGCTCAACAAGGCGTTTGTCGCGGCCCTCAATGCACCCGAGACCAAGACCCGCTTCGGGCTGCTGCTGGCCGAACCCGTGGCGACCACGCCCGCGCAGTTCGACAGCTTCATGGCCAGCGAACGCGCCAAGTACCAGCAGGTCGTGAAGGCCTCTGGCGCAAAGGTCGACTGAGCCCCAGCCTCGCTATTGCAAGGGCCCCTTCCGGGGCCCTTTTTCATGCCCGCTGCGGCAGCACGGCGCGATGGCGCGCCACCACGGCATCGAGCGCGGCGACCAAGGCATCGCACTCGGCATCACCCACGGGCAGCGAAAGCGCGATCAGCCCGCGACGGGCCATGAACACGCCTTCTTCGAGCAGGCCGAAGAACAGCAGGTCCTTGGCCCGGCCGTCCGTGCCCTGCAGGTCGGCGGGCGAGCGCACCGGGCCTGCGGTGGCGTGCAGGGTCATGAGCGAACCGATGCCGGTGAAGCCCATGTCCACGCCATGCTGCGCAAACACGGCATTGAAGCGCTCGCGCAACTGCTCGCCGCGCGCGTTGAGGGCCTGCACCACCTCGGCCGTGAGCACCTGGCTCAGACCCGCATGGCCCGCGGCCATGGAGAGCACATTGTTGTTGAAGGTGCCGGCATGGGCCAGCGCGTCGGGGCGGCGCGGGTCGAAGCGTTCCATCACGTCGCGCCGGCCACCGAACACGCCGAAGGACATGCCGCCGCCCAGGTACTTGCCGGCCGTGGTGAGGTCCGGGCGGATGGACAGCAGCGCCTGGCGCCCGCCGAAGGACAGGCGCGAGGTCATCACCTCGTCGAACACCAGCATCGCGCCGCATTCGTCGGCCAGGGTGCGCAGCGCCTGCAGGAAGCCCGGCTCGCCGGGGATGCAGCCCCCGGCGCCCAGCATGGGCTCCACCAGGATGGCTGCGATGTCCGGCCCATGTTCCGCCACCAGCGTGCGCACGCTGTCCACATCGTTGTAGCGCGCCAGCACAAAGGCGTGCGGCACGTTCATGGGCGAGCCGCCGCCTGCGAAGGTGAGCACGCCGCCGTGGTAGGCCCCGTCGAACACGATCACCTTGCTGCGCCCGGTGTGGGCCTTGGCGGCGGCCAGGGCCAGCAGGTTGGCCTCGGTGCCCGAATTGGCAAAGCGCAGCAGTTCCATGGACGGGAAACGCCGCCGGATCTCCTGTGCCAGCCTTGCCTCGCGCGCCGTGTGCGACGAGAGGTTGATGCCGCCGGCGAGCGCCTCCTGGATGGCCGCGAGGATCACCGGATGCGAGTGGCCATAGAGCCCCGCCGTGAACTCGCCCAGGGCATCGATGTAGGCGTGCCCGTCGGCATCCCAGACGCGGCAGCCTTCACCACGCGCCATGCTCAAGGGGAAGGGGCCATGGAACAGCACGCTGCGGGTGTTGCCGCCGGGCAGCGATTGCTCGGCCTCGGCCAGCAGGGCGGCGCTGCGTGGGTTGCGCGCGCGGTAGTTTTCCACGGCCCGGAACAGGGCCTGGTCCAGGGGGGTCGGGGTGGCGTTCATGGCATCTCCTGTACAGTGTACAAGAAATTATGAACCGGTCTGGCTGGGCTGGCAAGGGAGGCCTGCTCCGCGATGCCCGACAATCCGCGCTAAGCACCGACCCGCCGCCTTCCTTCCATGCCCCGCGCCGCCAAGCCCTCCCCTGTCCCCGCCACCTCCCAAGACACTCCGGCGCCCCCGCTGTCGCGCGAGCGCGTGCTGGCGGCTGCGCTGGCGCTGATCGACCAGCGCGGGGTGGAGGCTTTCAGCGTGCGCGACCTGGCGCGCACCCTGGGCGTCTACCCCACGGCGCTGTACTGGCATGTGCCCGGGGGCCGCAACGCGCTGATCGCCGGCGCGGTGACCGCGGCGGTGGGCGAGCTGGCGCCGCCCGACCCGGCCGGCAACTGGCAGGCCGAACTGTGCGCGCTCTTTGCGCGCTACCGGCAGGCGGTGCAGCTGCACCCGCGCATCGCACCGGTGCTGGGGGCGCAGCTGGTGTCCAACACCAGCCTGAACCCGCTGCTGCTGGACCGCATCCTGGCACTGCTGGAGTCGGCCGGCTTCACAGGGCAAGGCCTGTTCGATGCCTACAACGTGGTGATTGCCGCCATGGTCAGCTTCGTGACGATGGAGTTGGCGCCCCAGCCCGAAGACGACCCCGCCGGCTGGGCCACCGGCCACCAGGAGCGGCTGGCGCAGATCGACGGCGCGGCCTGCCCCACGCTGGCACGCCACCTGCCGCAGATGGCCAACCGGGCCTTTGTGGTGCGCTGGAGCAGCGGCAGCACACATCCGCTGGATGCTGGGTTCCAGGCCTGGAGCGAGGTCGTGGTGCAGGGTCTGGCGGCCCGCCTCCCGCCCAAGGGCTGATCAACGGCCCGTGACCAGGGGCCAGAGCGTCGGGTCGGCCATGCGCTCGATGCGCTGCCCGGCCACGGCTTCGAGCTGGGCGGGTGCGACACGCCCGGGCGCGATCTCCGACAGGGGCAGCAGCACGAAGGCGCGCTCGCCCATGCGCGGGTGCGGCACGGTCAAGCCGGGCGTGGCGATGCTTGCATCGCCATAGAGCAGGATATCGAGGTCCAGCGTGCGCGGCGCGTTGCGGTACGAGCGCTCCCGGCCCGCCGCCGCCTCGATGGCCTGCAGGGACTGCAGCAGTTCTTCGGGCGGCAGCCCGGTGGCCAGTTCGGCCACGGCGTTCAGGTAGTCGGGGCCGTCGGCATCCACCGGTGCGCTGCGGTAGAGCGAGGACACGCGGCGCACCTGGGTGTGCGGCAGCGCCGCCAGGGAGGCCAGGGCCTGCTGCAGCGCAGCCCCCCGGTCACCGAGGTTGGCCCCCAGGCCGATGAAGGCCGCGACAGCCATGCCGGCGACCGTGCTCACTGGGCTGCAGGCGCGGCCGAACCCTCACCGCCGCCGCCCGTGGGCTTGCGGCGACGGCGGCGGCGCTTCTTGGGGGCGCTGCCATCGGGTGGAACGGCATCGCCGCCGTGCTCGGGCGCGAAGTCGTCACCCTCGTCCTGGGCGCCGTCGGCCGCGGCAGAACGCGGGGCACGCGGCTTTGGCGCTTGCGGGGCCTGGCCCTCGCCGGCAGGCGCCGCCTTGGGCACGCGGCGTGCCGTGGGCTGGCTCACGCGCTGGCGCGCCTTCTGCTCCTCGCGCGCCTGGTCCATCAGGTCCTCGCGGCGGTCGTCGTCGGCGGCCTGGAAGTCTTGCCACCACTCGGCCAGGGCCTCGCCGACCTCGCCCACGTCGGCGCGCAGGCGCAGAAAGTCGAAGCCGGCACGGAAGCGCGGCTGCATGACCATGCCGAAGGGCGTGCTGCCCACGCGCTTTTCAAAGCGCGGCTGCATGACCCAGATCTCGCGCATGTCGGCGGCCAGCTTGCCGCGGCCCGAGACATCGCCGATGCGCTTGTCGAAGACCTCGTCGATGGCCTCCTGCAGGGCGGGCAGCGGGTGCTGGCGCGGGTTCTTCAGGCGCTCTTCCCAGCCGGTGCGCACGTCTTCCCAGAGCACGCAGGCCAAGAGGAAACTCGGTGCCACAGGCTTGCCCTCGCCCACGCGGCGGTCGGTGTCGGCCAGGGCGGCGCTCACGAAGGGCGAGTCGGCGCGCTCCACCGCCACATCGAGCAGCGGGTAGATGCCCTTGGCCATGCCCAGCTTCTTGAGCTGGGCGACGGTGGCGATGGCGTGGCCGGTCTGCAAGAGCTTGAGCATCTCGTCGAACATGCGGCTTTGCGGCACGTCGGCCAGCAGGGCCTGCGACTGCACCAGCGGCTCGGCCGTCTTGGCCTCGATGGTGAAGCCCAGGGCGCTGAGCTTGGCGGCAAAGCGCACGGCGCGGATGATGCGCACCGGGTCTTCGCGGTAGCGCGTGGCCGGGTCGCCGATCATGCGCAGTGTTTTCTTCTTGGCGTCCTGGATGCCCTTGTGGTAGTCCACCACGACCTGGCTCACCGGGTCGTAGTACATGGCGTTGACGGTGAAGTCGCGGCGCGTGGCGTCTTCGTCCTGCGGGCCCCAGACGTTGTCGCGCAGCACACGGCCGCTGGCGTCCACGGCATGCTGCATGTTGGACAGCTGCTGTTTGCTGGTCTTCTCATTGCCACTGACCTGGCCCGCGGCGGCATTGTCCAGGTAGGCGCGGAAGGTGGAGACCTCGATCACCTCGTGCTCGCGGCCCCGGCCATGCACCACGTGCACGATGCGAAAGCGCTTGCCGATGATGAAGGCGCGGCGGAACAGGCCCTTGACCTGCTCGGGCGTGGCATTGGTGGCCACGTCGAAGTCCTTGGGGCGCAGGCCCAGCAGCAGGTCGCGCACGGCGCCGCCGACGATGTAGGCCTCGTAGCCGGCCTGCTTGAGCGTGGCCACGACCTCGGCGGCCCGGCGGTCCACCAGCTCGGGGTTGATGCCGTGCACGGTAGCGGGCACTTCCTCGCGCTTGCCGAAGCGCGGCTTGCCGCGCGTGCTGCCGGGGACGGCCTTGGCCAGCAGTTTGTCGATGAACTTCTTGATCATGGCTGTGCAGTAAACAGGTCCAGTATGCGCCAACCGCGCTCCTGGGCCAGCGCCCGCAGGCGCGGGTCGGGGTTGGTGGCGACGGGGTGGTCGACCTTCTCGAGCAGGGGCACGTCGTTCATCGAGTCGCTGTAGAAGGTGCTCTCGACGTCGGCCCAGGTGAGCTGGCGCTCGGCCAGCCACTGCTCCATGCGCGTGACCTTGCCCTCGCGCATGGTGGGCACGCCCTCGATCTCGCCGGTGTACCAGCCGCCGGCATCGCGCGCCAACTGCACGGAGAGCAGTTGCGGCACGCCCAGGGCCCGGGCGATGGGGGTGGTGACGAACTCGTTGGTGGCCGTGACGATCAGCACCTCGTCGCCCGCATCCTGGTGCTGGCGCAGCAGGGCCAGGGCCTGGGGCTGGATGGCCGGACCGATGACCTCGCGCATGAACTGCTCGTGCGCGGCGGCCGCCGCCTCGGGGCCGCGCAGGCGCACCGCCTCGGTGGCGAAGCGCACGTAGTCGTGCACATTGAGCGTGCCGGCCTGGTAGTGGGCGTAGAACTCGCCGTTGCGGCGCGCGAACTCGACCGGGTCGTTCCAGCCGATGCGGATGGTGAACTCCCCCCACTCGTAATCGGAGTCGAGCGGCAGCAGCGTGTGGTCCAGATCGAACAGCGCGAGCCGGGGGCGGTTCGCCGGGGTAGCAGGAGTGGTCATTCGGTCAGTCGGGCGCCGGCGCGTGCCGGCAGAGGAAGGCGCGGGCTCATTCGGACTCGAGCATCGCCTTGAGCAGCGGAATGGTGATGGCGCGCTGGGCGCGCAGCGCATAGGCGTCGAGCTGGTCAAGCAGCTGCATCAGGCTGCCCAGGTCGCGCGAGAAGCGGTTGAGCATGTAGTCCATGACGTCGTCGCTCAGGAACACGCCGCGCGCATCGGCCTCCTGGCGCAGCACGGCGCGGCGCTCGGGCTCGCCCAGGAGCTGCAGCTGGAACACATGGCCCCAGCCCAGGCGGCTGCGCAGATCGTCGCGCAGCGGCAGGTCGGCGGGCGGCAGCTCGCCCGCGGCCAGCACCCAGCGCTGGCTGCCGCTGGCCGGGCTGATGGCGTTCACGAACCAGTTGAAGGCCATGGCCTGCTGGGCCGTGCTGTACAGGTGCACATCGTCCATCAGCACGGCGGACCAGGCTTCGTCGAACTCGGGGGGCTCGGCCATGGACGGGTCGAGCCAGCCCACATGGCCGCCTTCGTCGCGCAGCGCCTGGCGCACGGCATGGAGCAGGTGCGACTTGCCGCTGCCCGACTCGCCCCAGAGGTAGGTCGGCACGGGCGAGCGGGTGGCCGGATTGCTGCCGACACCGGCGGCAAGGCGCACATGCTGCAGGGCCGCCTCGTTCGGGCCGGCAAAGAAGCGGGAAAGCGTAGGCCCTGTGGCCAGGCCGATGTCGAGTGCCAGTTGCTTCATGCGCGGCACCCGGGCAGCAGGGGCCGGCCCGTGGCGGTGGGTGCAGGAGCGGCGGGCAGGGAAAGGATCAGCAGCGGCATCACAGGTGGCATTGAAAGGGTCCGGCCGTAGGTGACTGCGGCGGGACACGGCGAAAAGGGATGGCAAAGGGCCTGTCGCGCAGTGCCACAGGGCAGGTTGCGAAAAGTCCCGGCAGCGACAATACGGCCGATTTTAGTCTCCTGTCGGCACCATGCCGGCACATCCACCGCACCACAGAGTCCAGGGTCCCGCCATGCCGCCTTCGCCACCCCACCCGCCACGCCTGCCCGCCAGCATCTGGGCCCTGGGATTCGTGAGCCTGCTCATGGACATTTCCTCGGAAATGATCCACAGCCTGCTGCCCGTGTTCATGGTCGCGGCGCTGGGGGTGAGCATGCTCACGGTGGGCATCATCGAGGGGATTGCCGAGGCCACGGCCCAGATCCTCAAGGTGTTTTCGGGGGCGCTGAGCGACTGGTGGGGCAAGCGCAAGCCCCTGGCCGTCTTCGGCTACGGGCTGGGGGCAGTCTCCAAGCCGCTGTTTGCCATCGCCACCACGGTGGAACTGGTGGTGTCGGCCCGGCTCCTGGACCGCATCGGCAAGGGCATCCGCGGTGCGCCACGCGACGCCCTGGTGGCGGACCTGGCACCACCCGGCATGCGCGGCGCCGCTTTCGGGCTGCGCCAGTCGCTCGATACCGTGGGGGCCTTCCTCGGGCCCTTGCTGGCCATCGGCCTGATGTTGCTCTGGGCCAACGATTTCCGGGCCGTGTTCTGGGTGGCCGTGCTGCCTGCCGTGCTCTGCATGGTGCTGCTGGTAGCAGGCGTGCGCGAGCCCGAACGGGCGCCCGGGGCCCCGCGCACCAACCCCATCCGCCGCGAGAACCTGCGCCGCCTGGGCCCGGCCTACTGGGCCGTGGTGGCCCTGGGCGCAGTGTTCACGCTGGCGCGCTTCAGCGAGGCCTTCTTGCTGCTGCGCCTGCAGCAGGACGGGCTGCCGCTGGCCTTCACGCCCTTGGTGCTGGTGCTCATGAACCTGGTGTTCGCGCTGGGCGCCTACCCCCTGGGCAAGCTGTCCGACCGGGTGAGCCACCGCGCGCTGCTGGCCGGGGGGCTGGTGGTGCTGATCGCGGCGGACGCTTTGCTGGCCCATAGCGGCCGGGGCGCCGTGGCATGGCTGGGTGTGGCCCTGTGGGGCCTGCACATGGCCATGACCCAGGGGCTGCTGGCCACCATGGTGGCCGATACGGCCCCCGAAGACCTGCGCGGCACGGCCTTCGGCATGTTCAACCTGGTCAGCGGCGTGGCCCTGCTGCTGGCCAGCGCGCTGGCCGGCCTGCTGTGGGACCAGTGGGGGGCAGGCGCCACCTTCGTGGCCGGCATGCTGTTTGCCGGCCTGGCGCTTGTGGGCGTACTGCTGCAGCCCCGCCGCGGCACGCCCGCCACAAAGCCCCCGTCGCAGCAAGGCTGAGGGTCGCACGCGGGGATGCCCCTTAAAATCCGGGGATTCCAGCCTGCCCTGCGGGCCTACCTGCACACACCCTCCATGAGCTCTTCCGCGACCCCCACCCCCCTTTCCTACAAAGACGCCGGCGTTGACATCGACGCAGGCGACGCGCTGGTCGAACGCATCAAGCCCCTGGCCAAGAAGACCATGCGCGAAGGCGTGCTGGCGGGCATCGGCGGCTTCGGCGCCCTGTTCGAGGTGCCCAAGCGCTACCAGGAACCCGTGCTGGTCTCGGGCACCGATGGCGTGGGCACCAAGCTCAAGCTGGCCTTTGAATGGAACATGCACGACACCGTGGGCATCGACCTGGTGGCCATGAGCGTCAACGACGTGCTGGTGCAGGGCGCCGAGCCGCTGTTCTTCCTCGACTACTTCGCCTGCGGCAAGCTCGATGTGGACACGGCCGCGGCCGTGGTGGGCGGCATTGCCAAGGGCTGCGAGCTGAGCGGCTGCGCGCTGATCGGTGGCGAGACGGCCGAAATGCCCGGAATGTACCCTGCGGGCGAGTACGACCTGGCCGGCTTTGCCGTGGGCGCGGTCGAAAAATCGAAGATCCTCACGGGCCAGAACGTGCAGCCCGGCGACGTGGTGCTGGGCCTGGCCAGCCACGGCGTGCATTCCAACGGTTTCAGCCTGGTGCGCAAGTGCATCGAGCGCGCGGGCGCCGAGACCCCCGCCACGCTGGACGGCAAGCCCTTCAAGCAGGCCATCATGGAGCCCACGCGCCTGTACGTGAAGAACGTGCTGGCCGCCCTGGCCGCCCACCCCATCAAGGCCCTGGCCCACATCACTGGCGGCGGCCTGCTGGAGAACATTCCCCGCGTGCTGCCCGAGGGCACGGCGGCCCACCTGCAAAAGGGCAGCTGGCCCCAGACCGAGCTGTTCGCCTGGCTGCAGAAGACGGCGGGCATCGACGACATCGAGATGAACCGCACCTTCAACAACGGCATCGGCATGGTGGTGGTGGTGGATGCCGCCAACGCCGCCGCCACGGCCGCCACGCTGGCCGCCGCCGGCGAGCAGGTCTATACCATCGGCGCGATCGCACCACGCGGTGACGGTGCGGCCGTGGTCGTGGCCTGAGGCCGCCACGCGCCATGGCGCAGCCACCGCTGGAACCGCCACAAGCGGGATCGAACATCGTCCCGGCCTCCCTGACCGAGACCCCCATCGTTGCGGCTCCCTTGTCCGGGGCCGATGGTCCGTTGCCCTTGGGCCCGCTGCCCCGCGGCGTGGCGCTGGCCAGCTACCTGCTGATGGCCGGCGCGCTGCTGCTGGTGATGTGGCGCAACCTGCTGCCCGGCCTGCTCTGCGTGTGCCTGGGCTTTCTGGCCACGCGCGCGCTGGCACGCTGGCTGGCGCGGCTGGTGCAGCGCCGGGGAGCGCTGCAGCCCACGGTGCTGCCGCGCGTGGCCGAGCTGGCGGCTGCGGCCGTGGTGATGCTCTCGCCCCTGGTGTTGCTGGCCATCGGCGTCACGCATTCGCGCGGCTACCTGGTCGAAGCCCCCCAGCAGTACCGCGAGCTGCTGGACTACATGGCGCGCACGGTGCTCGAGCTGCGCCTGAAGCTGCCGGCCGACATGGCCAGCCACCTGCCCGAAGGTGCGGCCGAGATCCAGCGCATCATCGCCAACTACCTCGGGGCCAAGGCCGGTGCCCTGGCCATGGCCGGCCGTGCCTGGCTGGCCGGCCTGCTGTTCGCCTATGTGGGCCTGCTGATCGGTGCGCTCGCGGCCGTGCGGCCACCGGCACCGCCGCGTGGCCCCCTGGCCGTGGCGCTGCAGCAGCGCATCACGCTGATGGGTGAGGCCTTTCGCCAGATCGTGGCTGCGCAGTTCTGGATCGCCAGCTTCAACACCTTGCTCACGGCACTGTTCCTGCTGTTCGTGCTGCCCATCTGGAAGCTGGAACTGCCCTACACCCCTGTGCTGATCACCTTGACCTTCGTGGCCGGCCTGGTGCCCATCGTGGGCAACCTGCTGTGCAATGCGGTGATCACCATCGTGGGCCTGTCGGTGTCGCCGCTGGCGGCTGCGGCCTGCCTGGGCTTCCTGATCCTGATCCACAAGGCCGAGTACGTGATCAACGCCAAGGTCGTGGGCCGGCGCACGCACATGGGTGTGTGGGAGCTGCTCAGCGTGATGTTCGTGGCCGAGGCGGTGTTCGGCCCCGCCGGCCTGGTGGCCGCGCCGCTGTTCTACGCCTACCTCAAGAAGGAACTGGCCGCAGCCCGACTGGTGTGAAGTGAAACACCCCCTGAGTCGCTTCGCGCCTCGGCACCACCGCCAGAGGCGGTGGCTCTTCGGGCATGTCCAAGCCTGCGCAGGCAGGCTTGGAGCCGCAGCCCTCAGCCCCTCTCTCATATTGCTGCGCAACCTGGGAGGGGGACGCTCCCGGTGCACGCAAGCGAAGCGCCGCCTGGGCGGCTTGGCGGCCCTTGCACGGGAGCACTGGCCTTGGCAGCGCCAATTCCATGCACCGCATGAGTGGCCGCTTACTTTTCTCCAAACTGACGAGCAATGAAGGTCCAGGCCAGGGCCGAGGCATCCGGGCCCGCCGGATCGCTGTAGGCCAGGCCGGCCGTGCCCCCGCTCCAGGCATGGCCCAGGCCGAGGATCTCGCGCACCACCACCACGCTGCGTGAGCGCGCCCGGTATTCCGTCACCCGCATCGCATGGCGCTTGCCGCGCTGCAGGGTGCGCGCCATGCCCTCGCGCGCGCCCAGCGACCCGGCCCACAGCGCGGCCGTGGCCGTGGCATTGCGCAACGAGACCACCTGGTCGGCATCGCCATGCAGGATCATCAGCGGTGGCAGGGGTGGCAGTGGCGTGCCATCGATGCGCACGCCTGGAAACAGCGCACTGGCACCCGGCGGATCGGGCAGGTGGGCCTCGCGCTTGCCATGCATGGCGGCCATGGCCGTGGCGGCCGATTCGGCCGTGCCGGGCGCCACGCCGGAATGCATGACCACGGCGCAAAAACGCTCGGGGTAGGTGGCGCCCAGCAGGGCCGCCATGCTGGCGCCGGCCGACAGGCCGGCCACCGCCACGCGGGCCAGGTCCACCGGGTGGCGGCGCGCCACCTGGTCCACCGCGGCGAGCAGGGTGGCGGCCTCGGCCTGGGCCTTGCCGCTGCGCCGGTCGAACCAGTTCCAGCAGCCATGTGCGTTGGCCACGCGCTCCTGCTCGGGGTAGAGCACCAGAAAGCGCCGGCGCGCGGCCAGCCGGTTCATGCGCGAGCTGGCCGCCAGGTCGCGCCCGGTCTGGCCACAGCCATGCAGCATGACCAGCAGGGGCAGGGTCTCGCCCTTGCGGAGTGCCAGGCCGGGCGGCACATACAGGTGAAAGCGCCGTGCCCCCGCCGGCCCGGGCGCAATGCCGGCCAGCCACTCGCCGGCCACGGGCCTGGGCTTGCGCGGACGGGGTGTCGCCGCCGCCAGGCGCGGCAACTGGGCGGCCTTGGCCATCCGGGGCATGGCCTTGAGCGCCGTGGCGGCCTGCGCGCGCATGGGCTTGGCCGCCTTTTCGAGGGCCTTGAGGTTGCGCTGGTAGGCACGGGTCAGCGCCGAGAGCGAGAACAGGCGGGAGCGGCGGGCCATGGGCAGGGGTCGGGGAGTGCGATCCATCTAGGGAAAACCCTAGCCACCATACCAGCTTCTGGCGTCACCCGCCCTACGCTACAGCATCCGTAGCAACCCAGCCTTCGCCAACAGGCGGTTCAGCAAAAGTCCAGGACAAAAAGCGTGTGTGCAGTGGCCGAGCACCCGCGAAACACCCGATTCATGGCTGAAACTGATCGATAGATGTCCCGGCTCGGCAGGACTTCCCGGCTCTAATTCATGAAGATTGGGTCATTGCAACCCGAATCCCGGTAAAAGCCCATGAAAACCTGTCTGATTGTGATCGATGTCCAGGAATCCTTTCGCCAGCGCCCCTATTTCACGGAGCACGATCTGCCCGCCTACCTGGCGGCACAGAACGCGCTGATCGAAGGCTGCGTGGCGCAGGGTGTGCCGGTGGTGCGCATCTTCCACAGCGAGGGCCCGGCCGAAGTCGGCAATGCCTTCGCGGTCGAATCCGGCCATGTGCGGCCGCTCGAAGGCCTGGCCGCTTTCGAGGCCGCGGCCAGCTTCACCAAGTCGCGCCACAGCGCGCTGGTAGGCACGGGCCTGGAGGTCTGGCTGACCCGCCAGGGCATACAGCGCCTGATCGTGAGCGGCATCCGCACCGAGCAATGCTGCGAGACCACCACGCGCCATGCTTCCGACCTGGGCTGGGAGGTGGACTATGTGGTGGACGCCACGCTGACCTGGGACATGGTGCAGCCCGATGGCCGCCCCTTGCCTGCCGCCGACATCAAGGCCCGCACCTCCACCGTGCTGGCGGGCCGCTTTGCCACCCTGCGCACCGTGGACGAGGCCCTGTCGGCCGCGGCGGCCGCGGGCTGAACGGGGAAACGCCATGCGCGCCACCGTCTGCGAACTGCCCTACCAACCCGCCTTGCTCGAACCGGCCTGGGCGGCCCTGTGCGCCCATGCGCGCAGCGAACGCTCCGAGCTGGTGCTGCTGCCCGAATTCGCCTTCGTGGAGCCGGTCTGGGAATCCACACCGTTCGAGCCGGCGCGCTGGGCCGCCGCCGTCGCCCGGAGCGATGACTGGACGGCGCGGCTGCACGAACTGGGCGCCGCGCGCGTGGTGGGCGCCCGCCCGGTCACCGTGGGCGGGCGGCACTTCAACGAAGGCTTTGCCTGGACCGCACAGGGTGGCTACCAGCCGCTGCGGCGCAAGTTCCATCTGCCCGAAGAGCCCGGTGGCTGGGAGGCCCACTGGTTCGAGCGCGGCGACGCCGAATTCGCGCGCTTTGCCGCCGGCGCCCTGGGCTTTGGCCTGAGCATCTGCACCGAGCTCTGGGCGCTGGAGACCTATGCCGGGTACGCGGCCCTGGGCGTGGAGGCCATCCTCACGCCGCGCGCCACCGCCGCAGCGACCACCGCCAAGTGGCTGGCCGTGGGCACCGTGGCCGCCGTGCGCACCGGCGCCTACAGCCTCTCGTCGAACCGGGTCGACCGCGCTGCCGGCACCTACGGCGGCGCGGGCTGGGCGATCAGCCCCGACGGCGCCCTGCTCGCGCGCACCACCACTGACCAGCCTTTCTGCACGGTGGACGTGGACCCGGCGCTGGCCGCAGCCGCCCGGAGCACCTACCCCCGTTATGTCTTCGCTTCGGCAGCGCCACGGCGCTGAGCCCCCTTCTTTCCCTTGACCGCCACAGCCCCAACCATGAGCACCGCCTCCCCCGACCCACGCCCCCTGCAAGTTGCCATCCTGGTCTTCGACGATGTCGAAGCCCTGGACCTGGGCGGCCCCTACGAGGTCTTCACCACCGCCTGCCGCATGCAGCAGCGCCTGCAGCCCGGAGCCCCCACGCCTTTTGCCGTGCAATGCGTGGCGCGCGACATGGCGCCCGTGCGCGCCCGGGCCGGCCTGCGCGTGCTGCCCGACGCCGACTTCGCCACGGCCGCCGCGCCGGACCTGCTGGTCGTGCCCGGCGGCGTGGTCGATGCGGCCGCCGCCTGCGCCGAAACACGCGCCTGGGTGGCGCGAGCCGCCGCGGGCGCGCAGATCACGGCCTCGGTCTGCACAGGGGCCTTCATCCTCGCAGCGGCCGGGGTGCTGACCGAAGGGCCGGCCACCACGCACTGGGAGGACATCGCTGACCTGCGCGCGCAGTTCCCCGCGCTCGATGTGCGGGAGAATGTGCGCTGGGTGGACCGCGGTGCGCTGGTCACCTCGGCCGGCATCAGCGCCGGCATCGACATGTCGCTGCACCTGGTCACGCGCCTGGCAGGCCGGGCGCTGTCGGAGCGCACTGCCCGCCAGATGGACACGCCATGGAACCCCGAGCCCTGAACGCACCCGCCTCTCCCATCCACGTCTACTTCGCCCTGCTGCCCGGCAGCCTGGTGCTGGACTGGGCCGGCCCGGCCGAGGCGCTGCGCATCGCCAACCAGCTGCTGCGCGCCCAGGGCCTGCCCGAGCGCTTCGTACAGCACTTCACGGCCCCCACGCCGCAGGCGGTGACATCGGTGGGGGCCATGCTGACGGACCTGGAACCCCTGCCCACCCCCCTGCCCCAACCGGCCTGGGTGGTGCTGGTGGGCCTGCCGGGCAAGACCATCGCGGTGGACAACAGCGAGGCGCGCGACCTGCTGCACTGGCTGCGCGGCATGCGCCTGGCCGCAGGCCGGCTGGAGCTGGTCACGATCTGCGCGGGCGCCGTGCTGGCGGCCCATGCCGGCCTGCTGGCCGGCCGGCGCGCCACCACCCACCACCAGCACCTGAACGAGCTGGCCCAGGCCGACCCGCACTGCGATGTGGTGGCCAACCGCGTCTTCGTGCACGACGGGGCCCTGCACAGCAGCGCAGGCGTGACCACCGGCATCGACCTGATGCTCTACCGCATTGCCGATGCCTGCGGCCCGGCCATCGCCGCCCAGGTGGCGCAGACCATGGTGGTGGCGCTGCGCCGCGGCCCGCAGGACCCGGAGCTGTCGCCCTTTCTGCACCACCGCAACCACCTGCACGGGGCCCTGCACCGCGTACAGGACGCCGTGGGCCAGCAGCCCCAGGCCGCCTGGAACGTGGGCGCCATGGCCGAGGTGGCGCACACCTCGCCGCGCCACCTGAACCGGCTGTTTCTGGAGCATGCGGGCATTGCGCCGCTGGAGTACCTGCGCCGCATCCGCCTGGCCGCCGCCGAGGCGGCCCTGCAGTCGGGCCACAACGTGACGCAGGCAGCGGCGCTGGCGGGTTTCAGCTCGGACACCCAGTTGCGCCGCGCCTGGCACCAGTTCGGCCGCCCCGGAACACCAGCACGTGAGGCATCCGTTCGCCATTGAGCGCGGGCCCGGCAATTTCCTTGCCACGCCAGGCCGCAGTCAGTCCCATAATGCCTTTTCGTGCGTTTTGGAATGCCCCGATCGACATGCAAGAACCCGCCCTCCCCGCCAATGAAGACGAGCGCCTGCAGGCCCTGCGCCAGCTGCTGATCCTGGACACGCCGCCCGAGGAGCGCTTTGACCGCATCGTGGCCTTTGCCGCCCAGGAGTTCGACATGCCCATCGCGCTGATCTCGCTGGTCGATGCGCAGCGCCAGTGGTTCAAGGCGCGCGTGGGCCTGGACGCCGAGGAGACGGGGCGCGATGTGTCGTTCTGCGCACACGCCATCCTCACGGACGAGACCATGGTCGTGCCCGACACCGCGCACGACCAGCGCTTTGCCGACAACCCGCTGGTGACCGGCGGCCCGGGCATCCAGTTCTATGCGGGCGCCCCGCTCAAGCTGCCCGACGGCCAGAACATCGGCACCCTGTGCATCATCGACCAGCAGCCGCGCACCCTGGACCGGGTGGACCTGGCCATCCTGGCCTCGCTGCGCGACCTGGCCGTGGAAGAGCTGGTGCGGCGCGAAGCTCACGACACGCCCCCCGAGGACAAGAAAGGAGACACCGCATGAGCGCACGCGACATCCTGCTGGTGGAGCCCAGCATGCTCACGGGCAGCATCATCGTCTCGACCGCACGCCAGCTGTCCCTGCCCGAGGTGCGCCAGGTGGCCAGCGTGCGCACGGCGGAGCAGCATCTGGCCCAGCGCGACTATGCGGGCGTGATCGTCTCGCTCGAAGAGCAGAAGGAGGCCATGGAGCTGCTCGAACAGGTGCGCAGCTCGCGCCTGGCGGTCGCCGCCTCGGTGCCCGTGGCGGTCACCACCGCGCAGGTCGACGCCCAGACCGCCGACCAGATGAAAGCCCTGCGCGTGCGCCGCGTGCTGCTCAAGCCCTTCAAGGTCAAGGACGTGATCACCACCATCGAGCTCCTGAAAAACACCTGAGCCCGTACCCAGGCCGAAGCGCCTGAAGGTGCGCGCTACCGTTCAACTGCGCACGGCCCAGACCAGTGCTCCCGTGCAAGGGCCGCCCCGCCGCACCGGGAGCGTCCCCCTCCCGACTCGCACAGCGAGTCGAGAGAGGGGCTGAGGGCCGCGGCTCCAAGCCTGCCTGCGCAGGCTTGGACGTGCCCGAAGAGCCACCGCCTCTGGCGGTGGTGCCGAGACGCGCAGCGTCTCAGGGGGTGCTTAATAATTATCAGGGACGTACATGCTCGCCGGCACCGGCTGGCGCAGGTACTCGGGGTTGCGCACACGGTCCGGCAGCACCACCGGGGGGTGGGGCACGTCCTGGTAGGGAAACTGCGACAGCAGGTGCGCAATGCAGTTCAGCCGGGCTTTTTTCTTGTCCACGGCCTGCACCACCCACCAGGGGGCTTCGGGAATGTGGGTGCGCTCGAGCATGGTTTCCTTGGCCTTGGTGTAGGCCTCCCAGCGGATGCGGCTTTGCAGGTCCATGGGGCTGAGCTTCCACTGCTTGAGCGGATCGTGGATGCGGCCCAGAAAACGCAGGTGCTGCTCTTCGTCGGTGATGGAAAACCAGTACTTGACCAGCGTGATGCCCGAGCGCACGAGCATCTTCTCGAACTCGGGCACGGTGCGGAAGAACTCCTCGTACTCATCGTCGGAGCAAAAGCCCATGACGCGCTCGACGCCGGCGCGGTTGTACCAGCTGCGGTCGAACAGCACGATCTCGCCCGCGGCCGGCAGGTGCGCCACATAGCGCTGGAAGTACCACTGCGTGCGTTCGCGGTCGTTGGGCGCAGGCAGTGCGGCCACCCGGGCCACGCGCGGGTTCAGGCGCTGGGTGATGCGCTTGATCACGCCGCCCTTGCCGGCCGCGTCGCGGCCCTCGAACAGGATCACCACCTTCTGGCGGCTGTGCTGCACCCAGTCCTGCAGCTTGACGAGCTCGCCCTGCAGGCGGAACAGCTCCTTGAAATACTGCTGGCGCGCGTGCCGGTCGGTGGGCATGGGGTCGCCGATCTCGTCGACGTTGCGGTCCTCGATCTCCAGCTCCAGTTCTTCGTCGTAGCTGTCGATCAGGTCGTTGGCGATGCGCTGCATCAGGTCCTGGGCATCGATGGGGGCGTTCTGGAGCATGGCTTGTGCACGGCAAATGGGATCGATCCATGATGCGCGCGCCCGGTGACAACTGCATGACATGCACATGAAGCGTCACACCACTGTCATCTGGCGGCCGCACCATGGGCTCCATTCCTCGCTGCGGCCGCTTTCTTTCCGCCTCCCCGTGCCACGCTGCCTTTTCCCATGAACACACCCCTTGCCGGCGCGGCCGCCGGCCAGAACTACGGCGGCGATGCCGCGGGCCTGATCTGCGCCTACCGCATGGACGGCACCGGCCCCGCGCAGCCCATCGACTCGGTGCAGGCCGCCGAATGGCTGCTGGCGCATGGACAGGAGGAGGCGGAGGCGCCCGCCACCGCACCGGCGGAGAACGCCGCGCCCCCGCCCTTCCTCTGGCTGCACTTCAACCTGAGCCAGGCGCAGGCCATGCGCTGGATGGAACGCCATGCCGGCTTGCCCGACGCGTTCTTTGAGGCGCTCCGGGAAGGTTCGCACTCCACCCGCATCGAGCGCGATGACGACACCCTCATCGCCGTGCTCAACGACGCGCATTTCGACTTTGCCTTCGAGCCCTTCGACATCGCCACCCTGTGGATCAGCGTGGCGCCGCACCTGGTGGTGACGGCCCGGGCCCACCCGCTGCGCTCGGTAGACGCGCTGCGCACGGCGGTACGCAACGGGCATTCGCCCCGCTCCAGCGTGGCCCTGCTGGAGCAGCTGATGCGCACCCAGGCTGCGGGGCTGGTGGACATCGTGCGCGGCGTCACCCAGCGCATCGACGGCATCGAGGACGAACTGCTGGCCGGCCGGCTGGACCACAAGCGCGCCCGCCTGGGCGTGCTGCGCCGGCTGCTGGTGCGCCTGCAGCGCCTGCTGGCACCCGAGCCGGCCGCCCTGTTCCGCCTGCTGCAGAACCCGCCGGCCTGGATGGGGGCCGAGGACGCGCAGGAGCTGCGCGACTCGACCGAGGAGTTCTCGGTGGTGCTGCGCGACATGCAGGGCCTGCAGGAGCGCATCAAGCTGCTGCAGGAAGAAGTGGCCGCCAACGTGCAGGAGGCCAACAGCCGCAGCCTGTTCGTGCTGACGGTGGTGACGGTGCTGGCCCTGCCCATCAACATCCTGACCGGCCTGCTGGGCATGAACGTGGGCGGCGTGCCGCTGGCGGACAGCCCGCACGGCTTCTGGATCATCGTGGGTCTGCTCGTGGTGTTCATGCCGGTGGCGGCCTGGATCGCCCTGCGCGGGCCCAGGGACCGCTAACCTGCCAAAGGAGGCGGCCCATTACAATGCCGCCCCTTGCCCTGCCGCTCCCGTTTTCCCGCGCCACCATGAACATCGTCGTCAACGAAGAACTCAAAGCCTATATCGATCCCCTGACCCGCGACGAGCACGACGCCCTGGAGCGCAGCCTGCTGGCCGAGGGTTGCCGCGATGCCCTGGTGCTGTGGGGCGATGTGCTGGTGGACGGCCACAACCGCTACGGCATCTGCCAGAAGCATGGCCTGCCCTTCCAGACGGTGCAGAACACGCATTTCCAGAGCATGGAAGACGTGCACCTGTGGATGATCGACCAGCACCTGGGCCGGCGCAGCGTGTCGGACTTCCAGCGCGGCGTGCTGGCGCTGCGCAAGCGCGAGATCGTGGCCGCGCGCAAGGCCCGCGCCGCGGCCACGCCGCCGGAACCTGTGGACGAGGCCGACCTGCCCTGGTCCTCGGACGGCCCGGTGGCTGCGCCGCCGCCGCCCGCCCCGGCGCCGGATGTGCCCTCCGAATCCCTGAGCAGCCGCGAGGCGATTGCCCGCGCGGCACGCCTGAGCAGCAGCCAGGTGGTGGCCATCGAGAAGATCCAGAAACAGGCGGCCCCCGAGCTGGTGGCGGCCGTCAAGTCGGGCACCATCTCGCTGGCCACGGCGGCCACCGTGGCCACCCTGCCTGCCGAGGAGCAGGTGGCCGCGGCCAAGGGGGGCAAGGACGAACTCAAGCAGGCCGCCAAGCGCGTGCGCGACGCCAAGCAGCGCAAGCCGCGGGAGGACAAGGAAGCGGCGGAAGATGCGCCAGGCCAGGAGGCACCGGCAGGCGGCAGCGACGACGAAGTGCGGACCTTGCGGCTGCGCGTGGCCGAACTGACGGCCGAAAACGAGGCGCTGCGCGCCGAACTGGCTCGGCTGCAGGGCTGATACGTCACACCATCCCCCCGGCAGGCCGCCGGAGGGTGCGGCTATTCGTTGGCGCTGCGCAGGGCGCCCAGGCGTTCAGTGATGTGGTCGATGTCCAGGCCGTCCTCCACATGCTGGAGGTAGGTCTCCAGATCGAAGATGGCCTCGGTCAGGTTGCCGCGCTCGGCGTGCGCGAGGCCACGGTCGCGCCATTCGCCCCAGGCCTCGGGCTGCAGCACGATCAGGCGGTCGAGCACGGCGATCAGGCGCTGCCAGTCCTGCTGGGTGCGGTGCACCTCCTTGAGGTTGCGCAGCATGCGCGCGATGATGTCGCGCGGCGTGGCGGCCTGCAGGTACAGGCCCAGCGGCACGTCGTAGTCGTCGATGAGGCCGTTGCGGCGCTTGTAAGGTTCGAGCCGCTCGCCCAGCTCCTCCCGGCTCAGCGACTGGCCGGTGATCGGATCCAGCACCACCTGCCCCTTGGGCAGCAACACCTTGACCATGAAATGCCCCGGGAAAGCGATGCCACGCGCATGCAGGCCCAGGCCCTGGGCCAGCTCCATCCAGAGCACGGCCAGGCTGATGGGAATGCCCCGGCGCGTGCGCAGCACGGCATTGAGGTAGCTGTTCTCGGGGTCGTAGTAGTTGTTGACGTTGCCGCCAAAGCCCATGTCGGCAAAGAAGAACTGGTTGAGCGTGCGCAGGCGCTGCAGCGCGGGGGCATCGGCCGGCAGGCGGCGCTTGATGCGCGCCTGCAGTTGGTCCATGTCGCCCAGCAGCAATTGCACGTCGAATTCGGGGTACTCGTCCTGCGCCAGGCTGGCAGCCGCCTCCAGCAGGGGAAAGTGGTCATCGCTCTGGACCAGCGATGCAAAGTACTCCAGCGAGGTGGGTACGGTCAGACTCAGTGGCATGCCATGGTTGTACGGTGCTGCCCCCGCCGCGTCAAGCGGCAAAAGTCACGATGTACGGGCTTGTTCGGCAAGCGACAAAACCTGCCTCACCGCCTGAGCATCTTGCGCAGCTTGAGCCCCGCCGCCCACAGGGCGCCGAAGTACAGCAGTGCCGAGGCCGCCATGAGCCCTGCCAGCAGGCCGATGCGCTGCCATTTGGCACTGCGCATGGCCACCCAGTCGAAATGGTGCGACGACCAGACCAGCAGCAATGCCAGCAAGGCCGTGGCCGCCACCACCTGCAGGATGAAGCGGCCCCAGCCCGGTTGCGGCTGGTAGCTGCCGCGGCGCAGCAGGCCGATGAGCAGCCACAAGGCGTTGATGAGCGCGCCCAGGCCGATGGACAGGGCCAGGCCGGCATGCGCGATATAAGGCACCAATGCGATGTTGAGCAGTTGCGTGATGACCAGCACCGCAATGGCGATCTTCACGGGGGTGCGCACGTCCTGGCTGGCGTAGTAGCCCGGCGCCAGCACCTTGATGGCCACCAGGCCCAGGAGGCCCGCGCCGTAGCCCGACAGGGCCAGCGCGATCTGGCGCACATCGCCGTCGGCCAGCTTGCCGTAGTGGAACAGCGTGGCCACCAGGGGCTGGGAGAAAGTCAGCAGGGCCACGGCGCAGGGAACGGCCAGCAGCACCACGATGCGCAGGCCCCAATCGAGCATGGCCGAGTACTTTTCGGCGTCGCCCGCGGCCTTGGCGGCCGTGAGCTGCGGCGTGAGCACCACGCCCAGGGCCACGCCCAGCAGCGCGGTGGGGAACTCCATCAGCCGGTCGGCATAGAACAGCCAGGTCACGCTGCCGGGCGCGAGGTAGGAAGCGATCTGGGTGTTGATCATCAGCGAGATCTGCGCCACGCCCACGCCCAGCAAAATGGGCCCCATGAGCGACAGCACCTTGCGCACGCCCGGGTCGGCCCAGGCCGTGCGGATGGCGCGCCAGCCCAGGCCAATGCGCGGCAAGAGGCCCATGCGCGCCAGCACCGGGATCTGCACCGCCAGCTGCAGCACACCGCCCAGCAGCACGCCACCGGCCATGGAGTAGATGGGCTCGATGCCGCGCGCCTCCAGCTGCGGCGCACCCAGCAGGGCTGCACCGATCATGGACAGGTTGAGCAGCACCGGCGAAGCCGCGGGCACGGTGAAGTGCTTCCAGGTGTTGAGGATGCCGGCCGACAGCGCCACCAGCGACATGAAGCCGATGTAGGGGAACATCCAGCGCGTCATGAGCACGGCCGCGTCGTAGGCCTCGGGGCTCTGGCGCATGCCGCTGGCCAGGGCCCAGACCAGCACCGGGGCGCCGACCACGCCGAGCACGCAGGTGAGCAGCAGCACCCAGGCCAGCGCCGTGGCCACATGGGCGATGAGCACGCGCGTGGCGTCTTCGCCCTGCTGCGCCTTGCTGGTGGCCAGCACCGGGATGAAGGCCTGGCTGAAGGCCCCCTCGGCAAAGAAGCGGCGGAACAGGTTGGGAATGCGGAAAGCGACGTTGAAGGCGTCCGTCAGGGCGTTGGCCCCGAAGAACGAGGCCATCAGAAGATCGCGCGCCAGGCCCGTCACGCGGGAGGCCAGGGTCAGCAGGGAGACGGTGGAAGCGGCTTTGAGCAATGACACCGCCGGGAGTGTATGCGCTGGCGGGCGCGGGCCGCGGGCGGCCGCAGCGAGCCGACTGAACCAGGGGGACATCAGGACCATCCTTCGTGCGAAACAGGGTGCCGGGCAGTCTGGGCCGGGCCGGTGAGGCGGGGATGAAGTGCGTGAAGCGGGCGTGAAGCCAGGTCCGGCTAGGCATGGCCAGCCAACTGGGCTATAATCGCGGGCTTTGCTGGCATCATCCACAGACTCCAAGGAATACACACATGGCATCCGCTAAACCTAAGAAGAAGAACCCGCGCCTGGCGTCGGGCCGCAAGCGCGTCCGTCAGGACACCAAGCTCAACGCTGCGAACACCTCGCTGCGCTCCAAATACCGTACCGCCGTGAAGAATGTCGAAAAGGCCGTCGTGGCCGGCGACAAGACCAAGGCGACCGAACTGTTCGCCAAGATGCAAGCCGTGGTTGACTCCGTGGCCGACAAGGGCATCTTCCACAAGAACAAGGCTGCTCGCGACAAGAGCCGTCTGTCTGCCAAGGTGAAAGCCCTGGCCCTGGCCGCCTGACCCTCTTCAGGCAAACAGCCCGGACGGCCCGCGCCGTTCGCCGTTTGTAACGGGTGCGCTGCCAGCAAAAAACGAAAAACCGCCTTCGGGCGGTTTTTTCGTTTCCGAGCATGGAATGCATGTGTTTCGTCCAGGCACAAAAAAAGCCCCGAGGGGCCTTCATGCATAGGGGACAAGGCCCGTTCAGGGCTTGGCAGGCGGCGGCAGCACCGGCGCATCCGGCACCAGGCAGGCTTCGGCCACCTGCAGGTTGTTGTCGCGCGCGAAGTTGACGACGAAATCCCAGGCCATGGGTTCGTGGTCGCGCAGGTCACGGTGCACCACCACGCATTTGATGCCATTGAGGGTGGTGGGAATGCACCAGGGCGAGTAGCTCAAATGGCTGCCCGGGCGTGCTCCGCCAGGGCGGAAACTGCTCATCACCCCCGCCAGACGCTCGGCCCAGTCGCTGGGACGGAAGGTTTTCCCGTCCTGGGTGACGCCTTGGATGAAGATCTCTTTGGAGGTGGGGGAAACCATCGGGTCGAAGTGTAATGGACAGTCTGCAACCGCAGGATCACTGCATGCTGCACTGCAACCATGGATTCTAACTCTTATATAAGAGCTGCCCCTCTAAACCTGACTGGAGGACATGGCATCCAGCCGGCATTGCAGTGATGCGCAATCGTCAATAGCGGGTCATCGCATGGCCCCTAGAATCGTGCTTCGTTTTTCGGGTGGGCCATTCCACCCACTTTTCACCGCACCGCCAGGAGATTTCTGCATGACCGCTTTCATTGAGGCCGCCTCGCCCCACGTGATGAACACCTATGGCCGCGTGCCCATCGCGCTGGCCCGTGGTCAGGGCTGCCGCGTGTGGGACGTGAACGGCAAGGAATACCTCGATGGCCTGGGCGGCATTGCCGTGAACACGCTGGGCCACAACCACCCCGAACTGGTGCCCGCGCTGCAGCACCAGATCAGCCAGATCATGCACTCGTCCAACTACTACCACGTGCCCGGCCAGGAAGCCCTGGCGGCCAAGCTGGTGGAGCTGTCGGGCATGACCAACGTGTTCTTCTGCAACTCGGGCCTGGAAGCCAACGAGGCAGCGCTGAAGATCGCGCGCAAGTTCGGCGTGGACAAGGGCATCGCCAAGCCCGAGATCGTGGTCTACGAAAAGGCCTTCCACGGCCGCTCCATCGCCACCATGTCGGCCACGGGCAACCCCAAGATCCACAACGGCTTCGGCCCGCTGGTGGAGGGCTTCATCCGCGTGCCGCTCAACGACATCGAGGCCATCAAGCAGGCCACCGAGGGCAACCCCAACGTGGTGGCAGTGTTCTTCGAGACCATCCAGGGCGAAGGCGGCATCAACCCGATGCGCATCGAGTACCTGCAGCAGCTGCGCAAGCTGTGCGACGAGCGCGGCTGGCTCATGATGATCGACGAGGTGCAGTGCGGTATGGGCCGCACCGGCAAGTGGTTCGCCCACCAGTGGGCCGGCATCGTGCCGGACGTGATGCCCCTGGCCAAGGGCCTGGGCTCGGGTGTGCCGATCGGCGCCGTGGTGGCCGGCCCCAAGGCCGCCAATGTGCTGCAACCGGGCAACCATGGCACGACGTTTGGTGGCAACCCGCTGGCCATGCGCGCCGGGGTGGAAACCATCCGCATCATGGAGAAGGACGGTCTGCTGCACAATGCGGCTACCGTGGGGGACCACCTGAAGGCGGCACTCGTGCGCGAACTGGGCAGCCTGCCCGGCGTGAAGGAAGTGCGCGGCCAGGGCCTGATGCTGGGCGTGGAACTGGACAAGCCCTGCGGTGTGCTGGTGGCCCGGGCGGCCGAGGCCGGCCTGCTGCTGAGCGTGACGGCCGACAAGGTGATCCGCCTGGTGCCCGCGCTGATCCTGTCCACCGCCGAAGCCGACGAAATCGTCGCCAAGCTGGTCCCGCTGGTCAAAGCCCTGCTGGCCGAATGAAACCCAAGGCGCGCTCAGAGCGCGCCGCCGCAATGCCATGAAACACTACCTGCAGTTCAACGATCTCAGTGCCGACGAGTACAGCTACCTGTTCGAGCGTGCCGCGCTCATCAAGAAGAAGTTCAAGGCCTATGAAAAGCACCACCCCCTGGTGGACCGCACGCTGGCCATGATCTTCGAGAAGGCGAGCACCCGAACGCGCGTGAGCTTCGAAGCCGGCATGTACCAGTTGGGCGGCAGCGTGGTGCACCTGACCACGGGTGATAGCCAGCTCGGCCGCGCCGAGCCCATCGAAGACAGCGCCAAGGTCATCAGCCGCATGGTGGACCTGGTGATGATCCGCACCTACGAGCAGAGCAAGATCGAGGGCTTTGCCGCCAACTCGCGCGTGCCCGTGATCAACGGACTGACCAACGAGTACCACCCCTGCCAGATCCTGGCCGACATCTTCACCTTCATCGAGCACCGCGGCTCGATTGCCGGCAAGACGGTGACCTGGGTGGGCGATGGCAACAACATGGCCAACACCTGGCTGCAGGCAGCAGCGCTGCTGGGCTTCAAGGTGCATGTGAGCACGCCGCGCGGCTACGAGGTGGACCAGAAGCTGGCCGGCGCCACCACCGGCAGCTGCCAGTTCTTCAGCGACCCGCTCGAAGCCTGTAAGGGCGCCGACCTGGTGACCACCGATGTGTGGACCAGCATGGGCTACGAGGCCGAGAACGAGGCGCGCAAGAAGGCCTTTGCTGACTGGTGCGTGGACGCCGAGATGATGGCCGCCGCCAAGCCCGATGCGCTGTTCATGCACTGCCTACCGGCGCACCGGGGTGAGGAAGTCGAGGCGGATGTCATCGATGGCCCTCAGTCTGTGGTCTGGGATGAAGCAGAAAACCGCATGCACGTGCAAAAGGCACTGATGGAATATCTGCTTTTGGGCAAGGTGGCCTGACAGGGCCATCTCTATGCCCTGGCGCCGCCAGCCCGCCCATTGCGCCGAGTTGCTGGCGCACTGGCAGGCCTTGGGCCAGGCCCTGGGCCGCGATACGCCTGCCTGGCGCAGCGAAGGCCGGCGCCTGGTGCTGGCCTGGGCGCGCTGGCCGCGCGCCTACCACGACACCACGCACCTGTGGGCCTGCCTGCGCCACCTGCAGGCAGTGCAAGCCGCCGAGCCCGGCGCGCTGCAGCAGCCGCACGCCGTGGCGCTGGCGCTGTGGTTCCACGACGCGGTCTACCGGCCCTGGGGCCGCCTGAACGAGGAAAAGAGCGCCGACTGGGCCCACCGATTCCTGTCTGCGCAGGGCCTGCCCGCTGATTTCGTGCAGGCCGTGCACCAGTTCATCCTGGACACGCGCCACAACCCCGGCCCCCTCGCTGGCGATGCGCAGTGGGTCGTCGACATCGACCTGGCCGTGCTGGGGCAAAGCGATGCGGTGTACCGCCTGTTCGAGCGCAATGTGCGGCGCGAGTATTTCTTCGTGCGCTGGCCGCGCTATGCGGCGGGCCGCAGTGCGGTGCTGCGGGGCTTTCTGGAACGGCCGCGCATCTACGGCACGGACTGGTTCCATGGCCGGTTCGAGGCGCAGGCCCGCAGCAATCTGACCCATGCGCTGCAAGCGCTGGCACAAGGCAGGATCTACGGCTGAATGGCCTGGCGGGCCGGGTGTGCCTTACCATTCGAGCCCCCCGATCCGTCTCCCAAGCCGAAAAAGGCGCGCCTCCGTATGTCCGACTCCGCCCACCCCTGCCTGACCTGTGGCGCCTGCTGTGCCAGTTTTCGCGTGGACTTTGCCGTCTACGAGATGCAGGAGATGGGCGGCACCGTGCCCAACGGCCTGGCCATGGAGGTCAACGGCAGCACCTGCCGCATGCGCGGCACCGACCACGTGCCCATCCGCTGCGCGGCGCTGACCGGCAAGGTGGGCGAGAAGGTGGCCTGTGGCATCTACGAGTGGCGGCCCTCGCCCTGCCGCGAGTTCGAGGCCGGCGACTACGCCTGCAACAAGGCACGCACGCGCCACGGATTGCCGCCGCTGCCGGAAGGCCTGGTGTTCTGAAATTAGTTTAGGCTTCAACAAAAAATCCGCAAACTGTTGGAAATAACCGACACCACGGGTTTTTCGGGACATGCAAACTTTGTCCCATGCAAGCCAACCCCACCCCTGCCGCGCGCCCGCTCTGGGACATTTCACCGCCCGTGCATGCGGGCAGCCCCGTGTTCCCCGGCGACACGGCCTACAGCCAGCAGTGGTGCGCCACCATCGGGCCCGGCTGCCCGGTGAACGTGAGCGCCATCACCCTCTCGCCCCACGTGGGCGCGCATGCGGATGCGCCGCTGCACTACGACGCCGAGGGTGCCACCATCGGCGACGTCTCGCTGGAGGCCTTCCTGGGGCCCTGCCGCGTGATCCACGCCATCGGGCGCGGCCCGCTGATCGCGTGGGAGCACATTGCCCACGCGGTCGATGCCAGCCTGCCCCAACGCGTGCTGGTGCGCACCTACGAAACCATGCCCGTGGACCGCTGGGACGGGGCGCTGGCCGCCTACGCGCCGGCCACCATCGAGCGCCTGGCCGACCTGGGGGTGCTGCTGGTGGGCATCGACACCGCCAGCATCGACCCCGCCGACAGCAAGACGCTGGACAGCCACCAGGTGATCCGCCGGCGCGGCCTGCGCGTGCTGGAGAACCTGGTGCTCGACGGCGTGCCCGAGGGCGACTACGAGCTGATCGCCCTGCCGCTCAAGCTGACCACGGCCGATGCCTCCCCGGTCCGTGCGGTATTGCGCGCCCTGCCCTGAGAGGCTGAGAGTCTTTCGTCCATGCCCGCTTTGCACGCAAAAAAACTCCCAGCCTCTGATTCCAAGACCTACCCCGCGACTCCCATGACGACACTGCAAGACTGCCGCGCGCTCGACGCGCAAGACCCCCTGGCCCCGCTGCGCGGGCACTTCAGCCTGCCAGACGGCGTGATCTACCTCGATGGCAACTCCCTGGGCGTGCTGCCCAAGGCCGCCGCCGCCCGCGTGGCCGATGTGGTCACGCGCGAATGGGGCACCGACCTCATCCGCTCGTGGAACACGGCCAGCTGGTTCGACCTGCCCCAGCGCCTGGGCAACCAGCTCGCGCCCTTCATCGGCGCCGGCAAGGACGAGGTGGTCTGCACCGACAGCACCTCGGTCAACCTCTACAAGGTGCTGAGCGCCGCCCTGAACATCGCGCGCGAGGACAGCCCCGCGCGCAATCGCGTGGTGAGCGAGCGCAGCAATTTCCCGACCGACCTGTACATCGCCGAAGGCCTGTGCAAGGAGCGCGGCCTGGAGCTGGTGCTGGTGGAGCCCGAGGAGATTGCCGCCGCGCTGACGGCCGACGTGGCGGTGCTGATGCTCACGCATGTGAACTACCGCACCGGCGCCATGCACGACATGGCGGGCATCACGGCGGCCGCGCACGCGGCGGGCATCCTCACCGTGTGGGACCTGGCGCACAGCGCAGGCGCCGTGCCGGTGGACCTGAACGGTGCGGGCGCCGATTTCTCCATCGGCTGCGGCTACAAGTACCTGAACGGCGGCCCCGGCGCACCGGCCTTCGCGTGGGTGCACCCGCGCCACGCCAACCGCTTCTGGCAGCCGCTGTCGGGCTGGTGGGGCCATGCCGCGCCCTTCCAGTTCACGCCAGACTACCGGCCCGCTCCGGGCATCACGCGCTACCTGTGCGGCACGCAGCCCATCATCAGCCTGTCGGCCCTGCAGTGCGGTCTCGATGTGTTCGACGCGGCAACGCCGCTGGGCGGCATGGCCGCGCTGCGCGCCAAGTCGCTGGCGCTGACCGATCTGTTCATCGCACTGGTGGAAGAGCGCTGCGCAGGCCACGGCCTGGGCCTGGCTACACCGCGCGCACATGCCCAGCGCGGCTCGCAGGTCTGCCTGACGCGCGACGAGGGCCAGGGCCTGAACGGCCAGGGCAGTGGCGCCTATGCCATCGTGCAGGCGCTGATCGCGCGCGGTGTGATCGGCGACTTCCGCAAGGGCGATGGCGGCCAGGGCCCGCACAAGGACATCCTGCGCTTTGGCTTCACGCCGCTGTACCTCGGCTACGAGGACGTATGGAATGCCGTGGAGCACCTGCGCCAGGTGCTCGACACCGGCGAGTGGCGACGCCCCGAGTTCAACCAGATCCACGCGGTGACCTGAGCCATGTGCCCCTTCTCCCACACCCCCGCCGAACCCGGTGCGGCCGCCCCGGCCAGCAGCGGCAAGCCTGAATCCATCGTGCACGAAGAACGTGCCCAGCTCGACTTCAGCAAGTCCATGAGCTATGGCGACTACCTGCAGCTCGACGCCATCCTCACGGCGCAAAAGCCCCTGTCGCCCGCGCACGACGAGATGCTGTTCATCGTGCAGCACCAGACCAGCGAGCTGTGGATGAAGCTCATGCTGCACGAGCTGCGCGCGGCCATCGGCCACATCGCGCAGGACGAGCTGCAGATGGCCTTCAAGATGCTCGCGCGGGTCTCCAAGATCATGGAGCAGCTGGTGCACGCCTGGGATGTGCTGGCCACCATGACGCCGCCCGAGTACAGCGCCATGCGGCCCTACCTGGGCCAGTCGAGCGGCTTCCAGAGCTACCAGTACCGCAGCATCGAGTTCGCGCTGGGCAACAAGAACCGCGCCATGCTCAAGCCCCACGAGCACCGCGCCGACCTGCTGGCCCAGGTGCAGGCCGCCTACGAGGCGCCCTCGCTCTACGACGAGGCCCTGCGCCTGCTGGCGCGCCGCGGCATCCCGGTGCCGGCCAGCCATACCGAACGCGACTGGCGAGAGCCCTACGTGGAAAGCGAGGGCGTGGAGCAGGCCTGGCTCACCGTGTACCGCGCACCCGACAAGCACTGGGACCTGTACCAGTTGGGCGAGGAGCTGACCGACCTGGAAGATGCCTTCCGCCTGTGGCGCTTTCGCCATGTGACCACGGTCGAGCGCGTGATCGGCTTCAAGCGCGGCACCGGCGGCACGGGCGGCGTGAGCTACCTGCGCAAGATGCTGGACGTGGTGCTGTTCCCAGAGATCTGGAAGCTACGCACGGACCTGTGACGGCACGCATCCTCCGCATGGGGGACAGCGCATTGCCTGCGCAGCGTGTACCCTCGGCCAGGGCAATGCACTGTGCACGCCCTCCCGGAGATCCCCCTTGCCGTCCCAGCCCGCAGAGTCCGCCCCTCTCGCCCCCACCCCCTTGCTCGCCCCGCGCGTCGCCTGGGCCATGCTGCTGGCCCTGATCTCGGGCTTTGCGCTGAGCCAGGCGTTTCGCACTATCACCGCCATCATCGCCACCGGGCTGCGCGCGGAGTTCGGGCTGTCCGCGCAGGCGCTGGGCGCGTTTGCCGGGGCGTTTGCCTTTGCCTTCGGCGGCATGCAGCTGTTCATGGGCGTGGGCATCGACCTCTACGGCGTGCGGCGCACGCTGCTGGTGGCGTTTCCACTCACCATCGTGGGCTCGCTGCTGTCGGCGCTGGCGCCGGGCTATGGCACGGTGCTGCTCGGGCAGGTACTGATCGGCGTGGGCTGCGCGCCGGCCTTCCTGGTCTGCACGGTGTTCATCGCGCGCTACTTTCCGCCCGGGCGTTTTGCCATGGTGTCGGGCGTGGCCATGGGCATCGGCGGGCTGGGCATGCTGTTCACGGGCACGCCGCTGGCCTGGCTGGTGCAGCATTCGTCCTGGCGTGCCGGCTTCGGCCTGCTCGCAGGGCTGGCCACGGCCGCCTGGCTGCTGATCTGGTGGAAGGTGCACGAGCCGGCCCAGCCCCTGCATGCAGCCCCGGTGCAACGCGAATCCTGGGGTACCGCCGTGCGCGGCTTCGGCGCGCTGTTCCTGCTGCCGCACACGGCCGGCATCATGCTGCTGGCGCTGACGACCTACGCCGCCTTCCTCACGCTGCGCGGGCTGTGGCTCGGGCCGCTCCTGATCGAGCGGCACGGCTATTCGCTGGTGGCCAGCGGCAATGTGGCCTTTCTGACCTCGCTGGTGTCGCTGTTCACGCCCGCATGGTTCGGCCGCCTGGACCCCGGGCCCGCGCACCGCAGGCGCTGGATCACCGGCTTTACGGTGCTGCTGTGCGGCCTGTTCCTGGCCATCGGCGCACTGCACCAGGAATGGCTGGACGTGGGCGGCGCCATCGCCGTGGGCCTGCTCTCGGGCTACATGGTGCTGCAGTACGCGGACGTGCGCTCGTCCTACCCTGCGGCGATGACCGGGCGCGCCATGGCGGTGTTCACCATGGCGCTGTTCCTGGGCGTGGCGCTGATGCAGTGGATCACGGGGCTGGCCGCCTCGCTGGCCACGGCGCGCGGCGCCGACCCCTACACCGCCGTCATGCTGACCATCGCCGGGCTGCTGGCCGTCGGCGTGGCCTCGTTCAGGCTGTTGCCGGCGCCCCCCGCTCAGTGACTTTGGCCGGGCAGGCTGTGGAGCCCTCGCCCGCCACGCGCCACCACTGCAGCACGCCAAAGAACAGCTCGAAGGCGGTGAACCCGAGCACGATGGCGCTGGCCCCCTGGGCCACCGCATAAACCTGCCAGGTGGCGAACAGCACGCGCGCCACCCCGTCGAGGCGGCCCAGCAGCACGCTGGGCGCTGCGATGCGCGCGATGGACCAGACCACCACCACCGAGCCGAGCAGGTTGGCCAGCAGCATGTGGGTGCCGTCCAGCGGGTGCAGGGTGCCGGGCAGGCCCAGCGTGGCCGAGAGCCAGGCCAGTGCGCCATAGAGCCAGGCAAAGGTCCAGGGCAGGGCAAAGGGCCAGGTCACGAGGAGGTCGTACCAGCCGCTGGCGCGCACGATGGCAAGGTAGCGGGGTGCGGAAAAGGAGGAGAGGGCCATGGTGTGAAAAAGACCGGAGTGAAGAAGTCCCCGAGCATCCACCTTGAAGTACGCTTCAGGGTCAAGCACTTTTTTGTGCGCCTTGCCACCAAGGAGCCCTTCGCGCATGCACCTGATCCAACTGGGCGACCTGCTGCCCGCCGACCTACGCCACATCTGGTCCCTGATCGACACCCCGGTACCGCGCCTGGCGGGCACGGTGGCCTGGTCGTTCGAGGGCAACGGCATCCGCACGCGCACCACCTTCATCGAAGCCTTCCGGCGCCTGGGGCTGGCGTTCACCGAACTGCCCCACCTGCTCAAGACCAGCGAGCGCGTGGAGGACCTGGCCGGCTACCTGGACCCGTTCTACCAGCTGTACGTGGTGCGCGAGTCCGACCATGCGCGCCTGTCCGCCTTCGCGGCCGCGACGACACGCCCCGTGGTCAATGCGATGTCGGCCCAGGGCCACCCGTGCGAGGTGCTGACCGATGCCTGGCACATCGAGACGCGCATCCAGCCCCTGGGCAAGGCGCGCGTCTGCCTGTGGGGCCCCAGCACCAATGTGTTCCGCTCCTGGCACGAACTGGCCCAGGTGCTGGGCTTCGAGCTGGTGCAGGTGTGCCACCGGCGCTTCCACGAGGTGCTGCCCCACGTGGTCTTCGTGGAGCCCTCGGCCCTGCCCGGCCCGGTGGATGTGGTGGTGACCGACAGCTGGCCTGCCAGCGCCCAGGCCGACGCCACCACGCAGGCCGACCTGGTGCCGCTGACCGAGGAGCACCTGGCAGCCTTGGGGCAGCCGGCCCTGCTGCCCACCCCGCCCTTCAGCCTGGGGCGGGAGTTGGCCGTGGACCCGGTGGCCTACCCGGGCTTCGTGGGCCATGCGCAGAAGGCACTGCTGCTGCCCGTGCAGATGGCGATCATCCGCTGGGCCCTGGGTGAAGGGGAACGCCATGTTGATCGGTGAACTCGCCGCCGCCGCCGGCCTCTCGCGCGAAGCCCTGCGCTTCTACGAGCAGCAGGGTCTGATCCGCGCGCGCCGGCTGCCCAATGGCTACCGCGACTACCCCGAGGAGGTCTTGACGCTGGTGCAGTACATCCGCACCGCGCAGCAACTGGGCTTCACGCTGGCCGAAATCGGCGACCGGCTGCCCGCCATCTGGGACGCACCCGACCCGGCGCCCGCCGTGACCGAGGTGCTGTCGGCCAAGCTGCTCGAAATCGACGCCCGCATCGCCGCGCTGCAGGCGCTGCGCCAGACCCTGGCCGCGCGCGTGCTGGCGGACTGCCCGCTGGCGGCGTCCTGACCGTATCAGTTATTCATTGCGCTGCGCGCCCTCACGGCGCATGAAACTGGCGCGGCCAAGGCCAGTGCTCCCGTGCAAGGGCCGCCCCGCCGCGAAGGCGGCGTATCCAGCGCATGCGCTGGGGGCGTCCCCCTCCCGACTCGCGCAGCGAGGAGAGAGAGGGGCTGAGGGCCGCGGCTCCAATCCTGCCTGCGCAGGATTGGACGTGCCCGAAGAGCCAGCGCCTCTGGCGGTGGCACCGAGGCGCGAAGCGCCTCAGGGGGTGCTTCACTTCATAGCGAACTGGCCACCGAGCCATCCCCCCGGTACAGCCAGGGCAGGTCCAGCACGCGCTGGCCCAGCAGGCGCAGTGAGGCATCGCGGCCCCAGCGCACCGGGCCCACGGCGTGGAAGATGCGGCCATTGCGCGTGGCACGGGCCTGCACGCGGGCATTGCGCTGCCAGCGGTTGAGCGCGTAGCGGGTCAGGCGCAGCGGCACCTCCAGGTCGTGCATGGAGAGGGCCCGCTGCAGTTCGGCCGCGTCCTCGATCGCCATGCCGGCGCCCTGGGCCAGGTAGGGCACCATGGGGTGGGCGGCATCGCCCAGCAGCGCCACCAGGCCCTGGGCCATGTCGTTCGGGCCGCGCACGGGCGGCCGGTCGGACAGCGGCCACAGGCGCCAGCCGCCCCCGGCCGCGGCCACGCCATCGATCGCGTGCCGCAGCGCGGGGCAGGCGCCTTGCAGTGCATCTTCCAGGTCGGCGGCATTGGCCGCATGGTCCCAGGTCTGCAGATCGGCAGGGGCCGGGCCTTCGATGATGACGACCAGGTTCTGCAGCTCGCCCCGGCGCACGGGATACTGCACCACGTGCAGGCGCGGCCCCAGCCAGGCGGTGATCTGCTGGGTGCGCAAGGCCTTGGGCAGGGCATCCTGCGCGACCAGGGCGCGGTAGGCCAAGTGGCCCGTGGTGCGTGGCAGCGTGCCACCCAGCAGTTGCAGGCGCGTGGCGCTCCACAGGCCGTCGGCCCCGACCAGGGCATCGCCCTCCACCTCCTTGCCCCGGCTGGTGCGCACGGTGACGGCGGTCTCGGCCCCGGGGATGGGGCTGGTGGCCCGGCTGCCGTCGGTGAAGCCTTCGATAGCCTGCGACAGGTTGAGCTGGGTGTCGGTGTACTTTTCCACGGCCGCGAGCAGCAGGCCGTGCAGGTCGGCGCGGTGGATGGTGGCATAGGCGGCGCCATAGCGCTCGATGGCCGTGGCCCCCAGCGGCAGCTCGGCCAGCTCGCGCCCCGACAGTGCGCTGCGCACCTGCAGGCGGGACGGGAAGGCGGCCACCGCCTGAAGCGGCTTGTGCAGGTCCCAGGCCTGCAGGCGGCGCACCACGTTGGGCCCGAGCTGCACGCCCGCCCCGACCTCGCTGAAGGCAGCGGCACGCTCGAACAGCCGCACGTCCCAGCCAGCGCGCGATGCGCCCAGGGCCGCAGCCAGCCCTCCAATGCCCCCACCCGCCACCAGCACCTGTTTCTTCATGCGCCGATTGTCGCGCGCCGCGCAGGCACCCCGTTTGTCATGGCGCAGGAAGCAGGGCGCGCTCCAGCATCCCGGCCGGCATGGGGCGGGCGAACAGGTAGCCCTGGAAGGCCTGGCAGCCGTGGCGTTGCAGGAACTCGAACTGGCCCGGCGTCTCCACCCCCTCGGCCACGACCGACAGGTCCAGGCTGCGCGCCAGGGCCAGGATGGTGCGCACGATGGCGGCATCGTTGGGATCGGTCTGCAGATCGCGCACAAAGCCCTGGTCGATCTTGAGCTGGTCCAGCGGCAGGCGCTTGAGGTAGCTGAGCGAGGAGTACCCGGTACCGAAGTCGTCCATCGAAAAGCCCACCCCATGGCGGCGCAATTGCTCCATGCGGGCGATGCTGTCCTCCACGTCGGTGAGCAGCAGGCTTTCGGTGAGTTCGAAGCGCAGGCGCTCGGGGTTGGCGCCGCTGGCCTGCAAGGCGCCGAGCACCTGGGTCACGAAATCGGGCTGGCGGAACTGGCGCACGCTCACGTTGACCGACAGGAAGAAGGGGCGCGTGAGCGCGCTGCGCGACCACTGCACCAGCTGGGCGCAGGCGGCCTCCAGCACCCACTGGCCCAGCGGCAGGATGAGCCCGGTCTGCTCGGCCAGCGGAATGAACTCGCCGGGCAGCACCAGCCCCCGGCGCGGGTGGTTCCAGCGCACCAGGGCTTCGGCGCCCAGCAGCTTGCCGCTGCTGTCCACCACGGGCTGGCAGTACAGCAGCAGCTCCCGCTGGTTCAGGCCCCGGCGCAGGTCCACCTCCAGCGCCGCGCGCATGCTCACGGCGGCCTGCATGTCGGGGTCGAAGAAGCGCTGGGTATTGCGCCCGGCCGCCTTGGCCTGGTACATGGCCAGGTCGGCATGCTTGAGCAGTTCGTCCGGCGTGGACGGACGCTGCCCGAACAGCGCGATGCCGATGCTGGGCGTGCTGTGGTGGCTGGTGCCCTCCATGTCGTAGGGCTTGCCCAGCGCCACCAGGATGTTCTGTGCAATGGTGGCGGCCTCGCTGCTGGCATGCGCCACGTCGCTGTGCAGGCCATCGAGCAGCACCACGAACTCGTCGCCACCGAAGCGGGCCACGGTGTCGCTCTCACGCACGCAGGCCGACAGGCGCCGGGCCACGCGCACCAGCAGCTGGTCGCCGGTGTCGTGGCCCAGCGTGTCGTTGAGGTCCTTGAAGTTGTCCAGGTCGATGAACAGCAGCGCACCATGCGCATGGCTGCGCCCCACCGCGACGGTGGCACGCTGCAGCCGGTCCATCAGCAGGCGCCGGTTGGGCAGGCCGGTGAGCGCATCGAAGAAGGCCAGCCGCTCGATCTGCAGCTCCGCCTGCTTGCGCTCGCTGATGTCGCGGCCCACGCCGCGGTAGCCGCGCAGCACGCCCTCTGCGTCGAACACGGGCACGCCGCTCACCGAGATCCAGTGCATGCTGCCATCGGGGCGCTGGCGCTGCAGCTCCAGGTCGCGGAACGGCTGCTGGGCAGCAAGCACCGCGCGGTGGGCGTCCCATTCGGCCTCACCCATGTTGAGCGCACCGATCTCCCAGCGCGTGCGGCCCATCACGCTCGACAGGGGGATGCCGTTGACGCTCAGGTCGCCCGCCAGTTGCACGAAGCGGCCGTCGGCATCGTGCTCCCAGTACCAGTCGGACGACAGGTCGCTCAGGCTGCGAAAGCGCGCCTCGCTCTCGCGCAGCTCGTTCTGCACGCGCACATAGTCGCTCACATCGGTGAAGGTGCGCACCAGCCCGCCATCGGGCAGGCGCGTGGTGCGCACCTCGAAGGTGCGGCCGTCACGCGTGGTGCGCCAGTAGACCTCGGGCGAGGGGTCCACCGCAGAGCGCGCGATGTAGTCGCGCCCCCGGTGGTCCACCAGGTTGTAGCTGGCGCCGAAGTCGCCGCGGTCGGCCTGCAGCTGGGTCAGCTCGGCCAGCGTCGGGCGCGCGGCCATCAGCGATTCGGGCAGGTCCAAGAGCTCCAGCACGCGCTGGTTGTAGATGCTGATGCGCCCGTCCGGCCCGGTGCGGAAAATGCCCTGGCTCATGCTGGCCAGGGTGACCTGCAGGCCCTGGCGCTGTTCCTGCAGCAGGCTCAAGGCCTCGTGCCAGATGCGGGCATCCACCGTGCGCATGGGCTGCACTGCCCCGGGGCCGGGCACCGCAGCCTGGCGGCCGACCAGGGCAGACAGGCGGTGCACCAGCTCGGGCAGGTGGCTGCCATCCGCTGCGCGCAGCGCATAGTCCCCCAGGCCGCAACGAAAGCCGCGCGCCGCCAGGGCTTCCTGCGCCACATCCAGGCACAGCAGCACGGGACGCCCGGCGCACAGCTCCAGCAGGCTGGGCAGTTCCTGGATCTGCGGGTCCAGGCACAGGACCAGTCCATCCCAGGTCTGTGCGGCCAGCAGCAGGGAGGCCGCGTCGGCCGATGGGCTGTGCACCACCTGCCAGCCGGGGCAGCGCCGGGCCAGCACGGCAATGGCCGCCTGGGCATGCTGTGCGTCGCCATCCACCCACAACACGGTGGCGGCGCTGGCGGAGGGGAGTCGGGAGGTTTCCGTCACGGCGCTCATGGGGTTCCAGCGGCTGGGGCCGCCAGCGGCGCCTCGGGCAGGTGTTCGCGCTCGAACAGGTCCACCGGCACAGGCCTGCCAAACAGATAGCCCTGGAAGCCCTCGCAGCCATGCAGCCGCAAAAACCCCAGTTGCCCCGTCGTCTCCACCCCCTCGGCCACCACCTGCAAATCCAGGCTCTTGGCCAGCGCCAGGATCGTGCGCACGATCGCCGCGTCGTTGGGGTCGCTCAGCACGTCCCGCACGAAGCTCTGGTCGATCTTGATCTGGTCCAGCGGCAGCCGCTTCAGGTAGCTCAGGGAGGAGTAGCCGGTGCCAAAGTCGTCCAGCGCGAATCCCACCCCCTGGGCCTTGAGCTGTTCCATGCGCACGATGGTGTCTTCGATCTCCCCCAGCAGCAGGCTTTCTGTCAGCTCCAGCTTGAGCCGCTGGGGTTCTGCCCGGTGGGCTTTGAGGGTGTCCAGCACTTCGGCCACGAAGCCGGGCTGCCTGAACTGGCGCGCGCTGACGTTCACCGAGATGGACAGGTGGGCGGTGGCCGCGTCCTGGCCCCAGCGCTGCAGTTGCCTGCAGGCGGTCTCCAGCACGGTCTGGCCCAGCGGCAGGATGAGGCCGGTCTGCTCGGCCAGCGGGATGAAGTCGCCCGGGCTGATCATGCCGCGCTGGGGGTGGCGCCAGCGCACCAGCGCTTCTGCCCCCACCAGGCGCGCCTGGTGGTCCACGACGGGCTGGTAGTGCACGAGCAACTCGTTCCTCGCCAGGCCCTGGCGCAGGTCGGCTTCCAGGTTGGAGCGGGCGTTGACGGCAGCCTGCATGTCCGGGTCGAAGAAGCGCTGGGTGTTGCGCCCTGCGGCCTTGGCCTGGTACATGGCCAGGTCGGCGCGCTTCAAGAGTTCGTCCACCGACAGGCGTTCGTCGCCGAACAGGGTGATGCCGATGCTGGGGGTGCTGTAGTGCTGTTGGCCGCCGAGGGCGAAGGGCTGGTTCAGGCTGGACAGGAGTTTTTCGGCGACGGTTTCGGCCTGGGCGGCGGCGTCCTGCAGTTCGGGGTTCAGGTTGTCCAGCATGACGACGAATTCGTCGCCGCCAAAGCGTGCCACGGTGTCGGCTTCGCGCACGCTGCCCACCAGGCGGGTGGCAACCTGGGAGAGCAGTTGGTCGCCCATGTCGTGGCCCAGGGTGTCGTTGAGGTCCTTGAAGTTATCCAGGTCGATGAACAGCAGCGCCCCCAGGTTCTTGCTGCGCTGGCAGGCGGCGATGGAGCGCTGCAGCCGGTCGAGCAGCAGGCGCCGGTTGGGCAGGCCCGTGAGCGCGTCGTAGAACGCCAGGCGTTCGATCTCTTGTTCTGCGCGCTTGCGGTCGGTGATGTCGCGGCACACCCCAAGAACCCCCGTGACCCGGCCATGCAGGTCGCGGATGGGGGTCTTGATGGTCTCGAAATACCCCTGGTAGCCGTCCTCGGCAAAAGTCAGCTGTTCTTCATAGACCAGTGGCTGCCAGGCCTGCATGGCGCGCCGGTCGTAGGCGCGGAACTGCTCGGCGTCCGCTGCGGGCGAAATGTCGTAGTCGGTGCAGCCGATGATCTCGCGCTCGGGCTTGCCGGCAAAGCGTTCGAACACCGGGTTGCAGGAGATGTAGACACCGTCCGCATCCTTGAGGAACACCATGTCCGGGATGGCATTCACCACACGCGCCAGGTGGGCCTTCTGCTGGGCCAGTTCCATCTCGATGCGCTTGAGCTCGGTCAGGTCGTAGGCGAACACCACCACGGCCAGCACGCCCTGGTCCGTGATGGACTCGGGCACGAGGGTGGTGTGGCGGTACTGCGCGCCATCGAGGCCATCGATGCGGTTCTCGAACACCGCCGTCTCTCCGGCAAAGGCCTTTTGCAGTTGGGGCCGCATGCGCGCCATGACCGCGGTGGGAATCACGTCCTGCAGCAGTTGTCCCTGCAACTGATCCGGGGTGCGGTGCAGCCACCGGGCCTGCTGCTCGTTCACATAGAGCACGCGGTAGTCGCGGTCCAGCCGCGCCACGCCGCCAGGCACCTGGCGCAGCATGTTGGCCATCTGCACCTCGTGCGCGTGGGCGGCCTGCTCTGCCTCGCGCTCGGCGGTGATGTCGCTTTGCACGCCGTCCCAGATCACGCGCCCGCCGTCGAGCAGGCGGGGGGAGGAGCTCAGGTGGATCCAGCGCACCGCTCCCGAGGACACGCGCATGCGGAAATTGGCCTCCATGGGCCCCATGGTGCGCAGCGAACGGTCGCGGGCCTCCTCCAGCACGGGCATGTCTTCGGGGAGGATCTGCGCGTACAGCACGCCCGGATCGCGCAGGATGTCTTCGGTGCGCAGGCCGTTCAGGCGCTCGATGGCATCGCCCATGTGCACGAAGTGCATGCGGCCGTCGGTCTCGCGCACCACCTGGTAGAGCACGCTCAGCGGCAGGTTGCGGCCCAGCAGCTGCAGGCGCGTTTCGCTCTCGCGCAGCTGGGCTTCGGCCTGGTACAGCCGCTCGAAGGGCTGGCGCATGCCGGCCACGAACACCGCCTGGTACAGCAGCGCGTAGCCCACGACGCGCACCCCGTCGGCCAGCATGTCGGCCCAGCCGAACTGCGCAAACCCCGAGAGACCGACCAGGAATTCGGCCACCGCGAACGTGGCCGCCGCCCAGGCCAGCAGGCGGGCACGGGTGCGGTTGTCGCCGCTGGCCGTGCGGTACAGCAGCACGGCGGCCGCCACCAGGCCCAGGCACAGCACGGCGGCCATCAGCACCGGCAGCATGCCCCCCGATGCCTGGGCAAAGCCATGGGCCAGCGGCCCCACGGCGGCCCAGACCAGCAGCAGGGAAAATGCGCCCGCCGCCACCGCCCACAGCCGGGCGGGCCCGGGCAGGGAGGCATGCAGTGCCGTGAGCAGCAGCGCGGCGCACTCGGCCGCGCGCACCCAGGCGCCCAGCCACAGTGCCATGTCCGTGACCAGAGGGGAGGCCGGCTGCGGCGTGGCGTGGGCCAGCACGCCGTGCAGGAAATTGCAGACCGCTGCGACGCCGAAGCCGGCGACCAGCACATTCGCCCTTCCCTGGTCCTGGGCTTCGAGCACATGCAGGGACACGGACACCACCAGCAGTGCCAGCAGGATGGCCACAAGCTCCATGAAGGGCTCCAGCCTGTGCTGGCTGTCCGTTCCCTCCCCCAGGATGCCGCCCAGCGACACCATCACCAGCGCCAGCACCCCCACGGTCAGCACCACCGTGACGGCAGGCGCCTCCGAGACGAGCATGCGCTCTGGACGGTGGACTGGGGAGGTCATAGGAGCTGGGGAGGATGGGGCGTCAGCTGCACCTCACCAGTGTATCGGGCTGTAAGCGCAAACGGCCATCGGGCGAAACACGCGCAGCGTGTGCGCCACAGGTCCCCTCCCAGGGCAGTCCCCGGGGCGGCCGCAGAGCCGCCCCCGCCCTGCCAGCGCCTCAAGCCTCGAGCAGCTGGCGCAGCACGAAGGGCAAAATGCCGCCCGCCTGGTAGTAATCCACCTCGATGGGGGTGTCGATGCGCAGCGTGACCACCACCTCCTGGCTGGAGCCGTCGGTCCGGCGAATCACCAGGGTGGCATCGCTCTGGGGCGTGAGGGCCGGGTCGGGCAGCACATTGATGGTCTCGTCGCCGGTGAGGCCCAGCGACTCCCACGAATCCGTGCCCTTGAACTGCAGCGGCAGCACGCCCATGCCCACCAGGTTGGAGCGGTGGATGCGCTCAAAGCTGCGCGCCACCACGGCCTTGATGCCCAGCAGTTGCGTGCCCTTGGCGGCCCAGTCGCGGCTCGACCCGGTACCGTACTCCTCGCCGGCAAAGATCACCGTGGGGGTCTTCTGCGCCATGTACTGCATGGCGGCGTCGAAGATGAACATCTTCTCGCCCTGCAGCGGCCCTTCGTTCTGGAACAGCGTGACGCCGCCCTCCTCGCGCGAACCATCGGCAGTGGGCGGGATCATCAGGTTCTTGATGCGCACGTTGGCGAAGGTGCCGCGCATCATCACGTCGTGGTTGCCGCGGCGCGCGCCATAGCTGTTGAAGTCGGCCTTCTGCACGCCGTTGAGCTGCAGCCACTGGCCGGCGGGCGAGGTGGCCTTGATGGAGCCCGCGGGCGAGATGTGGTCGGTGGTGATGGAGTCGCCGAACAGCGCCATGATGCGCGCGCCATGCACCTCGGAGGCCGTTGCGGCGCCCTGCTCCAGCGCGAAGCTGGCAAAGAACGGCGGCTCGGCGATGTAGGTGCTGGCAGGCCAGGTGTAGGCGTTGCCGCTCACGCCCTTGATCTTTTCCCAGAGCTTGCCGGGGTCGGTGCTCACCTTGGCGTAGTTCTCGCGGAAGGCCTTGCCGTTCATCGCGAACTTCATGAGCTGGTGCACCTCTTCACTGCTTGGCCAGATGTCGCCCAGGTAGATGTCGCGCCCGCCCTTGCCCTTGCCCACGGGCTCGGTCATGAGGTCCTTGAGCACCGTGCCGGCAATGGCATAGGCCACCACCAGCGGCGGGCTGGCCAGGAAGTTGGCCTTGAGGTTGGGGTGGATGCGCGCCTCGAAGTTGCGGTTGCCCGAGAGCACGGCGGCGCAGATGAGGTCGTTGCCCGTGATGGCCTCGTTGAGCTCGGGCGTGAGGTCGCCAGCATTGCCGATGCAGGTGGTGCAGCCGTAGCCGGCGAGCGCGAAGCCCAGCTTTTCGAGGTAGGGCAGGAGGCCGGTCTCGGTCAGGTAGTCGGTGACGATGCGCGAGCCCGGGGCCAGCGAGGTCTTGATGTGCGGCTGGACCTTGAGCCCGGCTTCCACGGCCTTCTTGGCCAGCAGGCCGGCGGCCAGCAGCACGCTGGGGTTGGAGGTGTTGGTGCAGCTGGTGATGGCGGCAATCAGCACGTCGCCATTGCCCACGGTGGGGTCGGCGCCCTTGGTGGGCATGGTCGCAGCGGCGTCCGCGTGGGCGGTGGCCAGGGCGGGCTTGTTGCCTTCCATCTCGGCCACCGAGCGGGGCGCGCCTGCGGGCGCGGGCTTGTCCTGGGGCGCGGCCTCCTGCACCAGGTCCTGACCGCGGTGGATGTGGTGGCGCGTGTGCAGCAGCTCGGCCGGGCGGTTGAAGCCGTTTTCGGCATTGGGCTTGCTGAACAGGTCGATGAACTGGCTGCTGACCTTGCCCAGCTCGATGCGGTCCTGCGGGCGCTTGGGGCCGGCCAGGCTGGGCGTGACGGTGCCCAGGTCGAGCGTGACGACCTTGGTGTAGTCGACCTCGCCGGCCAGCGGCACGCCGAAAAGGCCCTGGGCCTTGAAGTAGGCCTCGAAGGCCTCGATCTCGGCCTTGGTGCGGCCCGTGCCCTGGAAGTAGTCGATGGTCTTCTCGTCCACCGGGAAGAAGCCCATGGTGGCGCCGTACTCGGGCGCCATGTTGCCGATGGTGGCACGGTCGGGCAGGGCCAGGGTGCGCGTGCCCTCGCCGAAGAACTCGACGAACTTGCCCACCACCTTGTGCTGGCGCAGGATCTCGGTCACGGTGAGCACCAGGTCGGTGGCGGTCACGCCCTCGCGCAGCTGGCCCGTGAGCTCGAAGCCCACCACATCGGGCGTGAGGAAGTAGACGGGCTGGCCCAGCATGGCGGCCTCGGCCTCGATGCCGCCCACGCCCCAGCCGACCACACCGATGCCGTTGATCATGGTGGTGTGGCTGTCGGTGCCGACCAGGGTGTCGGGGTAGTGCACGCCAGCCTTGGTCTTGTGCACGCCGCGCGCCAGGTACTCCAGGTTCACCTGGTGCACGATGCCGAAGCCCGGGGGCACCACACCGAAGGTGCTGAAGGCCTGCATGCCCCACTTCATGAACTCGTAGCGCTCGCGGTTGCGCTGGAACTCGAGCTTCATGTTGAGGTCGAGCGAATTCTTCTTGCCGTAGTAGTCGACCATGATGGAGTGGTCCACCACCAGGTCCACGGGCACCAGGGGTTCGATCTTCTTGGGGTTCTTGCCCAGCTTGGCGGCCACGCTGCGCATGGCGGCCAGGTCGGCGAGCAGCGGCACGCCGGTGAAGTCCTGCAGCACGACGCGCGAGACGACGAAGGGGATCTCGTCCTTGCGTTCGGCCGTGGGGCCCCAGTGCGCAAGCTGGCGCACATGTTCGGCCGTGACCTTGCGGCCGTCGCAGTTGCGCAGCACCGACTCGAGCACGATGCGGATCGATACCGGCAGGCGCTTCACGCTGGGGTATTGCTGGGCCAGTGCGGGGAGGGAATAGAACTGTCCTGTCTTGCCGGACGCGGTCTTGAAGCTCTTGAGCGTGTTGGCAAAGGCGTGGCGGGCGGGCTGGGGCGACGACTTGGTCGATGTGGCCATGGCTGACTCCTGTGATGCGACAAGGCCTATTCTGTCAGTCCCGCGTGGCGGATGAAACGGTGGGGGTATGCCGGCACCGGGATGCCGTGGCATCGGCACGCCAAAAGGGGGCGACAGCCCCCTCTCCCATGGCACAGCGCGGCACCGGCCATGCGGCCGATGCGGGTGCAGGCCTTCAGGCCGCGGCCAGCGTCGGCAGGCGGCGCATGCCGAACCACTGCACTTCCGCCAGCAGGCCCACCGAGACCACATGCACGACCAGGTAGGTCTGGCCCCAGACGGTGGGCGCCACGGCGGAGCCCAGCAGCAGCGCCAGGCTGCCCAGGGCCCATGCCGCATTGCCCGCGGCCAGGCAGCCCAGCAGGCCGCGCGGCAGCCTGCGCTGGCTGGCGATGCCACCGGCCAGCAGCGCGTAGGCCAGCAGCGCCACGCCGCTGCCCTGGACCAGGCCCGCAGACAGGCCGAACCACTGCGACAGTGTGTCGGTCAGGGCCAGGTGCAGGGTACCGAGGAGCACGCCGGTGGCAGCATCGAACCACACCACGGCACGCAGGAACGAGGGAGAGGACAGGAAGGACATGAGGGACTCCTTGGGTTGAATCGATTGGAAGAGCCTCCATGGTTGCCGTGGGCGCTCACGGCGTCGATGACATCCGAGGTAATGGCCCGCATGCGATATGCCTCTAGGATGCGGGGCATGAGCAGCACACACCACGCCCCACGCCCCTCCCTGCCCCACCGGCCCGCGGCCGCGGGCCACCGCGGCAGCACGCCGGGCCCCGCCTCGTTCGGCGACCACCTGCGCACCTGGCGCCAGCAGCGCCACCTGAGCCAGCTGGAGCTGGCTGACGAGGCGGACATCTCCACCCGCCATGTGAGCTTCATGGAGACCGGCCGCACCAACCCCAGCCGCGAGATGGTGCTGCGCCTGTGCGAGCGCCTGGCCATCCCGCTGCGCGAGCGCAATGCCCTGCTGGTGGCGGCCGGCTATGCGCCCATGTACCGCGAGCGCGCCTTGGACGACCCGGCCCTGGCCGCCGCGCGCCGGGCTGTGGAACTGGTGCTCAAGGGGCACGAGCCCTGCCCTGCGCTGGCGCTGGACCGCTGCTGGAACGTGGTGGCCACCAACCGCGCCGCCCAGGCGCTGCTGGCCAACCATGTGAGCCCCGAGCTGCTGGAAGGGCCCGTGAACGTGTTCCGCCTGAGCCTGCACCCCAAGGGCCTGGCACCGCACATTGCCAACCTGGCCCAGTGGCGGGCGCACCTGTTCGAGCGCCTGCGCCAGCAGATCCAGGCCACGGCCGACCCGGTGCTGATCGCCTTGCAGGCCGAGCTGCTGGAATACCCGGCGCCCGAGGAGCCGAGCCCCCTGGTGCTCGATGGTGAAATGCTGGGCGTGGTAATGCCCTTCTGCTTTCAAAGTGCGCGCGGCACCCTTTCATTTATCAGTACCACCACCATATTCGGCACCCCGGTGGATGTGACCCTGCAGGAGCTGGCCGTGGAGTCATTCTTTCCGGCCGATGAATTCACCGCCCAGGTATTGCGCGAAATGGCCGCCAGCGCCTGACACCCGCAGAGCCGGCGGGCGCGCCGCGCAAGGAAGCATGTTGTGTTACAAGCCCGTTATCTGCCGCAATGCCCGCGGGCAACGAACCGGGCCCAATGCGCGTTTATTGTGCACGCCATGCAAAAAGCCCGCAGTTGCGGGCTTTTTTCTCTCAAGCGGGCCGGCAAACAACCGGCATGCCATGGATGGCTCGGATCAAATGGCGAACTTTTCGCGGTTTTCGTTTTGAATCCACTTGGGGGCCTTGCCCCGGCCCGTCCAGGTCTGGCCGGTGGCCGGATCACGGTACTTGGGCGCCACCTTGGTGCCAGCGCTGGCGCTGCGGGCGCGGCCGGTGGGGAACACGTCCTGCGCGGTCAGGCCAAACTCCGCCACCAAAGCACGCACCTGCGACACGGCATCCGACAGCTCGCGCTTGCGCGCCTCACCGATTTGCTGTTCCAGGGCATCGCGTTGCTTGAGGAGTTCTTTGTAGCTGGTTGTCATGGTATGTTGAACTGCTGGGTGGACAAAGGAGGCCCCATTATAGGAATAATGGACAAACTTTGCCGGATTTGGCAAAAAAATCGTGACAAGCCGTTGAAACAACACCCGGGGCGAAAATCAATCCAGATGTCCAGGTAATCAGCCCGACGGGTCGGGCTGGTCGATTTGCGCCAATACCCGGTCGATTCTCTTGCCCTCCAGGCCCAGCACCTCGAATATCCACCCGGCACAGACAATGCGCTCGCCCACCGCCGGCAAATGGCCGGATTCGGCCATGAGCAATCCCGCCAGGGTGTTGTAACGGCCCCGCGCCTCGGCGGGTAACTCGCGAATATCCAGGCGCGCCTTGAGCTCGGTGACCGGCATCAGGCCGTCGAGCAGCCATGCGCCGTCTTCGCGCTGCGTGGCCCAGGCGTCGGTGGCCGCACCGGGCTGGAGCTCTCCGGTGATCGCCTCCAGCAGGTCGCGCGGCGTCATGATGCCCTGCACCACGCCATATTCATCGACCACGAAGACCATGCGGCCGGAGCGTGCGCGGAATTGCCCGAGCAGCTCCATGCCGCTCAGGGTTTCGGGCAGGAAGGCCGCCGGCAGCGCATGCTGCTCGATGGGGCCTGGGGTCTGCGCGCCCAGTTCCAGCAGGCGCGCCACGCTGACCAGGCCCACCACCTCGTCGAGCGAACCGCGGCACACCGGGTACCAGGAATGGGCGCCATGGCCGCCACCGGCGCCCGCCCTCTGCAGGGCCTCGGCCACGGAGAGCCGTGCCTCGAGCCACTGCACGTCTGCCCGGGGCACCATCAGCGAGGTCAGCGGCCGGTCATCGAGGCGGAACACGTTGCGCACCATCTGGTGCTCATGGTGTTCGATCACGCCGGCATCGCGGCCCTCCTCCAGGCTCGCCACGATCTCCTCCTGCGTCACGGCACGGCCGGCGTTGTTGTCGATGCGCAGCAGGCCCAGCACGCCCTGGGTGGACAGCGCCAGCAGGCGCACGAAGGGCTTGGCCACCCGGGCCACGCCGGCCATGGGCCGCGCGACGAAGCGGGCCACGGTTTCGGGGTAGAGCTGGCCGATGCGCTTGGGCACCAGCTCGCCAAAAACGATGGTGATGAAGGTGATGGCCGTGACCACGAGTGCTGTGGCACTGATGGCGGCGGCCCGCTCGGGCGCCCCGAGCAGCTGCAGCCAGCGCGCCAGGTCGTCGCTGAAGGCGGCCTCGCCGATGATGCCGTTGAGCATGCCGATGGAGGTGATGCCCACCTGCACCGACGACAGGAACTGGGTCGGGTTGTCGAGCAGGTCGAGCGAGGCTTGCGCGCCCTTGTCGCCCTCGGCCGCCAATGCCACCAGGCGCGACCTGCGGCTCGACGCCAGCGCCAGCTCGGACATGGCAAACACGCCGTTGAGCAGCGTGAGCAGCGCAATCAGCAGAAAATCCATGGTTCGACAAATGGGAACACGATGGCACTTTACTGCATCGGCGACATCCAGGGCTGCGACAGCGCCCTCGGACGCCTTCTGGACACGGTCGGTTTTTCCGCCAGCCGCGACACGGTCTACCTGCTCGGCGACCTGGTGAACCGGGGCCCCGAATCGGCGGCCGTGCTGCGCCGCTGCATGGCGGCAGGCGATGCGCTGCGGCCGCTGCTGGGCAACCACGATCTGCACCTGCTGGCGGCAGCGCACGGCGCGCGCAAGCCCTCCCGCAAGGACACACTGGCACCGGTGCTCGAGGCGCAGGACCGCGAGGCCCTGCTCGGCTGGCTGCGCCAGCAGCCGCTGATGCGCACGCATGTCCACGCGGGGGAGCGCCTGGCCATGGTCCATGCCGGCCTGCTGCCGGCCTGGACGGTGGACGAGGCGCTGGTGCTGGCAGGCGAAGTGCAGGCAGTGCTGCGCGGCCCGGGGCTGCAGGACTTTCTGCACCAGATGTATGGCAACGGGCCGGACCGCTGGGACCCGGCCCTCACGGGCATGGACCGCCTGCGCACCATCGTCAATGCGATGACCCGGCTGCGCTTTTGCTCACCCGGCGGGGTGATGGATTTCGAAAGCACCGAGAGCGCGGACACGCCCCCCACCGGCCTGATGCCCTGGTTCGACGTGCCGGGGCGGCAAGCGGCAGGCAGCCTGGTGGCCTTTGGCCACTGGTCGACCCTGGGATTGCTGGACCGCAGCGACACCCTGGCGCTGGACACGGGCTGTGTCTGGGGCGGCTGCCTCTCTGCGGTGCGCTTTGGCACCACGCTGGCCGACCGCGAGCTGCTGCAGGTGCACTGCGAGCAAGCCCAAAAACCGGGCTGAGCAGAGCACCCTGCCTGCGGGGCACCGGGCCCCGCGCTGCGCGACCTCAGGAGGTGACGGCGGCCTTGAACAGCGCCGCAACCTTGCGCTTGGGCTTGATGTTGGCCGACACGCTGCTGCGTGGGCCGGCCGAGCGCGAGGCCTCCCATGCCGGGGCGTTGTCACCGGCGGGGCTGGCTTCGTAGGGCTTCTCGAAGAACGGATCGCGCGAGGCCACGGCAGGGCGGAAGCCCCGGTGCTGTTCACGCCCCTCGCGGGATTCACGGCCGCCACGGTACTCGCGGTCGCGCTCGCGGCGTGGGCCGGAAGGGATGCCGTCGCGGCCATCGCCGGTTTCGCCGGCTTCGCGCCAGGCACGGCGACCGTCGTTGATGCGGCCGCGGGGCTGGTCTTCGTCGTACTCGATGGCTTCGAGTTCGATCTTCTTCTTGATGAGCTTCTCGATGTCGGCCACCAGGCGGGCATCGCTGCCCGAGACCAGGGTCACGGCCAGGCCCGAGGCGCCGGCACGGCCGGTGCGGCCGATGCGGTGCACGTAGTCTTCGGCGTTGAAGGGCACGTCGAAGTTGAACACCGCGGGCACGTCCTTGATGTCGAGGCCGCGCGCGGCCACGTCGGTACAGACCAGCAGGTCGACTTCGCCCTTCTTGAAGGCTTCCAGGGCTTTCAGGCGCTCGTCCTGGCTCTTGTCGCCATGCAGGGCCGCGGTCTTGAGGCCCTCGCGCTCCAGGCTGCGCGCCAGGCGAGCACAGCCGAGCTTGCTGTTCACGAAGATGAAGGCCTGCTTGATGCTGCGGCTCTTGAGCACCTGGTGGATGGCGCGGCGCTTGTCGTCGTCATTGGCACTGTAGAAGCGCTGCTCCACCGTGGAGGCCGTCTCGTTGGGGCGGGCCACCTCGATGGTGATGGGGTTCTGCAGGTAGCTGCTGGCCAGGCGCTTGATCTCGGGCGAGAAGGTGGCCGAGAACAGCAGCGTGGTGCGCTGCTTGGGCAGGTAGGACAGGATGCGCTGCAGGTCGGGCAGGAAGCCGATGTCCAGCATGCGGTCGGCTTCGTCGAGCACCACGTACTCGACCTGGTTGAGCACCGCGTTCTTGGCTTCGATGTGGTCGAGCAGGCGGCCCGGCGTGGCCACGAGCACTTCGACGCCCTTCTTGAGTTCCAGCGTCTGCGGCTTCATGTCCATGCCGCCGAACACCACGGTGCTGCGCAGCTTGGTGTGCTTGGCGTACAGGGCGATCTGCTGGGCCACCTGGTCGGCCAGCTCGCGCGTGGGCAGCAGCACCAGGGCACGCACGGGGTGGCGGGCCGGCGAGGTGGAGGTGTTCTCGTGCTTGAGCAGGCGCTGCAGCAGGGGCAGCGAAAACGCCGCCGTCTTGCCGGTCCCGGTCTGGGCGGCACCCATCACGTCCTGGCCGGTCAGCACCACGGGAATGGCCTGGGCCTGGATGGGCGTCATGGACTCGTAGCCCATTTCGGCCACGGCACGCGCCAGCGGCTCGGCCAGCGAAAGATTGGAAAAAGAACTTGTCATTTAGCCCTCTATTGTCGCACTGGCGGCCCAAACACACCATGGGGGTGGCAGGCAAGGGTGAATCCACCGAGCCATGCCGCCAGCAGGCTGGATTCATTGCTTTTACTTTGATAGCAAGAAACCAATAACCATCAAGCTGCAGATGGCAATTTTCGGGGCCCAGGGGCCCGTTGACGGGCCCTACTCCAGCACGGCACGCAGCTGGCGCGTGGTCACGGCCAGGCGGCGCGCACCGATCTGGGCGATGTTGTTCATCACCGTGAGCGCGGCCTCGGGGTAGCGCCGGGCCCAGGCATCGAACTGCGCCCGCGACAGCCGCACCAGCTGCACCGGCCCCAGCTCGGCCCCGGCGCTGGCGGTGCGCGCGGCCCCGTTGAGGAAGGCCATCTCACCGAACGCCATGCCCGGCCCCACGGTGGCCAGGCGCAGGCCGCGCTCGGGGGGCCACTGGGTCACCAGGGTGATGTGGCCCGACTGCACGACGAGCAGGTCGCGGTCGGTATCCCCGGCGTTGAACACCACGCCATGGGCCGCCATGGGCAGTGCCTCGACCACCGCCTCCAGTGCCAGCCGGGCCTCGCTGGCCAGGCCTTCGCCGATTTCACCGAGCCTGTCCTGCTCGGGGTAGACCGGCCGTTCGTTCTCGGGCCGCTCGGCCAGGATGGCGGCCTCGGCCCATTCCAGGGCCCGGTCGCCGTCGGCAAAGCTGCGCACGCCAGGCCCCACATGCTCGGCCGCCACGCGGTCGAGCGCGGCCACGGCGCAGGCCACGCCCTGCTGGGCCAGGTCACGCACCAGGGCGCGCAGCTGCGCCAGGGCCGTGCTGTCCCAGGCCGGAACGCGGCTCGCGTCCAGAATGACCCAGCGGTGGCGCGGCTGCAGCATCAGCCGCACCTGCTCGGCCAGGTGCGCTGCCACGCCGAAGGACATCACGCCCTGCAGCTCAAACACCGCGACCTGGTTCATGCGCGGGGCCAGCCAGGTGTCCGAACCCGCCCGGCGCAGGCGGCGCGAGCGCAGTTGCCCGTCCAGCCGCACATGGCGCAGCACCTTGGAGGCCGAATCGCGCAGCAACACGAAGGTGGCCACCACCAGCCCGGCCACCAGGGCCCCCACACCGCCCATGACGGCAAACACCAGCGCCACCAGCCAGCTTTGCGCCCAGGTCACGCTGGAGCGGCGCGCATAGCCCGGCGACCACAGCAGGCCGGGCACCTGCATCAGCCCGGCCAGCACCAGCCCGCCCGCCAGACAGGCCATGGGCACCCAGTGCAGCCACCAGGCCCCCGTGAGGGCCACCGCCAGCATGATGCCGGCATGCCAGCGCGGCGCGCTGGCCGAGGCGCCGGCCTGCGCCAGCACGATGCGCGAACGCGAGGCACTGGTGGACGCCGGGATCATGCCCGCCAGGCCGCAGACCACGCCCAGCACACTTTCGCGCCGCAGCGCCAGGTTGGGGTTGCCGCGCAGGCCGTGGTCGAGCTCCAGTTCCTGGTTGAAGACCAGGATCTCCAGGCTGTTGACCAGGGCCATCAGCAGGGCCAGCACCACCAGGGCCGAGCCGTGCCGGTGCGCCAGTTCCAGCCAGGGAATGTCCGTCCAGTCGGGCCACAGCGGTCCGGCAAAGGCGCTCTGCACGACGGCCGGTGCGAACACATCACCCATGCCCACGCCCCACAGCCCCGCCACGGCCACGGCCAGCGCCACCAGCACCACGGCGCTGAGCAGGCCCGGCATGCGCGGCCAACGGCGGCGCAGCAGCACCGCCAGGCCCACCACGGCCAGGGCAGCCACGGCATGCCAGGCGGTGCGCGCATCCCATTGCCACCCGGCACCGGCGCCCAGGCCATTGCGCAGCTGGCCCACGACCATCGACAGGCCCACGCCCGCCGCAAAGCCATGGGTGACCGAGATCGGCAGAAAGCGCGCCACCGAGGCCAGCCGCAGCACGCCCAGCAGCCACTGGAAGCCGAAGGCCAGCGCCACGGTGGCGCCGCTCACGGCCAGCACCTGGCGTGGCGAAAGGCCCAGCGAGCCCGCCGCGCCGTGGGCCGTGGCCACCACGGCGGCAAAGAGCAGGGCCACCACGGTGGTCGGCGCATAGACGACGCCCGGGCGCGGCGCCAACACGGTCAGCAGCAGGCCGGGCAAGGCGGCCGACCACAGGGCCAGGGCTGCCAGCGAATAGCCACCGGCCAGGGGCGCAAAGGCCAGCAGCCCCAGGCCCACCGCATGCGGGACCGTGACCGCCGCGGCGGACCAGGCGGCCGCCGCCCCCGAAGGCGGTGACGCCGCGGGCCCGGCGCCGGCCGTCTCCAGGCGAGCCGTGGGGGAGGACGGCTCAGGGCCCATCACAGGCTGCGTGCGGAAAAGGTGTCGCAGCCCTTGACGCTGCCGTTCTGCAGGCCGTTGTTGAACCAGCGCTGGCGCTGGGCGCTGCTGCCGTGGGTGAAGCTCTCGGGCACCACCCGGCCGCCGCCAGCGCGCTGCAGGGCGTCGTCGCCGATCTTGGCGGCGGCGTTCATGGCCTCCTCGACATCGCCCTGCTCCAGGATCTGGCGCGCGTTCTGGGCATGGTGGGCCCACACGCCGGCAAAGCAGTCGGCCTGCAGCTCCAGGCGCACGGACAGGGCGTTGTACTCGGTCTGGCTCACGCGCCCGCGCATCTGGTCCACCTTGCCGCTGATGCCCAGCAGGTTCTGCACATGGTGGCCAACCTCGTGCGCGATCACGTAGGCCTGCGCGAAATCACCGGGTGCGCCCAGGCGGTTCTTGAGCGTTTCGTAGAAGCCCAGGTCGATGTAGACCTTGCGGTCGGCCGGGCAGTAGAACGGACCCATGGCCGCCTGGCCCGCACCGCAGGCCGTGGGCGTGGAGCCGCGGAACAGCACCAGGCGCGGCTCCTGGTAGGTGCCGCCGCCCTGGCGGAACACGGCCTGCCACACGTCCTCGGTGTCGGCGAGCACGGTGGAAACAAAACGCGCCATGGTGTCGTCGGCCGGCGGCCGGTGGGCGGGCCCGGGGTGTTGCTGCTGCACCTGCGCAGGCGGACCACCGCCGCTGAGCAGGCCCAGGATGGTCAGCGGGTTGATGCCCAGCACCCAGCCGCCCACCAGGGCGATGACGATGGTGCCGATGCCGATGCTGCGCCCCCCGAAAATGGGCGATCCGCCCCCTCCGCCCCCCTCGTCACGGCGGTCCTCGACGTTGTCGGACTCCCGGTTGCCTTCCCATTTCATCGCAATCTCTCCAGCGCCCCCTGAACGAATGGGGGCAATGGTCAACATGTTACGCGCGCCCGGCCCTCCCGGGAGCCGGATGCAGGTAGGAAAGCAGCGCGCTACCATGCAGGGTTTCCGCCCCCTGCCGCCACCGCCCTGCGCCCCCATGCTGCCCCATCCCCACCACCTGCCCTCGGGCGCCAGCAACCCCGTCATCCTGCTCACGGGCTTCGACCCCTTTGGCGGCGACGCCGTCAACCCCAGCTGGCTGCTGGCGCAGGCGCTGCAGGGCCAGGCCATCGGCGGGCACACCGTGGTCTCGGCGCAGCTGCCCACCGTGTTCGGCCAGGCCCTGGAGCGCCTGGCCGCCCTGCACCGGCAATTGCGCCCGGCCCTCACCGTGTGCCTGGGCCAGGCCGGCGGCCGGGCCGCGCTGTCGATCGAGCGCATCGGCATCAATGTGGACGATGCCCGCATCCCCGACAACCGCGGCGCCCAGCCCATCGACCAGGCCATCGTGCCGGACGGCCCGGCGGCCTACTTTGCCAGCCTGCCCATCAAAGCCATGCTGCGCGCCGTGCTGCGCGCAGGCGTGCCCTGCGAGGTATCGCAGACCGCCGGCACCTTCGTCTGCAACCACGTGCTCTACGGCCTCATGCACCTGCTGGCCACCGAGGGCGCGGCCGGCATGCGCGGCGGTTTCGTGCATGTGCCCTGGCTGCCGGGCCAGGGCACGCCCAGCCTTCCCCTGCGCGATGCGGTGCGCGGCCTGCACCAGGCGCTGTGGGCAGCGGTACTGGCCCGCCAGGACATCGCGCTGGGCGCAGGCGCAACCCATTGAGGGCGGGCACCCGGCCTCTGCCAGCGCACGCGGGGCGCAAACACGGGCTTGACGGCTCCACCAGCGCGGGCGAACATTTCCCGGCAGGACACTGCCCACCACCATGACCCACCCCACCCGGTTCCGCGGCCAGAGCCTGCGCACCCAGATCTCCGTGGTGTTCGCGGTGCTGGTGATCGCCCTGGCGGCGGCGATGTCGCTCGGCTTTGGCGAGCTCCTCAAGCTGCGCGTGCAGCGCGACGCCAGCCAGGCCCTGCACACCGTGGCCGACAACGCCAGCCGGCAACTGGCCCAGGGCCTGTTCGAGCGCAGCCGCGTGACCCAGGTGCTGGCCGATGCGCCAGGCATCTGGGAGCGCGGCCTGGACTCGGCCGAGGTGCGCCAGCTGCTGGCGCGCAGCCAGGCCATCGACCCGCACAGCCTGTGGATCGGCGTGGCCGACGCCCAGGGCGTGGTGCGGGCTGCGACCAAGGGGCTGCTGGAAGGCGAGAGCGTGCGCGAGCGCCCCTGGTTCGTTGCCGGGCTGGCCCAGTTGCACGTGGGCGACGTGCACCCGGCCAAGCTGCTGGAGAAGCTGCTGCCGCCCAACGCCTCGGGCGAGCCCTACCGCTTCGTGGACTTTGCCGCCCCCATCCGCAGCGGGCAGACGACCGTGGGCGTGCTGGGCATGCACGGCAGCTGGGAATGGACGCGCGAGGTGCTGGAGAGCCTGGCCCCCATCGGCATCCAGGGCGCCTCTGTGGACCTGTTCGTCTTCGACCGCACGGGCAAGCTGATCTTCTCGCCACCCGAGTACCGCAGCCAGCTCGAGGCCGGCAACCAGCGCCTGCCCGTGCCGCTGACCGTCGCCACACGGGAATCGGGCACCCCGCCCGCCACCGTGGTGGCCTGGGCCGATGGCAAGGACTACCTCACCGCCAGCGTGCGCATGGAGGCCCGCAACGCCCCCAGCGACCTGGGCTGGCACATCGTGGCGCGCGAGCGGGTGGAGGTCGCGTTCGCGGACGCCGACCGCGCGGTGCGCCTGGCCCTGGCGATCGGCCTGCTGGCCGCCGTGCTGGCGGCCGCCCTGGCCTGGATCGCGGCCCGCCGCCTGAGCGAGGACCTCTACGTCCTGGCCGATGCCGCGAGCCGCGTGGAATCAGGGAAGCCGGGGGCCACGATTCCGCTCGTCACCCACAACCGCGACGTGCACCAGCTGTCTTCGGCGCTGAGCAGCATGACCGAGCGCCTCATCGCAGCCCACGAGGCCATGGAGGACAAGGTGCGCCTGCGCACCCTGGAGCTGGAGGCCGCCAACCGCGCCCTGGACCTGCAGGCCCGCACGGACGCCCTCACCGGCCTGCTCAACCGCCGGGGCTTCGACAGCCGCATGGAGTTTGCGCTGGCCCTGGCACGCCGCAGCGGCCGGCCGCTGAGCCTGATCTCCGTGGACGTGGACCATTTCAAGCGCGTGAACGACAGCTTCGGGCACGAGGCGGGCGACGAAGTGCTGCGCCGCATGGCGCAGACGCTGCAGCAGCGCCTGCGCGCGTCCGACGTGATCGCCCGGCTGGGCGGCGAAGAGTTTGCGGTGGTGCTGCCCGACACCGACCTCGCAGGCGCACGCGCCATCGCCCAATCCATCGTGGAAAGCATGGCGGCGCAGGAGGACCCGCTGGTGGGGCGGATCACGGTGAGCGCCGGGATCTCCAGCCTGCGTGCGCAGCAGGACAGCGTGCACGAGATGCTGCGCCGCAGCGATGCGGCGCTCTACGAGGCCAAGGGCCAGGGGCGCAACAGGGTGTGTGTGGAGCCCGAGACCGGGCCTGCGCTGAAGTAGTCGCCCAGCCGGTCCGCCAGCCCGGCGAGCTCGCTGTCCTGGTGCCGGCGCGCGACTGCCAGTTGCTCCCGTGCATAGGCGGGGTCGCCGAGCATCATGGCCGTGTTCACGCAGTGGCCGCGCTTGGCCATGTGCAGGATGAAGGCATCGAGCACCTCGCAGGGCCAGTAATGGATCTCGGCCTCGCCAGCATGGGCGTCGGCCACAGGGGACAGGTCGGCACCCGCCGTGGCGCGGGGTGCGGACGGTTCAACAACGGGGACCATGTTGGACTCCTTCACACGGGGCCCGCGGGGCATCCGCAGGCATGCATCCATGCTAGAAAACTTACCAACACTTGCACTTCAGCCGAAGTGCATTGCCTGTGTAGGACAGCGTCAACAGGCCTTTGGTTCCCCGTGCGCACAGGGTTTGCATTGGATCGTAGAGCAAGGCGAACCAACGACGCTAGGCGGTCAAAGGCAAATTCGTGTCAGTTATTCATGCGCTGTGCGCCACCGGCAACGCATGAAACTGGCGCGGCCCAAGCCAGTGCCCCCGTGCAAGGGCCGCCCCGCCGCACCGGGGGCGTCCCCCTCCCAGATTGCGAAGCAATATGAGAGAGGGGGAAGGCGCGAAGCGACTCAGGGGGTGTATCGTTTCAAGCCTTGGGCAGGGTCACTCCCACCTGGCCCTGGTACTTGCCGCCGCGGTCCTTGTAGGAGACTTCGCAGACGTCGTCGGGATCGCTTTCGAAGAACAGCACCTGCGCACAGCCCTCGCCTGCGTAGATGCGCGCGGGCAGCGGCGTGGTGTTGGAGAACTCCAGCGTCACATAGCCCTCCCACTCGGGCTCGAAGGGCGTGACGTTGACGATGATGCCGCAGCGCGCATAGGTGCTCTTGCCCAGGCAGATGGTGAGCACGTTGCGCGGAATGCGGAAATACTCGACCGTGCGCGCCAGCGCAAAGCTGTTGGGCGGGATGATGCAGCTGTCGCCGTGGAAATCGACGAAACTTTTCTCGTCGAAGTGCTTGGGGTCCACCACCGTGCTGTGGATGTTGGTGAAGACCTTGAATTCCGGCGCACAGCGGATGTCGTAGCCATAGCTGCTGGTGCCGTAGCTGATGATCTTGCGGCCTTCGGCCTCGCGCACCTGGCCGGGCTCGAAGGGTTCGATCATGCCGTGGTCGGCCGCCATGCGGCGGATCCATTTGTCGCTTTTGATGCTCATTGGTTAACTCCTGCCATATTTTAGGCAGGACACCGCCTCCTGGCCCGGCGCGCTGGCCAGCTCACCTCAGCTTTTTCTCGCGGATGTGGCGCGCCAGACCGCAGTAGCCTTCCTTGAACAGGATCTCGCTCTCCAGCCTGGCGGGCAGCAGCTTCTCCTTCAGGTCCGCGGCCGCCTGGTTGCCCTGCGAGCGGCGGATGAAGCCGATGGCCTCCTCGAACTTGGACACCTCGGTGCGGCAGGCTTCCTGTGCCCGCTGTGCAGCGGTGCTGTTGTCGACCGCCAGCTGGGCCCGGACAGATCCGCCGGCCAGCAGGCCCACTGCGAGCACCAGCAGGGGAGCGGTGCCGGCCAAGGTGTGCAGCATCGTGCCAGGCTGCCGATCAGGTACCTGCAGCCTGCGAGTCCGGCAAGGACTGGCTGATCACCGTGCGCTCGACCAGGCGCTCGTCGCCCAGCACGATCAGCGCGAACAGCAGTTCGTCCAGGTTGCGCGCCTGGGCCGTCTTGCGCGCCAGCAGCGGCGTGGCGGCGGGGTGGATGACGACGAAGTCGCCCTCGCAGCCGGGCTGCAGGTTGCCGACCACGCCGGCCAGGCCCAGGGCCTTGGCGGCGCCCGCCGTGTGCTGCCACCACAGCTGCTGGGGCGAGAGGCTCAGGCCCTGCTTGGTCTGGCCTTCGCGCCCCACGTAGTAGGCGGCCAGCATGGTGCGGAACGGGCTGAAGCTGGTGCCGCCGCCCACGTCGCTGGCCAGGCCATAGCCGAAGCCCACGCGGTCGGCACCCGCATAGTCGAAGAAGCCGCTGCCCAGGAACAGGTTGCTCGTGGGGCTGACCGCGGCCACGGTGCCGGTGTCGCGCATCAGCGCACGGTCGTCGTCATCGAAATGGATGCAGTGGGCGTACACCGCGCGCTCGCGCATCAGGCCATAGTCGCCATACACGCCCAGGTAGCTGCGCGAGGCGGGGAACAGCTCGCGCGCCCAGCGCACCTCATCCAGGTTCTCGGCCACATGCGACTGGATCCACACGTCGGGGTGGCGTGCGGCCAGCTCGCCCGCACCGCTCAGTTGTTCGTGCGTGCTGGTGGGCGCAAAGCGCGGCGTGATGGCGTAGCCCAGGCGGTCCACGCCATGCCAGCGGCGGATCAGCGCCTCGGTGTCGATCAGGCTCTGCTCGGTCTGGTCGCGCACGCCATCGGGCGAATGGCGGTCCTGCAGCACCTTGCCGGTGATCAGGCGCAGCTGGCGGCGCTGCGCCTCGGTGAACAGCGCGTCCACACTCGCCGGGTGCGAGGTGGCGAAGGTCAGCGCCGTGGTCACGCCGTTGCGCAGCAGTTCGTCCACGAAGAAGTCGGCCACCTGGGCGCCGTAGGCCGGGTCGACAAAGCGCGATTCGTGGGGGAAGGTGTAGTTCTCCAGCCAGGGCAGGAGGCCCGCGGCGGGCGCGCCAATCACATCGGTCTGCGGGAAGTGGATGTGCATGTCCACAAAGCCCGGCGCGATGAGGCGGCCCGGCAGGTGCTCGACCGCACCCTGCCCGTATTCCGCAGCCAGGGCGTTCCAGGCACCCGCGGCCACCACGCGCTGGCGGCCCGCGCCATCGGGGGCGATGGCCAGCAGGCCATCCTCGTCGTACAGGGCCGAGCCATCGTCGGCGAAACGCAATAGGGCAGAACGGTAGACACGCATGGGGGCTAGCTTAGCGGCACAGGCAAGCCGCTGCATATTCTTGTGCCTATAGTGGGTATGCGAGACTCGTCAGTGCGCTGGTTTCACCAAAGCGCCACAACGCCAACAACCGTAGCAAGCGCGCGGCCGAGGCGAGGGCCTCCGTGCAAGGGCCGCCCCGCCGCACCGGAGGCGTCCCCCTTCCCGAATTGCGCAGCAATTCGAGAGAAGGGGGAAGGCGCGAAGCGACTCAGGGGGTTGTTCTCTATCTCTAGTGGCTGAGTTTGCCCTGCACGCCTTCGGCGAGCCAGTTCATTTTCAGGATCTGCTCGTCGCTGAGCACCTTCCCTGCCGCGATGACCTCACGGCCTTCGTTGTCGCGCACGGCGGTCTTGCCCGCACGGAAGGGGTGGAGCGTGCCCGCGCCCACGGCCTTCTGCGCGGCCAGCACTTCCTGCTGCACGGCCTGCGGTACCTTGGGGCCGAAGTCGCCCACGCGGATCATGCCCTCGCGCACGCCGCCCCAGACGGTGGCGCTCTTCCAGGTGCCGGCCTGCACGGCGCGCACGCGCTCGGTGTAGTACTTGCCCCACTGGTGGGTGACGGCGACGATCTGCGCGTCGGGGCCCACACCGCGCATGTCGGAGTGGTAGGCCACGGCCATCTTGCCGCGCTCCTGCGCGGCAGCCATCACGGCGGTGGAGCCGGTATGGAAGGCGATCACGTCCACGTCCTGGTTGAACAGCACCATGGCGGCGTCGCGCTCCTTGGGCGGGTCGAACCAGACGTTGAGCCAGACCACCTTGACGCTGGCCTTGGGGTTGACCGAGCGCATGCCCAGGGTGAAGGCATTGAGGCCCTGCAGCACCTCAGGGATGGGAAAGCCCGCGACATAGCCGGCCACGCCGGTCTTGCTCATGCGGCCGGCGGCGATGCCGGCAAGGTAGCGGCCCTCGTAGTAGCGCGCATTCGCTGCGGCCACGTTGGCGGCCGTCTTGTAGCCGGTGATGGACTCGAACTTCACGTTCGGATAGTCCTGCGCGACCTTGAGCGTGGGCTCCATGTAGCCGAAGCTGGGCGTGAAGATGATCTGGTGCCCCGTGGCCGCCAGGTCGCGGATGACGCGCTCGGCGTCAGCGCCCTCTGCCACGTTCTCGACGAAGCTGGTCTTGACGTCCTTGCCCAGTGCCGCCTCGACGGCCTTGCGGCCTTCGTCGTGCTGCTTCGTCCAGCCCGCCTCGGTGATGGGCGAGACATAGACGAAACCGGCCTTCACGGGCGCGGCAGGGGTGGTCTGGGAAAAGGCGGGGGAGACGGAAATGGCGCCGACGAGCGCACTCACACAGGCCGCACGCAGTGCGGTGGCGAGGTTTTTGTACATGGTGTTCCTCTACATGGTCCCGATGACAGAAAAAGCAAAAGGCTGCCGGGACAGCAGCCTTTGCAGGGGCGGTATTGTAGCAAGGCGCTGCGCAGGCGGCAGCGCCCGGGGGAGCGCTACTCGCGCACGCTGGTAGTGCGGTAGCCCGTGCTGGAGGTGATCTCGCTTTCGCTGAAGGGCACGCGCAGCCACTGCTTGGCACCGTAGGCCCGGGTGTAGTCGGCGAAGTGCGGCGAGGCCGGGTCGTCCGAGAGCGAGAACGTCAGGAAGGTATGGGCCTGCACGCCACCGGGCGGGAAGCTCACCACCTGCATGTAGCTGTTGCCGTAGGACTGGCCCTCCATGGTGTAGCCCCCCTGCCCGATGGGGTTGTCCGAGCAGGTGATGGTGAAGTAGCCCACGCCGCCGCAGCCGCCGTACAGCGGAATCTTGCTGCCATTGCGCTGGGAGAACAGCACCTCGCCGCGCTGCGCGTCCATGGCATAGCCGCTGGCCTGCACCCTGGCCACGGCGGCACCGAAGGCCTGGCGCAGCGCATCTGCCGCACCGGGCTTGAGGTCGCGCGGGGTGTTCAGCGGGTCGGCCGGGTCGAAGGGCACGGCATAGAGCTGCGAGGCCGGCACCTGCTTGGCGTTCCAGAACTCGTCCCAGACATGCGAGCCGCGTGCCGTGGCGTTGCCGGTGTTGTCCCAGGCGCGCAGCGCGGCACAGGCCGCACTGACGTCCACCGTGCCCTGCGCGGCGACCGCGATCTGCGGCGTGCTGCAGACCATGTCCAGCGCCTGGGCCTTGAAGCGCTCGGCGCTGTAGACCCGGCTGTTGAGCACCATCTGCCGCACGATGGCGCTGCTGGCCTGGGTGCCCGGGTAGCCGTCGGTGCCCGCAAAGCGGTCCTGCACCATCTGGTGGCCCAGGCGGGTGCGCAGGCTCAGCGCCTCGGTGCCGGCGGCGCCGAAGATGGCCGGGTAGCCCGTGAGCAGCGCCTTGGCATTGGTGGACCAGTAGCTGTCGTTCATGTTGCCCACGTAGTCGTCGCGCAGCAGGCTGGGCATGCGCGCTGGGCCGATGGCGCCCTTTTGCACCGAGTCGGCATCGCTCTTCCAGTCGCAGGCGCTGCGCGAGCCGTCGAAGAAAGGCGCATTGGGAATCGCCGCCGCCATGGCCTTGCCAAAGGCCGTGGTGCAACTGGCCACCTGCTCGGGCGTGACATTGGGCACCGCGCCGATGTCGGCGTACCAGGCCTTGGCATGGCCCCGGCCCACGGCCACGGTGTTGACCCAGGGGATGGCGGCCTCCTCGCGCTGGATGGCCATGAACTCGTCGAGCGAGCCGGCCTGGTTCCAGCGCATCCAGTTGCGGAAGGTGCGGTAGTTCTCGCCGTTGACATCGCGCATGGCGAAGGCCTTGGTGCTGCTCCAGCCCAGGGCGGGGTTGAGCAGGGCCATGTTCAGCATCGGTCCGTACTCGGACTTGTAGAGCGTGCGCGTGACGGCCGTGGTGGCGCCCGAGGCGTTGCGCACCTGCACGGTGATGGGCCGCGCGCTCATCTTCACGCTCTTGCCGTCGCGCTCGTAGCTGGTCGGATCACCCGGCGTGAGCGCGAGCTCGTAGAAGCCGAAGCGGCGTGCCGTGGAGACGGTATGGCTCCAGGCCACGCTGTCGTTGAAGCCAATGAGCACGACAGGGATGCCCAGGAAGGACACACCGCTCACGTTGAGCTCGCCCGGGATGGTGAGCTGCGCCTGGTAGAAACGGTCCGGCCCGCTCCAGTACCAGTGCGGGTTGCCGAACAGCACGCTGCTGCCCTCGCCCGTGACGGCCGAGCCGAAGCCGTACATGTTGCTGCCCACGCCTTCGACACCCCCTACCGCCAGTTGGGGCGCCCGGGTGTCCGCGGGATCGAAGGCGGCGACCTGGCGTGCCGCGGACCGGGCCGTACCGGCCAGGCTGGCAGCCCCGGGCGGCTGGGCGTTGGCGATGTTGGGGAGGAAGTTGCTGTAGCCGCCCGCCAGGTTGGCGGCGACCATGCGGCGCCAGATGTCCTGCGCGGTGATGGGCAGCACCCAGGCTTCGGCGCGGCAGGCCGCGTGGGAACGGGTACCGGCCTTGGCCTCCTTGACATAGCGGTTGTAGCCTGCGGCAAAGCCCTCGACCAGCTTGCGCATGTTCTCGGGCTGGGCCGCGGCCATGGCGTCCACCACGTCGGACGAGAGCACATGGCGGTGGAAGAAGTCCGAATCGAGGTTGCTCGGCTGGCCGATGGTGCTGTCGTAGCGCAGCGTGGCTTCACCCCCCAGGTACTGCGAACGCTCGCCCCGGTAGGTCAGGAAGGAATCGGCCATGGTGCACAGGTTGTCTTCGGCCTGTGCATAGCCGTAGCCGAAGCCCGCGCCGGACCAGTTCGATGCCTTGATGTGCGGCACGCCCATCTCGGTGCGCCGGATCTCGGCGCTGTAGCCGCTGCCACCGTCGTTGCCGCCGCAGGCGGCGAGCACGGCCGCCACGGCCAGCAGGGAAAGCGGCCGGATGCCGCTGCGTTTCAAATGCCTCTTCATTGCGCTTGTCTCCTTGTGCCCTCTTTGGCGGGGCACAGGCAGCTTAGGCAGGCAGGCGGCCGCTGGCTTGAACGCAGCGGCTGGATTGGAGGGGCCTCAGAGCGGCTGACAAAACTCAGCGAAGCGGTTCTGGCTAGGCGCTGCGTCGCAGGCAGTACGGTGAGTACGACAAGACGCAGCAACGACGCCAGAAGAGTTTTGTTAGCCGCTCTTAGAACCTGTTTGCGATCTCCCAGGGGTCGCGCAGCGGCCTTGGCGGGTGGTATGCAAGGCGCGGTGCGCAGTTGATAGCTCGGCTATCAACAAGCGCCGCAACGCCGCAGACCGCCCGCCAAGGCTACTGCCCTTCGGGTTGGAGCGAAATCGGGCGATTAGACGCCCCGGCTGCTTGCATGGGCACGAGCCCATGCGGCGCACCCGAAGCATCCACTCATCCCGATTGCGCTTCAACGCGATCCCCTGCGAGATCGTAAACAGGTTCTTACTGGGCCTGCCAGGTGCGCAGGGCGTGCTCGTCCACCACCACGGCCACACTGCCGGCGTTGGCCAGAAAGGACGGTGGCAGGCCGAAATAGCGCTGGAAGGTGCGGCTCATGTGCGCAGCGTCGGTGAAGCCGCCGGACAGGGCGATCTGTGTGAGCGAGCCGCCCGTGGCCATGAGCTGCACCGTGCGCCGGATCTTGGCCCACAGCAGATAGCGTTTGATGGACATGCCGGTCTGCTCGCGGAACAGATGAGTCATGCGGTCTGGCGACAGGCAGGCCAGGGCCGCCAGATCCCTGAGGGGGATGGTGCTGCCCTGCCCCGAGGCCACATGCAGGCGCTGCAGCACGCGGTCCACGCGCGGGTCGAGCGGCGCCCGCTGCTCGGACGTGCCGCACACGCACCGCACCATGCCTTCGCTGAGCGCTCGCAACCGGCCCGCGCCCAGTTGGCCGTGCAGGGCGCCCTCGAACTGCTCGCGCAGTGGGCCGAAGCAGGCCGCGTCGATCGGCAGGATGGAGCGCTCGCCCAGGGCGATCGACAGCGCGCGGAACGCCGCCGAGGCCGGATCGATGTTCAGCGACAGCAGGCCGCAGCCATCGGCGTCGAGCTGGCGCGGCACATGGGGCGCCACGAGCGCGGCGGTGCAGCGCAGCACGCTGCCGTCCAGCGTGACGAGCGTGAACGGGTGCCCGCTGACCGAGGCCAGCAAGGTGGCCGAAGAGCGTGCCGTGAGGCCGGACTGGATGGCCGGCGTGATGTAGAAGAAGCGGTCGTCCCAGAGGTGCAGGTGGTTGGGTGTCGGCATGCGTGGTGCCCGATCGGTGGTTTTTTGTCTCCTGCACCATTGTGGGGCAGAAGCCCGATCGGGGCCAGCGCGCCTTGCCCTCCCGCCTCCAGCGCCGGGGAGCGCCGTGTCTCAGCGCAGGCGCAATGCGCCGGAGGGCGCCGCCGTGAGGCGGAAGGCGCCCACCACGTCGGCCAGGCGCGCGGCCTGGTCCTTGAGGCTCTCTGCGGCGGCGGTGGACTCCTCCACCAGGGCCGCGTTCTGCTGCGTCATCTGGTCGAGCTGGTTCACGGCCACGTTGACCTGGCCGATGCCCTGGCTCTGCTCCGACGCGGCGGCGCTGATCTCGCCGATGATGTCGGTCACGCGGCGCACGGAGTTCACGATCTCGTCCATGGTGCTGCCCGCGTTCTGCACCAGCGCGGCGCCCGATTCGACCTTCTCGACCGACTGGCCGATCAGGGTCTTGATTTCCTTGGCCGCCTCGGCGCTGCGCTGCGCCAGGCTGCGCACTTCGCTGGCCACCACGGCAAAGCCCCGGCCCTGCTCGCCGGCACGGGCCGCTTCCACGGCGGCATTCAACGCCAGGATGTTGGTCTGGAAGGCGATGCCGTCGATGGTGCCGATGATGTCGCGGATCTTCTTGCTGCTGGCGTTGATCTCGTCCATGGTGCTGACCACCTGGGCCACCACCTCGCCGCCGCGCTGCGCCACCTGGGCGGCCGATGCCGCCATCTGGTTGGCCTGCACGGCCGAATCGGCACTCTGGCGCACGGTGCTGGTGAGCTCTTCCATGGAGGCGGCGGTCTCTTCCAGGTTGCTGGCGGTCTGCTCGGTGCGCGCGCTCAGGTCCTGGTTGCCGACGGCGATCTGCGCGCTGGCCGTGGAGATGCTGTCCACCACGCCGCGCACCTGCTGCAGCGAGCCGTGCAGCGCGCCGCGCATGACGTCCAGCGAGCGCAGCAGATGGCCGGTCTCGTCATTGGCGTAGCTCGCCTGGGGGGTACCGGTCAGGTCCATGTTGGCGATGGACTCGGCAATCGCTTCGGCCTTGCGCAGCGGGCGCGTGATGCTGGTGGCGAGCAGCCAGGCCAGCAGGGCCCCGAGCACCAGGGAGACGGCCGTGCACACATAGAGCAACAGCGTGGTCTGGGAGCGCAGCTCCTCGGCACGCTTGCCTGCGGCGTCCAGATCGGAGCGCTGGGCGTCGACCAGCTGCTGCACGCCGGCCAGGTAGTCGCGCGAGGTGGGCTCGAAACGCTCCGCGAACACCTTGCCGGCATTCTCGGCATCGCCGGCCTGCTTGAACTTGCTCACCTCTTCGCGGGCAGCCAGGTAGGCCTTGCGCAATTCGCCCACCTTGGTGAACAGCGCTTTTTCGGCGGGCGTGTCCATCTTCGACTCGATGAACTTCTGCAGCTCGTTGGTCTGGCTGATCGACGCGGCCGTGGCAGGCGCGAAGTAGGCGATCAGCGAGGCATCGCTGCTCTTGGCAATGGCCGCGGCGCGCTGCACACCCGAAGTGGTGTGGCGCAGCCAGTCGGCACCGGCCCGCTCGACCTGGATGTTGTCGTTGACCATGGTGTCGATCTCGGTGCCGAGCTGGCCCAGGCGGACCACAGCGACGATGGAACTGAGCAGGAACAGGGCAAGGATCACACCGAGCACCAGGGTCAGGCGCTTGCCGATGGACAGCTGATTGAGAAACATGGAGGGGCTCCGGCCAGGAAAGGGCGTATGGAATGTGCAAAAAAATACGGCCCCGGGGGGCCGCATTCAGCAATGCCAGCGCCTCACAGCAGGAGCCAACAAATGCTTACATAAACTTGAATTATAGGGTTTACCCTGAATTCTTGCACTGCCCTGGTGCCTGAGCCTCCGGCTCAGTAGTCGTGCTCCATGAAGCGCTCGAAGCGCTCCTTGAGCTTGTGCTCCCACACCCGCTTGTCGGCATTGCCCGCAAAACTGGCTTCGAAGCTGTTGAAGGCCAGTTGGTAGGCATGGCGCACCGTCATGCCGGTGGCGGCGAACACCTGGGTGAAGTTGTCGTTGATGTAGCCGCCGAAATAGGCCGGGTCGTCGGAGTTGACCGTGGCGGCCAGGCCCGCATCGAGCAGCCGGGCCAGGTTGTGGTCGGTCAGGTTGGGGAACACGCACAGCTTCTGGTTGGACAGCGGGCAGACGGTGAGCGCGATGCGGTCCTGGGCCAGGCGCTGCATCAGCGCAGCGTCGTGCACGGCCTGCACGCCGTGGTCGATGCGCTCGACCTTGAGCACGTCGAGCGCACTCCAGATGTAGGCGGGCGGCCCCTCCTCGCCCGCATGGGCCACGAGGTGCAGGCCCAGTTCGCGGCAGCGCGCGAACACGCGCGCGAACTTTTCGGGCGGGTTGCCGACCTCGCTGCTGTCCAGGCCCACGCCGACGATCTTGTCCAGGTAGGGCTGGGCCTGCTCCAAGGTCTCGAAGGCCGACTCCTCGCTCAGGTGGCGCAGAAAGCACAGGATCAGCGTGGCGCTGATGCCCAGGTCGGTCTTCGCATCCACGCAGGCACGGTGCAGGCCGTTGATCACCGTCTCCATGGCCACACCGCGCTCGGTATGGGTCTGCGGGTCGAAGAACAGCTCGGTGTGCAGCACGTTGTCGGCCGCGGCGCGCACCAGGTAGGCGCGCGCCATGTCGTAGAAGTCCTGCTCGTGCAGCAGCACGCTGGCACCCGCGTAGTAGATGTCGAGAAAACTCTGCAGGTTGGTGAAGGCATAGGCGCTGCGCAGCGCCTCCACGCTCGGGTACGGCAGGCTGAGGCCGTTGCGCTGGGCCAGCGCGAAGATCAGCTCGGGTTCGAGCGAGCCCTCGATGTGGATGTGCAGCTCGGCCTTGGGCATGGCACGCAGCAGCTCGGGGATGCGCTCGGTGGGGATGGGGGGGACTTTGAACATCAGCAAACTCCAAAGGTGATGCCGCCCGTGCGCAGAAAGCGGCGGTAGGCAGATGATGCCTTGTCGGCAGCGGTATGCAACTCGGCGCGCAGGTCCAGCGGCAGGCGCCGGGGCACCTGGGACTCCAGCACCGGCTGGTCCTGCGTGAAGATGGTGTGCTGGAAGGCCTGCAGCTTCTCGTCGGGCGACTCGAAGTCGGCCACGGCCAGGCGGAACCAGACGCGGCTGCTCTCGGGCGTGACGGGACAGACGAACAGCGCGATGGACTCGCGCCAGCCGGCAAGGGCCGTGGTGCCGGCCTCGGGCACCTTGGTCAGTACCGCCGTGTAGGGGCCGGTGACCTCGTAGGTGTACTCGACCTGGGCCGGCGCCGTGGAATGCAGGTTGGACTGGGGCTGCCAGGCCTTGCACCCCGTGGCGCGCAGGCCCGTGGGGGTGGGCTCGACGCGGTAGTCGTCGATGGCCGTGGCCGCACGCGTGCCCAGCCAGCCGTCGTGCACGAAGCCGAAGTGCGCCATGTCCAGGAAGTTCTCGATGATGCGCGGGGCGCTGGTGGCCACGTCGTAGGGGCCGCAGTGGACCTTGCGCAGGCGCTCGTCGCCCTCGGCCTCGAAGGCCGGCAGCGCGGCGTTGCCCGCATCGATCTGCACCCACACCAGGCCGTAGGCCTCCACCACGCCATGGCGCGTGGCGCAGTGCGTGGCGGGCGGGGTGAACTGCGGCAGCGCCGGCACATGCACGCAGCGCCCGCCGGGCTCGAACTGCCAGCCGTGGTAGGGGCACTCGATGCGGCCACCGTGCACGCGGCCCAGGGACAGGCGCGCACCGCGGTGCGGGCAGCGGTCCGTGAAGGCCTGCACCCGGCCTTCGCCATCGCGCCAGAGCACCAGGGCGTGCTGCAGCAGTTGCACGGCCAGGGGCGCCTGTTCCACGGCGTGCGACAGGGCCACCGGGTGCCAGAGGGTGGTTTCGATCATGGGAATGGTTCTTGGGGACCGGGGCCCGGCACGCAGCCCTTCCAGACATTCTGTACGGCCCCAACGAAAAAGGGAACGTGCCGCGCACGTTCCCTTTGCGGGACCGGTCCGCTGGGGCCCGGTCAATGGGGCTGCTGACTTGCTTACTTCTTGTCGCCGCCAGGGATCTTGCCTTCCACGCCCTTGACGTAGAAGTTCACGCCGCTCAGGAACTTGTCGTCGGCCACGGTGTCCTTGGCCACCACTTCCTTGCCGTCCTGGCCCACGATCGGGCCCTTCCAGATCTGGAAGCTGCCGTCGGCCAGGCCCTTCTTGACGGCTTCGACCTTGGCCTTGGTGTCGGCAGGCACGTCTTCGGCGATGGAGACGATGTCGATCGCGCCTTCCTTCACACCCCACCAGCTCTGGCCCGCGGACCACGAACCGTCCAGTGCGTCCTTGGTGGCCTTGATGTAGTACGGACCCCAGTTGATGATGGCCGATGCCAGGTGGGCCTTCGGGCCGTAGGCGGTCATGTCGCTGTCCCAGCCGAAGGCGCGCTTGCCCTTTTCCTGGGCGGTCTTGAGCACGGCGGGCGAATCGGTGTTCTGGAACAGCACGTCAGCGCCGCCGTTGATCAGCGAGGTGGCGGCTTCGGTTTCCTTGGGTGGGCTGAACCATTCGTTGACCCAGACCACCTTGGTCTTGATCTTGGGATTGACCGACTGTGCGCCCAGCGTGAAGCTGTTGATGTTGCGGATCACTTCAGGGATCGGCACCGAGCCCACCACACCCAGGGTGTTGCTCTTGGTCATGGCACCGGCGATCACGCCCGCCATGTAGGCACCTTCGTAGGTGCGGCTGTCGTAGGTGCGCACGTTGTCGCCGGACTTGTAGCCCGTGGCGTGCTCGAACTTCACGTCCTTGAAGTCGGGGGCGATCTTCTGGATGGACTCCATGTAGCCGAAGGTGGTGCCGAAGATCAGCTTGTTGCCCTGGCCGGCCAGGTCGCGCAGCACGCGCTCGGCGTCGGCCGACTCGGGCACGCTCTCGACGAAGCTGGTCACGACCTTGTCGCCGAATTCCTTCTCGATGGCCTTGCGGCCGTTGTCGTGGGCAAACGACCAGCCGCCGTCGCCCACGGGGCCGACATAGGCAAATGCGATCTTCAGCGGCTCGGGCTTGGGCGCGGGGGCCGATGCCACGGGCGCAGGGGCTGGCGCGGCAGCAGGTGCCGGTGCCGGCTCTTCCTTCTTGCCACAGCCCGCCAGCGCGGCGGCCGCAACGGCGGACAGCGCGGCCATCTTGAGCATGGAGCGTTTCTGCAGATCAGTCATGTCGGTTCCTTATAAGAAGAAGGAGGTTTGCAAGGTTGGGGACGAAAGCGCTGATTATGGGGCGATCTACCCGGCGGTAACCAAAGGTTTTTGGGGGAGACGCCACCGTTTCGCCAGGAAGCCCGGCTGGATGCAAGATCCAAGCCGGGCTGGCGGCCCGGGGCGCGCGCCCTGCCCGCCTCAGGAGCCCGGATAGAACGGCTTGCCCAGGGAGGCGGGCATGTTGATGCGGATCCAGGTCGGGTTGCGCGAGATCAGGGCCAGCACCACGATGGTGGCCACATAGGGCAGCATGCTCAAGAGCTGGCTGGCGACCTGCACGCCCGTGGCCTGCAGGTGGAACTGCAGCATGGTCACGCCGCCGAACAGGTAGGCCCCGAGCAGCACCCGCGCCGGGCGCCAGGTGGCGAAGGTGGTGAGCGCCAGCGCGATCCAGCCGCGGCCGGCGACCATGCCCTCGACCCACAGCGGCGTGTAGACCGTGGAGATGTAGGCACCCGACAGGCCGCACAGCGCGCCACCGACGACCACGGCCGCCAGGCGGATGCGCCGCACCGGGTAGCCCAGGGCATGGGCGGACTCGGGCGACTCGCCCACCGAGCGCAGCACCAGACCCACGCGCGAGCGGTACAGGAACCAGATCAGCGCAGCCACGAGCACCATGGTCAGGTAGACCACCGGGTGTTGCTGGAACAACGCGGGCCCGAGCAGGGGGATCTCAGAGAGGCCTGGGACGGCGTACTTGGTGGTCTCGGGCAGCTTGGCCTGCACGTAGCTGATGCCGGCAAAGGCCGAGAAACCCACGCCGAACAGGCTCAGCGCCAGGCCCGTGGCGTACTGGTTGGTGTTGAGCCAGATCACCAGCACGCCGAAGATGGCGGCCAGCAGCGCGCCGGCGGCCATGCCGGCGGCAAAGCCCAGCCAGGTGTTGCCGGTGTGCACCACGGTGGCGAAGCCCGCGATGGCGGCGCACAGCATCATGCCTTCGGCGCCGAGGTTGACGATGCCGGACTTCTCGTTGATCAAGAGGCCCAGGGCCGCGATGGCCAGGACGGTGCCCGCGCTCAGCGTGGAGCCCAGGAGCAGTGCATAGGATTCCATGTCTCAAGCCTCCTTCCGGGCCGGGAAATTGATGGTCGTCGGAACGTGGCTCATGCCGCCACCCCCTTCGCACCCACCCAGCGCACGCGGTAGGCGATCAGCGTGTCGCAGGCCAGCAGCGTGAACAGCAGCAGGCCCTGGAACACGCCGGTGAGCGACTTGGGCAGGCCCAGGCGCGACTGCGCGAGCTCGCCGCCGATGTAGAACATGCTCATGAGGATGGCCGAGAGGATCATGCCCACCGGGTGCAGCCGGCCGACGAAGGCGACGATGATGGCCGCGAAGCCATAGCCTGCCGGCACGTAGGGCGTGAGCTGGCCGATGGGGCCCGCCACTTCGAGTGCCCCGGCCAGACCGGCGGCGCCACCGGAGATGAGCAAGGCCACCCACAGCGCGCGGCGCGAGGAGAAGCCGGCATAGCGCGCCGCCGCCGGTGCCAGGCCGCCCACCTGCTGGGCAAAGCCGGCCCGCGTGCGGAACAGGAAGACCCACAGCGCGGCCGCGCCGGCCAGGGCCAGCAGCAGGCCGATGGACACGCGCGAGCCCTGCATCAGGCGCGGGATCTGGGTCACGCGCTCGAAGGTCTTGGTCTGCGGGAAGTTGTAGCCCATGGGGTCCTTCCAGGGGCCGTAGACCAGGTAGCCCAGCACCAGTGTGGCCACGTAGACCAGCATCAGGCTGACCAGGATCTCGTTGGCGTTGAACTTGTCGCGCAAGAGCGCGGTGAGCCCGGCCCAGGCCATGCCGCCGAGCACGCCGGCCACGAGAATGGCCGGCACGATCCAGGGGCCGGTGGTCTTGTCGGCCAGGAGGGCCACGCCGCCGGCAACCACGGCGCCAATGACGAACTGCCCCTCGGCACCGATGTTCCAGACGTTGGAGCGAAAGCACACGGCCAGGCCGAGCGCGATCAGCAGCAGCGGCGTGGCCTTGACCATGAGCTCGCCGATGGCGTACGGCGTCTTGATCGGTTCCCAGAAGAAGATCTGCAGCGCCCGCACAGGGTCCTTGCCCAGCGCCGCGAACAGGATGATGCCGATGAGCACGGTGAAGGCCAGCGCCAGCAGGGGCGAGCCGAAGGTCCACAGCCGCGAGGCCTGGGGGCGCGGTTCGAGCTTAAGCATGCTGCAGCCCTCCGACGGCCGAAGCCCGGTGCGCCTGGGCCAGATGGGCCTGCACATCGGCATGCCACAGGCCGCTCATCCATTCGCCGATGCGTTCCACGGTGGCCTCGGCGCGCGGCACCGAAGGCGACAGGTGGCCCTTGGCCACCACGTGCAGCCGGTCACAGATCTCAAACAATTCGTCCAGCTCCTCACTGACCACGAGCACGGCACAGCCCGCATCGCGCAGTGCCAGGATGGAGCCCCGGATCTGCGCGGCCGCGCCCACGTCCACACCCCAGGTGGGTTGCGAGACGATGAGCAGGCTGGGCTTGGCATCGATCTCGCGGCCCACGATGAATTTCTGCAGGTTGCCGCCCGACAGCGACTTGGCCGCCGAGTGCGGACCGCCCGCTTTGACATTGAAGCGCTCGATGATGGCGCGCGCATGCGCCTCGAGCGCACCGACCTTGATCCAGCCGCCGCCAGACACCGAATTGGTGCGCGTGAGCAGCAGGTTGTGCGCCAGGCCCATGGTGGGCACGGCGCCGCGGCCCAGGCGCTCTTCGGGCACGAAGTGCAGGCCCAGGGCACGGCGGCGGTTCGGGCCCATGCGGCCCGCGTTCTGCCCCGCCACCTGGATGCTCGCAGCCTCGGCGCGCTGGTCCTCGCCCGACAGGGCGTAGAGCAGCTCCTTTTGCCCATTGCCCGAGACACCGGCAATGCCGACCACCTCGCCGGCCTTGACCTCGAAGGACAGGTCCACCAGGTCCACGCCGAACTGGTCGGCGCGCGGCAGCGACAGGCCCTGCACGCGCAGGACGGTGGCACCGGTCTGCACCTCGCGGTGTTCCAGGGCCGGCGGCTCGGCACCGATCATCAGGCGCGAGAGCGAGGCATTGGTTTCCTCGGCCGGGTTGCACACGCCCGTGACCTTGCCGCCGCGCAGCACGGTGCAGGCGGTGCACAGCGCACGGATCTCGTGCAGCTTGTGGCTGATGTAGAGGATGCTGCAGCCTTCGGAGGCGAGCTGGCGCAGCACCACGAAGAGCTTCTCCACCGCCTGGGGCGTGAGCACCGAGGTGGGCTCATCGAGGATCAGCACCTTGGGGTTGGTGAGCAGCGCGCGGATGATTTCCACACGCTGCATCTCGCCCACGCTCAGCGTGTGCACGGGGCGCAGCGGGTCGATGTCCAGGCCGTACTCGGCGGCCTTGGCGGTGATGCGCTGCGTGACCTCGGCCAGGTCCTGGCTCTTGTCCAGGCCCAGCCAGACGTTCTCGGCCACGGTGAGGGTGTCGAACAGGCTGAAGTGCTGGAACACCATGGCAATGCCCAGGGCCCGCGCCTCCTGCGGGTTGCGCACCTGCACGGCCTGGCCGTTGAAGTGCACGCTGCCCTCGTCGGGCTTGACCGAGCCGTAGATGATCTTCATCAGCGTGGACTTGCCGGCGCCGTTTTCGCCCAGCACGGCATGGATCTCACCCGGCTGCACCGTGAGCGAGACACCGCTGTTGGCCACCACGGCAGGATAGCGCTTGGTGATGCCCGTGAGCTGCAGCCGGGGCGCCAGGCCCGGGGCATGGGGAAGAGGTGGTGAACGCATGCGGTGGATTGTCTCTCAGTTTGGTGGGTCGTTATGGTGTTGAAACTGCCTGCCATCGCTTGATCTACATACCCGTCAAGCTATTCTTTTCGTAGCGATGCAGCCACGCCCTTCACGCATTCGCGCAGCCACACGGCTGCGGCGGAATGGTGGGTGCGGGCATGCCACAGCTGGTAGTACATGAGGCGCGGAAATTCGATGGGGCTTGGCAGGATGGCCAGCGGCAGGTGGCCGAGGTAGCGCTCGCAGAACTGGCGCCCCGTGGTCATGACAAGCAAGCTCGATGCCACGATGGGCGGGATGGCGCTGAAATGCGCACAGCGCGCCGTGATGTTGCGTGCCAGGCCCAGACCATCGAGGTGCACGTCGATCACGCCACGCGCGCCGGGGTGGGTGGGCGTGGGCGCGATGTGCTCGGCGGCCAGCCAGCTGTCGGCGTCCCAGCCACGGCGCACGGCCGGGTGGTCGCGGCTGACCAGGCACACCACCTCGTCGCCGAACAGGCGGCCCATGTGCAGGTCGTCCGGGGGCTGGGGCCAGTTGCCGATGACCACGTCCACATCGCCCTGCGCCAGGTGGGCGTGGTAGTGCGTGTCGCCCGACAGCGGCAGGATCTCGATGGGGCACAGCGGTGCCTCGACCTTGATGCGCGCCACGAGCTGGGGCAGGAACAGCGGGTCCAGGTAGTCGCTGGCGGCCACGCGGAAGGTGCGGGTGGCGGTGCGCGGATCGAAGCCGCGCGCATCGGAGAACAGGGCCTCGGCCGAACGCAGGATGGCGCCCGCGGGCTCCACCATGCGCAGCGCCGCGTCGGTGGGCATCATGCTGGCACCCGAGCGCACCAGCAGCGGATCGCCCGCCAGGTCGCGCAACCGCTTGAGCGCGGCCGACACCGCCGGCTGGTGCATTCCCAGACGGACGGCTGCCCTCGATACGCTGCGTTCAGTCAACACGGTGTGCAAGACCCTTATGAGATGGAGGTCTATCTTGTCGAAAAGGGCGTGGTCTCGCATACAGGGGCCTGCATTCTTGTCATACGCCATCACGTATGCCGCGGTGCGCAAGGGATGCGCTGCGCTGCCTGGTGGGGGCCGTGGGGCGTTGTGGGGTGGGGAAAAAAGTGTCGGCGCACTGTACACCGCGCACCTGCTGCGCCGTGCCCCTGGAAATCCCTGTGCGGCCGCGCGCGACCCCGGCTCAGGCGCCGCGCAATGCGGCCGCAGCTTCGTCGCGCAGCAGGCCGCCCTGCACGGCCACCGGGGGGCGCGCCTGCGCCAGCAACTCGGCGCACGGCGTGGCCAGTTGCGGGCCGCCCAGGGCCTGCGCGATATCGTCCTGGCTGGCCGCATAGACCACACGCGCAATGCCGGCCCAGAACATGGCACCGGCGCACATGGCGCAGGGCTCGCCGCTGGCGAACACGGTGGCACCACGCAGGGCTTCGGGACCGAGCGCGGCCGAGGCCTCGCGCACCAGCACCAGCTCGGCGTGGGCCGTGCAATCACGCGTGGTGTTCTGCTGGTTGCGTGCGGTGAACAGCAGCCCACCGGAGGGCGCGGTCAGCGTAGCACCAAACGGGTTGTCGCCCGCGGCCAGCGCCTCGCGCGAGGCCGCGATGGCCTGCCGCATTGCGGCCTGGTCCTGTGCGCTGAAGGCGGGGCTGACCATGGCGTTCAGATCTCGTCGATGGCCGTGCTGCGCGCCTGGGCGGGTGTGTCCGCGCCGATGGCAAAGCGCTCGCCCGTCTTCACGTAGAAGCTCGCGCCAAAGCGCCCCACGGGGTGGAAGTCCTGCAGGCGCACGCGCCAGCGCTCGGTGTCCACCAGGCCGTCGCGCACGGCGAGCCACTGCACGCGGCCGATGAAAACGTAACGGCTGGCGGTCTCCAGCGTTTCGTGCAGCACGCATTCGAAGGCCACGGGCGCCTCGGCAATGCGCGGCGGTGCCACGCTGCGCGAGGGCACGGGCGTGAGGCCGGCGTGCGCGAGCTCGCTCTCATCGGGCGGCAGGCTGTCGCCGCAGGCGTGCATCTGCGCGGCCATGGCCTCGTCGGTGATGTGCACCACGAACTCGCCCGTGCGCAGGATGTTGGCCGCCGTGTCCTTGAGCAGGCCGTCCTTCAGGCGGTTGATGCTGACCATGACCACGGGCGGGTCTTCGCCCAGCATGTTGAACATGCTGAAGGGTGCGGCATTCACCGTGCCGTCCTCGCCCAGCGTGGTGATCAGCGCAATGGGACGCGGCACGATCAGGCTGGCCATGAGCTTGTAGCGCTGGTAGGCGTCCAGCTGCGCGAAATCGATGTCCATGGCCCGTCAGTCAAAAAATCGTATACGAAATTTTATCAGATTGTCCATTCAATTATGAGAATCCAATAGAACGTATACGATTTCAAGAAGCCACTGGAACCTCTTCGGCCGGCAGGCGCAACCGCGCCTCCAGCGCCAGCAGGTGGCGCTCCATGGCGCCCGCAGCCGCTTCGCCATCGCGCAGGGCCAGCCACTCGACCAGTTGTTCGTGTTCCGCATGCTCGCAGCTGGCCTCGCCAGGCGCCTCGTACAGCGCGACGATCAGCGAGCAGCGCGTCATCAGGTCGCTCAGGATGCGCTGCAGTTCGGCATTGCCCGACAGCTCCGCCAACGCGAGGTGAAAGCCCCCGGCCAGTGCCACCCAGCGCGCATGGTCCTGCTGGTGCAAGGCCTCGTGCTCGGCACGCAGGCGCTGGGTGAGGCGCTGCACCTCGCCATGCGTGATGCGCGCGGCCACCATGCGCACGATGCCGGCCTCGACCACGCGGCGGGCGGCGAAGATCTCGCGCGTCTCCTTCGGGCCAGGGCGGGCCACGGTGGCCCCCTTGTTGGGCACGATGTCGAGGATGCGCAACTCGGCCAGCCGGTGCAGGGCCTGGCGCACCACCGTGCGGCTCACACCGAAGCGCTCGCACAGCGCGGGCTCGCCCAGGCGCTCGCCGGGACGCAGCTGGCCGTGCATGACGGCGTCGAGCACGGCCTCGTAGACCGGCTGGTCCAGGGTGGCGGCAGGCACGGCCTTTGCAGTGGCGGTTTTGCGGGGGATCGTGGCGGCAGGCATGGACGGTTGCAGGCGGGACAAAACGGTGAACAATGGTGCAGCGGCAGTGTATCCAGCAGAGGCCGAGCCGAGCCGCCCCATAGCGCGGCAGGCATCCCCGTTATACGCTCCGGCATATGCGTTCCCTCGCAGGCGCGCATACGCTCTGGTTTCGAATATTTGCCCGTTTTGAGCACCCCACGCATGACGATGACCGACCAACCTCTCCGCTTCATCCGCCGCGGCCAGCCCGTGGCGCTGCACGACATACCGCCCGACCGCACGCTGCTCGAAGTGCTGCGCGAGGACCTGGGCTGCACGGGCACCAAGGAGGGTTGCGGCGAGGGCGACTGCGGCGCCTGCACCGTGGTGCTGGGCGAAGAGCGCGGCGGCAAACTGCACTACAGCGCCGTGAACAGCTGCATCCGGCTGGCCCATTCGGTCGATGGCATGGCGCTGTGGACCGTGGAAGACCTGGCCGAAGACCCGCTGATCCGCCCCGCCAGCCCGGCCCCGGCCGCTGAAAAAACCATCACCCTGCACCCCGCGCAGGAGGCCATGGTGCAGTGCCACGGCTCGCAGTGCGGTTTTTGCACACCGGGCTTCGTGATGAGCCTGTTCGGCATGTACCAGAACCATGTATGCCAGGGCCAGCCCATCACGCGCGAACTGGCGCAGGAGGAACTCTCGGGCAACCTGTGCCGCTGCACAGGCTACCGCCCCATCCTGGACGCGGCCCAGCAGATGGCGGCCCTGCCCGCCATGGCGGTGGACGAGGCGCAATTGCTCAGCCAGTTGGCCCAGCTGCAGCCCCCCGCGGTTGCCGGCACGGCCTACCTGGCCCCCACCACCCTGCCCGCCCTGCTCGCTGCGCGCGCCGCACACCCTGGCGCCCAGGTGGTGGCCGGTTGCACCGATGTGGGGCTGTGGGTCACCAAGATGCACAAGCAGTACGCGCAGGTGCTGGACGTGACGCGCGCGGCCGAGCTGCTGCAGCTCGATGAAGACGCGCACCAGATCAGCATCGGCGCCGCCGTGTCGCTGACCGATGCCTTTGCCGCGCTCGTGCGCCAGTGGCCGCAGCTGCACAGTTTCTCGGCCCGCTTTGCCGGGCTGCCCGTGCGCAACTCGGGCACGCTGGGCGGCAATGTGGCCAACGGCTCGCCGATCGGCGATTCCATGCCGCTGCTGATCGCACTGCGCGCGCAGATCGTGCTGGCCAGCGTGCGCGGCGAGCGCACGCTGCCACTCGAAGACCTGTACACGGGCTACCGCCAGAACGTGATGGCACCGGACGAGCTGCTGGTGCGCATCATCGTGCCGCGCCCCTCGGTCACCGAGGCCCTGCGGGCCTACAAGATATCGAAACGTTTCGACGATGACATATCGGCCGTGTGCCTGGTGGTGAACCTCGACATCGAAGGCGGCGTGGTGCGCCGCGCCAGCATTGGTGCGGGCGGCGTGGCCGCCACACCGGCGCGCGCCCGGCACACAGAAGCCGCCCTCACCGGCCAGCCCTGGTCGGCCGAGACGGTGCGCAAGGCGGCCGACGCCCTGCAGGCCGAGTTCAGCCCCATTTCCGACATGCGCGCCAGCGGAGCCTACCGCCGCACCGTGCTGGCCAGCCTGCTGCAGCGCTTCTGGCTCGAAAGCCAGGGCCAGGAGGCAGTGAGCGTGGAGAATTTTCGACTGGAGGCTGCGGTATGAACCAGCGTGACCCCCTTTCCCTGAGCCGCGACGCCGTGGACGACCCGGTGGTGGCGGAGGCCAATGCCCAGGCCGCTGAGGCGCAGGCAGCGCCCTCGGCACCGCCCGCCGAGCTGCGTGCCATGGGGCGCTCCCACATCCATGAAAGCGCACGCGCCCAGGTGGCCGGCGCAGCAAGCTACATCGACGACCTGCCCGAGATCAAGGGCACGTTGTACGCGGCGCCCATTCTCTCCACCGTGGCGCACGGGCGCCTGAACGGCGTGGACGCAAGCGCGGCCCTGGCCCTGCCCGGCGTGCGCGGCGTGGTGCTGGCGGCCGATGTGCCAGGCGACAAGATGCTGGCGGCCTTTGCGCACGACGAGCCGGTGTTCGCCCTGGACACGGTGCAGCACATCGGCCAGGTCATCGGCCTGGTGGTGGCCGACACGGTGATGCAGGCGCGCCGCGCGGTGCGCGCCGTGAAGCTCGATATCACCCCCCTGCCCGCCATCCTCTCGGTGCAGGCCGCACTGGAGGCACAGAGCTATGTGCTGCCCCCGGTGTTCGTGCGCCGTGGCGATGCGGCCGCCGGCCTGGCGGCATCGCAGCACCGGCTGGAAGGCAGCTTCGAAGTCGGCGGGCAAGAGCATTTCTACCTCGAAGGCCAGATCGCCTACGCCATGCCGCTGGAGCAGAAGCAATGGTGGGTGTACTCCAGCACCCAGCACCCCGGCGAGGTGCAGCACTGGGTGGCGCATGCCCTGGGCATCGACAACCACGCGGTGCGCGTGGAGTGCCGGCGCATGGGTGGGGGCTTCGGCGGCAAGGAGACCCAGGCCGGCCACCTGGCCGTGTGGGCCGCCGTGGCGGCGCACAAGCTGGGCCGGCCCATCAAGCTGCGCCTGGACCGCGACGAGGACTTCATGGTCACCGGCAAGCGCCACCCGTTCGCCTACCGCTACGACGTGGGCTTCGATGGTACCGGCCGCATCACCGGGCTGAACCTGCACATGGCGGCCAACTGCGGCTTCTCGGCCGACCTGTCGGGCCCCGTGGCCGACCGGGCCGTGTTCCACAGCGACAACGCCTACTACCTGAGCGACGTGGAGATCGCCTCCTACCGCTGCAAGACCAACACCCAGAGCCACACCGCCTTCCGCGGCTTCGGCGGGCCGCAGGGGGTGGTGGTGATCGAGGCCATCCTGGGCGACATCGCGCGCGCCCTGGGCCTGGACGCGCAGGACGTGCGCCTGCGCAACCTCTACGGCCGCGATGCAAGCGAGGGCCGCAACGTCACCCACTACCAGATGACCGTGGAGGACAACATCCTGCACGAACTCATGCCCCAGCTGGAGCGCGATGCCAACTACCGCGAGCGCCAGGCCGCCATCGCGGCGTGGAACGCCACCAGCCCCGTGCTCAAGCGCGGCCTGGCGATCACGCCGGTGAAGTTCGGCATCAGCTTCACGGCCACGCTGTTCAACCAGGCCGGCGCGCTGGTGCATGTGTACACCGACGGCAGCGTGCAGGTGAACCATGGCGGCACCGAAATGGGCCAGGGCCTGCACACCAAGGTGGCGCAGATCGTGGCCGACGAACTGGGCGTGCCGCTGCACCGCGTGCTGGTCACGGCCAGCGATACCAGCAAGGTGCCCAATGCCAGCGCCACCGCCGCATCGAGCGGCACCGACCTGAACGGCCGCGCCGCCCAATTCGCGGCACGCCATGTGCGCGACAACCTGGCGGCGTATGTCTGCGGGCTGGATGGCTGCGGCGCGGGCGCGATCCGGTTCGCGGGTGGCCAGGTGATCTCGCCCAAGCAGGTGCGCGCCTTCGACGACGTGGTCAAGGAGGCGTATGCCAACCGCATCCAGCTGTGGAGCGACGGCTTCTACCGCACGCCCAAGATCCACTACGACAAGGCCACGCTCACGGGCCGGCCGTTCTACTACTTCTCGTACGGTGCGGCCTGCACCGAGGTGGTGATCGACACGCTGACCGGCGAGAACCGCGTGGTCGCCGTGGACATCCTGCACGACGTGGGCCACAGCATCAACCCGGCCATCGACATCGGCCAGATCGAGGGCGGCTTCGTGCAGGGCATGGGCTGGCTCACCACCGAGCAACTGGTGTGGAACGACAAGGGCTACCTGGCCACGCACGCACCCAGCACCTACAAGATCCCGGCCACGGGCGACATCCCCGCGCATTTCCGCGTGGACCTCTGGCCCGAGGCCAACCGCGAGGACAACGTGGGCGGCAGCAAGGCCGTGGGCGAACCGCCGTTCATGCTGGCCATCAGCGTCTACGAGGCCCTGCGCAATGCCGTGGCCGCAGGGCGTGGTGCGGGCGAAGACAGCCTGGCCCCCGTTCGCCTGACAGCCCCCGCCACGGCGGAGAACGTGCTGCGCGCGCTGGGAAAAATCAGCGACTGAGGAATTCAGTACGGACCAAGGGCCATGCGGCCTGAAGAAGTCATGTCGCGCGCATGCCGGGTCTCCACCCGGTTGCGCCCGGCGCGCTTGGCGTCGTAGCAGGCCATGTCGGCCGCATACAGCACCGAGGCCACGTCGTGCAGGTGGGCATCGAGCACCACCAGGCCGATGCTCACGCCCAAGGTGAAGCTGCGCCCCTGGTAGGACGGCTCCCAGGCCTGCACCGTGGCGCGCAGTTGCTCGGCCACGGCCTGGCCACGGGCCAGCGTGCAGCCGGGCAGCACCACGGCGAACTCATCGCCCCCCAGGCGCGCAGACCAGCCGACCTGGCGCACCTGGGTCTCGATGAGCCGGGCCACATGGCGCAGCACGTCGTCGCCCGCATCGTGGCCGGCCACGTCGTTGACCAGCGTGAAATGGTCGAGGTCAAGGAACAGCACCACGCCATCCTCGCCCGCGTCCGCCCCGTCCGAGTCGCCTGCGCTGGCCGGACCGCGCGCACGCGTGGAGCGCTCGGCCAGCAGCAGCGCCAGGCGGTGCTCGAAGGCCGAGCGGTTGTGCAGCTGGGTGAGCGCATCGTGCGTGAGCTCCCAGGCCTGCTGGTACTGGGCGGCCCGGGCGGCGGTGATGTCCTCCAGCATCCAGACGGTGCTGGCGCCCAGCGCCTGCGACCGCACCGTGCGCCCCTGCACGCGCGCCCAGACGGGGCTGCCGTCCTTGCGCACAAAGCACACGTCCCCGTCGAAGGCGCCATGCGCGGCGAAGGCCGCCTGCACGCGCTCGCCCAGGCGGGCGTAGTCCGCGTCCGATCCGTAGAGCGCGCGCGCGGGCCGGCCCTGCAGCTCGCCGTCGGCATAGCCGAGCATGAGGCTGGCCTGCCGCCCCACCACCTCCAGGACGCCGTGGCGCGTGATGACGATGCCCACCGAGGAATGCTCCAGAATGGCCTCGAACTGTCCGCCCACCAGGGTGTGCAGGTGGTCCCGCTGCTGCTTTTGCTGCGCCAGGCCATCGAACACGCGCACCAGGGTGTCCACCTCGCCCCGGCTGACGGGCCACTCCACCACGGCCCGGGCATCGCGGCGCAGCAGTTGCAGTGCGCTGCGGCACAGCTGGGCCAGGGGCTGGGCCATCCATACCATCACGGAGGCCAGCAGCAAAACGCCCAGCGCGATCACCGCCGCAGCCAGCCACCAGGCCTCGCGCTGGGCACCCTGCAACGGCGCCAGCAGGGCCTGTGAATTGCTCACGCGCGCCACGAACCACTGCGGCAGCGGCATGCCTGCCACGCTCACGATGTGGTCGGGCAGCACCTCGGTCGATCCGCGCCCGACCACGGGCTGCGCCCGGCGCAACCAGTCCGCAAAGACGGGGGCCAGGCCGGGCTCGTCACGCACCTGGCCCATGATGCGCGCCGGATCGGTGTGCGAGAGGATGGTGCCATCGCGCGTGAAGACCACCAGGCGCGAGTCCTCGCGCGCGGGCAGCGCCATGGATTGGGGCAGCAGGCCCTGCGACTGCAGCTTGAGCGCGCCGGCCACCACGCCCAGCACGGTGCCTTCTTCGCTGTGTAAGGGCAGCGTGAACATGATGCGGGCATCGCTGGTGCGCCCGGCGATCAGCTCGGAGACGACCGGCTTGCCATCGATCAGGGTACGGCGCAGTGCATCGCGCTCCGCCGGGTCCAGGTCGGAGGCCTTGGCCAGTTGGCCCGCGCGGATGTTGAGCTTGAGCTCGCCATCCTTGCGCACCACCTGCAAGGCATCGAAGAAGCCGGCCGCGGGCAGGCCCTGGCGCAGCATCCAGTCCAGCGAGGCCGGTGCATCCAGCATGCCCGGCGTGATGCCTTGGGCTACCGTGCGCAGCACCTTCTGGCTCTGCTCGATCTTGCTGGCCAGGAGGCGTGCCACGACCTCGACTTCATCGGTCTGCTGGCCGACCACGCGGCGCATGGCCTCCTGCCCTGCTGCGCGCGACACCAGCCACACCGATGCCGCACTCGCCAGCACCACCACCAGTGCAGCCACCGCCATCAGCCGCAGCACCAGCGAACCTGGCATGTTCCAGGCAGGCGGCTCGGCAGCGGCGACGGGGTTGGCGGGTGGCGTCATGCGCTGTCCCGTGGTGGAGGGCTGCAGGTGTGAACGGCGAACGGGGCAGGCATGGAGCTGTGGGAAACAACAGGGTTTCCCAACGAATATACGCAGCCCCCGCGCGCCCGGGCTTGGGTGGAACCCTCAGGTTCTGCCGAGGAAAACCCTAACGGAGGTCCCCCCTGAGTCGCTTCGCGCCATCCCCCCAAAGGGGGGACGCTCCCGGTGCGGCGGGGCGGCCCTTGCACGGGAGCACTGGCATGGGGGCGCGCCAGTTTCTTGGCGCCGCATCAATGGCCAGGCAGGAGGCTGGCCGTACGGCTCAGCCGCCAGCGACCGACTGCAAGGCCATGGGCTGGGGCAGCCTGAGCACATTGCCGGTGCCGGCGACCAGGCCGTGCTCGCGCAGGTGGCGCATCACGCGCGAGAAGGTCTCGGGGGCGATGCCCAGCTGGGCCGCGATGAGCCGCTTGCGCTGGTGCAGGGTGACGCTCATGGCGCCGCCGCTGTCGGGCTCGGCGTTCTGCAGCAGCCACTGGGCGCAGCGTGCCTGGGCGTCCTGCGCCAGGCGGCTCACGGCCAGGCCCGATTGCTGCTGGTAGCCCGTGGCCATGTTGCGCAGCAGGGCCTGCGCGGCAAAGGGCAGTGCCGCGCAGCTGCTGCGGAACACCTCCACTGGCAGGTGGCGCAGGTGCACCTGGGTCTGCGCCACCATGTCCACCGCGCAGGGCTCGCCAAGCAGGGCCGACGCGGCGTCCAGCCAGAACGGGGCCTCCACCACGCCCAGCTGGTGGCGCATCTGCCCCTGCTCGCACACGCCCAGCAGCACGCGCCCCTTCTCCAGGTGCGCCACGGTGGCCAGGGTCTGGTGGCGGTGGCGCAGCACGTCACCGGCCGCAGCGATCTGGACCTGGGCGGGCAAAGGGAAGAGCGTGGAGGGCAGCATGGCCCGAACTGTGCCGCGGCGCGGCCCGGCGTGCATTGAGCAAGATCAAACCCGGCCCAGCCCGGGACCCGGCGCAAAGGGCCGTCCGGCTCGTGTAAGCAGCTGTTGCCGGGGGGCATGGAACTTGCGAACCCTGTCGGCTGGTCCCGCCCACGCACCAAGGTGCGGCATGTGGCGGGTGCCAGATCCCCAAGCCGGACCTCCGGCCCTTTCTCTCACCCCAGGAGTACACAATGAAAACAAACCTGCTTGCCCTCTCGCTCGGCAGCGCCCTGCTGTGCGCCGGCGCCGCCGCCCAGGCCCAGAGCTCGGTCCAGCTGATGGGCCTGACCGACGTGTTCGTCGGCTCCATGCGCAATGCCGGCGACGCCGGCCGCGCCACCGTGCTCAACAGCGGCGGCATGACCACCTCGTGGTTCGGCGTCAAGGGCACGGAAGACCTCGGCGGCGGCCTCAAGGCCAACTTCGCGCTGACCTCGTTCATCAAGGTGGACACGGGTGTGCAGGGCCGCTTCGTGAACGACACCTTCTTCTCGCGCGACGCCAATGTGGGCCTGTCGGGCGGCTTCGGCACGCTGACCGTGGGCCGCGGCCTGGCACCCAACTTCCTGCCCTCCATCCTGTCCAACCCCATGGGTGATTCGTTCACCTTCGCGCCGCTGATCCTGCACATGAACGTGCCCCTGTTCAACGGCACGGGCTGGACGGCCACCACGCCCTCGGACACCGGCTGGTCCAACGAGATCATCTACAGCACGCCCAGCATGGGCGGCCTGACGGTGAATGCGCACTACCAGATCGGCGAGATCGCGGGCGACAACGGCAAGAAGAACCTGGGCCTGAATGCGCTGTACTTCAACGGCCCGCTGACCCTCACGGGCTTCTACGAGCGCGACCAGATCAGCAACCCCGCCGTGCCCAACACCTACCTGGGCACCACCAAGAGCGACTGGATGCTGGGCGGCGCCTACGACTTCACCGTGGTCAAGGCCTTTGCGAGCTACGGCCAGGCCAAGGCCGACAACACAACCAACAAGGCCAAGACCGCGCAACTGGGCGTGTCCGTGCCGGTGTTCGGCACCGGCAAGGTGCTGGCATCCTGGGCCCAGACCGAGATGTCGGCCACCGACGTGTCGCGCAAGACCTTCACGCTGGGGTATGACCACTTCCTGTCCAAGCGCACCGATGTCTACGCCATGCTGATGAACGACCGCATCACGGCGCGCACCACCGGCAACAGCTTTGGCCTGGGCGTTCGCCACAGGTTTTAACCTCCCCTGAGCCGCTTCGCGTCATCCCCCCAGGGGGACGCTCCCAGCGCGGCGGGGCGGCCCTTGCGCGGGAGCACTGGGCTGGGGCGCGCCAGTATTGGCGAGCGCGGCAGCTGGCCTGGGATGGGCCAACGTATCCACGCCCTCTCGGGCTACAACACCAGGATCGCGCGGAAGTCGTTGACGTTGGTGTGCGTGGGCCCGGTGACCAACAGGTCGCCCAGGGCCGCGAAGTAGTTCCAGGCGTCGTTGCGCTGCAGGGCGTCTTCGATGTCCGCCCCCACGGTGTGGCCGCGCTGCAGCGTGTCGGGCACCACGAAGGCGCCCGCATTGCTTTCCACCCCGTCGATGCCGTCGGTGTCGGCTGCCAGCGCCCAGACCGATGGCTCGCCCTGCAAGGCCTTGGCCAGCCCCAGGCAGAACTCGCCCGCGCGGCCGCCCCGGCCGCGGGGTGCATCGGGTGCGCGCGGGCGCACGGTGACCGTGGTCTCGCCCCCCGAAAGGATGACGCAGGGCGTGCTGAACGGCTGCCCCCGGTGCACCGACGAACGCGCCAGCGCCGCGTGCACCTTGCCCACCTCGCGCGACTCGCCCTCGATCTCGTCCGAGAGGATGACGGCGTTGAGCCCGGCGCCCCGCGCCGCCGCAGCAGCAGCCTCCAGCGCCTGCCAGGGCGTGGCCACCAGGTGCACGGCATGGCCCTCGAACACGGCGTCACCGGGCTTGGGTGTTTCCAGCGCACCCTCGCGCAGCGCCCGCAGGGTGGGCTCGGGCACCTCGATGCCATAGCGCACCAGGATGGCCAGCGCATCGGCGCAGGTGCTCGCATCGGGCACCGTGGGCCCGCTCGCGATGACCGAGGGATCGTCGCCCGGCACGTCGCTGATGGTCAGCGTGACCACGCGCGCCGGCGCGCAGGCCGCCGCCAGCCGCCCGCCCTTGATGCGCGAGAGGTGCTTGCGCACGCAGTTCATCTCGCCGATGTCGGCGCCGCTTTCCAGCAGCGCGCGGTTGATGCGCTGCTTGTCCTCCAGCGTGAGGCCCTCGCCTGGCAGGGTGAGCAGCGAGGAGCCGCCGCCCGAGATCAGGCACAGCACCAGGTCGTCGGCCGTGAGGCCGGCAGTCAGCTCCAGCAGGCGCTGCGCGGCCACTTCGCCGGCGGCATCGGGCACGGGGTGGGCGGCCTCGACCACTTCGATGCGCTGCGCCAGGCCTGCCGGCCGCGGCGGGATGTGGCCATAGCGCGTCACCACCAGGCCCGACAGGGGCGCATCCTCGGGCCACAGGGCTTCGAGCGCCTGGGCCATGGCACCACCGGCCTTGCCGCCGCCCAGCACCAGGGTGCGCCCGCGCGGTGGCGCGGGCAGCCAGGCGCGCATGCCGTGCAGGGGCTGGGCGCTGCGCACGGCCACGTCAAAAAGGCCGCGCAGAAAGCCGCGGGGATCGGTGCGGAAGTCAGGCAAGGAGCCGGGTGGGGAAGCAGAGGTTTCGGACATGGGGTGCATTGTGCGCGGCCTCGGGCAAACAGGTGTAAACCCGAACCCGCTGTAACCCAACTGTCACAAGCGGCCGGTATGGTGGACCCCCTAGAAGTGACAAATTGCAACCATGAAGCACGAACGTCTCCAGCGCATGCTGGCGCTGCTGTCGCCAGCCGCGCAGCTCGGCGCGGGGCCGCTGGCGCGGCTGATGCGGGATGGCGGCCTGCACTGCGTGTTCCAGCCCCTCGGAGACCTGCGCGAGGGCAGCATCTTTGCCCATGAGGCGCTGATCCGCGGCCCCGAAGGCTCGGCGCTGCACACCCCCGACGTGCTGCTGCAGCGGGCGCGCGACGAGCAGCTGCTGCAGGATTTCGAGCTGATGTGCGTCTTCACCGCGCTGCAGGACTGGGGCGACCACGGGGCCCCCGGCCGCCTGTTCGTGAACATCAGCGCCGATGCGCTGGTGCACGCCGTGGCCCTGTGCGGCGAAGGCCGCCTGGGCGAGACGGTGCGCAGCTTCGGCGTGAGCGCGCGCATGCTGGTGCTGGAGATCACCGAGCACGAGCGCGTGACCGACATGCCCGCGCTGCGCGAGGCCATCCGCGAGGTGCATGCCTGCGGCGCACGCCTGGCGCTCGACGACTTTGGCGATGGCCGCTCCAGCCTGCGGCTGTGGTCCGAGGTCAAACCCGACTTCGTGAAGATCGACCGCTATTTCATCCACGACATCAGCGAGCACCCCGAGAACCTGCAGATGCTGCAGGCCATCAAGGGCATTGCCGACGTGTTCGGCACCACACTGATCGCCGAGGGCATCGAGACGCGCGACGACCTGCGCGCGCTGCGCGACCTGGCCATTCCCTACGGCCAGGGCTGGGTGCTGGGCCGGCCCGCGCGCGCGCCGCGTGAGGCCATCGACGGGCCCGCGCTCGACGTGCTGCAGGACCGCCGCGTGGCCGTGCTGCCACACCTGGGCCAGACCGCGCGCCCGGGTATTCTGCGCAGCCTGATGGTGCTGCAGGCCCCCACGGTGACACCGGCCACCAGCAACGACGAGGTGGCCGCCCTGCTGCAGGAGCGCACCGACCTGCACGCACTGGCCGTGGTGAACGGCACGCGCCCGGTGGCGCTGATCAACCGCCAGCAGTTCATGAACCACTACGCCACGCTGTACTTCCGCGAAGTGCATGGGCGCAAGCCCTGCGTCGGCTTTGCCAACAACACGCCGCGCGTGGTGGAGCTCGACTGCGACGTGGACCAACTCGTGGGCATCCTCACCTCGCAGGACCAGCGCTACCTGAGCGACGGCTACATCGTCACCGACAACGGCCGCTACGTGGGCCTGGGCACAGGCGACCAGTTGGTGCGCGCCGTGACCGAGACACGCATCGAGGCCGCGCGCCATGCCAACCCGCTGACCTTCCTGCCCGGCAACATCCCCATCAGCATGCACATGCAGCGCCTGCTGGAGAGCGGTACCGAGTTCGTGGCCTGCTATGCCGACCTGAACAACTTCAAGCCCTTCAACGACCACTACGGCTACTGGCGCGGAGACCAGATGATCCGCCTGGTGGCGCGCCTGGCGACCACACACTGCGACGCACGGCGTGACTTCGTGGGCCATGTGGGGGGCGACGATTTCATGCTCATCTTCCAGAGCAGCAACTGGCTGCAGCGCTGCAAGCACATCGTGGACGAGTTCGCGCGCGAGGCGCTCACCCTGTTCGACGATGGCGCCCGCGCCCTGGGCGGCATCCATTCGGAAGACCGCCACGGCGTGCGCCGCTTCTTTCCCTGCACCACGCTGGCCATCGGCGCGGTGCGCATCCAGCCCGGTGTGTACCGCCATGCCGAAGAGGTGGCCAACCTGGCCGCCATGGCCAAGCACGAAGCCAAGCTGGCGGCCAGCGGCGTGGTGCTGCATGGCAGCGAACCGGCCGGACCTCCACACAACGCCCTGCGGGCACTGCAGAGCGTGCTGGCTGCCTGATCTCCTGCGCTGCCGAAGGCGGCAGCGCCGCCCATCAAGGCGTCTTCGCGCCGTCCTGGAACCAGCGGCCGATGAGGGCGCGCTCGGCATCGGTCATCTGCGTGGCGTTGTTCATGGGCATGAGCTTTTGCACCACCGCCTGCTGGTAGACCGCCTGGGCATGCTGCTTGACCAGGGCCGGCGAATCCAAGCGCAGGTTCTTCATCTGCACCTGGGCGCCATGGCACAGGTAGCAGCGCTGTTCGAGCACCGTCTGCACGGCGGCGAAATCGCTGCCAGTACCTGCGGCTGCAGCGGGCGCGGCAACGGGGGCTGCTGCTGCCGCTGCCGCAGGTGCCGCCTGGGACGCGGCGGATGCCGCGGGGGCCGGTGCCGCCACCGCTGCCGGCTTGGCGGCGGCCACGGGCTCGGGTGCCGGGGCGGGCTTCATCCAGACGATGGCACCCAGCAGGGCCACCACACCCACCAGCGCATAAGGCAGCGGATTGGGATTGCGGCCGAGCTTGTAGCCATGGCGCATCACGAAGAACTGGCGGATGGCGGCGCCCGCGAACATCATGATGATGAGCACCAGCCAGTTCTGCGGGTGGCTCCAGGTGAAGCTGTAGTGGTTGCTCAGCATCGCGAAGATCACCGGCAGCGTGAAGTAGGTGTTGTGCACGCTGCGCTGCTTGCCGCGTTTGCCGTGGATCGGGTCCACGTTCTGGCCCGTGCGGATCTGGCGCACCACGGTGCGCTGGCCGGGGATGATCCAGAAGAACACGTTGGCGCTCATCGACGTGGCGATCATCGCGCCCACCAGCAGGAAGGCCGCACGCCCGGCGAACAGGTGGCAGGCCAGCCAGGAGGCGATGCACACCAGCACCAGCACCAGGCCGCCGACGATGGCGTCGCCGTTCTTCTTCTGACCGAAGATGCGGCAGATGCCGTCGTACAGCAGCCAGAACACGACCAGAAAGGCCAGCGCCGCGCCGATGGCCGCGGGCGGCGCCCAGTCCATGCGCGACTTGTCGATCAGGTAGGTGCCCGCGCTCCACAGGTAGGACAGGGTGAACAGCGCAAAGCCGCTGAGCCAGGTGCTGTAGCTCTCCCAATAGAACCAGTGCAGGTGCTTGGGCAGCTCGGGCGGGGAGACGGCAAACTTGACCGGGTGGTAGAAACCGCCGCCGTGCACGGCCCAGAGCTCGCCGCTCACGCCCTGCTTCTTGAGGTCCTCGTCCTCGGGCGGCGTGAGGCTGCTGTCCAGGAAGACGAAGTAAAAGGAGGAGCCAACCCAGGCGATGGCGGTGATGACGTGGACCCAGCGCAAGAGCAGGTTGGCCCAGTCGAGAAGGTAGTGTTCCATTTTTTTCTCAACCTCGGCGGGGTGGGGGGACACACCGCCTGAACAACCTGCTCACCACTGCGGGCGCTCTGAGCAGAAGATGGGGTCGCGCACCATGGCAAGCCAGGCTTGCCGGGGCACCGCTGCGACCCATGGGACCGGTGCCGCAACGGCCTGCCGGGTCCCGGGTGAAAGTGTATGCAAAAACTGTTTTCAATTCCAGCCCTGCAGTGATCGAATCAGGCCTGGGAATACCCTTGGAGCGGATTTGCCACCGCCTGGACTGCCGCCACTGATTGCAAGAGTTGTGCCGCCACGGCCACGGCAATCACCTCGGGCTCCTTGCCCGGGATGCCGGGCACGCCGATGGGGCAGGTCACATGCGCCAGCTCGCGAGGGCTGAAGTCGCGCGCGGTGAGCCGGCTGGTGAAGGTGGCCCACTTGGTCTTGCTGCCGATGAGGCCGATGAAGGGTAGGTCGCCGCGCTCGCGCTGGCGCTTGAGGCAGGCGGCCACCACATCCAGGTCCTCGGCGTGGCTGAAGCTCATGATGAGCACGCGCGAGCCCGGCGCCAGGGTGGGCACGGCCATCTGCACGGGCTCGGAATGCTCGCAGTGCACGTTGGGCGGCGGGGCTTCCGGAAAAATGCCGTCGCGGCTGTCGATCCAGGTCAGCGCAAAGGGCAGCGGCGCCAGCACGCGCGCCAGGGCGTGGCCCACATGGCCGCCACCGAACAGCGCCACCGGGTGCAGGTCGGCCGTGAGGCGCCGGGCCAGGGCCGGTGCGTCCTGCGCGGCCACGCGCTCGAATTCGAGGAACACCACGCCCCCGCAGCACTGGCCCAGGGCCGGGCCCAGGGCAAAGCGCATGGGCGCCGGGTCGTTCGCGGCGCCGGGGTGGGCCAGGCGGCGGCGCGCCTCGGCAATGGCCTGGTGCTCCAGGTGGCCGCCACCGATGGTGCCGACCAACCTGTCTGCGAACACGGCCATCCACGCGCCCGATTCACGCGGCACGGAGCCTTGGGTAGACTCCACGGTCACCAGACATGCCGGTTCGGCCGCAAGGCCTGCCAGCAACAAACGCACGTTTTCCACTGCAGCCGTCCTTTCGTTACACCCGCCCGCCATGCCCGACACCCCGCCCAACCACCGCCCCGGCAAAAGCCGCCACTGGCTGCTGGCAGGCATCATGGCTGCTGGTGCCGCCCTGATCGCAGCCTGCAAGTCTGCGCCCGAACCCGCGCCCACGCCAGAGAGCCGCCCTCCTACCAGTACCGATATCCAGGGCATCAAGGGCCCCGTGCCGGCCGCTGCCGGCTCGGCCCGCCCTTCGGCAGCGGCCACGCCCCGCGCCTACCGGCAGGACGGTGCCAGCCACCTCTATGGGCTGAACGCCGAGCGCATCTTCAAGGGCAAGCTGCCCCCGCAGCTGTACGCCATCGGCGTGATCGAGGTGGACATCGACCGCACCGGCAAGGTCACACGCGTGCACTGGCTGCGCGCCCCGCGCCATGCGCCCGAGGTGGTCAAGGAGATCGAGCGCACCGTGCGCGCTGCGGCGCCCTACCCGGTGCCCACGCGCCTGGGCAAGGTGACCTACACCGAGACCTGGCTGTGGGACAAGAGCGGCAAGTTCCAACTCGATACCCTCACTGAAGGGCAGTTGTAAAAGCCGGCGTTTTGTACCCGCACTGGATGTACGGGGACGACCAACACATGAAACTGGCGCGGCGCAGGCCAGTGCCGCCGCGCAAGGGCCGCCCCGCCGCGCTGGCGGCGTCCCCCTGAGGGGGAAGGCGCGAAGCGACTCAGGGGGCTTCACATCAGGAGCCCCGGTACGTCGAGTAACTCCACGGGCTCACCAGCAGGGGCACGTGGTAGTGCTGGTCTTCGTGTGCAATGCCGAAGTCCAGGCTCACCTGGTTCAAGAAGTTCGGCTCGGGCAGTTCCACGCCCCGGGCCTTGAAATACCCCGCCACATCGAAGCGCAGCCGGTAGGTGCCGGCGCGCAGGCTGGCGTTGTCGAACAGCGGCGCATCGGTGCGCCCATCGTGGTTCAGCACCAGGCGCTTGATCAGCGTGGCGGCGTCGCCATGGGTGGAAAACAGCGCCACTTCCATGCCGGCCGCGGGGCAGCCATTCATGGTGTCCAGAACGTGAGTGCTCAAGCCCATAGGGATTCTCCTGAAGGATGGGAAAGTAAAAAACGCAATCTGTAGACTAAAAGTGTATACACTTTTCGCCAATCCTCCTATCATGTCGCCATGGAATCTTCATCCACCAGTGCCATCGTCGAGGCGTTGACCCGCGCCATCGTCGAACACCGCCTGCAGCCAGGCACCAAGCTGGCCGAGCAGAAGCTGGCCGACCATTTCGGCGTGTCGCGCACGCTGGTGCGCCAGGCGCTGTTCCAGATGGCCCAGAACAAGCTGGTCACGCTGGAGCCCGCGCGCGGTGCCTTTGTCTCCACCCCCTCGGTCGAAGAGGCGCGCCAGGTGTTCGCCGTGCGCCGCATGCTCGAGACCGAGATGACCCGCGCCTTCGTGCGCAGCGTCACGCCCGCCAAGATCAAGGCCCTGCGCGCCCATGTGGCGAGCGAAAAGGCTGCCATGGGCACGGCCGACGCGAGCAGCCGCACCGAACTCTTGGGCGACTTCCACGTGCGCATGGCCGAGCTCATGGGCAACGAGGTGCTGGCCCACCTGCTGGGCGATTTGATCTCGCGCTGCGCGCTGATCACGCTGATGTACCAGTCGGCCAGCGCCGCAGAGCATTCGCATGAGGAACACGGCGAGATCGTCACCGCGCTGGCCGCGCGCGACGAGGACCAGGCCGTGGCGCTCATGCAATCGCACCTCGAACACGTCGAGGCCAGCCTGGTCTTCGACCGCAAGCGCCCTGCCAGTGACCTGGCCATGGCGCTTGCCCCCGTGACTTCCGTTTCGTGAGCAGACACACCATGATCTACGACGCCACCCACGCCTACCCCCGCGACCTCGTCGGCTACGGCCGCCACACGCCCCACGCCCAGTGGCCGGGCCAGGCGCGCATTGCCGTGCAGTTCGTGCTCAACTACGAAGAGGGCGGCGAGAACGCCACCCTGCACGGCGACGCGGGCTCGGAGCAGTTCCTCTCGGAAATGTTCAACCCCGCCAGCTACCCCGAGCGCCACATGAGCATGGAGGGCATCTACGAATACGGCTCGCGGGCCGGCGTGTGGCGCATTCTGCGCGAGTTCGACAAGCGCAAGCTGCCGCTCACCGTGTTCGGCGTATCGACGGCGCTGCAGCGCCACCCCGAGCTGACCCAGGCCTTCGTGCAGGCCGGCCACGAGATCGCCTGCCACGGCCTCAAGTGGATCCACTACCAGAACGTGCCCGAAGAGGTGGAACGCGCCCACATGGCCGAGGCCATGGCCATCATCGAGCGCATGACCGGCCAGCGCGCCACCGGCTGGTACACCGGGCGCGACAGCCCCAACACCCACCGCCTGGTGGCCGACTTCGGCGGCTTCGAGTACGACAGCGACTACTACGGCGACGACCTGCCCTTCTGGATGAAGGTGCAGCGCACCGACGGCAGCGTGGCGCCCCAGCTCATCGTGCCCTACACGCTGGACTGCAACGACATGCGCTTCGCCCTGCCCCAGGGCTACTCGCATGCCGACCCGTTCTTCCAATACCTCAAGGACACCTTCGACGCGCTGTACGCCGAAGGCGACCCCGATGGCGACAACGCGCCCAAGATGATGAGCATCGGCATGCACTGCCGCCTGCTGGGCCGCCCCGGCCGCATCACGGCGCTGCAGCGCTTCCTGGACCACATCGCCCAGCACGACAAGGTGTGGGTGGCGCGCCGCGTGGACATTGCGCGCCACTGGGCCCAGGTGCACCCCTTCAACGACACGACCACCGCCACCAGCAAGGCCTGACCACCATGGCACTCACCATCACCCAACTCAACGCGGCCAGCCCGGCCGAGGCCCTGCAGTGGCTGGACGGCGTGTACGAGCACTCGCCCTGGATCGCCGAGCAGGCCCTGGCCGAGCGGCCCTTCCGCTCGCTGGCGCACCTGCGCCACGCCCTGGCCCAGGCCGTGCGCAATGCCCCGCAGGATGCGCAGCTGGCGCTGATCCGCGCCCACCCCGAGCTGGCCGGCAAGGCCATGGTGGCCAACAGCCTCACGGCCGAATCGACCAACGAGCAGAGCAAGGCGGGCCTGGCCCAGTGCACGCCCGAGGAGTTCGCACGCATCCAGCAGCTCAATGCGGACTACAACGCGCGCTTTGGCTTCCCCTTCATCCTGGCGGTGCGCGGGCCGCGCGGCGCGGGCCTGCCACGCCAGGAGATCATTGCCACCTTTGCGCGCCGGCTGGACAACCACCCCGACTTCGAGCGCGCCGAGGCGCTGCGCAATATCCACCGCATCGCCGAGATCCGCCTGAACGACAAGTTCGACGCCGAGCCCGTGCTGGGCAATGACGTGTGGGACTGGCAGGAGAACCTGGCCCAGCACTCCGACCCCGGCTTTGCCGAGAAGGGCCAGCTCACCGTCACCTACCTGACCGACGCGCACCGCGCCTGTGCCCAGCGCATCAGCCACTGGATGCGCGACTGCGGCTTTGACGAGGTGGAGATCGACGCCGTGGGCAATGTGGTGGGCCGCTACCACCCTGCCCCGGGCGCCGCACAGGCCAAATACCTGATGACCGGCTCGCACTACGACACGGTGCGCAACGGCGGCAAGTACGACGGGCGCCTGGGCATCTTCGTGCCCATGGCCTGTGTGCGCGAGCTGCACCGCGCGGGCAAGCGCCTGCCCTTCGGCATCGAGGTGATCGGCTTTGCCGAGGAAGAAGGCCAGCGCTACAAGGCCACCTTCCTCGGGTCGGGCGCGCTCATCGGCCACTTCAACCCCGCCTGGCTGGACCAGAAGGACGCCGACGGCGTGACCATGCGCGAGGCCATGCAGCATGCCGGCCTGTGCATTGACGACATCCCCAAGCTGCAGCGCGACGCCGCACAGTACCTGGGCTTCATTGAAGTGCACATCGAGCAGGGCCCGGTGCTCAACGAGCTGGACCTGCCCCTGGGCGTGGTCACCTCCATCAACGGCGGCGTGCGCTATGTGGGCGAGATGATCGGCATGGCCAGTCATGCCGGCACCACCCCCATGGACCGCCGCCGAGACGCGGCCGTGGCCGTGGCCGAGCTGGCCCTGTACATCGAGCAGCGCGCCGCGAAAGACGGCGACTCGGTGGGCACCATCGGCCTGCTGAACGTGCCCGGCGGCTCCATCAACGTGGTGCCGGGCCGCTGCCAGTTCAGCCTGGACCTGCGCGCCCCCAACGACCCGCAGCGCGACGCGCTGGCCAAGGACGTGCTGGCCGAGCTCGCCCGCATCGCCGAGCGGCGCGGCATGCGCTACACGCTGGAGGAATCCATGCGCGCGGCCGCTGCCCCCAGCGCCCCGGCCTGGCAGCAGCGCTGGGAACGCGCGGTGGACGCCCAGGGCGTGCCGCTGTTCCGCATGCCCAGCGGCGCCGGGCACGATGCGATGAAGCTGCACGAGATCATGCCCCAGGCCATGCTCTTCGTGCGCGGCCTGAACTCCGGCATCAGCCACAACCCGCTCGAATCCACCACCAACAACGACATGCAGCTGGCCGTGGACGCCTTCACGCACGTGCTGCAACAGCTCTCCGAGGAAACCCCCGCATGACCACGACCGCCCCACAGACCGACTACGCCGCCCTGGATGCGTGGATCGACCAGCACTTCGACGAGGAAGTGCAGTTCCTGCAGGCCCTGGTGCGCGTGCCCACCGACACGCCCCCGGGCAACAACGCGCCCCACGCCGAGCGCACGGCCGAATTGCTCCGTGACTTTGGCTACGAGGCCGAGAAGCACGCCGTGCCCGCGGCCGACGTGCAGGCCTACGGCATGGAGTCCATCACCAACCTGATCGTGCGCCGCCAGTACGGTGCCGACAAGAAGGGCCCCACCATCGCCCTGAACGCCCACGGCGACGTGGTGCCGCCCGGCGAAGGCTGGACGCACGACCCCTACAGCGCCGAGATCGTGGACGGCAAGATGTACGGCCGCGCCACCGCCGTGAGCAAGAGCGATTTCGCGAGCTTCACCTACGCCGTGCGCGCGCTGGAGGCCGTGGCCAAGCCTGCAAAGGGCGCGGTGGAACTGCACTTCACCTACGACGAAGAGTTTGGCGGTGAACTGGGCCCCGGCTGGCTGCTGCAAAAGGGCCTGACCCAACCGGACCTGATGATCGCGGCCGGCTTCTCGTACGAGGTGGTCACCGCCCACAACGGCTGCCTGCAGATGGAAGTGACGGTGCACGGCAAGATGGCGCACGCCGCCGTGCCCCACACCGGCGTGGACGCGCTGCAGGGCGCAGTGCACATCCTGAACGCGCTGTACGCGCAGAACCAGGAGTATTTGAAGGTCACCTCCAACGTGGCCGGCATCAAGCACCCCTACCTCAACGTGGGCCGCATCGAGGGTGGCACCAACACCAACGTGGTGCCCGGCAAGGTCACGTTCAAGCTCGACCGCCGCATGATCCCCGAGGAGAACCCGGTGGAGGTGGAAGCCAACATCCGCCGCGTGATCGAAACCGCTGCGGGCGAGCGCGCCGGCATCTCGGTGGAGATCCGCCGCCTGCTGCTGGCCAACGCCATGACGCCGCTGGCCGGCAACAAGCCCCTGGTCGATGCGATCCAGAAGCATGCACAGGAGCTGCTGGGCGAGACCGTTCCCGCCGTGGGCACCCCCCTGTACACCGACGTGCGCCTGTACGTGGAGCGCGGCATTCCCGGCGTGATCTACGGCGCCGGCCCGCGCACCGTGCTCGAATCGCACGCCAAGCGCGCCGACGAGCGCCTGGACCTGGAAGACCTGCGCCGCGCGACCAAGGTCATCGCGCGCACGCTGAAGGACCTGCTGGCGTAAGCCCGCCATTGGGGGCTGGGCAAGCCATACACGCCCGGCCCCACAACCGCCCCTATTGCCCCTATCCGCCCACCGCAGGCGGAGGACGGGCGAACAGCAAGGGGGCTTGCGTGGCACCATCAGATTGCGCCCCCGTGGACCTTTTTCGGGCTCCGCAACACCTCTAGAGTCATGGGCTTGCACCACTCTTCCTGGCCTTTCAGGACTGCGCAGCCATGACCTCCCCATCCCCGACCGATTCACCCGGCCCGCAACTTGCGTGGGTGCCCGCCTGCCGGCAGGGGATGACGCCCATGCACTGCGCGCATACCCAATCGGCATGACCCGCTGGCCTGCAGCGGCCCGGCCCCCTCTAAACTCACTCTGGGCTATTTCGCGCACCGGTTTCGCGCCGGTTCGCGGGCCTGACTTCCAAACCCAAATCCTACAGAGCAATAACCAAGGAGCACCTACCAATGAGCAGCAGCATCATCCGCCGCACCCTGCTGGCCAGCAGTGTCGCGCTGGCCCTGGCCAGCCTGACCGCTTGCGGCAGCACCACCCCGGCCGTCACGGCCAAGCCGGCCACCGCGCCGGTCGCCACGGTACAGCAGACGGCAGCCGCCCAGGCCGCCAGCGCCGCTTATGACTTCGACATGGATGTGTTCCACCCCGTGGTGGCGCGCAACGGCATGGTGGCCACCGAGCAGGAACTGGCCTCGCAAGTGGGCCTCGACATCCTGAAAGCCGGCGGCAACGCGGTGGATGCGGCCGTAGGCATCGGCTTTGCGCTGGCCGTGGCCCTGCCCAACGCGGGCAACCTGGGCGGCGGCGGCTTCATGATGGTGCACGACGCCAAGACCGGCAAGAGCGTGGCCCTGGACTTCCGCGAAGTGGCGCCCATCAAGGCCACGCGCGACATGTACCTGGACGACAAGGGCAATGTGGTGGACGGCAAGTCGCTGTTCACCCACTACGCCGTGGGCGTGCCTGGCACCGTGGCCGGCATGGAGCATGCGCTCAAGAGCTGGGGCACCCTGCCCCTGTCGCGCGTGATCGCACCGGCCATCGAGCTGGCGGACAAGGGCTTCCCCGTGAGCGAAACGCTCGCCAAGATTTTGCAGCAGGAAAAGAAGAACATGGGCAAGTGGCCCGCCACCCAGGCCATCTTCTGGAAGAACGGCGAGCCCCTGAAGGTGGGCGATGCGCTGGTGCAGAAAGACCTGGCCCAGTCCATGCGCCTGATCGGCCAGCAAGGCGCCAAGGCGTTCTACGAAGGCGAGATCGCCCAGAAGATCGCCGCCGAGATGGCACCGCACGCCGGCGCCATCAGCCTGCAGGACCTGCGCGAGTACAAGGTGGCCGAGCGCGTGCCCACGCGCGGCACCTACCGCGGCTATGAGATCGTGACCATGCCGCCACCCTCTTCCGGCGGCCCGCACCTGGTGCAGATTCTCAACATGCTGGAGCCCCTGCCCCTGGCCCAATGGGGCCCCAACAGCGCGCAGACCATCCACTACATGGCCGAGAGCATGAAGCTCGCATATGCCGACCGCTCCGAGTACCTGGGCGACCCGGACTTCGTGAAGATCCCGCTCAAGGGCCTGACCTCCAAGCGCTATGCCGAGTCGCTGGCCAAGGGCATCGACGCCAACACCGCGCGCAGCGGCAAGAGCATCAAGCCCGGCCAGCCCCAGCCGTATGAAAGCGACCAGACCACCCACTACTCGGTGGTGGACAAGGCCGGCAACGCCGTGGCCGTGACCTACACGCTGAACACCAACTTCGGCAGCGGCATCGTCGCCAAGGGCACGGGCATCTTGCTCAACAACGAGATGGACGACTTCTCGGCCAAGCCCGGAGTGGCCAATGCCTATGGCCTGGTCGGCGGCGACGCCAATGCGGTCGCCGCCAAGAAGCGCCCCCTGTCGTCCATGACGCCCACCCTGGTGCTCAAAGACGGCAAGCCCACCCTGGTGACCGGCAGCCCCGGCGGCGCCCGCATCATCACCACGGTGCTGCAGACGGTGGTGAACACCATCGACTTCGGCATGAACCCCGCCGAAGCCGCTGCCGCACCGCGCGTGCACCACCAATGGACGCCCGACGAGCTGCGCGTGGAAAAGGGCCTGTCGCCCGACACCCTGGCCCTGCTCAAGCAGCGCGGCCACAACATCGCGGTGAAGCCATCGATGGGGCGCACGCAGACGATCCAGCTGCGCGGTGGCGCGATGTACGGGTACTCGGATCCGCGCAATCCGGACGGGAAGACCTTGGGGTATTGATGCATGGCCTGACGGGCCCGCGCCGCAGGCCCGTCATGGTGATCCCTAGGGCAACAAGGCACCAACGAACAAAGGCCGCGCCCTGTGAGGGACGCGGCCTTTGTCTTTGTAGCGCCTGCGCCGGCTTTATCGCCTCATCAGGCCAGCCCAAAAATCATCACCGTAGCGGACGGCGCAGAACGCAAACACCAGGCAAAAGCCCATGGTGATCGCCAGCATCGGCAAAAAGCCGGAGAGCTTCCATCGAAAGCCCATATAGAAGCCCACGAGTCCACCAGCCAATGCGCCACAGACGAAGCGCACCACGGTTTCCAGCGGGTCATGTTCTTGCTTGGTACTGGACATTCGGATCACCCTCGCACTTCTCATTGCATGGCCGCATTTTGAGCGAATGCCTGATTCTGTCGCCTGTGCGCCCCCATCCAGTCATCCTGTAAGCTGCAGGACGCCGGGTACCTGCCATACTTGATCTGGTGTGGTTGATTTTCCTCTCCGTTGGCTTCACCTGACTCCCCTTTTGCGACAGCCCTGCATGCCTCCCACTCTCACGCCGTCCGCAAAACTGCTGCAACTGCTACCCGAAGCGGTGGTGCAGACCGATGCGCTGTGGGAGATCACGTACCTGAATCCGGCGTGGACAACGCTCACCGGCCATGCGGTGGAGGCAGCGCTCGGCAGGTCTCTGCTTGAATTTGTGCATCCCGGCGACATTGGCACCATGCGCTCGGGCATGCCGGTGTTCCGCTTGCGCTTTGCCGACGCGGACTATCGCTGGGTGCGTCTGCAACTCCACCCCGAGACGGATGCAGCGGAGCGGGTGATCAGCCGCCAGGGTGTGCTGATCGAAATCACCGAGGTCACCGAGCAGGTGCTGGTGGAGATTCGCCAGCGCTTTCTGCGCTTGCTGGAAACCATTGACGGCGTGGTGTGGGAGGCTGAAATCGGGGTGGGCAATACCTTTCTGAGCCCACAGGTCGAACGCTTGTTCGGCTACTCCGTCGAGGAGTGGCGGGCCGACCCGGGCTTCTGGCGAGCGCATGTGCATCCCGACGACCTGGAGGCGGCCTTGGTGATCGACGATGCCGCCTACAACGCCACGCACAGCCATGCCTACGAGATGAGCTACCGGCTGATTGCCAAGTCGGGCAAGGTGGTGTGGGTGCGCGACCTGTGCCGCGCAGTGGTCGAGCCAGGGCGGCCGAACCGCATGATCGGCCTGATGATCGACGTCACCCAGCAGAAGAACACCGAACTGGAGTTGTTGCGCTCCGAAAACCGCTATTCGCTGGCGACCCTCGGATCCAATGACGGCATCTGGTACTGGGACTTGCGAACGGACGCCCTGCATGTGTCCGGGCGCTTTCACCAGATCGTCGGGCTGGGTAGCGGCGATCATGTGCACGACGGCGGCTGGAGCTTTCTGGAGCAACTCATCGATCCCGAAGATCGCGTGCGCGTGCAGGCGGCCTACCGCAGGCATCTGTCGGGGAACAGCCCGAACTTTTCGGTGGATTTCCGCGCGTTCCACGCGGCTGGACGGCTGGTGTGGGTCAATTGGCGCGGGCTCGCCGAGTTTGAAGACGGCGTTGCGGTGCGCATGGCGGGCTCGTTGAGCGATCTGGCTGACCGTGGCAGCTCCTACGATGCGCTGACCAGCTTGCCCGGTCGGCCCTTGTTCCGCGATCGCCTCGCGAATCTCATGGCGCTGCAGCAGAACGAGGCTGCGAATGGTGATGGCGTGCCAACAACACGCGACAAAGCCACCATGTTCGCCGTGCTGCTGCTGGACCTCAACGGGTTCAAGGCCGTCAATGACAACTACGGGCACCATGTGGGCGACCGGCTGTTGCAGCAGGTGGCGCGGCGGCTCGAATCCTGCGTGCGGGCGGTTGACCTGGTCGCCCGCATGGGTGGCGACGAATTCAATGTGCTGTTGGAGTCCATTGATCCCGCTGAAGCCCGCAACCGCGCTCAACAGATCGCCGCCGCCCTCGCAGCGCCTTATGTGGTCGGCGAACACACCGTGATCAGTGGCGCGAGCATTGGACTTGTCAGCAGTGCATCCAGGCTGGCGACGGTGGACGACTACCTGCGTGCCGCGGACACCGCGATGTACCAGGCCAAAAGCCAGTCATTGGGCGTGTGCGTGTTTCAATAAAAGGTGTCAGAGACGACTTCCTGCGCGGCTGACGCATGGCTGCTCGTTTGACTCGTCCCCTTGTGGTCCGGACAGGGCATGGACCTGCCCCCGCCTAAGCCGCCGCTGCACCGCGTTTGCACCACCAGTGGACGCCCGATGAGCTGCGCGAGGAAAAGGGTTTGTCGCCCGACACCCCGGCATTGCTCAAGCAGCGCGGCCACAACATCGCGGTGAAGCCGTCGATGGGGCGCACGCAGACGATCCAGCTGCGTGGTGATGCGATGTATGGGTACTCGGATCCGCGCAATCCGGATGGGAATACGTTGGGGTATTGATGGAATAACTGATGAATGCGCCCTCTGGCGGGCGCCTATTCATCGGTTGGCAGTCAGGAGTCGAAGGCCGCGATACCTTACGGTGCGCGGTCTTTTTTTGCCTTCAACCCTCAAGCTTAGTCGTTGAAGGTAGGCTATTGGAGTGATTGACTATACCAAGTTTGTCGCGAAGTGCGTTGTCGCCCCAAGTTGCAGCCCACCTCTGAAATGTCCTTGGATTAGCTCGATTTCGAATATCTGGATGCACCACGCACAAGCCAGAATTCACGGCATCAACCCATTTTACTTTACAAGCCTCACCGCAGTAAACGACCGTCCTGGCACGCTGGATGAACGCTTTATTAATTTTATGCGCCTCCAATAGATACTTCAAATGCTTTGACTTTATAATCTTGGCACCGATCAAGTCGTAAGACGCATTCAAGAAGACTATACCATCCAAGCCAAGGATTTCAAAAAGACCGGATGGCGTCGAATAAGTCTTCTGAGCTGCAACCAAGTCAACGCCCAGCGAACGAAGCACATATTTACCCGAGCAATTCGAGGCAAGCTGCTGCTCCCATGTGGGTTTGCAGAACGGAATATTCGTAGCATCTGCTGGGAAAGGATCTTTACCGACAATGACGACTTGCAACCGCTTGGCATCGATGTTTTCAAGATATCTCATAAAAAAATAATTCAAGAGGAATCAATTTTTGTTACTTTAGCAAGTCACATAAATATTTTCAACCATAAACAAATTTCATTCACTTCACAGATAAAAAAGCACGCGACATTAAACGGTAATGTTTAATTTCCCACTCGAGATAACACCAATTTCAAATCAACCTATCTCAAGACGGGGAAATATAATTACAAATATACCAACGCAAGAATATAGATAACTGCCACGATTTAAAATTTTTTGACCTCCGGCAAATTCAATTAAGAAAGGAGCGGTTTTAACTTATCCCCACCCCATCCTACAGGAGTCACCATTCAAAAACAAATCCTTATCTAACAAGGAACTCCCGCTCCAGGTCCTTCATTTGATACACACGAACCACGGTCTTAAAAGAATACTCACTTGATATAGCCCGAATTCTCTCAGCAGTTTGCTCAATTCGCGCCAACCGTGCTTCGCTTTCCACATCCGTCACAACCGCAAGTATGAACTCAATATTTCCTCTGAGTTCGTCAGGCAAAGAATCCGAGAAGCGCTTCAGCCTCTCAAAATACTCATTCTGCATTTCATCCGGAAACATTCCTTGCCTAGTAAATCGCACTTCGGCAACAACAGCTCGATTAGAAACAGTCGCAACTGCATCGAAAACCGTGCGCTTCTGCCCCTTGATCGTTACATTTCTTTCAAAGCTAAGTCCAAGCTCCCTGGCGAGTTTCGCAACCACTAACTCTTCGGCGAGAATAGCATTACCTTGAAACGTACGACGAAGAGTCTCCGCTGCTGATATTTCAGGGACACTTCTTTCGGCAACAGAATTACTTCCATCGATGGACTCAGTTGGTGCCTCTGCACCCAAGCCATCTTGCTCAACCTTTATTTTCGCAAGTCTTTCATCACTTGATGCATTCTCAAAAAGCTCTTTAAATGTTTTATCATCCTTAAAATCGGTTGGCGCATAAAGAACATGATGTTTATTATACAAAACCCAAAAGAATATGCCAACAAGCACAATCGGAAATAGCATCAGGAACCAAATATAGGTTTCCTGCACTTCGCTCGCTAGGTGCGGAAGGATAAGCGTTCCACTAACTTCAGCAAGCGCAGCGAAGATAGCTACGACAGTAAGCGGATTTTTAACGTGCCCCACGTTTTCAAGCATCAAACTAACTCCTTGCCTTTGCGATTTATGCTCGAGCCATATGAAACCCTCAACTGGCTGTCGCCGTGTCCATAAAGTTCCCTGGATGCAGCCGAAGTTCAGCCATACGACCTAAAGTCACGCATTTCTTACTATGCAGACGGTCATAGAGTAGCAGCAACGCCTTAAAAAGCATTGCGGAAATTAGCTGATTCAAAGCAGTAGTACGGGCATACCCTCATACGCCCACGCCCCAACTTGCCTACAGTTCTTGTATGCAAGATTTGATTGCAAGACAGCTGAACTGAAGGAGACATAGGCATGCCCCGGTTTTTCAAATCCCTGTTCGGCCAGGTCGTCCTGGCCGTCATTCTTGGCGTGGTGGTGGGCCTGGTGTGGCCCGACACCGCAGTGGCCCTCAAGCCCCTGGGCGATGGCTTCATCAAGCTGATCAAGATGCTGATCCCGCTGATCGTGTTCTGCGTGGTGGTGCATGGCATCGCGGGCACGGGGGACCTGAAGCGGGTGGGCCGGGTGGGGGTGAAGTCGCTGATCTACTTCGAGGTGGTGACCACCGTGGCGCTGGTGCTGGGCCTGGTGCTGGCCTTTGTGTTCCAGCCCGGCGTGGGCATGAATGTGGACCCCAAGGCGCTGGACCCCAAGGCCATGGGCGCCTATGTGGAGAACGCGGGCAAACTGACGGGGGGTGGGTTCACAGAGTTCTTGCTCAAGCTGATTCCCAACACGGCAGTCAGTGCGTTTGCCAATGGCGATGTGCTGCAGGTGCTGCTGTTCTCCATTGTGTTCGGCTGTGCCCTGGCCATGCTGGGTGAGCGCGGGGCGCGGGTGACGGTGCTGATCGAGGACCTGTCGCACGTGCTGTTCAAGACCATGGGCATCATCATCAAGCTGGCGCCGCTGGGCGTGCTGGGCGCGATTGCCTTCACGGTGGGCAAGTACGGTATCGGCTCGCTCAAGCAGCTGGGCATGCTGGTAGTGCTGTTCTATGCGGCGGTGGTGATCTTTGTGGTGGTGGTGCTGGGCACGATCATGCGGGTATCGGGCTTCAGCCTGTTCAAGCTGCTGCGCTACCTGCGCGAAGAACTGGCGGTGGTGTTTGCCACCACCTCGTCGGACAGCGTGCTGCCGCAGATCATGGCCAAGCTCAAGCACATGGGCATTCGCGATTCGACGGTGGGGCTGGTGATCCCCACGGGCTACTCGTTCAACCTGGACGCGTTTTCGATCTACATCACGCTGGCGGCGGTGTTCATTGCGCAGGCGACCAACACGCCGATCTCGATGGCGGACCTGTTGACCATTCTGGCGATCTCGCTGGTCACGTCCAAAGGCGCGCATGGGGTGCCGGGCTCGGCCATCGTGGTGCTGGCAGCCACGCTGCAGGCGATTCCGGCCATTCCGGCGATTGGCCTGGTGCTGGTGCTGTCGGTGGACTGGTTCATGGGCATTGCCCGCGCCCTGGGCAACCTGATCGGCAACTGCGTGGCCACGGTGGCGATTGCCGCGTGGGAGGGCGATATCGACCGCAGCCGGGCCCATGCGGTGCTGGACGGACAGGATGTGGAGCCCATCGAGCCCGCCCCTGACATGGCCGCCCCCCAAGTGGCGCCACAATCGGCCGCATGAGCACCCCCACCCCTTCGCCCAGCAGCCAGACCCAGATCGCCCAGCAGGTGGTCGAATCCATCCTGGCCCAGAAGCTTGCCCCCGGCGAGCGCCTGGGTGAGCAGGAGCTGGCCGATCTGTTCGGCGTGAGCCGCACCCTGGTGCGCGAGTCGCTGATGCAGTTGCAGGCGCGCGGCTTTGTGGAGGTGCGCCCGCGCCGGGGCTGGTATGTGGTGGAACCTTCGGTGGAAGACGCGCGCGACGCCTTCTCGGCCCGGCGCATCATCGAGTCGGGCATATTGGCCGACGCGGGGCGGCCGCTGCAGGCGGTGACACCCCGGCTGCGCGCCCACATTGCCGAGGAGCAGCAGGCCATCGAGGGGGCAGACGCGGCCACGCGCGCCTTTTTGCTGGCGGACTTCCACGTGTGCCTGGCCGAGACCATGGGGCACCGCACGCTGAGCGACATCCTGCGCGACCTGACGGCGCGCACCACGCTGGCGGCATCGCTCTACCAGTCGCGGCACGAGGCCAGCCAGTCGTGCGCGGAGCACGAGGCGATTGTCGAGGCGCTGGAAGCCGGCGACACGGCCCTGGCGCGCGAGCGGCTGGTGGCGCACATCGGGCATGTGGAGTCGGCCCTGAACCCGGACCAGCCGCTGGTGCGCGACCGGCTGCGCGATTCGCTGAGCCCGCTGGCGCAAAGCACACGCTCAGGGACGGACGGCTAAGCGCCCTCCCCCCAACCTTCTTACCCCCTCACTGCCGCCCCGGCCCCCAAGGCCCGGGCGGCTTTGTTTTGCGCGCGCGGCGAGCACTCCGGGTAAACCCCAGGCATTTCCCGGTCAGGCGGTGTTTTATTGCATCCATTTTTTGTATACAAATATAGGGTGCAAACTTCAACCAGGCCGCAGATGCCTGGAACCCGTCCTTTTCCACACGAGGAGACACCCGTGAACACAGCCGTCAGCAGTAGCAGCACACCGATAGCAGCCGGGGGCACCCAGCCCGCCGGGCCGCACCATGGCAATGCCTTGATCAAGCCGGGCTACGACCCGCGCCTGACCAATGAGGATCTGGCGCCGCTCAAGCGCCAGACCTGGGGGCAGTACAACATCTTTGCTTTCTGGATGTCCGACGTGCACAGCGTGGGCGGCTACATCACGGCGGGCAGCTTGTTTGCCTTGGGCCTGTCGAGCTGGCAGGTGCTGGTGGCGCTGCTGGTGGGCATCGTGATCGTGCAGTTCTTCTGCAACCTGGTGGCCAAGCCCAGCCAGGTGACGGGCACGCCCTACCCGGTGATCTGCCGCGCGTCGTTCGGGGTGCTGGGGGCCAACATACCGGCCATCATCCGCGGGCTGATCGCGGTGGCGTGGTACGGCATCCAGACCTACCTGGCGTCGGGCGCCTTCCTGCTGCTGGCGCTGCACTTCTTTCCCCACCTGGCGCCGTATGCCGACGTGGCGCAGCACGGCTTTGCCGGGCTGTCCAGCCTGGGCTGGGTGGCGTTCATGGTGATGTGGGTGCTGCAGGCGCTGGTGTTCTGGCACGGCATGGAGGCGATCCGCAAGTTCATCGACTGGGCGGGCCCTGCCGTGTACGTGGTGATGGCCGTGCTGTGCGGCTGGCTGGTGTGGAAGGCGGGCTGGAAGAACATCGACCTGAACCTGGGCGGCGTCAAGTTCCAGGGCTGGGATGCACTGCCGGTGATGCTGTCGGCCATTGCGCTGGTGGTGAGCTATTTCAGCGGGCCCATGCTGAACTTTGGCGACTTCTCGCGCTACGGCAAGAGTTTTGACGCGGTGAAGAAGGGCAACTTCTGGGGCCTGCCGGTGAACTTCGTGTTCTTCTCGCTGCTGACGGTGGTGACCACCGCGGCCACGCTGCCCGTGTTCGGCGAGCTGATCACCGACCCGGTGCACACCGTGAGCAAGATCGACAGCACCACGGCCGTGGTGCTGGGCGCGCTGACCTTCATGATCGCCACGGTGGGCATCAACATCGTGGCCAACTTCGTGTCGCCGGCGTTCGACTTTTCCAACGTGGCGCCGCAGCACATCAGTTGGCGCACGGGCGGCATGATCGCCGCCGTGGGCTCGATCTTCATCACGCCCTGGAACCTGTATGCCAACCCCGAGGTGATCCACTACACGCTGGACGTGCTGGGCTCGTTCATCGGGCCGCTGTTCGGCATCCTCATCGCCGACTACTACATCGTGCGCCGCCAGCAGGTGGACGTGGATGCCCTCTACACCATGAGCAAGCAGGGCGCCTACTGGTACAGCAAGGGCTACAACCCGCGCGCCGTGTGGACCATGGTGCCCTCGGCGCTGATCCCCATTCTGTGCGTGATCGTGCCCACGCTGCGGCCCGCGGCCAACTATGCCTGGTTCATCGGCATGGGGCTGGGCTTCGTGATCTACGTGGCATTGAACCGAAAAAACTGAACGCAACCGAGAAAGAGAGAACCGAGCCGTGCGCATCAAGATCATCAACCCCAACACCACCTGGAGCATGACCGAGAAGATCGGGGCCTGCGCGCGCGCCGTGGCGCGGCCGGGCACCGAGGTGGTGGCGGTGAGCCCCGCCATGGGGCCGGCCTCCATCGAGAGCCACTACGACGAGGCGCTGGCCGTGCCCGGCCTGCTGCAGGAGATTGCGGCCGGCGAGCGCGACGGGGTGGACGGCTACGTGATCGCCTGCTTTGGCGACCCGGGCCTGAAGCCCGCCCGCGAGCTGGCACGCGGCCCCGTGGTGGGCATTGCCGAGGCGGCCATGCACCTGGCCAGCATGGTGGGTGCGCGCTTTTCGGTGGTGACCACGCTGGGCCGCACCATGGGACAGGCCTGGCACCTGGCCGAGATCTACGGCATGCAGCGCTTTTGCGCCAATGTGCGCGCCTGCGAGCTGCCGGTGCTGGAGCTGGAGGTGCCCGGATCGAACGCGCGCGAACGCATCACCGACGAATGCCGCCGCGCCCTGGCCGAAGACGGCTGCGACACCCTGGTGCTGGGCTGCGCCGGCATGGCGGACCTGTGCGAGCACATTTCGCAGACCCTGGGCGTGCCGGTGATCGACGGCGTGGCGGCCGCCACGTCGATGGTGGAATCGCTGGTGCTGTTGGGGCTTCGCACCAGCAAGCACGGCGAGCTGGCGCGCCCACTGCCCAAGGCCATGGCCGGGGCGTTGGCGGGCTTTGCACTGCCGCCCGTGGCGGTGGTGCCGACAGCACGCATATCCCGCGCGGCCTGAGGCTTGCTTCGCGGCGGCCGGCGAATCACGCCACAATTGGACCCCATGCCCCGCGCCCGCACGAGCCCCAAAGCCCTTCCCGCCGACTTGGCACCAGACACCGAGCCCACGCCCGACACAGCGGCGGACGGGCGCCTGGCCTCCACCGAGAGCATTGCCCAGGACCTGGCCACCGCCATCGTTGAAAAGCGCCTGCCGCCCGGCACCTGGCTGCGCGAGGAGGCACTGGGCCGCGTCTACACCGTGAGCCGCACCAAGATCCGCGCGGCGCTGGTGATGCTGTCCAAGGACAAGCTGATCGAGATCATCCCCGACAAGGGCGCCTTCGTGAGCCGGCCCAGCGTGCAGGAGGCGCGCGAGGTGTTCAGCGTGCGCCGCGTGCTGGAGGCCGAGGTCGTGCGCCTGTTCATCGCCAGCGCCACGCCGGCCGATTACCAGATGCTGGAGCAGCACATCCGCTTCGAGCGGGCGGCGCTGCGCGAGAGCACGACCACGGGCCGCGTGCGCGAAAAGCTCTTGGGCGACTTCCACGTGGTGCTGGCCGAGGCCGCCGGCAACCAGACCCTGGCCCAGCTGGTGCGCGACCTGGTGGCGCGCAGCTCGCTGATCGCCATGCTGTACGACTCGTCGAACGACCCGCACTGCTCGTCGGAGGAGCATGCGGACTTTCTGGCGCTGTGCAAGACCGGTGACGTGGCCGCCGCCGTGGCCAGCATGACGGAGCACCTGGAGCGCATCGAGGCCAATCTGGCGCTGGACAACGGGCGGCCGGACCGGCAACTGGACCTCGTCAAGGCCCTGCTGGCTTGACCCCCACGCGCGGTTGACTGCTGCGCGCCCCTCCCCCATCCGAAACGCTCCCTAGGGTTTACCGGGATAAGGTTGTCGCCATGTTGTGTATACACTTTTTGTATGGATGGTTGTACACGGAAGATGGATACCGTCCGCTATCCCCAACAATGAACCCCTGAAGGAGCCCTCCCATGTCCACCTCCGTGCACCCCGTGGATGAACAACTGCCCATAGGGCGCCTTGGGGCGCTGGGCCTGCAGCATGTGCTGGTGATGTATGCGGGGGCCGTGGCGGTGCCGCTGATCGTGGGGCGGGCGCTGAACCTCACGCCCGACCAGGTGGCCAAGCTGATCTCGGCCGATCTGTTCGTCTGCGGCCTGGTGACGCTGATCCAGGCGCTGGGGGCCACGCGCTGGTTCGGCATCCAGCTGCCGGTGATGATGGGGGTGACGTTTGCCTCGGTGGCGCCCATGGTGTCCATGGCGCAGAGCACGGGTGGCACGGCGGGGGCGGGGCTGATCTTCGGCTCGGTGATCGGGGCGGGGGTAATCTCGATCGCCATCGCGCCGCTGGTCAGCCGCATGCTGCGCTTTTTTCCGCCAGTGGTCACGGGCACCATCATCGCGGTGATCGGCATCAGCCTGATGCGCGTGGGCATCAACTGGATCTTCGGCAACCCGGTGGGCCCCACGGCGCCCAATGTGGTGAACCCCGAGCACATCAAGTGGCTGACCGAGGCGCAGTCGGCCGCCGGCGCCCCGGGCTCCTCGCTGCCGCCGGTGCCCAAGGGCTTTGCCGTGGTGCCCACGGTACCCAACCCGCGCTATGCGGATCTGACGGGCGTGGGCATCTCGGCCCTGGTGCTGGTGTCCATTTTGCTGATTGCCAAGTTCGCCAAGGGCTTCATCGCCAACATCTCGGTGCTGCTGGGCATTGTGATCGGCGGCGTGGTGGCGGCGGCCATGGGGCTGATGACCTTCGACAAGGTGGGCAAGGCCGACTGGTTCGACCTGGTGCTGCCCTTCGAGATCGCGCTGCCGGTGTTCGACCCCATCCTGATCCTGACCATGACGCTGGTGATGATCGTGGTGATGATCGAGTCGACCGGCATGTTTCTGGCGCTGGGGGACATGACGGACCGCAAGATCGAGCAGGACGACCTGACCCGCGGCCTGCGCACCGACGGCCTGGGGACGCTGCTGGGCGGTGTGTTCAACACCTTCCCGTACACCAGCTTCTCGCAGAACGTGGGCCTGGTGGCGGTGACGGGCGTGAAGAGCCGCTTTGTCTGCGTGGCCGGCGGCGTGATCCTGATCGTGCTGGGCGTGCTGCCCAAGATGGCGGCGCTGGTGGAGTCGCTGCCCACCATGGTGCTGGGCGGTGCCGGGCTGGTGATGTTCGGCATGGTGGCGGCCACGGGCATCCGCATCCTGGGCGGGGTGGATTTCCGCAACAACCGCTTCAACGCCATGATCGTCGCCGTCTCCATCGGCGTGGGCATGATCCCGCTGATCGCGCCCAACTTCCGCCAGTGGATGCCGCACGCCATCCATCCGCTGATCGAGTCGGGCATTCTGCTGGCCTCGATCACGGCGGTGGCGCTCAATGTGTTCTTCAACGGTGCACGCGGCGATACCTCGGCCGTCATCAACGCTGCCCGCCAGGCCGACGCGCACTGACCCGTTGGCACCCCCAAAAAAGAGGGCCCCCGGCTGACCGCCGGGGGCCTTTTTTGCTTGGGGGCGCCGCCCGTGCAAAAAAAGTCCATGCAACACCGATGGAAAAGCGGGTACCTCCCTGGCGGGTCCTTCCCCCTCTGAAGCGTGGCATCGGACACACTTTGCAGGCGCGCAACTTGCACGGGTGCAAGCTCGCGTACCGTGCAGTACGTTACATTGATTGCTCCTTTGCGAGGAATCCCATGCGCACGAAATTCAGCAAGATGTTGGCGGCCACCGGGCTTGTGACGCTCGACCCGGAGGACCACGCCCAGGACGACACGCCTGCCGAAGCCTATTCCGAGCCCGAGCCCCAACCGGAGCCGGAACCCGCGCCCGCGCCTGTGGCGGCGCCACAGCCCGTGCTGGCACCCGAGCAAAGCGTGGTGGCAGAGCAAAAGGACTTTGCCGACCTGTACCGCGAGGCCAATGTGCCCATGGTGGCCTATACCGCCGAGAAGCTGCTCAAGCTGATGGCAGGGCTGGAGAGCATGCCCATGGAGGTGCGCAAGCAGGCCGTGCGCGCCATGGACGAGGCCGACGACAGCTGGACGGTGGACGATTCCGTGCTGGACGCGCAACGCAAGGTGAAGGCGCTGGCCATCGCCAAGCAGAAAATCGCCCAGCAAGTGGCTTCCGCACTGCAAAATGCGGACCGGGAGATCGCGGCCATCCAGGCCGAAGAGCAGGACAAGAGCGCGCAGGTGCGCAAGCAGATCGCCGAGCTGACGGCGCTGCTGGACCGCGGCGTGGCGCGTGCCGCGCAGCAGATGGCCGATGTGCGCGCGGCCGCCAAGACGAACCAGGAGGCGGGGGACAGGGAGTCGGCCCGGCTCGATGCGGAGATGAACCGCCTCGGCCAGATCGTCATCACGTTCTCCGGTGGTTCACCGATTCAAAAATAAATAACAGGAGTAGAGCAATGCAACTGACTGGTCTGGGCAAGGCGCTGATCGCGGTCATCGTCGTGGGGGCTGCCGGTTCCGTTCTGTGGAACATGGGCGGCAAGATGTGGGTGCAGGACAAGCTCGGCAAGACCGAGGCCTCGCACGAGGTGGCCAACCAAAGCAGCGGCTCGGCGCCTGCCGTGGTGGCCGGCAACAACAGCGCGCCCTCGGCTCCGGCAGCCGCCGCACCCAAGGGCGGGGCCCTGGGTTCGCCCGGCAACCCGCTCAAGGTCAGCATCGTGAGCTTTCACGGCTATGCGCCGGCCCTGGTGGCCAACGGCAACAGCCTGAAAACGCAGCCGGGCTCGATCTTCCAGAAGGCCGGGGTGAACGTGGAGTTCATCATCCAGGACGACATTCCCACGCTGACCACCATCTTCGAGAGCAACACCGCGCAGTGCGCGTGGCGCACCTCGGACTTCTGGGCGCAGGAGCAGCCCAACCTGATCAACACCAAGCTCGATGGCCGCGCCATCATGATCGTGGACAACACCCAGGGCGCCGATGCGGTGATCGCGCGCGACCCGGAGATCAAGCGCATCGAGGACCTGGTGGGCAAGAAGGTGGCGCTGCTCAAGTACACGCCCTCGCACGGCCTGTTCATCAACGCCATCAATAACTCCAGCCTGAGCGCCAAGCAAAAGGCCAATGTGCTGGACCGCGTGGTCTACATCAACGCCGACGAGGGCACGCCCGGCGTGCGCGCGGCCTTTGCCGCCGGCAGCGTGGACGCGGCCGTGCTGTGGGACCCGGACCTGTCGCTGGCCGTCAAGTCCACCCCCGGCGCGCGCGTGGTGTACTCCACCAAGGTGGCCACCAACCTGATCTACGACGTGATGGTGTGCAACCAGAAGCTGCTGCAGGACCCGGCCAACCAGCAGGCCTTCCAGGGCTTCGTCAAGGGCTGGATGGACGGCGTGACCGCCGCCCGCGCCAACCCAGCGGGTGCAGCCGAGGCGCTGGTGCGCACCGAGCCTTTCTTTGACCAGCTGGCCAAGAAGGAAGGCATGCCCTTCATCAGCAGCCTGTTCTCCAACCTGGTGTGGACGGGGCTGGACGACAACGCCCGCATTCTGGGCCTGGCGGGCGACACCAACCACTATGAGCGCGTGTACCGCGAGTTCGACGCGATCTACCGCGCCGCCGGCTCGCTGGCCAACCCGAACTCGCCCGTGGTCTCGCCGCAGAACTCGTTCGACTACCGCTTCATCAACGCCCTGCTCAAGGACAACCAGGCCGCACGCGCTGCCGCTGCCAAGCCCGAGTTCACCTTCGACACGGCCGGCATGCAAAAGGCCGAAGCCCGCCCCGCCGCGCTGACCAAGCCGGTGAGCGTGAACTTCCCCGTGGGCCAGGCCGAGCTGACCAAGAAGGCGCAGGAGGTGATCGACACCCAGGTGGTGCCCTTCATCAACAGCAATGGCTCGGCGTACTTCGAGATCTCGGGCAACACCGATTCGACCGGCAGTGCGCAGGCCAACCAGCGCCTGTCCAAGGCGCGTGCCGATGCAGTGACCAAGTACGTGGTGACGCAGTGGGAGATCCCCGCCGCGCGCTTCAAGGTGGTGGGCAATGGCTCGAACAACCCGATCTGCAACGAAGCCAACCCCGGCGCGCTGGAGGTGGACCTGGACACCTGCCGCCAGATGAACCGCGCCACGCGCATCGCCGTGCTGGCCCGCTGAGGGAGCGGCAGCGATGGCGCATTTCTGGAACCCCAGCCACCCGATCGCGCCCCAGACCCAGCGCATGCTGGGCGTGGGCGCCGTGGTGGCGGTGCTGGTGGCCTGGGCGCTGGTGAGCGCCTCGGGTCTGGTCAGCTCCAACCGCCTGCCCGCCCCCTGGGAGGTGGCCACGGCCTTCTACCGCCTGGCCTGGGACCCGGTGCGCCAGGAAAGCCTGCTCCTGACCTCGGTGCTGTGGTCGGGCGGGCGCCTGGTGGTGGCCGGCATCCTGGTGATCCTGATCGGTCTGCCCATCGGCATCCTGATGGGGGCATCGCCGCGCATCAATGCCACGCTGTCGCCGCTGATCGACCCGTTCCGCTCGGCGCCCATCGTGGCGCTGCTGCCCATCATGGTGATGTGGTTCGGCATTGGCGAAGAGATGAAGATCTTCTTCCTGTTCTCGGGCGCCGTGGTCTACCTGATTCCGCTGGTGCGCGATGCGATCCGCTCGGTGCCGCAGTCGTACTGGGTGAGCGCGCGCGACCTGGGCGCCACGCCGTGGGAGTGCATACGCCGCGCAGTGATCCCCATGGCCATGCCGCGCATCGTGGACGGCATCATCATTGCGGTGTCGGTGATGTGGACCTACATCACCGTGGCCGAGTACGTGAACGCCAAGGAGGGCCTGGGCCAGTTGATCCAGAACGCGCGCCGCTTCTCGGCCATGGACCAGGTGTTCGCGGGCATCATCACCATCATCGCGCTGGCGCTGATCACGCACCGGCTGATGACCTGGGCCAAACGCAAGATGTTCCCGTGGGAAAGCACGGTGTGATCGCCCTGAGACCCCATACAACAAGCCAAGCATGACATCGAGCCCTGTGAGCATTTCCATCCAGATGACCGGCATCGTGCAGGAGTACCCTGCCGCCAACGGCCGGGGCGTGCTGCGCGTGATCGACGGCATCGACCTGCACCTGGAAAACCCCAGCATCAACATGCTGCTGGGCCCCTCGGGCTGCGGCAAATCGACGCTGATGCGCATGATGGGCGGGGTGCGCCCGTTCAATGTGAAGACGCCCACCCAGGGCCGGGTGGAGATCGACGGCAAGGAGTGCCTGGACCAGCACGACGATGCGGTGACGGTGTTCCAGCAGTATGCCAACCGGCCCGACCTGACGGTGTGGGACAACGTGGCGTTCCCGTTCACGCTCAAGCTCTGGAAAGGGCGCATCAGCCCGGCCGAGGTGAAAGAGCGTGTGGACACCATCCTCGCCGCCGTGGGCCTGGCCGACAAGAAGGCCATGCGCCCGGCACAGCTCTCGGGCGGGCAGAACCAGCGCGTGGCGCTGGCGCGTGCGCTGGTGCTGCGCCCGCGCATTCTGCTGATGGACGAGCCCTTTGGCGCACTGGACCCGCAGACGCGCGAGGAGATGCAGCGCCTGCTGCTGGCACTGTGCAAGGCCAACCCCTGCCTGGTGGTCTTCGTCACGCACGACGTGAGCGAGGCCCTGGCGCTGGGCGACCGGGTGATCGTGCTGTCGCCCCAGCCCGCCAAGATTGCCGATGACTTCATGATCCACGCCGAGCACCCGCGCTCGGAGGCCTGGGCGCGCTCGACCGAGACCCTGCGCATGCAGGACCGCATCCTCACGTCGCTGCGCGACGCCAAGGGCCATGGCCAGATCACGCTGAGCGTATGAAATTCGCCCCGGGCGAACGGGAAGAGCCCCCCTACATCCAGGAGTTTTTGACCAGCAAGTGGAACGTCACGGCCTCGCTGGGCGCGGCGGCGCTGGCGGTGCTGGCCTCGTTTCCCTACGGGCTGCCAGGCTTCATCTTCGTAGGCACGGCCTATGCGGCCGTGGAGGGCCTGGCCTTGCTCTACGTGCCGGGCATGTCCACCTTCCGCTACAGCGTGCGGCGCAAGTACGCGGCCATGCGCTACCAGGCGCAGATCGACAGCCTGCTCAAGGAGCTGGAGAGCCGCGGCCAGTGTGACCCCACCTCCAAGCGCATGCGCGTGTACCTGCAGACGCTGGAGCGCATCGATGCGCTGGAGCGCATGGTCAAGGCCCGCACCTGCGCGCTGAGCGTGGAAGACATCGACCGCCTGAAAGACGTGACGCGCGACTACCTGGCGCGCTGGCTGGCCATTGTGAGCGCCAACGAGCGCCAGAGCCAGCTGAGCCGCAAGGAGATCGCCGACCGCCTGCGCAGCGTGGAAGACCAGTTGGCCGCCACCACCGACGAGCGCGAGCGCCGCCAGCTGCTGCAGGCAAAGAAGGACTACCAGCGCCTGCTGGAGAGCAGCAGCCGCCTGAGCAGCCGCATGTTCGCCATCGAAGCGGCCATGGTCTCCATGCCGGACATCATCGAAGAAGTGTTCCAGCAGGCCGTCTCCATGCCCATGGCCAGCGATGCCTCGGCCCGGCTGCGCGAGAGCGTGGACCGCCTGGCCATCGAAGAGAACCTGGAAGCCGATATCAGCGAGGAGCTGGACACCATCGGCGTGCATGTGCCCAGCCCTGCTGCGGCCAAGGCCAGCGCCGCACCCGCGGCACCCCGCCCCGTTGCCCAATCCGTGAAATGAGGCCCCGATGACCACCACCGTACAGAAGTCCCATTTGCAGACGCTCGTCGATTTCGACGAGTACACGCGCCTGATGGAGGCATCGCTCAAGGCCGCCATCGTGTCCGACGAGCCGGGCAAGCTGGTGCGCTTTTTTGCGCGCTACATCGCCTGGAACGGCTATTTCGGCTGCAGCGTGGCCTCGCTGGCCGGCAAGATCGGGTGCGCGCGCCATCTGTTCACCGACCCGGCCGAGCCCTTTCTGCCCGCGGCCGACCGCAACGTGCTGGTGGCCAGCTACATCTTCGATGCGGCGCGCGACGAGTTCGACGACCACTCCACGCGCGCCCGCGACCCGCACCGCAGCCTGGCGCAGGCCTTTCTCAAGGGCATCGTGCAGACCACCATGCCCGGGGCCGACCTGGCCACGGTGAATGCGCTGGCGGCCGAGCCCGCCTGGCTCAAGGTGCTGAACCAGGGCGTGCTGCGCGGCTACGGCGGCGGCCAGCCGGACACGCTGGATGCCATCTTCCACGCCATGGGCTACCACCTGGGCAGCGAGCTGCTGGCCGACCGCGAGTTCACCGTGATCGGCGCCACGCTGCGCGAGGCCGGCGGCAACCTGGCCGAGCGCCTGTTCCACGCCGAGGTGGACATCGGCGGCACCCGGCACAAGGCCCTGTCCTGGGTGGGCATCCACTCGGGCGAAGGCGGTGCCGTCGAGGCCGACCACTTCGAATGGGCCACCCAGGGCGTGAACGCCGCCTTTGCCTACATCCCCCCCGCCCAGCATGCCGCCATGCTGGCCCAGGTGGAGCAGGGCTTCGTCGCCTTCGCCCAGGACCACCGCACCTTCTTCGACAACGTCAACAACAGCTAAGCTTCAGCAAGGAAACCGCACCATGGCTTCTTCCAACTTCTTCGGCCGCATCGGCAACCTGTTCTCGGGCTTTTTGTCGCTGTTCGTCTCGGGCATCGAGAAGAACAACCCCGAAATCGCCTACGAGAACTCCATCAACAGCATGAAGGCCAACTACGACCGCCTGAAGACGGCGGCGGGCGCCATCATCCGCCAGCGTGACGACGTGACCACGCGCCTGCACAACGCCAAGCAGAAGCAGGCCCAGCTCGAAGCCAACCTGCAGCAGGCCATGGACACCAACCAGGACGACCTGGCCGTGAGCATTCTGCAGATGAAGAACGACAACGACCAGGCGGTGACCGAGCTCACGGCCGAAGCCGAGACGGCCATGGCCGAGGCCGAGAAGATCAAGGACGCGCTCTTGGAGATGAAGAGCGAGATCAAGCGCGTGGAAGAAGAGCGCGACCGCAACCTGGCCAAGCTGGCCGGCGCCAAGGCCAAGATCCAGATTCACAACCAGCTCGAAGGCCTGTCCATCGACGCCGAGATCCGCGCGCTGGACAACGTGCGCGGCCACATCGCCAACGTGATCTCCGAAGCCAACCTGGGCGACGAGCTGCGCGGCGCCGACCTCGATGTGCGCATGAAGAGCCTGCAAAAGGGCGCCTCGCGCGCCACGGCCGAGGCGCAGCTGGCGCAGCTCAAGGCTGCACGCGCCCAGGGCGGCGCGGCCAAGCAGATGTAACAAGCCCGCAGAGCAGCTCCACCGTCGCCAAGGAACCCCGTGAGCACACCCTCTCCCTCCGCAGCGCCTGTCGCCACGCCCGCCTGGGTCGACACCGTGCGCCGGCGCTACCTGAGCGGCGATGCATCGGTCTTCGTGCTGTACCGCAACATCTACGACCGCATCCTGATGGATGGCAAGTTCGTGGAGCTGGAGCAGTACCTGTTCCGCTCGCTGCTCGAGGGCAAGAAAAAGCGCGTGCTCTCGCACAGCATTGCCTCGGGCACGAGCGCGCTGGCGGGCCGGGCCTTCGACGCCGAGGCCGAGCCCCTGGAGGGCATCGAGCAGGCACTGATGCACGAGAGCGGCACGGCCGTGGTGATCCACTACGCGGGCTCCCTCTTCCCTGCGGGCGACCCGGGCATGATGACCATGCACGACCGCCAGGCGATCGCCAAGCTGCACCGCTGGTCGCTGAGCCCGCAGATCGGCGACAGCGACAACGTGGTCTTCCTGCTGGTCGAATCGCTGACCGAGCTGAATGCACAGATCCTCTCGAACCCGCGCATCGCCACGGTCGAGATCCCCATGCCCGGCCAGGCCGAGCGCGAGACCACCATCCGCATGGCCGACAGTTCGCTGCACGCCGACCAGGTCACGCGGCTGGCGCAGCAGGCCTCGGGCCTGCGCCTGGTGCAGCTGTTCGGCCTGCTGGGCAACGACGCCAATGCGCAGGCGCCCAACGATGCCGAGCGCGAGGCGCTGATCCAGGAGCTGATCGCCGGCACCGAGGACGCCGAGGCGCGCGCCAAGCAGTTGACCAAGCTCACCAGCGGCCAGACCAATGAGCAGATACGCCACCTGCTGCAGCCGGGCAGCAAGGCGCCGGCCAAGGGCAACAATGCCTTCGAGGAGATCGCCGCGCTGCTGCGCACGCGCAAGCGCGAGCTGGTGACACAGGAATGCTTTGGCCTGATCGAGTTCGTCGAGCCCAAGATGGGCCTGGAAGGCGTGGGCGGCATGACCATGGTCAAGGCCGAGCTGGCCGCCATTGCCGCCGCCGTGCGCTCGGGTACCGTGGCGCGCATCCCCATGGGCATTCTGGTCGTGGGGCCCATGGGCTCGGGCAAGACCTTCGTCACCAAGGCCTTCGTGCGCGAGGCCGGCATACCGGCGGTGATGCTCAAGAACATCCGCTCCAAGTGGGTGGGTGCCACCGAAAGCAACCTGGAGAAGGTGCTGGCCATGGTCAAGGCCATGGGGCCCATTGCGCTCATCATCGACGAAGGCGACCGCAGCCTGGGCGGTGAGGGCGACGAGGACGGCGGCACCTCGTCGCGCGTGACGGCGCGGCTCAAGGAGTTCATGTCGGACACCGACAACCGCGGCCAGGTGCTGTTCATCATGATGACCAACCGGCCCGACAAGCTCGACGCCGACATGAAGCGGCCCGGCCGCTTCGACACCAAGATCCCGCTGTTCTTCCCTGAAAACGGTGCCGAGCGCGCGAACATCGTGCGCGTGATCTTGAAGCGCTTTGGCAAGGCGGTGGAGCCGCTGTCGCAGCAGGAGCAGGACGATGGCGCCGATGAAGCCTGGATGGAGGCCGCGCTCGAAGACACCGAGTTCTCCAACGCCGAGCTGGAGGCACTGACCCTGCTGTCCATCGACCTGGCCGAGCGCGGCGATGGCCGGCTCACGCGCGAGGTGTTTTTGCAGGCCGCGGTGGACTACATGCCCACGCGTGACACGCTGATGATCGAGTACATGGAGCTGTTGGCCATCTCCGAGGCCTCGCGCCGCAGCCTGCTGCCCGAGAAGTTCAAGCACCGCACCACCGACGAACTGCACGCCGAGATGAAGCGCGTGCGCGCCCAGCTGCGCCTGTGACGCCATGCGCAGCGACGGCGCCCCCGATGTCCACGCCCTGGCCAAGGACCAGGTGCGCCGGGCCCTGACCGCCGCCAAGAACGGCAAGCACTGGGGCTGGCAGGAGGTCTCGGAGCTGCTCACCGAACTGGGCATCGACCAGACCGCCAACAACCTGACCACCAAGCAAAGCCGGGGCGCCTTCAAGGCCGCCGACTTTCTGCTGTTGCTGCGCAGCATGGGCGTGACCCAGCTGGACCTGTCGCAGCTGGAGATCCCCGGCCTGGCGCCGGCCACCCGCAAGGTGGAAGCCAACAAAAAGGCACGACTGACCAAACCTGGATAAGCCTATTGGCTTTCCGAAAAGGAAGACAATCCGGCTTTTGCCATGCACCGGGGCCCACCGCCCCCCGCCTCACCTGCCCCACCGGGCAAGGCCAGGCCTCCACCCCCAAACCATGGCACCCATGGCATCCGGGTTGGATCCCATGCAATCAACGCATTAACCCTCACTCCGACAGCTCTCTCCTTGGAGTAAGCTCATTTTCGGCATTTGCTGAGAATCTCCTGCAGGATTTCCGTATGACACAGAACCTTTCCGCCGCCGAAGAGGCATTGCGCGACGCGGCCCGTGAATACCACCGCAACCCCAGCCGGGGCAAGATTGCGGTCACCCCCACCAAGCCCCTGTCCAACCAGCGCGACCTGTCGCTGGCCTACTCGCCCGGCGTGGCCTACCCCTGCCTGGACATCCAGGCCGACCCCTCCAAGGCGTTCGACTTCACCTCGCGCGGCAACCTGGTCGGCGTGGTCACCAACGGCACGGCCGTGCTGGGCCTGGGCGACATCGGCCCGCTGGCGAGCAAGCCGGTGATGGAAGGCAAGGGCTGCCTGTTCAAGAAGTTCGCGGGCGTGGACGTGTTCGACATCGAACTGGCCGAGCGCGACCCCGACAAGCTGGTGGACATCATCGCCTCGCTGGAGCCCACGCTGGGCGGCATCAACCTCGAAGACATCAAGGCGCCCGAGTGCTTCTACATCGAGAAGAAGCTGTCGGACCGGCTGAACATCCCCGTCTTCCACGACGACCAGCACGGCACGGCCATCATCTCCAGCGCCGCGCTGCTCAACGGCCTGGAGCTGGTGCGCAAGGACATCGGCGCGGTAAAGATCGCCGTCTCGGGCGCGGGCGCCGCGGCCATTGCCTGCGTGGACGTGATGGTGGGCCTGGGCGTGAAGCGCGAAAACGTCTACATGGTCGACTCCAAGGGCGTGATCTATGACGGCCGCCCCGGCGGGCTCGACGCCTCCAAGCAGCGCTATGCGCAAAAGACCGAGGCACGCACCCTGGCCGACGTGGTCAACGGTGCCGACGTGTTCCTGGGCTGCTCGGCCGCCGGCGTGCTCACGGCCGAGATGGTCAAGACCATGGGCACCAAGCCCATCATCCTGGCACTGGCCAACCCCGAACCCGAGATCCGCCCCGAGCTGGCCAAGGCCGTGCGGCCGGACTGCATCATCGCCACGGGCCGCTCGGACTACCCGAACCAGGTCAACAACGTCCTGTGCTTCCCCTACATCTTCCGTGGCGCACTGGACTGCGGCGCGACCAAGATCACCGAGGCCATGAAGCTGGCCTGCGTGCGCCAGATCGCCGACCTGGCCAAGGCCGACATCAGCGAAGAAGTGGCCAGCGCCTATGCGGGCAAGGAACTCACCTTCGGCCCCGACTACCTGATCCCCACGCCCTTCGACTCGCGCCTGATCCTGAAGATCGCGCCCGCCGTGGCCAAGGCGGCGGCCGAATCGGGCGTGGCCACGCGCCCCATCACCGACATGGAGGCCTACAAGGAGGCCCTGTCGCGCTTCGTCTACCAGACCGGCATGCTGATGCGCCCCGTGATCAACGCGGCCAAGACCCTGCCCGAAGGCAGCAAGCGCGTGGCCTACGCCGATGGCGAAGACGAGCGCGCGCTGCGTGCCGCGCAGATGGCCATTGACGACAAGATCGCCCAGCCCATCCTCATCGGCCGCCCCGCCGTGATCGCCGCCCGCATCGAAAAAGCCGGTCTGCGCATGCAGCTGGGCAAGGACGTGGAGGTCTGCAACCCCGAGGACGATCCGCGCTTCCGCCAGTACTGGGAGCACTACCACGGCCTCATGAAGCGCAATGGTGCCACGCCCGAAGTGGCCAAGGCCGCGGTGCGCCGCTCCAACACCATCATCGCCTCGCTGATGGTGGCACTGGGCGATGCCGACGCCATGATCTGCGGCCTGGTGGGCACCTACGAAACGCACCTGGAGCGCATCCACAGCATCCTGGGCCGCCAGGAGGGCGTGAACGACTACGCCGCGCTCAACGCGCTGATGACCAACCGCGGCACGCTGTTCATCGCCGACACCTATGTGAACGAAGACCCCACGGCGCAGCAGCTGGCTGACATCGCCTGGATGTCGGTGCAGGAAGTGCAGCGCTTCGGCCTGCCGGCCAAGGTGGCCTTCCTGTCGCATTCGAGCTATGGCTCGTCCAAGCGCGCCTCGGCCCGCAAGATGCGCGAAGCACGCGACCTGTTCGTGGCCGCCCACCCCGAGATCGAGTGCGACGGCGAGCTGCACGGCGACGCCGCGCTGGAGCCCAACATCCGCAATGCCTACATGGCGGATTCCACGCTCACCGACTCGGCCAACCTGCTGATCTGCCCCAACCTGGATGCCGCCAACATCCTGTACAACGTGCTCAAGACCACCACCAGCGGTGGCGTGACCGTGGGCCCCATCCTCATGGGTGGCGCCGCCACGGCCTACATCCTGACCCCCGCGGCCACGGTGCGCCGGGTGTTCAACATGACCGCCCTGGCCGTCGCCAGCGCGGCCACGCGCGCACGCTGATCTGCGACAGCGCCCACAAAAAAGAGGCCCTCGGGCCTCTTTTTCGTTTCAGTCATTCACAGGGCTGCGCGCCACCCACACCGCACGAAACTGGCGCTGCCCAGGCCAGTGCCCCCGTGCAAGGGCCGCCCCGCCGCACTGGGGGCGTCCCCCTCCCGACTCGCGCAGCGAGTCGAGAGAGGGGTGAAGGCGCGAAGCGACTCAGGGGGTGTTTTTCAACGTACCGAAACGTCTACATAGTTGGCCACAGGCGGCAGGTGCTCGATGAGCCAGTCGGCATCGAGCTGCAGGGCCTTGGTCACATCGGCCGGCAGGCTGGCGATGGTGTCGGCGGGCGATTTGGGCTCTTCGAGCCCGATCTCGGCCAGCAAGGTGGCCACGTGCAGGATGCCGCCCAGCCGGCAGAACGGGGTGGAGGCGACAGGGTCCTCGGCCGTCTCCAGCGCGCGCACGATGGTGTCGGGGAAACGCCAGCGCCGCGCCAGCTCGCCGGTGACCTGCGCCTCGGTAAAGCCCAGCAGCGAGCGCTCGCGCTCCCAGCGGCCGCCCGCGTGGTGCGGCAGCTGTTCGATGGCGGGGATCTGCTCGGGCATCTTCTGCGCAATGATGAGTTCGCCCAGGCGCACCAGAAAGCCCGCGAGCCACGACTCCTGCACGTCCGACCCCAGCGTGCGCGCCAGCCACTGCGAGTAGCCGGCAATGGCCATGCTCTCCTTCCAGAAGGCGTCGGCATCCACGCCCGCCGCGTCCTTGAACACGCCGGACATGCACGACGCCAAGGCCAACGTGCGCACCTGGTTCAGGCCCACCATGGTGATGGCGTCGTCGAGCGAGGCCACCTGGCGCGGCAGGCCGAAGCGCGCGCTGTTGGCCAGGCGGATCAGCTTGGCCGTGAGGGCCGGGTCTTTGGAGATGGCCCCGCGCACCTTCTCGAAGGGGATGTCGTCCTCCTTCATGGTGGCGATCAGCTCGCGCGCCACGTCGGGGATGGTGGGCAGCTGCACGTTTTCGAAGAATTCCTGGATATTCGCCATGAGATCCTCCCTTGACCATGGGGTATGAATGGACTTTCGTTGTACCACCGGCACGCTTTTGCGGGGGCAGGTTTTTTCCCAATCCCGCACCCCTGTGGTGAATACGTGGTGTGCCACGGTGGCATACACGCCTGGTGCACCATTTCGGGAAAACCTGCAGTCCGGCATGCACCAATGTGGCGAACAATAGTCCACAAAACGGCCCCGTGAGTCTGAAACCGGGCATCGTTTTTGCTGATTCCCCTGCATGGCACAGCGGCGGTGCTTGCGCACCGCCCCGCCGTCCTCTGCCACCCACTGACAGGAACCCAAGCATGAACAAACGTACCCTCCTGCAAGCCGCTGTGCTGCTGGCCGCCGCTGGCGGTTTCTCCCTGGCTGCCCAGGCTCAGGCCACCACGCCCATCAAGTTCCAGCTCGACTGGCGCTTCGAAGGCCCCGCCGCCCTGTTCCTGCAGCCCGTGGCCAAGGGCTACTTCAAGGCCGCCGGCCTGGACGTGACGGTGGACGCCGGCAACGGCTCGGGCGGCGCCGTGCAGCGCGTGGCCTCGGGCACCTACGACATGGGCTTTGCCGACCTGGCCGCGGTGATGGAATTCCACGCCAACAACCCCGACGCGCAGAACAAGCCTGTGGCGGTGATGATGGTATACAACAACACGCCCGCCTCGGTCATGGCGCTCAAGAAGAGCGGCATCACCAAGCCGGCCGACCTGGCAGGCAAGAAGCTGGGCGCCCCGGTGTTCGACGCCGGCCGCCGCGCCTTCCCCATCTTCCAGAAGGCCAACAGCGTGGGCAACGTGCAGTGGACCGCCATGGACCCGCCACTGCGCGAAACCATGCTGGTGCGCGGCGATGTGGACGCCATCACCGGCTTCACTTTCACCTCGCTGCTGAACCTGGAGGCACGCGGCGCCAAGGCCACCGACGTGGTGGTGCTGCCCTACGCCGACTTCGGCGTGAAGCTGTACGGCAACGTGATCATCGCCTCGCCCAAGCTCATCAAGGAGAACCCCGAGGCGATCAAGTCCTTCCTCAAGGCCTTCACCAAGGGCGCCAAGGAAGTCATGGCCAACCCCGCTGCCTCCATCGAGCATGTGAAGGCGCGCGATGGCATCGTCAACGTGCCGCTGGAAACGCGCCGCCTGCAACTGGCCATCGACACCGTGATCAACAGCCCCGACGCGCGCGCCGAAGGCTTTGGCAAGGCCGTGCCTGGCCGCCTGTCGCTGATGGCATCGCAGGTGTCCGACGCCTTCAACACCAAGACCCGTGTGAAGGCCGACGACGTGTGGACCGACAGCTTTTTGCCCCCCGCAGCCGAGCTGAACATCCTGCCGAAAAAGTGATTGGTTGATGGACCTCCACGGCCAGCGGCGGCAAGCCGCTGCTGCTGGCCGAAGCCTTGCATTCCCCTAGAACCGCCTGCCCTGCCCGCCTTGACTGATGGGCAGGCAGGCCCAGCCCACAAGAACACCACCCAATGACGGCTGCCGATTCCTATTTCGTGGACTTCCGCGATGTCTGGCTCGCGTACAACGAAGAGCTGCTCGCCAAGAACCACTTTGCCGTCGAGGCCATCGACCTGCAGATCCGCCAGGGCGAGTTCATCGCCATCGTGGGCCCGTCGGGCTGCGGCAAATCGACCTTCATGAAGCTGGCCACGGGCCTGAAGATGCCCTCGATGGGCAAGATTCTGATCGACAGCAAGCCCGTGACCGGGCCGCTCAAGATCTCGGGCATGGCCTTCCAGGCGCCCTCGCTGCTGCCCTGGCGCACCACGGTGGACAACGTGCTGCTGCCGCTGGAGATCGTGGAGCCCCACCGCAGCCAGTTCAAGCAAAAGCGCAAGGAATACGAGGCCCGCGCCCGCGCCCTGCTGCAGAAGGTGGGCCTGGGCGGGTACGAAGACAAGTTCCCCTGGCAGCTGTCGGGCGGCATGCAGCAGCGCGCCAGCATCTGCCGCGCGCTGATCCACGAGCCCAAGATGCTGCTGCTGGACGAGCCCTTTGGTGCGCTCGATGCCTTCACGCGCGAAGAACTCTGGTGCATTCTGCGCGACCTGCAGGCCGAGCAGAAATTCAACGTGATTCTGGTGACGCACGACCTGCGCGAATCGGTCTTTCTGGCCGACACGGTGTACGTGATGAGCAAGAGCCCCGGCCGCTTCGTGGTGCGCCGCGACATCGAGCTGCCCCGCCCGCGCGACCTGGAGATCACCTACACCAAGGAGTTCACCGACATCGTGCACGAGCTGCGCGGACACATTGGCGCCATGCGCAAGAGCGGCGCGCCCATCCAGCAATAGACAAGCATCCAGAAACACCATGCACAAGAAAACTGCGGAACGCTGGTCCCCCTGGATCCTGCTCGTCGCCATTGTCTTGCTGTGGCAGATCATCTGCTCGGCGTTCAATGTGTCGGAATTCATCTTCCCCAGCCCCTGGGCCATCGGCTCGCAGCTGGTGGAGTTTGGCGGCGTCATCGCCGGCCATGCCTGGCGCACCTTCTGGGTCACCATGGCGGGCTTTGGCCTGGCCATCGTGGTGGGTGTGCTGCTGGGCTTTTTGATCGGATCATCGCGCCTGGCGTATGCCGCCGTGTACCCGCTGATGACGGCCTTCAACGCCCTGCCCAAGGCCGCCTTCGTGCCCATTCTGGTGGTGTGGTTCGGCATTGGCGTGGGGCCGGCCATTCTCACGGCTTTTCTCATCAGCTTCTTCCCGATCATGGTGAACATCGCCACCGGCCTGGCCACGCTGGAGCCCGAGCTGGAAGACGTGCTGCGCGTGCTGGGCGCCAAGCGCTGGGACGTGCTCACCAAGGTGGGCCTGCCGCGCTCCATGCCGTATTTCTACGGCTCGCTCAAGGTGGCCATTACCCTGGCCTTTGTGGGCACCACCGTGTCGGAGATGACCGCCGCGAACGAGGGCATCGGCTACCTGCTGATCAGCGCGGGCTCGTCCATGCAGATGGGCCTGGCCTTTGCCGGCCTGATGGTGGTGGGCGCCATGGCCATGGTGATGTACGAGCTGTTCAGCTGGGTCGAGAAACGCACCACCGGCTGGGCCCACCGTGGATCCCAGGGTGAATAACCCCGCGCCGTTGGGCGAAGCCCAAACCGCCACCCTGCTGCGCCGCGCCAACGCCGTGGCGCAGCGCGCCATGGGCATGGGCCGCCACCCTTTCGGCGCCCTGCTGGTGGCGCCCGATGGCGAAACCGTGCTGGCCGAGCAGGGCAACATCGACACCGTGAACCATGCCGAGAGCACGCTGGCGCGCACGGCAGCGGCCAACTACCCCGGGGCCTACCTGGCGCAGTGCACGCTGGTGACCACCTTCGAGCCCTGCGCCATGTGCGCCGGCACCATCTACTGGGCCGGCATCGGCCGCGTGCTGTACGGCGCCGAGGAATCGGCCCTGAAGGCACTGACCGGCGACCACCCCGAGAACCCCACGCTGGACCTGCCCTGCCGCACGGTATTTGCCGCCGGCCAGCGCGCCACCGAGGTGCTGGGCCCCGTGCCGGCGCTGGAAGACGAGATCACGGCACTGCATAAAGACTTCTGGCGCTGAGCCAAGCCGCGCCGGCCAACCCTGGCGGCAACGCCGGAAAGCACCCGCCGATATACTCGCCGCCCTGTAACCACAGGATCTTTCGGCATGCGCCAGCACACCTTTCTGCGCCCCCTGGCGCTTGCACTCGCCGTGGCAGGCCTGTCCGCATGCGGGGGCGGCACGGCCCCCAACCAACCCGCAGCAGCGCCTGCAACCCCCACCACCCCAGCCGCAGCGCCCGCCCCCATCAAGGTCGGCATTGCCCTGGGCGGCGGCGCAGCCAAGGGCTTTGCGCACATCGGTGTGATCAAGATGCTGGAGGCCAATGGCTATGCCCCCGCCGTCGTCTCGGGCACCAGCGCGGGCGCCGTGGTGGGTGCGCTGTACGCCAGCGGCATGAACGCCTTTGACATGCAGGAAAAGGCCGTGGCGCTGGACGAAGCCAAGATCCGCGACCTGCAACTCTCGTCCGGCGGGCTGGTGGTGGGCAAGAAGCTCGAGGACTACGTCAACGAACAGGTGGGCCGCAAGACCCTGGAGCAGATGGCCAAGCCCTTCGTGGCCGTGGCCACGCGCCTGGAGGATGGTGAGCGCACCGTGTTCGCCCGCGGCAACACCGGCCAGGCCGTGCGCGCATCGAGCAGCGTGCCGGGTGTGTTCCAGCCCGTCACCATTGGCAAGTACCACTTTGTGGACGGCGGCATCGTGAGCCCCGTGCCCGTGGACGCCGCGCGCCAGCTGGGCGCCGACGTGGTGGTGGCCGTGGACATCTCGAACAAGGCCCGTGGCAAAACCCCCGGCGACATGCTGGGCACCCTGGGCCAGTCCATCGCCATCATGGGCCAGAAGCTGGGCGAGGCCGAACTGGCCCGCGCCGACGTGGTGATCCGCCCCCAGGTGCTGGACATCGGCCCCGCCGATTTCGCCCAGCGCGCCAGCGCCATTCTGGAAGGCGAAAAGGCCGCCTTGGCCGCCATGCCGCAGATCCGCGAACGGATAGCTCAGCTGCAGGCCGAGCGTGCGCGTGCTGCGCAACTGGCGCAGGAGAAGGTGCGGGAGGCGGAGTACAAGGCGTGTTTGGAGAAGCGGTCGAGTTTGCAGAAGTTGGCTGGGATGGCGGGGATGGGGGAAGGGTGTGTGGGGGCTAGGTAGCTTGGGGCGTGCGGAATACCACGGCTGGAGCGATGTGGCGCTAATCTCCAACAACACGCTTGCGGTAAGAGGACTAATTTCTACGCAACGTTCTGAATACCTGCTTTGCAGCGTCTTCCTACCCTCGGTACTTCGCGGTGTACGTCGCTAGACGGAAGCAAGCAGTCATTCAGCTCGACGACTCCGACCTGCATTAATGTCAAAGGTAGAGGGTGTACCAACAGCAGGATGCGCGCTAGCCGCAGGCTGGTGGAGTCCCCGGCGGACGTGGGACGATGACGATCGATAACCCTACAACGCGGCCGGCCCCAGCACTGCAACCGTGCTCAGCTGAATCGCCGGACAAGGGAGGGGCGACCGATCGCTTCCCCAACACACTTGCTCGAACACACAAGCCCGACAGCACAGATGAGTCTCGATGCCATCCAGTTGACAGCGATGATCACGCACTGCCCGATGATCTCCATGGGCGCAGTGCCGGACCTGAGCGTCTTGCGTGAAGGACTCGGATGTATATGACATTGGAACCTGGTCGGAGGTCACGCCACCATCCTTTGCCGTGCGCCAAAGGTGATATGTGCATTCAGGGCCTAGCGGTTCATTGAGCTTGTAGAACCACGCCTCGCCCGTGACGATCACAAACTCACTCTCTACTCCCACCTCGCCGGTAGTATCAACGAAGCGCTTCACTTGGGGATCGGCACCAGAACGCGCCGCACTAGAGCCCGCTTCGACCGTCACTCGCTCGCGCATCAATGTGTCAGTTGGAGAAGTAGCCAGGCCAGCAAAGGCGACCAGCGACTTTGACGTCGCAGCGGCCCCTATCACGCTGCGCATTCGCGACTCCAAGGCACTGCCTTTCACCTGTATAGCCTGAAGAAGATAGCTGATGTCATCGACATCCATCTTCTCCTCGACTGCGGGTGTGTCGTAGTCAACGACCACAAACACTCGCCCTCCGGTTTCAATCGCTAGCGCGGGATAAATGGATCGGGTGGGGTATGACCGCTTTCTGGCACCACTCTTGGTGGTGGCCACAAGCACCGCTCGGAGGTATCCATCTACATGGTCGCTCTGCATCCAGCGAAGCGCATCCGCCACCGAGGTTGTGAGCGGAATGTCGTCTACCAGGCATCGCCGATGAAGCAATAAGTAGATTTGCTCGACTTCCGTCTGCATGCTCTCCATGCTGGAAAAGAAGTGAATGCTGTTTGCATCCGGCAAACCGTCGGCGACAAAAGTTGCCATGGGATCATCGAAGACCACCAGCCACTTTCCGGTTGTAATGACGACACGGCGAAGGGTGGACCTTCCGGCAGCGTCAAGAGACTGGACATAGGTTCGAAGGTCCTCGAGGTAGCCTCGCCATTCCGCCGTGACGCCGGACGAGCCGGTTGCCCCCTTCTTGATCGCAATTTCCTTCGCGAGGAGCCTCGCCGTCTCCAACGAACTTAGGACCGCGCCCTTCCTCGGTTTAGGGGCGTCTATATCGGCGCCCTTTGCTTCCACGATTAGGACCGGTGCGCGAACACTACCAGCAAATCCAAGATAGTCGAAGTACAGCGGATCGCCTGTGCTCGACGATGATCGAGCCTCTTCTCGAATCGCCGTCGGATCATCAGCATCCCAGCCTAAAGCGCGCAGAAATCCATCGACAAGAAAGCGCCGTGTCCTTCTCTCCAGAAGGCCGTTCGCCTGGGCTGATGCGCCTTGTTGAGCAAGAGCAAGTTCTTCGCGAAGAACTTGCTCTTGCCGGTTGAATGCGCCAAAGCAATCAGCAAGTGCCCTTCCTACTCGCTGTATTTCGGCAAGGGCGCTCATCGCAACAGATCCGGCAGTTCATACAGCAGACGCAGCGCTTCCGGTGCACCGGCCCGGGAGAACAATTCAAGCACCTTCACCAACTGTTCTCGCCGCGCGTTGTCGGCAAACACTGATCGGTAGTCGGCCAAGTACATCTGCACCAGGCGGACCAGCGCGGTCTCGGCAAGACTTTCGAACTGATATCCGTCGCCAGCGGCTGGCCCAATCAGTAACGCCGCGACTCGATCGAAGACTGCTTCCGGCGCAGCTTCCGCCAGGAACTCATACAACTCGACCAAGTGATAGACGATCAAGGAGATTCCTGTGTCCCCGATCTTTTGAAGTATGTCGCCATACTCAGCGATAAACTCGGCCTTACGATGCCGATCACTCAAGCTGTTAGAGGAATTCGAGTTGCCGCGAGTCGCAGAAGAAGCACCGGAACCGAAATAAAGCTGATTTGCCGCCTGCTCAAGTTGCCGACCGCTGCGACGGTAGAGTGGCACACCAAGTTCCTTTTGGCCTTCACGAAGCAAAGCATCTGCCTCGTTCAGACTGGCGATCTCGGCATCTACGATCGCAGCGAGAAGTTCTCGCGATCTGTTCTGAATCGCCGCGGCGCGGTCTACCTCGATCCTTTCGTCCCATTTCAGGAACAGCGGCGCTCTAAGTTCAGAGATCAGCCGTCCCACGAATCTGTGGCCGACCGTAAGATTGGCGATCCAGCCATCTATCCATTGCTTCGCAGTGGCATGACCTCCGCCTAACCACAAGTGAGCGGCTATACCCGCAACCGCTTCCGCGAGTTCGCTCCGCCCTTCTTCCCTTGCTATCGCATTTTCCTCGGCCGCTCTGAGAACCTTGGAGACGATGGAAGCACATCGCTCCTGTTCCGCACCGATCATCCGCCTCATCGGCCCACCGACAAAGAACGCAAGAACTTCGGGATGGTCTTCGTGCTCGGCTACGTAATCCATTAGCTCCCACATCGTGGGCCTTGCCACGTCCCATAGCGTGTTCAGCGCGCAGCTAATCTGGTGGCGAACGGTCGGGACAGGATCCCTAAGCATCTTGCGGAACCTTGGCTCGAAGGCGGCGTCCAGCCCCTTACGTGCCAGCGCCATGTAGCCTTGAGCGGCGTACACGCGAACATCCCAGTTCCCCCAGCCCATGGTTCCTGTATGTTCGCCTGAAGCTTCCGGGTACGGATTCTCCGACAAGCGATCCAGCAACGCCAGCAGCTCATCCCTTGACGGATTTCCTTCTGCTCCTGGCTTGTAAGCGTCGCTCTCGGCAATCTGCACAGCGCCGTTGCTCACATAGCCCCAAGCCGCATGAAGAGTCTCAGCCTTTGCCGTGACACCGGCTTGCTGGTCGATCAGTGTGACAACGTTCTGTATGTGCGCCCACATCGTTGTGACACCTGCCTGATCGGTACTTTCGCCGTTGGCCTTAAGACGCTGCTTCAGCAATCGTACCGCTTCCATAACTGTCCCATCTGGGCCAGCGTGTGTGTCAACTCCTTGACTGCGCAACAGAGAGTCAACGATGTCTTCATCGCTGCCTGACCATCCAGTCGATATCGATATGTATGCAGGGTTACCGGTGAGATCTCCCTGCTCTGCCAGCTCAGCCTGATACGCGGCAAGATCCGGCACAAGCAGGTTGCTAGGCTCGACTAATGACAGGAGTCGCCGCGCGCGGTACTCCCATTGCTTCTTTGTATCTTCATCCGAACTTCGGACTCGCTCAAGAAGCCGCCTCTCAAACAAAACTCGCTGATCCGCAGACCTCGTGGGCAGAGCAGCTGCGATGTAGGCGATGGCGTCACGCGACAGATGCCAGCTAAGCAAGACTTCATCGTCTGTCGCGATAGGCCACAGCCTTTCGTCAGCAACGCCCAGGCGCTCAGCGGCAATCCCGAACAAGCGCGCAACGACCGAAGAAGATACCGGCGCGCCAATAGCAGCATCAGTGCAACGGCGGAAGTCGTCGTCAGGGCAGGCCCGAAGGTAGTCTGTGAGCACCCTCAGCGCACTCCTCTCGGTGCTCTCATGCCTCTCTGGTTCTCGCCACTCTTCCATCGAGAAACTGTCCTCGATGATGGTGATCGCGTCTGTGGCCCCTTGCACTGTCACACGCGTCAATCCATCTTTTTCGCCCCCCTGTTCTTCCGCTGTCAGTCCAATGGCGCAGCTACTCACCGCCCGAGTAGCGTGCTCCGGGGAGGCCTCCAGGAATTCCGGCAAAACTTGCTCTAGGTGCCAGCGAGCATGTTCATAGTCCTGCTTGTGATTTGATACAAGCGGCAGGATTTTGCTCGGGCTGCCGCCGAGAAAGGTGTCGCCCTCCTGCGGGGACTCTTTGCCAAATAGTCTGGCATAGATTCGTTCCACAAATGCCGGTGCGGTACACAGCATGTAGCGCGCGCCTTCGGCAAGCCAGGGTGCCTCCTGTGATGCGTGGGTGGAGAAGTGAGGCTCGGAGATTACGCGTTCCAAGAGCCTTTCCGAAGCTGCGGGATCGGATTCAAATGCGCGAGCTACGAATCGGATTGCGTTGCTCGAGTATCCCGACTGACTCTCGTCAGACCAGATCGTTGCGAGCATCGCGCGCGCAGCAGCACCGAAGGCAGCAGCGAAGCCTGCGTCATCGAAGTTGCCTTTCTCCATCAGAGTCAACAGAAGGATTCGTACCCCGTCGAGGTGCTCCTTAGCGCCAGTCAATGCCGCGCCGCGCGCGGCCTCTGCCCAGGCGAGCATTGCGACGTCCGCATTGGTGTGCGCGAGAAGACCTACTCTCACAAACCTCGACGCTCTTGAAAGCACATGCCCCGCCTGAGCCCGACGACTGCGGTCGCCCATGATGGCCAAGAGTGGCTGCACGTCTTCGAGCGTCTGCACACTGTCGACTACTGTCCGAAGGGCAATGCTGCCTAGCACGGGGTCCATGTCATCGCGAGAAGCCAGGTCTGCGGCTAGCTGCCATGCGGCCCCCTTGCCTGCTATCCCTGTTTCCCACTTGTCCATCATGGCGAACCGAAAGCCTGGACCGAGTAGTAAACCGATAGCCGGCTGCCCAGCAACCTGCGCCGTGAGCGCGGCTGCGTCATCCAAGTCAAGGTAGAAGCGACCGACAGCATGGTCAAACAGGACATGGTGCGCAAAAGAGACTCGGTCATGCGGCGCCTGCACGAGAACTCCGGTAGCGATGGCTTCATCCAGTGCATCGTTCTGGATTCGGTCCTGCCGAACCACCAGGCGTTCTTGCCGCGCCATCTCGCCCACTACCTCCTTTGCCGCGCGTCGCAATCGATGATTGCTGAGCCGCTCATCCTCGTATCGCGAAATCAGCTGGCTCTGACTGATGACTCCTTGAATTGCCTCAGGTGCCAAGCCTCCCGTGACCAGCTCGGCGGCCAGTGATAGATTGAAAACGTTTCTCAGCAATTCCCGAATGGATGCGGGCGCCGCGGATAGCAGTCGGCCAAGTGTGGGGTTCGCCTCGCCAATGAAGGTCAGTTCGGAATCGACGAGCCGCGGAATCGAGAAATGGCGGACGGACTCAAGGCCGGGCTCGGCATATTCGTCATCCGGGGGCGTTCCCTGCATAAGCGCACGCAAGCGCTTCCCGTGCAGCAGATCAAATGTGCGGATAGAGGCAACAACGGACCATCGCTCACCGAGCTTGTTAACTACGCCTTCGATCAGTCTTGCAAAGACTGCCTCAGATGCACCGCCTCTTGATGCATCCAGCGCGTCGATCACCAAGACAGCCGGTGAGGTTCCGGGCCATGCGCCCAGCACATCAAGAAGGTCGTTCTCGATGTCTAGCGCTCGTCGAAGCGCGAGGGCGTCCGTGGTTGCGGCTAGGTCATCTACCGAAAGGAACACCGTTGGCGCTCCGCTGGCAAACAACTCCCTCGCGTAGCGCACCAAGACACCGGTCTTTCCTGCACCTGGCTCACCGACAACCAACAGGCTTCCGTTGGCGATGGCGTCGTCTAAAGCCTCCAGACACTTACGTGGAATCTCGGCATCGCCCGCCAGCATGGCATGCCGCTTCAGCCGTGCCAGCTCTGCCGCGGTCCATTGCCGAAGCCGTCCGATGTCAGCATCGTACCCGGGCGACTGTCGGTCTTCGACTCCCGCCTTCCGAACGGAACGAAGCCAGCCCTCTCTGTCGGAGGGCGCCCCTTTTCGGATCAGGTCGTGGGCGATGCGCTCGAGTTCCACCATCGCGGTCTCGCTGGTTACTGCGTCCCCGTAGAGCCCACCTTGCAACCTCGCCGCCGCCTCGCGCCAATCCGCCCCACCTGGTTCGATTTCAAAACGCACCAAGCGGAACATGCGGGCCATGCCTGCCAGTACCGCGTCCGACAGCGGATCGACCGACGCATTTGCCCATGAACGCGTGGCATGCTGACGGAAGATATCGAGCGCGCCGCGTTCACTTTTATTGACCTGTTCGTAGACCTCTGCCCAGGTGCCGCCAACATCAAACATTCGGCAGGCCCGATGTAGATCATCAAGCGACGCTGGCGCACTCTTCGATACGGCCAGCACGCCCGTTGCGACCTCCCGCATAGCCGACACGGTCCGATACAGACCCGTCAGCTGCTTGATTACGGATGCCAGTGCCGACTCGTCGGCACTTGATAGCGCTACGTTGGTTTTGCACTGGACACTGACCAGACTTCCATCTGAGAGTTGAACTTCGATGTCATCGAGATTCCGGCCCGTCTCAAACTGAAGACGTTCTACTACGGCGTCTCTTCTCTGCCCGAACCGAGTACCGATGGGTGTTCGGCTGAGCAGATGAGCAGCGAACCATACGCTGACACCAGCCTGAAAGCTCATTCCAGCCTGAGTAGCGCGCCCACCAGCGACTGGCGATAAAGACGACATCTCTTAGTTCCCTCTAGAGGCGGTCATCAGGCCACTACCTCGATGCCGCGCTTCCTCACCAAGTGCAGGAGCTTGAGCGCAGTACCCGTGGGCTTCTTCTGACCAATATCCTACTTATGCCCTGTTAGGCGATGTCCTACAGTCTGTTGAACGCGTGAGCTGAAGGTGGACGTTCCTCCTGCCTGGATGAGCGCATCCAAGGCCTTTTGCAACCAAAGAAGGGAACCACCGAGATGAAGTCTCGCACGAAGCCCGCGCTGCGGGCGCTGCCAACTGCTCAAGTGTATATCTCGTTGCCTGGTTGCCTGTGCAGGACGTTCTGCGCAACGTACACCACTCCTTTCTGGGCCAGCGCACCGATGCGGGTCAGAAGGTGCTGGGCGCCTTGATGCAGGCTGACCGTGTTGCGCTGTGCGGCCTCAAGGGCTTGCCGGATGCCACGCGGCGTGCGATGCCCGGCGGTAGCATCGCCAGCCAGATCGTGCTGGACGGCCGGCACATCGCTGTGCGCCGACTGCGGGGGCGCTCAAGGGGGATGGTGAATTGGCTTTGCCCAGCGTCGAGTGGGCAGCCAGCTGCAACTCGCTGGATGCCGCCACGCTTGAACCAGCACGCCTTCTAACCCGGCGAACGACAACTTGGACGCCAAGCAGCCGTTTGGAGAAGCGAACTCGAATGTCCGCCGTCTCTAGCCGTCACTCACCCTGGCCAGCTCCCACCTCACCCCAACTCCGCCCTCGTAGGCAATCCATCCGCATCCCCCGGAAACTGCACCACGCGCGCGCCAATCGCGTTGCCACGGGCCGCCGCCTGGGCCAGGGTGAAGCCTTCGAGCAGGCCACTGACGACACCCACCGCAAACCCATCACCAGCGCCCACGGTATCCACCACGCGCTCTACACGCAGGCCGGGGGCGATGCCCGATGCGCCGTCGCGCTGGGCGTAGTACGCCCCTTCAGGGCCGAGCTTGACGACGACCTGTTTGGCGCCGCGCTCCAAGTAAAAAGCGGCAATGTCTTCGGCCGTGTGGCGGCCGGTGAGCTGGCGGCCTTCGGCCAGGCCGGGGAGCACGGTGTCGCTGAGCGCGGCCACGGCGTTGATGCATTCGGCCATGGCCTCGGGCGAGGGCCACAGGCGGGGGCGCAGGTTGGGGTCGAACGAGATGGAGGCGCCGGCCGCGCGGGCCTGCTTTGCCAGGTGAAAGGCCAGCTCGCGCGTGGTGGGTGACAGCGCGGGGGTGATGCCGGTGAGGTGCAGGTGGCGTGCGGGGAAGGCCCCTACGGGTGCATCGGCCACGCTGAGGTGGCTGGCGGCCGAGCCCTTGCGGAAGTATTCGATCTGCGGGTCGCTGCCGTCGTCTGCACGGGTCTTGAGCATGAAGCCCGTGGGGTGGGCTGCGTCGGCCACCACGTAGCGGGCGTCGATGCCTTCGTGCGCGAGCACGCCGCGCAGGAAGTTGCCGAACGAATCATTGCCCAGGCGTGTGATGTAGCCGGTGCGCAGGCCCAGGCGGGCCAGGCCGGTGGCGACGTTCAGCTCAGCCCCGGCGGCGACGCGGCGGAAGTCGGGCACGGCGTGCAGCTCGCCGGGCTGCAGGGCCATGAACAGGGCCATGGGCTCGCCGACGGTGAGCGCGTCGAGGGGCGGCAGGTCTTGCTGGGTAGTCGTCGTCATCATCGTCACATCACCGCGCCCAGTTGCCAGGGCAAAAATTCGTTGTCGCCCAGGCCGTTGTCTTCGCTCTTGCTGCGCTGGCCCGAGGCGGTGGCGATCATCAGCTCGAACAGGGCCTGGCCGGCTTCGGCAATGCTTTCGCGGCCGTCCACGATGCCGCCGCAGTCAAAGTCCATGTCGAGCGACATGCGCGTGAACATGGGCGTGTTGGTGGCCAGCTTGAGCGAGGGCGTGGGCTTGCAGCCGTATGTGGAGCCGCGCCCGGTGGTAAAGCAGATGAGGTTGGCGCCGCCGGCCACCTGGCCGGTGGCGGACACGGGGTCGTAGCCCGGCGTGTCCATGAACACCAGGCCGTGGCTGCGCACGGGCTCGGCGTATTCGAGCACGTCCATGAGGCCGGTGGAGCCGGCCTTGGCCACGGCACCCAGCGATTTTTCGAGGATGGTGGTGATGCCGCCGGCCTTGTTGCCGGGAGATGGGTTGTTGTTCAAATCGCCGCCGTGCAGGGCGGCATAGCCCTCCCACCAGGCCAGGCGCTTGAGCAGCTTGTCGGCCACGGCGGGCGATGCCGCGCGGTGGGTAAGCAAATGCTCGGCACCATAGATCTCGGGCGTTTCGGACAGGATGGCGGTGCCGCCGTGCTGCACCAGCAAATCCACCGCCGCGCCCAGCGCAGGGTTGGCGCTGATGCCGGAGTAGCCGTCGGACCCGCCGCACTGCAGGCCCACGGCCAGGTGCGACAGGGGCACGGCCTGGCGCCGCGCCTGGTTGGCCTGCTGCAGCATGCCAGCCAAAATATCCTTGCCGGCGGCAATGGTCTCGCGCGTGCCGCCTTCGTCCTGGATGGTGAGGGTGGCGAACATGCCGGGCGAGCGCGCAGTCAGCGTTTCGACCAGCGGGGCGATCTGGTTCACCTCGCAACCCAGGCCGATGACGAGCACGCCCGCGAAGTTGGGGTGGTTGGCGTAGCCGCGCAGGGTGCGCTGCAGCAGTTCCAGCCCTTCGCCGTTGCCGCCCATGCCGCAGCCGCTGCCGTGGGTGATGGCGACCACGCCGTCCACATTGGGGAAGGCCGCCAGGGCCTCGCCCTTGAAGGCGTCGGCAATGTGGCGGCACACGGTGGCCGAGCAGTTGACGCTGGCGATGACGCCCAGGTAGTTGCGCGTGGCCACGCGGCCATCGCTGCGCACATAGCCGTCGAAGGTGCGGGCCTGCGCGGCTTGGGGCGTGGCGCGGTAGCCTGCGCCGGCCGCATGCTCGTGCACGGACTCGGCCATGCCCACGTTGTGCACGTGCACGTGCTGGCCGGGGGCGATGGCCGCCGTGGCAATGCCGATGCCCTGGCCGTACTTGAGCACCTGGGCGCCGGCCGCAATGGGCAGCAGCGCGAACTTGTGGCCCGAGGCAATGGGCTCGGCCAGCGTGACGCTGTGGCCGCCAACCTGCAGCGTGGTGCCGGCGGCCAGCGCCTGGCGGGCCACGGCCACGTTGTCGGCCGTGCTCAGCTGCAGGGCCAGGGGGGGAGTGGGGGTGGTTGCGGTGTTCATCGTCGGGGCCGCACGGCGCGGGGGCCGTTGCGGTTCGTCGTTGTTCAGGAGGAGGCCAGGGCCGCTTTCAGGCGCGGCTGGGCCAGGTGGGGTGCCTTCTTTTCGGCCAGCGCGACGATGGGGCCCAGGCGGCGTTCTTTCTTCTGCGCGTGGTTCTGGGCGATGTCGGCGATGCGGTGGTCGAGAAAGGGGTTCTCGAAGCGCTCGCGCACGTCCACCAAATAAGCGTCGGCCTGCGCACGCGCGGCCACGCCCAGGGTGCTGAAGACGGGCAGGATCTCTTCGCTCCACAGCGCCTCGACCTCGGCGCGCAGGGCGGGGTCGGCCATGGCTTCGCGCACCGTGAGGGTGGCGGGGTGGCCGTCACGCTGCCAGCGCTCGGCCAGGAAGGTGTGGGCGGCGTTGAGCAAGAAGAGTTTGAGGCGTTCGTAGAACGCCAGGTCGTCGGTGAGCACGATGCTGGGGTGCGTGCAGGGCAATTGCAGGCGCGCCTGGCGCTCCAGCACCCACACGGCATAGGGCTCGGCCACGGCGCCCACGGGCTCGATGGCTTCGGAGACGATGCGGTCCACCAGCGAGCTGGCCCACACGCAGTGGGCCTGCAGCCAGTTCGTGAACTCCACGGGCAGCTGCCATTGGCGCGCCAGGCCCAGCACCACGTCGCGCAGCACTTCGCCGTTGCGCTCGATCAGCTCGCAGGGCAGCAGGGTCAGTTCGGCCGCAGGGGCGGCCTGCCAGCGGCCGTGCAGCAGCACCAGCAGCTTGGCGGGAAAGCTGTGCGGCACGGCAGCGCCTGGCACCAGCGCGCCGGGGCCGTCGCGCTCGTCGAGCAGGTAGCCCTTGTCGGCGGTGTTGGAGACGATGACGCGCACCTTGCCGGCCACGGCGGCCTGGAGCTCGGCCCAGTGGGTGGATGCCTGCCAGGCCTCTTTGACGGCCAGGCACTGCACGGTGCGGTCGACGCGCTCGCCACCCGACAGGCCGCGGATGCGCACGGGGTAGCCGCCGCCGGCGGCCAGCGCCGCGATGCGGGCGGCGCCGTCGGCACGGTCGGTGGTCTGCACCACGGTGATGCCGCCCAGCGCGTCGCCCGTGCCCGCCACCCCGGCCAGCGCCTCGGAGACGAACAGGTCCACGTGGGCCTGCAGGAAGCGGCTGGTGCCGAACTGGAGGATGGGCTGGGTCATATGCGGATCAGACTTCGACGATGGCCTTGACGACGCCGCGGGCGGGGTCGAGCAACTGCTGGAAGTCGGCCGGCACATCGGCCAGCGCCATGCGGTGGGTGTTGAGCGCGGCGGTGGGCACCTTGCCCTCGCGCATGGCGGCGATCACGGTTTCGAAGTCTTCGGTGGTGGCGTTGCGGCTGCCCAGCAGCGTGGTCTCGCGCTTGTGGAATTCGGGGTCGGAGAAGGTGATGGTGTCGCGCACCACCGAGATCAGCACATAGGTGCCGCCGTGCGCCACGAAGCCGAAGCCGCGTTCGATGGCCTTGGCGTTGCCGGTGGCGTCGAACACCTGGTCGAAGAACTCGCCATTGGTGACCTTGGAGAGCTGGTCCACATCGCCTTCGCCCAGCGTCACGGCGTGGGTCACGCCCAGTTCGCGGCGGCAGAAGTCCACGCGGTCCTGGCGGCCGTCGATGGCGGTGACCTCGGCGCCGCGCAGGCGGGCGAAGATCATGGCGGCCATGCCGATGGGGCCGGCGCCCACCACCAGCACGCGCTGGCCGGGCTGCACGTTGCCGCGGCGCACGGCGTGCGCGCCGATGGCGAGGAACTCCACCATGGCGGCCTGGTCGAGGGTGACGCCCTCGGCCTTGTGCACGAAGGCTTCGGGCAGCGAGAGGTATTCGGTGAAGGCGCCGTCGCGGTGCACACCCAGCACCTGGATGTTGACGCAGCAGTTGGTCTTGCCCTGGCGGCAGGCCACACAGGTGCCGCAGGACAGGTAGGGCATGACGTAGGCCACGTCGCCCTTGGCCAGGCGGCCGCCGGGCACGGGCTCTTCGATCACGCCCGAGAGTTCATGCCCCATCACGCGCGGGTACTGCAGGAACGGCTGGTTGCCGGTGAAGATGTGCAGGTCGGTGCCGCACACCCCCACGCGCTTGACGCGCAGCAGCACTTCGCCTTCGCCGCGCACGGGGCGCTCGCGTTGCTCGGCGCGCAGGGTGCCAGGGGTTTCACAGATCACGGTCAGCATGGTGGTTCCAGGGGTAGTAGCGGGTGAAGGGGGCAGCGAAGTCCGCGGCGTGGCTTGGAGCGGATAACAAAACTCAGCGAAGCGGTTCTGGCTAGGCGCTGCGTCGCAGGCAGTACGGTTAGTACGACAAGACGCAGCAACGACGCCAGAAGAGTTTTGTTAGCCGCTCTCAGTTGCCGTGGTACTTTTTGTAGATGGCCGGCAGCTTGCCGTTGGCAGTGTTCTTGGTGATCCAGTCGTTGAGCCAGGCCTTGAGTTCGGGCTCGTTCTTGCGCAGGCCGATGCCCAGGGGCACGGTGGACATGGTGAACTTGGTGACCATGTCCTTTTGCGGGGCCTTGGCGAGCACGGTGCTCACGATGGCAGGCGAGGTGGCGATGATGTCGGCCTGGCCGCTGACGGCTGCGGTGACCAGGGTGGCATCGTCGTCGTAGCGCACGATCTGTGCGTCCTTGGCGCCGGTGGTCACGACCTTGTCGTTGTTGGAGCCGCGGGTGGTGGCCACGCGCTTGCCCTTGAGGTCGTCAAAGCCGTTGATCTGCACGCCCTTGGGGCCGGCGACCACGGCCAGGATCTGGGCGTAGGGCACGGAGAAGTCGACGACCTTCTCGCGCTCGGGCGTCACGGACAGCGAGGCGACCACGATGTCGGCCTTGCCGGTCTGCAGGAAGGGGATGCGGTTGGGGCTGGTGGTCTGCACCACTTCGATGGCCACGCCCAGGTCCTGCGCCAGCAGGTGGGCGGTTTCCACGTCGGAGCCCACGGCCTTCATGTTGGCGTCGACGAAGCCATAAGGTGGCGATCCCGTGTCCAGCGCGATGCGGATCTTCTTGGCATCGCGGATGTCCTTGAGCAGGTCGGCATGGGCCGTGCCGGCGCCAAAGGCCAGCAGCGCGGCGGATGCGATGGCGCTGCGGATCAGAAGGGAACGCTTGTTCATGGATTTGTCTCCGTTGTGGTGTTGAGAGAAAGGGAAAGGATCAAAGGCCATTGCCGACGAAGTCGCGCAACTCCGTTGTGGCGGGCGTATCGAGGATGGAGGGTGGCCCCTGCTCCCACACGCGGCCCTTGTGCATGAAGATGACCTCGTCGGCCACCTTGCGGGCGAAGGCCATTTCGTGCGTGACGAGGATCATGGTCATGCCGTCGGCTGCCAGCTTTTCCATCACGCGCAGCACTTCGCCGGTGAGTTGCGGGTCGAGCGCCGAGGTGACTTCGTCGAACAGCATGAGCTGGGGCTGCATGGCCAGCGAGCGGGCGATGGCCACGCGCTGCTGCTGCCCGCCCGAGAGCTGCGAGGGGTACATGTCGGCCTTTTCGGACAGGCCCACCTGGGCCAGCACGGCAAGCGCACGCTCGCGCGCCGTGGCCTTGTTGACCTTTTGCACCAGGCGCGGGGCCAGCATGATGTTCTCTTGCACCGTGAGGTGGGGGAACAGGTTGTAGCTCTGGAACACGATGCCCACGTCGCGGCGCAGCTGGTGCAGGTCCAGGCTGGCGCCGGTCACCTCGTGGCCGCACACGCGGATGTGGCCGGAGTCCACGGTTTCCAGGCGGTCGATGCAGCGCAGCGCCGTGCTCTTGCCCGAGCCGCTTTGGCCGATGATGGCCACGACCGAGCCCTTCTTGACGGTGAAGGAGACGTCTTCGAGCACCCGGTTGCTGCCGAAGCACTTGGAGATGTTCTGGATTTCAACGATGGGCGACATGGAAGCTCCTTTCCAGGCGGCGGCTGAGCACCGACAGCGGATAACACAGGGCGAAGTACAGGGCCGCCACGATCACGAAGATGACGAAGGGCTCGAAGGTGGAGTTGTTGATGATCTGGCCCGCGCGGGCCAGCTCCACGAAACCGATGGCCGAGGCCAGCGAGGTGTTCTTGACGATCTGCACCATGAAGCCCACGGTGGGCGGGGTGGCGATCTTCACGGCCTGCGGCAGGATGACGTGCCACACGCGCTGGCGCCAGCGCAGGGCCAGGCATTCGGCGGCCTCGGCCTGGGTGCGGGGCACTGATTCGATGCAGCCGCGCCAGATTTCGCCCAGGTAGGCCGACACGTAGATCGACAGCGCCAGGCCCGCCGCGGTGAGCGGCGCGATGTTCAGGCCCATGGCCGGCAGACCGAAGTAGGCCAGCGGCAGCAGCACCAAGAGCGGCGTGCCCTGGATCAGCTTGATGTACAGCCCCACCCCGAAGCGCGACCAGCGCGGACCGTAGGACGAGCCCAGCGCGACCAGGAAGCCCAGCAGGCCGCCGCCCGCGAAGGCGATGAGGGAGAGCCCCACGGTCCACAGCAGGCCGTCGAGCAGGAATTGCAGGTGCGCAGCAGTCAGAAAGCCCATGGCACGCGGTCCTTTACAGAGGGGTGCCCAGGCGGCGGCGGCGCGGGAAGGCGATCAGGCCCACCAGCCAGAACACGGCGCGCATGACGAGCGACATGGCGAGGTAGGCGACGGCGACGATGAGGTAGGTCTCGACCGAGCGGAAGGTGTCGGACTGCACGCGGTTGGCCACGGCGGTCAGCTCCTCGGCCGAGATCTGCGAGCAGATGGACGAGGCCAGCATCAGCAGCACGTACTGGCTGGTGAGGGCGGGGAACACGCGCTCGATGGCCGGCGGCAGCACCACGTGGCGCAGCATCTGCCAGCGGGTAAGGCCCAGGCAGTCGGCGGCTTCGAGCTGGCTCTTGGGGATGGATTCGATGCCGGCGCGCACGATCTCGCTGGTGTAGGCGCCCACGTTGACGACCAGGGCCACGGTGGCGGCGGTGAAAGCCCCCACCTGGAAGCCCATGGACGACAGGCCGAAGTACACGATGAACACCTGCACCAGCAAGGGCGTGTTGCGGATGATCTCGATATAGGCGCCTGCCACGCGGGCCAGCCATTGGCTGCGCCCGGTGTTGGCCAGCGCGCAGAACACGCCGAGCAGGAAGCCGAAGAAGGTGGACGCCAGGGACAGCGTCAACGTGGTCCACGCACCTGCCAGCAGGTCTGGCCAGTAGGCCAGCGGCGCGGAGAAATCGAAGGAGTAATTCAAGGTGGGAATCCGGCTGCGGACTGGGGCGTTGTCTTCGCCTGGTCAGTCCAGTCAATCTCTGGTAAGGCCAATTGAACAACACGTTTCAAATTGGCCTTACCGGGTTAACCCCTAGTTGGAGGGTTTGCGGGCCCGCCGACAATCGCCCCACAGAGGGAAATGGCGGTTTAAGCCACTTCAAAAAATCCAAAACCCAGCAGAATTCTCAACTTTGGTCAGACCACCTGATCTGACCAATTCCAGCATTACTGCCTTATCCGCTTTCGATGAACGACGTTGCCAAATCCGTGGACTCCTCCCGCCGCCTGTACCAGCTGATCGCAGACAAGGTGCGCGCCCTGATCCAGCAGGGCAACTACAAGGAGGGCAGCCGCCTGCCGCCCGAGCGCGACCTGGCGCAGCAACTGGGCGTGTCGCGCCCCTCGCTGCGCGAGGCGCTGATTGCGCTGGAGATCGAGGGCAGTGTGGAGATCCGCATGGGATCGGGCGTGTACGTGTGCAGCCGCGCGCTGCGCCGCACGCCGCTGCCACCCTCGATGGGCGAGAGCCCGGCCGAGCTGATGCAGGCGCGCGGCGCGCTGGAGGGCGCGGTCATCGTGATGGCCTGCGTGAACGCCACGCCCCAGGGCCTGGCGCGCGTGCAGGAGAGCATCGACGCCATGCGCGCCGACATCGCCGCCGGCCGCGACGTGATGGCGCACGACCGCCAGTTCCACGTGCGCATTGCCGAGATGGCGGGCAACTCGGTGCTCACCAGCCTGGTGGGCACGCTGTTCGACGAGCGCGGCGGCCCGCTGGCCAGCCACATGCGCAACCGCCTGGAAGGCCAGCCCACCTGGGACGAGGCCGTGGCCGAGCACGACGAGATCCTGCGCTGCCTGCAGGCGCGCGACCCGCTGGCGGCCGAGGCGGCGATGCGCTCGCACATCCGCGCGGCGGCCGACCGGTGGGTGATGCCATGAAACGAAACACCCCCTGAGTCGCTCCGCGCCTTCACCCCTCTCTCGACTTGCTGCGCGAGTCGGGAGGGGGACGCCCCCAGCGCGGCGGGGCGGCCCTTGCGCGGGGGCACTGGCCTCGGCCACGCCAGTTTCATGCACCGCGGGCACAGAAGTTGCATCTGTTCTTTCCGCAAGAGTAGAAGCGTTCACCGTGGTGGACCGCGCCTGCACCGCCCCGGTGCCGCGCGGGACGCTGCGTCCGGAAATTGCTCTTGAAGACCGCTGCCCGTGCACCTGCATGGGCGCCGGCTGTGTCTTCAAGTGCGCGGGTGCACCGGTTCAGTTCGTTCGTTCATTCATCGCTCATCACCCCGCCCTGCTGGCACGCCGGTTTGTTCCGACCAACCACCTGTGACTGACGGAGTGCCATCATGATGAAGCGTCGTTCCCTTCTGCGCGCGGCCGGTGCCGCTGCCTTTGTCGGTGCTGCTGCACCCCTGGCCTTCGGCCAGGGCAGCCTGCACAAGTTCAAGTTCAACCTGGGCTGGAAGATCGAGGCCTCGGGCGCGGGCTTTCTGCTCGCGCAGCAGCGCGGCTATTACAAGGATGCGGGGCTGGACGTGGCCATCGACACGGGCAACGGCTCGGCGTCGGCCATCAGCCTGGTGGCCAGCGGTGCCTACGACGTGGCTTCGGCCGACCTGGCGACCATGATCGAGTTCAACACCGCCAACCCGTCGGCCAGGCTGGCGGCCGTGGCCATCCAGTACGACCTGAACCCCAACGCGGTGATGGTGCGCAAGGATGGCGCCATCAAGAAGCCCGGCGACCTGGCGGGCAAGACCATTCTGGGCCAGCCCTTCAATGCCTCGCGCAAGCTGTTCCCGGTGTTTGCCAAGGCCCAGGGCTTTGACGCGAGCGGCGTGAAGTGGGAGAACGTGGCGCCGGACATCGGCGACACGCGCTTCGTGAAAGGCGACTTCGATGCGGCGGCGTATTTCTTCTTCACCGGCCTGCTCAACCTGAAGGCGCGCGGCATGGGGCCCGAGCAGCTCACGGTGTTCCGCTTCTCGGACTTCGGCATGAAGTCGTACGGCAACGGCCTGATCGCCAACCCCAAGGCCATGCAGGACGCGCCGGACGCGATGAAGGCCTTTGTGAAGGCCACCACGCGCGGCTGGACCGAGGCCATGGCCGACCCCAAGGCGGGCGCCGCCGCCATCAAGGCGCGCGAGCCGCTGGCCAACGAGGCCATCGAGCTCGAACGCCTGCAGCTCATCGTGGACGGCACCATGAAGACGGCCGAGACCCAGGCCAACGGCTGGGGCGCGGCCACGCCGGCGCGCCTGCAGGCCACCATCGACGAGACGGTGGCGGCCTTTGGCCTCAAGACCAGCCTGGCGGTGGCGGACATCTGGAGCGACCGCTTCCTGCCCGCACCGGCAGACCGCAAGCTCAAGGCCTGAGCGGGGAATCTCCATGGGCATCCCCCTCATCGACCTGACCGGGGCGCTGCAGTTCGGCGCCGCCCGCAGCGCCGCGGTCGCCGCCGAGTTGCGCCGGGCCTGCATGGGCCCGGGCTTCTTCTATGTGCGCAACCACGGTGTGCCGCAGGAATTGATTGCGCGCCAGTTCGCGCTGGTGCAGCAGTTCTTCGACCTGCCGCTGGCGGGCAAGGAGGCGATTTCGCTGCACAAGTCCCCCTCGATGCGCGGCTACGAAAGCCTGGGCGGCCAGACGCTGGACGCGGGCGCGCGGCCGGACCTCAAGGAAAGCTTTTACTGCGGGCTGGACTATGCGGCCGACCACCCCTATGTGCAGCGCGGCTACCACTCGTACGGCCGCAACCAGTGGCCCGCCGAGCTGCCCGAACTGGGCGACCAGTGCCGCACCTACATCGCGGCCATGCAGCAACTGGCACTGCGGCTGATGCAGTTGCTGGCCCTGTCGCTGCACCTGCCCGAGGACTACTTCGACCACACGCACGCGAGCCCCATGCTCACGCTGCGGCTGCTGCGCTACCCGCCGCACCCCGAGGGAGCCGATGCGCTGACCTTCGGCGCCGGCGAGCACACGGACTGGGGCGCCATCACCCTGCTGGCGCAGGACCGCCATGGCGGGTTGGAGGTGAAGCTGCCCAGTGGCGAATGGGCCGCGGCCACGCCGGTGGAAGGGGCGCTGGTGGTGAACCTGGGCGACATGATTCCGCGCTGGACCAACGGGCTGTACCGATCCAACCCGCACCGCGTGCGCAATGTGCACAGCGGCGGGGCGCCGCGCCATTCCATTCCCTTCTTCTACACGCCGGACTACGAGGCCCAGGTGGTGCCCGTGCCCACCTGCGTGCCCGCGGGCGAGGTGCCGCGCTACGAACCCTGCACCGTGGGCGAGCACCTGCAGGCCATGTACCGCAAGACCTATGGCCTGAGCGACAGCAAGCAGGCGGCAATGGCATGACCAAGTTGTGGTTCAACCTGCTGTGCCGCGACATCGAGGCGCAGTTGCGCTTTTACCAGGCGCTGCTGCAGCTGCCCGAAGCCGAGGGCACGCGCTCGCCCATCTACCGTGCGGTGGAGACGGAGCACTTTCAGCTGGGCTTCAACGCGCCCGAGGCCTATGCCCTGCTGGGCCTGGCCGACCGCCGGCCCGACGAGGCGCTGCCGCCACCGCGCAGCGTGACGGGCTACGCCACCTTCATGCTGGACACGCGCGCGGCGGTGGACAGCGCGAGTACCCACGCCGTGGCCCTGGGCGGCCAGCTCATCAAGCCGCCCTATGCCACCTACTACGGCCAGTGGCAGGCGGTGCTGGCCGACCCGGAGGACAACGTGTTCCGCGTCAGCGCGAAGTAACGGCAAGCTGCAACGGAATGCAAGGGCGGGCCGCGCCTGCGTGCGGTGGCATCCTTGCGTGGTAGAACACCCGGGACTCCACTTCCAGGATGTGTTGCCATGCGCCCTGCCGGCCCTTTCCTGCCACCCGACGTGCTGGCCTCGCTCGAAGCGGGCCGCACCATCGATGCCATCAAGCAATTGCGCGCCGCCACGGGCCTGGGCCTCAAGGAAGCCAAGGACCTGATCGACGCGTACCAGGCCGGGGAGAACGTGTCGATGGCCACGCAGGCCGAAGCGCCCTTGCACGTGCCCGATGCGGTGCGCCAGGCCTTGGCCGAGGGCAACAAGATCGAGGCCATCCGCCTGCTGCGCGACCACGAGGGCCTGGGCCTGAAGGACGCCAAGGACCGTGCCGAGGCGATCGAGCAGTCCATGGCCGGGCCCGCCTCCATCGGCATGGGGGCCGTGGCACCCGGACTCTCGCCGGGCCAGCAGCCCAGTGGCGGCATGGGCAACTGGATCGTGGTGGCCGTGGTGGTGGCGATTGCGGTGGGCGCGTACTTCTGGATGCGGGGCGGGGGCTGAGAAAGCCCCGCACGCCCGTCACTCAGTACTTATTCGAAAAGTTTGCGCTGATGCGCTGGCGCAGGTATTCCGCGCCGGTGATGGGCGGGTATTTCTTGGCAGGGCCTTCGATGACCGCGTCTTCATTGGCCTGGCAAAAGAAGGCCAGGCTGTAGCGCGCGCCCTGGTATTCGTGCGGCTGGGGGTTGCGCACACGGTGAAAATTGCTGGGCAACTGGTCGTCACTCCAGCGCATGAGCATGTCGCCGATGTTGCAGGTGATCACACCTTCGGCCGGCTCCACGCTGGTCCACTGGCGGCCTTCGGCCTCCTTGCCGGGCAGCACCTGCAGGCCGCCCTGGCCGGGGCGCTGGAACAGCAGGGTGAGGCAGTCGAAGTCGGTATGGGCGCCAGCGCGCCACAGGCCCAGCTCGTCCTTGAGCGCGGGGTCCACCGCAAAGTAGTGCAGCATGCGCAGCGTGCTCTGGTAGGTGGGCAGGTCGGGCTGGTGGGCGCGGGTGAAGAAGTCGGCATCGAAGCCCAGCTTGTAGGCAAAGCACGAGAGCAGGCGCATGCCCACTTCCCAGCACTGGCGCTCGAAGGCCAGCGTGGCGGCCTGGAAGCCGGGCAGCTCGGCCTCGGTGGGCCACAGGCCCTCCATGCGCGGGCGGGTGACCTGGTAGGACTCCTTCTGGTCGGGCGTGCGCGTGGAGGGGCGGATCTGCGCCTTGTGCTCCCAGCCGGAGTTGCGCGACAGCGGCCACTGGGCCTTGGTGTCCTTGGGCTGGTCGAAGAAGGCTTCGGCACGCGCGAAGGCGGCGCGGATGTCTTCGATGGGGATGCCGTGGTTCGTGACCTGGAAGAAGCCGATGTCGACCGATGCGGCCCACAGTTGCTCGGCGATTTCTTGCTTGCGCGCGTCGAAGTTGGAGATGTCGATGCGGCGCACTTCGCGCGTGGAGGTCTCGCCGTCCATCGCGCCGCCCATGCGCGATTCTTTTTCGAGCTCGCCCAGCACGTCGGGGGCGACGGTGGGCTCATAGACGGGGGTGGCGGGGTTTGCGGCTGTGGTCTGCATGGTGTCTGTTTCCTCGTTGGATCAAAAACAAGGCACACGGCAGGCCGCTCGCTGGCAGTGAAGCGGCACGGCGCCATGTGGCTCTTGAAGGGAACAATGGCAACGGCCCACAGGCTGCGCAGGCCCTCAACAGGCACACGCACCGCACGCAAGCCGCCACCGGCTTCAAGAGCAATGACCCGCCAGCCGGTCCACGCAATGCGGATTGGCTGGACTGAACGCTTCTACTCTCAGGCCTGATGCTAGCAAACGGCAGGCCAAGCACGCCGCCAAGCCCTTCACAGGGAAACCGCATCGCACCGGCCGGCCCAGGGGCCCACGCACTCACCAAACCAGGGCAGCAACGCACCAAGCCTGCGCACCGCAGGTGCGTACCCCGCACATGCCAGCGCACGCCAGCGCGTCGCACAACAGGTTCTGCAGCGGCTTGCGCCGAGGCAAGGCCGCGCAAAAAAGGGCCTGCTGCACAGCACAGCGCGGCGCTTTTGCAACACCGGGCACGCTTTCTGCATCAGCCCCTATCGAGTAGAAGCGTTCAGCGCTGCCACCCCTTTAGAACCTGTTCAAAGTCTTTTAGCAGCCGCGTTGGAGTGCAATCGGGATGAGTGGATGCTTCGGATGCACCGCATGGGCTCATGCCCATGCAAGCAGCCGGGGCGTCCAATCGCCCGATTTCACTCCAACCCGAAGGGCAAGTGCCTTTTCGGGCGGTCTGCGGCGTTGCGGCGCTTGTTGATAGCCGAGCTATCAACTGCGCACCGCGCCTTGCATCCCATCCCGAAAAGGGACTTGCGCGGCTACTAAAAGACTTTGAACAGGTTCTTGGATGGTGGCGCCCGGAAATTGCTCAGTTCGACCCGGCACCCCGGGGGCCCTGCGGGCCCCATGGTCCGGGACATTCCACCGAAACTGGGCCACCACCGCCATGATGCTGCACCGCCGCCGCTTTCTCTCGACCACCCTCGCCTCTTCCATCGCTGCCACGCTGGGCGCCCCTGCCGTGGTGCATGCCCAGGGCACGCTAACCCCACTCAAGTTCACGCTGGACTTTCGCGTGACCAGCCAGACCTCGCCCTTCTTCCTGGCCCAGGCCAAGGGCTACTTCAAGGACGAGGGTCTGGACGTGAGCATTGACGTGGGCGCGGGCTCGGTCGCCTCGATCACGCGCGTGGCCAGCGGGGCCTACGACATCGGCCTCGGGGACATCAGCTCGCTGGCCGAGTTCCACGCGCAGAACGCCGACACGCCGGTGCAGGCCATCTACCAGTACTACAACCGTGCGCCCTTCGTCATCATCGGCCGCAAGGACCGGGGCGTCACCACCGACTTCCAGTCGCTCAAGGGCAAGAAGGTGGCAGCCGCCGCCGTGGAGGCCACACGCCGCAGCTGGCCCATGGTGGCACGCGCGCTCAAGACCCAGCCCGAACTGTTCAGCTGGGTGACCACCGACTTCAGCGCACGCGACAACGTGGTGGTGCGCGGCGATGTCGACGCCGCCACCTATTTCCATGACTCGGCCGTGTCGCTGTTCGCGCGTGTGCCGGCCAAGGAGCTGTCGGTGCTCGAATACAACAAGGCAGGCCTCGCCCTGTATGGCAACGCCGTGCTGGCCGGCAAGCTGCTGCAGGAGAAGCCCGAGGTGGCCAAGGCGTTTTTGCGCGCCAGCAACCGCGCGCTGCGCGAGACGCTGGCCAACCCCGAGGCGGCGTTTGCCGCCATCAAGGCACGCGAAGCCATCCTGAACATGGAGGTGGAGCGCGAGCGCTGGGCCATCACGCGCCTGTACCTGCAGACGGCCGAGTCGCAGGCCGTGGGCCTGGGCGGCGTGCAGGGTGCCGTGCTGGCGCACCAGATCGAGGAGGTGACGGCCGTGTTCAACCTGGCGCGCAAGCCTGCGCCCGAGCGCGTGTTCAACCCCGCCTTCCTGCCCGCGCTGGCCGAGCGCAAGGTGGTGGCATGAGCAGCGCCGCACCCGCCGACCTGCTGCCGCAGGAGGCCACGCTGGACGAGCGCGATGGCAAGTACCTGCGCCAGGCCATCGCACTGGCCGACAAGGCCCGTGCGCGCGGCAACCGGCCGTTTGGCGCCCTGATCGTGGGGGCCGACGGCCAGGTGCTGGCCGAGGCCTGGAACGCCACCGGCGAGAACGGCGACTGCACTGCGCACGCCGAGACCTCGGCCGTGCGCCTGGCCAGCCCGGTGCACAGCCGCGAGGCCCTGGCGGGCGCCACGCTGTACTCGTCGGCCGAGCCCTGCGTGATGTGCGCGGGCGCCATCTACTGGGCCAATATCGGGCGCGTGGTCTATGGCATCGACGCGGTGCGCCTGCGCGTGTTCCGCGGCGAGCGGCTGGACCAGCGCGACGCCGAGCTGTTCTGCCGCGACGTGTTCAACAGCTCGCCCCACCCCATCGATTGCGTGGGGCCAGCGCTGATCGAGGAATCAGCCACCTCGCACCAGGGCGCGTGGAAAACCTGAGGCCGCGCCCAGAAAGGCATGCATACATGTCACACATTGTTCGTGGCATGCCAAATGCATAGCGGTGGCAACAGCAACCGTTCACCTTGACGGAGACACCCCATGCATGCCCTGATGGCCGCCGTGCCGCACCACCAGTTCGACGACCCTGCCGACATCGACGACACCGATGGCACCTACCTGCGCAAGGCCATCGCCTGGTCGTGCACGGCGCGGGCGCGCGGCAACCGACCCTTCGGGGCGATCGTGGTGGGAGCGGATGGGGAACTGCTGGCCGAGGCCTACTGCAACGCCACCGAGACGGGCGATTGCACGGGCCACGCCGAGACCAATGCCGTGCGCCAGCTGAGCCCGCGCGTGGGCCGCGATGCGCTGGCCCAGGCCACGCTGTATTCGTCGGCCGAGCCTTGCGTGATGTGCGCGGGTGCGATCTTCTGGTCGGGCATCGGCCGGGTGGTGTTCGGCATCGACGCGGTGCGGCTGCGCGAGTTCCGCGGCGAGCGCGCCGAGCAGCGCGATGCCGAGCTGTCGTGCCGCGACGTGTTCGCGGCATCGCCACACGCCATCGAATGCATAGGCCCGGCCCTTATCGAAGAGGCCAGCGCCCCGCATGTGGGCTTCTGGAAGCAGTGAACAGCCCACTGCAGCGACAATCGCCCACCATGCCGCCCAAAGCCCCGCCCCTGACCGAACCCGAAGCCGAGGGCAGCAATGTTTCCGGCACCTTGCTCAGCCGCTCCAAACAGGGGCGCGAGCGCATCCTGGGCGCGATCCGCGAGGCGGCGATTGCCGAGTTCAGCCGCCATGGCTTCAAGGGTGCATCGACCAAGGCAATTGCCGAGCGCGCGGGCCTGACCAAGCCGCAGCTGCACTACTACATCGCCAGCAAGGAAGAGCTGTACGAGGAGCTGCTGTATTCGGTGCTCAACGGCTGGTCGGGCGCCTTCCAGTTCGACAGCCAGAGCGACGACCCCAAGAAGGTGCTGAGCACCTATGTGCGCAAGAAGCTCGACTACGCGCTGGACAACCCGGGTCTGTCGCGCATCTTCACCACCGAGGTGCTGGGCGGCGGGCGCAACCTGGGCCGGTACTGGCCCGTGGCCGTGAAGTCCACCCAGCAGAAGGTGGACCTGATCGACCGCTGGATCGCCGAGGGCCGCATGCGCCCGCTGGACGCGCGCCTGCTGCTGATGCAGATCTGGGGCATGACGCAGCACTACGCCGACTACGGCGTGCAGGTGCACATCATGCTGGGCCTGGCGCCCGAAGAGGCCATCGACCGCGAGCCCATCGTGCGCGAGCTCACCAACTTTGTGCTGCTGGGCTGCGGCCTGGTACCCGACGCCGCACCAGAGTGAACAGGGCTGCACGCTTGCGGGCGTAGCAGAACCCCTGCAGGGCGCCTTGACCCGGGGCAAAGCAGGCAACGGCCCGAAAGGCCTGCTGGCACAGCATTTGCAATAGTTTGACCAATCGATCAAATCAAGTGGTCAAACATGCACACCCCAGCCCCGGCAGCCGCGCTGCCCGCCACGGAACAGGCCTTTGAACTGGTGCTGGCGCGCAGCCAGATACGGCTGCCCGTGGAGCCCGGCGAAAGCATGGCCGATGTGCTGCAACTCGCCGGCATCGCCATCGACACGCTGTGCGAGCAAGGCGTGTGCGGCACCTGCGCCACCCGCTGGCTGGCCGGCGCGCCCGACCACCGCGACAGCTGCCTGAGCGCGGAGGAACAGGCCACCCATGTGGCCGTGTGCTGCGCGCGCAGCCACGGGCCCACGCTCACGCTCGATCTCTGAACCCCAACTGGAAGGAAGCCCCGCCATGCGCATCCTCGTGATCTATTGCCACCCGGTGGAGACCAGCTACAACGCGGCCCTGCATGCCGAGGTGGTGCAGCAGTTGCGCGGCGCGGGCCACGAGGTGGACGACTGCGACCTGTATGCCGAGGGCTTCAACCCCGTGCTCAGCCGCGAGGAACGCTTGGGCTACCACGAGGTGCCGAGCAACCGCCTGCCGGTGCAGGGCTATGTGGACCGGCTGCTGTGGGCCGAGGCGGTGGTGTTCTGCTTTCCCACCTGGTGCTTTGGCATGCCGGCCATGCTCAAAGGCTTTTTCGACCGGGTGCTGATGCCCGGTGTGGCCTTCGACATCAGCGACCCGCAGAACGTCAAACCCTCGCTCACGCACATCAAGCGCATCTCGGCCGTGGTGACCTATGGCCGCCCGCGCTGGACGGCGTTGCTCATGGGCGACCCGCCGCGCAAGTCCGTCACGCGCTACATGCGCCTGTTGACCGGCGGCAAGGCGCGCGTGGACTACCACGCCTACTACCACATGAACGTGGCCACGCCGCCGCGGCTGGCGGCCTTCAAGGCGCGCGTGGGCCAGGCCATGGCGCGCTTCGCATAAAGGCAGCACCGCATGCATGCATCCAACACCCCCGACCACCTGCTGCGCGCGCGGCTGCCGCGCTGGCTGCTGCCGCGCCAGTGGCCCACCCAGGGCAGCCAGCCCGCACTGGCCGATGTGCACCTGGTGCAGGGCCGCATCGAATCCATCGCGCCGCACAGCACCGCGCCGTCCACCCCGGCCGGCGCCACCTGGGACCTGGCCGGCGCCCTGGTGCTGCCCGGGCTGGTGGATGCGCACACCCACCTGGACAAGGCCTTCACCCTGCCGCGCATGGGCACGGTGAAACCCGGCCTGCTGGGCGCCATCGAGGCCATGATGGTGGACCGCCAGGGCTGGACCGAGGCCGACATCCGCGCCCGGGCCAGCCGCGCCCTGCAATGGGCCTGCGAGGCCGGCACAGTGCACCTGCGCACGCACTGCGACTGGTGGGAGCCCGATGCCCAGCCCCTTGCCTGGAATGTGCTGCGCGCCCTGGCCCACGAATGGACCGGCCGCCTGCTGCTGGAGCGCGTGGCCCTGATCCCCTTGCACCTGTACACCGAGCGCGCCACCGCCATGCGACTGGCCGCCACCGTGGCCGACAGCGGCCCGGGCGCGCTGCTGGGCGGCTTCGTGCATTCCACCAACTGGGATGCGCAGGCCTTGCGCCATTTGTTCGAGGCCGCGCAGCACCATGGCCTGAATGTGGACCTGCATGTGGACGAGGAACTGCACCCCGGCGCCCAGGGTCTGGCCACCACGGCGGCGCTGCTCAAGGAGCTGCGCTTCGACGGCCATGTGGTCTGCGGCCACACCTGCGCGCTGGCCGCACAGGACGAAGCCACCGCCCTGGCCACGCTGGACGCCGTGGCGCAAAGCCCCATCACCCTGGTCACGCTGCCCATCACCAACCTGCTGCTGCAGGACGCCGTGACCGGCCGCACCCCGCGCCGGCGCGGCATCACCCTCATCAAGGAGGCGCATGCGCGCGGCATTCCGGTGCTGGTGGCCAGCGACAACATCCAGGACCCGTTCTGCCCCGTGGGCAGCCTGGACCCGCTGGAGGCCCTGGCCACCGGCGTGCTGGCCGCGCAGCTCGATGCGCCCTTCGACCGCTGGTCCGAAGCGCTGTGCCGCAGCGACTGGCTGCGCTGCGGGCCCGATGCCCTGCCCCTGCAGCCGGGCATGGCGGCCGACCTGATCGTCTTCCAGCAGGCCGATGGCTGGGGCTTCCCGTCGCGCACGCAGCAACGCGTGGTGCTGCGCAACGGCCGCGTCACCAGCGGCCATGCCAGCGCGGCGTGGCACATGGCCAACGCCACGCCAGCCCCCTCCCCCCTTCCTGCACGGAGCCTTGCATGACGACCGCTTCCCCCGCCACCACCCCGGGCATCGCCCAGCCCCTGGCCCGCTACGCCGCCTGGCGCCGCGCGGGCGACATGGTGTTCCTGTCCGGCATCATCGCCGTGGACCCTGCCGCCAGCCGCATCGTGCGCGGCTATGCAGACATCCCGGACGAAGCGGCCACGCTGATCGGCCGCACGGGCGAGTTCAGCAGCGACATCAAGGAGGGGCCCATCCTGGCGCAGAGCTGGTATGTGCTGGACCGCATCCGCCAGACCATTGAGGCCGCGGGCGGCCAGATGTCCGACGTGATCAAGCTGGTGCAGTACTTCAAGCACCTGGACCACTTTCCCCAGTACAGCCGCGTGCGCAAGCTGTTCTTCCCGGGCGAGCCGCCGGCCTCCACCGTGGTGGAGGTCACCGGCATGCTGCCCACGGCCGACATCCTGATCGAGGTCGAAGCGACCGCCTACCTCCCCTTGCGCTGACCCCTCCATCCCCCTTCACGAAAGACCTGCCCCATGCTGCACGGCTACACCCCGCCCCACCGCTACCTGCCCTACCTGAGCTGGACCGAGATCGCCGATCTGCCGGACAAGGAGAACACCGTCATCGTGCTGCCCACGGGCGCCACCGAGCAGCATGGCCCGCACCTGCCCTGCGCGGTGGACACGGTGATCAGCGCAGGCGTCGTGGGCCATGCCCTGGCGCGCCTGCCGGCCGAGGTGCCGGCCTTTGCCATGGCACCCATCACCTACGGCAAGTCGGAGGAGCACCTGCACTTTCCGGGCACGGTCACTTTGAGCGGCGAGACGCTGCTGGCCACCATGAACGAGGTGGGCGAGTCGGTCTACCGCGCGGGCTTTCGCAAGCTGCTGTTCGTCAACGGCCACGGCGGCCAGCCGCAGGTGCTGGAGATGTGCGCACGCGAGCTGCGCCTGCGCCATGGCGACTTCATCGTGGTCCCGAGCTTCACCTGGCGCGTGCCGCATGTGGCGGGCAAGTATTTGTCGGAGCAGGAGAAGAAGCTGGCCATGCACGCCGGCCATGCCGAGACGGCGCTGATGCTGGCCCTGGCGCCCGAGACCGTGCACATGGAACGCGCGGTGGTGAACTACCCGCCCGCCTTCCCATCGCCCCTGCTCTCGCCCGACGGCCGCCCGGCCTGCGCCTGGACGGCGCGCGACTTCGGGCCCAGCGGCATCATCGGCGACCCGCTGCCCGCCACGGCCGAGCAGGGCCACGCCATCCTCGACTCGCTGGCCGTGAGCTGGGCCGCCGCCATCACCGAACTGCACCAGCTGCGCTGGGCCCCGCGCGCCGAACCCACCTGGAGCCGCGCCCACCACACGGGGCATGTGGAGCATTCCTCCGCCCTGGCTTGAAACCTGCGAACGCAGCCTCGTCCGTACCCCTTTTCGTCCCTGTTCCCCCTCCACCACCTACCGGAGCCCTGCCATGATGAAGAAGACCGCCTCCCGCCTTTCCAAACTTGGTGCAGCCGCGCTGCTCGCTGTTGGTGCCGCCGGCACCATGCAGGCCCACGCGCAGGAAAAGTTCACCTATATGACCAACTGGTACGCGCAGGCCGAGCACGGCGGCTTCTACCAGGCGGTAGCCACGGGCCTGTACAAGAAGTACGGCCTGGACGTGACCATCAAGATGGGCGGCCCGCAGGTCAACATCGTGCAGATGATGGCGGCCGGCCAGGCCGAGTGCGTGATGGGGTCGAGCGACCTGCAGATGATCCAGATGCGCGAGGGCGGCGTGCCCGTGACCACCGTGGCCGCAGTCTTCCAGAAGGACCCGCAGGTGCTGATCGCGCACGACGATGTGAAGAAGTTCGAGGACCTCAAGGGCAAGACCATCCTGATCGCATCGTCCGCGCAGCGCGGCTACTGGCCCTGGCTGAAGGCCAAATACGGCTTCAACGATGCGCAGACGCGGCCCTACACCTTCAACATCCAGCCCTTCGTGGCCGACAAGAACACTGCCCAGCAGGGCTACCTGACGTCGGAGCCGTTCGCCATCGCCAAGGCCGGCGTGAAGGCCAACACGCTGATGTTCAGCGACCAGGGCTACCCCGCCTACGCCACCACGGTGAGCTGCATGGACAAGACCGTGAAGGAGCGCAGCGCCGCCGTCGCCTCGTTCGTGAAGGCCACCATGGAAGGCTGGAAGAGCTACCTGGCCGACCCGGCACCGGCCAACGCCCTGATCAAGAAGGACAACCCCAACATGACCGACGAGCAGCTGGCCTACAGCGTGGCCAAGCTCAAGGAAATGGGCATGGTGACCGGCGGCGACGCGGCCAGCATGGGCATCGGCGTGATGACCGACGCGCGCGCCAAGGCGAGCTACGACTTCCTGGTGGAGGCCAAGCTGATCGACCCGGCCAAGGTGAAGCTCTCCGACACCTATAGCACGGCCTTCGTCAAAGACCTCAAGGTTATGCCCTGAGCTTCTGACAACACCACAGCCCTGAAACAGCCCCCGCCGCCCGCGGCGAGGCGCATCCATCGAAAGGCGCGCACGATGACAACCACCGCCCCCGCTGACTCCCCCACGCTGGCACCCGCACCGCGCAGCATCCCTGCCGTGCAGGTGCTGTCGGCCGAGAAGACCTACCCCAATGGCACGCAGGCCCTGCTGCCGGTGGACCTGACCATCGAGGAGGGTGAGTTCGTCACCCTGCTCGGCCCCTCGGGCTGTGGCAAGAGCACCTTGCTCAAGATGGTGGCCGGTCTGCTGGAGCCCACCGACGGCCGGCTGCAGCTGTGGCACAAGCCCGTGGCCCAGCTGGAGGAAAGCGGCAAGAAGATGGCCTTTGTCTTCCAGTCGCCCACGCTCATGCCCTGGGCCAGCGTGCAGACCAATGTGCGCCTGCCGCTGGACCTGGCCGGTGTGCCGCGCCAGGAGGCCGATGCCCGCGTGGCCGAGGCCCTGGCCCTGGTGGGTCTGTCGAAGTTTGCCAATGCACTGCCGCGCGCTCTGTCGGGCGGCATGCAGATGCGCGTGTCGATTGCGCGCGGCCTGGTCACCCAGCCCGACCTGCTGCTGATGGACGAGCCTTTCGGCGCGCTGGACGAAATCACGCGCCACAAGCTCGACGCGGACCTGCTGGACCTGTGGCGCAAGAAGAAGCTCACGGTGATCTTTGTGACGCATTCGATCCACGAGGCGGTGTTCCTGTCCAGCCGCGTGGTGATGATGGCCGCACGCCCCGGCCGCGTGGTGGAAGAGTTCCACATTGACGCGCCCTACCCGCGCACGGCGGACTTCATGGTCTCGCCCGAATTCAGCCTCTATGCCAAGCAGCTGCAGGACAGCCTGCTGCGCGCCAGCGCCGACACCGAGGAGACCGCAGCATGAGCACACCCTACCCGACTGCCCCCGCAGCTTCCGCTGCCGCGCCAGCGGAGCGCAGTGCGCCTGCCCGCGCCCCCGCCAAGCCCGCAGCGCCGCGCGTGCCGCTGATGGCCCAGCCGCGCGTGCAGCGCGTGGTCTACCCCGTGCTGGTGGGCCTGGTGCTCATCGCGCTGTGGCAGGGCCTGGTCACGGCGATGGAGCTGCCGCCCTACCTGGTGCCCTCGCCCCTGCTCATGCTCAAAACGCTGGTCACCGACTGGGCGGCCCTGGGTGGATCGCTGTGGGTCACCGTCAAGATCACCGTACTGGCCTTTGCGGTGGCCACAGTGGCAGGCGTGCTGATCTCGTTCCTGTTCGTGCAGAGCAAGCGCATTGAAACCGCCCTGTTCCCCTATGCCGTGCTGCTGCAGGTCACGCCCATCGTGGCGGTGGCGCCGCTCATCATCATCTGGGTGAAGGACCCGACGGCGTCGATGGTGATCTGCGCCGCGCTGGTGGCGCTGTTCCCCATCATCAGCAACACCACGCTGGGCCTGCGCAGCGTGGAGCCGGACCTGCAGAGCTACTTCAAGCTCAACCGCGCCACGCGCATGCAGACCCTGCTGCGCCTGCGCATACCGAGCGCCCTGCCGTACTTCTTTGGTGGGCTGCGCATATCGAGCGGGCTGGCGCTGATCGGTGCCGTGGTGGCCGAGTTCGTGGCCGGCACGGGCGGCCAGGGCGCGGGGCTGGCCTACCAGATCCTGCAGGCGGGATTTCAGCTCAACATTCCGCGCATGTTCGCTGCGCTGCTGCTGATCTCGCTCACGGGTGTCGCCCTCTTCGTGCTGATGGCCTGGCTGACACGCCTCGCGCTGGGTAGTTGGCACGCCAGCGAAAACTCACAGGACTAAGCCCCTACTTCATAGCCACCACGCCGCGCATTTGCGCGCGGTGCAGGCCCCCCTTTGCCCAACCGGGCCGACTGATCGATTGACTGATCCAGGAGAGACACACCATGAACGCACCGACCACCACCGCCCAGCAACTGCCCGATCTGCTGCCCGGCCTGGACTGGATTGCCGACCCGCTGCGCGTGGGCCGCCTGTCGCAGGACTTTGCCTGGTTCAGCCCCGTGCTCAAGCGCGACCTGGCCGGCAAGCGCGGCGACGTGGCCGTGCGCCCACGCACGGAAGACGAGATCCGCCAGGTGGTGGCCGCCTGCGCCAAGGCGCAGATCCCCCTCACCGTGCGCGGCAGCGGCACCGGCAACTACGGGCAGAGCACGCCGCTGCATGGCGGGGTGATCCTGGACCTGTCGGGCTACAACGGCTTTGGCTGGGTGCGTGGCGGCGTGGGCCGGGCGCAGGCGGGCATCCGCCTGTCGGACTTCGACGCGCAGGCCAAGCCCCTGGGGCAGGAGCTGCGCTGGCTGCCGTCCACCTACCGCAGCGCCACCTTGGGCGGCTTGTTCGGCGGCGGCTTTGGCGGGGCCGGCTCCATCAACCACGGGCCGCTGGCGGCGCCGGGCAATGTGCTGGCCGTGCGCGCCATGACCGTGGAGCCCGAGCCCCAGGTCATCGAGCTGCGCGGCCCCGAAGCCATGCTGCTGCACCACACCTATGGCACCAACGGCATCGTGCTGGAGCTGGAGGTGGCCCTGACCCCCGCCGTGGCGTGGACGGAATGCATCGTGAGCTTCACCGAATTCGACGCTGCGCTGGAGTTTGCCGACCGCTTCGGCGCCGCGCCGGGGCTGGAGAAGAAGGAGGTGTGCTTTCTCGCCGCGCCGATCCCGGCCTACTTCACCAGCCTGGCCGAGCACCTGCCTGCGGGCTGCCACGCGGTGATGCTGCTGGTGGCCCCGCATTCCGAAGACGGCATGCGCGACATGGCCGCCAGGTATGGCGGCACCGTCAGCTACCGCAAGACGGCCGACGAGGTGGAAAAGAGCCACAAGAGCCTGCTCGAATACACCTGGAACCACACCACCCTGCATGCACTGAAGGTGGACAAGACGCTCACCTACATCCAGAGCGGCTTCAACCCCGCGACGCGGCTGGAGCAGGTCAAGGCGCTGGAAAAGGCGCTGGGCGGCGAGGTGATGATGCACCTGGAGTTCTTGCGCACCAAGGAAGGCGCCTTCAATTGCAGCGGGCTGCAGCTGATCCGCTACAGCACCGAGGAGCGGCTCAACCAGATCATGCAGATCTACCGCGACCACGGCGTGCAGATCAACAACCCGCATGTCTACATCGTGGAAGACGGCAAGCAGAACAACCTGGACCCCGCGGTGGTCAGCACCAAGCAGCGCTTCGACCCGCAGGGCCTGCTCAACCCGGGCAAGCTGCGCAGTTGGGTGCCGCCGGTGGCCAAAGCCGCCTGACGCCTGATGCGGCAGGGGCATTGGCATAATCAGCTATTCATTTCGTAGCAGATCAAACCGATGTCCTGGCACGCGCGCCTGCAGCTCGACTACACCGTTGAAGGCCCTTCTCCCAACGTCCGCACCGTGGCGCGGTACGAGCACAACGGCCCGCTGCGCATTCTGCAAAGCCTGTACCCCGAGGGCGACGCCATCTGCCACAACGTGCTGGTGCACCCGCCCGGCGGCCTGGTGGGCGGCGACACCCTGGACATCACCGCCACCGTGGGCCCGGGCGCGCACGGCCTGGTGACCACGCCGGGCGCGACGCGCTTTTACCGCTCCACCGGCCCGCTGGCGCTGCAGCGCAGCCACCTCACGCTGGCCGAGGGCGCGCGCATGGAATGGCTGCCGCTGGAGGCCCTGTGCTACAGCGCCTGCAATGCCGAGAACCACCTCACCATCGACCTGGCCCCCGGCGCCGAATGCATGGGCTGGGACGTGACCGCCCTGGGCCTGCCCCATGCCGAGCAGCCCTTTGTGCAGGGCCGCTTCGTGCAGCACCTCACTGTGCCCGGCCTGTGGCTGGAGCGCGGCGTGATCGACGCGGCCGACGAGCGCCTGCTGCACAGCCCCCTGGGCCTGGCCGGCCAGCGCTGCATGGCCAGCATGTTCTTTGCCGCCGGCAGCGCGCTGGAGCGCAACCGCCGCGACGCCGCACTGGACGTGGCGCGCGCGGTGGTGGAGCAGCACCCGCAGGTGGCGGCCACCGCCGGCGCCACCAGCCCCAACGACCGCATGGTGGTGCTGCGCGTGCTGGCCCCGCAGGTGGAACCCGCGATGAAGCTGCTCAAGGCCGTGCGCGTGGCCTGGCGCGAGCAGCTGTGGGCGCTGCAGGGAGAGGCACCGCGCATCTGGGCAATGTAGCCCTCAACACACCTTTGACTGGAGCCCTTCGCCATGCCCATCCCCCAACGCAGCGCCGCCACGCGGTATTTCTCGGGCACCTATGCCGAAGCCCGCGCCAAGTTCCTCGACGCGGCCGCACACAGCGGCGCCGCGGTCGAGTCCTTTGTGCTCCCGGGGCACCGCGGCGCACTCGGCGAAGCGCTGGCCACCGATGTGGCGCTGCTCGGCGCACTCGACGCGAAAAAGATCCTGCTCGTCACTTCGGGCACGCACGGGCCCGAAGGCTTCAGCGGATCGGGCACACAGATCGCCACACTGCACGATGCCGACCTGCTGGCACGCATTGAGCAGGCCGGCGTGGCGCTGCTGCTGGTGCATGCGGTCAACCCGCACGGGTTCTCGCACCTGCACCGCACGAACGAAGACAACATCGACCTGAACCGCAACCACATCGACTTCGGCGCACCTCTGCCGGTGAACGCGGCGTATGCCGAGGTCGAGCCCCTGGTGCTGCCCGCCACCTGGCCGCCCACGCCTGCCGACGACGCGGCGCTGGCCGCCTACGTTGAAAAGCACGGCATGCCCGCCTTCCGCAATGCCGTCTTCAAAGGGCAGTACACCTCGCCCGATGGCCTGTTCTACGGCGGCACCGCGCCCTCGTGGAGCAACCAGACCATCCGCGCCATCCTGCGCAAGTACACGGCATCGGCCACGCACCTGGGCTGGGTCGATGTGCACACCGGCCTGGGCCCCTATGGCCACGGCGAAAAGATCTACCCGGGCCGCAACACGCCCGAAGACCTGGCGCTCGCGCAATCCTGGTGGGGCGCCGACGTGTTCTCACCGTTCTCCGGCGATTCGGCCTCGGCCAATGTGTCGGGCCCGGTGGTCTCCACCGCCTACGACGAATGCCCGAAGAACGCCCGCATCGCGCTCATGGGCCTGGAGTTCGGCACGGTGCCCGAACCCGAGATGCTGTACCGCCTGCGCGCAGACACCTGGCTGCGCCGCCACCCCGATGCTCCGGCAGCGCAGCGACGCGAGATCCGCGCCCAGCTGCGCGATGCGTTCTATTGCGACAACGAGGAATGGAAAGGCATGCTGCTGGGGCAGACACGGGTGGTGCTGTTGCAGACGCTGCAGGGGTTGCGCAAGGCCTGAGGCGCCTGGAGTCCCCAAGGCGAAGCCGCAGCTGCTCTACGGCTGCGCCTGGCACACCACTTCCACATTGACACCGTCCGGGTCCAGAACATAGGCGGCATAGTAGTGATCGTGGTAACGCGTTCGGATTCCCGGCGCTCCGTTGTCCACGCCTCCAGACGCCAGGGCGGCATTCCAGAAGGCGTCCACCAGTGCCCTGGTCGCCGCTGAGAAGGCTACATGCAACCCCTGGCTGGCTTGCGCGCCATCGTGTATCCACAAGGTTGGATAGCCGTTAACTCCCAGGCCGTGGCGCGCGCCCTTGCCGGTCTTGGACGCATCGACGGAGACCACAAGGCCGATGCCCAAGGGCTGGAGCGCCGCCTCGTAGAACTTGCACGAGACGGCTGAGTCGCTTACGGCGAACTCGACGTGATCCAAAATTGCCATGAAATCTCCTTGAAATGCAGTGCAAGTGATCCTGCTTCGCAGCGGTTAGCCGCAGCGATGCCGACAGACCTGGATAGTCCAGTCCACGGTCGACTGGTCGATGGCCGCGTGGACGGGGGAGTCGGCCAGTTCGGTCAAGATGCCTGCGGCGGCACGTTCCCCATCTCTCACGGACTTCCAAAGCAGCATGTCGATCACCCAGCCATCGCGGCCTTCGCAGATGCGCCGAAGGATGAAGCCGGGCTGCTTCTGGAGCCAGGCATCCACATCGGCGTTGGCGGCAATGAAGTCCTTGATCGTCAGTCCCTTCGCCAACTGGAAGGTCGTCATCTCCATGGCTTCATCCATCATGGCGGGCACCTTTCGTGGCCAATGCGTGTCCGTGCTGCCAGCTCCTGTGGACAAACTCCAGGCCGTAGCCGCCAGGGCCCAGAACATTCGCGGAGCAGAAGCGCGGGGCGCAGTGCAGGCGCGGCGCGGGGGCGCCGTTGTCCACGGCACCGACGTGCACAGCGCGCGTATCCACCTCGCCCCGCTGAAGCCAGAAATACATCCGATCTGCGCGGCATGCCATGGCGACGCGTCCCTTGCGGTGCTCAGACGACATAGCCACCAGACACCTCGATATCCTGCGCGTTAATCCAGCCGCCGTCCTCAGTCAGCAGCGAAGCGATCACGCGTGCGACCTCTTGCGGCTCTCCGACACGGCCCAGTGCCGTCTGAGACGACAGAAGGGCCTCGAACTCTTCATTCAGGCCACCGCCCAGGTCGGTGCGGATGGGGCCAGGGGAGACCGAGTTGACACGGATGCCGCGCTCGCCGAATTCCTTGGCCATGTAACGGGTCAGCACCTGAAGGCCACCCTTGAAGGACGCATAGGGAGCCACACCGGCCGTCGCGATGCGTGTCGTCGCGCTGGTCAGGTTGACGATGGCCGAACCTGACTGCAACAGGGGGAGCAGCGCCTGCGTCAGGAAGAACGGCCCTTTGAGGTGCACGTTGAACAGTCCGTCGAACTGGGCTTCGGTGACGGATTCAATGGCCTGGAACAGGCCATGGCCGGCGTTGTTCACCAAGCCATCCAGGCCCGATGTATTCCAGGTTGCTGCCAGCGCCCGCTCGACGTCAGCGCGAAAGCCCGGGAAGGTCTGTACGGCGCCGACATCCAGAGGCAAGGCGACCGCTCTGCCGCCCAGGCTCTCTATCTGGCCCACCACCGCGCGGGCAGCATCCGGATGGGTGTTGTAGGTCAGGATGACGCCGAGACCGCGGCGCGCCGCTTCCAGGGCGGTGCTGGCGCCGATGCCGCGGCTTGCGCCGGTGATGACGATGACTTTGCTGGGGTTCATTGGAGGCTCTTCAACAGGGTTGGTTGGGATGCCTCAACGATAGGGAAACCGTGCTTTGGCGTCGCAGCGTTTCCTGCCTCAAACCTGCCCAATCCTGCTTTCCTGCTGGAAGCGACCGCCCGCGCACGGTCTAATGCAGTGATGAACGAGCCATTGAATGAGCTGCGCGCGCTCGCCGCGCGCGCGGAGAACCGACGCACCGAGACAGGCATTCCGCGCGTTTTCATGGTGCAGGGAGCGATCCCCGAACACGAGCTTGCCGGGGTCTACGAGCCCATGGTCAACCTCATCCTGCGGGGAGGAAAATCCATGACCGTAGGAGAGCAGACCCTGCACTACGACCCCGCCACCTACTTTGTGATGTCGGTCGACCTGCCTGCGGCAGGTGTGGTGAAGCCCGACGCCGACGGATCGCCTTATCTGGCCATCGCACTGACGCTGGACGCGTCCCTCCTGGTCGAGCTGCTTTCGGCACTGCCCCCTGGTACCGAGCATGCACCCCAGGACCGCGCGTTCTCCGTGGCCGCCATCACGCCCCCACTGCTGGACGCCTGGGTCCGAATGCTGAGGCTGCTGGACCAACCGCAGGATGTGCCGGCGCTGGCACCCGCCTATGAGCGGGAAATACTCTACCGCGTGCTCCAGGGGCCGATGGGCTGGATGCTGCGCCACATCGCGACCCCCGACACCGCGCTGGCGCGGGTCAATCGAATCATCCAGCGCATCCGGCGTGACTTCGCGTTGCCGCTGCCGATCGAGGAGCTTGCGAACGACGCTGCCATGAGCGTGTCGGCGTTTCATCGCCACTTCAAAGCGGTCACCACGCTCAGTCCATTGCAGTACCAAAAGCAGCTGCGCCTGTTGCAGGCGCGCAAGCTGCTGGTTGCCTCGGGCACGAGCGTTACCGCCGTGGCCCACGAGGTAGGCTATGAAAGCTCCACGCAATTCAGCCGTGAGTACGGCAGGGCGTTTGGCTTGCCACCCGCCAAGGATGCCGCGCGCATCGCGGCAAGCATGAAATCACGCGCACAAGCGCATGGGGACGAAAATGCCAACGCCCCTTGAAATCCGGAGCCTCAGCCCGCCGACTCCACCGGCTTGGCCGACAGCTTCTCCGACAGCAGATTCGCCGTATAGCGCAGCCGGTCGATGTCGGCCTCGGGCTGCAGGCCCCGGCTGAAGCAGCACAGCGTGCCATAGACCTTGCCGTCGGCCAGGCGCACGGGGGTGCTCAGGTGGGTGCCGATGGTAAAGCCGGGGTCGGGGGCCTTGCCGGATTGGACGTAGGGGGCAGCGTCTTCCATCTTCTCAGGCAGGCGGCCTTCCACGACGCGCTGGCACCAGCTTTCTTCCACGGGGTCGGACATGCCGGCCTCCAGCAAAGGGAAATCGGGTGCGTTGTCCACGGCCATGAAGGTGCGGCGGCCATCGGCGATCTGCGAGACGAAGGCCACATCCATGCCCAGGCGCTTGCGCAGCAGCTGCAGGACAGCCGGCACCACGGGTGGAAGTTCGTGGTCGGCGGAGTCGCTGGTGGCGACCAGCAGCTCGGTGATGGTGACGTCGAGGTCGTCAGGGTTGTAATCCAGCATGTGCATGCTCCGAAGTCTAAGCGCCCGGTATGAAGCCCTGGCTACAGAGGGTAAGCAGATGTGTGAATTTCATATCGAATTCACTGCAGGAAAGCAAGTTTTATTTGGCAGGGGTGCGGTGAACCCATGGCACCGCACTCCTCTCTACTGAGGAGCTCAGCCCGCCGTTGCCGCGGCGGCTGGCGAGGCCGCCGGCACCTTCAGCAACCCATCGGCCTTGAACATCGCCCGAATGCCGCGCACGGCCTGGCGGATGCGGGCCTCGTTCTCGATGAGGGCGAAGCGCACGTACTCGTCGCCCTGGTCGCCGAAGCCGATGCCGGGCGACACGCAGACCTTGGCCTTGTCGAGCAGCTGGCGCGCGAATTCGAGCGAGCCCAGGGCGCGGTAGGGTTCGGGGATGCGGGCCCAGATGTACATGCTGGCCCGGGGGCAGTCCACGGCCCAACCCGACTCGGTGAGGCCCTTGTACAGCACATCGCGGCGGCGCTGGTACTGGGCGGCGATGTCCTTCACGCACTGCTGGTCGCCCTCCAGCGCGGCGATGGCCGCGACCTGCAGGGGCGTGAAGGTGCCGTAGTCGTGGTAGCTCTTGATGCGTGCGAGCGCGGCCACGAGGTCGGGGTTGCCCACCATGAAGCCCACGCGCCAGCCGGCCATGTTGTAGCTCTTGGAGAGGGTGAAGAACTCCACCGCCACATCCTTGGCACCGGGCACTTCCATGATGCTCGGGGCCCGGTAGCCGTCGTACACGATGTCGGCATACGCCAGGTCGTGCACCACCAGAATGTCGTGCTTCTTGGCCAGGGCGATGACGCGTTCGAAGAACGACAGTTCCACGCACTGCGCGGTGGGGTTGCTGGGAAAGCCGAAGATCATCATCTTGGGCTTGGGGTAGCTGCCGCGGATGGCCTTTTCGAGCTCGGCAAAAAAGTCCACGTCGGGCGCCACGGGCACGCTGCGGATGTCGGCCCCGGCGATCACGGCGCCGTAGATGTGGATGGGGTAGCTCGGGTCGGGCACGAGCACGGTGTCGCCGCGGTCCAGCGTGGCCAGCATCAGGTGGGCCAGGCCCTCCTTGGAGCCGATGGTGACGATGGCCTCGGTATCGGGGTTGATGTCCACCGCATAGCGCTCCTGGTACCAGTGGCTGATGGCACGGCGCAGGCGTGGAATGCCCTTGCTGGCAGAGTAGCCGTGGGTGTCAGGGCGCTGGGCCACCTCGGTGAGCTTGGCCACGATGTGCGGCGGGGTCGCACCATCGGGGTTGCCCATGCTCATGTCGATGATGTCTTCGCCACGGCGGCGGGCGGCGAGTTTCAGCTCGGCCGTGATGTTGAAGACGTAGGGAGGAAGGCGATCGATGCGCGCAAAGCGGCGCTTGCCTGGAGAAGCAGACATGCTGGTGAACTTTCACGTAAGCGCCCGGAACCGTCCGAGCGACGTGGCCAACAATGGGGTTGGCCCGCGTTCACTGTAACGCAGAAAGCGCGGGGCGTTCTGCAGAGGGCGGCGCTGTCGCGCCGCCGCTACGCTCAGGCCTTGTGCAAGGCCGCTGCAGCAGCGCGTGTCGTGGCGCGCTCCGACGACATCGACCACGCAAAGATGCCCACGCCGCAGATGCCCAGCACCACGCCCACCCAGCCGGTGGACGTCCAGCCCAGGCCGGCCGCGATGGACACGCCGCCCAGCCACGCGCCCAGGGCATTGGCGGCATTGAAGGCCGAGTGGTTGAGCGCGGCGGCCAGGGTCTGGGCATCGCCGGCCACGTCCATCAGGCGGATCTGCAGCGCCGGGCCGATGGCGACCAGTGTGCCCAGGAAGAAGGTGGCCAGCGCCGCGCTGACGGGGTGGTGCGCGGCGGGCACAAACAGCGCCAGGGCCAGGATGGACCACAGCAGCACCTTGCCGATGGCAGGCATGAGGGCCTTGTCGGCCATGCGCGAACCGACGATGTTGCCCGCCACCATGCCCAGGCCGAAGAGCGACAGCACAAAGGGCATGAGCGCCGGCGGCATGCCGGCCACTTCGAGCAGCGTGGGCTTGATGTAGCTGAACACCGCGAACATGCCGCCGAAGCCGATGGCGCCGATGCCCAGGGTGAACCACACCTGCTTGCGCGCCAGGGCGCCCAGCTCGCGCAGCGGGCTGGCACCGTGCGATGCCGGCATGTCGGGCACCCACAGGCGCACCATGACCACGGCGGCCACGGCAATGAGCCCCACGAAGACAAAGGCCGCGCGCCAGCCGAAGTATTCACCCAGCGCGGCCGCGATGGGCACGCCCACCAGGGTGGCGGTGGTCAGCCCCAGCATGACCCAGCCCACGGCGCGCGCGCGCCGCCCGGGTGGTGCCAGGGACGCGGCCACCAGGGCGGCCACGCCGAAGTAGGTGCCGTGCGGCAGGCCGGTGAACAGGCGCATGGCGCTGAGCGACAGGTAGCCCGGCGCCACGGCCGATGCGAAATTGCCCAGCGCATACACCACCATCAGCGCCATGAGCAGCGCGCGCCGGCCCCAGTTGGCGCACAGCACGGCCAGCACCGGTGCGCCCACCACCACGCCCAGGGCGTAGGCGCTGATGACATGGCCAGCCTGCGGGATGCTCACACCGATATCGCGCGCCACTTCGGGCAGCAGGCCCATGATGACGAATTCGCCCGTGCCGATGGAAAAGCCGCCCACCCCCAGGGCCAGCACGGCGCGCACCAGGGTGCGGTCGTCGGTGGGGGTGTGGGCAATGGGCGACGGGGAGGACGGCAGGGGCGCGGTCATGGTGGCAACAGCAAACAACAGGGCAGCGCTGCACCGAACGCAATGGCGCGGCGCAGGAAACTCAGGAGGGGTTGGAGATGAAACGGAGTTACAGGGGTAAACCCGAATTCCGTAACCATAGCACGGCCCGGCAAAACGTGCTGGCGGCGCCTGCCGGCCCGGCCTGCTACGCTGGGGGTGTTTTCACCCGACCGAGGACAGCGCATGACCGGACCGAGCATTTCCGACGAACTTGCCAGCACCGTGAAGGTGCTGGCCTTCGACATCTTTGGCACCGTGGTGGACTGGCACGGCAGCATCGTGCGCGAGATGCAGGCGCTGTACCCGGCCATCGACGGCGATGCCTTCGCCATCGCCTGGCGCAGCGGCTACCAGCCGGCCATGGCGCGCGTGATGCACGGCGAGCAAGGCTGGACGCGCATCGACGAACTGCACCGCAGCATCCTCGACGAGATCCTGCCGCGCTTTGGCCTCTCGCACCTGACCGAGGCCGAGCGCTGGCACCTGAACCGCGTGTGGCACCGGCTGGACCCGTGGGCCGACAGCGTGGCCGGGCTCACTCGGCTGAAGACGAAGTTCACCCTCACCACACTGTCCAACGGCAACATCGGCCTGCTCACCAACATGGCCAAGCGCGCGGGCCTGCCGTGGGACTGCATCCTGAGCGCCGAGGTCTTCAAGGCCTACAAGCCCCACCCCGACACCTACCTGGGCGTGGCCCGCACCTTCGACCTGGAACCCGCCCAGGTGGCCCTGGTGGCCGCCCACCACGACGACCTGGCGGCGGCGCGCGGCTGCGGGCTGCGCACCATGTATGTGGAACGGCCACTGGAATATGGAGCGGCGCACCCCAAGGACATCTCGGCGCAGGCCGGCAATGACCTGCACAGCACGCGGCTGACGGACCTCGCAACCCAGCTGGGTTGCTGAAAACCTAGCGCGCCGCCACCAGCAGCTGTACGAACATCTGCACCTTGGCGTGGCACTCGGGGCTGATGGAGGTGAACTCCAGGCCCGCCAGCCACTGCCCGCCTTCGGGCTTCAAGGTAATGACGCGCGCGTAGACGTCGGTGGCGCGGTACTCGACCAGGGTCAGGTCGAATTCGAGCTTGATCTCGCTGTGCAGCGCGAGCGGCTCGGTCATCTCGACCAGCAGGCCGTGGTAGCCGATGTCGCGGATGGCGGTGTGCACGATCTGCGGCACGATGATCTTGTCCTGGATGCGCTGGCACAGGCAAGGCAGGCGCGTGTCCACGCGGTGGCTGCGGCGAAACTCCTGGCGCGGCACCTTGAGCTTGCGCGAGGGAATCGCCACCAGCTCGCGCAGGCCCACGGGTTGCTGGCGCCCTTTGACGTAGACCTGCATGGGCGCCGATGCCGACACCAGCCCCCAGCAGCGCTGGTAGGTGGCTTCGCTGATGAGCACCTGGCCGCGCAGGCTGAAGGCCTCGATGCGCGAGGCGAGGTTGACCTCTTCGCCGATCACCGTGTATTCGGAATACACATCGGAGCCGAAGCGCCCGGCCATCACGTTGCCGGTGTTCACGCCAATGCCCAGGAAGACCTCGGGCAGGCGCTCGCGCATGTGGGCCAGGTTGAGGTCGCGCATGGCCATCTGCATCTCGACGGCGCACATCAGCGCACGGTCGACATCGTCCTCGCGCGCCACCGGCGCGCCGAACAGCACCATGATGGAGTCGCCCATGAACTTGTCGATGGCCCCCTGGTGCTTGAAAACCACCTCGCTGAGCACAGACAGGCAGCGGTTGAGCGCGGCGATCACCACGCCCGCAGGCAGCGCGGCCGAGAGCGCCGTGAAACCGCGCAGGTCGGCCAGCAGGATGGTGACCTCGCGCGGGGCCGCCACCACGCTGTCGTCCGCGGGCACACCCTCGGGCCCGTCGGTGCCGCGCAGAATGGCGGCCATCTCGGCCGTAGCGGCTTCGCTGAGCGCGGCGCCCGTTTCGCGGGCAATCAAGGCTTGCAGGCGGCGCAGGGCATCGTGGTTGAATTCTTTGTGCATGGGCAACGGGCGGGGTTCCACTGGGGGCCGGGCGCTACCGGGCGCGCGGCAGGCCACTCCAGCCAGAATAGGCGCGGCCCGCAGGCCGGTCAAGCCGCCCCCGGGAAAACAACCACAACAGGGGAAAGCGCCCTATGGACACAGGGCGCCCGCCGTGCTCGCGTCACCGCTCAGCGACGGTCCCTGGGGCCTGCTGCACCACCTGGTCGAGCATGCCGAAAGGCCCGGCGCCGCCCTGACCGTCCAGCGCCAACATGCGCACCCGCTCGCCAAAGCGCAGAAAGGGCGTGCGCGGCGCGCCCTGGGCCAGGGTTTCGATCATGCGGCGCTCGGCAATGCAGCACGAGCCCATGGCCGCGTCGGCATTGGAGACGGTACCCGAGCCGATGAGGGTGCCGGCCGACAACCGGCGCGTGCGTGCCGCGTGGGCGATGAGTTCGCCAAAGTGGAAGTGCATGGCGCCGCCGTGCGGGTGACCACACCAGGCGTCGTTGCGGTGCACCTGCAGCTGCAGGTGCACGCGGCCCTCGCGCCAGGCCGGCCCCAGTTCGTCGGGCGTGACGGCGATGGGCGCGAAGGCCGTGGAAGGCTTGGCCTGCAGAAAGCCGAAGCCGCTCTTCGCCTCGCGCGGGCCGAAGCTGCGCAGGCTCCAGTCGTTGAGCAGCACCACCAGGCGCACATGCTGCAAGGCCTGCTGCGGGCCCACACCCATGGGCGTATCGCCCAGCACCACGGCGAATTCGCCTTCATAGTCGATGCCATCGTCTTCGCTGGGCAGCGGCACGGGGTCGTGCGGCCCGAGGAAGTCGTCGGCCGCGCCCTGGTACATGAGGGGAATGGTCTCGAAATCGGCGATGGGCGGGGTTTTGAAGGCCCGCTCCATGAGCCGGCCATGGTTCAGAAAGGCCGAGCCGTCGAGCCACTGGAAGCTGCGCGGCAGCGGCGCCGCACACTGCTGAGGATCGAACGGCAGGGCCCCCACGCTGGCACGGGCGTCGGGAATGTCGAGGGCCTGCGACAGGCGCGCGAGGCCCGGCTGCACCGCGTCCCAGCGCTGCAGCGCATCGAGCATCGTGGCCGCCACGGGGCTGGCGTCCACACAGTGGCTGGCGTCGGCCGAGACGACGACCAGGCGGCCATCCGGCTGGCCGTTCTTGAGGGTGGCGAGCTTCATGCCGCTTCCTTGTGCAGGGGGAGGACCGGATCGAAGATGGCGACCGCGCGCGTCCAGCCAGCTGACGCGCCGCGCACCTTGACCGGAAAGCACGCGATATAGAAGCCGCTCGCCGGCAGGGCTTCGAGGTTGTGCAGTTTTTCGAGGTGGCAATAGCCGATGTCGCGGCCGGCCTTGTGGCCTTCCCAGATCAGCGAGGCATCGCGGCTCTCGGCATAGCGCTCGGCGGTATAGGCAAACGGCGCATCCCAGCTCCAGGCATCGGTGCCGGTCAGGCGCACGCCGCGTTCCAGCAGGTACATGGTGGCCTCGTAGCCCATGCCGCAGCCGCTGCGGGTGTAGTGCGGCGTGCCGTAGGCGCTGCCGGCACGGGTGTTGACGACCACGATCTCCAGCGGCTGCAGGCGGTGGCCGATGCGTGCGAGCTCGGCCTCCACGTCGGCCGCCTGCACCACATAGCCATCAGGCAGGTGGCGAAAATCAAGCTTCACACCGGGCTGGAAGCACCAGTTCAGGTCCACCTCGTCGATGGACAGGGCGCGCTGGCCGCCGTCCATGGTGGAGGCGAAGTGGTAGGGCGCATCGAGGTGCGTGCCGTTGTGGGTGTTGAGCTGCACGTCTTCAACGGCCCAGGATTCGCCATCGGGCAGGTCTTCCTTGCGCACGCCGGGGAAGAAGCGTGCCAGGTCGTCGAAGCTCATGTGGTGGTCGATGTAGCTGATGCGCGGGCCCAGGCCGGGCGGGTCGGAGACGACATCGTTTTCAAGGTGCATCGAGATATCGACGATGCGGCGCGGGGATGCGATGGACATGGTGGAAGGCTTTCTCAGGATTCGGCGGTGAAACCGGTCTGCTTGATCAGGCCGCGCCACTGGTCGGCGTCGGCCTGCAGCATGCGGGCCAGCTCGGGGGCGCTGGAGGCGCGGATCTCCAGCCCGTACTGCTTGCCGAAGTCGACCACCTCGGGCTGGGTGAGCGCGGCCTGCAGCGCGTCGGAGGCGCGCTTGACCACCTCGGGCGCAGCCTTGCCGGGCAGGAAGAAGCCATACCACTCGCTGACCTTGAGCGGATAGCCCAGCTCCTGCAGCGTGGGCACCTGGGGCAGGAACACCGAGCGCTTGCCCCCGGCAATGGCCAGCACGCGCAGCTTGCCGCTCTTGGTGTGCTGCAGGTAGTCGCCAATGGGGCCCCAGAACGCGGGCACCTGCCCGCCCAGCAGGTCCTGCACGCCGGGCACGGTGCCGCGGTAGGCAATGTGGCGCATGTCGAGCTGGGTGATCTGCGACAGCAGCACGCCCACCATGTGCGGCATGGAGCCTGCGCCGGGGCTGCCGTAGTTGGCGTTGTTGGGGTTGGCCTTGAACCAGGCCAGGAAGTCGGCCAGCGTGCGCACGCTGTCGGGCACGCCCGGGCCCACGGCCAGGCCATGGTCGGTGTGCGCGGCCACCGAGACGGCCGTGACGTCGGCCAGCCCGTAGCGCAGCTTGGGGTAGGTGTAGGGGTAGATGGACAGCATGGACGAGGGCGTGATGAGCAGGTTGGTGCCGTCGGCCGCGCTGTCGCGCAGCGTGAGGATGCCGATCTGCCCGCCCGCGCCGGGCTTGTTCTCGACCACCACGGCGCCCGCGTACTTGCCGCGCATGCGGTCGGCCACGCGCCGGGCCAGGGCATCGATGGGGCCGCCTGCGGGAAAGCCGATGAGGATGCGCGCCACGTCGGGCATGGCCGTGGCGGCCCGGGCCGCGAAGGCCCAGGTGGAAGGCAGCAGCGCTGCGGCGGAAAGCTGGGTGAAACAGCGGCGGGTGGTCATGGGGTTTGTCTCCTGCGGAATGGACTGCAATGGCGGCGGCAAAGGGGGCTGGTCGAAGGCTGCAGGTCTGTTGCCGCACGCCTTTGCAAAAAATTATACGAACGTACAAAATCAATTTCACCAGGGTTTGTACGAGTGTTCAATTGTTTTGCACGAACGTATAAATCGGATCATGGCACGTACCAAATCCCCTGATTCCATCTCGCCCGAGGCGTCCCCTGCAGCGCCGCGCAAGCGCGCCACCGGCAAGGCCCTGGCCGGCGCCAACGACCAACTGGCCCCGAACCGGCAGGCCAACATCCTGCAGGCGGCCGAGCGGCTGTTTGCGGCACGCGGCTTCCACGGCGTGTCGATACGCGACATTGCCGACGAGGCCGGCGTGCCGCTGGCCCTGGTGGGCTACTACTACGGCCCCAAGCTGTCGCTGTACCACGCGATCTTTCGCGCGCATGCGGGCTACATCGACGTGCGGCTGCAGTCGCTGGCCGAGGCCCAGCGCGCCGCCGCGCCCGAGCACCTGCTGGACGAGATCGTCAAGGCCTTTGTGCTGCCGGTGCTGGAGGTGGCGAGCCAGCCCGCAGGCCAGCACTTCCTGCGGCTGCTGTCGCGCGGCATGAGCGACCACCTGGAGGAGGACGAGCCCATCATTCGCGAGCTGTTCGACCCGCTCGCGCATTCGTTCATCGACGCCATTGCCAGCGCCCTGCCCCAGGCCACGCGCGGCCAGGTGGCCTGGTGCTACCAGTTCGCGCTGGGTGCGCTGCTGCACCATGTGAACGACCGGCGCATCGAGCGCCTGTCGTTCGGCCAGAACCAGCCCGGCGACGCGGCCACAGCCGGGCCGCTGCTGGTGCGCTTCATCGCCCACGGCATGCGCGGCGCCTGCAGCGGCCCGGTGCACTGATGGCCCCGCAGTCCATGCGCCAGACCGGCGCGCCCTGACGCGGCGCCTGCCGCCCCACGACCGTTCTGCAACACGCCGGTGGCATGCCACCGGCGCGTGAGCCTGCGCGCGCCGCTGCGCCCCCAGCAGCAGCGCCAGCGATAGCGCCTGCCCGGCGCTCCATCCACCCACGCCCCGCCCCCCGGAACGCCCGCTCTGCGAGCGCGCCGTGGACAGGTGCGGCCCATCCCGCCTTCAACCATTCCCAACCAACGACAGGAGACACGCCATGAAATACCCCCTTCTCACCCCTGCCCTGCTGGCCAGTGCGCTGGCCACCTTCAACGCCACCCCAGTCCAGGCACAGCCCGCCGCCGGCCCGGGCCTGCAGCTCTATGGCCTGGTGGATGCCGCCGTGGGCCGCTTCGAGGGCGCAGCCGCTGGCGTGAATGCGCAGGACCGGGCCATCCGCAAGCTCGAAGGCGGCGGCATGTCCACCAGCCACTGGGGCGTGCGCGGCAACGAGGACCTGGGTGGCGGGCTCACGGCGGCGTTCGAGCTGTCGTCCTTCCTGCGCAACGACTCGGGTGCCAGCGGGCGCAGCGATGCCCTGCCCGCCCCGGTGAACGTGGCGGCCGACCCGGTGTTCTCGCGTGCGGCCTGGGTGGGGCTGGCGCACCCGGCCTGGGGGCGCGTGCGCCTGGGCAATGTCACCTCGCTGCTGTTCCTGAACAGCATCACCTCCAATGCCTTTGGTGACTCCACCGTGTTCGGGCCGCTGAACCTGGTGACTTTCATCGGTGCGCCGCTCACGGGCGGTACGGGCTGGGCGAACTCCGTGGTGTACGACAGCCCCACCTGGGCGGGCGTGAGCGCATCGGCGGCGCATGCGCTGTCAGAGGGCCAGGGCGGAGGCAACAGCGCCGTGCGCGTGGCCTACGGCCAGGGGCCGTTCGCAGCCTCGGTGGCCTGGCAAAGCGTGGCGAAGAACCCGGCCACCTTTGCCGATGGCACCTCGCCCAACGACACGCGGGCCTGGCAGCTCGCGGCCTCGTACGACTTCACGGCAGTGAAGGTGTTTGCCCATGTCGGCCGCATCCAGAACCGGGGGACGGCCGCCGTGCCACTCGACGTGGGCTACCGCGTGTGGGATGTGAGTGCCGCTGTGCCGCTGGGCGCAGGCCGGCTGCTGGCCGGCTATGCATCGCGCCGCACGGGCGATGCCGTGGGGCCGGTGCCGGCCACCGTGGCCGGGGGCAATGTGCAGCGCAGGGTCTTCACGGTGGGGTACGACCATTTCCTGTCGAAGCGCACCGACATCTACCTCATGGCGATGCGCGACAGCACGCGCACGCAGACCTTGCCGGCGCCGCCGCGTGTGCTCGATGCGCAGGGCACCAGCTTCGCGCTGGGCATGCGGCACCGCTTCTGAGGATCAGATGGCCAGGGCGCCGTTGGGATCATCCACCCACTGGCGCTGCACGCAGTGGAAGGCCGTGGTCTCTGGGTCATAGTCCCAGCGCGAGGCCCAGCGCTGCGCCTTGTCGGGGCTCCCCGGGTCGGCCTCGTGGCTCAGGATGACCAGGCTGTTGGGGTAGCCGTGGCGCAACCGGTGCGACACGGCCGTGCCGGCCTGGCTGACCCACAGGCCCGGCAGCGGCTGCAGCAGGCCGGCGGCATGGGCGTGGCCCGAGAGCAGCATCTGCGCGCCCGCATCGCGCCAGCGCAGCAGGGCTTCCTCGGCACGCGCGGGGCGGTGGGCCTTGTCCTGCGCATTGCGGGCCGTGAGCGGATGGTGGGCGACGACGATGCGCCAGGGCTCCTCGTAGGCCTCGGCCAGCTCTTTCTCGACGCGGGCGATCTGGGCGCCCGACAGGCTGCCCCGCTCATGGCGCCAGGGGCGCGTGGTGTTCACCCCGACGATGAAGAAGCGGCCCAGTTGGCGCACGGGCTCCAGGTCGGGGCCGAACTCCTGCCCGAAGCGCTGGTAGGCGCGGCCCCAGCGCAGCCACCAGGCAAACAGCGGCAGATCGTGGTTGCCGGGCAGCACCACCGCGGCACCCGCATCGAGGCCCCGGATGAAGCTGGCAGCCTGGGCGAATTGCTCCGGGGTGGCGCGCTGCGTGACGTCGCCCGAAACCACCACCACCGACACTCCGAGCTGGCGCGCCAGCGCCTGCACCGCGCGGCAGACCACGGGTTCGTGGGCACCAAAGTGCAGGTCGGACAGATGCATCAGTACGGACATGGGCGTAGGGTACAGGCGCGGGGCGGTATCAGTCCACCTTTCAGCCCGGCGCCGCGGCGGTGGCCCCCAGCACAGGCAGGGGCACCGCGGCAGGGGCCACGGGTGCCTCGGCGGTCACGCTCTCCTGCACCGCTTGCGGGGCGGCCGCGGGGTCGCGGTCGAGGGTGGTGCGGGTGACCAGCCACAGCGGCCTGTCGTGCACGCGAAAACGCAGCGGCGGCGCCATCCACTCGCGCTCGCCGTCGAAGGCCACCTTCACCTGCGCGGGGCGCCAGCTGGCCGGGGCCACGGTCATCTCGGCGCAGGCCATGCTCACCACGGCCGGGTCGCGCGCGAGCTGGCCCGTGGCGGCGTTCCATACCGTGCGGGCCACGGCCCGGCGGTGCTGGGGCTGCAGCAGGATGACCGCCAGTTGACCGCCTTCGGCGACCGACTTCGCTTGCGCCACCCCCATGCGATCGAGCTGCAGCGGGTTGTTGCCCACGAACAGCGTAGTGACCAGGTGTTCCTCCTGCTGGGCCTGCGCGCCTTCGTGCGTGCGCAGGATCACGCGCCAGCGGCGCCCGCCGGCGGGGCGGAACATGCTCCACACGGCCGACAGGATGGCCACCATGCGCGAGCGGCCAAAGCGCTTGGAGGCCATTTCGCGCTCGGCCAGCAGGCGCGGGTACAGGCCCACGGCGGCATTCACGACGAACATGCGGTCGTTGACGAAACCCACCTGCACAGGGCGCATGTCACCCTGCTCCATGGCGCGCAGCATGTCCTGCACGGCCACCTCGGGATCGAGCGCGAGGCCATGCTCGCGGCTGAAGTAGTTGAAGGTGCCCATGGGGATCACCCCCATGGGCACGCCCGCCTGCAGCGCCGCAGAGGCCACAGCATTGATGGTGCCGTCGCCGCCCGCGGCCACCACCAGCCCGGCATCGGCCTGGGCTGCGCGCACGGCCGAGTAGGCCAGGTCGACGATATCGCCGCGCTGGTCGGGCACATGCCACACCACATCGTGCGCATGCGCCGCGAAGGCGCCTTCGAGCTTGGCGCGCACCAGGTCGAAGTCGGCACCAGGGCGCTTGGGCACCACGAGGTGGATGCGCCCATGGGGATGGACGGCAGGAGGGCGTTCGGCAATGGTCATGGGTGCATGAAAACAGGCATGGGTCGGCGGCACGGGAGAACCATGATGGCACCGCCACCGGGTGATGGTGCCCGGCCCGCAGGCCAGGGCCTGTCAGCCACGGCGCTGTGCGCTTGTCGGCGCCTTGTCCTACATTCACAGCGGTTGCAAAGGGCTGTTGCGCGATGGGGTACAACCGGCACCCTTGCATGTTCCCATGACTTTTTCCGCATGCCCCTGACGAAAGCGCCGCCCCCATGATGATGCCGGATGCCCTTGCCATAGGCACCCTGGTTGCCAGCTCCCCGCTGGGCTGGTGGCTCGCAGGGCTGGTCCTGGCCAGTTTGGTAGGGCCCGCATCGCTGTGGGGATTGCGCGCGCTGCGCCGCCATGGCGGCCCCTTGCTGCACAAGGCACTGCCCACCCTCACGCCCATCGATGCGCGCTGGGTACTGCTGGCCGGGATGGCCGCAGCGGCCTGCGCCATGGTGCTGGCAGGCAGCGTGATGGCCGAGCTGGCCGAGAGCGGCAGCGAACGCGGCGCCAACGACTGGGGCGCGGTGGACGACGCGATTGCAGCCGGCCTGCGCCTGCAGGCGCCCGCCGAGGTGCTGCGGCTCTTCGCCACCCTGACCCACCTGGGCGACACCGCCGTGCTCACCACCTTGACCGCCGTGGTGGGTGCCGCGCTGTGGTGGCATGGCCAGCGGCTGCTGGCCACGGGCTGGCTGGCGGCCCTGGCGGGCAACGGGGCGCTGACGCGCATCCTGAAAAGCATCTTCGAACGTGCCCGGCCCGAGCACCTGCACCACGGCGTGGCCCAGGCCGATGGCTACAGCTTCCCCAGCGGGCACAGCAGTGCCTCGATGGTGGCCTACACCCTGCTGGCCTACCTGGCCACGCGCCTGCTGCCCGCGCGCTGGCACATGCCCTGTGCGGTGCTGGCCGGCATGCTGGTCTTCACCACGGGCTGGAGCCGCATGGTGCTGCAGGTGCACTACGCCAGCGACGTGCTCGCGGGCTGGCTGCTGGGCGGCACCTGGATGGTGTGCACGGTGCTGGTGATCGAGAGCGTGGCCCGCTGGCGCCAGGCAGCGCCGGCCGCCACGCCCGCGCGCAGCTGAGTACAGCCGCGCTGCATGCTCAGCGCAGCACCGGCAGCACCACCCGGGAGGGCCGGCCGGCCCCCATGTGCACGCTGTTGCGCGCCACCACGCGCGGCCCGGCGCTCCCCTCGGGCGCGCCGGTGTTGGGGTTCACATCGAAGCGGGGGAAGTTGCTGCTCGATACGTCCAGCCGGATGCGGTGCCCCTTGCGGAACAGGTTGGAAGTGGGCATGGGCTCGATGCTGATCTGCACCACCTCGCCCGGCTGCATCATCTCGGGCGACTCCCACGAGCGCCGGTAGCGGCAACGCAGAATGCCGTCGGTGAGGTTCATGGCGTAGCCTTCGGGGTAGTCTTCGCTGGGCGGGTACAGGTCGATCAGCTTGGCGGTGAAGTCGGTGTCGGGCGCCGTGGAAGACACCCACAGCTCGATGGTGATGGGGCCCGAAACCTCCAGATCGTCCTGCAGCACCGGTGTCTGGAAGACCAGCACATCGGGCCGCTGCGCCAGCGGGCCGTAAGGGGCCTGGGCACCGAAGGTCTGCGCGCTGCTGCGCTGGTCGTAGGCGCCCGCCACCATCAGGGGTTCGCCCGAGGTGATGGAGCCACCCAGCGTGGGCACCGGGCATGCGGGGTCGAAATCAAAGGCCAGCACATCGCCACGCCCTGGCGCCTGGGGTGACAGGCTGCCATCGGCCCCCAGGTACCAGGGAACGAAATCGGTACCGGGCAGGGGCCAGCGGCTGGCACTGCGCCAAGAGCCCCCATGGTCCAGCCGCCCCTCAGGTGTGCGCCGCCCCGAGCCGCCGCCCATGCGGAAGTAGCGCACGCCCTCGTCCAGGCCCTGCGGCAGGGGTGCGCCCTTGAGCCAGTGGTCGAACCAGGCCAGCCGCATGGCCACGTAGTCGGGCGCCAGCGCCCCATCGAGCACAGCGGCGGGGCCGAAGTCCACGTCGCCGGCGTACGGCACGCTGCGCTCGCCATGCGTCCAGGGACCGAGCACCATGCGCACGCCCTGGTTACCGCGCTGGGCCAGCCCGAGATAGTTGTCGGTGGTGGTCTGCGCATAAGGGTCCCACCAGCCGCACATCAGCATCACGGCCACGCCGTCGAGCGCGCCGTAGTGGCCCGCTGCGTACAGCTCGGGCTGGCGCCAGTAGGCGTCGAAGGCACCGCGCTCCCATTGGCCGAAGAGGTAGTCCTCGTACTCGGGCGCCCACTGCAGGGGCGAGTCGCCGCGCGACCAGGGCAGGCGCAGGAACCACTCGCCGATGTCGGCCTGCGCCAGGGCCTGGCGTGCGGCTTCGCCGAGCTGGGTGCTGCCGCTGCAGGCATTGCGCAGCGCCCAGACGGCCTGCTTGAGCTCGAACGCACCTCCGTGCCGTATGCCGCCGCGGTAGGCATTGGCAAAGCCCCCGCATTCGAGGAACATGGCCTTGAGCCCGACAGGCCGCTGGCTGGCCAGCGCGGTCTGGGTATGGGCTGCGTACGACAGGCCGTAGGTGCCCACGGCGCCGTTGCACCAGGGCTGGGCTGTGATCCATTGCAGGGTGTCGGCTCCGTCGTGGGCCTCGCCCAGGTACTTGGTGAACAGGCCTTCGGAATCGAAGCGGCCACGGCAGTCCTGCACCACCACGGCGTAGCCGGCCTTGGCAAAACGCGCGGCCACTTCGCCACGGCGCATGGGCGACGGATTGGCGGCGGTGCGCTCGCGCCGGGTCTCGGCGTTCTTGCCGTAAGGGGTGCGCTCCAGCAGCACGGGCAGCGGTCCCGCCATGCCAGCAGGCAGGTACAGGTCGGTGGCCAGGTGCACGCCATCGCGCATGGGCACGCGGTGGGTGTGCCGGGTCACGCCGCCGTGCGTGGCGGCGGCAGTCTGGGAAATCTGGGTCATGGAAGGGTTCCGCCGCTCAGTCGAGCTTGAGGTTGCGTTCCTTGACCAGCTTGGCCCAGCGCGCCGTGTCTTCCTGGATGAAGCGCGCCAGCTCCTGCGGCGTGGTGGGCGCCGGCTCGGCCCCCTGGGCCACGAGCAGGTTGGCCACCTCGGCATCGCCCAGCGAGGCGTTGAGCGCCCGGCTGACCTTGCTCACCACATCGGGCGGCGTGCCCGTGGGGGCGAACAGGGCGTACCAGATGTCGTACTCGAAGTCCTTCACGCCGGCCTCGGCCATGGTCGGCACCTGCGGGAAGGCGCGCGAGCGCTTGGCGCTGGCCACTGCCAGGGGCACGAGCCGGCCGGCCTTGATGTGCGCGAACACGCTGGGCACGGCGTTCATGCCCAGTTGCACATGGCCGCCCACCAGCTCGTTCACGGCGGGGCCGCCACCCTTGTAGGGGATCTGGACCATCTTAGTGCCCGTGGCCGCCTGGAACATCTCCATCGACAGGTGGCCGGGGCTGCCATTGCCGCTGGTGCTGTAGTTCAGCGTGCCCGGGCTCTTGCGCGCCAGGTCGACCAGCTCGCGCACCGTGCGCGCCTGCAGGCCAGGGTGCGTGGTGAGGATGGGCACGTTGACCACCACCCGCCCCACGGGCACGAAGTCGCGCGAGGGGTTGTAGGAGAGCTTGCTCGACAGCAGCGGTGCCGTGACCATGCCTGAGCCCGCCCCCATGAGCAAGGTGTAGCCATCGGCCGCCGAAGAGGTGACCGCCTGGAAGCCGTGCGCACCGGGCCGGTTGTCGACGACGACGGGCTGCCGCCATTGCTCCGACATCTTGCGCGCCACCACACGCATGGCCGTATCGGCAGCTGCCCCTGCCGGGAACGGGACCACGATGCGCACGGGCTTTTCAGGAAACTCGGCCGCCCCTGCGGCCAGGGGCTGGCCCACCAGAACGGAAAACGCCATCAGCGCGAGGACTTGCGGAATTCGGAACATGGTGCGGCTCGGGGTCGATGGCAAGAAGGAACGATGAAAGGACCGGGGTTCAGAAATCATGGCGCACTCCCGCACCCACGGCGCGCACGGCCACGTTGCTGCGGCTCGAATCGATGCCGTCGCGGTCGATGAAGGCCTGCAGTTCGGTGCGCTTGGACAGGGCATAGGTATACGCCACCTGCTGGCGCTTGCGCAGCCCCTGGCGCGAGGCCTGCACGTCGCGCTGCATCACATTGACCACCAGGGCGTGCTGGCCGGCGGAAAAGCGGCTGCCCACCAGCCAGTAGCCCACGTCGGCGCGTGCGGTGGCGCTGGTGGTGGCATAGCGGTCGCGGCCCAGCAGCACATAGGGCTCGACGGCGCCAAAATCGTAGCGCAGGCCTGCCTGCCATTTGCTTGCGAACTCGTTGGCCAGCAGGCCACCGGGGCGTGTGTCCTTGCCGTAGCCAATGCCCGCGGACCAGGGGCCGTCCACGTAGTTCAGGCCCAGATCGAGCGACTTGGCGCCGTTTTCCTGCTCTGGCGTTTTGGCGTCGCCGCGCAGGTAGTAGCGCGCACGCAGGTTCACACCGCCCCAGGTCGGGCTCTGGTAGCCCAGCGAATTGGAGGTGCGGTTGCGCGCATTGAGGATGGAGGTGCCGATGGCCGTGGCCCCGGCGTCGTTGGCCGCGAACGAGGTGATGCGCGTGACCTGCGAGTACAGCGGCGAGCCCGTGGGATTGGCCGAATCAAGCCGGCCCAGTGCCAGTGTGCCCAGGCCGCCGCGCAGCGCCACGTAGCTGTTGCGGAATGCGGGCGTGGTGGCGGCGCCCGAGTCGGCTTCAAGCCCCATCTCCAGGCCGAACAGCGCGGCCATGCCGTCGCCCAGGTCTTCCTTGCCGCGAAAGCCCAGGCGCGAGGCGTTGTCGCGCTCTTCCATCACGGAGCCGGCATGGCCGACCTTGACGTTGTTGACGGTAAGCCGCACCTGGCCGTAGACCTGCAGGTCTTGCGTTTGCGCTGCGGCGGGTGTGCCGGCAGACAGGAATACCAGGCCGCTGGCAGCCAGCGCGGCGGGGGAAATGGGCCTCATGAATCTCGCTCCTCGAACAGGGTGTGGGTTCAGACGCCACGAATTCTGTGGAGCGAGGCGGGTCCTCACAACGCTATGACAAAGCCGTATTACCCTATGCGGATTGCGGCGCGTTTGCACCCGCACGGCAGCGGTGCAAAGATGCACGCACGCACGCACCCGGCAACCCACACGGCTGACTCGCCCCCATGAACTTCAAGCAGCTCGAGGCCTTCCACGCCATCATGCTCAGCGGCTCGACCACCGCGGCGGCCGAGCGCCTGGGCCTGTCGCAGCCCGCCGTCAGCCGGCTGCTGGCCCAGCTGGAGGAAAGCCTGTCCCTGCGCCTGTTCGTGCGCGAGAAGGGGCGGCTGACACCGACGGCCGAAGCCCAGGCCCTGCGCAGCGATGCCCAGGGGCTGATGGACTCGGCCCAGTGCTTTCGCCGGCATGCCGAGCAGTTGCGCCTGGGCGGGTTCCGGCGCCGGCTGCTCAAGGTGGCGGTGCCCAACACGCTGGCCACCACGCTGATGCCCACGCTGGCGCAGCGCTTCATGCAAACGCATCCGGACGTGGTGGTGGAGGTGCTCTCGGGCTCGTACAGCGATGCCGAGCAGGCCCTGCTCGGCCGCGAGGCGGACATTGGCCTGGTGCGCCTGCCCATGGAAATGCAGGGGCTGAGCACCCGCGCCACATTGGAATCCGAGGCCGTGTGCATCATGCCCAAGGGCCATGCGCTGGAGCAGTTGGCCGAGGTGAGCCCCGACGACCTGATTGACTGCAGCCTGGTCCTGCTGGGCCGCCAGCGCCAGATACGCCACGAGATCGACATGGCCTTCCGCCAGAAGCGCGTGCAGCCGCGCGTGGCGCTGGAAGTGCATTCGGTGAGCGAGGCCTGTGCCCATGTGGCGCAGGGGCTGGGCGTGTCCATCGTCAATGCGCTGCTGGCACGGCATTGCCCGATGGGCGGCGTCACCTCGCGGCCGTTCAAGCCGCACATCGCCTACCAGTTGGCCATCGCCACGCTGAGCCATGCACCGGCCTCGCCCCTGCACGACACCTTCACGCAGTTGCTGGTGGAGGCGATGGTGCAGCAGCCCGCCAAGGCGGGCTGAATGAGCCCGCGCCCGATCAGATCGCAACCAGGTTGCGGATGCCCTTGCTTTCCATCTCGCTGCCCGGCCCGCGGGCGATGACCTCGCCACGCTCCATGACGAGGTACTGGTCGGCCAGTTCCTGCGCGAAGTCGTAGTACTGCTCGCACAGCAGGATGGCCATCTCGCCCTTGTCGGCGAGCATGCGGATAACGCGGCCGATGTCCTTGATGATGCTGGGCTGGATGCCTTCGGTGGGTTCGTCCAGGATCAGCAGGCGCGGCCCGGGCGCGAGGGCCCGCGCAATGGCCAACTGCTGCTGCTGCCCGCCCGAGAGGTCGCCCCCGCGGCGGCGCAGCATCTGCTTGAGCACGGGGAACAGCTCGTACAGGTGGGGCGGCACGGGGGTGGCGCCGCTCTTGTAGGCCAGGCCCATGCGCAGGTTCTCTTCCACCGTGAGGCGGCCGAAGATCTCGCGGCCCTGGGGCACGAAGCCGATGCCGGCGCGGGCGCGGTCATAAGGGGCGGTCTTGTCGATGGGCTTGCCATCGAACTGGATGGAGCCGCTCTTGATGGGGACCAGGCCCATGAGGCTTTTGAGCAGGGTGGTCTTGCCCACGCCGTTGCGGCCGAGGAGGACGGTGACCTTGCCGGGTTCGGCGGTGAGGCTCACGTCGCGCAGGATGTGGGAGCCGCCGTAGTACTGGTTGATGTTTTGGACGGTGAGCATTTTTTTCTGCCTCTGTCGGTCAAGGGTTCGGGGCTATGGTTGCTGCTGTTGCTTTGCCGAGGGCGGAGGCCGGGATGTGCGCCCGGCGGCGCACCCACTTTCTTTTGCGTCGCCAAAAGAAAGTGGGCAAATAAAAGGCGACCCCCAGTCTGCGTCCCTCCGCTTCGCTGCGGGCAACCTGCGATGCTCGGAACTGGGGTGGTGCCGCAGAACTCGCTGCGTTCTTCGAACTCCGCTCAAACAGCTGCGGCAAGCTAGACGACGAAGCGTGTGTGTCCTTCGGCACACACGCCCACCCCAGTTCCTGCGCTTCTCGGCGCAGCCAGAAGGGGTGGGGAGCGGGGTCAAAAACGGCTGCTGCTGCGCAGCTGCGCCGGGTGTCGGTTACGCGCTGCGCGCTGCCGACGCAACTGGCGCGAGCGCTCTGGCGAGCCGAGCGCAGCGAAGGACCACGTGGCCGAGCGAAGCAATGGCCCGTATGGAGCCCGCTCCCACCCCCTTCTGACCGTGCCGAGAAGCGCAGGGCCTGGGGTGAGCGCGTGCCGAAGGACACGCGCATCGTTGTCTGACTCACCGCGGTTGTTTGAGCGGAGTTCACCCGCAGGGCGAACGCAGCGAGTTCCGCGGTGCACCCCAGGACCGAGCATCGCAGGCTGCCCCCTCGCCACCGGCGAGGGGGACACGGGCAGCGGGGTCGCCTTTCTTTTGGGTACTTTTCTTTGGCGAAGCAAAGAACAAGTACCTCGGCCGCCGGGCCGAGACCCGGCTCCCGCACTTGGGATGGGCATGCTGCAATCACTGACCAAAGGTCGCCAAAACAAGCTTGCGCAGCCGGGCGCTCATCCCGGCTCCCACCCTTCATCAAAGCATGCGACACAAAAAGAGGCCCAGACATCACCGCCCCAAATAAACCTCAATCACCCGCTCATCCGCCTGCACCTGATCCAAAGTCCCCTGCGCCAACACAGCCCCATCGCACAACACCGTGACGATCTCCGAGATCGTCCGAATGAACCCCATGTCATGCTCCACCACCATGAGGGAGTGCTTGCCCTTCAAGGTCAAAAACAGCTCGGCCGTCCGCGCCGTCTCGTCGTCGGTCATGCCAGCGACAGGCTCATCGAGCAACAACAGCTTCGGGTCCTGCATCAGCAGCATCCCGATCTCCAGCCACTGCTTTTGCCCGTGGCTCAGGTTGCCCGCCATGCGCGACACGCTGCCCGCCAGGTGGATGGTGTGCAGCACCTCGGCCAGGCGGTCGGACTGGCCCGAATCCAGGCGGAAGAACATGCTGGATTTGACGCCCTTGTGGGTCTTGAGGGCGAGCTCCAGGTTCTCGAACACGGTCAACTGCTCGAACACCGTGGGCTTCTGGAACTTGCGGCCGATGCCCAGGCTCGCGATCTCGGGCTCGTTGTGGCGCAAGAGATCGATGGTGCTGCCAAAGAACACGGTGCCGCTGTCGGGGCGGGTCTTGCCGGTGATGATGTCCATCATCGTGGTCTTGCCCGCACCATTGGGGCCGATGATGCAGCGCAGCTCGCCGGGGGCGATATCGAGGCTCAGGTTGTTGATGGCCTTGAAGCCGTCGAAACTCACGTTGACGTCTTCGAGGTACAGGATGCGGCCATGGGCCACGTCCACCTCGCCGGGCATGGCCAGGCGCGAGAAGCCGGCGGCGCGGCCGCCCGATTCGGTCCGGCCCGTCGGGGTCGGAACCACCTGGCCCTGCAGGCGGCGCGCGCCCTCTTCCATCAGGTCCGGGGTCATGCAGCACCTTCCTTCTTGTCGTTGTTGTTGTTCTTGTTGCCGAAACCGAACTTCTTCACCAAACCCACTACCCCATTGGGCAGGAACAGCGTGACGGCAATGAACAGCGCCCCCAGGAAGTACAGCCAGAACTCAGGCGCGGTCACGGTGAGCCAGCTCTTGGCGCCGTTGACGATGAAGGCACCGACGATGGGGCCGATCAGCGTGGCGCGCCCACCCACGGCCGCCCAGACCGCGATCTCGATGGAGTTGGCGGCGCTCATCTCGCCGGGGTTGATGATGCCGACCTGGGGCACGTACAGCGCGCCGGCCACGCCGCACATCATGGCGCTGATGGTCCAGATGGTGAGCTTGTAGGGCAGCGGCGAGTAGCCCGAGAACATGACGCGGGTCTCCGCATCGCGCACGGCCTGCAGCACGCGGCCGAACTTGCTGCGCACCAGCCAGCGCGCCAGCAGGAAGAAGCCGAGCAGCGCCACCCCCGTCATCACGAACAGCAGCATGCGCATGTTCTGCGTGGCAATCGGCTGGCCCAGGATGCGCTTGAAGTCGGTGAAGCCGTTGTTGCCGCCAAATCCCGTCTCGTTGCGGAAGAACAGCAGCATGGCCGCATACGTCATGGCCTGGGTGATGATGGAAAAATACACGCCCTTGATGCGCGAGCGGAAGGCGAAGTAGCCGAACACGAAGGCCACGATGCCGGGCACAGCCAGCACCAGGATGAGCGTGGCGACAAAGCTGTCGGACAGCATCCAGTGCCAGGGCAGCTCCTTCCAGTCGAGAAACACCATGAAGTCGGGCAGGTCGCTTTGGTAGTTGCCATCGCGGCCGATCTGGCGCATGAGGTACATGCCCATCACGTAGCCGCCCAGCGCAAAGAACAGGCCGTGGCCCAGGCTCAAGATCCCCGTATAGCCCCAGATCAGGTCCATGGCCAGCGCGCAGATGGCGTAGCACATGATCTTGCCGAGCAGCGCGACGGCATAGTCGGACAGGTGCAGCGGGCTGCCGGCCGGCACCCAGAGGTTGAGCAACGGCGCCACGGCACACACCACGATGAGCGCCACGATGAAAGCCGACCAGCCGCCGCGCGTGAGCAGCGGCGCGGGTGCGGGCAATTGCAGAGAAGAAGGAGAAGACTTGGTGGTCATGGTATGGCTCGCCCTTCAGTCCGCAGTGCGGCCTTTCACGGCGAAGATGCCCTGCGGCCGCTTCTGGATGAAGATGATGATGAACACCAGCACGGCGATCTTGGCCAGCACGGCGCCCGTCCAGCCTTCGAGGAACTTGTTGAGCACGCCCAGGCCCAGCGCGGCATACACGGTGCCGGCCAGCTGGCCCACGCCGCCGAGCACCACCACCATGAACGAATCGACGATGTAGCCCTGGCCCAGGTCGGGGCCCACGTTGCCCACCTGGCTGAGCGCGCAGCCTGCGAGGCCTGCAATGCCCGAACCCAGCGCGAAGGCATACGTGTCCACGCGGGCAGTGTTCACGCCCATGCACGAGGCGATGGGGCGGTTCTGCGTGACGCCGCGCACGAACAGGCCCAGGCGCGTGCGGCTGATGAGAAAGGCCACGCCCCCGAGCACCGCGAGCGCGAAGGCGACAATGATGAGCCGGTTCCAGGGCAGTTGCAGGTTTTCCATGAGCTGCACGCCGCCGCTCATCCACGAGGGGTTTTCCACCCCCACGTTCTGCGCGCCGAACACGCTGCGCACCAGTTGCTGCAGCATGAGGCTGATGCCCCAGGTGGCCAGCAGCGTCTCCAGCGGGCGGCCATAGAGGAAGCGGATCACCCCGCGCTCAAGCACCGCGCCCATGAGGGCGGAGGCCAGGAATGCGGCAGGCACGGCCGCCACCAGGTACCAATCGAATGCGCCGGGAAAGTAGCGCTGGAACACGCCCTGCATGACGTAGGTGGCATAGGCGCCGATCATCATCAGCTCGCCATGCGCCATGTTGATCACGCCCATGAGGCCGTAGGTGATGGCCAGGCCCAGCGCCACCAGCAGGAGGATGGAGCCCAGGCTGATGCCCGAGAACATGGCTGCCAGGCGCTCGCCCCACTGCAGGCGCTCTTCCACGGCCTTGAGGGCCGTCTGCAGGGCGGACTTGACCTTGGCATCCTCTTCATTGCGCAGTTGCTCCAGCAGCACGGTGCGCGTGGCAGGGTTGGCGCTGGTGGCCAGCAGTTGGGCGGCCTCCAGGCGCTTGGCGGCATCGCTGCTGCTGATCAGGATGCGTGCGCGGATGGTCTCCAGGCGGGTCTTGAGGCCTGCGTCCTGCTCGGCGGCCAGGGCCTTTTCGATCAGGGGCAGGCGGGCCTCGTCGGTCTCTTCGCGCAGGGCGTCGATGGCCTTGCGGCGCTGGCCGATGTCCGTGGACATGAGCTGCAGCGAGGCGAGTGCGGTGTCGAACTCGCCGCGCATGCGGTTGTTGTTGACGATGTCTTCTGCGTCGTCGGGCACGGGCACCTCGGCGCCGGTCACGGGGTCCAGCCCCTTGTCGTCCTTGATGACGATGGCCTTGTCGCCGGCGATCTTGACCGCGTCCTCGCCCATGGCGCGGATGAAGGCGATGGTGGCCTCGTCGGGCGTGGCGATGGCGGCCTGCAGCGCGGCGATGCGCTCATCGGTGTCGCCGGCCGCCATGGCGCGCGCAGCCTCGGCCGTGAGCGCATGCGCCTGCACGGCTGCGCACAGCAGCAGGCAGGCAAACAGGCGGGGAATGAGGGATGAAAACATAGCGGCCAGTGGCGTCAGGGGAATGCGGCGGTGCGCTGGCGTCGCCCCTGGCTTCCATGCGAACCACGCAAGCCAGGGGGAAAGAAGGGAGGCGCATTGCACCTCCCGGAACCTGCAACGATCAGAGCTTGCTCTTGCCGTCCGGCTCGTCCTTCTTCTTGTCGTTGCCTTCGATGAAGGGCGACCATGGCTTGGCCTTCACAGGGCCAGGCGTCTTCCACACCACGTTGAACTGGCCATCGGCCTTGATTTCGCCGATGAACACGCTCTTGTGCAGGTGGTGGTTCTTCTCGTCCATCTTGGAGACGATGCCCGACGGTGCCTTGAAGGTCTGGCCGGCCATGGCGGCGATCACCTTGTCCACATCGGTGCTCTTGGCCTTCTCGACGGCCTGCTTCCACATGTTGATGCCGATGTAGGTGGCTTCCATCGGGTCGTTGGTGAGTGGCTTGTCCTTGTGGCCGGCGATGCCCTTGGCCTTGGCGTAGTCGCTCCACTTCTTGATGAACTCGGTGTTGGCCGGACTCTTGATGGACTGGAAGTAGTTCCAGGCAGCCAGGTGGCCCACCAGGGGCTTGGTGTCCACACCGCGCAGCTCTTCCTCGCCCACGGAGAAGGCGACGACCGGCACGTCCTTGGCCTTCAGGCCGGCATTGCCCAGTTCCTTGTAGAAGGGCACGTTGGAGTCGCCGTTGATGGTGGAGACCACGGCCGTCTTGCCGCCCTGGCTGAACTTCTTGATGTCGGCCACGATGGTCTGGTAGTCCGAGTGGCCGAAGGGGGTGTACTTCTCGTCGATGTCGCTGTCCTTCACGCCCTTGGACTTGAGGTAGGCGCGCAGGATCTTGTTGGTGGTGCGGGGGTAGACGTAGTCGGTGCCCAGCAGCACCCAGCGCTTGGCGCTGCCGCCGTCCTTGCTCATCAGGTAGTCCACCGCGGGGATGGCCTGCTGGTTGGGCGCGGCACCGGTGTAGAACACGTTCTTGGACAGCTCTTCGCCTTCATACTGCACGGGGTAGAACAGCAGGCCGTTCATTTCCTCGACCACGGGCAGCACGGACTTGCGGCTCACCGAGGTCCAGCAGCCGAAGATCACCGAAACCTTGTCCTGGCCCAGCAGCTGCTTGGTCTTTTCGGCGAACAGGGGCCAGTTGGAGGCCGGGTCCACCACCACGGGTTCGAGCTTCTTGCCCAGGACACCGCCCTTGGCGTTGATCTCGTCGATGGCCATCAGCACGGTGTCTTTCAACACGGTTTCCGAGATGGCCATGGTGCCCGAGAGGCTGTGCAGGATGCCGACCTTGATGGTGTCCTGCGCATGGGCTGGCAGTGCAGACAGGCCAGCGAGCGTAGCGACGGCCGCGAGGGCCTTGAGGGAATAACGACGTTGCATGTGTGCTTCTCCAGTGGAAGGGTGGTGGTTCATCAACAAACCGCTTCGCCCGATGGCACCTGGATGGGTGCCTTGGTCGGTCGATGGAATGGATTCTGGAGACAGCCCCCGGGATCGGAAATACGCCGGGTGGCGTACACGGCTGGTTACGTGGAGGGCCGCGATACCTATTCCGCCCATGCCAGATGGGCAGATTCAGCTATCAAAAGGAGAGTACCCTGCGCGCCTGCGGCGTACGCCACGCGCGGTGCGCTGCGGCCAGCCGCTCAGCGCGCCGGCCGCTGGAGCGCGTGCACGGTGGTGGTCTTGCGCACCGGGCTGGACAGCACCAGCGAGGTGGTCACGCCGCCGTGCCGGGCCAGCGCATCGACCACGCGCTGCAGGTCCCCGGGCTCGGCAATGGCGCAGCGCACGATGAAGCAGTCTTCGCCGGTGACGCGGTCGGCCTCCAGCACCTCGGGCATGCTCTCGAACAGCTTCACATAGGGCGCGATGCCGGCATGCGTGGTCTGGATGCGGATGAGGGCCTGCAGCCGCACACCGATGGCGCGCAGGTTGACGCGCGCGCCATAGCCCTCGATGACGCCCGCGTCTTCGAGCTTGCGCACGCGCTCGCTCATGGCCGGCTGCGACAGGCCGATGCGCTTGCCCAGCGCGGCCAGGCTCTGGCGGGCATCGGTCTGCAGGGCTTCGAGGATGAGCCAATCCTTCTTGTCGAGTTCCATCGTGCGGTGTGTTGAGCAGGGGTTGCGCCGGTGCCGATCATCCATCGGTTTGGCCTCCATTATTCCGATGACCGCAGCTTCACGCAGCACCGGCATGCCTCTATGGTGCATGACCTGCGGCCCGTGGTGGCCGGTGCTTTTTTTGAGGAAACAGACCCATGCAGCTGGTTGGAATGCTCGACTCCCCCTTTGTCCGCCGCGTCGCCATCGCGCTCACGGTGCTCGATGTGCCGTTCACGCACCTGCCGCTGTCGGTGTTCAGCACCTTCGAGGCCTTCGGCCGCATCAACCCCGTGGTCAAGGCGCCCACCCTGGTTTGCGACGACGGCGGTGTGCTCATGGACTCGACACTGATACTGCAATGGGCGGTCACGCAGTCGGCGCGCCGGCTTCAGCCCCCGGGCGGCCCGGCCCTGCAGCGCGAGCTGCGCCTGACCGGACTGGCGCTAGCCGCCTGCGAAAAGGCGGTGCAGATCGTCTACGAGCACCAGCTGCGCCCTGCCGGCAAGCTGCACGCCCCCTGGCTGGACCGGGTGACGGGCCAGCTGCTGGCTGCCTGTGCGCTGCTGGAGGATGAGCTGGTGCGCGCCCCCCTGCCCGACCCCGCGCAGGAGATCGGCGATGCCGGGATCACCACCGCCGTGGCCTGGGACTTCATGCAGATGATGGTGGCGCAGGTGGTGGAGGCGGCACGCTACCCGGCACTGGCCGCCTATTCCGTGCAGGCAGAGCGGCTGCCCGCGTTTGTGGCGCTGCCGGCACGCTGAAAGCGCTGCAGTAGCCACCCCAGGGCAACGATCTGCCCGTTGTGTCGCCTAGGCGTTGTCCACAACCCCCGCCCCCGGTTTACGATGGCTGGACAACTGTTCCCACGAGAGGCAGGCAACAACCATGGTGAAACGACGCACAGTGCTCTGGGGGGGCGTGGCCACGGCCGGCGCGCTGGTGATTGGCTGGGGGGCGCTGCCCCCGCGCCAGCGCCTGCGCACGGGCCAGCCGCTGCCCACGGCGGGCGGGCAGGCCGCGCTCAATGGCTGGCTCAAGATCGGTGCCGACAACAGCGTCACGGTGATGATGGCCAAGGCCGAGATGGGCCAGGGCACGCACACCGGCCTGGCCGCCATCCTGGCCGAGGAGCTCGATGCCGACTGGCCCCAACTGCGGCTGGAGATGGCGCCCATCGACGACATCTACAACAACCTGGCCACGGTGGTCGATGGCCTGCACTTCCACCCCGACAACGATGGCTCCATCAAGGCTGTGGCCGGCTGGCTCACCGCCAAGACCATGCGCGAGGTGGGCGTGATGATGACGGGCGGCTCCTCCAGCATCAAGGACCTGTGGCTGCCCATGCGCGAGGCCGGCGCCAGCGCGCGCGCCATGCTGGTGCGCGCGGCGGCTGCGCAGTGGAACGTTCAGGCCGCCGAATGCACGGTGCAGGCCGGCGTGGTGGAGCATGCCGCGGGCCAGCGCGCGAGCTTTGGCGAACTCGCGGCGCTGGCGGCGCAGCAGCCGCTGCCGGGAAAGGTGGTGCTCAAGGAGGCCGCGCAGTTCCGCCTGATCGGCAAGCCGCTCACGCGCATCGAGGCGCGCAGCAAGCTCGATGGCACGGCCGTGTTCGGCATCGACGCCAACCCGCCCGGCCTGCTGCATGCCGCGGTGGTGATGTGCCCCACGCGCGGCGGCAAGCTGCTGCGCATGGACGCAGCGGCGGCCGAGAAGCTGCCCGGCGTGAAGAAGGTGCTGGCCGTGGACGCCCTGAACGGCGGCACCGGCGCGGTGGCCGTGATCGCCGACACGCCCTGGCATGCGCGCAAGGCGGCAGCCACCGTGACCGTGGAGTGGGACCATGGCCCCGCCGCGGCCCTGTCGAGTGCGGCGGTCTACGAACAACTGGCCCAGGCGCTGGACCAGGCCAAGGGCTTTGGCTACCACCAGAGCGGCGATGCCCCGGCGGCCATGCAGGGCGCGGCGCGCACCATCACGGCCGACTACCGCGCGCCCTACCTGGCCCATGCGGCGCTGGAGCCGATCAACTGCACGGTACAGTTCAAAGACGGGGCGGCTACGGTGTGGACATCGACCCAGGTGCCCGACCTGGCACGTGCGGCCGCGGCCAAGGTGCTGGGCATCGCCGAAGACAAGGTGGAGGTGCGGCAGCTGCTGCTGGGCGGCGGCTTCGGGAGGCGGCTGGAGGTGGACTATGTGGCCCAGGCGGCTGCCATCGCCCGTGCAGCCGACGGCGCGCCCGTGCAGACGCTGTGGACGCGTGAGCAGGACACGCAGCACGACTTCTACCGCCCCGCCTGCATGGCACGCTTCAAGGCAGGCTTCGATGCGAGCGGCAAGCTGGTGGCCTGGGACAACCTCTCGGTGGGCCAGGCCATCGTGCCCCAGGTGCTGGGCCGCATCTTCGGCCTGCCCGGGGCCGGGCCGGACAAGACCACCTCGGAGGGCGCCTTCGACCAGCCCTACGAATGGCCCCATGCGCGCATCGCCCACGAGATCGTCGCGCTGCCGCTGCCCGTGGGCTTTTGGCGCTCGGTCGGGCATTCGCACCAGGCTTTCTTCAAGGAAAGCTTCATGGATGAGGCGGCCGCGGCCGCCGGGCAGGACCCGGTGGCCTTTCGCGCCGGGCTGCTGCAAAAGCACCCGCGCCACCTGCAGGTGCTCCAGAAGGCGGCCGAGCTCGCGGGCTGGGGCCAGCCGCTGGCGGCCGATGCCTCGGGGGCGAAGCGTGCCCGGGGCATTGCGCTGCACCAGTCTTTTGGGTCGATCGTGGCCCAGGTGGCCGAGGTCTCGGTCGCGGCGGACAGCAAGGCCATCCGCGTGCACCGCGTGGTCTGCGTGATCGACTGCGGTGCGGCCATCAACCCCAACCTCATCACCCAGCAGATGGAGAGTGCCGTGGTCTTCGGCCTCACGGCCGCGCTGCATGGCGAGATCACCGTGGACAAGGGCCAGGTGCAGCAGGCCAACTTCCACGACTACCCGCTGCTGCGCATGGCCGACTGCCCACGCACCGAGGTCCACATCGTGCCAAGCGCCGAGCCGCCCGAAGGCGTGGGCGAGCCGGGCGTTCCACCCATCGCCCCCGCCGTGGCCAACGCGGTCTTTGCGCTGACCGGCCAGCGCCTGCGCAGCCTGCCATTGCGCCTGGCCTGAACCACCCGCCCCCACTGGAGCCCCATCCATGCCCACCACCCTGCGCATCAACGGCAAGGCCGTTTCCGTGAACGCCGAGGCGGACACCCCTTTGCTGTGGGTGCTGCGCGGCGAATTGCACATGAACGGCACGAAATTCGGCTGCGGCATGGCGCTGTGCGGCGCCTGCACCGTGCACCTGAACGGCGAGCCCACACGCGCCTGCATCACGCCGCTGTCGGCCGTGGGCGATGGCGACGTGACCACCATCGAAGGCCTGGCGGGCCCGCAGGCCGAGGCCCTGCGCAATGCCTGGACCACGCTGGACGTGGCCCAGTGCGGCTACTGCCAGAGCGGCCAGCTCATGTCGGCCTGCGCCCTGCTCACCAAGACCGCACGGCCCACCGATGCCGACATCGACGCCGCCATGTCGGGCAATGCCTGCCGCTGCGGCACCTACCCGCGCATCCGTGCGGCCATCCACCAGGCCGCAGGCAAGGGCTGATACCCGCGCTCAGTTGGTCAGTGCGCTGCTGCCCTGGGTCTGCCCAGGATCAAGCAGCATGTGGGCCTCGGCACGGGCCGCAGACTCTGCCGCCACGGCCGACTGGACATTGTTGCGCCCGGCCTGCTTGGCGCGGTAGAGGGCCTTGTCGGCGGTGTTGACCAGTTCCTCAAAACTGGCGCCGCGCGCGTCGTACAGGGTGGCCACGCCGATGCTCACGGTGACGGTGACGCAGGCGCCGTCGCCATCGACCAGCACATTGTGGTCCGACACCCCCGTGCGCAGCGACTCGGCCAGGCGCATGGCGCTGGGGGCGTCGATGCCCGGCAGCACGATGACGAACTCCTCGCCGCCGAAGCGGGCCACGATGTCCACCGCCGTGCGCGAGCGTGCCAGGCAGGCCTGGGCCACGGCGCAGATCACCCGGTCACCCGCCAGGTGGCCCCAGGCATCGTTCACGGCCTTGAAGTGGTCGATGTCCACCACCATCAGCGACAGCGGCTGGCCCAGTTGCCCGGTGCTCAGGCACTCGCGCGCGCCCATCTCCATCAGCGTGCGCCGGTTGGACAGGCCCGTGAGCGCATCGCAGGCGGCCAGTTGCTCCAGCGCCGTGTTGAGCTCCTGCAGCAGGGCATTCTGCTCGCGCAGCTGGCGGTTTATCTGGGCGATCTCGTCTTCCTTGCGCTTGCGGTCGTCGATGTTGAAGGTCACCCCGATCAGGCGCTTGCCCGGCGTGTCGGTATGGCCGTCCATGATGCGGCCGTAGTTGGCATACCAGACCCACTCGCCGCTTTTGGCGCGCAGCCGGAACTCGCAGCGGTACTGCGGGGTGACGCCAGACATGTGGTCGGACACGGCCGACTGCACCGTCGCCAGGTCATCGGGGTGGAACAGGCCGTAGACATCCTGCAGGCCCGAGACGATCTCCTCCTCGGTGAAGCCCAGCTCCAGGAAGGTCTTGGTGGCCTTGCGGGTGACGGTGCCGGTGACCAGGTCGTTCTCCCACAGGTCCAGCCCGGCGGCTTCCAGCGCCAGCTCCAGCCGCTCGCGGTTCAGATCTGCTTCACCCATGGCGGGCCGTCCCCTGTCCGTTCACCGGCTCAGGCCGCAGGCATGGCGCCGGCGTAGCCGATGTTGCGCAGCAGCCCCGCGAACGAGGCCACCACGCCCGGCGTGTTGTACAGCTGGGGCGCCGTCTGCACATAGATGATGCTGACCTGCTTGCCCGTGCTGTGGCCCTTGGTGGCGTCGAAGTAGATCGCCAGGTCGTCGCTGGCGTTGGAAAAGCCCCGGCCCGTGCTCTCCGAGTAGTAGCAGATCGAGTCGGGCGCGATGATGTCGGGCGAGGTGCTCGCCGTGCCGTACATGATGAGGTTTTCGTTCAGGTTGTACAGGTAGTGCGTCTCGGTGCTCTGGGCCGGATCGGGTGCATTGTCGAGCCGGATGATGCCCGAGTCCAGCGAGGAGGCGCTGGAGGTGGACTGCGTGACGGCCGTGATGTAGAAGTTGGTCAGCACCGCCTTGGCCGCGCGCCCCGTCAGTTCCGTGATATTGGCCGCCACGGAGGCCGTGGGCAGGGGCGCAGGCGCCTGCCGCAGGGCGGCGCCGAGCTTGCGCGCCTGCTCCATGGTGCCGGGAATGTAGTTGCCCGTGAGCGCATAGCCGTTGCTGGCGTTGGACGGCCACATGGCGATGCCCGAGTAGCCGCCAAAACCACCGACCACGCCGCCGGCCAGGGTTTCCACCTTGTCCGCGGTGGGCGCGCCGAGCACGGCCGACTCGACCTGGGGCGAGGGCGGCACGTCATTGGCCAGGGCACAGGGGGTGGGAGCGAGCTTGGCGCTGCCGGTGAAGGTGGTTTGGGGCAGTTCGGGCACGGCACGGCCGGCGCCATCGCCGTCGACCACGTAGATGGTGCCTTTGGACATGCCGGCGCCGATCAGGGGCACCAGCGAATTGATGGGGCCGACTTCCACCGGGATCAGGGCCCCGAGCGGGCTGCCGGTGGCCTGCTCGAACACCTGGGATGTGTTGGTGATGGAGTTCTGGATGGCCGACAGCGTCAGGCCATCGGCCGCATCGGGCGAGCCCATGATGGCCAGCACGCAGGCCGGGGTTTTCCCGTCGTAGTCCTTGACGGTCACGGGGGTGAAGGTCCCCTGGACCGCCAACTGCTGCAGGATGGTGCAGGCATCGTTGTAACTGCCGCCGCCGCCACTGGCCAGAACCGCCGCGCCCGCGGCAATCGACTGGAGATCGTCCAGCCCATAGGTATACACGCCCATCGGTTTCCTCCCTCTTGGATGGCTGGCACGATACGCCGAGCCGGTTGCTTGTCAACCCACAGCATAGCGCCTTGACCCTGGGAGCCACAGCGCCATGTAACCACTCTGGCCGAGCGCGGCCGCTTGGCCTATGCTGTATGCAAGCACTGTGCCCCTTTTTCGAGACCACCATGAGCCTCCCTGAAGACAATTCCCCCTCTGCCGTCATCTACGGCACCGAAGACCTGCTGGTCAGCCTGTGCAATTCCGTCACGCGCGTGCTCAACGTCGCCACGCACAGCCAGATCCACTATTCCGGCATGGTGCAGCGCATCAGCAAGACCTGCCTGAAACCCGATATCGGCTGTTTCGTGCTGTTCGATGGCGGCTTTTCCGGCCTGGTGATCATCAATTTCTCGGCCCAGGCCGCCATGGAGCTGTATTCCAGCTACCTGCTGAACATGGGCATGTCCAAGGACGACCTGGTCAGCTCCTACACCTCGGACGAGGTGGCCAACGTCATGGGCGAGCTCATGAACCAGGTGGTGGGCGATTTCACCGGCAAGGTGCGGCGCGAGCTGCAGACCCACATCACCCAGAACCAGCCCAAGATGCTGGTGCTCAACAAGCAGGTGATGCTCAGCGTGGACGCCAACCTGGACAAGCCCGAGGCCCGGCGCGTGACCTTCTACACGGCCAGCAACAACATCTTCTACCTGGAGCTGGCCATCGACCGCACCGAGTTCATCAAGATGGTGGATTTCGAGGCCCAGGACACACCCGACCCCGACGCGCTGATGGCCCAGTCGCAGCATGCGCCGGCCGCGGCGCCCGCCCCCGCAGCGGACAACGGCGGCGGCGGATCCGATACGGACGAGCTGCTCAAGTCGCTGGGAATGTAGGCCACCGGCCACCCGCCCCCGCATGCGCTCCTCTCCGCGGGAAGCCCTGCCCTACGAGGAACTGCCGCTGGGTGCGCTGGACCCCGCGCGGATCGAGGCGCTGTGGCGCTACCGCCCCGCGGCCGGGCGCCGGCAGACCATCCTGCCCGATGGCCGCATGGACCTGGTGGCACATGCGCTGCTGGATGCCGCAGGCCGCATCACGGCCGTCACCCTGGCCATTGCCGGCCCCGCAGACCGGCCTGGCACCGTGGCCCACCGAGCCGCCCTCTGGAGCGTGGGTGTGCGCTTCCAGCTCGGCTGGGGCGGCGCCTGCCTAGGGCTGAACCCGGCCACGCTGGTGAACCGGGTGCTGACCGGGCCTGCGGCCGAGCAGGCGCTCGGGCCCCTGGCACTCCCGGTGCTCGCAGCCACCGAGACCGAGGGCCTGCAGGCCGCACTGGCCACGGCGGCAGCAGCCCTGGCGCGGCGGGCCGGCCCGGCCCCGGCCACCAGCCCGTCGCAGGCGCGCGCCCTGCTGGCCTTGCGCTGGCTGCGCCAGCACCCCGGCGCCCCACTGCACGCGCTGTGCACGGCGCTGGCCGTGCCGGAGCGCACTCTGCGCCGGGATGTGCTGGCCGCCGTGGGCCTGCCGCTGCGCAGCCTGGCCGGCATCCTGCGCTTCCAGCGCGCCATGGCCTGGGTGCAGAGGGGGCATCTTTCCTCGCTGGCCGACCTGGCGCACGAGGCCGGCTATGCCGACCAGGCGCACATGACGCGGCAGTTCCGGCAGTTCGGCGGCTTCACGCCGGCACTGCCGCAGCAGGTGCCGGTGGTCGCCTAGCCATGCGCGCCGCCAATGCCCCCTGGCGCGCGCGCAGAAAGGCGCGCAGCCGCTCCCCAAAATCGGCGCCCGCCGCACCGGCCACCGAAGGCCGGGCCGCCAGCGCGGCGCGCCAGGCGGCCACGCGCGGCAGGCCGGTGAGCACGCCAAAGTCGCCGATGCGGTCGAACGCATCGAAATAGCGGAACACCGGGCCGAACACGGCATCGACCAGGGTGAAATCCGCTCCCGAAAAGTAAGGACCTGCTTCACCGCGTGTGCCCAACTGCACCTCGATCTGCGCGAACAGGCGCTGCAGGTCTTTGGCCCGGGCGGCCAGCGCGGCTTCGTCGGCCGCGTTGTAAAACGCGGCGATGGCCGAGAGCACGGCCGAGCCGAACTCCATCCAGCCCCGGTGCCGGGCACGGGCCAGTGCGTCCCCTGGGTGCAGGCGGGGCGCTGCGGTCTCCTCCAGGTACTCGCAGATCACGGCCGATTCGAAAACGGGCTGGCCGTCCACCAGCAGCACCGGCGTCTTGCCCAGAGGAGAGACCTGGAGGAACCAGGCGGGCTTGTTGGCCAGGTCGATATCGATGCGTTCAAAGGCCATGCCTTTTTCCGCCAGGGCGACGGCGGCCCGTTGGACATAGGGGCACAGAGGGTGGCTGACGAGAGTGAGTGCTTGCGGCATGGTGCTTCCTTGAAGGGTGGGAGTACCGAATCTATGATTGCACCAGCGAAATCAAAATACGCAGCAAAACAAACCATGATTGCACCAACGCAACAAACAGGCACCGCCTTCCAGCTGGGCCCGGCCGACCTGGAATGCCTGCTGGCCATGGTGCGTGCAGGCACGCTGGCAGGCGCTGGCGAGCGCCTGGGTGTGGCACCGTCCACCGTGTTCCGCACGCTGCAGCGCATGGAGCGGGGGCTGGGGCAGACGCTGTTCGTGCGCTCGCGCGCGGGCTACCAAGCCGCCGAGCTGGCGCAGCAGCTGGCCGGGCATGCCGAGCAGGCCGAGGCTGCACTGGAGGCCGCGCGTTCGGCCGCCCAGCGCCAGCCCGAACAGGTGGCCGGCAGCGTACACATCACCACCACCGACACCATCCTGCACGGCCTGGTGGCGCCGGCCTTACTGCCACTGGCGGCGCAGCACCCGCTGCTGCAGTTCGAGCTGCATGCGGGCAACGAACTGGCCAGCCTCACACGGCGCGACACCGACATCGCCGTGCGCGCCACACGCCGCCCGCCGGTGCACCTGGTCGGCCGCCAGGTGGGTGCCCTGCGCATGGCACTGTTTGCCGCGCGGGGCAGTGCCTACGCGCACTTGGCCGAGGCCCAGGCCGGCCAGGCCCCCTGGGTGGCGCCCGACAATGCGCTCCCCGAGCACCCCTCGGTGCTGTGGCGCAAACGGCACCACCCCAAGGCCGTGGCGCGCTACCGGGTGCACAGCATCCTCACGGTGATGGAACTCATCGCGCTGGGCATGGGCGTGGGCGTGCTGCCCCTGTTCCTGGCCCGACAGCACCCCGGCCTGGTGGCGCTGACCGGCGCGCTGGACGAATGCGAAACCGGCCTGTGGCTGCTGGCCCACCCCGAATCGCGCCACCTGCGGCGCGTGGCCACGGTCTATGGCCACCTGGCCAGCACGCTGGTGCTGGACTGAAGCCCTCTTTCGCCGCCGCCACCGGGCACCGGCTGGCCGCAATCTTCAATACACCGCAGGCCCGGCTGCCGATACTGCACAGGACACCGCCACGCACCGCTCTTTTCCATGCACATCCAAGCCCTGTTTGCCCACAACGACACCGCCGCCCTGCACCGCCTGGTGGCCGCCCACCCGCTGGCCAGCCTGGTCGCCACCGGGATCGACGGCGGCCTGCAGGCCCACCTGCTGCCCTTGCTGCTGCTGCCGGGTGCCACCGCCGCCCGCCCGGCGCGCCTGCAGGGCCACGTGGCGCGCAGCCACCCGCTGCGCCAGGAGGTGGCGGACGGCAGCACGGTGCTGGCGCTGTTCCAGGGCCCCAATGCCTATATCTCGCCGCGCTGGTACGTGAACGGCCAGCGCAGCGCGCGCGTGGCCCCCAGCTGGAACTACGTGGCCGCCCAGGCGCGCGGCCGGCTGCACTGGGTGGACGGCGATGCCGCCTGGATGCTCGCCCACCTGGCCGCCCTCACCGCCACGCAGGAGCAGCACCGCCCAGAGCCCTGGTCGCTGGACATGGCCGCGCCCGACTATGTGGAGAATGCGGCCCGCCATCTCGCGGGCTTCGAGATCGAACTCAGCGCGCTCGAAGGCAAGCGCTTTCTCTCGCAGCAGCGCACCGAGGCCGACCGGCACAGCCTGGTGGCGCACCTGCAACGCGAGCCCTCGGGCATGGCGCGCGATGTGGCGCGGCTGATCGTGCCCTGAGCCGGGCACACCAGGGGCGCACCCGGGCGCTGTCAGTGCGCGTCGGAGCGGCGTTCGCCGAACAGCCCGGCCTGCCCCGATGGCGGGCCGGAGGCCCCGAGCAACTGCACGAACTGCGCCAGTTGCGGGTCGGCGATGAAGCTCGCCGCGGACGACGCGCTCAGCAAGGCCTCGGGCAGTTGGGGCCGCGCCACGACGAAGCCCTGCACATAGTCCACGCCGATCTCGGCCAGGGTCTGCACCGTGGCGTGGTCTTCGGCCCACTCGGCAATGGTCTTCATGCCCAGGTTGCGCGCCAGGCTCACGATGGCCTCGACGATGGCCACGTTGGCCGGGTGGCGGTTCATGTTGACGATGAAGTTGCCGTCGATCTTGAGCAGGTCGGACGGCAGGTCCTTGAGGTAGGAGAACGAGGTGTAGCCGGCACCGAAGTCGTCGAGCGCCACCTTGGCCCCGTAGGAGCGCACCTGGCTGATGAAGCGGCGCGTGTTCTCCAGGTCGTGCAGGGCCACGCTCTCAGTGATCTCCAGGCACAGCCAGCTGGCCAGGTGCGGGTGCTCGTCGAACAGGGCGAACACATCGTCGATGAAGGCCTCGTCGTTGAGCGAGGCACCGCTCAGGTTCAGGCAAACGAACTGCGTGCGCCCCAGCTGGCCATGGTGCTTGCCCAGCCATTCGAACACGGTGCCCAGCACCCAGCGGTCGATGACGCCCATGCGCCCGCTGTGCTCGCCCGCGGCAATCAACCGGGGCGTGGGCACCAGGGCACCGCTGGCATCGCGCATGCGCAGCAGCACCTCGAAATTGAGCGACTCGGTCGGCGCCGTGAGCGACATGATGGGCTGCATCTCCAGGTACAGGCCTTCGATGCGCTCATCGGAGGACAGGCGCTCCACGAGCTTCATCTCCATCTCGTGGGCGATCAGGCCGGGCGCATCGCGCTCGTACACCGCCAGGCCCTGCTGCAGGCCGCGCTTGGCATCGCGGCAGGCATGGTCGGCGGTGGACACCACGTCGCGGATGGTGCTGCCCGGTGCCACCTCGATGAGGCCGATGGAGCCGCGCACGTGGAAGGAGCGCGCCCCCACCCGGTAGGGGCTGGTGCAGATGCTGGAGACGATGCCCTGGCTGATGAGCCGGGCCAGCGTGATGTGGGTGTCGGGGAAGACGATGAGGAACTCGTCGCCCCCCACGCGCCCGATCTGCATGTTGCCCGAGAGCATCTGCGAAACCCGCGCGCACACCTGCTGCAGCACGTCGTCGCCGGCCGCGTGGCCGAACAGGTCGTTGATGAGCTTGAAGCGGTCCAGGTCCAGGTAGGCCAGGGCCAGCGGCTTGCCCTGGTTGCGCTGCGCCAGGGCCGCCTCCAGCACCTGCTCGATGCCGCGGCGGTTGAGCACGCGCGTGAGCGCATCGTGGTGGGCCAGCACGCGCAGGTTTTCGGTGGCGCGCGATTTCTCGGTCACGTCCTGCAGCGAGCCTTCGATGCGCCCGCGCGCCTGGGTGGCACGCACCATGAAGCGCCGGGTCAGCTCCCCCTCCTCGCGCCCGCTCACGGCAAACTCGGTTTCCGTCTCACCCTGGCCATGCACCATCTGGTCGAGCTGCAGCCAGGCCGCATCGCCGAACTGCGCGCGCCAGGTGCGCCCGCCGTTGTCCAGCAGGCCGTCGCCCAGCATGTCCACGAGCGCCGGGTTGGCGCTCAGGAAACGGCCTTGCAGGTCGAGCGTGAACAGGCCGATGGGCATGGCCTCGTAGGCATGCTGCAGCTGGGCCTGCACCTCCAGGCGCTTGACGTGTTCCTGGCGCATCTGCTCGGCGATGGCCAGCGCGGCCAGCAGGCTCGACGACAGCGCCGCCGTGACGTGGTTCACCGTGCCCACCAGCACCTTCATGCCATAGGCCGCCGCCACGATTTCCGAGAAGCTCGACAGGAAGGTGACCCCCAGCGAGGCCCCGTACCACAGGGCCACGCGCGAGCGGGTCTTGAACACGATGCGCACCAGGCTCACCGTCATCAGCAGCAGGCCCAGCCCGGTGGACACCCACATCATGGGCAGGTACAGGCCATAGGGCAGGAACACGGCGGCCAGCAACAGCGGCACGCAGGCCCACTGGGCCCCCCGGATCCAGGGGCCCAGGCGCGAGCGGTCCAGGTCTTCCTGGAACAGGTTCTTGTACAGCGTGATGGTGAGAAAACCGTAGATCGCCACCGTGAGCGCGCGGGTCGGAAACAGCCAGGGCGTAGGCACCAGGTGGCCCAGCCATTGCACATCCCAGCCGGCGGAGATGGCGCCCACGCGCAGCGTGACCACGAGCCAGGCCGCGAACAGCACGTACAGCGACTGGCGGTTGATCAGCGCCGTCATGAGCACGAACATGCCCAGCACCACCAGGCCGCCTTCGAGCAGGCCCAGGTTGCGGTGGAATTCGAGCACCGAGGCCTGCAGGTCGGCCTGGCCCCACCAGTCGGCCTGCAGGCGCGCCGGCCCGACAAAGGACGCGCGGCACAGCAGGCGCTGGCCGGCACTGGCCTCGGGCAGGCCGAAACCGGCCTTCATGGGAATCAGGCTGCCGCTGGCCTGCTCACGCGTGGCCTGGCCCAGCGATGCCAGGCTCTTGCCATCCCAGCAGGCCATCTCCACCGCGTGGCGCGAAGGGAACAGCACCGAGGGCGGCTGCGCCATCGACACCGGCAGATCCACCAGCAGCCAGACCGGCTCCTCGGACAGGTTGGTATCGTGGAAGGACTTGAGCGGCCGGTTCACCAGCGCCGCCAGCGCCTGCTCGGGGCCGAGCTGTGCCGCCGCCTGGGGCAGCACGCGCATCATCAGGGTGTGGCCGCCGGCCGACAGGTAGTTGCTCTGCCAGAACAGCAGCGCCCACACGGCCAGGCCCGCCATGGCAATGGGAATGATGTAGATGGACATCGCGCGCAGCAGCCAGTCCATCATGACTACGCCGCGCCGTACCCAATGCCGTGCGTGCTCCTGCAATCGCGCTGACCCCATGGTTTCGTGTGGATGCGCGGCCCCCACGGCCACGCACTGGATGGCGCATGGGCCACGGCCAGACCCGGCCGCAATCACGCGCAAACTTCCATCTTGTCACGGAACACACGGCCTGCCCTGCAAGTCTTTGCGCGTTCCCCCTGTTTTATGGGAGTTTACAAAGCAACGGGCAGCAAAAAGGCCACCGCAGGTGTGGCCTTTTTACCAACAGGTGATTTTGCGGTGGGCCAGCCCCCACCCTGCCAGGGTGGGATGGGAGTTCAGGCAAAGGCCCGGTTGCTGATGCGTGCCGGCAGTTCCCGCCGCCCGCTGGCGGGCGTGCGGCGCGGCAGCGCACCGGCGACCTTGCTGCCGGCAGGCAGGCTGCGCGCCGGCACCGGCCCCATGTCGATGTCGGGGTGGCGGGTATGGCAGAAGAAATTGAGCGCCGGGTGCTGCGCCTGCTGCCAGCGCGCCGGGCCGCTGTCGATGTCGAAGGCCATCACCCGGTGCGGCAGGTTGCCCGCATGGGCCAGTGGAATGAAACCCTTGGCAGGGAACAGGTCTTCGAACAGCAGCTGCTCGTAGTGCCGGTCGATGGGCGCGCGGCCTGCGGCGATGGCCTGCTCGATGCCCTGGCGCTCGCAGTACTGGAAAGCCGCCTTGATGAGCACCGTCTTGACCAGGCGCCCCATGGTGCCGCCCACGATGCCCAGGCGCGTCACCTCGGCCAGGTGCATGCCCTCCATCCACAGGGGCAGGTCGACCGACTGCTCCACGCTCAGGGGGCGAAAACGGTTGCTCTGGATGCGCGCCGTGCCCAGGGGCGAGCCATCGAGCTTGGACTCGGCCAGCAGCACCACGACACCATCTTCATAGTCGGTGGCCTCGGGTTCCTGCAGCTTTTGCGCCAGAGCGGGCACATGGCGCGCATAGGCCGCGTGGCGGATGTGCACAGCCTTGCGCAGGTCGGCCTCGTTCTTCACCAGGCGCACCCAGAAGGGCAGGCGCTCTTCCTTTGTCGCCAGGCGGTTGAGTGCATCCATGCGGGTCGGCTGGGGCCCGGCTGCCGTGCGGCCGGCCAACGCGGGCGAGGATGCCACACCGAACGCGCGCGAGGGCAGCGGCGGGTGCACACGCACGGTGGGGGCGGGGGCATGGGCGATGGACTCAAGCATGATCGGGCCTCGGGGACAAGAAAAATTTCGCAGATTGCGCAAGTCCACTGTAGGGGCCGCCCCGTGTTTCTTGAGTCAGGGCCGGGATGGAAATCCTGTCTCTTTTTTTCGGACACGCCCGGTCCGAACTTGCCCGACAGGCGTGTCTGCCTGGGAGGCATTTGTGTGTCTCCGAAAGACTAGCCAGCGGCCGCTGCGTGCCGCTCGAAGGCCTCGTACCCACCCTCGATGGCGGGCACGATCTGCACCACGTCAAAGTAGGGGTGCGCGATCAGGGGCGAATCGCGCAGGCGCTCGATAAAGAAGTAATAGGCGCGCGGGTCGGCCGTCTCCACCAGCATCACATCGCTGCAGGCAGCGCTGAAGGCCTCGGCGTCGAAGTAGCGCATGGACAGGCCCGCACCCGGGCCCAGCAGTGGGTGCAGGTGCTCGGCCGTGAGTGCGTTGCGGCGCTCGCGCGGCAATTGCAGCCAGGCGGTGGTGGCACGGAGATGGATGAAGAAGGCGTAGTTCATGGTGCGTGGCTTTCAGGAAAGGGCGTTGTGTCGTCTCAGGCGTTTTGCAGCATGCGCGCGAGCAGCCCCGGCGCCCAGCGCTGCAGCGCGGGCACCCAGCGCGCCTTGCCGATGTGAATTTCGGCACGGCCGGCGAGGAGACCGGCGACCAGCGCCTGGGCGGCCTGCTCGGCTGGCAGCTTGCCGCGCCCCCGCCCCTGCGTCATGGGCGTGTCCACCAGGGGCATCACCGCATCGACGACCCGCACGCTGCTGCCGCGCAGCTGCACCCGCAGCGCCTGGGTGAACAGGCGCAGGCCAGCCTTGGTGGCGCTGTAGACGGCCGCCGTGCGCTTGGGCGCATGGGCCAGGGCCGAGGTGACGTTGACCACGCAGGCCTGGCGCCGGCCTTGCAAATGGGGCAGCAGCGCCCGCGTGAAAGCGATGGGCGCGACGAGGTTCACGTCCACCTCCTGCTGGATGTCGGCGCTGCCATAGCCTGTATCGTCCATGCGCAGGTCGTGCTGGATGCCGGCGTTGTGGATGAGCACGCCCAGGTCGGGGAAACGCGCCACGATCTGCTGCGCCAGTGCATCGATCTCGCCAATGCGGGCCAGGTCGGCCGGCCAGGCATGGATGAGCTGGTGCTGCGCTGCGAGCGACTGCAAGCGGACGGCATCGCGCCCAAGGGCCACCACGGGCACGCCCAGGGACGCCAGGTGCAGGGCCAGCGCCCGGCCGATGCCGGAGCTGGCGCCCGTGACGATGGTGCGCGGCAGGGGTGCCGGCCTTGGTTGTTCTACAGTGTGCGGGTTCATGGCTGCCAATGTAGGCAGCCGCAGTCCTCTTGCAATCAACCCAGGTTAATGCACGGCCCTCCATCCACCTTCAAGGCGTTGCTCGAATCGGCCGCTGGCAGCACCGACCTGCCCGAATGGCCGCGTGTGGCGCAGGCGCTGGAGGTGCGGCGCATCGATGCCGGCGGAACCGCTTTCCTGCAGGGCGTGGAGCACCCGCATGTGTACGCGGTGGCCAGCGGCCTGCTCAAGCTGTGCTACCTGGGGGAGGACGGCACGGAATGGATCAAGTCCTTCGCGCACGAGGGGCGCTTCTTTGCCAGCATCGCAGCACTGGCACCAGGCGGGCGCACTACCTTCATGGTGACCGCGCTGGAACCCTGCGTTCTGGAGCGCATCGACTACCGGCTGCTGGCCGCCCTGGCGCGCGAGCACCTGGCCTGGGCCACGGCACTGGGTGCGCTGACCATGGTGTTCGCGGCCCGCAAGGAGGAACGCGAGCGCGAGCTGCTCACGCTGGACGCCGAGGGCCGCTACCGGGCCTTCTGCGCGGCCCATCCGGACCTGGCCGCACGCATCCCGCAGAAGGACCTGGCACGCCATCTGGGCGTAACGCCCGTCGGGCTCAACCGCATCGTGATGCGGCTGCGCCGACAGCAGGTCGCATAGATCAGTCCTACAGACAGGCGCAGGCCCGTCCTATCCACGCGGCGCCGCTGAGCGCCTAAGTTGGGGCCTGGGTCACCACCGGGAGAACCACCATGCCCTCAACTGCCTGGAGCGCCAAGCGCGAACGCCAGTACGGCCATATCAAGGACAGCCTGCTGCAGCGCGGCAAGAGCGAGCGCACGGCCGAGGAAATCGCCGCACGCACCGTCAACAAGGAACGTGCCCAGCACGGCGAGAGCGAAACCGCCCACCCCAAGACCCTGAAGGACACGCCCGCCCCGGTGCGCGGCGGCCGGCGCTCGCACCAGGGCGCGCAGGGCCGCACGCGTGAACAGCTCTATGAGGATGCCAAGCGCAAAGGCATCCGGGGCCGCTCGAAAATGAACAAGGCCCAATTGGAGAAGGCCGTAGGCCGCTAGGGGCGGCGCCTCACCCCTCGAACTGCGGGTGCAGTTGCCGGATGCGGTTCATCGCCATGCCGGCCGCGGCCGTGCGCGTCTCCACCCCAAGCTTGGCGAACACGCGCTCCAGGTGCTTCTTGACCGTGGCCGGGCTGGCGCCCAGGATGTCGCCGATGTCGCGGTTGATCTTGCCCTTGACCACCCAGTAGAGCACCTCGGCCTCGCGCGCGGTGAGCTTGAAGGACAGGCTCATGGATTCGATGATCTTGGCGTCCGAGACCTCGCGCATCACGATCAGCCAGTCTCCGCCGCCCTCGCTGTCGCCGGCCTGCTGGTGCAGCCGAAAGGTCAGGCGGCGTGCGCCCTGGTCGATGGCCAGGCGCGGCGGCTCGGCCTGGGCCTGGGCCAGCAGCTCGGCCGCGTTGTCCAGCAGCACATGGCGGCGCAGCCAGGCCTGCACGGGCTCGGGCGCCCAGGGGCTGGCTTCGCCGAAATAGGCCTGCAGCAGCTCGCGCGCCAGCGGGGTCTGCCAGACGATGCGCCCGTCCAGCGCGCGCACGGTGATGCTGGCGTAGCCGAAAGCGTCGAGCGCGTTGCGCGCCTCGCGCGCCTGGCTGGCGTCGGCCCGGGCCTTGCGCGCCGCGCCCAGGTGCACGCCCATGCGTGCCATCACCTCGCGCGGCTTGATGGGCTTGGTCACATAGTCCACGCCACCGGCCTCCAGCGCGGCCACCAGGTGCTCGGTCTCGGTCAGCCCGGTCATGAAGATGATGGGAATGTGCGCGGTCTGGGGTGATGCCTTCAGGCGCCGCGCCACTTCGAAGCCGTCCATGCCGGGCATCATGGCGTCGAGCAGCACGATGTCGGGCAGGGCCTGCGCGGCACGCTGCAGCGCGGCCTCGCCGTGCATGGCCACGAGCACGGTGTAGCCCGATTCGTCGAGCGCGTCGTGCAGCACGGCCAGGTTGTCGGGCACGTCGTCGACGATGAGCACCACATCGCTATCGCTGCGGTCCAGCGCAGCGCCGCCTGGTGCAGGCGGGTGGGAGGCGGCGGTGGTGGTCATGGCGGGGCTTGCTCCAGGATCTGGCCCATGGCATCGAACTGGAACTGCCGGGCCAGGCCCCGCATGGTATCGACGAAAGCGCCATGCACCGGCTGTTCGCGCTCGATCTCGTCCAGGGCGTTGAGGATGCCGCGGTAGTAACCCAGCGACACGGCCTGCGACAGGGCCGCGAGCGCGCCGGGGTGGGGGTAGCTGAACCCCTCGGCACCCGGCGCGGACGCGGGCGCTGGGGGCGCAGCTTCGGGTACGGCCTCGCCCAGCCACTGCAGCGCCAGGCGCCGCTCCAGCCAGTCGAGCAGCTCGCTGTGGCGCACGGGTTTGACGATGAAGTCCTCGGGGCGGATGTCCACGTCATTGTCCAGCGCCTTGTCGAAGGCATTGGCAGACACGATGGCGCAATGGAGTTCTGGCAGATTCATTTGCCGAACCCGCCGCAGCGTCTCCCACCCGTCGATGCCCGGCATGGCCAGATCCATGAAGAGGGCATGGGGGCGGTAGCCCGTGGCCAGCAGGTCCAGCGCGTCGTGGCCGCTGGCGGCCTGGCGCAGCTCGAAGCCCAGGGGTTCGAGCAACTGCACGAGCAGTTCGCGGTCGGCCTCCTCGTTGTCCACCACCAGGATACGGCGGCGCTCGCCGGCATAGCCCTTGCGCACACGCGGCGCCTGCAGGGCGGGTGCCGAAGCCTTGCCCAGCGCCTCGGCATGCACCTCGGGCAGGAAGAGCTTGACGTGGAACACCGAGCCCAGGCCGGGCTCGCTGGTCACGCTGAGCTCGCCGCCCATGAGGGCAGTGAGCATCTTGGCGATGGTCAGGCCCAGGCCCGCGCCGGGCGTGGCGGCCACGGCGGCGGCGCTGCCGCCGCGCGCAAAGGGCTCGAAGATGCGCTCGATCTCGTCGGCCGTGAGGCCGGGCCCCGTGTCCTGCACGTCGATGCGCGCGATCTCGCGGGCGTAGCGCACGCGCAGGGTCACGCGCCCCTGCGCGGTGAACTTGACGGCATTGCCGAGCAGGTTGATGAGAATCTGGCGCAGGCGCTTTTCGTCGGCGCGCACCACCTCGGGGATGGTGCCCTGCACGTCGAACTGGAAGGCCAGGCCCTTGGCCGCAGCCTGCAGCTCGAACAGGCTGGCCATCTCGTGCAGGCCATCGGCAAAGCGCATGGGCGTGACGTCCAGCGTGAGCTTGCCCGACTCGATGCGCGCGATGTCCAGCGTGCCCTCGATCAGCGACAGCAGGTGCTCGCCACCGCGGCGGATCACGTGCACGGCCTGCTTGCGGTGCGGCGGCACGCCGGTGTCCTCGCCCATGAGCTGGGCGTAGCCCAGGATGGAGTTGAGCGGCGTGCGGATCTCGTGGCTGATGGCGCTGATGTAGCGGCTCTTGGCCTGGTTGGCCTGGTCGGCCGCGCGCTTGGCCTCCTCGGCCACCTGGCGCGCCTGCTCGGCCACGCTGCGGGCGTTCTGCAGGGCCTCATCGGTCTGGCGGTGCAGCTCGATCTCGCGCACCAGCAGGCCGGTCTGGCGGTTCGATTCTTCCTGCGCGACCTGGCGGCTCTTGTGCGCCAGCACCAGCCACCAGGCCACGATGCCGGAGATGACCAGGAGCGCCAGGTAGGCCTTGAGCAGGCCCGAGCGCAGCGCCACCTCGGGCGCTGCCTGCACCTCGGTGTCGGTCAGGGCCTGGCCGATGGTGTTGAGCTCCTGGTGGTACAGCAGGCCCATGACGGAGGCCAGCAGCGGCGCTATCACCAGCATGAGCAGCAGGAAGTGGCCCAGGCCCGTGTCCAGGTAGCGCCAGATGGCGCGCGGCAGCACCCAGCGCAGGGCCGAGGACCATTGCACCGCCATGCTCGCGTGGGGCTTGCACAGGTCGCCGCAGCGGGCGTCCAGCGTGCAGCACAGCGAGCAGATACCGCCGCCGTAGGCGGGGCACTGCGCCATGTCGGGCGCCTCGTACTCGCGCTCGCAGATGACGCAGCGCTGCACCGAAAAGCGGGTGTAGGTGCCCAGGTCGGCCGCAACCTGGCCGCTCACCGGCCCGTGCATGGGCACGGCCGGCGGCTCGGGCTGGCGCGCGATGTAGTAGCGCCCGCGCGTGGCCCAGGCGATGAGCGGCGCGGTGGCAAAGGCCACCGCCATGGCGATCACGGCCGAGAAGGCCTGGGGCAACGGGCCGAAGAAGCCCAGGTGCGCGCTGATGGAGACCACCGAAGCCAGCGCCATGGAGCCCACGCCCACGGGGTTGATGTCGTACAGGTGGGCGCGCTTGAACTCGATGCCCTTGGGCGACAGGCCCAGCGGCTTGTTGATGACCAGGTCGGCCACCACCGACATGATCCAGGCGATGGCGATGTTGGAGTACAGGCCCAACACTTCGCCCATGGCGCGGAAGACGTTCATCTCCATCAGCATGAAGGCGATGAGGGTGTTGAACACCACCCACACCACGCGCCCCGGGTGGCTGTGGGTGAGGCGCGAGAAAAAGTTGGACCAGGCCAGCGAGCCCGCATAGGCATTGGTCACGTTGATCTTCATCTGCGAGACCACCACGAACAGCGCCGTGGCCGCCACCGCCCAGCCGTAGTGCGGGAACACGTATTCATAGGCCACCAGGTACATCTGGTTCGGGTCCACCGCACGGTCGGCCGGCACCATGTGGGTCAGGGCCAGGTAGGCCAGCAGCGCGCCGCCCAGCATCTTGAGCACGCCCAGCACCACCCAGCCCGGCCCGCCCACGAGCACGCCCAGCCACCAGCGCCCGCGCGTGGCCGGCGTGCGCGCAGGCATGAAACGCAGGTAGTCGGCCTGCTCGCCCATCTGCGTGATCAGCGCGATGCCCACGGTGAGCGCTGCACCAAACAAGGGCAATTGGAATGCTGCGCCCCGGCCGAACTCACCACCATAGTGCGCAATGCCCGCAAACGCACCAGGATCGTGCATCACCACGTAGGCAAAGGGCACGACCAGCATGACCAGCCACAGCGGCTGGCTCCAGACCTGCAGCCGGCTGATGGCCGAGACGCCGTGCGTGACCAGCGGAATCACCACAATGGCGCAGATCAGGTAGCCCCAGGTGGGCGGTATGTCGAGCGCCAGCTCCAGCGCATAGGCCATCACGGCCGCCTCCAGCGCGAAGAAGATGAAGGTGAAGGAGGCGTAGATCAGCGAGGTGAGCGTGGAGCCGATGTAGCCGAAGCCCGCACCGCGCGTGAGCAGGTCCATGTCCACCCCGTAGCGCGCGGCGTACACGCTGATGGGCAGGCCCGCGAGGAAGATGATGAGCCCCGTGGCCACGATGGCCCAGAAGGCGTTGATGAAGCCGTACTGCACCAGCAGCGTGGCGCCCACGGCTTCCAGGATCAAAAACGAGGCCGCGCCGAAGGCCGTGTTGGCCACGCGCCATTCGGACCACTTGCGAAAGCGCTGGGGCGTGTAGCGCAGCGCGTAGTCTTCCATGGTCTCGGTGGCCACCCAGCTGTTGTAGTCGCGCCGGACCTTGACGACCTGCTGCGGGGCATCCGAAGCCGCGTCCATGTCCACGCCACCCCGGGCGGGAGCACCCGCGTCGGGCGGGGCGATGGCGGCGGTGGAGGGGGGCATGGGCATCAGGGGGCGGGGCGACAGTCCCCGTGGTGGTGCAGTTTCCATGCCACGGCCGGGGCATGGATGCGCCAATCGACGTATGGCCGGCACGCCGCTTGCTCACTATGATGGTGCAGACCAGGGCGACCCGCGCCTGCGCGCGCGGCCACCCGGACCACCCGGGCCGCCCTCCCCGATCACCCCACCGCCAAGACCATGGAACTCACCCCCCGCGAAAAAGACAAGCTGCTGATCTTCACGGCGGCCCTGCTGGCCGAGCGCCGCAAGGCCCGGGGCCTGAAACTCAACTACCCCGAGGCCATGGCCCTGATCAGCGCCGCCGTGATGGAAGGTGCGCGCGACGGCAAGACCGTGGCCCAGCTCATGAGCGAGGGGCGCACCGTGCTCACGCGCGCCGATGTGATGGAGGGCATCCCCGAGATGATCCCCGACATCCAGGTCGAAGCCACCTTCCCGGACGGCACCAAGCTCGTGACCGTGCACCAACCCATCGTCTGAATTTTCTTCCTGGAGACCCCATCCATGCGCGCATCCCGCACCCTTGCCTTCCTCGCCCTGGCCACGCTGGCCGCGGCCGCCAGTGCCCACACCGATGGCGTGGCGCACACGCACCATGATTTCTTCAGCGGTTTGACCCACCCCCTGTTCGGGCTGGACCACCTGGCCGCCATGGTGGCCGTGGGCCTGTGGAGCGCCCTGTCGGCACGCCGCGCCGGGCCCGAGCTGCTCTGGGGCCCCGTGGGCTTCGCCAGCCTGCTGATGGTGGGCGCGGTGATGGGCCTGCAGGGCATCGCCGTGCCAGCCGTGGAGCCCATGATCGCCGCCTCGCTGCTGGCCACGGGCCTGCTGGTGGCCTCGCGCCTGCATGTGCCCGGCATCGTCGCAGCGCTGGGCGTGGGCGTGTTCGCGCTGTTCCACGGCCTGGCCCACGGCTACGAACTGGCCGGCAGCGACAGCGCCTGGCAGACCCTGGCCGGCATGCTGTGCGCCACGGTGCTGCTGCACTGCGCGGGCCTGGCCGCAGGCTGGGCGCTGCGCAACCGCACGGTATGGGTGACCCGCGCAGCCGGTGCCGGCGTGGCCGCCCTCGGCGGCGCCATGCTCATGCAGCTCGCCTGAAATGGACTACCCCCTGAGTCGCTTCGCGCCTTCCCCCTGGAAGGGGGACGCCGCCAGCGCGGCGGGGGCGGCCCTTGCGCGGCGGCCCTGGCCTACGCAGTGCCAGTTCTGCGGGCGACACACTTTGCGAGCGACATGGAAAGTGCAACGCCCCTCAATAGCCACCTTTCTTGAGAGAACTCCACCATGATCCCAGGCGAACTGTTGATCGACGCGGGCGAGCATGCCCTGAACCCCGGGCGCCGCACGCTGACGCTGGTGGTGCGCAATACGGCCGACCGGCCCATCCAGGTGGGCTCGCACTACCACTTTGCCGAGACCAATGGCGCGCTGGGCTTCGACCGCGAGGCCGCGCGCGGCATGCGGCTGAACATCGCCTCGGGCACGGCCGTGCGCTTCGAGCCCGGGCAGGAGCGCACCGTGGAGCTGGTGGACTATGCGGGCGACCGCACGGTGTACGGCTTTCGCGGCCTGGTGCAGGGCGCGCTGTGATGCGGCGCCCTGCCCTTTTTTCTTCTTCCCCCATCGCTATCCCTTCGAGCCCCGTGCCGGGCACCAGCAAAAGGTTTTGAACCATGGCAACCATTGGACGACGCGCCTATGCGGAGATGTTCGGCCCCACCGTGGGCGACCGCGTGCGCCTGGCCGACACCGGCCTGATCGCCGAGGTGGAGGCGGACTACACCCTGCGCGCCGGCGGCTACGGTGAAGAAGTCAAGTTCGGCGGCGGCAAGACCATCCGCGACGGCATGGCGCAGAGCCAGCGCACGCGCGATGCGGGCGCCGTGGACACGGTGCTGACCAATGCCCTTGTGATCGACCACTCGGGCATCTACAAGGCCGACATCGGCCTCAAGGGTGGGCGCATCGTGGCCATCGGCAAGGCCGGCAACCCCGATACGCAAAGCGGCGTGGACATCATCATCGGTGCGGGCACCGAGGTCATCAGCTGCGAGGGCAACATCGTCACCGCGGGCGGCATCGACAGCCATATCCACTTCATCTGCCCGCAGCAGATCGAAGAGGCCCTGGCCTCGGGCGTGACCACCATGCTGGGCGGCGGCACGGGCCCGGCCACGGGCACGCTGGCCACCACCAGCACCTCGGGCAGCTGGAACATGGAGCGCATGCTGCAGGCGGCCGACGCCTTCCCCATGAACCTGGGCTTTCTGGGCAAGGGCAATGCCAGCCTGCCGGGGCCGCTGCGCGAGCAGATCGAGGCCGGCGCCATTGGCCTGAAGCTGCACGAGGACTGGGGCACCACGCCCGCGGCCATCAGCAACTGCCTGGACGTGGCCGAAGAGACGGACACCCAGGTCGCCATCCACAGCGATACGCTCAACGAATCGGGCTTTGTCGAGAACACCATTGCCGCCGTGGGCGGGCGCGGTATCTGCGCCTTCCACACCGAGGGTGCGGGCGGCGGCCATGCGCCGGACATTTTGCGCGTGGTGGGCGAAGCGAATTTTCTGCCGTCTTCCACCAACCCCACCATGCCCTACACGGTGAACACGCTGGACGAGCATGTGGACATGCTCATGGTGTGCCACCACCTGGATGCCGGCATTGCCGAGGACCTGGCCTTTGCCGAAAGCCGCATCCGCAAGGAGACCATTGCGGCCGAAGACATCCTGCACGACCTGGGCGCCATCAGCATGATGAGCAGCGACAGCCAGGCCATGGGCCGGGTGGGCGAGGTGATCCTGCGCACCTGGCAGACGGCGCACAAGATGAAGGCCCAGCGCGGCACGCTGGACGGCGACAGCGCACGCAACGACAACACGCGCATCAAGCGCTATGTGGCCAAGTACACCATCAACCCGGCCATCGCGCACGGCATCAGCCAAGAGGTGGGCTCCATCGAAGTCGGCAAGTGGGCCGACCTGGTAATCTGGAAGCCGGCCTTCTTCGGCGTGAAGCCGGCCCTCATCCTCAAGGGCGGCTTCATCGCCATGGCGGCCATGGGCGATCCGAACGCCTCCATCCCCACGCCGCAGCCCGTGCACTACCGGCCCATGTTCGGTGCCTTCGGCGGCGCCATTGCACGCGGCTCGCTGACCTTTGTCTCGCAGGCAGGGCTCAACGCTGGCATTGGCGAGCGCTTTGGCTTGGCCAAGACGCTCAGCGCGGTGCGCAACATCCGCGGCGTGCGCAAGGAGCACATGGTGCACAACAGCTACACCCCGCGCATGGAGGTGGACGCACAGACCTACACCGTGCGCGCCGACGGCCAGTTGCTCACCTGCGAGCCCGCCACCGAGCTGCCCATGGCGCAGCGATACTTCCTGTTCTGACAGACGCCTGAACCAGGAGCCCCCATGCTGCCCGAAACCCACTTGCTCCTCGCCTTTGCCGGCGCCAGCCTGGTGCTGGCGCTCACGCCTGGCCCAGCGGTCGTCTACATCGTGGCACGCACGGTGGCGCAGGGGCGCGCCTGCGGCCTGGCATCGGTGCTGGGCGTGGCGCTGGGCAACCTGGGCAATGCCATTGGTGCAGCCTTGGGCCTGGCGGCGCTGTTCGCGGTGTCGTCGGCCGCCTTCACCGTGGTGAAGTGGGCAGGTGCTGCCTACCTGGTCTATCTGGGCCTGCGCATGTGGTTCGCACGCCCGGCCGAGGCCAGCAACGGCGGCGCGGCCGCTGCGCGCCAGCCTCTGGCCCGCGTGTTCCGCGACGGCTTTGTGGTGGCCCTGCTCAACCCCAAGACCAGCCTGTTTTTCGCCGCCTTTCTGCCGCAGTTCATGGACGCACAGGGCAGCGCGCTGGCGCAGACCCTGGCGCTGGGCTGCACCTTTGTGGCCATAGCAGCATGCACCGACCTGTTCTATGTGCTGGCCGCCAGCCTGGTTGCACCCCGCCTGGGCCAGGCCACGCGCCATGCGGTGTGGGGCAACCGGCTGGCCGGCACCTCCTTCATCGGCCTGGGCGTGCTCACGGCCATGGGCTCGCGCCCGACCACGCGCTGAGCCCGCTTTCTTATCTACCGTTTTCGTACCCATGATTTCCGTTGGAAAAATCCTTGCGCAAGGCCATGGCCTGGCGCCCGTGTTGCTCAAGCGCGCCGCCACCGTTGAACTCGACTGGGACGTGCGCCAGAAAAGCCGCTTCTCGGCCACCGACTCCAGCGGCCGCACGCTGGGCGTGTTCCTGCCGCGCGGCACCGTGGTGCGCGGCGGCGACGTGCTGGTGGCCGAAGACGGCTCGCTGGTGCGCGTGCTCGCGGCGCCGCAGGCGGTGCTGCACATCACCCACTGCCCGCAGCACGGCACGCCGTTCGACCTGGTGCGCGCCGCCTACCACCTGGGCAACCGGCACGTGCCCATCGAGCTGCAGCCCGATCACCTGAAGATCGAGCCCGACCATGTGCTGGCCGACATGCTGCGCGCCATGCACCTGATCGTGCAGGCCCGCGATATGGCCTTCGAGCCCGAAGGCGGCGCCTATGCAGCCGGGCATGGCGGCGGCCACGGCCACCACCATGGCCACGAGCACCACCACGATGACCACGGGCACGGCCATTCCCATGGCGGCCACAGCCACAGCCACAGCCACAGCCACAGCCACGACCACGACCATGACCACGATCACGATCACGATCACGATCACGGGCATTCGCACGATGACCATGGGCACGGCGACCACGGCCACACGCATGCGCACTGACGGCGCTGCACCCGGGCACTGCCAGCCATGATGATGCGCGAGCCCCCGGCCCCGGCGGTCCTGCCCGCGGCCAGCCTGCTGCAGCTGATCTGGCTGGCATCGCCCGCGCTGCCCGTGGGCGGGTTCTCGTATTCCGAAGGGCTGGAGAGCGCCATCGAAAGCGCTGGCGTCGGCTCCGAGGCCGCCGTGGCTGCCTGGCTGCTGGACCAGTTGCACATCACCCAGGCGCGCGGCGACCTGGCCGTGGTGGCCCAGGCCGTGGGTGCCTGGCGCCAGGGCGACATGGCGCATGTGAAAAGCCTCAACGACTGGGTGCTGCACACGCGCGAGACCAGCGAGTTGCGCCTGCAGACCGAGCAGATGGGCCGCTCGCTCGCCGACTGGCTGCGCAACCAGTACCAGGGCGATGCGGCGCGCATGCCCGCCGTGCAGGCCCTGGCCGCGCTGCCGCCCACCTACCCCGTGGCCTTTGCACTGGCCGCGTCAGGCACCGAGGCATCGGTCTACGACGTGCTGCTGGCCTTTGCCTTTGGCTGGGCCGAGAACATGGTGCAGGCCGCGCTCAAGTCCATGGCGCTGGGCCAGAGCGCGGGCCAGCGCATCCTGGCCAAGCTCGCCCAGGCCATCCCCGAAGCCGCCACGTATGCACTGGCCTTGCCCGATGGCGAGCGCCAGGCCTTTTCGCCCATGCTGGCCATTCTCTCGGCCCGGCACGAAACCCAATACTCACGCCTTTTCAGATCATGACGACGACCACCACGACCAGCCCTCTGCACCACGTCCCGAACCGCACCAAGCACCTGCCGCCGCTGCGCGTGGGCATCGGCGGCCCCGTGGGCTCGGGCAAGACCACCCTGCTCGAAATGCTGTGCAAGGCCATGCGCGACGACTACGACCTGATCGCCATCACCAACGACATCTACACCAAGGAAGACCAGCGCCTCTTGACGGTGAGCGGCGCCCTGCCGGCCGAGCGCATCCTGGGCGTGGAGACCGGCGGCTGCCCACACACGGCCATCCGCGAAGACGCATCGATCAACCTCGAAGCCATCGACCGCATGCTGGGCCAGTTCCCGAATGCCGACGTGGTGTTTGTCGAAAGCGGCGGCGACAACCTGGCCGCCACCTTCAGCCCCGAGCTGTCGGACCTGACCATCTACGTGATCGACGTGGCCGCGGGCGAAAAAATCCCGCGCAAGGGCGGCCCCGGCATCACCAAGAGCGATTTGTTCATCATCAACAAGACCGACCTGGCCCCGCACGTGGGCGCCAATTTGGACATCATGGAATCGGACACCGTGCGCATGCGCACCACGCCCCAGGGCCTGCGCCCCTTCGTGATGACCAACCTCAAGACCCTGGCGGGCCTGAGCGAAGTGGTGCGCTTCATCGAGACCAAGGGGATGCTGACCAAGGCGGGGGCCTGAACTGAGCACGCCGACCGGCCCGGCCGGTTATTTCCGTGGTCTAGAATACGCGCCTTCCCTCCCGGAGACTTGGGTGAGCGGTTTAAACCAGCAGTCTTGAAAACTGCCGACGGGCAACCGTCCGTGAGTTCGAATCTCACAGTCTCCGCCAAATGTCCTTACAAATCAAGGACTTACAAGAGGGGATCGGACCATGCCCACATTCATGCCCACATAAAAAAGGGCTTTTGAACTGCTGCCGCATCTTTGCGGGACCATATCCCCGCCCCCAGGCTCCATCAAAACGGCACGTCTGCCGGTGAGATCTCGACCGGGCCAATCCCATCATAGATCAGCGCTCCCGAGGCGATGATGCGCACGGTCGAGCGCTGCCCGGCATGCTCAACACGATATTCGCCCGCTGTGAACAACAGCAGGGTTTCATCCGGTGGGCCGCCATACCAAGTGGGGGTGCGAAGAACAGCGTTGGGTTCGAGTATCGAGGACATAGCAGACTTCAAAATGGGGCGGAAGATTGGAAGAGATGCACCGGGCCAGGCCCCAGGTACACGGTGCACCCCGTTGAAAGTTCACGCACTCGCCAGATGAATTCCCCTGCCTCGATGGCGTAGCAGTCCACCGGCAAAGGCAACGCCTCTTCCAATGGCCACCAGACCCGGCCGCGCGGTTTGGCGCGTGGCAGTGGCGGCATGCGCAGAAGTGTGGGCCGGCTATCCCGCATAGCGGTAGGGCTCGTAGGGGTCTTCGATCAGGTTGTCGAGTTCCCGGCTGTAGGGGTCGCCCGGATCAAGGCACACCTTGTCCAGCAGCGGCAGCGCATGTGACGGGTCAATCGCGCAGAGCCATGACTGCTTCCACAGGCTGGGCTTGGCCTTGGTATTGGTCCGCCCGCCCTCTTCCGTGCCGACGATATGGCACACCCCATCGATCTGCGACAGCCGCGCCCGATACAGGGGCAAGATCAGGCCCTTGCCCCCTTGCTTGTCCAAAAGATGCGCCTCCCAGCGCTTGCCGTAGTCGTCCGTTGGCGTGCGCCTGTAGTGCAGCCAGCCGTACACGTGCTTGCGCAGATTTGGGTCTGTGCCTGCAACGCGGTGGCCGCCGGATCTCATCCTGAAAACGTATAAAAACACTGGATGAATTTACAGTGTTTTCAGATACCCGTGGGTTACTTTTCCACGACCGAAGGCGGGGCGACCACTGGGATTGCGTCAGCAGCTACGCTTTTGCGAGCATGAAATTCCGACTGCGGTTGAAGGTTTTGCCAAAGAATAAGCCCGCACAGGGCGGGCTACAAAGGTGATGGACAAGGAGTTCAATCGCTGATGCCGGCATCCGGCGGATCCGGGATCACAGGCCAGGCTTCGCGATGGGTGCGGACATCACTTGCGTGGCCTGTAGCCTTTGATGCCAGGTCTGCATATGCCGCGCGGCAGTCGTCGTGTACGGCTCCGAGGGCAGCGGCGTACTCAAGGACGGCGGCGGGGGGAGCGGTGGCAAGGCGGCGGCCGGCTTCGGCGGATTGCTCGCGCAGGCCGTCAGAAACACGGTACAGGTGGTCAAGCTCAGTGCGCAAAAGCGCTTCGCGTGCGATGGACGCATTCAATGCTCCCTGGTAGGTGGTGGTGATGGCGCGCTCAGCCTTAGTGGATGCGGCCATGACCTGCGCCAGGCTCGTTGCGTGATCAGCCTTGAGCGTCGAAAGCTGACCGCCCATGCGCCACTCCTGCACCTGCCAGGCGCCCGTGGCAGCGATGGCCGCGCCGACGATCAGCGCAATGGCGTGCGTGTACATCACTGCCATTTCCCGCAAATCGGGCGGCCGTCAAACCAGCGGTTGCAATGCACAACCTGGACCCAGCGGTCGCCATCCTTGCGCCAAATCGTGAGCTGCAGATCCGCCATATCGGCTTCGGACAGCTCGCCGCGCAGTAGCTGGGTGGCCTGGCCAGGTGTCGTCTTGCAGCGGTCAAAGCACAGATGCGGTTGCACCCAGCCGTCCCATCCACGGAAGGCCAGGCTGACGCCCGGCAGTGTGAAGGCCGTGGCCTGGTACTCCACAGGCTCAGCGGTCGCAGGAGCGGTCATGAAGACCATGCCCAGAATGGTTTCAACAATCACTGCAAGTCCTCCCGGCATAGCTTGCGTTCGGCCTGCCTGCGGTTCTGGAGGCCCTGATAGAAGACGCCCCCCGCGTAGGACCAGTTGGGGGTACCGTCGTACCGGAGCGCCAGCAGGTTGCAGCCCTGCTCAATTCGACCGGCGTTGATCTGCTGAAAGGGCTGGGAGCCGCACGCTGCGGCCTTGCCCACGTTGACCGCAAACATGGTCAAGCCAATGAGGCGCGTCGCCGTGAGGTAGTCCCAGTTCACGCAGCCAAGGACGGCGTAGCCGTACTCCAGCAACGTGACCTTGTTCACCTCCCTGCACTGGTCATCGGTCAGCTTGGTGCCAATGACCTCCGGAGGGTCCGTGCGGCCGGCGCAGTAGGTGGGAATCCCGCCTGCCAGGTGGTCGGCATACACCTGCTTGACGTTGCCCTCCAGGCGCTCCAGCGTGCCGTAGGCGAGCGGGCTGGTCAGCGCTGCCAAAAGGACCGCCGGAATGGCACCTTTGCGCGCCACTGCAGCGGGAATGCGGGGCAAGCTCGGGAGCTTGAGGGTCATTCGTCGGCCCCCAGCGAACCGAGGTCCGTTTCCACGGGGCGCCCCCGGCGCCGGTCTTCCTGGCGCTCTTGGTCGCGCCGGGCATCGCGGCGCCACTTCCACACCAGATAGGCCGCCTGCAAGGCCACGAATGCGATGGAGGCCAGCACCAGCAGATCGCTCAGTGGCAAGCCCACTGCGCCCGCGCTGCTGGCGGCAGCGGCACCTGGCGCAGATTGATAGGCTGCGGTGGCCAGGTCGTTCTTTTGCTCGGCGCTCAAGTGCTGGTGGATGCCCAGCAGAGCTAATAGGGATGCAAAACGTGTGTTCATTGCCCCGCATGTTTCCTCGAAGGGAGGCACTTAGCGAACACTACAAGTGCGCGTTGGACTGACCAGCCGCTACACGACCAATTTCAACTGGCCTCGCTAGAACTTTGCCGATAGACTGCGCCGATACTTCTTGTAGCAATCACCACAAAAAATTTATGCCAGCCCAATTGCGCATCGTCTTTGCCTCAAGCGCGGCAGTAAAGACTCCTAAACCAAGATCGCTCTTAGTCTTGACCATAGATAACTGGGATGATTTCTCTTTCAAAACAATGTTCTCGCTCACTGTTTATGATGAAGTAGGAGAATTAGTAGAGTGCGGCTCATTGAAAATAGGTTTCAAGGGGCAGGGCAAAGGCCGCACCTCCGAGCACTTGGAGTTGCCAGCTGAAACTCTACCTGACGGCTATTTTTCCTTAGGTCAAGACGTTGAATACTACAAAAATATTCGAGACAAACTCAGCCATTCATTTGGAAATTTAGTACTAGTTGCTCTTCGTGATGTAGTTTACAACCCAAACCTATTTGACGAAGTCTCCAAAGAAGATGTTTTTGACACCTCCCTAACCCGCGACATCAAATTTTCAAGCATTACCGGGCAATTTAAGCGCGTATTAGACGGAGGAATTCCCCTAACTGAGTTTAATTTCTCCTATCGCGACCCGGGTAGCCCAACAACAGCAAAAGTAAAGCTGTCATTTGAAGTTGTTCCGGAATCCACCCCTCCCACGAATGTGCACATTTTGATTGGTAGGAATGGAGTGGGAAAAACAACACTGCTTAACAACATGACTCGGGCTATTGTTTTAAAGGGAACTGCCGACGCAGGGCCGGGTAGATTTTACGCGAATGAATTTTTTGGGGAGGAAGATATTCCCGACGACTTTTTTAGTTCGGTAGTCTCAGTTTCATTCAGCGCTTTCGATCCGTTTAAGCCTCTAGAAGACAAACCAAATCGCAACGATGGTGTTGCATACTTCTATGTAGGAATGAAGAAAACCTCTTCTGTTGTGGAGTCCGTAACGCTCAAGTCACACAACAATTTGTGCAGAGACTTCATCGAAAGCCTAGTTGCTTGCTTTAGCGTAGATGCGAAAAAAACCAGATGGGTTGCAGCCATTAAGCGACTTGAATCGGATGACAATTTTGCAGATATGGATCTAGCCTCGCTTGCAAAAATTGATAATACGGAAGATGTCAGACTGAAAGCAAGAAAGCTATTTGTGCTGATGAGCTCTGGTCATGCAATCGTTTTACTAACTATGACCAGACTAGTTGAAACAGTGGATGAAAAAACTTTGGTATTAATGGATGAGCCCGAAAGCCATTTACACCCTCCTTTGCTATCTGCTTTTACCCGGGCCATATCTGACCTACTGACGAACCGCAATGGTGTAGCAATAGTCGCCACCCATTCCCCTGTTGTGGCTCAAGAAGTACCGCAGGCTTGCGTATGGACTATAGAAAGATCTAGAACTACAGCTCGGATCGAAAGGCCACAAATCGAAACGTTCGGGGAAAATGTGGGCGTCCTCACACAAGAGATTTTTGGATTGGAGGTAACCCGCTCGGGCTTTCATGACATGCTCCGACAAGCAGTCGAACGAGGCAAAAGTTTTAATGAGATTTTAGACGAATATCACGGGCAGTTGGGCTTTGAAGCGCAGGCGCTTGTACGCGGCATGATATCAAGCCACGCCAATACCGCGCAGCAGGAGGAAGACTTTTGAGAAACCTACCTCTGCCGACACTGAAAGCCGAGCGTCTTTTCGACGACTGCATCTCGGGCATAGCGAATGCTTCCACGAGGGCCGATTTTGCGGGCGCCAGAAAACAATTCAAGGATGCCGAGTCAAATTACTTAAACGCCGCATCCAATCACGTTCTTTATCAACTTCAACCAACGACTCAGAAAAATGAAGAGGTCATATATAACGGTCTCACAAAATCCCAAATAAAGAGTCTTTATTCAGAGCATATGGTGCCAGACTCCAAAGTCGCGCGCCAACACTATGATTCGCTCGTCATGAGCGCGCCGTATCGCAAATGCCCTTTTTGCGGCTTTGGCAGGGCTACTACCCTTGACCATTATTTGGGAAAATCAGAATACCCGTGGCTTTCTATTGTCCCCATAAATCTTATTCCAGCTTGCAAAGATTGCAACCATGGCAAGGGGACCGCCCGCGCTCGCACTGCGGCCAACCAGACCATTCATCCATACTTCGAAAGCCCGGAGCTATCTAGTTCCCAATGGCTCTTCGCTTCAGTTATAGAGACTACTCCCCTGTCGATAGACTATAAAGTCGTACCACCAGCCCACTGGGATGTCCCGTTCAGCAAACGTGTCGTAAAGCATTTCGAGGATTTCGATCTGAAAGTTAGATTTGCTATCGAATCTGCTCCCGTGCTAGCGTCTCTGAGAGGGACGTTGACGAAACTCCAGGCTAAGTCAGGACGAACTGCTGTCAAGGACCACCTATCTGTAGTTGCCGAAGGGGAAGAACAACTTTACCTAAACTCTTGGAAGACTGCACTGTACCAAGCGCTCGCGCAGAATGATTGGTACATTGACGGCGGCTTTTCTATGGAATAAAGATAAAATTGAGCAGCACGCCACCATGCTAATCAAGCCTTATTAGTGAATTATCAATGAACTTCTCATCACCCTTGGCGCTGAATCCACAATGCGCTGATCCTTCGACTTGCGCATTTCCCGCACGCGCGACATCACCGATGGGACGGTGATGAGCATCGGCTGCTCGGGGTTGCGGCGATTCCAGTCCGCGATGTCTTGGCGGGCCTCGCTGACCATGGCCTGGTCGTTCTCGAAAACGCCAGCCGCCCACTTCGCGCGGATCTGCTGCGCCTGCAGGTTGTAGAAGTTCTTCGCCTGCTGGTTGCGCCCGTTGGCCTCTTGCACCGTCGCCACGCTCGCCGGCTGGAAGCCGATGGACTTCAGCGCGGCCTCCAGGGTGTTCGTGTCGAGCACCTTGTAGCCCTTGGCATCGCGGTACATGCCGGTGGCCGCCATGTCCACGCCCTTGGCCGCGTTTCGGATCGCAGTCGGCGACACCTCCAGCAGCCCCGCCCCCACATCACCCGTCAACACCTTGCGGGTGCCAGACAGCACGCGGGTGGCGAAGTCGCCCATGGGGCCGGCAATCTCCATCACGTCGCGGGTGTGGCTGGCCTTCTCCAACAGCACGCCCGTGCCGGGGATCAGGTTGCCCATACCCAGGCGCCCCGACACGTCCAGCGGCGCGCCAGGCAAACCACTCACGCCCTTGTCGATGAAGTCCGCAACACCCTTGGGCAGCATCTCCTCCAGCAGTTGCTGGCGCGCCTGCTTGGAACTGAAGTTGTACCCCATCATCTGCGCCAGGGCGTCGACCACGTCCTCTGCATCCTCCATGAAGGGCAGGCCACCAGCACCGCCCATGAGCATAAGCATGCCCAGGGCCAGCAGTGCTGCCTTCTTGCCCTCGGGGCCGCCCTGCGTGTACATCCTGTGCAGCAGCTCCAGATAGGCCACCGAGTAGGTCTTGAACGTCATCAGCGTGCCGCCAATGGCGCCGCGCGCGAAGCGCATCTTGTTGGCCTTCGAGTACAGGAATTGCGTTTCGGTCACGGCGCGCTTGGCGAACTCGTGCGCATTGGGCATGCCCTGGGCCACAGCCACCCGGTAGGCGGCGATGAAGGTCATACGGCGGTTCACCTGCTCGGCCGCGCCGAACACCTTGCCCCAGGCCACCGACAGGCGCGCCAAAGCGTTTTGGCCTGCGGCCCGCGCGTCGCCCAGGCGGGTGCCGTCGCCTGAGCGCAGCGAGCCTCGCCCGCTGGCCTGCGCCATGAGCTGGTGTACCTCCTGCGGGCTCACGGTGCCATCGTCTTCGGCGGCCTTGAGCGAAGCGGCAAGATCCTTGTCGTAGACAAAGCCCTTGGTGGCGATGTTCTTCGCCGCGCGTGCCAGTTCGGCCGCCGCCTGGCGGGCGCCGCCGAACTGGGACAGCCAGGGGAAGGTAACCGCCGCAGGCTGGCTCATGTTCACGAAGGCGGATGCAATAGAGCCGCCCAGGTACTGAGCAAACAGCAGGCCGCGAACCGCCTGCGCTTCTTCCTGGGGGTTCTTCACATACTGGGCCAAACGCATGGCCGCGTCCTTCAGCTCGCCCATGCCCTGGGGGATCTCGCTCACGGCCTGGCCCAGGTCGCCCATGTGCAGCCCTGCAGCTGTCTGCCGCGAGTTGCTGTAGACGAAGCTGGCCAACACGCGGCCCACGTCCTCGCTGTAGCCGGCGATTCCCTTGCGGTGGATCAGCCGCTTCATGGCGCTGCGATTGGTCTTGGTCAGCCGCAGGTACTCCTGAAACGCCTTGTCCTGCGCCTGGTCACCTTCGCTGTCCAGGCCCAGCATGTTCCCGAAGATTTCCAGCGATTCGGGGGTGATGCCGGCGAACAACTTAAACGCCTCGTCCGAAATCGTCCCCTGCGTTACGCTGGCATCGCCGAACTCCGTGCGCATCTTGGCGGCCATGTCGTTGGCCTCGGCCGCAGTCTCGAACAGGCTGAAATACTGCCGCTCGCCGTTGACCAAGACATCCACGGTGTACTTGCCAAAGCGCGACAGAGGGGCGTAGCCCTTGCCCTGCAGCTCGGCCACCTTGGCGGCCCGGTCCTCGATGCCGGTCAGCAGCGCGGCGATCTGCTCTGCACGGTCCGGCTTCTCTTTGGCCAGGTCAGTCAGGTGGCGGCGCAGCAGTCGCTCGGCGTCGGCGATGTTGGGCGCGTCCATCACCATGGCGCGCAGCGGTTTCACGTCCTCGCCACCATAGCGAAGCATGTCGGCGCGACCCATCGTATCCAGGCTTCGATCCGTGGCAGCGCGGAATTCCTTGTACAGAGCGATCTGGCCATCCGTGAGGTTGAACAGGTCACGCAGCTCGGCATCCGACCAGATAACGCCTGCCGCGAGGATGCGCGACTGGTAACGCGTATTGATGGCGCTCTCGTAGCTGGTAGCGGGCATGCCCTGCCAGGCGCGCAGCATGCCGGGGTCGATTTCGCCGCGATCCAACAGGCGCTGCGCCTTCTCGTCCACCGTCATGGCCAGGGCCTGGGCTTCGAGGTCGGCCACGCGCACAGGCTCGCCATCGTCACCGCGCGCCCAGGCCAGCGTGCCCTCAAACACCGGTTTTGCCACGGCCTTGTTGTCGGCTGCAGACACGGGCGACTTTGTGATATCGCGCCATTCCTCCAGCTTGGGCAGCAGGCGCGGCGCCAGCTCGGCCGCGTCGGTCGCGTAGTGGCTCACGTCATCCACAAAGCCCTGCGCGGCCTCGAATACCGGCTTGAACTCGGGCGAGCGCTCGGCCAGGTTGTACATGGTGCCGATGGTTTTGTGCCACCAGTTCAGTTTGCCTGGGGCGCTGAAAGTCTTGTTCAGCTCGGCCGTGGCGTGCGCGGTCAGCTCGGCCACCTTGGATCGGGCGAACATGGGTTCACCCCTGGTGTTGAAGCGCTCAATTCTTTCCGCTAAACTGAGCACATCCCCTGCAGGGAGGATCGAAGTCAGGCTTACGCCATCGGCGGTAGCAGATGCGGCGACCCACTGAGCTGCAGGGGATTCCTCATTGAACTCCACCGCTTCCACCGTGTACAGCGGATTGGGGTCGGTCGAAATGGCGGTTTCCTTCACCGTCAGCTTCACCAGCAGCACCTTCCCATCCCTTTCCATCGGCGCAAAGAACCGGTGGATGGCCACATAGTTCTTGTTGCCATGATCGTCCGGCTTGCTCCAGCCCAGGATGGCCGACTGAAACAGGTGATCCACGTTCGCCACCGCCATGGAGTGCGCTGCCGGGCTGACCGACTTCGCGACAGCCTTGTTGCTGAGCATCTTGTCCAACTGGTTGCGGGACACGCGCGAGACAAAGCCAGTCTGCTGGTTCACCAGCGGCTTGCCCTGGAACTCCGATACCGCCGCCTTGGCCTGGGCAAAGGTGCTGGCTTCCCGCATGGGCTGGCTGGCGATGCTGAACATCAGCGCCTCATCGCGTCGGCCGCCGCCAGGCCCGCCCTGCTCCACAAAGCGGCGCGCCGGCAGGATGTAGCTGCGAATGATTTCGTCATCCGTCAGCCGCAGGGATGAGAAGCCCGGAACCGTCTCGCGCAGCCAGGTGCGGATTGCGGCAACGGCGCGGCGAACGAACCCGATTTCCGGGGTGTTCTGCGCCATTTCCGCCAACACTTCCTCGGCCGCCGCGCGCCGGTCGAGCGCATTCACGCCACGCAGGCCGTACTCGCGGATCTTGGCGTCCACGTCCTTCTTCCGCATGGTCGCGATCTGGTTCAGGATCGGCGCCAACTTGCCGCCGAACGCACCGCGCAGCCCATGGTGGCCCAAGGCCTCATGGAACAGCACGCGCGCCGCATCGTTGGGGGTGTTCAGGCGCGAGGCTATCAGGTACACCTTGCCCTGGTAGTAGAAGCCCTCGGGGGCGCCACGGGCCCCACCGCTGCGCTGCTTGAGGTCGGCGCGGCGGGCGCTGTCGGGCACCACCGGGTCATTCATGTCGAATGCCACGATCACCTGCGGCCCGTTGTGCCATGCACCTTGGATGGCGTGAGCCGTCTTTTCCACGGCCCGCACCGCCTGCTGGCGAGCTGCGGGCGTGAAACCATCGGCGGGCAGCTTGGCCCGCGCAAACTGCACGGCATCGTCGCCGGCAGGCGCTGCCTTCGGGGCCTCCTGGGCGGGCGCCTTGGCCTCCTTGGTCACCACCTCGGGCGCCTCGAATTCGCGCGGCTCGTACACCGGCATGCCCTGGGCGTCCGTCACTTCGGCGAATGGGATGGCCATTTCGCCCTTGGCGTCCTGGGCCAGCACAAACCAGCCATCCGCATTCCAGCGGTGGCCCGTCACCAAGAACTCCTTGCCGTTGCGGAAGGCCGCAGATTCCACCGGAGCGCCGGCACGCAGCCAGGCTGGCGGCGGCACGGGGTTGGCGGCGATGTCTGCCACCAGCGCATCGAACTGCTTTTTGGCGCGCTCAAGGTCGGCGGCGCGGGCGAACGGCGCGGCAGAAACCTCCTGCAGGCGGCCGATGCTGCCACTCTTGCCGGCAATCTCCTGCTGCACCTTCTCGATGCGCGCAGGCAGGCCCCGCAACTGCGCCTCCAAGCCGCGCAAGCTACCGCTCACGAATTCCTGATTGCCCATGGTGATGGTCAGGTGCGGGGCGCTCTGCAGCGGCGGCCACCAGGCCATCACAGGCTGGCCGGCGTAGGTGCCAACGAACACGTTGGACGCCTCCATGCGGATGTTGTCCTGCAGGTGCTGCTGCATTGCCTCTTCCGCCTCGGCCCGGCTGTCGTAGACCGCCTTGCCTACTGTGGCACGGTAGTTGTTCGCCTGCGCCTGCAGCAGGTCGCGCACCTTGCCTGGCAGGTTGTCCGCCGTCATGTCGGCCAGGCGCTTTTTCGCCCAGGCAATGCTGTCGTTTTGGCGGCGGATGCCCTGGATCGCATCGGCCACGCCATTGGTGTGCAGGCGCTCAGCGCGCTTGAGCGCCTCCACGTTCTTGCTCAGCTTCTCGCGGATCAGGATGCGGGGATCGCCCGCGGCCTCGGAGAAGGACTGCAGGATGTCGTTGTCCTCGTCGGCCGCTGCGTCGCCCTCGATCACGCGGGTGGTGCTGTTGGACTTGAGGAAGGCCGTGATAAACCGCTGCTTGATGGCCAGGATCTGCCAGCGCCGCCCGTCGAGGCGGTCGGTCATGTAGCGGTACTCCATCACGGTGTTCCACTGGTTGCCCTGGCGCAGGCCGCGCCCATTGCGCTGCTCCAGCTCGCCGGGCATATAGGGCGCGTCCATGTGGTGCATCGCACGCAGGTTGCGCTGCATGTTCACCCCCACACCCAGCGTGTCGGTCGATCCGATCACCACGCGGATGCGCAGCGCGTTCATCGCGTCCGCGATTTCCTTGCGCTTTTCCTTGCTGGTGCTGCCGTCCACCATCGCGATCTGCTCGCGGGGGATGCCCTGGTCCACCAGGCGCTCTACGATGTCGCGCATGGTGGAGAACGTCCGAACCGTCCGATAGATCTTCTTGCCGGACGCGTCTCGACCAGCGCTGCGCTTTTGCGAGGTCGAGTAGCCCTGCTCCGCAAAGATTACCTGGGTGGCCTGGTCGCTGCTGCGGTACACATCCATCACATTGGCGACCACCTTCGATGCCTTGCTACCCGCATCGTCCGGCGCGCTGCCCTCCTGGCCCGCAAACTCATCGTCGCGCATCAGGCGGACATCGAAGCTCGCCTTGTTCGCCATCCCCTCGGTGATGATCGGCGACTCAGGCGCGCCCGAAGCCATGGCCTCCTTGCGTTCCTTGCCCGTCATGCTGCGCCATCGGCGCGCATACCCCTGCAGACGGGCAAAAATCGTTTTCTGCTCGGCCGTCAGGTCCGATGTGACGTTCACCACCTTCTTGTACGGGCGATCAGTGGCGCCCTCGGTGCGACCGTTCAACAGCTCGGCGCGCTCGGCTTCGGTCAGGTCGGCAGAGGCCATGGTCTTGCCGTTGACCTGGCGCGGCTGCATTTCCGGCATGTCGTCGGCGAAAACCACGTCCATGTACTGGCCGATCATGCGGCGCAGCTCGGGCACGTTGATGAAGCCCGCCAGGCGGGTGACGGCTTCATATTCACCTGCGGCCGACAGCTCCACGTCCTGCACTTCCTTGGCGAACGAGCCAAACCAGCCATCCCAGGTATCCACGCCAGCGGCCTTCATCTCGTCTTCCATCACATAGCGCATCTGGTGGAAGATTTCCGTCAGCGTGTTCGTGATTGGCGTGCCGGTGAAGGTGTGGACATTCCCGCCGTTGTTGTTGGCGCGGATGTAGCGGGTGATGAACTGCAGCGCAATCGAGCGGTTCGAGGTCTGCGTGTTCAGGCCCTTCATGTTCATGCGGGTGCTGATGGGTGGCTTCTTGAACTCGTGCACCTCATCCACCAGCACCATGTCAATGCCCAGTTCCTCGAAGGGAATGGCGCCCTCCTTGCTGGAGCGCATGGCCTGCTCTTTGATCGTCTCGATGATGCGATTGCGGGCCTTCACCAGCTCCTTGGCCGTGACGGACCGGAGCTTTTTCAGTTCCTCATCGTCTTCGAGCATCTTGGAGGTAATGGTCACGCCATCATCCTCGGCCGCCGCGTAGGCTTCTTCCTCCAAGGACCTGATGTCTTCCTGCGCCATGGCCATCAGCGTTTTTTCACGGAAGCTCAAGCGGTCGATCAGCGAATGGGGCAGCACGATGGTGTCCCAGTCGTCATTGGCAATCTGGCGCATCTTCACCGCGATGGTGTCCGGGCTCAGGTTGTCGACGTAGAGCACCTTCGCGCCGGGATACATCTGCTGAATCTCTGCTGCCACGGTCGCGCTGTTCGCGTTGTGGGCCAGCAGCACGGGCTTTTTGGCGATGCCATAGCGGCGCGACTCCACCGCGATGCCGCCCATGGTGAACGTTTTGCCCGTTCCCACCTCATGGCCGTTGAGGCTGCGGCGATTCACAAGCGCGCGCCAGATGGCGTTGACCTGGTGCTCGCGCAGATTGAACGGACCGCGCCCCAGGCTCAGGGCCATGCCCTCGAAAGCCAGGAAAGAGCCGTCGTACTTGGGCGTGGCGTAGGCGTTGCGGACTTCGTTGTACTCGCGCTCCTGCGCCACACGGCGCTCGGGGTCGGACCACAGCCACTCGCCGAACTTGCCGCGCATGTCGGCAATCTTGCCGTTGGCCTCGTCGGTCGCCTCGGTGTCGAGAAACTCGTTCCCTTCACTGTCCTTGCGGCGGATCTTCACCGTCTGGTTGCTCATGGCCGCGTTCACCAACTTGGAGAACGGGTAGTGGCTGGTACCGAATCCAGTGCTGGCCTCGGCGCGGCGATTGGCCCCCTCGGGGAGCTTGACCTTCCAGCGGCCATTGATGAATGTCACGCCGATGGCGTCGCCATCCAGCATGTTCAGCATGTGCGCCACGTAGGCAGCGTAGGTCTTCGGAGGAACCCACGTCGCGCCAAGCTGGCTCTCGATGTTGAAGTACGGGATGTCCTTGGGCACCACCTTGCCCAGCTCGTCCACATTGCGCTGCATGGCGGTATTGCCTTCGTCCAATGCAGCCTGGGCCTGGCGCAACTTCTCGCGCACGTTGCCCGACAGGTAGATGTCGGAGGGGACGATGGCGCCTGCCGGCGACTCGAATACCGCGCCCGATTCCAGCAGCGCCGCCCGCACTTCATCAACAGGCTTCTTCGCAAGCGCCGCGATTTCTTCGATGGTGGGCTCTACCGCACGATTGCGCGCCAGCACATAGGCATCCTGTGCGCTGGGGTTCTCCATCTTGGCCGCGCCGCGCATCGTGCTGCCGGTCAGGATGGCCGAAGGGCGGCCATTCACGTCTAGCGCAGCGAGCGCGGGACGGAAAGGATCGTCAAGGCGCAGAAGGTAGTTCAGACCGAAGCTATCGTTCAGCGGTCCATGCTCGGCTGTGAAAGCCTCGTAGGCCTCGCGTAGCGCCGTGCGTTTCGCGGTAGCGTCGGCGCCGCTCCGATCTGCCTCAATCAGGGCGGCATATTTGCCGCGCATGTCGATCAACGCGCGCAGCTGCTTTTCACGCAGTTCCGTGATCGCGGCGCTTTTCACCTTGTACGGGCGCACTTGCTCGGCCGGGGCCAAATGCTCGCCTCGGACCACCATCAACTGGCCGTCCTGCTCGGTCAAGGCCCCCTCGCGGTCGGCCGTGTGGTTGGTGATGTAGCTTATGTGCTTGGCGCGCTCAGCTTTGGCATAGACGCGCTCGGGCACCAGCTCCACCGCAGCTTTCAGCCTCTCGGCCATGTTCTCGGGCCGGTGCACGATCATGCCCGGCTGCATGCGGGTGGTTCCGCTGCCGAAATCGGTGGTGCCGATCACGTTGCCAGGGTTGGCCACATAGTATTCGTTGATGAACACCTCAGGGCCTGCCGGCGTCTTGTAGGCCACCGAGTTGATCCAGGGATCTGCAGGCACCTGGGACAGCGGCTGCTCGCGCTTGCGCAGGATCACGATGTCCGTGACCACCTTCGTGCCGGCGTACTCTTGGAAGGCCCCCGAAGGCAGGCGGATGGCGCTGACCAGCTCGGCCTTCTTTGCGAGTGCGGCACGGATGCGCGTTGCCTTCTTGTCCATCGTCCCGTTGGACGTGATGCCGATCACCAGGCCGCCTGGGCGGACCTGATCCACGGCCTTCAAGAAAAAGTAGTCGTGCAGGAACGGGCTCAGGCTGTTGTAGCGGCGATCTGCAATCGTGGTGTTCTCGAAGGGCCAATTGCCGATCACCACGTCATGGAAGTCGTCTGGCGTCTTGGACTCCTGATACCCCATCACCTTCACGTTGGCATCGGGATAGAGCAGCTTCGCCATGGACCCAGTGAGGCTGTCCAGCTCAATGCCAGACAGGCGGCTGCGGGCCTTGATGTCGGCCGGCATCATCCCGAAGAAATTGCCGATGCCCATGCTGGGCTCCAGCACGCGGCCACCCGTGAAGCCCATGCGCTTTGCCATGTCCCACATGGCCATCACGGTCGGTGGATCCGTGTAGTGCGCATTGGTGATCGAGCGCTGCGCGGACTTCCACTCGTCCTCGCCCAGGTGTTCACGCAGCCACTTGTCGCGTGCCTGCCACCCTTCCTTGGGCATGGGCCTCTCCCAGGTGCCCTGGAACAGCTCTTGCCCGAACGAACCCCAGCCGGTGTAGCCGGCGAGCGTGCGCTGTTCTTCCACCGTGGCCTGCCGCGAGTCTTCGCGGATGGCGTTCAGCAGGTCAATCGCAGCTTGGTTCTTGTCGAAGCGGGCCACCTGGCCGCCGCCGACGATTTCAAGGGGGTTATCGATATGGAAGTTGCCGGGGCCTGGATTGGCGGGGCTGACTTCCTCGGGCGCCTTTACCCGGCTTCGGTTTCCGGCTCCAGCATCAGGTGCTCGCGCTCGGCCTGCTCTCGCGCGTCCGTTGGCGGCACCCCCGCCTTCTCCAGCCGAACCACTTCCTCCCACATTTTCACTTGGCACACGAACGCCATCGCTTCCAGAACGCCCTGCGTCCGCAGGCGCAGATACATCCGAGGGCTGTCTCGCTTCCACGTCGCCAAGATCCGCTCGTGGAGAGGAATCGTCACCACTTCCCCGGCGTCCAGATACCTCTGGTGCTCGGCCTTGATCCGCTGGATGTCCGCTTGGCTCAATATCTGCATTGCTGGGTTCCTTTGTAGGGGCGTCGGCGCTAGGCGCGTTGCCGGCATTATCCGCTTCCTGCTCGTCGTCGACAGCAACAGCTTCGTGCTGCTCGATTTCGGCCTTCGTCTCGATGTCGATCACGGAGCGCTTGCTGTCCGCGCCCTTCTTGCCACCAGCCATGCCGATGTAAGCGCCTTGCAGGTGGTCCAGCGTGATGGCCTCGGCCGCCTCATCGCCCAGGTGCTGGCGCATCTGGTCGAGGGCGAACTTCGCCGAGTCCTTGAACTTGTGGTAACCCAGGCGGAACGCGGCGTCGAGCAGGCGGGTCAGCACCGGCATCAGCTTCGCCTCCTGCTCGGGCATCATGTTGAGGCGCGTGCCTTTGCCCAAGATGTCGCCCAAGTCTGCCAGGGCGGCCATCACATCGGCCTGGGCTTTCAAGCGCTCCTTACTGGGAGCGGCCTTCTTGGACTTTGTAGGCGTTCCTTTGGCGGACTGCTGTGCTGCGTTTGCCTCTGCGCGGAACTCAGCCAGATCCTTAAGTGCCATTTCCAGCCTGGCGCTGGTGGAGCTGTTGACAGTGGGGCCGTTTTCGTAGTGTCGAACGCTGTACACCGCTCCTGCAGGCGTCCACTCCAAAGAAAGTTCGAACTCGTGAGCGCCGTTGGTCAACCACCAATCGCGGTCGGATTTCTTCCTGCCTTGCTCCATCCCCGCCTCACGGGCGGCTTTAGCAAATGCGGCTTCCTCGCTGGCCTGCGCCTCGGTCAAGAATTCCTTGTCCACTGCAGACTGTTTTTCCGCCCGCTTGGAATCTGGCCGCGACTCAACTGCAGGAGCGCCGCGCTCGTCGCCTTGCGTCGGCGTGCTGTCAGGCTGCAGCGCCGCGCTTGGCGAATTCCTCACCGCGTCCAGTGCCTGGTCCACGGGCGCATCCAGCACGATGGCCTTGACAGTCTTTCCTTCCTCGGCGGCGGCCATGGCCTGGTGATGGCCGTCGATGATGTGGCCATCGCTCGAAACGATGATCGAGCGCCCTCCAGCGGCTCCTTTGGCCTGCTCCACCTTGGACGGCGAGTATTCCGACTGGGTGGGCTTGAGGTCTGCAGCGTTGACGGTGGTAGTTTCGTGGGCGATCCCCTGCGCGTTCAGGTGCTTGACCAGGCCGCCGTGCGAAGCCGTGGGCACTTGGGGCATATCCGCACGGGGCACCCCCAGGGTGCCGGTCTCGGGGGCGAATTGCTTTTCGTCGCCCACGGCCTGCGAGGCAGCGGGCGGTGGCGCGATCAGGTCGGCCAGCTTGCCCTTTAGGTCGAGGTTCAGGTCTTGCCACTTGGCGCGCGGCAGGTTCTTGCGCAGGATCGGCTTCACGCCGGAGCGTTCGGCCAGCGCCTCGCGCTCTACTGTGGTCATGCGCTGCCAGCGCTCGCCGGCCTCATCAATGCGCCTGGCTGCGTCGGCCCCTTGCCCTGTTGGCGCCCGAGTTGGCTGCACGGACGCGGCCTGCGGCTGACCCTGCGCTGCACTGCTGCCCGCCTGGGCGCTGACGGCTGCGGCCCGGCGTTGGATTTCCTTCTGCAGCTTCGCTGTGCGCTTGTGCTCCGGGCCGTAGTGGGCCGCCGCACGCTGCAGCTCGGTATCGGTCATGTCGGGGATCTGCTTGGCTGCGATCACCTTCATGGATGTGGCATCATTTCCTGATGCAGCGCCCAGTCCACCCGCTGCTTGCTCCGCACCTGCTTGCACCGGAGCTGGTGTCATGGCGGCCTGAGCCGCCACCGGGCTTTCCACGGTAGCCTGCCTGACCACCCCCTGCCGCTTGGCCTGGTCGCGCTGCGCGCGCAGTTCCAGGCCCTGCTGGTATTCAGGCGTGCCCTTCATTGCCAAGGTGAAGCCGCCGCCCTGGGCGGGCACAGGCAGGCCGGTGACGGTAGCGCCATTGCGGCGCTGGCTCATAACATAGGCTTGGGCATCCTCGTAGCTCGGGTACACCGTTGGCGATGTGCTCGGCGCGTCGAGGATCACGCCGTCTTCATCGGTCATGGGGGTGGCCAGGGAAGCCGCCGCCTGCAACGCTCCCTGATCCGCAGCCTTCTTGCCGCTCTTCGCCTCGATTTCCGCCTGTGCTTGTTCCTGGGCGAGCTGGGCCACCTGTCCAGCAGCCCCGCTGTCCACGGCCAGCACAGCGGCGGCCGACATGCTGCCAGCCTCGGGGTCCAGGCCCATCGCCTGGGATGGGGTTTGAACGGGGGGTGCGTCGAACGTCAGCCCCTCCGCATCCGCCTTGGGCAATAACGCCAGCGGCGGCGCGCTGTTCGGCTCGCGCGGGTCAAAGCTCCGTTGCACGCTGGTCAGCGCGCTGGCTTCATCCTGCGGCAGCAGGCCGCCGCCCTCGGCGGGGAGGTCGCCACCCATCGGCGCGAGCGTGAGCCCGCCAGGAGCATCGCTGTTCGCAGCAGCCCCCATCCCCTTCGCGGGGGCGGCCGGCGCGCTCGGCTCTATCACCCCGTGGATGCCAGCGGCCCCGGCTCCCATCGCGCCACCCGTCAGCACGCCCATCACGGCAGCTTCATCGAGCTTCTCGTGCCACGGCTTGCCCAGGGCAAGGTTCTTCAGCACGGTCTCTGCCAGGGACTGCGGCAGTTCTTCAAGGAAGCCTTCAGTGATGGCGCCTTCGAGCACCTTGCGCGGAATGCTTTTGATGGTGGGCTTGGCAACCGCGTTGACGGCAGCAGTAGCGGCGTCGTCGGCAAACTGTTTGGCCACGCCCTGCGCTCCCTGCGCAAGCATGGTGTCTGCGTCGCCAATGCCCAGGTAGCGCGCAAGGCGCGCACTGCCGGCGCCAACTGCGGTTCCGATCACGCCGGTCAGGGCTGCAGCGCCCGCCTGCGCGGGCGTGAGCAACCCGTCTGGCGTCTCCTGGCGGATGGCCTCGGCCTGCGATCCGGCCATGCTCACACCCTCGCCAGCGGCACCGGCCAGTCCCGCCTGGCGAGCGGCCTGCGCGGCAGTCGTCGGGTTGGCGATGGCGCCCATGCCCCTTCCCGCAGCCAGGCCAGCACGCCCCATCGCGCCCCCTGCACCCATCGCTGGCAGGGATTCAATGACGGGATTGGCGATCAGCGACGGGTTCGAAAGTGCCATCATCGTCTTGTCGATGATCCCGTCCGCCTGCTGGAATTGCGCTTGCTGCTCCTTGTACTTCTCGGTGTGCATTTCGCCAAGGAATTCCTTGGCCAGCTTGGGCCGGAACCCTAAGTCACCTTCATCGTTTTCGAGGACCTTGCCGACCCGCCCGCCCGTCACTATGTCGCCCAGACCCACCGCTGCCTCGGGCACGGCCACTACGCCCTTGGCGAGCGATAGTGCAGCGTCCTTTACGAATCCGCCCATGCCCTTGTCCTGCGCGGGGGCCGATTTCATCAGCTCATCCACAGATGAGGCCGCAGGAGCGTTCACGCCCGCTGGCGCTGCCTTACCGTAGCCGTCGAGGAACTTGTCAACTTCGCTCATGCCATTCCTTATTGGTATCCGAGGGCGCGGATCTGCTTTGCGCGCTCTTCGCGCGACAGCCCGGTGTTGTTCATGATTTGCTGTACGGCGGGGTTTTCCGCGATGGGCGGGAGTCGGTTGGCGCTGCCATCCGCGCGCGTCTCGCCCGTGGTGCGGTTGTAGATAACGCCGGGCTGTGTAATGAGCTGCTGCGTCTTTGGATCCACCACCTGGCCGCCAGGCGAATGCGCCCACACGTCCTGCTGCACCTTGTCGCCCTGCAGCTCGCGGATCTGCTGGGCAATCGCCTTGCGCTCTTCCGGCTTGGCGTTCTCGTAGCGCGTGCGCAGCGCGTCCATGCGCTCGGCCTCGCGGAGCTTGGGAGCCTGGCCGCGTTCTTCGAGGTCCACGCGGCGTGCGTCGAGCTGGTTCCGTGCGCCGGCACGGGCGCTTTCGCCCTGCTCGCGGATGGCGGTGCGACCCGTGTCACCTCGCTCGCGCATCGCGGCGATGTCGCGCTGCGTGCTGGCGGTTTGGTCCGCCTGGCGGTTGCTGCTGGCGTCCTTGCGTTCCGCCTCCAGCAGGCCCGCCATTCCCTGGCGCTGCGAGGCAGTGAGCTGGCCGTTTTGCGCGCCGCGCATCGGCGTCGTCAGCGCATCCACCATTGCCTTGCGCTCCCGGCCTGCGGCGGGGTCCGTTCCGATCACGCCTGACCAGCCTCCGGTAAAGCTTCCCGGCTCTACAGGGCCAGAGCCAGGCCCGCCGACCGCGCCCATACCGCGCGCAGCAACGCGGTTCATTGACTCCTGTTGGGAGCGGCCTGCCAGCGCTTCCGCTGCAGCCATGTTCTGTGCGCTGGGTCTACCGGTGCTTGCGCCCATTGGCGCCCCATTCACGGTGAATCCAGCGGTGATGTTCTGCCCGGAGTAGCTGTTGCCAATCCTTGTGATGTCGTTGCCCGTAGACGCGGCATTCGGCGTATCGGCCGCAGGCAACGAGCCACCTGCAGAGCCTGGACGGGCGGCGGTGCTTTGCGAAGCCCCAGGCAGCACGGGGCCGGAGGGGGATCGCTCGGAGACCGAGGTCTGCGGCTGGACCACAGGGGGCGCGGTTGGAACTGCGGCTGGCTTCACCGTCCCGCTAGGCGTGTCAGTGCCAAGAACACCACCGATGAGCCGCTGACCAGCACTGATCACTGGAGATACGGTCTTGTCGGCGGCCTCAACACCATACATGCCCAGCCCCTGCACTGCGGTGCGCACCCCGGTTCCCACAGCACCAGCGACATTGCCCGCCTTCCACTGATCGCCTATCTCCTGTGCACGGTCCGCCATGTAAAGGGCCGAGGGGCCGGGGACTGAAGGCGGCGAACTTGGGAGGCCCACATTGGCGTAGATGTTGGCGCCTGCGTCCGGGTGATTGCCGGGGAAGATTCCGGGCTCGCGCCGCTTCTTCACGTCCCCGCCGCCTTCAAAAAACAGTTCAGGCTTCATCCCCTTGGCCGCCTCAGTCGAAGATGGCGTGTGGGTTGCGTCCTTCATCTGATTCAGGGCTTGCACACCAATGGCGTGCACCTGCTCAGGCGGCAGCTTGAACTCTCCGTTGCTCAGGTTGACCGGCACCTTGTTGGAGCCCAGATTGGCAAGCGCATCCTCGCCGATGGCCTTGGTCGAGTCGGTGGGCATGATGTAGGTGCCCTCGCGCACCTCGTCCGGGACATCATCTGATGTGCCGGTGCCGGGGCCGCGAACTGGGCCGCCGTCCTTCAGGCCTGCAGCTTGCTCGCGGCGCCGCAGTGCGCCGCCGCTGCTGTAGTCGGTTACGGCTTTGACGGGCTCCTGCGCCGGGGCCGGTGCTGCTGCGGCGGCTGCCTTCTCTGCCTCACGTTGGCGCTTGTATTCGGCGATGCGAGCGTTGCGCTCCTCGTCCAGGCCAAACATCCCTTTGAGCTGCTTGACCAACCCGCCTTCCGCGAAATTTTGGGCGCCCGGCGTCTTATGACGCGGCGCCTCGAATGCCTTCATGCCTCGCATGGTGCTACCCCTGGTGAATCACTCCCGCGATTCTTTGGGGGTAGCGCCTATGCGCCAAACACTAGAGCGGCGCTGACCCTTGCCCGGCTACTCAGCGCGCCCGAGAGGCCGCCTGGGCTTTTTCATACGCATCGAGAAAGGCGTCAACTTCACTCTTGCCGGCAGCGGGCGCCTGCGCGTCACCTTGCTTGATGGGCGGCTCGCTCACGACAGCAGGAGCCACCCTACCCACCCCCTGCCACGATCCAGCCACCATAAGAACAATTGCGACCCATGAGGCGACCAGCCAGTTTCTCAGGAAAAGACGCGCCCCAAACAGCTTGGCCGCGCCCGCCACGCACGCACCAGCCGCCCACGCCAAAAATAGCGCAGCCGCCCACTGTTTCATGCCATCAGGTGTTGGGGCCACGCCCCGATAGGCCATGGCCAGAAGCGCCATGCCTGCGCCATGCCAGATGGCCGGATTGCTACTCCGTGCGCCGGCATGGTCCATCCCACTCGTTTTGTTCAATATCACCCCCCGAAGTTGTTGAAAAGTCATCATACAAAACGGCCTCTGCGCGTCAGTAGCTGTAGTTGTGGTTCGTGCTCGTGGTGTTACTGGTGCTGGTGGTCATGCTCTCCGACTGGCTACCGGACCCGCTCACGCTCGCCGACACATGCATTGCCGACATCGCGCCCGCCGCAAGCTGCGCGCTGTACTGGCCCATGGCCTTCGCAGCCTCCAGGGCAACCTGCGCCTGCTGCACCGCCTTGTTGATGTTGGCCTGGTACTGGCTGATTTGCATCTCGGCGAACGCGATGTTCGTGCGAGCGTTCATGTCCGCGAAGCGCGATTGCACCTCGGCGGCGGCCACGTTGGCGCTGGCCTTGGCCTTCCAGCCTTCGATGTTCGCCTGATACACCGCCGTCCCGTACTGCATCTCTTTCAGGGATGCATCCAGCTCGGCCTTGAAGCCGTCCACGTCCGCCAGGTACTTGGTGATGTGGACCCGGGCCGCTTCGAGCTTGAGCTGCGCTCCCTTCACGCGGATGTCCGCCTTGTTCGCCAACCCCTGGATGGTGGAGGCATAGGCGCGGGCCTGCGAGTCGAGCATGCCCGCCTTCGCCACCTCGCCCTTGACCTGCGCCTCGTAGGCGTCGAACTTCACCTTTTCGGCGCCCACTTCCTCGGCGAACGCCTGCACGTCTGCGCGATAGGCGTCGAACTGGTTCTTGATGACATCGGCCCGGGTCTGGGCGCCGCGCATAAGGGCCGTGAACAGTTCTACCGATGCCTGCACGCCCGCCAGCTTCGCCTTGAACACCTCCACCCGCTGCTGGTTGATCTGGCCCAGTGCCACCTGGCCATCCACAGCCGTTTTGTAGGCCGTAAGGCGCGCAAGCGCCCCATCGAGCCGGGTGCGGTACACCTGCGCCAGCGTCTGGAATGCGCTGTTCTGCGCGTTGAAAAGCCCGATCTGCGCATTGAAGACGTTGATCTGGCTCTCTGCCTGGAAGCGCGCCACCTCGAACATGCGCTTGGCAGCGTTCTCGAAGATGTTGGCGGTGAGCTGCTCCAGCGCCATGCCCTGCTGCACGGCGAATCGGATGTTCTCGATTTCCCACTTCGCGGCCTCGATCAAGATGTCGCGATTCGTCTCGGCCGCCTTCAGCCGGCCCTGCTCCCGCACCACGGATACCGACTTGGCGAGCATGCCGGGTGGCATGGAGAAGTTGCGGCCAGCCCAGGTATCCACCGCCTCCTGCACGGCGCGCGCCGTCTCGCTGCTGTCACGCTCCCGCGCGCGGGCAAACAGCGCATCCTCAATGGCTGGGGGCAGGCCGGTACCGCCCGCCATCATCGTCTTGATGCGTGCCAACAGGTCGTCGTAGATTTCCGATGCGTACTTGGGCTCGGCCCAGTTGATGAACACATTGGGCACCGTGATGTGACTGGCACTCGGCGGCACACCGTCGAAGTCGGGCAGCGTGGGGAATACGAAATCAGGAATGCTCAGCTTCTCCAGGCCCTCCATTTCCGGCACGGTCAGCGTCGGCGTCGCAGGCAGCTCCACCGAAGTGTCGATGTTCGGGCGCACAGGGGGAGGGATCACGCGCATGCTTGGCGCGTCGGGCAGCGTCAGCGAAATGGCGGCGGGAGCGGGCGGAAGTTCGTCCATGTCGCCCACATCCAGCGCGGCCAGCAGACTGGAAATGTCGGGCTCGGCGGGGGCAATGGGGCGTCGAAGTGCACCAGGGGAGTAGGTTGGCGCGGTTCCCAGGTTCATGGGCGGCAGCGGGACCGCTGGCGCGTTCATGATCTGGGGTGTGGCCACGTCGCCCACCTTGATGTTTCCCATCGCCGACAGCGCGGCCGACAGGGCAGCGCCGTACTTCGCGGCCGCCAGGTCCAGGGAATTGATTTTGTTGCTGACGAACTCGATAGCTGCGCCCATGGCGTGGGTCTGTTCTGCCATCACATGCTCCTTTTGCTGGGCGCCACAGTGAGGCGCAGATCGTTGATGTGGGCGCGCTTGCCGTGCAGGCCGAGCGCGAAGGTGAAGTGCCGGCCCTTCAGGCCGCGCCCCAGTTGGAACCGGGTATTGGTCCGCTCCAGCGCCTGGCGTGCGTCCGGCTGGTAGGTGTAGGTTTCGGGGGCCGCGCCGTTTTGCGTTTCGGTCACGTCGAGCGTCGCCAGGCCGTCCAGCTCGTATTCCATGGGCGCCTCCACCAGGCGGACCAGCGTTCCCCTGGTCACATCCAGCTTGCCGGTGCGCAGCACAGCTGCCATGTCCTCCTGCTCGCCATCCAGCGCGAAAACCCCGCCCTCCCCTGCCGCGTACACCACCCCGTCGATCACGGCCAGCGAGGTGAACGTGAAGGGCGCATACCGGCTCATCGGCCAGGTGCCGGTGTTGCACGTCCACGCCTGGCCGAACGCGCCCGACTGCATGGGCAGGCCATCGGCCATCGCCGCGTCGCCCACGAGGTCTGCGGCGCGCAGCACTCCGAACGGGGCGCCCGTAGCCGTGGCACCGTCCGACAGGAAAGCGGCAGCGGCCTGGCGTGCGTCGAAAACGGCATCCGCGAGGGCAGCAGAGTCCACCGATACCAGGCGCCCCTTCGCACGCCCACCAGCCCAGTCGGCCGCCAGCGCGGCGTCCACCACCAGGCTGCGTGCCACGCTGAGCACCCGGTCGCTCGCACGCGCCTGGTCACCGCGCGAGTCGGCCGCTCGGCGCTGGTGCAGCACGGAATCGGAGACGGGGACCGCCTCCCTCACGATGTCGCGCAGGCCCTGCCCAACAAAGTCCGTAACCTGCGCCGCATCCGCAATCACATGCAGCACCCGGTCCAGCAAGGCATCCCCGGCGCGCGCGGTATCGATAACGCGCGTGCGAATGAGTGCATGGTCGGATGCCAGGTCGGAGCTGGCCGCCCCGTCCTCCATTACATGCAGGGTCCGATCGATCACCGCATCGCTGGCGACGGCGGTGCCGGCATGCAGCACGAACAGGGCCGACACGATCACGCTCGATGCGCGTGCCGTGCCCTCCACGATGGCGCGCAGCCCCAGCCAAGTGGAGCTTCCGGCGACGGCGGTATCGTTGGAATCGTCGCGGTAACTAGCCATGGATCACTCCAATGAAATGGTGGGCCGCCTTGTGGTCGGCCAGCCCAGAAAAGCCAAACCGTTTGCGCTGCTTGGGCGCCTCGGGGTCGGGTTCGGATGTGTTGGCATATGTCGCATCGCCCGCCACGTTGCGGATGGCATCGACGTAGAACGCCACTCCGTCGAGGGGCGACACGGTGAAATACCCCTCAGAGGGGTCTTTGTGGACTTCCTGGGGAAATTCGAGGACAGAGATTTGCAGCAGGGCCTCCTTTTTGGCCTCTTCGGTCTTGTCTCTGCTGTATTCCTTGACCTTCGGCGGGCCGCCCCCACCGCTGTGCTGCCACTCGCTGCGGACCGGGTGAACCAGCCAGGTGTAGTCCTGCGGAAGCCCGCCAATCCAGTCGCCCTGGTCTGCGAAGTCGCTACACGGATAGGGGCCGTAGCTGTAGCCCGTCACCCACACCGGATTGCCGTGAATCGGATACGGGGACACCTTCTCGATTGAAGTGATGTTTCCGCCGTGCAGTCCCCCCACCCAGGCCCATACAAAATCGTAGGTGAAGTAGCGGTAGGTGTTTGGATCGCTGATCGCGTACACCCCCAAACTCTCCGTCACCCTTGCGCCCGAAGTCGATTGCTTGTGCGCGTAGAGCAGCGCGTTGCGCGTCAAATAGGGAATGCACACCGCAACCGACTTGCTGAACCCTTCGGTCGTAGATTCCTTGACCTTGTGCTGGAAGTACCGGTTGCGCCAGATGCTTCCGCACATTGCGAAGACGTGATCGAACGAGAAATTGGGCTTGGTGTCGTAACTCAGGTCCGTGCCAACGGTCTGCGTCACGGTGGTGACCGGGGCGGCGGCCTCCAGCTCGTCGAAATCACTGGTGTAGAAGTGACCCCACAGCGTGGTACTGCCGGTCGTGACCGTCTGCTCCCACGAGCCGACGATCATGCATTCCTCGTAGTTGTTCTCCACGTCGCGCGAGTAGCCGCGTGGGTCGTAGAAGTAGTTGGCCGCCTTGACCTGATCGCCCACGTAGTAGACGAACATAGTCGTGTTGCAGCGCACGACTCCCGGCGCCGGATGGTTTTCCAGGCGGCCGAAGTCATGCGACACGCACCCATCCATGAACGGCTCGGGAAACTTGATCTGCGGCTGCGACCGGGGACGCGCAGGGTGATAGAGCCAGCCCCGTCCCACTTCAGCGATGTTCCCGCCGTGCGCGGCGATGGGTTTTGCTTCGAGGTTGTCCCAGTGGTCCACCTCGCCAGGCCCGCTGTTGTTCACGCGCGCGAGCACCTCGGACACCGGCACGCGGCGCAGCTTGTACTTGATCGCCAGCTCGCGGGGCGTGTTGCCAGGCAACTGCTCATACAGCATCGACATGTAGCGGTTGAGCCGCTGCATCTCTTGCGGGTCACTCACATTGAAGCTGTCAGGCAGCTTCCCATCGTTCTCGGCCACGGCCAGACCCAGCCGCAGCTTGAACGTCAGCCCGAAGCCGATCCCGCCCTCGTCGTAGTCGTAGCAGGTGTTGTAGCCCTCTGTGCCCCAAGAATTGAAAGACCACCCAATGGCGGATGTGTAGGCCAGGTGGTTGTAGAAGTCCCCCGCATCGCACACCTTGATGATGACCCCGGCACGGCGCCAGCTCTCAAAATCGCTGGATTTGAGGGGGAAGTTCTCGCCCGATGGCATACCGCCGAAGCGGTCCAAGATCCAAAGGACTTCCTCGTCGCCCACCTCGGTCATGTACTCGCGAAAAGCCCTGGTCGAAGTCGCCGGGATGATGGGCAGCGGCATCGCATACACACCCCGCGTGCTAACGCGCAGCAGCCAGGGCTTGCCCCGGCCATCGAAGCCCACGCCGTTGGTTTCGTTGTGCTTGTAGTCGTACTGGAACTCGCCAGACTTCGGCGGCAGGCCCAGGTAGCCAGGCAGGCGGGTGTTTCCCAGCTCCAATTCGATCTTGCGCGTCACGCTGGCAGGCAGCACCAGGCGCGCGCGCTCTATCTTGTTGTCGGGCAGCTCTTTCAGTGCCTGGCGGCCGTAGCCGCCCACCACCTGCATCACCTGCGCCATTGCACCGGAATACCACGTAGGCCGCTGGTTGGCGTACTGCGTCCAAGTCGCGGAAGTCGGCTTTTTCGGGCGCAGCTCGGACACCCGCCCGTTGTGCTCGATGACGAACCGCTGCAGGCTCACATCGGATGGCGGCTGCGCGGCTTCTGTATCGTAGGAAACCAGGCGCCGCCGCGTGGTGCTGGTCAGCTTGATGCGCACACCCTCGCCGCCACGGATGATCCCGTTGGAGATGGAGCCCGAGAACAGCATGGGGATGTAGGACTTGGCCATCCCGTCCGTCTCGATGTCGGGGCGGTCAGGTTCCTTGCGCTGCTGGATGATGACGCGCAGCACCCCGCCCATGTCCACGGCAATGGCCATGGCCCCGCTGGGCAGGGTGCGTGTCAACTTGAGGCTGTCCAGGCCTGAGCTGGCTTTGAAGTTGGTCAGGCGGCGGGCCAACAGCTCGGCCGCCGCCGCATCTTCTTCCGTTGCCGCCTCAGTCCCGAACGAGCCATGGGGCCGGGGCTGGTGCACCGATTACACCGTCAGGTTGATACGGTAGCCCAGCTCGTAAATGTCGCCGTTCTGGAACACGCGGGGCGCGGCGTAGAGGGATGCCGACACTAAAGCGCCCGTGGTGCCCCCGCGCGCGCTGCTGGTCAACATGGCTGCGCCCGTCACGTTGAGCTGGGAGGCCGTCGCGATGGTCAGGGACGCCACGGCGGCCATGTTGTCGATGCTGCCCGTGGTGGTGTTCGCCGGGGTCCACACCGGGCGCGTAGCCGCCGTGTAGCCCTCGGTCTGGCTGACGATTTCGCTTGCGACGGCGGCGAAGGACGCGGCCGACCAGTTCGGGGCCGGCGCGGTCGCACCGGAGAACAGCGCCAGGTAGTGGCCTGCCGGCTTGGCGGTTGTGCCCAGGGCCACGTTCAGGATGTGCGCCAGGCCCTCAATGGGAATCAGGTTGTCACCTTCCTTGTCCCAAGCGCCGCCGTTGACGCGGCCAAAGTATTCGCCATTGGCCAGGACACCCTGGCGGGGAAAGAAGATGCCTTTGGGAATGACATCGAAGCGCTCGGCGCGGATTTCGGCTGCAAGTTCTTGACGCAGGTTCATAGGGTGCTCCTTGGAGATGTTCCAAGGCGCACTCCTGCGCGCCAAAACTGCCCCCGCGGGGGCACGAATGTTCAGATTACGGCAGTCAGCAGGCGCTCGCCAAACACTACAGTGGCGCCGGCCGCCGCTCGCACGCCCTTCATGACCTTCGCCATAGGCTCTACCACCATGCCGCCAGAAGTGCCGACCACGTAGCCATTCTCAGCAAGCCACACCGCGCAATCGCCGCCGCCCGCCGCAAGCTCGCCCATCAATTCGGCCTTGACCTTGATGGCGCTGCCAGGCACGGGCGGCCTGGTCGCCTTCACCTGCAGCTCCAGCGTATCGGGCGACGTGCCTTGCAGAAACGCAACGTGATCCACCTGCCCCACCCAGATGCCGGCGTCCACGGGCTGCACAAAAGTGATGCGCTGGGGCATCTGCACGAAGCCGTGGCGCTGGTCGTGGACGTGGTAGGCCAGCGCTTCAGAAAAGCGCAGCACATTGGTGCGAGCGGTCAGCAGTCGGCCGCGCCAGTAGGCCAGGTACAGCCCGGTGGGCATGGCGTCCATGCGCCAGAACTGGGGCGGGCCGCCCAGTTTGGGCAGCAGAGGCACGGCCACCGCAGACAGCCCGATAGGGTAATCCTCGCCGCGCGCCAGCTCGCCGCCGTTCTGCCTGGTGAAGTAGAGCCGGGCGTGTGTCACGGTAGGGTCCATGCACATCGGCAGGATCACGTCCAGGCCACCGCCCCCCTGCAGTGCGCTGTGGCTGATTGCGGAGGGAGGCGATTCCATGCCGTCTCGCAGCCATGAGACGGCCACGCCATAGGAGCCAGGCTCCAGCGAACCCACGCCAGCCGTCACCATCGGGGGCGGCGGCGCGTCGATGGTGAGACGCACTGCCTGCACGCCTCCAAACGAAAAAATTCCCGCAGGCCCCGCCGCGACCGCCGCATTGTTCAAGACCATGTGCGACACCGCGCCCTCGCCGATGGTCGCCAGCGCATGCGTGCTCCAGTCGGCAGGGTTCACCTTGACCCACTGGTCCCCCAGGGTGGCGAAAACATCCCCGTGCAAAGGGCTCTGCCACAGATGTCCCAGCCTGGCGCTGGTGACGTTCCGCAGGCCGCCGCGCAGGCTGGGCTTGCCGTTGCGCGAAATGTCCACATTCACAGCCTCGCGCAGAAAGATCCGCGGTGCGTCGCCACGCACCTGCAGCGCCTCGTCGTCCCCCACGTTGTTGATGCCCGCCATGGGCAGAAGACTCACGTTGTTCATCAGAATGCTCCCTTGCGATATTGATCGGCGTTACCGTCTGGTCGGATGTAGTGGGTGCCGGGTCGAACGCCGGGCGCCCCAACCTGGGATGAGGCATGCCCTTGCGTAAATACCGAGCGGCGCCCGCCCCATGCGGTATCCACGTTCCGCACGCGCATCCGTTTGGCGAAGTTCTGCAGGTCGTACTCCGACACGAACGAGTCATGCCCCTGAGCCTGCAGCTCACGCACCCGCAGGGACACCCAGGGCGTCCCGTACAGAGCTGCGTCATAGCCATTGGGGATGGTCGGGCGCTTGGGCCCGACATGCAGCGCCTGCGGCATATACAGCGTGCCGTTGCCATCGGGCGTATAGGAGCTGCCCATGATCTGAGTGAACCACCCGGCAGGGCGAACCGTCCGGTGGCGGTGGTCCACCATGGCCAGGCCGAACTCCTGAAACGACACGGCGCCTGCGCGGATGTAGGACGGCCCCACATAGGGTGGGCGCCCCACCGTTGGCGTGCCAGCGGCGTAGCCGGTGATGGCATCCTCGATCAGAACGGTTTGGGGACCGGGAATGGTGGGCCAGCCCAGCCGCTGCATCAATGAGCCAATGGCGCGGATTTCCTGTCGTCGATTGTGAAGACTGGGTTGGCCCACGCCCCAGGTCGTTCCAACCGTTCCGCCTGCCCCCGACGATGCGATGCCGTGCGGCGCGACCACGCCCCTCCAAGTAAACACACTGGGGCGGCCGAATTCCTCGAAAGCGCGCACTGGGTGCAGGCTGGTCGGGTTCATGTTGTGGTTGCGCATGGCCTGCGCCGTCGCCTCCATCACGGCGTAAATGGTGTGGGGCGACAACGCAGGTTTGCCCCAGCTGCCCATGTAGTTGGTGCCGGTGCCGTCTACCACGAGCTGCCCCAGGGACGGCGCAGCCACCGCCCGGCGCTTCAATGACACGAAGGGCTCGCCCACGTAGAAATCGAAGATGCCGGGCTCCACGCGGATGCCGTTGGCCGTGATGGTCGGCCTGCCCATTGCAAGCATGTCGTTTGGCGGCCCTCCACCCTGGCCGTGAAAAATGTAGCCCTTCAACAGGTCTGGCTGTCCCATCGCTGGCCAGGGATAGGGAATGCCGTATCCGCTGTCGCTTTCCACCGAAGAGCCGTCAGGTGCGATGACAAACCAGCGCAGGTCGATGTACTGCGTGACCACCGGAATGGCGCCGATGCGGCGCACCGTCACCTTGTCGCTCACGAGCATGTAATTCGCGCCAGGCACCGTCAACCGCTGCTTGCGGTCCGCGATCTTGGTCTGGCCGAATAGCTCCATGCTCGTGCCCTCGGGCTTGACGGGCCGCCACTGCAGGCGCACCAGGGCGTCGCCCCACTCGTCGGCCGCGCGCCCCCGTGTACGCACTTCTGGCGTCTTGTTGCGCAGGACCGCCTCGCCGAACACGTCACGCACCGTCCATCTTGGCGTGATCTTGCGAAAAAAGACCCGCAGCTCCACGGCGCCCATCCCGCTCTGGTCGATGCTCTTGGGCTCGATATGGCGGGCGTAGAGTTGCACCACCGGCAGCTCGATGCGGGGCGGCTGGATGCCGTAGCGCGATTCAAACGTCAGCTCCCGGATGCGCGGCGCGACAAAGGGATACCCGAACCATGCAGAGTCGAAGCCCTGCACTCGATAGAAGCGGCGCAAATTTACTACCTGGGCCTGGCCTGGCACCGTTGCCGCGAAACCGGCAGGCTGCACCGGGCGTGCCTTGTTGTGCACGATGGCCCAGCGCGTCATGGGGGGCGCCTCGATACCCTCCAGCGGCAAGGGGCGCAGCCGGTGGCTCACCATGCCCGTTTTCTGGTACTCAGGCAGCACCGGGAACGCCATGCCGCCAGGGGCCAGGGTGCGCGCCTTATTAGCGATGGTGGGTTGCGGCACGCGACCGGCATTGAAGCCCGTCACGCGCGGTGTGCGGTTGCGATTCTCGATGGCGGTCCACTGCGGCCAGGGCAATGGCCACAGGCCGCTGCTCTGGTCCTCGTACATCGTCACTACCTGGCGTAGGTTCCAGGCTCGGGCGGTGCCCCAGTGCTGCACTGGCTCGGGATAGGTGGTCACACCCAGCGGGAGTAAGAAGCGCTTGCGGTGCTGCACGGCCGCCAGGCCATACGAAGCACCGAAGGTCTTTGGGAAAATCTCCCGGCTCACCGGAATGATGCGGGTCAGCCAACGTGTGGCCTCAAAGCCCTCCGCCCCCAGGTAGCGCGTTCCAGCAATCTGGTGCTGGTGCATGTCCGGCTCGCGAATGCTCGCTGGCGCGATCGCGCGGCGGCCACGCTCCACCCAGGCCGTGCCAAAGGCCATGAACCCTTGCGAGAGCAGGTCGATGGTGCGGTGCTCATGCTCAACACGCGCTCTGCCCCATGCAGCGCCGTCGATTCCCCGGTCTTCCGCCACGATGGCGCGGTAGGCAAAGCCCACCGTGGGCATGCCGGCCCGAAGGGTTTCAGAGCCAGTCTGCGAAAGCGCGCGCCTGCCGTGGGACACCATCGGGCCTGGCACGGCAGGCGCAGCGATGCCCAGCGGCGTGAAGCTGGGGGTCTGCCACAGCACAGGCTTTCCCAGCGGCGAAAGCGGCACGGGGATGCCGCTGGGCGCCACCTCGCGCACGCGCCAGGCCACCACCAGATGGTCCACGCGACCGAACTGCAGCGAGCTAATGGCGCCAGGGGCGATGGATGGCGTCTTGTTGCGCGCCGTGGTGCCGGCGCCCACCCCTGGGGCTGGCATGCCGGGAACCGACAGGAAGCGCCGCGTGTTGCGCACCTCGGCCCACGGCGACATTTCCTGCGACAGCAGGCCCGGCACCGTAACGCGGAAGTTCTTGGCGCGCACCTGCACGTCGCCAAACACCGATGTCACCACGGAGGCAACATGGAACACCTTGCGCGCTCGGTCTGCTACGCGAGGGAACGCAGCCCCACTGCTGTCAAAGCCAACGGGGCGGATCTGCTTCGTCTTGAACTCTACTGTCGCATAGCCAAACGCTGTCGAGAGCCAGCCCTTTGGCTGCGGTGGGAACTGGACACGCGGAAAGCCGGGGGCGGTGCCGTAGATGCCGAACAGACGAAGGATGCGCGGAGAAACATTGACCGCCCCCATCCCAGGCGCCGCAATTCCTGGAGGCTTGGCGGACTGGTCCGCCCTGGTGTTGATGACGGTGACAGCGCCAAGGACAAACGATTGCAGGCCCTGCGGCGCCACGAACTTGACGCCGCCTTGCACATAGGCAGTTCCGTGCAGCGATGCCTGCGCCCCCAGCACAAGCACGTACTGCCGCCAATTGAATACCGTTGGCCTCCCCGCTGCCGCTTCGGGAGAGGGAATTCCGACAGGCTTGATGGCTGTGTCTTTGACGAATGGCGCCGGTACGACAGACCCGTTCCACCCCAGTGGGTGAATCCATCGCATTCCCTCGATCACCATCGGCTGCGATGCGCCTGGCTGGGGAATGCCATGCGGAGCGATGGTCTTGAAGAAGTTTGCGACCGATGCGCGTCCCAGGCGCTGGAAGCTGCCGCGCTGTGTCAGCGTCGCAGAGGCGTACTGCGGTGGGGGCGCCGTGTAGCCGCCAGACACCGGGCCTGGCGCCCCCGAGTGGACCACGGCCACGAACCTTCGGGTGAGCTTCAACGAAGGCAGTCCAACGGAGCTTGCATCAATTCCAGATGGCTCCACCAGTCGGTACTGGTGCCTTAGCTGGGCAGTGCCCCCGCTGAACCCCGACAAGCCAAGTGGCGCAACCGTCTGAAGGCCAGCATCCGCGAGAGGCCGCCTGAGGACGGTGATGATCGCGGCTGCTGCGGTGCCGGATGGACGGAGATATCCGCCCTTGAGCGTCGCATCAGCGTCAGTGTTCAGCGGCGGACGGTAAGCAAACCGGCCTATAGAGCGCAGCGTGGCGGAAATCCCAACCGCACTAACGCCAGAAGGCGGGGTGTACCCGCCTTCGAGTTCAGCGTCGCCTTCAAAGTTGAGAGGCGCTGCGTAGTAACCCACTGCCCTACTCCAAGGCAGGAGTTACGGGCCCGTCAGACCAGGGCTGAAACCCCGATGGCCCCGTGTGGGTAACAAGCAAATCCCCAGTTGACCGTGGCGCGAAGCTCCAATTGCCATCGGCTGCAGGAATGATGGATGCGACCAGATCGCCAGTGACCCAGTTGTGGAGAAGTACGCGGCTGGATGCAGCACCGGTATCCAACTTGCTCACGCCCCCTACGCGAATGTTGAGCTGCTCGTACGCGGTTTTGGCGACGGTCGTCGTAACCCAGTCGGTGATCTTGAAAATATCCGACCAAGCAGTTCCATCGTTCGAGCCCTGCAGCACGAAATCCCTTGGGATCTCGCCCGTGTACTGTGTGGAGGCCAGGTAAAGGCATCGCACAGACTTGGCTGCGGGAAGGTCCACTCTGAGCCATTTCGGCTCCGCAGCACTACCCGACTCCCAGAACGTCGAAGGATTGCCGTCGATAGCCTTCGGCCCCTCCGTGCCGGTGGAGTAGAAGCTATGCGCCGTAGCGACTGCGCCAGTACATAGATTCGGGCCACTATGGTCCGCCGCCTCGTAGAGGCCAAATTCGTTGATGGTGGTGTACCCGAAGCCGCCTGAGGAGGTCTTGGTGATCCACAGCCGGTACTTGGAGAATGGGGCGATTGCCATGGCTACGACTTCGCCTCGCCAAAAGCTGTTTCATTGGGCCAATAGCCCTTGGCGGTGTGCCAGGCTACATAAGCATCCATCAGGGCCTTGTCGCCCGACTGGGCGGCCTCGTGCACGGCGCATTCGGTGGCCCACTCGTGCGAGTCGCGCGCGGAGCGGCCGAAGCGCTCCACGGCATACATCTGGAACGGCGGCAGAGAAGCCACAGCGCCCCAGTTGACGTGCTGGGCAGGTTCGGGCGTGAGCACGATGGGCTTGGGCTCGATGCCCACCACGCCGGCATACTGGGTCGGTGGCTTGCTCATGCGCTCAGACCTTGAAAATCTTGTTCACGCCGTTGTCCCAGGTCACGATGATGTCGCCGCCGTTCGGAGTGATCGGCAGGCCCGTGGCCGTGTCGATGAACGCCACCAGCGGGCTGGTGGACTCGGTGCCGGTGTCGATGTAGATCACGATGGCTTCGATGGACGGGCCAGACACGCTGGTGAACGTCACATCCGCGCCATCGGCCGCGCCACCCGTGGTGGTCTTGGCAGTCAGCGTTACCGGCCCGGCAATGCGCGAGCTGATCGGAATGTCCGCCAGGTACTGGTGGACTGCCGTTTGCGGCGTGTAGGCGCCGGTATCGACCAACAGGATCTTGACCGTGTCGGTCATCCAGTTGATCTGTGCCTCAAGAAACCGTTGGCGTGCTGCGTCGTACAGGGTGTTTGCCATGTGTGTGCTCCTTGCCCAGCTCGGGCGAAGGAGCGCACTCATGCGCGCTCGGGTTGGAAACGGGGCTGCGCCCCGGATGGGTGACAGTGGTGTCGGTCGGCGCCTGCACCAGCAGCCTGGCGCGCTGGCCCGACTTGTGCTGCAGAGTCACGATGGTGTCGCCCACCGTGATGGACTGGCCCGCCGCCAGCTCGATATGGAATTTGGTCGTGCTCATTCGACAGAGCCCATGTTGCAGATGCGCGCGGGACCGTTGTCCCAAACAATCGTGACCAGGCCGCCATTCAAGGTGAGGGGAAGCCCTGGCAAGCGGTCAAGGAACAGCACCAGCGGGGAGGCGTCCGGGGAACCAATGGCCGCAAACACCACCAGGGAGCCCACCACGCCGCGAAGCTCGCCCGTGAACTCCGCGTCTTTGGCGTCTAGCACATCGCCTTCCAGCGTTTGCGCCAGTGGCGCGCCGGCAATGATGTGCTCGCGCACGTCCGCGAGCGTCTTGTGCTCGGGGTTGAACTTGAATTTCGGTGGCATGAGCGCACAGATCAGGTCGATGTGCGGGAAAAACTCCCGCCCGCCCACTGCCGCCCAGCTGAAAGAAGGGTAAAGCTGACTCAAATGTGCACCTTGTTGGTTTGAGGGGTGTCCTCGCGGGTGATGCGGCGCATGTCCACGTCCGGCAGCAGGCCGAAATAGGCGGTGAAAGCGTCCTCGGCCAGGCCCGACCGCTGCGGGTCGAACGCTTCCGAGTCGGGAATGCTGAAAGCCTTGTGCAGCGCCCAGTCGATGAGCTGCACATGGCTGGCCTCGTGAATTTCGGGCTTGTCCGAAGGCAGCGCCATCGCTTCGCGGGGCAGGCGGTATGCCTCAATGGTCAACACGCCGGCCTTCGCTGGGGTGCTGACCAGGCGAATGCTTGTCTCGCCCTGGATGGCGTAGCCCGTGGCGCGCTGCTCGTCGCGCCAGCCCGGAAACTGCTCTTCGAGCCAGCCCCGCGAAACCACTTTGATTTCCGTGCCACGAGACTCGCCCACCGCCTTGAAGGACAGCAGCGCCAGCTCGTACATCTTGGCGTGCAGCGGATAGGTGTGGCGGTCGGCCTCAATGGCGATCCGGCACATCGCGGGGTCCGCGTCTTCCAGCAACAGGCGCGCGCGCACGCAGGCCTGCGCCTGGGCGTCGTTCAACCAGTCGATGATGTCCTCATCCTTCCAGAAGAACGGCGCCGTCTTGTCGCCCGCAAGCGTCCGAAAACGCCGGATCAGATCCGCAAGGGTCATGGCTTGCCGAACTGCTTGACCAGATCCGCCACGCGCGTGCGCATGTTGTCCAGGCTCAGATTCTTGGGCACCTTGTGCTGGTAGTGGATCTGCGCGAAGTCCTGCAGCGCGTCCTTGTCCATGCCGTTCACCTGGTCGATCACGTCCTGCGTGCGGTTCACCTCGGTGTCCTGCGCGGCCTTGTCCTTGGCGGCCTGCTCCAGCAAGGCGGCAGTGTCGTCGGGCGCATTGGTCGAAGCGCCATCCTGGGCCCCGGTCGCGGCTGTCTCGGCCTGGGGCGCCGCCGCCTGGGCATCCGTAGCCGGCTGGCCAGCTGAAGCGACGGGAGCGGCCGGGGCTGCGGAAGCGGCAGGCGGCACATCGCTACCGCGCTTGAACACGTCTGCATGCCGCAGGAAGCTGGCGGCCAGGTCGCCGGGCACGCGGCGGCTCTGGTTGGGGAAGAAGCTGAGATTGGAGCCGTACAGCCGGTCGGTAAACGGCTGCTCCCTGCCGGTGTAGACCACCGGCACCCCATTCACCACCTGTTGAGCGATGGCCGACAGTGCAACGGGCGCGTCCACGACCACGGGCGTCACCGGGGCGGGCTGAGGGGTAGCCTCGGCCACGGGCAGCGCCAGGGCAGCGTGCACCACGCCGCGAAACAGGTAGTCCTTCGCCTTTTGCTCGGGCGGCAGCTCCGCGTAGGGGAGGAAGCACGGGTGCAGCTTCTTCTCGGCGTCCTTCACCGCGCCCCAGGCCCAGCCCTCGGCAGTCTTCTGCGCCAGCCACGATTCGTGTGCCTGCTCGGGGGTGGCATCAGGGTTCTCGATGTGCATGTCCACGCCCGCCAGGATGCTGGCGCGCTGCGCCTCGCTGGCCTCGCCCCAGGCGGGAATGAAGATGTCGCCCAGCGAAGCGGCATAGGCGCGGTTGACCTCGTGCGCAAGCTGCGCGATGTGGAGACGGTTCATGTTCTTGTCCTTGGGGGTGGAAAGAAGGGGCCGAAGCCCCTTCCCTGCTGGTGCTGCGGGGTGGCGCTTACGCGGCGCCCATGCGCTCGCCGTGAACGATGGCCACGATGTCCGAAGCCTTCGCGTTCGCCGCAACGGCGGTGGTGAGGATCAGGCGCGCCGGCTTTGGCAGCGTCACCAGCCTGCTGGTGGCAGTGCGGATGCGGCCGGCAGTGGCCAGGTTCAGCCCGGTGCCGAACAACGCCGCGTCCTCGGGCACCTTGGTGTCATTCACGCCGTCCTCGTACTTGAAGCCCAGCGAGCCCGTGATGGTCGCCGTCATGCCGACTTTCACCAGCAGTTGTGCATCCTCCAGCAGGAAGCCCGAGGGCAGCGGCCCCAGGTCGATGACATCGCCAGCGGCCACCGCCGCAGCGCTGTTGGAGCCGATGACCGCACCCGCAGCGTTGGTGGCAACGGGGTAGCGGAGCGTGGTGACATTGCCGTACTGCGCGGCGCCGCCGAACTGGTTCAGGCGGTTGTCGTTGATCTTGATGGTGGGCATGTGTGCCTCCTGAAATGGTTTGTTGGAGTGAAGGCAGGCCGGTGTGAGCCGGCCCTGTGCCTTACATGCGCGCGCCGATGATGGGAACCACCGTGTCCAGCACGCCGACACCGTGGTCGGTGAACTGCTTGGAGTTGCCCATGTCCACCTCGAAGCGGATCTTGGCCATGCCCAGGATCGCGCCGATCAAGATTTCCATCTTGTCGCCGTGATCGCCCTTCTCTTCAGACCAGAAGAAGGGCATGCCCGAGTGCTCCGAAGCCGCGAAGGCTTGCGCCACGGCCTGGCCGCCCAGCAAGATTGCGCGGTCCACGGCGAACTTGTCCGTGAACGACTGCGGCACGATGCAGGTGGACTCGTCTTCCGAGTCGTAGGCAGCGCAGTAGCGGATGGTGTCCCCGGCGTAGAAGCGAATCGGCTTGGGATGCTTGACGATCAGGATGCCGTTCCACAAGCCGCACTCTCCCAGGAACAGCGGGTGGCGGTTGGCCTGGCTCGCGCGCGCATGGGCCGCCGAGATGTACTGGCGGAAGTTCGGATCGGTGGCGAACGTGCTGTACTGCGCGGGCGAGACCAGCATCACGCGGATGGGCGAGTCCGTGGCGGCCACGTCGCCTTCAAATTGCACAGGCGGGGGCGCGGCGGGGATCTGCTCCACGTAGGCGCGCATCGAGTCGATGGTGCCCATCTTCATCAGGTCGGTGGACGCGATGTCGATTTCGCCGCCGTTCACCTTGAACAGCTCCACGCCGCCGCCCTTGGCGATGAAGTGGCGGTTCTTGGAGGGCGCCACCACCGGGTTGACCATGATTTCCTCGAAATCGGGGTCGTTCTCGGTTGGAACGATCCACTCGAAGTTGTCATGGAAGCCGCGCGCGCCAGCCATGTGCGTCAGCAGCGACTGGTCGAGGTAGCGATCCATCTTGTCCTGCGCCATCGGGCGGCCGAGGCGGCGCATGTCCACAGGGCTGCGCACCTGGGTCATGGTGTCGCCCATGTCGATGGGGAAACGGGCCTGGTTCACGCGCAGGCGGCCCTCGGACAGCTTGGCGCCCACGCCCTTGCCCTGCGCGATCTTGCTGCCCATGATGGGCTTACCACCAGTGGGATTGATCAGGTGGAAGGTGATTTCATCGCCCTTGCCCTTGCCCAGGTTCTGCGCCTTCACCACGGGCATCTTGTTGCCCGACTGGTTCTTGATGACCGAGGCGGCGCCTTCCAACTGCGGGAACTTGCCCGTCAGGTGGTTCATCTGCGAGTTGCGGCCGTTCGACAGGGCGAAGACGCCTACTGCCTGTTCGACCATGGCCTTGGGATCGCCATGGGCCATGTGGGTTTTCGTTGCGGTCAATTCGTGCTCCTATGCGTTGGAACAGGCACGCGCCGTAGCGCGGTGCGCTGCTTACATCTGTCGGCTCAGGAATGCCTCGATCTGCGCTGGGGACATCTTTTCCATGGCGCTTGCCAGGTTCGCGCCGTCCAGGGCGGCAAGGGTGTCGTGCACAGAAGTGCCACCAGACCGCCCGCCCGGGATGCCGGACAGGCTGTTGGGGATGGCCGGTGCTGCAGATGCAATCGCGGCCTTGACGGCGGCCTTGGGGTCGGGTGCTGCCGGCGCGGGGGCTGGCGTGATGCCTTCCTCCTTCTTGTACCGGGTGAACACCGCGATCAGGTCCGCTGTCTCGCCGCTTTCCAGCACGCCACGGATGGCCGCTTGCTCGTAGGCCGGCTTGTCGCCGATCCACTTCTGTAGCTCCGTGCTCTGCCAGATAGAAACTGCATCGGGGTGGGCCTTCAAAACAGCGGACCGGTGTTCTTCAGCGGCCTGCTCTTCTTGGGACTTCACGGATTGCTCGTGACGTTCCTTAAAGGGTTTCAGAGCCTCTGCCACCGCAGCAGCAACACGCTGGTCAACCAGCGTGTCGATGCCCTTGGCCATGGCCTCCTCGGACATATCGCCGAAGATGCTGATGTCCACGCCCGCCTTCTTTGCGGCGTCCACGGCAGCAACCATGTTGTCCTGCTGCGTGGGCGCTTGCCCGCTGTCCGCGCGAGCCTGGGCCGCCGCGCGCAGCGTGGCAAGCTCCTGTTCTGCGGCCTGATGCTGTGCCTGGAGCGCTTCGGCCTGGGCCTTCCAATGCTGCTCGCCTTGGCGCGCGTCCACCAGCTTCTGGTAGTCGATGGTGTGCACACCATCCTTTGCCAGCAGCACGGGGGTCTTGTCGCCTTCGGGGGCAGCATCGGCGGCCGGCTTTGCGCCCTCGCCCTTGTCGTCTTCCTTTTCGCCGCCTTCGTTGTCGCCCGCCGAGGTGGTGCTACCGGGCAGTGCACCGCTATCCGAGGGCTTGCCCCCGGTGTCGCCCATTGCGCGGAGCATCAGCTCCGCAGCCTGTTCGGGGGACAGCGCGCCGGTTACTTCGGTGCTGTCGAGAAATTCCTGAGTTGCTTGGTTCGTCATCTACCTGTTCCCACCACATATCGCCGTGGCCGCTGGGGTCCAGTTGCCCATTCGCGACCGAGGCCGCGAACCTCGCCCAACGCTCGCGCGTCAGGCTTGGCCGGCAGTGTGGGAAAGGAGGGGCGAAAAGCGAAACACTAGAGCCGCGCGCTATGCCGCCTGCAGGTTGTCGGCGGTGCTGGATGTCTCGATACCTTGCATCGCGCTGGGACCGTCCTGCGGAACCGGAGGGAACTGGGGACTTGTGTTCTGGCGAACTTCTGTCGCCGCGCCCTCCCCTGCCTCGGCCTCCAGCTCTGGCCCCTCTCCCTGGATGTAGGGGGACTTGATGTTCATGGCCGCCGTGGTGTCCGCCACAGGAATGTTGGGGTCCACGCCGCCCGGCGTAGGCCTCCAGCCAGCGCCCTGCATCACCTTGTCCGCGATGGGCGCGATCATGGGCATCTGCGCCACCTGGGTGCCGGTCTGCATCGCGCTGAAAGCGGTCTGCACACCGATGTTGACGGCCTCGCGCATGAGCTTCTCGATTTCCGCGTCGCCCTTCTTCTCCTTGAGCGCGATTTCCCGCATCTTCACTTCCAGCCCGGAGCGGTCGAGCGCGTCCTGCACGGCCTGGGCAATGCGGGCTTCGATCTGCTCGGGTGTCTCCTGCTGGGCCGCCGCGCGCAGGGCCTCGGTGATCTTGTCCTTGAATGGGATGTCCGTGAGGGCCACCAGATACTGGGCCATGATCGACTGGTACTGCGGCGGCATGCTCTTGGTCGCCTCGGACAGCGCATTGAGCTGCTGACCTTGGTAGGTGCTGCTGCTGGGCGCATCGGACACGCCGACCATGAGGCGCGTGCGCTGCAGGTCGTTGGACAGGTAGGGATAGCCCGTCACCTCGTCAATCTCGGGTTTGTTGATGTGGATGGTCCGCTCTGCCGAAACCGCATCCCCAGGGATCACCACGGCCTGCGCGCTGTCCCCGATGTCCTCCACGATCATGGACAGCAGCAGCTCGCCCACCTGCGTGCGTGCCGCCTTGTGGTTGTCCATCATCCGGCCCAGGCCCTGGTTCGCCTGATCTACCTGCCTATCCTCCTGCTGGCCGCTTCGTGCCGTGCCGGGCCGGCCCGTAAAAGCGTTTGGAGTGGCCCCAATGCGGTCGATGGCGCCGCGCGCGTCATCCAGCATGCGAAACTGCTGGTCGGTGAGCTGGAAATCGCGGATCACCTCGTGCCGCGCACCTGGCTGCGCCATGGCCGCAGGGTTCAGCACGATGTCTGCGTTGCGGCGGCCGATCTGCTTGCGGTACTGCTCGTCCGTCATGGCCACAGCGCCCTTGGTGCGCTCAGTGCGCACCGCTCCCATGCCCCAGCGCAGCAGAGCCGAACCACTGTTCAGGCTGTCCTGCTGGTACATCACGCCCCGGATGTAGCCGTAGGGCACCGTGGTGCCGTCCTCGCGGAACCCGAAGAACGGCACATAGGGGAAGTGCCGGTGCGCATAGGGGGTCGGGCTGTCGTGCAGGCAATGCGGACCAAGCCAGTAGCTGCGCCGCACCCGCGCCACGGTCGCCAGCGTGTACTTGGTCGTGCCAGTGGCAATGGCGTAGTTGTGCGCCTGGTTGTTCTCGTCGTACTCCACCACGCGGCCATCAGGCGACGTGAGCACGCCCACCTCGACCCAGCGGCGGTACCACACCTCGGCCACGCACACTTCTGTGGTCAGCGGGTTGTAGAACCGGTCTTCCGCAACGGTCCATCCACGGGCCTGGTTCCATGAATTGCGCAGCCCGGTCGATGCCCCGCCTTCCAGGGTTTCGATGGACTCGGCCGTGCTCCACCAGCTCGCGCCGTACTTTCCGTACTGCTTGATGAGTTCGCGGTGCTCCTTGAAGATGGACAGCAGGCGGCTAGGGTGCATCCAGCGCAGGCGCCGCAGGTAGCGCGCGTCTTCGAGGAGGTCTTTCTTGGATGCCCAGTCCCAGTGGATCTCATTGCGGTGGACGTGCACGCACTGGTAGGGATACTCGAAGGGATCGGAGGACCGCGATACCTCCACCCAGCCCAGGCCAACGCCCGCCTGGGGCCTGAATGCGTCGCTGCAGGCGCGGTCTGCCTTGGAGTGGCGCTCCGCCTCGTTCAGCTTGAAGTTGAGGGCATCTGCCACGTCCTGGCCGCCCGCATTGCCATTGGGCTTCACGCGCCAGTCCGTGCGAATGGCCGTCTCGTAGCCCTGCAGGGCCAGCATCATGGGGCCGGTCTTGTCCTCCACCGCTGGCGGGATGCCCAGGTCGGCATTGGCACGCAGCAGGTCGGAGTTGAGCTGGTTGCCGTCCGCGTAGTCCATCTCCCTGTCGGCAGCGCCGCGCCAAGGTGGCTGGGCCTCAATCTCGCGGATGATGTCTGTGTATTCCGCCAGGGTCAGCGGTACGTCGCCCTCGGGCGTCAGGGGCGCGCCGTCTTCGTCGTACTCAGCGGTGTCGTGTGCATGGTTGAGCATGGTGTTTCCTATCTCCAATCGGGTGCAGGCGCCTCGCGGTAGCCCTGGTCTTCTGAAAGCATTTCGACCATCCCCAGCTCTTCGGCCTGGGCCCACTGGCGCAGGGCATCGGCGGCCTCGGAGCAGCCGTTGGCCTTGTCGGGCTGGTCAATGAATCGGTTCTCGGCACGGCTGAACTTCTTGCGGTAGCCCTGCAGGCGCTGCAGGCCCAACTCGCAGCCCTTGGCGTCAAAGTACGCCCTCTTCATGTGCTTGCGGGTGCTCTGGATGCCGGCCATCAGGTCGGTGATGCGCGGCACGATCATGAAAGCCTGCCCAGGCATCAGCTCCTGCAACTGGTCCTTGATGGACTTGTTGAAGTCGCCCAGGCGCTTGTGGTCCGCGTCATGCGGCAGGAAGTGCGCGCCGAACAGGTAGCCCGTGCTCTGCAGGTGGCGCGCGTAGTGCCGCAAGTCTTCGTCGTGCCCTTCGTAGTAGCCGATGACGCGCGGCTCATTGCGCAGGAACTGGATGAACCATATGGCGCAGCCGTCGCGGTTCCCGATGTCCCAGAAGGTGAACACCGGGAGGTCCAGCGTGGGTACCGTGGTGATGCCGCCGCGCTTGCGCAGGGCCACCATGTCCTTGGCGTAGTAGTTGCCCTTGGTGCTGATCTGGAAGGCCTCGGCGGGCGTACTGGGGTACTCCTGCCACATCTTTTCCTCGGCCCCCGTGAAGTCGGCGTCGAGGGTGGCGATGTACCAAGTGCGCTGGCCCTGGTCGATGGTGCAGCCCATGGTCTGCTCCACCTCTTCGAAATACTCGTGCTGCTCCACGCTGATGGGCACCGCGCCGGGCTCCATCGTGTACTCGGGGTTCTGCCACCACGCATAGAAGTGGAAACGGTAGTCCCGCTGCGTCTCCTTGCGGCCGGCGAAATGCAGCGTCTCCGCGCGCTGTGAAAGGTCGAAGAACTCGCCTTCGGGGCCTTCGGCCGTGCTCTCGATCACCAAGATGCCGTTCAGGGGCACCGCGGGGATGGAGCCGGTGATGACTTCCTTGGCCTTCAGCGGGTACTGCGCGCAGATCTTCCCGAACTCCGACACATGCAGCCGGTGGATGGTCCCGGACCGCATGGACGTGGCCACGCGGATGGAGCTGTTGTTGTGCGCGAACAGCAGTTCGGTGGCGCTATCACGCGCCAGTGGGAACCGCACGCGGATGGGCTCGGGCAGGTTCTCGTAGGCAAACTTCACCTTGTCCCGGAAGATGGCCTCGGCGGCCTCGCGGTCCTGCGCGATGATCCCGCACCGCTGGTTGGCATTGAACAGGGCATGGTCCAGCCACAGCAGCGCAATCAGGGTCGTGAAGCCCAGTTGGCGCGCCTTGAGGATCAGGTTCCGGTGCCACAGCCGCGCAATAAACCGCTTCTGCGCCCGGTTGGGCTTGAAGGGCACCACGAAATCATCGGCGCCCTCGCCACCCTTGATCATGATCTTGTAGAGGCACCCGCTGAACAGCCGCCATTCAGGATTCGACAGGCAGCGCTCCAGCTCTGCCGCATTGGTGGGCAGGGTGTTCAGCGGGGTGGTGCGCATCGCCATCGTCAACGCCAGTCCGGCTCGGGGCCTGGGTCAGCCTTGGGCGTGAAAGCGCTTGGCGCGGCCATGCCCGTGGGCTTCTCGGGGTCCACCGCCTGGGGCATGAAGCCGTTGCTGTTCCCGCCCGCAATGGCGTGCAGCAGGTTCTTGAGCGGATCGCCCTTCTGGTTGTTGTCCCGCTCGTAGGCGCCGAGGTGCTTCATCAGCTTCTCGGCCGCGTCCAGGCGAGAGTGCATCTGCACCTCGATACCGTGCTTGCCGTGCTTGGCGCCGGCATACAGGGCGGCTGTCGCCGGGGACAAGCGCCGCGTGTCCCCGAGGACAACACGGGGACATCCATCGCCATGGCATTCCGGGCACATGGGGTGCGCATCGCGCAGGGGGGAGTAGCCAACGCCGCCCTGTTCCTCCCAGTCCTCCTGGGGCTTGCCGCTCTCCCGGAACTGCTCGCGGTCGTGGTTGTACTCGGACAGGGTGCGCTGGTACCGGTGCCCTTCGCCCCAGCAATGGCGGCAGCAACCTACCTGCACCTGCACCAGCTCGCGCGCATCCGCAGAGAAGATGTTCCACAGGCCCAGCACCACCTTGTCGGCGGAAATCTGCGTCCGCTCCTGCTGCGCCTTCATGGCGGCTGCAATCGCCGTCTGGATGCTAAGTTTTGCTAAGAGCTGGGCCGCCTGCTCGTTGGCCGTCCTGGCGCTGTATCCGGCCCGAATGGCGGCCTGGGTGCCATTCAGATCAATGAGGTATTCATCGACAAACCTCTGCTGGCGGGGGGTGAGCTGGTCTGTCGTGACGTCTTCGGGGACATCCTCGCCAGTCCCTTGCGTGTCCCTGGGGACAAGCTGGTTTGCCTCTTGGGCCGTGGGTGTTGGCTCCTTGTGGGCAGGCGTGCCAGATCCTGCAGGCTTCCCTTTGGAGGCTGCAGGCTTCTTGGTGCTGGGGGTGGGGGCCTTCTTAGGCGCGGCCCTCTTGCGCGAGGGGGGTGTGGTTGCCATGGGCCGGGAGTCTTGTGGCTCCCGGCATGGCTGTCGAACACTACAGGGGCGCGGCCCCTATGCGGGGTGCCCTACCCCATGATGGGCTTGCCGCCCCTATTGGCCGCAATGAGCGCGTTCATTTCCGTGGTGGCCTGATCGAGCTGGTTTGCGGCCATGCCAGCGGCGTCCACCGTGGTGGGCTCGGCCGCCAGTGCTTTCATCTGCTCTGGTGTGGCGCGCAGTTGATAGCCACCTCGGCCCGCAACGGACCGTCCGCGCAGCCAGTTGAGCACATCGCTGCGCTCTCGCATGCTCTGCACCTCGTACAGCAGGCCCTCCAGGGGTTCGGCTACCTCGGGCGCTGGCAGCGCCAGCCCCGAGATAGATCTGGTCGCGGTGGCCAGGGCCTGCAGAAGGGCGCTCGCCTCCACCTCTAGGGCGGCGATTGCCTGCACGGCTTCATCCCTTCTGCTCAACGCGGCTTGCACGGCGGCGGCCATATCGGCCGTGATCGTGGCGCCTACGACAAAGCCGGCCTGGGCCAGCTCGGTTTCAGTGGATTGCTGCATACGCGCTCCAGGGTTGCGGGTTGATGGGTGCGGGGTGGTCGGCCGCCCAGGTGATACCGTAGGGGTCGCAATGCCGCGTCCTGCCGTCCCGGCCGGTGCCCCATCCCTCGGTGCTGTAGGCCATGTGCCAGCGCCAGTCAGCTTCGGTGGGCTGGAGGGCTAGTCGGCCTTTGGCTTCTTGAGCCGCTTGTGTGCCGCCTCCACTGTGGCGCGAAGCCATTTGTTTCCGCCAAGCTCGTGGAACATGGCCCACTGCTCCTGCGTCATGCCCACGCTCTTGGAGATTGCTTTCTGCTCGGGCGGAATGGGGTTGCGCCCCTGGCCTCGGTCGCTCGGTGGGCGCTTGATCTGATCTGGCTCGGCATTGCTCATGGTCTGGCTGCTCTTTCGGTGCGCTCGTCGTCATTCTCTGCTGCTTGTCCCTGCATTGTCCCTTGGGACAGTCATTCGATGTCCCTTGGGACAGTTGGCCATTGTCATGGAGACATCAGGCGGTCGAACGGTTCCCTGCGTCGGCAAGCGAAGCAATGATGATGCGGCCCTCAGTAGCTGCCAGCAAGCCAGTGGATGGATGCGCGTCCATGAACGCATTGGCATCCCTCGTGCCCTGCTCGCCCTCGGCATACTCGGCCACGATGGCGAAATCCCGCCCGAAGTGCCGATACCAGCGCGGTTCGTAGTGAATGCCAGGCAGGCCGTAGAGCCGGGCCATGTGCAGCGGATCACGTCCTTCGCGACCTGGCTCGCTGATCCAATCCGCGCAGGCCCGGCAGATGCCGTAGCCGTCATCGCGGTTCCAATGCTGCTGCCAGCGGCCGGCGCCTGCGCCGCATACACAGCAAGTCATGTTGCGGGTGGTGGGGGTGCTTTCCATGGTCAACCTCGCGTCAGGGCGTCGAGGGCCACACGGTGCGCGCGCGGGTCGTTTGGGTTTGCCTGCAGCTCGCCCAGGGCTGTCTTCAGCTTGTCGCGCTCGGCCCAAGTCTCCATGAGCAGTTGAAACACGGGCGTCAAGTCGTCAGCAGCCTTCACCAGCGCATCGGTAGGGATGCCATCGCATGCGTTCCAGCACGCCGCGAGCCGGCGCACGTTCTCGCGCTGGGTAGGAACGTGCTGCTCTCCGTTGTGGAGAATTCCGAACAGCCAACGGCCCTCGCAATCAAGGGTGTAGGAGTTGGAGGCAAAGCCATCCTCCCTGGTGGTCAACCGCCCCTGCGTGTGGTCGGCCAGAGCGACGGGCGCAGCCCGCTGCGGTTCCACGTCCGGCGCGGCATGCAGGAGAACGGCGGCTTCCCCCAGCCCCGTGCCGGACACGCTGGCGTCCCCGATGCTGTGGCGATAGCACGCGGTGGCAGCGCTCCAGGCGCGCGAAGCAATCCGTGCAAGGCGGTCGCTGGCCAGGGAAAGGTGTGCGCCGTTGAAGCCACTGCCCTCGGCCATGGCCGCGATGCTGGTAGCGAGCTGCTTGTTGGTGGTGGATGTCATGGGGATCTTTCAGGCGAGGGCGAGAGGTTCAATGGAGGCCGGGGCGCGCGTAGCGATCCAGCAGAAGTTTTCGGCGGCCAGCAGCGCGAGCACTGCGGCCTTGTCCCAGTTGGTCATGGCCGCAGGCTCCTTACAGCACGTTGCTGATGTCGTCGGCGAAGCGGTTGGCGCCTGCCAACACTTCTTCCAGGCTGACGTGGTAGTCGCACATCACATCCCAACCGTCATTGCCATACACAAGGTAGATGCTCCCGAAGAGCTGGCGGCGGTCGGAGCCCTCGGCAGGCACGCGGCGCACGACGAGTCGCTCCTCATCACAGGCGCACACTTCATCCATGATGGCGTTCACGTCGCGGGAGTGTGCGAGCGGGATGTCTTCCCCGTCATCTACGCTGATGGTGTAGGCAGGGCCTTCCTCGCACACCACGGACAGGATGTCCGTGACGGCGCGACGGATCACAGCGCGCTCAACCAAGATGCGCAGGCGGATGGAGAAGTCCTTGATACGGCTGCTGGCGAAATAGCGCGAGTCGTCGGCGACTTCGTACACCTCGCGGGTTGCCTGGCTGCGCAGGGATTCCACCACATTCCGTGCATCGGCCAGCGCTGCGGCCTCTACCTCCCCCCGCACCAGGGCCACTGCAGCGGCGATTTCCGCGCGCGCTGGACGGTCCTCGGTTGCAGGCCATGAATTTTCCAGCTCGATGGCGATTTCGCCGTCGCTGTCTTCGGCCAGCAGGGTGCGCAGGGCGTCGAGCGAAGCGGCGCGCATGAACTGGGAGACACGTTCGTAGGTGGTGGTCAGGGCTTGGTTCATTCAATCTCTCCTTGGGTTGGTGTGATTGAATTATCAGTGGTTTTATTCAAAACAGTCAACTGATTTTTCCAACTGTTTTTTCAAATCGCCAAAGCTCTTGTAGTACGGGTTGCGCCGAAACTCCGGGTGCTCCTTGCAGATGGCCTCGTAGACCCCCGCATGGATGTAGTAAGGGGGCCCGATGTACTGCTCTGAAAATCCCAGGGCGATTGCCTTCAACACTCCCTGCAGCGTGCACTGGGGTCGAGGCGCGCGCTGTTTCTCTTGGGCAAGCACGAGGCCATGAGGAAGGTGGCCCGCAATAGAGAATGGCCCGCCCCCATACTGGGGGCGGGGCAGATCACGCATGCTTGGCCCCTTTGCCATTGGCCCGCCGCTCTCGGTCACGCTGGATCTTCTCTACGCGGCCAAGGCGAGCATCCATGGTGCTTGCGAGGTGGTTGCCTGCAATGCCGATCAACTTCACCAGCGCGCCGGCAGACAGATCCGCCAAAGTGCGGTCCTCTTGTGGAGAGAGGTTCAGGATCTGGTCGCCAACCTCGTACTTCACGATCCCGCCGGGCAGGATCGTGCGGCTCATGGGCCGGGTTTCGTGGAACTTTTCAGCGGGCGCGTACTTCCCGCGCTCCAGGCGCACCAACGTCCCTTCGATGTTGATAAGCACGCGGATGCGTTCATCAACGATGTGCATGGGCAGGCCCGTCGCGATCTGCAGCGCTTCGCGCGTCACTTCCTGTTCCTGGGCAGCCAACTCGCGGGCCGCGTCGAGCACCATTTGGCTGCTGGTAATTTCACTGTTGTGCTTCGTCATACGGGCGAGTCCTTCAAGATTGCGATTGCTGCTGGAATGGGGAGTTTTCTGGGCCACATGCCCATGAGATAGACGCGGCGCTGGGTGTCTGCAGCCCACACCGGCTCAAGCGCGCGCCGGACGTCCTTCGAATACAGCGCGCCCTGGTCGAGCTGCAGATGGCACCCGCGCACGCCTGGGCGGTCGCAGCAGGCTGGGAACAGGGTCATGTCGCAAGCCTTGCGCGAGGTTCCCTTGCCTTTGCTGCCGTGCGCGGCTTGGCTGTAGCCTGGCACGCCGCAGATGATGCAAGGCAGACTTGCCACGGCACGCTGGTAAGCCACGCTGCGCACCGCGTTGTCTTTGGCAATGGCGGCGGCGCCATCTACGATGGGCTGCGGTTGCCGAAAAGCGGAAGGATCTGGCAGCGAAGGCATCTGGTAGACGCGCTCCTCACGAGGCTCTTTCGCCCAGGCAGGCACTTTGCGTTTGAAGGGTTTGCGCTTGAGCCTGCTCATGCCTGGGCGCTCCGCTGGCGCGCGAGTGCTGCAGCTGCCTGCTCCATGAGGCGGCGGGCCTCAAGCGCGCCCTCACTGATGTGGTCTGGCTTGGCTGCGCGAATCCGCACGTTCGGAGTGGTGTCGCCATGCAAAAGCCGCTCAAGCTCGGCAGGCTGCAGGAATCGGCCGTTCGGCACCGTGGAATTGTGTTTGCGCCGGTACTTGCTCATCGCATGGTCCTGTCTTGGCTACGGTTGTTCGCGTTCTGGCTGCGCCACACTTCCACGCGGAGCTGGGAGCCGGTCAGACGCCAGCGCAAGGCTTCCTCGAAGCGAACCGCCTCGCGAATGCCCTCCAGCAACTCCAGATACTCGGGGTGCGAGTAGGCGTAGGCCTCCTTGGCGGCCCATGCCTTTTCTGTGCACTGGTTCATCAGCAGGGCCTTCTTGGACTTGCGGAATTCCTCCAGATACACACGCTGAGCTTTGGCCTGGGCAAAGCTCTTGGAGTTCAGGATCATGAAATCGACCGCCTTGTTGGGGTCGGTCACGCTGCCCTGGTCTTGGGTGTCGGTGTCGTGGCTCATGCGAACAGCCCCCGCACCAGAGCGGCCAACGCCACCAGCCAGGACAAGCCAGCCAAGACAAGGCACAGCATGCGCAGATGCGCGTCTTCGCAGAGGTCGAGGAAGTAGTGCGCGGCGGCGAATGCCGCGCCAACGATCAGCGCCAGCAGAAAGGGATCACTCATACGGCCCTCCGATATTTCCAAGCAACCATGGCGCCATCGCGCTCATGCTGGTTCGACTTGCCGGCCCAGCCGGTCACGCCCTGAAACTGTTTTGCATCGAGCTTGGCGCCCTTGCCCTCGGGGCTGATGCCGTGGCAAGTGATGCCGCGCTCTGCACAAACATTCGTGATGACGCGGCACCAGCCGTCGATCTGGCCCACGTTGCGCGCCACCTTCAACTGCTCGGGGTGGCTCAATACCCGTTTGCCAGGCTTGTGAGCGCTGAAGATGTGGGACTGCAGGCGCGAGTCCTCGAAAATCACGCGATTGATGCCGCCTGCAAACCGCTGGAACACGATGAAGTCCGCGATGTCCCAGGGGTCCAGCGTCAACAGCGCATCGAGCGCACCATTGCGATACAGCGCCACGCCGGTCTGCTGGCCAGGGTCGATGCCGAGCACTGCCCCCTTCATGGCTTCGCCCCTTCCTGCAGCGGCTCCAGCGCCCATTCCGCCTCCTTGGCGCTCGCGCGTATTTCGGCTTCGCTCAGTCCTTGCGCCAGCGCCTGGGCGAGCGCGAGCCGGCAGCGCTTGCGCGTCTCGTCGTCAGACAGCCGCAGCGTGCGTTGCAAATACTGAATCCGGCGCGAGGCACAGAACCTGCAACCCTCGGCGAAAAAACGAAAGCTGGCAGGCGTGGGGCGCGCGTCATTGCATGTGGTGCACATCAGCGCGCCCCCAATCCGGCAAACGGGTTGGAATAGTCGCGGTAGGTCTGGTGCCGGCGCGCCGCACTCACCACGGACTTTCCCCGGCCCAGCTCCTTGGCGAGCTGCCCTCCGGTCTTGTCGCTCGTGCGAACAAGGTGCACCTCTTCGGGCGTGAGCACGCCGCGCTGCGGCCGAAGCGCCTGCGATACCTTGCGCCCATGCACTGCACCACCAAACCCGTTCGCAGCGAACGCCGCCCGCATGGCTTCGCTCCGCGTGGCCTGCTTGTGATGGCCATGGTGGCAGCAGCCCGGCGTCTCGCAGGTACGCATCAGGGTGTGGCCTGGCTTCAGTTCCTTGCCGTGCACCACCTGCCACAGCACCATGTCCACTCTGGCGACGTTGTCACCATGGCGCACCAGGGCGTGCCCCTGCGGGTTGTGGGCGCCCTCCCAGGTCAGGCAGTCGCCGCCCACATCCTTGCAGCGCAGCAGAATCTCTCGGCCCGTATCTTCTGCGGGGCGCTGATAGTCCGACAAGACGTAGCGCCAGGCATCGCCCAGCACGTCGTACTTCACAAGGCCACGCTCACGGAGCAGGCCCACTCGGCGGCGCACCGCGAACCGGCCCCAGCCAACCATTTCCGCCAGCACTTCGAGCTTGATGGGCTGGTGCTTCGCAATGAGGCTCAGCAGTCGGTCGTTGCGCAGGTAGGGCTTCTTGCCGCTCAAGGCGACCTTGCGCGATGACAGCACCCACTTGCGGATACCGTCATAGGTCACGCGCTTGATCTTCCCATCGCGCTTCATTCGCGCCAGCAGCAGGCGCAGCGGCTCGTACGCACCACCCGACTGCTGCTGCAGCCCCCGCGTCGCGAAGTCGCCTGCAGCGACGGCGCGCAGCACGTCCGCTTCTGACCACACGCACTTGGCAATCACGGTGTCAGCTGCAATCCAGTGCGAGTCCGCGCTACCTCCGTGCTTCGCCCTCTTGGCTTGCACGCTCAATTGCATGGCCGCCAGCACAGTGAGCAGCCGCTCGCGATCCCAGCCAGTGCGCTCGCATAGTTCGCTCTCGCGCAGGGCATCGCCGCCGAGGATGCTCAGCACCCGTGCCGTGTCTTCTTTCATGGTCATCCTTGCCTTTCAGCCGGCGCGGCCAGGCGCGCGGCATTCGAATGGGGCAGCAGCTCTCCGCGCGCTTGGCGCGCAGCGAGCAGTGCCGTGATTTCTGTGGTGATGGCGGTCTTGCCGCCTGAGCTGCCCAGGCGCATGACCTGGCGGGCTTTCTCGATGTCGCCCACCACGACCGGCTTGGGTGGTGGCAGGCCGAAGCGGGCGTACTGCGCTGCGCCATCGGCAGCGCCAGCCAGCTTGCGGGGGTAGTCGAAGGAAGGCAGGCGCGTGTATGCGCGATGCGCTTCGCAGAATTTGTGCTGGATGTAGCTGACCTCTTTCAGGTCGGCGCGGCACAGCTTCACCCAGCCGCCCAGGTCTTCAATGACGGCGTGGATGGCTGGATCGTCAAACACTACATCCTGGTAGGCGCCCACGGCACTCATTGCATCGTGAACCTTTCCCCATGCCACCAGGGCGCGATCCGTGGCCGTGCCGACCAGCATGCGCGCCATGTCGGCCACCTTGGGCGCGTATTGCCCATGCTCGGCATCGGTCATGTGTCGCTGCATGGCCTGCTGGATGTGTTCCAGCTCAAACGGCTTGCATGCGTTCCACCAAACGTCCAGCAGGAACTTGCTCGTGTCCTGGCGGTAGTACGCCATCACGTCCTTGATGAGCTGGCCGAAGTCCCGGCGTTCAGCGTCCTGCATGGTCTGCACCTCCTGCCGCCCAGTCGTCCACAACGGCCTGGCCGCGCCGCTCCAGCGCCTCCTGCCGGTTGAGTCGTTCACCCTTCAAGCGCATACACGTCGCCTTGAGGTATTCCCGCGCGTCGGCGGGCTGCGTGCTGACGGCGGCCGATACCGCGTCTTTGACGATGGGAAAGCCGTAGTCGTTGACCAACTTGCCCATGAACGTGCGGCATTGCGCGGCAGGGCACCCGCCGTGCTCCAGCACCGACACAGCGGCCTTCCAAACATCGGATTTCGCCTGGTCCTCGGGCGAAAGAAGCTTTCGCGGTGCTGGCGCCGGGGGCACTACAGGCGTCCTCGGTGACGCCGGCACGGTGGGCGTGGACTTGGCTATATCCAAGTCAAGGTCTCCCTGTCCCTGTCCCTGTCCCTGTCCCTGTCCCTGTCCCTGTCCCTCTCCCTGTCCCTTGGACCCCATGTCCTCGGGGACATCCGATGGACGGCCCGGCATGTCCTCGGGGACAAAGAGGGGTTGACCGGTGGGGCGGCCCGCTAGCATCCACTGGTCCAACGACATTCGAGGCACGTTCGCGCCTGGATGGCGGTCGTTGTGCTTTTTGATGCGGCCCATTTCCGTGCGCCAGCGCTGCTCAAGCTTCGCCTTCCAGGCGGCCACAGCCTTCTCAGCGATGACTTCGTGGTAATAGCGGTCATCAGCACACAGCCTCCAGCCGCGCATCGCGCCAGGGCGCACGGAAGCCCAGGCATCGGACACCTTGCCCAAGTGCGTGTATCCCGCTTGCTTGGCAATCCAACCATCGTTGTTGGGCAGCGAGCCTGCTGGAACCTGATGCCAGGAGGCGGCCCAAAGCAACACTGCAGCTCGGAAGGATTCGGGAGACTCGTCCGATGCCAGCTCGCTGTCTCTCAGCCGGGCTACATCGAGCGGCATGAAAGCGAAGTCCTGCAGGTTGCAGTCTTCTGGTGTAAGCGGTGGCGGTAACTGGTTCACACCGTCTCCGCAGCCAGGGCCTCGGTGTATGCCTTGGTGAATGCAGCGCTTTCCTTCGAGCCTGGCTCGAAGTAGTTGGCCTCGCCCAGGGGGATGCATTGCTCTGCTGCGGCGCGCGCCACGGCACTCAGCTCGGCGTCGGTCAGAGGTCGAATCTGCCCCGCCATCACGCCACCTTCCTGCGTTTGCGCAGAGAGGTCTTCGCCTTCAAGCTCGGATAGAACTTGCGGACCGTTTCGATACCGGGATTGGGGGTGTAGCCGGACCGAATCTTGACCAGTGTTGCGAACGGGACGCTGGTTTCGTCGGCCAGCTCGTGAAGCGCGGGCACGCCGAGGGGCGCCAGTCGTTCACGGACTTCTTGGATGGAGGGAATGGTGTTTGGCATCGCCCAAGTATGCCATATTTGGAACGATTGGCGCACAAGACACACCCAAATGTGGCATGACTATGCAGTAGCTATCTACTGTATGATTCCAGATATGGATTCACAAGACAGCAAGCAACACCTGTGGCGCTCCTTGGAGGTGCTGATGGAGCACCACTACGGCGCAGTCAACATCAACCGACTTTCTAGAGAGTCGGGTGTGGGTCTTGGAACGGTCGCAAGATTGAAGTCGAGCGACTCCAGCATTGCTCTGGACAAGCTGGACAAGCTCGCCGCCGTATTCGGCGTCGAGCCATGGCAGTTGCTCAAGCCGGGCTACAGCCCGACCGAATCAGCAGGTGCGTTCAGCCCGCTTGCTGCGGACATTGCAAAGGCGCTTGATGCCGTCCACGATCCTGCAGCTCAGCAACGAGCGTACGCGCTTGCGCTTCAAGTGATCGGGCTCGCCAACTCTCCTGTGCCTGCATCGCAATCGAACGGGCATGCACCCATTCCGTCGCCGACGCCTCATCAGTAAATACGCCCATCACGGCGCCGCTCTCTGCGAGCGCGCGCGAAAACTTGTGCGCTGAACTAACACAGTTCGCGCCAACAACCATCGCACCAGGCAGCGATGCGCCTACCCCGAGCGAGCGCCGGAACACGCTGTACCGCTCTGTCTCTGTAAGTCCCGCTGAGCAAAGCCCCGTGTCGGGCGCGTGATCGTTCAATCGGATCACCCAGGCCCGGACGCCCCCCAGCCCTCTGGCCGTCCCCAGGCACCAAAAGGAGGCCAGAGCGCTGCACATTACGCGCAGCGTCAGCTCCCCTGAAAAGCCAAACGTAGCCACCCCTCCCCCATGGCTCACGTCCATGGTCGCTTGTCCGAAATCCAGAAACATTCAATCTTTCCGTTGCTTTTTGTGACAGTCCTCTACTGTGATTGTGCACAGGTTTAGGGAAACCACCAGCATCTGCAGTTATGCGAAATCTTTCCATATTTGGCACAAAGCATTGCCCCAGCCATTCCAAATATGGCATACTTCATTCCATCGCTGGAACGGAAACGGTTTGGCGATGGGGCCAGGTCATCGCACGCAGCCCCAGACGGCTCCTTAAAAACCTCACTGGATATCCCAGGTGCACGCCCCGTGCGTGCGCCCTGCTCCACCCCCACGCCGGCAGAAAGGAAGCGCGTGAAATCGACCCTCCCTGGTGGAGCGCTCCGCGTGGTGCGCTGCGAAGCCACAGGGTCTATCCGCATCGGCAAGCGCAAAGCGAACCTGGGCGGCGCCCATCAGCAATGGCGAGGTAACTGCTGACAGGCCCTGGAGACAGGGCCATCACATCGGCCTACTGCTGGGCCAAGGCTCACGCTTCGCGCGGGACATCCAGCAGCGGGGCGATGTGATGGCGAGGCCATCCGTGGAAGGGTTGCGCACTGCACCACGGAAATCAATGCCAGTAAGGGACCAGCGTTTGGTATGTCCCAAGGCAAGGACCGTACCTTGCGAGCGGCTTCGGCTGCTGAAAACTCTAAAGAGATTCGTTCGCCCAACTTCCTGATGAGCCGATGGGGCATGCGGCGAAACGGGCTTACGGGCCCGTAGAAGTGAGCCAGACCGTGTCGAGCAGGGCAATCTACTGTCTGGCAAATCGAAATCTGCGATCCCCCGCGGGGCCCTGTCGAAGCGATGGGAGGCGCAGAAAGAGCCGGCGGTGAGCTGGCGCGCAGGGAGGATGCCCCTGCCAGTTTTCGGGGCGGCAAACTGCGGTTGCAGTGCGCATGGCGGGGGCCGGGACTCCCTCGATAGCAGTTACCCACATCCATGCGACAGCGTTTCCAGGGGCCGACCTCTCCTTGGCCTGCCGCCCCACCTCACCCCACCAACGACAGCACCAGCGCATGCCCTGCGAGCCAGCGGCATGCGCGGGGTTTGTCGCCGCCTACCCCAGCGGCATCGTTCAAGGAACACCATGAAATTCACCCTGATTGCCACAGCGCTCGCAGTGGCAGCGCTGGCTGCTTGCGGCAGCAAGGAAGTGCCAGCCGACCGTCTGGAAGAGGCCCGCCAAACAGCCAAGGCGAATGCAGAGTTCAACGCCGCGCTCTACAAGGCGCAGAACCCGCGTTTCACCTCGGAATTCGCCATCGTCAGCCGCAGCGACGACACGCAGGCACCAGCATGCCCCCAAGGCGATGGATGGGCCGAGCTGTCCATCATGAAGGTCGAGGGCAAGCAAGTCGACAAGACGGTGCTGATGTGCTCCACGTTCTCCCAGAGCGTGGGCTGCTACCGCAAGGAAGACTTCGAGAAGAACACCAACCTCGCGAAGCAAAACGGCAGCTGCAGTACCCAAGTGCCCTACCCCATTCCAAAGATCGCCAAGTAGCCCATGGTGCTCATCACGTCGCTGATTGGCGCCGGCCTGCTGGCATGGACTGCCGTCACCTGCTACGTGGCCTTTCGCATTGGCCGCTGGGCCGAGCGACGCTCGCACCCATGACATCGCCGATTCCAGCCCCGCGAGCGGGGCTGTTGTGGGCGATGTCCCAACCCTTTCCAACCGCGCGCCCACCCTTCCATCCCTCCCTCCCTTTGGGCGCACCAGCGGCTTTTTATTCCCCCCCCCGCTTGCAGCGGGTTTTTTTTCGCCCGGAGGATCTGTGAACGCCATCAATCCGACCATTGCCGCATCCCTCAAGGGGGTCGTGCCCGAAACGTTGCTCTACAGCGAGGAAGAGTTGCTTGCTGCGGATGTGCTCCGCATGCAGGGCGCAGAGGCCCGCCAAAGAGCCGCATTCCACCGCGCTCTGCAGGATCAGCAGCAGCACCTTCAGATGGCGGGCCAACTGCGATGAACCGCCCCGTCATCAAATACTGCATCGCCGCCCTGGTGGCTATCGCCATGTCTTCGAGCTATCTGCTCGATGGCAGTCCAAGCGAATTGCAAGCGGCCAAAGACACCGCCGCCTCGATGCGCGACGCACTGGCACAGCACCAGGCCGAGCGACCCGACCTGTGGACTCCTGAGCGGCGCAGTCGCGCCGATGCCGCAGCCGGAATCATTGCCCGCACCACCAGGCCATGAGACGCGCCCGCAGGCTCCAGCGCGCTGCATTGCGCTGCATCCAACTTTTTTCCATCTCCATGGCCACCGCAGCCGCCACAGGTCTGTGCGCCGGCCTTATCCAACCACTCTTCATGCCATGAGCCAACAAACCATTGAGGCACAGCCGCAAGCTGGCGCCGTCGAAACTACCAACTCAAAAACCGCCCTCGCGGCACTGCGCAAAACAGCGCTCGCCGAGCTGAGCGTGGTGGACGCCGGCCTTGCCGCACTGCGCCGCAAGTACCGCAACAAGCTCTTTGCGGTAGGGACCGCAGAGGGTATGGCCGCAGCTCGCAAGGCGCGCATGGACCTTCGCGAGCGCCGCTACAAGGTCCCCAAAATCGTTGACGAGCAAAAGGCTGCGATCAGGCAAGTTGCGACCGATGTCGGAACCGAGGGCGAACGCATCGTGGCCGCACTGCTGGAATTGGAATCACCAATTCATGAGCAGATCAAAGCGGAAGAAGACCGCAGGGCAGAAGCCAAACAGGCCAAGGAGCGCGAAGAGCGCGAAGCAATGGCTCGCATCGATGCGGTGGTAGATGCCATCATCGCCAAGCCCACCGAGGTGGTCGGACTCGGATCGGACGTGATCGGCACTGCGCTCACCGAAGTGGAAGCTATCGAGGTCACACTGGAGACCTTTGGCGATCACGCCGGTCGAGTGGAGGCCGTCAAGAATTCCACCATCGAGCGGCTGGAGACCATGCATGCCGCAGCGCTGGCGCATGAGCAGGAGGCCAAGGCCCAGGCTCAAGCACGCGCCAAGCTCGCCGCCGAGCGCGAACAGATGGAGCGCGAACAGCGCGAGCACAACGAGCGCATGGCCGCCCAGCGTGCCGAGCTGGATCGGCTCACGCTCGAAACCCAAGCCCAGGCCCAGGCCATCGAGCGCCAGGCCGTCGCGCAACGCGAGCAGGCAGAACGGATCGAACGGGAGCGATTGCAGCGCATCACGGACGTGAGCAACCGCATAAGCGACATCACTGCACTGCCAGCGACACACGCCGCCAGCACCGCACTACAGCTCGAATCAGCGATCCGCACGTTGAACGACACGCTGCTGACGGCCGCGTACTTCGATGACCGTGTGCCCGAAGCCGAGCAGGCCAAACACACCGCCCTTGAGGAGCTGCGCCAGCTCCACAGGGATGTCGCGCAACGAGAGGCCGACGCCGCAATCGCCGAAGCCTGCGAACGCGAAGAAGCCGCCATCGCCGAGGCGCGCCGCCTGGCGGACGACGCGAAACGCGCGAACGCGAACCAGCTCTACGACGCACTCGCGAACCTACTGACCTGCGCCGAGCTGCGCGGGGATGTCTGTGTCCAAACCGCCTTGCTGATGGAGTCGGCCAGGCACGCCATCGAGAAATCAACCCCCGCGCAAGCGGCTCAAGCCCAATGACCCTACTCACACCTGCCGCGCCACTCGCCGGCCCGTTTGCCAATGCCCTGGCCGCCATGAATGCCAACATGACCATGGCCGAAATCAAGGAGCTGCAGCAAGAGCAGCGCGATTGGGAAGCCGGCGAAAGGCACAAACTGTTTTTGGCCGCCATGGTGGCCCTGAAGTTGAACCCTCCCAGCATCCTCAAGGACAAGACCGCGTTCACGCCAGATGGTCAGGGCGGGTTTGAGTCCTACGACTACGCCACCATCGGCAACGTCTGCGAGCAGGTCATTCAGTCCGCCGCACAGCATGGCCTCACGCACAACTGGGTGCCTGGCCGCAGCCCGGAGGGCGACATTGTTGTGACATGCGAAGTCGCCCATGTGGGGGGGCATGTGCAGCGGACCATGCTCGATGCGCCGCGCGAGGAATCGCCAGGACTCACCGTAGCGCAGGCCGAGCAATCCGTGCGCACGTTTCTGGAACGCTACACCCTGCTGCTGGGATTTGGCTTCGCGGCCAAGGACAGGCCTGACGACGACGGTCGCGGCGGCGCCGCGATGCCCTCGCCTGCAGCGCAGAGCGCCACGGAGGGGTGGGTGGTCTATGTCAACAGCGCGGACAGTATCGAGACACTCGAATCCATACGCAAAGAGGCGTCTGCGGCCTTTCACGCGGCGGGTGATGCTGGCGCATGGAGCACCGTGAAGCGCGCGCTCGATGCGCGCCAGGACGCACTGGAAGGCGGCGCGTGAAGAGCACGCGCTACACCATCAGCACCCACAAGCAAGGCACACGCGAATGGCTGAAAGACCGCCTGGGCTGCGTGACCGGCGCCGATGTGGCCGCGCTCTATACCCCCGGCAGAGCCAAGGGCACCGACTCCGAAGCGCGCACTGGCTACATGCGCCAGCTCGTGCTGGAACGCCTGGACGTGCCCACCGATAGCGGCTCCTTTCTCTCGCGCGATATGGCTTGGGGCATCGCCACCGAACCTCTGGCGCGCCTGGCACTGGAGGCCACCACCGGATACAGGGTGCGCGAAGCCGGCTTCTGCCGGCTCAGGCGATACGCCGCAGGCTGCAGCGTGGACTCGTTCATCTTCGGCGACGAGGTGGACACCAAGCGGCTGGGCATCAGCGAAATCAAGTGCCCCAAGAGCAAGACGCACCTGGCCTATCTCGAAGCCCGTGGCGTCCCTGAAATCTATGTGCCGCAGATCACCCACAACCTGTGGGTGACGGGCGCGCAGTTCTGCAAATTCATTTCCTACGACCCCCGTTTCCCGCCAGCGATGCGGATGTTGCTGGTGCACGTTGAGCGCGACGAGGCGGCAATCAAGGCCCATGAGGCCTTGGTGCTGCAGTTCCTCATGGAGACGGATGCCCTTGAACGCAAGTTGCGGCTCAACGCCGCGTGAAGGACTTCAATGTCATCGAACCGCCAATTGCTGGAGGCAGGAACCGCCAAGCGCGCCGACCTCGTAAAAATCTGGATCAATGAACTCCACGTCGAACCCGGCTTCAATCCCCCGGAAACCCCCGAGGAGTTTGACGCTCGCGTGGAGGACATCGTGGCGCACCTCGCGAACGGCGGCAGCGTTCCGCCACTCGAAGTACGTGATCGGGTAGAGGGCGGCAAGTTCATCGTTGACGGGCACGCCCGTCTTGAAGCGCATGTGCGTGCGGCCGATAGAGGCATCCCGATCCACGACCAGAAGGATGGGCGCGTTTACATCCTGACCATTCCTTTTGTGGGCAATGACGCGGACCGCAACATTCGCATCATCACATCCGCGAAGAAGCGCACGCTTTCGCCCGTGCAGACAGCCACGATCCTCAAGCGCCAGCGCGGGTACGGCTGGTCCTTGGAGGCCATCGCCAAGGAAATCAATCTCTCTTCAGAGCGCGTGCGCCAGCTTCTGGCACTCGGCGATGCCAACAGTGATGTACAGGCACTGGTGTTGTCGGGCGAGGTCACCGAAGCGGTTGCAACCGCTGCCGTGCGAAACCACGGCGACAACGCCGGCACCGTGCTTGCCGAACAGCTCGCCGAGGTGAAGGCCGCTGGCGGCAAGAAGCTGACCCCGGGGAAAGCCGGCCCCAAGAAGCCGAAGGCTTCCGACCTGGCGGCAGAGCGCGAAATGCTGGATTGGCTGATCGATCAACGCGCCATGGTTGCGCGGGGTAGCAAGCCGGACTTTGCTGCTGATGAGTCCACCTTGGGCTACTGGGTCTGGTGGCCTGCCGATGGCCGCACGCAACCCGGCTTGTTCAGAGACCCCCGCGAGGCCATCACCCAGGCCATGACCAAGGAGCCCGAGAATGTTTAAGAACCTCATCGTCTACCGCACAGGGCCCCTGCACACCGCCGACCTCGAAGGCGTGGAGCAGGCGCTGCAGAAGATGCTCTTCGCGGAGTGCGGCGCCACACAGGAGAAATCGGTTGGCTGGGTGCCCCCACGCGGCGAAGAACACGGCGCCTTGGTGGAGTCCATCGGGGGTCAGTGGGTGCTGCGCTTCAAGATCGAGGCGAAGGCCGTCCCTGGCGAAGTCCTCGCACGACGCGTCAAGGAAAAGGCCGATGCCATCGAGAAGTCCACAGGCCGCAAGCCAGGCAAAAAGGAGTCCAAGGAACTCAAGGAGGAAGCGAAGCTTGACCTCCTGCCTATGGCCTTCACGAAGCAATCCACCATGTGGGTGTGGATTGACCGTGAGCTAAGAACTCTGGTGCTCGATACGGGCACGCAGAGCCGGGCCGATGACGTGGTATCCCTACTGGTCGAGGCCCTGCCAGGCCTGACCGTCTCCCTCCTGCACACCAGCACCAGCCCCCAGGCGGCCATGTCGCACTGGCTGAGCACGCAGGAGCCGCCGCAGGGCTTCACGGTGGACCGCGAATGCGAGCTGAAAGCCTGCGACGAGGGCAAGGCGGTCGTGCGTTACGGACGCCACCCCCTCGACATCGAAGAGGTGAAGGCGCACATCGCGGCCGGCAAGCTGCCCACCAAGCTGGCGCTTACCTGGGATGACCGTGTCTCTTTCCTGCTGACTGAGGGTTTGCAGGTGAAGAAGGTCGAATTCCTCGACACCGTGTTTGAAGGCACGAAGGCCGATGACGGCAGTTTCGACACGGACGTGGCCATTGCAACGGGTGAGTTGCGCAAGCTGCTGCCCGACCTGATCGAGGCGCTGGGCGGCGAGCCCGAACCAGGCGCCCAGGCGCAGGCCGCCCCACCATCGGAATGACGCTACAGCCGTGGCGTTCCTGTTCCGATGCCCGGAGTGTCGGACCAGGCGCCGCGACTACGGGCTATTCACCCAGCACCTGGCCAACAGCGGGCACGCCCTGTGCCGCTGCGGCGGGTACCACTACAGCCACAGACCGGACTCTCCTTTCTGCCATCGCAACCCCTACAGCCCAGCCCTGGAGGCTTCGCGCGCCGGGGTTTGCGATCAGGAGGTGGAGGCCATTGCGTCACAGATCGCGCTGGACATCGCGATCACGCACCCAGGGCGAAAGCCAAGGCCCACGGACCCAGTGAAACGATCACCGGATTCCGCCCCGATCAACACAAGCCCGCCTTCGCTGCGGGCTTTTTCTTGAGTGCCCCATGCCACAGTCACAACCCAAGACCGCTCACGAGCTGAGCCCTCCCATGGCCCAGTGCCACGCCAGACTGCTCGCCGTGGCAAAGAACGGCACGCCCGAGGCCTTCTCGGCGACCCTTGCCGGCGTGCTTCACCGCGCCGAGCTGGCCATTGGTGGCGCCTACGACGCGGCGAATCAGGCAATCCGCAAGGAGCGATCCGCAACAACGGACGTAGCCGGCACCATAAAGGCGTTCCGCGAATACCTTGGCGTTCATCCCCACATCGCCATGGGCGGCCACCAGGCGGACACCACAGCGCACCAGCTCGCGATGATCGCGCTGGACCACCAGCCGTGGAACGCAAGCATGCCGCGATTCCCCACCGCTTTGCGCAAGATGTGGAGCGGCGGCGAGGTGCAGGATTGGATGGACAGCAATTTGCCGCCGCTCATCGGGGCCACCTACGCCAAGGGTTTCGCGGAAGGGATGGCCCAGCGCGGAGTTGCAGAACCCACCCCTGGGGCCAAGTAATGGGACAGCGCTTTGGCAGAAACCAGCGCCGCCGAGCACGCGAGGCACTCCACTCAGTGGCCTCACAGCTTCAATCGGTGCGAGAGCAACTCGCCCAGGCGCAGCACCAGCATCAAAGCCTGGCGCGCGCAAGCTCCGAAATGTCTGATGTCAATCAGCGCAATGAAGTATTGCTTGCCCAGGCCCGGTTGCTTCTTGGCAAGCACAGCATCGCATTTGACCCACGCCCACTCGCTGTGCCGCGCGTAGAACGGGACGGGAGCTTTCGCGTGAATACGCCCGATGGGCGGATGACCACCATGCATACCGTAGACATTCGCGCCGAACCAGACTGGCTAAAGGGAATGCTGCATGTGACAGCGATGGTCGGCGACCGGCGGGCCGGGTACGCCATTTCTGAAGGCGCCATGTTCCACGGTCCCAATGATCTGTTGGCGAAGCATATCGGCAAGCTGATTGCGGAGCGCCTCGTCATTGACCTGAAGCGATGGAGCCGCCGATGAATGATCCCATCATCTTCAACGGCATGCGCATCCAAGAGTCACGAATGGCCGTGCGCCAGAAGACCGTGGTTCATGTGCGACGCCACCCCATCAGCAAGCGCCGCAGACGGTGGCAGGTCGTGGTGGAGGTGGTGGAGACACCCTGCGCGTTCGTGATGGAGGGACTCATCCTCATGCACCCCCTGTTGCTTGCTGGACTGCGGGAGCAGTTGCGAGGGCGGGTTTCTCATGGATGACGCCAGTGAAGCCTGGCAGCTCGCCGACAAGGCCTATCAGCACCACCACGCCAGGTGCGGCGAATGCCGCGCCGCTGGCGCCAACCGGAGCGGAGCCCTCACGCGCTGCCACGCTGGGCTTGCGTTGTGGGAGGAATACCAGCAAGCCGGCGAGCCACCGCACTTCGCATGGCTCAAACCCATCAGGAGGCCCAATGCCCGACCCCAAACCCATCGACGCCCTTGAGAAAGTCAGGATGCTGATCGAAGCTTATGCCGACACGAAAGCACATTACGACTGGACGATGGGCGAGCATTCCAATGCAGGCCCAGCCAGCCAGAACGGCGCTGCACGGCGCTTGGAAACCGCAAGCGAAGCGTTGAGCATCGAGCTGGAAAACCTCGCCAGCGCACCTGGTGAGGTGGTTTCGTCGGTGATCGAGATTTGCAGCAGCCGCTGGGAGGCCTACGCCAACGACCCGGAAACCGGTTGGCGCGCGCCCATGCAGTTCGCCGCAGCAGAGATTGAGCGCATGGTGCTGACGCAATTTCGGGCCGGGGGGTGACCCCGTGAACCAATGCAACTCGCGCTCGACACAGAGGGCTGCGATGCCGGGCCGCTGTTCGCGCCCGAGCGCAAGACCCGACCGCCGAAGCGCCCCAAGGGCAAGGAAGGCATGGTGCACCGCGCGCAGACGCGCCGGGCCACGCCGGCCTGGGCGGACATGGCTGCGATCAAGGCGATCTATCGAGAAGCCCAGCAGCTCACCAGGCAGACCGGGGAGCTGCATGTGGTGGACCACATCGTCCCAAAGATCAGCCCCTACGTTTGCGGCCTGCACGTGCCCGCAAACCTGCGCGTCATCCACTGGCGCGAGAACAGTGCCAAGGCCAATCTTTGGTGGCCCGGCATGTGGAACGAACAAGGAGAACTTTTGTAATGTCTGATCGCAAACTGCACATCGCAACGCACCCCCTGACGGGCCGAATTCTTCAGGGCCGCGCGAGAAGCTCGAATGGCCGCATCCTCATGAGCCAAACCACCGATGTCACGGCGGACGTGCTCCTTGCTGTGATCCAAAAGGCCAAGCAGCACGGCGGCTCCTTCGACATCCATTCGTATGACGGCGACGGCTACACCCTGTCGGTCGTGGCGAAGGGCTCTGCGGCCCAGGCGGCGGCAGGGGCGCAGCCGTATCGCCCCGAAATGGCCCCGCTGTCCGATGAGCAGCTGAAAAAGCTCTCTGCCACGGGGCCTGTGCACTGTGAAAATGGAGTGGTCACGCGCGGCCCGGCTGTATACCGGGACGAACTGCAGGAACGCTTTGAGCGCGGATTCCGCACGGCAGAGAAGCACTACGGCATCAGCCGCCCCACCCCGACCACGCCAAAGGCGCAGGAGGGTGAGCAGCATGGCTAAAAGCCCTCTCGCCGGCAAGGCGTGGTTCTTCGCCCTAGGCCAGCGGCACGCCGCACTGGGCGTCACGCGCTATGCCGCGGTCAATCTCATGCGCAGATGGCCGGCGCATGCGCAGCGTGCATACGGCGATGGCCGAGCTGCTGCCCTGGGACTGCGCAAGCATGTCAGCGAGGCGGACGGCAGCTACTTCGCGGAGTGCTGCCGATGTGGGCGGGACTACGAACTGCCGTGCGATCTGCATGAATTCAATCCTGAATTCAGCTACTGCGGTGGAAGCCTGCACTGCATCCCCTGAGCCCTCATCACCCAACAATCAATCGACCGCCCTGCAGGGCGGTTTCTTTTTGGATAGACGACATGAAGACAGTCCGTATTTTCTTCGGCGGCACCGCCCGCGAAATCATTGACGCCAACGGCAAGACTTGGAAGTTCTCAACGCACGAAAGCGGAATTGTGCGCATCCACGAAGCTGGCGGTGACAGTGAACAAGACTGCCAGGCGTTCATGGCCGCCGCACGCCTCTGGGCCGCGCAGGGCTGCGTGGTGTCCGATACAGGCTTCTGCCAGTGGCGAGAAGAGGTAGCTGGCGAAGCACCTACCGGCGAAAAGGAGGCAGACCATGGCCAAAGCCACTGCTGAACAGAAGCCCGACATCATGCACCGCGAGAAGCAGGTGCTAGCCCAATTCGCGCCCGTTCACAGGACCACCTGGTGGCGCTGGGTCAAGGCAGGCTTGGCACCCAAACCGGTGCCTATTGGGCCTCATGCGGTGGCGTGGCGGGAGTCCGAGCTTGCCGCTTGGCAGAAGGGCGAGTGGAAGCCAGTGGCGGCAGCAGGAAGTTCGCCCAGTCCTGCATGAGCACCCGGCGCTTCTGCACCGCCGTCAGGCGGCGATAGGCCGCCTCGGTCTTGTTCTCGGGGACGTGCGCCAACGCGGCCTCAAGCAGATCGCGGTGGTACTCCGTGTAGTCGCCACCCCAATCGCGGAAGGTAGAACGGAAGCCGTGGGGCACAGCAGTCAGGCCCTGCCGGCGCATCACCTCCGTCATCGCCATGTCCGAAATGGGTTTGATCGGCTGGCCCTTCTTCGTGCGGTTGGTAGGGAAAAGAAATTCTGTGCCTGCCATATGGGGGATGGATCCCAAAAGCGTCACGGCCTGGTCGCTCAGCGGCACCGTGTGGTCCATGCCCGCCTTCATCCGCTCACCAGGCACCACCCAAACCTTCTTCTGCAGGTCGAACTCCGACCACCGCGCGAATCGAATTTCGACCGAACGTGCAGCGGTCAGGATCAGCAGGCGCAGCGCCAGCGCCGACACTCCATCCACCAGCTCCATCGCCTTCATGAAGGCCGGCGCATCATCAATCGGCAGGGCCTCATGGTGCCCTGGCTTGCTCACCTTCTCGGGCGCCGGCAGAACCTTGTCGAGCAGCCCCTTCCATCGCGCGGGATTGTCCCCCTCCCGCCATTCATGCACCGTTGCATAGTCGATCACCGCCTCAATGCGGCTGCGCAACCGCGTAGCGCTTTCGGTGATGGTTGACCAGATCGGCTGCAGCACCTGCACGACGTGCGTCAGCTTGATGTCCGCCACGTCCATGTCGCCCAGCAGCGGGTAGGCATAAGTGTCCAGCGAGTTTTGCCACTGCTGGAGGTGCTTCTTGTTTTTCCACTCCCCCTTTTTGGATTCGATCAGTTCGGCCGCAACGTCCCGGAACAGATGACGCGCCTTCGGCGGCGCGGCCGGCGCCAGCTTCGGTGGCGCAGGGTCGATGCCAGCCTTTACCGCGCGCCGCGCATCGCGTCCGGCGTCTCTGGCCTGGCTCAGCGACACGTCCTCGAAGTTCCCCAGGCCCACATCGCGCCGCCATTCCCCCACCACAATTCGCAGCACCCACAGCCTCGTGCCAGCAGGGGTGATACGTAAATGCAGCCCCTCGCACCCGCCGACTGGGTATCGTCCCGGCTCACGCAATTTGGCGACCGCAGCGGCGGTCAGTTCTTTGGCTCGTTTTGGCATGGATGGCAGTGTACCCTGCCCACATCCTGCCCACATAAACATCGCAATTTGATGCGGCGAGATTCAACTCAATGCAACAAGCAGCCCCTCCAATCCTTTATAAATCAACGGTTTTGCATCAGCACGAGACAGGATGCAACATCAATTCGAAGGACACAGTCTCCGCCAGAAAATCCATGGACAAGCGCCTTCCGAGGCGCTTTTTTGTTTTGCCCGTCCTTACATCAGGCGGGTATCGGCGGGCGTCCTATTCGACGTAAGACAGAGGCAGCGCCGTCGTGAACTTCAGCTCTTCCATCGCGAAGCTGGACGACACATCGAACAGTTGGGTGCCTGCAATCAAGCGCTTGTACACCTTGCCATAGGCCGCAATGTCGGGCACCACGACGCGCAGCAGGTAGTCCACGTCACCGCTCATGCGGTAGAACTCCACCACCTCGGGAATCGCCTGGACCGTGGCGCGAAAGTGCTCGAACCACTCCTCGGTATGGGTGCTCGTGCGCACCGACACGAACACCGTGACCCCCACGTTCACCTTGGCGGCATCCACCAGGGCGACCTGGCGGGTGATCACCCCCATCTCCTTGAGGCGCTGGACACGCCGCCAGCAGGGGGTGGCCGAGAGGCCCACGCGGGCGGCCATGTCCGCGATGGGGGTCTCGGCATCGATCTGAAGAATCTCTATCAATTTGCAATCAATAGAATCCAATTTTACTTTGGCCATGATTTGAGGATTTTTATTCCAATTTTATGGCCAAACCCTGGAAAGATTGCAAGCCCTTGCTGCATGAGCCCGCCGAGAATTGGGCGCCATGGAAGAAATTTATCTCGACGCCAACGCCACGACACCGGTACTCCCCCAAGCGCGCCAGGCAGCCCTGGCGGCGATGGGCGAAGCCTTTGGCAACCCCAGCAGCATCCATGGCAGTGGCCTGAAGGCGCGGGCGCTCATGGAGCAGGTGCGCGACCGCGCGCGCCGCTTGCTGGGGGCGGCCGGTGGCCAACTGTGCTTCACCAGCGGCGCCACCGAAGGCATACAGACCGCGGTGCTGTCGGCCCTGACCGAACTGCGCCGCCGGCGCGATGCCGGCGAAACCCAGCCCTTGTTGTTGCTCTACGGGGCCACCGAACACAAGGCGGTGCCGGAGGCACTCAGGCACTGGAATGAGCTGCTGGGCCTGCACTGGCCGGTGCGCGCCATTCCGGTGGACCACCAGGGGCGGCACGACCTGGCCTGGCTGCGCCAGCAGGCACCGCAGGCCGGGCTGGTGTGCACGATGGCAGCCAACAACGAGACCGGTGTGGTCAGCGACCTCGACGGCATCCGCGCGGCACTGGCGGACAGCAGCGCGCTGTGGCTGGTCGACAGCGTGCAAGCCCTCGGCAAATTGCCCCTGCATCTGGCCGAGCGCCGCATCGACTACGCACCCTTTTCCGGGCACAAGCTCTATGCGCCCAAGGGCATCGGCATGCTGTACGTGCGCGAAGGCGCCCCCTTCACCCCGCTGATGACAGGGGGCGGGCAGGAGGGCGCGCTGCGCGCAGGGACCGAGAACATCGCCGGCATCGCCGCACTGGGCGAGGTGCTGCGGGCGCTGGAAGCGGGGGACACCGTCGCGAACCAGGAGACACTGTTGGCGCACCGCGAGCGCCTGGCGCTGGCGCTGACCGAGGCCTTCCCCGGGCTGGTGTTCAATGCCCCGCCATCGCTGTGCCTGCCGACGACGCTGAACTTTGCCGTGCCCGGCCTCGCTTCCAGGCTGCTGCTGGACCTGTTCGATGCCGCTGGCCTGCGTGTCAGCGGTGGCTCGGCCTGCAGCGCGGCCAAGGCCCAGCCCAGCTATGTGCTGGAGGCTATGGGCTTGCCCGCCTGGCAGAGCTCGGCAGCGGTGCGCCTGTCCTTCGGCGCGGCCGACTCCTCCGAACTCATCGAGCGTGCGTGTGCGCGCATCCGGGCCTGCGGCGCCTCGCTGCGCGCCCATGGCTTGACGACGGCCCAGGCACCCGCCGGCACCACAACGCCGGCCGGTTTGGTGACCCGCTTCGTGGTCGACGGCGCCTGCTGTTACCTGGTGGCCGATGCCAGCCGCCGCCACTGCGTGCTCATCGATGCCCTGCCCGCACATACCGAACAGATCACGCAGTGGCAGCGCCGCCACCACCACACCCTGGTGGCCGTGCTGGCAACCACCCGCCGTACCGAACATGCCGCAGCGGTGGCCGCCTTGAGCGCCGCCTTCCCGGAATCCATGCAGGCCTTGGGGTCCGTAGACCCCCTCGGGTGGCCGCAAGGTGCGCAGCAGATTGAGCTGGGCCAGCACCGCATCACGCGGCTAGCGCCCCCGGAAGGCAGCGCCGATGCAAGCGCCTATGTCCTGCACACGCCCGACCAAGGCCAGTTGGCCTTTGTGGGAACCTCCGCCATGGCGGACTCGGGCTCGCTGCACTGGTTGACGCAGGCCTTGGCACCCCATGCGCTGCTGCTGCCCGGTCACGACGACGCACAGCACTTCGCCTGGACCCTAGGCCAACCATTGCGCCCCAAGGCACGGCATGCCGAGCCAGAGGCCCTGGCACTGTCCCGCGAGCGCTGGCACCTGCAGTTCCCGACGTCCCCGGCCCCGCTGCTGGTCGATGTGCGTGAGCCCTACGAGCATGCGCTGGGCGGCAGGCCCGACCTGGGGCCAGGCATCCACCCGAACAATGTGCAGTCGGTTCCCCTGGGTAGCCTGCTCAACGCCCTGCCCGCCTGGCTGCAGCTGGAAGCCGATACGCCCGTGCTGTTCTACTGCCGCAGCGGCAACCGCAGCGCGCAGGCGGCGCGCGCGCTGCGCCGCCTGGGCCATGCCAACGCCTGGAGCCTGGAGGGCGGCCTGGCGCTTTGGACGGCGCAGGCAGCACCGCCGGCTCTGTCCCGTTGAACGGATGCAAGGGCCAGCGCGCCTCCAGTTGCGCAGGGGGTTTCTGGCGGTGGCGCGCAGATAAAATCGTTCGCGACCCCAGGTTCCTGCAACCACAGCCTCCGCCAGTGATGGGAACCACAAGCGCCCTTGGGGGCGCTTTTTTCTGGATACCCCCGCTGCTCACACATGACCGCAAGCCCCGATCCCAGCCCCCTGCGCAAACCCCTCCTCATCGTCGCCGCCGGCAAGACCTTCGCCGACATCCGCGAGGCCCAGGGTGATTTCGACGACTGGATCGCCGCAGGCCTGGGCGATGCATTGCCCCTGCTGCGCATCGATGCGCAGCACGAGGCAGCTAGGCTTCCCGATCCGTCCGAACTGTCGGCCGTGGTGGTCAGTGGCTCGCATGCCATGGTGTCGCACCGTGAACCCTGGAGCGAGCAATTGGCGCTGTGGATGCGCCGCTGCGTCGAGGGCCAGGTGCCGGTGCTGGGCATCTGCTATGGGCACCAGTTGCTGGCGCATGCGTTTGGCGGGCTGGTGGACAACCTGCCGGGCGGGCCGGAGGTGGGCACACACACCGTGCGGCTGATGGCCGAGGCCGGGCAGGATGCGCTGCTCGCCGGGCTGCCGGGCCAGTTCCCGGCGCAGCTGGTGCACTACCAGTCGGTGCTGCGCCTGCCCGAGGGCGCCGTGCGGCTGGCGCGCAGCGACATGGAGCCCCACCAGGCCTTCCGGGTGGGCGGCTGTGGCTGGGGTGTGCAGTTCCACCCCGAGTTTTCGGTGGATGCCATGCGGGGCTACCTGGCCCATGTGAACGCCACGCGCGATGCCGCCAGCCAGCTGGATGGAACGGCAGCCTCCACGCCCCATGCCGCCAGCCTGCTGGGCCGCTTCGCCGCGCTGGCGGGGGCACGCGAGCTGCAGAGCGCCGCTGCCGCCTGATCCCGCGCACGAGCGGGCCGACTTCGAGAAGTAGTTCACAGCCCCTGCGGCCAAAGCCATTCGATTGCCCCGGCAAGGCCTTGCGGGCCGGCCCGCAAGGCCCTACGCTGCACACACTTGGGCGCGGCCGGCGTTCTTTCTCCCTACGGGGACAGCAGCAACCCGGCAGGCACGCAAGCCAATATGCAGGTAGTTCACGGTGTGCCGCAGGCATGCCGATCCATCGTCTTCGACTGGAGTGGGCCCATGAAGCATGTGCGCATCGTTGTTGCCGCGGCCGCCGCGGTGCTTGCCTTCCCGAGCCCGCAGGCGCTCGCCCAGGCGACCCTCTCGCTGAACGACGGAGTGCTGCGCATCCCCAGCGTGTCCGTGGGGGCGGATGTCTATACCAACGTCATCCTGCGCTTCGGGGCCGACGGGCGCTTCAGCCTGGAGTCGGCCACACCGCCCGCCGGCAATCCGCCGCCTGCCGGGGGCGTGGCGCAGACCATCCAGCTGGGCTACGCGCCCCAGCCCAACACCCAGTACTGGTACGACGGACCGAACCGCCGCGTGGCCACCTGCTCGGGCCTGGCGCAGGCCAGCATCACTCTGAAGGTGCCGGCCAATGCCACGGCGCAGGCCAAGGTGCCACTGGTCATCAGCCTGGCGGGCTGGGCGCCCAGCGGCAACCCGCCCGCACCCGTGCCGCAGGACCCCGCCGGGCTGGACCAGTTCAGCGCCGCCGGCATGGCGGCCGCCACCTTCGAATACCGCGGCTGCGACAACTGGAGCAGCCCGCTGATCGCACGCACCCATGCGGACGAGAGCTACGACATCGCCAGCTCCGACTTCGGCCTGGGCCTGGCGGCGATCAAGGCGGCCGTGGCCGCGCGCAACCTGCCCATCGACACCAGCCGCATCGTGGTGGCGGGCACCTCGTTCTCCAGCAACCTGATCTTCACCGTGGCCACCCAGCACCGGCTGCAAGGGGCGATCGCGCTGGCCGGCGGCTGCGACTACAGCTGCAATGCCACGGGCACGATCTACGAGCAACCCAATGATTTCCGCATCAATGGTGCGCCCATCCGTGTGGCCGCCATCTCGGGCAGCGGCGACACGCTGTTCCCGCCCATGGGCCTGGGCAGCTCGGGCTACGGGGCATCGGGTGCGCGGGCACGCATCCTCGGCGCCATCCCCGACGCGGCCAAACGCCCTGCGGCCTTCTATACCTATGTCGCGCCCGGCGCAGGCCACGAGGTCAACGCCGCCATGTGGGGCAAGGCCCGCACCTATGTGCAGTGCATGACCAATGTGCGCCCTGCGGGCGAGTGCGCGGCAGATGACCGCTGATCCGGACTGACAAGGCCCACACCCGGCGTTCAACCTGCGAAGGCCGATCTCGGGGATTCATTGCGCTGTGCGCCGCGCATGGCGCCTGGGACTGGCGCGGCCCAGGCCTGTGCTCCCGCACAAGGGCCTACGAGCGCCTCTCAGGGCGTGCCCATCTCAATAGGTCACCGTGACCTGCAGGGTATCGGTGTAGGTGCCGGCGGGCAGCGCCGTGGGGTTCGACTTGTTGATCTGGCCATGGATGGGCAGCGAAAACGCTGCGCCATTGGCGGGCACGTTGATGCCGGTGACGGCCGAACCCGCGGGGTAGGGTTGCGTGTGTGCGGCATCGCGGTACAGCTCGTAGGGAATGTAGGCGGTGGTGCTGCCATGGCGCATGGCCCGCGAGCCCACGCCGATGCCCGAGCCCTGGCCCGCATAGGAGCCCGAGCCGACCTGGACGCTGATGCCCAGCACTTCGGGCGAGCAGACGAGTTGCGTGGGGCCCGAAACGCCTTCTCCACCCGCGGGCGTGGCCGTGACGATGCCCGTGAAGGTGCCGGGGCGCGAGCCGAAATCCAGGGTGCCGAAATTCAGGCCGGCCGTGGCGCCGGAGCTGCCGGCGACCATGCATCCCGCCGTGAGCTGCATCTGCGCCTGCAGGGTGCCGCCCAGGGTGCCTGCCGCTGCCGTGCCTGCCACCAGGCAGCCGGCCAAGGCAAGGCCTGTTGCCAGCCACCCGTGGCGGCCTGACGGTTGTTGTCGTTTGCCCGCGTCCATCGCGTTTACCTTGAAATATTCTCGGAATGTCTTGCCTGCCGGGCCATGGGCCTTGGCCACCTTCGGCCATGCCCACCACCCCCTTTTCGAACCCACCATGGACTGAACAACGGTGCCTAAAGCTCGACCCGAGCAAATCGTATCAGGTTGTAAACAAAATATGTAGAGGGTTCTCCTCAGACGGGCGCCCGGGGGAGTTCCCGCACGCTCCACCGGTTCAATCCACCCGCGGGACAATGGGGCCGCCTGCGCTTGCCATGACCCCTCAGACCCTGCTCACTGCACTCCTGCCCCTGATGGCCGACCTGGCACAAGACCTGCCCGAGGCCGAGCGCTACCGGCGTCTGCTTGAAGCCCTGCGCGTGCTGCTGCCCTGCGACGCCACGGCCTTGCTGCGGCTCGACGGCGAATGGCTGGTGCCGCTGGCCGTGAACGGCCTGTCGCGCGACACCATGGGGCGGCGCTTTCGCGTGGCCGAGCACCCGCGCTTCGCCCAGTTGCTGGCCGCCCCCGGCCCCGTGCGCTTTGCCGCCGATGGCGGCCTGCCCGATCCCTTCGACGGGCTGGTGGAGGGCGTGCAGGGCCACCTGCCGGTGCACGACTGCATGGGCTGCGCGCTGCAGGTGGACGGCCGGCCCTGGGGCCTGGTCACCCTGGACGCACTGGAGCTGGGCCGCTTCTCGCGCGTGGCGCTGACCACGCTGCAGGCCTTTGCCAGCCTGGCAGCCGCCAGCGTGGCGGTGGCCACGCGCATGCATGGCCTGGCGGCCGAGGCCGAGGGCGAGCGCCAGCGCGCCGACATCTATGCCACCCAGGCAACCGGCTCGCGCGGCGGCCCACGCCAGCTCATCGGCCACGGCGCGGCACACAAACGCCTGCTCCAGGAGATCGCGCTAGCCGGCCCCACCGATCTGTGCGTGCTGGTCCAGGGCGAGACCGGCACCGGCAAGGAGCTGGTGGCCCAGGCGCTGCACGCCGCATCGCCGCGCGCCAGGAAGCCCATGGTCAGCATCAACTGCGCGGCCCTGCCCGACAGCTTGGTGGAGAGCGAACTCTTCGGCCATGTGCGCGGCGCCTTCACGGGCGCGGTGGGTGAGCGGCGCGGCAAGTTCGAGCTGGCAGATGGCGGCACCCTGTTTCTGGACGAAGTGGCCGAGCTGCCCCTGCCCGTGCAGGCCAAGCTGCTGCGCGTGCTGCAAAGCGGCCAGCTGCAGCGCCTGGGCTCGGACCGCGAGCACCGGGTGGACGTGCGCCTGATCGCGGCCACCAACCGCGACCTGGCGCGCGAGGTGCGCGAGGGCCGCATGCGTGCGGACTTCTACCACCGCCTGAGCGTGTACCCGCTGCAGGTGCCCCCGCTGCGCGTGCGCGGGCGCGATGTGCTGCCCATCGGCGGCTTTTTCCTGGAAGAGGCGCGCTCGCGCATGGGGCTGGGTGGCGTGCGCCTGGATGCCAGCGCCCAGGCCGCCCTGCTGGCCTACGGCTGGCCCGGCAATGTGCGCGAGCTGGAGCACCTGCTGGGCCGCAGCGTGGTCAAGGCGCTGGGCCGGCACGCGCAGCGCCCGCGCATCCTCACCTTGTCGGCCGAGGACCTGGACCTGGGCAATGCCGGTGCGGCCACGTCCGCCAGCGCCCCCGCCACAGAGCCCGCCGTGCCGGCCAGCCACCTGGGCCTGCGCGATGCGGTGGACCAGCTGGAGCGGCGCATGGTGCTCGATGCGCTGGCCCAGCATGGCCAGCAATGGGCGCCCGCCGCAAGGGCCTTGCGCATCGATCCCGCCAACCTGGCGCGCATGGCCAGGCGCCTGGGCATAGCGCGGGCGCCCTCCTGAGTCGCCTTATTCCAGCGCCGAAGCTGGCCCGAAGAACTCGAAGCGCGACTGCGCATCGGGCACGCCCCAATCGCGCAGGCCGCGGCGCACCTGCTGCATGAAGGGCTTGGGCCCGAGGAAATAGGCGTCCACGTCGCGCGTGCCGCCGGGCAGCCAGCGCTGCAGCAGGTCCAGGCCGAGCCGGCCCACGGCATGCGGCAGGCCGGGCGCGCCCTGGGTCACCTCGTCGTAGCAGTAGTAGCGCTGCAGCAGCCCCGGGTGGCGCGCGGCGGCCTCGTCAATGTGCTCGCGGAAGGCATGCACCGCGCCGTTGCGCGCGCAGTGGATGAAGGTCACCGGGCGCTTCGCGGCCAGCGCCTGCTCCAGCAAGGCCAGCGTGGGCGTGATGCCCACGCCGCCGCTGATCAGCACCACCGGGCGCTCGCCCTCGGCCAGCACGAAGCCGCCCGACGGGGGCAGCAGTTGCAGGGTGTCGCCTTCGTGCACCTGGTCGTGCAGGTGGTTCGATGCCACGCCGCCCGGCTCGCGCTTGACGCTGATGCGGTAGCTCTGCCCGTTGGGCGCGGCCGAGAGCGAATAGTTGCGCCGGATGTCCTTGCCCTGAGCCACCAGGCACAGCCCGATGTACTGGCCCGGCGCAAAGTCCATGAGTGCACCGCCATCGGCCGGCACCAGGTGGAAGGAGGTGATCTCTGCGCTCTCGCGCACCTTGCGCTGCACCGTGAAGGCGCGCTGCCCGCGCCAGCCGCCGGGTGCCGCGGCCTGCGCGTCGTAGCGTGTGCGCTCGGCGCCGATCAGGATGTCGGCCAGTTGCCCGTAGGCGGCGGTCCAGGCATCCATCACCGCGTCGGTCGCCACCTCGGCGCCCAGCACGTCGCGGATGGCGCGCAGCAGGCAGCGGCCGACGATGGGGTAGTGCTCGGGCAGCACCTGCAGCGCGACATGCTTGTTCACGATCTGCGTGGCCAGCGGGCCCATGGCCTCCAGGCGGTCGATGTGCTTGGCGTACATCAGCATCCCATTGGCCAGCGCACGCGGCTGGTCGCCCTTGGCCTGGTGGGTTTCGTTGAAGAAGGGTCGCACTTCGGGGTGCTCGTCCAGCAGCATCTTGTAGAAGTAGGTCGTGAGCGCCTCGCCCCCTTGTTCGAGCAGGGGCACGGTGGAGGAGACGATGGCGCGTTGGGAAGCAGTGAGCATGGCAGGTGACGCAAAGGGGTCGAGTGGATGAGGCCTTGATCAGTGCAACCGCCGTGCCGGCCCACGCGGCCTTTTGAATCAATGACTTGAATCAATACCATGTCAGAACGACCACATCTACATCGAGTCGTTTTGACTCGTTAAAGTCAAAACGACTCACCTCCAGAGCGGGTGTATTTCCACGGGAGCCGATGGGCTTTTCCATGCCGGACGTATGCTCGCGCTCTATCGCCGGCCCGGCCGGACGACGGCACGATCAAGCGAGCAAGCAACCCATCCATGAAGACATTCCTGACCCGAGAGGAACGGATCTCCCAACGCCTGGCCCGTAAGGTCCGCAAGCTGGAGCGCCGGCTGGCCCGCCTGGATCCGAAGCGCGATGCCGCGCTGCGCACGCAGCTGCAGCAGGAGATGGACCTCGCCCGCCTGGCGCTGGATTTGCAGGTTGGGTTCGTGGGCGAACCGCCCGTGCGCGAGACCTCACGCACCCTGGTCGTGGCCGCCCTGCTCGGGCTGGCGGTGCTCACAGGCCTCTTCCTCTTCAGCCGCACCCCATGACGGGACTGGCAGCCACCCCGGCCGGCATCGCCCCGCAGCTCGCGGGCGTGCGCGGCATGCTGGTGCACCACCTGGGCGAGGGCTTGCGAGCGATCCACCTGTATGGCTCGGCGGCGCACGGCGGTCTCCAGCCCCGCAGCGACATCGACCTCATGGTGACCGTGGACAGGCCCCTGACCAACGCAACGCGCGAGGCGCTGATGCGCGCGCTGCCGGCCCATTCGGCCCCACCGGGCAGCACGGGCTCCCGCCTGCGCGCACTTGAGGTGACGGTGGTGGCGCTCGGCGAAATCCAGCCCTGGCGCTACCCTGCCCGGCGCGAGATGCAGTTTGGCGAATGGCTGCGCGACGACATCGTGGCCGGCCGCTTCGAGCCCGCGATGGTGGACCCCGACCTGGCCATTTTGCTCACCCAGTTGCGGCTGCACAGCCTGGTCTTGCTGGGCCCAACCGCGGTGGACCTGTTTCCCCCCGTGCCCGCCAGCGACCTGCGCCGTGCGCTGGCCGACACCATCGCGCAATGGAATGCGCCGCCCGACTGGCAGGGCGAAGAGGCCCCCATCCTGCTGGCGCTGGCGCGCATCTGGTACAGCGCCAGCACCGGCGCGATCACCTCCAAGCACGCAGCCGCCGCCTGGGCCGCCGAGCGCATGCCGGTGGAGCACGCCGCCATCCTGCAGCGCGCGGCGCAGGCCTACCTGGGTGGTGGTGAGGACGATGGGCTGGCCGCCATGCCCGGCGCGGTGGCCGCCACCGTCCACTGGTGCAAGCAGCGCATCACACCGCTGCTTGCAACGGCTCAGGACTGAGCCGGGCCTTCACGCCAGCGCAACGCCTCGATCACCAGGGCCAGCGCAGGCGCGATCTGCCGCCGGTTGGCGTAGTACAGGTGGTAGGGCGAGAAGCTCGGCCACCAGTCCTGCAGCACCGGTACCAGCCGGCCCTGCTCGGCGTGCGGCTGCACCAGCTCCAGGGGCACGTAGCAGAAGCCCAGGCCGTCGAGCGCGGCCTGCAGCATCAGCGGCGTGGTGTTGAAAACGGTTTGCCCCTGCACGCGCACGGCCAGGCTCTGCCCGTCCTTCTCGAAATCCCAGGCATACAGGCCGCCGTGGGTGGGCAGGCGCAGGTTCACGCACTGGTGGTCGGTCAGGTCGTGCGGGGTGGCAGGCAGTGCCCTGCCCGCCAGGTAGGCCGGCGATGCGGCCACCGCCATGCGCAGCGGGGGACCGATGCGCACGGCCACCATGTCCTTGTCCACCCGGTCGCCCACGCGCACGCCCGCGTCGAAGCGCTGCGAGGCGATGTCGGTGAAGGCGTAGTCCACGCTGAACTCGATGCGGATGTCGGGGTACTCCTTGAGCAGCGGGTGCAGCCGCGGCCAGAGCACGGTGGCGATGGCGTGGTCGTGCGCGGTGATGCGCACGGTGCCCGCCGGCTTGTCGCGCAGGGCGCTGAGCGCACCCAGCTCGGCCTCGATCTCCTGCAGGCGCGGTGCCAGCGTGGCCAGCAGGCGGGCCCCGGCCTCGGTGGTGGAGACGCTGCGCGTGGTGCGGGTGAGCAGGCGCACGCCCAGGCGCGCCTCCAGCGCCAGCATGGCGTGGCTCAGGGCCGAGCGCGACAGGCCCAGTTGCGCGGCAGCCCGGGTGAAGCTGCGCTCGCGCGCCACCACCACGAAGGCCTGCAGGTCGTTGAGGTTCTCTCGGGACATTGGTGAATTGGCTGCACAGGTGTGTGCCGATTTTCCCATCTTCTCAACCAAAGCAGCGCTGCCTACAGTGACTGCACCACCCTGCTTTCCCTCCCGAATCCTCCATGCACACCACCCTCATGCAAACCGCCGTGGCACTGGCCGTGGCCCAGGCCGGCACCGCCATGGCCGCAGACAACGCCGCTGCGGCGGCCAGCACCCAGCAGATCACGCGCGCAGGCACCCAGGCATCGGCCGCGGGGCCCGAGACCTTCTTCACCGGCCGCGTGCGGGTCGATCCCGTCTGGCCCGCCGACAAAGGCATCAGCGCCTCGGGCGCCCACGTCACCTTCGAGCCCGGCGCCCGTTCCGCCTGGCACACGCACCCCGCAGGCCAGCGGCTGGTGGTGGTGTCGGGTGTGGGCCGCACCCAGCAATGGGGCCAGCCGGTGCAGGAGATCCGCCCTGGCGACGTGGTCTGGTGCCCGCCAGGGGTCAAGCACTGGCATGGCGCCGCACCCGGCACCGCCATGACCCACCTGGCCGTGACCGGCACGGTGGATGGCAAGAACGTCGAATGGATGGAGAAGGTCAGCGATGAACAGTACAACGCACGTTGAACGCCGAACCGCCATGGCCGCCGGCCTGGTGGCAGCCTTGTCAATGGTGGCGGCTCCGGCCCTGGCTGCGGATGCACCACCTGCCGCAGACAGCCCCCTCGCACCGCGCCAGCAGGCCATCGTGCCCATCGCGGCGTTTGCGGCGGCGGGCGACATCGCCCGCCTGTCCACGGCACTGGGCCAGGGCCTGGATGCCGGGCTCACGGTGAGCGAGGTGCGCGAGGTGCTGGTGCAGCTGTATGCCTACGCGGGCTTTCCGCGCAGCCTGAACGCGCTGGGCGAGTTCATGAAGGTGCTGGAGGCGCGCCGCCAGCGCGGCATCCAGGATGCACCGGGCCGCGCCCCGGGCCGCCCCATCCCCCAGGGCGATGCCCTGCTGGCGGCCGGCACGGCCAACCAGACGCGCCTGTCGGGCGCGCCCGTCAAAGGTCCGCTGTTCGACTTCGCCCCCGCCATCGACACCTACCTCAAGACCCATTTGTTCGGCGACATCTTCGAGCGCGACAACCTGGACTGGCCCAGCCGGGAAATCGCCACGGTGGGCATGCTCTCGGCGCTGCCGGGTGCCGAATCGCAGCTGCAGTCGCACATGCGCATCAGCATGAACGTGGGCCTGGCGCCCGGCCAGCTGCGGCATCTGGTGCAGGTGCTGGGCGAGCGCGTGGATGCCGCGCATGCGGCACGCGCCGACGCGGCACTGGCGCGGGCCCTGGCAGCGCGCGCTGGCTAGGAATGCAACTGCGTTTCATGAGCCCCGCTCATGAAGGCATGCGCGGCAGGGGGCCCTGAACGGCCCGCCAAGTCCTTACGATGGTTTGCCCAGGGCGCGCCGCGCGCCCTTTGTTCAACACCACGCAAGACCCACCCCATGCAAACCATTGGCTATGCCGCCGACGGCGCCAGCGCGCCGCTCAAGCCCTATTCCTTCCAACGCCGGGGCCTGCGCCCTGACGATGTGGCGATGGAGATCCTGTACAGCGGGGTCTGCCATTCCGACCTGCACCAGGCCCGCAACGACTGGAGCGAGTGGGGCCCTACCCGCTACCCTGTGGTGCCCGGGCACGAGATCATCGGCCGGGTCACCGCCGTGGGCAGCGCCGTCACCCGCCACCGCGTGGGTGACGCGGTGGCCGTGGGCTGCATGGTCGACTCCTGCCTGGCCTGCGACCAGTGCCGGGCCGGTGAAGAGCAGTTCTGCCGCGAGGGCATGACGGCCACCTACAACGGCCGCGACCGCGTCACCGGCGACACCACCTATGGGGGCTATTCCAAGCACCTGGTGGTGCGCCAGGAGTTCGCGCTGTCGGTCCCCGAGGGGCTGGACCTGGCCCGCGCCGCGCCGCTGCTGTGCGCGGGCATCACCACCTACTCGCCGCTGCGCACCTGGGGCGTGGGCCCCGGCAGCCGCGTGGCCGTGGTGGGCCTGGGCGGACTGGGGCACATGGCCGTCAAGCTGGCGGCCGGCCTGGGCGCGCAGGTCACCGTGATCAGCCGCAGCGCACGCAATGCCGCCGAGGCCAAGGCCCTGGGTGCGGACAGCGTGCTGGTGTCTGGCGACAGCGCCGCCATGGCGACCCAGGCCTCGGCGTTCGACCTGATCATCGACACCATCCCGGTGCAGCACGATGTGACGCCTTACATGCACCTGCTGGACGTGGACGGCACCCTGGTGCTGGTGGGCCAGATCGGCGCGCTCGACCCCACGACCTCGGCCCCCATGGTGTTCGGGCGCCGGCGCATCGCGGGCTCGCCCATCGGCGGTATTGCACAGACGCAGGAGATGCTCGATTTCTGCGCGCGCAAGAACATCCTGCCCGAGTGCGAGGTCATCCGCATGGACCAGATCAACGAGGCCTTCGAGCGCATGCAGCGCTCGGACGTGCGCTACCGCTTCGTGATCGACATGGCCTCGCTGTCCATGCCTGCGTGACAGGGGAAAGGCGCCGGCACTCCGGCGCCTTCCCCTGACCTCAGGCCACGCTGCGGATGGGGAGCGCCCGGATGCGCTTGCCCGTGGCCGCAAAGATCGCGTTGCACAGCGCGGGCGCGATGGGCGGCACCGGTGGCTCCCCCACCCCGCCCGCAGGCACGCCATGGTCGTCGTTGACCAGGTGGGTGCGTATCACCCGGGGCGAGGCATGGTGGCGCAGCACCTCGTAGTCGTGGAAGTTGCTCTGCACCGCCCGCCCCTGGGCAAAGGTGATCTCGCCCACGAGCGCCAGGCCCAGGCCCATGACCACACCGCCTTCGAGCTGCGCACGGATGCGCTCGGGGTTGACCTGGGGACCGCAGTCGATGGCGATGTCCACCGCATGCACCGTGACCGCGCCCTTGTCGTCCACGGCCACATGCACGACGGCGGCGGTGTAGCTCAGAAAGCTGTAGGCGAACGCCAGCCCCAGGCCCTGCCCCGGGGGCAGCTTGCGGCCCCAGCCGGCGCCCTGTGTGGCGGCTTCGAGCACATCGCGCATGCGGCCCATGTCGACCGGGTAGACCTCGGGCGACTCCGAGTAGTTGAAGCTGTCGGACAGGGCCGTCGGCAGGATCTTGCGGCGCGGCCCGATCAGGTCCAGGGCAAAGCGCCGCGGGTCCGTGCCCGCCCGGTGGGCCAGCTCGTCGATGAAGCTCTGCACCGCGAAGGCGTGCGGAATGTTCGACACCGAGCGGAACCAGCCGATGCGCGTGTGCGCATCGACCTCGGCGCCCTCGATGCGCACGTGGGGGATGGCGAACGGCACGTTGATGGCCGACATGCCCATCTCGAACGCCGCCGGCCCCTTGCCGCCGAAGAGGGTGGTGATGGAGGGCGCGGCGGAGCGGTGCAGCCAGGCCTGGGGCATGCCCCGGGCATCGGTCGCGGCCTCCAGGCGCTCCACCGACACGGTGTGGAAGTAGTCGTGGCGGATGTCGTCGTCGCGCGTCCATACCAGCTTGACCGGGGTGCCGGGCATCTCGCGCGCCACCAGCACCGCCTCGGCCACGTAGTCGGGCTTGGACTTGCGGCCAAAGCCGCCGCCCAGCAGCATCACGTGCAGCTGCACCTGTTCCGGCTTGATGCCCAGCACCCCCGCCACGCTGGCCACGCCGGCCTGCGGGTTCTGGATCGAGGCCCAGACCTCGCACCGCCCTGGGTGGACGACCGCGGTGGCCACGGGCGGCTCCATGCTGGCATGGGCCAGGTGCGGCAGGTAGTACTCGGCCGCCAGCTTGCGGTTTGCGGGCGCGGCCTGCAGGGCAGCGGCCGCATCGCCATCGCTGCGCAGGGCCTTGGCCGGCGCGCGCACCAGGGATTCGAGTTGTTTTCGGTACTCGGCAGAGTCGTAGCCGGCGTGGGGGCCGTCGTCCCACTCGGCCGCGAGTGCCATACGGCCCTGCATGGCGGCCCAGGTGGTGCAGCCCACGACCGCAATGCCCCCGAGCGGCTGGAAGTTGGGCGCCCCCTTCAGCGCCGGCAGCTCCACCAGCCGCAGCACGCCCGGCACGGCCAGCGCCTTGTCGCGCTGCGCTTGCCGGAGCGTGCCGCCCAGCACCGGCGGGCGGGCGACCACGGCATAGACCATGCCGGGCAGGCGCACGTCCATGCCGTACACGGCCTTGCCCTGGCCGATGTCGGCCAGGTCCACGGCACGCACCCGGCCCTTGCCGATGTAGCGGAACTGGGCCGGTGCCTTGAGCCGGAGCGCACTGCCCTGCGGCACGGGCACCGCTGCGGCGGCGGCCGACAGCTCCCCGTACCCCAGGCTGCGGCCCGTGGGCACATGCAGCACGCGGTGCTGCTCTGCCCGCACCTCGCCCACCGGCACGGCCCAGCGCGCGGCTGCGGCGGTCTCCAGCATCTGCCGCATGGCGGCACCGACGCGGCGCATGGGCATCAGGAAGTGGCGCACGCTGCGCGAGCCATCGACGTTCTGGTTGCCGTAGCGGGCCTCGTCGGCATCGGCCTGGACGACGCGGACCTGCTCCCACAACGCCTCCATCTCGTCGGCCACCACCATGGGCAGGCTGGTGCGCACACCCGTGCCCATCTCGGCGCGGTGGGCCACGATGGTGACGAGCCCGTCGGCGGCGATGGAGACGAACACCAGCGGGGCGTCCACCGTGGCGCCGGGCATGGATTCGGCGCCGTACTTCTTCGCGCCCTGGGCCCAGACCTCGCCGCTGCCGGACACGGCCAGCACCAGGCCGCCCACGGCGGCACGCAGCAGCGAGCGGCGGTCCATGGACAGGGGCGGTGTAGCGGCGGCGCTCATTGCGCAGCTCCAGGCAGCCGGCCGGAGGCCAGCTTCACGGCCGCACGGATGCGCGGGTAGGTGCCACAGCGGCAGATGTTGCCCGACATGGCTTCGTCGATCTGCTGCTCCGAGGGCCGGGGCGTGGCCTTGAGCAATCCCACGGCAGCCATGATCTGCCCCGCCTGGCAGTAGCCGCATTGCGCCACGCCCAGCTCCTCCCATGCCTTCTGCACCACCTGGCCCACGCGGTCGGCGTGCATGGCCTCGATGGTGGTGACCGCCAGGCCTGCGGCGGCCGAGGTGGGCGTGATGCACGAGCGGATGGGGCTGCCATCCAGGTGCACGGTGCAGGCGCCGCACATCGCCATGCCGCAACCGAACTTGGTGCCGGTCATGCCGAGTTCGTCACGCAGCACCCAGAGGATGGGCGTGTCGTCGCCGGAACTCACGGCCTGCAATCGGCCGTTCACATTGAGGGTTGTCATCGGGGAACCTCCAGGATGTTTCCTGTGCTCGCAGGCACATCCAACCAAGGTTAGTGCGGCAATCGGGCTGCGCCACGGGCATTGCCGCATGCGCCTATGAATTCGATTCATCAATCCCGGTAGCATCATGGCAGGCCCAGCCCCGAGGACCACCGATGCGCGAAAACCTGCAGGACCTGTTCTACCTCACCGTGATCGCCCGCGAGCGCAGCTTCACGCGCGCCGCGGCCCGGCTGGGGTTGTCGCAATCGGCGCTGAGCCACGCCATCCGCGGGCTGGAGGCGCGCATGGGCGTGCGCCTGCTGACGCGCACCACGCGCAGCGTGGCGCCCACCGAGGCGGGCGAGCGGCTGCTGCGCACCATCGCCCCGCGCCTGGAGGAGATCGACGCCGAAGTGAAGGCCGTGGGCGAGCTGCGCGACAAGCCCGCAGGCACCATCCGCATCACCGCCATCGACTTTGCCATCGACCACTACATCTGGCCGCGGCTGGCGAAAATCCTGCCGCTGTACCCGGACCTCCGGGTGGAGCTCATCGTCGACTACGGGCTGAGCGACATCGTGGCCGACCGGTTCGACATCGGCGTGCGCCACGGCGACCAGGTGGCCATGGACATGGTGGCCGTGCGCATCAGCCCCGATGTGGAGATGTGCATCGTCGGCCACCCGGACTACCTGCGCGGGCGCCAAAGCCCCAAGGTGCCGCGGGACCTGCTCTCGCACAACTGCGTCACCTTGCGCCTGACCTCCAGCGGCGGCATCTACGCCTGGGAGCTGGAGAAGGGCAAGCGCAAGGTGCAGGCCCGCGTCGACGGGCGCACCACCTTCAACGGCGTCTACCAGATGGTCCATGCCGCGCTGCATGGCGCCGGGCTGGCCTTCGTCCCCCGGGAGCTGGTGCAAAGCCACCTGCAGAGCGGACGCCTGGTGTCGGTGATGGAGGACTGGTGCCCCGTGTTCCCGGGCCTGCATGCCTACTACCCCAACCGGCGTGCCTCGTCGAAGGCGCTCAGCGTGGTGGTGGATGCGCTGCGCCTGCCTGGCCGCTGAGCAGGCCGCCACCGTCCACAGCCGCCGTGGATGACCCTGTGGACAACACCACGGGATACGGCGCAAAGCCAATGCCGGCGCGGGCTGCGACACGGTGCCCACAATTTGACCAATGCATCGAGCCCCGGGGTGCAAGTGACTCCGGGCGTGTGCCCCGCGAGTCCACAGGCAGCGTGGAATACCCTGTGGACAAGCACTTGGCATGTGGGCCGACACCAGCACTGGTGCGGCTTGCAACGCGGTGCCTGCGATTTCATCAGCCATGCGCGCACCAGTTCCCGGGGTCCACCGCACACTGCACCTGCACCCTGCCCGAACGGGAAGGGCGCAAAGTCCACAGCCAGCGTGGATGACCCTGTGGAAAACCCCGGGGCATATGGCCCAAACCCACAGCCCGCGCGGCCTGCAGCGCGGTGCCTGCGATTTCATCACCGTGCTGCACTCCTGCGCCATGCAGGGGTACGGCGGCGCCAGCATGCGCCCAGGGCGTGTCATCACCCATTCCACCCCCGCGCCAGCCCCGGCAAGCCGATGGATGCGCGAAGCGCGGAGCAGCCCATGGTGGACTATGGGCAAGCCGTGCGACAAAGCAGACGCCGAGTGACGGCATGCACCCAGTCCACAGCCACCGTGGAACACCCTGTGGAAAAACCCTGGGCATGTGCCCCAAAGCCAATGCTGGCGCGGCCTGCAGCGCGATGCCCAAGATTTCATCAACCCGTCACATCCGGTGTTCCGCGAGTCCACAGCCACGGTGGAAGACCCTGTGGACAAGCGCTTGGCAGGTGCGTCAAAGCCAATGCCGGCGCGGCTTGCGACGCAGTGCCTGCGATTTGCCCAACGCGGCAGCCCTGGCGTCCGCCGACGCTGCGCACATGCCCCGGCAGATCCGTCGCGCCTGTGCGCTGTGCCTGCGGGAGCGGGAGTCCACAGCCACCGTGGAAGACCCTGTGGACAAACCCTTGGCATGTGCGCCAAAGCCAATGCCGGCGCGGCTTGCAACGCGGTGCCTGCAATTTGATCAGGTCTGTGGCGGTACCAGTTGCCGTGCCCGACCGACCCGGCGCTTGTGGGCACAGGCCGGGCATTGACGGCAGCAGGAAGCGCCCCCGGCGTGGATCCCGAACCCATCACCTTTCTGCGCTCGTTGTAGCCCGTCCACAGCAGCGGTGGATGAGCCTGTGGACAACACCTGTGCATCCGGGCCAAAGCCAGCCCTGGTGCGGGCTGCAGCACGGTGCCTGCGATTTCATCAGGCGAACGCCCAGGCCGCACGGCCGAACTCGGGACTACACTGCCGGCTGGAGGTGTGCCATGGAATCACATTCGTCGCCTGGAGCCGGTGGAGGCTCTTTCCTGATGGGCACGGCCCGCACTGCGCTCGGGGTGTTCATCGGCGGCCTTGCGGCCCTGTTCGTGCACGATGCCCTCATCGGCCAGCGCCCCCCGGCTCCGCCGCCTGCCATGGCACCTGCCGCGGCGCCTTCGCGGCCCGTGGGCGATGACAGTGGCAGCAGCACGCAGCAGACCCCGCCGCCGCCCGCAGTGGTCCAGGCGCCGCAGCCAGAGCCCGCGCCGCCCGCCGCGCCCCCTGTGCCGCCACCGCCCGCACCGCCGCAGGCCGAGGCCTCCGCCCCCACGGTCTCGCCCCCGCAAGCCATGCAGGAGCCTCAGGGCCAGAAGCAGCAGGCCGACGACGACCTCAAGAAAGCCCAGGCCCTGGCCGCGCGGCTGGAGGCCGAGCGCCAGCAGCGCCGGGCCGATGCCTGGGCCCGCTACTTCCAGCCCAGCCCGGTGTGCCGTGCCGACCCGACCACGCGCCCCTGCGCCGATGCCCACTTGGCGGCGCGCAAGCGCTTCGACGCGCAGTACGTGGACCGCTGACGGCACGCCAAGCGCCACCCCCGCCATGCCCATGAACAGCCAGTTGCGCTTTGTGATGCACCCGCAGGACGAGCGCGAATTTGTGGCCCAGGTCCTGGCCGACCCTGCGGTGTGCCTGATCGACGGACCGCGCTGGAAGACGGCACAGCCAGAGACCTTCCGCACCCTCGATGCCATCCGCGGCAGCTACTGCATCCTCTGGTCGCCCGAGGACCGGGCCACGCTGCAGGCCCGCTACATCCCTTCTTGCGATGACTGGTACTGCCAGACCGAGTGGGCGACCATCCAGTTCCTGCGTTCGGAAGCCCTTGCCGAGGGCGTGCTGACCGAGGGACGCATCGCCGTGGGCACGCGCGATGCCAGCCCTGACGAAGCGCGGGGGGTGGAAAAGCGCTACAAGGCCCTGGGCCGCTTCATCCGCAAGCGCTACACCAACGCGGTGGTGTGCTGGTGCAATCCCACCATGCCCTTCGGCCCGGCCGTGCCGGGGCGCTCGGCCAACCCCGGCACGCCCGACGCGCAGGTCTGGGTGGGCCCGCACGCACTGCAGTGGCTGCGCGCGGATGCGCAGCAGCGCCGTGTCAAGCAGTCCTGCAACGCAGTGGTCGAGGCTCGCCTGGCGGACACTCTGCCCGCCACGGTCTAGCGCCCGCTCACCCAGCTCCTTGCTCAGGGCCGCGTGCGCGCCGGCACGCGCGTTTCCAGTGCCCCGGGCACGTAGGTGGGCGCAAAGCTGCAGCCCGTGCCGAAACGCGCTTCCAGCGATGTGCAGCGCTGGGCCACGCTGGCGGGGGTGGGCTTGGTGCGCGTTTCCACCCAGTCGAGCAGCGAAGTCACCAGGGCCGGGTAGGTCGGATCGCTGATGTAGCTGTGTGTGCCCGTGTTCACGAAGGTCTGCACCAGGCGGTCACCGCTGCCGCCGCGGTCCATGACGGTCTTGAAGTAGGCATCGAGCTCGACGAAGGCCGTGGGGTCGCTGATCCACTTGGTGGTGAGCACCGGCACGGGGATGGCGCCCTTGGGGTCGGTGTCGTCGGCGAAGCGCTGCACGGCCACGGGGTCGGCGCGGTAGCGCAGCACGCCCGCATTGAGCGCAGCATCGTCGGCCGAGCCGCTGTAGACCACGCCGGTATTGCCAAAGGGGCTGGCACCGCCGGTGCGCTTGGCCGTCACGTCCTGGAAGTGGTAGGTGCCCCAACTCAGGTGGGCCGAGATGGAGCTGGCCGGGATCTTGACGACCTTCTCGATGGTCTCGACCTTGCGCTGCTGCTCGGGTGTGCGCTGCGCCGCGGTCTTGTCCAGGCCCAGGCATTCATTGGCGCGGGCGTTGAAGTCGTCGCGCGCCAGGGTCAAGGTGGCCGGCAGGCCGAGGTTGAGCGCATAGCTCGCTTCGGTGGGCCGGGGGTGGTTGTTGCACAGGTACTGGTAGACCACGCGCAGGTCCAGGCGGAAGTCGTACGAGCGCGTGCCACCGGCCAGCACGCCGCTGGTGAGCAGCACGGCGTCGTAGGGCTGCGACCCGACCGTCTGCGCAGTGAACATCTCGGCCGCCTTGGCGGCCACGCCCGCGCCCCACGACTGGCCGTGCAGCACCGTGCGCTTGGGCACGGCCACATGTTCGTTGAAGATGCGGCGCAGGCGCTCGGTGTCCTCGGCCGCGGCGCGCACTTCCACGCCGCCCTGGCGGAAGGTGGAGCCCGCCCAGGCATAGCCCGCCTTGACCATGATGGCCCAGCGCGTGAGGTCTTCCTGCGCGCGCTCGGCCGTGGGGGCCGCCAGGTCGGGCCCGCCATGGGCGTGCAGGATGAGGTTGCCAGCCCAGTCCTTGGGCATGGCAATCAGGTAGTAGGCGCCCGCCGAGTCGCGCCCCCCCAGGCAGGTGGCGGTGGCGGGCACCTCGGCCGGGCAGGCCACGGCGGTGGGCTTGGCCTCGGGCGGGTAAGAGGGGCCGTCGCTGCCGCCGCAGGCGGACAGCAGCGTGATGGCGGACAGGGTGGACAGAACGGACAGGGTCGACGAAGCGACCGGGCTGCGCGAGCCGGTGGTGAAACGCATGGGTGGTGTCTCCAGTTGTTGTTGTCGAAAAACATGCTCCCGCTGGGGTGCGTGCGGTGCGCACCCGCCCTCCACAGGGAAACCGACGAGGCCGGCTGCAGGGAACAGGGCGTATCCTAGGAGCGTAGACTGCACATGCCAAACACCTGAATAATCTCTAGTCCATACGTTATGAATATCGAGTTCCGGCACCTGCGCTACTTTGTCGCCGTCGCGGATGCCCGGCACATCACGCGTGCCGCCGAGCGCCTGGGCATGCAGCAGCCCCCGCTGAGCCAGCAGATCAAGGGGCTGGAGGTGGAGCTCGGCGTGCCGCTGTTCCTGCGCCATCCCAAGGGCGTGACGCTGACCGATGCCGGCCAGCTCTTCTATGCCGAGGCCACGCGCCTGCTGCGCGACTGCGCGGCCATGCAGGAGCGCATGCTGGCTTTTGCCGATGGCAGCCAGGGCATGCTCTCGATCGGCTTCACCAGTTCGTCGGCGGCGCACGACTTCACGCCCGAGGCCCTGCGCGTGTGCCGCGCCACCTACCCCGGCATCCAGCTGGTGGTGAGCGAGAACAACGCTGCGGAGATCACCGACGCGGTGGCCTCCTCGCGCCTGCACTGCGGTTTTCTGCGCGTGCCCGTGGCCTGGCCCAAGGGCGTGGTGCTCAAGACCCTGCTGCAGGAGCCCGCCGTGCTGGCCATGCCGCGCGACCATCCGCTGGCGCAGGTGCCCGTGGGCAAGAAGCAGGGCGCCGTGCAGCTCAAGGAGCTGCAGGGCGAAAAATTCATCTTCGTGCGCAAGCCCGGCGCGCCGGGGCTGTATGCCAACCTGCTGGAGCTGTGCACGCGCGAGGGCGTGGCCATCAACGTGGTCTCGGAGGTGGACCGCATGATGACCAACCTGAACCTGGTGGCCGCTGGCGCCGGCATCTCGGTGGTGCCTTCGTCCATGCAGGGCACGCACCACAACGCCATCGTCTACCGGCCGCTGGCCCGGTCGGTGAAGCTGGGTGCGCCACTGACCCTGGCCTACCGCAAGAGCGACTGCCATGGCCCCACAGGGGCTTTTGTGGAACTGGTCACGAAGATCGCGGCCGAAAGGGCCCGTGGTGCCACTGCAAGCGCCTGAGTCCGCCCCCCTCTCCCCTGCTGCCCTGCCGCGCCGGCGCCTGCTGTGCTGGGCCGCGGGAGGTGCCGCCCTGGCGGCGGGCATGCCCGCCGTGCAGGCCGCGGCACCGAGTAGTGCACGGTGGCCCAACCGGCCCATTCGCCTGATCGTGGTGTACCCGCCGGGGGGCGTGAGCGATGCCACCGCGCGTGCGCTGGCACAACCGCTGGCACAGGCGCTGGAGGTGCCCGTGCTGGTGGACAACCGTGCCGGTGCTGGCGGCGCCGTGGGCATCGACCTGCTGGCCCGCGCTGCGCCCGATGGGCACACGCTGGCGTTCTCGGCCATCACCCCGCTCACCCTCCAGCCTCTGCTGGTGCCGGGTGCGCGCGATCTGCTCGCACAGGTCACCCCCATCGTGGGCATCATGCACACACCGGTGCTGGTCATCGGCACGCCGGCCCTGGGGCCGCGCTCGTTCACCGACATGATCGCCTGGGCCCATGCGCGGCCCGGCGCTGTGCGCTGGGCCAGCTCGGGCGTGGCGACCACGGGGCACATGGTGCTGGCGCAGACGCGGCTGCACAGCGGCGCCGACATCACCCATGTGCCCTACCAGGGCGGCGGTGCACAGCTCAACGATGCGCTGAGCGGCCAGTTCGAGGTGCTCTCCACCAATGTCGCGGCACAACAGCTCGAGTACGTGGCAGCGGGCCGCCTGCGCGCGCTGGCCGTAGGCGCCCCCGCGCGCCTGGCGGACCTGCGCGAGGTGCCCACGCTGGCCGAGCTGGGCTACCCCCGGGCCAACCTGAGCTCGCTGTTCGGCCTGTTCGCGCCCGCACGCACGCCGGCAGCCGTGGTGCAGGGCCTGAACGAGGCGGTCAACCGCATCCTGGGTGTGGGCGGGCTGGCGGCCTCGCTGCGCGACAAGCATGTGCTGCCGGCGGGCGGCACGGTGGCGGCCTTCGCGCAGCAGATCGCGGCCGACCGGCAGGGCAACGAAGCCCTGGTGCGAAGGGGCGGCGCCGTGCTGAGATGAAACACCCCCGCAGGCGCTTCGCGCCTCGGTGCCACCGCCAGAGGCGGTGGCTCTTCGGGCACGTCCAAGCCTGCGCAGGCAGGCTTGGAGCCGCGGCCCTCAGCCCCTCTCTCGAATCGCTGCGCAAGTCGGGAGGGGGACGCTCCCAGTGCACGCAAGCAAAGCGCCGCCTACGCGGCTTGGCGGCCCTTGCACGGGAGCACTTGCTTGGGTCACGCCAGTTTCATACTCTGTGGGTGGCGCGCAGTTCCATAGACCACTGAGATGAAGCTCACTGCCGGATGCGCCCGGTCGCGCTCACGATGGACAGCTCCACGAAGCGCGAACCGCCGCGCTGGCCGGGGCGGTAGCCCACGGTGTAACCGCCCAGGTCCAGGCTGTCGATGCTGTCCAGAGCGGCTGCCAGGCTCTCGCGCGTGGGCCGGGCTCCCGCGCGGCGCGCGGCCTCGGCAATCACCTTGGCGGCGATGTAGCCCTCCATCATGGCGTAGCTCACGGGCACTTCGGGGTCGCCGCTCTTGGCCTGCACCTCGCGGAACTCCTTGCTCAGCTTGCTCGATGCACGGTAGGGGTTGGGCGTGACCTGGGCAATGGAGATGCCCTGCATGTGTTCTTCGGCCAGGCGCTTGGCCAGTTGCTCCAGGTCCACGTCGGACGAAGCGAACAGCCGTGCCGTGCCACCCTCCAGGCGGTATTTCTCGATGAAGGCCGAGGCCGCGGCGCCGCTGGTGATGAGGATGATGGCCTGGGGCTTGGCCGCCTGCAGCAGCTTGTTGGCGTTCTCCATGCGCAGGGTGTCCATCTCGTAGGACCCCTTGGCCATGAGGCTGCCGCCATTCTTCTTCACGGCCTCTTCGGCGCTGGCCACCAGGGTCGCAGCATCGGGACCTTCCTCGTACAGCAGGCCGAGCTTGGTGATGCCCACGGTGGCCAGGTGCTCGGCGATCTTGCCGATTTCGTCGCGCAGGCCGGCACGCACGTTGTAGAGCAGGGGCGAGTCGGGCTGGAAGGTGCTGCTGCGGTAGCCCACCAGGGCGATCTTCTCCTTGGCCAGCAGGCCGGATTTCTGCAGCGCGGCCAGGTTGCTGGCGCCCATGTAGCCGGCCAGCAGCAGCGGGCGCTGCTCGGCCAGCAGCTGCTGGGTAGCGGCCAGGGTCTGGTCGGCGCGGCCGGTATCGTCCTTGCGCGCCAGCACCAGGGTGTTGCCATTGATGCCGCCGGCCTTGTTGACATGGTTGAAGTACATCTGCATGCCCGCCGAGTAACCCCGGCCGTCGCTGGCCTTGAGGCCCGACAGCGGCGCCACCTGACCGACCACGATGGGGGCCGCCTGCGCCGTTCCCAGCAGGGCCAGCAAGGCGCCGGCCCAGAGAACGGGGCTCAAAATCCAGGGGCGAACAGGGGTCGCAGCGGCGCTCGGGTTCATGGGTCTCCTCGGGTCTTTGTCGTGGTGGCATCACCAGCGCCGTCGCGGCCGGTGACCGAGCGCGTTTATACCAGCACTGGCCTCAGGGTGACAGCCTTCTGTCAGCTTCGATCGGGGAGAAAACTGGCCGGACGGGCTTGCACTGCTGCCTGGAGAGTGCAACCATGGTGACCTGTTCCCGGGGGAATACCATGAAGAAACTGCTCTTGTTGCTGTGGACCGTGGTGGTATTGCATGGTGCGCTGGCGCAGGCCGGCGAGGCACCGAACCTTGATGCGGTGCAGCTGCCGCCCATTGCGCGGCCAGCAGCGAACCCCTCCGCCAAGGGGACCAGCCAGGCTCTGGTGATCGAGCCCACCTATTTCTACACCTACATGCTGAGCGCCAGCACGGGCAGCACCTACCAGGTGGGAACCCAGTCGATCGGCTACCTGACGCGCAACGATGCCTTCATCCAACTGACCGGCTACCTGGGCTGCACGACGGCGGGCACCTTCATTCCCTTCGACGGCTACTTCGCAGACCGGTACGACTGCCCCTGGTACAACGGCATCATCGTGGTGGCATGGGCTCCGAGCCTGGTCTACGCTCCCTGGATCTGGTATTACTACCTGATCCCCTGAAGCAGCGGCGCCGGCCGCCCACGGCGGTCAGCGCGCCACCATGGACAGAACCAGCAGGCGCTCGGCGATGCCATCGGCACCCTGCTCCATTTCGGCCAGGCTGAAGCTGCCCGCACACCAGCCTCCGTACCAGATGCGAAAGGCCTGGATACCGGCAACGGGGGCATGCTCTCCATACCAGCGGATGGCCTCGTCGATGCGCGAGTGGCAGGTGGCCGTGCCGACTTGGTCGCGCTCATCGAACATGCGCGCACGGTAGCTGTGCGCACCGTCGTGGGCAATGTGCAGGATCAGGCTGCTGGGCACGGCAGCGTCTTCTTCATGCAGGAGGCCCTGGCGAGCGCCGGGATGGGCAATGGCGGCGAACATGGCGGTGTGCTCCTGCAAGCTGGTCAGCCCATGGCCTGGAACTCGCCAGCCACCGTGTCGCCGAACTGTGGCTCCACCTGCACATGGGCCCTGTCGGTGCGGCCCACCATGAGGTATTCGCTCTGCTGGGACTGGGAGGCAGCACGCAAGGGTTGCCCCATCTGCAGGGGATTGGGCTCGCCTATCGGGTCAAGGCGCCTCATCTGAAGGTCTTCGAAGTGCATGGTTTTCATCCTCGCGTGCGGCAAAACAGGGCGGACACAGGGGCCATGGCTGCATTGGCGCACTTTCAGCCCGAGCGCAGGGTCGGAGAGCCGAGGGGGCCGGTGTAGGAATCGTCCTGCACAGCGCCAACGCCCCAGCAGGCACAGTGGCAGCGGTTACGCGGCGTCACCAATGGACAGCCCCAAGGCGGTATGGTGGCGGTCGTACACCCGACCACTTCAGGAAAAATTCCATGCACCACCACCCCCACGGCTCCCGGATCGCCACCGCCTTCGCGGGCCTCACCCTGGCCCTGCTCGCAGGCTGTGCCGGTACACCCGCACGCACGCCCGCCGCCGACACGCCCTCGGTGGGCCCCGGCCCCAAGGGGGGCCTGTGCAATGCCGCACCCGCCCAGGGCGCCAAGGGCAAGCCACCGACGGCAGGCACGGTGGAGCAGGCGCGTGTCGCCTCGGGTGCGGCCATGGCCCGCGTGCTGCGCGACAACCAGCCCGTGACCATGGAGTTCAATGGCGAGCGGCTGAACCTGGTGACGGACGCAAGCGGCAAGATCACGGCGGTGCGCTGCGGCTGATCCGACGGCCCTGGTGCGGCACCCGGGCCGGATATCATGCGAGAGGCGGCCGCCGCCTTCTTTCTTTTTTCCTCCCTTGGCGCCGCAGGTCTCCGTCCGATGCCCCTGCGCTCGCTCACCGCCCCCACCCCCACCATCCGCGCCGTCGCCGCGCTGTCGCTCACCCAGCTCATCGGCTGGGGCTCCACCTTCTGGCTGCCGGCCGTTACGGGCCCGGCCATGGCGGCCGACCTGGGGCTGCCCCTGCCCCTGGCGATGGCCGGCCCAACAGCCATGCTGGTCGTGATGGCCCTGGTCTCCTGGCCGCTGGGTGCGGTGTTCGAGCGCCATGGCGCACGCCCGGTGATGGTGCTGGGTTCGCTGCTCGGCGCCCTGGGGCTCATGCTCGTGGGCCTGGCCCAGGGCCCCGTCTCCTACCTGCTGGCCTGGACGCTGCTGGGCCTGGCCGGCGCGGGCATGCTGACCACGCCCGCCCAGATCGCGGTGACCGAGATCGCAGGCGACCAGGCGCGCCGGGCGCTCGGCGTCCTGATCCTGGCCGGGGGACTGACCTCCACCCTGTTCTGGCCGCTCACCGGGCTGCTGCAGGCGCAGTGGGGATGGCGCGCAGCCACTCTCTGCTTCGGTGCGCTGATGCTGCTGGTGTGCCTGCCGCTGCATTGGGCGATGCTGGCCCGCCATCCCCGTGAAAAGGCCATGGCACAGGCGGGCGCCGAGACGGCGCCCATCGACCGCTCGCGCTTTGTGCTGCTGGCCATGACCTTTGCCTCCAACGGCTTCGTGACCTGGGGCTTTGCGCTGACCATCATCATCCTGTTCGAAGCGGCAGGGCTCAGCCATGCCAGTGCGTTGGCGGCTGCATCCTTCATCGGCATCGCGCAGTGGGCGGGGCGGTTGTTCGACTTCGTGGGCGGAGGGCGCTGGTCGGGCTTTGCCCTGGGCCTGGTCGCGTCGGCGCTGTTCCCGCTGAGCTTCATCGTGCTGCTGCAGACCAGCAGCTTCTCCGGCGCACTGCTGTTCGCCGTGGTCTATGGCGTGGCGGGCGGGGTGATCGCCGTGAACCGGGCCACGCTGCCGCTGCAGATCTTTCCGGCCGGTGCCTACGCGCGCGCGTCGGCGCGGCTGGCCATGCCGCTGAACCTCTCGTTCGCAGCGGCGCCCCCTGCGTTCGCAGCCATCATGACATCGGCCGGGCCACGCGCGGCCCTGTGGCTGGCCTTCGGCATCTCGATCCTGTCGCTGGGCTCGCTGCTTGCGCTGTGGCGGCTGCAGCGCAGCACGGGGTAGGACCTCGATCGGTCCATCGATCAATCAACCGATCAATCAGTCGGCCAGGAACAACTCCTGCAGGTCGCTCAGGAAGTCAAAGCCCCGCTCGGTGGGGCGCACATGGCCGCCCAGGCTGCGCTCGATCAAGCCCTTGGCCTCGGCCTTCTCCAGTGCCTTGGAGATGGCCGTGATGGGCAAGCCGGTGCGCTCGGTGAAGTCCTTGAGCTCGAAGCCGGCGCGCAGGCGCAGGGCGTTGAGCATGTACTCGAACGGCAGGTCGGCGCGGCGCACCTCTTCGTCCTGCGCAACGGCATGGCCGGCCAGGGCGTTCTCCATGTAGCGCGCCGGGTCGCGAAAGCGCACCTGGCGCACCACGCGGTGGGCAAAGCTGAGCTTGCTGTGCGCCCCCGCGCCGATGCCCAGGTAGTCGCCGAACTGCCAGTAATTGGTGTTGTGGAAGCACTGGTGGCCGGCTTGCGCATAGGCCGATATCTCGTAGCGCGCCAAGCCTGCCTGGCCCGTCATCTCGGTGATGCGATCGAGCATGGCATAGGCCTGGTCGTCCTCGGGGATGGCCGGCGGGTACTTGGCGAAGTAGGTGTTGGGCTCGATGGTGAGGTGGTAGATCGAGATGTGCGGGGGCCGGAGCGACAGGGCCAGGCCCACATCTTCCTCCAGCTCGGCCAGCGTCTGCCCGGGCAGCGCGTACATGATGTCGAGGTTGAAGGTGTCGAAGGCCTCGGCCGCCTCCTGTACAGCGGCCAGGGCCTGGGCGCGGTCGTGCACGCGGCCCAGCGCTTTCAGGTGCCGGTCGTTGAAGCTCTGCACGCCGATGGACAGGCGCGTGATGCCCGCTGCACGGAAGGCCCGGAAGCGGTCCTTCTCGAAGGTGCCGGGGTTGGCCTCCATGGTGATCTCGCAGTCGGCCTCCAGGCGCATGCGCGCGCGGATGTCGCCCACCAGGCGATCGATGGCCTGGGGCGAGAACAGGCTGGGCGTCCCACCGCCGATGAAGATGCTGTGCACCGAGCGCCCCCAGATGAGAGGCAGCGCGGCCTCCAGGTCGGCCATCAGCGCATCGATGTAGCGCTGCTCGGGCACCTCGCCGGGGGCGGCATGCGCCGCGTCGGCCCCGGCGGCAGCACTGCGGTACTCGTGCGAGTTGAAGTCGCAGTACGGGCACTTGCGGATGCACCAGGGCAGGTGCACGTACAGCGACAGCGGCGGCAGGCTCTGCAGTTGCAGCAGGCCGCCGCGCATGTAGTGCTGGATGTCGCGCACCACGGCGGGCTGTGCCGCCTCGCTGTCGGGGACGATGGGAATGTGGGCCATGGAATCGCCAGTGCGGAGCCTCAGAACCAGCGCTCGCGCATCAGCGCCAGCATCTGCTGGGCCGAGCGGCCGCGGTGGCTGTGGGCGTTCTTCACCTCCACAGGCAGCTCGGCAAAGGTCTTGCCGAACTCGGGGATGAACATCACGGGATCGAAGCCGAAGCCGTTGCTGCCGCGCGGCGCGCGCGCGATCTCGCCGACCACCCGGCCCACGGCGATCAGAGGCTCGGGGTCTTCGGGGCTGCGCACCGCGACCAGGGTGCTGACCATGGCGGCGCGGCGCTGGTCGATGTGCTGCATCTGCTCCAGGAGGGCGCGCACATTGGTGTCATCGCCCTTTTCATAGCCGAACTGCGTGGCGTAGTAGGCCGTTGCCACGCCCGGCAGGCCGCCAAAGGCGTCCACGCACAGGCCGGCGTCATCGGCCAGGGCCGGCAGGCCGGTGTGGGTGGCGGCAAAACGTGCCTTGGCCAGGGCGTTCTCGACAAAGGTGTGGAAGGGCTCATCGGCCTCGCCCACGCCCAGGTCGCCCTGGCGCACCAGCTCGACCGAGAGGGGGGCCAGCATGGCCTGCAGTTCGGCCAGCTTGCCGCGGTTGTTGGAAGCGAGAACCAGTTTCATCGTGCAAATCGTTGTGGTCGGTGCCGCTGGCGGCCCGGGGAAATCAATCAGTCGCGCAAAGCCTGCTGCTGCAGCGCAATCAGCTCGGCGATGCCTTTTTCGGCCAGGGCCAGCAGCGCATCCATTTCCTTGCGCGTGAAGGCCACGCCTTCGGCCGTGCCCTGCACTTCCACATAGTGTCCGGCACCGGTCATGACCACGTTCATGTCGGTGTCGCAGCCCACGTCTTCCACGTACTCCAGGTCCAGCAGGGGCGTGCCTTCGACAATGCCGACCGAAATGGCGGCCACAGGCTGGATCAACGGCGACTGGGTGATCTTGCCAGCGGCCAGCAGCTTGGTGACCGCATCCTGCGCGGCCACCCAGGCGCCGGTGATGGCAGCAGTGCGGGTGCCGCCGTCGGCCTGGATCACATCGCAGTCGAGCTGGATGGTGCGCTCGCCCAGCAGCTTCAGGTCAAACACCGCGCGCAGGCTGCGGCCGATGAGGCGCTGGATCTCCTGCGTGCGACCGTTCTGCTTGCCGCGCGCGGCCTCGCGGTCGCTGCGGCTGTGGGTGGCGCGCGGCAGCATGCCGTACTCGGCCGTGACCCAGCCTTCACCGCTGCCGCGCTTGTGCGGAGGCACACGCTCCTCCACCGATGCCGTGCACAGCACCTTGGTGTTGCCGAATTCGATGAGCACCGAGCCTTCGGCGTGCATGGTGTAGTGGCGCGTGATACGCACGGGGCGCAGTTGGTCGGCGGCGCGGGCGCCGGTGCGGGTGAAAGCGGTCATGGTGTTTCCGATATCGAAGAAAAAGCCCTCGCACGCACCCCAAGTGGCGCAGTTGCAAAAGGCAGAGGTTTCATCAGGCGCCGCCCAACGGCCGGCCGTCCCCCCAGGGAGCAGGCCGGCAAGGCACCGCGTGCTCGTCAGGCCTTCCGTGCTGCAGAGCGGCGGATGGCTTCGTTGATCTCGGCGATCGAGCGCTCGATGGCCTCGTCGTCCAGGTCGTCCACCAGCCCGTCGAGCGGACCGGCCTGGATGGTGGAGGCGAACACATCGTCGCTGATGCTGTCGGTGGACACGCCCTGGGTCGACTCGAAGGCATCGGGCGTCTCCCACTCCAGCGCCACCACGGTCACGTTGTCGCTGCTGTCGCCAGCCTTGCGCAGGGCATCCTCCACCAGCTCGGGCACGGCATGCGACACGGCCTGCTGGGCCATCTGCTTGGCGATTTCCTCATCGCTGAGCGTGCCCCACAGGCCGTCGGAGCACAGCAGGATGCGGTCACCCTGCTCCAGGTAGACCGGTCCGGTGATGTCGTAGATGGGCTTGGTGGGCGAGCCCAGGCAGGTGAACAGCACGTTGCGGTTGATGCGCTCCAGCCCCGGCGGCGGGTTGTTGCGCAGCTCCATGTACGAGTGGTCGCGCGTGCGCGTAAGCAGGTCGCCGTCACGCACCATGTAAAGGCGCGAGTCACCGCAATGGATCCAGGTGGCCGTGCCGGCCTGCACCACGGCCGCTACCAGCGTGGTGCGCGGCGTGTCCAGCATGCCCTTGTCGGTGGCGTAGCGCAGGATCTGGTGGTGGGCTGCCAGCAAGGCGCCCGAGAGGAATTCCTGCACGTCCTTGAGCTGGGGCTTGGCCTCGCGCTGGAACAGCGCCGAGACGGTCTGCAGCGCGATCTGCGCCGCCACCTCGCCCTCGGGGTGGCCGCCCATGCCGTCGGCCAGAACGAACAGGCCCGACTCGCGCGTGTAGCAGTAGCCCATGCGGTCTTCGTTCTTCTCGCGGCCGCCGCGGCGGCTGATCTGGAATACGGAGAACTTCATTTGGGTTTCGCTCCGATCCCGGTGGCTTCACCCACCTTCTGCACATTCTTCTTGGTGTCGGACACCAGGGTATCGAGCTGCAGGCGCATCTTCTCGGCCACCGTGAGCTTGGTGTAGCGGCGCTCGCCTTCGCGGCTGAGTTCCTTTTGCAGGGCGAACACCGACTGCGGGCGCGACAGCGGATCGAGCGCCATGCACCACTCCACCACCTCGATGAGGTTGTCGGAGTACACGCCACGCAGCTTGGTCAGTGCCAGCGAGAGCCGGTCCTTCTCGATGCGCTGGGGCGCTTCGTTGGGCGGAAAGCCCTGCATGCAGGCATAGATGCAGGCGCCGATGGCGTAGATGTCGGTCCAGGGGCCCATGGACGAGTCGCGCCGGTACATCTCGGGCGCGGCGAAGCCGGGCGTATACATCGGGCGGATGAAATTGCCCTCTTTGGACAGCACCTCGCGCGCCGCGCCGAAGTCGATCATCACGGCCTTGTTGTCGTCGGTGATGAAGATGTTGGCCGGCTTGATGTCCAGGTGCAGCATCTTGTGCTGGTGCACGATGCGCAGGCCGCGCAGCACTTCGTCGAAGAGCGAGCGGATGGTCGATTCGCGGAAGACCTTCTGGGTCTTGAGGTCGCGCGCGGTGATGATGAAGTCCTGCAGGGTCGCGCCCTCCAGGTAGTTCATCACCATGTAGACGGTTTCGTTCTCGCGGAAGAAATTGAGCACGCTCACCACGGAAGCGTGCGAGATCTGCGCCAGGGCCCGCCCTTCTTCAAAGAAGCTTTTGAGGCCCAGGCGGTACAACGAGAGTTTCTCGGACGGCACCTTGGGCAGCAGCTCGCCCGGGGCGCGCGTGGCCAGGGACGAGGGCAGGTACTCCTTGATGGCGACCTGCTGGCCTTCGGTATCGAGGGCCAGGTAAACCACCCCGAAGCCACCGGACGACAAGCGGCGCACCACACGGTAACCACCAATCGCGGTATCGGGTGGCAAGGGGGCCGGCTTGATTTTTGACATATTTTGCGAAGATGACTCGGGGGTAAGGCGGAACCCGGATAATCGCCGGATCGCAAGCAACCATCAAAAAGTCCAATGCCAGTTTACAGCATGACCGGCTATGCCAGCGCGCAGCACGGCACATCCGCCGCCGGCGCTGAAACCGAGGGCCGCGCCGCACAGGCGCGCCGCCTGGGGCTGGAGATCCGCTCGGTCAACAGCCGCTTCCTGGACCTGTCGTTCAGGCTGCCCGACGAGCTGCGTGCCCTGGAGCCCGCCCTGCGGGCCCTGCTGACCGCCAAGCTCAAGCGCGGCAAGGTGGAGGTGCGCGCCGCGCTGGAGAATGAAGACAGCAATACCCTGCAGGACCCGCCCGCCCGGCTGCTGCAGCGCCTCAATTCCCTGCAGGATTCGGTCAAGTCCTGGCTGCCCAATGCCGCGCCGCTGAGCGTGGCCGACGCCCTGCGCCTGTGTGCCAACGCCCACCCGGGATCCGAGGACTGGAGCGAGGCCGTGCCCGCCTTGGCCGAGGAAGCCCTGGCCGCCCTGCTGGCCGCCCGCGAACGCGAAGGCAAGCGCCTGGCTGCCATGCTGCAGGACCGCGTCAAGCAGTTGCGCGAGCTGGCGCAGCAGGCTGTGCCCATGGTTCCCCTGCTGGTGGAACAGCAGCGCCAGCGCTTCATGGAGCGCTGGAAAGAGGCCATGGCCCTGACCGACGGCGCCACGCCCCCCGAAGCCGCCCGCGACCGCGCCCTGACCGAGGCAACCGCCTTCGCCATCCGCATCGACGTGGCCGAGGAGATCACCCGCCTGGATTCGCACCTGGACGAGATCGAGCGCCTGCTCAAGAAGGGTGGCGAGGTCGGCAAGCGCCTCGATTTCCTGATCCAGGAGCTGCACCGCGAAGCCAACACCCTGGGCTCCAAGTCGGCCGCACTGGACCTCACGCGCATCAGCGTGGACATGAAGGTCCTGATCGAGCAGATGCGCGAGCAGGTGCAAAATATCGAATGACATTCATGGTTTGAGCGCCCGGCGCACACCTTCACCTATGGACTATCCAGGAAACCTTTTCGTCGTGGCGGCCCCCAGCGGTGCCGGCAAATCCAGCCTGGTCAAGGCCCTGCTGGAGCTGGACTCGCATGTCCACCTGTCCATCTCGCACACCACACGTGCACCGCGCGGACAGGAAAAGCACGGCCGCGACTACTATTTCGCCTCGCAGTCCGAGTTCGACGCCATGGTCGAGGCCAATGCCTTCGTCGAATGGGCCCATGTGCATGGCAACCGCTATGGCACCTCCAAGAAGGCGATCGAGGAGCGCATCGCCCAGGGTTCGGACGTGATCCTGGAGATCGACTTCCAGGGCGCGCTGCAGATCCGCCAGGCCTTTGCCAACGCCATCCTGGTGTTCATCCTGCCGCCGAGCTGGGAGGAACTGCGCTCGCGCCTGGAGCGCCGGGGCGAGGACTCGCCCGAGGTGATCGAGGTGCGCCTGAAGAACGCCGCCACCGAAATGGCGGAAGTGGGCAAATTCGACTTCGTTATAATCAATGAACTGTTCGAGCGCGCGCTTTTCGACCTGAAGGCCGTCGTTCACGCCCAGCGCCTGAAGTACGCCGCGCAGCGCCGCGCCCGCGCTGACACCTTCCAGTCGCTCAACATCACCTGAATCCCCGGAGTACACCGATGGCACGCATCACCGTAGAAGATTGCCTGGAAAAGATCCCCAACCGCTTCCAGCTCGTGCTGGCGGCCACCTACCGTGCCCGCATGCTGAGCCAGGGCCACGCCCCGCGCATCGAAAGCCGCAACAAGCCCGCCGTGACCGCGCTGCGCGAGATCGCCGAAGGCAAGGTCGGCCTGGAAATGCTCAAGAAGGTTCCTGGTTGAGTCTGGGCAAGGGCCCCGGCCCCCGAGAGCACCGCTGCCATGCGGTGCTTTTTTTTGCCCTGCCGACCCGTATCGCGTACCCGCGCTACATTTAAGGCATGAACGCGGTGTTCAACACTCCCTCGGCAGCAACTGCCCGGCCTGGCGACACCCATGCGCCGGCCAGTGCATCCGCTGCGGCGGCCAATGCAGCGGCCGCCAGCTTTGCCGCGCTCACCGACAACCTGGACTACCTGGACGCGCACAGCATCGAGCAGGTGCGCCAGGCCTACCGCTTTGCCGACGAGGCCCACTTGGGCCAGCTGCGCAACAGCGGCGAGCCCTACATCACCCACCCGATTGCCGTGGCGGCCCAGTGCGCCACCTGGAAGCTCGACGCCCAGGCCCTGATGGCTGCCCTGCTGCACGACGCCATGGAAGACTGCGGCGTCACCAAGGTGGACCTGATCGAGCGCTTCGGCGCCCCTGTGGCCGAGCTGGTGGACGGGCTCACCAAGCTGGACAAGCTGCAGTTCAACACGCGCGAAGAGAACCAGGCCGAGTCCTTCCGCAAGATGCTGCTGGCCATGGCGCGCGATGTGCGCGTCATCCTCATCAAGCTGGCCGACCGCACGCACAACATGCGCACACTGTCGGACATGCCGCGCAGCAAGTGGGGCCGCATCTCCTCGGAAACGCTGGAGATCTACGCCCCCATTGCCCACCGCCTGGGCCTGAACCAGACCTACCGCGAGCTGCAGGACCTGTCGTTCCGCCACCTGCATCCCTGGCGTTACGCCACGCTGGCCAAGGCGGTCAACAAGTCGCGCAACCGCCGCCGCGACCTGGTGCAGCGCGTGCAAAGCGAGGTGGATGCCGCCTTCTCGCGCATCGGCATGCAGGTGCGCCTGGCCGGGCGCGAAAAGACGCTCTACGCCATCTACCAGAAGATGGACCAGAAGCACCTGAGCTTTGCCCAGGTGACGGACATGTACGGCTTTCGCGTCATCGTGCCCACAGTGACCGACTGCTACACCGCCCTCGGGGTGCTGCACCAGATGTACAAGCCGGTACCCGGCAAGTTCAAGGACCACATCGCGATCGCCAAGCTCAATGGCTACCAGTCGCTGCACACCACGCTGGTCGGCCCCTCGGGCGTGAACATCGAGTTCCAGATGCGCACCGAGGAGATGCACGTCATCGCCGAGGCCGGCGTGGCTGCCCATTGGCTCTACAAGGCGCAGGACGGTGACGGCACGGCGGCCGAGCGCCTGGGCACCAAGTGGCTGCAGTCGCTGCTCGACATCCAGAACGAGACGCGCGATGCCGCCGAGTTCTGGGACCACGTCAAGGTGGACCTGTTCCCCGACGCGGTCTATGTGTTCACGCCCAAGAGCCAGATCATGGCCCTGCCCCGGGGCGCCACGGTGGTGGACTTTGCCTATGCCATCCACAGCAACGTGGGCGACCGCACGACGGCCGCCAAGATCAACAACGAGCAGGTACCGCTGCGCACCGAGCTCAAGAATGGCGATGTGGTGGAGATCATCACCGCCCCCGTGTCCACACCCAACCCGGCCTGGCTGGGCTTTGTGCGCACGGGGCGCGCGCGCTCCAAGATCCGCCACTACCTCAAGACCCTGGCGCATGCCGAGTCCGAAGGCCTGGGCGAAAAGCTGCTGACCCAGGCCATCCGCGCGGAAGGCCTGGAGCAACTGCCCCCGGTGAATGCAGAGACCCAGCCGATGTGGGACAAGCTGCTGCGCTTCACAGGCAACCGCACGCGCACCGAGCTGATGACCGACCTGGGCCTGGGCAAGCGCATCGCCAGCATCGTGGCCAAGCGGCTCATGGTGCTGATGACCGAGCACGGCCACCGGCCCGACGCCCTGCTGCTCAGCCGCGAGCGCTACACCTCGCACGAGCGGCTGTCCCAGGGCGCCGTCACGCTGGACGGCAGCGAGAACGCCTCGGTGCAATACGCCCATTGCTGCCGCCCCGTACCGGGGGACAGCATCGTCGGCTACCTGGGCCGCGGCGAGGGCCTGGTGGTTCACAACGCGCACTGCGGCGTGGCCAAGCGCCTGCAGCACAAGGACAGCGAGCGCTTCATCGCCGTGGACTGGGCAGACGAGCCCGTGCGCATGTTCGAGACCGGCATCGTCGTCACCATCACCAATGGCAAGGGCGTGCTGGCCCGCGTGGCGGCCGACCTGGCCAGCGCCGAGGCCGACATCACCCATGTGGACATGGACGACGAGGTGGCGCTGGACACCACGGACCTGCGCTTCATCGTCGCCGTGCGCGACCAGGCCCACGTGGAAGCCGCCCTGCGCAACCTGCGGCGCACACCGGCCGTCATCCGCGCCAGCCGCATCACCCCGGCGGTGTGAACCCTGCCGCGCAGCGCGGCAGCCCTCCTCCTGCTATGAAGCCGACTGCTCCGCGCCGGACTCGGGCGGATCGTGCCGCTCGTAGCGCACCTCCAGCACCTCCAGCGAGCGCACGCCGCCCGGCGTGGGCAGCGGCACTTCGTCGCCCACCCGGCTCTTGAGCAGTGCGCGCGCCACGGGCGAGATCCAGCTGACCTGGCCGCGGCCACTGTCGGCCTCGTCGATGCCCATGATGGTGATGGTGCTGGTCACACCCTCCTCGTCGACATAGCTCACGGTGGCGCCGAAGAACACCTGGTCGCTGCCGGCGTGGACCAACGGGTCCACCACCTCGGCCACTTCGAGCCGCTTGGTGAGAAAGCGGATGCGCCGGTCGATCTCACGCAGCCGCTTCTTGCCGTAGAGGTAATCGCCGTTCTCGGAGCGGTCGCCATTGCTGGCCGCCCAGTGGACGACCTCGACGATCTTCGGGCGCTCGTTGTCGATCAGGTCCAGCAGCTCGCCACGCAGCCGCGCATAGCCTGCAGGCGTCATGTAGTTGCGCGAACCCGGGGGAATGGGGGGCAGCGCAGGCCCTTCGTCGTCATCGGCCTGCGCGTCGGATTCCTTGGTGAATGCCTTGCTCATGGGGGCATGTTACCCCTGCGGCAGCACCACCCACCGGGCTCACCCGTTCGCCGGGCAGGCGGACGCCTTGTTGCCGAACTCCACGAAGTTCTCGTTCATGAGCCGTGTCTTGGCCGTGGTGTAGGCACGCAGGGCCTCCTTGTCCATGTCCGCACGGATGAAGGCCACGATGCCTTCCAGCTGGGCGTCCATGCCGGCCACGAAATGCCCCCGGCTTTTCTCCAGGCACCGGGGCAGCGCCAGCGCCTGCACCTCCTGGCGCAGGGCCTGCATCGTCAACACCGGGGTGGACAGACCGACGCGCGGCGTGCTCCGGACCACCTGCATGGCCTCCATCCACTGCCTGTGCGCCTTGTCCAAGCGCTCATGGGCCAGCACGATGGCCTGGGCTGCCTCGGCCTTGCGCTGCGCCCTCTGGTAGCCACCCCAGGCCATTGCCGCTACCAGCAGCACAGCCAGGCCGCCCATGAAGACCAGCGTGGACACGCCCCGCGACCTTTTTCCCTTGCCCATTCCCATCCCTCAGGTTGGCGGCAGCTCGAAGCGGCTGCATGCCTTGCTGGAGCAGCAGCATAAGGCAGTCGGAGGGGTGTCGGCAGGCCTCCTTCATCCCCCAAAGGGGTCATCGGCCCGCCGGGCACGGTACGCGGCGAACTGCGCACCGCAGGGAAAGCAGTCCCCCCAATTTCCTCAACCGGCGAGCGCGGGCGAAAGCACGGAGGCACAAAGGAAAAAGCCCTGATACCTTGCGATATCAGGGCTTACCTGTTGGTGCGGCTGGCAGGAATCGAACCCACGACCCCTTGGTTCGTAGCCAAGTACTCTATCCAGCTGAGCTACAGCCGCTAAGCTTCGAATTATAGCATGGATTTTTCAACATTTCAAAAAATCGCTGCTTGCTGTGTTTGCCTCAACGTGAAACCCTGGGGCAATCACAGAACTCGTCTGCTGCACGTATTGTAGCGCACGCCAACGGGGGCTTCAGGCAAAAAGGCCAAATTTATTGGCCTGCGCTTCAATCATGCGCACGCCCTCCACGGCGCGTCTGCTTGCGCCGCCGCTCGGCGGCGCCATGCAAAAAGGCCCCGAAGGGCCTTTTGGTGCAGGCGGGCATGGCGCCAATGCGCCGCCCCATTTACTTACTGGGGCCAGACCTTGCCCTTGCTCACAAAGGCGCCCGTGCTGGTCTTGTAGCCAAAGTAGATTTCGACATTGAAGGCACGCAGGTCCGTGTCCGTCAGGTCCATCGAGGGCGTGAACTTCAGGCTGGTGGCGTTCGTACCCAGGCTGGAATAGGCCACGCTCTCGGGGAAAGGCAGCACCAGTTGGGCCCAGCCATCGACCTTGCGGAAGAACCAGACGTCCGTTGTGTAGAACAGGCCGTTGGCGGGGATGCGCGCAGCCACCCAGGCGCTGATCTGCGGATTGGCCGCGACCTCTGCAGCCGACTGGGTCATCGCGATGTCCAGCTTGAGGGCCTGGCCGGCGGCGGAAGCCACCGTGGTGGTGACCGTCGTGCCGGTTGCCGGTGGGTTGGTGGTACCGCCACCGCCGCCAGGGCTGGCAGCATCCACGGGATCCGGGAAGGCGCTGGTGGTCCAGGTGATGGCGTTGTAGCCAGCGGCGTACTTGGGCATGTCCACGTCGATGGCGCCCTGGTAGTCGAAGAGCGCGGCACCGCTCAGTTGGCGCACGTAGAGCCACTTGCCCTGGTCGGTGCTGCTGCGGTTGGCATCGAGCTGGCCACCCACGAAACGCAGGGTGCCGCCGCCGTCGTGCACGACGAAGTGGTCGACGTCTTCCTTGATCAGGCGCGAGAACGAGGTGTCGATGCGCTCGCTGGTCTGCGCGTTCTGGTATTCGGCGCCACTCAGGGCCGCAACGCGGGTGGGCTCCTTGCCATAGCGCAGCACGAAGGCCGACTGGGTGCCCTGCGGGGCGTAGCCCGAGAACAGGAAGGAACGCGTACCCGCGGGGATGAAGATCTTGAATTCCTGGTTCTGCATCTGGAAACCGGTGAATTCGGGCAGGGACAGGGAGCCCGCGCCAGGGAAGGCACAGCCGCCGGTGCCAAAGCCGATGGCGCAACCCGTCACGCCAGTCGGCGCGTACTGCGCCTTGAAGCCGACCTTGGTGTCAAAGGTGTAGTTGAAAGTGCCAGGCGCTGGCGGCAGCGCGATCTTGTGCGCAGACTGGTGCATCGAAACAAAGTTCGCAGCCTGGGCAAAGGTGGTCAGCGCCGACAAAAATAAAACAATGAGATACCGCATCGAGGACTCCAAAAATAAAAATGACCGGGCACGCGCTCGCGGCCCGCTTCACCCAGGGCCGCCATTTCGGGGAGAAACTGCGAATGCCAGGACCGTTTGGCCTATCGTTCTGACATGCACCACGCCTGCGCGCTGCCAGCCCCACCCCTGCAGGCCTGCAAACGTGACATAACGTGTCTTTGCATCGTAACGGTAACGTTGCATCGCCGCAGTGATTCGGCGCACAAGTTACATGCGGACGCCCTGGCAGGCCCTCCCCGGCCAGGGGGGTAGCGTGGAGCGACATTGCAGCGTGTGCTGCAAGGCAGGGGGAGGAAATATGACTTGGCACTCCCCGCCAGGCGGGTCAGTAGCTGCCATCTTGATAGCAACCATGCCAGAAGGGATATGGTAGGGCGTGAGGGACTTGAACCCGCGACCAAAGGATTATGAGTCCTCTGCTCTAACCAACTGAGCTAACGCCCCGTGTACCTGACCGAAGATGGGGCACGCGGTATTGTAGGGGCAACCAGGCGCTCAGCGGCGGTGGCTCAGCGCGTTGGACACCAGCTTGGACGTGATGTCCACGATCTGGATCATGCGGTCATAGGGCATGCGCGTGGGGCCGATCACGCCGAGCGTTCCCACCACCTTGCCATCCACCTCATAAGGGGAGCTCACGATGGAGAGCTCCTCGAAGGGCACGACCTGGCTTTCACCGCCAATGTAGATGCGCACACCCTCTGCCTGGCTGGAGAAATCCATGAGTCGCAGGATCTGGGTCTTCTGCTCGAAAAGGTCGAAGGCGCGGCGCAGATTGCCCATGTCGCTCGAAAAATCGCTCACGGACAGCAGGTTGCGCTCACCGGAGATGACCACCTCGTCCTGCGCCTCGCCCTCCGAGCCCACATTGACGGCCGCTTGCATGAGCGTGCCGATCTCGCCGCGCAGCGCATCCACCTCGCCCTTGAGGCGCTCGCGCACCTGCTCCATGGCCAGGCCGGCGTAGTTGGCGTTGAGGAAATTGGCGGCCTCGATCAGTTGCGACTGCGAGTGGTCGATGTCGGTGAAGATCACGCGGTTCTGCACGTCGCCCTCGGGGGAGACGATGATCACGAGGAAGCGCCGCTCCGACAGGCGCAGGAATTCGATGTGCCGGAACACCGAGGTGCGCCGTGGCGCCATCACCACCCCCACGAACTGCGACAGGTTGGACAGCAGGTTGGCGGCATTGGCAATCACCTTCTGCGGCTGCTCGGGCGCCAGCGGCGGTGAAATCAAAGGGTCACGCTGCACGGTCAACATCGTGTCGACGAACAGGCGGTAGCCCTTGGCGGTGGGAATGCGCCCGGCCGAGGTGTGCGGGCTGGCGATCAGGCCGAGTTCTTCGAGGTCGGCCATCACGTTGCGGATGGTCGCCGGCGACAGGTCCATGCCGGAGGCGCGCGACAGCGTGCGCGAGCCCACGGGCTGTCCGTCGGCTATGTAGCGCTCCACGAGCGCCTTGAGCAGCAACTTGGCACGGTCATCAAGCATGCGGTCGATTTTAATGAGGGAAGCGGGTGTTTCCCTGTCGCCTTTCGTCTATCGTTGTACGGAGAAGTCCGCATGGGATGCACTAGCATTGCGCAACTTGCCCGCGCCGGACGCAAGGCCCTGCCCAGGCTCCGTGTTCCCACAACAATGATGTAATTTGACGATGCCCTCCAATTTCCGCCATGTAGCGCTCATCGGCAAGTACCAGCAGGCATCGGCTGCAGGCGCCTCTTCCATGACCGAGGGCTCGCGCCAGGCCCTCCAGGACATCGCCCAGTTCCTGCAAGGCCAGGGTTGCAGCGTGGCCCTGGAGGCCGAGACCGCCGCCAATGCCGGCCTGTCGGGCTACCCCACGATGGATGTGGACACCATCGGCACCCAGTGCGACCTGGGCCTGGTGGTGGGGGGTGATGGCACCATGCTGGGCATCGGCCGGCAGCTGGCGCGCCACAAGACCCCGCTGATCGGCATCAACCAGGGGCGGCTGGGCTTCATCACCGACATTCCCTTCGGCACCTACCAGACCACCCTGCCCCCGATGCTGCAGGGCGAGTACGAGGAAGACCTGCGCCCGCTGATGCACGCCCGCGTGGTGCGCGATGGCCAGGTGGTCTTCGAGGCGCTGGCCATGAACGACGTGGTCGTGAACCGGGGAGCCACCTCGGGCATGGTGGAGCTGCGCGTGGAGGTGGGCGGGCGCTTCGTGGCCAACCAGCGTGCCGATGGCCTGATCATCGCCTCGCCCACGGGCTCCACGGCCTACGCGCTGTCGGCCGGTGGCCCCATGCTGCACCCGTCCATCCCCGGCTGGGTGCTGGTGCCGATTGCGCCGCACACCCTGTCCAACCGGCCCATCGTGCTCTCGGACGCGACCGAGATCGCGGTCGAGGTGGTCAGCGGCCGCGACGTGAGCGCCAATTTCGACATGCAGTCGCTGGCCTCGCTGCTGCACGGCGACCGCATCCTGGTGCAACGTTCCGAGCATTGCGTGCACTTCCTGCATCCGCTGGGCTGGAACTACTTCGCAACCCTGCGCAAGAAGCTGCGCTGGAACGAAGGAGGCTCCTGACCATGGCCCTGAGGCGCATCACGCTGCGCGACTTCGTCATCGTCGAGGCGCTGGAGCTGGACCTGCAAAGCGGCTTCACCGTGCTCACCGGCGAGACCGGTGCCGGCAAGTCCATCCTGATCGACGCCGTGCAGCTGGTGCTGGGCGCGCGCGCCGATGCCGCCCTGGTGCGCGAAGGCTGCGCGCGCACCGATGTCTGCGCCGAATTCGACGCCCCCGCCCACATCCGGCCGTGGCTCGAGGAGGCCGGGCTGGAAGGTGAGGACCTGCTGCTGTTGCGCCGCACCGTGGACACCCAGGGCAAGAGCCGCGGCTGGATCAACGGAACCCCCGCCACGGCCACGCAGTTGCGCGCGCTCGGCGAGCTGCTGCTCGACATCCACGGCCAGCACGCCTGGCAGAGCCTGACCCGGCCGGAGTCGGTGCGCGGCCTGCTCGACGCCTATGCCGGCACCAGCGACCGCGCGACGGTCGAGCGCTGGAACCAGTGGCGCCAGGACCAGAAGGCCCTGGCCCAGGCCCGCGCCGCCCAGGCCACACTGCAGCAGGAGCGCGAGCGCCTGCAATGGCAGATCGCCGAGGTGGACAAGCTGGCACCGGGCGACGATGAATGGCCCGAACTCGATGCCCAGCACAAGCGCCTGTCCAATGCCTCTGCGCTGATGGACGCGGCCAACGCCGCCATCGCCGCCCTGTCGGGCGCGGATGCCGAGGGCGATGGCGGCGCGCTGGACGGCCTGTCCCGCGCGCAGGACCTGCTGCAAGGCCACGAGCACCTGGAGGCCGAGTTCGCCAGTGCGGCCGACATCCTCAATTCCGCCGTGGCGCAGGCCAGCGACGTCGTGCATTCGCTGCATGCCTACCTGCGCCACAACGACCTGGACCCCGAGCGCCTGTCTGCAGTGGACACGCGCCTGTCGCTGTGGATGACCTTGGCGCGACGCTACAAGCGCAGCCCGGTGGAGCTGCCCGCCCTGCTGCACGGCTGGAAAGCCGAACTGCAGCAACTCGACGCCGCAGCCGACCTGGTGGCCCTGGAAAAGGCCGAAACCGCGAGCGCCCGTGCCTACCAGACCGCGGCCCGCGCCCTGTCGCTGGCCCGGGCCAAGGGTGCCCCCCGGCTGTCGGCCGCCATCACCCAGGCCATGCAAGGCCTGGGCATGGCCGGCGGCCAGTTCGAGGTGTCCCTGGGCAAGCTGGCCGAACCCGCAGCCCATGGCACGGACGATGTGGCCTTTCTCGTGGCCGGCCATCCGGGGGCGAGTCCCCGGCCCATCGGCAAGGTGGCCTCGGGCGGCGAGCTGTCGCGCATCTCGCTGGCCATCGCGGTCACCACCAGCGCCCTGGGCGAAGCCCCCACCCTGATCTTCGACGAGGTCGACTCGGGTGTGGGCGGGGCCGTGGCCGACACAGTCGGCCGGCTCATGCAGCAGTTGGGACGCGACCGCCAGGTGCTCACCGTGACCCACCTGCCCAAGGTGGCCGCACGCGCCGACCACCACCTGGTGGTCTCCAAGCGCAGCAGCGCCCGGGGCACAGCCAGCCAGGTCGTGGCTGTGCAGGGCGAGGACCGCATCTCCGAAATGGCGCGCATGCTGGGCGGCGACGGCTCCAGCAAGGTGACCGTGGCCCATGCGCGCGAGATGCTCGCGATCGCACCACCACCGTCCAAGGCCCCGCGCAGCCCCCGAAGGAGGAAAGAGACCGATGGCGCTTGAGATTGTGCTGATCACGGGCATGTCCGGCTCCGGCAAGTCGGTGGCTCTGCATGCCCTGGAGGATGCGGGCTACTACTGCGTGGACAATCTGCCGCCCGAGCTGCTGCCGGCCTTCGTCTCGCTGGAGCACCGCCACCATGGCAACCGCGTGGCCATTGCCATGGACGTGCGCAGCGCCACCTCGCTGCCGCTGGTGCCGCAGGAACTCGACCGGCTGCGCAAACAGGGCGTGGTCGTGCACTCGCTGTTCCTGGACGCGACCATCGACACCCTGGTGCGGCGCTTTTCCGAGACGCGCCGGCGCCACCCGCTGTCGCACGACGAGCTGACGCCAGATGCGCTCAAGCAGGGCCGGCGCGCGCTGGTGCAGATCATCGAACTCGAACGCGAGCTGCTGGCCGAGCTGCGCGAAGAGGCGCATGTCATCGACACCAGCGCCATCCGCGCCTCGCAATTGCAAAGTTACGTAAAGACCTTGATGGCAACGGCGCCCGGGCAGCTGACCCTGGTGTTCCAGTCCTTCGCCTTCAAGCGGGGCCTGCCCGTGGACTCGGACTATGTGTTCGACGTGCGCATGCTGCCCAACCCGCACTACGAGCCCGAACTGCGTGAAAAGACCGGCCTGGATGCCCCGGTGGCCGACTTTCTGCGAGCCCAGCCCGATGTCGCGCTGATGCAAAGCCACATCGAAGGCTTTCTGGCCCACTGGCTGGACATGCTGGACCGCAACCACCGCAGCTACGTGACGGTGGCCATCGGCTGCACAGGGGGCCAGCACCGCTCGGTCTACCTGGTGGAACGCCTCGCCGAGGCCTTTGGCCGGCGCTGGGCCACGCTGCGGCGCCACCGCGAGCTGGACGGGCGCTGATCCGGCGCCTTACAACAGGCCGCCGAACAGGTTGCCCAGCAGCTTGCGGATGGGCGCGGGCAGCCCCATGGCCTCCCACTCGCCGGGGCCGTACCAGCCACCCTCCCCGGTCGCGTCGCGCACCACGGGCACCGTGAGCACGACGGGGTGCAGGTGCAGGTCGCGGTGGGTCAGCACGTGCACAAAGGCACCCAGCGCCTCGGTTTGCCCAGGCGCCACCGGGATAGGCAGGTGGGCCAGGTGCTCGTGCAGGTGCGCCTCGTCGGCGAACACCGGCAGGCAGAATAGTCCGGCCCAGATGCCCGAATCAGGCCGCCGCTCCAGCCACACGCGGCCCTGGTCGTCACGCACCACCAGCAGCCACCAGGATTCGGCCCGGCGCTTGAGCTTTCGCGTGCGCACCGGGTAGCGCTCGGCATCACCGGCTTGGCCGGCCACGCAGATGTCCAGCAGCGGACACGGCGGGCAATCGGGGCTGCGCGGGCTGCACAGCGAAGCGCCCAGGTCCATCAGGCCCTGGGTGTAACGCGGCATGGCGTTGGCAAGGTCATCGGTGGGCAGCAGGGCCTCGGCCTCGTCCCACAGCAGGCGCTCGTTCTTCGCCACGGCAAGGTCCGCTTCGAATCCCAGCACCCGGGTGAGCACGCGGCGCACATTGGCATCGAGGATGGGCGTACGCTCTGCAAAGCAGAAGGAGGCGATGGCTCCGGCCGTGGAACGGCCGATGCCCGGCAGGGTGGCGAGCACCTCGGCCGTGCGCGGAAAGACCCCGCCATGCAGGTCCACCACGGCCTGTGCACAGGCGTGCAGGTTGCGCGCCCGGCTGTAGTAACCCAGGCCGCTCCACAGGCCCATGACTTCGTCCTGGGGCGCGCGGGCCAGGGCCTGCACGTCGGGGAAGCGCTCCAGGAAGCGGGCGTAGTAGCCCAGCACTGTGCTCACCTGCGTCTGCTGCAGCATGATCTCGGACAGCCAGACCCGGTACGGGTCGCGCGTGTTCTGCCAGGGCAGGTGGTTGCGCCCAGCCGCCGCCTGCCAGCGCACCACGCGCCGGGCGACTTCCCCCGCCGCAACCCTCATGAAAGCGGCAAGGCCAGGTCCACGGCAGACTCTTCGGTCGCGGCCGCGTCGGCATCGGGCGGTGCGATCAGTTGCGAGGTCAGCTCCTGCAGGCGGTGCTCCAGCTGGATCAGCTCGCCCTCGCCTTCTTCGATTTCAGCGATGCGCTCGACCAGACCGCTGGCGGCCTGCTGGATGCGGTCCACCGCCTCCATGCGCCGTGCAAAACTGCGGCGGCGCTCGCGCAGCTGCGCATCGAGCTGGGCCGTGGCGGACTTGCTCCACAGCTCCAGGTCATTCGCGGCCGACTCGTAGACGGTGCGCAGGCGCATGGCCAGCGCGCGCACCAGGCGTTCCGAAAACTCGGGCTGCGCCAGCTTGAGGGAGTTGCCCACCCCCAGGTACTGCAGATGGCTCTGCTCGATCTGCGACAGATCGTGCGAGAAATGCTCCAGTTGGGGAGGCGGCGGTACCTGCAGCGAGAAGCCGAACTCGGCATTGAGCTGGCGGAAGGTGCCGCCCAGCATGGCCTGGATCTCGGTGCCCGAGGCCTGGGCCTTGTCCAGCGTGCCGCGCAGCTTGTCGAAGGTCTGCACATAGATCTTCTTCACACCAAGCTTGAGGCCCTTTTGCTGCAGCAGTTGCGCCAGCTCGGCCAGCTCCACCTTGAGCGCCTTGGAGCCCAGTTGCTGGAACACATCGCGCAGCAGCTTGAGGTGCACGGCGCGCACGGCCTGGATCTTGGAGGCGGAGAGATCGAACTCGTGCTGCTCCTGCTCGATGCGCTGGCGCATGGACTCGATGACCGAGGCGTTTTTGCCACGCAGGCTGCGCAGCTCGGCCATCTGGTCGTCCAGGTCGCGCCGGCGGATGTTGATGACGCGCCCGGTCTCGGCACGCAGGCCGGCGACGCCCGTGGCCACGGCCGCGCGCAGGATGGCCTGGCGCTGGCCCATGATGCCCTTGGCCAGTGCTTCCTCGAGCACGGGCAGGCCGCTGGTCTCCAGCAGCAGGTCGTCGGCCGAAATCTTGGCGACCAGCCCCTTCTGGGCAGACACGGGCACCACCTTGTCGGGGGCGACCCCCAGCATCTCGGCAGCCGTGCTGACCTGGCGCTCCATCTGCGCCTGGATCTGCTCGGCCGAATTGAGCGAGTCCCACAGGGTGTCGATCTTGTTGAGCACGACCAGCCGGCCGTCCAGGCTCTCGGCCGAGGTGGCCAGGTGCTCGCGCCAGATGGACAGGTCCGAGCGGGTCACCCCGGTGTCGGCGCTCAGGATGAAGACCACGGCATGGGCCTGGGGGATCAGGTTCACCGTGAGTTCGGGCTCGGCACCCACGGCGTTCAGGCCCGGGGTGTCCAGGATCACCAGCCCCTGCTTGAGCAGCGGATGGGGGATGTTGATGATGGCGTGGCGCCACATGGGCACCTCGACCAGGCCATTGGCGTCGGGAATCGGGTTCTCGTCCACCAGGTCGTCGTGCCAGAAACCGAGCGCGCGTGCATTGTCCAGGCTCACGCGGCGCACCTCGGCCACCTTTTCGAGGGCCTTGGCGATCTGGTCGGGGTCATTCACGTCCAGCGGGATCTCCTGCCAGCGGTCGGGCCGCAGGCGCCACTCGGCCAGGCCGTGCATCTGCAGGCGTGTCTCGATGGGCAGAAGGCGCAGGCTGGGAGCGAAGTCGGCGTCATAGCCCAGCTCGGTCGGGCACATGGTGGTGCGCCCCGCGCTGGCGGGCATGATGCGCCGACCGTAGTCGGCAAAGAAGATGGCGTTGATCAGCTCGGATTTGCCGCGCGAGAACTCGGCAACGAAGGCGACCATCACCTTGTCGGTGCGGACCTGGCTCTCCAGGCGCTGCAGGCGCTCCTGGACGGAGGCGTCCATCAGCTCGTGGGCGTCCATCCACTCGGCCAGCTGCTTGAGCTGCTGAGCGAACGCACGTCTCCACGCGCCATGCTGGTCAAACTGCTCGTTGAATGAAGGTCCCACTTTGCTCCCGGCGTTCGATAACGACTGTTTCTGAACTGAACAAAATATAGCATCGACTGCGCGCCAGCCATAGCTGTGGATGGTGCTTACCCCCCATCATGGGCCGCATACGCCACATTTGTGCCACCGTGCCCGCCCCGGCGCACCCTCAGGCCCGTTGGCAGCGGGGACAGAAGTAGCTGCTGCGCTGGCCCTGGCGCAGCGCCCGGATGGGCGTGCCGCAGACCTTGCAGGGTGCGCCTTCACGCCCATACACATTGGCATGGGCCTGGTAGCTGCCATAAGCGCCATCGGCGTTCGAAAAATCCTTGAGCGTGCTGCCACCCAGCTCCACGGCACGCTCCAGCACCTCGCGTATGGCGGCGTGCAGCCGCCCGATTCTGGCGGGGCCGATGCGTGCCGAAGGGGTCGCGGGCCGAATACCCGACAGAAACAGTACCTCCGACGCATAGATGTTACCGACCCCGACCACGACCTTGCCCGAAAGCAGCATCTGCTTGATGGGCGCACGGCTGGCCTTGATGCCGCGGCTGAAAGCCTCCAGGGTGAAGTCATCGGACAGCGGTTCCAGCCCCAGGCCGCCCAGCAGCTTCTGCGCCACGGCATCGGCTTCGCCCGCGGCATGCACCACCGCGCCGAAGCGCCGGGGATCGTGCAGGCGCAGGGTGCCCTGGGTGGTGACCAGGTCGAAATGGTCGTGCGGGCCCGGCGGCGGCAGGCCATGGGCGAAGCGCAGGCTGCCGGACATGCCCAGGTGCACGAGCAGGATGCCCTGGTCCAGGTCCACCAGCAGGTACTTGCCACGGCGACGCACTCCCAGGACCTGGCGGCCCACCAGCGCATCGCCCTCGGCCCCCAGCGGCCAGCGCAAGGGCTTGCCCAGCCGCGCAGCCGTGACCCGGGCGCCCGCGATGGCCTGCGCAAAACTGCGTTTTGTTACTTCCACTTCGGGCAACTCAGGCATCCAAAGCCCTCACGAACAGGTAGTCATGCATGGATTATTATGGGTCGATGGTGCCTTCAAACTACTTTCGGTCTGCCGTGTTGACAGTTGCTCTTGCCGCCGTGGCCAGTGTGGGCCACGCGCAGCAGCCGCCCGCCAGCGCAGCCCCCCCGGCGGCCGAACCGGCACCCGACGATGCAGCGAGCAGCAACCCGGCGCTGGATGCCGAGCTGTTCTATGAAATCCTCATGGGCGAGATCAACGCCCGCACCGGCGAGGCGGGCACGGGCTATGCGCTCATGCTGGAGGCGGCGCGGCGCACCAGCAACCCCCAGCTCTACCAGCGGGCCGCCGACATGGCCCTGCAGGCGCGCGCCGGCGACCACGCACTGGCAGCGGCCCGGGCCTGGCGCGAGGCCCAGCCGGAGTCGCGCGAGGCCAACCGCTATGTGCTGCAGATCCTGATCGCCCTGAACCGCATTGGCGAGACGCCGGAGCTGCTGCGCCAGGAACTCGCCCAGGCCCCGGTCCAGGCCAAGCCCACCATCCTGGGCATCGTGCCCCAGATGTTTGCCCGCGTCAGCGACAAGGCCCTGGCCGCCAAGGTGGTCGAGCAGGCCCTGGTCGATGAGCTGGCCAAACCCGGCACGGCGTCGGCAGCGCACATTGCCATCGGGCGCGTGCGCCTGGCCGCAGGCGACAAGACCGGCGCACTGGCCAGCGCCCGCGCCGCCCAGGACCTGGACCCTGCGAGTGAAGGCCCGGCCCGGCTGGGCATGGAACTGCAGGAAGAGGGCGTGCCCGAAGGGGAGGCCCTGGTGGCGCGCTATTTCGCGCGCCAGCCGCAGGCCACACCCGAGATGCAGATGGCCTACGCCCGCGTGCTGCTGGGCCAGCAGAAGTACGGCGAGGCCAAGACCCAGCTCGAGTCGGTGACCCGCGCCAAGCCGGACCTGCCCGAGCCCTGGCTGATTCTGGCCACACTGCAGCTGCAGGACAATCGACTGGACCTGTCCGAGACCTCGCTCAAGCGCTTTCTGGCGCTCATCGAGGGCCCGGACATCAACCGCGAAGCACGCCAGCGCAGCCTGAACCAGGCCTACCTGCTGTACGCGCAGATCGCCGAGAAGCGCGGAGACTTCGCCGCGGCCGAAGGCTGGCTGGCACGCATCGAGAACTCGAGCGAATTGTTCAGCGCCCAGAGCCGCCGAGCCTCCCTGCTCGCCAAGCAGGGCAAGATGGCCCAGGCCCGCGCACTGCTGCGCGCCCTGCCCGGCGTGACCGACGACGACAAGCGCATGAAGCTGATGGCCGAAGTGCAGTTGCTGCGCGACCAGCGCCTGTTCAAGGAAGCCCTGGAGGTACAGACCGAACTCGTGGCCCTGGCCCCGGACGATGGCGAATTGCTCTACGACCAGGCCATGCTGGCCGAGAAGACCGGCCAGTTCGACACCATGGAGAAGCTGTTGCGCCAGATCATCGCGCGCCAGCCTGACTACCACCACGCCTACAACGCCCTGGGCTATTCGCTGGCCGAGCGCGGTCTGCGCCTGCCCGAGGCCCGGCAACTGATCACCAAGGCATTGGAGCTGGCCCCGGGCGACCCCTTCATCACCGACAGCCTGGGCTGGGTGGAGTTCCGCATGGGCAACAAGGCCAAGGCGCGCAGCCTGCTCGAAACAGCGTTCAAGGCCCGGCCCGATGCCGAGATTGCAGCCCACCTGGGCGAGGTCGTCTGGAGCATGGGCGAACGCGACAAGGCCCTGGGCATCTGGCGCGAAGGCCTGCGCCTGAACCCCGAGAACGACAGCCTCAAGGAAACCCTCAAGCGCCTGGGGGCCAGGCCCTGATGCACAGCAACACCGCCGCGCAGCCGGCGCACCGCGCCTGGGCATGGTGGCTGGCGCTGGCCCTGGGCCTGCTGTGGCTCAGCGGCTGCGCCCAGCCGCCCCGCGCAGCCGACGTCAGCGCACGCGCCGCCTCCTCCGCCTGGTCTGGCCGCCTGTCCCTGCAGGTGGAGGGGCAGGCCTCGCAATCCTTCTCGGCCCTGTTCGATCTGCAGGGCAATCCCGACAAGGGGGAACTGACCCTGACCACCCCGCTGGGCAACACGCTGGCGCGGCTGCAATGGGAGGATGGCCGCGCCGAGCTCAGCACCGGGCAGGAGAAGCGCCAGTCCACCTCGCTCGATGAGCTGTTGCGCGAAGCGACGGGCACGGCCATCCCGGTGGCCGCCATCTTCCAGTGGCTCCATGGCAACCAGGCCACGGCCAGCGGCTGGCAGGCCGACCTCTCGGGCACGGCCGATGGCCGGCTGGTGGCCCGGCGCCATGACCCTGCCCCCGAAGCCACACTGCGCATTGCCTTCAGCCGCTAAAGACCCCGCGGCCTCTCCCTCTCTTTCCATGCAAGCCCTGTACGACGTGCCGGCCCCGGCCAAGCTCAATCTGTTTTTGCACATCACGGGCCGGCGCGCCGATGGCTACCACCTGCTGCAGTCGGTGTTCATGCTCATCGACTGGTGCGACACCCTGCATTTCGAACGGCGCCCGGCCGGCGCCATCAGCCGCGAGGACCTGGGCCCACCCCTTCCCGAGATGGACCTCGTGCTGCGCGCTGCGCATGCACTGCAGGCAGCCACGGGCTGCACCCAGGGCGCGCACATCGGCGTCATGAAGCGCGTGCCTGCGCAGGCCGGCATGGGAGGGGGCTCGTCGGATGCGGCCAGCACACTGCTGGCACTCAACCGGCTGTGGGGTCTGAACCTGTCGCGCCAGGCACTGCAGAAGATCGGCCTCGGCCTCGGCGCAGACGTTCCGTTTTTTTTATGCGGCACGAACGCTTTTGTCGCCGGAATTGGTGAGACAATAACGCCGCTTGAGAATGCACAGCAACTTCCGCAAGCGCGCTTCGCGGTCGTCAAGCCCGCGGCAGGTTTGGAGACAAAAGCAATTTTTTCTTCACCGAACCTAAAACGCGATTCTGAGTGTGCTACAATCTTAGGCTTTGCTGCAACACACTTTGACTTCGGTCGAAACGATCTGCAGCCGGTTGCCGAGGCACTGTGCCCCGATGTGAAGCAAGCCCTGAGATGGCTTGAAGAGCGCGGGTTACAGCCCAGGATGACAGGCTCTGGAAGTGCGGTGTTTGCGCAAATGCCACATGCAGTGGATCTGGAAGACGCCCCGGGCGACTGGCAGGTTAAAGCATGTGACAATTTGATGGTCCATCCCCTGGCTGGGTGGGCATCAGACGAGAATTGAGGTTGGCTGCTTTCGGCAGTTGACCTGTGTAGGGGAGTCGCCAAGCTGGTTAAGGCACCGGATTTTGATTCCGGCATGCGAAGGTTCGAATCCTTCTTCCCCTGCCAAATTTCTTTCACGCGCTTTCTCTCGCGTACGGGCTTTTATTTCAGACCGCTGGGACGCTCATGCAAGGCAATCAACCCGACTTCATGGTATTCACCGGCAATGCCAATCCTGGCATGGCAGCTGAAATCGCCCAGCACCTGGGAACCACCCTCGGCGCCGCCGACGTGGGCCGCTTCTCCGATGGTGAAGTGACCGTCGAGATCAAGCAGAACGTGCGTGCACGCGACGTCTTCGTGGTGCAGTCCACCTGCGCGCCCACGAACGAAAACCTGATGGAACTGCTGATCATGGTCGACGCGCTCAAGCGTGCCTCGGCAGAGCGCATCAGCGCCGTGATCCCCTACTTCGGCTACGCCCGCCAGGACCGCCGTCCACGCTCGTCGCGCGTGCCCATCACCGCCAAGGTGGTGGCCAACATGCTGCAGGCTGTGGGCGTGGCCCGCGTGCTGACCATGGACCTGCACGCCGACCAGATCCAGGGCTTCTTCGACATCCCGGTCGACAACATCTATGCCTCGCCCGTGCTGCTGGGCGACCTGCGCCAGAAGAACTACGAAGACCTGATCGTGGTCTCGCCCGACGTGGGTGGCGTGGTGCGCGCACGTGCACTGGCCAAGCAGCTCAACTGCGACCTGGCCATCATCGACAAGCGCCGCCCCAAGGCCAACGTGTCCGAAGTGATGCACGTGATCGGTGAAATCGAAGGCCGCAACTGCGTGATCATGGACGACATGATCGACACCGCCGGCACGCTGGTGAAGGCCGCCGAAGTGCTCAAGGAGCGCGGCGCCAAGAGCGTCTACGCCTATTGCACGCACCCCATTTTCTCGGGTCCTGCCATCGAACGCATCGCCAAGGGCACGGCCCTTGATGAAGTGGTGGTGACCAACACGATTCCCTTGAACGACAACGCCAAGGGATGCGCAAAAATCCGCCAGCTCTCCGTGGCCCCGCTGATCGCCGAGACGATCCAGCGCATTGCCAAGGGCGAGTCGGTGATGAGTCTGTTCTCAGACCAGGAAAACCTGTTCTGACAAGCCCGGGCCTCGCAAGAGGCCTTCGGTTTTTGCAGGGCGGTGAACACCAAGCCTCCTTCGGGAGGCTTGTCCATTGGTTCGAGGGCACAGTGTGGCCTGCCAAGGCAGGTCTTTTTTAACAGGGCACGACTGGTCGCGGTCTGTCCTTATCAGGAGCTAGTTATGAACTTCGTCGCTTTTGAGCGCGCCAAGCAGGGTACGGGTGCGAGCCGCCGTCTGCGCAATTCGGGCAAGACGCCTGGCATCGTCTACGGCGGTACCGCTGAACCCCAACTGATCGAGATCGACCACAACGCACTGTGGCACGCCCTCAAGAAGGAAGCCTTCCACTCCAGCGTACTGGACATGGAAGTTGCCGGCACCACCAGCAAGGTTCTGCTGCGTGACGTGCAATACCACCCCTACAAGCAACTCGTGCTGCACATCGACTTCCAGCGCGTGGATGCCAAGACCAAGCTGCACATGAAGGTGCCACTGCACTACAGCGGCGCTGAAGAATCGCCCGCCGTGAAGGTGGACAAGTGCATGGTCAACCCCGTCGTGAACGAACTCGACGTGTCGTGCATGCCTTCGGACCTGCCTGAATTCATCGCTGTGGACCTGTCCAAGCTGGAAAAGGGTTCTTCGCTGCACCTCAAGGACATCAAGCTGCCCAAGGGCGTGAGCGCCGTGATCCGTGGCAACAAGAACAACCCTGTTCTGGTGTCCGTGGCTGCTCCGGTCGTGGTCGTCGAGACCCCTGCCGAAGCTGCTCCTGCTGCAGACGCCAAGGGCAAGGGCAAGGGCAAGAAGTAATTTCTGCTTCTTCTGCTTTTTGCACAGCAAGAACGGCTCACTTCGGTGGGCCGTTTTTGTTTTGTGGCCTCAGCTTGTTGTCGATGGCTACCGCATGCCGTTGCAAAGGGCGGAGGCCGGGATGTGCGCCCGGCGGCGCACCTACTTTCTTTTTGCGCAAAAAGAAAGTAGGCAAAGAAACAGCGCCCCGCTGTCTGCGTC
>NZ_JACHLK010000004.1 GCF_014207955.1 Acidovorax soli
CCTTCCCATCCCGAACAGGACAGTGAAACGACTTTGCGCCGATGATAGTGCGGGTTCCCGTGTGAAAGTAGGTCATCGTCAGGCTCTTACAGCCCCAACCGCCCCCAGTACCATTTGGTATTGGGGGCGTTTGCTTTGGGCGCACGGAAAATGCAACGGCCAGAAAAAATCCCATGGCGCATGTCGAAATGGCAGGCCATGATCCGTCGTGTTGACAGAGCCACGTTGAGCTCTGACCACCACACGAGGAGATCCCGATGCGATTCATGGTACTGATCAAGGCCGATGCGAACAGCGAAGCCGGCGTGATGCCCAGTGAGCAATTGCTGGCCGAGATGGGCCGTTTCAACGAGGAGCTGGTGAATGCGGGCGTGATGCAGGCGGGCGAGGGCCTGCACCCCAGTTCCAAAGGCGCCCGCGTGCGCTTTTCGGGCAAGGAACGCCAGGTGATCGATGGCCCCTTTGCCGAGACCAAGGAGCTGATCGCCGGCTTCTGGATCTGGAAATGCGCGTCGCTCGATGAGGCCATCGCCTGGCTCAAGCGCTGCCCGAACCCCATGCTTGGCGAGTCCGAGGTCGAGATCCGCCAGGTGTTTGAAGCCGAGGACTTTGGCGCCGAGCTGACCCCGGAACTGCGAGCCCAGGAGGACCAGCTGCGCACCCGCGTCGAAGAGCAGCTGCGCCAGCAGGACGCCTGAAACGGCACCGCCTCAGCGAGGCGGGCGCCACAGGCCGTCAGCCGTCAGCCGTCAGCCGTCAGCCGTGTGCAGTGGCGGCTGCGGGAGGCCCGAAGCGGTAGACACCCTCGCCGTCGATGCTGCGCTCGAAGCCGCCATCGAGCCACAGCAGGTGCAGGTGGGCGAGGGCCTCGCCCAGGGCAAAAGTCATCTGGTGCGGGTCCAGTGGGCGTTTGAACATCACGGGCAGCACATCCATGGCCGACAGGGGCCGGGCCGTGCTGGCGGCATCGACGATCTCCTGCAGGCGCTCCTGGTGATGGCTTTGCAGCTGCGCGATGCGCACATGCAGGCCGGTGAAGGGCTTGCCATGCGAAGGCAGGGTCAGCGTATCGGCCGGCAGCGCCAGGTAGCGCTTGATCGAGGTGAGGAACAGGCGCAGCGGGTCGGCCTCAGGCTCGGCCGCATGCACGCTCACATTGGTGGAGATGCGCGGCAGCACCATGTCGCCGCTGACCAGCACCGACAGCTCGGGGCAGTGCAGCGCGATGTGCTCGGGCGCGTGGCCGTAGCCGCTGATGCAATTCCAGGTGCGCCCGCCGATCTCGATGGCATCGCCCTCCATCATGCGCCGGTAGGTGCCAGGCAGCTCCGGCACCATGGAGCGGTAATACGAGCCCCGGCCCTGCACGTGGCCGAGGAACTCTTCATTGCGCGCGCCATGGGCCATGTAGAAATCGGCACTGGCCTCACCGCTGAACCCGTCGCTGTGGAGCGCTGCGCGCGCGGCATAGTAGTCGGTGGCGCTGATCCACAGGCGCGCGTTCCAGCGCGCGCACAGCCAGTGCGCCAGGCCGATGTGGTCGGGGTGCATGTGGGTCACGATCACGCGCAGGATGGGCAGTCCCTCCAGGCTGGAGGCAAACACCTCCTCCCACTGCGCCCTCGTGAGCGGGTTGTCGATGCAGCAGTCCACCACCGTCCAGCCGTCGACCAGCTGGTTGCCCACCGGCTGGCGGTCGCGCAGCAGCCACAGGTTGATGTGGTCCAGCGCAAACGGCAGGCCCATGCGGATCCAGCGCACCCCGGGGGCCACGTCCATGGCCGTGCCGGGTGCGGGCAGCACATCGCCCAGAGGGTAGGTGATTTGGTGTTCGAGGGGATTCATGGAGGGCCCTGCTTGGGTTAGCATTGACGTTAACGTAAACGTCAGATTGATTGCATTGTAGGGACGCTTTGCGCATCGGCTGTCGCCCGTGCGAAACCCACCCCTGCGCACCCCGCCCATGGCCACCTCCTACACCATCAGCGACCTCGCCAAAGAGTTCGATCTCACGACGCGCGCCATGCGCTTCTATGAAGACATGGGCCTGTTGCAGCCCGAACGCACCGGCCCCGCGGGCCGCAACCGCATCTACAGCGCGCGCGACCGCACGCGGCTGCGCCTGACCCTGCGCGCCAAGCGCCTGGGCCTGTCGCTGACCGAGGCCAAGGAGATCATCGACCTCTACGACAGCCCGCGCGATACGGGCGCGCAGTTGCGCAAGTTCCTGGAGGTCCTGGGGGCGCACCGCAAACAGCTGGAGGAGCAACTGGCCGATCTGCAGGCCAACCTGGAAGAGGTGGAAGAGCACGAACAGGAAGCCCGTGCGCTGCTCGACAAGGTGGAATCGCAAAAATGAGCCATAATTGACGTTTACGTAAACGTCAATTCGTCCATCTTTCAGGAGCCTGCCGTGACCAGCCCTGCCTTCGAGGTGAAAAGTCCGCGCTATGTGGAGCGTGTGCAGGACAGCTTTGCCCTGCAGGGTGCCATGCAGACGCTGGGCGCCCGGCTGGCCCGTGTCGAGCCCGGTGCGGTGGACATCGCACTCGACTGGGCCCCGGGCCTCACGCAGCAGCACGGTTTCCTGCATGCCGGCATGGTCGCCACGGCGCTCGATTCCGCCTGCGGCTACGCCGGCTTCACCTTGATGGCCGAAGACGCCGCCGTGCTCACCATCGAATTCAAGATCAACCTGCTGGCCCCCGCCCAGGGCGAGCGCTTTCGCATGGAAGGCCGGGTGCTCAAGCCCGGCCGCACCATCACCGTGGCCGAAGGGCGTGCCTACGCCATCGGCCCGCAAGGCGAAAAGCTGGTGGCCACCATGGGCTGCACGTTGATGGCAGTGACCGGCCGTGAAAACATCCGCAACTGAGACGTTCGTACCCCGAATCCGCACCACTTACTTCCTACCAGGAGACAAACCATGAGCATCCCCGCCAACCTGCCCGGCCTGAACTTCCAGTTGGGCGAAGACATCGACGCCCTGCGTGACGCCGTGCGCGACTTCGCCCAGGCCGAAATCGCGCCGCGCGCCGCCGAGATCGACCGCAGCGACCAGTTCCCCATGGACCTGTGGCGCAAGATGGGCGAGCTGGGCGTGCTGGGCATCACCGTGCCCGAGCAGTACGGCGGCGCTGCCATGGGCTACCTGGCGCACATGGTGGCCATGGAAGAGATCTCGCGCGCCAGCGCCTCGGTGGGCCTGTCCTACGGCGCGCACAGCAACCTGTGCGTGAACCAGATCAACCGCAACGGCAACGAAGCGCAGAAGGCCAAGTACCTGCCCAAGCTGATCAGCGGCGAGCACGTGGGCGCGCTGGCCATGAGCGAGCCCGGTGCCGGCTCGGACGTGATCAGCATGAAGCTCAAGGCCGAGGACAAGGGCGGCTACTACCTGCTCAACGGCAGCAAGATGTGGATCACCAACGGCCCTGACGCCGATACCCTGGTGGTCTATGCCAAGACCGAGCCCGAGATGGGCGCGCGCGGTGTCACGGCCTTTCTGATCGAAAAGGGCATGCCCGGCTTCAGCATCGCGCAAAAGCTCGACAAGCTGGGCATGCGCGGCAGCCACACGGGCGAGTTGGTGTTCAACAACGTCGAAGTGCCCGCCTCGCAGGTGCTGGGCGGCCTGAACCAGGGCGCCAAGGTGCTCATGAGCGGCCTGGACTACGAGCGCGCCGTATTGACCGGAGGACCTCTGGGGATCATGCAATCGGTGATGGACAACGTCATCCCTTACATTCACGACCGCAAGCAGTTCGGCCAGAGCATTGGCGAATTCCAGCTCATCCAGGGCAAGGTGGCCGACATGTACACCGTGCTCCAGGCGGGGCGCTCGTTTGCCTACACCGTGGCCAAGAACCTCGACATGCTGGGAACCGACCATGTGCGCCAGGTCCGCAAGGACTGCGCCAGCGTCATCCTCTGGTGTGCCGAGAAGGCCACCTGGATGGCGGGCGAGGGCGTGCAGATCTTCGGCGGCAACGGCTATATCAACGAGTACCCCCTGGGTCGTCTGTGGCGCGATGCCAAGCTGTACGAGATCGGCGCTGGCACGAGCGAGATCCGCCGCATGCTGATTGGCCGGGAACTGTTTGCCGAGACCTGCTGACCCCCGGCAGGCCGATCCACCTTTTTGAGAGCCGAGACCCCATGAGCACCTCCATCGAAGACCTGTTTGTCCACAACCGCGCCTGGGCGGCCCAGATGGAGCGTGAGCGCCCCGGCTTCTTCACCGGCCTGCTGGCCCAGCAAAAGCCCAAGTACATGTGGATCGGCTGCTCCGACAGCCGCGTGCCCGCCAACCAGATCACCGGCCTGGAACCCGGCGAGGTCTTCGTGCACCGCAACGTGGCCAACGTGGTGGTGCCCACCGACCTGAACTGCCTGTCGACCATCCAGTACGCGGTGGACCAGCTGCGCATCGAGCACCTCATGGTCGTGGGCCACTATGGCTGCGGCGGTGTGCTGGCCGCGCTCGAAGGCATCCGTGTGGGCCTGGCCGACAACTGGATCCGCCACGTGGCGGACGTGCGCGACCGCCACCGCGATCTGATCGCCTCCATCGCACCCGAATGGCGCCACGACGTGCTGTGCGAGCTCAACGCCATTGAGCAGGTGGTCAACATCGCCCAGACCACGGTGATGCTCGACGCCTGGGGCCGCGGCCAGAAGGTCACGCTGCACGGCTGGTGCTACGGCCTCAAGGACGGCCTGATCAACAACCTGCACATGACGGTGGACAGCACCGAGGGCCTGGAGTCGCTGTACAAAGCAGCGATTGCGGGCGTGGCGGAAACCCGGCGGGGCTGAGCCGGCAGGTCCTGCAGGAGCGTCCGCCCATGTTCCCGCAACGGCTCGATGCGCCCCAGGCGTATGACATCGCCAAGGCGATGATGGACGGTTTCAACCGCCACTACCGCCTGTTCCGCACCGAGTCCGCGCGCGCCAAGCACCGTTTCGAGACGGCCGACTGGCATGGCCAGCAGCGCGCCCAGCGCGAGCGCATCGAGTTCTACGACCTGCGCGTCAAGGAATGCGTGCGCCGGCTCGAAAAGGAGTACGACGCGGGCCGCCAGCCCATGGACGTGTGGCACCAGGTCAAGCTCCACTACATCGGCCTGCTGGTCAACCACCACCAGCCCGAGCTGGCCGAGACCTTCTTCAACTCGGTGACCTGCAAGATCCTGCACCGCACGCATTTCCACAACGACTTCATCTTCGTGCGGCCCGCGGTCAGCACCGAGTACATCGAGAACGAAGAGCCCGCCGCCCGGCCCACCTACCGCGCCTACTACCCGGCACGCGAGAGCCTGCAGGGCACGCTCACGCGCATCATCGACAACTTCCAGCTGCAGGGCGAGTTCGCCGACCTGCAGCGCGACACCGGCCATGTGCTGCGCGCCATGCAGGGCCGGCTCGACAAGGTGCGCCTGCGCGCCAACTTCCAGATCCAGGTGCTGGCCAGCCTGTTCTTCCGCAACAAGGGCGCCTACGTGGTGGGCAAGATCATCAACGGCTTCAACGAAGTGCCGTTCGCCCTGCCCATCCTGCACGACGCCGAGGGCAAGCTCTGCATCGATGCGGCGCTGTTCGGCGAGGACGACCTGCAGATGCTGTTCAGCTTTGCGCGCGCCTACTTCATGGTGGACATGGAGATCCCGAGCGCCTACGTGCAGTTCCTGCGCAGCCTCATGCCGCGCAAGCCGCGCGCCGAGATCTACAACGCCCTGGGCCTGGCCAAGCAGGGCAAGACGCTGTTCTACCGCGACTTCCTGTACCACCTCAAGCATTCGAGCGACCGCTTCCGCATCGCGCCCGGCATCAAGGGCATGGTCATGCTGGTGTTCGACCTGCCGTCCTTCCCCTTCGTGTTCAAGCTCATCAAGGACTACTTCCCGCACCAGAAGGAGACCACGCGCGAGCAGATCAAGGCCAAGTACCTCTTGGTCAAGCAGCATGACCGTGTGGGGCGCATGGCCGACACGCTGGAATACAGCGAGGTGGCCTTTCCGCGCGAGCGCTTCGATGACGAGCTGATCGCCGAGATCCAGAAGTTTGCGCCCAGCCAACTGGAGATCAGCGACCGCGACGGCGATGGCCAGACCGAGGTCATCATCAAGCACCTGTACATCGAGCGGCGCATGATCCCGCTCAACATCTACCTGCAGGAAGCCTTCGACACCGGCCTTGCGGACCCGCGGGCACGCCAGCAGATGGAGCGCAGCGTGATCGAGTACGGCAATGCCATCAAGGACCTGGTGGCCGCCAACATCTTCCCGGGCGACATGCTGTGGAAGAACTTCGGCGTCACGCGCAACGGCAAGGTCGTGTTCTACGACTACGACGAGATCGAATACCTGACCGACTGCCACTTCCGCCGCGTGCCCGCGCCGCGCAATGAAGAGGAAGAAATGAGCGGCGAAGTCTGGTACCCCGTGGGCCCACGCGACGTGTTCCCCGAGACCTTCGGCCCCTTCCTGCTGGGCAACGACGCCGTGCGCGCCGTGTTCATGCAGCACCACGCCGACCTGCTGGACGCCGCCTTCTGGCAATCGCACAAGGAGCGCATCCAGGCCGGCCATGTGTACGACGTGTTCCCTTACGACACCGACCGGCGTTTCCTCGACCGGCCGCGTGACTGATTTTTTGATTTGCCCCCATCCAACCCACTGCAGGAGACATTGCCATGAGCAACCACCCCCAAGACCCCATCGTCATCGTCGGCGCCGCACGCACCCCCATGGGCTCGCTGCAGGGCGACTTTTCCAGCCTGGCCGCCCATGACCTGGGGGGCGCCGCCATCAAGGCCGCGCTGGAACGCGCCGGCGTGTCGCCCGATGCCGTGGGCGAGGTGCTCTTCGGCAACTGCCTGATGGCCGGCCAGGGCCAGGCGCCTGCACGCCAGGCGGCCTTCAAGGGCGGCCTGCCCAAGGGCGCAGGCGCGGTCACGCTGTCCAAGATGTGCGGCTCGGGCATGAAGGCCGCGATGATGGCGCACGACATGCTGCTTGCCGGCACGCACGACGTGATGGTGGCCGGTGGCATGGAGAGCATGACCAACGCCCCCTACCTGCTGCAGAAGGGCCGCGGCGGCTACCGCCTGGGCCATGACCGCATCTTCGACCACATGATGCTCGACGGCCTGGAAGACGCCTACGAGCCCGGCCGCTCCATGGGCACCTTCGGCGAGGACTGCGCGGCCAAGTACCAGTTCACGCGCGAGCAGCAGGATGCCTTTGCCACGGCCAGCGTGCAGCGCGCCAAGGCGGCCACCGAGTCGGGCGCCTTTGCGGCCGAGATCGTGCCCGTCACCGTCAAGTCCCGAACAGGCGAGGCCGTGGTCTCGGTGGACGAAGGCCCGGGCAAGGTCAAGCTCGAGAAGATCGCCACCCTGAAGCCTGCCTTCAAGAAAGACGGCACCATCACCGCCGCATCGAGCTCCAGCATCAACGACGGCGCCGCCGCGCTGGTGATGATGCGTGAATCCACCGCCAAGAAGCTCGGCGCCAAGCCCCTGGCCCGCGTGGTGAGCCATGCCACGCACGCGCAGGAGCCCGAGTGGTTCGCCACCGCCCCGCTGGGCGCCACGCAAAAGGCCCTGGCCAAGGCCGGCTGGGAGGTGGGCGACGTGCAGCTGTGGGAGATCAACGAGGCCTTCGCCGTGGTGCCCATGGCGCTCATGAAGGAACTGAACCTGCCGCACGACAAGGTCAACGTGAATGGTGGCGCCTGCGCCCTGGGCCACCCCATCGGTGCCAGCGGTGCGCGCATCCTGGTCACGCTGATCCATGCGCTGCAGGCCCGCGGACTGACCAAGGGCCTGGCCACGCTGTGCATCGGTGGCGGCGAAGCGACAGCCATGGCGGTTGAACTGGTCTGAAAAAATACCGGCACCCCCTGAGTCGCTTCGCGCCTCGGTGTGTCCGCCAAAGGCGGCCACTCTTCGAGCACGTCCAAGCCTGCGCAGGCAGGCTTGGAGCCGCGGCCCTCAGCCCCTCTCTCGACTCGCTGCGCGAGTCGAGAGAGGGGGACGCCCCCGGTGCGGCGGGGCGGCCCTTGCACGAGGGCGCTGGCTCTCGCTGTGCGTGCTCTGTGGACTGCTGGAAATAAACAGCCTCAGAAAGATTGATACTTCACAACCGTTCAACCATTCGCTATGAGCGCCGCCATGGAATCTGACGTCCCCACCCCCATCGACCCTGCCACCATCGCCGCGTTCTGGCAGGCGTTCTCGGACGCGGAAGCCTCCCTGCATGCCTTGCCGCTGCGCGAGCGGGTGGAGCAGGGCAATGAGCTGCTCGAGCAGCACCTGAGCGGGCTGGCGCTGGAGCTCTCGGGTGGCGCGGAGGACGAGGTGGTGGACCTGATCGTCACTGCACACGGCAGCAGCGACCGCTTTCCGCTGCTCATGCAGGTGGTGGCCGCGGCGCCCCGGCTGCGCCACCACCGCGTGCGCGCGTTCCGCGAGCGCACGCGCCAGCCGGACTTTCCCATCGGCATGGACGGCTTCGAGCTGTCCACCGCCGAGGTGCTGATCGCGCTGGGCCAGGACGACGGGCAGGCGGCGCTGGAGATCCGCTTCGGCCGCGAGATCCCGCAGGACTTCCAGGACCACGCGCGCAACATGGCCTTCATCATGATCGACCATGTGCTCGGGGAGTACGACTTTGCCGTCAAGGTCGGTGCCGTGGATTTCGTCGAAGAGTCCCTGGACCCCGATGCCGAATGGACACCGCTGTCGCTGCTGCCGCCCGTGTTCGACCGCTACTGGGTCGAGGCCCTGGGCCGCACCGGCGAGTTTCCCACTGGCGAGCACGAATGGGACGGCATGACCCTGGTCTTCGGTGGTGCCGATGGCGATGGGGCCGAGCCCAGGGACGAAGCCATCGTGATGATCAACCGCAGTGCCAACCCGGTCGCCATGCGGGCCGATCTGGCCTACGCGCTCACCCTGGATCTGGCGGTGGCGGATGGCGACGAACTGGAGGCCGTGCGCGATCTGCAGGACCAAGCCGCCACCCTGCTGGAGCTGCCGCAACTGGGCATTCTGGCCTACACCATGACCCGGGCCGGGCGCCGCAAGGCGGTGTACTACGTGGGCGACGAGCAGATGGCCAAGCAGGCCCTGGCGCCGCTGCTGCTGCGCGACGAGGCCGCATCCCTGGAGCTGTCCGTCACCTTCGACCCCGCCTGGTCCGGCTATTTCGAATTCGCCGTGCATTGACGGCTTGTTTTGCTTTTACTTGAACGGAATCCGGCATGGCCACCATCCTCATCATCGGCGCGTCGCGCGGTATCGGCCTGGAGCTGGCGCGCCAGTACACGGAGGCAGGCGAGCGCGTGATCGCCACCGCGCGCGACGACGCAGGGCGCGAACGCCTGCAGGCGCTGGGCGCCCAGGTGCTCACCGTCGATGTGGCCAACCCCGCCAGCGTGAGCGGCCTGGCCTGGTTGCTCGATGGTGAAAAAATCGATCTGGCACTGTACGTGGCCGGTGTGATCCGCCGGCCCAACGCGCTCACGCCCCCCACGCAGCAGGACTTCGACGCGGTGATGCACACCAATGTGCTGGGCGCCATGCAGGCCCTGCCCCAGGTGGCGCCGATGGTGGCCGACGCGCAGGGTGTGTTCGCCTTCGTGTCTTCGTCCATGTCGCAGATCGGCAGTGTGGACGACAGCGAGTCCTGGCTGTACCGCACCAGCAAGGCCGCCCTCAACATGGCGGTGGCCGCGGCCCAGCACGACTACCCCGGCGCCATCCTCCTGACCATCGACCCCGGCTGGGTGCAGACCGAGATGGGCGGTGGCGAGGCGCCCCTCACGGTGCAGGACAGCGTGCAGGGCATGCGCAGCACCCTGGCGGGCGTGACTGCAGCCGACAAGGGGCGCCTGCTGCACCAGGACGGCCGGCGCGCCGCGCACTGGTAAGACCCCCTTCTTCATTGATTCCAAAGACGAGATTCCGGAGACGACACCCATGCTGCTGACCCAAGACCAGGAAATGATCCGCGACGCCGTGCGCGATTTCGCGCAGGCCGAGCTGTGGCCCCATGCGGCGCGCTGGGACAAGGAGCACCATTTCCCCAAAGAGGCGCACCAGGGCCTGGCCGCGCTCGGCGCCTACGGCATCTGCGTGCCCGAAGAGTTCGGCGGCGCCAACCTCGACTACCTCACGCTGGCCCTGGTGCTTGAAGAGATCGCCGCCGGCGATGGCGGCACCAGCACCGCCATCAGCGTGACCAACTGCCCGGTCAACGCCATCCTCATGCGCTACGGCAACGCGCAGCAAAAGAAGGACTGGCTCACGCCCCTGGCACAGGGCCGCATGCTGGGCGCTTTCTGCCTGACCGAGCCGCATGTGGGCTCGGACGCATCGGCCTTGCGCACCACAGCCGTGCGCGAGGGCGACGGCTACGTGATCAACGGCGTCAAGCAGTTCATCACCAGCGGCAAGAACGGCCATGTGGCCATCGTCATTGCCGTCACCGACAAGGGCGCGGGCAAGAAGGGCATGAGCGCCTTCCTCGTGCCCACCGACAACCCGGGCTACGTGGTGGCGCGGCTCGAAGACAAACTGGGCCAGCACAGCAGCGACACGGCGCAGATCAACTTCGACAATTGCCGCATCCCGGCCGAGAACCTGATCGGCGCCGAGGGCGAGGGCTACAAGATCGCGCTCGGTGCGCTCGAAGGCGGGCGCATCGGCATCGCCGCGCAGAGCGTGGGCATGGCGCGCAGCGCCTTCGAGGCGGCGCTGGCCTACTCCAAGGAGCGCGAGAGCTTCGGTACCGCCATTTTCAACCACCAGGCCGTGGGTTTCCGCCTGGCCGATTGCGCCACCCAGATCGAGGCCGCGCGCCAGCTCATCTGGCACGCCGCCGCGTTGCGCGACGCCGGGCGCCCCTGCCTGAAAGAGGCAGCCATGGCCAAGCTGTTCGCCAGCGAGATGGCCGAGCGCGTGTGCAGCGCTGCCATCCAGACCCTGGGCGGCTACGGCGTGGTGAACGACTTCCCGGTGGAGCGCATCTACCGCGACGTGCGTGTGTGCCAGATCTATGAAGGCACGAGCGATGTGCAGAAGATCATCATCCAGCGTGCGCTGGCCTGAGCCGGGCGCTCAGGCGCCCGGCTGCCGCAGCCACTGCGCGAGCAAGGCGTGCAGCGTGTCGGCGTCGACCGGCTTGCGCAGCACCAGGTAGCCCTGGGCGTCGGCCTCCAGCAGCTCGGGGGCGTCGAACTCGCCGCTGACCATGGCACCATGCGCGTCGGGGCAGCGCTCCAGCAGGGCCAGCAGCACCTCGAAGCCGCTTTCGCCCGAGCGCAGGCGCTGGTCGCAGAGCATGGCCTGGGGCGTGAAGCCGGCATCGATGTGGGCGAAGGCCTCGCGCGCGTCCGAGGCCAGCCGCACCTCCACGCCCCAGGTGCCGAGCAGGGCCGCCCAGGCGCCACGCACATGCGGGTCATCGTCGAGCACCAGGCAGCGCCCGGCCAGCAGGGCGTGGCGCCCTGTGGCACCCTGGGGGGCCAGAGGGGAGTCTGGCGGCGGCGCGTCGGTGGCGGGCAGCTCGATCCAGAAGCATGAGCCCTTGCCGAGCCGCGAGCGCAGGCCCTGCCGGGCCCCCATCAGCGCGACGCAGCGCGCCACCACGGCCAGCCCCAGGCCGTGGCCGCTGCGGTGCAGCTGCCATGCATGCTGGGGTCGGTAGAAGGCCTGGTAGATCTGGCCCTGCTCTTCCAGCGCCACCCCGACGCCGGTGTCCCATACCTCGATGCGCCAGTGGCCGCCGCGGCGCCGCGCACCCACCAGCACGCCGCCATGCGGCGTGTAGCGCAGCGCGTTGTGCACCAGGTTGGCGAGCGATTGGCGTGCCAGTGCCGGGTCGGCCAGCACGCTGGCCTGGGCCGGCGGGCGGCGCAGGCGCAAGGCCAGCCCGCGCGCGCCGGCCTCGGCCGCGAACTGGGTGTGAAGGTCATCGAACAGGTTGTGCAGCAGCAGCGGCACGGGCCGCAGCTCCACCGCGCCCGACTCGATGCGCGACAGGTCCAGCAGGGCATCGAACAGGTGGCTCACCGAGCGCATGCTCAGCCGCCACTGCGTGAGCAGGTCTTGCAGCCGCGGGATGTCTTTGCCGTGCAGGGCGATGGCCTCGGCCAGCAGGCCCATGGCGTGCACGGGCTGGCGCAGGTCGTGCGCGGCGGTGCTCAAGAATCGGTTCTTCTCGGCCAGGGCCGTTTCGGCCGCGCTGCTGGCCTGGCGGTAGCGCTCGGCCAGGTCCCGGCTGTGCTCTTCGAGCGCCACCTGGCGCACGAAGAAGCGGTGCGATTGGATGGCGCTGCGGTAGATCACCGCCATCATCACCAGGGCGATGGGCAGGGTGAAGTACCAGTGGCTTGCGAAGGTCCAGGGCATCAGCACCAGGCTGCCCGCCATGCCGAAGAAGAAGGCGCGGTAGATCTGCCAGGAGGCCGACATCTGGGCGGCGAGGACGGCCACCGTGCCTATCAGGCCTGCATACACCAGCAGCATGAAGTCGTAGCTGGCACTGCCCATGGGCAGTGCCACGGCAGAGGCCAGCGCCAGGCCATGGGCCAGTGCCAGCCGCTGCACCCTGGGCTGCCAGCTGGCGAGCAGATCGGCGGGGGGGCGTTCGAGCTGCTCGCGCCGGTAGCGGCGCAGCAGGTGCCATGCGTACCACAGGGCCGGCAGGTACAGTGCGCCCCCCACGAAAAAGCCCCACGGGTTGCCGCCGAGCCAGGCCAGCAGCCCGCCGAACAGAAAGCCCATGGCCGGCATGGCTGCCATGCTCAGGCGCAGGCGTGCAAAGGCGGCACTCAGCAGCCGCAGGCGGCCTTCATCGCTGGGCTGGGAAGCGTCTGGCGGGCGTTCTTTCATGTCCACGTGCGATGGCTCCATCAGTGGCCGGGCCGGGGGTGGAGCCACTGGGCCAGCACGGCATGCAGGCGGACCACATCGAGCGGCTTGGGCAGCACCAGGTAGCCTTCGCTTTCGGCCTCCTGCAGCTCGGGCGAGTGCAGTTCGCCGCTGACCATGGCGCCATGGGCATCGGGGCAGTGCGCCATCAGCGCGCGCAGGATGTCGAAGCCGCTCTCGCCCGAGCGCAGGCGCTGGTCACACAGGATAGCCTGCGGCGTGAAGCCCCGGTCCACCAACTCCCAGGCTTCGCCGGCGCAGCTGGCGAAGCGGGCCGTGACGCCCCAGGCCTGCAGCAGGGCTGCCCACGCGGCCGCCACCTGCGGGTCATCGTCGATGACCAGGCAGTGGCCTGCCAGCGGGGCCAGGCCGAGGCGGTCACGGCCTTCTTCCGCCGTGCTCCATGCCGCGCTGTCCAGGCGGGCGGCAACGGGCGCTTGGGCAATGGGGCGGGCTTCGGGCAGGTGCAGCCAGAAGCGCGAGCCCCGGCCCAGGCGCGATGCGAGCCCGTAGTCGGCGCCCATCAGCTTGGCACAGCGCGCCACCACGGCCAGGCCCAGGCCGTGGCCGTTGTTGTCGATGCCCCAGGCGTGCTGCGGGCGGTAGAAGGGCGAGTAGATGCGCAGCTGGTCCTCCAGGGCCACGCCCACGCCGGTGTCCCAGACCTCGATCTGCCAGCCCGCGCGGCGCCGGCGCGCGGTAAGCAGCACCCCGCCCTGCAGGGTGTAGCGCAGTGCGTTGTGCACCAGGTTCACGACCGCCTGGCGCAGCAGGTCCGCATCGGCCAGCACGCCGGCCTCGGGGCCCGGCAGGCGCACCCGCAGCTGCAGGCCGCGCGTGCGCGCCTCTTCGCGGAACAGCGTGAGCACGTCGCCGAATAGGCCATCCAGGGCCACCGGAGTGGCGTGCACGGCCACATGGCCGCCTTCGATGCGCGAGAGGTCGAGCAGCGCGTTGAACATCTGGTTGACCGAGTGCACGCTGCGCTGCAGGTCGGCCAGCGGCGCATCCAGGCCGTGGTCGCGGTTGCGCCGCGCGATGGCCGCGGCCAGCAGGCCCATGGCATGCACGGGCTGGCGCAGGTCGTGCGCAGCGGTGCGCAGAAAGCGGTTCTTTTCTTCCAGGGCCGCCTGGGCCTCGTCACGTGCCGCCAGGTAGCGTGCGGCCATCTGGGCGCCGCGCTCCTCCAGCCGGATCTGCTGCACGAAGAAGCGGTGCGTCCTTTGGGCGTGGCGGTAGATGGCCAGGCTGAGCAGCAGCGCCAGCGGCAGAATGGCATGCCAGTGCTCTGGAAACACCCAGACCAACAGGGGCAACGAGGCATTCCAGCCCGCCATGTACAAGCGCATGAACACGCCGAGCACGGGCGTCTGCAGGGTGGCGTTGCCGACCACGATGGCGGCATTGGTCACCAGCAGCAGCAGGGCGAAGTCGTAGCCCGCATGGCCGGCCACGATGGCCAGGGGCGCGCTGATGCCCAGCCCGTGCAGCAATGCGCATGTTTCGAGCCGCGGTTGCCACTTGCGCACCAGCGCCTGTGCATCCAGGCGCTCGCGGTCGCGCAGGTGGATGCGGCGCTGCACAGACATCGCCAGGGCAAACAGGGCGTAGAAGCCGCACCACAGCCACATCCCGCGCGCGTCGTTCTCCCGCGCGTAGAACAGCGTGAGCGCCAGCGACACCAGCGGCAGCACGAAGATGCTGGTGAGCAGAAAGCCGAAGGTCATCTCCAGCAGGCGCGCCTGCCCCTCGCTGCTGATGGGGGCGTCGTCGGACCAATCGGCCGGTGGCACGGCCGCGGGCGAGGCCATCAGCCCGCAGGCCCTGTGGCCAGCACCAGCCTGCGCCCGCGCAGCTGGGTGATGGCCTCGATGCGGTTGCGCGCGCCCAGGCGCTGCAGGATGGCGGTGACATGCTCCTTGACCGTGCTTTCCGACAGGGCCAGGTCCAGCGCAATGCGCTTGTTGGGCTGGCCCATCAGCACCAGGGCGAGGATTTCGCCCTGGCGGGTGGACAGGCCCAGCTCGGCCGGCGTCACCGGCAGCTCACGGCTGCGCAGCCCGCCGGCCTGCAGGCGGCTGGGCGGCACGAACCAGGTCAGCCCGCCCAGCAGCGCATGCACGGCCTGGGCAAAGGTGCCAGGGCTCTCCTGCTTGTGCAGGAAACCGTGCGCGCCCCCCGCACGGGCGCGCTCGCCCAGCAAGGGGTCGTCGTCGCCGCTCATCACCACGATGGGCGTCTCGGGGCAGCGTGCCCGCAGTTGCGCGATGAGGCCCAGCGCCGCCCCTTCGGCCAGCCAGAAATCGATCAGGGCCAGCGCGGGGGCGCCGTGCAGCACCACCTGCTGCAGGCAGTCGGCGGCGTCGGTGGCCAGCCGCACTTCCAGGTCGGGGCGCAGCGAGCGCAGGAACTCCGCCACGCCGCGCGCAACCAGGGGGTGGTCATCGAGGATGAGGGCGTAGGGGAGCGTGGCGGGCATTCGGGTGGCGTGTCGCGGCAGGCGCAGGCAAATTCTGCCAAGTGTGGCGCAAGCAGGCTGCCGCGCAAACCCTACCGCAGTAGGGGTTCCACAGGGGAAGGGCTGCGATGTGCGCGCACGGCGGCCTGCAACATCCGGATACCTTGTGAGCCGGGTCGCGGCATGCGGGTGGTGATCTGCATCACCAGCCCCCGCGGGCTGCCAGCCGGACACTGGTGGCACACCAACCAGGTGGACACCAGAGGACGCAGTTCCGCGTTCGGAGTGCCCACCACTTCGAGAGGAGTTTCCATGCCCATGACCCGAACCCCGGGCGCAATGCGCCCTGAATGGCCTGCCGCGCGCACGCTCGTCCCTGCTGCCAAGGCCTTGCTGGCTGGGGCTGCCCTGGGCGTGCTCTGCGCCTGTGGCGGAGGCGGGGGCAGCGACAGCCCTGCGACGGGCGGCGAACCCGGCACGCCCACCACGCCGACCACGCCCCCGACCGAGGTGCGCTGGACGGTCGGCGGAACGGTATCCGGCCTGGCCGCAGGCCAGACGCTGGTGCTGCAGAACCAGGGTACGGACGACTTCACGCTCGGTGCCAACGGCGCGTTTGTGATGGCCGCCAGCTGGCCGGCGGGCAGTCGCTACGACGTGGCCGTCAAGACCCAGCCGACCGGGCAGCTGTGCACGGTGGCGCGGGGCACGGGCAGCTTGACCGCCGCGGTGACCGATGTCGCCATCGCTTGCGAAACCCTGCCCGTCGCCATGTACACGCTGGGGGGCACGGTGAGTGGCTTGGCCTCGGGCTCCACGCTGGTGCTGCGCACCAGTGCGGGAGAGCAACTCCCCATCTCCGCCGACGGCCGCTTCACCTTCACGACCCCTTTGCCCGGCGGGGCCGACTACACGGTGACCGTGCAGAATGGGCCGGCTGTTCAGCAGTGCGCCGTGCGCAATGGTGTGGGCACCATGCCGCACACCCTTGTGGACACGCTGAGCGTGCGCTGCACCGTGCCTGGCGCCTTGCCGCAGGGGCTGTGGGCGCAGGAGACCTGCCAGCCGCCCGGCGCGCTGGGGCCCTCCAGCCGCGTGGTCCTGCAGTTCGGTGAGGCCACCGCAGGTTCCCTCAGCTACAACAGCGGCTGGGTCTACTACCCCAGCGAGGCATGCCCGGGCGAGGGCCGGTACAACGCCGGGCCCAAGGTCGGTGTCCGAACCTTCAAGGTCGAGCGGACCGAGGGTTCGGCGCAATTCGCGGCGCACTGGGGCGCCTCGGACCTGCTGCTGCCCGTCTCGGAACGCAAGGACGTGTGGGTGCGCAAGGAGGCACGCTTGTGCATCCTGGAGGGGGCCACGCAGGCGACCTATCCCACGCTGGCCAGCCTGGAGCCGGCGGTCACCGCTGCGATCGCTGGCGGCAAGTGCTACACGCCCTACTGAAGAACAACGGGCGATTCAACCGGCGCTGTCGCGCCTGCGCAGCACCACGGTGATCTGGCCGTTGGTCTCGATGGTGGCGCGCTCCACCTCGTGCAGGTGCAGGCAGCCGCCGGCGCGCAGCGCGGCCTCCAGGTCGTCTGTGGACAGCAGCTCCTTGCGCATCAGGTCGGCGCGCACCTGGCCGTGCTCTACCAGCACGCGCGGGGTGCCGTCGATCAGGCGCTCCAGCCAGGGGGTGCGGAAGGTCAGGTGGGCCAGCACCACGTGGCAGGCGATCAGCGTGGTGGCCGAGATCAGGCCGCCGACGAGCGAGTTGTCACCCGCATTCATCGAGTTCTGCACCGCGTTTGACAGGATCAGCAGCAGCACCAGGTCAAAGGGCGCGTACTGCCCCGTCTGGCGTTTGCCCGTGAGGCGCAGGAACACCAGCAGGAAGACATAGACCACCACCCCGCGCAGCACGAATTCCCACCACGGCACGCTCATTTCCCACATGGTTCAACTCCTTGGACAGGGATGTCCATGCGCGCCAGTCTACGGTGCGCGCGCGTCGGCGAAAATCAGGCCCTGCGCTTCCTTGTGTTTGACCAGAGAAAGACCTACCACGCCATGCTGCGTCGCGAATTCCACCACCATGCCAGCGCAGGCGCGCTGGGTGCCCTGCTGCTGGCCGTTGCCCACCGGGCGCATGCCCTGTCGCTGGCCGACCTGTCGGCCGCCGACACCTCGGGCGGGCTCAAGGCCGCCCTGTCCCAGGGCGTGCAGGCTGCCGTCGCATCGCTCGGCCGGCCCGACGGCTTTCTGGGCAACCCCCGGGTGCGCATCGGCCTGCCGGGGCAGCTCGACGAGGCCGCCAAGCTATTGAAGTCGCTGGGCCAGGGCCGGCGCATCGATGAGCTCGTCACCTCCATCAACCGCGCGGCCGAGGCCGCCGTGCCGCTGGGCAAAGACCTGCTGGTGCAGGCCGTGCAGGGCATGACGGTGACCGACGCCCGCAATATCCTGACCGGCGGCGACACCTCGGTGACGGCCTTCTTCGCCGACAAGACGCGGGCCCCGCTGGGCGAACGCTTCTTGCCCGTGGTACACCAGGCCACCGAGAAGGTCGGCGTCACGCAGAAGTACAACGCGTTTGCCGGCAAGGCGGCCAGCTTTGGCCTGCTCAAGGCCGAGGACGCCAACCTGGCGCAGTACGTCACTGCTCGCACGCTCGACGGCCTGTACCTCATGATCGGCGAGGAAGAGCGTGCCATCCGCCAGAACCCGGCTGCTGCAGGAAGTGCATTGGCCAAAAAAGTCTTCGGCGCAATCCGCTGAAGAGGATTTCCCCGTGGCCTCTTCCGACACCACTGCCTGCCCCTGCGGCCAGCTCAACGCGCGCCAGAAACCCCTGGCCTATGTCGACTGCTGCGGCCGCTACGTGGAGCATTTCGACACCACGCCCGCGCCCGATGCGCAGCACCTCATGCGCTCGCGCTACAGCGCCTTTGTGCGCGAGCGGGCCGACTACCTGCAGGCCACGTGGCATCCGCGCACGCGGCCTGCCGATCTCGACTTCGACCCCGCCACCCGCTGGCTGGGCCTTTCGGTGCGCAGCCACCGGAGCACGGGCGCGGACACGGCCGAGGTCGAGTTCGTCGCGCGCTACCGCGTGGGTGGCAAGGCCGTGCGCCTGCACGAGACCAGCCGCTTCGTGCGCGAGGACGGCCGCTGGTTCTATGTCGACGGCGACCAGCAGTGAGCTGCATTTCCCCATTCCCTTTTGCGAAGCTTGACCCATGACCTTTGACGCCATTTTGTTCGACTGCGACGGCGTGCTCGTCGACAGCGAGCACATCACCAACGGCGTGCTGCGCACCATGCTCAACGAGGCGGGCTGGGCCATCACGCACGACGAATGCATGGCCTACTTCATCGGCCGCACGGTGCGCAGCGCCACGGCCCGCATCGAGGCCGAGACCGGCAAGCCCCTGACCGACGAGTGGATGGCCAGCTTCTACGCCCGGCGCAATGCCGAGCTGGACCAGCGCCTGGTCGCCATCGAGCACATCCACCCCGCCATCGAGCGCGTGCACGCCCACCATGGCGGGCGCATCGCCTGTGCCTCGGGGGCCGACCGCTTCAAGGTGGAGATGCAATTGGTCAAGGTGGGGCTCATGCCCTACTTCGAGGGCCGCATCTTCAGCGGCCACGAGATGCCCCACACCAAGCCCGCGCCCGATGTGTACCTGGCTGCGGCCGCCGCGCTGCAGGCCGACCCCACGCGCTGCGCGGTGGTGGAGGACACGACCATCGGGGTGACCGCCGGCGCGGCCGCTGGCGCCACGGTGTTCGCCTATGACCCCCTGGGGGTGGGCGAGCAGGCCCTGCGCGCGGCCGGCGCCTCGCAGGTGTTCCGCAGCATGTCCGAGCTGCCGGCCCTGCTGGGCTGCTGAAGCCGGCGCCATGACCCGCCGCGTCGATGCCTACAGCCTGCGCCTGTTCGCCGCGGTGGCGCAGGAGGGCTCCATCGTGCGCGCTGCCACGCGCGAGCACATCGCGCCCTCGGCCCTGAGCCGCCGCCTGGCCGACCTGGAGCATGCCTTCGGCACGCCGCTGCTGGTGCGTTCGCCGCGCGGCGTCCAGCTGACCGAGGCGGGCCACCTGGTGTTCGAGCGCGGGTTGCAGATCGACCAGGGGCTGCAGCAACTGGCGCGCGAGGTGCAGTCGCTCGACGGCCGGGTGGCCGGCACGGTGCGCGTGGCGGCCAATACCTCGGCCGTGGTGGGCTTTCTGCCCGAGCGGCTCAAGGCCCTGCTGGCCGCGCACCCGGCGCTGCATGTCTCGCTGCAGGAGCTGGACACGCCCGACGTGGTGCGCAGCTGCCTGGACGACAGGGCCGATGTGGGCGTGGGGGTGCGCATGGACGTGCCCGCCGGCATGGAGCGCTGGCACTTCGCCAGTGACCCGCTGCTGGTGGTGCTGCCGCGCGGCCATGCGCTCGCCAGGCGCAGTGGGCTCGGTTTCGACCAGGTGCTGCAGTGGCCGCTGATCGGCGTGCGCGCGGGCGGCTCGCTCGACCGCTTCGTGCATGCCCAGGCCCTGGCTGCCGGGCGCAGCCTGCAGATGGCCGTCTCGGTGGGCAGCTTCGACGCCGTGTGCCGCATGGTCGAGGCGGGCCTCGGGATCGCCATCGTGCCGCAGAGCGCGGCGGCCGCCTATGCGGGCAGCCGGCACTTTGTGCGCCGCCCGCTGCAGGAGGACTGGGCCGCGCGCGAGTTGTGCCTGTATGCGCTGCGCAAGACCCCGCGTCTGCGTTCGGTGCAGGCCGTCATCGACGCCTGGTCCGAGCCTGCGGGATAACCCGGATCGCTAGTTTTGCGAGACCCCCTGTGCTGTATGGGCGCTTGGCCTGCGCGGGGCAGCGGCCGATCATACAGGCATGCAAGCCGATGCCAGCACAGTCCGCTTCGACGGACGGATCCTCTTTCTCAGCCAGAGCGCCGATCGGGTGCGCAGGCAGCTTGGTGGCGAGGCGCTCACACCGGCACAGGCCGGCGCGCTGCGCGACGATGTCTCCACCGATGAGATCACGCCGCTGCCCATCCTGACCCATTTCGACGCACAACTGGGCCGCTACCCTTACACCGGCTTTCGGGTGGACGACTGCCTGCCCATCGCGGTCGATGCGGTGCGCCAGGGCGGCTTCGAGGTCACGGTGGCCGGCAAGCGCTACGGCAAGGGCTCCTCGCGCGAGCACAGCCCTGCGGCGGAGAAGTTCGCCGGCGTGCGCCTGGTGGTGGCAGAGAGTTTCGAGCGCATCTACCGCCAGAATGCCGACAACATCGGCCTGTTCACGTCCACCGATTTCGGCTTGGTCGAGCGCATCCAGCGCGGCGAGGCCATTGCCATCGAGGAACTGGTGGCGGGCCGCGATGCGCTGGCTGCGGCCATTCTGCGCAGCGGCGGGCTGCTGCGCTTTGGCCAGCGCTTCATGCGGGATGTGGCGCCAGCGGCCGAGGTGGGGCAGGGCGCCGGCACGCCGCGCACCCTGTTCGAGAAGATCGTCGCGCGCCATGCCCTGGCCACGGAGCTGACCGCAGCCCATGCGGCGCCGGGCGAAGGGGCCTTTGTGCGCGCTGACTGGCGCTTCATCCACGAGTACTACACCGGCATGGCGGCGCACATGCTCGATGCCGAGTTCGGTGCCGGGTTGGCGCTGCAGGGGCCCGAGTCCATCGTGGTGTTCGAGGACCACACCTCCTACGTGCACGAGAGCGCCACCCATGTGCGTGCCGGCCTGGTGCCCAACGTGCTCGCCATGTGTGCGGCGCAGCGCGCCTTCGCCAAGCGCTTCGGCCTGCGCATGCACCGCACGCTGACCGAGGAGGAGGCCCTGCTCGACGATGGCCGCAACGTCGCCGGCATCTCGCACGCCATGGTGGCCGAGCACTATGCGCTGCCCGGCCAGGTGGTGGTGGGCACCGACTCGCACACCCCGCACAGCGGCGCGCTGGGCTGCGTGGCCTTTGGTGTGGGCACGACGGACATGGCCAATGCCTTTGTGACCGGGGCGGTGCGGCTTACGGTGCCCGAGTCGCTGCGCATCGTGCTCGACGGTGCAGTGCCCGCGGGCGTGACCGCCAAGGACATCGTGCTGCACCTGCTGGCGCTGCCCGCCATCCGCGCGGGCGCAGGCCTGGGCAAGGTGTTCGAATTTGGCGGCCCGGCCGTGGCCGGCCTGTCCACCGACGAGCGTGCCACCCTGACCAACATGACGGCCGAGCTCGGCGGCTTCACCGGTATCGTGGCGCCAGATGCCGAGACCGTGCGCTTTCTGCGCGAGCGGCGCGGTGTGGACTTCCGCATCGAGCCCTGGATGCACAGCGACCCCGGTGCGCGGTATGCGCAAACCCTCACCGTGGTCTGCGCGGCCCTCACGCCCATGCTGGCGCGCCCGGGCGATCCGGGCAATGGCCTGCCGCTGGCCGAACTGGACGGGCCCGTGAAGGTACAAATTGCCTACGGGGGCTCGTGCACCGCGGGCAAGCGCGAGGATTTCGACCTCTACCACGGCGTGCTGCAGTGGGCCGTGCAGCGCGGCCTGCGTGTGGCGCCACACGTGCAGCTGTTCCTGCAGTTCGGCACCTCGGCCGTGCGCGACTACTGCGTGGCCCGCGGTTACATGCCGGTGTTCGAGCAGGTGGGCGCGCGCATGCTGCAGCCCTCGTGCGGGGCCTGCGGCAACTGCGGGCCGGGCTCGTCCACCTCGGCGGACCAAGTCACGGTGAGCGCCATCAACCGCAACTTTCCAGGCCGGGGCGGCCCGGGCCAGGTCTGGCTGGCCAGCCCCCCCACGGTGGTGGCCAGCGCGATCGCAGGGGAGCTGCTGTCCTTTGCCGACCTGAAAGCACGGCATCCCTGAGAAAACATAACGACAGGAGACAAACGATGCATTCCTTGAACTTGGCATCCCGGGGCCGGCGGGCCTTGCTGCTGGCTACCTTGGCCGCGGGTAGCCTGGCCCACGCACAGGGCGACAAGCCCGTGCGCGTGATCGTGCCGCTGACCACGGGCTCGACCGTGGACACGCTGGCCCGCGCACTCTCGCCGCCGCTGGCGCGTGCGCTGGGCCAGCCGGTGGTGGTGGAGAACATCGCGGGCGCGGGCGGTGTTTCGGGCACGGCGCAGCTGGTGCGCGCGCCCAAGGACGGGCAGACCCTGGCGCTGGTCTCGTCCAACCACGTGATCAACCCGGCCATCTACAAGAGCATGCCTTTCGACACGCTCAAGGACATCACGCCCATCACCGTGGTCGGCACGGTGCCGCTGGTGCTGGTGGCCACCAATGCGCTGCCGGTCAAGACCCTCAAGGAGCTGGTGGCCTATGCCAAGGCGAATCCCGCCAAGGTGGACTATGGCTCGGCCGGCAACGGCAGCGTGCTGCACCTGGCGGCCGAGCTGCTCAAGAGCGAAGGTGGCATCTTTCTCACGCACATCCCTTACAAGGGCACGGGGCCGCTGACCACGGACCTGATCGGCGGGCAGATCCACCTGGCCTTTCTGTCCGTCACGGCGGCGGCGCCGCATGTAAAGGCTGGGCGCCTGAAGGCGCTGGGCGTTTCCACCACGCAGCGCTCGCAGGTGCTGCCCGAGGTGCCCACCCTGGCCGAGGCGGGGCTGCCGGGCTACAGCTTCGATGCCTGGATCGCCCTGATCGGCCCGGCCGGCCTGCCCAAGCCCCTGGTGCAGAAGTTCTACCAGGACGTGAAGGCCACGCTGGCGCAAAAGGAAGTGCAGGACATCATGGCGGCACAAGGCATCGCCCCCGTGGGTTCCACCCCCGAGAGCGCCGAGCCCTTCTTCAAGGCCGAGCTGGCCAAGCATGCCGAGCTGGTGCGCCAGTCGGGTGCGGTGAAGGACTGATGCCCTGCATCGCGTTTCTGCCCGGTGAGGGCATCGGCCCCGAGGTGCTGGCCCAGGCGCGCGCGGTGCTCGAAGACCTGCGCGGGCCGGGCTTCGGCTTCGACGCAGTGGAGGTACCCGTAGGTGCGGTGGCCTGCGACGCCCATGGCCATCCCTTGCCACAGGCCACACTGGCGGCGGCCTGCGCGGCCGATGCCGTGCTCTTTGGCGCCGTGGGCGATCCGCGCCACGACCACCTGCCGCGCGCGCTGCGGCCCGAGCAGGCCATCCTGGGCCTGCGCCGGGGCCTGGGGCTGTATGCCAGCCTGCGCCATATCCGCATCGACGCGGCCACGGCCGTGCTGTCGCCGCTCAAGGCGTCGGTGGTGCAGGGCGTGGACCTGCTCGTCGTGCGCGAGCTCGATGGCGATGTGTACACCGCCACGCCCAAGGGGCAGCGCATCGCTGCAGAGGAGCCGTTTGCTGGCGACGCCGAGGGCTTCGACAGCATGCGCTACGCCGCGGGCGAGGTGCAGCGCGTGGCGCATGTGGCTTTCCGCGCGGCGCGCGCCCGGCGCGGCCAGCTGGCCAGTGTGGACAAGGCCAATGTGCTCGAAACCTCGCGCCTGTGGCGCCAGGTAGTGTCCGAAGTGGGGCGTGACCACTACCCCGACGTGCAACTGCGCCACTGGTACGCCGACAACGCGGCCATGGCCCTGGTGGCCAGCCCGCGCGATTTCGACGTGGTGCTGGCGGGCAACCTGTTCGGCGACATCCTCAGCGATGTGGCTTCGGTGCTCACGGGCTCCATCGGCCTGCCCGCAGCCGCGCTGCTGGGCGATGGCGAGCCGGGCCGCACGCGCGGCCTGTTCGAGGCCGGCCACGGCACGGCGCTCGACATCGCGGGCCAGGACCGCGCCAACCCCGTGGGCTGCATCCGTGCGGCAGCCTTGCTGCTGCGCCACGCCCTGGCACGGCCCGACCTGGCCGACCGGGTGGAGGCCGCAGTGCTGGCGGCCCTGGCCCAAGGCTGGCGTACGGCCGACATCGCCATCCCGGACACGCCGGCGCACCTGCGCGTGGGTACGCAGGCCATGGGGGACGCCATACGGCAGGCCTTGGCCCCGGCAGGAAACTGAGGCGTGTGCCACGCAGGAGGCTTCTCTTAAACTTCCGCGCAGGGAGGAAGAAGCTGTGACAACACTGCAGTTCGTCGTGCGTTGGGTGGGACTGGCCTTGGCGGTCGCGCTGGCCGGGTGTTCGTCCGTGCGGCCGTGGACCAACGAGCCCATGCCGCTTTCTGAGCAGGCGGTCACGCAGCGGCCTTCGCAGCGCGACCCGAGCATCCTGGTGGCGGTCACGCTTTCGGGCGGCGGGGCGCGGGCCGCCGCGTTCGGCTTCGGCGTGCTCACCGAGATGCAGAACACGGTGTTCGAATGGAACGGCCAGCGCACCACCTTGCTCGATGCCACCGACGTGGTCAGCGGGGTGTCGGGCGGCAGCATCGTGGCGGCCTACTATGCGGCGCATGGCATCGAGGGGCTGCCGCGCTTCGAGCATGAATTCCTTCGGCAGAACTTCCAGAACAGCCTGATCACCCAGGCCCTGCGCCCGGGCAACCTGGTGGACCTGACCTCGCCCTGGTTCGGCCGCACCCACCTGCTGGCGCGCCGGCTCGACGAGCTGTATGCCGGCAAGACCTTCGGCGATGTGGAAAAGCGCCCGCGCCACCCGCAGCTGTTCATCACCGCGACCGACATGTCGCTGGGCACGGGATTCGAGTTCACCTGGGAGCAGTTCGCGCTGATCTGCTCGGACCTGCGCTCGGTGCCGCTGTCCTTCGCGGTGGCGGCTTCGTCGGCCGTGCCCCTGCTGCTCAGCCCCATGACGCTCAAGAACCATGCGGACCAGTGCGCCACCCGTCCCGCCGCCACCCACCTGGCGCGCGCCACCGCCAGCGACTACCGCTCGCGCCTGTACCGTGTCAACGAGCAAAGCTACCTCGATGCCCGGCGCAAGCCCTATATCCACCTGGTCGATGGCGGATTGTCTGACAATCTGGGCCTGCAGCGCCTGCTGGACCGGGCGCTGGCCGGCGGCGGGCTGCGTGAGAGCTTCAGCGAGGTGGGCATCCCGCCGGGCAGCATCCGCAAGCTCGTGCTGATCACGGTGAATGCCGAGCGCGACCCCTCGTTCAACATCGACACCAGCGACAAGGTGCCCGACATGCTGCAGGTGGTCGATGCCCTGCTGTTCGGCACCGGCGCACGCGCCACGCGCGAGACGCAGGAGTACCTGCGCGACATCACCGCACAGTGGCGCAAGACCCTGGCGGAGCACCCGCACAGCGGTGGCGACGTGTTCGCGCCCAACGCCGAGATCCATGTGGTGCCGGTGAACCTGCGCGATTCGCCCGACGACGTGGCGCGACCGCGCCTGTTGCAGATCCCCACGGCCTTCTCCATCGAGCAGCACGAGGTCACGGACCTGATCGAGGCCGGCGGCAGTGTGCTGCGGCACTCGCCCGAGTTCCGTGCGCTGGTGCAATCGCTGCCGGTGTACCAGGCGCCGCAATAAACCGGTTCAGGGTCGGGTGTCTGGAGCGGGCGTGGTCGGTACGTCCTGCTCTTCGGCCGCCTCGATCTGCGCGGCCATGGCGCGCTGGTAGCCCGGGCGCTGCTGCAGGCGGTGCCAGTACAGCAGCGTGCGCTCGCCGAACTCGGGCGACAGGCCCAGGTGTTCGGCCAGCAGCAGGGCATAGCCCACGGAGACATCGGCCGCGGTGAAGCGCTCCGCACACAGGTACTCGCTGCGCGCCAGCGCCGATTCCACGGCGCGCAGGCGGGCCAGGAACCAGCGGCGGTAGTCCTCCACCACCTGGGGCTGCTGGCGCTCCCGGGGCTCGAAGCGGCCATAGCGCAGCACCAGGGTCTGCGGAAAGGTCAGCGTGGCCTCGCCCAGGTGCAGCCAATTCAGGTAGGCGCCGTAGGCCGGGTCCACGGGGCGCACGTCCAGCCCGGCGTCGGGGTGGGCGGCCGCCAGGTACTGGCAGATGGCAGCCGATTCGGTCATGCGCACATCGCCCTGCACGAGCAGGGGCACGGTGCCCAGCGGGTTCAGTTCGAGGAAGCTGCGCGCTTTCAGCCGGGGCGGAAAGGGCAGCATGTGCAGCGAGTACGGCAGCTGCAGTTCTTCCAGCATCCACAGGGGGCGGAACGAGCGCGCGCTGACGCAGTGGTACAGGTGGATCATCGGCATCGGGTTCAGTGTAGTCCCCGGCCGCGGCGGCCCGGGTTCACCACGCTGCCAGTGCGGTTGCAGATTACGCCGCCGTGCGGGCCAGGCGCCGGTATTCGGCAGGCGAGTGCCCCGTCCAGCCCTTGAAGGCGCGGATGAAGCTCTTTTCATTGACGAAGCCTGCGGCCTCGGCCACCTGCTTGATGGGGCGGTCGCTGCGGTGCAGCAGCTCCATGGCGCGGCCCTGGCGCACATCGTCCTTGAGGCCCTGCAAGGTGGCGCCTTCTTCTTTGAGCTGGCGGTGCAGGGTGCGCGGCGACACATGCAGCAGGTGGGCCAGCGACTCGGCACTGTGCGCGGCCAGCGCCTGGCCGGGGTGGCCCTGCACCGGGGCGCCCAGCAGCTGGCGCACGCGGGCCACCAGCAAGCGGTCGCGCCGGTACTGGAGCACGGTGAGCGGCAGCGCGTGCTGCAGCATCTGGCGCAGTGCAGCCTCGTCGCGCCGCAGGGGCAGGGCGAGGTAGCGTGCGTCGAAATGGATGGCCGTCTGCGGCGCGTGGAAGCGCACGGGCCCGCCCGGGAACAGCACGCCATAGGCCTCGGCATGCCGCGGCGGTGCAAAGGCGAATTCGGCTGCCAGCAGCGGCACGCGCGAATCCACCATCCAGCAGCCCAGGCCCAGGGCGTTGCGCAGCACCGAGACCAGGCAGAATTCGCGCAGCGAGCCCAGGTCGCGGTTCTCCACGATGGCCAGCGTGGCCGTGCTGTCGGCCTGGGTGAGGTGCAGCGTGATGTCGTCGGCCAGCAGGCCATGGTGGCGGCACCAGCGCTTGAGCGCCACGCCCAGGTCGGGCGAGCTGATGGAAGCGCGCGCCAGCATGCCGTAGCTGCCCCAGGGCAGGCGCCGGCCGAACCAGCCCAGGGCCTCGTCGTCGAGCTCGCGCATGGCGGCGCCCGAGACCTCCTCCATCTGCCAGGCGGTGATGCGGGCGCTCTCGTCGAACAGCAGGCCGGGCGCAATCTGTGCCTGGGCCAGCGCCCAGGCGGGGCTCATGCCGCGGCGCCTGTAAGCGAGTGCAATCGCCTGCACGAAGGCAATGGGGGTGGCGGCTGGCGCGGTCTTGGGGGCGGGCAGGCCCTCGGAGGGCACAGAGGCGGGGGATTTCACGGGTGCCAGTGTGCCCGAGGTGTGGCACGATTTGCAACCTTTGTGTCAAGCGGGGGCCGTGGCAGGCTCCTATGCTTGCATATCGCTCGCCATGCATTCCCTGTGCGGGAGCGCGACACGCAAGGAGACAAGAACATGGGTGCAGCCCTGCCTTCCACCGCCCCGCTGAGCACCAGCCTGGCCCTTGGCGCGACCGACGTGCCCTTGATCGAGCAGACCCTGGGCGATTTCTTCGATGCCATGGTGGCGCGCCAGCCCGAGCGCGAGGCCCTGGTCAGCGTGCACCAGGGGCGCCGCTACACCTACCGTAGCCTGCAGGCCGAGTCTCGGCGCCTGGCCAGTGCGCTGCTGGGACTGGGCCTGGTGCCCGGCGACCGCGTGGGCATCTGGTCGCACAACAATGCCGAATGGGTGCTGATGCAACTGGCCACGGCGCAGGTGGGCCTGGTGCTGGTCAACATCAACCCGGCCTACCGCACCTCCGAGGTGGAGTACGCGCTCAACAAGGTCGGCTGCCGGCTGCTGGTGAGCATGGCGCGCTTCAAGACCAGCGACTACCTGGGCATGCTGCGCGAGCTGGCGCCCGAATGGCAGCGCCAGCAGCCTGGCCGCCTGGGCGCGCTCAAGCTGCCGCACCTGCAGACCGTGGTGTGGATCGACGAGCCCGGCCAGGGCGCCGACGAGCCGGGCCTGCTGCGTTTTTCGGAATTGCTGGCACGTGGCGATGCGGCCGATGCGCGCGTGGCCGAGGTGGCGGCGGGCCTGAAGGCCACCGACCCCATCAACATCCAGTTCACGAGCGGCACCACGGGCTTTCCCAAGGGGGCCACGCTCACGCACCGCAACATCCTGAACAACGGCTTCTTCATCGGCGAGTGCATGCGCCTCACGCCCGAGGACCGGCTGTGCATCCCCGTGCCGCTGTACCACTGCTTCGGCATGGTGCTGGGCAACCTGGCCTGCTTCACGCACGGCGCCACCATCGTCTACCCCAACGACGGCTTTGACCCGCTCACCGTGCTGCAGACCGTGCAGGACGAGCGCTGCACCGGCCTGCATGGCGTGCCCACCATGTTCATCGCCGAGCTGGACCACCCGCGCTTTGCCGAGTTCGACCTGTCCACGCTGCGCACCGGCATCATGGCCGGCTCGCCCTGCCCGACCGAGGTGATGAAGCGCGTGGTGGAGCAGATGCACCTGTCCGAGATCACCATCGCCTACGGCATGACCGAGACCAGCCCCGTGAGCTGCCAGAGCAGCACCGGCACGCCGTTGGCCAAGCGCGTCTCCACCGTGGGCCAGGTGCAGCCGCACCTCGCGGTGAAGATCGTGAACCCCGAAACCGGCGAGACCGTGCCCGTGGGCGAGCGCGGCGAGTTCTGCACGCGCGGCTATTCGGTGATGCATGGCTACTGGGGCGACGAAGCCAAGACCCGCGAGGCCATCGACGCCGAGGGCTGGATGCACACCGGCGACCTGGCCACCATGGACGCCGAGGGCTACGTCAACATCGTGGGCCGCATCAAGGACATGGTGATCCGCGGCGGCGAGAACATCTACCCGCGCGAGATCGAGGAATTCCTCTACCGCCACCCGCAGGTGCAGGACGTGCAAGTGGTCGGTGTGCCCGACGCCAAATACGGCGAGGAGCTGTGCGCCTGGATCGTGGTCAAGCCCGGCCAGGAGCTGACCGAGGAGGCCGTGCGCGCCTTCTGCAAGGGCCAGATCGCCCACTACAAGGTGCCGCGCTACATCCGCTTCGTCACGGGCTTCCCGATGACGGTGACTGGCAAGATCCAGAAGTTCAGGATCCGCGACGAGATGAAGGACCAACTGGGCCTGGCCGAAGAAAAGACTGCTTGAAAGAGATCCGCTGCATGACCATCCTAGACACCCAACTGAACCCCCGCTCGGCCGACTTCCTGGCCAATGCGGCCGCCATGCGCACCCTGGTCGATGACCTGCGCAGCCACCTGGACAAGGTGGCCCAGGGCGGTGGTGAGGCCGCGCGCGCCAAGCACACGGCGCGCGGCAAGCTGCTGCCGCGCGAGCGCGTGCAGATGCTGCTGGACCCGGGCACGCCCTTTCTGGAGCTGGCGCCCCTGGCCGCGCTCAACATGTACAACAACGATGCGCCCAGCGCCGGCCTGATCGCCGGCATCGGCCGCGTGAGCGGCGTGGACTGCATGGTCGTGTGCAACGACGCCACGGTGAAGGGCGGCACCTACTACCCGCTCACGGTGAAGAAGCACCTGCGCGCGCAGGAAGTCGCGCAGCAGAACCACCTGACCTGCATCTACCTGGTGGACTCGGGCGGCGCCAACCTGCCCAACCAGGACGAGGTCTTCCCCGACCGCGAGCACTTCGGCCGCATCTTCTTCAACCAGGCCAACATGAGTGCCCTGGGCATCTCGCAGATCGCCGTGGTCATGGGCAGTTGCACGGCCGGCGGCGCCTACGTGCCGGCCATGAGCGACGAGTCCATCATCGTCAAGAACCAGGGCACCATCTTCCTGGGTGGCCCGCCGCTGGTGAAGGCCGCCACGGGCGAGGTGGTCACGGCCGAGGACCTGGGCGGTGGCGATGTGCACACCCGCCTGTCGGGCGTGGCCGACCACCTGGCGCAGAACGACCTGCATGCACTGCAGCTGGCACGCAATGCCGTGCGCAACCTCAACAAGGCCAAAGCGGCATCGCCGGCTGACAGCGCACCGCTGCCGCCGAAGTTCGCCAGTGACGAACTCTACGGCGTGATCCCCGTGGACACGCGCAAGCCCTTCGATGTGCGCGAGATCATCGCGCGCATCGTCGACGGCAGCGAGTTCGACGAGTTCAAGGCGCGCTACGGCACCACGCTGGTCACGGGCTTTGCGCGCATCGAGGGCATGGCCGTGGGCATCATCGCCAACAACGGCATTTTGTTCAGCGAGTCGGCCCTGAAGGGCGCGCACTTCATCGAGCTGTGCTGCCAGCGCAAGATCCCGCTGGTCTTCCTGCAGAACATCACCGGCTTCATGGTGGGCCGCAAGTACGAGAACGAGGGCATTGCGCGCAACGGCGCCAAGATGGTCACGGCCGTTGCCACGGCCAGCGTGCCCAAGTTCACCATCATCATCGGCGGCAGCTTTGGTGCCGGCAACTACGGCATGTGCGGCCGCGCCTACAGCCCGCGCTTTCTGTGGATGTGGCCCAACGCGCGCATCAGCGTCATGGGCGGCGAGCAGGCGGCCGGCGTGCTCGCCACCGTCAAGCGCGACGGCATCGAGGCCAAGGGCGGCCAGTGGAGCGCCGACGAAGAGGAGGCCTTCAAGGCCCCCATCCGCCGCCAGTACGAAGACCAGGGCCACCCCTACTACGCCACCGCACGCCTGTGGGACGACGGTGTGATCGACCCGGCCGACACGCGCCGCGTGCTGGCCCTGGGCCTGTCCGCCACGCGCAATGCGCCCATCGAAGACACCAAGTTCGGCCTCTTCCGCATGTAAGGACCGATTGCCATGGGAACGAACAACCTCACCGTCACCCGTGACGGCGTCGTGGCGCGCATCACGCTCACGCAGCCCGAGATCCGCAACGCCTTCAGCGATGAAGTCATCGCCGACATCACGGCCGCCTTCACCGAGGTGGGGGCGCGCGCCGAGGTGCGCGCCGTGGTGCTGGCGGCCGAGGGCCCGGCCTTCTGTGCCGGGGCCAACCTCAACTGGATGCGCCGCATGGCCGATTACACGCGCGACGAGAACGTGGCCGATGCCGGCAAGCTCGCCGAGATGCTGCGCGTGATCTACGAGTGCCCCAAACCCACCATTGCCCGTGTGCAGGGCGACGTGTACGCGGGCGGCGTGGGCCTGGTGGCCGCCTGCGACATGGCGGTGGCGGTGGACACGGCGGGCTTTTGCCTGAGCGAGGTGAAGCTGGGCCTGATTCCCGCGACCATCAGCCCCTATGTGATCCGCGCCATGGGCGCGCGCGCGGCGCACCGCTATTTCCTCACCGCCGAGCGCTTCTCGGCCGCCGAGGCGCTGCGCATCGGCTTCGTGCACGAGGTGGTGGCGGCCGACCCGGCCTTCGAGGCGCTCGATGCCAAGGTGGCCGAACTGCTCAAGGCGCTGACCAGCGCCAGCCCCGCGGCCGTGCGCGCCTGCAAGAAGCTGGTGATCGACGTGGCCGAGCGCGAGATCAACGCCGGCCTGATCGATGCCACGGTGCAGGGCATCGCCGACATCCGTGCCAGCGAGGAAGGCCGCGAAGGCGTGCAGTCCTTCCTGCAAAAGCGCAAGCCGGCCTGGCTGGCGGGCTGACCCCCACTACCCACAGGACTCCCCATGGACGCACTCTGGCTCAGCATCGTTCAGTGGCTGCACACCATCGGCCTGCATGTCGATGCCGGCACGGCGCGCGACGTGGCCGGTGGCGTGGCGCGCGCCACCCAGCAGCTCGACATGCCCGGTTTGCTGGCCCTGGCGGCCGCCCTGGGCTGGGCCAGCGGCGTGCGCCTGTATGCCGTGGTGTTCATGGTCGGCGCCATGGGCTGGGCCGGCTGGATGGCGCTGCCCCCAGGCCTGGCCGTGCTGCAAAGCCCCATGGTGCTGGCGGTCAGCGGCTGCATGCTGATGGTGGAGTTCTTCGCCGACAAGGTGCCCTGGTTCGACAGCCTGTGGGATGCCGTGCACGCCTTCATCCGCGTGCCTGCGGGCGCGCTGCTGGCTGCCGGCGTGTTCGGCGCCGACAGCGCCACCATGGGCGTGGTCGGTGGCCTCCTGGGCGGCTCGCTCGCCGCCACCTCGCTGGCCACCAAGATGACGGCGCGCGCCGCGGCCAACACCTCGCCCGAGCCGTTCTCCAACTGGGGCCTGTCCTTCCTGGAGGACGGCCTGGTGGTGGGCATGGTCTGGCTGGCCACCCAGTACCCGGTGGCCTTCGGCATCACCCTGGCGGTGGTGCTGCTGGTCTCGGTGCTGCTGCTGGTGGTGCTCTTCAAATTTCTGCGCGCCGTGCTGCGGCGCTTGTCCTCTCTTTTCTCTGGCCCTGCGAAGGCGGTTTGACTCCTATGTTTACAAAAATCCTGATTGCCAACCGCGGCGAGATCGCTTGCCGTGTCGCTGCCACTGCACGCCGCATGGGGGTGAAAACCGTGGCCGTTTACTCGGACGCCGATGCGGGCGCCAAGCATGTGGCGGTGTGCGACGAGGCCGTGCACATCGGCGGCAGCGCGCCCAAGGAAAGCTACCTGCAGTGGCAGCGCATCATCGACGCGGCCAAGGCCACCGGTGCGCAGGCCGTGCACCCGGGCTATGGCTTTCTGAGCGAGAACGAAGAGTTCGCCCAGGCTTGCGCCGATGCGGGGCTGGTCTTCATCGGCCCGCCACCCTCGGCCATCCAGGCCATGGGGCTCAAGGCCGAGTCCAAGCAGCTCATGGAAAAGGCCGGCGTGCCCCTGGTGCCCGGCTACCACGGTGCCGACCAGGACCCGGCCCTGCTGCAGCGCGAGGCCGACCGCATCGGCTACCCGGTGCTCATCAAGGCCAGCGCGGGCGGCGGTGGCAAGGGCATGCGCGCCGTGGAGTCGGCGGCCGAGTTCGCCGATGCCCTGGCCTCGTGCCAGCGCGAGGCCATCAACAGCTTTGGCGACGATGCGGTGCTGATCGAAAAGTACGTGCAGCGCCCGCGCCACATCGAGATCCAGGTGTTTGGCGACACGCAAGGCAACTATGTCTACCTGTTCGAGCGCGACTGCTCGGTGCAGCGCCGCCACCAGAAGGTGCTGGAGGAAGCGCCGGCCCCCGGCATGACCGAGGCCATGCGCCAGCAGATGGGCAACGCCGCCGTGGCCGCCGCGCGCGCCGTGAACTACGTGGGCGCGGGCACGGTGGAATTCATCGTTGAGCAGCGGGCCGACGGCAGCATGAACTTCTTCTTCATGGAGATGAACACCCGCCTGCAGGTGGAACACCCCGTGACCGAGGCCATCACCGGCCAAGACCTGGTGGAGTGGCAGCTGCGCGTGGCCTCGGGCGAACCCCTGCCGCTGGCACAGGACCAGTTGCGCATCAGCGGCCATGCGATTGAGGCGCGCATCTGCGCCGAGAACCCCGACAACAACTTCCTGCCCGCCACCGGCGCGCTGCATGTCTACGGCCTGCCGGCCCACGTGGCCTTTGAGCGTGGCACCGTGCGAGTGGACTCGGGCGTGCGCCAGGGCGACGCCATCAGCCCGTTCTACGACTCCATGGTGGCCAAGCTCATCGTGCACGGCGACACGCGCGAGCAGGCACTGGCCCGCCTGGACGAGGCCCTGGCCCAGACCCATATCGTGGGTCTGTCCACGAATGTGCAGTTCTTGCGCCGCGTTGCGCGCACCGATTCGTTCGCCAAAGCCCAGCTCGACACCGCACTGATCCCGCGCGAGCAGGCCGTGCTGTTCAAGCGCGAGGACGTGGGCCTGCCGCTGGCGGCGGCCAGTGCCGTGGCGCAGACCCTGCTGCGCGAGCGCGCAGAAGAAGGCGTCGATCCGTTCAGCCGCCGCGATGGCTTCCATTCGCATGGCCTGGTGCAGCGCCGCTTCGAGTTCGAGTTTGGCGGCGAGCATGCCAAGGCCTGGCTGACCTATGAGCGCGGCGGCAGCCTCACGCTGGCGGTGGGCGAGGGCGATGCCCAGGTAGCCGGCCCCCTGGTGTTCACCGCCGTGGGCGATGCCATCGACCTGCAGTTCGCCGGCCAGCGCACGCGCGCCTCTGTCTACGCCCAGGGCGAGATGGACCATGTGTTCACGCCCGCAGGCGCCACGCAGATCGTGGCCATCGACCTGCTGGCCCACTCCGGCGAGGCAGCGTCCGAAGGCGGGCGCCTCACGGCCCCCATGCCGGGCAAGGTCGTGTCGTTCGCCGTCAAGGCCGGTGACAAGGTCGCCAAGGGCCAGGCCCTGGCCGTGATGGAGGCCATGAAGATGGAGCACACCATTGCCGCCCCGGTGGACGGCGTGGTGCAGGAGCTGCTGTACGCGCCGGGCGACCAGGTGACCGAGGGCGCCGAACTGCTCAAGCTCGCCGCCGCCGCGTGACAGCGCAGGGCCGGCAGTCGCGGTAACCTTGCAGCATGAACATCACCTTTTGCTGTACCGATACCAAGGCCGAGCCCTGGCTCCAGGGCCTGCAGGCGGCCCTGCCCGATGCCACCATTTCCGTCTGGCAACCGGGCGCGCCCCAGGCCGACTACGCCGTCGTCTGGGCCCCGCCCCAGCAGTTCGTGGACGAACAAGCAGCGCTCCAGGCGCTGTTCAACATCGGCGCGGGCGTGGATGCATTGCTCAAGCTGCGCCTGCCTGCGGGCATGCGCGTGGTGCGTCTGGACGATGCCGGCATGGCCGTGCAGATGGCCGAGTACGTGTGCCACGCCGTGATCCGCCACTTCCGTGAGTTTGACGCCTACGAGGCCGACATGCAGGCTGGCCGCTGGGGCTACCGCAAGCCGCGCCTGCGCAGCGAGTTCCGGGTCGGTGTGATGGGGCTCGGCGTGCTGGGCGAACGCGTGGCGCGCGCGCTCACGCAGTTCGACTTCCCGGTCAATGGCTGGAGCCGCTCGCCCAAGGCCATCGAGGGCGTGCGCGGGTACAGTGGTACCGACGGGTTCCACGACTTCCTGGCTGCCAGCCGCGTGCTGGTGAACCTGCTGCCACTCACGCCCGATACCCAGGACATCATGAACCGCGAGACCCTCTCGCGCCTGCAGCCGGGTGCCTATGTGGTCAACGTGGCGCGCGGAGCACACCTGGTGGAAGAAGACCTGCTGGCCCTCATCGACAGCGGCCATGTGGCCGGCGCCACGCTCGACGTGTTCCGCCAGGAGCCCTTGCCCGCCGGCCATCCCTTCTGGAACCACCCGCGCATCGTGGCCACGCCGCACACCTCCGCGCGCACGTTGCGCGAGGAGAGCATTGCGCAGATTGCGCGCAAGATGCTTGCGCTGCAGCGCGGCGAGCCGGTCGCCGGCGTGGTGGACCCCGGGCGTGGATATTGAAATGAAACACCCCCTGAGTTGCTTCGCGCCTTCCCCCTCTCTCATATTGCTTCGCAATCTGGGAGGGGGACGCCCCCGGTGCGGCGGGGCGGCCCTTGCACGGGGGCACTGGCCTTGGTCGTGCCAGTTGCATGCGATGCGGGTGGCGCGCAGCGCTATGGGCAACTGAAATGGCCTCTACTTTCTCGCTTCGCCATTTCCTCGGCCTGCTGGGCTGGGTCTTGCTCGTCCCTGGGGCCCTGACAGCCCTGGGCGCAGCCTGGCTGCTGGCCTCCAGCCTGAACCTGGTGGGCGACATGCGTTCGGCCCCGGGGCGTGTCGTGGCCTTGGTGCCGGGCACGTCGGGCACGATGGGCCGCACGGCCCATGGCAGCCAGAGCATGGTGGAGTTCACCACCCATGAAGGCCAGACCCTGCGCGTCACCGATCCCGTGCTGCGGCGCCTGCAGGCCCAGCATTCTGTCGGTGAATCCGTCACGGTCCGCTATCCGTCCCGGGACCCCTCGCAGGCCGAGATCGGCAGCTCCCGCTGGATCAAAGGCCTGATCGGTGTCGGCCTGTTGCTGGCCGGACTGGTCGGCATGGCCGTGGGCGGACTGCTGCTGCGCTTTCGGCCCAGGCCGGCGATGGCCGCCCCCGGGGCCTGAACACCTCTTCCCATTGGAGACATCCCCATGAGCATCCCTTCCCGAGTCAAACTCGTCGACGTGGGCCCGCGCGACGGACTGCAGAACGAGAAATCCCCCGTGCCCGCCGAAATCAAGATCGGCCTGGTGCACCGCCTGCAGGACGCGGGGTTGAAGAACATAGAGGTCACGAGCTATGTCTCGCCCAAGTGGGTGCCGCAGATGGCCGACAACCACGAGGTCATGTCCGGCATTGCGCGCCAGGCGGGCATCGTCTACTCGGTGCTCACGCCCAACCTCAAGGGCTACGAGGCGGCGGTGCTCGACAAGCCCGATGAGATCGTGGTGTTCGGCTCGGCCAGCGAGGCCTTCAGCCAGAAGAACATCAACTGCTCCATTGCCGAGAGCATCGAGCGCTTCGCACCCGTGGTGGAGGCCGCGCGCGCGGCCGGCATCCATGTGCGCGGCGCCATGAGCTGCACCGTGGGCTGCCCTTATGAGGGCGAGATCGCACCCGAGCGCGTGGCCTACCTGGCCGGGCTGATGAAGGGCATCGGCGTGCAGCACGTGGGCGTGGCCGACACCATCGGCGTGGGCACGCCGCGCAAGGTGCAGCGCGCCATGGAGGCCACGCTGCAGCACTACGGCATCGACGATGTCTCGGGCCACTTCCACGACACCTACGGCCAGGCCCTGGCCAACACCCTGGCCACGCTGGAGATGGGCGTGTGGCAGTACGACACATCGGTCGCGGGCCTGGGCGGCTGCCCCTATGCCAAGGGCGCCACGGGCAATGTGGCCACCGAGGACGTGGTCTACATGCTGCAGGGCATGGGCATCGACACCGGCATCGACCTCGACAAGCTCATCGATGCGGGCGCCTACATCAGCGATTTCCTGGTGCGCAAGCCCAACTCGCGCGCGGCCAATGCGCTGATCACCAAGCGCGCGGGCTGACCCCCCGGGGCGAAAGCCCGACAATGGCGCACCTGGGGCTGCAAGGTGCGGCCCCACCATGACCAGTGCGGGATTTTGGATATGTGCGGAGCGGAACTGAAGAACTTGCCGGAAGGCGTGCAACGGGTGGCAGCGGCGCTGCAGGCGCAGGGCCATCCCCACATGCCGCAGATGCTCGACGATGCGGCGCGCACGGCGCAGCAGGCGGCCGATGCGCTGGGCATTCTCGTCGGCCAGGTGGCCAAGAGCATCATCTTCCGGCGCAAGAGCGACGATGTGGCCGTGTTGGTCGTGACCTCGGGCGACCGGCGTGTGGACGAGAAGAAGGTCGAGGCCCATGTGGGCAAGGTCGGCCGCGCCGATGCCGAGTTCGTCAAGGCGCGCACCGGCTTTTCCATCGGCGGCGTGTCGCCGCTGGCGCATGCCACGCCGCCCGTCACCCTGATCGACCGCGACCTGCTGCGCTTCGATGTGGTGTGGGCTGCGGCCGGGCATCCGCACAGCGTGTTCCCGCTGCACCCGAACGACCTCACGCGCCTGACAGGCGCGCCCGTGGTGGACGTGGTGCAGGAGCCTGCTCCACCGGCTGCCGCATGAACCCTGTCGAGTTGCTGGCCGAACGCGCCCGCCAGATTGGTGCGGCCGGGCACTTCGATGCCGGCAGCGCGGATCCCGTGCCCTCGCCCTGCATCTCGGTGTGCCGCATGTCCCCCGACCGCAGCCACTGCGAAGGCTGCTTTCGCACGCTCGATGACATCCGCATCTGGAGCACTGCCGACAGCACCGTGCGCCGCGCCATCTGGGCGCAGCTGCTGGACCGTGCAGGCATCGTCGTCCACCCCGAGGCATCGCCATGAAACGCATCACCTTCTACCTGGACTTCATCTCACCCTATGCCTGGCTGGCCTTCGAGCGCCTGCCCGAGGTGCTCGAAGGGCTGAGCTACAGCGTGGCCTACAAGCCCGTGCTGCTGGGTGCCCTGCTGGCCCAGCATGCCAACCCGGGCCCGGCCGGCATCGCCCCCAAGCGCGACTGGACCTACCGCCATGTGACCTGGCTCGGCCATGCCCACGGCATTGCCCTGCAGATGCCGGCGCGTCACCCGTTCAACCCGCTGCCGCTGCTGCGCCAGGCGCTGGCCTGCAGCGACGATGGCCACATCAACCGCTACGTGGCCGGCACCGTGCTGCGCCATGTGTGGCAGGGCGGGCAGGACGCTCTGGACCCCGCACGCATGGCCGATCTGGCCGCCGCCCTGGCGGAGCAATTGCGGCCCGGCCAGGACATCGCCAGCGAGGGCCCCAAGGCCCTGCTGCGCGCCAACACCGAGGCCGCGCAGGCGGCGGGCGTGTTCGGTGTGCCGGCCTTCGAGGTGGACGGCAAGCTGTTCTGGGGGCTCGACGGCCTGCCCATGCTGCGCGCTTACCTTGATGGTGATGCGTGGTTCGACGGGCCCGGCTGGGACGGGGTGAGCGCTGTGCCGTCGGGCCTGGCAGCCAAGGGCTGACATCCCCTTTTTGCGCGGGTCTGTGCGCCAAAAATCTGCCGCTTTCGCCTGGGCGCCGGAGGGGGCTTCCTGACGGCGCACCCACCGACCTGTTGGGGTAAACACCAGCAGGTGCGCGTGCCTTCTCGCATCCTGAAAGCGGCCCCAAGGGTTTCACCCTAAGTTGTCAGAGCGCGGTCAGTTTGGTGCAAGGCCGTGTTGGTTTCGCGTCAGAGCGTGGTCAGTGCCATCTCCAAGAATGTGGGCAGCCGTACCAGAGGTGCGGTCTGAATACATCACACAGGAGACAAACCATGGCAACCCATCCCGCACCGCGGCCGATGACCGCCGAAGAGAAGAAGGTGATCTTCGCTTCGTCGCTCGGTACCGTTTTCGAGTGGTACGACTTTTACCTCTACGGCTCGCTGGCAGCCATCATCGCCAAGCAGTTCTTCAGCGGTCTGGATGCGGGCGCGGCCTTCATCTTCGCGCTGCTGGCGTTTGCGGCGGGCTTCCTGGTGCGGCCCTTCGGTGCCATCGTGTTCGGCCGCCTGGGCGACATGATCGGGCGCAAGTACACCTTCCTGGTCACCATTTTGATCATGGGCCTGGCGACCTTCATCGTCGGCCTGCTGCCCAGCTACGCCACCATCGGCGTGGCGGCGCCCATCATCCTGATCGCGCTGCGCATGCTGCAGGGCCTGGCGCTGGGCGGTGAGTACGGCGGTGCCGCCACCTACGTGGCCGAGCATGCCCCGCACGGCAAGCGCGGTGCCTACACCTCCTGGATCCAGACCACGGCCACGCTGGGCCTGTTCCTGAGCCTGCTGGTGATCCTGGGCGTGCGCCTGAGCCTGGGCGAAGCCGTGTTCCAGGACTGGGGCTGGCGCATTCCGTTCCTGGTGTCCATCCTGCTGCTGGGCATCTCGGTCTGGATCCGCCTGTCGCTGTCGGAATCGCCTGCCTTCCAGAAGATGAAGGCCGAGGGCAAGACCTCCAAGGCCCCCCTGTCCGAGTCCTTCGGCCAGTGGAAGAACCTGAAGATCGTGATCCTGGCGCTGGTGGGCCTGACCGCCGGCCAGGCCGTGGTCTGGTACTCGGGCCAGTTCTACGCGCTGTTCTTCCTGACGCAGCAGCTCAAGGTGGACAACACCACCGCCAACCTGCTGATCGCCGCCTCCCTGCTGATCGGTACGCCCTTCTTCGTGGTGTTCGGTGCGCTCTCCGACAAGATCGGCCGCAAGCCCATCATCATGGCCGGCTGCCTGCTGGCCGTGGTGACCTACTTCCCCGTCTTCAAGGCACTGACCGAAGCCGCCAACCCCGACCTGGCCAAGGCCCAGGCCACGGCCGGCGTGGTGGTGACTGCCGACCCTGCCTCGTGCTCCTTCCAGGGCAACCCGGTGGCACGTGAGATCGACTTCCGCAGCTCCTGCGATATCGCCAAGCGTTACCTGGTGCAGAACTCGGTGAGCTACGACAACGTGGCCGGCCCTGCAGGCTCCAAGGCCGTGGTCAAGATCGGCAGCAAGACGATCGAGGCCCCCACCGGCAATGTGGTGAACCTGAAGTTCGACGAAGCATCGGCCAAGTCCATCGCTGCCTTCAAGAAGGAAGTGACAGAAGAGCTGAAGCTCGCTGGCTACCCTGCCAAGGCCGACCCCGCCAAGACCAACAAGGTGCTCGTGGTGGTGCTGCTGGTCTGGCTGGTGCTGCTGGTGACCATGGTCTATGGCCCCATCGCCGCCATGCTGGTGGAAATGTTCCCGACCCGCATCCGCTACACCTCGATGAGCCTGCCCTACCACATCGGCAACGGCTGGTTCGGTGGCTTGCTGCCCACCACGGCCTTCGCCATCGTGGCCCAGACCGGCAACATGTACAACGGCCTGTGGTACCCCATCATCATCGCGGGCATGACCCTGGTGATCGGCACGCTGTTCATCCGCGAGACCAAGGACGTGGACATCTACGCCAACGACTGACGGCGTCAGACGGCTGCGACCAGTGCCTGCCCCCGCAGGCACTGTGTTCCAGAAAAAGGCCTCGCAGCTGCCATGCGGAGCTGCGAGGCCTTTTTGTTGAACAAGCAGACCCCCTATCCCCATCCAATATTCAGGAGACTTGAGCCATGTGGAAGATCGTTGTCGGATTCGTACTGTTTGCGGCCCTGTCGCTGTTTGTCATCATGAAGGCCGGTGACAAGGTGGACATGGGTGGCGAACAGCATGGCGGCGACTCCCTGCACGTGCCCGCCGCCCCTGCATCCGGAGCCAGCGCAGCGCATTGAAAAAAGCACCCCCTGAGTCGCTTCGCGCCTTCCCCCTCTCTCGACTCGCTGTGCGAGTCGGGAGGGGGACGCTCCCGGCGCAAGCGCTGGATACGCCGCCTTCGCGGCGGGGCGGCCCTTGCGCGGGAGCACTGGCCTTGGCCGCGCCAGTCCTTCGGGCTGTGGGCCTCAATTGCGGCACCATGCCAACGGCAGCTACCGCTTGAAACGCCCGTCGGTACCGATGATGGAGAGGTCGGAGAAATCCAGGCCCGAGTGGTCGGTGGCGCTGAAGGAGAGCGTCAAACCCCCCATGTCCCAGTTGCGTATGCCTTCGAGGCCTGCGTGCAGCTTGGCACGGTCGGGCTTGGGGCCGGCGCGCTTGAGGCCTTCGACCAGCACCTTGGCGCTCACGAAGCCCTCGACCATGGCGGGGGTCAGTTCGCTCACGCCACCGGCCTTGGCCAGGTCCATGGCTTCCTTGATCAGTGGGTAGTTCAGCGAACGCTCGGAGGGGAAGACCTGCGTCACCACCACGCCGCGCGCGCTCTCGCCCAGGGCCTTCACAAAGCCGCCCGAGGCGTTGTTCGACAGGGTCACGATCTGCCCGGTGACGCCCGCGGTGCGCAGCGCCTTGATGCCGTCCACCACGGCCGCGCCGGTGCCGATGAAGATCACCGCCTGCGGCTGCTTTTGCGCCACGCGCGGGGCGATGGCGGAGTAGTCGGGCTTGGCGCGGTCGAATTTCTCGATGAACAGGGCATCGATGCGGTTGGCCTTGAAGCCCGCCTGGGCCCCTGCCAGCCCGTCGGCGCCGAAGGTGTCGTCCACGTGCACCACGCCGATCTGCTTGATGCCCAGGGTGTTGAGGTGGGTGATGGCCTTTTCCACCTCGCGCTGGTAGGTGGCGCGCACATTGAACACGTACTTGAGCACGGGCTGGTGCAGCACCATGGCGCCGGTGGAGGGGCCGATGAGTGGCACACCGTGCTGCTCCAGCACCGGCACGATGCCCTGGGTGTGCGGCGTGCCCCGGGTCATGAAGAGGCCGATCACGCCCTTCTGCTCGATCAGCGTGCGCGTGTTCTCCAGCGTGAGCTTGGGGTCGAACTTGTCGTCGAGCGTGATGACCTCGACCTTCTGCCCGGCCACGCCGCCGCGTGCATTCACATGGTCGAGGTAGAGCGAGGCGCCCTTCATCGACTCCTGCACCGTGGCGGCCGCCGAGCCGGTCACGCCGACCGTCTGGCCGATGAGGATCTGGGCCCGGGCCGGGCCTGCCAGGGCCAGCAGGGCCAGCAGGGCGCAGGCCGTGGGGGTGGGGAAGGCGGCAAGGTACTTCATACAGACCCCGGTGGTAGGTGGCTGGCGACAGTGTAGGCCGAAGGTGTGACAAAAGGTAGCCGGGGCTTTGCCTGGGCCATGCCTGACAACCGCCGCTTCGCCTCAGCGGCGGAACTTGCCGTCGGTGCCGATGATGGACAGGTCGGCGAAATCCAGGCCGGTGTGGTCGTCGGGGCCGTAGCTCAGCTCCAGGCCGCCGAGGTCGAACTTCTTGATGCCTTCGAGGGCGACCTGGATCTTCTCGCGCGTGGGTTTGGGGCCGGCGCGCTTGAGGCCTTCGACCAGCACCTTGGCGGCGGCAAAGCCTTCGAGCATGGCGGGGCTGATCTCGGCCACGCCCTTGGCCTTGGCCAGCGCCTGGGCCTCCTTGACCATGCCATAGGTCACGGCCCGCTCATTGGGGTAGACCTGGGTGACGATCACGCCACGCGCGTTGGCGCCCAGGCTCTTGATGAAGCCACCGGAAGCGTTGTTCGACAGGGTCACGATCTGCGCGGCCGAGCCCGCGCCGCGGATCGCGTTGCCCGCGTCCACCACGGCCGAACCCGAGGCGATCATCAGCACGGCCTGCACCTGGGCCTTGGCCACCTTGGCGGCGATGGGGGCGAAGTCGGGCTTGGCGCGGTCGAACTTTTCCTGCAGGGTCGCGGTCAGCTTGCTGGCAGCCAGGCCCTTCAGGGCACCGGCCAGGCCATCGGCACCGAAGCTGTCGTCGGCGTAAACCAGGGCGATGCGGGTGATGCCCATCGATGCCAGGTGGGTCATGGCCTTTTCGGCTTCGCGCTGGTAGGTGGCGCGCACGTTGAAGATGTTCTTGCGCACGGGCTGGTGCAGCACCATGGCACCGGTGGACGGGCCCACCAGCGCCACGCCGTGCTTGTCCAGCAGGGGGATCATGGCCTCGGTGTGGGGCGTGCCGCGCGTGAGGAACATGGCCAGCACGTTCTTTTCCTCGATCAGCTTGCGCGCGTTCTCGGCGGCCAGCTTGGGGTCGAACTTGTCGTCCATCGAGACGATCTCGATCTTCTGGCCGTTGACGCCGCCCTTGGCGTTGACGGCATCGATGAACAGCATGGCGCCGTCGGCCGTTTCCTTGACCCCCGCTGCCACCGTGCCCGAATAGCCCGCCGTCTGGCCGATCAGGATCTGTGCCTGGCCCGTGCCGCACAGCGCGGCAGCCAGGACGGCCGTGGCCCCCCATTGTGTCCATGTGGTGTTCATGGTCGTCTCCTTGGAATTGTGTGGTTACTCTAAGAGATGTCCGCGCCTGGCGGATTGGCATAACCCGACACACTGACAGGACTTGTCAGCAGATGTCAGGCCTGGGGGTATTGCAAGGGGGCCGGACGGGAGCGATGGCCCTGCCTAGAATGTTCCGCCTCACCTTGAAAGACCGCATCCATGACGCAGGGACTGATCCGTATCCGCGGCGCACGCCAGCACAACCTCAAGAACCTGGATCTGGACATCCGCACCGGGGAGCTCACGGTGGTCACGGGCCCCAGCGGCTCGGGCAAGTCCAGCCTGGTGTTCGACACGCTGTACGCCGAAGGCCAGCGCCGCTATGTAGAGACCTTCAGTGCCTATGCGCGCCAGTTCCTGGACCGCATGGACAAGCCGGCTGTGGACAAGGTGGAAGGCGTGCCGCCGGCCATCGCCATCGACCAGACCAACCCGGTGCGCAGCTCGCGCTCCACGGTGGGCACGATGACCGAGCTCAACGACCACCTCAAATTGCTGTTCGCGCGCGCCGGCCAGCTGTTCGACCGCGAGACCGCCCAGCCGGTGCGCCACGATTCGCCCGAGACCATCTACGCCGAACTGCAGCGCCGCTGCGCCGAAGGGGGCGACCCGCGCATCGTGCTCACCTTCCCCGTGGAGCTGCCCGCCAACACCTCGGCCGAGCAGGTCGAGCAGTGGCTGTCGGCCAGCGGCTTCACCAAGGTGCAGGCCGAGCGCGAGGTGGCCACGCCCACCGGCCCGCGCAAACTGCTGGACGTGGTGGCCGACCGCTTCCGCCTGGGCAATGCCGAGAAGGCGCGCGTGATCGAGGCCATCGAAGTGGCCTTGAAGCGCGGCACGGGCCGGCTCAATGTCTACCGCATGGCCGATGCCCCTGAGGCCGAGCCCGAACTGTGGCGCTTTTCCACCGGCCTGCACTGCCCCGACAGCGACCTGCGCTACAGCGAGCCCATCCCCTCGATGTTCTCGTTCAACTCCGCCGTGGGCGCCTGCGAGACCTGCCGCGGCTTCGGCCGCGTGATCGGGGTGGACTACGGCCTGGTCATCCCCAACGACAAACTCACCCTGCGTGCCGGTGCCATCAAGACCATCCAGACCCCGGCCTGGAAGGAGGCGCAGGACGACCTCATGCGCCACGCCGAGACCGCCGGCATCCCGCGCGACACGCCCTGGAACAAGCTCACCGAGGAGCAGAAGAAGTGGGTCATCGGCGGCGCGCCCGGCTACAAGGAAGGGCAGTGGAGCAAGCAGTGGTACGGCATCAAGCGCTTCTTCGAGTACCTGGAGAGCAAGGCCTACAAGATGCACATCCGCGTGCTGCTGTCCAAGTACCGCAGCTACACGCCATGCCCCACCTGCGCCGGTGCGCGCCTCAAGACCGAGAGCCTGCAGTGGCGCATCGGCAGCAAGGACGCGGCGGACGCCGTGCTTGAACCCGGCCAACGCTTCCTGCCCGAGGGCGTGCAGTGGAGCCGTGCCCAGCTCGAAGCCCTGCCCGGCCTGTGCCTGCACGACCTGATGCTGCTGCCCATCGACCGGCTGCGCCGCTTCTTCGACCGCATGGACTTCGCGGCCGAGGGTGCGCAGGGCAATGAAGGCGAGGCCCAGGCCCTGAAGCTGCTGTTCGAGGAGATCACCACGCGCCTGAAATACCTGTGCGATGTGGGCATCGGCTACCTCACGCTGGACCGGCAAAGCCGCACCCTGAGCGGCGGCGAGGTGCAGCGCATCAACCTGACCACGGCGCTGGGCACCTCGCTGGTCAACACCTTGTTCGTGCTCGACGAGCCCAGCATCGGCCTGCACCCGCGCGACATGCACCGCATCACCGAGGCCATGCTGCGCCTGCGCGATGCCGGCAACACCCTGGTGGTGGTGGAGCACGACCCGGCCGTGATGCTGGCGGCCGACCGCATGATCGACATGGGCCCTGGCCCGGGCCGCCTGGGCGGGCAGATCGCCTTCGACGGCACCACGGCCGACCTGCGCCAGGCCGACACACTCACCGGTGCCTACCTGAGCGGGCGCAAGCACGTGGGCTTCGGCTTCAAGCGCATGGTGACCGAGGCCACGCCGCGCCTGGTCCTTGAAGGCGCGCGCGAGCACAACCTGCGCGACGTGTCGGTGGAGTTCCCGCTGCAGCGCCTGGTCACGGTGACCGGTGTCAGCGGTTCGGGCAAATCGAGCCTGGTGCAGGACGTGCTGGCCCCGGCGCTGCTGCGCCACTTCGGCAAGGCCACGGATTCGCCGGGCGCGCACGACCGCATGCTGGGCGCGGACCACCTGTCGGACGTGGTTTTCGTGGACCAGTCGCCCATCGGAAAGACGGCGCGTTCCAACCCCGTGAGCTACGTGGGTGCGTGGGACAGCATCCGTGAACTCTTCGCCGTGGCACCGCTGGCCAAGCAGCGCAGCTACACGGCGGCCAAGTTCAGCTTCAATAGCGGCGACGGGCGCTGCCCGACCTGCGGCGGATCGGGCTTCGAGCATGTGGAGATGCAGTTCCTGTCCGACGTGTACCTGCGCTGCCCCGATTGCGATGGCAAGCGCTACCGCCCCGAGATCCTGGAGATCAGCATCGAGCGCGGCGGCCGCACGCTCAACGTGGCCGACGTGCTGGCCCTCACCGTGGCCGAGGCGGCCGACCTGTTCGCCAGCGACCGCGACGTGATCCGCGCGCTGCAGCCCATCGTGGACGTGGGGCTCGAATACGTGGCCCTGGGCCAGCCCGTGCCCACGCTCTCGGGTGGCGAGGCGCAGCGCCTCAAGCTCGCGGGCTTCTTGGCCGAGGCCGCGCGCACGGCCGCCAAGTCGCGCCAGGCCGTGGCGCGCAAGGGCACGCTGTTCCTGTTCGACGAGCCGACCACGGGCCTGCACTTCGACGACATCGCCAAGCTCATGCGCGCGCTGCGCAAGCTCATCGATGCGGGGCACTCGCTGATCGTGATCGAGCACAACCTGGACGTGATCCGCGCCAGCGACTGGCTCATCGACCTGGGCCCCGAGGGCGGCGACGGCGGCGGCCTGGTGGTGGCCGAAGGCACGCCCGAGGACGTGCGCCAGCACGCCAGCTCGCACACCGGCCAGGCCCTGCGCGACTACGAGCTGGCCCTGGGCGAGGGTGGCCATTCGGTGCACGAGAAGGCGGCCACGCTGCGCCGCCAGCAGCGCCTGGCGCATGCCGACCAGGCCGACGTGGCCAAGAACGCCATCGAGATCGTCAACGCCAAGGAGCACAACCTCAAGAACCTGAGCGTGGACATCCCGCGCGGCAGTTTCAACGTGGTGACCGGCGTCAGTGGCTCGGGCAAGTCCACGCTGGCCTTCGACATTTTGTTCAACGAAGGGCAGCGCCGCTACCTCGAATCGCTCAACGCCTATGCGCGCAGCATCGTGCAGCCCGCGGGCCGGCCCGAGGTGGATGCCGTCTACGGCATCCCGCCCACCGTGGCCATCGAGCAGCGCCTGTCGCGCGGCGGGCGCAAGTCCACCGTGGGCACGACCACCGAGGTCTGGCATTTCCTGCGCCTCTTGTACGTCAAGCTCGGCACCCAGCACTGCGTGAACGAGGGCGCTGCCGTGCAGCCGCAGACACCCGAGAGCATTGCCGCGCAGCTCTTGCGCAACTTCCGCGGCCAGCACATCGGCCTGCTCGCGCCGCTGGTGATGAACCGCAAGGGCGTGTACACCGAACTGGCCGACTGGGCACGCCCGCGCGGCTTCACCCACCTGCGGGTGGACGGCAACTTCCTGCCCACCACGGGCTTCCCGCGTATCGACCGCTTCAAGGAGCACACCATCGAGCTGCCCGTGGCCAGCATCGACGTGTCGGCCGAGGGCGAGGCGCTGCTGCGCGAATCGCTGGCCCAGGCGCTGACCCACGGTAAGGGCGTGGTGCACGTGCTCAGCAGCCTGGAAGGCCTGCGTGAGGCCATGCTGGCCGGCAAGCCCACCTCGGCCATCGGCACGCTGCAGGCCTTTTCGACCAAGCGTGCCTGCCCGGTGTGCGCCACCTCGTACGCCGAGCTCGACCCGCGCCTGTTCAGCTACAACAGCAAGCACGGCTGGTGCCCCGATTGCGTGGGCACGGGCGTCAAGCTCACCAAGGACCAGCGCAAGGTGTTCGACGATTCGGTGCAGGACGACAATGAAAAGGGCCGCGAGCAGACCTTTGCCGAGCCCGAGGTCGAGGACCTGGCCGACACCGCCTGCCCCAGCTGCCAGGGCACGCGCCTGAACCCCGTGGCGCGCGCCGTGCGCTTTGCGGGCGTGGCCATCACCGACATTGCGGCCCTGTCCGTCACCGACGTACGCCGCTGGGTCGAGACCTTGCAGGACGAGGGCGGCATGACGGCGCGCGAGGCCGATATCGCGCGCGACCTGGTGCCCGAAATCAAGAGCCGGCTCGAATTCCTGGAGGAAGTGGGCCTGGGCTACCTCACACTGGACCGCGGCGCGCCCACGCTCTCGGGCGGCGAGGCGCAGCGCATCCGCCTGGCGGCGCAGCTGGGCAGCAACCTGCAAGGCGTGTGCTACGTGCTCGACGAGCCCACCATCGGCCTGCATGCGCGCGACAACCAGATCTTGCTCAACGCCCTGCACAAGCTCGGCGACAAGGGCAACACCCTGGTGGTGGTGGAGCACGACGAGGACACCATCCGCCGTGCCGACCACATCATCGACATCGGCCCGAGCGCCGGCAAGCGCGGCGGCCGCCTGGTAGCGCAGGGCAGCGTGGCCGACCTCACGGCCACGGAGGATTCGCAGACCGGCCGCTACCTGCTGCACGCCATGAAGCACCCGCTGCAGCTGCGCCGCAGCATGCAGCCGGGCGAGCTGAGCGCCGAGGACCTGGCGTTGGCCGAGCCCGCAGAGGCCCCCGCAGGGCGTCAGAGCGCCGCCGCGAAAAAGCGTGCAGCGGCGGCGGCCGCACTCGGTGCCGAAGCGCTGGCCGAAGCCAAGGCCCGCGCCGCGATGCGCTGGCTCACGGTGTACGGCGCGCACCTGCACAACCTGCAGGACGTGACGGCCACCGTGCCGCTGCACCGCCTGGTGGCGGTGACGGGCGTGAGCGGCTCGGGCAAGTCCACGCTGGCCCGCGATGTGCTGCTGCACAACGTGCAGGCCTGGGTGCAGCAGCGCTCTACCAAGGCCGGGCGCGATGCCATGGACGCGGGCAAGGCCCCGCCGCTCGTGGGCTGCACAGGCCTGGCGGGCTTCGAGTCCATCGACCGCGTGCTCGAAGTGGACCAGACGCCCATCGGCAAGACGCCGCGCTCCTGCCCCGCCACCTACATCGGCTTCTGGGACACCATCCGCAAGCTTTTTTCCGAGACGCTGGAGGCCAAGGCGCGCGGCTATGCGGCCGGGCGCTTCAGCTTCAACACCGGCGAGGGCCGCTGCCCGAGCTGCGAAGGGCAGGGCATCCGCACCATCGCCATGAGCTTTTTGCCCGACGTGAAGGTGCCCTGCGAGGCCTGCCACGGCGCGCGTTTCAACCCCGAGACGCTGGCCGTGACCTGGCGCGGCAAGAGCATCGGCGACGTTCTGCAGATGGAGGTGGACGAGGCCGTGGACTTCTTCGCCTCCATGCCCTCCATCGCACACCCGCTGCAGCTGCTTAAGGACGTGGGCCTGGGCTACCTCACGCTGGGCCAGCCCTCGCCCACGCTCTCGGGCGGCGAGGCGCAGCGCATCAAGCTCGTGACCGAGCTCACCAAGGTGCGCGACGAGGTGGGCCGCCGCGGCCAGAAGGCGCCGCACACGCTCTATGTGCTCGACGAGCCCACCGTGGGCCTGCACATGGCCGATGTGGACAAGCTCATCCGCGTGCTGCACCGCCTGGTCGATGGCGGCCACAGCGTGGTGGTGATCGAGCACGACCTGGACGTGATCGCCGAGGCCGACTGGATCATCGACCTGGGGCCCGAAGGGGGCAAGGCCGGGGGGCGGATCGTGGCCGCCGCCACACCGGAGGAGGTGGTGAAGCAGGGCACGCACACGGGGGTGGCGCTGGCGCCAGTGCTGGCGCGCTGACGCGGTACGGGACAGGAATCTCCGCTCTGTACGGCAGGCAGGGCGGGGACAGGGGGCTGGCAGGGCGACCCACGTGGGGGTTGGGAAACGTCCTACGGCAGGCGCGGAACTCGGCGCACGTGGCGAGGAAGGGCAAAAACCTACTCTTCGTTTCATGGGTTACGGCGCAAAGGCGCCAAGCCCAAAAGCCCGTAACCCCCTTCAACTACCCGCACACTGCCATGACCTCCCATCCCAAATCCCTCATCGCGCTGGCCCTCGTATCCGTACTGCTCACCGCCTGTGGCGGTGGTGGCGGCGGTGGAGGCAGCGGCAGCTTCAGCAGCACCAGCAGCAGTGAGCTTGCTGCCGTCGTGCCGGATCCCGATCCCAGCACCGAGCCTGGTGTGCTGACCGTGACCGATGCCACCGTGCCCAGCCTCAATGGCGTCTATGGCAACGGCCAGCTCACGCTGTCCGAGGTGTACTACCAGGAAGCCATGGGCGGCAAACCTGCCACCTGCGCCTACAAATTCATGGGCGCCGACAAGGTGGGCGCCACCGCCACCGCTGCCACGACCACCGATACGGTAGTGGACGTGACCAGCACGCCTGTCGCCATCGTCGGCACGTCCACCACGCAGGCCGCTGTAGTGGGCAATATCACCGCACCCGTTTCGCTCACCGGCGCAGCACCCGTGGCAGCGGCCCAGGGCGTTGCGACCGCCTTCGGCAAGATCAGCTACCGCCCCTCGGCCACGGGCCTGTATGTCGTCTTCCTGACCTTCAACGGCAAGGAATACGCGAGCCTGGACTCGGTCGACACCCTGGTGGACCGCAGTGGCAACCTGGTGCGCTTCACCAGCAAGACCATGGGGGCCACCGATGGATCGACCGATACCCTGAAGCTGACGGCCATCATTCCGATGCACGCCACGCGCAACGCCAATTGCTGATCTTTGGTGCGCAGGCGGCCCCTGTGCGCCGGGGGCCCGATTTCCCCCTCGGCCGGTCTCCAGTCTCCGACCGGTTTTTGGCCCGCTTTCCCATGGAAAGCGGGCTTTTTTGCGGCAGTGCGTGCGCCTGCCCTGTAGGCGTGGGTCCTACGAGGGGCAGGGCTGTTGGCGCACGCCGCCTGCGGGAACCCGCTCCTACGATGCGTTGACCTTCACACGACAAAGCTGCCTGCCATGAACTCCCTCTTCAAGACCTGTTCTGCCCTTGCCGCTGCCAGCGCATTGCTGGTGGCCTGCGGTGGAGGCAACAACGACGATCCCACGCCCAGCAACGAGCCGGGCATCCTCACGGTGGTGGATGCCACCCTGCCTGGACTCAACGGCGTGTACGGCAATGGCGCACTCAATCTGACCGAGGTCGACAAGAAAAACCCCATCGGCTCGGTGCCCGAGCTGTGCACCTTCCGCTTCGATGGCGCCAACAAGGTCGGTTCGACCGAAACCGCCTTTGGCGATGTGCGCTACCGGCCCGACGCAACCGGCCTGCACCAGATCTTCGTGACCTTTGCCGGCAAGGAATACAGCAACGGCGATACCGTGGACACGGTGGTCGCACGCGACAGCAACCAGGTGCGCCTCTCCAGCAAGACACTCTCGGCCACCGATGGCTCCGGCAACACCCTCAAGGTCAGCGGCATCATTCCCATGCGCCCCAACCGTCCGCTGGGTTGCTGAAGCCAAGCACCCTCCCCAGACCTGCTGTTTCCCCCCTCGGCCGGCGAGTCCGCTCCCACCGGTCATTGGCCCCGCCCATCCTGGAGATGGACGGGGTCTCTTTTTTTCTGTGGCACCGTCACAATGGAGTGGCCAGTTCCCTGCCGTCCCATGTCGCCTTCTTCGTCCCCGTCTGCCCAGGTGGTGTGGCTGCACCCCGAGGCGCCTCCCAAGCCCGCCGAAGGCGCGCCCTGCAATGGCTGCGGCCTGTGCTGCCTGGCCGAGCCCTGCCCGGTGGGGGTGCTGGTGTCGCGCCGGCGCACCGGTGCCTGCGCGGCCTTGCGCTGGAGCGATGGCGAAGGCCGCTACCTGTGCGGCATGGTGTCCGATCCGGGGGGCGTGACCGGACTGCGCAACCCCTGGCTGGTGCGCGCCATCGGTGCCTGGGCCCGGCGCTCGATTGCGGCGGGGGTGGGCTGCGATGCGCGGCTGGACGCCGAGATGCCGCCGCGCTGAAGGTCCATCGCGGCGGCTGTCCAACATCACCCCCGGCGCGCCAGGTGGATGCCCGCCAGCATGCAGCGCACGGAACCACCCGCCAGCTCGATGGTGGGCACGTCGAGCGGCAGCAGCGTGGCGCTGCGTTCGATCACGGCCTTCTGCTCCGCGCTGAGGCTGGCCGCCGCGCGGGCCGACAGGGCCAGTACCCGGCCTTGCGCTCCCGTGAGCTCCAGTGCGTTGCCCGCGAACGCGCCGATCTGCTGTGCACTCAGTTCGATCACGGCGCGGCCGGATTCCGCCAGGCGCTCGCGCACCGCCTGGCGCCGTGCGGGGTCGCGGATCAGGTGAAAGCCGCCCAGCGCGAAATCGGTGCCCACGCACAGCATCACATTGGTGTGGTAGCAGGGCAGGCCCTGGGCATCGGCCGTGGCAAAGGCCATGGGCTCGTAGTTGAAGTGGGTGCAAAAACGCTCCAGCGCCACCGGGTCGGCGCGGTTCGACTGCGCCGTGTAGGCCACGCGCGCGATGTGGTCGAGCACCATGGCGCCCGTGCCTTCGAGGAACATGCCGTCCGGCTCCAGACCTGAGTAGTCGATCACGTCCTGCACGCGGTACTCGGCCTTGAGCATCTCGATCACATCGGTGCGTCGCTCGCGCCGGCGGCTCTCGGCAAACATCGGATAGATCGCCACATGGCCGCCCGCATGGGTCGAGAACCAGTTGTTGGGGAACACGGCGTCGGGCGTGTCACGCTCGCCCAGGTCCTCGAACAGGTGCACACGCACCCCCGCGGCCTGCAGCCGGGCCGCGGCGGCCGTCACTTCGGCATGGGCGAGCCGGGCGATGGCCTCGGGCGCCTGGGCTGTTTGTGACTGGAAGGCGTTGTCGGCTGCCGTGTCGGGGTTGGGGTGGAAGCGGTGCGGGCGCACCATGGCGACGGCGGCAGGGGCTTGGGCAGAAGGCTGGGGCATGGAGTGGGCAGAGATGAAGAGGGTCAGAGTCCCTGGAATTCTCGAAAAGGGCCGCGCTACAGAAAAGCCATCTACCTGATCAAAATGCGTGGAAAATTGGCGATCTGATTGATGAGTGAATCACTATGGGCAATATCGACGACACCGACCGCCAGATCATCGGCATCCTGCGCAGCGATGCGCGCACCCCCGTGGCCGTGCTGGCGCAGAAGCTGCGCGTCTCGCGCGGCACGGTGCAGAACCGCCTGCGCAAGATGGAAGAGAGCGGTGTCATCACCGGCTACACCCTGCGCCTGCGCCCCGACTCCGAGCCCCAGCGCATACGCGCCTGGATGAGCATTGCCGTGGAGGGCAATGCCGCGCCCGAGGTCATCCGCGCGCTGCGCGGCGAGCCGGCCGTGGACACCCTGCACAGCACCAACGGCCGCTGGGACATCGTGGCCGAGGTGCGCGCCGAAAGCCTGGAGGCCTTCGACCGGGCGCTGGGCCGCATCCGCCTCACGCCGGGCATCGCCAACACCGAAACCAGCATCCTCTTGTCCACCTACAAGGCCTGAGGGGCAGGTGCTGTGGCAGGCGCCTGCGTGACACTTGCTAGGGAGTTTCCTGCATGCCTAACAGAGGGGACTGCAGTCCAATGCAGGGATCTATGTCTTCCAAGGATTCCACCATGCAACGCCGCCGTCAGATCATCCAGTGGGGTGCCGCCGCCGCGGTGGCTCCGGCCACCCTGCTGGCCCAGGCGCAGAGCTTTCCGGCCAAGCCCATCAAGCTCGTGATTGCCTTCCCTGCGGGCGGCCCCACCGACATCACCATGCGCTCGCTGGCCGACAACGCCGGCAAGATCCTCGGCCAGCCCGTGATCGTGGAGAACAAGCCCGGGGCCGGCGGCACGCTGCCTGCGCAGCAGCTGCAGGGCTCTCCGGCCGATGGCTATACCATTGCGCAGATTCCGCTCGGCGTGTTCCGCCTGCCCTACACCACCAAGATCAGCTGGGACCCGGTCAAGGACATCGCCTACGTGCTCAACGTCACCGGCTATGCCTTCGGCCTTGTGGTGCCGGCCGATTCGCCGCTCAAGACCTGGACGCACTTCGTGGCCTGGGCCAAGGCCAACCCGGGCAAGCTCAGCTATGGCTCCACGGGCACCATGACCAGCCCGCACCTGACCATGGAGCTCATTGCCCAGCAGCTGGGGCTGGAGCTGCTGCACGTGCCTTACAAGGGCAGTGCCGACCTGATGCAGTCCATCCTGGGCGGGCAGATCATGGCGGCGGCCGACTCCACGGGTTTTGCGCCGCAGGTCGAGGCCGGCAAGCTGCGCGTGCTCAATACCTGGGGCGCCGAGCGCCTGGCCAAGTTCCCCGACGCGCCCACGCTCAAGGAGCTGGGGCTCAACCTGGTGCAGAACTCGCCCTTCGGCATCGGCGCGCCCAAGGGCACGCCCGATGCGGTGGTCAAGCGCCTGCACGATGCCTTCAAGAAGGCCATGGAGCAGGAGAGCTACAAGACCGCCCTGGCACGCTACGACATGGTGCCCATGTACATGGGCACCGCGGCCTACCAGAAGTTCGCGCAGGACACCTTTGCGCGCGAGAAGGCACTGGTCGAAAAGCTGGGCCTGGCAAAGCCATCCTAGGCCCGAGCCATCGCCCTGCTGGCTGTCCAACGAAACGGTGCGTTTCACCACCCGCGACGCATGAAATTGGCGCGGCCGAAGCCAGTGCTCCCGTGCAAGGGCCGCCCCGCCGCACCGGGAGCGTCCCCCTCCCGACTCGCGTAGCGAGGCGAGAGAGGGGCTGAGGGCCGCGGCTCCGAGCCTGCCTGCGCAGGCTCGGACGTGCGCGAAGAGCTACCGCCTCTGGCGGTAGCACCGAGGCGCGCAGCGACTCAGGGGGTGATACCCCTTACAGCCAACCCGCCTTGCGGAAGCGGTAGTAGAGGTAGCCGCAGGCGCTGGCGATGACCGCCAGGGCTGCGGCGTATCCGTAGCGCCATTTCAGCTCCGGCATGTGCTCGAAGTTCATGCCCCAGATGCCCGCGAAGGCCGTGCACACCGCGAACAGGCTGGCCCAGGCGGCCAGGCGTTTGACGACCTCGCCGTCCTCGATGGTCACCATGGACAGGTTCACGTGGATGGCCGTGCCGATGGAATCGCGGATGGATTCGATGGAGGCGTTGATGCGCCCCAGGTGGTCCACCACGTCGCGGAAATACTCCTGCGAAGGGGTGCACAGCTGCGGCACGCGCCCGCCGTGCAGCTTGCCCGCGCCTTCGAGCAGGGGCGCCACCCCGTGCTTGAGCAGCGTCAGGCGCTGCTTGAGCGCATACAGCCGCTGCACGCTGCCGCGCGCCGTGCCGTCCTGGGCCGAGAAGATCTGCTGCTCGATGGTCTCGAGCTCGACCTCCAGTGCCTCGATGACCGGGAAATAGCGGTCCACCACCGCATCCATGAGCGCATACAGCACGAAGCCCGGCCCCGTGGCCAGCAGCTCGGGCTCGCGTTCGCAGCGCTGGCGCACATCGCTGAAACCCTGCTCGCTGCGGTTGCGCACCGAAACCACGTAGTTGCGGCCCACGAAGACATTGAGCTCGCCGATGCGCGCGGGTGTGGCGTTCAGCCCTTCGGTCTCCAAGAGGTGCAGCACCACGAAAAGCGAGTCGCCATACTCCTCCACCTTGGGCCGCTGGTGCCCGTGCTGGGCATCCTCGATGGCCAGTGGGTGCAGGTGGAAGGCCTGCTGCAGCGCGGCCAGCTCCTGCACGGTGGCATCGTGCAGGGCCACCCAGACAAAGCAGTTGGGCAGGTGGATGTGGTCGCCGATCTCGCTGACGGGGATGTCGGCGAGCTTGGTTCCGTTTTCGTAGACAACGCAGTTGACCAGCATGTTGGCTCCGGGCGCAGGGATGGCAATGATCTTGCCATTGCACCACCTGTTGGCGCAGGAGCAAGGGCGCCTGGGCGGCATTTCTGGCGAAAGCTTTACGGCAGGTGCCGAAGTTTTTACGCGGCCTTTATGGGCGCCTGCCTACGCTCGATCCCCTGTCCATCTGCGTTTGATTGCACCCCATGAAATTTCCCCGTGCCCTTTTCTCCATCGTCTTGCTGGCCACCGCTCCCCTGCTGGCCAATGCCCAGCTGACGGGCAACGTCAGCCTGACCACCAACTACAAGTTCCGTGGCCAGGACCAGGATGCGTCCAAGGCCCGGGCCGTCAAGCCTGCCATCCAGGGCGGCTTTGACTACGCCTTCGGCGAATCGGGCTTCTACGTCGGCAACTGGAACTCCAGCGTCGACTGGCTGCCCCGCAACTCCATCGAGTCCGACATCTACGGCGGCTACAAGTTCAAGGCCGGCTCGGTCGACCTGGACGTGGGCCTCCTGACCTACATCTACCCCGGCAACAGCAACGGCAACACCACCGAAGTCTATGGCGCCGCCACCTTCGGCCCCGTGACCGCCAAGTACTCGCACACCCTGTCCAAGGACTACTTCGCGTACGCCGGTCCCGGCTTCAAGGGCCGCAACACCGGCTACCTGAACCTGGCCTTCGCACAGGAAGTGGCGCCCAAGATCACCGTCAAGGCATCGGTGGGCTACACGCGCTTCGGTGGCGACATCGTGGCCCCCAACTACATCGACTACAGCGTGGGCGGTGCCTACGATTTCGGTTCGGGCCTGTCGCTGGGCGCTGCCGTGGTGGGCGCCAACAAGAAGGACTACTTCGGCCCCGTCAACCAATCGCGCGTGATCGTCACGCTGACCAAAACCTTGTAGACCCTCAGCGCCGCACCAGGCGTGCTGGCAGGTGGTTGAGCCGCAGCGCCATGTTGGCGCGCCCTTCGCCGAAGTGCACCAGCCAGGCATGGGTGATGCGGCTGTTGGCCTGGCTGGCGCTCCAGAACCAGGTGGGCGGTGTGTCGGGAAAGGCCTGGCTGTCGATGGCCGGGTCGCGGCGCGCCTCGTCCACCAGCGTGTGCAGCTCGCCCACGGTGGGCAGGCGCCAGCCGGCCTGCTGCGCGGCATGCGTGGCCGCCTCGATCTGGGTAAAGGCGCGGGGCTCGCCCGTGCAGCCCACACCGGTCCATGCCATGCCCTCGGCGCAGCGGCGCCAGGTCAGGCCGGTGCTGCGGTCGTGCACCTCCTGCCCACCGGCGCGCACGGAAAACCGGCTGGGCGTTTGCTGGGCCGACCCCAGGTACCCGCCCAATGCGCACAGGCCCAGGGCCAGCCAGGCGATGGCAAAGCGCTTGCGCCGGGCCATGTGCGCCGGGCCTGGTGCCGTCAGGCGGTGGCCGCCACGCCCGCCAGGATGCGCTGCGCCACCTGGGCGAAGCCGGCACCGCGTTCGCCTTCGGTCACATAGCGTGGCAGGTGCGCCAGCTGCGGCACGAAGCGCGCGATGTTGGCCACGCCCACGCTGTGCGCGAAGTGCTGGAACATGAGCTGGTCGTTGGTGGAGTCGCCCACATAGACCCATTGGCCGATCTCGGCGTCGAGGTCGCGCCCGAACAGCGTGCGCACGATCCAGCGCGCGCCTTCGAGCTTGTTGTGCGTGCCGAACCAGCCGTTGATGTGGATGCTGCTCACCGTGGCGTTCATGCCGGCCGCGCGCATGCGCTGCACGGCCGCGTCGATGGCCTCTTGCGGCAACTGCGTGAACTCGCTGTGGTCGATGGCGATGTCGGTCTCGCGCCCGGGCGAGTCGGTGGCCCGGTGTGCGCCGGGCACTTCGCGCTCCACCTGGGCCAGCACCTGCTGCATGCGCGCGTAGTTGGCCGTGCGCGTGGGCTCGTCCTGCTGGTAGCTCTTGGCCAGAGCGGCGCCCGCCGGGCCGTCCACGCGGCGCAGTGCCACGGCGCCGTTCTCGGCCACGATGGCGTCCACGGGCCAGCTCAGGGCAAAGGGCTCGCTCCAGCCCACGGGTCGGCCGGTGATGGGAATGACGTGCAGGCCGGCGGCACGCAGTGCGCCCAGTGCCTGCAGCGCATCGGGCGTGATCGCGCCGTCGGTGGTCAGGGTGTCGTCGATGTCGGTGAAGACACCGAGCAGCGGCAGGTGGGCCGCTGGGGCCCATGCACTCAGGGGTTGCATCGGTACGCTCAGCTCGCGCTGCCCAGGCTCAGCCCCGCATGTTCGCGCAGCGGGTGGAAGTGGATCTTGGGAAAGCGCTCCTGCGCCAGGCGCACGTCGTAGGGCGAGGTGCACAGGTAGGCCAGGGTGTCGGCCGCATCGTGCGCCAGGCGCAGCGGGTAGGCGTCGGTGAAGGCGCGCAGGTCGGCCGCGTTGTCCGCGGTGATCCAGCGGGCACCCGTGTACTGGCAGCCTTCCAGGCGTACGTCGGCGTCGTACTCGGCCTTGAGGCGGTGCTGCACCACTTCGAACTGCAGCTGGCCCACGGCGCCCAGCAGCATGTTGCCGCCGGCATCGGGCTTGAAGACCTGGATCGCGCCCTCCTCGCCCAGCTGGGCCAGTCCCTGCTGCAGCTGCTTGGTGCGCAGCGGGTTCTTGAGCACCACGGTCATGAACATTTCGGGCGCGAAGAACGGCAGGCCAGTGAACTGCAGGTTGGCACCGTCGGTGATGGTGTCGCCGAGCTGCACACCGCCGTGCGTGGTGAAACCGATGATGTCGCCCGCGTAGGCTTCTTCGACCGCCTCGCGGCGCTGCGACATGAAGGTCACGACCGAGGTGGGGCGCAGCTCCTTGGCGCTGCGCTGCACCTTGAGCTTCATGCCCGGCGTGTACTTGCCCGAGGCCACACGCACGAAGGCGATGCGGTCGCGGTGGTTGGCGTCCATGTTGGCCTGCACCTTGAACACCACGCCGGCAAAGCCTTCGTCCTCGGGTTGGATGGTCTTGACCACGGGCTGCTTGTTGACCTGCAGCGTGCTCACGCGCGGGCCAGGGGGCGGGGCCATGTCGACCAGGGCGTCGAGCACTTCCATCACCCCGAAGTTGTTCACCCCGGAGCCGAAGAACACGGGCGTCAGCTTGCCGGCCAGGAAGGCCTCGTGGTTCCACTCGGGCGAGGCGCCCACGGCCAGTTCCATGCTTTCGAGTGCCGCGTCGAACTCGGCGCCGAAGCGCGCGCGCAGCGTGGCCTCATCCGACAGGGGGATGGACTCGAAATCCTGCGGGCGGCGTTCGCTGCCGGACTCGAACACCGTCATGGTCTTGGTGCGCAGGTTGATGATGCCGCCGAAGGCCTTGCCCTGGCCCACGGGCCAGGTCATGGGGCAGCAGGGCATGCCCAGCTCGCGCTCCACCTCGTCCATGATGTCCAGCGGGTCGCGCACCTCGCGGTCCATCTTGTTCACGAAGGTGATGATGGGCGTGTCGCGCTGGCGGCAGACCTCGATCAGGCGGCGCGTCTGCGCTTCCACGCCGTTGGCGGCATCGATCACCATCAGCGCCGAGTCGACGGCGGTGAGCACGCGGTAGGTGTCTTCCGAGAAGTCCTTGTGGCCAGGCGTGTCGAGCAGGTTGATCACATGCTCGCGGTACAGCATCTGCATGACCGACGAGGCCACCGAGATGCCGCGCTGCTTTTCGATCTCCATCCAGTCCGAGGTGGCATGGCGGCTGGCCTTGCGGCCCTTGACCGCGCCGGCGATCTGGATCGCGCCCGAGAACAGCAGCAGCTTTTCGGTCAGCGTCGTCTTGCCCGCGTCGGGGTGGGAAATGATGGCAAAGGTGCGGCGGCGCCGTGTTTCGGGGGCGTAGGACACAGGGGATTCCAAGAGAGGGCAGGGGTGGGCAGCTCGCTGCGGCAGGGGCCTGCGGCAGTCGGCGCGGCAGGCGCTCACGCGCCCGAAACCGCCGATTTTACCGGGCTCGCGCCCAGACCCCTCGGTGGCCGTATCCGAGTTTCTCCACCGCGCTTCGCGCGACCCGTGACGGATGAGACTGGCGCGGCCTAAGCCAGTGCTCCCGTGCAAGGGCCGCCCCGCCGCACCGGGAGCGTCCCCCTCTCCCGACTTGCGCAGCGAGTCGAGAGAGGGGGAAGGCGCGAAGCGACTCAGGGGGAGCTTCAGGACGTCTGGGCATGGCGTGCATACATCTTCTGCATGCCGCCCAGCCAGCGCTCGTAGTCCTGGCCCTTGTTGCGGAAGTACTGCGCCACCTCGGGATGCGGCAGCACCAGGAAGCGGCCGTCCTGCATGGCGGCCAGCACGTCGCCCGCCACCTGCTCGGGCGGCAGGATGCCGTCGTGCGAGGCCGAGCCGCCATCGCCCGTGACCATGGCGGTCTGCACCGACTGCGGGCACAGGCAGGCCACACCCACGCCCTTGCGGCCGTAGGCGATGCGCAGCCACTCGGCAAAGGCCACGGCCGCGTGCTTGGTGACGGCGTAGGGGGCCGACTCGACGATGGTCAGCAGCCCGGCGGCCGAGGCCGTGACGAGGAAGAAGCCCTCGCCGCGCTCCACCATCTCGGGCACCACGGCACGCGCGGCCCAGACATGGGCCATGCCGTGGATGTTCCACATCGCGTCCCACAGCGGGTCTTCGAGCTCGATGCCGCCCGGGCGGCCCAGGATGCCCGCGTTGGAGAGGTAGGCGTCCACGCGGCCGTAGCGTTCGCGCGTGGTGGCCACCAGGGCCTTGATGTCGGCCTCGCGCGAGACGTCGCAGCGCACGGCCTGGCCACCGATCTCTTCGGCCACGGCCTGGGCAGCCTCCAGCTGCAGGTCGGCCACGACCACAGCGCGCGCGCCCTCTGCGGCAAAGCGCCGCGCCATGCTGCGGCCGATGCCGCTGGCGCCGCCGGTGACGATGATGACCTTGTCCTTCGGGTCCATGGGAAATGCTCCTTCTGCTGTGAGGGCGCCAGTGTGGAGCGGCGCGCCGGGCGAAGCAGCCGCGCAGGTGACAAGCTCAGCGTGGCGCCTGCCGGAGGGCGGCGCAGCACAGCTGTTCCACGCCATCGGCCCATTGCCGCATGGCGGCCGGGTCGAACTGGAGCAGCAGCACATAGCGCCGCCCGCCCCAGGCCGACAGGTGCAGTGCCTGCGCGATCTCCGGCCCCGGTGGGTGGGGCAGGTCGGTGCAGGCGGCCAGCACCCGGCCCCAGGCGGCAGCCAGTTCCTCATGGGCGCGGCGGTGGTCGCGGGGCTCTGCCATCTGCGTCTCCAGTGCCAGCATCTCGGGGTGGAACCAGGGCAGCTCGGGCGCGTCCACGCCGCAGACCAGCCGCACCAGGTGGTGGATGCGCTGCTCCCAGGGCAGACCGGCGGGCTGCACCGCCTCACGGTCGATGGCAGCGAGCAGGGCCTCGATGCAGTGGCGCACATAGCCCGAGAGCAGGGCTGTCTTGTTGGGGAAGTAGTCGTAGAGCGTGCCCACCGCAATGCCGGTCTCCAGGGCCACATTGCGTGTGGTGAGCTTGTCCCAGCCATCGCGCTGCCAAATCCGAACAAAGGCGTCGTAGATGGCCTGCACGGTGAAGCGGGCACGCGCCTGGCGCGGCCGCTTCAAGGGCCTGGCGGTTGCGGCGGGGCTGGCGGGCGGGGCCTTCACCGGTTTCCGAACCCGCAGCCAGGCAGGGCGCCATACAGTGATCGCAGCGCACATTCACCACCGTACCGGAGACACCCCATGAGCATGCTGACCCGCCTGTTGACAGACAAGAACGCATTGAATCACACCCGCACCGAGCAGTTGCCCCTGGCGCCGCTGCAGCCCGGCGAGGCCATTGTGCGTGTGGACCGCGTAGCCGTGACGACCAACAACATCACCTACGCAGCCTTTGGCGACGCCATGCGCTACTGGGATTTCTTTCCCACCGGCGAGGTGGGCTGGGGCCATATGCCGGTGTGGGGCTTTGCCGAGGTCGTGGCCTCCGACGTGGAGGGCGTGGCCGTGGGCGAACGCTTCTACGGCTACTGGCCGATTGCCAGCCACCTGCGCATGCAGCCCGTGCGCGTGACGGCGCGGGGCTTCTACGATGGCGCGGAGCACCGCCAGGGCCTGACCTCGGCCTACAACCAGTACACGCGCACCAGCGCCGACCCGGCCTACCGTGCCGAAGACGAGAACTGGCAGATGCTGGTGCGGCCGCTGTTCATCACTTCGTTCATGCTCGCGGACTTCCTGGTGGACAACGGCTTCTTCGGCGCCCGGCGCCTGGTGTTCTCCAGTGCGTCGAGCAAGACGGCCTTCGGTACGGCGTTCTGCCTGGCGCAGGAGGGCGGTATCGAGCGCGTGGCTCTGACCTCCGAACGCAACCGCGCCTTCGTGCAGGGGCTGGGGTGTTACGGGCGCACGGTAGCCTACGGCGAACTGGAGGCGCTGGAGACGGCTGTGCCCACGCTGTATGTGGATTTTTCGGGCGACGAGGACCTGCGTGCACGCGTGCACCACCACCTGGGTGCTGCGCTGGTCTACGACTGCTATGCCGGCTCGGCGCAGAACACGCAGTTCCTGCGCGATGCCGCCCTGCCCGGGCCGGCCCCGGCGTTCTACTTCGCGCCCGTGCAGATCAAGAAGCGCAATGCCGACTGGGGCCCGGAGGTGGTGAACCAGAAGTTCAACGCCGCGCAACGCGCCTTCATCGAGCGCATCAGCGACCCGCGCCAGCCCTGGATGCGGGTGCAGGAGCACCAGGGGTTCGCCGCGGCGCAGACCTTGGTGGACGACCTGCACGCGGGCCGCATCGACCCGCAGGCGGGCCATGTGGTGCTTCTGTAGCCTTATAATGCGCGCATCCGAGGAGCGTTGCAGCGTCCCCAGCACTGGCGGGGCGTGAGGCTCGGAGTCATCTAGCAACGACGCTCATCCACTTCTCGTGTGGTGAGTGAGCCTACCGTCTCATCCCCCGCGCTGAAGTGGTCTTTCAATCATGCTTTGGAGCACACCACCATGAACGCACGCGTCAACGCCCCGGTCAACACCGACTGCATCATTGCCGACATCGGCCTGGCCGAATGGGGCCGCAAGGAAATCCGCATCGCCGAAACCGAGATGCCCGGCCTGATGGCCATCCGCGAGGAATTCGCCGCCGGCCAGCCCCTGAAGGGCGCCCGCATCACCGGCTCGCTGCACATGACCATCCAGACGGCCGTGCTGATCGAGACCCTCAAGGCCCTGGGCGCCGATGTGCGCTGGGCTTCGTGCAACATCTTCTCCACGCAGGACCACGCCGCCGCCGCCATTGCCGCTGGCGGCACGCCGGTGTTCGCCGTCAAGGGCGAGTCGCTGGAAGAGTACTGGGACTACACGCACCGCATCTTCGAATTCGGCGCCAAGGGCGCTGCGGGCGAAGGCCCCAACATGATCCTGGACGACGGCGGCGATGCCACGCTGCTCATGCACCTGGGCCAGCGCGCCGAGAAGGACCTGTCCGTGGTGGCCAACCCCGGCAGCGAGGAAGAGCGCATTCTGTTCGCGGCCATCAAGGCCAAGATCGCGCAGGACCCCACTTGGTACACGCGCAAGTCGGCCGAGATCATCGGCGTGACCGAGGAAACCACCACCGGCGTGCACCGCCTCAACGAGATGTCGGCCAAGGGCACGCTGCTGTTCCGCGCCATCAACGTGAACGACTCGGTGACCAAGAGCAAGTTCGACAACCTCTACGGCTGCCGCGAGTCGCTGGTGGACGGCATCAAGCGCGCCACCGACGTGATGATCGCCGGCAAGATCGCCGTGGTCGCCGGCTACGGTGACGTGGGCAAGGGCTGTGCCCAGGCGCTGGCCGCCCTGCGCGCCCAGGTCTGGGTGACCGAGATCGACCCCATCAACGCCCTGCAGGCCGCGATGGAAGGCTACAAGGTCGTGACCATGGAGTACGCCGCCGACAAGGCCGACATCTTCGTCACCACGACCGGCAACAAGGACGTGATCCGCCACGAGCACATGGTGGCCATGAAGAACGAATCCATCGTCTGCAACATCGGCCACTTCGACAACGAGATCGACGTCGCCTCGATCGAGAAGTACCAGTGGGAGGAAGTCAAGCCCCAGGTGGACCACGTGATCTTCCCCGATGGCAAGCGCATCACGCTGCTGGCCAAGGGCCGCCTGGTGAACCTGGGCTGCGCCACGGGCCACCCGAGCTTCGTGATGTCCAGCTCCTTCGCCAACCAGACCATTGCGCAGATCGAGCTGTTCACCAAGCAGGACGCCTACCAGGCCGGCAAGGTCTACGTGCTGCCCAAGGTGCTGGACGAGAAGGTCGCGCGCCTGCACCTCAAGAAGGTCGGCGCCCAGCTCACCGAGCTGACGGACACGCAGGCCGCCTACATCGGCGTGAACAAGTCGGGCCCCTACAAGCCCGATACCTACCGTTACTGACCGGTAGCCGGCGCCCGTGCCCCTGGTGGCACGGGACAGGCGCGCCCTGGCGGGCGCGCCTTCCATGGCCTTCAGACGAGAGAGTGAGTGACTGACGCATGCGCGCAGATGTATTTTTGGTGGAGTTTGGCCACGCGGCCACGCGCTCGCAGGCCCAGCGACTGATCGCGGCCGGGGTCGAGTGGCGCCTGTCGCCGCTGTCGCCCTGGCAGAAGGTCGCCAAGAACGGCGACGACATCCCCTCGGTGGCCGAGTTGCGGCTGCTCGACGGCGCCGAGGCGAAGTACCTCTCGCGCGGCGGCCTCAAGCTCGAGGGAGCGCTGGCGGCCACGCAGCTGTCCCCGAAGGGGCTGCGCTGCCTGGACGTGGGCCAGAGCACCGGCGGTTTCACCGACTGCCTGCTGCAGCACGGGGCGGCCCAGGTGATCGGTGTGGACGTGGGCCACGGCCAACTGCACGAGCGGCTGCGCAACGACCTGCGTGTGGTCGGCGTGGAAGGGCTCAACGCCCGCGCCATGACCGCCGAATCGCTGCAGGAAGGCTGCGAGGAGGCCTTGTCCGAGCATGTGGAAACCGAGATCGAAGACAACGACACCCAGCCCGTGGCGCCCTATGCCTGGATGCGCAACGGCGGCGAAGTGGGCGACGAGTACGACGACAGCGACGATGCCAAGGAGCAGGACGTGGAGGCCTTCAAGGCCGAGCGTGTTGCCAAGGCACGCGCGCGGGCCGAGGGCACCGTGCCCACGGAGCGCCGCCGCCGTGCCGGGCGGGAGGATGTGGACATCACGCCGGCTTTCGACCTGGTCACCGGGGATTTGTCCTTCATCTCGCTCACGCTGGTGCTGCCTGCGCTGGTGCCGCTGATGAAACCTGGCAGCGCCCTGCTGATGCTGGTCAAGCCGCAGTTCGAGTTGCAGCCCGGCCAGGTGGGCAAGGGCGGCATCGTGCGCGACGAGTCCCTGTACGCGGTGGTCGAGCAGCGCATCCGCGACTGCTGTGCCGAACTGGGCCTTTCCGTGCAGTCCTGGCTGGACAGCCCCATCAGCGGTGGCGACGGCAACCGCGAGTTCTTTGTTTTTGCGAGGAGGGCCGCATGAATGCAGCCAAGGCGCAGGCCACCGGCTTTCCGGTGAGCCTCGAATTCTTTCCGCCCAAGACACCTGCGGGCGCCGACAAGCTGCGCGCCGAGCGCCAGCAGCTGTATGCGCTGAACCCCGAGTTCTGCTCCGTCACCTATGGTGCGGGCGGCTCCACGCAGGAGGGCACCTTCAGCACGGTGCGCGAGATCCTGGCCGAGGGTGTGCCTGCGGCCTCGCATTTCTCGTGCATCGGCGCGACGCGCGAATCGGTGCGCGCCCAACTGGCCGAACTCAAGGCCATGGGCGTCAAGCGCCTGGTGGCGCTGCGCGGCGACCTGCCCAGCGGCTATGGCGCGGGTGGCGAGTTCCAGTACGCCAGCGACCTGGTGGCCTTCATCCGTGCCGAGACCGGGCGCGACTTCCACATCGAGGTGGCGGCCTACCCCGAGGTGCATCCCCAGGCCCGCTCGCCCGAAGCCGACCTCCGGGCCTACCTGGCCAAGGTGCAGGCCGGGGCCGACGTGGCCATCACCCAGTATTTCTACAACGCGGACTCGTATTTCCGCTTTGTCGACGATGCGCAGGCCCTGGGCGCCAGCATTCCGGTGGTGCCCGGCATCATGCCCATCACCAGCTCCACCCAGCTCATGCGCTTCTCGGACGCCTGCGGCGCCGAGATCCCGCGCTGGATCCGTTTGCGCCTGCAGGCCTTTGGCGACGATACGGCGAGCATCAAGGCCTTTGGCCTCGATGTGGTGACGGATTTGTGCGACCGGCTGCGCAGTGCTGGTGTGCCGGCGCTGCACTTCTACACCATGAACCAGAGCGCGGCCACCCTGGAAATTTGCCGCCGCCTGGTGCTGTGAGCGGTGACCAACGGTAATATTCACACCCTTTGTTTCATTTTTTCTGGTGCGCCATGAAGGTTGTATTTGCCGTGATGCTGGCCCTGCTCGGGGCCCTGAGTGTGTCGAGCGTGGGGGCGCAGACGCGCTACCACTGCCGCGATGCCAACGGGAACAACTACTCCATGTCCCGTCCCTGCCTGGAGGGCAGCACCACCCGGACGATTGAAGCCGGACCCGCGCAACCGTCCTACTCCTACAGCCAGCCTTCCCGTTCCACGACGGTGCGAACGGCCCCGAGCGAGCCGGACCATTACAGCTACATGAGCGGGCGCTGCCGTGCGCTGGACGAGAACATCCGCAATGCCTATTCGCGCAAGATTGCGCCGGATGTGGTGCAGGGCATGCGCAACGAATACCGCCGCGATTGCGCCCAGGAGGAGCAGGACGCTTCCGATCGCTTCTACCAGGAGCGGCGCGCAGGAGACAGGCAGCGCCGAGAGGAAGAGAAGTCGGCCCAGCTCGCGGCCCAGTCTGCCAGCGAAATGGATGCCCGCAAGGCCCAGCAATGCGCCGAGTCGCAGCGCATCCTGAACAGCAAGAAGGCCCGCACCGACCTCACCGAAGGGGAGCGGGCCGACCTCAAGCGCTTTGAAGAGGCGTTTCTTGCGCGCTGCAAGCGCTGACTTCTTGCGAGGGACCGCCTGCGCGCTGGCCGCCTGCCTGCTGTGGTGGCCTGCGGCATGGGCCGAGGACGTGGGTTTGCGCCTGGATGGCGCGACGGGGAGCGAGCTTAGGGTGCCGCCGGACTCCGCCGAGACGCTGCCACTGCGCGCTGGGCCTGCGATGGGACCAGGACTTTCCCGTCCCAGCCTGCTGGCGGATCAGGCTGGCATGGAGGAAGAGGAAGACGACGACGCCGTTGCCGATGCGTACGAAGGCCCCCTGGAGACGGGCCTGGCTTCCTGGTATGGCCAGCGCTTTCACCGGCGGCGCACGGCCAGCGGAGAGCTGTTCGACATGAATGCCATGACAGCGGCGCACCGCACGCTGGCCTTTGGCACCCGCATCTGCGTGCGCGACCGCGAGACTGGCAAGGGCGTTGTGGTGCGGGTCAATGACCGGGGCCCGCATGTGGCCAACCGCATCGTGGACCTGAGCCGTGGCGCGGCCCTGGCCCTGGGGGTGCAGGGAGGGCTCAAGCCGGTGGATGTGTTCCCCGTCGGCGGCGATGCTGTAACCTGCCCTCCCGTTCCTCTGGACACTCTCCCGCAGCGCTTTGCACTGCCTGAGGCCCGTGAGGCGCAGGCACCCGCGGCCAGTGGTCGCCGCACAGGGACCCCGCGCCTGCTGCGCTCCCCTTGAGCGGCGCTTTCGGCCTCCTGGCTATCCGCCGGATTCCAGCGTGTGCGTGGCGTTGCGGTCCTGCGCCAGCAGCTCGGCCATCTGGGGCAGGGCGTCCTTGAGTGCCGCCTTGAGCGTGAAGGGCGGGTTGATCAGGAACATGCCGCTGGCCGGCAGGCCGGGCCGCTTGGCTTCGCCGCTGGCGGTCTCGCCCATCTTGCTGGACTTGACGGTCAGCGTGGCATGCAGCCAGCTCTTGCCCGCCTTGGTGGCCAGGGTCTTCAGGCGGCGCGGCAGGTCATGGGCTTCCGGGCGCGGGATGATCGGGTACCAGAAGGCATAGGTGCCGGTGGCAAAACGCTTGAGCGAATCCGCCGCCATGTCGAGCACCTTGCCATAGTCGTTCTTCATCTCGTAGCTGGGGTCGCACAGCACCAGGGCGCGGCGGGCCGGTGGGGGCAGGAACTTCTTGAGGCCCTCGAATCCGTCTTCGTGCAGCACCGCCACCTGGCGCCCCGCTTCGAGCTGGGCCACATTGCCGGCCAGCGCGCGCAGGTCGGTGGGGTGCAGCTCGAACAGTTTGAGCTTGTCGTGGTCGCGCAGCAGGCGCTGCATGATGAAGGGCGACCCGGGGTAGACGCGTGTGGCTGCGCCTTGGTTGAAGGCACGCACCATGTCCACATAGGCCTGCAGGGCGGGCTGGAGCGCCGGTGTGCCGGGGGCGACCAGCCGGGCGATGCCGTCGGCTGCTTCGGCGCTGGTGCTGGCGTAGTCGCCATCCAGCCGGTACAGGCCGGCGCCTGCATGGGTGTCCAGCACGGTCAGGGCCGCGTCTTTCTCGGTGAGGTACTGCAGGGTGGCAATCAGCACCGTGTGCTTGAGCACGTCGGCGTGGTTGCCTGCATGGAAGGCGTGGCGGTAACTGAACATGCCCCAATGGTAACGAGTGTCTGCGCCCGGGCCGCGATTTCGGGGCGCATCAGACCGCACAACACCCGTCAATCAGGGCTTTCAGCCGCCACAGGTGGCACGGACAATGCAGGACAGGGCAGAATTGCGTGCTGGGAGGTTGCTGCGTGACGTTTTTGGCAGATATGTGGCTTTTTGTTTCAATGCCATCGGCTGTCATGCCTCATGATCGCTGGTGCCGCGGGGCGGCCCCTCGCAGCAGCCTCCTGGCCGCCGTTCCGGCGACCTCCCCGCCCAGCCTGTTCGCACAATGACCGAAACCTCTGTTCCTGCTCCTGCCAGCGCCGTCAGCCATGTCGATGCGCTGCCGCCTGGAACGCGGCTGGCCGAGTTCGAGATCCTGGCGCTGCTGGGTGTGGGTGGCTTCGGCATGGTCTACAAGGCCTTCGACCACTCGCTGCACCGGGCGGTGGCGATCAAGGAGTACATGCCTTCGGCACTGGCCGGGCGCGCCCAGGGCCAGTCGCTGTGGGTGCGCTCCTCGTCCGACCAGCAGACCTTCCACGCCGGCCTTGAATCCTTCGTGGGCGAGGCGCGCCTGCTGGCACAGTTCGACCACCCCTCCCTGGTCAAGGTGTTCCGCTTCTGGGAGGCCAATAACACCGCCTACATGGTCATGCCGCTGTATTCGGGCATGACCTTCAAGCAGGCGCGCGCGCAGATGCGCACGCCGCCCACCGAGGAATGGCTGCGCAAGCTGCTGTGGTCGGTGTTGGGCGCCCTGCGCGTGCTGCACGAGGGCAAGACCCTGCACCGCGACATCTCGCCCGACAACATCTTCCTGCAGGACAGCGGCCCGCCGGTGCTGCTGGACCTGGGCGCGGCGCGCCATGCGATCAACGACAAGGACCACAAGCACACGGCCGTGCTCAAGGTGAACTACGCCCCCATCGAGCAGTACTCCGAAGGGGACGATGACCTGCGCCAGGGCCCCTGGAGCGACCTGTACTCGCTGGCGGCCGTGGTGCACGGCTGCCTGTGCAATGACACGCCCCTGCCGGCCACGCTGCGCTCCATCAAGGACCGCATGGTGCCGTTCTCGCGGGTGGCCAAGACCGTCAGGAAGCAGTTGGGGGTCGAGTATTCGCCCGCCTTCGTGGCCGCGATCTCGCAGGCGCTCTCGCTCAAGCCGGAGGACCGGCCCCAGAGCATTGACGCCTTCCTGCAGCTGATGGAGATGACCACGCCGCCCGAGGGCGTGGAGCATTTCGACTTCCGCGCCGACCTGGGCGACATCTGGGTGGAGCCGGCCGATCAGCCCGGGCCCGGCCTGCTGACCCCGACCGTGGACGTGACGGCGGCGCCCGCCATCGTGGCCCAGATCGAGGCCCAGGCGAACAAGGCGCTCGAGGAGAACGCCGAAGCAGCACCGGCCGAGGAATACCCCGATACAGTGCAGCGGGGCGCGGCCGACACCGTTTTCATGGATCCTGTCGATACCCAGGTCCTGGAGGTCCCCGTGCCCGGCGCAGAGCGCAAGGCGGCGCGCCATGGACGTGGCGAGTCCGGTGGTGCAGCGGGCCGGGTGCGCGCAGCCCTCACCGAGTCCGAGCGTGCCAGCGCGGCCCTGGCGGCACGCGCCGGCCGCAGCCCGAACCGGATGCCGGTCTGGCTGGTGCTGGGCGCCGCTGGCTTGGCCGTGGCCGCCGCCGGGGTCTGGTGGTCGCAGGATCGCGGCCAGAAGGCCGCGCCGGTCGACGATATCATCACCGAGATGGCCGAGCCGGCGCCTGCGGCCTCCGAGGCTGTGGCCGTGCTCGTGCCTGCATCGGAGCCCGCCGCCATGGCGGCGAGTGCGCCGCTCGCGCCGGCGGTGGCTGACCCCGCCTCGGCAGCCGCGCTCCCCAAGCCTGCGCCCAAGCCCAAGCGGGCGGTGGCGTCCGAGCCCGCGCCCGCGCCCGTCGTGGTCCACGAGGAGCCGCCACCGCCGCCCCCGCCACCACCACCGGTGGAGCGCCCCCGCCCCGCGCCGGTGCGCGTGCCATCGCCCCAGGAAGCGTGCGCCGACGCCAGCTTCCTGGCACGCCCGATGTGCATCCACAACGAATGCCAGAAGCCGTCCCAGGCGGGATCCGCTATTTGCGTGGAGAACAAGCGCCGCTACGAGGCTGAGGAGGCTCGCCGCCGCCAGTCGCCCTGAGCGGTGGTGGCGGTACCTGGGGCTGCGCGGCCGGTGCCGGTGGCGTGGTTTTGGCGCCTTCGCTTGCGCTCCTGGCCTGGTAATTCGTATAATCGAGGGCTTCGCAGCGCTTTTGTGGTCCCGCGGCGAGGAATTTCATGCCACCTAAGAGGCTTCCTACAGAGAAGCACCGACCGTGGAAAAGGACCCGCCAAACCCTCTTTTCGAGAGAAAACTCATGACTACCACTTTCAGCGCCAAGCCCGCTGAGGTCGTGCACGAGTGGTTTGTGATTGACGCGACCGACAAGGTCCTCGGACGAGTAGCCAGCGAAGTTGCTCTCCGTTTGCGCGGCAAACACAAGGCCATTTACACGCCTCACGTCGATACCGGTGACTTCATCGTCATCATCAACGCAGCCAAGCTCAAGGTCACCGGCACCAAGTCCCTGGACAAGGTGTACTACCGCCACTCGGGTTACCCCGGCGGCATCACGGCCACGAACTTCCGCGATCTGCAAGCCAAGCACCCCGGCCGCGCGCTGGAGAAGGCCGTCAAGGGCATGCTGCCCAAGGGTCCTCTGGGCTACGCAATGATCAAGAAACTCAAGGTGTATGGCGGTGCAGAGCATCCCCACACCGCCCAGCAGCCCAAGGCGCTGGAAATCTAAGGAGCCTTGAGATGATTGGTGAATGGAACAATGGCACCGGCCGTCGCAAGTCCAGCGTCGCCCGCGTGTTTCTGAAGAAGGGCACTGGCAAGATCACGGTGAACGGCAAGGACATCCAGTCCTACTTCGGCCGCGAAACCTCGATCATGATCGCCAAGCAACCCCTGGTGCTGACCAACCATGTCGAAACCTTCGACGTGCAGGTCAACGTGCACGGTGGTGGTGAGTCCGGCCAGGCCGGCGCAACCCGCCACGGCATCACCCGCGCCCTGATCGACTACGACGCGACGCTCAAGCCCGCACTGAGCCAAGCCGGCTTCGTGACGCGCGATGCCCGCGAAGTGGAGCGCAAGAAGGTCGGTCTGCACTCCGCACGCCGCGCCAAGCAGTTCTCCAAGCGTTAAGCCTGGGCTGCCTTGCAAAAAAACCGCCTTCGGGCGGTTTTTTCGTTTAAGGTGCGCTCTTCGTTTTTCCTCCTCCTTCCATGCGTTTGCGCCTTCTTCGCCGCCGGCTGACCATCAGCGCCCCCCGCGTGGCCATCCGCAGTGCCATGCCCTGGCCTGTGCGCTGGCTGCTGCTGGCCGTGGTCTTTGGGCTGTGCGCCGCCGTGGCGCTGTGGGCCTTCGAGTTCGGCAAATCCATCGCAGGGCTCGATTCCGGCGCCCGGGACGAGCTGGTGCGCCTGCGCAGTGAAGTGGCGCGGCTGGTCGAGGAGACGCAGCGCCAGCATGCGGTCTCGCAGACGGCTGAGAGCATCCTCACTGCCGACCGGGCCACCTTGCAGACCCTGATGGCCCAGGTGCGGCAGCTGGAGGCCGAGAACCGCACGCTGCGCGAGGACCTGGGGTTCTTCGAGCGGCTCATTCCCGCCGGCTCCACCGAAGGCGTGGCCATCCGCGGCCTGCACGCCGAGACCGTGGGGGGCATGCAACTGCGCTGGCAGGTGCTGGTGATCCAGGCGGCCCGCAATGCGCCCGAGTTCAATGGCCGGCTCGAACTGGTGCTCGCGGGCACGCAGGATGGAAAGCCCTGGACCCAGACCTTCCCCCAGGGTGCGGCGCTGCAGCTGCGCCAATACCGGCGACTGGAGGGCTTGTTGACCTTGCCCGCCGATGCCGTGGTAAAAACCGTGACCGCGCGGGTGCTGGATGGCAGCAACCTGCGCACCTCTCAGACCATGGCCCTGGCGGCTGAATAGCCGCCGCCCCACCGCCAGCCACCGGGCATGCGGGTGGCAAGCCAGGGTTCTGCCTTTCATTTTGCTGTGGATGGACGACCGCCTGCCGGCCCCCTGGCGCGTGCGGGCGGCCATCCCTGACCCAGGAGTTTTGCCCATGTTTTCCCGCAAGAAGCAGCCCCCGATCAAGAGCCTGGTGGCCCATGGCACCCGCATCGACGGCAATGTGCTGTTCGGCGAGGGCATGCGCATCGACGGCGAGGTGGTGGGCGACATCCGCTCGGGCACCGAGCAGCCCAGCATCCTGGTGATCTCGGAGACCGCGCAGGTCGAAGGGGCCGTGCATGCCGACCACGTGATCGTCAATGGCACGGTGACCGGACCGGTCCATGCGGCCGAGCTGCTGGAACTGCAGCCCAAGGCCCGCATCACGGGCAATGTGCACTACAAGGCGCTGGAAATGCACCAGGGCGCGATGATCACGGGCCAGATGTGCCCCCTGGCCGTGGTGGCCGACGAAAAGCCCCCACTGCAGTTGTCGTCAAAGACGGCAGCGCCTGAATCTCCGACTGCTTTGCAGTAGTATTGGCGCAAACCCTGATAACGGAGTCCCACCCATGAGCGCAGTTGCCGAGAACATCCAGACCGAAATGCCCGCCCCCATCCTGTTCACCGACAGTGCTGCGGCGAAGGTGGCGGACCTGATCGCGGAAGAAGGCAACCCGGACCTCAAGCTGCGCGTTTTTGTGCAGGGTGGCGGCTGCTCGGGCTTCCAGTACGGCTTCACGTTCGACGAGATCACGAACGACGACGACACCACCATGACCAAGAATGGCGTTTCGCTGCTGATCGACGCCATGAGCTACCAGTACTTGGTGGGTGCCGAGATCGACTACAAGGAAGACCTGCAGGGCGCCCAGTTCGTGATCAAGAACCCCAACGCCACGACCACCTGCGGCTGCGGTTCGAGCTTCTCTGCCTGAGGACGCCGAGCCGTGCGCACCACGGTCCCGGTCCATCCAGCAAGCCGCCTTCGGGCGGCTTTTCATTTGGGGCTTCCGCTTCTCCGCACCTGATCTGCACGGTACCGCATGCAGCAAGAACCCTCGCGCAAAGTCCTCCTCTGGCTGGTGGCCGTCGGCTTCTTCATGCAGACGCTGGACGCCACCATCGTCAACACCGCGCTGCCCGCCATGGCCAAGAGCCTGGGCGAGAGCCCGCTGCAGATGCAGTCGGTGGTCGTGGCCTACTCGCTGGCCATGGCCATGCTGATCCCGGCCTCGGGCTGGCTGGCCGACCGCTTCGGCTCGCGCCGGGTCTTCTTTTCGGCGATCGTGCTGTTCGTGATCGGTTCGGTGTGCTGCGCCATGGCGCAGAACCTGGCACAGCTGGTGGCGGCGCGCGTGGTGCAGGGCCTGGGCGGGGCGCTGCTGCTGCCGGTAGGGCGGCTGGTGGTGCTGCGCACCTTTCCGCGCGAGCAGTTCCTGCAGGCCATGAGCTTTGTGGCCATTCCCGGCCTCATCGGCCCGCTGATCGGCCCCACACTGGGCGGCTGGCTGGTGGAGGCCGTGTCCTGGCACTGGATCTTTCTGATCAATGTGCCCGTGGGGCTGGTGGGCTGCATCGCCACGCTGCGCTACATGCCCGGCGAGCCTGTCACTTTCGTCACCCGCTTCGACCTGGCGGGCTACCTGATGCTGGCCTTCGGCATGGTGTCCCTGTCGCTGGCGCTCGACGGGCTGGCCAGCATGGGCCTGCGCCAGGCCAGCGTGCTGGTGCTCATGGTCTTTGGTCTGGCCAGCCTGGTGGCTTACTGGCTGCACGCGGCGCGCCGCGCCGACCCGCTGTTCTCCCCGCGCCTGTTCTCGGTGGACACCCTGCGCATCGGCCTGCTGGGCAACCTGTTCTCGCGCCTGGGCAGCTCCTGCATGCCCTTTTTGATCCCGCTCTTGATGCAGGTCACCATGGGCTACTCGCCCCTGCAGGCCGGCATGATGATGCTGCCGGTGGCCCTTGCCGGCATGTCGATGAAGCGCTTCACCACACCGCTGATCACGCGCTTCGGCTACCGCCAGGTGCTGGTGGGCAACACGCTGATGGTGGGCCTGGTGATGGCCAGCTTCGGCCTGGCCGACCCGGCCCAGCCGCTGTGGCTGCGTGTGCTGCAGCTGGCGGTGTTCGGGGCCGTCAATTCGCTGCAGTTCACGGCCATGAACACCGTCACGCTCAAGGACCTGGACCATGCCATGGCCAGCAGCGGCAACAGCCTGCTGTCCATGGTGCAGATGCTGGCCATGGGCATGGGGGTGGCTGCGGCCGGCGCGGTGCTGGCAGCGTTCACCGCCTTCTTCCAGCCGGCGGGTACTGCGCAGACGCTCTCGGCGTTCCAGTCCACCTTTGTCTGCATGGGGCTCATCACCGTGGCCTCGGCCGCCATCTTCTGGCAGCTCTCGCCCGAGGACCGCGCCAGCAGCCAGGCGGCCACCACGGCCGACGCTGCAGACCACGGATGAAGGGTCAGGCCGGGTAGAGGGCGCCCAGGATGCGTTCGCCTGCAGCGCCGGTCACGCTGGCCAGGTTGCCCGGCAGGCCCTCGATGGCCTGGCGTGCCAGCCAGGCGAAGGCGGCGGCCTCCACCTGCAGGGCGGGCAGGCCCAGGGTATCGGTGGCAACGACCTGGAGACCGGGGCAGGCCGCTTGCAGGCGTGCCATCAGGTGGGTGTTGAGGGCGCCGCCGCCACACACCGCCAGGGTCTGGGCGCCTGCACCATGGCGCCTGGCATCGTCGGCGCAGGCCAGCGCTGTGAACTCCGTGAGCGTGGCCTGTATGTCCTGGGGCGCGCATACGGCAAAGGCCTTCAGCCGGCTGCTGAGCCAGGCGGGGTTGAACAGGTCGCGCCCCGTGCTCTTGGGCGGTGGCTTGTGCAGGAAGGGCTCCTGCCGCAGCAAGGCCAGCAGTTCGGGCAGCACCTGCCCGTTGGCGGCCCAGGCGCCGGCGGCGTCATAGGGCTGGCCGGTGTGCAGCTGGCACCAATGGTCCATCAGCGCATTGCCGGGCCCGCAGTCGAAGCCGCGCACCTGGCCATCGGCGCCGAGCACGCTCAGGTTGGAGATGCCGCCGATATTGAGCACCAGCATGGTTTCGCCCGCGCGGCCGAACACGCCGCGGTGGAAGGCCGGCACCAGCGGTGCACCCTGGCCACCCGCCGCCACGTCGCGGTTGCGAAAGTCCGCCACCACGGCGATGCCTGTGCGCTCGGCCAGCAGGGCAGGGTTGTTCAGCTGCAGGGTGTAGCCCGTGCCATCGAATTCCTGTGGCCGGTGGCGCACCGTCTGGCCGTGGGCGCCGATGGCGCGGATGGCCTGGGGCGCCAGGCCACTGCGTTCCAGCAGGCTGTGCACCACGCTGGCATAGGCGCGGGCCAAGCCGCTGCCGGCCAGGGCAGCGCGGTGCAGCTCGTCGCTGCCCGGGGTGTTGAGGGCCAGGAGTTCCGCGCGCAGTTCCGGGGTGAAGGGCGCGCTGGCATGGTGGCTCACCACCATGCGGCCACCGGAGAAATCCGCCAGCACCCCGTCGATCCCGTCGAGCGAGGTGCCGGACATCAGGCCGATGTACAGCTCCGAAGTCAACGCGGCAGGTGTGGCCGTGGAGCGCTCGATCAACATGGTGCTGTGGGGTGTACGCAATCCATGAAACTGGCACGCACAAGGCCGGGGCCGCCGCGCAAGGGCCGCCCCGCCGCGCTGGCGGCGTCCCCCTGGGGGCTGAGTGCCGCGGCTCTAAGCCTGCCTGCGCAGGCTTGGACGGCAACGAAGGGCGATTGCCTCTGGCGATTGCACCGAGGCGCGAAGCGACTCAGGGGGGGCACTTTACTCCGCGCTGGCTTGTTCGATGGAGGCAGCGGCCGAGAGCTGAATGCGCATGGCCGATGCCAGGCGGTCGAAGGCGGGGCGGCCGGCCTTGGACACGGGGGCTGCGGCTTCGCTGGCGGCCACGATGGTCTGGGGATCCTGGTGCACGCCGTTCACGCGGAACTCGAAGTGCAGGTGCGGTCCGGTGGCCCAGCCCGTGGAGCCCACGGCGCCGATGGTCTGGCCCTGCTCGACCGACTGGCCCTGGCGCACGTCGATGCGGCTCAGGTGGGCGTAGACGGTGACATGCTGGTTGCGGTGCTTCACGAAGACCACGTTGCCGAAGCCGTTCTGCACACCCGCGAATTCCACCACGCCGTCACCCACGGTGCGCGCGGGCGTGCCCGTGGGGGCCGCGAAGTCGGTGCCCAGGTGGGCGCGCCAGGTCTTCAGGATGGGGTGCATGCGCATCTTGAAGCCGCTGGTCACGCGCGAGAACTCCACCGGGGAGGTCAGGTAGGCGCGGCGCATGCTCTCGCCGTCCAGCGTGTAGTAGGCGCCTTTGGTGGCGTTGGCTTCCTGGAACCAGATGGCCTGGTGGGTCTTGTTGTTGTTGACGAACTCGGCGCTCAGCACGCGGCCGCTGCTCAGCGGTTCGCCGTCGGCTTCCAGGGTTTCGTAGACCACCGAGAAGCGGTCGCCCTTGCGCAGCGAGCGGCGGAAATCGATGTTGCCCGAGAACAGCTCGGCCATTTGCACGGCCACGGCATCGGGGATGTTGGAGGCGTCGGTCGCGGCGAACAGCGAGCTGTTGATCACGCCGCCAGCCAGGCGGCTGCTGGTCGTGAGCTTGGCCGTTTCCACGCGCGAGCTGAATTTCTCGCCCGTGCGCTCCACGATCAGGCGGCGGAAGTTGCCGCTGTCGTCCGGCACCCAGCGGGCCGTCAGGCGCACCAGGCGGTGGTCGTCGGTGGTCTCGGCCGAGACGAAGCGGCCGGTGCGGCCCAGCATGTTCTGGCGCACGGTGTTGTCACCGCGCAGGAAGGCGGCAGCGGCCGGGTCGGCCACGCCCATGCGCTGCAACAGGGATTCGGGGGTGTCGCTGCTGCGCACCTGTTCGGAGCGGAACAGCGAGAAGCCGGGCGCGTCGAGCTGGCCCAGCACCAGGTTCTCGGCCAGCGATTCCACCGGGTAGTTGACCATGCGCACCGGCATGTCGGCCGGATCGGGCGCAAACGAGGCCACGGCAAATGCGCCGCCGCCGCCCGTGAGCAGCAGTGCTGCAATGGCGGCGGTGATGCGTTTGGGGTGTTGTTGGATGCTCTGGGACAGTCGGTCTAGCAAAGCCGCGCTGGCGGTGGTCAAGCCGTGAATCAAAGGTCTATCCCCAGTATGAGAGTGGTCTCCTGGCACTTCCCCGGTGTGAATGCGGGGCAAGGCCAAGCGCACAGACTGTCTGTTTGCAGCGATTCGACAGGGCACGAGGCGGGTCGAAACAGCGGGCCCATTAGAATCCGCCTTCGCAATGTGGGCTGGAGTATAGCGGTGCACGCTGTATAGACATCCCAAAAAACCCTTATGAATCAATCTGCTGTTACAACGATGCCGGTTTCCGATGGTGTAGGACGGGCGCTTGAAATCTCGCTGCGCGGCGTGCAGGAACTGCTGCCCCAGGACGAATGGGTCAAAAAGCTCGCGCGCTCCGAAGCCACGGGCAAGCCCCTGCGCATCAAGCTGGGCCTGGACCCCACGGCACCCGACATCCACATCGGCCACACGGTGGTGCTCAACAAGATGCGGCAGTTGCAAGATCTGGGCCACCAGGTGATCTTCCTGATCGGGGATTTCACCAGCCTGATCGGCGACCCCTCGGGCCGCAACAGCACGCGCCCGCCGCTCACGGCCGAGCAGATCAAGGCCAACGCCGAGACTTACTACCGCCAGGCCAGCATGGTGCTGGACCCGGCGAAGACCGAGATCCGCTACAACAGCGAGTGGAGCGAGCCCCTGGGCGCCAGCGGCATGATCCAGCTGGCCGCCAAGTACACGGTGGCGCGCATGATGGAGCGCGACGATTTCCACAAGCGCTTCACCACCGGCCAGTCCATTGCGGTGCACGAGTTCCTGTACCCGCTGATGCAGGGCTACGATTCGGTCGCCCTGCAGAGCGACCTGGAGCTCGGTGGCACAGACCAGAAGTTCAACCTGCTCATGGGCCGCCACCTGCAGCAGGAGTATGGCCAGGAGCCGCAGTGTGTGCTCACCATGCCGCTGCTGGTGGGCCTGGACGGCGTGGACAAGATGTCCAAGTCCAAGAACAACTACATCGGCATCACCGAAGAGCCCAACACCATGTTCGCCAAGGTGCTGTCGATCTCGGACACGCTGATGTGGGACTGGTACACCCTGCTGTCCTTTTTGTCCCTGGAGCAGATCGCGGTCCTCAAGGCCGAGGTGGCCGGCGGGCGCAATCCCAAGGACGCCAAGGTCATGCTGGCCAAGGAGATCACCACGCGCTTCCACAGCGCGGCAGCCGCCGAAGCGGCCGAGCAGGATTTCCACAACCGCAGCAAGGGCGGCGTACCCGATGAGATTCCCGAAGTCAGCCTCTCCGGCGCGCCGATGGGCATTGGCGCCCTGCTCAAGGGCGCCAACCTGGCCCCGTCCAGCAGCGAAGCCGGCCGCCTGATCGATGGCGGCGGTGTGCGCGTAGACGGTACCGTCATCAGCGACAAGGGCCTCAAGCTCGACGCCGGCACCTATGTGGTGCAGGTGGGCAAGCGCAAGTTCGCCCGCATCACGCTGGGCTGAGCGTCCCCCGCGTTTCCCGCCCACGCCCTGCCGGTGCACGCCGGCAGGGCGTTTTTCATCATGGTGCGCTGGCCACTGCGCGCAGCGTGGCCAGCATGGCCTCGGTGTGCGGATCGGTGTCGGCCGCGCGGTAGGCCAGGTACAGGGTGGAAGCCGCATCCCGTTCGGTGATGGGCTTGTAGGCCACGCCTTCCAGGGCCATGCAGCGCGTGTCCTGCGGCACGATGGCGATGCCCAGGCCGGCAGCGACCAGGCCGACCATGAAGGCCGGCTCGCGCGCCTCGCGCACCACGCGCGGGCGAAAACCGGCCTGCGCGCACAGCTGCATCACGGGCCAGTACAGGCCGATGCCGGCATCGCGCGGGTAGGTGATCAGGGCCTCGTCCGCCAGGTCGGCCATGGCGACGGCCTCCTGGCGGGCCAGCGCATGCCCTTCAGGGACGGCCGCGACCAGTGGGGCGCGGTACCACTGCTCCAGGTGCACGCCCTCGGGCGGGCGCATGTCGGGTTTGCGCAGGATGCCCACGTCCAGCACCCGCTCGTACAGCGCGCCCAGTTGCGCCACGGAAGCCATCTCCTGCAGGTCGATCTCCACATGGGCGTGGTCCCGGCCGAAGCCGCGCAGCGCGCGCGGCAGGCGCTCGGTGAACATGGCCGAGGCCGTGACCCCGAGCGCAATGCGCCCGAAGATGCCGGCCGAGGCGCTGCGCGCCGCCTCCGTGGCGGCCTGGGCGGCCGCCAGGATGGCGCGGGCGCGCACCAAAAACTCCTTGCCCGCCTGGGTCAGGAACACGCGCCGCGTGTCGCGCACGAAGAGTTCGGCGCCGATCTCCTCTTCGAGCGCGCGGATCTGCGTGCTCAGCGGCGGCTGGGCCATGTGCAGCCGCAGGGCCGCACGCGTGAAATTGAGCTCTTCGGCCACGGCCACGAAGTAGCGCAGGTGGCGCATTTCCATGCGAGGACTCCGATCGTTGAAGGGTATTTATATTTTTTAGATACCTATTTTTATCCAAAAACAGTATTTCCGGATATTGATGGGGATCCCTAGCATCCGTCCTGTCGCCGCCCAAAGCCGTGCGGCCAAGTAAAAACAGGAGACAAGCTTGAACCCCCATCCGCCATTCGCCCGGCCCGTCCGCGCGTTCCTCGCCCCCTCTGCACGTGCCGCCTGGGTGCTGGCCGCTGGCCTGGCCGCCGGTACTTTCGGCACGGCCCATGCCCAAAGCGGCGTGACCATCTTCGGCACGCTCGATCTCAACATCACCCATGCCAAGGCCGGCAACACCTCGGCCACCACCATGTCCTCGGGCGGCAACCTCATCCCCAGCCGTCTGGGCTTTCGCGGCACCGAGGACCTGGGCGGTGGCCTGGCCGCAAGCTTCTGGCTGGAGGCGCAGCTGCTGCCCGATTCGGGCGCGCTCGAAGGCTCGGCCCTGTTCCACCGCCGCTCCACCGTGAGCCTGTCCGGCACCAGCTGGGGCGAGGTGCGCCTGGGCCGTGACTATGCGCCCACGTTCTGGAACGTCTCGCAGTTCGCCCCCTTCGGCACCGTCGGGGTCGGCGGCTCGGCCAACATCATCGAGGGCTGGCCCTTCGGCACGGGTGGCGCCCGCACCTTCGTGCGCTCGGCGAATTCGCTCGGTTACCTGCTGCCACGCAACCTGGGCGGCGTCTACGGTCAGGCCATGGTCGCCGCGGCCGAGGGGGCCGATGGCGCGCGCTATACCGGTGCCCGGCTGGGCTACGCCGCCGGCCCGGTGGACGTGGCGGCCGCCTACGGCGAGACTCCAGCCAAGGGGCAAACCAGCAAGGTGGCCAACATCGGTGGTTCGTACAACTTCGGCGTGGCCAAACTCATGGGCTATTGGCTGGACCAGCGCGCTGCAGGCACCAAGCATTCCAACTGGCTGCTCGGTGCCACGGTGCCGGTCGGCGAGGTGGGCACGGTGCGTGTCTCGGTGGCCGAGGCCAAGGCGCGGGGCACCGGGGTGGGTGGTGACGGCGCACGCCAGATTGCCGTGGGCTATGTGCACGCGCTGAGCAAGCGCACGGCCCTCTACGGTGCGTACTCGCGCATCACCAACCGGGGCCAGGCGGCGTTTGCGACCAGCGAGTCCCCTGAAGGGGCGCCGGGTGCGAACGCTTCGGGTCTGCAGTTCGGCATTTCGCACAACTTCTGAGCCAGGAGCACGCCATGCACAAGCGCAACACCCTTCTTCGTCTTCTGGCCGCTGCCGCCACCCTGGCCTGCGCGGGTCAGGTCCATGCCCAGGCCACCCCGGGCTGGCCCAACGGGCCGGTGCGGCTCATCACCCCCACCCCGGTGGGCGTGGGCGCCGACGCCTTCGCACGGCTCTATGCCGACCGGCTGGCCAAGCTGCTCTCGGCCCCTGTGGTGGTCGAGAACCGCCCCGGCGCATCGAGCACGCTGGCCACCGATGCCGTGGCCAAGTCCCCGGCCAATGGCCAGGTCTTTCTGTTCTCCACCAGCCTGCCCATCACCACGGTGCCGCACCTGATGGCCAAGCTGCCCTACAACCCCGAAAAGGACCTGGTGCCCGTGGCGGCCCTGTTCCGCGGCGGCTCCTTCATCGTGGCAAGCCCGGCGTTCAGCGGCAAGTCGCTCAAGGACCTGGTGTCCATCGCCAAGGCCAAGCCGGGCAGCATCAACTACGCCACCTACGGGCCCGCGAGCACGGCCAACCTGGGCATGGAGCTGCTGCAGGATGCGGCGGGCATCGAGATGGTGCAGATCGCCTACAAGCAAAGCGCCATGCCCGACCTGATGGGCGGCCAGCTCGACGTGGGCTGGGAGCCGGCTTCCTCGGCGCTGCCCAATGTGCGCTCCGGCAAGCTGCGTGCGCTGGCCTACACGGGCGACAAGCGCAGCCCCACGCTGCCCGATGTGCCCGCGCTGTCCGAGATCTACCCCGGCCTGGAGCTGTTCACCACCATCGCGGTCTGGGCGCCTGCGGGCACCCCGGCGCCGGTGCTGGAGCGCATGCGCAAGGCCTTCGAGGCCGCTTCCAAGGACCCGCAGGTCGTGAGTGCCCTGCACGAGACCGGCAACGAGGTGCTCAGCATCACGCCGGCCCAGATGCAGGCCAACCTGGCGCGCGAGTCGCAGTCCATGGAGCGCCTGATCAAGGCCAAGAAGATCGCCATCAACTGACCCAGCAAAGCCGCCTGCCCATGTCCGTCCCACTTTCGTCCCCCTTGTCGCCCGCTGCCGGGGCTCCCTGGCTGATCGACCGGCTCACCCACGGCCAGCCGGTGGCCGCCTTCGGGGTGCGCGGTGCCCGCACGCCCGAGATCGCGCGCCTGGCCCAAGCCAGCGGCCATGAGGTGATCTGGGTGGACCTGGAGCACAGCACCATGCCCATCGACGTGGCCGGGCAGATCTGCGCCTGCGCGCTGGACATCGGCCTCATGCCGCTGGTGCGTGTGCCCGAGCGCGAGTACGGCGTGATCGGGCGCCTGCTCGATGCGGGTGCGATGGGCATCATCGCGCCGCGTGTGGAAACCGCCGCGCAGGCGGCCGACATCGTGGCCGCCTGCCGTTTTCCGGCGCAGGGCCACCGTTCGGCCATAGGCACCTTGCCCCTGGTGCAATACCGCCGCATGGCGCCCGAGGCCCTGTACCGCGCGGCCGACCAGGCCACGCTGGTCAAGGTGCTGGTGGAAAGCCCGCTGGGCATCCGCAACATGGCCGAGATCGCGGCCGTGCCCGGGGTGGACCTGCTGGCCATCGGCACCAACGATCTGAGTGCGGAGCTGGGCGTGCCCGGCGACTTCCGCCACCCCACGGTGCGCGCCGCGCACGAGGCTGCCCTGGCCGCCTGCCAGGCGGCGGGCAAGCCCCTGGCCATCGGCGGCATTGGCGACGCGGCCTACAGCGCCGAGCTGGTGCGCCTGGGCGCAGCGCCGCTGCTCATGACCGCCATCGACACCGACCTTCTTCTTACCGCCGCGCAGGCCCGCGTGGCGCAAGCCCTTGCAACCCTGTCCTGAAATCCCATGGCCTCCGAGATCCTTGTCCCCACCCCCACGCGCAGCGCAGACACCCTGTCGCGCCCCGCCTTTCCCATGCCGGCAGGCGCCTGCGACAGCCATGTGCATGTCTTCGGCCCGGTGGACCGCTACCCCCATGTGGCCCAGCCGCACTACACCCTGCCCGATGGCCCGCCGCCGCTGCTTGACCGCATGACGCGCGGCCTGGGCCTGGACCGCTTCGCCATCGTGCAGCCCAGCTTCTATGGCACCGACAACCGCTGCATGCTCGATGCGCTCGACGAGCTGGGCGACCGGGCGCGTGGCGTGGCCATGGTGGACGATGGCGTGGAGGACGAGGTGCTCGACGCCATGCACCGGCGCGGCGTGCGCGCCCTGCGGCTGGACCTGTTCCTGCGCGCGCAGTGGCCCATCGCGCGCATCGTCGACTACATCCAGCGCAGTGCCGAGCGCATTCGCCCCTGGGGCTGGCACCTGCAGTTCTACACGCCCGGGTATGTGGTGCGCGACCTGGTGCCGGCCATGCCGGACATCGCCTCGGACTTCGTGATCGACCACATGGGCTACATGCTGGAGAGCGACGGCCTCACGCGGGCCGACTTCGACCGCCTGATCGCCGCCGTGGCTAGCGGGCGCGGCTGGATGAAGCTCTCGGGCCCCTACCGCATCGCCAAGGACGGCAACTACGCGCGCCTGCTGCCCTATGCCCAGGCCATCGCCGATGCGCTGCCGGACCGCACCATCTGGGGCAGCGACTGGCCCCACATCCCCAACGGGCAGATGGACACTGGCGCACTGCTCAACCTGTTGGGCGAATGGGTGCCCGATGCAGACCGCCGCAAGCGCATCCTCTCTGACAACCCTGCGCGCCTTTACGATTTCCAGCCATGACGACGATGAACCTGCGCGAAATCCAGCGCCTGCCCACCAGCGCCGCGCGCGCCGTCGAGCCCTTCGCCATCGATGGCGTGCACTACCTGGCCATTGCCCAGCTGTCCGTGGACATCCCGGGCACGGAGCCCGGCATGGGCGCGGGCAACAGCGATGTCGAGACCCTCATCTACCGCTGGGATGGCACGGCCTTTGCCGAATTCCAGCGCCTGCCGGTACCCGGCGGCGAGGATGCCGAGTTCTTCACGCTGGACGGCCGCCACTTCCTCGCCACGGCCAGCCTGCGCAGCGGCCATGGCCCCTACAACATGTCGCCGGCCTCGGTGGTCTGGGAGTTCGTGGGGGGGCGCTTCGAACCCTTCCAGCGGATCGTCGGCACGGCCGCCAAGCAATGGCATTTCTTTCGCGTGCAGGAGCGCGCCTTTCTGGCGCTGGCCCAGGGGGCCGCGGGGCACAGTGCGCCGGTGGACGGGGCGGCCCAGTCGTGCATCTTCGAATGGAATGGTGAGCGCTTCGTGCCCTTCCAGTCCATCGAGTCCGCCTGGGGCTACAACTGGCTTGCGTTCGAAGTGCAGGGCCGCACGCTGCTGGCCTATGCCGACCATGTGGCGCCCTCGCGCCTGCTGGTGTGGAGCGGCACGGCCTTCGAGACGCTGCAGGTGCTCGATGGCGCCAGCGGCCGGGCCTTTTGCCATTTCAAGGCCTCGGGCGCCGACTGGCTGGTGTTCGCCAACCTGCTGGGCGAGACCTGGCTGCTGCGCTGGGACGGTGCCCAGTTCGCCGCCCACCAGCGCCTGAGTGGCCCGGGCGGGCGCGAGTTCGCCTGGCTGCCCGACGGCGAAGGCGATGGCGGCCACCTGGTGCAGGTCAACTTCATCCACGGCTCGCGCGAGGCGCCCATTCCCGAGCTGCAGTCGGTCATCTACCGCTGGCAGGGGGACGGGCTGGAAGCGGTCCACATGTTCGGCACCTCGGGCGGCACCGACGCGGCGGCCTTCACCGTGGGCGGTGTACCGTACCTGGCCGTTGCCAACAGCCTGAGCAGCGCGCTGCATTTCCGCACCGACAGCTGCATCTATCAGATTGTGAATGACACCCCCTGAGTCGCTTCGCGCCTTCCCCCTCTCTCGACTCGCTGCGCGAGTCGGGAGGGGGACGCCCCCAGCGCGGCGGGGCGGCCCTTGCGCGGGGGCACTGGCCTCGAGCGTGCCCGTTTCAACGGCTACGGGTGGCGCAAGGCGCCATCGATAGCCGAGCCTTCCTTGTGCACGCCATATTGCCAGTTCAAACTACATCCACGAAACACCATGTACCAACCCCAAGCCGATTTCGCGGGCCTGTTCCACGCCTTCACGGGCGGGCCGGGGGCCATCGGGCCCGAGCTCACGGCACTGATGCTGGCGCAGCAGGCCGGCAACCCGCTGCTGGTGTCCACGGCATCGGACATCGCACTGTTCCCGGGCCAGAGCGCCGCGCCGCGCATGGAGAGCTTTCGCAAGTCCACGCGCGGCTTCATCGAGCTCACGGCGATCTCGCACCTGCCGCTGGCGATCGCTTATGTGGCACGCCGGCGCGAACTGGCGCCTGGCGATGCGGCCTGGCGCGCGCAACTGCAGGGCCTGCTGCCGCACATCGCCAAGGTGCGTGCAGCCAATGTCGCCGAGATGTGGCGCCAGCATGTGAACCTGCCGGCCTTTGCCGGCCAGGAGGCGAAGATCGCGGCCCTGGTGGCCTACACGCTCGACACCACCGAGGCCTACATCCAGCGCGCGCTGGCCGATGCCGCGCTGCTGGACTTCGATGCATTGGCAGCGCAGTACTTCGACCCGCCGGTGGAACAGTTACCGGTGTCCATGAACGCCATCATGTTCGCCACCTTCGGCCTGGCCTATGTGGACATCGCCTACCGCATCGGGGCCTGGCTGCGCGGCAGCGGCATCGACTGGGCGCGTGCCATGGTGCTGGTCAGCGGCCAGTCGGGCCGGCCCACGGCCGGGGTGACCTGGTCGTCCAACAGCATGTGCAACCTGGTCTGGCGCGTGAGCGATGGGCAGATGCCGGCGGACCGCCTGTACGTCGCGCCGCACGCGCCCGGCTTTTCGGTCGACCAGTTCCAGGACCGGGCCGCACTGGCCGAGCTGGAGCAGACCTACCGACGCCTGTGGATGCACACGCGCACCAGCGTGGAAGTCTCGCGCCAGATGTTCGCCCGGCACCCGGCCTATGTGTTCTCACCCGACACCGCGCGCGACATGCCGCCCATCCACGGCCTCGACGACCAGGCCGCTTGCGTGGCGCGCCTGCGCCGCATCATGGAAGACCCGCAGCAACTGCTGGTGAACTGCGTGGCCGACTACGTGGTGGACGAATTGCAGCGCAATGGCCACCGGCCTGGCGAGGTGCCGATACCGGGCTTCACCAACGTCGACTACGAGAAGCTGTAGCGATTTCCGGTGTGCCTTGCCCAGTCGGCCGCCCTGCCTGGTGAAGGCGGCCTGCGGGGCAGGGCGCGCCGGAGACTCAGTCAAAGTCGTCGACGGTGTCCGGGTCGGGCACATCGCCCACGGCCTCGCGCGTGGCCTTGGCCTGGACTTCCAGCCAGGCGCAGAAGGCCTTGATCTCGGGGCGGTGGGCGCTGCGCGGGCCCACCAGCAGCCAGTAGGCCAGCGGCGAGTCCAGCCGGTGGTTGGGCAGCAGTTCCACCAGGTCGCCTGCGGCCAGCGCGTCGGCGATCAGCGGCATGCGCGCCAGCGCCAGGCCCTGGCCGCTCAGGGCCGCCTGCACGATCTGGTGGGCGTAGTTGAAATACAGCCAGCGCTGGGGCTGCAGCTTGGGCTGGCCCTGGTTCTCGAACCAGCGCTGCCAGCTCAGGTATTCCAGGTGCGTGCTGCGGTGCGCGTCACCGGCCTCGATCAGCGTGAACTGGGCCACGTCGGCCGGCGTGCGCACCGGCGGGCTGCTCTTGATGAGCCAGGGGCTGGCCACGATGGCCAGCTGTTCGCCGCACAGGCGCACCGCTCCGGGCGGCATGTTGGCGGGCAGGCTGTAGCGCAGCGCCAGGTCCACGTCGGAGGTTTCCAGGTCCACCGGCACATCGGTGGCGTCGATGCGGATGTCGATACCCGGGTTGTCGCGCTGGAACTCCTCCATGCGCGGAATTAGCCACATCGAGGCAAAACTGGCCCAGGTGGTGATGGCCACGCTGCGCCGCCCGGCCGTCTGGCGCACCAGGCGCACCGAGGCATCCATTCGCTCCAGCGCCGGTGCCACCGAGCGCTGCAGCTGGGCGCCGGCGCTGGTCAGCTCCACGGCCCGGGTGTGGCGCAGGAACAGGGCCACGCCCACCTCGTCCTCCAGGGCCTGGATCTGGCGGCTCACGGCCGACTGGGTCAGGGCCAGCTCATCGGCTGCGGCACGGAAATTCAGGTGCCGCGCCACGGCCAGAAAGGCGCGCCAATGGCCGACGGCCACGGGGCGGGTGCGTGACAAGGGGGCGGGGGTGGGGTCGGTGTTCTGCATGCGCTGGTTCTGAAAAATTATTCATGCGTTGGTGGCATCAATGGCGTGCTGCGTTTTCATTGGACCACAGGCCTCTACAGGCGGATCATCCAGGCTCTACAACGTTTTTTCAAGCAGCAAGGAGCACACCATGTCGTCCCGTACCGTTCTGGAATCGCAACAATCTGCCATCGCCGCCGCGGCCGGCCGCGTGTTGGCCGGAAGCTGGAAGCTGGACGCGGGCCGTGCCATCACATTGAACCCGCGTGAGCGCAGTGTGCTGGAAATCTCGCAGGGCCGGGTGTGGCTGTCCGTGGGCGCACGGCCCGGCCAGCCCGACCAGGCCACCGAGGACATCGTGCTGGCCCAAGGGCAGGCCCTGGTCATTGAAGCGGGCCAGCAGGTGGTGATGGAGTCCTGGTACCTGCGTGGCGGGGCGCCCAGTGCGGTGGCCTTCTGCTGGGATGCGGTGCCAGCCGCCGCCGCGGTGTCCGATCCGGCGCTGGACTGGGAGCGCGGCGTGGCACAGCCCCTGCGCGACCTGGTCTGTGCACTCGGCCAGGGCGGTCGCGCCGTGGCTGCGGCCGTGGCAGCCACCCTGGGCGCCAGTGGCCGGCTGGCCGCTGGCCTGCTGCGGTTTGCTCTGCATCGGATAGCACCCCAGCGAGTGCGCATGCACGCTTGAGCAGGATTTGGCCGTCACCGGTATCCGGCCGTTTTTGGGATTGATGCCGAACTTGAATCAATCAGGCCCTCGCAATTCATTGGACGCTTTTCAAGCACAAGCGCACCATAGAGGCCTATAGGGTTTACCAGGAGAAAGCCATGACCGCATCGAATGTTCTGCAATTGCAAGCTTCCAGCGTCTTCGGCCGCATTGCGGCCAAGGACACCATCAACACGCTCAAGCCCGGCCAGGCCGTCAGCCTGACACCGCGCAAGGCCATGGCACTGCGTGTGGCCGAAGGCCAGGCCTGGGTGACCCTGGACGACGGCCCGCACGGCGCCAGCCGCGATTCGGCCGGCGATGTCTTCCTGCAGGCCGGCCAGACCCTGTGGGTGGCCGCAGGCCAGCACGCGGTGGTCGAGACGCTGGGCAACCAGCGCCTGCAGTACCGCTGGGCGGCACAGCCGTCCCGTTCTGCTCCCGCATGGTGGCAGCGCGCCTCGCTGGGCATGACGGCCGTGCCCATGGTGGATGAAGCCGCCTGCTGCGCCTGACGGACCCATAGCCGCATTGCCAGCAACGGCCGCCCGGTGCACCCGGGCGGCCGTTGTTGTTTGTGCAGGTTAGCGGTGCAGCTCCGCCCGCAGGGCCTCGAAAGCCGCCATGGCGGCTTCGCCATCGAGCAGGCCGAGCCGTGCCAGCACCTCGGTGTCTTCCACCGCCGTGAAGGCCAGGCTGAACTGCCGGAAGCGCCGCGCCGGCAGCGGGCCGTGGTGCAGCACCTCGACGCCGGTGTGGCGCGGATCGTTGCGGATGCGCTCGGTGAGCTTGAGCACCTCCTTCTGCGTGCCTTCCAGCTGCTGGCAAAAGCGCATGCCGTCGAAGATCAGCAGGCCGGTGATCCCGCGGCTGGCGTTGTGCACATGGGCGTGGCCGGCGATTTCGGCGACCACGGCCACGGGCTGCCCCTCGGCGAGGGTGCTGACGTACAAGGCTTCATACAGGGCGCTGGAGGGGATGAGTGGTGACATGGGTGCGGCGCAATGTAGGACTGCGCACGGCGCCCCGCAATGTCAAAAGACATAGCACGATCGGTTGTTGCCAAAAGGCCGAACGGACCATCGGACCGCAGCCGGCAGCCCCCAAAAAATGCGCGACCCGGCGGTGGAACCGGTGGCCGCATCCCTAGAATGGCGCCACCATGAACGCCACCTTGCCGCCCAATGCGTGCCCGCCCCACTGCCGGGAATGCCGGCTGCGCAGGACGCGGGCGTTCACCCCGGTGGAGCCCGGCGTGCTGGATTTCATCGAGGGTTTTCGCGCCTCGACCCTGGCGGTGCCGGCCGGTGGCGCCCTGGTGCACGAGAACCAGGCCAACTCCCGCATGTTCACCCTGTATTCGGGTTGGGCCTTCCGCTACAAGACCCTGAGCGACGGGCGCCGCCAGATCCTGAACTTCCTGCTCCCCGGCGACCTGGTGGGCCTGCAGCAGGAGTTCGGCGACCTCTCGGCGCATGGCGTCGAAGCGGTGACCGACTGCGCCCTGTGCGTCTTCCAGAACGACAGCCTGTGGTCGGTGTTCCGCGAACACCCGCGCCTGGGCTACGACATCACCTGGCTGGCCGCCCACGAGGAAGGCCATGTGGACGACAACCTGCTGACCGCCGGGCGGCGCAATGCCACCGAGCGCCTGGCCATGCTGCTCATGCATCTGTACCGCCGGCTGGAGCGGGTGGACCTGGTGGAGGCCGATGGCTCCGTGGCGTTCCCGATCAACCAGCAGCACATGGCCGACGCGCTGGGCCTGTCGCTGGTGCACACCAACAAGAGCCTGCGGCGCCTGGCACAGCTGGGCCTGCACGAGCTGGCCAACGGCCGCCTGCGCCTGCTCAATCCCCATGCGCTCGAGCGCATCGCCGAGTACTACGACCGGCCGCCACGCCTGCTGCCCTTGCTGTAGCCGGCGCAGCCGATAATCGGCGCACCCGTCCTCGCGAGTTCCCTGGCGCGGGGCGCCCTTTTTCCCATTTCCAGATGACGCAACTCGACATCCTCATCATGGCGGCCGGCAAGGGCACGCGCATGAAAAGCCGCCTTCCCAAAGTGCTGCAGCGCCTGGGCGGACGCCCGCTGCTGCACCACGTGCTCGACCAGGCGGCACACCTGCAGGCACGCAGTGCCACCGTGATCACCGGCCATGGCGCGGCCGAGGTGGAGGCTGCCACCCGCAATGCCGGTGCGGCCGGGGTCGAACTGGCCTTTGTGCGCCAGGAGCCGCAGCTGGGCACGGGCCATGCCGTGCAGCAGGCCGTGCCCCACCTGCGCGCGGACGGCACGGTGGTGGTGCTCTCGGGCGATGTGCCGCTGACCCAGGCCGACACCCTGCGCGCCCTGGTGGCGGCCGGCGGCGGCGAAAAGCTCGCGCTGCTCACCGTCACGCTGCCCGACCCCACGGGCTATGGCCGCATCGTGCGCAATGATTCCGGTGCCGTGCAGGGCATCGTCGAGCACAAGGACGCCAGCGAGGAAGAGCGCGCCATCACCGAGGTCTACAGCGGCATCATGGCCGTGCCTGCGCGCCTGCTGGCGCCGTGGCTGGCGCGCCTGACCAACGACAACGCCCAGGGCGAGTACTACCTGACCGACATCGTCGCCATGGCCGTGGCCGATGGTGTGCCCGTGGTGGCCCACCGCATCACCGATGCATTGCAGGTGGCCGGCGTGAACAGCCCGCTGCAGCTGGCCGAACTCGAGCGCGCCCACCAGCAGCGCCAGGCCCGGGCCTTGCTGGAGCAGGGCGTGCGCCTGGCCGACCCGGCGCGCTTCGACCTGCGCGAGGATGTGCGCACGGGCGCGCGTGGCGAGCTGGTCTGCGGGCAGGACGTGGAGATCGACGTCAACTGCGTTTTCACCGGCCGCGTGGAACTGGGCGAGGGCGTGCAGATCGGCGCCCACTGCTGCATTGCCAACGCGCGCATCGCGGCGGGTGCTGTGGTCCATCCCTACACCCACATCGACGGCGAGAAGCTCGGTGCCAGCGTGGGCGAGGGCGCACTGATCGGCCCGTTTGCGCGCCTGCGCCCGGGCGCGCAGCTGGGCCGCGAGGTGCACATCGGCAACTTCGTCGAGGTGAAGAACTCCACGCTAGCCGATGGCGCCAAGGCCAACCACCTGGCCTACCTGGGCGATGCCACGGTGGGCGAACGCGTGAACTACGGCGCGGGCGCCATCACCGCCAACTACGACGGTGCGAACAAGCACCGCACGATCATCGAGGCCGACGTGCACATCGGCAGCAACTGCGTGCTGGTGGCGCCGGTCACCATCGGCGCCGGTGCCACGGTGGGTGGCGGCTCGACCATCTCCAAGGATGTGCCGGCGGGTTCCCTGGGCGTGGCGCGTGGCAAGCAGGTCGCGATTGCCAACTGGTCGCGGCCGGTAAAGCAGCCCAAGGCCTGAGATGGGCAGGAGGTCCGCGGCATGAGCGACGACGACACCCCGCAGACGGTGGAGGCCTTGCGCGCCGAGCTGGCGCGCAGCCGCCAGCAGGTGGCCGACATGGCCGCCGCGCAGGAAGAGTTTCTGCGCGCCGTCTCGCACGATCTGCGCGCTCCTCTGCGCCACGTGACCTCGTACGGCACGCTGGTGCGCGAGGTGCTGGGCGATCTGCCGGCCGAGGTGGTGCAGTCGCCCGCGCTGCAGGAGGCGCTGGGCTTTCTGGCCACCATGGACCAGTCGGCCCGGCGCATGGGCCTCATGATCGACGGCCTGCTGGCCATCACACGCGCCACGCGCGCGCCGCTGCGCTGTGAAACCGTGGCATTGGCCGATGCCGTGGCCCAGGCGCGCGCGGACCTGGCCGCCGCCGAGGCCGGGCGCGCGGTGCAGTGGCACCTGGCGCCCGATCTGCCGGTGCTTGATGCCGATGCCGGCCTGCTGCGCGAGCTGCTGGTGCAGGTGCTGGGCAATGCGCTCAAGTTCACGCGCGGCCAGGCCGTGGCGCAGATCCACATCGGTGCCGAACCCGTCGGCGATGGCCGCGTGGCCGTGACCGTGCGCGACAACGGCACGGGCTTCGACCCTGCGCGGGCCGGTGCGCTGTTCGGCGTGTTCCAGCGCCTGCACCGCGAGACGGAATTCGAGGGCGTGGGCACAGGCCTGGCCCTGTGCCGGGTGATCGCGCAGCGCCATGGCGCGCAGATCGCGGCTGCCGGTACGCCGGGTGAGGGCTGCACGGTCCGCCTGGAATGGCCGCAGCCCTGACCGTCCGAGGCATGCCGAACCAGGGCCCTGGTGCCCGCCAACCCCTTCATACGCCGCAAGTCCAGGGCTGGTGCCCCGGTGCCTGGCAGCCCATGGCCTCGGGCGACGGGCTGGTGGTGCGCGTGCGCCCGCCGCAAGGGCGGCTGAGCCTGCACCAGGCCTGGCGGCTGGCCCGGCTGGCCGCCACGCACGGCGCAGGCATCCTGGAACTGTCCAGCCGTGCCAACGTGCAACTGCGTGGCGTGGACCCCGCACGCCATGCGGGCGTGCTGCGGGCCTTGGCGGGCTGCGGCCTGCTGGATGCCGATGCGCAGCGTGAACGCCGCCGCAATGTGGTGGTTGACCCGCTGCACCGGCCCGGCGATGGGGTGCAGGCCGCCGCCGCAGCGCTGTGGCAGGGGCTGGCCGGGGCGCAGGATCTGGATGCGTTGCCCGCCAAGTTCGGCTGGGCCATCGACGGCGGCCACGCCCCCTGGCTCGGCGAGGTGTCGGCGGACATCCGCATCGAGAACGTGCAGGGCGTCCATCCCCCGCGCTGGCAGGTGCGGCCGGCAGGCCTGCCCTGGGCCCTTGAGGCGGCGAACCCCGATCAGGCTGCTGCGGCCGGCCTGGCCCTGGCGCGCTGGTTCGCAACCCGCTGCAGCGCGCTGCGCGCAGACGGGCTGCGACCGGGGCGCCTGGCGCAGCAGACCGGCGAGATGGCGCGCCTGCGCAAGGCCGCCACGCCCGCGGCGCCCTGGCCTGCGGGCCTGCCCGCCGGCGTCGGCTGGGTCCCTGTGGCCACCCACTTACCGGCAGGGCGCCCGGTGCCCGGCCTGTTGCCTGGCATCGGCACGCTGGTGGGCGCCCCTCTGGGCCGGTTGCGGGCACAGGCCCTGGCACAGCTGGTGCAAGCCTTGCTGCGTGGCGCGGCACCGGGCCCCCTGCCTGGCTTGCGGGTCACACCCTGGCGCATGCTGCTGGTCGAATCGGACGTGCCGCCCGGCGCATGGCAGGCCGCCGACTGGGTGAGCGACCCGGGCGACGCGCGGCTGCGCGTCTCGGCCTGCACGGGGGCACCCGGCTGTCCCCAGGCCCAGGCACCCACGCTGGCATTGGCCATGGCGCTGGCGCCGCAGGTGCCGGAAGGGGCCCATCTGCACGTGGCGGGCTGCGCCAAGGGCTGCGCGCGCCAGGCGCCCGCCAGCGTCACCTTGCGCGCGGAAGCCGCCCCGAACGGGCCGGTCTTTGCCGTCATCCGGCAAGGGCGCGCTGCAGACGCAGCGATCGGCCATGTGGACCTGTCCGCACTGCAGGACAATCCCGGCCTGTTGTTTGAAAAAAATTGATGCTGCACCGCTACGAAACCGATGGCGCCGAGATCTACCGGCAGTCGTTCGCCACCATCCGCCGCGAGGCGGCCCTTGCCCGCTTCAACCCCGCCGAAGAGCGCGTGGTGGTGCGCATGATCCACGCGGCCGGCATGGTCGAGCTCGCGCCCCATGTGGCCTTCTCGCCCGGCATGGCGGAGGCGGCCGAAGCAGCGCTGCGCGGCGGCGCCCCGGTGCTGTGCGACGTGCGCATGGTCAGCGAGGGCATCACGCGCCACCGCCTGCCCGCCCACAACCGCGTGCTCTGCACGCTGCAGGACGAGCGCGTTGCGGCGCTGGCCCACGAGATGGGCACCACCCGCAGCGCCGCCGCGGTGGAGATGTGGCGGCCAGACCTGGCGGGGGCCGTCGTGGCCATCGGCAATGCGCCCACGGCGCTGTTCCACTTGCTCAATCTGCTGCGCCAGCCCGATTGCCCGCGCCCTGCAGCCATCATCGGCTGCCCGGTGGGCTTTGTCGGCGCGATGGAGTCCAAGGAGGCGCTGATGCAGGACCTGCCCGTGCCCGCAATGGTCGTGCGCGGCCGCCTGGGCGGTTCGGCCATGACCGTGGCCGCCATCAACGCCCTGGCCAGCCATGCCGAGTGAGGGCATGGCAGTGGCGCAGGCGGCGCCCGGCATCGTCTGCGTAGGCCTGGGCCCCGGCGACCCGGAGCTGATGTCGGTGAAGGCGCACCGGCTGGTGCGCCATGCGCGCCATGTGGCCTTCTTCCGCAAGAAGGGACGCCCGGGCAAGGCACGCCAGGTGGTGGACGGCCTGCTCGCGCCCGCCGCCACCGAATACCCCATGGAGTACCCCGTGACCACCGAGCTGCCGGTGGACAGCCCGGAGTACGTGGCCCAGCTCGCGGCGTTCTACGACGACTGGTGCGCCCAGCTGGAAACCCTGGCGCGCAGCGAGCAGGTGGTGGTGCTCTGCGAGGGCGACCCCTTTCTCTACGGCTCCTTCATGCACCTGTACACCCGGCTGCGCGAGCGCGCCGCCGTGCGCCTGGAGGTGGTGCCCGGCATTCCGGGCATGGTGGGCTGCTGGCACGCCACGGGCGAGCCCATCACCTGGGGCGACGACGTGCTCAGCGTGATGACGGGCACCCTGCCCGAGGACGAGCTGGTGCGGCGCATGCAGACCGCCGACGCGCTGGTGGTGATGAAGGTCGGGCGCAACCTGCCGCGCATCCGCCGGGCCCTGCAGCGCACGGGCCGGCTCGATGCCGCCTGGCTGGTGCAGAACGGCACCACGGCCAGCGAGCAGGTGGCGAAGTTGACCGCGGTGAGCGACGAGGCCTGCCCCTATTTCGCCATCGTGCTGGTGCATGGCCAGGGCCGCCGGCCGGAGGTCGCCTGGTGAGCGCCGCACATGGCGCGGGCCGCCTGGCCATCGCAGGCCTGGGCCCGGGTGCGCTGGCGCAGGTCACACCCGAGGTCGCCACTGCGCTGCAGGCCGCGACCGATGTGGTGGGTTACCTGCCCTATGTGGAGCGGGCCCGGGCCTTGCTGCAGGAGCGCGGTGGGGCGGCTGCCGTGGCCTGGCATGCCTCGGACAACCGGGTCGAACTGGCGCGGGCGCGCCAGGCCCTGGCGCTGGCCGCACAGGGGCGGCAGGTGGTGGTCGTCTCCTCGGGCGACCCAGGGGTGTTTGCCATGGCGTCCGCGGTGTTCGAGGCCATCGAGCAGGCGCCGACCGAACAGGCCGCCGCCTGGCAGGCGCTGGATGTGCAGGTGCTGCCCGGCATCACCGCCATGCTGGCCGCCGCGGCGCGGGCCGGTGCGCCGCTGGGCCACGATTTCTGCTGCATCAACCTCTCGGACAACCTCAAGCCCTGGCCGGTGATAGCGCGGCGCGTGCAGCTGGCGGCCGAGGCCGACTTCGCCATGGCCTTCTATAACCCGAGTTCACGCAGCCGGCCCGAGGGCTTTGTGCGCCTGCTGGCCTTGCTGCGCGCGCACTGCGAGCCCGGCCGCCTGCTGGTGTTTGCGCGCGCCGTGTCCACGCCCGACGAGGCGCTGCGGGTGTGCACGCTGGCCGAGGCCATGCCCGAGATGGCCGACATGCGCACCGTGGTGCTGGTGGGCAACAGCAGCACGCGGCAGGTGGGGCGATGGGTCTACACCCCGCGCTTCTACGGGCTGGAGGGCGCCACGCCGGCCTCAGCAGGCAGCGAGCCATGAGCAATCCACTGCAGTACGGCACCCACGTCCTCGGTGCGCGGGCGCGGCGGCAGCGGCGGGCGTTGCACCATCACCACCGGCAGGCCCAGCGCGCGTGCCGCCAGCAGCTTGCCGCGCGTGGCCTCGCCGCCGGCGTTCTTGGCCACCAGCCAGGTGATGCCATGGGCCTGCAGCAGCGCCTGGTCGTGCGCGGCGCTGAAGGGGCCGCGGCCCAGCACCACCGTGCTGTCGGCCAGCGGCAGGCTGCCCGGCGCGGGCGCATCCACCAGGCGCAGCAGGTAGTGGTGTTGGCCATGGTTTGCAAAGGCATCCAGCTGTTTGCGCCCGATGGCGAGGAACACCCGGGCCGGCGCCTCGGGCAGGGCCTGGGCTGCCGCCGCCATGTCCGGCACGTCCACCCAGTGGTCGCCCGCCTGGGCCTGCCAGGGGGCGCGCTCCAGCGCCAGCAACGGCGTCCCGGTGGCCTCGCAGGCGGCACAGGCGTTGCGGCTCATCTGTGCGGCAAAGGGATGGGTGGCATCCACCAGGTGGGTGATGCCCTGGCTGCGGATGAACTGCGCGAGCCCTGCGGCACCGCCAAAGCCGCCGCAGCGCGTGGGCAGGGGCTGCGCCATGGGGGCCTGCGTGGCACCGGCGTAGGAAAAAATGGCGGGTATCTGAGCCTGGTGCAGGGCCTGCGCCAACTGGCTGGCGCCGCTGGTGCCGCCCAGCAGGAGAACATGTGTCATGGCTGATCCGTGGTTGACATTGGTGGGCCTGAACGAAGATGGGTTGGACGGGCTGGTGCCCGCCGCGCGCCAGGCCCTGGACCAGGCCCAGGTGATTGTCGGTGGCCCGCGCCATCTGGCGCTGGCGCAGGCCGGCGAGCGCGGCCGCCCCTGGCCCGTGCCGTTCGACGTCGCCCCCGTGCTGGCCCTGCGCGGGCAGCGCGTGGTGGTGCTGGCCTCGGGCGACCCGTTCTGGTTCGGCGCGGGCGGCAGCTTGGCAGCACACCTGGCACCGCACGAGTGGCGCTGCCATGCGCAGCCTTCGACATTCTCGCTGGTCGCCGCCCGCCTGGGCTGGCGGCTGGAGGCCACCGATTGCCTGGGTCTGCACGCGAGCCCCATCGAGCAACTGTTGCCGCGCCTGGTGCCGGGCGGGCAGTGCATCGTGCTGCTGCGCGATGGCATGGCCGTGGCCGAGCTGGCCGCCTGGCTGGTGCAGGAAGGTTGGGGTGCGAGCGCGCTGTGGGTGATGGAGTCCGTGGGTGGTCCGCGCGAGCGCTGCCGCACCCTGCGCGCGGCCGAGGCCGGCGCTGTGCTGGCGGCCGACCCGGCCCGGGCACCGGTCGCGGTTGCGCTGCAGGCCATGGGTGGCCCGGCCTTGCCCCAGGTGCCCGGGCGCGACGATGCCTGGTATGCCCACGACGGCCAGATCACCAAGGCCCCGGCGCGGGCGCTCACGCTGGCGGCCCTGGCGCCGCGGCGTGGCGAACGGCTGTGGGACATCGGCGGGGGCTCGGGCTCCGTGGCCGTGGAATGGTGCCTGGCCGGCGGCCTGGCCACCAGCGTGGAGCAGCATGCGGCGCGGGCCGACAACATCCGCCGCAATGCCCTGCGCTTTGGCCTGCAGCCCGCGCTGCAGGTGGTGCAGGGCCTGGCGCCCGAGGCGCTGCAGGGACTGGCGCCACCCCAGGCCGTGTTTGTCGGGGGCGGGTTCGATGCGGCTCTGTTCGCCGCCCTGGGTGCCCTGGTGCCTGCCGGCTGCCGGCTGGTGGTCAATGCCGTAACGCTGGAAACCGAAGCCCTGCTGGCGCAACTGCATGCCCAGCATGGCGGCCAGTTGCTGCGGCTGGAGCTGTCCAGCGCCGAGCCGCTGGGGCGCATGCGCAGCTGGAAGGCGGCGCGCCCCCTGGTGCAGTGGAGCTGGCGGTGGTGACGGCCAGCACACCCGGACACGCCTGCCTGGTGCTGGGTGTGGGCCTGAGGGCGCATGCCACTGCTGCCACCCTGCGGGGCCTGTGGCAGCAGGCAAAGGCGCTGCTGCCCGCACCGGCGGATGGTTTTTGCTCCCTGGCCGTGCTGGAAGGCAAGGAGCAGCATCCGGCCTTGGCCGGTTGGCGGGTCCCGGTGCTGGCCCTGCCGTTGGAATCCCTGCGCCACCAGCCGGTGGCCACGCAGTCTGCGCGTCTGATAGCCCGTTATGGCACCGGCAGCGTGGCCGAAGCCGCAGCGCTGGCCGCCGCCGGGCCCCAGGCCCAACTGCTGCTGCCGCGCCGGGTGGCGCAGGACGGCAGTGCCACGCTGGCCGTGGCACGGCGCCGCGTGGCGCCTCTTGATTGTTGTATTGCAGCGGCATGCCGTGCCGCCGCGCTGTCCCAAGGAGCAACGGCACCATGACCGTGCATTTCATCGGCGCCGGTCCCGGCGCGGCCGACCTCATCACCGTGCGCGGGCGCGACCTCATGGGCCGCTGCCCGGTCTGCCTGTACGCCGGCTCGCTGATCCCGCGTGAGCTGCTCGCGCACTGCCCGCCCGGCGCGCACATCGTCAATACCGCGGCCATGGACCTCGACGCCATCATGGCCGAGATATCCGCCGCCCACGCGCGCGGCCAGGACGTGGCGCGCCTGCATTCGGGCGACCTGTCGGTCTGGTCTGCCATGGGCGAGCAACTGCGGCGCCTGCGCGCGGCGGGCATCGACTACACCGTGACGCCTGGCGTGCCTTCGTTCGCTGCCGCTGCGGCCACCTTGGGTGCGGAGCTCACGCTGCCCGGCCTGTGCCAGTCGGTGGTGCTCACGCGCACCTCGGGCCGCGCCACCGCCATGCCCGAGGGCGAGAACCTGGCCGCCTTTGCCGCCACGGGTGCAGTGCTGGCCATCCACCTGTCCATCCACGTGGCCGAGAAGGTGCAGGCCGAGCTGCTGCCGCACTATGGCGCCGACTGCCCGGCGGCCATCGTCTGGCGCGCCAGCTGGCCCGACGAGACCGTCGTACGCACGACCGTGGGCGCGCTGGCGCAGGCGGTGGCCAGCAGCATGGAACGCACGGCGCTGATCCTGGTCGGGCGCAGCCTGCAGGCCGAGGCGTTTGCCGAAAGCCGGCTCTATGCGGCCGACTACGACCGCCGCTACCGCCCCCTGGGCACGGCGCCGCGCTTTCCGGCGCCCGAGGGCGTGGCGCTGGACACCGCCCGCGACCAGCCGCTGGACCGGGCCTCCCGCCCATGAACGCCGGCCGCAGCCTGCCGCCGGTGGCCCTGGCTCTGATCGGCATCGGCACGGGCAACCCCGACCACCTCACGCGCCAGGCGGTCGCGGCCATGAACGCGGCCGACCTGATCCTGCTGCCGCACAAGGGCGAAGACAAGGCCGAGCTGGCCGCCCTGCGCCAGGCGCTGTGCGATGCGGTGCTGGTGGCCCCCGCGCCGCGCATCGCCGGCTTCGACATGCCCGTGCGCCGCAGCGCGGGCGACGACTACCTGGTGCAGGTCGACGAATGGCATGCCGCCATCGCCCGCTGCTGGCAGGACGCCATCGCGGGGGCCACCGACAGCCCGGCGCCCGAGGCCGTCCTGCGCGTGGCCCTGCTGGTCTGGGGCGACCCGGCCCTGTACGACAGCACGCTGCGCATCGCGGCGCGCATGCAGCCCGCGCCGGTGCGGGTGGAGGTGGTGGCCGGCATCACCTCGGTGCAGGCGCTGGCGGCCGCGCACGCGGTGCCCTTGAACGACATCGGCCAGCCCTTCGTGGTGACCACCGGCCGCCAGCTGCGCGAACAAGGCTGGCCTGCCGGCGTGGACACGGCCGTGGTGATGCTCGACGGGCAATGCAGCTTCGAGGCGCTGGCCCCCGAGGGCCTGCACATCTGGTGGGGGGCCTACCTGGGCATGCCCCAGCAGTTGCTGGACAGCGGGCCCCTGGCCGAGGCCGGCCCGCGCATCGCGCACACGCGTGCCGCTGCGCGCGCGCAGCATGGCTGGATCATGGACATCTACCTGCTGCGGCGTGCCGCCCAGCCGGTGTCAGCGGTCTGAGGTGGAGAGTGCCGCGGCCGGCGCCGCGCCCGCAGGGGCGGCGCTGTCGGTGACGCGGTTGCGCCCGGCATTCTTGGCCACATAGAGCGCGGCGTCGGCCGCGTCCATCCAGGCGCGCAATGTCCCATGGCCCGGGTGTGCAGCCGCCACGCCGATGCTGGTGGTCATGCGCAGGGCCGGCATGTCGCGCAGGCGGATGGCCTCGGTCTGCGCGCGGATGCGCTCGGCCACGGCGACCGCCTCTTCCACGGCCATGCCCGTCAGCAGGATGGCGAACTCGTCGCCGCCGTAGCGGCCTGCGCAGTCCGTGGCGCGCACATTGCCGCGCACCACATGGGCCACGGCGCGGATCACCTCGTCGCCCACGCTGTGGCCATGCTGGTCGTTGATCTGCTTGAAGCTGTCGATGTCCATCATCAGCATGCAGGCCGGTTCGCTGCGGGTGTGGTGGCGGCGCAGCGCGGCCTCGGCCTCTTCCTGCCAGTGGCCGCGGCCGTACAGGCCGGTCAGCGTGTCCACGCGGCGCAGTTCGTCGAGCAGCAGGTTCTGCTGCGAAACCTTGCGGATCAGCCGGTAGCTCACCACGCTGACCGAGATGGTGTGCAGCGCCATCACCGGCAGGCAGGCCACGATGGTGGGCAGGGGGCTCTCGGGCGACCAGTGCACCCCGGTGAACAAGGTGGCCACCGCGCCACCCGCGAGCATGGCGGGAATGGACTTGGCCCACAGCCCGCGGATGCCGGTGGTGATCTTGTCCACCATGGTCAGCGTGCACAGCAGCACGCTGGGCAGCAGGCTGAAGTGCATGAGCGGCACCATCGCTGCGGCCAGGGCCGAGTCGGCCAGCAGGTTGCGGATCTCGGCCCGGTAGGGGTCGGCGCTGCGCCGCGCCAGCCGGTAGGCCACATGGGGCCAGACAAAGCAGGGCAGCACCATGCCGATCCACGCCCCCACCGCGGCCTGGCGCTGCCACAGCACGACCGCCACCACCACCCCACCCAGGCCCATGCCGAGCACGCGCAGCGGGTACACGCGCCGGGGCATCTGTTGTTCGTAGGTGGCCATGGAGAAAAAGGTGCGCGCAGACGAAGGGGCAGCGGAGACAGGCGCGGCGAGCTTACCTTTACCCGGCGGTAGAGGCCAGCGGGAAATGGCATGCCCCGCCGCCCTGTCGGGGCGATGGCGGGGATCAGGGACCCTGCAAGGGAATGGCCGTGCCGAACTTGGCGCGCTTGGTGCTGAAGAAGGCCTTGACGTTGCGCACATTGGCGTCGCCCGTGAACAGCTGCTGCGAGAGCGCCAGGTAGCCCGGCATGTCGCGCGTGTGCACCACCAGGATGAAGTCGGGGCCGGGCGAGACGCGCCAGCACTGCTGCACGGCGGAGTGCGCCACCGCGCGCGCCTCGAAGGCGTCGAGCGCCCCGGCGTCCTGCCGGTCCAGCGTGACTTCCACGATGCAGGCCAGGCCGTGGCCCTGCACCGCGGCCACGCGGTCCGGCTGCAGCAGGGCCACCTGCCGTTCGATCAAGCCGGTGTCGTGCAGTCGCCGCACCCGGCGCAGGCAGGTGGGCGGAGACACATGCACCTGTTCGGCCAGGGCCTGGTTGCTCTGCCCCGCGTCGTTCTGCAACAGGTCCAGGAGCTGCAGATCGATGTGGTCCAGTGTGATTGGTTCCAAAATTTCCATGTGGATGAAATTTTATTTCAATCATTGAATTTGGAGAAATTTGAATTCATTTTCTGACGAATTTCAATCGCAAATTCCATGGGTGACTGCCTACCATTGCGCCACTTACCCAACAACAGGAGCAGCAATCCATGTGCGGCATCGTCGGCGCGGTCTCCATGCGCAACATCGTTCCCATCCTCGTGCAGGGCCTGCAGCGCCTGGAATACCGGGGCTATGACTCCTGCGGCGTGGCCGTGCATGCATCGAGCCTGGATGCAACACGCCCGGCCGGCCTGCAGCGCGCGCGCAGCACGGCCCGTGTGGCCGAGCTGCTCGAGCAGGTGCAGACCGACCGCGTGGACGGTGCCACCGGCATCGCCCACACGCGCTGGGCCACGCACGGCGCCCCCGAGGTGCACAACGCCCACCCCCACTTCAGCCACGGCACGGGCGATGCCAGCGGCACACCGGGCCGCGTGGCCCTGGTGCACAACGGCATCATCGAGAACCATGAGGAACTGCGCGCCGCCCTGCAGGCCCGTGGCTACGTGTTCACCAGCCAGACCGACACCGAAGTCATTGCCCACCTGGTCGACAGCCACTACAGCGGCGACCTGTTCGAGGCCGTGCAGGCCGCCGTGGCCCAGCTGCATGGCGCCTATGCGATTGCCGTGATGCACCGGGACGAGCCGCACCGCGTGGTCGGTGCGCGCGCCGGTTCGCCGCTGATCCTGGGCGTGGGGACGGGCGGTGGCGAGCATTTCCTGGCCAGCGATGCCATGGCCCTGGCCGGTGTGACCGACCAGATCGTCTACCTCGAAGAGGGTGACCTGGTGGACCTGCAACTGGGCCGCTACTGGATCGTGGGCAAGGGCCGCGAGGCGCTCACGCCCGCGCAGCGCCCCGTGCGCACGGTGCAGGCGCACAGCGGCGCGGCCGAGCTCGGCCCCTACCGCCACTACATGCAAAAGGAGATCTTCGAGCAGCCGCGCGCCATCAGCGACACGCTGGAAGGCGTGGAAGGCATCGTGCCCGAACTGTTCGACGGCGCCGATGGCACGGCTGCCTGGCGCGTGTTCAAGGAGATCGACAGCGTGCTCATCCTGGCTTGCGGTACCAGCTACTACAGCGGCTGTGCCGCCAAGTACTGGCTCGAAGAGATCGCCGGCATCCCCACCCAGGTCGAAGTGGCGAGCGAATACCGCTACCGCACCAGTGTGCCCAATCCGCGCAGCCTGGTGGTCACCATCACCCAGTCGGGCGAGACGGCCGATACCCTGGCCGCCCTGCGCCACGCGCAAAGCCTGGGCATGCAGCACACGCTGACCATCTGCAACGTGGCCACCAGCGCCATGGTGCGCGAATGCAAGCTGGCCTACATCACGCGCGCCGGGGTGGAGATCGGCGTGGCCAGCACCAAGGCCTTCACCACGCAGCTGGCCGGGCTGTTTTTGCTCACGCTGGCGCTGGCCCAGTCCAAGGGCCGCCTCACGCCCGAGCAGGAGGCCGCGCACCTCAAGGCCATGCGCCACCTGCCGGTGGCCCTGCAGGCTGTGCTCGCGCTCGAACCCCAGGTCATCAGCTGGGCCGAGGACTTCGCGCGCATGGAGAACGCCCTGTTCCTGGGCCGCGGCCTGCACTACCCGATTGCCCTGGAAGGCGCGCTCAAGCTCAAGGAGATCAGCTACATCCACGCCGAGGCCTACCCGGCCGGCGAGCTCAAGCACGGCCCCCTGGCCCTGGTCACCAGTGCCATGCCCGTGGTCACCGTGGCGCCCAACGACGCCCTTCTGGAAAAGCTCAAGAGCAACATGCAGGAGGTGCGCGCCCGCGCCGGTGTGCTCTATGTGCTGGCCGATGCCGACACGCGCATCGAAAGCAGCGAGGGCATCCACGTGATCCGCATGCCCGAGCACTACGGCCCGCTGAGCCCGCTCTTGCACGTGGTGCCGCTGCAGCTCCTGGCCTACCACACGGCCTGCGCGCGCGGCACCGATGTGGACAAGCCGCGCAACCTGGCCAAAAGTGTGACGGTGGAGTGAGCGCCGCGGATCGAGGCTTGGGCGACGGGTGGTGCGACTGCAATGGCCCCATCTGGGGTCAACCTGGCTCGCGGGACAGTCTTTCATGCGGCTATTCGCAACGGGAATGACCGAGGCCCGGCCTCTGTGCGATATTCACGGGACCTGTACGAGAACCAGCACCCCGCAGCACTAGGCGCCATAGGCCATGGAACGCGCAGACCAACTCCTGACCGACCTGCAAGATTGCGAAGCAGCCAGTCTTGTGGGGGCGCACGACGCCGGGGTCGAGATTGCGGCGCGTGCCCTGCAAACCGCCAGGGACTGCGGGCTGCTGCCTGAAGCCGCGCTGGCGGCTGCCTGGCTTGCAGAGCACCAGCTGCGCCGGGGCGAGAGCGAAAAGGCGGCAGAGAGCGCCCGCGCCGCCCTGGCGGAGGCCGACGCCCTCGAACTGCACCAGGTTGGCATCAAGCTGCGCAACACCTTGACCCGGGCCTGGTGCCAGCTCGGCCGGGCGGACGAAGCGCTGCCCGAGGCGATGTGGGCGCTGGGCCGTGCACGCAGCCTGGGGGCGCCCGGCCTGGTGTCGCGCAGTCTCTCCAGCCTGGCGGGCGTGGTGGAGCTGTTGGGCGACCATCCGCATGCCGTCACCTTGTTGCACAAGGCCGATGAAGAGGCCCAGCGCGACAGCGACAAGGTGGCGCAATTCTCTGCGGTCGTCAACCTCGCCGGTGCCCTGTGCCGGACCGGGCGCACGCTCGCCCATTTGCCGGGCCCGCTGGCACCCACCGAAGCGCAGGCAGCTGATCTGCGCGAGGCCCTGGCCGTGGTGCAGCGGGCGAAGGCCCTCGCTCAGGGGCATGTGCGTTGGGAAATGGTCTGCGCCGAAATCGAATGCCTGAGCCTGGAGGCCTTGGGGCGGCTGGCAGAGATGCGCGCCGCGGTCGACCGGCACCGGGCCCTGGCCATCCAGGCGAAGGCCCCCGATGCCCGCGCGGAAAGCGAACTGCTCCATGCGGACTGGCTGCTGGCCAGCGGACGTGCGCTCGAAGCCTGCGAAGCGCTGGACCAGCAGGTGGATGCGGCCGCAGCCCAGAGAAACGAGGGATGCCGCCGATGGTGGTGGCGATCGCGGTACCGCGCCTTCAAGGCTGCGGGCGCGGATGCCCAGGCCCTGGCGGCCCTGGAGGCCATGGTGGTCCAGGTGCGCCGGGACCGGGAGCTCAGCCTCAATGCCCAGGCGCGTGTGCTGCTCGGCGAGGTGCGGATGGAAATCGCGCAGCAGGAGCTCGCGCAGTTGCGGCGCGAGGCGCAGGAGTTGCGTGAGCGCGCCGATGTGGCGACGCAGACCTCCCTGCTGGACCCGCTCACCGGGCTGGCCAATCGCCGGGCGCTGGACGCCCGCCTGAGGGCAGTGCTGCCCATGGGGCCTGGCCCGGCGGAGGGCTTTTCGCTGGCCCTCATCGACATCGACCACTTCAAGCAGATCAACGATGGCTGGGGCCACGACGTCGGGGACACCGTGCTGTGCGAGATCGCCCTGCTGCTGACCGGCGGCGTGCGGGGCGGCGACTTCGTGGCGCGCATTGGCGGCGAGGAGTTTGTCGTTCTGCTGTGGGGCCAGGCCCTGGACGATGCCTCCCTGGCCTGCGAGCGGCTCCGGCAGCAGGTGCAGGCCCATGACTGGTCCCGCTTCGTGCCGGGGCGGCAGGTGACTGTCAGCATGGGCCTGGCCTGCGCCCAGCCCCTGGACGATGCGGCCCAGTTGCTGCGGCGGGCCGACCAGTGGATGTACGCGGCCAAGCGCGAAGGGCGCAACCGCCTGCAGGGCGGGTGAGACGGGGCCCCGTTCGGCAAGCGGCCTTCAAGCGCCCACAATGGCCTTGGGCTCCAGAAACGACTCCAGGCCGAACAGGCCGCTCTCGCGGCCCAGGCCCGACTGCTTCATGCCACCAAAGGGCGCCAGCGGGTCTGGCAGGGTCCGGTTGATCAAAACGGCCCCGGCGTCCAAGCGCTCGGCCACGGCCAGCGCCCGGTCCCGGTTGCGCGAGAACACATAGGCCTGCAGGCCATAGGCCGAGTCGTTGGCCAGCGCGATGGCGTCGGCATCGTCGGCATAGGACAGGATGGACAGCACCGGCCCGAAGATCTCCTCGCGCGCGATGTCCATGCCGTTGTGCACATGGGCGAACACCGTGGGGCGCACGAAGTAGCCCTTGGCCAGGCCCTCTGGGCGGCCCTCGCCCCCGGCCACAAGCGTGGCTCCCTGTTCCAGCCCCCGCCGGATGTAGTGCTGGATGCGCTCGTACTGCGCGCGGCTGGCCAGCGGACCGATGGCGGTTTCGGCATCCCGCGGGTCCCCCACGCGCAGCGCCGCCACCTGGCGCTGCACCAGGGCCAGCACCTCGGTGAGCCGGTGCGCCGGCACCAGCAGGCGCGTGCCCGCCACGCAGGCCTGGCCGTTGTTCATGAAGGCGCAGGCCAGGGCCTGTTCGATGGCCTGGGGCAGGTCCGCATCGTCCAGGACAATGGCCGCGCACTTGCCCGTCAGCCCCAGGCCCACCCGCTTTATGGTGCCGGCCGCGGCGCGCACGATGGCCTGGCCCGTCGGGGTCGAGCCTGTGAAGGAAATCCGGGCGACATCGGGGTGGGTGACCAGCTCATCGCCCACGTCCTCGCCCCGGCCCAGCAGGATGTTGAAGACCCCGCCGGGCAGGCCTGCTGCATGCAGGGCCTGCGCGGTGACCTCGGTCTGCCAGGGGCTCAGTTCGCTGGGCTTGATGACCGAGGCGCAGCCGGCCGCGATGGCCGAGGCCAGCTTGCTGCAGACGGTGCCTGCGACGCTGTTCCAGGGCGCGATCAGCGCGGCGACCCCGACCGGCTCCATGCGCACCAGGGAGTCTCCCACGCGCCGCGAGAAGTCGTAGCCCCGCAGCAGCTCGGCTGTCCTGGCAAAGCACTGCGACGCGTACTGGCTGACCCACTGCGCGCGCGCCAGCGGCCCGCCGTACTCCTCGATGGTCACATCGCGGATCTGGTCGGCATGCGCGAGCACCGCCGCCTCCAGCTGCTGGAGCATGTCGATGCGCTCGGCCTTGCTGCTGCGCCCCAGCAGCGCCTGGGCCCGCTTGGCCGCCGCAATGGCCTGCCTGGCGTCGTCGCGGTTGGCCAGGGTGGTGTGGCCCAGGGGCTCTTCGGTCGCCGGGTTGACGCTGTGGAGCACCGTGGTGCCCTGTACCGGCACGAAGCGGCCGTCGATGTACGCGTGGTGGAAGGTGTGCATGGCTTGCCCGTGGTGGTGTTGCAAAGGAATGGGCGAAGTCTAGAAAGCGGTGATTGTTCTGACAATATGCTTAAATCTGGATGAATAAAGCTGAAAATCAGGACAATGCACAAGACCGGGCTCGTCGATCTGCAGGTGCTGCTGGCCGTTGCGCGGCGGCAGAGCTTTCGCGCCGCCGCCCTGGAGCTGGAGATGTCCACCTCGGCGGTCAGCAGTGCGGTGGCGGGCCTGGAGGCGCGCCTGGGGGTGCGGCTGCTGCACCGGACGACGCGCAGCCTGGCACTGACCGATGCCGGGCGGCATTTCATCGGGCAGATTGCGCCCGCGGTCCAGCAGATCGCGGACGCCGAGGCGGCGATCAAGGACCAGCGGCTCACGCCCTCGGGCACGCTGCGCATCAACAGTTCGCTCGGCGCGGCCCTGATGGCCTACGCGCCCCTGCTGGGCGAGTTTTCGCGGCGTCATCCGGGCGTGGTGCTGGACATCGTGACGCAGGGCAAGATGGTCGACATCGTGGCCGAAGGTTTCGATGCCGGCCTGCGCCCGAGCCACCTGGTGCCCCGGGACATGGTGCGCGTGCCGATCACCGATGCGGTGCCGCTCACCATCGTCGGATCACCCGGCTACCTTTCCCACTGGCCGCAGCCGCGCCAGGTGGCGGACCTGCAGCGGCACCGCTGCATCCGCAACCGATTGCCCGACGGTGCCCTGTCCCCATGGCAGCTGCTCGCCCAGGGCCAGCCAGTCGAGATCGATGTGCCGGGGAACCAGGTATTCGATGCCCCGCACCTCATGCGCGAAGCCGCGCTGTGCGGCCTGGGGCTGGCGCAGCTGGCGCACTGGTATGTGGCCGACGACATCGCCCGCGGCACGCTGGTGGCCGTGCTCGATGCGCATGCACCGCGCCTGCCGGGGCTGTGCCTGTACTACGCCGGGCACCGCCATGTGCCGGCCGCGCTGCGGGCCCTGGTGGACCTGGTGCACGAAGTCCGCGCTGGGGGAGCCGCCTGATGCGGTGGCCGTCCTCAGGGTGCGCGGCGGGGAGTTTTGTATGGTTTTGTACGCAGCCTCAGGCCGGCTACATTGGGTCAAGAAAGCCCTGGGACGGAAGGCCGTCCGGTTCAACAATCCGGCCGTCATTTCGACAAACACCTACTCTCTCAAGGACGACACCATGACCGCAGCAACCGTTACCGACGACAAGGTTCTCTACACCGGCCGCACCCACACCACGGGCGGACGCACCGGTGCTTCGCGCAGCGACGATGGCCGGCTGGACATCACGCTCACGCGTTTCGGCACCGTGGGCCCGGGCACCAACCCCGAGCAGCTGTTCGCTGCGGGCTGGTCGGCCTGCTTCATGGGCGCCATGGCGCGCGCCGCCCAGGCCGAGGGCGTGCGCCTGCCCGATGACCTGGCCGTGGACGCCGAGGTCGACCTGGTGCAGGGACCGGGCGGCTTTGCGCTCGCAGCGCGCCTCACGGTCAGCGTGCCCGGCGTCGACCGCGACAAGGCCCTGGCCATCGTCGAAGGCGCGCACCAGCTGTGCCCCTATTCCAAGGCGACCCGCGGCAACATCGCGGTCGAGCTGTCCGTCGCCTGAGCGGCCCGAGCGCGCTCTGCCATGCCCTGCTCCACACCCTGAGGAAACCCGTGCCTTCATTCCTTCGGCGGCTCTGGCCGTCCACCCTGCTGGCACGGACCACGCTGCTCGTGGTGCTGGGCATGGCGCTCGCGCAGCTGCTGACCTATGTGGCCATCCGCTACGAGCGCGGCCAGACGCTCATGAACCTGATGGTCAGCGGCGTCGAGCGCGACATCGCCAGCTCGGTGGCCATCCTGGACCGCCTGCCCGCCAGCGAGCGGGCGGACTGGCTGCAGCGCCTGGAGCGGCCCAACTACACCTTTGCCCTGCAGGGCAGCGTGGACACGGCGCCCCCCAGATCGCCCGCCCTGTCGCGCTTTGCCGAGGTCGTGGCCACGGCGCTGCGGCCGTTTCCGGTGCTCGCCGTGGGCCAGCTCGAGAACATGCCGGAGACGGTGCGCATGCAGGTGCGCCTGGGCGATGGGTCCTCGCTCTACGTGCTCGCGCGCCGGGTGCCCATGCCGGTTGCGGACTGGGTCACCTGGCTGCTGCTCGCCCAACTGCTGGTGCTGGCCGCCTGTGCGGGCGTGGGCATGCGCCTGGTCACGCGGCCCTTGAAACGGCTGGCGACGGCGGCCGACCAACTGGGCCCCGACCTGCAGCCCGCGCTCGTGGCAGAGAGTGGCCCGGCCGAGGTGGCCCAGGCCGCACGCGCCTTCAATGCCATGCAGCGGCGCATTGCCGGCTACCTCAATGAGCGCATGCAGATCCTCGCGGCGATCTCGCACGACCTGCAGACCCCCATCACCCGCATGCGCCTGCGCGTCGATCTGCTGGAGGGCATGCCCGAGGCCGAGAAGTTCCGCCACGACCTCGATGCCATGCGCACCCTGGTGCAGGAGGGCCTGGGCTATGCCAAGACGCTGCAGGGCTCCAACGAGACCCCGCGCCGCCTGGACCTGGATGCCCTGGTGCGCAGCACCGTCAACGACTACGCCGACACGGGCAGCCCGGTCACCTTGGTGGGCGAGGCCGGCGTACCGATCACCACGCGCCCGCACGCCCTGCGCCGCATCCTCACCAACCTGATCGACAATGCGCTCAAGTATGGCGGGCAGGCCGAAGTGCGTTTGCGGCTGGGGCCGGAGCACCTGTGCATCGATGTCTGCGACAGCGGACCGGGCATTCCCGAAGAGCAATTGCTGGCGGTGCTGCAGCCCTTCTACCGCGTCGAGGGCTCGCGCAACCGCGAGACCGGTGGCTCGGGCCTGGGCCTGGCCATTGCGCACCAGCTGGCGCTGTCGCTCGCCGGAGAACTCCGCCTGCACAACCGCCCCGAGGGCGGCCTGTGCGCACGCCTCCAACTGCCCGCCCCAACCCCCATCGCATCCCCATGATGAGCAGTACCCCTGTTGCCCCCAGCGACCACATCCTCGTGGTCGACGACGACCGCGAGATCCGCGACCTGGTCAGCGCCTACCTGCAGAAGAACGGCTTTCGCGTCACCACCGTGCCCACCGGGCGGCACATGCGCCAGACCCTGGAGACGGCGGGCCCGTTCGAGCTCATCATCCTGGACCTGATGCTGCCCGGCGAAGACGGCCTGACCCTGTGCCGCGACCTGCGGGCCGGCAAGTTCAAGGCCGTGCCCATCATCATGCTCACCGCCCGCGGCGACGAGGCCGACCGCGTGCTGGGGCTCGAGATGGGGGCCGACGACTACCTGGCCAAACCCTTTGCCGCGCGCGAGCTGCTGGCGCGCATCAAGTCCGTGCTGCGGCGCACGCGCATGCTGCCTCCCAACATGCGTAGCACCGACGAGGCGCGCTACCTGGCCTTCGGCAACTGGCGGCTGGACACCGTGGAGCGCGCGCTGCTCGACCAGGAGGGCACCATGGTGCCCCTGAGCGGGGCCGAGTACCGCTTGCTGCGCGTGCTCGTGGACCATCCGCAGAAGGTGCTGACGCGCGACCAGATCCTCTCCATCACCCAGGGGCGCGAGGCCGAGCTGTTCGAGCGCTCCATCGACCTCATGATCAGCCGCCTGCGCAAGTGCCTGGGCGACGACGCGCGCGAGCCGCGCTACATCAAGACCGTGCGCAGCGAGGGCTATGTCTTTGCCGCCCAGGTCGAGGCGCAGGACGAATAGGGGGGTGGCCATGCGCAGATGGTTGTTTTCATTGCTGTTCCTGTTCGGCGGCCTGGCCTCGGAAATCAGCCAGCCGACAGGCAGGCCCTGTGGCGTGCCCTCCGCCAACGCCGGGCTGCCACCCCGGCGGCGCGGGGCCCTCCCACCGTCCTAGGCTCCTCTTTCTTGCGACCACCACGCCACCGCCACCTTCAGGGTGGCGGTGGCGTTTGGGGGATGCGGCTGTGCGCCTGCGGGCTGCGGCTTTGTATGGCTGTGTATCCGGCGCGCATTGCGCTACACCACCATGCACTTCCAGGGGGGCCATGACACATGCCACATACACGGCCGCGGTGTACTGGAGTCAGCCGCCGACACCGGGTCGGCGCCCTTCAAAAACCCCTGAAAGCACCGAACATGGACGCCCTCCACACCCCCTCCACCACCACCCGCCGCCGCAGCTTCCTGGGCAGCGCCGCCCTCGGCCTGGCCATCGCCCCCCTCGGGGGCCTGCTGGGCTCTGCGGCGCACGCCGCGCCGGCCAGCGGCGGCGCGGCCCGCTTCGGGTCCTACAAGACCGTCGACGCCGGTGACCTGCGCGTCGAGTACGCCGAAGCCGGGCCGGCCAATGGCCCCGTCGCCATCCTGCTGCACGGCTGGCCCTACGACATCCATGCCTTCGTCGATGTGGCACCGCGCCTGGCGGCCGCCGGCTACCGCGTGATCGTGCCCTCCCTGCGCGGCTATGGCGGCACGCGCTTCCTGGCGGCTGACACGCTGCGCAACGGCCAGCAGGGCGCCGTGGCCCAGGACATCATTGCGCTGATGGACGCGCTCGGCATCCGCCAGGCCGTGCTGGGCGCCTTCGACTGGGGCGCACGCACGGCCTGCATCCTGGCCGCCATCTGGCCCGAGCGCGTCGCCGGCCTGGTGTCCGTGAGCGGCTACCTGATCGGCAACCCGAAGGCCAATGCCAAGCCGTTGCCGCCGGCCGCCGAGTTCGCCTGGTGGTACCAGTCCTACTTCGCCACCGACCGCGGCCGCGATGGCTATGCCGCCAACCCGGCCGCGTTCAACCGCTTCATCTGGCAGCAGGCCTCGCCGAAGTGGCAGTTCGACGAAGCGACCTACCAGCGCAGTGCCCAGTCCTTCGACAACCCCGACCATGTGGCCATCGTGGTCCACAACTACCGCTGGCGCATCGGCCTGGTGGGCGGCGAGGCGCGCTTCGATGCGCTGGAGTCCCGGCTCGCGACCGCGCCCAGCATTGCCGTGCCGTCCATCACGATGGAAGGCGACGCCAATGGCGCGCCCCACCCGGACCCGGCCGTCTATGCGAAGAAGTTCACGGGCCGCTACCAGCACCGCCATCTGGCCGGCGGCATCGGCCACAACCTGCCGCAGGAAGCACCCGCGGCCTTTGCGCAGGCGGTGATCGACGTCACGCGGCTCTGACCTCTGCCCACCACCTGCCTGCCTGGAGCTGCCATGACCCTGTACATCCTCGCGTTTCTCAGTGGGATGCTGACCCTGCTCAGCCCCTGCATCCTGCCGGTGCTGCCCTTTGTCTTTGCGCGCCAGGACCGGCCTGCCGCGCAGGGCAGCCTGCCCTTGCTCGCCGGCCTGGCCGTGGCCTTCGCCACCGTGGCCACGCTGGGTGCGGTGGCGGGGGCCTGGGCCGTGCACCTGAACCAGGCCGGCCGCTGGGTCGCGCTGGCCTCGCTGGCCTGGTTTGCACTCTCTCTGCTGCTGCCCGGGGTGGCGGGCTGGTGGAGCCGGCCGCTGGTGCGGGCGGGCGAGCGCCTGCTGCGCGTCAAGACCCAGAGGCCCTGGCTGGGCTCGGCGCTGCTGGGTGTTGCCACCGGCCTGGTCTGGTCGCCGTGCGCAGGCCCGGTGCTGGGCCTGGTGCTTTCCAGCGCCGCCCTGGCCGGCCCCGGGGTGCAGACCTCGCTGCTGCTGCTGTCCTATGCCGCGGGTGCCGCCCTGGCCCTGTGGGTCGCGCTGCGGATGGGGGCCCGGCCTCTGGCAGCCCTCAAGGCACGCTGCCTGCCTGGCGTGGCCGGTCGCCGGGTTGCGGGCGGGGTGATGCTGGTGGCCGTGTGCGCGGTCGCCCTGGGCCTGGACACGGGCGTGCTGGCCCGGCTCACCGGCCCGGGCGCTGCCGGGCTCGAAGCCCGTCTGCTGCAAGGTGCGATGCCAGGGGCCGAGGCGGCCGAGTTGCCCGCCGGGCGCAACGCCACGCCGCGCCCCTCCAGCCTGCCCATCGAATCCACGCGGGCCAGCCTCGACGGCGGCAGCCAGTGGCTCAACGCCGCACCACAGTCCATGGCGGCCCTGCGTGGCAAGGTCGTGCTGGTGAACTTCTGGACCTACTCCTGTGTCAACTGCCTGCGCACGCTGCCCTATGTCAAGGCATGGGCGCAGAAGTACGCGGACCGCGGCCTCGTGGTCGTGGGCGTGCACACCCCGGAGTTCGCGTTCGAGAAGGACACCGGCAACGTCCAGCGGGCCCTGAAGGACCTGGGCATTGCCTACCCCGTGGTGCAGGACAACGATTTCCGCATCTGGCGCAGCTTCGACAACCGCTACTGGCCGGCGCTGTACTTCGTCGACGCCCAGGGCCGCGTGCGGCACCACCAGTTCGGCGAAGGCGGGCATGCGGCGTCCGAGCGCGTGATCGAGGAGCTGTTGCGCGAAGCCGGTGCACCGGCCACCGCCACCAGCGCCAGTGCCGCGCAACCGGACACCCGGGGCCTGGGCCTGGCGGCCGATGCCGCCACCTTGCGCAGCCCCGAGACCTACCTGGGCTACGAAAAGGGCAGCCGCCCGCGTGTGGCGGGCAGCGTGGTGGCCGACCTGCCGGCAAACTACAGCGCCGCGCCCCTGCAGACCAACACCTGGTCGCTCGCGGGCAACTGGACGCTGGCGCCCGAGTTCGTGCAGGTCCACCAGCCGGATGGCCGGCTGGCGGTGCGTTTCGAGGCCCGCGATGCCAACCTGGTGCTCGGCACCGCCACGGGGCAGCCCGTGCGCTTTCGGGTGACGCTGGATGGACAGCCCCCTGGCATCCACCATGGCACCGATGTGGATGCCGACGGCAATGGCGTGGCCGATGCCACGCGGCTCTACCAGCTCATCCGCCAGGGCGGCGCGGTGAAGCCGCGCACCGTGGAGATCCAGTTCCTGGATGCGGGCGCGCGCGGCTATGCCTTCACCTTTGGTTGACGGGCCTGCAGGCGCCCGCGCGGCGTGCGCCGCTGGTCAGAGCAGGTGCTCCAGCCGGATCGGCAGCTCGCGCAGGCGCTTGCCCGTGGCGTGGAAGATGGCGTTGGCAATGGCCGGCGCTACGCCGGTCATGACCACTTCGCCCAGGCCCTTCACGCCCAGGGCGTTGAGGTGCGGGTCGGGCGCGTCGATGAAATCGGCCTCGATGCTGCCGATGTCGAGGTTCACCGGCAACACGTACTCGGCCAGGTTGGCGTTGAGGAAGCCGCCATGGCGCGGGTCCACCTCGCTGATCTCACGCAGCGCCGCGCCAATGCCCCAGACCACGCCGCCCTGCACCTGGCTGCGCGCGGTGCGCGGGCTGGCCACGCGGCCGCAGTCGGCCACACTCACCACACGCGGCACGCGCACGCGGCGCGTGTGGGGCTCGATGCGCACCTCCACGAAATGCGCGATGTAGCTGAAGGCCGTGAACTCCGGGTAGTGCGGCCCTGCCGCCGAGGGCAGGCCCTGGGCCAGGCGGGCATAGATCGGCTCGGGCTGGCCTGGCGCGCGGTGGCGGCTTTCCACCTCGATGAAGGGGGTGCGCGCGGCCTTGAGGATCTGCGCGGGCGTGCGGGCGCGCCGCGAGGTGCTGTTGAGCGCCGCCAGCTCGGCCTTGGCCTGTTCGGCCGCCTGCAGCACCGCCGGCAGGGCCGTGGCCGTGCCCCAGGAACCGGCGGTCAGGTGCTGGGGCACGCTGCGCGTGTCGCCCAGCACCACGGTCACCTGGCGGGCCGGCACCTGCAGCACCCCGGCCACGGTGTTGGCAACGGCCGTGCGGATGCCCTGGCCCATCTCGTGCCCGCCGATGTCGATGCGCACGCGGCCATCGTCCGACACGCGCAGCCGCGCAATGGCCGGCGCCATCGCCGCCTTGTAGGCGCCGGCGGCCACGCCCCAGCCGATCAGCGTGCCGTCGGCCGCCCGCATGGAGCCGGGCGCCGGGCTGCGGCGCGCCCAGCCAAAGCGCTCGGCCCCGCGTGTGAGGCACTGCGCCAGGTGGCGCGAGGAGAAGGGCTTGCCCGATTGCGGGTCCACCGGCGTGTCGTGGGCCAGGCGCAGCGCCACGGGGTCCTGGCCGGTGGCGTGGGCCAGCTCGTCCATGGCGCTTTCGAGTGCGAAGCAGGTGAAGTGCTCCCACGGCCCGCGCATGAAGCCGGGCGTGTGCGTGTCGGTGCGCACCAGGCTCTCGCGCCCGCGGAAATTCGCGCAGGCGTACATGCTGGCCGAGATCTCGGTGCACGATGAGGGAAACAGATCGTGCTGCGAGGTCTGCTGCTGCACCTCGTGCGTGATGGCCAGCAGCCGGCCTGTGGCATCGGCCCCGAGCTGCAGCCGGTGCGTGCTCGCGGGCCGAAAGCCCGAGGCATGGAACACCTGTTCGCGCGTCAGCACCAGCTTGACCGGGCGGCTCAGCCGGCGCGCCGCCAGCGCCACCAGCACGGTGTGGCCCTGCAGCGAATTCTTCTGCCCGAAGCCGCCGCCAACCGAGGGCGAGACCACGCGCACCTGGTCGGGCGGCAGCGCGAGCTGCCGCGCCAGGCCGTGGCGCAGCGCACCGCTGTTCTGCGTGGATTCGTACACCGTGAGCATGTCGCCCTGCCAGTGCGCCACCGTGCCCAGCAGCTCGATGGGGTTGGCATGCTGGGCGGGGCCACGGTACTGGGCCTCGATGCGCACGGATGCCGCTGCGAAGGCCACGTCGGCATCGCCGCGCACACGGTCGGCAAAGGCCGGCTTGGGCAGCGGCAGGTCGGCCTGGGGGAGCGCGCGGTTGCCGGGTGCGCCGAAGTCCACGGTGAACGGCGTCTCGTCGTACGTGGCGCGCACCAGTGCCGCCGCCTCGGTGGCTGCCTCCAGCGTATCGGCCACCACGATGGCGATGGGCTGGCCGCTGTAGGCAATGGCCGTACCGGCCAGCGGCTGCAGGCTTTGCACGCCATAGCCGCCGCCCAGGATGAAGCCGGCCGAGGCCAGGCCTTGCATGTCCTCGTGCGTGAGGACCAGGCGCACGCCGGCCACGGCCTGCGCCGCGCTGCGGTCGATGGCGCGCAGCGTGCCGCGGCCGATGCGCGCCACGGCGAGCATGGCGTAGGCCATGCCAGGCAGGTTCTGGTCCGTGCCATAGCGCGTGGCGCCGCGCACCTTGTCATAGGCATCCACGCGCGCGGTGTCGGGGACGGCTTGGGAGGTGGTGGATTGTGTCGTCGTGGTCATGCCGTGCCTGCCCGTTCCCTGGCGATGAGGAGTGCGTCGGCCACCGTCTGGCGGCCCAGTTCGATGCGAAAGCCGCTGTGCTGCCCGGCCCGGGCTCCTTCGAAGGCGATGGCGCCCGCGCGCAGTGCGCTCTCGCGCGTGAGCGGCTGGTTGAGCAAGGCCTCTTCGGCCTGGCTTGCGCGCCAGGGCCGGGTGGCCACGCCGCCCAGCGCAATGCGCGCGGCACGCACCACACCGCCCTCCAACTGCAATGCCACGGCCGCCGATGCCAGCGCAAAGGCGTAGGACTCGCGGTCACGGACCTTGTGGTACGTGGACGCCCGGCCCAGCGGCGAGGCCGGCACGCGGATGCGCGTGACCAGCTCGTCGGCGGCCAGCGCGGTCTCGATGTGGGGTGTGCTGCCCGGCTCGCGGTGCAGCGCCTCGATGGGAATGCTGCGCCTGCCGCGCGGGCTGATGGTGTCCACCACGGCGTCGAAGGCCGTGAGCGCAATCGCCCAGTCGCCGGGGTAGACGGCATTGCAGGCATCGCTGGCGCCCAGCAGGGCCTGGCCGCGGTCGGCACCGTCGATGGCGGCGCAGCCGCTGCCGGGCTGGCGCTTGTTGCAGGGGTAGGCCTCACCGCCGCGAAAGTAGGCGCAGCGCGTGCGCTGCAGCAGGTTGCCGCCCACGCTGGCCATGTTGCGCAGCTGCTGCGAGGCGGCCTTCCACAGCGATTCGGCCAGCGCCGGGTAGAGCACCATGATGCGCGGGTCGGCCGCTACCTTGGCCATGGGCGCGAGCGCACCAAAGCGCAGCTCGGGCCCGGTGGTGTGGATGGCCGTGAGCTCGCGCACGCCGGTGATGTCGATCACGGCGGGTGGCGCCATCACGCCCAGCTTCATCAGGTCGTACAGCGTGGTGCCGCCGGCCAGGTAGCGCGTGCCCTCGGGGGCGGCGGCCATGGCGCGCACGGCATCGGCCGCGGTGGTGGTGCGAGAGTAGGCGAAGGGCTGCATGCTCAGGCCCTCCGCACCAGGGGCGCCGCCTGCTGGATGGCCCCCACGATGCCCACATAGGCGCCGCAGCGGCACAGGTTGCCGCTCATGTACTCGCGGATCTGCTCGGGCGACTTGGCATGCCCTTCGCGCACGCAGGCGATGGCCGCCATGATCTGGCCTGGCGTGCAGTAGCCGCACTGCAGCGCATCGTGGTCGATGAAGGCCTGCTGCATGGGGTGCAGCGCGCCGCCGGGGCCTTCGATGCCCTCGATGGTGGTCACCGCGCGCCGGTCGGCCTGCACCGCCAGGGTGAGGCACGAGGCCACGCGCTGGCCATCGAGGTGCACCGTGCAGGCGCCGCACTGGCCATGGTCGCAACCCTTCTTGGCGCCCGTGAGGGCCAGGTGCTCGCGCAGCGTGTCAAGCAGCGAGGTGCGCGCATCGACCACCAGGTGGACCGGCTGGCCGTTGACCTGCAGGCGGATGGGCAGCGCGTAAGCGGGCGCCGAGGACCGTGCAGCCGGGGCGGCCTCTGCATCGGGGGTGATGCCGCAGGCCAGGGCGGCGGCTGCGCTGCCGAGCACCACTTCGCGGCGGTTGAGCTCGGGGCCGGCCAGGGCGGCTGGCGGGGTGGTGGGGGCGTCTGGGGAAGGGGGCTTCATCGGCGTTTCCTGCTAGGGGGAAACCAGCCCAACAGCACGTGTGGCCATTGGCAGGTCGTGGTGGGGCGGATCGTATGATCGGCCCGAGCCCATGGGAAGTAGGCACTTGAAAGTGCCTCACTTACCGCGCGGAAACCGCCATGACCCTGCACGACACCACACACGCCCATCGCCACCCGCTGCACAAGCACCCGCCGCCGGGCCCCACCGACCCGGAGCTCGACCGGCTGGTGCGCGAGATCATCGGCCGCGTGGCCGACAAATGGACCATGCTGGCGCTGGAGGTGCTGGCCGAGCATGGGCGCCTGCGCTTCACGCGCGTGGGCGAGCTGGTGGGCGACATCAGCCAGAAGATGCTGACCAAGACCCTGCGCCAGATGGAGGCCGATGGCCTGGTGGTGCGCACCGTGTTCGCCGTGGTGCCGCCGCGCGTGGAGTACGAACTGACCGAGCGCGGCCAGAGCCTGGGCGCGGCCTTCTGCGGCGTGTGGCTGTGGGCCGAGGAACACCGCCAGGGCATCCTCGAGTCGCGCCAGGCTTTCGAGGACGGCAGCAGCGCTGCCGCAGGCGGGGGCGAGCCGTCCTGACGGCCGGGCTCAGGCGGGCCGCTGGCCGGCGCGGCCGTGGCTGGGCAGCGCATTCCAGGTGATGGGCTGCCACAGCGCCAACTGTGCGAGCGCGGGGCTGGTGTTGACCAGGTCGGCGATCGAGTAGCGGTCGAGCTCGCGCAGAAAGACCTCGGTGGCCTGCTTGAGCGCCACCTCCAGGCCGCAGCCGCCGGTCAGCACGCACTGGTTGTCTTCGCCCAGGCATTCGACGAGGGCAAAGTCGGCCTCCAGCCGGCGCACCACCTCGCCGAGCGATAGCTTGCGCGGGTCGGCCGCCAGGCGCATGCCGCCATTGCGGCCGCGCACCGTGTCCACCCAGCCGGTCTTGCCCAGCGCCTGGGTTACTTTCATCAGGTGGGCCTGCGAGATGCCGAAGGCCTCGGTGATGTCGGCGATGGTCACCAGGGCATCGGTGCGCGAGGCCAGCACCAACAGCACGCGCAGGGAGTAGTCGGTGAAAACGGTCAGGCGCATGGGGCAGGGCAGGGCAGGGTGGTGTTGTGCCCGATTGTCTCAGCTGGCGTGTTGCTGCACGGCGCCCGCGGTGCTCAGGGCGTTGGCAAAGCCATGGTTCACGTCGCGGTGGCCCGCCTCGTCGGCGCGCACGGCCAGCACCACATCGCGCAGGCGGGCGTCGGCGGGCAGCTTCCAGTAGGCGATGGCAATGTCGGGGGCGGGCACGTTCTCGACCCGGCCTTCGTCGATCTCCTGGAGGTACAGCGTGTAGCTGACCACGGCCTGCTCCTCGAAATAGCCCACCAGGCGGTGCGCCGTGCGCGAGGAGACCAGGTACAGCGCGAAGAAGCAGACAAAGAAAACGGCCTGCGTGAGCAAAATCACCGCGCGCTCGAACCAGCTGGGCCGGGCGATCTCGATGAAGGTCATGAGGTGCATGCGCTCGTTCTCGGCTTCGTCCAGCAGGGTGCGGATCCAGCCTGCGTCGTCCACCATCCAGCGCAGGCAGCGCAGGTGCACGAGCATGCCGCCCACCATGCCGGGCACGGCGGCCACGGTCTCCAGCACGATGGCGCGGTTGCCATAGCGCTTGGCGAAGAAGGTGTCGGCAAAGAAGCGCAGCGCCAGGGTGATGGCCAGGGCCACACGGTCGGACAGGCCGTGGGCGGGGTGGTGGGCATCGAGGCTGCGGGCGGAATCGGGGGTATGGGTCTCGGTGTTCATGATGGCGTTCCAGTGGTGGCGCTGGGATCAAAGGCCAGGTACCTGGATGGCTTGCTGTCTACCGCGCCGCGTAAACATGTATTTAATGTATATCTTTAAATGCATGCTGTCAATTGCGGAGCGCTACGCGGGTGGGGCTCAGCCCTTCGATTGCAGCCGCAGCCTTGCCAGCAGCGGTGCGCCGAACAGGTTCACGAACAGGCCCACCATGAGCAGCGCGCCGCCCGCGAAGTGCACCGGCTGCAGCGTTTCGCCAAAGGCGATCCAGCCCGTGGTCAGGCCCACCAGGGGCACGAGCAGCGTGAAGGGTGCGATGCGGTTCACGGGGTAGCGCGCGAGCAGGTAGGTCCACACGCCGTAGCCGAACAGCGTGGCCGCCCAGGCCAGGTAGGCCACGGAGGCGAACGAGGCCCAGCTGAAGCCCTGCAGCGCCGCCGCGATGGCGTCGGGCCCTTCGATCAGGCCCGACAGCGCCAGCAGCGGCAGCGGTGGCACCAGGCTGGCCCAGACCACGAAGGCCAGCTGGTTCATGGGCCCGTAGCGGCCCACGGCACGGCTCACGAGGTTGCCGCAGGCCCACATGGCCGCAGCCGCCACGGTGAGCAGAAAACCGAGCAGCGGCATGGAAGCACCATGCGCGCTGCCGATCAGCACGAGCCCGCCGGCCGCGAGCAACAGGCCCGCAAGCTGGTTGCCCTGCCAGCGCTCGCGCAGCCACAGCACGGTGAGCACCAGCGTAAAGAAGGACTGCGACTGCAGCACCAGCGAGGCCAGGCCCGAGGGCATGCCCACATGGATGGCGCTGAACAGAAAGGCGAACTGCCCCACCGACATGGTCAGCCCGAACATCAGGTACAGCCGCAGCGGTACCTTGGGGGCTTTGAAGAACAGCAGCGCGGGAAAGGCCGCGAGCATGAAGCGCAGTGCCCCCAGCAGCAACGGCGGCACGCCGGCCAGCCCGACCTTGATGACGGCGAAGTTGACGCCCCAGACAAGGATGACGAGCAGCGCGAGTCCCAGGTCGCGCGGGCGCAGGGAAGAAGTGGGGCTCATGGTGCAACCCCTGGGGTTGCGGGGAGAGCGATGGGGCAGGTCAGGCAGAACATGCCGGAATCTTAGGCCCCCGGCCGCCGGCCCGCCATGCGCGCGCAAGACGACCGAGGATCAGAATCGGACATTCACCCCGCGTCGATCACGATGGCGCGGAAATCGTTCACATTGGTCAGCGTGGGCCCGGTCACCACGGCGTCGCCCAGCGCACCGAAGAAGCCATGGCCATCGTTGCGCGCCAGCGCATCGGCGGGGCGGATGCCCAGGGCCTGTGCGCGCTGCAGTGTGGTGGGGGTGAGCTGTGCGCCCGCGATCTCCTCCTGCCCGTCCACCCCATCGGTATCGCCCGCCAGCGCATGGATGCGCGGGTGGCCCTGCAGCGCCAGCGCCATGGACAGCAGGCATTCCACATTGCGCCCGCCGCGCCCGCCACCGCGCACCGTCACCGTGGTCTCCCCACCCGAGAGCAGCACGCAGGGCGTGGCAAAGGGCTGGCCGCGCTGCGCCACCTGCAGCGCGATGCCGGCGAGCACCCGGCCCACATCGCGCGCCTCGCCTTCGAGTGCATCGCCCAGGATGTAGGGGGTGTAGCCGGCCTCGCGCGCCACCTGGGCCGCCGCTTCCAGCGCCATCTGGGGGGTGGCCACCATGCGCACCGCGCTGCGGGCCAGGTGCGGGTGGTCGGGCGTGGGCGATTCGCCGCGGCCCGACTCCAGCAGTTCGCGCACCGCGGGCGGCAGCGCGATGCCGTGGCGGCGTGCAATGTCCAGCGCATCGGCACAGGTCGTGGGGTCGCCCAGCGTGGGGCCCGAGGCAATGTCCATGGGCGCATCGCCCGGCACGTCCGACAGCAGCAGCGTGAGCACGCGCGCCGGGTGGCAGGCCAGCGCCAGCCGCCCGCCCTTGATCGCAGAGAGGTGGCGCCGCAGGCAGTTCATCTCGGCGATGGTGGCGCCCGACTGCAGCAGTGCGCGGTTCACCTCCTGCTTCATGGCCAGGGTGAGGCCGGGCAGCGGCAGGGGCAGCAGGGCCGAGCCGCCGCCCGAGATCAGGCACAGCACCAGGTCGTCCTCGCGCAGGCCGGCCACGGTGCCCAGCATGCGCTGCGCGGCCGCCAGGCCCGCCGCATCGGGCACCGGGTGGGCGGCCTCCACGATCTCGATGCGCCGGCAGGGCACGGCATAGCCATAGCGCGTGACCACCAGGCCCGAGAGCGGTCCGTTCCAGTGGTCCTCCACCGCCCGCGCCATTGCGGCCGAGGCCTTGCCTGCGCCGATCACCACCAGCCGGCCTGTGCCCAGGTTCGCTGGGGACGGCAGGTGCGGCGGCACGCACAGCGCGGGCTGGGCGCTGGCGATGGCTGCGTCGAACATGCGGCGCAGCAGCGCCTGCTGCGCTGCCATCAGCGTGCGGCCGCCTGGCCGATCTCGAAATGCGCCAGGGTCTCCAGCGCGCGCACCAGGGCCGAGTGGTCCCAGGCCGCGCCGCCCTGCGCCACACAGCTGTTGAACAGCTCCTGCGCGGTGGCGGTGTTGGGCAGGGCCACGCCCAGGGCGCGCGCGCTGGCCAGCGCCAGGTTCAGGTCCTTCTGGTGCAGCTCGATGCGAAAGCCCGGGTCGAAGGTGCGTCGCAGCATGCGCTCGCCATGCACTTCGAGGATCTTGGACGAAGCAAAGCCGCCCATCAGCGCCTGGCGCACGCGCGCCGGGTCGGCGCCGGCCTTGGCGGCGAAAACCAGGGCCTCGGCCACGGCCTCGATGTTGAGCGCCACGATGATCTGGTTGGCCACCTTGGCGGTCTGCCCGTCGCCATTGCCGCCCACCAGCGTGATGTTCTTGCCCATCAGCTCGAACAATGGCTTGACGCGCGCGAAGGCCGCCTCGGGCCCGCCCACCATGATGGACAGCGTGGCGTTCTTCGCGCCCACCTCGCCGCCCGAGACCGGTGCATCCAGGTAGTCGCAGCCCAGGGCGTTGATGCGGGCCGCGAAGTCCTTGGTGGCGATGGGCGAGATGGAGCTCATGTCCACCACGGTCTTGCCCTTGCTGAGGCCCGCGGCCACGCCGCTCTCGCTGAACAGCGCGTCCTCGACATGCGGGGTGTCGGGCACCATGGTGAAGATGATGTCGGCGCGCTCGGCCACGCCGCGTGCCGTCACGCACTGGGTGGCCCGGCTCTCTGCAATCGTCGGCGGCACGCGGCCACGGGTGTACACGAAGAGCTGGTGGCCAGCCTGGATGAGGTGCTGCGCCATGGGCGCACCCATGGTGCCCAGGCCGATGAAACCGATCTTGAGGGAGGTGGTGGTCATGGATATGTTTCCTTGAAAATCATGCGTGGGTCAGGGCTTCGCGCCAGCCCAGGCCGGCCTCGGTGGTGGTGGCGGGCTTGTATTCGCAGCCGATCCAGCCCGTGTAGCCGATGGCGTCGATGTGCTGGAAGAGCCAGGCGTAATTGATTTCGCCGGTGCCCGGCTCGTTGCGGCCGGGGTTGTCGGCCAGCTGGATATGGGCGATGCGCGGCAGGTGTTTTTGCAGCGTGGCGGCCAGCTCGCCCTCCATGCGCTGGGCGTGGTAGATGTCGTACTGGACGAAGGCGTTGCTGGCGTCCACTTCGTCCAGCAGGCCCAGCGCCTGGGCCGTGGTGTTTACGAAGAAGCCGGGGATGTCGTAGGTGTTGATGGGCTCGACCAAGAGGCGCAGCCCGGCCTGGCGCAGTTCCTGCGCGGCAAAGCGCAGGTTCTCCACCAGGGTGCGGCGCAGCAGCGCGGGGTCTGCCCCCTCGGGTGCCTTGCCGGCCAGGCAGTTGAGCTGCTGCACGCCCAGGGCCTGGGCATAGGCAATGGCCTCTACGACGCCCGCGCGGAACTCGGCCTCGCGCCCCGGCAGGCAGGCGATGCCGCGCTCGCCCGCGCCCCAGTCGCCCGCGGGCAGGTTGTGCAGCACCAGCTGCAGGCCATGGGCGTCGAGCTGGGCGCGGATCTCTTCGGCCGGCCAGGCGTAGGGAAACAGAAACTCCACGGCCGTGAAGCCGGCGCGTGCGGCGGCGCCGAAGCGGTCGATGAAGGGCAGCTCGGTGAAGAGCATGGTCAGGTTGGCGGCAAAGCGGGGCATGTGCGTGTCTCCTTGCGAATCTGTTCAGTCGAGCAGGCCGGCCAGTTCCAGGCCTGCGCGGCCGCCGGGGTGGCGGCAGTCGATGTCTTCGAACTCCTTGATCTGGTCGATCTCGGTGCCCATGGCGATGTTGGTGACCTTCTCCAGGATCACCTCCACGACCACCGGCACCCGGTGCTCGCGCGCCAGGGCCTGGGCTTCCTTCAGGGCGCCCGCGATCTGCTCGGGGTCGGTCACGCGCAGGCAGCGGCAGCCCAGGCCTTGCACCACGGTCTGGTGGTCCACGCCGTAGCCGCGCAGGTCGCCTTCGCCGGGCGGCACGTTCTGGTTCTCGAACGCGAGCTGCACGCAGTAGTCCATGTCGAAGCCGCGCTGTGCCTGGCGGATCAGGCCCAGGTAGCTGTTGTTCACCAGCACCTGCACATAGGGCAGGTTGAACTGCGCGCCCACGGCCAGCTCTTCCATGAGGAACTGGAAGTCGTAGTCGCCCGACAGCCCCACCACCGTGCGCGTGGGGTCGGCCGCCACCACGCCCAGCGCGGCGGGAATGGTCCAGCCCAGCGGTCCGGCCTGGCCGCAGTTGATCCACTGGCGCGGGCCGTAGACGTGCAGAAACTGCGCGCCCGCGATCTGGCTCAGGCCGATGGTGCTCACGTAGACGGTGTCGCGCGGGAAGGCAGCATTCATCTCCTCGTACACGCGCATGGGCTTGATGGGCGTCTCGGTGAAGTGCGACTTGCGGTGCATCAGCGCCTTGCGCTCGGCGCAGCGGCCGGCCCAGTCGCTTCGGTCGGGCAGGCCGCGCGCGTCCCGGCGCTCGCGCGCCACCTGCACCAACTGCTGCAGCGCGGCGCGCGCATCGCTCACGATGCCGAAGTCGGGGTTGAACACGCGGCCGATCTGCGTGGGCTCGATGTCGATGTGCACGAAGGTGCGGCCCTTGCAGTACACCTCGGGCGAGCCGGTGTGGCGGTTGGCCCAGCGGTTGCCGATGCCCATCACGAAGTCGCTGGCCAGCAAGGTGGCATTGCCATAACGGTGGCTGGTCTGCAGGCCGCACATGCCGGCCATGAGCGGGTGGTCGTCGGGAATCGCGCCCCAGCCCATGAGCGTGGGGATCACGGGCACGCCGGTCAGCTCGGCAAACTCCACCAGCAGGTCCGCCGCGTCCGCGTTGATGATGCCGCCGCCGGCCACGATCAGGGGCCGCTCGGCGGCCTCCAGCATGTCCAGCGCCTTTTCCACCTGCTTGCGCGTGGCGGCTGGCTTGTAGACCGGCAGCGGCTCATAGGTGTCGATGTCGAACTCGATCTCGGCCATCTGCACGTCGAAGGGCAGGTCGATCAGCACCGGGCCGGGCCGGCCCGAGCGCATCAGGTGGAAGGCCTGCTGGAAGGTGCGCGGCACCAGGGCGGGTTCGCGCACCGTCACGCTCCACTTGGTGACGGGCTTGGAGATGGACTCGATGTCCACCGCCTGGAAGTCTTCCTTGTAGAGGCGGGCGCGCGGCGCCTGGCCGGTAATGCACAGGATGGGAATGCTGTCGGCGCTGGCCGAGTACAGGCCCGTGACCATGTCGGTGCCGGCCGGCCCGCTGGTGCCCACGCACACGCCGATGTTGCCGGCTTTGGCGCGGGTGTAGCCCTCGGCCATGTGCGAGGCGGCCTCCACGTGGCGCGCCAGGATGTGGGTGAGCGACTGGCGTTCGCGCAGCGCGGCGTACAGCGGGTTGATCGCTGCGCCGGGCACGCCGAAGAGCTGGGTGATGCCCTCCTTTTCCATCACCAGAACGGCGGCCATGGCGGCCTTCATCTTTGCCATTGCGGGGTCTCCTGTCAGGGGTTGCGAAGTGATGGACTGGATGCTCCGCTCATTGCTTTCGCCCCGGAACCCGCATCCAGGGCATTAGCGTTATTCCCTTTTGGAATGCAATCGGCGGCAGGGCGCTGCCCATAATCGATTCCATGGATCGCCTTCTCGGAGTCAAACTGTTCGTGCGCGTGGTCGACCTGGGCTCGTTCAGCAAGGCCGCGGCCGAGATGGGCGTGGGCCAGCCCTCGGCCACCAAGCTCGTGGCCCAGCTCGAAAAGCAGCTGGGCTCGCGCCTGCTGCACCGCAGCACGCGCGGCGTCTCGCCCACCGAGATCGGCCGCCTGTACTACGACAAGTGCAAGCTCATCACCCACCATGTCGAAGAGGCCGAGACCGTGGCCGCGCTGCTGCAGTCGCAGGTGCAGGGGGGCTTGCGCATCAGCACCTCGGTGGCCTTTGGCCGGCGCGTGCTGGTGCCGCTGGTGATGCGCTTCATGCGCGAGAACCCGCGTCTGCAGATCGACCTGGTCTTCGAGGACCGCTATGTGAACCTGGTGGAGCAGGGCATCGACGTGGCCATCCGCATGGGGCGGCTGGCCGATTCGACCTTGGGGGCGCGCTACCTGGGGCTCAACCCCTGGGTGCTGGTGGCCTCGCCCGCCTACCTGGCACAGCACGGCATGCCGGCCACGCCGGAAGACCTGGCGCGGCACGATGCGCTGATCTACAGCACCGTGCAGGGCGATGCGCGCTGGCATTTCAGCAACGGAACGGGCGTGGCGCATGCGGTGCCGGTGGCGGGCCCGCTGCGTTCCAACAACCTCTCGGCGCTGCTGGCCGCCGCGCGCGGCGGCATGGGCATCGCGGCGCTGCCAACCTATGTGGCGCACAGTTCGCTCGAAGGCTGTGCCGTGGTGCCCCTGCTGCCCGGCTGGACCCTGCCGCCGCAGGAGATCCATGCCGTCTACCCTTCGCCGCGCATGGTGCCGGCCAAGGTGGTGAGTTTCATCGAATGGCTGCAGCAGCAGATGGGTGAGCGCTGGTGGGAAGTGCAGGGCGGCGATCAAGCTCCGTGAAAAGAAGCTACGCTTGCAGTCCCTTCACCGACTTGCTGCGGGCGCACCGCTTTTTCCGACCATGCGTGAGACCATAGAGACCCTCGAACCTTCCATGATCCGCGAGGTCGCCAATGCCGGCCTGGGGCGCGACGATGTGCTGGCCTTCTGGTTCGGCGAGAGCGATGAGGTCACGCCCGAGGTGGTGCGCAATGCGGCCATCGCATCCCTGCAGCGCGGCGAGACCTTCTACAGCCACAACCTGGGCCTGCCTGCGTTGCGCGAGGCGGTGGCGCGCTACACCAGCGCCCTGCACCCGGCCGTGGACGCGGGCCGCATCGCGATCACCTCGGGCGGTGTGAGCGCGCTCATGCTGGCCGTGCAGACCCTGGTGGATGCGGGCGACGAGGTGGTGGTGGTCACGCCCGTGTGGCCCAACCTGGTGGCGCAGCCGGTGATTTTGGGCGCGCGCGTGCGCACCCTGCCACTCACGGCCGCCGGCGGGCAATGGGGCTTGGACCTGGACGCCCTGTGCCAGGCCGTGACCGCGAAGACCCGCCTGCTCATCCTCAACGCCCCCAACAACCCCACGGGCTGGACGCTCACGCGCGCCGAGCAGCAGCGCATCCTGGACCATTGCCGCAGCACGGGCACCTGGATTTTGGCCGACGAGGTCTACGAGCGCCTGTACTACGAGCCCACCGAGAACCGCTGCGCGCCGAGCTTCCTGGACATCGCCAATGCCGACGACCGGCTGGTGGTGGCGCACAGTTTTTCCAAGAGCTTTCTCATGACCGGCTGGCGCCTGGGCTGGCTGGTGCTGCCGCCCGCGCTGGTGGATGGCATCGCCAAGGTCATCGAGTTCAACACCTCGTGTGCCAGCGTGTTCACCCAGCGCGCGGGGCTGGCCGCGCTGGAACACAGCGCCGAGATCACACCGCGCGTGGTGGCCCACCTGCAGACCTGCCGCGACACGCTGGTACCGCTTTTGGCCCAGGTGCCGGGCGTGAAGGTGGCGGCCGCGCGCGGCGGCATGTACGCCTTCTTCCAGATCGAGGGCGTCACCGATTCGCTGGCCCTGGCCAAGCGCCTGGTGGCCGAGGCCGGCCTGGGCCTGGCGCCGGGCAATGCCTTTGGCGCCGAGGCGCAGGGCTGGCTGCGCTGGTGCTTTGCCTCGCAAGACCCGGCACGCCTGGTCGAGGGCGTGCGCCGCCTGCGCACCTGGCTGGAGGCCAATCCGGTGCGCTGATTCCCGTTTCCCTTTACTGGGCGTCGGGTTGCTGGGCCGGGTGCGCCTGCTGGAAGGCCGGCAGCGCCTGGCAGCGCGCGTCGATGGCCACGAGCGTGGGGTAGGGCGACAGGTCCACCTCGAAGCGGCGGGCGTTGAAGATCTGGGGCACCAGGCAGCAGTCGGCCAGCGTGGGCGTGTCGCCAAAGCAGAACTGCCCGGCGCCGCTGCCGGCGGCGGTGAGTTCGGTCTCCAGCGCCGCAAAACCTTCGGCGATCCAGTGCTTGATCCAGTCGTTCTTGGCCGCTTCGGGCACACCCAGCGTGCCGCTCAGGTACTTGAGCACGCGCAGGTTGTTGAGCGGGTGGATCTCGCAGGCCACCACCAGCGCGAGCTGGCGCACGCGCGCGCGGTCGGCAGCGTTGGCGGGCAGCAGGGGCGTGCCGGGGTACTGCTCTTCCAGGTATTCGAGGATGGCCAGCGACTGGCTCACGCGCATGCCGTCCTCGCCGAACACCGGCACCAGGCCCTGCGGGTTGATGGCCTTGTACTCGGGCTTCAGTTGCTCGCCCCCGTCGCGCACCAGGTGCACAGGGATCTGCGTGGCCGTGAGGCCTTTGAGGTGGAGGGCGATGCGCACCCGGTAGGCGGCCGAGCTGCGGAAGTAGGTGTAGAGAATGCGGTCCATGGGCGGAATGATAGGCCTTAGCCGAGCGCCAGATACACCCGGCCGCCGTCGATGCGCACCGGGTAGGTGCGCACCGCCTCGGTCACGGGCTGGCAGGTGGGCGCGCCGCTGCGCACGTCGAACTTGCCCTGGTGCAGCGGGCATTCGATCTCGTGCCCGTCCAGGAAACCGTCGCACAGGCGCGCGTGGCCGTGGGTGCACAGGTTGTCGGTAGCGTAGACGCTGCCGTCCACGCCGTAGAGCGCGATGTCGCGCCCGCCGACGGCCAGACCGATGACGTCGTCCTGCGGCACCTCGTCGAAGGCGGCCGCATCGGTCCATTGCAGGGTGCTTGTTGCATCGCTCATGGTCGTTGTCCTAGATGGGGTAGATGATCGAGTTGGGGACCATTTCGCTGTCGAAGACGGCGAGCTTCTTCGCGAACTTCAGGCCCTCTGGCGTGTGCACCACCTCGTCGATGTAGCGCCCGGTGTTGAACACCGTGGACGCCTGCGAGAGCTTGGTGCGCAGCACGGCGTAGTTGGCTTCGCAGTGGATGCGCTCGCCCTCCACCCGGCGCACCACCGGCGCGCCGATGATGTGGCGCTGGTAGTAGGGGTCGTGGAACAGGGTCTCCTTGATGCCGTAGACCCGGTCCCGCAGCATGCCCTTGCTCTCGAACGACAGCGTGGCCAGCGGAAAGCCGCGCTCGTGGTTCTCGCGCGGCTGCAGGCGGTAGCTGCAGTCCTCGGTGAAGAAGCCGGGCCACAGGTCCCAGTCGCCCGAATCCACGGCGCTGGCGTAGTCGGCATAGAGCTGGGTCAGGGCGTAGTAGGTGGGGAAGTCCATCTCAGTCCTCCATCACTTCGCGCCAGTAGCGGTACATGCCGCGGATCAAGGTCTCGGTCACCATGTGGTCGGTGTCACCCACCTCGCGCCCACCCAGTTCGGCCAGCGCGCGGTGAAAGGGCTTTTGCTCGAAGCCCTGCTGCGAGAACTCGATCACCTCGCCATCGTCGGCCGAGACGAATCCCGCCGGGCCGAACAGGTTGGCCTGGCGCAGGCGGCGCTGGGTCATCTCTTCGGAGTCGTCTGCAAAACCGAAATGCGTCCACACGAAGTCGAAGGCGCCATGGCCCGCAGGCTGGATGTGGCGCGTGGAAACGCTGTTGACCTGCTGCTGCAGGATGACGCTGGGAAACAAGGTCATCATCACCGCCGTCGGCCCGCCCCACCAGGGCTCGGGCACGATATCGAGGAAGCGCGGGTCTTCGAGCTGCATGCTCTCCTTGAAGCTCGACACCTGCGTGACCTGGCCGGCCTTGCCCGCCTGGCCGCGCGTGGACACCATGGCCGCATGGCGGTGGCGTGCGTCCATCTTGAGTTCGCTCTTGTTGTCCGCGCGCCAGAGCCCGAAGGTCACGAACCAGGTGTGCAGCAGTCCCGGGTGGTAGGGGTCCTTGATGTTCTCCTGCATCAGCTTCCAGTTGCCGGGAATGCGCTGGCGGCTGTAGCCCAGCAGGGTGAGTTGGCGGCCGTTGAAAAGGCGGTCGAAGTAGCCGAGGATCTCGGGGCCGAGGAAGTCTTCAAACGATTCCACTCCGTGGTCGAACGAAGCGAACACCACACCGCCGCGCGTGGCCACCTTGAGCTTGTTCAGCCCATGGTCGGCCGGGTTGAAGTCGGCCGGCATGCCGCCGTGGACCTTGCCGTCCTGCTTCACGCCGCGGCGAAACGGCACGCCCTGCAGCTCGCCCTTGAGGGTGTAGTTCCATTGGTGGTAGGGGCAGACTAGCTCCTTGCGGTTGCCCGAGCGCTCGCGGCAGAACTGCATGCCCCGGTGGGCGCAGACGTTTTCGATCACGTTGATGCCGCCTTCGGCATCGCGCACCATGACGACGGAGCGCTCGCCGATCACCGTGCGCTTGAAGTCGCCCGCATGAGGGATCTCGGCTTCGAGCCCCACATAGCACCAGTGCTTCTGGTAGAAGAAGCGTTCGAGCTCCTTGCGGTGCAGTTCCTCGTCGGTATAGACCTTGAAGGGAATGCGGTTCGTGCCCGCGCCCTCCCACCGGGCCTGCGCCGGAAAGACCGTGCTGGGGTCGCTGCTCATGTCTGTCTCCTTGTTTGCTTGTTTGTTTCTTGTGGGGGCCAGTGGGGCGGTGTCAGTTATTCATTGCGCTCCGCGCCCCCGCGGCGCATGAAACTGGCGCGGCCCAAGCCAGTGCCCCCGTGCAAGGGCCGCCAAGCCGCGTAGGCGGCGCTTCGCTTGCGTGCACCGGGGGCGTCCCCCTCCCGCATTGCGCAGCAATGCGAGAGAGGGGCTGAGGGCCGCGGCTCCAAGCCTGCCTGCGCAGGCTTGGACGTGCCCGAAGGGCCACCGCCTCTGGCGGTGGCACCGAGGCGCGAAGCGACTCAGGGGGTGTTTCACTTCAGGACCAGTGGTGCGGCACGGCCGGTGAACGCGGCCGGGGCGGTACCAGCGCGCCCAGCACCTCCCACAGCGGGGTCATGCTGTCGCCGCCGATGCGCTCGTAGTAGGCCTTGCGCGCGGCCAGGGTTTCGGCGGAATGGGTGCGAGGCTGTTCCATGGGGCTTCCTTGAGCGATCAAGTGCCGCTCGCGTAAAAGGCATCGGCGTAGATGTGAGCGGTCGGTATGCCCAGGCGGCGCACCAGCAGCGCGGTGGCCTCCACCATCGGGGGCGCGCCGCACAGGTAGGCGCGAAATCCGGCCAGGCGGGGCCAGTCTGCGGCGATGGCCTCGGTGACCAGGCCGCTGCGGCAGCCCAGGGCACGGCCCGAGGCCAGCACGGTGTGCACCGTGAGGGCAGGGTGCGCGCGTTGCAGCGCGGCCAGCCAGTCCAGGCCGTAGACGTCGCGCTCCGAGCGCACACCGAAGTACAGGTGCACCGGGTTGTGCATGCCCGCCGCGAGCGCGCCGCGCACGATGGACAGGATGGGCGCCAGGCCCGTGCCACCCGCCACGCAGAGCATGGGGCCGTCGTGCCGGCGGCGCAGGTAGGCGGAGCCCAGCGGGCCGCTCACGCGCACGGCGTCGCCCACCTTCAGGTCCTGGGCGATGTAGCCCGTGACGCGCCCCTCGGGCACCAACCGCACGTGGAACTCCAGCGCGCCATCACCGGCCAGCCCGGCCATGGAATAGGGGCGCGCATGCGCGGGCGTGAACTGCAGCTGTGCGTACTGGCCCGGCGAAAAATCGAGCGGCTTGGCCGGCTGCAGGCGCAGGCGCTTGATGTCGTGGGTGGCGTCCTCGATGGCGAGCACCGTGGCCTTGAGCGTGCGCGCCGTGTGCACCACCACCTCGTCGGGCTCGACGATCTCCACCGTGCAGGGCTCGGTCACAAAGGTCTGGCAGGCCAGTACATGGCCATCTTCATCCGCCCCCACGGCCGGTGGGCGCTGCAACTCGCGGCCGGCATCGAGCACCGTACCCTGCACGACCTTGCAGCGGCAGGTGCCGCAGCGCCCGGCCATGCAGCTGTACGACACGGGCACATCGTTGGCGCGCAGGGCCTCCAGCAGGTTCACGCCGGGGGCGACGTGCAGGGTGCGCCCCAGCGGGCGGACGTGGATTTCCATCGTGCGTTGTCTCTTGTCGTCGCCATGTTCTTGTGCGACGGATGATCCAGGGCACCAGAAAATCAGTCAACGCGATGGAGTGAATGTTGAATATCATTGAAATCAATATTCATGAAGGCAGGCCATGGAACTCAAGGACATCGACCTCAACCTGCTGGTGGTCTTCAACCAGCTGCTGGCCGAGCGCAAGGTCTCCAAGGTGGCCGAGAACCTGGGCCTGGGCCAGCCCGCGGTGAGCAATGCCCTGGCGCGTCTGCGCCGGCAGTTCGACGACCCCCTGTTCCTGCGCACGGCCAGCGGCATGCAGCCCACGCCGTTCGCCGAGCAACTGGCCGAGTCGGTGGGCTATGCGCTGGGCATGATCCATGGCGCCGTCAACGCGCGCAACGCCTTCGATCCCGCCACAGCCCAGCGCAGCTTCACCGTGGGCATGACCGATATCGGCGAGATCTATTTTTTGCCGCAGCTCATGCAGCGCATCGGCGAACTGGCGCCGGGCGTGGCCATCAGCACGGTGCGCAACACGGCGGTGAACCTCAAGGATGCGATGGAGGCGGGCCAGGTGGACCTGGCCATCGGCCTGTTGCCGCAGCTCAAGGCCGGCTTCTTCCAGCGCCGATTGTTCGAGCAGGACTATGTGGTGCTGTTGCGCCAGGGCCACCGGCTGGCGCGGCGCCGCCCGCTGCGCGTGACCGACTTCTTTGCGGCCGAGCATGTGGCCATCGTCTCGGCCGGCACGGGCCACGGCCAGGTCGACGAGATCCTGGACCGCCACACGCCCCAGCGGCAGGTGAAGCTCCAGGTGCCGCACTTCGTGGCCATCGGCCACATCCTGCAGTCCTCCGACCTCATCGCCACCGTGCCCGAGCGGCTGGCCGCGCGCATGGTGGCGCCGTTCGGGCTGGTGGCGCGGCCGCACCCGGTGAAGCTGCCGCGCATTGCCATCAACCTGTTCTGGCACGCCAAGTACCACAAGGACCCCGCCAACCAGTGGCTGCGCACCCTGGTGTTCGACCTGCACTCGGACTACGCAGGTCAGGCGTCCGGCTGAATTCAGTGACGCAATCCTCCTTGGGGCGCGCAGCGCCCCAAGGGGTATCAAACAATGCGCAGTTTCAGGTTCGGAAAGCGGTCGATGTGGATCTCGATCTCGTCGCCTTGGACCACCGGGCCCACGTTCTCGGGCGTGCCCGAGTAGATGATGTCGCCGGGCTTGAGCTCGAAGGCGCGCGAAAGGCGGCTGATCTGCTCGGCCACCGACCAGATCATGTGCTGCAGCGTGGCGCTCTGCTTGGTCGTGCCGTTGACCTTGAGCCAGATATCGCCACTGGTGATGTGGCCCACCTGGCTCACCGGGTAGAGCGGGCCCACGGGCGCGGACTGGTCGAAGGCCTTGCCGATCTCCCAGGGCTTCTTCTGGTCGCCCATCTCGCGCTGCAGGTCGCGGCGCGTCATGTCCAGGCCCAGCGAATAGCCGAACACATGGTCCAGCGCCTTCTCGACCGGGATGTCGCGCCCGCCCTTGGCCAGGGCCACGACCAGCTCCACCTCGTAGTGGTAGTTCTTGGTCAAGGTGGGGTAGGCGTGGTCGGCCACCACGCCGGGCTGCACGAACTGGATCGCGTCGGCCGGCTTCTGGAAGAAGAAGGGCGGCTCGCGCGTCGGGTCCGAGCCCATCTCGCGTGCATGGGCCGCGTAGTTGCGGCCGATGCAGTAGACGCGGCGCACGGGGAACACCTGGTCGCTGCCCACGATGGGAATCGTGGTCTGCGGCAGGTCGAAGGGGGTGGCGGCGGCCTTGCTGGCGCCTGCGGGCAGGGCGCAGCCGGCAACGGCGCCGGTGGCGAGGAGGGCGGAATGGGTCAAGATAGTGCGTCGGGGTTGGTCCATGGGTCGTGTCTCCTTGGGTTGTTGTCGTGGTGCTTCTGTGATTGTTGGAGCGCCCGGCGCGCGCAACTTGCACGCAGCTACGCCGAAACTGGACACAGTCCACACCGCCGCGCGGCCGCTACCATTGGCGCATGCCCTCGCCGCACCGCCCCAACGCCCATGCCCGCCTGTACGGCATGCAGGAGCGTGCCGAGCACCTGGACTTCGACATCCGTTTCCAGGGCGCGCGCGACGTGCTGAGCCGGCCGCACCGGCACGAGTATTTCCAGATCCAGGTGAGCCTGGAAGGCGGCGACCGGCAGGTGGTGGGCACGGCCACGCGGCCCTTCGGCACGGGCACGCTGAGCTTTGTGCTGCCCTACCGCATGCACGTGGTGCCGCACCCGGTGGGGGCGCGCTACGCCATCATCAATTTCGACCAGCGCTTTCTCTGGCCCGAACTCGACGTACCCGCGCTCGATCTGGAGGACGTGGCCATGGCGCAGTACCCGGAGCTGGCGCCCTTTCTGTTCCAGGAGCACCTGGATTTCACCTTCGGCCCCGAGGACTTCGCACAGATCCGCCAGTGGCTCGATGCCCTGGTGGCCCACAACCAGCCGCGCACGCTGGGCTCGGCGGCCAGCATCCGCGGCCTGCTGCTGCAGCTGCTGGGCCTGGCCTGCACGCGCTTTGCTGCCGACCTGCATGCCCAGGCCGCGCGCCACCACCGGCAGGGCGGCGTGCACCACGACGCCCTGCAGCGCGCGCTGCGCCACCTGCGCGAGCACTCGCACGAGGACATTGCGCTCACCGACACGGCAGCGGCCGTGGCGCTGTCGCCCAACTACCTCGCGCACCTGCTCAAGAAGCAGACGGGCCGCACCTTCACTGAATTGCTGACCGAGCGGCGCCTGGAGCATGCGCGCGAGCTGCTGGCGGGCTCCGACACGCTGATCCGCGAGATCGCGCACCAAAGCGGATTCCATGACGAGGCCTACTTCAGCCGCCGCTTCCGGCAGGACGTGGGTGTGACCCCGCGCCAGTTCCGCCAGCAGGCCCGCAGCCGCAGCTGAGCCTCACCCGGGAAGTGGAAGGCCCGCGCGGTCGCCGAGTGCGTGCAGCGCGGCGCGCAGGCCCGGTGGCAGCGGAATGCCGTCAAGGCTGCGCTGCTGTTCGCACACGGCCTGGCGCTGGCCCGGGTAGCGTGCACCGGGGCCGCCGGCCTGCAAATAGGTCTGCAGCCAGGCCGCCACGCTGGCATCGAAGGCCTCGCGCCCGGTGGCCAATGCGGGGTTGATCACCAGGGCGAAGGCGCTGGCATTGGCCGCGGACCCTGCCGTGCCGCTGGTCGCCTCCGGCGCGATGCCGCCCATGCTCGCAGCCAGGCACTCCACCAGCATGGCCAGGCCCAGGCCCTTGTGGCCGGCAATCGGCTGCATGGCACCTTGCAGTGCCCGCACCGGGTCGGTGGTGGGTTGGCTGTCGGGCCCCAGGGCCCAGTCGGGCGGGATGGTCGTCTGGCCCTCGCGCGCCGCCTGGGCCACATGGCCGCGCGCCACCACGCTGTGGGCCATGTCGAACACCAATGGGGCCCGGCCCGTGGCCGGCAACGCAAAGGCCAGGGGGTTGTTGCCGATCACCGGGCCGTTGGCGCCGGGCAGGGCCATCACCGGTGGCGTGCGCTGGCACAGCAAGGCGAAGAAGCCCTGCTCGGCCGCGGCGGCCACGTACACGGCCAGCGCGCCCAGGTGCCCCGTGGCGCGGATGTGGCAGGCCACCAGTGGCTGCTGGCGCGCCCGGGCCAGGGCCTCCTCGACGGCATGGGTTGCCTCCACCTGGCCCAGGCCGCCGCCGCCATCGCAGCGCAGCCAGCCGGGGGCTGTTTCCTCGGTGCGGGGCCGGGCCTGCGCGTTCACCTCGCCGCTGGCCAGCCGGTCCACATAGCCGGGCAGGCGCGCGATGCCATGGGTGTCGATGCCGCGCAGGCTGGTGCGCACCAGCAGCCGCGCGGTGAGCGCTGCGTCGGCGCTGCCCACGCCCTGGGTGGCCAAGACGGCGCCGGCCCAGTCCTGCAGAGCCGTCGCGTCCACCGAACTCATTCCACCGTCACGCCGGCCTTCTTCACCAGGCGGGCGTAGCGCTCCTGCTCGGTCTTGAAGAACTGCAGCGAGGCTTCGGGCGACATGGGGTTGATGATGTTCTCCTGCTTGGCCATGGCCTCCTTGGTTTCGGGCATGGCGAAGGCGGCCACCACGGCGCCATGCAGGCGCTTGACCTCGGCGGGCGGCAGCTTGGCCGGGCCGACCACGGCGAACCAGCCGGCCACGTCCACGTCGGGAAAGCCCTGTTCGGCAATCGTCGGCAGATCGGGCAGCGAGGGTACGCGCTGCTTGCCCATGATGCCGATGGCGCGCAGTGCGCCGGCCTTGAGCTGGCCCTGCACGGCGGGCAGTGCCACCGCGCCGATCTCGACCTGGCCGCTCATCAGGTCCGTGACCATGGGGCCCACGCCCTTGTAGGGAATGTGGCGCACCTCCACGCCCGCCGCTTCCATGAACATGGCACCGGCCAGGTGGATGATGGTGCCGTTGCCCGAGGAGGCGTAGTTGTAGCCGTCGGGCTTGGCCTTGAGCAGGGCCTGCAGCTCCTTGGCATTCTTCGCCGGGATCTTGGGATTGACCACCAGCACAAAGGGCGTGGCACCCACCACCGAGATCGGTGTGATGTCGCCCACGGCATCGAAGGGCATCTTCTTGAACACGCTGGGGTTGACCACGTGGTTGTTGGACACCACGCCCAGCGTGAGTCCATCGGCCGGCGCCCGCACGATGACCGAGGCGCCGGTGATGCCGCCCGCCCCCGGCAGGTTCTCGATGGCCACGGGCTGGCCACCCAGCGCCTTGATCAGTTGCGGCGCGGCGGCGCGCATGATGGTGTCCACCCCCGAGCCGGCGCCCACGGGCAGCACCATGCGGATGGGCTTGTCGTTGGCGCGCACGGACGCGGCGGCGCCGCACAGCGCCAGACCGGCAAGCAGCAGGGCGGCGCGGCGGCGTTGCGGGAAGGGGAGGGTGGTGGTTGGCATGGTGCTTGTCTCCTGGGTTCTTGTAGGGTGGTGGCAAAGGGTCAGGCCGGTACATGGCGGGCGAGGCCGGCGAGGATTTCCTCGGTGTGCTCGCCCACGCGCGGCAGCGGGCGGCGCACGCCGGGGCGGCGCCCGTCCATGCGCAGGGGCAGCAGCACCACGTCGGTGGTGCCGCCGTCGTCGGTTTGCATGGGCACCAGGCCGCCGCTGGCCTGGAGGTGGGGGTCGTCCATCAGTTGGTCGGGCCGTACGATGGGCGCGTAAGGAATACCGGCGGCTTCCAGCCGGGGCGCGAGGTCCTGCACGCGGTGGTGCTGCAGGATGGCGCCGAGCTTGTGCAGCAGCTCCGGGCGCACCGCCACGCGCAGCGCGTTGGTGGCCAGGGCCGGGTCGGCCGCGAGCTCGGGTGCCTCGATCACGCGGCACAGCGTGAGGAACTGCTTGTCGCTCACCGCGCCGATGAACAGCTGCTCGCCGCCGGCCAACGTGAACACGTCGTACACACTCCAGGCCGACACGCGCGAGGGCATGGGCGGCGGTGCCTCGCCCGTCATGGCGTATTGCTGCATGTGCTGCGCGGCCAGGAACACGCAGTTCTCGAACAGCGCGCTCTGGATCTCCTGGCCACGGCCCGTGAAGTCGCGCTCGCGCAGCGCGGCCAGCACGCCGATGGCGCCGAACATGCCGCCCATGATGTCGTTGACCGAGGTGCCCGCGCGCAGCGGCCGACCGACCGGGCCCGTCATGTACGACAGGCCGCCCATCATCTGCACCACCTCGTCCAGCGCCAGCCGGTTCTCGTAGGGGCCGGGCATGAAGCCCTTGTGCGTGACATAGATCAGGCGCGGAAAGCGCGCGGACAGGGTGGCGTAGTCCAGCCCGAAGCTGGCCATCAGCCCGGGGCGGAAGTTCTCCAGCACCACATCGCAGGTGCCTGCCAGTTCGGCCGCGGTGGCGCGGCCTTCCTCGGTGGCGATGTCGATCACCACGCTCTTCTTGTTGCGGTTGAAGGAGCGGAAGAAGCCGATCCCCAGGCCCGGCAGGTCGCGCGTCTTGTCGCCGCCGGGCGGCTCGACCTTGATGACCTCGGCCCCCAGGTCGGCCAACACCATGCCGCAGGTGGGGCCCATGACCATGTGGGTGAATTCGAGGACGCGCACGCCCGTGAGGGGCAGGCGGGGTTCGGTGGGGGCGCTCATGGCGGTTTTCCTTGTAGGGCAGGGTCAGGCCGGCACGGCGGCCGGCTGGGGAAAGGTCTTGGGCAGGCCGGCGCGCCACAGCGTGCCGTGCAGGGTCTCGCCCGCCAGCCAGCCGGCCACCTGGCCGCGCAGGGCCAGCAGCCCGGCGATGTCGATGCCGGTGGCGATGCCCATGCTGCCCAGCAGGTAGGCCAGGTCTTCGGTCGAGACATTGCCGCTGGCACCGGGCGCATGCGGGCAGCCGCCGATGCCGGCCAGGCAGGCATCGAAGCGGTCCACGCCCACTTCGAGCGCGGCGTAGACGTTGGCCAGGCCCAGGCCGCGCGTGTCGTGGAAGTGGCCGCACCAGAAACGCTCGCCCGCAATGCGCACGGCGTCCTCGAACAGGTCGCGCACCATGGCCGGGTCGGCATAGCCCACGGTGTCGGCCAGGCTCACGCGGTCGGCGCCAGCGTCGAGCAGGGCCTGCATCAGGCGCAGCACCTCGGTTTTGTCCACGGTGCCCTGCAGCGTGCAGCCAAAGGCCGTGCCCACGCCGCCTTCGATCAGGGTGCGGCTACCGGCGGCATCGCGTGCGGCGCGGATGCGCGCCACCTCGGCCACCACCTCGTCGGGCGTCTTGCGCAGGTTGGCCAGGCTGTGGGCGTGGCTGGCCGACAGCGGCACGATCATCAGGTCGGCACCACCTGCAATCGCGCTCTCGGCGCCGCGCAGGTTGGGCACCAGCACCGAGGCGAACAGCCCCGGCAGGGTCTTGGCATAGGCCAGCAGCTCGCCCGTGTCCGCGAGTTGCGGCAGCAGCCGCGCGGGCACGAAGGAGCCGACCTCGATCTCGCGCTGGCCAGCGGCATGGGCGGCGTGGATCCAGGCGCGCTTGTGTTCGGTGGGCAGGATGGTGGCAATGCTCTGCAGGCCATCGCGCAGGCCGACTTCGCGGATGGTGGCGGCGCGGGGCAGGCGGGCGCTCGTGGGGGGCATGTCGTTGTCTCCAGATCTTGGATGGCACTGTAGACATTCCCGATGCGTTGCAAAAGCGGTATTCTGGAAGCGATAGCGTTCCATATCGGAATGTTAGAGCACCACCGCTTTCTTCGATGCGAGACCTCGACCTCACCACCTTGCGCCTGTTTGTCGCCGTCTGCGAGGCGCGCAACATCGCCCGCGCCGCGGAGCAGCACCACATCGTGGCCTCGGCCATCAGCAAGCGCCTGGCGCAGCTGGAGCAGCAGGTGGGCCACACCTTGATCGACCGGCGCCGCCGCGGCGTGGTGCCCACGGGTGCGGGCGAGATCCTGCTGCAGCACGCCCGCGCCATGCTGGCCGCGGGCGACCGCGTGGGGCGCGACATGGCGGCCTATGGCAACGGCATCACGGGGCAGGTGCGTATCCTGGCCTCGGTGTCGTCGATTGCCGAGTTCCTGCCCGACGACATCGCTGCCTTCTTGCAGGCGCCGGCGCACCGCGACATCCGCGTGGACATCGAGGAAGCGGTGAGCAGCGAGCTGGTGCGCAGCCTGCGCGAGGGCGTGGTGCCCGTGGGCGTGTGCTGGGACGCGGCGGATCTGCAGGGCCTGCAGACCCGCAGCTACCGGCGCGACCACCTGGCCATCATCACCCCGTTGTCGCACCCACTGGCGCGGCGCAGGCGCTGCGCGTTCGAGGACACGCTGGCGTTCGACCACGTGGGCCTGCCCGCATCGACCGCCGTGCACACCATGCTGGCGCGCGCGGCGGCCATCATCGGGCGGCCCGTCAACTACCGCGCGGTGGTCAGCACCTTCGATGCGTCCATGCGCTGCGTGCGCGCCGGCCTGGGCATTGCCGTGGTGCCGCGCGAGGTGGCCGCGCCCGTGGCCGCGAGCCTGGGCGTGCGTGTGCTGCCGCTCACGGACGGCTGGGCGCAGCGGCGCTTCACCGTCTGCTTCCACGACGAGAAGAAGCTCTCACCCGCCGCGCGCATGCTGGTGGAGCACCTGCACCAAGCGGCGGTGCTGGCGGAGGAAAGTCAGGCAGCCGGGTAGAGGTTGCGCACGCGGGCAAACAGCCGCACCAGGCCCAGCAGGGCGTCGATGTTCGGGGTGGCCTCGCCCACGCGCTGGCCGATCTCCTGCACCGCGGCCACGAGGGCGTCGATCTCCAGCGCGCGGCCGGCCTCCGCGTCCTGCAGCATCGAGGTCTTGAACGCGCCGAGCTTGCGCGTGAGGGCATGGCGCTCCTCGGGGCTTTGTGCGATGGGGCAGCCGATGCGGGCGCCGATGCGCCCGGCCTCCTGCATCGCAGCCGAGCAGAAGCCGCGCACCAGGTCATCGTCGAGCAGCCGGTCCACCGTGGCACCGGTGATGGCCGAGACCGGGTTCATCGTCATATTGCCCCACAGCTTGTACCAGATGTCGTAGCGCACGTCGGCCGAGTGCGTGGCCTCGAAGCCCGCGTGGTTGAGCAGGTCGGCCAGGCGCTGCACGCGCTCGCTCTGGCCGCCGCCGGGCTCGCCGATGAGCAGGCCGCGGCCCATCTTGTGCAGCACCAGGCCGGGCTCGGGCGTGGAGGTGGCGGCATGCACCACGCAGCCCACCACCTGCGCCAGGGGAATGGCGCGCGTGATCTCACCGCCCGGGTCCACGCTGGCCAGCGGCGCATCGCCAAAGCCCGGCAGCCCCTGGCAGAACCACCAGGGCACGCCGTTCATGGCGGGCAGCACCAGGGTCTCGGGGCCGAGCAGCGACGCGATGCCCTGCGCCACGCCCGCCAGCGCGGGGCCCTTGACGGCGATGACCACCAGGTCTTGCACGCCGAGGGAGGCCGCCTGGTCGGTGGCGTGCGCGGGCGCCTGCACCAGCCCGTCGGCCGTCTGCAGGCGCCAGCCTTTTTCGCGCAGGGCGGCCAGCGTGGCGCCGCGCGCCACCGCGCTGACCTGGGCGCGCCCTGCCGCGGCCAGCCGCGTGCCGATGAACCCGCCGATGGCGCCCGCGCCGATGATGCAAACCTTCATGGATGTGCCTGTAGTGGATGGACAAGGCGCGCGAGTCTGCACGGCTTGGCCGCTCCCCACAATCAATCCTTTCTGATGGATTGATTAGGCGGGCTGAAGAATGCGCCGGCCTTGGGCGATGTGCTCCAGCACCAGGTCCAGGTTCTGCACGGCCGCGCCCGAGGCGCCCTTGCCCAGGTTGTCGAACACCGCGGCCAGCAGCACCTGCCCGTGCTGCGCGTTGGCAAAGACCGACAGGCGCAACTGGTTGCTGCCGTTCAGCACCTCGGGGTCCAGGTGCTCGGTGGACTCGGCCTCGGCCAGGCTGGTCACTTCCACATGGCGCTGGCCTGCGTAGTGCTGCGCCAGGGCCTGGTGGATCGTTTCGGCGGTCGTGCCCGCGGGCAGGGCGCGCAACTGCAGGGGAATGGTGAGCACGATGCCCTGGCGGAAGGCGCCATAGGCTGGCAGAAAGAAGGGGCGTGCCGCCAGGCCGGCGTGCTGCTCGATCTCGGGCGTGTGCTTGTGCGCCAGGCGCAGGCCATAGACCTGGAAGGCCGGGGCCTGCGCGCCCGGGGCTTCGTGCTCCTGCACGCGCGCGCGCCCGCCACCGGAATAGCCCGACACGGCGTGGATGGACAGCGGGTGGTCCGCTGGCACCAGGCCCGCCTGCACCAGCGGGCGCAGCAGCGCGATGGCGCCCGTGGGGTAGCAGCCGGGGTTGCTCACGCGTTGTGCGCTGGCGATGCGTTCGGCCTGGCCCGCGGCCATTTCGGGAAAGCCGTAGACCCAGCCCGGCGTGGTGCGGTGGGCCGAACTTGCATCGATCACGCGCACGGCGGGGTTGGTGATGGCGGCCACCGCCTCGCGCGCCGGCCCGTCGGGCAGGCACAGCACGGCGATGTCGCAGGCGTTGATGGCCTCGGCGCGGCGCGCCGGGTTCTTGCGGTCCTGCTCGGGCAGGGTCAAAAGGCGCAGGTCGTTGCGGCCATGCAGGCGTTCGTGGATCTGCAGGCCGGTGGTGCCCTGGTCGCCATCGATGAAGACGAGGGGTGCGTTGCTGCTGCTCATGTGGAGTGCTCCTGGTGGATGCCAAATGGGGGATGCGCAATCTTCCGGCGCTGCCTAGAATTTGAAAAGTTGAATTTCACAAACATCTGGATCAGGATTTCTGAACGACATGCGTGAACTGAACCTCGACCGCCTGCGCACCCTGGTCACCATTGCCGACCTGGGCTCCTTTGCCGAAGCCGCGCGCGTGCTGCACCTGGCCGCCCCCACGGTGAGCCTGCACATGGCCGACCTGGAGGCACAGGTGGGTGCGCCGCTGCTGCTGCGCAAGCGCGGCGAGGTGCGCGCCACGGGCGTGGGCGAGGCCCTGGTCGAGCGGGCCCGGCGCCTGCTGGCCGACGCCGACGAAACCCTGGCCGTGGTGCAGCGCCAGGTGCAGGGCCTGGCGGGGCGCGTGCGGCTCGGGGCCTCCACCGGTGCCATCGCCCACCTGCTGCCGCAGGCGCTCGAAGTGCTGGGCCAGCAGCACCCGGGCATCGATGTGCAGGTGGCCGTGCTGACCTCGCAGGACACCATGGCCCGCCTGGCGGGCGGCACGCTGGACGTGGGCCTGGTGGCGCTGCCGCAGTCCGCCGTGCACGGCGTGCAGGTGGAGCCCTGGCGGCGCGACCCGGTCATGGCCTTTGTGCCTTCGAAGTGGCAGGCCCCCACGCGCGCCACGCCGCACTGGCTGGCGCGCCAGCCGCTCATCCTCAACGACGAAGGCACCAGCCTCTCGCGCCTGACCACCGACTGGTTCGCCGCGGCGGGCGAGCAGCCCGCGGCGCGCATCCAGCTCAACTACAACGATGCCATCAAGAGCCTGGTGGCCGCGGGTTACGGCGCCACGCTGCTGCCGCACGAGGCGGCCGGCAGCACACCACCCGATCCACGCATCACCATGCTGGCACTGCGCCCCGCACTGTGGCGGCCTTTGGGCCTGGCCTACCGAACCGGGGCCGTCGAGAAGGCCACGCAGCATGTGCTGGACGTTTTGCGAGAGCAACGCCAGGCGTGATGGGCCCTTGGGTGGACTGCGCTGGCAGGCTTCGGGAGTAGAATTTGAACGTACTACTTTGGGTGCCGGTATGCCTGAGGCAAGAGGCGTTCAGGCACCGGAATCTGCTGCCGCAAGCCCCACCCATGGTGCATGGGTTGGTGGCCCACGGGCAGGTTTGCCAACACCTGTCGATCTCTTTGCCGGGCCCATCCATGAACCTTGCCGCATCCCTTGCCACTGCCCCGTCCGAGCCTCTTGGCGCCGGAACCCGGGAGGCTTGCGCGCCATGCCCATGCCCCGTTGGCTGGAGTGCCAGCGCTTGACTCCCGCCGCCACACCCAAAAGCATGCCCGCCCGGGCCCTGGGGGGTAGCGCACGGCTGCGCAAGCCATCGCACCCCGCTCCCGTGGCACAGGCGGCCAACTCCCTGGAGGATGCCGCTGCAGAGCGCGCGCCGGTGCTGCAGCGCCTGCGCAAGGCAGGCCTGCGGCCCACGATCGCGCGCATCGGCATCTACCAGGTGATTGCCGGGGCCAGGCCCTTTGGCTTGTCGGCCGACGAGGTGTACCAACGGATGTTGCAGCGCGGTACCCATGCCTCGGCGAGCACTGTCTACCGGGTCATCCGGGAGTTTGATGAGCACGGGCTCGTCTCCAGCGTGTGGGACGAGAGCCGAAAGGCCGTCTACCTGGTCAAGCCTGCCGAGCCCCAGTCCAGCGTGCTGCTCATCGGGTGCTCGCGCACCGGCCAACTGGTGGCCATCGAGGATGCGGACCTCCATGCGCGCCTGGTGGCCGCAGCCCGGCGTTTCGGCCTGGAGATTGAAGGGCGCGAGCTGCTCGTGCGCGCCTGAGCAGCCAGTCCCATGGAGCCGGCGCTCTGTAGGCACCGGGGCGTGCCGGTGGCCGAGCGGGGGGGCGCCGTGCGCCGTGCATGCCGGGAGCTTGCAAGCCCCTTGCCAAGAGGCTCTTGAAGTCGTGCAGGCCGGCCGGTCTTGCCGCGGTCATATCGCCGTCGCGGGCATGCACCGGGCCCGTCCGTTGCCAGATGGGCCTGCCCCAAGGCAAGCCGCAGGACCAGGCACCTGCGGCTTGCCAGCGCTCCACGGGGCGAGGGCGTTTGCGGTCCCTCAGAACTTCGCGTTCAGCGCCAGGCGGAAGCTGCGCGGTGCGCCGGGCGTGATGTTGTTGTTGCTGTTCGCGTTGATGAAGTACTTCTTGTTGAACAGGTTCTCCACGTTCAGCTGCAGCTGCATGGACTTGCTCAGGGTGTAGAACACGGCGGCGTCCATGCGCGTGTAACCGGGCAGCACCACGTTGGGAATGGTGTTGGCGGCCGTGGCGATCAGCTCGTTGGCCGCGAACATCTTGGTGCGGTGGATCACGCCCAGGCCGGCACCCCAGGCGGGGGTGAAGTCATAGCGGTTCCACAGCGCCAGGGTGTGGCGGGGCACCTGGCCCACGGCACCGCCGGCACGCTGCGTGGCCGAGGTGTCGGCCGTGAACTTGGCGTCGGCATAGGTGTAGCCGCCGGCCACGCTCCAGGCCGGGGTGACGTTGCCCGACAGGCCCAGCTCGAAGCCCTGCGAGCGCTGGCCGTCGCTGAGCATGGTGCGGGTGTTGGTCGGGTCGCTCGGGTCCAGCACGATCACGTTGGTGCGGTCCAGGCGGTACAGCGCGGCCGTGAGGGCCAGGTTGCTGCGCACATCCCACTTGGCGCCGATCTCGAAATTCTTGAACTTCTCGGGCTTGAGTGCGGCATTGGTCAGGCTCAGCGAGGACAGCTGGTCGCCGGCGCGCGGCTGGTAGGCCACGCTGTAGTTGGCATACAGCGAGACGGCTTCCTGCGGCTTGTAGACCACGCCGATGCGTGGCGAGACCAGGCCATCGGAGGTGTCGAACTGCTGGCCGTTGCGGTTGTTGCGGAAGTCCACCGTGAAGCGGTCGTAGCGCAGGCCGCCGATCACCTGGAACTGCGGGCCCAGCTCGATCTGGTCCTGCAGGTACAGCGCTGCTACCTTGGCCTTGCCGCTGTTGTTGGCATCCGTGGCGCTCTGGCTGAACGTGACCGGCAGCTGCGTGGTCGGGTTGCCCAGCGGCACGTTGATGCTGGTCACGTTGCCCGGGAAGAAGCCGGTGTTGCGGAAGTTGTCCGTGTCCTGCTGGCCGAGCTCGGCACCGAAGGCCAGCTTGTGCTTCACGGCACCGGTGGAGAGGGTGTAGTTGAAGTCGGTCTGGTTGAAAACGCTCTTGCGGCTGGTGGCGTTGTTGTAGGCGCTGAGGGCGACCTGGGTGCCAGCTGCGTTCACCGCGCCGGGGAAGACGTTCTGGTAGAACTTGTCCTGGTCGGTGATGCGCAGGCGGTTGCGCAGTTGCAGGCCGTTCTCGAACTCATGCTCGACCGAGGCCGTGAAGGCGTTGAGTGTGGTGCCCGTGGGGCTGGCCGCGGCATTGCCGAAGAAGGTGGCGGGGTCCACCTGCAGAGGGGCGCCGCGGAAGCTGCTGATGCCGCGGTCGGCGATGCGGTCGTCCTTGAAGTACTCGTAGCCCACGGTCACCAGCGTCTTGGCGCCGGCGCGCCAGGCCAGCGTGGGGTTGATGCCCGAGCGCTTGATGGACACGCCGTCGCGGTAGCTGTCCGAGTTCTCGTGCAGCGCATTCAGGCGGAAGGCCAGCTGGTCGCTAATGGGCTGGTTGATGTCGGCCGTCAGGCGCTTGTTGCTGTCGCTGCCCAGGGTGAGCGAGCCGCCGATGGAGGGCGTCCAGCCGGCCTGCTTGGTCGTGCGGTTGATCAGGCCGCCGGTCGCGCCGCGGCCGAAGATCATGGCATTGGGGCCTTTGAACACTTCCACGCGCTCGATGTTGTACAGGTCGCGGTAGTACTGCACGTCGTCGCGGATGCCGTCGATGAAGAAATCACCGGTGCTGCTGATGCCGCGGAAGATCGGCGTCTCGCGGTTGCCCTCGCCCTGCGCGAAGCCCACGCCGGGCACGTACTTGGTGGCCTCGGCCATGCTTTGTGCGGCCGTGTCGCGGATCTGCTCCTTGGTCACCACCGAGATCGACTGGGGCGTGTCGCGCAGCGGCGTGTCGGACTTGGTGGCCGTGGTGCTGCGGGGGGCGGCGTAGCCGGCCTCGCCTTCGCTGCTCACGGTCACGGTGGGCAGCGAAGTGGAGGCGGCTTGCGCGAACGCCGCGCCGGCGGGCACGGCAAAGGCGGCCGTGGCGATGGCGATGTGGATCGCGTGGCTGAGTGCGCGTGGCTGAAGAGGGGTGTCCGCGGCGCGGCGCATCGAAGCATTCATGGAAGACATGGGAGGGACCTTGGGAGAGGAGAGAAAGAGGAAACCGGCCGCCCGGTGCACAGACCGCTGCGCAGCGAATCCATCGGGGGATCGTGTAAATGAAAGTTGTTCTCAGTCGCAATCAAATGTATCGATACTGAAGTAGTCGTGTCAAGTGCTACTGTTGGGCATGTGTTGGACTTGCCACGGCGCTGCCTGGGGCGCTGGCGGCTGGGGGCGGGCAAGATGGCGCGCGCGCCAGGGCGCTGGCACTGCAGAGCGCGCGAGAGAGGTGTGTGGGGTCGTGGATCGGAATGCGCGTGGCATTCCCGCCTGCAGCCTTCGAACCGGCCGCGGGGCTGGCGCCCTGGTGGGCGCGGCCTGGCGCTTAATCGCCTGGCGTCTTGGTCACGCGGGCGCTGCGCACGCCGCCGATCTGGCCGCGCACGACCTTCCAGAAGTTCTTGGTGCCTTCCACCAGCCGCCATGCCTTGGAGCGGTGGGCCAGCACGCCCACCTCGGGCAGCACGTCGCGCAGGCTCTTGATGTTGAGGATCTTGGTGTACTTGCGCACCGTGGTGGGGCTGTGGATCAGCAGCATCACGCGCCAGCCGTAGTGCCGGCCCAGCATCAGCATGCCGATGGCGCTTTCGAGCTCGTCCAGGTCGCCATTGAATTCGTCAACGGCCCGGTCGATGATGGCCAGGAGATCCTTGTCGGTCATGGAGGGGTGTGCAGGGCTGATTCAGGGGTGGGCCGCACGGCATCGGTGGGCGGTCCGGGGAAGTGTCTCACGGAATGCCGGTGCCAGCATCGATAATGAGAAGCATCCATAACCAACCCCGGCCCCGCCAGGCTTCTCCTTCCTGTGTTCGATGCATTTGCGGTGGTGCTGCGGGAATCCGCCGAGCTGATCCTGATCCTGGCCTCGCTCGTGGCCTGCCTGCGCTCCGCCCGCGCCGGGCACCTGCTGCGCTGGGCGGCGGGCGGCACCTTGGCGGGCTGCGCCCTCGGCGCCGCGCTGGGCCTGTGGCTCATCGCCTCCGACATCGACCCGCGCTGGACCGCCGGCCTGACCTTCGTGCTGGCCATCGGCGTGCTGCTCATGGTGAGCTCCATGCTGGTCGCTGCCAGCACCATCCGCTCGCGCACGCAGGCCCTGCTCGAGGTGTGGCTGGAGCGGCCTGCGGCCCCGCTGGTGGTGCTGGCCTTCTGCGTGGTGGTGGCGTTCCGCGAGACGCTGGAGGTGGCCTTGTTCCTGCGCTCGCAGTGGCTGCGCACGGAGGCGGGGGACGTGCTCGCGGGGGCGGTGCTGGGCCTCGTGGGCGTCGCCTTCCTGGCCATCGCCTCGCGCAGGATCAGCACGCGCATCGGCCTGCTGGCGGCCTTCCGGGTGTCGGCGCTGGTGCTGTCGCTGCTGTCCATCCAGATGATGCTGGGCGCCGTGGCGGAGTTCATGCACGCATCCGGTGCCGCGGGTGTGCCGCTGCTGGCCTGGGCTGCGCCTGCCTTGCCCGAAGGGCGCTGGTATGGGTGGGTGTGCGCGGCGCTGATGTCCGTGCCCGTGGTCTCGGTGCTGCGCAGCTGGTGGAGGGAGTCCTCCGCGTAGGTTGGACACCCCCGCAGGCGCTTCGCGCCTCGGTGCGTCCGCCAGAGGCGGCCACCCTTCGGGCACGTCCAAGCCTGCGCGGGCAGGCTTGGAGCCGCGGCCCTCAGCCCCTCTCTCTCCTCGCTGCGCGAGTCGGGAGGGGGACGCCCCCAGCGCAAGCGCTGGATACGCCGCCTTCGCGGCGGGGCGGCCCTTGCGCGGGAGCGCTGGCTTCGGCCGCGCCAGTCGCATGGGTAGCGCGTCGTTCCATGGACGGCTGAGAAGAGAGCAAAACGAAGCCGCCAAAAATGAAACAGGGCCGGCGCTTGCGCGCACGGCCCTGTGTCAAGGATGCAAGGTGGCGATCAGGCCGTTGCGTCCTTGAGCTTCTTCAGCGCGCGGGTCTTGATCTTCACGCTCGCGGGCTTGGCGGGGAACCAGCGCTCTTCACCGGTGAAGGGGTCCTTGCCGAAGCGCTTCTTCTTGGCGGCCACTTGCTGCAGGCCGATCTTCAGCACGCCGGGCAGCGTGAATTCGCCGGAGCCCTTCTTGTGCACCGAGCCCAGGATGGCGGCTTCGAGCGCTGCCAGCACGGCCTTGGTGGCCTTGGCGTCCACGCCCGACTGCTCGGCCAGGTGGGCCACCAGGGTCGTCTTGTTGAAGGCGGCCTTGATGGGCTTGAGCGCTGCGGGCGTTGCTGCAGCGGCGGGTGCAGCCTTCTTCGCTGCAGGTGCTGCGGCCTTCTTGGCAGCAGGAGCTGCCTTCTTGGCGACAGGTGCCGCGGCCTTCTTGGCCACGGGTGCTGCAGCTTTCTTTGCTGCGGGTGCTGCCTTGGGAGCAGCGGTCTTCTTTGCAGTTGCCATGATGGTGTTGATTCTTTGTTGTCGAGAGTTGCAATGGGCCCCCTCGCATGTGCAAGGAGGTGCGCGATTTTAGAAGCACTGCGCGCACGAACGCTATAGGACAAGACCGCAGAACCTCAGCGGCCTTTGCTTGGCGTGATTTTTACAACGCTTGTGCAGCCTCTGTGCGCCGCTCTACACCACCAGGAACTCCGAGGGCGGGCGCCCCAGGCATTTTCTGAACATGGTGGAGAAAGCGCCTGGGCTTTCGTAGCCGAGGTCCAGTGCGACGGCGGTCACGGCATCACCGCGCGACAGGCGCGACAGGGCCGCGAGCAGGCAGGCCTGCTGGCGCCAGGCACCAAACGACATGCCGGTCTGCAGGCGAAAGAAGCGCGTGAAGCTGCGCTCGCTCTTGTGCAACTGGCGCGCCCAGTCGGCCGGCGACGCATGCACCTGGGGCCGGTGCAGAAAGCCCGCGCACAGGGCCGCGAGGGCCGGGTCCTGCGGCATGGGGGCGAAGAAAGGCAGGGTCGGCGCGCGCGCCAGTTCATGCAGTAGCAACTGCACCAGGGCGCCGTCGCGCCCGTGCAGCTCGTAGCGGGCCGGCAGCTCGGCCGAGTCCAGCAGCAACTGCCGCAGCAGCGGCGAGACCTGCAGCACCTCGCACTGCAGTGTGGGCCGTGGTGCGGCGCTCGGCTCGATGTAGAGGCTGCGCGTGCTCACGCCCAGCATGCGCACGCGGTGCGGCTTGCCCGCAGGGATCCACACGCCGCCACTGGGCGGAACGACCCAGGCGCCATCGCCGGTGCCCACCTCCATGGTGCCCGTTGCGCCATACAGGAATTGCGCGCGCCGGTGGCTGTGCGTATCGAGCAGGGTGCCCGCCGGGTAGTCGGTGGCCACGGCCAGCAGCGGCCGGTCCACGGCATCGACGGTGTGCAGGGGAATGTTGCGCATGCTCCGTGGGTCTGGCTGAAATGCAAACATTATTGACCTGCCTGCGAAAGCGGGCCAGCACGGTGCGCCCTACGCTGGCGTACGTGTCTTGCTGCCCCTGGATCTGTGCATGGAGTTCTACCTCGTCCTCGCCCTGTTCGGCACCCTGGCCGGTGTCACCACCGTGCTCTTCGGCTTTGGCGGTGGCTTCGTCGTCGTGCCGGTGCTGTACCGCACGCTGGTGCACCTGCATGGCGCGGACAGCGCCATCGGCCAGTCGGCCATGCAGGTCGCGGTGGCCACCTCCACCTGCGTGATGATCGTCGGCGCGGGCCTGGCCACGCGGCGCCACCACCGCGCCGGCAATGTGGACTGGGCCCAGGTGCGGCCACTGCTGGCGGCCATCGCAGCGGGCGCGGTGGCGGGCGCAGCGGCCGCCACGGTGCTGCGCAGCGACTGGGTGCGCTGGGCCTTTGTGGTCTACCTGGCGTGCACCATCCTCGACGGGCTGCTGCGCCCCGGCTTCATCCGGCCGCGCGTGGCCGACGCGGCACAGGCGGCCAAACCCCGGCCCTCGGGGCCGCTCACGGCCTTCCTCGGACTCGCCATCGGTGCGGTGGCCGCGTTCCTCGGCGTGGGCGGCAGCGTGATGACGGTGCCGCTGATGCGCCGGCGCGGCGCGCCCATGGTGCAGGCCACGGCCGCGGCCAACCCGCTCTCGCTGCCCGTGGCACTGGCCGGCACCGCGACCTATGTGCTGCTGGCCTGGGAGCAGGGCGCGGCGTTCGGCACCGGGTACGCGGGCTTTGTCGACCTCCGGGCCTTTGCCGTGCTGGTCGTGGGCTCGTGGCTGGGCATCCGCCTGGGCGGGCGCTTCGTGGGGCGCCTGCCCGACGGGCTGCACGCCAAGGTCTACCTGGCGCTGCTCACGCTGGTGCTGCTGGCCATGCTCATGCGCTGACGATCACCTCGGCGCGCAGCGGAGTCGCGTGCAGGGCGTGCACGTCTTCCTCGCGGTGGGCGAGCACGGCGCCCTGGTTGATGTAGCCCTTGTCGGTGATCTCGCCCGCATCCGCATCGGGCGGCGTGCGCAGCACCAGCGCGCGCGTGGGGCATTGCGATGAACCGGCGCCGGCATCGCGCTTGGCGCGCATCAGTGCGCGCAGCGCCTGCTCCAGGCGCGGCGCATCGCCCGCGCCGGCGGCCGAGGGAAAGACCAGCATGCCCACCTCGTCGCGGTCGTGCCCGGTGAGCACGATGTCCTGCACCAGCGGCGCGAGCTGCGAGACCAGCTCCACGCGCAGCGTGCCCACCGAGACCCAGCTGCCGGTGGAGAGCTTGAAGTCCTCGGCCACGCGGCCGTTGAACACCACGCCGCGCTCGGGGCGCCGCGCATCCGCCAGCAAGCCCGCGTCGCCAATGCGGTAAAAGCCGTCCTCGTCGAAGGCCGCCGCCGTCTCGCGCGGCGCATTGCGGTAGCCCGGGAACACCGACACCCCTTTCACGCGCATCTCCAGCTTGCCGCCGTTGGGCACCAGCTTGAGCGTGAGGCCCGGCAGCGGTGCGCCGATGCAGCCCGCACCCTGCATGCGCCAATGGGCTGTGGTGATGGCCGGGGCGGTCTCGGTCGCGCCCCAGGAGGTGGTGAGCCACAGCGGCTGGCTCGGCCGGGCCCTCGCGGCCACGGCTTCGAGCCGTTGCCAGGTAGACGGTGCGAGCGCCGCCGCCGCGTAGAAGGCCAGGCGCAGGCGCGAGAACACCTCGGCCGCGAGGGCCGGGTCGGATTCGAGCGCAGGCAGCAGCATGTCGAAGCCGCGCGGCACATTGAAGAGCAGGGTGGGCCGCACCTCGCGCAGGTTGCGCAGGGTCTTCTCGATCAGGCCCGGTGCGGGCCGGCCCTCGTCGATGTAGAGCGCGCCGCCGTGGCACAGCACCATGTTGAGGTTGTGGTTGCCTCCGAAGGTGTGGCTCCAGGGCAGCCAGTCCACCAGCACGGGCTTCTCATGGTCGAGAAAGCGCCAGACCTGGGCGATCATCTGCTGGTTGGCGCAGAGCATGCGGTGGGTGTTGATCACCACCTTGGGCTTGCCGGTGGAGCCCGAGGTCAGCAAATACTTGGCATGGGTGTCGGGCGTGATGGCCGCGAAGGCCTGGGCCACGGCCGGTGTTTCCCGGGCTGCGAGCAACTGCGCAAAGTCGATGGCGCCCGGGACCTCCTCTGCGTTGCGGCTGAACACCTGCACCGCACTGCCGCCATAGCCCGCGAGGGCGGGCGCATAGGTGCGCGCGTCCGAGGCATAGACCAGGCAGGGGTCGAGCGCGGCCAGCATGCTGTGCAGCCGGCCCGGGTCGCGCGAGCGTGCATACGCGCTCGACAGCGAGCACGGCGTGCGGCCGATGTGCATGGCCGCGAGCATCAGCACCGCATGGTCCACCGCGTTGTCCGACAGGATGGCGATGGGGCGCCCTGCGGGCAGGTTCCTGTCGAGCAGCGACTGGGCCACCGCGCCCACGGCCTGGCGCAGCTGGGCATAGGTCAGGCGGCGCCAGTCCGCGCCGTCGTCGGTGCGCTCGGCCAGGGCCAGCGCGTCGGGGGTTTCGTGGGCCCAGCGCTCCAGCCACTCGCCCACACAGCGGGCATACGGGCCCAGCGGCTCGGGCGAGTGCAGGGTGAAGGCGCCGCCGGGCAGCGGGGTGTGGACGGTGCTCGGGGGCGCCATCTCGGCGGGGTCGTCGACGAAATCGGTGGGCATCATGGGGGCTCTTGTTCTGGGTGGGGTCAATCGAGGTGGCCAGACGCCTGCTTGGCGCGCAGCAGGTCCAGCAGCAGGGCATCGCGCGTGCGCGCCAGGTCTTCGGTGGTGCGCTGGCCCAGCTCCTCGGCAACGCCCTGCGCCACCTGCTGTTTCAGGGCATCGGTCATGGCGGGGGCGCCCAGGTCCTGCCACCAGCTCTCGATGGGACCGCCCAGGTGGGCCAGCACATGGGCCACGCCGCCCGCGCCTCCCGAGAGGTGCAGGTTCATGAACGGCCCCATCAGCGCCCAGCGCAGCCCGGGGCCTTGGGCGATGGCGGTGTCGATGTCGGCCACCGTGGCCACGCCCTCGTTCACCAGGTGGAAGGCCTCGCGCCACAGCGCGGCCTGCAGCCGGTTGGCGATATGGCCCTTGATCTCGCGGCGCACCTGGATGGGGCGCTTGCCGATGGCGGTGTAGAAGGCCATGGCGCGCGCGATGGCCTCGGGCGCGGTCTGCTCGCCGCCGCCCACTTCCACCAGCGGAATCATGTGCGGCGGGTTGAACGGGTGGCCCAGCACCACGCGCCCGGGTGTGGCGCACAGCGCCTGCATGGCCGTGACCGACAGGCCCGAAGAGCTCGATGCCAGGATGGCATGGGCCGGGGCCGCTGCATCGATCTGGCTGAACAGCTCGGCCTTGAAGTCGGCGCGCTCGGGCCCGCTTTCCTGCACGAAGTCGGCGTTGGCCACCGCGTCTTCCAGCCGTGCATGGAAGGCCAGGCGCGCCAGGCTGGCGCCCGGCGCCAGGCCCTGGCGCTCCAGCGTGGGCCAGTGCGCGGCCACGGCTTCGCGCAGGCGCTCCTCGGCGCCGGGCGAAGGGTCGGTCGCCGCCACGTCCAGCCCGCGCGCCAGGAAGTAGGCGGCCCAGCTGGCGCCGATGACGCCGGTGGCCACCACGGCGACGCGCTTCACGGTCGAATCCATGCAGGGGGCTCCTTTCAGGACTCGGCCGTGAAGCCGATCTTCTTGACCAAGGGGCCCCAGCGGTCGAATTCCGCATGCTGGGATGCCGCCATCTCCGCCGCCGTGGAGCCCTGGGCGATCAGCCCCACCACGGCCAGGCTGTCGATGACGGACTTTTCCTTGATCGCCGCGTTGATGGCGGCATTGGCCGCAGCCACCACCGGGGCGGGGGTCTTGGCGGGCGCGTAGAAGCCGAACCATTCCTCGGTGGTCAGCTCGGGGAAGCCCTGCTCGGCAAAGGTCGCGACCTCGGGCGAGAACGGCGAGCGCGCCTTGCCCGAAGTGGCCAGCAGCCGCAGCTTGCCGGCCTTGTGGTTGGGGATGAAGTCGCCGCTTGGGGTCACCATCGCCGCGATCTGGCCGCCCACCACGTCGGTCACGCCGGGCACCGAGCCGCGGTAGGGCACATGCTTCAAATCCACGCCGTTGTTGATGCCCAGCAGCGCACCGATGAAGTGCGGTGTGGAGCCGGCCGCGGGCGAGCCGTAGTTGGCCTGGCCCGGGTTGGCCTTGGCCCAGGCCAGGAAGTCCTTCACGTTCTTCACCGAGGCCGGTACCAGCGGCCCCACGGCCAGGCCGTGGTGCATGATGGCCGCGATGGACACCGGCACGAAGTCCTTGACCGGGTCGTAGCTGAGCTTGCTGTAGATGTGCGGGTAGATCGAGGTGCACGAGAACGGCGAGAGCGTGAGCACGCTGCCATCGGCCGCCGCGCCCCGGAGCGATTCGAGCGCGATGCGCCCGCCCGCGCCGGGCTTGTTCTCCACCACGCCGGCATTGCGCGTGTAGGCCGAGCCCGCGAGCTTCTCGCCCACGCGGCGCGCCACGCTGTCGCCCGAGCTGCCGGCCGGAAAGCCATAGAGGATCTTCACCTGCTCGATGCCCTGGGCGAAGGCCGCCAGGGGAGAAAGGCCGCCCAGCGCAGCGGCTGCGCCCAGGTGGCCCAGGAAGTGGCGGCGTGTTGTGCCTGTCGTCATCGTCATGTCTTGTCTCCTTGTTGTCGTGGTGGGATGGTGGTTGCAATGCCCGGTCGGGGTCAACCCAGGGCAAACTCGGGGCGGGGGCCGCCTACCCGCGGCAGGCCCATCAGGGCGCGCGCTTCGGCGGGCGTGGCGGGCTCCATGTCCAGCTCGCGGATGATGCGCACGATGCGCTCGGTGAGCTGCACATTGGTGGCCAGCTCGCCCTGGCGGAAGTACAGGTTGTCCTCCAGCCCCACGCGCGCATGCCCGCCCAGCAGCAGCGCGGCCACATTGGCTTCGAGCTGCGAGGGGCCGATGCCGCTCACGCAGAACAGGCTGTTCTTCGGCAGCGTGTCCACCATCATCTGCAGGTGGCGCGGCGAGTAGGGCATGGCGTTCTGGAAGGCGCGGTGCACGTTCATCACCAGGTTGATGAAGTGCGGGCCGTCGTCGTCGTGGCCTTCCTCGATCAGGGTCGTGGTGTCCTGCAGGATGTGGGTGGGGCTGAACACCTCCCACTCGGGCTTGATGCCGCGCGCCTTCATGCCGGCTGCCAGCTCACGGCCGCGGCTGAGCGGCGTGTCCATCAAAATCTCGCGGCCGTCGAAGCTCAGGTTCAGCGTGGTGGCGTCCAGGGTGCACATCTCGGCGCCGGCGTCCATGCCCTTGATGCGCTCTTCCCAGGCGATCTCCCAGCGCCCGCCGGGCAGGGGCTTGACCATGTCGCCGTGCACGCCGCCGCCGGTGGAGTTGTTGAGCACGATGTCGCAGCCCTTGGCGCGGATGCGGCTGTTGATGTCGCGGTAGACGTCGGCATTGCAGGTGGCGCCGTCGTCGGGCCGGCGCGCGTGGATCGCCACCACGCTGGCGCCGGCATTCCAGCAGCGCTCCACGTCGTCGGCGATCTCGGCCGGCTGGGTGGGCAGGTGGGGGTTTTGCGACTTGTGGGCCATGCCGCCCGTGGGGGCGATGGTGACTATGACTTTGCGCTTGCTCATCGGGGTCCTGGTGGAGAATTGCGGGGTGCTCCGCATTGTTTTTCTGGGCACCTTTCCACTCAGTCATCGCGATGACATTTGGGGGCAGGGTATACGCGGGGCCTTGTGCTTTCAGCCGGGAGAAATCCACCTTGCCAGCCCCTTCGGCGCCGCCCGCACGGCCGTCCACCACCAGCCTGCTGGCTGCGTCCGCCTGGTTCCCGCTGCTCGATGCGCCGGCGCAGCAGCGCGTGCTCGACGATGTGCGCGAGGTCGAGGTGCCCGCGGGCGGCGCGCTGTGCCGGCGTGGCGACATCCCCGTGCACTGGTTCGGTGCCATCGAGGGCCTGCTCAAGTGGTCCGTGACCTCGGACGACGGGCGCGCCGTGACCCTGGGCGGCCTGTCGGCCGGCAGCTGGTTCGGCGAGGGCACGCTGCTGCGCGCCCTGCCGCGCACGGCCGACATCATCGCCCTGCGGCCCAGCCGGGTGGCGGTGCTGCCGGGGGAGACCTTCTCGTGGCTCCACGCCACCCAGCGCAGCTTTGACCACTTTCTGCTGCGCCAGATCAACGAGCGCATGCACTGGTTCCTGGGCACCTTCACGGCCCACCACCTGCTCGATACCGACAGCCAGGTGGCGCGCGCCCTGGCCGGGCTGTTCCACCCCTTCCTCTACCCGGGCATGGACCGGCACCTGCAGATCTCGCAGGAGGAGATCGCCAACCTCACCGGCGTGTCGCGCCAGCGCTGCAATGCGGCTTTGAAGCGCCTGCAGGAGTCGGGCATTTTGCAGATCGAGTACGGCGGCATCACCGTGCTCGATCTGCCCGGGCTCAGGCGGTATGTCGAGTGATCAGAACGGGTAGGGCACGGGCTTGGCCAGGGTGCTCACCCACTGCGTGGTGGTGAAGGTCTCCAGGTTGGCCGGCCCGCCAAAGCGCCCGCCGCTGCTCGATGCCCCCATGCCGCCGAACGGCACCTGGAACTCGTTGTTCACCGGCTGGTCGTTGATGTGCACCATGCCCGTCTTCAGGCGCGCGGCCAGGGCCGTGGCGCGGCCCAGGTCGGCGCTGTGGATGGCAGCGGCCAGGCCGTAGTCGCTGCCGTTGGCCAGGGCCACGGCCTCCTCGTCGGTGTCGAACACGGTGATGGGCGCCACGGGGCCAAAGATCTCCTCGCCGAAGGCCGGCATCTGCGGCGTCACGCCGGTGAGCACCGTGGGGCGGTAGAAGCGCCCGTCGTGCGTGCCGCCGGTCACCAGCGTCGCGCCGGCCGCGATGCTGGCCTGCACGATGCCGTGCACCTTGGCCGTCTGCCGGTCGTTGATCAGCGGGCCCAGGTGCACGGGGCCCCGGGCCGGGTCACCCACCACCAGGGCCTGGGCGCGCGCGGCCAGCTTCTCGGCGTAGGCGTTTGCCACGCTGCGGTGCACCAGGTGGCGACCGGCCTGCATGCAGATCTGCCCCTGGTGCAGAAAGGCGCCCCAGGCCGCGCACGAGGCCGCGCCGTCGAGGTCGGCGTCGGGCAGCACGATCATCGCGTTGTTGCCGCCCAGCTCCAGGATCACTTTCTTGAGCGCCCGCCCGCAGGCCTCGCCGATGCCCCGGCCCACGGCGGTGGAACCGGTGAAGGACACCATGTCGGTCAACGCATGGCGCACCAGCGCGTCGCCGGTCTCGGCGCCGCCGGGCAGCACCTGCAGCACGCCGGGCGGCAGGCCCGCATCCGCGAACAGCTGGGCCACCAGCAGGCCGCCGGTGACGGCCGACTGCACATCGGGCTTGAGCACCACGGCATTGCCCAGCGCCAGGGCCGGCGCCACCGAGCGCATGCCCAGCAGCAGCGGGAAGTTCCACGGCGCGATCACCGCCACCGTGCCCACGGGCACGCGGCGCCAGCTGTTGCTGCGCCCGGGCAGGGCCGAGGGGAACTGCAGGCCATCGGCCTGCATGGGCAGGGCGGCCGCCATCCACAGCTGCTCCACCGTGGCATGGGTCTCCCACTGGGCCTTGGGCTCGATGGAGCCGCACTCGCGCACGTTCCAGTGGATGAATTCGGCGCTGCGCGTCTCCAGCAGCGCGGCGGCGCGGCGGATGACGGCAGCACGCTGGTCGAAGGGCGTGGCGGCCCAGGCGGCGCCGGCCTCGCGGGCGCGCTGCAGTGCGGCATCGACGTCCTCGCGGTCCGCCAGGCCGGCGCTGGCCAGCACGGCGCCGGTCGCTGCCTCGCGCACGTCCTGCGTGCCGCCGTGGGCGACCTGCCAGCCGTTGGTGTAGATCTTGCCGGCCCAGGCCGGGGTGGGAGTGGTGCTTGCGTCCATGGACTGTCTCCTTGGGGTTGGGAAGAGGGGGCCGAGGGTTCAGGCCCGAAGGATCTGCGCCATGCGCTCGCCGATGACCACACAGGGCATCATGGTGTTGCCGGTGGTCACCGTGGGCATGATGGAACCGTCGGCCACGCGCAGGCGGTCGATGCCGCGCACGCGCAATTGCGCGTCCACCACGGCCAGCGGGTCGCGGCCCATGCGGCAGGTGCCGACCTCGTGGAAGTAGGTGCCGGCCGCGTTGCGGATGAAGTTCTCCAGGTCCGCACCCTTGAGCGGGCCGGGCATGACCTCGCGCTTCACGAACTCGCGCATCTCGCGCGCATTGCCGATCTCGCGGCACAGCTCCACGCCGCGCACCAGGGCCTTGAGGTCGGCGGGGTGCGAGAGGAAGTTGGCGTCGATGACCACGCCATCGGCCGGCTTGTTCGAGCGCACCGTGAGCCGGCCGCGGCTCTGGGGCTTGACCAGCCCCGGGGCGATGGACCAGGCGTGCTCGGCCATCGGGAACTGCTGGCTGGTCACCTCGTTGGCGTAGGGGATCTCGATCTGGAAGGGCTGCAGGTCGGGCGTGGGCAGGCTGGCGTCGCTCTTCCAGAAGAAGGTGCATTCGGCCGCGTTGTTGCGCGGGGGAATGGCCTTGGGGTACTCCCAGATGCAGCCCGCCAGCAGCAGGTGGTCGTGGTAGTTGCGGCCCACGCCGGGCAGGTGGTGCGCCACGGGGATGTCCTTGGCCTTGAGTTCGGCCTCGTCGCCAATGCCTGAGTGCATGAGGATGCGCGGCGTGTTCACCGCGCCCGTCGAGAGGATCACCTCGCGCCGCGCGCGGATGCGGCGCAGCCCGCCCTGGTGCAGCAGCTCGATGCCCTCGGCGCTGCGGCCTTGGAGCAGCACGCGCTGCACCTCGGCACCGGTCAGCACCGTGAGGTTGGGCCGGGACATGGCCGGGTACAGGTAGGTGCGCGCCACGCCGTGGCGGCGCCCGTCCTTGATGGTGGTGTTGGCGATGGCGCAGCCGCCCGGGCCCTCCATCATGCGGCCGTTGTGGTCGGCAAAGCTGGGGATGCCCACGCCGCGCGCGGCCTCCACCATGGCCGGGGCGATAGGGTTCGGGTCCTTGGCGGGTTGCACCCAGAAGATGCCGCCGTGGCCGCGCCACGCTGGGTCGGGCGCGCCCTGCCAGTCCTCGATGGACTTGTACAGTGCCAGCACGCTGCGGTAGGACCAGGCGTCGTCGTCCGCCTCGCGCGCCCAGTGGTCGAAGTCGTTCTGGTGGCCGCGCACATAGGCCATGGCGTTGATCGCGCTGCCGCCGCCCAGCGCCTTGCCCATGGGCTGGGCCACCACACGGTTGTTGAGGTGGGCGTTGGGCGTGGTGGCGAACGACCAGTCCAGCGGCGTGCCCAGGTTGGTGAACCACACGCCGGGGTCGTTCACCGAGTCCACGTCGTCGCTGCCGCCGGCTTCGATCAGCAGCACGCGCAGCGTGGGGTCTTGCGTGAGCCGGTGCGCCACCACGCAGCCGGCGCTGCCCGCGCCGCAGACGATGTAGTCGTATTCGTCGGTGAGCGCGCGGTTCAGCGCGCGCTGGTTGTCGCGCACGGCCACGGCCTTGTCGGCCATGGTGCAGGCCGCCGTCATCGAAACGCCGGCCGCCAGCGCCCAGCGCATGAAGCTGCGCCGGTCGGTGCGGCCGCGTGCCAGGGCCATCTCGGCGGCGTCGATGGCATCGCCGTGGGCCAGGTCGGGTGGGGAGGATTGATCGGATGGGTACATGCGTGCTGTCTCCTGCTTTCTGGTTCCTGCTGACCGCGGGCGCGGTGCAGGGAAAGTCTAGGAAGACGCTCGCAGCGCGGCGAGCTCAGGGCAAACCCGCAGGGAAAGTGTTCCGAATCGGAACAGCTACGACTTGCGCTGCAGGTGGCGGTAGATCACACCGCGCGATACGCCCAGCGCCCGGGCCGCGCGCGCCACCTTGCCGCCCGCGGCCTGCAGCGCCTGCGCGATGCTGTCGGCCTGGGCTTCTTCCAGCGTGCGTGGGGCGGCGCTGCGGGCGGGGGGCTCTTCTGCCGGGGGCGTTGTGCAGGTGGCTGCCACCGGGGTGAGCGCGCCCGCGCCATCGCGTGCCTGCAGGCGCGCGCCGCACCAGGCGGTGAGCCCGTTGGGCAGGCACAGCGCATGCGGGCCGGGGTGCCGCGCCAGGGCCACGAGCGCATGCAGTGGTTGGCCAAACACTTCCAGCGCGGGCAGGCCCCGCTGCGCCCCCGTGAGGCGGGCGGCCGTGGCATTGGTCCAGCGCACCATGCCGCCACCATCGATGCCGGCCAGGGCCTCCAGCGGCGTGCCCAACAGGGCCGGGTCGGCATGGAAGGCCAGCACCAGCAGGTCGTCGGACTGCAGCTGCAGCAGCCGGTTCTCGATGCCGCGCGCGTACGAGGCGATCAGCGCATAGGCGTCGAAGCCAAAGCCCCGCCCCTCCACCGAGAGGTCGAGCACACCAGCCAGTTGCCCGTCCACGCCGCGGATGGGCGCGGCCGCGCACTGGATGCCCAGGATGGCTTCGTTGAAATGCTCGTTGGCCAGCACCGAGCAGCCCTTGCCCGTGGCGCTCACGATGCCCGGCGCCGTGGTGCCCAGTGACGCCTCCGAGAGGTCCATGCCCAGGCGGGCCAGGGCCGGCAGGGCTGATTCGGCGGCGCAGGGCGTGCGCTGGCCGGTGCAGACGATCACGCCCTGGGCATTGGTCAGCAAGAGCTGGCTGGGCGTGCCTGCCAGCGCCTGCTCCAGCTGCGCCAGGGCCGGCGATGCTGCGGCGCGCAGCAGGCGGCTGTGGCGCAGGGCGGCATCGGTGCGCAGTGCACTCAGCGGCTCGGCCTCGATGCGGTCGCGTGTGCGCTTGCCGGCCGCGTTGCAGCGCGACCACGATTGCAGCACCGCCTCGTTCACCAGGCCGGTGGGCTGTTCGCCTTCTTCGAAGAAGCGCTCGCGCGCGAGTGCAGCGCGCTGTGCCGGCGTAGAGAAGAAAAGCTGCGTGGGCGGGCCGGGGTGGGTCATGGCCGGGCCGCCTGGTGCTCAGGCGCGCTGCGCTGTGATGAAGTCCGTGGCCGCAGCGATCACCGCGTCGGGCCGGTCGCGGTGCGGCGAATGGCCGCAGGCGGGCAGCTCCAGCAGCGCGGTGCCCGGCACCCGGCGCGCGATGCCGCGGATCTGCTCCAGCGTGCCGTACTCGTCGCCCACGCCCTGGATGGCGAGCACCGGCGCGCGGATGGCGGCGATCTCGGCCTCGATGTTCCACTGCCGAAAGGGCGGGTGCAGCCAGATGCGGTTCCAACCCCAGAAGGCCGAGTCCGCATCGTCGTGGTAGCGGCCAAGTTTGGCGGGCAGATCGGTGCTTCGATAGGCATCGCGCGCGATCTCGATGTTGGCGATGGTCACGTCCTCCACGAAGATGTGCGGCGCCATCAGCACCAGGCCGCGCACGGCATCCGGGAAGCGCGCCGCATACAGCAGCGCAATGGAGCCGCCGTCGCTGTGGCCCAGCAGCCAGGGCGCCTCGGCGATGCCGAGCGCCTCGAAGAAGGCGGGCAGCACCTCGTGCGCCTGGCGGTGCATGAAATCCACGTCCCAGGTTTCATCGGCTGCGCGCGGGGTGGATCGGCCATAGGCCGGGCGCGAGAACACCAGGCCGCGCACGCCGGCGGCGGCGCATAGGCGCTCGGGAAAGTCCTTCCACATCGCCACCGAGCCCAGGCCCTCGTGCAGGAAGACGAGCAACGGCGCATCGCGGCGCTCGGGCGCGATCCACTGGTGCTCGACGCGCACCGTGCGGCCGCGCCATTCGATGCTGGCGAATTCCGTGGAGGGAGAAGATGCCTGTGCGGTCACGCGCGGGCCTCCTTCTCGCGCAGGCGAAAGCGCTGGATCTTGCCGGTGGCGGTCTTGGGCAGCTCCTCGATGAACTCGATGAAGCGCGGGTACTTGTAGGCCGCCAGGCGCTCCTTCACGAAGGCCTGGAGCGCCTGGGCGTCGGCCTGCTGGCCCGGCTTGAGCACCACGTAGGCCTTGGTCTTGGTCAGGCCCTCGCCGTCCTGCACGCCGATCACGGCGGACTCGAGCACGGCGGGGTGCTGCATCAGCGTGGCCTCCACCTCGAAGGGCGAGACATAGATGCCGCTGACCTTGAGCATGTCGTCGCTGCGGCCGGCATAGGTGTAGTAGCCCTCGGTGTCGCGTGTGTACTTGTCGCCGCTCTTGGTCCAGCCGCCCTGGAAGGTCTCGCGCGACTTCTCGCGGTTGGCCCAGTACATCAGCGCCGCGCTCGGGCCGCGGATGTACAGGTCGCCCACCTCGCCGTCGGCCACGGGGCGGCCGTCCTCGCCGCGCAGCTCCACCTCGTAGCCCTCCACGGGCTTGCCGGTGGTGCCGTAGCGCACGTCGCCCGGGCGGTTGGAGATGAAGATGTGCAGCATCTCGGTGGAGCCGATGCCGTCGATGATCTCGCAGCCGAAGCGCTCCTTGAAGCGTTGGGCGATCTCGCCCGGAAGGGCCTCGCCGGCCGACGAACACATGCGCAGCGCCACGGCCTCGCGTGCCGGCAGCGCGGGCGAGGCCAGCATGCCGGCAAAGCCCGTGGGCGCGCCGAAGAACACCGTGGGGCGGTGCTGCGTCCAGCGGCGGAAGGTGGCGTCGGGCGTGGGCCGCTCGGCCATCAGCACCACGGTGGCCCCCACCGAGAGCGGGAAGGTCAGCGCATTGCCCAGGCCGTAGGCGAAGTACATCTTGGCGGCCGAGAAGCACACATCGTCTTCCGTCAGGCCGAGCACGGGCTTGCCGTAGAGCTCGGCCGTCCACCACAGGTTGGCATGGGTGTGCACCGTGCCCTTGGGCTTGCCTGTGGAGCCCGAGGAATAGAGCCAGAAGCCCGGGTCGTCCGCCGCGGTGTTGACCGGTGCGGCCAGCGGCGTGGCGCCGGCCAGCGCGGCCTCGAAGTCCTGCGCCCCCTCGGGCAGCGGCCCGGTGGGCTGCGAGACAAGCAGGGTGCGCACCTCGTGCGGGGTGCGGCCCATGGCGTCCTGCAGCACCGCCAGCAGGGCGCCCGATACGATGACCGCCTGGCCGCGGCTGTGGTCCAGCATGTAGGCGTAGTCGTCGGCCGTGAGCAGGGTGTTCACCGCCACCGGCACCACGCCCGCAACCAGGCAGCCCAGGAAGGCCACGGGCCAGTCGCTGCTGTCGTGCATGAGCAGCAGCACGCGTTCTTCGCGGTGAACGCCAGCGGCGGTGAGGGCTGCGGCCAGGCGCCGGGCCCGGTCTTCGAGCGCGCCGTAGGCCAGGCTGCCGCGGTCGTCGATGTAGGCGGTGCGCTCTGCGCGCGCTGCATTCAGGGTGAACAGGTGCTGGGCAAAATTGAATCGTGGGGGCAGGCTCATGGTGGTGTCTCCTTTGGCCCTCTCGGGTCGGGTGCGCGCTTGGTGTCGCATCTGTGGTGGTATGTGGTATCAGTTATTCATTGCGCTACGCGCCACCCTCGACGCATGAAACTGGCGCGGCCAAGGCCAGTGCTCCCGTGCAAGGGCCGCCGAGCCGCAAAGGCGGCGCTTCGCTTGCGTGCACCGGGAGCGTCCCCCTCCCGACTCGCGCAGCGAGTCGAGAGAGGGGCTGAGGGCCGCGGCTCCAAGCCTGCCTGCGCAGGCTTGGACGTGCCCGAAGAGCGGCCGGCTCTGACGGACGCACGGAGGCGCGAAGCGACTCAGGGGGTGTTTCACTTCAGAGTCCCAGCGCAGCGAGCACGCCGGGGCTGGCCTGCACGGCCGTACGCTGGTGGTAGAAGGCGAGTGCGCGCAGGCCGCCCAGTTCGGCGCCGCCGCCCGCGCGGCCCGGGCCGCCGTGCTGCGACATGGGCATCACATTGCCGTGGCCGCTGTGCGCCTGCGCCACGTCGGGCGTGACCACGTGCACGCGGCCATGGCTGGCGGCCACGGCCAGTGCGGTCTGTGCCAGGGCGGTTTCGTCGCTGCCATAGAGCGAGGTGACCAGCGACCCCTGGCCCCGGTGGGCGAGGGCGATGGCATGCGCGCTGTCGCGGTAGGGCAGCAGCGTGGCCACGGGGCCGAAGACCTCCACGTCGTGCACCGCCTGCGCGGCATCGGCATCGCGCGCGCCCAGCAGCACGGGGCCGATGCAGGCGGCCACGGCGGGGTCGGCATCCACCAGCGGGCGGTCGCGTCCGTCGTACAGCACCTGGGCATGGGCCTGCAGCGTGGCCAGGCCTTCACGCACCGAGGCCAGCTGGGCCCGGCTGACCAGCGCGCCCATGCGCACGCTGTCATTGCGCGGGTTGCCCACGCTGATGCCGGCGAGCTTGGCGCCGATGGCCTCGGCCGCGGCGTCGTACACCGCGGCCGGCACCAGGATGCGGCGGATCGCCGTGCACTTCTGGCCCGATTTCACGGTCATCTCGCGCACCACCTCACGCACCAGCAGGTCGAAGGCCTCGCTGCCCGGGGCCTCGCCCGGCAGCAGCAGGGCGCTGTTGAGGCTGTCGGCCTCGATGTTGGCGCGCACCGAGCGCTGGGCCACGGCAGGGTGCGAGCGGATGATCCCCGCCGTCTCGGCCGAACCGGTGAATGACACCACGTCGAAGGGTTGCAACTGGTCCATGAGCCCGGCCGAGCTTCCGGCAATGACCGACAGCGCGCCTGCGGGCAGCACGCCGGCATCCACCACATCCTTGACCATGCGCTGGGTGAGCCAGGCGGTGGCCGTGGCGGGCTTGGCGATGACCGGTACGCCCGAGAGCAGGGCCGGCGCAGCCTTCTCCCACAGACCCCAGGAGGGGAAGTTGAAGGCATTGATGCACAGCGCCACGCCCTGCGTGGGCACCGAGAGGTGCTGCGACTGGAAGGCCGGGTCCTTGCCCAGCCGGGCCGCATCGCCGTCGCGCAGCGCGCGCACATCGCCCAACGCGTCGCCCCATTTGGCGTACTGGCCCAGGGTGAAGATGGCGCCGTCGATGTCCACGCCCGAGTCGTTCTTCACCGTGCCCGCATTGGCGGTGGCGATCTCGTAGTAGGCATCGCGGTTGGCGAGCAGCACCTTGACGATGGCGGCCAGCAGCGCGGCGCGCTCGCGGTAGGTCAGCGCGCGCAGGGCCGCGCCGCCTTGCTGGCGCGCAAAGCTGAAGGCCTCGGCCAGGTCGAGCCCGGTGGAATCCACGCGCACCAGTGCGTGGCCCAGCACGGGGTCGAACAGCGGCGTGCCGTTGCCGGTGCCCGCCTGCCAGCGGCCGGCGGCGTAGTTGGTAAGAAGTTCGGTCATACAGTTAGATGGAGAAGAATGCGGTTATCGGTTGTCCAACACGTTGTGCATCGCTTGCGGCACACGAAACTGGCGCGGCCGAAGCCAGTGCCCCCGTGCAAGGGCCGCCCCGCCGCACTGGGGGCGTCCCCTCCCGACTCGCGCAGCGAGTCGAGAGAGGGGTGAAGGCGCGAAGCGACTCAGGGGGTGTTTCATTTGCTGAACTGGATCTGGCCCTCGGGGAGCAAATAGAGCACCAAGGCGCGGCCCTGGGCCACTGTCGGCCTGTGGGCGGTGCCGGGGCCATAGACGCACCAGCCTGCCGGCCGGCCATCGAAGGTGGCGCTGCTGCCCTCGATGGGCATGATCAGGTCGATCTCGCCATTCGGGTGCGTGTGGTGCGGGCCGGCCAGGTCCTGCATGTCGACCACGTCCACCGAGAAGCGGTGCAACGCATCCTCGGCCTTGAAGACCCGGCCGTACTTGATGCCACCGCCCTCGCGCTCGCACAGCCAGCCCTCGGCCACGCCGGCCAGGCAGGCGCTGCGCAGCTGTTCATAGGTGGCGCTGCCTGCGCCGTGGGCGGCGTTGAGCCAGCGGTCCAGCGCCGCGTCGAGCGGACGGCCGTCGATCTGCGCGGTAAGGTCGGCGAGCAGGGCATGGAAGGCTTCTTGGCTGGCGGGGCGGGTCGTCGTTGTCATCGTGGCGGGCTCTCTTGGAAGCTGGCTGGGGCTGTGGCGTGTTCACGGCCTTGGGCCAATGATGGCCTTGCGGTATCGTGAAACGTGCAGTATCTTGCGTGTAACTGAACGATAAACTTCGATGTGACGTTAGTCAAGCACTATAGTGCATATATTTGGACGCTGCCCCGGCAGGCACAATCCAATGGAGTGAACAAGGACGCGCATGAATGAGCAAGACGACGCAGTGCTGGCCACTGCGCCCACCGACGGCAATGGCGCTGCAGCGCCGGGCGGCGAAGCCCGCAACCCGCTGCTGACGGCGCTGGGCGAGCGCGTGCGCAACCTGCGCGCGCAGCGCGGGCTCACGCGCAAGGCCGTGGCCCTTGCGGCCGACGTGTCCGAGCGCCACCTGGCCAACCTGGAATACGGCACGGGCAATGCCTCCATCCTGGTGCTGCAGCAGGTGGCGGGTGCCTTGCACTGCTCCCTGGCCGAGCTGGTGGGGGACGTCACGACCAGTTCGCCCGAATGGCTGCTGATCCGCGAGCTGCTCGAAAACCGCAGCGAGGCCGACCTGCGCCGCGTGCGCATCGCCCTGGGCGAGCTGCTCGGCACGGCCTCGGTCGACCCGGCGCGGCACACGCGCATCGCCCTCATCGGCCTGCGCGGTGCGGGCAAGTCCACCCTGGGCCAGATGCTCGCGGACGACTTGGACGTGCCCTTCGTGGAGCTGAGCCGCGAGATCGAGAAGCTCGCGGGCTGCAGTGTGCGCGAAATCCACGACCTCTATGGCACCAACGCCTACCGCCGCTACGAGCGCCGCGCGCTCGAAGAGACCATCCAGATCTACAGCGAGGTGGTGATCGCCACCCCGGGCGGCATCGTCTCCGACCCCGCCACCTTCAATGAGCTGCTGGCCCACTGCACCACGGTCTGGCTGCAGGCCGCGCCCGAGGAGCACATGGGCCGCGTGGCCGCGCAGGGCGACACCCGCCCCATGGCTGCCAGCAAGGAGGCCATGGACGACCTGCGCCGCATTCTGAGCGGTCGCGCGGCCTTCTATTCCAAGGCCGATCTCTCGGTGGACACCAGTGGCAAGAGCCTGGCCCAAGCCTTCCAAGGATTGCGCTCGGTAGCCAAGCAGTCGATGAGCGCCTCCTGAGCGCCTGACCCCGCTCTCGGCGGGGACCCGTCACACCTTTCGCAACGAAAAAAGCAGTCCAGGCATTGACGCGTCCGTAAACATGCATCATGATGCATGTTATCGAAATCAAAAGCTGCATTATTTTTCTTGTTTTGAGGTTTGCAGCCGCCCCCCGGCCCCACAGGAGACATGCCATGACCGCCACCACCACCAGCGCCCCGGCGCGCGTCGACTACCGCACCGAACCCGGCCAGTACCGCCACTGGTCGCTCAGCGTCGAGGGCGCCATTGCGCGCCTGTCGCTCAACATCGCCGAGGACGGTGGCATCCGCCCCGGCTACAAGCTCAAGCTCAACAGCTACGACCTGGGCGTGGACATCGAGCTCAACGACGCGCTCAACCGCGTGCGCTTCGAGCACCCCGGCGTGCGCAGCGTGGTCGTCACCAGCGGCAAGGACCGCATCTTCTGCTCGGGCGCCAACATCTTCATGCTGGGTGTCTCCAGCCACGCCTGGAAGGTGAACTTCTGCAAGTTCACCAACGAGACGCGCAACGGCATCGAGGATTCGTCGAAGCACTCGGGCCTCAAGTTCCTCGCCGCCGTCAACGGCGCCTGCGCCGGCGGCGGCTACGAGCTGGCCCTGGCCTGCGACGAGATCCTGCTGGTGGACGACCGCTCGTCCGCCGTCTCCCTGCCCGAGGTGCCCCTCTTGGGCGTGCTGCCCGGCACCGGGGGCCTGACGCGCGTGACCGACAAGCGCCACGTGCGCCACGACCTGGCCGACATCTTCTGCACCAGCGTGGAAGGCGTGCGCGGCCAGCGCGCGGTGGACTGGCGCCTGGTGGATGCCGTGGCCAAGCCGGCCCAGTTCGCCGCCGCCGTGCAGGACCGCGCCGTGCAGCTGGCCGCGGGCAGCGACCGCCCGGCCGACGCCCAGGGCGTGGCCCTGACCCGCCTGGAGCGCGAAGACGGTGCCGACAGCCTGGGTTACTCGCATGTGCAGGTGCAGATCGACCGCGCCAAGCGCACGGCCACCCTGACCGTGAAGGCCCCCACGGGTGCGCAGCCGGCCGACATCGCCGCCATCGAGGCGGCCGGCACGGCCTGGTGGCCGCTGGCCCTGGCGCGTGAGCTCGACGACGCCATCCTCAACCTGCGCACCAACGAACTCGACATCGGCACCTGGCTGCTCAAGACCGAGGGCGACGCCAAGGCCGTGCTCGCCTCCGATGCCGTGATGCTGGCGCACAAGGACCACTGGCTGGTGCGCGAGACCATCGGCGCGCTGCGCCGCACGCTGGCGCGGCTGGACGTGTCCTCGCGCACGCTGTTCGCCGTGGTGCAGGAGGGTTCGTGCTTCGCCGGCACGCTGGCCGAGCTGGCCTTTGCGGCCGACCGCACCTACATGCTGGCCCTGCCCGACGATGCCGAGCGCGCACCGAAACTGGTGCTCAACGAATTCAACTTCGGCTTCTTCCCCATGGTCAACGACCAGAGCCGCCTGCAGCGCCGCTTCTACGAAGAGGCCGCGCCGCTGGACGCCGCGCGCGCCGCGGCCGGCAAGCCGCTCGACGCCGACGAGGCCCTGGCCCTGGGCCTGGTGACCGCCGCGCCTGACGACATCGACTGGGACGACGAGCTGCGCATGGCCATCGAGGAACGCGCCGCCATGTCGCCCGACGCCCTGACCGGCCTGGAAGCCAACCTGCGCTTTGCCAGCAAGGAGAACATGGCCACGCGCATCTTCGGCCGGCTCACCGCCTGGCAGAACTGGATCTTCAACCGCCCCAACGCCGTGGGCGACAAGGGCGCGCTCAAGGTCTATGGCACCGGCGAAAAGGCCGGCTTCGACTTGAACCGCGTCTGACCCGCCGCCCCCACCATCCAAGGAGACCTCCATGAGCACCATCAACTACAGCGAGAAGATCCCCAACAACGTCAACCTGAGCGAAGACCGCACGCTGCAGCGCGCGCTCGAAGGCTGGCAGCCCAACTTCATCAACTGGTGGGACGACGTGGGCCCCGAGGGTTCGACCAACCACGAGGTCTACCTGCGCACCGCCGTGAGCGTGGACCCGCAGGGCTGGGCCCAGTTCGGCCATGTGAAGATGCGCGACTACCGCTGGGGCATCTTCCTGAACCCGGGCGACGCCAACCGCGAGATCCACTTCGGCGACCACAAGGGCGAGAAGGCCTGGCAGGACGTGCCCGGCGAGCACCGCGCCAACCTGCGCCGCATCATCGTGACGCAGGGCGATACCGAGCCCGCTTCGGTCGAGCAGCAGCGCCACCTGGGCCTCACGGCGCCCAGCATGTACGACCTGCGCAACCTGTTCCAGATCAACGTGGAAGAGGGCCGCCACCTGTGGGCCATGGTCTACCTGCTGCACAAGCACTTCGGCCGCGACGGCCGCGAAGAGGCCGAGGCCCTGCTGCAGCGCACCTCGGGCGACGAGAACAACCCGCGCATCCTGGGGGCCTTCAACGAGGCCACGCCCGACTGGCTGGCGTTCTTCATGTTCACCTACTTCACGGACCGCGACGGCAAGTTCCAGCTCTCGGCCCTGGCCGAAAGCGCCTTCGACCCGCTGGCGCGCACCACCAAATTCATGCTGACCGAAGAGGCGCACCACATGTTCGTGGGCGAGAGCGGCGTCTCGCGCGTGCTCACGCGCACCGCCCAGGTCATGAACGAGCTCAAGACCGACGACCCGCAGAAGATCCGCGCCGCCGGCGCCATCGACCTGGGCACGGTGCAGCGCTACCTGAACTTCCACTACAGCGTCACCATCGACCTGTTCGGTGCCGACCAGTCGAGCAACGCCGCCATCTTCTACAGCTCGGGCCTCAAGGGCCGCTACGAGGAAGGCAAGCGCACCGACGACCATGTGCTCAAGGGCCAGACCTACAAGGTGCTGGAGGTCAAGGACGGCCAGCTCGTCGAGAAGGACGTGCCCATGCTCAACGCGCTCAACGAGGTACTGCGCGACGACTTCATCAAGGACTCGGTGGCCGGCGTGGGCCGCTGGAACAAGGTGCTGGAAAAAGCCGGCATCCCCACCCGCCTGGTGGTGCCGCACAAGGCCTTCAACCGCCAGATCGGTGCGCTCGCGGGCATCAAGATGTCGCCCGAGGGCCGTGTGGTGAACGACATGGAATGGGCCGCCAAGAAGAACGAGTGGCTGCCCAGCGCCGAGGATTTTGCCTTCGTCGCCTCGCTCATGGGCCGTGTGGTCGAGCCCGGAAAGTTCGCTGGCTGGATCGCGCCGCCGGTCATGGGCATCAACCGCCAGCCGGTCGACTTCGAATACGTGCGTTTCGGCTGATGGACAAAGCAGCGCCCTCGGCGTATGAACGAGGGCAGCAGGGACGGCGGCCGGCCCCACGAGCACGAAAGGCCCCGTCCCGACCCCCGCGCCTGCGGGGGTGACACAGGAGAACTACATGGACATGGCCGTTGAAGCCGGGGTCATCAAGCAGCACCTGATCGACCCGGAAATCTGCATCCGCTGCAACACCTGCGAGGCGACCTGCCCCGTCAACGCGATCACGCACGACGACAACAACTACGTTGTGCGCGCTGACGTCTGCAATGGCTGCATGGCCTGCATCTCGCCCTGCCCCACGGGCTCCATCGACAACTGGCGCACCATGCCCCTGGTGCGCGCCTATTCCATCGAGGAACAGCTGACCTGGGAGTCCCTGCCCGCCGAGCTCAGCCCCGAAGAACTGGCGGCGGCTGGTGTCGATGGCGATACGGCAGAGGCCCCTGTTGCCGTGCCGGCTGTGGCCACGACCGAGCCCGGCGTGCAGCCCCAGCCTCCCATGCACCGGGGCGCCACCGTGCCGCCCTGGTCGGCCGCGCACGCCTACACCAACCTCTACCCGCCCAAGTCGCCCACCACGGCCACCGTGGTCGGCAATTTCAACTGCACCGAGGCTGGGTTCGAGAGCGAGACGCACCATGTGGTGCTGGACTTCGGCAGCCTGCCCTTCCCCGTGCTCGAAGGCCAGTCCATCGGCATCATTCCCCCGGGCGCCGATGCCCTGGGCAAGCGCCACCATGCGCGCCAGTACTCGATCGCCAGCGCGCGCAATGGCGAGCGGCCGGGCTACAACAACTTGGCGCTCACCGTGAAGCGCGTCACCTCCGACCACGACGGCAACCCCGTGCGCGGCGTCGCGTCCAACTACGTCTGCGACCTCAAGGTGGGCGACAAGGTGGAGGTGGTGGGCCCGTTCGGCCACTCCTTCCTCATGCCCAACCACCCCAAATCGCATGTGGTGATGATCTGCACCGGCACGGGCAGCGCGCCCATGCGCGCCATGACCGAGTGGCGCCGGCGCCTGCGCAAGAGCGGCAAGTTCGAGGGCGGCAAGCTCATGCTGTTCTTTGGCGCGCGCACCCAGCAGGAGCTACCCTACTTCGGCCCGCTGCAAAGCCTGCCCAAGGACTTCATCGACATCAACCTGGCGTTCTCGCGCACGCCGGGCCAGCCCCGGCGCTATGTGCAGGACCTGATGCGCGAGCGCGCCCCCGATCTGGCCGAACTGCTGCGCGACGGCAACAGCCACTTCTATGTCTGCGGCCTCAAGAGCATGGAAGAGGGCGTGGTGCTGGCCTTGCGCGATGTGGCGGCCGAGGCCGGCCTGGACTGGGAGGCGCTGGCAAGCACCCTGGCGCGCGAAGGGCGCCTGCACCTGGAGACTTACTAGCCTCCGGTCAGGCTGGCCAGGCCTTCCTGCCGCAGCAGTTCCTCGTACCACTGCTGGTAGCCCGCGCTGCTCGGGTGCAGGCCGTCGGCGGCATGGAGCGCGTCGGCGCGCTGCACGAACGGGTCCTGCGCGCGCGGCTTGAGCAGGCGGATGTAGCGCACGCCGCTCTCCAGCGCCACCGCCTGCGCGGTGGCATGCAGGCGCTTGGAGCGGCCCTCCAGAAACCACGAGACGGGTGGCATGAACAGCGGCGCATGGCCGACATTGCCGCAGGGCATGAGCACCACCTGCTTGCCGCGCGCCTTGGCCGTGCGGATGGCCTGTTCCATATGGCCGTGCAACTGCTGTTCTGAAGTCAGCCGGATCACATCGTTGCCACCCGCGAGCACCAGCACCAGGTCGTACCCGGGACGCGCTTGCTCCAGCTGGGCCTGCACGTCCTCGAATTTGGCGCCGTTGCGGGCCAGGTTGTCGATCTGCCAGCGCGGGTGGGCGGCACCGATGCGCCCCGCCAGGCTGTCTTCGGGGCGCGCCGCGCCCGTGCCCACGGCCGTGCTGTCGCCGACCACGAGGATGCGCCGCTCGGGCTGGGCCGGCTGGGCTGCGTAGGGGCGTGATGCCTTGGCCAGGTCCGAGGCCGTCATCAGGCGCCAGGGCGCACAACCCGTGAGCAACAGGGCCCCGGCCGCCACGGCGGCCAAAGTCCACCAGCGGGGCCGCAGGGCATGGAAGGTGGAGTGGCGCAGCGTGGGCATGGGGCGGTGGTGCAGGCGACAGGGGTCGATACTGCAGAGTACGTGCCCGTGCCGGCACTGGATGTCGGCCGCATGAACGCCTGCGCGTAGGACGCTGGCTGCGTCCCCCGGTGTGCGCAGGGCCTACTTCTTGAACACCACGGCATCCAGCCCCATGCGCTGGATGGTCTGCGCGGCCGTGTCGGCCTCGGCCTTGGTCGCGAAGGGGCCCACGCGCACGCGGATGCGCGGGCCCTTGGCGCTTTCCAGTGGCTGGCGGAAGGCCGGCAGGCCCTCGTTGAGCAGGCGCGACTGGGTCTTGCGCGCATTGGCCTCTTCGGCGAACAGGCCCACATTGATGTAGAAGCCCGAGGCACTGCCCACCATGGCGAGTTCGGGGTCGCTGGCGGCCGAGGCGGCCGGACTGGCCGGGGCAGGGGCCGGACGGGCGGGCTTGCTCGCCGCCGGGGTGCTGGGCGTGGCCTTGGAGGCGGGGGCTGCCGGGGCGCTGGGCCTGGTCTTGGCTGGCGGGGCCGAGGCCGCTGGAGCGGGCGCCGGGGCCGGCTTGCTGGCCGCTACCGGGGGCGTGGCGGCCTTGGAGGCCGGGGGCGCTGGCGTGGTGGCTGCGGGGGCCTTGGCGGCAGCGACCGGGGCAGGCGCGCTGGGCGCAGCCTGGGCCGCGGGTGGATTGGCCGCCGGGTTGCGCGTTGCGGGTGCCGAGGCCGCCGGTGGTGTTGGGGGGGCGGGCGCAGGTGCGGGCGCTGGAGCCGGTGCCTGGGCGCTTGCGGTGGCGGCCGGCGCTGCGGCCTCGGGGGCTGCGGTGTCGCTGGCCGGGGCAGCGGGCGCGGCCGGTGTGGATGCCGCACCGCGCAGCACCGATACGGCCGCCAGGCCCGAGGTGGGTACGGCCGCGGACGCCGTGGCTGCGGGGGGCTGGGCCGTGGTGGCCTCCGTGCCGGTGGCACCCGGCGGGAACAGCAGGTAGGCGAGCACGGCCGTGGCCACCACGACCACATGCCCGATGATCACCGCGCTCAGCCGCTGGCGCGAGCTGGCCTGGCGCTCCAGCAGCGCCGCGGCTTCGGGCACGGTGCGCGAGGCCGAGAGGGCGCGTGCAATGCGCTTGCGGATCTCGGTGTGCAGCACTGCGTTGGCGAACAGCCCCGGCACGGCGCAGCTGAACAGCACGATGGCGGCCAGGAGGCCCCATTCCACCTGCGGCGGCAGGTGCAGGAACTGGCGGCCCAGGCCGAACACCAGCAGCGCCAGCCCCTCGGCGGCGGCCACATAGACCAGGGCCGCGCCCCAGAGCTGGCGAAACACCAGCCAGCTCAGCGTGCACAGTGCGGCCGGCCAGTTCCAGGTGGTGGTGGTGCGCCCCGCATCGTCGAAGCGCGCAAAGACCGGCAGGTAGTGCTCGGTGTTGACGGGGCCCAGGGCCACGCGGTACAGCGCCGTCATGGCATTGTCCGACGGGGAGTCCAGCGACATGGGTGCGATGGCGTTGGCAGGGTCCAGTGTCAAGGGCATGCCCGATTCTGGCATGGGCTGCGGCCCCTGTGAAAGAGGGAAGTGGCCGCGGGATTGGCAGTTCAAAGACCGATCAAGCGCCGCCCCTGACCATGGCCATGACCTTGGCGGCATCCAGGGTCGCAGCCTTCTCGCGGATCTGCGGCAGGTACTGCGTCTGCAGGTCCTTGGCCGGGCCGAGCAGGTTCTGGAAGCTCTCGCGCAGCACGGCGGTGCTCATCACGCGGCCGCCCGCGTAGTAGCGTTTGGCCACCTGGCCCAGGGCATAGGTGGTGGCGAACGAGAAGGCCATGCCCGTGGCCGCCTGGCCGATGCCGCCAATGGTGCGGCCCGCGACCTTGCCCAGCAGGCCGCCGAGCAGCTTGCGGCCGAACTGCTCGATGTACTGCGAGGCCATGCCCACGCCGGCCGCCGCGATGAAGTCCTTGATGTGGCCCTGGTCCAGCTCCACGCCATGCGCCTTGCCCACGGCGTAGACCATCTTCACCTGCAGGGGGATGATGGCCATCGACGCCCAGGACTGCGGCAGCAGCTCCAGCGCGCCGCACAGCAGCGCGTAGTTCAGGATGCTCTTGTCCAGCTCGGCGTCCGGCACCTGCGGCACATTGCGCACGGGCAAGGCCGCCGCTGCGGCGGCGGCCGCCGTGCCCGCAGCCACGGGGGCCAGGCCCCGGGCAATGGGCGCGGCGCGTTCGGCCACTTCCACCAGCGCATCGGCCTGCTGCTCGAAGGCCGCGGTGTCGCCGTCGCCCAGTTGCAGCCAGCCCTTGAGCTGCGCGAGGAAGGCGCGCTCGGTATCGGTCTGGCGCCCGTCCACATCGCAGACGCAGACCGCCATTTCATAGGCCAGCTGGCGCAGGCCCGGCTCGGCCAGGGCCCGGGCGGCGGCCTCGGCGCTGGTGCGCTGCAGCAGCACGTCCTGCACCAGGCGCGGCAGGTCGATGGCGGGCGCGTCCTGGGCCAGCGATTGGGCAATGCGCCGGATCTCCTCGCGCTCGCTGTCGCCCTTGTGGCCGTCGGCAAAGGCGGCGAACAGGGCGATGGTGAGAATGGCTTGTTGCTGGTCGAGTTGCATGGAGCGGTGGTTCCTTTCGGATCCAGGTTGGCAGAACAGGGCAACAGTGTGGCAAACCCGGGCTTTTCCACCAATGCGGTGGGGGCTTGCAGGGTGGCCAATGGCCGTACCGCTGCAAGGACGCGCCAATCGGCCTAGGATGTTGGCCAACCCATTTGACCTTTCGGTGACCGCATGACCACAGCCCTCAAGATCGATTTCGTCTCCGACGTCTCCTGCCCCTGGTGCATCATCGGCCTCAAGTCGCTGGAGCAGGCGGCCGAGCGCCTCAAGGGCGAGGTCGCGCTCGACCTGCACTTTCAACCCTTCGAGCTGAATCCGCAGATGGCCCCAGAAGGCCAGGACATCGCCGAGCACCTGCACGAGAAGTACGGCGCCACGCCCGAGCAGAGCCAGAAGAACCGCGACGCCATCGCCGCACGCGGCGCGGCCCTGGGCTTCACCTTCAACATGGCGCAGCGCAGCCGCATCTACAACACCTTCGACGCCCACCGCCTGCTGCACTGGGCCGAGGAAGAGAGCGACAAGCAGCCGGCCCTGAAGCACGCGCTGTTCAAGGCCTACTTCACCGATGGCCAGAGCCCTGGCGACCATGAGGTGCTGGCCCGCGTGGCGGGTGAGGTGGGGCTCGACGAGGCCGAGGCCCGTGCCGTGCTGGCGTCGGACCGCTATGCCGACGCGGTGCGCGAGCGCGAGCAGTTCTACCTGCAGCAGGGCATCCACTCGGTGCCGGCCATCATCATCAACGACCGCCACCTGATCTCGGGCGGCCAGCCGCCGGAGGTTTTCGAACAGGCTCTGCGCCAGATCGCATCCGGAAAAGCATGAAGAAAGGGCGCCGAGGCGCCCTTCGTCATTTCAGAGGAATCGGGGTGGCCCGGTCCACCGGCACGGCTGTCACACTGTTCTGCGGCGAGCCGTCCACCAGTTTTTCCGAGTAGGTGAGGTAGACCAGGGTGTTGCGTGCCGGGTCCACCATGCGCACCACGCGCAGGCGCTTGAACAGGATGGACAGGCGCTCGCTGAACACCTCTTCCTGCTTGCGCAGCGGCGCGGGGAAGTTCACCGGCCCGGTCTGGCGGCAGGCGATCGAGGCTTCGGAGCGGTCTTCGGCCAGGCCCAGCGATCCCTTGATGCCGCCCGTGCGGGCGCGCGAGACATAGCAGGTCACGCCCTGCACCGCGGGGTCGTCGTAGGCCTCGACGATGATGTCGTGGTCGCGGCCCAGCAGCTTGAAGGCCGTGTCCACCGTGCCGATCTTGTCGGGGGCGGCGCTGGCGGCGCCCGCCGCCAGCAGCGTGCAAGCGGCCAGGGCCGCCGTGCGCAGGGTGGCGCGCATCACGCGGCCGCCCCGGCTTCGGTGCAGCGCTTGGCCAGGTGGGCCAGCGCTTCTTCCACCTGGTCCACCAGCACCAGGCACAGGTCGCCCGGTTGCAGGCGGCCGAGGGCCGTGTCGATGGCGATGAACTCGCCGCGGATCTCTTCCACATGCGTGGTGCGCGCAGCACCGGCCAGGCCTTCGCGCAGCAGCGCCATCACCTCGCCGTCGCCACGGCCGCGCTGGGCCGCGTCCTGGTACAGGATCACGTCGTCGAAGGCGGCGCCCAGGATCACGGTCTGCTCGCGGATGTCTTCGTCGCGCCGGTCACCGGCACCGCTGATGACCACGCTGCGGCGCTTGCCGGGCAGGGCGTCCACGGCGGCCACCAGGGCGCGCATGGCGTCGGGGTTGTGGCCGTAGTCGGCGATCACCGTGGCGCCGTTGTAGTCCATGATGTTGAAGCGGCCGGGGGCGTTGTCGCTGTCGTTCACAAAGCCCGACAGGCCGCGGCGGATGGTCTGCCAGGGCAGGCCGGCGCCCCAGGCGGCGGCCACCGAGGCCATGACGTTCTCCACCTGGAAGCCGATGCGGCCGTTGCGCGTGATGGGCACGTCGCGCAGGTGGATGGTCTCGCGCCACGAGCCTTCGGAGGCGACGATGGAGTCGCCGTCCACGTACACCGTGCGGTTGCCCTGGGCGCGGTGGGTGGCCATCACGGGGTTGTGGCGGTCGCTCGCGAAGTAGATGATCTTGCCGGGGCAGACCGGCGCCATGGCCGCCACGATGGGGTCGGCCGCGTTGAGCACGCCGTAGCCATCGGGGGCCACGTTCTGCACGATCACGCGCTTGAGCACGGCCAGGTCTTCCACCGTGGTGATGTAGTTCAGGCCCAGGTGGTCGCCCGCGCCGATGTTGGTGACGACGGCCACCTGGCAGCGGTCAAAGCCCAGGCCTTCGCGCAGGATGCCGCCGCGCGCGGTCTCGAACACGGCCGCATCCACCTCGGGGTGCAGCAGCACGTTGCGTGCACTCTTGGGGCCGCTGCAGTCGCCGCTGTCGATCTGGCGGCCATTGACGTACACGCCATCGGTGTTGGTCATGCCCACGCGCAGGCCCTGGGCCGTGAACAGGTGGGCGATCAGGCGCGCCGTGGTGGTCTTGCCGTTGGTGCCGGTCACGGCCACCGTGGGGATGCGGCCGTCATCGCCATGGGCGTAGAGCTTGTCCACCATGGCCTGGCCCACATTGCGCGGCTTGCCGTACGAGGGTGCCAGGTGCATGCGCAGGCCGGGGGCGGCATTCACTTCGACGAAGCCGCCGCCTTGCTCCTCCAGCGGGCGCAGCACGGTCTCGGCCACCATGTCCACGCCGCAGATGTGCAGGCCCACCATCTGGGCCGCCGCAATGGCGCGTGCCGCCACCTCGGGGTGCACGTCGTCCGTCACATCGGTGGCGGTGCCGCCGGTGGACAGGTTGGCGTTGTTGCGCAGGATCACGCGCTGGCCCTTGGGCGGCACGGAGTCGGGCGTCAGGTCCTGGGCCGCGAGGCGCGCCACGGCGATGTCGTCCAGGCGGATCTTGGTGAGCGAGGTGGCATGGCCTTCGCCGCGGCGCGGGTCCAGGTTGACCTGCTCGACCAGCTCACGCACCGTGTGCTGGCCGTCACCCAGCACCTGGGGCGGCTCGCGGCGCGCGGCGGCCACCAATTGGTCGCCCACCACCAGCAGGCGGAAGTCGTGGCCGGGCAGGAAGCGCTCGACCATCACGGTGCCGTATTCCTCGGCGTTCTTGTAGGCGGCTTCGAGCTGGGTGCGGTCGGTGATGTTCACCGTCACGCCCTTGCCCTGGTTGCCGTCCTGCGGCTTCACGACCACGGGCATGCCCACCTTCTGGGCCACTTCCCAGGCCTCGTCGATGCTCTGCACCGGCTTGCCCAGCGGCACGGGCACGCCGGCGGCATGCAGCAGGCGCTTGGTCAGGTCCTTGTCCTGGCCGATGGATTCGGCCACGGCGCTGGTGGAGTCCACCTCGGCGGCCTGGATGCGGCGCTGCTTGGAGCCCCAGCCGAACTGCACCAGGCTGCCGCGCGTGAGGCGGCGGTAGGGAATGCCGCGCGCCACGGCAGCGTCCACGATGGAGCCGGTGCTCGGGCCCAGGCGCTCGTCCTCGTCGAGCTCGCGCAGCGCGGCAATGGCCTTTTCGGCGTCGAAGCTGCCGTTGCCCAGGGCGGCCTGGATGAGCTGCTGCGCATCCTCGAAGGCCTGGCGGCCCACGGCCTCTTCGCTGTACTCCACCACCACCTGGTACACGCCGGGGTCGGTGGTGGCCGTGGTGCGCGCAAAGGTCACGCGGCAGCCGGCCTGCGCCTGCAGTGCCAGCGCGGCGATCTGCAGCACATGGGCGAGCGAGATGTCGCCATCGCCGCCTTCGGGGTGCAGTGCGCCCACGGCCGGGAACAGGGCGCGCAGCCGTGCCTCGAACCCGTCCATCTGGCGGATGGCACGCTCGTTCTCATCGCAGGCCACGACGGCCTCGATGGCCATGTGGCGGCTCCACAGGTTGGGGCCGCGCAGGGCCCGGGTGCGGGATACATCCATGGAAAAATCTCTTTCAGTGTCCGTCGGGGCGGGCAGGCCCCGGAGTCATCGCAGTGTTCGGTCTCTCAGGCACTCAAGTGCGCAGTCCTGGGGGGGGCGGCAGGTCGGGCTCGAAGGTCTTGATGCCTGCACCGATCAGGTCGGGCGCAATGTCCAAAGCCCAGGCGGCGCCTGCGGCGGCCAGCAGGGCGTCGGTATCGGGTACCACGGCGTTGCGGCCGAAGGTCAGTTCGGTGAGCGAGCCCAGCACATGTTCGGCGCTGCCCGTGGCCAGCACCACGCGGCCGTTCTTCACGAGCACGGCACGGCCGTTGTCCTTGGCGCGGTGCTCGGCAATGGCCGGCAGGGTGTGGTCCTGCGCATACAGCACCACATCGCCGTCGCACAGGCGGGCCAGGTCCACGACCTGCGCCTCGGCGGCGTTGAGCACGGCGGCGCCATCGGCTAGCACCACGTCCACCTGGGTGCGCATGACCTTGGTCATCTGGTCCTGCTCGTGCACGTCGAACTCGGCCAGGGTGCTGGCGCCGTCCATGTCGGTCACCACGCCCACCTTGCAGCGGTCGTAGGCCAGGCCGTCGCGCAGGATGGTGCGGGCGTCGTTCTCGATCACGGCGGCCTGCACCATCTGGTTCATGAGCAGGCGGTGGGCAGCCTCCCAGTGGGCGCTGTCGGTGGCATCCACATGGCGGCGGTCCAGGAACAGGCCGTCGCGGCAGGCCACGCCCGTGTGGCGGCCGCTCAGGTGCAGCAGCCAGGCCACCAGGCGCGAGATGGTGGCGGTGTTGCGCGTGCCGGCCACGCCCACCACGGGGATGCGGCCGGCTGTGCCTTCGGCATGGTCCTCGGCCGGGAACAGGTGTTCCACGATGGCCTGGCCCACGGGGCGGGGCGCGCCCACGGCGGGCTTCAGGTGCATCAGCAGGCCTGGGCCGGCATTCACCTCGACGATGGCACCGCCCTGGGTGTGCAGGGGCTTGGAGATGTCCTGCGCCACCATGTCGATGCCGGCGATATCGAGGCCCACCACCTTGGCGGCGAGCTGGGCGATGTAGGCGACCTCGGGGTGCACGTCGTCCGTGCAGTCCACGGCCACGTTGCCGTTGCGCTGCACCACGATGACCCGGCCCGCTGCGGGCACGGAATCGGCCTCCAGCTCCTGGCGCTTGAGTTCGAGCTGCACCTTGGTGTCGGTGGCCAGGTCGATGATCTCCAGCGGGTATTCCTCTTCGTAGCCGCGGCGCGGGTCGGAGTTGAGCTGGCTGTCGATCAGCTCCTTGACGGTGGAGCGGCCGTTGCCGGTGATGCTCACCACCTCGCCGCGCGCGGCAGCCACCACCTTGCCGCCCACCACCAGCAGGCGGTGCTCGTCGCCGGGGATGAAGCGTTCGACCATCACGTCGCTGCCCTCGGGGTAGGCCACGTGGTAGGCGGCCTCGATATCTTCGCGCTTGCGCAGGTCCAGGGTCACGCCGCGGCCGTGGTTGCCGTCCGAGGGTTTGACCACCACGGGCAGGCCGATGTCCTCGGCCGCTTCCCAGGCTTCCTCGGGGCTGTTGACCACCTGGCCTTCGGGGATGGGCACGCCGCAGGCCTTGAGCAGGCCCTTGGTCAGGTCCTTGTCGCTGGCGATACCTTCGGCGATGGCGCTGGTGAATTCGGTCTCGGCCGTCCAGATGCGGCGCTGGCTTGCGCCATAGCCCAGCTGCACCAGGTTGCCGTCGTTCAGGCGGATGTGGGGGATGCTGCGGTCCGTGGCGGCCGTGACGATGCAGGCGGTGCTGGGGCCCAGGTACTGGTCGTCCACCTCGGTGCGCACCCGCGCCACGGCGGCGGCCACGTCGAAGGGCTCGTCGTTGATGGCCGACATCAGGAGCCGGTGGCCCTGGGCCAGGGCCACGCGGGCCACCTGTTCGTCACGCGCGCGGAACACCATGCGGTACACGCCGCGCTGCGAGGTGCTGCGCGTCTGGCCAAAGCCTGTGGGCATGCCGGCCAGGTTGAGCAGCTCGATCACGATGTGCTCCATCACGTGGCCGCACCAGGTGCCTTCTTCCAGGCGCTGCAGGAAGCCGCCGCGCTCGCCCACGCCGCAGTGGTGCTCGATCAGCGCGGGCAGCCAGGCCGTGAGCCGCTCGTTCAGGCCGGGCAGGGTGTGGGAGGGGTGGTCTTCCAGCACGCCCAGGTCCAGCCAGACTTCCAGCACGGGCCGGTAGGTCCAGATGTTGGGTCCACGCAGGTAATTGATGCGAAGCAGTTGGATGTCGTCGAATTTCGCCATGGTTGCAGCGGGTAGGTGTTCCGGCCTTTCGGAGGCTATGCGGGGGAGGGCAACGAGAATATGGGGAATATTGTGCTCCACTCGGATGGCAGCGGCGGCTGTCAGCCGGGGAGCGGTCGCAGACGTTACAGGTGGATGCCTTGGCGCTCCAACCCGCAGTATCGGGGAGAATTCGCGCTTTGGCGCCCTGGGTGACGGCTGGTTGCCAGGGGCGCAGAACCCAATACAACATGCAACATCACCATTCTGTGGACGCCTCCGGTGTCTTTTCTGGCCCCCAGGGGGCCGATCTGCGGGCCATGCTCGCTTCCCAAGAGAACGTGCTGGCCACGTTACAGGTTGACCTGAGTGCCGAACTGCGCTTCGCCACGGGCTGGGTGGTGGTGACTTCCGAGCGTCTGCTGGCCTGCGAGCCCGGCACCAACGCCTGGCGCGCCTGGCCCCGGGCCCCGGGCCTGGAACTGCGCATGCACGACCATGGGGGCATCGGCGCCCTGGAGCTGCACGATGCCGATGCGCGCCTGGCGCTGTGGCGCTTCACCCTGGGCCAGCACGCCCAGGCGCTGCGCCTGGTGCAGCGCTTCGAGCAGCCGGCCGGCGCCGCCGAATCGGACGAGGCTACCTGCCCCCAGTGCCACACCCCGCTGCCGCCCGATACCGAGGAATGCCCGGCCTGCGCACGCGCCCAGCCGCCGCAGACCTCCACCTGGGTGCTGTTGCGCCTGTGGCGCTTTGCCCGCCCCTACCGCAAGCAGCTGGCCGCGGGCTTTGCGCTGACCCTGGCCTCCACGGCCGCCACGCTGGTGCCGCCCTACCTGACCATCCCGCTGATGGACGACATCCTGATCCCGTTCCAGAACGGCCAGAAGATCGAGCCCGGCCTGGTCCTGCTGTACCTGAGCGGGCTGCTGCTGTCGGCCCTGGCGGCCTGGGGCCTTTCGTGGGCGCGCACCTACATCCTGGCCTTGGTGTCCGAGCGCATCGGCGCCGACCTGCGCACCACCACCTACGAGCACTTGCTGCGCCTGTCGCTCGACTATTTCGGCGGCAAGCGCACGGGCGACCTCATGGCGCGCATCGGCTCGGAGACGGACCGCATCAACGTTTTCCTTTCCTTGCATGCGCTGGATTTCGTGACCGACGTGCTCATGATCCTCATGACGGCGGCCATCCTGTTCTCCATCAACCCCTGGCTGGCGCTGGTCACCCTGGTGCCGCTGCCCTTCATCGCCTGGATGATCCACACCGTGCGCGACCGGCTGCGCACCGGCTTCGAGAAGATCGACCGTGTCTGGTCCGAGGTGACCAACGTGCTGGCCGACACCATCCCCGGCATCCGCGTGGTCAAGGCCTTCGCCCAGGAAAAGCGCGAGGCCCAGCGCTTCCGTGACGCCAACCAGCACAACCTGGAGGTCAACGACAAACTCAACAAGACCTGGTCGCTGTTCACCCCCACCGTGTCGCTGCTCACCGAGATCGGCCTGCTCGTGGTCTGGGCCTTCGGCATCTGGCTGGTCTCACGCAACCAGATCACCGTGGGTGTGCTCACGGCCTTCATCGCCTACATCGGGCGCTTCTACAGCCGGCTCGACTCCATGAGCCGCATCGTTTCGGTCACGCAGAAGGCCGCCGCCGGCGCCAAGCGCATCTTCGATATCCTGGACCACGTGAGCAACGTGCCCGACCCGGCCCAGCCCGTGCAGGTGGACAAGGTGCAGGGCGCGATCGCCATGCGCGGCGTGGGCTTCCGCTATGGCAGCCGCGCCGTCATCAAGGGGCTGGACCTCGACATCCGCCCCGGCGAGATGATCGGCCTGGTGGGCCACAGCGGCTCGGGCAAGAGCACGCTGGTCAACCTGATCAGCCGCTTCTACGATGTGACCGACGGCTCCATCCAGGTCGATGGCGTGGACATCCGCCGCTTCGCCGTGGCCGACTACCGGCGCCACATCGGCCTGGTGCTGCAGGAGCCCTTCCTCTTCTTCGGCACCATTGCCGAGAACATCGCCTACGGCAAGCCCGAGGCCACGCGCGAGGAGATCGTGGCAGCGGCCCGGGCGGCCCATGCGCACGAATTCATCCTGCGCCTGCCGCACGGCTACGACTCGCTGGTGGGCGAGCGTGGCCAGGGTCTGTCGGGCGGCGAGCGCCAACGCATCAGCATTGCGCGCGCGCTCCTGATCGACCCGCGCATCCTGATCCTGGACGAAGCCACCTCGGCCGTGGACACCGAAACCGAGAAGGAAATCCAGAAGGCCCTGGACAACCTGGTCAAGGGCCGTACCACCATCGCCATCGCCCACCGCCTGTCCACCCTGCGCAAGGCCGACCGCCTGGTGGTGATGGACCGCGGCGAAGTGGTGGAAGTGGGGCCGCACGACGAACTCATGGAACAGCAGGGCGCTTACTGGCGCCTCTACGAAGCCCAGGCGCGCCGTGCCGAGGAAGATGCCCAGGCGGCCGGCGTGCTGCTGGACAGCAGCCTGCTGCACCCGGCCCACCCTGCGGGCAGCGCCTGAGCGCCCGCCCACCGACGGATGACAACACCGCCATGACCGATCAGACCCCTTCTCCCGCCAGCCCGGTGCAGTTGCACCGCAACCCCCATGGGCGCCTGGTGCTCACCCTGCCCGACGGCACCCTGCACGAGGGCGTGGTGCCCGTGCGCGCCTTCCCCATTGCCGCGCCTGCCGAAGGCCTGTCCCTGGTGGGCAGCGATGGCCACGAACTGCTGTGGCTGGACCGCCTGGACCAGCTGCCCCCGGCCGGGCGTGCCCTGGTCGAGGAAGAACTGGCAGTGCGCGAGTTTGTGCCCACTATCGAAAAAATAACCGCGGTATCGAGTTTCTCGACCCCCAGCACCTGGGATGTGGAAACCGACCGGGGCCCCGCCCGCCTGGTGCTCAAGGCCGAAGAAGACATCCGCCGGCTCGGTGGAAGAACCCGCCTGCTCATCGCAGCCGGCGAGGGCGTGCAGTTCAAGGTGCCCGATACGACGCTGCTCGACCGCCAGTCGCGCCGCTTCCTCGAACGCTTTCTCTGAGCACCTGACGGGGAGCGCACCCGCCCGCCGCCTGCTTTTTGCGGGCGGCGGGCTTTTTTTTGCCTTCAAAGGGCTTTGAATCTAGGGGTAAACCCTTAAATTTGAGCTTAAAGGCAAAAAAGACCTCAATTTCCCCTTTTGTTTGCCGTTATGAATGTACGAAGAGTCCGGAAGTGCCTCTGTCCATTCCATCCACCACCTGGGGCCTGCCATGCAATTGCCACCTGTTGATCGATCGCCGACCTGGCGTCCTCCGGGCGCCGATTTGTATTCCACCGGCGCCTCGGGGGCGCCGCCGATACGTCCTGTCAATGCGCCGCTGCCCGTCGAGTCCATGGACCGGCTGGGGGAGGGGGCCATTGTGCGCGAGCCCGACAAGCCCTCGGCACCCGAGGCACCGAACCGCGACTGGACCGAGGTGAAGAAGAAGGAAACGGCGGAAGCGCCGCCCGAGCCGCCGCCGGAGCCCATCTACAAGCAACTGCTCGAATTCATCCAGTCCATGTGGCGCGCCAGCGGCAGCGCCGTCGAAATGGCCCAGGACATCAACAAGGTGACCCTGCAGGAGCGCCTGGCCCAGCAGGTCAAGAACGAGCCGCTGACCTACTCGGACCCCAAGGTCAAGCGCACGGCCGGGCTGTAGGCAGGGTGGCAGGTTGGGGCGCGGCGACGGCGCCCGGCAGGGTGGATTTGCTATTGAATCAATAGCGATTGGGATCAGGGAGCGCTGGCTGCAGGAGCGGGGGCAGCAGGCGCCTGTTGTTGCTTGGCGCGATCCCGTTCGGCGCGGTACTTGGCCGCGAAAGCGCGCACCTCTTCGTACGAGACAAAGCCATCGTGGTCGGTGTCGGCCTCGTCAAAGGCATTGGCCAGGCGCGGGAACAGCTTCACTTCGGTCCGGCTGAGCTTGCCGTCGCCGTTGAAATCCAGCATCTTGAATTCGCGGATGGCCTTGGCCTCGCCCTTGGACAGGCCTTCGGTGTCGGCGGGCGGCGGCGCAACCGGCGCCTGTGCGGAGGCCAGGCTGCACGCCACCAGGGCTGCAGCGCCCCAGGCCAGAAAAATCGTCTTCTTCATGCGCTCAAATCCTTGTGATGGGCCATGGTCCCACAGATGCAGCCCGCCGGTGTCCTTTGCAATCGGTCAGAGGCCATCTTTCACCACAAGTTGCACACCATTGCACAACTTTGCAGGCTGGGTGGCGCAGGGCGCCTGTACGGATTTGCGTTGAAGGCGAATCCGTATCAGCTATTCATTGCGCAGCGCGCCACCCGTTACGCATGAAACTGGCGCGGCCGAGGCCAGTGCCCCCGTGCAAGGGCCGCCCCGCCGCACCGGGGGCGTCCCCCTCCCAGATTGCGAAGCAATATGAGAGAGGGGGAAGGCGCGAAGCGACTCAGGGGGTGCTTCACTTCAGTCGGCCAGCAGCGTGACGGGGTTGGACACCCCGCTGTTCACATGCCCCGCGGGCACATGCAGCGAGGCCGAGTTGACATGGCCGGTCTGGTCGTCGAAGAAGAAGTCGGGCTCGAACTCGCGCAGGAACTCCCCCTTGGCCAGGCCGCCGAGGAACATGGCTTCGTCCACCGCAATGTCCCAGTCCATCAGCGTGCGGATCGCGCGCTCGTGCGCCGGTGCGCTGCGCGCCGTGACCAGCGCGGTGCGGATGCGCATGCCCGTGCCGCCTGCATGCTGCAGCCGGTGCAGGGCGGCCAGCAGGGGCTTGAAGGGGCCGTCGGGCAGGGGCTGCGCCGCCTTGTCGGTCTCGTGCCGCTGGAAGGCGGCCAGGCCTTCGGCCTGGTAGATGCGCTCGGCCTCGTCCGAGAACAGCACGGCGTCGCCGTCGAAGGCGATGCGCACCTCGTTGGGGTTGGAGTCGCCCGCCCGCACGGATTCGGTCAGCACCCGTGCCGCGGGGTAGCCCAGGTGCAGTGCCTCGCGCACATCGGCCTCGTTGGCCGAGAGGAACAGGTGCGCCCCCAGCGGGCGCAGGTAGCGGAACGGATCGCGCCCCTGGGTGAACACCCCGCGCTGCACCATGGGCAGGCCATGGGCCACGCAGGAGCGGAACACGCGCATGCCGCTCACCGGGTCGTTGCGCGACAGCAGCACCACCTCCACCCGCTGGTGCTCTGTGGTGTTGAAGGCCAGCAGCTTGCGCACCAGCGAAAACGCCACGCCGGGCGCCGCGGGAATGTCGATGCGCTGGCGCTGCAGTTCCACGTAGGCACGGTCGTCGCTGTCGTTGAAGACGCGGTTTTCTTCCTCGAAATTGAACAGCGCGCGCGAGGAGATCGCGACCACGAGCTTGTCGTCCAGGGTGGCAGCCATGGCTTTGTCTACTTCACGAACTGGTTGAGCTGGATGATGGGCAGCATCACGGCCAGCACGATGGCCATCACCACCAGGCCCATGGCCACGATGAGCAAGGGCTCCAGGATGGTCGCCAGCTGCATGGAGCGGCGCTGCACCTCGGCCGAGAGCTGGGCGGCGGCGCGCTGCAGCATCACGGGCAACTGGCCGGTCTGCTCGCCCAGGCGCGCAAACATCGACAGCAGGCCCGGAAAGCGCTTCTTCTGCGCCAGGGCTGATGCCAGGGGCGCGCCCTCGCGCACCAGCACCAGGGCGTCGAGTGCGTCGGCGCGCAGGGCACGGTTGTTCAGGGTCTCGGCAGCGGCCTGCAGGGCACGCAAAATGGGCACGCCGGCACTGGCCAGCATGGCCAGCGTGCCGGCAAAGCGCGCCGCGTTGTAGCCGCGCGCGAGCTTGCCCACCAGGGGCAGCTGGAGCCAGGCGGCATCGAAGCGCTCGCGCACGGCCTCCGATTTCAGCGACCAGCGCAGGCCGAGCGCGCCCAGCACCAGCACGCCGAACAGGGCCAGCCCGTAGCTGCGCACCAGCGCACTGATGCCCAGCATCACGGTGGTGATGAAGGGCAGGGCGCGCTTGGAGCCCGCGAACACGCTGGCCACCTGGGGCACCACATAGCCCAGCAGGAACATCACGATGGCGATCGCCACCAGGGTCACGATGGCCGGGTAGAGCGCGGCGCCGACCAGCTTGGCCTTGAGGGCCTGGCGGTCTTCGAGGTCATCGGCCAGGCGTTCGAGCACCAGGCCCAGGTTGCCGCTGTGCTCGCCGGCGCCGATCACCGCGCAGTAGATGTCGGAGAACTCGCGCGGGTGCTGGCCCAGCGCGCGCGCGAAGGTCGAGCCGGCGTTCACCTCGGCACGCAGGGCCGCCACCAGGTGGCGCTGGCGGTCGTCGTCGGCCTCGTCCGAGAGGGCGCTCAGGGCCCGCTCCAGCGGCAGGCCCGAACCCACCAGGCCGGCGATCTGCCGGGTCCAGATCGCCAGGCCGGTGGCGTTGAACACCGGCCGGGTGAACAGGCTGCGGTTCCAGCCCTGGGCAGAGCCGTCGCGGGACTGCCCGGTCTGGACCTGTTCCACTGCAATCGGCACCAGGGCCTGCGCGCGCAGCTGGCTGCGGGCGGACTTGGCGGTGTCGGCCTCCATCAGGCCTTTGCGGGTCTGGCCCTGGGCGTCCAGGGCTTCAAAGGAAAAAGCGGGCATGCAGCAGGTGGTGGTGGGCGGTTGGGAAGTGCCGGGGCAATGCACCCTCGTCAACCCAGGATGGTAGCGGCAATGGGCCCGCTGCCCGTGGGCTGGCCCGCAAACCTTGTCAGCGGCCGGTGCGCGGGGGCGGGGGCGGGGGCGGGGATTCTGGCGGCGGCACCCATTGCACGCGGAACGCGGCGCCTTGTCCGCCGATGCCGGCCGAAAGGTCGACCGTCGCCTCGATGCGCCTGGCGGCCGAGCGCACCACCGCCAGCCCCAGCCCGGAGCCGCTCGCGCCGCTGCCGGGGGCGCGCACGAAACGCTCGAAGACGGCCTCGCGCCAGGGCGGGGCAATACCAGGGCCATCGTCGCGCACTTCCAGCTGGATGCGCCCGGCCTGGCAGCCCAGCTGCAGTTCCACGCGCCCGCCCGGGTGCCCATGGCGGATGGCGTTGCCGATCAGGTTGTCGGTGATGGATTCGAACACCTGCAGCGGGCCCTGGGTGGGCAGGTGGTCGGGCCCGAGGTAGGCCAGCACGATGTCCCGCGTCGCCGCGGGGCCTGCGTGGGCCGCCAGGCAGTCGCGGGCGATGTCTGCCAGGTCCACGGGCACGGACTCGTGCTGCATGCCCGCATCGAGCCGTGCCAGCGTGAGCAACTGCCCGACCAGGCGGCCGGCGCGCTCGATGCCGACACCCAGGCGCTCGGCTGCCTCCTGGCGCTCTGGGGCACTGCCACTGTGCTGCAGCACATCGCGCTGCGCGCCGATGACGGCCAGCGGCGTGCGCAGTTCATGGGCGGCATCGGCCAGGAAGTTGCGCTCGCGCTGCAGCAACTCCCGCAGCCGTGCCAGCGTGGCATTGAGCTCGTGCACCACGGGCGCCAGCTCGGCATGCGGCGCGCTGACCGACAGCGGCTGCAGGTGCCCGGGCGGGCGCAGTGCGAGCTCCCGGGACAGCTGGCGCAGCGGCCGCAGCCCCGTATGCACCGAGAGCCAGACCGGCAGCAGCACCAGGGGGAAGGCGACCAGCAGGGGCTGGAGCAGGCCTTCGCTGCTGACCATGACCGAATCGAAGTTCAGGCGCCGGCTGTCGTGCGACTGGGTCACCTCGATGCGGTAGCGGCCATCGGCACTGTGCTGACGGTAGACCCGGTGCGGCTGGGCGCCGCCCTGGTCGGCATAGCCGTCCGGTCCGTCCGCCAGGGCATCGGGCCCGGTGCCGCCGCGCGCAAGCCGCCGTCCCTGGGTGTCCCGCACCTGAAAGCCCAGAAAGCCCACGGGGTAGTTGAGCAGTTCGGTATCGCTCTGGATGCGTGCGTCCAGGCCTTCGAGTGCCGCGGCGAAGCGCGCCTCGTCGCCGGCGGCAGCGCTGGCCAGGCGGTCGATGCTGCGCGCCAGGGCGAGCATTTCGCGGTCGAAGCTGCCCGTTTCCTCGGCATAGACCATGCCGTGCCCGAGCCCGTAGATGGCCGCCCAGACCAGCGCGCTTGCCAGCAGCAGCGACAGCAGCAGGCGCCGGGCGATGGAGGGGCGCAGCAGAGAGCGGGGCCGCAGCATCATGGCTGCAACCCGGCGATGCGGTAGCCCACGCCGCGCATGGTGTGGATGCTGTCTTCGCCCAGCTTGCGGCGCAGGTTGTGGATATGCCACTCCAGTGCGCTGAACTCCAGCGGCTCGCCCAGGGGCGCCAGCGCGCGCGCCAGCCGGTGCTTGGGCACCACGTCGCCGCCATGGCGCGCGAGCTCGGCCACGATGGCGAATTCGCGCGGCGACAGAGGCACGGGCCCATCGCAGGTGCGCACCTCGCGCCGGCCCATGTCGATGGTGAGCGGGCCCACATTCCAGGTGCTTGAGGACTGGCCCGCCGCCCGGCGCGTGACGGCCTGGACGCGGCTGGCCAGCTCGGCCACCTGCACCGGCTTGATGACGTAGTCGTCGGCCCCCGCATCGAGCCCGGCGATGCGCATCTCCAGCGCATCGCGCGCGGTCAGCACGATCACGGGCAGGGCGACCCCGGTCCGGCGCCAGCCCCGCAGCAGCGACAGGCCCTCGCCATCGGGCAGGCCCAGGTCGAGCACGGCGCAGGCATAGGGCAGGGGCTCGTCGCCGGCAGCCTCGCACAGCGCCTGGGCCTGGCCCAGGCTGCGCACCCATTCGCTGCTCAGCCCGTAGGCCTTGAGCGCCTTCTGGAGGTCGGCGCCCAGGTCCAGATCGTCTTCGATGAGAAGCAGGTGCATGTCGAAAGTCCCTTCTTAGAACGTGTTTACGATCTTTACGGGGCCGCGCAAGCGCCGCAACGCCGCAGACCGCCCGGCAAGGCACTTGCCCGAAGGGTTGGGGCGAAATCGGGCGATTGGACGCCCCGGCTGCTTGCATGGGCATGGGCCCATGCGGCGCACCCGAAGCATCCACTCATCCCGATTGCTCCCCAACGCGGCCCCGTAAAGATCGTAAACACGTTCTTAGGTCGGACCACAGCTTATGCGAGGCGGGCAAAGCTGGCGCAAAGGAAGCCCTGCCTAGCATGCGCGGGTTTTCAACCACCCATGGAGCCACCGCTGTGCGCCTTGTCCGAACCATGCCCCTTTCCATGACCGCCCTGCTGCTGGCCGGGGCCCTGCTGTCCGCCTGCGGCGGGGGCGGCGACGCACCGCCCCGCGAGCAGGCCGCGGTTCAGGCCCTGCTGGAGCGTGCCGTGCCCGCGACCACGCCACCTGGCGCGCTGGTGGCGGTGCGCGACGCCTCGGGGCAGGTCACCCGCTACGCGGCGGGCCTGGGGGCCATGGACCCTGCCACCCCCATGCGGCCCGAAGACCGCTTTCGCGCCGGCAGCGTGCTCAAGCTCATGGTTGCCACGGTGGTGCTGCAACTGGTCGAGGAGGGGCGGCTCGCACTTGGCACGCCGCTCGACCAGTTGCTGCCGGCCGCGCGCACCACCGGCTTCGCGCACCGCCGTGCCATCACCCTCGAACATCTGCTGAACCACACCAGCGGCCTGGGCGACACCGCCTCCAGCGAGGCCCACGATGCCGATGTGCTGGCCCACCCGGAGCGGCTGCGCAGCGAACAGGAGTACCTGGACATGGCCCTGCAGGAAGGCCAGAGCGCACCCGGCACGCATGCCTATGCCAACACCAACTACATCCTGCTCGGCCTGGTCATCGAGGAGGCCACGGGGAAGAGCTGGCGCAGCCAGGTGCGCGAGCGCCTGCTCACGCGCCTGGGCCTGGCGGATTCGTCGCTGCCCGAGCCGGCGGACCTGGAGATGCCCGCGCCCTTCGCCCATGGCTACCAGCCGATCCACGGCGAAGGCCTGCGCGACGTCAGCCGCATCTCTCCCTCGATGGCTGGGGCGGCGGGCGGCCATGCCCTGGTGACGAGCACGGCCGACCTGGCGCGCTTTGCCGCCGCGCTGTTCGGCGGTGAGCTCTACCGGCAGCCCGGCACCCTGGCGCAGATGCTGCGTTTTGTGCCGGCCGAGCCCATTGGCGACCTCACCTACGCCTATGGCCTGGGGGTCATGCGCCACCAGTTGCCCGACGGCACGGTGTTCCTGGGCCACGGGGGCTCCACGGCGGGCTATTCGTGCGCCATTGTTTACGACCCCGTGCGCCGGCTGACGGTGGTCGCGGCGCGCAATGCGCCGGACCTGGAGGCCACCTACATGGAGGTGGCCATACCGGTGGCGCGGGCCCTGCAGGGGCCGCGCTGAAGGGTCAAGCCGGCACCGTGGCCTGCAGCGCCGCGTGGGCCTGGGCTGCAATTTCCAGCGAGCGCAGGCGCAGGGCGGGGTCGTACACGTCGCTCACCAGCATCAGCTCGTTGGCGCCGGTCTCGCGCACCAGGTCGGCCAAACCGGCCTGCACCGTCTCGGGGCCGCCGATCACGGCCGCAGCCAGGAAGTCGCCGATGGCGGCGCGCTCCTGCGGCTGCAGGCGCGCCGCGAAGTTCTCCACAGGCGGCAGCAGCAGGCGCCGGTCGCCGGTGAGGATGCCCAGCACGCGCTGGTAGGTGCTGCTGGCCAGGAACTCGGCTTCCTCATCGGTGGGCGCCGCGATCAGCGGCACGCCGATGGCCAGGTAGGGCTTGGGCCAGGCCGCCGAGGGGCGGTACAGGTTGCGGTACAGGTCGATGGCCTGGTGCAGCAGGCGTGGCGCGAAATGCGAGGCAAAGGCATAGGGCAGGCCGCGCTCGGCCGCCAACTGCGCCGAGAACAGGCTCGAACCCAGCAGCCAGATCGGCACATTGGTGCCGGCCCCGGGCGTGGCCACCAGGCGCTGGCCGGGCTCGGGGGCCGCCAGCAGGCGCTGCAGCTCGGCCACGTCCTGCGGAAAATCGTCGGCGGTCTCCACGCGGCTGCGGCGCAGCGCGCGCATGGTGGCCGGGTCGGTGCCGGGCGCGCGGCCCAGGCCCAGGTCGATGCGGCCGGGGTAGAGCTCGGCCAGGGTGCCGAAGGCCTCGGCCACGACCAGCGGCGCATGGTTGGGCAGCATCACCCCGCCCGAGCCCACGCGGATGCGCGAGGTGCCGCCCGCGATGTGCCCCACCAGCACGGCCGTGGCCGAGCTGGCGATGCCGGCCATGTTGTGGTGCTCGGCCAGCCAGTAGCGCGCAAAACCGAGCTTTTCGGCATGCTGGGCGGTGCGCAGCGCGATCTGCAGGGCATCGGCCACGGTGCCGCCATCGCGGACGGCCACCAGGTCCAGCATGGACAGGGCGGTACGGGGGGAAACAGGTTCAGTCATGTGCCCATTGTGGTGCGGCCCGGCCGGCGCTGCTTGCACCGGGGCCGAGAGCCGAGGCTGGCAGCAGGGCTGCAGTGCACATGCCGACAGGGGTATGCCATTTTTTGGTAGCCAAAACGCAAAACGCTACACAGAATGTTTCAAATGGCGTGACCTCTCAGGCGCAGGGGCCTGCCGCACACCAAAAAAGCGGGATGGAAAATGGGTTTCTTCAGCCGACTGTTCAAGATGCGGGAGCAAGACCCGACCAGCCCGGACACCACCTGGGCCATGGAAGACAACGGCAGCGAACTGGTGCTCGATGCCGAGTACGCCACCATGCTCATGACCGAGATCGACATCGATGCGGCCATTGCCAGCCATGAGCGCTGGCGCCTGCAACTGCAGGACATGGTCAACGGAGTGAGCAGCGAAGTGATGCGCCCCGAGCGCGTCTGCCAGGACGACCGCTGCGACCTGGGCCGCTGGCTGTATGGAACGGGCCGCGTGCGCTTGGGCCACTACCCCGCCTTCAGCATGCTGGTGGCGCGGCACAAGTATTTCCACCAGCAGGCCGCCAACGTGGTGACCCTGTTCCAGGCGGGGCAAAGGCCCCAGGCCGTGCAAATGCTCAACAGCAGCTGCCGCCATGCGTCCAACCAGGTGCTGCTCTTGCTCAAGGAGCTCAAGCGCGGATTGGGCAGCGCAGGACCTGCGTCCTAGGGTGTGTCATCCATCATTTCACCCCCGCAAAATGATTGATGACACGGCCCTGGACCTTCAGTAACTTCTGCCGCCCTTGTACATGGCGTGCTGGCGCCTTTGCAGCGTGCCGGCCTCGCCCATGCGGGCCATGGCCGCCCCCGCATGGGCATGGGTGATGGCCATCCCCAGGCCGTCGGCGGCGTCGGTGCCCGGCAGGCCGGGCAGGGAGAGCAGGCGGCGCACCATCTCCTGCACCTGGGGCTTGGTGGCCCGGCCATGGCCGACCACGGCCTTCTTCATCTGCAGCGCGGTGTATTCGGCCACCGGCAGGTCGCTGGCCACCAGGGCCGTGATGCAGGCGCCGCGCGCCTGGCCCAGCAGCAGCGTGGACTGCGGGTTCACGTTGACGAAGACGATCTCGACCGACGAGGTGTCGGGCTCGTAGCGCGCCACCACCTCGGTGATGCCGTCGAACAGCATGCGCAGGCGCCCGGGCAGGTCGCCCAGCGCCAGGCTGGTGGTGCGGATGGTGCCGCTGGCCACGTAGCTCAGCCGGTGGCCGTCCACGTCGACCACGCCGAAGCCCGTGGTCTGCAGGCCGGGGTCGATGCCCAGAATCCTCATAGCCCGAAGTACCAGCGCACGGAGTGGAAGAACACCGGCGCTGCGAAGCACAGGGCATCGACCCGGTCGAGCAGGCCGCCGGCCCCGGTGACCGACATGCCCTGCATGCCCCAGCTGGTGATGCCGCGGTCGCGCTTGAGCGCCTTCATCACCAGGTGGCCCAGGCTGCCGGCCACGCAGGCCAGCAGGGCCATGCCCAGTGCCTGGCCGGGCTTGAACGGGGTGATGAAGCTCAGCAGCGCGCCCACCAGGCCGCCCACGGCCACGCCGGCCAGCCAGCTCACCCACTGGAAGCTCTGGCTCACCTGCGGCGCCACGGGCTTGTGCGGAAAACGCCGGCCCAGCAGGTGCTGTACGACCATGCAGGTCTGCACCACGAAGACCAGGAAGAACACCAGGAAGGCGCCCTTGTCCTGGTAGCCCGGGAAGTCGAGCAGCAGCAGCGCCGGCACATGGCTCATGCCGTAGACGCAGACCATGATGCCCCACTGCAGCTTGGCATTGCGCTCCAGGAAGCGCTGCGGGTCGTTGGCCAGCGCGCTCACCACAGGCAGGGCCAGGAACACATAGACCGGGATGAACACCGTGAACAGGTCGAAATGCCGGCTGCCCACGATCCAGAACTGCAGCGGCAGCACCACGAAGAAGGCCAGCACCAGGCTGCGGTGGTCGCCGCGGCGCGTGGGCGAGAGCGTGATGAACTCGCGCAGCGCGAAGAAGCCCACGATGGCGAACAGCACCGTGGCCACGGTGTCGCCCAGGGCCCAGCCGATCCAGAACACCGTGGCCATGGCCCAGGAGGTCTTGAGCAGGCCCCAGAAGCGCTTGGCCTCCAGGGCATCGGCTTCGGCCATGGGGTCGTCGGCATGCTGCTCGCGCAGCATGCGCACATAGGCCCAGATAGTGGTGATCGACAGGATGCCGAACACCACGAGGAACAGGGCACCGATCTGCTGGGTGGCGGTGAGGCTGCGAAGGAAGTTGTTCATCTCACACTTCCCTCAGGGCGATGACGGCGCGGCGCGCGCGGTCCAGGAAGGGGCGGCGCTCCTCGTCGGGTGCCAGCTCGATCGGTGCGCCGAAGGTCACCGAGCACAGGATGGGCACGGGCACGACTTCGCCCTTGGGCATCACGCGCTGCACGTTGTTGATCCAGGCCGGCACCAGCACCACCTGCGGGAACATCTGCGCCAGCTTGTACAGGCCCGACTTGAAGGCCTGGGGCTCCTCGCCATGGCCGCGCGTGCCCTCGGGGAAGATCACGATGGAGTCGCCGCTCTGCAGCGCCTTCACGAGCGGCGCGAGCGGGTCGCTTTCGGGCAGCGCGGCGCGCAGTTCCTCGGGCGTGGGCTTCCTGGGCGGGGCCTCGGGCGACGGGTCCGGCCCGCCGGCCGAGGCGGTTTCGGCCTCGGGCAGGGCGGTGGCGCCAGGGGCGGGCTCCACCGAGGCTGGGCGTGCCGGCGTGGCCTGGCGGTCCACATAGACCGCATTGAACACGGCCGTGGTGATCCACTGGCGAAACGGCGTCTTGGTCCAGTAGTCCTTGGCGGCGATCGGGCGCGTGATGCTGCGCAATTCCTCGGGCAGGGCCGCCCAGATCAGCACCATGTCGGCATGGCTCTGGTGGTTGGCAAAGTAGATGCGCTGCTCCGCCTTGGGCGGGCAACCATACCAGCGGGCCTGGGAGCCGGTGAGGAACCGCACTATTCCCAGCAGGAGAAGACTCATCAACTTGGCAAGCATGGCGCGCATGATACGGGTGAACCTGTGCGCCCCTGCCGGGTCGCCGGGGCTACCGCTGGACCCTGGCTGCGGCACGCCAGTATCATCCGGGCCCACGCCACCCCATGAAAAAGCCCCCCGCCTTCACCGTCCACGACGTCGCCCGCCTGGCGGGTGTCTCCGCCATGACGGTGTCGCGCGCGCTCAACCACCCCGAGCGGGTGGCCCCTGCCACGTTGCTCAAGGTGCGCGAGGTGGTCAGCCAGACCGGGTTCGTCCCCAACGGCATGGCGGGCGGCCTGCGCTCCTCGCGCGCCCGCCTGGTGGCCGCGGTGCTGCCCACGCTGACGGGGCCGGTGTTCCAGGAAACCGTGCGCGCGCTGAACCAGGCGCTGGACGAGCGCGGCTACCAGCTGATGATCGGCCAGAGCGGCTACGACGCCTCGCGCGAGGACGCGCTGCTCGATGCCATCATCCGGCGCCGGCCCGATGGCATCGTGCTGACCGGCATCATGCATTCGGTGGAAGGCCGGCGCCAGCTCCAGGCGGCGGGCATTCCGGTGGTCGAGACCTGGGACCTGACGCCCACCCCCATCGACATGCTGGTGGGCTTCTCCCACGAGCGCATCGGCGAATCCGTCTGCCATTTCCTGCACCAGCGCGGCTACCGGCATCCCTTGCTGCTGGGTGCCAACGACGACCGGGCGCGCCTGCGCATGGGCGGTTTCCGGCGCGCGGCGCGCGAGCTCGGCCTGGCGGCCGAGGTGCCCGCAGTGCTGGTGCCGGCGCCCACCACGCTGGGCTCGGGGCGCAGCGGGCTGGGGGAGGCGCTGGCCAGCCATCCCGGCACCGATGCCGTGTTCTGCAGCTCCGACATGCTGGCCCTGGGCGTACTGATCGAGGCCCAGGCGCGCGGCCTGTCGGTGCCTGGGCAACTGGCCGTCGTGGGCCTGGGTGACCTGGAGTTCGCCGCCAGCCTGCAGCCGGCCCTGACCACGGTGCGCATCGACGGCACGCGCATCGGCCGCACGGCGGCGCAGTTCATCGACGACCGTGCGGAAGGCCGCGCGATCGAGCAGCCGATTCTGGACATCGGCTTCGAGATCGTCTCGCGCGCCAGCGCCTGAGTGAGCACCCCATGAGTCGCTTCGCGCCTCGGTGCCACCGCCAGAGGCGGTGGCTCTTCGGGCACGTCCAAGCCTGCGCAGGCAGGCTTGGAGCCGCGGCCCTCAGCCCCTCTCTCGACTCGCTGCGCGAGTCGGGAGGGGGACGCCCCCAGCGCAAGCGCTGGATACGCCGCCTCCGCGGCGGGGCGGCCCTTGCGCGGGGCACTGGCCTTGGCAGTGCCAGTTTCAGGCATCGCAATGGATCGCCGATACGGCCGGGCGCCTCATGCCGCGTGTGTACGAGCCTCCAGAAAGGCCTGGAGCTGCTCGGCCGCCAGGGGCCGGCTGAACAGATAGCCCTGGTAGGCGTGGCAGCCATGCTCCGCCAGGAACTGCTGCTGGCTCTCGTTCTCCACGCCTTCGGCGATGACATGCAGCCCCAGGCTTTGGGCCAGGGCCACGATGGTGCGCACGATGGCAGCGTCGTTGGGGTCGCTCAGCAGGTCGCGCACGAAGGACTGGTCGATCTTGAGCTGGTCGAGCGGCAGCCGCTTGAGGTAGTAGAGCGAGGAGTACCCGGTGCCGAAATCGTCGAGCGAAAAGCAGACGCCGCGGCGCTTGAGCGCGGCCATCTTGGTGACGGTCTCCTCCATGTCGCTGACCAGCAGGCTTTCGGTGAGTTCGAGCTTGAGCCGGCGCGGGTTGGCGCCGGCCTTGTCGAGCTCGGCCAGCACCTGGTCGACGAAGTCGGGGTGGCGGAACTGCAGCACGCTGACATTGACGGCCACGGTGAGCCCGGCGGTCTCGGGCCGGGCCGCCCAGGCGGCGATCTGCGCGCACGCGGTCTCCAGCACCCAGCGCCCCAGCGGGAGGATGGTGCCCGTCTCCTCGGCCAGCGGGATGAACACCGCCGGCGACACCATGCCGCGCTGCGGGTGCTTCCAGCGCAGCAGGGCTTCGACGCCCAGCATCTCGCCCTGGCTGTCGACCTGGGGCTGCCAGTGCAGCAGGAACTCGTCTTGCGCGAGCGCCTGGCGCAGGTCGCTTTCCAGCGCGGCGCGGGCCGTCACGGCCTGCTGCATGTCCGGGTCGAAGAAGCGCAGGGTGTTGCGGCCCGCGGTCTTGGCCTGGTACATGGCCAGGTCCGCGCGCTTGAGCAGCTCGCCCACCTCCTCGGTCTGGACGAAGGGGGCGATGCCGATGCTGCAGGTGCCGCGGTGCTCATAGCCCATCAGGTCGAATGGCTGGTTCAGCGCGCCCAGCACGTTCTCCGCCACGGTGCGGCTTTGCAGGGCCGTCTCGTTCGCGCTCCCGCTGAGCTGCTCCAGCATCACGACGAACTCGTCACCGCCCAGGCGTGCCACCGTATCGCTCTCGCGCACGCAGGCCTTCAGGCGCGTGGCGACCTGCTGCAGCAGCAGGTCGCCCTTGTCATGCCCGAGCGTGTCGTTCAGCGTCTTGAAGTTGTCCAGGTCGATGAACAGCAGGGCGCCGCCACGGCCGTTGCGTGCCCCTGTGGCCAGCGCATGCTGCAGCCGGTCGACCAGCCGGATGCGGTTGGGCAGGCCGGTCAACGGGTCGAAGAAGGCCAGCTTCTGGATCTGCAGCTCGGTCACCTTGCGCTGCGTGATGTCGGTGTTGATCGCCAGGATGGAGCGCGGCGTGCCCTGCGCGTCGCGCACCAGCGTCCAGTGCGCCTCCACTGTGAGGCTGCTGCCATCCTTGCGGTGCTGGGTGAACTCACCGCTCCATTCCCCGAGGGCCAGCACATGGCGGATCGCCTGCTGGTAGGCCTGGGCATCGTCGTGGAGCAGGTGCGAGATCGACCGGCCCATGGCCTCCTGGGGTGTCCAGCCATACAGGCGCTCGGCGCTGCGGTTCCAGAACAGCACGCGGTCTTCGAGGCTGCGCACGATGATGGCGTCCTGGGCCTTGTCCAGCAGCGAGGCCTGGTCGCGGATCTGGGCATCGGCCTCCTGGCGCTCGATCTCGGCCGCCGCGCGCGTCGCGAAGATGTGCAGCGTGGAGGCCATCATGGCATCGAGCTCGCGGCTGCTGTCGAACAGCAGGGCCATCGCGCCCAGCGGGCGGCCTGAGGCGCTGTCGAGCCGGCGCCAGATGCAGGTATGGGACGGCAGCCCCGGCAGCACCCGGGCCGCAAACTGCTCCACCGCAGTACCTTGTACGGTGCCATGCGTTTCCTCTGGGGCCGGTGCCAGCGGCGACCCGTCGAGGGCGAAGTCGAAGTCGGCGACGGACTGGCCCAGCGCCACCGCCGCCAGCGTGCGGGCCTGCGCCGGTTCGCCGTCGCCGCCTGCATGCAGGCGTGCCACAAAGCCCCCGTAGGCCCCGAGGGTCTCGGTGCTGCTGCGCACCAGCTGCTCGAAAAACGCCGTCCCCGTGCCGGCGGAGACTGCGGCGGCGACCCGGGCCACCGCCGATTGCAGGGCCTGCTGGCGGGCCTGGGCGCGCAGGCCTTCGATGCCGAACGCCAGGTCGTTGGCCAGGTCCTGCAGCAGCTTGGCCTCTTCGGCCCCGATCACCAGCGGCTCCCGGGTGCACAGGCCCAGCAGGCCCAGCGCGCCCCCGGCGCGGCCCAGCGGCAGAAAGGCCGCACCCTGAAAACCGTGCGCCAGTGCCAAGCGCGCCCAGGGCTCGGGTGCCGGCTGGCCCGCGAGGTTTTCGGCCACCGCCAGTTGCCCGCTGGCCAGCGCCTGCTCCAGGGTGTGCCGCAAGGCCGCGTGCGCCGGGTCGCTCCAGGCGCCTTCCAGGGCCGTGAGCAGACCGCTGTCGTCGCCCACCTGGGCCGCCAGCTGCAGGCTGCCGCCGCGCAGCCACCCGGCCCAGGCCATGCCGTAGCCGCCGATCTCCACCGTGATGCGGCAGACCTCCTCGATCAGGGCCTGCTCGGTGCCGGCACGGATCTGCACCTCGTTGCAGGCGCTCAGCATGCGCTGCGCGCGGCTGGCTCGCGCCAGTTCGCGCTCGGCGCGCACGCGCAGGCTCACGTCGCTGGCGAGCACCAGGCGCGCACGCCGGCCATTGAAATCGACCAGGTCGGCCGAGATCTCGGTGTCGATGACCGAGCCGTCCTTGCGCCGGTGGCGCCGCTTGATGCCGGTGACCTTCTGCACCTCCTCCGTGCTGCGCAGCGTCTTTTCCCACTCCGGGCGGTCCTCGGGCAGCCACAGGTCGCGCACGTCCATGGCGAGGAATTCCTGCTCGCTGTAGCCATAGTGCAGCACCGCCGCCTGGTTCACGGCCAGGATCTGGCGCGAGCGCAGGTCCGACACCCACATGGGAAAGGGGTTGTGGTCGAACAGCAGCCGGTACTGCTCCCCCGCGGCCCGCCACTGCGCGGTGCTGCCGTGGCGCACCAGGGTGGCGGCAAACGATTCCCCCAGGACCTGAAGCTCGGCCAGCGCCTGCGCGCCGAAGGCGCCGTGCGGGCCGGCCGCCACGCAGACCCAGCCGAGCACTCCGGTGGCGGTGCGCAGCGGGGCCCTCAGCAGAGCCCCGTCGGTCTGGGGCATGGCCGCAGGTGCCTGGTCTCCGCCGGGCCCGGCCAGGGCATCGCCCACGGCCGCCGCAATGGCTCCGCCGACCGCGCGGCAGACGAACCCGCCGCCGTCTTCGCGCAGGTAGAGAGCGCATCCCGCCGCATCGGTCAGGGTGCGCGCCCAGCCAGTCATGCGGGCGAGCACGTCGGCCAGGGGTAGGCCCAGGTCCAGCGCCAGCATCTCCTGCTGCAGGCGCACCAGGCGGGCAGGGGCGGTGGCATCCTGGCCGGCATGCCGCAGCGGGTCGTCGGGGAGCAGGCCCATGGTGTCCTCTTTACCGTGGATGGGGGGCTCGGACGGCGGCAGTGCCGGGTGCCTGCCGCCGTTCGGGCGCTCCCCACTCTACCGCGCAGGGCCTGGGTGTCGGGATGTTCATGGGCCTGGCCACCGATCCGGCCTGGGGCCGCTGCTGCAGGGACAAGAAAGTTGAATGGGTGGAGGAGGCCGGTACACGCGCGCTATTGGTCCGCAAAGGCACTTGGGCTGAGAATGTAAGCAAATGAATCACCATTGAAAAGACAAGATTCTTCGGTGGGTGATCAAAAGATTTGATCACCAGAGCTGTTGCTGGGGCCGATACACGGGTACTGGAGTGGTATGGCGACCGATTCCCCGATCCGATTTAATCTGCGCCAACTGGGCGTCTTCCGCTCCGTGGCGGAGAGCGGCGGCATCCGTGCCGCGGCGCGCCGGCTGGGCCTGACCCAGCCCGCCGTCACGCACGCCGTGCGCGAGCTGGAGCAGGGCCTGGGCGTCGATCTGTTCGTGCGCAGCGCCAAGGGTGTGCGCCTGACCGCGCCCGGCGAAGCCCTGCTGCTGCGCACCCAGCGCATCCTGCACGAGGCGCAGAGCGCCCAGGCCGAGCTCGAACAGATGGGTGGGGGCCTGGGCGGGCGGCTGCGCATTGCGCTGAGTGCGGCCGCCAGCAGCGTGCTGCCGCAGGCCCTGAGCGACTTCCGCGCGCAGCGCCCCGACGTGGTGCTGGAGCTGCGCGAAATGACCTGGCCCACCCGCCTGGACGGGTGGAGGGAGGGGGAGTACGACTTTGCCGTGCTCGCGCAGGCCGATGTGCCGCACGTGCCGCACCAGGACGCCCTGGAGCGGGAGCTGCTCTTTGCCATCCCCGCCGTGCTGGCCGTGCGCACCGGGCACCCGCTGGCGGGTGCGCGCTCCATCGCCGAGCTGGCCCAGGCCCTGTGGCTGGCGCCGGGCTATGGCATGGAGGTCCTGGACCTGCTGTTCGCGCAGTGCCAGACGCCGCCGCCGCGGGACATCATCTACTGCCACTCCGTGTCGATTGCCCTGTCGCTGCTGCGGGCCACCGATGCCGTGGGCGTGGTCTCCTCGCGCCTGTTCCTGGACGCGGGCGCCAGCCGCGGGCTGGTGGCGCTTGCGGTCGCCGAGCCCCTGCCGGCCGCCCGCGTCTGCGTGGTGATCCGCGACCGCCAGGCCCTCACCCCGGCCGCCCGGCTGTTCATCGACTGCCTGCACCAGGCGGCCAAGGCCCTGTGAGCGGCAGGCGCGGTATGCTGGGTGCACCGATCTTCCACCCCCTCCATCCATGACCACCCTTCAGCGGCCCCTCGTCCTCGCACTGCTTGCGCTGTTGGTGGGGCCGGTCGCGGCCGAGCCGGTGCCGGGGCTCTGGGAGCGCCGCTTCACGGCCTTCCTGGCGGATCCCGTGACGGGCGAGCCAAAGCCCTGGGCCGAGCCCGCGCAGCAGCGTTGCATGTCCGAGGCCGATCTGCGCAAGCTGCCCTTCGTCAGCGCGGCAGCGAGCAAGGCCTCGTACGAATCGAACGGCAGTCGCTGCACGGTGTCGGACGAAACGCGGTCTGGTGCCGTGGCCTCCTGGAACCTGCAGTGCCGGGAAAAGGATGGCCGCAAGGCGCAGATGCGGGTGTCTGTCGAGGCCTCGGCGGAGCAGATGGTCTCCAGGAGCCGCCTGGCAATGGAAGACAAGGCGCCGGGTGCGAGCGACGTGGAGGCGGAAGTCCGCATGCAGCGGCTCGGTGCCTGCGACGCAGGCAAGCCGTGATGCCCGGCTGTGGCGCGGAAACACCAGGATCACGCGCCCCGCTTGAAAACATCGGCGCACGCCCGTAGCATTCGCCCTCTTCCAAAAACCTCACCTTTGCGAGACCGACATGCCCCGCACCCCCCGTTCCTGCTGAACGACACGCCACACGAAGCCCGCGGCCTCAAGCCCCGGGTTATGCCGCTCGTGTGGGCATGCAGACAAGCCAGCGCGTTCCCCCACGGCCGTCCCATCGGCGCGGGTTTCCCGAACCTCCTGACTTGATCACGCCACCCCCGGTCCCCCGCTGACCGCCTGCGTCGTCTTCGGCCCCTGTCCCAGGCCTTTTTCTGCCTGGTTCCCTGCCTGCCGGAGACTTCCATGACGCAATCGCTTTTGCACAACCGCGAACTCGCGAAATACCCCCGTACGCCCCATCTGCAGGGCTCCCGCTACCAGCCCGGCGACAAGGGCGATCCCGTGCCCTATGCCGAGCTGCTGGGCAAGACCCTCGTGGTGGAGGAAAAGCTTGATGCTGCCAACGCCGGCCTGAGCTTCGACGCCGCCGGCCAATTGCTGCTGCAGTCGCGCGGCCACTACCTCGACGTGGACCGCCTGGGCGGGCGTGAACGCCAGTTCAACCTGTTCAAGCAATGGGCCCGTGCGCACGAGGGCCGGCTGCTCGACGTGCTGGAAGACCGCTATGTGGTGTACGGCGAGTTCATGCACGCCAAGCACTCGGTCTACTACGACGCGCTGCCGCACCTGTTCTGCGAGTTCGACATCTGGGACCGCCAGGCAGAGGTGTTCCTCGACACGCCCGCACGCCATGCGCTGCTGGCCGGTGTGCCCGTGGTGTCGGTGCCGGTGCTCTATGCCGGGCTGGCGCCGCGGCGCATGCAGGCACTGCAGGCCCTGGTGGGCCCCTCGCTCGCGCGCACCACGCAGTGGCGCACGGCGTTCGAGGACGAGGTGGCGCGCCAGGGGCTGGACGTGGCCCTGTGCTGGCAGCAGACCGACCGGTCCGAGCTGGCCGAGGGCCTGTACATCAAGGTGGAGGAGGGCGGCCGCACCGTGGGGCGCTTCAAGCTCGTGCGGCCGGACTTTATCCAGACCATCCTGGATTCGCAGTCGCACCACAGCGAGCGCCCGGTGGTTCCCAACCGCCTGCGTGCCGGTGTGGACCTGTTCGCCCCCGAGGTCGACAAGCGCTGGCCCATCGCGGGCGGCGGCCGGCTCTGAACCCCATGGCGGGCCCGGTCCCGCCCAAGGAGAATTTCATGGCGATGTTCCAATGGAAAGACGTGCAGGGCCTGGTCCCTGCCGCAGGCGGCACGCCCGATCTGGCCGCCTGCCTGGAGGCCTTCCCGCAACTGCGGCTGGCCGCAACGACGCCGCAGGACCCCGTGTTCCATGCGGAAGGGGACGTGTGGACCCACACGGCCATGGTGCTGCGCTGCCTGCTGGACAGCGCAGACTACGCGGCGCTCGCGCAGGCCGACCAGGAGGTGGTGTTCCTCGCCGCGCTGCTGCACGACGTGGCCAAGTGCAGCACCACCGTGGTGGACGAGGCCACGGGCCGCATTGCGCAGCCCGGCCACTCGCGCAAGGGCGCGATCGACGCGCGCATCGCGCTGTGGGATGCGGGCGCGCCACTGGCCGTGCGCGAGGCCATCTGCCGCCTCATTGCCGTGCACCAGGTACCCTTCTTCGCGCTGGAGACCTCGCGCAAGGGCGCCTCACCCGAGTTCACCGTGCGCCAGTTGTCCTGGCAGGTGGACCTGCACCTGCTGGCGATGCTGGCCGAGGCGGACATGCGCGGGCGCATCTGCCCCGAGCCGCAGCGCACGCTCGATGCCATCGAGCTGTTCCGCGAACTGGCGCGTGAGGAGCAGTGCTACCGCCAGCCGCGCGCCTTTGCCGACGCGCACACGGCGCTCAGCTACTTCCGCGGCGCCAATGTGCACCCCGACTACGCGCTGCACCAGGAGCCGGGCTCGCGCGTGCTGGTGATGTGCGGCCTGCCGGCCTCGGGCAAGGACACCTGGGTCGCTACCCACCACCCCCGGCTGCCCGTGGTGTCGTTCGACGATGCGCGCGCCCAGCTGGGCCTGCGCCACGGCAAGAACGAAGGCCTGGTGGCCCACCATGCGGTGGACCAGGCCAAGGCCCTGCTGCGTGCGCACGCCCCCTTCGTGTGGAATGCCACGCACCTGTCCGACCAGATGCGGTCCAAGACGCTGGACCTGTGCCTGGCCTACCACGCCGAGGTGGAGATCGTGTACCTGGAGCAGCCGCGCGCAGCGCTGCTGGCGCGCAACCAGCGGCGCGACAGCTCGCTGCCGAACAAGCGCTTGCTGGAGATGCTGCTGCGCTGGGAGGTGCCGCTGCCGACCGAGGCACACCGGGTGGCTTACACCCAGATGCGGTAGGCCCAGAAGGCCTCGTCGCTGCGGATGCCCTCGTACAGCGCCTGCGGCGCGTAGCCCGTGATGCGGCGCGTGACGCGGCACATGTGCGATTGGTCGGAAAAGCCTGCGCCCGCCGCCACCTCGGCCCAGCGCACGGGCGATGCGGCCGCGTCCGCCGCGATGGTGTCGAAGAAGGCCTGCTCGGCCCGGCCGAAGCCGCGCAGCTCGCGCAGCGGCAGGCCGGCCCAGCGCTTGATGCGCCGCTCCAGCTGGCGCAGGCTGCGGCCGGGTGCCGACAGGGCTGCGCGCTGCGCCAGGTGGGCCGCCCAGTCGCCATAGCGCTGCGATGCCGTGGCGGGGCCGGGCCGGCAGGCCTGCCAGCGCGGCAGCAGAAACTGCTCCAGGCACTCCATGCGCGCCGCATCGCCCGCCTGGTGCTGCACGGCCTCGCACATGGCCAGCCAGTCGCGCGGCAGCAGCGTGGCGGCGTCCACCGTGCGGTCGGTCAGGTCCTCGGGGGCCAGGCCCGTGAGCAGGTGCAGCGCGTCGGGCATGAACATCACCATCATGGCGTGGGTGGGCTCGGGGCACCAACTGGTCGAGGGCCGGGTCTGCGGGCCCGCCAGCACCCAGCGCCCCGCGTAGGGCTCGCGCGGGCTGTCCAGGCCCGGCATGGTGTCGGGCCGCCCGGGGACCAGGCGCTCGCTGCGGCCGGTGAACCACCAGCTCAGGCTGCACAGCGGCGTGGCGGGAAAGCGGTTGATGCGCTGGGTATCGCTGAGCGCATGGCCCAGCGTGCTGCGCACGATGGTGGCGCGCAGGCAGGCCGACAGGCTGGCGTGCGGCAGCCACAGCTGGCCCGAGGGGATCAGTCCCTCGGGGTGCCGGGTGGGAGAGGTGGCGAGAAAGGCCATGGGGCGCGAGTGTAGGCCAGCGGCCATGTCGCAAACGTTCAATACGCGGGGGGCGGGCCGTACCACCATGCCGGCATGAACACGACGCTCTCCACCGATCCTGCACACGCTGCCGCCCCTGCGGTCCCTCAGCCATCGGGCCCGGTGTCACGCTGGTGGGGCATGCCGCTGCTGCGCGCCATGCGCGCCGACTACCTGGGCTTCGTCACGCGGCTGCAGCGCGAGCATGGCGACCTCACACGCATGCGCCTGGGCTACGAGGATGCCTGGGACCTGCTCTCGCCCGAGCTGGTGCGCGAAGCCCTGGTCACCCATGCCGAGCACCTGGTGCGCTGGGAGCGCGGCATCGAGGTCTTCGAGCAGGCCTTCGGCCAGAGCGTGCTGGTGACCGAGCACGCCACCTGGCAGCGCCAGCGCCGCATGCTGATGCCGGCCTTCACACCCAAGCGGGTGGCGGGCTATGCCCAGCTGATGGCCGAGGCCGCCTGCCGCGCACTCGATGGCGCCGTTCCCCCGGGCCAGCCCGACGCCCTGGTGCCCATGGACGGGCTGTGGTCGGGCGTGGCGATGGACGTGATCCTGCGCACCCTGTTCGGCGCGTCGGCGCAGGACGATGCGCGCGATGCCGCCTGGGCCACCCAGGTCCTGTCGGCCACGGCGTTCTCGGACATGTTCATGCCCTTTTCCCTGCCCGACTGGTTGCCCTTGCCCGGCAAGGCCGCCAAGCGCCGCGCGCTGAGGCTGCTGCGCGCGCTGGTGCAGCGCCACATCGACCAGCGGCATGCACAGGCACGGGAGTCGGCGCCGCGCACCGACCTGCTGCAGATGCTGCTGGACCTGCGCGACGAGGCGACGGGCGAAGCCTTGTCGGCACAGGAGGTGTTCGACCAGTGCATGGTGAGCTTCCAGGCCGGGCACGAGACCAGCGCCACGGCCCTGCTGTGGTGGAGCCGGCTCATGGCCGGGCACCCCGAAGCCGCGCAGCGCGCCCAGGCCGAAGTCGATACGGCGCTGCAGGGCCGCGTGCCGGGGCCGCAGGACATGGCGCAACTGTCCTGGCTCACTGCCACGCTCAAGGAGGCCATGCGCCTGTACCCGCCCGTGGCCGCCGTGATGAGCCGGCGCACCACCGCGCCCATCACCCTGGGCGGCGTGGCCGTGCCCCGGGGGGCGCTGCTGCGCATCACGCCCTGGGTGCTGCACCGCGACGCGCGCTGGTTCGCCGAGCCCGAGTGCTTTCGGCCTGAGCGTTTTCTGGGAGGTGCGCCCGAGCTGCCGCGCGGCGCGTTCATGCCCTTCGGCCTGGGCCCGCGCGTGTGCATCGGCCAGCACTTTGCGATGCTGGAGATGCAGTTGCTGGCGGCCATGCTGTTGCAGCGCTACACCCTGCAGGTGCCCGAGGGGGCTGCGCCGCTGCAGCCCCAGCTGCATGTGACCCTGCGGCCGCAGCAACCCATCGCGCTGCGGCTGCGCCGGCGCAGCTAGGGCAATTCCGCGCTGTTCATGCGCGCCAGAATGGTGCGCGTGCGCCCCGCCAGGTAGGCAGACCCTGGCGTCTTCTCGAAGCGCTTGGGCGCGGGCAGCATCACGGCCAGGCGGGCGGCCTCGCTGGGGCCCAGGCGGCTCGCGCTCTTGCGGAAGTAGTGCTGGGCTGCGGCCTCGGCGCCGAACACGCCTTCGCCCCATTCCACGCTGTTGAGGTAGATTTCCAGGATGCGCTCTTTGCTCAGCAACTGCTCCAGCAGCAGCGTGAGCACGAACTCCTGGCCCTTGCGCAAGAGCGTGCGCTCGCCCGAGAGCAGCAGGTTCTTGGCCAACTGCTGGGTGATGGTGGAGCCGCCGCGGATCTTGGGTGCGCGCTGCGGGCGGTCGGGGGCGCGGGCCTGGGTCTTGGCCGCTTGCGCTTCGGCCTTGGCGTTGCGCTCCCAGGCCTTTTCGATGGCGACCCAGTCCACACCGTCGTGGTTGGCAAAGCCATCGTCTTCCGAGGCGATCACGGCGCGTTTCAGGTGCTCGGAGATTTCGCCATAAGGCACCCACTCCTGGCGCCAGCGCACCTGGCCGCTGGCGGCCACCTGCACCCAGGCTTCGGAGCGCTGGAAGCTCGTCGATTCGGGGTTCATCACCACCATGGCCGCGATGCGCAGCACGAAGAACAGCTGCAGTGCCACGAAGGCGAACACCAGCAGGCCCAGCCAGCGCAGCACGGCTTTCATGGTGGAGTGCTTTCCTCGGGGCGGATCAGTGGGCCTGCAGCGCCAGTTGCGCCTGCAGTTCGGCCAGCACCTGGGCCGATGGGGGGCGCACGCCGCGCCAGAAGGCAAAGGCCTCGGCCGCCTGCTCCACCAGCATGCCCAGGCCATCGCGCGGCACGGCGCCGTGCGCGGCCGCCCAGTCGAGGAAGCCCTGGGCCGCGGGGCCGTACATCATGTCGTAGGCCAGGCCGCCCGGGCGCAGCACGCTGGCCGCCACGGGCACGGCGTCGCCGGCCAGGCTGCTGGCCGTGGCGTTGACGACCACGTCGAACGCGCCGGCCACCCCGTCCAGGCTGCTCGCTGCCAGCTGCGCGCCCAGGTGGGCGGCCAGTGCCTGGTGCGACTGCACCAGCGCCTCGGCCTTGGCCACGGTGCGGTTGGCGATGGTGACCTGGCATGCCCCGGCCTGCAGCAGCGGGCCCAGCACGCCGGCGGCAGCGCCACCGGCACCGACCAGCAGCACGCTCGCGCCCTGCAGGGCCACGCCCGCATTGCGCGTGATGTCGGCCACCAGGCCCAGGCCATCGGTGTTGTCGCAGTGGATGCTGCCGTCCGGCCGGAAGGCGAGGGTATTGGCCGCGCCCGCGAGCTGTACGCGCTCGCTGCAGTGCGTGGCCAGGGCCGGTGCCTCGGTCTTGAACGGCACGGTGACATTGCAGCCGCGCCCGCCCTGGGCCGCGAAATCGCGCACGCCCTCTGCAAATCCATCCAGCGCGACCAGGCGCCGTTCATAGGCCAGGACCTCGCCGGTGAGTTCGGCAAAGCGCGCATGGATGGCGGGCGAGCGGCTGTGCGCCACCGGGTTGCCCATCACGCAGTACAGATCGGTGGCTTGGCTCATCTCAAACAAAGAATGCAAAGGTGGGGCGCTGCCGCCAGGGCGTTGCGCTGGGGGGTCACCGGACGGTGGTTTCGAGGGTTTGGTCGCGGGTGAAGCGAAAGCGCGCCACCATGGCGATCTGGTCGGCCTTGGCACGCATTTCCTGGTTGAAGGTGCCGAACGGGCCGGCGGCGCGCGCGATGGCCTCGGCCCGGCGGTCCAGCGTGGCATTGCCCGAACCCTGCACGACCTCGGTTTCGAGCACGCGGCCATCGTGGTTGACCGTGACGATCATCGTCAGCTCGCCATAGAGCTTGCGGCCCGCCTGCTCGGGGAAGTTTTCGGTGCCCTTGTCCTCGACCTTGCGGCGCAGTGCGTCGTAGTAGATCGCGTAGGCCTCTTCGCGCGTGGCGGGGCTGATGTAGCGCTTCTTGGGGCGCGAATTCTCTTCGTTGATGCGCTTTTCGATCTCGGCCAGCAGCTTGACCAGCTGGCGGCGCTTTTCGTCCTGGGCCGACTGCTCGGCGCTCTGGCTGGGCTTGCGCGGATCGGGGGGCGGCATGCTGGCCAGCTGCTTGCGCAACTGCGTGAGCAGCTGGGTCTGCTGCTCCTGCATCGCATCCATCTTGCGCTGGGCTTCTTCGAGGTCGTCCCCCATGGCCGTGAGCGCCGAATAGGGCAGGGGGCTGGTGGCCCGGCCTTTTTCCGCATCGCCGCCGCCTGCCAGGTTGGACTGGGCGATGGCCTGGGCCTTCTCCGGCCGCTCATTGGACTTGGCATTGACCAGGATGACTTCGAGCGGCGTGTCCTGGAACACGCGGTTGAAGCCCTCGGGGTCGATGAAGCGCACTGTGATGAGCGCCGCATGCACGGCGATCGAGATGCCGAGCGCGAGCTGCAGCGTGCTGAAGGTGCGGAGGAAGGCAGGCAGTTTCACGGCGTCAGATTATCAGCGCTGGCAGGCGCGTCGGCTTCATTCACATCCACCGCAATGGCGATCGGGCCGGCCACGGTGTCCTCGTCTTCCTCGGCCGCCTCGTCGGCACCGGCTTCGGCGGCATCGCTGTCCAGGCGTTCCAGCACCGTGCCGTGGATGTCCAGCGTGATCTCGTCGATCTCGCCAAGCTTCACGCGCAGGCGTGCGCCGCGCGGCAGGTTCTGCGCGCCCAGCACCGGGAACACCAGCGGGATGTCGTCGGCCCGCACCAGGAAGCTGCCGCCCGGGCCTTCCTTGAAGACCGTGGCGGTCAGCTCGGTGAGGCCGTGCTGCTGCACGTACTTCAGCGTCCAGAAGCGCTCCATGCCGGCCTGGTAGCCGTTGTAGGCGCTGTAGGCCGCATCGAAGCTGCTGATGATGGAGAACAGGTCGGCGTCCTTGGGCTTGAACGGAGCGGCCAGCGCGGCCGTCTTGCCATGGCGCGCGCAGGCGATGATCTGCCACTGGTTGACCAGGTCGGTGTAGCGGCGCAGCGGCGAGGTGGCCCACGAGTAGCACTTGACCCCGATACCGGCGTGTGGCAGCGCCTTGGTGCCCATGCGCACCTTCACGCCCGGGGCCATGCTGGCCTGGCTGCGGTAGATGCCGGGCACGCCGAGCTCGGCCATCCAGGCGCCCCAGGTGCTGTTGGCCACGATGGCGGCCTCGGCCACGATCAGGTCCAGTGGCGCGCCGCGGCGGCGCGTGGTGATCTGCACGGTCTCCGAGCCATTGGGCTCGCCCCGGTCATTGCCCACCAGGCGGAAGTTGTAGTCCGGGCGGTTGAAGTTCTCGGGCTTGCCGCGCACGATTTCGCGCTGGGCCTTGAGGCTTTGCGCCAGGCGGAACAGGAAGGACAGCTCGGCGCGGCGCACCGCCAGTTCCTCCGGCGTGCCCTCCACCTGCACGCCGGGGTCGGTCAGCCAGGCTTCGGTCACGATGTGGTCGAGCTGGTCGTGGCGCAGGTTGGCCGCCACCGGCACGCGCTCCAGGCGCGTTTCGGTGGACTGGATCTCTAGTGTGTCCTCGTTGATGGTCACGTACAGCGACACCGCCGGGTTGGCCCGGCCTTCGTCCAGGGTGTAGATCTGCACCACCTCGTCGGGCAGCATGGTGATCTTGTAGCCCGGCATGTAGACCGTGGACAGGCGGGTGCGGCCCACCTGGTCGATGGCGCTGCCCGGCTGCACGGCCAGGCCGGGCGCCGCGATGTGGATGCCCAGCACCACGGTGCCGGTGCCCAGGCCCTGGACCGACAGTGCATCGTCGATTTCCGTGGTCTGCGAATCGTCGATGGAATAGGCCTGCACGTCGGCCAGGGGCAGGTCGTCCGGCGGCTGGGGTGCGGCCAGATTGGGGAAACCCGTGCCCTTGGGGAAGTTCTCGAACAGGAAACGCTTCCAGTGGAACTGGTAGGCCGAGTCGATGGCGCCGGCCTTTTGCAGCAGGTCGAGCGGGGCGGTGTGCGTGGCCCGGCTGGCCTCGACCACGGCCTTGTACTCGGGCGCGTTCTTGTCGGGTTTGAAAAGGATCTTGTAGAGCTGCTCGCGGATGGGTTGCGGGCATTCGCCGCGGCCGAGGGCCGCGGCCCATTCGTCGATCTGGGCCAGCACGGCCTTTTTCTTCTCGATGGCGGCCAGCGCCTGCTGCAGGATCTCGGCCGGCGCCTTCTTGAAGCGGCCTTTGCCTGCGCGGCGGAAGTAGTGCGGTGCCTCGTACAGGCGGAACAGCGCGCCGGCCTGCTGGACCAGCGTGGCGTTCTCGGAGAAATAGTCGCGCGCCAGGTCGGCGAAGCCGAAATCGTCCTCGGGCGCGAACTCCCAGGCCAGGTCCAGCTCGATGGTTTCGGCCATGGCCTGCGCCTGGGCCACGAGCTCGGCCGGGGCGGGTTTCTCGAACTTCAACAGGATGTTGGCGGCCTTGACCTTGACCCGCTTGCCCGAGTCGAGCTCGACCTGGGCCGAACTCTCGGCTTCCGACAGGATACGGCCGGCCATGAACTTGCCGGCTTCTTCAAACAATGCATGCATGGGCGGCATTGTCCCATGGGCGCCCGGTGCACTCGCCCGGTCGCTCAGGACTTGGCCGGGCCCATGCAGTCCAGGGGGGGGCAATGGCCGGGATACTGGTGGCATCCACCCCCTGGGCGGTCATCTTGTCCGGCACCTTGGCCTTGCCGCAGACCCAGGAAATGGGCACCTGCGGGAAATCGGTGACGATGGCCGGGCGCAGGGTCAGGACCTTGCCCGCGATGGCCTTGTTGGCCTTGTTGCCGTAGACGATGTTCACCGCGCCGCCCACCACGGTGACCTTGGCCACGTTGGTACCCACGATGCGGTCCTCGGGCGGCAGGCCGGCGGCGGCATTGTCGGCAGGCATGGCTTTCTTGAGCGCGTAGTGAACCGCTACGGCCTGCTTGACGAATTCCACCATCTCCCGGCCCTCCTTGACCTGGGTGCGCAGCACCCGGTCCTGGTAGGAGGGCAGGGCCATCAGGGCCAGCACGGCGATGACGGCAACCACCATCATCATCTCGATCATGGTGAAGCCCTGCAGGCGAAAGCGGGGCAGAAGGAACGTGCGCTGCGGGTGGGTCATGTCGGTGGTGTGGCCGGAGGGGCGCTGCTGGGGAGCGCCAATAGGGGGAATATAAGGGCTGGCGCCCCCTGGTCCCTGGGGCGGTGTCCCGGGTGGCCGGCGCGCCACGGAGCGGGGCTCTATGATTCGCGGCTTCCCTTGCCGCACAACCCGCTCCCGCGCCCGCCTTCCCGATGCCGATCGATGCCATTGCCGCACCGCTGACTTTGCTGGCAGTGGCCCTGCCCTTTCTCTTCTCCATCACCACGCCCCCGTCCACCAATGTCTGGCCGCTGCTGGCCTCGTGGACATGCATGCTGCTGCTGGCGGCGCTGGCCTGGCAACGCGCCCTGCGCTCGCGCCGCCACCCGGAGCTGTGCGACGGCGGCAGCACCATGGCCAACCGGCTGGCGCTGGGGCTGCTGCTGGCCGCGGTCGTGGGGGGCGTGGTCTGCCTTGTGCAGTACTTCGGGGGGGATGTGGGCCTGGCGCCCTGGATCAATGCCTCCACCCCGGGCCAGGCGGTGGGCAACCTGCGCCAGCGCAACCAGCAGGCCACGCTGGTGGCACTGGGGGCTTGGGCGCTGGCCTGGTCGGTGGCGCAATGGCAGGCCCGTGCGGACGTGAGGGGGCGGCGGCCGCCCCGTGCCGAGAGCCTGGTCGGCCTGGCTTTCGGCATGGCCTTGACCGTGCTGGCCCTGGCCAGCGCCGCCACCTCCTCGCGCACCGGCGCCGTGCAGTGGCTGGTCATCGTGGTGCTGCTGCTGTGGTGGCGCCGTTCGCTCGGGCGCATGGCACTTTCCGTGGCGCTCGGCGGGGTCGCGCTCTACATCGCGGCGGCCTGGCTGCTGCCACTGGCGCTGCAGAGCTTCAGCGGCGTGCAGGCCGAGGGCCTGTTCAACCGCTTCTCGGGCGATTCCCACCAGTGCACCAGCCGCCGCGTGCTCTGGTCCAACGTGCTCACCCTGATCGCGCAGAAGCCCTGGACGGGCTGGGGCTGGAACGAGCTCGACTACGCGCACTACACCACCCTGTTCCCCGGCGAGCGCTTTTGCGTGCTGCTGGACAACGCCCACAACCTGCCCCTGCACCTGGCGGTGGAGCTGGGCCTGCCCGCGGCGGTGCTGCTGTGCGGTGCGGCGCTGGCCTTCATCCTGCGGGCGCGGCCCTGGAGCGAGACCGACCCCGTGCGCCAACTGGCCTGGGGCATCCTGGCCCTCATCGGCGCCCACAGCATGCTGGAGTTTCCGCTCTGGTACGGGCCGTTCCAGCTGGCCGCCCTGGGCGCGCTGGCCCTGCTGTGGCCGCGCCGCCGTGTTCTGCGCGCGCCCTCTACGGCAGCGCTGGGGGCGGCGGGCATCGTGCTGATGGCGGGGGCCTTGTTCCTGGCCTGGGTGGCGCACGACTACCACCGCATCAGCCAGCTCTACCGGGTGCCCGAGAAGCGTGACCCCCTCTACCGTGACATGGCGCCGGCCACGACGGCACCTTCCCTGCTGTTCCAGGACCAGGTGGACTTCGCCCTCCTGCCCTCCATCGCGCTCACCCCCGCCACGGCGCAGCAGGTGTTCGACCTGTCCGGCCAACTGCTGCACTACTCGCCCGAACCCCGGGTCATCGAGAGGCGCATCGACAGCGCCGTCATGCTCGGCCGGGATGACGAGGCCGCCTACCACCTGCGCCGCTACCGCATTGCCTACCCCAAGGACCATGCGCGCTGGCTGAACAAGGCACCGGCTTCGTCCGCAAGCGCATCAAAGCCGCAGGAATGAGCCCACCAGGGGCAGGTGCACCTCGAAACCCGTGAGTGCATGGTCGCCGCCTTCGAGCACCTGTTGTTGCGCGGCCGGGTAGCGCGCCACCATCTCGCGCCAGTCCAGCACCTCGTCGCCCTGGGCGATGATGGCCAGCTCGGGGCCTGCGGGCGGCAGGCCGCGCACATCCAGCGCCTGCAGCTCGGCGATGTACTCGGGCCGGAAGAAAAAGCGCTCCGCCGGGTCGTGCCAGCTGGTTTGCTCGCCGATGTAGCGCGCCAGGTCGCGCGCCGGGTCGACGGCGGGGTTGAGCAGCACGCTCGGGCAGGCGAGCTGCTGCGCCACCCAGCTGGCATAGAAGCCGCCCAGCGAGGAGCCCACCACCGCACTCGTGGCCCGGGGCCAGTCTGCCACCGTGCTGGCCACCAGGGCCATGGCCTCGCGGGGCGAGGGGGGCAGCTGCGGGCACCAGAAATGCACGCCGGGGTGCTCGGCCGCCACATGGGCGGCCATCTGCCGCGCCTTGGCCGACTGGGGGGAAGAGCGGAAACCGTGCAGGTACAGGAGGTGGGTGGTGCGGTTCATGGAAACGGCGGCCAGGAAAGGCGTAACAGGGGTGGGGGCAGGGGAATCACTGCCTTGACAGGCCTTGCGCAGGCATAAGATGTTGCAAAGTGTATGTTGCAGCCTGCGGCACCGCACCGCCCTGATTCGCCCGACCATGACCGATTTTGCCCCGCCTTCCCCCGCGCGCCGCTCTGCCTGGGTGGTCGGAGACCGGGTGCCCCCACCCCAGGGGCGGTTCGAGCTGCAGCAGGCGCTGGTGGCCAACGGGCTTTTCACCCAATGGCGGGCGCTGGACCGGCGCGGCAAGCGCCCGGTCACCCTGCGGCAGTGGGCGGTGGCACCGCCGCATGCGGCGGCGGCACTCGAGCGCTGGCTGCAGGCCGCCGAGCAGGCCACCCGGCTGAGCCATGCCTTCCTCGTGCCGGTGCTGGAGGTCGACGTCCTCGCGCGCCAGCCCTACATCGTGCACGAGCCGGCGCCGGGCCCGACGCTGGCCGAGCACCTGGCGCGCCAGGGCCGCTGCACGCCGCACGATGCCGTGGCGCTGCTGGTGGATGTGCTCGATGCGCTGGAGGCCGTGCTCGGGGCCGGCCTGGTGCATGGCCGGGTGGACCTGGAGCACATCGCCATGGATCCGCAGCGCCACGCCCGCTTGCTGGGCCTGGGCTGGCATGCCCCGGCGTTCGGGGACGGGGACGCCGAGGCCAGTGCGGCCGACGACCTGCGCTCGGCCGCCCAGGTGCTGGTGCATCTGCTCACCGGCAGCCCCTGGGTCGGGGCTGCCGAGGCGGGGCGCGCCCTGCCTGCGGTGCTCGTGGGCGCCCTGGACGAGGGCTTGCGCGCCCTGCTGCAGCGCGCCCTGGGCCAGGACGGCGCGACCCCGTTCTCCGGCGCGACCGAGCTGCGCGATGCCCTGCGCGCCTGGGCGGCGCCCGTGAGCGCGCCGACGGCTGCCAGCAATGCCACGCTCGACTTCCTGCTGCGGCGCATGCGCCACAAGAGCGATTTTCCGGCCCTGTCCGACTCGGTGACGCGCATCCAGCGCGTGGCGCATTCCGAGGACGACAGCATCAGCGACCTCACGCACGAGATCCTCAAGGACGTGGCGCTGACCCACAAGCTGCTGCGCCTGGTCAACAGCGTGCACTACGCCCATGCTGGGCGCGGCACCATCAGCACGGTGTCGCGCGCGGTCAGCCTGGTGGGCTTCAATGCCGTGCGCAACATGGCCCTGAGCCTGGTGCTGCTCGACCACATGCAGGACAAGGCCCATGCCGAGCAGATGCGCGAGGAGTTCCTGCGCTCCATGATGGCCGGCTCGGTGGCGGCCGAGCTGTGCGGGCCCGGGCAGGGCGCCGAGGAGGCCTTCATCGGCGCCATGTTCCAGAACCTGGGGCGCATGCTGTGCAGCTTCTACTTCCCCGAAGAGGCCGAGCAGGTGCGCCACCTGGTGGCCGCAGGCCGGCTCGAGGGCGGGGAGGAGGCCGCCGCCATGCAGGTGCTGGGCCTGGGTTTCGAGGACCTGGGCACCGGCGTGGCCCGTGTCTGGGGCCTGCCCGAGAGCCTGCAGCGCTGCATGCGCAAGCCCCTGGGTTCGCCCACGGCGCGCCCGCCCGAGCAGGGCCCGGAGCGCCTGCGCTGGGTGGCGCTGGCCGCCAACGAGGTGGCCGACATGCTGCTGCACAGCGAGCCGGCCCGGCTCGAAGAGCGCCTGCAGGGCGTGGGCACCCGCTACAGCCGCACCCTGGCCCTGGCGCCCGCGGCCATTGGCGAGGCCACGCTGCGCGCGCGCCACAAGCTGGTGTCGCTGGCCGAAACCCTGGAGCTGCGGGTGCCGCCCGGCACGCCCGCCGCCCGTCTGCTGCAACTGCCCCGGGCGACGGAGGAGGGGGCGGCCGCCGTGCCGGACGACGCGCTGGCGCCCCATGAGCTGGGCGCGGGGGAGGCGCCGCCGCTGCCGGCGGTGCTGGCTTCGCAAGCCGGTGGCAGTGTCTCCGTGGCCCAGGTCAACGAGGTGCTGGCGGCGGGGGTGCAGGATGTCACCAACGCCATGGTGGACACCTTTGCGCTCAACGATGTGCTGCGCATGATCCTGGAGACCATGTTCCGGGCGCTGGGGTTCCGGCGCATGGTGTTCTGCCTGCGCGATGCCCGTACCGAGACGCTGGTGGGCCGCTTCGGCCTGGGCGAGGGCAGCGAGGCCGCCGTGCGCGCGATGCGGGTGCCCCTGAAGGTGCCCGGCGACCTGTTCGCCGCCGTCTGCCTGCGCGCGGCCGACACGCTGATCAACGATGCCACCGACCCGCGCATGCAGGCGCGCCTGCCCGAGTGGTACCGCGACGGGCTCAACGCCCCGTCCTTTCTGCTGCTGCCTCTGCAGATCAAGGGCCAGACCTTTGCGCTGATCTATGCCGACCAGTCGGTGGCCGGTGGCATCGTGGTGGACGACAAGGCCCTGGGCCTGCTGCGAACTCTGCGCAACCAGGCCGTGATGGCCTTCCGCCAGGCGGGTTGAGGTGCTTTTGCCGGCGGCCATGGCGGCCGGCCCCCGATAATCGGGGGATGGCCGCCGTTTTTGACAAGCCCTCCTTTGCCCAGCGCTTTCTCCCCCTGTTCCGGGGTTTCGACCTGCCGCTGGTGCTGATCATTCTGCTGCTCGCCAGTGCGGGCCTGCTGGCCATGTATTCCTCGGGCTATGACCATGGCACGCGCTTCATGGACCATGGGCGCAACATGCTGATCGCCTGTGCCATCCTGTTCGTGGTGGCCCAGGTGCCGCCCCAGAAGATCATGGTGTTTGCCGTGCCGCTGTACGCCGCGGGGGTGGCGTTGCTGATCGCGGTGGCGCTGTTCGGCATCACCAAGAAGGGCGCGCAGCGCTGGGTGAACCTGGGCATCGTCATCCAGCCCAGCGAAATCCTCAAGATCGCCATGCCGCTGATGCTGGCCTGGTGGTTCCAGAAGCGCGAGGGCACGCTGCGGCCGCTCGATTTCGCGGCGGCCGGGCTGCTGCTGGCGATTCCGGTGGGCCTGATCATGAAGCAGCCCGACCTGGGCACCTCGCTGCTGGTGCTGGCGGCCGGCCTGTCGGTGATCTTCTTTGCCGGCCTGCCCTGGAAGCTGGTGCTGCCGCCGGTGCTGATCGGTGGCATCGGCATCGCCATCCTGGTGGTCATGGGCGATCCCTGGTGCGCGGACGGGGTGCGCTGGCCGGTGCTGCACGACTACCAGCAGCAGCGCATCTGCACCCTGCTGGACCCCACACGCGACCCGCTGGGCAAGGGCTTTCACATCATCCAGGGCATGATCGCCATCGGCTCGGGCGGCATGTTCGGCAAGGGCTTCATGGCCGGCACCCAGACCCACCTGGAGTTCATTCCCGAGCGCACCACCGACTTCATCTTCGCCGCCTATTCCGAGGAGTTCGGCCTCGCGGGCAACCTGTTCCTGATCACCTGCTTCCTGCTGCTGGTCTGGCGCGGGCTGGCCATCGCCGTGGGCGCCACCAGCCTGTTCGGGCGCCTGATGGCGGGCGCCGTGTCCATGATCTTCTTCACCTATGCCTTCGTGAACATGGGCATGGTCAGCGGCATCCTCCCCGTGGTGGGGGTGCCGCTGCCCTTCGTCAGCTATGGCGGCACGGCCATGGTCACGCTGGGGCTGGCGCTGGGCATCCTGATGTCCGTTGCCCGCGCCCAGAGGGCCGACCCCAAGGATGCGCCGCCGGCCCTGCAGGCCGGCTGAAATGAATCACCCCCTGAGGCGCTTTGCGCCTTCACCCCTCTCTCATATTGCTTCGCAATCTGGGAGGGGGACGCCCCCAGCGCGGCGGGGCGGTCCTTGCGCGGGGGCACTGGCTTGGGCCGCGCCAGTTGCATGCGTCGCGGGTGGCGCGCAGCGAGATGAATAACTGATACGGCTTCGCCTCCAACCGTCCAACGTCGCCGGTTCGCCTTGCGGTGCTACAGCACTGTCTGCGGCTCCCGCCTGGCTACGATCCCAAGCAAATCCGTATGAGGCGATGAATCGGGGATGGGGCCATTGTCATGGCGGGCGCTTGGGGTTACAAATGCCGTTCACCGGCTTTTCGACCATCCCAGGGAGGTGCTTCCATGGCGTCCAAGTTCGAGCTCAAGAAGTCCAGGAACGACAAGTTCGTCTTCAACCTGCTGGCCGCCAATGGCCAGGTGATCCTCACCAGCGAGTTGTACGAATCCCGCGCCAGCGCCCTGAGCGGCATCGAATCCGTGCGCAAGAACGCATCCGATGACGGCCGCTATGGCCGCCTGTGCGCCAAGGACGGCTCGCCCTACTTCACCCTCAAGGCCGGCAACGGCCAGGTCATCGGCCAGAGCCAGCGCTATTCGGGCGAGAAGGCGCGCGAGGCGGGGATCGAGTCGGTCAAGGCCAATGCCCCGGGGGCCGTGGCCGACGATCAGAGCGCTTGAACCGCGCCGTGCGGGGGGCGGGTGCCCCTGTGCCGCACGGGGCATGCATGCGCGCCTAAAATGGCCGCATGAACCCCAGCTCCTCTACCGCCGCGCCCCAGAAGGCCTCCACCACCCAGCGCATCGACGTTGCCCGGCAACTGCTCCTGGCGCCTTTCGGCCTGGATGAGAGCCATCTGGCCCGTGCGCTGGCCGAGATCCGCACGCACCAGGTGGACGATGCGGACCTGTACTTCCAGTACACGCGCAGCGAAGGCTGGAGCCTGGAGGAGGGCATCGTCAAGACCGGTTCCTTCAGCATCGACCAGGGCGTGGGTGTGCGTGCCGTGAGCGGCGAGAAGACGGCATTTGCCTACTCCGACGACATTTCCGAGGCCTCGCTGCTCGATGCCGCGCGCACGGTGCGCACCATCGGCGCGGCCGCACAGTCGGGCCGCGTAAAGGTACCCGGCCAGAAGATCGCCACCAGCCGCAGCCTCTACCCCGGCGTGGACCCCATCGCCTCGCTGGACAGCACGGCCAAGGTGGCCTTGCTCGAACGCCTGGAAAAGCGCGCCCGGGCCAAGGACCCGCGCGTGGCCCAGGTCATGGCCGGCCTGGCCAGCGAATACGACGTGGTGCTGGTGGCGCGCGCCGACGGCACGCTGGCGGCCGACGTGCGCCCGCTGGTGCGCCTGTCGGTCACGGTGATCGCCGAGCAGAACGGCCGCCGCGAAATGGGCTCGGCCGGCGGCGGTGGCCGCTTCGGCCTGGCCTACTTCGACGATGAGCAGATGGGCAAGTACGTGGACGAGGCCGTGAATGCGGCCCTGGTCAACCTCGAATCGCGCCCCGCACCGGCGGGCGAGATGACGGTGGTGCTCGGTTCGGGCTGGCCCGGCATCCTGCTGCACGAGGCCATCGGCCACGGGCTCGAAGGCGACTTCAACCGCAAGGGCTCGTCGGCCTTCAGCGGCCGGGTGGGCCAGCGCGTGGCGGCCAAGGGCGTCACGGTGCTGGACGACGGCACCATCGCCGACCGCCGCGGCTCGCTCAACGTCGACGACGAAGGCAATGCCAGCCAGCGCAACGTGCTGATCGAGGACGGCATCCTCAAGGGCTACATCCAGGATTCCATGAATGCACGCCTGATGGGCGTGGCGCCCACCGGCAACGGCCGGCGCGAGAGCTATGCCCACATCCCCATGCCGCGCATGACCAACACCTACATGCTGGGCGGCGACAAGGATCCAGAGGAGATCATCGCCAGCATCAAGAAGGGGCTGTACGCCTCCAACTTCGGTGGTGGCCAGGTGGACATCACCTCGGGCAAGTTCGTGTTCTCTGCCAGCGAGGCCTACTGGGTCGAGAACGGCAAGATCCAGTACCCCGTGAAGGGCGCGACCATCATCGGCAGCGGCCCCGAGTCGCTCAAGAAGGTGACCCTGATCGGCAACGACATGCGCCTCGACAGCGGCGTGGGCACCTGCGGCAAGGAAGGCCAGAGCGTGCCCGTGGGCGTGGGCCAGCCCACGCTGCGCATCGAGGGCCTGACGGTCGGCGGAACAGCATAGGCTCCCCCTGAGTCGCTTCGCGCCATCCCCCTGAGGGGGACGCCCCCGGTGGCCCGGCAAAGCCGGTTCCACGGGGGCACTGGCCTGGGTCGCGCCAGTTTCACCGGCTGTGGAAATGGTGTGCGCGTCTGCATCACTTGTTGCGTAGCCACACCATTCGCGCCGCCCATTGCCCGCAATTGGCGGGTCTTCACCCGCCAATTGGCATGCCTGGGGCTTGCACGTAGCCGCACAGGGTCTGGGCGGCGCACAATGCCATCCATGACTGCCACGCGCCCCAGTCTGCAGCACACCCTCCAGTCGTTTGGCGACATCAGCCGCTTTCTGCGCGAGAGCGTGGCCGACGAGGATTCGCGCCTGCTGCGCGACAGCCTGAGCGGTCTGTCCAACCACATCGATGAGGCGGTGCGCACGCGCCGCACCAGCACCGATACGGTGGCCATCACGCGCCGCGTGGTGGGTTTGTCGCACTGCGCGCGCGAGCACCAGCTGTTCCTCACCGGGCTGGGATCGGCCTGGCATGCGCTCTACGAGTTCGGTGCCTACCAGCGCGCCCTGCGGGAATTGCGCCAGGCCATCACCGCCTGGCAGCAGGCGCTGGAGCAGCGCAACACGCGCGAAAGCGCCTGCTTCGACCAGTTCGAGCTGCTGGCCTGGCGCACGCTGGGCGAGGCCTTGCTGCTGGTGGACATGTACGAGCACCAGAGCGAGCCGGTGAGCGAGTTGCCCAGCGAGCCGCCGCCCCCGCGCTCGGCCTTGCAGCGCGCGGCTGCCTGGCTGCGCCGTCTGCGCAGCTGATTTTTCGGCTGCGCTTTTCGGCCCCGCAGCCGCCCCTGGATCGCCTGGCAGACCGCTGTTGCGTTGCAACTTCGCAACGCACGGGGGTTGTTGCAATGCGGCAAGACTGTGCTACATTGATTGCCATGCAAGTTCGCAGCGCGTTTTATTTTTGGTTTTTTATCTCAGTCCCCGGCGGATGAGAGGCGAACGCGCAAGCACACACAACCTCCCCATACCAACCGCCGACGCTGCAAAGCCCGGCGGTTTTTGTTTTTCTGCCCTCCCCTTTTCCATCCACTTTGCAGCCCACGAGGAAGACAACATGACGGCCCATTCCAACCCCACCAGCGATGCCTGGTACCGCAGCGTCGAGAAAACCAGCCAGACCGACGACGAACGTATCAAGGACATCACCGTGTTGCCCCCTCCCGAACACCTGATCCGCTTTTTCCCCATCAGCGGCACGCCGGTGGAATCGCTGATCACCCAGACCCGCAAGAACATCCACAACATCATGGCCGGCGAGGACGATCGCCTGCTGGTGGTCATCGGTCCCTGCTCCATCCACGACCCGGTGGCCGCGCTCGAGTACGCGCGCCGCCTCAAGGTGGCACGCGAGCAGTACAAGGACACGCTGGAGATCGTGATGCGCGTCTACTTCGAGAAGCCCCGCACCACGGTGGGCTGGAAGGGCCTGATCAACGACCCCTACCTCGATGAGACCTACCGCATTGACGAAGGCCTGCGCATCGCGCGCCAGCTGCTCATCGACATCAACCGCCTGGGCATGCCCGCGGGCAGCGAGTTCCTGGACGTGATCTCGCCCCAGTACATCGGCGACCTGATCTCCTGGGGCGCCATCGGCGCGCGCACCACCGAGAGCCAGGTGCACCGCGAGCTGGCCTCGGGCCTGTCGGCCCCCATCGGCTTCAAGAACGGCACGGACGGCAACATCCGCATCGCCACCGACGCCATCCAGTCGGCCAGCCGCGGCCACCACTTCCTGTCGGTGCACAAGAACGGCCAGGTCGCCATCGTCAACACCAATGGCAACAAGGACTGCCACGTGATCCTGCGCGGTGGCAAGGCGCCGAACTACGACGCCGACAGCGTGGCCGCGGCCTGCAAGGACCTCGAAGCCGCCAAGCTGCCCGCCACCCTGATGGTGGACTGCAGCCATGCCAACAGCAGCAAGCAGCACCAAAAGCAGATGGACGTGGCGCGCGACGTGGCCGGCCAGATCGCGGGCGGCTCGCGCAGCGTCTTCGGCCTGATGATCGAGAGCCACCTGTCGGCCGGTGCCCAGAAGTTCACGCCCGGCAAGGACGATGCCTCGGCCCTGGCCTATGGCCTGAGCATCACCGATGCCTGCCTGGGCTGGGACGATTCGCTGCAGTCGCTGGCCGACCTGTCGGCGGCAGTCCAAGCCCGCCGTTCGCGCTGAGGGCGCTTTTCAGCTGCTGCGTGTAAGCTCCTGGCATGGCCTTCGGCGGTCGCCGGGGGCTGGCACTCTGCAGAAAAAGAAAGGCACCCCATGCACAGCGAAGTCTCCGTCCGTCTGGCGGGCAACCAGGAATTCCGCTTCGACCTCGCCAGCGCCGAGCCCATGGCCCATGAGGAAGGGCGCCGCTGGCTCGACGAGCAGTTCACCCGCCTCGATTGCGAACCCCTGCGTGCCAGTGGCAAGGTGCTGCTGGCCGACAAGGTGCTCGTCGTGGCCCAGGCTGCGGGCAGCCCGCTGATGGGCGATCCCCAGTGGTCGCGCGATTTCGCACGCGCCGCCAGTGCCGCGCTGGCCCGGCCGGTCGTTCGGGTCGACGTCCCCGCGATGGCTGTAACGTTTTGATCCCCCCTGAGTCGCTTCGCGCCTTCCCCCCAGGGGGGGCGCCCCCAGCGCAAGCGCTGGATACGCCGCCTTCGCGGCGGGGCGGCCCTTGCGCGGGGGCACTGGCTTAGGCTGTGCCGGTATTTCAGGCTGACAGCACTTCAGACAACTGAGATCGAGGCGGTGGGGTCTACCGCGCCAGCGCCTGCAGCAGGCGTGCATGCACCCCGCCGAAGCCGCCATTGCTCATGCACACGATGTGGTCGCCGGGGCGTGCCGCGGCGCTGACCTGGGCCACCAGGGTGTCGATGTCGGGGGCGGTCTGGGCGCGTTGGCCCGGGCCGACGCCCAGGGGGGCGAGGGCTTCTGCCGCATCCCAGTCCAGCCCGGCGGTGTGGCAGAACGCCAGGTCGGCCGATTCGAGCGCCCAGGGCAGCTGGCTTTTCATGGCGCCCAGCTTCATGGTGTTGCTGCGCGGCTCGAACACCGCGAGGATGCGTGCGCCGGCAGGCAGGGTGCGTCGCAGGCCGTCGAGCGTGGTGCGCAGTGCGGTCGGGTGGTGGGCGAAATCGTCGTACACCGCCACGCCGTTGACCGTGCCGCGCAGTTCCATGCGGCGCTTGACGTTCTGAAAGCTCCCCAGCGCCCGTGCCGCCTGCTCGGGCACCACGCCCACGTGCTGGGCAGCGGCGATGGCGGCCAGCGCATTGAGCTGGTTGTGCACGCCGGTGAGTGACCACTCCACCCGGGCCACGGCACGGCCCTGGTGCAGCACATCGAAGGCCTGGGGCTCGCCCACGGCCGCAAAATCACCCACGGCCGCGCCAAAGCTGCTCACACTGCTCCAGCAGCCGGCATGCAGCACGCGCGCCAGGCTCTCCTCCAGCCCGTTGACCACCACGCGGCCCGAAGGCGGTACGGTGCGTACCAGGTGGTGGAATTGGCGCTCGATGGCGGCCAGATCATCGAAGATGTCGGCGTGATCGAATTCCAGGTTGTTGAGCACCGCCGTGCGTGGCCGGTAGTGCACGAACTTGCTGCGTTTGTCGAAGAAGGCCGTGTCGTATTCGTCGGCCTCGATCACGAACAGGGGGCTTGCGCCCAGCGGGCCATCGGCCGCATGCGGACGGGCGGCAGCGCCCAGCCGGGCCGAGAGGCCGAAGTTCAGGGGCACACCACCGATCAGGAAACCGGGCTGCTGGCCCGCGCTCTCCAGGATCCAGGCCAGCATCGAGGTGGTGGTGGTCTTGCCGTGCGTGCCGGCCACGGCCAGCACATGGCGGCCCTGCAGCACCTGCTCGGCCAGCCACTGGGGGCCGCTGGTGTAGGGGGCGCCCGCATCGAGGATGGCTTCCATCAAGGGGTACTTGGGGCTCCCGTCGGGCAGGCGCGCCCGGCTGACCACATTGCCGACCACGAACACATCGGGCGCGAGGTCCAGCTGGTCCGTGCCATAGCCCTCGATCAGCTCGATGCCCAGGGCGCGCAACTGGTCGCTCATGGGCGGGTAGACGCCCGCGTCGCAGCCGGTGACCCGGTGGCCCGCTTCGCGGGCCAGGGCCGCCAGGCCGCCCATGAAGGTGCCGCAGATGCCCAGTATGTGAATATGCATGGGCGATGATTCTAAGGTTCCCGGTCTGCAGGTCTGCGTTGGCAGCCCGGTGTCTTGGATTGCTATTGTTTGAACAGCGCGGCGTGTCAATGGCCCTGTGCTCTGCCATGCTGTGGGGGAATGCAGGCGACACCGCGCGCGCGTTCGCGCCACAATGGAGCTCCCATTGCCTGCCCGGTGTGTGCCATGACCTCCGACCTCAGTGCCGAAATCGCCCAAGCCACCGCCCGCATCGTTGTCGAAGAGGGGATGGAGTGGGGCCCCGCCAAGCGCCGCGCCGTGCGCGACATGGGCCTGTCCGCCCGCACGCCGCTGCCCGGCAACGACGAGGTGGAGGATGCGGTGCGCGAGTACATCGCGCTCTTTTGCGCCGACACCCAGCCGCGCGAACTGCGCGCCCTGCGCCAGCTGGCCCTGGTGTGGATGGAGCGCATGGCGGCCTTCCGGCCCCACCTGGCGGGGGCGGTCTGGCACGGCACGGCCACGCGCCTGTCGGATATTTACCTGCAGTTGTTCTGCGATGACTCCAAGTCGGCCGAAATTGCGCTCATCGACCACCATGTGGACTACGAGCCGCGCACGGTCACGGGATTCCATGGCGAATCGGTCGAGGCCCTGAGCCTGGGCAGCAAGTCGCCCGAACTCAATGAAATGATCGGCGTCCACCTGCTGGTGTATGACCTGGATGACCTGCGCGGGGCCTTGAAACCCGATTCCAAGGGGCGCACGCCCCGCGGCGACATCACGGCCGTGCGCCGCCTGCTCCAAGACACGGAAACCCCTGCTCCATGAATTCGCCTTTGCCCGAGACCTCGCCCGCACCCTCTCCTGTACCGCCCGCGCTCCCGGATGCGGCCCGCCGCCGCTGGCTGTATGCCGGTGTGGCAGGGGCGGCCGCCGTGGCAGGGGTGGCCTGGTGGAAGTTCCAGCCGCATGCGATGGAAAGCGAGGCGGAGAAGGCCCTGTGGGCCATGGAGTTCGAAACCCCGGAGGGCACGGCACTTCCCTTGAAGCCCTACCTGGGCAAGCCGCTGCTCATCAACTTCTGGGCCACCTGGTGTGCCCCGTGCGTGGAAGAGCTGCCCATGCTCAACGCCTTTTACCGCGAACAGGCGCCCAAAGGCTGGCAGGTGGTGGCACTGGCCATCGATCAGCCGTCTTCTGTGCGCAAGTTCCTGGCCAAGCTGCCGCTCGCCTTCCCGGTCGGGCTGGCGGGCATGCAGGGCACGGACCTGGGGCGCTCGCTGGGAAACCTCACGGGGGGCCTGCCCTTTACCGTGGTCCTGGGTGGGGAGGGGCGGGTGCTGCACCGTAAAATGGGCCAGGTCACGGCGCAGGATCTGCAGCAGTGGGCGGCCCTGCGCTGAGCCGCACCGCACGCAACGCCCTGCTGATCCGCCATTTGTGCTGATGTCGACACTCCGGCGTTCATCAAAATTGTGCTTCAAAGACGGAAATAGGGCGAAATTGGAGTAAATTCGCGCCCTGTTCAGTTTTTAGCCGTTGGAGCTTTCATGGATCTGCGAAAACTCAAGACCCTCATCGACCTCGTGTCCGAGTCGAATGTGTCCGAACTCGAAATCACGGAAGCCGAGGGCAAGGTCCGTATCGTCAAGAGCGGCGGTGCCGTGGTCCAGCAGTATGTCCCCGCGCCCGTGCAGCAGGCCCCGGCTCCCGCCCAGGCCGCCGCGGCCCCCGTGGCCGAGCTGCCAGCCCCCGCACCCGCCGTGCCGGCAGGCCATACCGTCAAGTCGCCCATGGTCGGTACCTTCTACCGCTCGTCCAGCCCCGGCGCCAAGCCTTTCGTCGAGATCGGCAGCCAGGTCAAGGAAGGCGAGACCATCTGCATCATCGAGGCCATGAAGATCCTCAACGAGATCGAGGCCGACAAGTCCGGCACGGTGACCCGCATCCTGGGTGAGAACGGCCAGGCCGTGGAATACGGACAACCGCTGTTCGTTATCGAATAAGGTTCGCATGTTCAAGAAGATTCTTGTAGCCAACCGTGGCGAGATTGCGTTGAGAATTCAGCGCGCCTGCCATGAGCTGGGCGTGAAGGCCGTGATGGTCTACTCCGAGGCCGACCGCGACGCCAAGTACGTCAAGCTGGCCGAAGAGGCGGTGTGCATCGGCCCCGCGCCCTCGCCGCTGTCCTACCTCAACATGCCGGCCATCATCTCGGCCGCCGAAGTCACCGATGCCGAGGCCATCCACCCCGGCTACGGCTTCCTGTCCGAGAACGCCGACTTCGCCGAGCGCGTGGAAAAGAGCGGCTTCCAGTTCATCGGCCCCACGCCCGAGTCGATCCGCATCATGGGCGACAAGGTGTCGGCCAAGCAGGCCATGATCCGCGCGGGCGTGCCCTGCGTGCCCGGCTCCGAGGGCGAGCTGCCCGAAGACCCGGTGCAGATCCGCCGCATCGCCAAGGCCGTCGGCTATCCCGTGATCATCAAGGCCGCAGGCGGCGGCGGTGGCCGCGGCATGCGCGTGGTGCACACCGAGGCCGCCCTGGTCAATGCCGTGCAGATGACCAAGGCCGAAGCCGGTGCCGCGTTCGGCAATCCGGCGGTGTACATGGAGAAGTTCCTCCAGAACCCGCGCCACATTGAGATCCAGGTGCTGGCCGACAAGCACCGCAATGCCGTCTACCTGGGCGAGCGTGATTGCTCCATGCAGCGCCGCCACCAGAAGGTGATCGAGGAAGCACCGGCTCCGGGCATCCCGCGCAAGCTGATCGAGAAGATTGGCGAGCGCTGCGTCGCCGCCTGCAAGAAGATCGGCTACCGCGGCGCGGGCACCTTCGAGTTCCTGTACGAGAACGGCGAGTTCTACTTCATCGAGATGAACACCCGCGTGCAGGTGGAGCACCCCGTGACCGAATGGATCACGGGCGTGGACATCGTGAAGACGCAGATCATGGTGGCGGCCGGCGAGAAGCTGCCCTTCACCCAGCGCCAGATCGAGATCCGCGGCCATGCCATCGAGTGCCGGGTGAATGCAGAAGACCCCTACAAGTTCACCCCCTCGCCAGGGCGCATCACGACCTGGCACCCGCCAGGCGGCCCGGGCGTGCGCGTGGACTCGCATGCCTATACCAACTACTTCGTGCCGCCCAACTACGACTCGATGATCGGCAAGATCATCGTGCACGGCGATACGCGCGAACAGGCGCTGGCGCGCATGCGCACGGCGCTGTCGGAGACGGTGATCGAAGGCATCAACACCAATGTGCCGCTGCACCGCGAGCTCATGGTGGACGCCAAGTTCATGGCCGGCGGCACCAACATCCACTATTTGGAAGAATGGCTCTCGCACCACAAGCGTTGAGCACCTCCCCGGTGGTTTGATTCATATGCTGGCCCCTGGCGACGGGGGCCGGCATTTCATTTTTTCTGAGAGGCCTTTGCCATGTTCGAGCTGATTCTGATGTGCCCCGAGGACCGGATCGAGTCGGTCAGCGACGCGCTGGATGCGCTGGACGCACTCAGCGTCTCGGTCGAGGACGCCGATGCCCAGACCGATGCCGAGCAGGCCCTGTTCGGCGAGCCCGGCATGCCGCCGCCCAAGGACGGCTGGCAGCGCAGCCGCGTGGTGGCCTTGTTCCCCACGCGCGAGGCCGCGGCCGAGGCACAGCAGCTGCTGTCGGTGCAGGACTTCTTCGAAGGCTGCCAGGTGCTGGGCCTGGCCGAGGTGGCCGAGCAGGACTGGGTGCGGCTCACGCAGTCGCAGTTCGCACCCGTGGACATCACGCCCGACTTCTGGATCGTGCCCACCTGGCACGAGCTGCCGGCCCAGGCCGTGCGCAGCATCCGCCTGGACCCGGGCCTGGCCTTCGGCACCGGCACGCACCCCACCACGCGCATGTGCCTGCGCTGGATCGCGCGCAAGGGGGGCACCGGTGAAGGTGCTGCCGTCTTCGGCCGCGTGCTCGATTACGGCTGCGGCTCGGGCATCCTGGCCATCGGCGCCGCCAAGTTCGGCGCCACCGACATCGATGCGGTGGACATCGACACGGCCGCCGTGGAATCCACGGCCCTGAACGCCGAGGCCAATGGCGTGCAACTGCGCGCCGGCCTGCCCGACAAGGCCAGCGGCCAGTACCAGACTGTGCTGGCCAACATCCTGGCCACGCCGCTGCGCGTGCTGGCGCCGCTGCTGTGCAACCACGTGGCGCCCGGCGGCCACCTGGTGCTGGCGGGCATCCTCGCGCGCCAGGCCGACGAGCTCAAGGAGGCCTATGCCCCCTGGGTGCAACTGGAGGTGGCGGACTCGGAGGACGGCTGGATCCTCATGACCGCGTCGCGCTGACGCGCGCTGCCATGCGGTGCATGCCGCCCCCTACAATCGACTGCAGATGAGCCAGATCACACGCTGCCCGGCCTGCGCGACCCAGTTCAAGGTGGTCGCTGACCAGTTGCGCATTTCCGAGGGCTGGGTGCGTTGCGGGCAGTGCAAGGAGGTGTTCGACGCAGCCGCACACCTGGTGGCGGCGCCCCCCCCGCCGATGCTGCCCGATGTGTCGCTCACCGACACGCGTCCGCCGCCCGCGATCGTTGCGCGGCCCGCCGAAGAGCGTGGTGCCTGGGGGGTGTTCGATCCGCCTGCGCCCCGGCCCGCATCCCAAGCGCCGGCGCCTGTCCCGGCACCCATGCCGGCCGCCCCGGTGCAGAGCGCGGCCAGCGAGGCGTTCGCGATTCCCGCCCCTACGGTTCCGGCATTCCTGTCGGCCACGCGCGCACCTTCCACGGCGCTCAGTGCCGATGAGCTGAGTCTGGAGCCCCTGCAGACCTTTGGCTGGCGTGCGCCGCCCCTGGCGCCACTGGCTCCCCTGGCACCTCTCGCGCCCCTGGCGCCCTTGGCCCCGTTGACCCCCTTGGAGCCGCCGGTGCCCGCCGCACCGATCGCGGCGCCCGCTGCCGCCACGGCATTTGTGCCCCCGCCGCCGCGCGAGGAGAGCCGCGTGCTGCCCGGCCTGGCGGCCTCGCTTCTGGCCGACCTGGCTCCGGTGGCGAGCCCGGCGCCATCCCGGGTGGTGGTGGACCCGGCGGCCGAGGGCATGGCGCTGCCTGCCGGCTACGAGCTTCCCGTGGCGGACTTTTCCGACCCGCTGCCCAAGGTCGATGGCGAGCGGCCGGACGACGATGGCCCGGACACGGAGATCATGTCCCTGCCCGCAGGCCTGGGCGACGAGGACGCCTATCCCGCCCTGGATCTGCCGGCCCTCCCTGCGTCGCGGCGCGAGCCCCTGGTGCCGCAGGAGGACGATGACGACCATGATGACGGTGTGCCGCTGTTCGGCCACGTGGTCGCGGAGCCCGAGCCGGCGCCTCCGCGCACGCCGGTGGCCTACGAATCCTCCGCCAGCGGGTTTTCGGATTCCGTGACCCCGTTTCCCCCCGATGCGGACCTCGAGCTGATGCCCGATCCGGTCTTTCCGGCATCGGCTCCGGCACTTGCCAGGGGGGATGCTGCGCGTGGGGCGGCGTCCGCACAGGGCCTGGATGCCGACGAGGACGACCTGCCGGCCGGCCCGCCCGAGGCCGAGGAGGTGAGCTTCGTGCGGGCGGCGCGGCGCAAGGCCTTCTGGCGCCGGCCGCTGGTGCGCGCCGTGTTGTCGCTGGTGTTCGTGCTGTTGCTCGGGGTGCTGGCCTTGCAGGTTGCCGTGCACGAGCGCAACCGCATTGCCGCGATGGACAGCCGGGCCCGCCCCTGGCTGCTGCAACTGTGCGCCCACCTGGGTTGTACGCTGGCGCCCCAGCGGCAGATTGCCGACCTGGTGATCGACAGCTCGTCCTTCAACAAGGCGCGCGGCGATGGCTACCTGCTGGCATTGACGGTCAAGAGCCGTGCCGACATACCGCTGGAAATGCCGGCGGTGGAACTGACCCTTACCGATGCGCAGGACCAGCCGGTGCTGCGGCGCGTGTTGCTGCCCTCCGACCTCGCAGCGCCTGCCGAACTGGCGGCGCGCGGCGAGTGGAGCACCTCGGTCTCGGTGGTGGTGACCTCGGGCGCCTCGCGTGTGTCGGGTTACCGGGTCATGACCTTCTACCCCTGATCCTGCCGGATCGGGGCCCTCCTTCCAATCCTCTACTTCCTACCTATGGCAGTCCTCATCTGCGGATCCCTGGCATTCGACACCATCATGACCTTCGAGGGGCGCTTTGCCGAGCAGATCCTGCCCGAGCAGTTGCACATCCTCAACGTGTCCTTCCTCGTGCCCTCGCTGCGCCGCGACTTCGGCGGCTGTGCCGGCAACATCGCCTACAGCCTGAAGCTGCTCGGTGGCGAGCCCCTGCCCATGGCCATGCTGGGCAGCGACGGTGCCGACTACCTGCAGCGCCTGGACAGCCTGGGCATCAGCCGCCGCTTCGTCGGCCAGGTCGAGGACGTGCACACCGCGCAGGCCATGATCATGACCGACCGCGACAACAACCAGATCACGGCCTTCCACCCCGGCGCCATGATGCAGGCCCATGCCAACCGCATCGACTCCGGCGAGGGCATCCGCCTGGCCATCATCGCGCCCGATGGCCGCGACGCCATGATCGAGCATGCAGCCCAGCTGGTCGCGGCCGGCGTGCCTTTCGTCTTCGATCCGGGCCAGGGCCTGCCCATGTTCAATGGCGCCGAGCTGTCGCGCTTCATCGAGCAGGCCACCTGGGTCACCGTCAATGACTACGAGGGCAAGATGCTCAGCGAGCGCACGGGCTGGAGCCTGGCCGAGATCTCGCAGCGCGTGGACGGCCTGGTCGTGACGCTGGGCGGCGAGGGCTGCGAAGTGTGGGTGAAGGGCGAGAAGACGCTGGTGCCGGCCGTAGTGCCTGCTGCGGTGGTGGACCCCACCGGTTGTGGCGATGCCTGGCGTGGAGCGCTGCTCTTCGGCCTGGAGCGTGGCTGGTCGCTGGTGCAGTGCGCCGAACTGGGCAACCGCGTCGGTGCGCTCAAGATCGCCCAGCGCGGCCCGCAGAGCTACACGCTCGACTTCACGCCGGCCTGAGCGGGCTGTGCGCCCGCGGACAAGGCGCTGCGCGGCGCCTGCCGTCCGGGCATAAAAAAACCCGGTGCCGAGGCACCGGGTTGAGCGTGAAGCACGTAACGCGAATTACGGCTTGGTGCCCGTGGGGAAAGGCCATGCTGCCTGAGGGTTCAGCGTGGTCTGCGCTGCGGGGGCTGCAGGAGCAGCGGCCGCAGGGGCAGGGGCCTTGGGAGCCTTCTTGGCTGCAGCCTTCTTGGCAGGAGCGGCCTTCTTGGCTGGTGCTGCTGCCTTCTTGGCGGGAGCGGCCTTCTTGGCTGGTGCTGCTGCCTTCTTGGCGGGAGCGGCCTTCTTGGCTGGTGCTGCTGCCTTCTTGGCGGGAGCGGCCTTCTTGGCTGCTGGCTTTGCAGCTACAGCCTTCTTCGCGGGAGCTGCCTTCTTTGCAGCGGGTTTTTTCGCAGTTGCCATCATGTTCTCCTTGAGTCAATTTGCAAAGAGCACTTCGTGTCTACAGTGGACATGAAGCGATCCATGGAGATGGGACTTGACCCATCTCCATGAACACGGGAACACCCCGCATGGCAACGCACTGCGGCGTTGTCCATGCGGGGTGTGGTGTGGGGATCCATGGCGTGCGTGCACCTGCGAGGCTAGTCCCAGGACAATGCGCCACCCGACTGGTACTCGATGACACGCGTCTCGAAGAAGTTGCGTTCCTTCTTCAGGTCGATCATCTCGCTCATCCAGGGGAATGGATTTTCTTCGTTGGGGAACAGCGTCTCCAGGCCGATCTGGGTGGCGCGGCGGTTCGCGATGTAGCGCAGGTAGCCCTTGAACATCGATGCGTTCATGCCCAGCACGCCGCGCGGCATGGTGTCTTCGGCGTAGCGGTACTCGAGCTCCACGGCCTTCATGAACAGGCCCTTGATCTCGGCCTTGAACTCGGCGGTCCACAGGTGCGGGTTCTCGAGCTTGAGCTGGTTGATCAGGTCGATGCCGAAATTGCAGTGCATGGACTCGTCGCGCAGGATGTACTGGTACTGCTCTGCGGCACCGGTCATCTTGTTCTGGCGGCCCAGCGCCAGGATCTGCGTGAAGCCCACGTAGAAGAACAGGCCTTCCATCAGGCAGGCAAAGACGATCAGCGACTTGAGCAGCGTCTGGTCGGTCTCGAAGGTGCCGGTGTGGAAGTTGGGGTCCATGATCGCTTCGATGAAGGGGATCAGGAACTCGTCCTTGTCACGGATGGAGGGCACTTCCAAGTAGGCACTGAAGATCTCGCCTTCGTCCAGGCCGAGCGACTCCACGATGTACTGGTAGGCGTGCGTGTGGATCGCTTCCTCGAAGGCCTGGCGCAGCAGGAACTGGCGGCACTCGGGCGCGGTGATGTGGCGGTAGGTGCCCAGCACGATGTTGTTGGCGGCCAGCGAGTCGGCGGTCACGAAGAAGCCGAGGTTGCGCTTGATGATGCGGCGCTCGTCATCGGTCAGGCCGTTGGGGTCCTTCCACAACGCGATGTCGCGCGTCATGTTCACCTCTTGCGGCATCCAGTGGTTGGCACAGGTGGCGAGGTACTTCTCCCAGGCCCACTTGTACTTGAACGGCACCAGCTGGTTGACGTCGGTCTGGCCGTTGATGATGCGCTTGTCGGCGGCGTTCACGCGGCGGTGCGTGGGGGCTGCGGTGGCCGTGGCCTGGGGTGCTGCGGATGCGGTCATCGACGCGTGCACCGCTTGCAGGGAAGGGGTCTGGAAAGACAGAGGCGACTGTTCAGCCGGGTGGCTTTTGCTCAGTCCACCGTCCAGTTGATTTTGCGATGAGGGCTTGACTTCTTCGTCCCAGGACAACATAGATTTTCCAGTGTTCGGATTATGAAAGCAGTGCTGCAAAAAGGAAAGCACTGCAGCGTTGCGCAGCAACGTTTTGTTGCTTCACAGCACCGAAGCAGCGCACATGGGTCCTCATGCGCGCTGCTCCATGGGGCCTTACTGGCAGGCCTCGCAGGTTGGATCGTCGATCGCGCAGAACTTGATGTCGGTCGCAGGCAGTGCTGCGGCCTGCGCTGCAGCGGCGGCTGCGGCCAATTCCATCGGGCTGGGCTTGGCGGGTGCCGCGGCTGCGGGCGCGGCCTGTGCAGCACCGCTGCCGTCACTGCCGGACGACACGGAGTTGAGCTGGCGTGTGTTCACGGTGCTCATCTCCACGTGCGTGGCGCTCTGCGTGCGCAGGTAGTAGGTGGTCTTCAGGCCACGCAGCCAGGCCAGCTTGTAGGTGTCGTCGAGCTTCTTGCCCGAGGCGCCGGCCATGTAGATGTTCAGGCTCTGCGCCTGGTCGATCCACTTCTGGCGGCGCGATGCGGCTTCCACCAGCCACTGCGGCGCGACTTCGAAGGCCGTGGAGTACAGCGCCTTGATGTCCTGCGGCACGCGGTCGATGGGGTGCAGCGAACCCTTGAAGTGCTTGAGGTCCATGATCATCACGTCGTCCCACAGGCCCAGGCGCTTGAGGTCGCGCACCAGGCCGCCGTTGATCACGGTGAACTCACCCGACAGGTTGGACTTGACCGACAGGTTGCCGAACGAAGGCTCGATCGATGCATCCACGCCGATGATGTTGGAGATGGTGGCCGTGGGGGCGATGGCGACGCAGTTGGAGTTGCGCATGCCGTCCTGGGCAATCTTCTTGCGCAGGGCGTCCCAGTCCAGCGTGGCCGAGCGGTCCACTTCCACGTAGCCGCCGCGGGCCTTGGCCAGCATGTCCAGCGTGTCCAGGGGCAGGATGCCCTGGTCCCACAGCGAGCCCTTGTAGCTCGTGTACTGGCCGCGTTCCTTGGCCAGCTCGGTCGAGGCCCAGTAGGCGTAGTAGCAGATGGCTTCCATCGACTTGTCGGCGAACTCCACGGCCTCCTGCGAGGCGTAGGGGATGCGCAGCTCGTACAAGCTGTCCTGGAAGGCCATCAGGCCCAGGCCCACGGGGCGGTGGCGCAGGTTGGAGTCGCGCGCCTTGGTCACGGCGTAGTAGTTGATGTCGATCACGTTGTCCAGCATGCGCATGGCCACGGTGATGGTCTTCTTGAGCTTGTCGTGGTCGAGCTGGCCATTCTTCAGGTGCTGCAGCAGGTTCACGGAGCCCAGGTTGCACACGGCGGTCTCGGTGTCGCTGGTGTTCAGCGTGATCTCGGTGCACAGGTTGGACGAGTGCACCACGCCGGCGTGCTGCTGGGGCGAGCGCACGTTGCAGGCATCCTTGAAGGTGATCCAGGGGTGGCCGGTCTCGAACAGCATGGTCAGCATCTTGCGCCACATGTCGGTGGCCTGCACCGTCTTGGCGGGCTTGATCTCGCCGCGCGCGGCTTTCTCTTCGTAGGCCACATAGGCCTTCTCGAAGTCGGCACCGAACAGGTCGTGCAGGTCGGGCACGCTGGAGGGGGAGAACAGGGTCCAGGTGCCCTTTTCCATCACGCGGCGCATGAACAGGTCGGGGATCCAGTTGGCCGTGTTCATGTCGTGCGTGCGGCGGCGGTCGTCGCCGGTGTTCTTGCGCAGTTCCAGGAATTCCTCGATGTCCAGGTGCCAGGTTTCCAGGTAGGTGCAGACCGCGCCCTTGCGCTTGCCGCCCTGGTTCACGGCCACGGCCGTGTCGTTGACCACCTTGAGGAAAGGCACCACGCCCTGCGATTCGCCGTTCGTGCCCTTGATGTGCGAGCCCAGGGCGCGCACACGCGTCCAGTCGTTGCCCAGGCCACCGGCAAACTTGGACAGCAGGGCGTTTTCCTTGATCGACTCGTAGATGCCGTCCAGGTCGTCGGGCACCGTGGTCAGGTAGCACGAGGACAGCTGCGAGCGCAGCGTGCCGCTGTTGAACAGCGTGGGCGTGCTGGACATGAAGTCGAAGCTGGAGAGCACTTCGTAGAACTCGATGGCGCGGGCTTCGCGGTCGGTCTCGTTGAGCGCCAGGCCCATGGCCACGCGCATGAAGAAGCACTGGGGCAGCTCGATGCGGGTCTTGCGCACGTGCAGGAAGTAGCGGTCGTACAGGGTCTGCAGGCCCAGGTAGTCGAACTGCAGGTCGCGCTCGGCCTTGAGCGCGGCGCCCAGGCGGGCCAGGTCGAACTTCAGCAGGCGCTCGTCCAGCAACTCGTTGTCCACACCCTTCTGGATGAACTGCGGGAAATACTCCACATAGCTCTGGCCCATTTCGGCCTGGGTGACCTCGCGGCCCAGCACTTCGCGCACGATGGTGTGCAGCAGCAGGCGTGCGGTGGCGTAGGTGTAGTCGGGGTCTTTCTCGATCAGCGTGCGCGCGGCCAGGATGGAGGCCTTGTAGACCTCGTCCATGGGGACGCCGTCGTACAGGTTGCGCATGGTCTCGGCCACGATGGGCTGGGCCGACACGTCGGCACCCAGGTTCACGCAGGCCGACTCGATCAGGCCCTGCAGGCGCTGCACGTCCAGCACCACGCGCTTGTCGCCGTCCAGCACATGCAGCGCAGGTGCGGGGGCGGCCTGGGCCTCCTGCTCGGTGTGGCGCGCACGTTCCTGGGTGCGGCTCTCGCGGTACAGCACGTAGGCGCGGGCGACTTCGTGGTGGCCGCCACGCATCAGCACCAGTTCGACCTGGTCCTGCACGTCTTCAATATGGAAGGTGCCGCCGCCCGGGCGCGAGCGCGCCAGGGCGCGGGCCACGTTCTGGGTCAGCGTGTCCACGACTTCGCGCACGCTGGCCGACGCGGCACCCTGGGTGCCGTGCACTGCCAGAAACGCCTTCATCATTGCCACGGCAATCTTCTGCGGCTCGAACGGGACCACCGCGCCATTGCGGCGGATGATCTGGTAGTGGGCGAACGTGGGGTTCGCACCCTCTGGCGCAGAAGCCGCCTCGGAGGCATCCGAGGATGCGGGGCGGGTGGTGGACGAAGGCGTGTTCAAAGCAGCTTGCATGGATGTCCTCTTTATGGGTGCTGTCTGGGATGTGCGGGCGGTTTTCGGTGCCGCCGGGGAGAGAAGCGATGCGCCAGCTTCTCGTCTGGCGCACACTATATATGGTGTGTCGATTGGCTTCAAGACACTACCGGTAGTGTACCGCCGACCAGGCCGTCAAAATCCGAAACAGCCTGTTTCTCGGGGCATGGGACAGGCCTTTGGACCCGCCGCGAACGCATGGCACACCACGGCGATGGGGGTGCAAACCACGCAGCGGCGCGCGATGCGGCAGGGTTTTGCGCGGCAGGCCGCATGCGCTCTGGAGTGGCCCGCATGTGCATCTGCACAAAAAATATTTGCCTTGACAGGCCGTTGCAGTGCTGGGCGCAACACGGTTGCGGCCCCCGCATGGGACTGCCTGCAGCGCTGTGCCTGTCCCTCTATCTGTCTAGCTATTTGTCGCCCTGGCCGTTCTCGCGGGGTGCGGCCCAGGTGGCTTCGGGAAAGCGCGCCATGGGCCAGCCCAGTGCCTGCTGCACGCCAGGCCAGTCGAAGCCTGCGCCCGGGTCGTGCTTGCGCCCCGGAGCGATGTGCTCGTGGCCCGCCAGGTGGGCGATCGGGTAGCGCAGCGCAATGTCCCGGCACAGCCAGGCCAGGGTGGCGTACTGGGCGGGCTCGAAGCGTTCGCCCTCCAGGCCTTCGAGTTCGATGCCGATGGAGTCGTCGTTGCATTGGGCCCGGCCCCGGTAGGCCGAGGGCCCGGCATGCCAGGCGCGCTGGTCGCAATCCACGAACTGCCAGAGACGCCCGGTGCGGTCGATGAAGAAGTGCGCCGACACCGTGAGGCCGCGGATGCCCTGGTAGTAGGGGTGTGCATCCCAGTCGAGGGTGTTGGTGAACAGCTGGTGCACGGCCGGCCCCCCGTACTCACCCGGGGGCAGGCTGATGGAGTGCACCACGATCAGGTCGATCTGCGCCGCGGGTGGGCGCGGCCCGAAGTTGGGCGAAGGGTGGCGCACGGCCGAGCGGTGCCAGCCCTGCTCCCATGCGGAGCCACCGGCATCGGCCCCGTCAGCCAGCGTCGTCATGGGCGTCCTGGTCGTTGGGCACGGCGATGTTCAGGCGCGCGATGCGGTAGCGGATCTGGCGCAGGCTGATGCCCAGCCGCGCGGCCGTGGCCGTGCGGTTGAAACCCGCCTCGCGCAGCGCGCGCACCAGGATGTCGCGCTCCTGCTGGTCCAGCCAGGCCTGCAGGTCGCTGGGCAGGGGCGTGACGGCACCGGGCATGGCCAGGCCGGGGGCGGCGTGGGCCGGGGCTGCATCGGCATCCCGGGGGCCCGGCACCGCCGGGGGGGTGAAGCCGGTGCTGTCGGCCAGCGGCATGGGTTGCGGGCTGTCGGCGGTGGCTTGGCCTGCGGCCGCCGGGCCCGAACCGTGGGGCATGCCGTCCACGTGCAGCTCATCGCCCTCGCTCAGGGCCACGGCCCGGTGCAGCAGGTTTTCGAGTTCGCGCACATTGCCGCTGAGCGGGTGGGCGGCAATCGCCTGCATGGCGTGCTCGGTGAGGGCCGGCACGGGCATGCCCGATTCCTGCGCGATGCGCGCCAGCAGTGCCCGGCACAGCGCGGGCAGATCCTCGCGCCGCTCGCGCAGGGGTGGGATCACGACCTCGATCACGTTGAGGCGGTAGTACAGGTCCTGGCGGAAGCGGCCGGACTGCACGTCGGCCGCGAGGTCGCGGTGGGTGGCGCTCACGATGCGCACGTCCACGGTCTCCTCCTGCGTGGAGCCCAGGGCGCGCACGCTGCGCTCCTGGATGGCGCGCAGCAGCTTCGATTGCATGGCCAGCGGCAGGTCGCCGATCTCGTCGAGGAACAGGGTGCCGCCGCGTGCCGCCTGGAAGTAGCCATCGCGGTCCTGCGTGGCACCGGTGTAGGAGCCCTTGCGGGCACCGAAGAATTCGGCCTCGAGCAGGTTCTCGGGAATGGCGCCGCAATTCACCGCCACCCAGGGGCCGTCGGCGCGCTGGCTGCTGGCGTGCAGGGCCTGGGCGACCAGTTCCTTGCCGGTGCCCGACTCGCCGTGGATCAGCACCGGTGCCATGCCGCGCGCCACCTTGGCCACGCGCTGCTTGACATTGCGCATGGCGGCCGACTCGCCGACCAGCCTGTCCAGCGCCGACGAAGAGGCCTGGGCATCGACCGCCGCACCCGCGCGGCCGCCCGGCGTGCGCGATGCCCGGGGCGCGGGCACGCCGCCCGTGCCCTGGATGGCCGAGGCCACCACCGAGCGGAACTGCTTCAGGTCCACCGGCTTGGTCAGGTAGTCGAAGGCACCGGAGCGCAACGCCTCCACGGCGTTCTCGGCCGAGCCATAGGCCGTCATGACCACGCAGCGCTCCTTGCGCTGCTGCTCGCGCAGGTCCTGCAGCAGCTCCATGCCAAAGCCATCGGGCAGGCGCATGTCGGTGATCACGGCGTCGAAGCGGTGGGCCTTGAGCTGCTCGCGCGCCTCCTGCACGCTGGCGGCCGTCTCCACGCGGTAGCCTTCGCGCAGCAGCGTGAGTTCGTAGAGCGTGCGCAGATCGGGCTCGTCGTCCACGACAAGAATGGAGGCAGCAGGGGCGTTCATGGGCGAGGAGGAGGCTTTCAGACCACGATGGTGTCGAACAGGGAGCTGGGCTCGGAGGGGCGGGTGGTGCGCCGAAAGCCGACTGTAAAGGCATTGCCGCCCGTGTCGCCACGCTGGGTCAGGCGCACGACCCGCTGGTAGCCGATGGAGGCTCCGTGGCGCTGGCACAGCTCGCGGCAGAGGTACAGGCCCAGGCCGCTGGAGCGGCTCTCGGACGAAAAGAAAGGCTCGAACAGGTGGCGTTCCACGGACTTGTCCATGGGTGCGCCATCGCTCCAGACCTGCAGGCTGATCTGGCCGGTGATGCTGGTGCGCGTGGTGATGCACAGCGAGTCGAGCTCGGGGCCCATGTAGCGCAGGGCATTGTCCAGCAGGTTCACGAGCACGCGGCGCAGGTGCTCGGGGTCGAACTCCACATGCGCATCGCCCGCCCCCAGGGCCACCAGGCCGCGCCGTGCGGCCGGGTCCTGGCCCTGCCAGTCGCTCCAGACCTGGGCCACGGCCTGGTCCAGTTGCAGGGTGGAGGCGGGCGAATGGCTGATCTGGTGCTGCACGCGGGCGATGTCCAGCACCTCTTCGGCAATGCGCGCCAGGCGGTCCGCGTTCTGCTGCACCATGTGCGCCAGGCGCTTGTGGCCGGGGTCCGTGAGGTCTTCCTCCAGCAGCGCGTTGGCCTGCACGATGGCCGCCAGGGGGTTGCGGATCTCGTGCGCGACGGCGGCCGACATGCGGCCCATGGCCGCCAGCTTCTCGGTGCGCAGGCGCGCCTGCATCTCGCGCAGGTCGTGCAGGAACATCACGCACAGCCGCTCGCTGCCGGCCTCGCGGGCCAGGGTGCGCGAAGAGGTCAGCCAGGTGCGCACATGCAGCCCGGTCGGGCTCTCGCCGGGGTGCAGCAGGTCCGCGTCGGCAGTCTGGGGCTGCTCCTGGCGGAAGGTGCGGCGTGCCAGCTTCACCAGGGGGTCCCAGGCTGCGGCGTGCGTCAGCGAAAAGGGCAGGGGCGGCAACGGTGGCTGGCCCAGCAGCTGCAGGGCGGCGGGGTTGGCGTTGCGCACGGTGTCGTTTTCGTCCACCACCAGCACGCCGTCCGTGAGGTTCTGGATCACCAGGGCGCTCACCTGGGTCTGCACCCGCGCTGCCATGCGGCTTTGCTGCGCCACTTCCTGCTCGCGTGCCAGGCGCGTGGCGAGCTGGTGCACCAGGTAGGAGACGATGAAATAGCCCGTGCCGGTGAGGGCGCTTTGCAGATAGCGCTGCGGGTCGTCGACCCCGGAGCGCGAGCCCAGCCAGGCCAGCCCCAGCAGCATCAGGGTCACCCCCGCCGTCGTGCCCAGTGCCAGGGTGAGCGTGCCCAGCACGGCGGCCATCAGGATCGGCAGGCCGAACAGCGGGGTGTAGTTCAGGGCGCCCGAGTGCAGCAGCTGCAGGGTGCAGACCACCGCCAGGTCGACGCCGATGGAGGGCAGCCAGTGCACGCCCGTGCCCGGCGGCGGAGGCCGGTGGCGCGCCAGGATGCGCATCAGCACGGTGGCGACCAGGTAGGCCACCGTGACCGCCAGCGTGGCCGGGTCCAGGGCCTGGTTGACCGCCTGCCCCAGGGTCTGCAGCAGCACCAGGGCGATGGCGACCATCACCCGGGCGGTCAGAAAGCCCTTCCACAGGCGCAGAAAGGGCGCCTCCACGGTCACGGGCAGGTTGCTTGCGGGCGGGCCGTCCGCCGGGATCGCTTCAGGGCTTGCCAAGGCGTTGGTGCTCCAGGCTGCAGTAGGCGTGGTCCCCCTGGACCAGCGCCTCGGCACGCGGCACGTGCACGCCGCAGTGTTCGCAGGCCACCATGTCCTGGGGCAGCGCGGGCGTGCGGGCCTTGCCGGGCCGGGCTTGCCCGGGGGCGGCGCGGTTGCTGCGCCAGATGCCGATGGCCACCACCAGCACCACCAGCAGAACGAGGTACTTCATGCGCTGCGGCCCAGGATGACCTCGAGCACGAAGCGCGAGCCCACATAGGCCAGCAGCAGCAGGCCGGCCCCGGCATAGAGCACGCCCACGGCGGTGCGCCCGCGCCAGCCGAAGCGGGCCCGGCCCAGCAGCAGCGCGGCAAAGGTGATCCAGGCCATCAGCGAGAAGATCGCCTTGTGGTCCCAGCGCCAGGCGCGGCCGTACAGGGCATCGCCAAACAGCCAGCCGGCCAGCAGCGTGGCCGTGAGCAGCACGAAGCCGGCCGTCACGAAGCGGAAGGTCAGGCGCTCCAGCGTGAGCAGCGGAATGCCGCTGTGCGGATCCTCCGCCAGGCGGATGTGGCGCTCGGCCCGCGTCATGAGCCAGGCGTGGACCACCGCAGCGCCAAACAGGCCATAGCAGGCAATGCCCAGCGCCAGGTGCAAGGGCAGCCAGGCCGAGGCCGAGACATGCAGCGGCTGGCCCGGGAACAGCAGGGCCAGCACGATGGCCACCGCACCCAGCACCGCCAGCACCCAGCGTGCCTGCATCTGGGGAAACAGCTGCTTTTCGACCGCGTAGACCGTGAGCACCAGCCAGGCCGTCATCGACAGGGCCGGCGCAAAGCCGAAGCGCGGTGCTTCGTTCCACAGCCCCAGCACCAGCGTGGCGCCGTGCAGCAACCATGCCGCCAGCAGGGCGTTGCGCATGCCCGCCGCCCCCAGGCGCGAAGCCGCGGCCGCGGGCATGGCATAGGCCGCCGCTGCGGCAAGCGCAAGCAGCCAGCCCAGGGGAGACGCACTGGGTAAAATCATGGCTTAGAGTTTAGTAGCCTTTCGCCTTATCGCCAGTGCCCTGGCGCGCACGCGGCTTGCCCGCGCGCAACACCGGAACAATTCCTATGGCCTCCGCCCTTACCGACAAACTCACGCGCCTCGTCAAGGAGATGCGCGGCCAGGCCCGCATCACCGAATCCAACGTGCAGGACATGCTGCGCGAGGTGCGCATGGCCCTGCTCGAAGCCGACGTGGCCCTGCCCGTGGTGCGGGATTTCATCGCCCGCGTCAAGGAAAAGGCCCTGGGCCAGGAGGTGCTGGGCTCGCTCAAGCCGGGCCAGACCCTGGTCTCCATTGTCAACCGCGAGCTCGCTGCCACCATGGGCGAGGGCGTCTCCGACATCAACCTGGCCGCCCAGCCGCCCGCCGTGATCCTGATGGCCGGCCTGCAGGGCGCGGGCAAGACCACCACCACGGCCAAGCTGGCCAAGCACCTGATCGAGAAGCGCAAGAAGAAGGTGCTTACCGTCTCGGGCGACGTCTACCGCCCCGCTGCCATCGAGCAGCTCAAGACCGTGACGAAGCAGGCCGGCGCCGAATGGTTCCCGAGCACGCCCGAGCAGAAGCCGCTGGACATCGCGCGCGGCGCGCTCGACTACGCCAGGAAGCACTACTTCGACGTGCTGCTGGTCGACACCGCCGGCCGCCTGGCCATCGACGAAGCCCTGATGCAGGAAATCAAGGAACTGCACGCCGCCGTGAACCCGGTCGAAACCCTGTTCGTGGTCGATGCCATGCAGGGCCAGGACGCGATCAACACGGCCAAAGCCTTCAAGGAGGCCCTGCCGCTCACCGGCATCGTGCTGACCAAGCTCGACGGTGACTCGCGCGGCGGTGCGGCCCTGTCCGTGCGCCAGATCACCGGCGCACCGATCAAGTTCGCTGGCGTGTCCGAGAAGATCGACGGCCTGGAGGTCTTCGACGCCGAGCGCCATGCGGGCCGCATCCTGGGCATGGGCGACATCGTGGCCCTGGTGGAGCAGGTCACGGCCGGTGTCGACATCGAGGCCGCGCAGAAGCTCGCTGCCAAGGTCAAGAGCGGCGACGGTTTCGACCTCAACGACTTCCTCTCCCAGCTGCAGCAGATGAAGCAGATGGGCGGGCTGTCCAGCCTCATGGACAAGCTGCCCGCCCAGTTCACCGCCAAGGCCGGCGCCGTGGACATGGACAAGGCCGAGAAGGACATCAAGCGCAAGGAAGGCATCATCCAGAGCATGACCCCGCTGGAGCGCCGCAAGCCCGAACTCATCAAGGCCACGCGCAAGAAGCGCATCGCAGGCGGTGCCGGCGTGCAGGTCCAGGAGGTCAACCGCCTGCTCAAGGAATTCGAGCAGATGCAGGAGATGATGAAAAAGATGAAGGGCGGCGGCCTGATGAAGATGATGAAGAAGATGGGGGGCATGAAGGGCCTGGGCGGCGGCGGCATGCCCAAGATGCCGTTCTGACCCAGACCTTTGATCACCCACAGCCCTGAACGAGCGCCGGCTGCGCTCTTCAGGGTTTTTTCATGGGCGGTGGCGGCAGCGGCCAGGGCAGCCAGTGCCAGGGGTGGTCGCGGTTGGCCACCCATTGCGCCACCTCTTCTTCGGTGAAGGCCACGCCCAGGCTGTCGGCGCGCGAGTGGGCCACCCACTGGCGGCGGCCGCGTGCATAGGCGCAACCGAAGTCCTCCCAGCTGTGAAAGCAGTCGGCGGCGCGCTGCGCGTTGTGGTGCAGGATCTGCCACTGCGTGGCCTCGTCCAGCCAGCCCAGCAGCGCCGCGGTGCGCGTGGCGAAGGCCACGCGGGCGCAGGCCAGGGCCATGGCATCGCGCGGGGCATCGTCGGGGCGCAGGGCATCCAGGCCCATGCGGAACCAGCGTTCGCGCAGTTGCGCGGGCAGGGTGGCCCGGAGCCGGGCTTCGTCCATGTCGCTGCGCAGGCCCAGCAGGTGCAGCAGGGCCGGGCGCAGCGATTGCTGCAGCGACTCGGTCAGCAGGGGCATGCGCGCATCGGCAAAGCCGCCCTTGATGCGGCCGAAGGCCATGGGGTCGGCCAGGGCCAGGGCCCAGCTCCAGTGCGCGTCCAGCACATACTGGCGGCGCAGGCGCGGGCGCCCGTACCAGCGCAGGAAGGGGCCCAGCACCCACAGCAGCAGCCGCCAGGCCAGCCAGGCCAGCAGGCAGAACACCAGTGCGAAGACCAGCCAGGCGATCATCGCGTGCCGCCCCCCGTGTCCAGTGCGGTTGCCACGGAAGCCGCCAGCGGCAGGCCCTGCAGCAAGGCCGGGTCGCGTGCCGCCACCAGCCACTGCACCAGCGGTGAGGGCGCGGGCAGCTCGCGCACCAGGGCGGGACGGGCCTGGACCAGGCGCACCTGGTCCTCCTCCTGTACCACGTCGCGCACGGTGCACCAGCCCTGCGCCGTGCGCACGATGCCCATCTGCAGCGCATCGGCGGGCGCCTCCTCGCAGGTCGGCAACTGGTTGAGCAGCGCCAGCACCTCGCCCTGGTAGCGCTCGACGGGCGGGCGGTTCTGCTTGCCCTTGATCTGGTCGATGGCCAGGCGGCCGTCCTCGCGCACATGGGCGCTGATGGTGATGTGCGGCACCTGGCTGGCCGTGCGGTAGGAAAACAGGCGCAGGCGCCCTTCCTCGCAGGCCTTGGCATAGTGCTCGCCGTAGCCGCCGGCCAGGCTGCGCCGGTTTGCGAACTGGCCCAGGCAGTGGCGCATCATCTGGCTTTCATAGGCCATTTCGGCACGCAGGTGCTCGCTGTCGGGGCGGAACTCGATGAAATGCCCCTGCTCGCCCTGCCAGGCCAGCGCCACGGCCTCGGGCAGGTGCTCGCGCCAGCCGGCCGCAGCCTTGGCCTCGTAGGCAGCATGCTCTTCTTGCCACAAAGCCAGGGCCTGCGGCGCGGTCACGCGCTGCAGCTTGCCCTGCAACGAGGTGCCTTCGCGCGACAGCAGAAATTCCACCAGCCGGGCCTCCAGCGCCAGCACCGCATCGGCCTCGGGGTCGATCCACCACAGGGGAATCTCCGGCACGGATGCATGGCGCGCGGGTGCCTCGCCCAGCCGGGCCAGTGCCCAGGGCGGCACGGGGGCCGGCTGGAGCAGGGCCTGCGCCTGCTCGCGCTGCGTGACGGCCTGCAGCACCGGTGCCGGCGCCTGCAGGTTGCCCACCACATGCCGGTAGAAGTGGTTGAGCAGCCAGGCGCGCACCTCCTCCGGATCACCGCGCGCGCTGGAGCGCCGGCCGATGGCGCTGCGGATCGCGGGCGCATTCACCACGTCGCGCGCGCCGTAGGTGCCGCGTGCGGCGGCGGCAAGGGCCATTACCAGAATTTCCACCAGGGCTTGCCGGCGCCCATGGCCTTCTTGCAGCTGGCGATGTCGTCGCGCGCATAGCCGGCCTGCTCGGCGTCGCTCTCGTCGTCCGGGCGCACCATCTTGAGCGATTCCTGGTAGAGCGCCATGGCCTGGTCGAAGTGCTTGGTGTTCTCGTACACATTGCCGGCCACGCGGCGGATACCGGGCAGTGCATTGGCCCGCACGCGCGGCATCACGCGCTCCAGCCGGGCCAGCGCATCGGCGGGCTGCGACCAGGCCAGGCTGCGCAGCATGACCAGCAGGGCGCCGAGGTAGTCGTCTTCGTTCTCGGCCTGGTCATCGCGGTCCAGGCCATTCCACCATTCGTCCAGGCGCTGCAGCCAGATGTCGATTTCGTTGTCGCGGTCCAGATCGTAGAGTGCGCGGCACACGGTCTTGAAGTAGCCCGTGGGATCGTGGCGGCTGTAGCCGTAGTCCAGCGAGTAGTGCCACAGGGTGTCGGCCGCGGCGATCAGCTCGGCCTTGCGCTCCGAGGCCGAGTAGCAGGACACGAGGCCGTTGTGGTGCTCGGCGAAGGGGCTGGTCTCCAGGCCCTTGTGGTGCAGCGCAATGGCTTTGTCGTAGTCCTTGAGGTTCCAGCGGTAGTAGATGGCCAGGTTGTTGCACAGCATGGAGTAGACATGCACGTCGCCATCGCGGAACCAGCCTTCGCCGGTGGCGAAGAAGGCCTCGAAATGCACCACCGCCGCCTCGTAGTAGCGGGCCTTGAGGGTGTCGATGTCCTGCTCGGGCCAGTCCTCGTCATCGCTGGCGCCGCAGGCCTGCTGGAGGTTGAAGTCCAGCCACACGCCGATGTTGTAGCACCAGCCGGCCGCGGGCGAGGCCGCAAACGGCTGCTGCAGGGCCTTGGCGACGCCATGCACCTTGACCCGGCTGACCCACAGCGCCTGCAGCAGGTCGGGCGCGGCCATGGCGGGCTCGCGCACCGCCGTCTCCAGCAGCGGCAGGGCGCGCGCATGCTCGCCGCCCGCGAACAGGCGCAGGCCGTCCAGACAAGCCAGCACCGGGTGTTCCGGCAGGGCCAGGCGCGCCTGGGCCAGGTGGTGGTCGATGAAGGCCTCGGGGTCCTCCGGGTCCTCCACCCAGCCGGCGTCGTCCATGGCGGCGCTGGCCAGCGCCAGGTGCCAGAAGGGGTGGGCGGTGGCGCCCCGGGCCAGGTGGGCCTTCATTTGCGCGAGGGCGACCGTGCAGGCATGGCGCATCGAACCTGGGCGCTTGCTGCTGGCGCTTTCGAAGGCCAGCTGCGCGGCTTCGTCCATGTGGCCGGCCTCGATCAAGAGGTCGAGCACGAAGATGCTGAAGTCGTCTTCCTGGTCATTGGTCAGGCCGAAACGGCCCTGCTTGGCCTTTGACAGTGCCGCGTCGAGCTGGCCCTGGCGCTGCAGTGCCCTGGCCTGCAGCCGGGCGCGGCGCACGGAAACGTCGCGTTGCAGCGGGCGGGACAGGTCGGCCGGCATGCGCGCGGGGATCTGCTGCACGATGGTGTCGATGCTGGCGGGGTGCAGGGCCACGAACTGCTCGCCCAGCTTCAGCCAGTCCTCGTGGTCCACGTCCTGCTCCGGCGCGGCATTGCGCAGCTGGTCCATGGCCTGCTGCACCAACTGCTGAGCCTGGGCGCCATCGCCCTCGGCGGCGGCCACCTCGGCCAGGCGCGTGGCCAGCACCGCCTCGTCCCAGGCGCGGTAGGCCGAGCGCCCGGGCTGCACCACCTGCAGCGCATAGCGGGCCTGGGCGCAGCGGCGCCACACGCCATAGTCCTTGCTGCGTTCGGCCTGGCCCGACAGGTGTTCCCAGGCCCGGTCGGACTGATGGTCCAGCGGCGGCTGGGCCAGCAGGCGCGCCATGCCATCGAGTGCCTGGTGCAGCAGCGCCACCTGGTCGGGCAGGGCGCGCAAGGCCTGGGTGCGCGCGAAGCCGATGTCTACCTGCGCGTCATGGCGCTCGGCGGCCGGCAGCGCCTCCAGCATGGCCGCGGCATGGGTGTCGATGGCCTGCAGGGCCTGGGCCGGCTGGCCGGCGCGCATCCACAGGTCATGCACACGGTGCAGCACCTCCAGCGAGCCGGGCTGCAGGGGCTGCAGGCCCAGCATGTCGGTCAGGGCCTGCATGCGCCGGGCATGGGTGTTTTCCTCGCCCTCTGCCTGCCCGTTGGCGCCGTCCTCCTCACCCTCGTCATCGGGGGCCTCGAACAAGGCCTCTGCTTCGTCCAGGTAGGCGTCGAGCAAGGGGCCGGACAGCGGGGCGGTGTGCAGGGTGGGGGCGGTGGCAGTCAGCATGGTGTGGGCGGAAAAGGAAAGGAGGGAAACGCCGGGGGGTGCCCGGCACGAAAGTCTGCGAGCGCTTATGGCGCCTGCAGCCAGTCCTTGAGCGGCTGGCCGGCCCAGGCCTTGGCTTCGTCACCCACAAAGGCCAGGGGCTTGGAGGCCGGCAGCTTGCGGCGCTTTTCCTGCGCAGCGATGGATTTCTGGGCTTCGCCCATCCAGTCGGTGATGGACAGCTTCTCGGCGTCGGCCTGGCCGAACAGGGCTTCGGCAAACGGCGTGTGGTTGCCGGTGTACTGGCACTTGAACGAGGTGCCGCGCACATCGGTTGCGGTCAGCACCACGCGGTTCGGGGCCTTCAGCGGTTCGATGAAGGCGCCGCTGTAGCAGGCCGACAGCACCACCAGGGTGGGCACCTTGCCCAGGGGGGCCAGGGCATCGCTCAAGATCTTGGGCGTGATGGGCTGCAGGTTCTTGCCGCCGGCGTTGACGCTGAGCAGGCCGGGGTTGGCGTGGGTGGAGATGAACAGCAGCACGCGGTCGCGCGGACGCGCCACCTCGGCCGTCTTGGCCATCACGAGGGCGAAGTTCTCGGCCGTGGCCTGCGGCCAGTCGGCGCTCTGGTCCTTGGCCGGGTTGGCCAGCTTGAGCATCAGCGCGTTCGGGTCGATCTCGCTGACCAGCTTCTCGGCCAGCACCACGTCGTTGCGGAAGGCCTTGGCCTGCGAATGCATGGCAAAGCCGGCAAAGATGATGCGGCCCGGCGGTTCGGCCGGCGGTGGGGGTGCGGGGGCGGCCTGGGGTTCCGGGGCTGGTGCTTCGGCCACCGGCGCCGGGGGGGCGGCGCAGCCAGCGGCCACGAGGGCCAGTGCCAGGGCACTGGCGTGGAAGAAGCGCCGCCGGGCGGCGCTGGGAGCGAGGGAAGAATGCATCGAAGGCAGGTCCACAGGAAGGCAACAACAATCGGGAGAAACCGGCCCGCTGCGCGCGGGCGGGCTCCGAAGCGTGCGTATCGTAAGGGAGTACCGTGGCCTGTCCAGCGCCTGTTTGGGTGAGTGGCCCAGGCACTGGTGTCGTTGTCATTCAAGGTGGTCAATACTCGATTGCTATCGAATGTGTAGCGCTCAAGAAAAAGCCGGTGCATGCACCGGCTTCGTGTTTTGTGGCATTTGTCACACTTTGCTCATGCGGCCCGCAGTGCCGGGCGCGCCAGCCGGCTGGCATGCAGCCAGGCGCGGCGCAGCACCGGGGGCGACCAGGCCTCCTCGGGGATCAGCAGCAGGCGCTGCGCGCGCAGGGCACGGCCCAGGTCGATCTGGCTGGTCAGCACGGCCAGCGGAATCGCCAGCGCCAGTGGCAGGCCCACGGGCATGAGCCACAGCAGCGCGCTGCCGTCGACGAAGGCCACGCCCAGGGCGAGCAGGGCGATCACGGCCGTCATGGGGGCGAGCTGGCGCGTGGCCTGGCCCCAGGGCACGGCGTTGGCTTCGCGCGGGGGCGACTTCCACTGCAGCTCCAGGCCGGTGATGGCCAGCAGCACGAACAGCGAATGGGCCAGCATGCGCACGGGGGCCTGCAGGATGGCCAGCACGCTTTCGGCCATGGCGCTCTTGACCAGGCTCCAGCCGCCGCCGTACTGCGCCTGTTCGCGGCGCATGAACACGGCGGTCACGCCCAGGATGCGCGGCAGGAACAGCATGGACACCGTCCAGGCCCACAGGCCCAGCAGCTCGGCGGGCAGGATGTGCCAGTTGGCCACCACGGGCGCGCCCGACAGCCACAGCGCCGTGCCCAGCGTCAGGAAGGCCAGCCACAGTGGCGCCGACAGGTAGGCCATGGCGCCGGTCACGAACATCGAGCGGTGCACGGCATGGATGCCGGGCTCGGCCACCAGGCGCGCGTTCTGCAGGTTGCCCTGGCACCAGCGGCGGTCGCGCTGCAGCTCGGCCAGCAGGTCTGGCGGCTGCTGCTCGTAGCTGCCGATCAGGTCGGACACCAGCCACACGTGGTAGCCGGCGCGGCGCATCAGCGCGGCCTCGACGAAGTCGTGCGACAGGATGCCGCCCGACATGCCGCCCTGGCCCGGAATGGGCGCCAGCGCGCAGTGCTGCATGAACGGCTCCATGCGGATGATGGCGTTGTGGCCCCAGTAGTGCGACTCGCCCAGCTGCCAGTACTGCATGCCCAGGGTGAACAATCGGCCCGTGACGCGCGAGGCGAACTGCTGCGCGCGGGCGTGCAGCGTGACGTGGCCGATGGCCTGCGTCGCGGTCTGGATGATGCCGGCGCTGGGGTGGGCCTCCATCAGCTTGGCCATGGAAACGATGCAGTCGCCGCTCATCACGCTGTCGGCGTCGAGCACTACCATGTAGCGGTAGTCCTTGCCCCAGCGGCGGCAGAAGTCGGCCACGTTGCCGGCCTTGCGGTGGCTGCGGCGCGTGCGCAGGCGGTAGTACACCTGCACCTGGGGCTGCTGGGCATGCTCGGCCAGCGCGCTGCGCAGGTCTTCCCAGGCGGCGCGTTCGGCCTTGGCAATGGCGGGGTCGTAGCTGTCGGACAGCACGAACACGTCGAAGGTGGCACCGTGGCCCGTGGCCGCGACCGACTCGCAGGTGGCACGCAGGCCGGCGAACACGGTGGCCACGTCCTCGTTGCAGATCGGCATGATGATGGCGGTGCGCGCATCGGGTGCCAGCGTGTGCGAGGCCACGCTTTTTGCCGACAGCGCATGGCGGTCGCCGCGCACCATGACCCAAAAGCCCATCATGCCGGTCATGAAGCCGGTGACCACCCAGGCCGATAGCAGGGCGAACAATGCCATCTGGCCATAACCCAGCCAGGCGTTGTCGTAGTCGGGTTGCACGCCGGCGAAGAGGGTGGTGGCCAGGGTGGTGGAGAGCACCGTCAGCAGCGCGAAGGTCCAGCGGCGGCGCTGGGCCGCGCCTTGCCAGGCCTCTGCCTGCGCGGGCGCTGCCGGGCCCTGGCCGCCACGGCCCGTGAGGCGCGACAGCAGGGCGGTGCCGATGCTGTTCCAGAAGCCGCGCCAGGGCAGGGGCGGCATGGAGCCGCGGTTCAGCGGCGGCGCCGTCACGGAGTTCGGGTGCCGCTCCTCGCGCAGCGCGCTGCGCTGGCTGCGGTGCTCGCCATGCAGCGCCACCACGACGGCGCCGTTGTCTTGGGAGGCGGCAGCCTCCGGCAGGCTTACTCGGGAAGAATGATGTGCGTCCATGTTTCGCTCACAGCGTGGTTGTCGTGTTGAAGGAAGGCGCGCAGCTCGATCGGGCGATCGCTCTGCTGGCGCTGCACGCGCACGGTCATGCGCCACTGCCCGTTGGCAGGGTTGCGGTAGGCCGCGTTTTCGAGAACCTTGCCGTTGGCATCGGCCGTGACCACGGCCTTCACGGCGGCGTCGGCCGGCAGGGCCGCGAGGGCCGGGCCGTTGAAATCGACCACGTACTGCACCTGCTGGCGCAGCTCCTGCGCGCTTTGCTTGGTAAAGCCCGTGCCGCGGCGCGATTGGGTGACCCAGCTGCCCGGCGGGCGCTGCTGCGCGTCGCCTTGCCAGGCCAGCTCGTACGCAAACTCCAGCGGGGTGCCGGGCGCAGGCAGCTTGGCCGGCACCCAGTAGGCGACGATGTTGTCGTGCGTTTCGTCGGGGGTGTTGTTCTGCACCAGCTCCACGCGGCCCGGGCCCCAGTCGTGCAGCGGGCGCACCCAGGCGCTGGGGCGGCGCTCATAGCGCGCCTCCACGTCCTCGTAGCTGGCCCACTGGCGGTCGCGCTGCATCAGGCCGAAGCCCTTGGGGTTGGTGGTCGTGAACGAGGTCACCAAGGTGCTGCCGGGGTTCTGCAGCGGGCGCCACAGCCACTCGCCCTCGCCCGTGGCGACCATCAGGCCGTCGGAGTCGTGCACCTCGGGGCGGAAGTCCTGCTTGCGCGGCTGGTTCTCGCCGAAGAAGAACATGCTGGTCAGCGGCGCCACGCCCAGCGTGCCGATGGCCTGCGGCGCGTTGCCGCGCACGAAGACCCGGGCGCGCACCGTGGTCACGGTCTGCGCGCCGGGGCGGATGTCGAAGCGGTAGGCGCCCGTGGCGCGGGGCGAATCGAGCAGCGCAAACACCGTGGCCTGCGTGCTGCCGGCCTCGGGACGCACCAGCCAGAAGTCGGTGAAGCGCGGGAACTCCTCACCGCCGCTGCCGCCCACCGTGTCGATGGCCAGGCCACGCGCCGACAGGCCGTACTGCTGGCCCGCACCGAGCGCGCGGAAGTAGCTCGCGCCCTGGAACACGGCCAGCTCGTCCTTGTAGTCGGCCGAGTTCAGGTGGTTGTGCAGGCGAAAGCCGGCAAAGCCCAGGTCGCCCCAGGCCTGGGGCTGCACGGTGTTCTTGCCATAGTCGAAGTCGGTGCGGCTGTAGGCAATGTCGCGCGTGCCGGTGGGCGTGACCTCGTGCAGGCGCACGGGCTGGGTCTGGTACAGGCCCAGGTGGAAGAACATGGCCTCAAAGGGCAGTTTCTCGGCACGCCACAGCGCGCGCTCGGGTTGGTAGCGGATGTCGCGCACCTGGTCGTAGTCGAGCCGGGCCAGGTCGGCGGGCAGCTTGTCGCTGGCGGGGGTGAAGGGCTTGTCGGCGCGTTCGCGCGCCAGGCGGGTCAGGCTTTCGAAATCGAAGGCCTGTGCCTGCGCCAGGCCCGCCACCAGCCAGGCCGACAGCGCCACGGCGGCCGCTGCACGGCGGCGCAGCGTGCGAGAAAAAGAAGGAAAGACAGCATCCATGCCAGCACCTAGGGCAAACCCTGTGCCAGCACGAAAAAATCCTGCGGTATCAACGACTTAGGGCGGCCCTGGCCTGTAAGCAGATGTGCAGTGCAGCAAAATGGCCCGAAAACCGCTGTTTTTGTCGCCGGATGGCGACAAGGGCCGGGCCGGTGGCCGCCAATCCCTTTGAAATCAAGGACTTATTCCTGTCGCTCATCGGCGACGTCGTCGCCGGCACCCTCGTCGGGGCCCGCATCGCTCTTGAAATGCCCGGGGGTCAGCGCATGCTTTTGCAGCAGGCGGTAGAACTCGGTGCGGTTGCGCTGCGCCAGGCGCGCCGCATCGGCCACGTTGCCATCGGTCATCTTGAGCAGGCCCACCAGGTACTCGCGCTCGAAGCGCTGGCGCGCGTCGGCAAAGCTCAGCACCTGGGCCGAGGGAATGCGCAGCGCGCGCTGCACCAGGGTCAGCGGCACCAGCGGCGTGGTGGACAGCGCGCACACCTGCTCCACCACGTTGAACAGCTGGCGCACATTGCCGGGCCAGGCCGCCGTGGTCAGCGCCTTGAGCGCCTCGGGGGCAAAGCCCGACAGGCGCTTGTCGTACTTGCGTGCCAGCCGGTCCAGGAAGTGGTTGGCCAGCAGGGGAATGTCCTCGCGCCGCTCGGCCAGCGGAGGCAGGGCCAGCGTCACCACGTTGAGGCGGTAGTACAGGTCCTCGCGGAACTGGGCGGCGGCCATGGCGGCCTCCAGGTCGCGGTGCGTGGCCGAGATGATGCGCACGTTGATGGGCGTGGACTGGCTCGACCCCACGGGCCGCACGGCCCGCTCCTGCAGCACGCGCAGGAGCTTGACCTGCAGCGCCGGCGGCATGTCGCCGATCTCGTCGAGCAGCAGGGTGCCGCCCTCGGCGGCCTGGAACAGGCCCTTGTGGTTGCTGGTCGCGTCGGTGAAGGCGCCCTTGACGTGGCCGAACAGTTCGGATTCGAGCAGCGCCTCGGGGATGGCGCCGCAGTTGACCGCCACGAAGGGCTTGGCCGCGCGCGGGCTGGCGCGGTGGATGGCCTGGGCCAGCAGCTCCTTGCCGGCGCCGCTGTCGCCCAGCAGCAGCACGCTGGCATCGGACTGGGCCACCATGTAGGCCTCGGCCAGCAGCTCGGTCATGCGGTTGGAGCGGCTCACGATCTCGGCACGCCAGGCCTCGTTGGCATGGGCCTGGGCGGCCACCGGGGCGCTCAGTGCCAGGGCCTGGCCGATCTTTTCGAGCAGGTCCTTGCCGTCGTAGGGCTTGGTCAGGTAGGTGAACACGCCGCGCGAGGTGGCCTCCACCGCGTCGGGGATGGTGCCGTGCGCGGTCAGCAGAATCACCGGCAGCGAGGGGTGGCGCTCGCGCACCTCGTCGAACAGGGCCAGCCCATCCTTGCCGGGCAGGCGCACGTCGCTGAGCACCAGCTGTGGCCGCGCCATGTCGAGCTGGGCCAGCGCGGCCTCGGCCGAGCCCACAGCGATCACCTCGTAGCCCGCGCCCTTCAGGCGCAGCGAGAGCAGGCGCAGCATGTCGGCATCGTCATCGACCACCAGGATGCGCTGCTGCGCCGTGGCCGCAGCGCCGGAAGAAGGCTTGTTCGATGCCGGCATGGTCAGCGCGCCTCGCTGGCGGCCGGGGCGGCAGGGCGCGCGGTCATGCTGCGCTCGATGGCGCGCACGGCCTCCAGGCGCTCGTTGAGCTGGTCGGTGCGGCGCTGGGCCTCGCGCAGCTGCTGGGCCTGGCGCTCGAGCTGCTCCTCCAGCCGGCGTTGCTGCAGCAGGCGCCCTTCCAGCAGGCGTGCCAGGGGGTGCAGGGGCTGGGTGGCCGCATCGTTGTGGCCCAGCAGGCGCTGCACCAGGGCCAGGGCGCGCGCGGTGTCCACCGGCTGGCGCGTCTGCGCCAGCGCCAGCGCCAGGTTCAGCGGGCTGGCGGCCAGGGTGTCCTCGGCCTCGCCCAGGCGCGCGATCTCGCGCGTGAGTTCGGCGGGCGCCATGCGCTGCACGCGGTCGGCATAGGCCAGCGTCAGCGCCACCTGGGATACCTCGGGCGCGGGCGGCATGGCCGGCGCGGCGGGCAGGGGCGTGGGCTCGGCCGGCGGTGGCACGGGCAGAGGCGCCGGCACCACCACGGCCACGGGCGCGGGCGGCGAGCGCGGCGGCGCAGGGCTGGTGCAGCCGGCCAGCAGCGCGGCCGGTGCCAGCACCAGCGTGCCGATCGGGAACCGTCTGGCGCGGCGGAGGGACGGGCTAGGAGGCATGGGGCAGTTCGATGCGAAAGAAGGAATGGTCGCCATCTTCCACCAGTTCCACCCGGCCCCCGTGGGCGCTGATGTATTCCTGGACGATGGACAGGCCCACCCCGGTGCCGCGCACGGCATCCTCGGGTTGGCGGGCACCACGGTAGAAGGGCTCGAAGACATGGGGCCGGTCGGCCGGGGCCACGCCCGGGCCCTGGTCGATGGCGTCGATGCGCACCCGCCCCGGCACGCGCGACACGGCCAGGCGCACCGTGCCCTGCTTGGGCGAGAAGCGGATGGCGTTGGACAGCAGGTTGCCGATGGCCGAGGCGATCTTGTCGCCATCGAGGTCCAGCGACACGGGTGAGCCTTCCACCCGCACGCGCAGGCCGCGGGCCTGCCACTGCAGGCGCTGGGACTCGACCTCGGCCTCCAGCAGCGCCAGCAGGTCGGTGTCGCGCCGGTGCAGTTGCCGCGCCTCGAAGGCCGCTGCATTGAAGCGCAGCAGCGCCTCGATCTCGTTTTGCAGCACCAGGGTGTTGTGGTGCAGGATCTGCGCGACTTCCTGCTGGCCGGGGTTGAGCTCGCCGGTCACGCCGTCCTGCAGCAGGGCCACGCCCTCGCGCATCGAGGCCAGCGGGGTCTTGAGCTCGTGCGAGACATGGCGCAGGAAGCGCGCCTTGTCCGAGTCGAGCTCCAAGAGGCGCAGGCGCAGCCATTCGAGCTGCAGGCCCACGCGGCGCACGTCGGCCGGGCCGCTGATCTGGATGGGCTGCTCCAGGTCGTTCTCGCCCAGCAGGCGGATCGCGCCTTCGAGCCGCTTGAACGGGCGCGCCAGCCAGATGCCGAAGGACAGGGCCAGCACCAGCGCCAGCACGATCACGCCCACCACCTGGTGGGTCACGTCGCGGCGGCTCGCGTCCACCTTGGCCTGCAGGGCGCTGTTGCGCTCGGCGTTGAGTTCCTGCACGGCCTGCACGATGGCATTGTTCAGCGTGTCCAGCGCGACGAACTCCTCGGCCACGGCGCGTTCGTTCTCCAGCGACACCGCGGCCGGCGCCGCCACCAGCGACTGCACCGTGGCCAGGTGGGCGCGCCACTGCGCTACATGCCTGGCGGGCAGCCCGCCGTCCTGCAGCTGCTGCAGGGTCTGCTGGGCCTCGCGCGCGATGTCGTCGAAGCCCTTGCGCAATTGCGCATCGCCCAGCACCAGCGACTGGCGCGCCGTGCGCTCCATGGTCTGGCCGCGCTGGCCCAGGGCCTGGGCGGCGGCGCTCAGGCGTGTGGCCTGCACCGCGCCCTCGCGGCTTTGCACCATGAGCTGTTCCAGCGAGTACAGCGCGCCGAGCGAACTGGCGCCCAGCAGGCCCGCGATCAGCAGAAAGGCCAGCAGCAGCAGTTGCTGGAACGACAGCCCGTGCAGCCGGTTCCTGCCGGGGTCGGCTGCGGGGGGCGTGCGGGTGTCCGCCATCGAGGCTGTCGCAGGATCAGGCCGTGGCCGTCTCGTTCACCACGACTTCGCCGCGCAGGGTGTAGGCCTTGGCCTCGGTGATGGTCACGTCCACCATCTGGCCCACCAGGCGCGGCTGGCCCACGAAGTTGACCACGCGGTTGCACTCGGTGCGGCCCATGAGTTCGGTGGCATCGCGCTTGGAGGCGCCTTCCACCAGGATGCGCTGCACCGTGCCCACGCGGCTCTCGCTGATGGACTTGATGTTGGCGTTGATCACCGCCTGCAGGTGCTGCAGGCGGCGCAGCTTCACGTCGTGCGGCGTGTCGTCGTGCAGGCCGGCTGCAGGCGTGCCGGGGCGCGGGCTGAAGATGAAGCTGAAGCTGTTGTCGAAGTGGATGTCGTCGATCAGCTTCATCATCTTGTTGAAATCGTCCTCCGTCTCGCCGGGGAAGCCCACGATGAAGTCGCTGCTCATGGCCAGGTCGGGGCGGATGGCGCGCAGCTTGCGCACCGTGCTCTTGTACTCCATGGCCGTGTAGCCGCGCTTCATGGCCATCAGGATGCGGTCGCTGCCATGCTGCACCGGCAGGTGCAGGTGGTTGGCCAGCTTGGGGATGCTGGCGTAGGCCGCGATCAGGCGCGGCGTGAACTCGTTGGGGTGGCTGGTGGTGTAGCGGATGCGCTCGATGCCGGGGATCTCGGCCACGTATTCGAGCAGCAGCGCGAAGTCGGCGATCTCGGCGGTGCCGCCCATCTTGCCCAGGTAGGCGTTCACGTTCTGGCCCAGCAGGGTGATTTCCTTGACGCCCTGGTCGGCCAGGCCTGCCACTTCCACCAGCACGTCGTCGAAGGGGCGGCTGACCTCCTCGCCACGCGTGTAGGGCACCACGCAGTAGCTGCAGTACTTGCTGCAGCCTTCCATGATGGAGACAAAGGCGCTGGCGCCCTCGACGCGCGCCGGGGGCAGGTGGTCGAACTTCTCGATCTCGGGGAAGCTGATGTCCACCTGCGGGCGGTCCAGGCGCTCGCGCTGGTTCAACAGCTCGGGCAGGCGGTGCAGGGTCTGAGGGCCGAAGACCACGTCCACATAGGGCGCGCGCTTGATGATCTCGGCGCCTTCCTGGCTGGCCACGCAGCCGCCTACGCCGATCTTCACGCCGCGCGCCTTCAGGTGCTTGAAGCGGCCCAGGTCGCTGAACACCTTCTCCTGCGCCTTCTCGCGCACCGAGCAGGTGTTGAACAGGATCAGGTCGGCTTCTTCCGCGTTCTCGGTGGGCTCGTAGCCCTGGGCGGCGTTGAGCACGTCGGCCATCTTGTCCGAGTCGTACTCGTTCATCTGGCAGCCGAAGGTTTTGATGAAGACTTTTTTGGCCATGGCAGTCAATCTCGTGTCCGAATGGGGATGCGGCGGCGCGCGTGGGGCGGCCGCTGGGGGGCAGGGCGGGGCGCCGGGCGACCTGCAGGGGCCGGCCCGGGCCGGGCGGCTTACTTCTTGACCGGGTCCGACTCGGTGCGGAAGTTGAAGTGGATCTCGCCCGAGCCCTTGCGTGGCTGGGCGGCTTCGCCTTCGGTCAGGATCCAGGCGGACAGCAGCATGCCCGTGCTGTTCTCGACCAGGTAGTTGACCTTGAAGGTCTGGCCCTGCACCGTGTGCAGCATGACCAGCGTGTTCTGTGGCGTGAACAGGCGCATGCCGGGCGCCATGCGGATGGGGTTGCCGTTGAGCGTGGCCTGCGAGCCGGCCAGCACGGTCAGGTTGCCGCGCAGCGAGGCGTCGGGGAAATTGCGCATTTCGCCCATGCCGCCGGGCACCTGCTGGGCCTGGGCCGGGAGGGCGGCGCACAGCAGCGCGACGGCCAGGCCGCTCAGGGACAGGGCTTTGCGGGCCTGGGAGATCAGGGCGGGGGTGCAGCGGTTCATGGTGTGTATCCAGAGGCTGTGGGCCAAGGTGGGGAGGTCGATTTTACCGGCCGGTGCAGGGGCAAAGGCCTTGGGAAACAAGGTCTTACCGGGCACAGCGTGCGCCGAAACAACGCGCGCGCAAAGAAAAAACCCGCAACGCCGGGGCGTTACGGGTTTTCAGATTTGGTGGTGGTAGGTGGACTTGAACCACCGACATCAGCATTATGAATGCTGCGCTCTAACCAACTGAGCTATACCACCGCAAGACTGAGATTATAGAACAAAAATTATTGGTGTGTAAAGTTCGCGGCGCGCTTGTTCACAAAAGCGTCCATGCCTTCCTTCTGGTCCTGGGTGGAGAACAGCGCGTGGAACAGGCGGCGTTCGAACATCACGCCGTCCGACAGGCTGCCCTCGAAGGCGCGGTTGACCGACTCCTTGGCGGCCATTACGGCGATCTGCGAGAAGCCCGCGATGATGAGGGCCGCGCCCAGGGCTTCTTCGGCCAGCTTGTCGTAGGGCACGACGCGGCTCACCAGGCCGGCGCGCTCGGCCTCGGTGGCATCCATCATGCGGCCGGTGAGGGCCATGTCCATGGCCTTGGACTTGCCCACCGCGCGCGGCAGGCGCTGCGTGCCGCCGGCGCCGGGGATCACGCCGAGCTTGATCTCGGGCTGGCCGAACTTGGCGTTGTCGGCCGCGATGATGAAGTCGCACATCATCGCCAGCTCGCAGCCGCCGCCCAGCGCGAAGCCGCTCACGGCGGCGATCACGGGCTTGCGGATGGCGCGGATGGTCTCCCAGTTGCGTGTGATGTAGTCGCCCTTGTAGGTGTCGGCAAAGCTGTACTTGGCCATGGCGCCGATGTCGGCGCCCGCGGCAAAGGCGCGTTCGCTGCCGGTCACGATGATGCAGCCGATCTTCTCGTCCGCGTCGAAGGCCTTGAGGGCCTCGCCCAGCTCGTTCATCAACTGGTCGTTGAGCGCGTTGAGCTGCTTGGGGCGGTTGAGCGTGACGATGCCGACCTTCTCGGCTTCGGTGCGCACTTCAATGGTTTCGTAGGCCATGGGATCCAATCTCCTCGGGTGTTTGTCTCGGTGGGGGACTATACCCAAGCGCGCTCCGGTGCGCCGGCAAGGGCTCAGCCCAGCCAGCGGCCCACGGCGCCGCTGTTGGTCACCGCCAGGCTGATGGTGTCGGGTGGGGTGGACTTGCGCTCGGCCGTGTCGGCCGGCAATACCAGCGGCAACTGCAGCAGCCGGCCATCGCGTGCCACCACGGCCACCAGCTTGTGCGCCGTGCCCGCGTAGAAGGCCACATCGTCGAGCTTCTGGATACGCCAGCCCTGTCCGTCGACCAGCAGCCCCAGCCATTCATCGCCCGCGGCGATCCCGGCCTTCTCGGCCGCACCGCCGCGCAGCACGGTCTTCACCTGCACGCTGTGGTTCTCCGCCACGCGCAGGCCCAGGCGCTGTGCCAGTTGCGGGCGCTCGGCCTTGAGCAGCACGCCATGGGCGGCCAGCAGCTCGGCCAGCGGGAGCTCGTCCGTGCTGTGCACCCAGGCATCGATCTCCGGGTCGAAGGCGCGGTGCGCCAACTCCCGGAGCACCTCGCGCAGGTCGGCCTCGGCCATGGGGCCGCCTGCGCAGCGCTTCCACAGCGCGCGCATCACCTCGTCCAGCGTGGTCTTGCCTTCGTGGCGCAGCGCCAGGTCCAGGCACAGGCCCACCAGCGAGCCCTTGGTGTAGTAGCTCACGGTGGAATTGGGGGTGTTCTCGTCCTGCCGGTAGTACTTGACCCAGGCATCGAAGCTGGCCTGTGCCACGGTCTGCACCTGGCGGCCCGGGGTCTGCAGCACCTGGTTGATGGTCTTGGTGATCAGCCGCAGGTAGGTGGCGTCGTCGATCAGGCCCGCGCGGCGCAGCAGCAGGTCGTCGTAGTAGCTCGTGAAGCCCTCGAAGAACCACAGCAGCTCGGTGTAGTTCTCCTGGCCGTAGTCGTAGCGGGCCAGCTCGGCCGGGCGCAGGCGCTTGACGTTCCAGGTATGGAAGTACTCGTGGCTGATCAGGCCCAGCAGCGTGGTGTAGCCGTCGCTGGCGCGGGCCTCGCCCTGGCGCGGCAGGTCGCGCCGGCCGCAGATCAGCGCGGTGGAGTTGATGTGCTCCAGCCCGCCATAGCTGTCGCCCACGGCGTTGAGCATGAACAGGTAGCTCTTGAACGGCGCCTTGCCCTTGTCGCCATGCCAGAAGGCCATGGCCGTCTCGCAGATCTTCTGCGTGTCGGCCAGCAGGCGCTTGCCGTCGAACGAAGGTGCGGCGCCCGCCACCACGAAGCGGTGGGCCACCCCGCCGGCCGTGAAACGGCCGCTCCAGAAGGTGCCCATCTCCACCGGGCAGTCCACCAGCTCGTCGTAGTGCGCTGCGGTGTAGGTGCCGAAGCCCGCCTTGTCGATCGCGCGGGCGCTGAGCCCCGTGGCGACCGACCAGTGCGCCGTGGCGGCCGTGCTGGCCACCTCCAGCGTGTGCTCGCCGTCCTCCTGGCCATGCACGCGCAGGCACAGGCTGGTGCCATTGAAGAAGCCGCGCGCTGCGTTCAGCCAGGCGGTGCGCACCGAGTTGTCGTAGGCGCAGACCTGGTAGCTCAGCACCAGGGGCTGGCCCGGGCGGCAGTCCGCCTGCCAGCGGTTTTTCTCCAATTGCACCAGGGGCACCGTGCGCCGGCCCTGGCGGGCCTGCAGCTGCTGCAGGTTCTTCGCGAACTCGCGCACCAGGTAGCTGCCGGGGATCCACACCGGCAGCGACAGCTCCTGCTGCTCGGCGGGGGCCGCCACCGTGAGGGTGACCGAGAACAGGCGGGCATGGAGATCGGCCGGCTCGATGCGGTAGTGGACAGGGGCGTGGGACGTGTCGTCGGTGCGCTGGGTGGCCATGGGCGGTGGTGCTTTGCGTGGCGCGGGGCCTGACCCGCGCGGTTCGAAATCGGGGGGAGCGCCGGGCGCGGTGGCCCGGTGCGTCCCGCGGGGCGCGGTCAGTTGGTCGTGGGGGTTTCTGCAGCGGCTTCGGCCAGGCGCTTTTCCACGTCCTGGGCGCCGATGGCCCCGGGCACGCGGATGCCGTCGGCAAAGATCAGGGTGGGCGTGCCGGTGATCTTGTGCTTCTTGCCAAAGGCCAGGTTGCGCTGCAGCGCGGTGGTGTCGCAGCTGGCGGATGCGGGGTTCTTGTCGCGCACCATCATGTCCTGCCAGGCGGCGACCTTGTCCTTGGCGCACCAGATGTTGCGCGACTTCTCGGCCGAGTCGGGGCTCAGGATGGGGTAGAGGAACAGGTAGACCGTCACGTTGTCCACCTTCTGCATGTCGCGCTCGAAGCGCTTGCAGTAGCCGCAGTTGGGGTCTTCGAACACGGCCACCTTGCGCTTGCCGTCGCCGCGCACGATGGTGAAGGCGTCCTTGATCGGCAGGGCCGAGAAGTCCACCGCCGTGATCTTGGCGATGCGGTCTTCGGTCAGGTTGCGGCGCGCCTTGGTGTCGATCAGCTCGCCCTGGATCAGGTAGTTGCCCTTGGCATCGGTGTAGAACACGTCGGTGCCGATGCGCACCTCGTACAGCCCCTGCATGGCCGTGGGGCTGACCTCGTCGATCTGCTTCATCTGCGGAATGCGCTCGGCCAGGGTCTTGCGGATGGCCGCTTCCTGGGCCGTGGCCGACAGGGCCAGCAGGCCCAGGGCAGCGCCTGCGAGCAGGGTGGGAATCAGTTTCATGGTGGTCTCGATGGCTTGGATTCGGGAGGGGCCACGGCGTGCAGCCCCTTCGGTGTCGGTCGGTGGGTCAATGGATCCCCATGGCCTGGCGGGCCACGAAATGCTTGAGCGGTCCGCTGCGCTCGAAGCCCTTCATGCCCCAGTTGCGCAGCGCCTGCCAGGGGCCCTCCTGGCGGGCGAACAGCTGTTGCAGCCCATCGGTGGCCAGTCCCATGGGCAGCAGCGCGGTCTTGCGTTCGCGCTCGTAGCGGCGCAGCAGCTTGAGGTCGGCCACGCTGCGCCAGTAGTCGCGTGCATGCAGCAAGCCCCCCAGGGCCTGGGCATCGGCCAGCCCCAGGTTCAGGCCCTGGCCCGCCAGCGGATGCACGTTGTGGGCGGCATCGCCGGCCAGCACGAAGCTGCGCGGCTGCCGGCCCTTGGGGGCCAGCGGGCCGCACCAGCGGTTGGCCCGGGCCTGCTGCAGCGGCCAGCTGGCGCGCTCGCCCGCCAGCTGCAGGCTGCCCAGGGCGCGTTGGCTCGCCGCTTCCAGGCGCTGTGCGAATTCCTCGGGGGCCAGCGCCAGCAAACCGGGCACCTGCTCCTTCTGCACAGACCACACCACGGCCACGGAGTTCCCTTCGGGGCCCGCGAGGGGCAGAAAAGCCAGGATGCCATCGGGCAGAAACCACTGGCGCGCCACCTGCCCGTGCGGCAGCTCGCATTGCAGCCGGGTGGCAATGGCGTGCTGCTCGTAGGGCGTGACCTCGAACTCGACCCCGAACTCGGCACGGGTCTGGCTGGCCCGGCCTTCGCAGACCACGGTCAGTGCGGCCTCGACCGGGGCCTCCAGCGTCTCGACCTGGGGCTGGTAGCGCACGGCCTCGGCCAGCCGGGCTTCCAGCGCTGGCACGTCCACGATCCAGGCCAGGGCGTCCACACCCTGTGCCTGCGCGTCGAAGCACACGGCACCGCCCTGGTCGCCCGCCACCTGCATGGAGCGGACTGCGGTGGCGTGGGCCGCATCGGGCCAGCTGCGCAGGCCTTCGAGCAACTGGCGCGAGGCCTGGTTCAGCGCATAGGCGCGCACGTCACAGTGGCCGCTCGACGCAGGGGCCGGGCCGGCCACCAGGGCCACGCGCAGGCGGTCGCGCGCCAGCAGCAGGGCCAGGGTGCGGCCCACGATGCCCGCGCCGCGAATACAGATATCAAAGGTTTGCGCCATGCGGGCCATTGTAGGAGCGGGGGCGGGCCCTGCGGAGGCAGTGCAGAATTGGGGCCTTTCCCTGTCCGTTCTTTTTCAGGAGCGCCACCGCGTGAGCTTCAGCACCGAATCCGACCTGTCGGGCACCATCGCCCGCCTGTTTGTCTACCCCATCAAGTCCTGCGCCGGCATTGAGGTGCGCGAAGCCCTGCTCACCGAAACCGGCCTGGACCTGGACCGCGCCTGGATGGTGGTCGACCCCGCGGGCCAGTTCCTCACCCAGCGCGAGCTGCCGCGCATGGCGCTGATCCGCCCCCAGCTCAAGAGCGAGGAGATGGTGCTGCGCGCCCCGGGCATGCTGGCCCTGCACGTGGGCATCGACGTGGTCGAGGAGCCCATGACCGTGACCGTCTGGCGCGACACCGTGCCCGCCTGGGACATGGGGGCCGTGGCGGCCCAGTGGTTCACCGACTTCCTGGGCAGGCCCTGCCGCCTGGTGCGCTTCGACCCCGAGGTCAAGCGCCTGTCCAGCATGGACTGGACCGGCGGCGTGGAGGCCCCCAACCAGTTCGCCGACGGCTTTCCGGTGCTGGTGGCCAGCCAGGCCTCGATCGACAGCCTCAACGAGCGCCTGGCCGCCGCCGGCCACGCCGCCGTGGGCATCGAGCGCTTTCGCCCCAACGTGGTGCTCGACGGCGTGGAAGCGCACGACGAGGACCGCGTGGACCAGATCCGCGTCGACGCCGAGGGCGGCGAGCTGCACCTGGCGACCGTCAAGCCCTGCGCGCGCTGCCCCATTCCCGATATCGACCCCGCCACGGCCGAGAGCACGCCCGTGGTGGGCGACACCCTGCGCACCTACCGCCAGGACAAGCGCCTCGATGGCGCCATCACCTTCGGCATGAACGCCATCGTGCGCCAGGGCGCGGGCCAGGTGCTGCGCGTGGGCCAGCGCATCGCGGCCGATCTGCGTTTCGACTGAGGGCTTGTGGGAGGGCATGTGGGGCCTGCGGCCAGCCGCCCGTAAAATAGGCGGTTTGTCTCCCGAATTCCAGAAAGCCCTGCCATGAGCCTCCAATGCGGCATCGTGGGCCTGCCCAATGTGGGCAAGTCCACCCTCTTCAACGCGCTGACCAAGGCCGGCATCGCCGCCGAGAACTACCCGTTCTGCACCATCGAGCCCAACACCGGCGTGGTCGAGGTGCCCGATCCCCGCCTGCAGAAGCTGGCCGGCATCGTCGAGCCCGAGCGCATCGTGCCGGCCATCGTCGAGTTCGTGGACATCGCCGGCCTGGTGGCGGGCGCCTCCAAGGGCGAAGGCCTGGGCAACCAGTTCCTGGCCCACATCCGCGAGACGGACGCCATCGTCAACGTGGTGCGCTGCTTCGAAGACCCCAACGTGATCCACGTGGCGGGCCGGGTCGATCCCATCGCCGACATCGAGGTCATCCAGACCGAGCTGTGCCTGGCCGACCTGGCCACCGTCGAGAAGGCCCTGAACCGCTATAGCAAGGCCGCCAAGTCGGGCAACGACAAGGAGGCGGCCAAGATCGTCTCCCTGCTCACGCCCATCCAGGCCGCGCTCGACCAAGGCAAGCCCGCGCGCAGCATCACGGTGAGCAAGGAAGACGCGCCCCTGCTCAAGCAGTTCTGCCTGATCACCGCCAAGCCCGCCATGTTCGTGGGCAATGTGAGCGAAGACGGCTTCGAGAACAACCCGCTGCTCGACCGCCTGAAGGAATATGCCGCCGCCCAGGGCGCGCCCGTGGTCGCCATCTGCGCCAAGATCGAAGCCGAGATGGCCGAGATGGGCGACGAGGACCGCGACATGTTCCTGCAGGAGATGGGCCTGGAAGAACCCGGACTGAACCGCCTGATCCGCGCCGGCTTCAGCCTGCTGGGCCTGCAGACCTACTTCACGGCCGGCGTCAAGGAAGTGCGCGCCTGGACCATCCACATCGGCGACACGGCGCCCCAGGCCGCCGGCGTGATCCACGGTGACTTCGAGCGCGGCTTCATCCGCGCCCAGACCATCGGCTTTGACGACTACATCGCCTACAAGGGCGAGCAGGGCGCGAAGGACGCAGGCAAGATGCGCGCCGAAGGCAAGGAATATGTGGTCAAGGATGGCGACGTGCTGAACTTCCTGTTCAACGTCTGACCCTTTGTGGCCGATTCCTCGGCAGGCGCCCCAGGGTGCCTGCCCCCGCATCCCTGCTGGGCCCTGGGCCTTGCAGGGATTTTTTTATGCGCCCGAATCCCCGATCCCCATGAACCCCGGAATCCTCTACGCCAGCCTGGCCTATGTCGCCTGGGGCCTGCTGCCCCTGTACTTTCGCCAGGTGGCCGATGTGCCTGCGCTCGAGGTGGTGGTGCACCGAACGGCCTGGGCGCTCATGTTCCTGCTCGCGGTGCTGGGGCTGCGCCGGCAGTGGGCCTGGCTGCCGGCCCTGCTGCGCCAGCCGCGCGTGGTGCTGGCGTTTGCGCTATCGGCGCTGCTGCTCTCCTCCAACTGGCTGACCTATGTCTGGGCGGTGCAGAACCAGCATGTGGTGGACGCCAGCCTGGGCTATTTCATCCTGCCGCTGGTCAATGTCGCCATGGGCTTTTTCTTTCTGCACGAGCGGCCGCGCCCGGGGCAGTGGCTGGCGGTGGCCGTGGCGGCCGCAGGCGTGCTGTGGCTCACGGTGCAGACCGGGCGCCTGCCGTGGATTGCACTGGTGTTGGCGCTCACTTTCGGTATCTATGGGCTGGTGCGCAAGCTGGCACCGCTGGGGGCGCTGGAAGGCCTGGCGCTGGAGACGCTGATGCTCGCGCCCCTGGCCTTCGGCGCCATGGCCTGGTGGGCCTGGCAAGGCCAGGGCGTGCTGGTGCAGGGCGATGCCGCCCACATCGGCTGGCTGGCGCTGGCGGGGCCGCTCACGGCCATTCCGCTGCTGCTGTTCGCCGCCGGGGCCCGCAGGCTGCCTTTGGCGACGCTGGGCATCCTGCAGTACATCTCGCCCAGCCTGCAGTTCGCCCTGGGCGTCTGGCTGTTCCATGAGCCGCTGCAGCCCTCCCGGCTGGCAGGCTTCGTGCTTATCTGGGCGGCATTGCTCGTCTACAGCCTGGAAGGCTGGTGGCAGGTGCGTGCGGGCACGGCCGTGGCTGCGGCAGACCGCTGACCCGCGCGGGCGGGCGCTGGCGGGCGGGGCCGCTACTGGAAAACACGGGGGTGGCTGCAGGGGGCTGTACCTAAAATACCGGGTCCCGTGATCGGGGCCCCAAGACTGTGCGTGCGCGCCCTGTCTGTGCGCCAGGGGCCGGTGCGAACCCGCCCTGGCCCTGGTGGCTGTCCATTGACTGAAAAAACGAACGTTTCCAACCAAGTGCACAGACCACCATGGGCGCCACCTCCCCCCTCGCGACGCTGTTTGGGCGCAAGAAGCCGCTGTTCGCCAACACCGATGCCTTTCCGCTGACGGACGCCATCCTGGAGTTCGATGACTCCAGCGATGAGCCGGCGGCGCAGCGCCACCTCTCGCGCCGCGAGATGGACCTGGCCGGCCAGCCGCGCGACCGGGCCGCCGCCCGGCGCTGGTGGGTGGCCAGCGCGCTGATCGCGCTGTATTTCCTGGCGCTGCTGGGCTTCCATGCGCTGGGCATGGTGCAGGCGCGCACCGTGTTCGTCGCGCTGGCGCTGGTGGCGGTGGGCGTGCCCGGTTTTGCCCTGGCCTTCGCGCTGGGGCTGCACCACCGCGCCCGGGACAAGCAGCTCAAGCTGCCCATCGCCATGGTGGCCAGCGCCAGCCTGCTGGTGCTCTGCTACCTCGACCCCATCCTGCAGATCCTGATGGCGCCGTTTGCCTTCATCGTCGTGGCCTATGCCATGTACCGGGTGTCGGGCCGCGCGCTCATGGCCCTGGCCGGCGTGCTGATGGGGGGCTACGCGCTGGTGATTGGCCTGCACCATGCCGAGCAGGGCAACGAGGCGCTGCTGCGGCTGGAGCTGGCGCACTGGCTGTCGCTGGCGCTGGCGCTGCCGGCCTTCATCCTGCTGATCGGCAAGGTGCAGAAGCTGCACCGCATCCTGCACCGCGCGAGCCGCAAGATCCGCAACATCCAGGAAGATGCCCAGCGCGACACCCTGGTGGGCTGCTTCAACCGGCGCTACACCGTGGCCGCGCTCGAAGAGCAAAAGCAGCTGGCCGACGAGAGCGGCATCCCGCTGTGCCTGGCGGTGATCGACCTGGACCATTTCAAGCGCATCAACGACGAACTCGGCCACCTGGGCGGCGACGAGGTGCTGCGCACCTTCTCGCGCGTGGCGCAGGACAATGTGCGCGCAGGCGACATCTTCGGGCGCTATGGCGGGGAGGAGTTTTTGCTGATCTTCCCGGGCACCTCGCTGCTGCCCGCGCTCAATACCTGCGAGCGCATCCGCGCCCACGTGGAGTCGCATGCCTGGCCCGCAGCGCTGCAAAGCCGCGTGTCCGTGTCCATCGGCGTCACGCAGTACATCCTGGGCGAGTCGGTGCTCGAATTCTTCTCGCGTGCCGACACGGCCATGTACATGGCCAAGGAAGGCGGGCGCAACCAGGTGGTGGTGGAAGAGCCCGTCTCCAAGGGCGACTCGTCCATTGCGCCCCTGGGCACCGAAAAGGATTTCCTGGGCACCCCAGCGCCCTGATCAGCCGCCCAGTTGCCCCGGCATGAAGTGCAGCAGCACGGTGGTCATCACCAGGTAGCGCATGAACTTGCCCACGGCCATGTAGGCCAGGCAGGGCCAGAACGGCAGCTTGAGCCAGCCGGCCACGGCGCACAGCGGGTCGCCTGCCACGGGCAGCCAGCTGAGCAGGCAGGCGCGCGGCCCGAAACGCTCCAGCCAGGCCAGGGCACGCACATTGGTGGCATGTCCGCGCGCCTTGTCCACCGCCTTGTGGGCCCCCAGGCCCATCCACCAGCTGACGCCGCCACCCAGCGTATTGCCCACCGTCGCCACGAGGATGGCAGGCCAGAACATTTCCGGGTTGAGCTTGATGAGGCCGAATACGGCCGGCTCCGATCCCAGCGGCAGCAGCGTCGCCGAGACGAACGAGACGACGAAGACGGTGCTCAGGCCGAACTGCGGCAGGGCCAGCCACTGCATCAGCTGGTGCATCCATATTTCCATGCATCGGAGTTTAGAGGGGGGGCGTACCCGAAAAGCCGGGTAGGGCTTCCGTCCTACAGGGGCGCGCGCCATCTGCGCATGGCCCACCGCCTGCCGGATTTGTATCGTTCATGGACGCTACCGCTCACGCAGGAGGCCCCATGCACACCATCCATCGCACCCCCACCACCGCCAGCCGCAGCCCCTGGCTGTCGCTGGCAGCGGTCGCGTTGCTGGCTGCGTGCGCGCAGAGTCCCCAGGCGGCCGTGCCCCCCGTGGCGCTGGCCGCGCCCTCGGGTGCGACCAGCGTGGTGCAGGGTCAGGACTGCGGTGCCACCGGCCAGCCGGCCGCCCTGCGTGCTGTGGACGACAGCCTGAAAGCCCTGGGACTGGCGCTCAAGGCGCGCTGCCATGCCGAGAGCGGGGCCTGGGTGGTGCGGGTGGCCGTGGTCGATGGCCTGCGTGCCAGCAAGCTCGTGCGCGGCCCCCTGGCCGATGGCGGCGAGGTGGACATGGGCACGCCGTCCGGCGTGGTGGCCCCGGCCAGCCAGGTCTTCTCGCCCGATGTGCACTACAACCGCCAGTGGCTGCGCACGCTCATGGCACGCCACCAGTTCGACAACCTGCCCGATGCCTGGTGGCATTACACCCAGCGCGGCGTGCCGGCTCCGGCCAGCGATACCGATCTCGCGGCCCGCTGACCGGCCCCTTGCAGGGGCAACGCACTATTGCTGCGCTGCAGCATGCGTGCCCCAAAAAAGTCGCGCAGATTTCATTTGCTGAAATTTTAAGCAGGTACAATCCTGCCTCCTTTTTCGGCATTCGCGGCATTCGCGCACCCCATCCCTTCCATGCAGATCGGCCACATTCCTTTGGCGAACGCCCTGTTCGTCGCCCCGATGGCGGGCGTCACGGACCGGCCGTTCCGCCAGTTGTGCAAGGCGCTGGGGGCGGGCTATGCCGTGAGCGAGATGGTGACCTCGCGCAAGGACCTGTGGAACAGCCTCAAGACCTCGCGCCGGGCCAACCACGAAGGGGAGCCCGGGCCCATTGCCGTGCAGATTGCCGGCACCGAGGCGCAGATGATGGCCGAGGCCGCGGTCTACAACGTGGAACGTGGCGCACAGATCATCGACATCAACATGGGCTGCCCGGCCAAGAAGGTGTGCAACAAATGGGCGGGCTCCGCCCTGATGCAGGACGAGGCGCTGGCCGTGTCCATCGCGCAGGCGGTGGTCGAGGCCTGTGCACCGCACAAGGTGCCCGTCACGCTCAAGATGCGCACCGGCTGGTGCCAGGAGCACAAGAACGCCGTGGCATTGGCGCGCCAGTTCGAGGCCGTGGGCATACAGATGCTCACGGTGCACGGGCGCACGCGCGAGCAGGGCTACAAGGGCCAGGCCGAGTACGACACCATCGCCGCCGTGAAGGCAGCGGTGCGCGTGCCCGTGGTGGCCAATGGCGACATCACCTCGCCCGAGAAGGCACGCGACGTGCTGGCGGCGACCGGGGCCGATGCCATCATGGTCGGCCGCGCGGCCCAGGGGCGACCCTGGATCTTCCGCGAGATCGGCCACTTCCTGGCCACGGGCGAGCACCTGGCGCCACCGCTGGTGGCCGAGGTGCGGCGCCTGCTGCTCGACCACCTGCAGGACCACTACCACCTGTATGGCGAGCTGACCGGCGTGCGCAGTGCGCGCAAGCACATTGCCTGGTACCTGCGCAGCATGCCGGGCGGCGAAGTCTTTCGACAACACATCAACACCATAGAGGACTGCGCGACCCAGTGGCAGGCGGTGGCGGATTATCTGGATGCCCTGGCGCAGCAGATGGACCGCTTTCCCGCCGCGAGTGCCCTGGCGGCCGACGCAGACCCCAGCGAAGAACAAGAGGGATTGGCTGCATGAGCAAGAAACACATAGAAGAATGCGTGCGCGAGAGCCTGCAGGGCTACTTTCGCGACCTGGGCGGCGAGACGCCCGATGGCATGTACGACATGCTGGTGCGCGTGGTTGAACGCCCGCTGCTGGAAGTCGTGATGCAGCAGGCCGACAACAACCAGTCGCGCGCCGCCGAATGGCTGGGCCTGAACCGCAACACCCTGCGCAAGAAGCTGGTGGAGCACAAGCTGCTCTGACCCCCTGCTGCGCCGGTGCAGTTGCCGGCAGCTGCACCCCACTCGATTCCAAACTCCCCTACCGATCTGCCATGAACGCACTTCTTTCCGTCTCCGACAAAACCGGCATCGTCGAATTCGCCCAGGCGCTGCACGCCCTGGGCATCAAGCTGCTGTCCACCGGGGGCACGGCCAAGCTGCTGGCCGACAAGGGCCTGCCCGTGACCGAGGTGGCCGAGGTCACGCAGTTCCCTGAAATGCTGGACGGCCGCGTCAAGACCCTGCACCCCAAGGTGCACGGCGGCCTGCTGGCGCGCCGCGAGCTGCCCGAGCACATGGCGGCGCTCAAGGAGCACGGCATCGACACCATCGACCTGCTGGTGGTCAACCTCTACCCCTTCGAGTCCACCGTGGCCAAGGCCGGCTGCACCCTGGCCGACGCCATCGAGAACATCGACATCGGCGGCCCTGCCATGGTGCGCAGCGCCGCCAAGAACTGGAAGGACGTGGGCGTGCTGACCGACGCCTCGCAGTACCCGGCCGTGCTGGCCGAGCTCCAGGCCGCGGGTAAGCTCTCCGACAAGCTGCGCTTTGCGCTGTCGGTGGCTGCCTTCAACCGCATCGCCCAGTACGACGGCGCGATCAGCGACTACCTCTCGTCCGTCACGTTCGAGGAAGAGAAGCTGTCGGAGACCTATGTGCCCGCGCGCGCCCAGTTCGCAGGCCAGAGCAACGGCATCTTCACCAAGGTGCAGGACCTGCGCTACGGCGAGAACGCCCACCAGCAGGCTGCGCTGTACCGCGACCTGCACCCCGCGCCCGGCTCGCTGGTCACCGGTGAGCAGCTGCAGGGCAAGGAACTATCGTACAACAACATCGCCGATGCCGATGCCGCCTGGGAATGCGTCAAGAGCTTCGAGGCACCGGCCTGCGTGATCGTCAAGCACGCCAACCCCTGCGGCGTGGCCGTGGGCCTGGATGCGCTGGACAGCTACGGCAAGGCCTTCCAGACCGATCCCACCAGCGCCTTCGGCGGCATCATCGCCTTCAACCGCGCGGTGGACGGCAAGGCCGCACAGCAGATCTCCAAGCAGTTCGTCGAGGTGCTGATGGCGCCCGACTTCACGGCCGAGGCACTGGAAGTCTTCAAGGCCAAGGCCAATGTGCGCCTGCTCAAGATCGCGCTGCCCGCCCACGGCGGCACCACCGACTGGCAGCGTGGCCGCAACGCCATGGACGCCAAGCGCATCGGTTCGGGCCTGCTGCTGCAGACGGCCGACAACCATGAGCTGTCGCTGACCGACCTGAAGGTCGTGACCCAGAAGCAGCCCACCCTCGAAGAGATGGAAGACCTGCTGTTCGCCTGGAAGGTGGCCAAGTACGTCAAGAGCAATGCCATCGTCTTCTGCAAGGGCGGCATGACCATGGGCGTGGGCGCCGGCCAGATGAGCCGCCTCGATTCGGCCCGCATCGCCAGCATCAAGGCCAGCCATGCCAACCTGAGCCTGCAGGGCACGGTGGTGGCGAGCGACGCCTTCTTCCCCTTCCGCGACGGCCTGGACGTGGTGGTCGATGCGGGCGCCACCTGCGTGATCCAGCCCGGTGGCTCCATGCGCGACAACGAAGTCATCGATGCCGCGAATGAGCGCGGCGTGGCCATGGTGTTCAGCGGAGTGCGCCACTTCAGGCACTAAGTACAACCCCCTGAGTCGCTTCGCGCCTTCCCCCTTCCCGAATGGCTGCGCCATTCGGGAAGGGGGACACCGCCAGCGCGGCGGGGCGGCCCTTGCGCGGCGGTCCTGGCTTGGGCCGCGCGCCTTGCTGGCAACTGAGGAAAGAAAAAAGGCGGCCTGGGCCGCCTTTTTTTGTGGTCTTCCGCCTCAGGCGCCGAAGTCCATCGGCAGGCCCACATAGTTCTCGGCCAATGCGGTCGATGCGGCGCGCGAGTGGATCAGGTAGTCGAGCTCGGCCTCCTGCATCTTCTGGCCGAACTCGCCGGTGTCGGGGAAGCGGTGCATCAGCGAGGTGAACCACCACGAGAAGCGCTCGGCGCGCCAGACGCGGCGCAGGCAGCGGTCGGAGTAGGTGTCGATGCCGGCATTCGACTTGTCGCCGTAGTGATCGGCAAACGCGTTCCACAGGTAGCCCACGTCGCTGGCCGCCAGGTTCAGGCCCTTGGCGCCCGTGGGGGGCACGATGTGGGCCGCGTCGCCCGCCAGGAACAGGCGGCCAAAGCGCATGGGCTCGGCCACGAAGCTGCGCAGTGGGGCGATGCTCATCTCCAGCGCCGGGCCGGTGACCAGGTGCTCGCGGGCCTCGGGGTCCAGGCGGTTCGCGAGCTCGGCCCAGAACTGCTCGATGCTCCAGTTCTCCACCTTGTCGGTGTCGGGCACCTGCAGGTAGTAGCGGCTGCGCGTGGTGCTGCGCATGCTGCACAGCGCAAAGCCGCGCTCGGTGTTGGCATAGATCAGCTCGTGCGAGACGGGTGGCACGTCGGCCAGCACGCCCAGCCAGCCAAAGGGGTAGACGCGCTCGTAGGTCTTGAGCGCGCCCTCGGGCACGCTGGCGCGGCACACACCGTGGTAGCCGTCGCAGCCGGCGATGAAGTCGCAGCGCAGCTCGTGCGCCTGGCCATCCTTCTCCCAGGTCACGCGTGGCTGGCTGCCATCGAAATCGTGCACGCGCACATTGGCGGCCTCGTACACGGTGGTGAGGCCCGCGGCGGCGCGCGCATCCATCAGGTCGTGTGTGACCTCGGTCTGTCCGTAGACCGTGACGCGGCTGCCGCCGCTCAATGCATGCAGGTCGATGCGGTGGCGCGCGCCCTTGAACAAGAGTTCGATGCCGTCGTGCGGCAGGCCCTGGGCATGGGCGCGCGCGCTCACGCCGGCTTTTTCGAGCAGGTCCATGGTGACCTGTTCGAGCACGCCGGCGCGGATGCGGCCGAGCACGTAGTCGGCGCTGCGCTGTTCGATGATGACGGCCTCGATGCCGGACGTGTGCAGCAACTGGCCGAGCAGCAGGCCGGCCGGGCCGGCGCCGATGATGGCAACCTGGGTACGCATGGGGGAACCTCGCAAAGCTGGGGATGAACGGGCCCTGGAAACGCTCTCGCAGGGCATGGCCCAAGCGTAGGTTGATGCAGGTCAAAGCGCGATGCCGCCAGGCCGGTTGCGTGCGATCAGTGGACGCTTTGTGCGATCATCGCGCAATGCTTGAGTGCCCGACCGCCTGCCGCCCATGACCACCGCCGCCACCCCCATCGCCAAGGCCGACCTCATCGAGGGCATGGCCAAGGGCATGGCCGTGCTGGAGAGCTTTGATACCGAGCGCCAGCGCCTGAACGCCACGCTGGCCGCGCAGCGCACTGGGCTCACGCGCGCGGCGGCGCGCCGGCACCTGCTCACGCTGGCGCACCTCGGTTACCTGGAGAGCGATGGCAGCTACTTCTGGCTGGCGCCCAAGGTGCTGCGCTTTTCGGGCAGCTACCTGGCCTCGGCGCGGCTGCCGCGCGTGCTGCAGCCCACGCTCAACCGCCTGGCGGCGCAGACGCAGCAGTCCTTCTCGGCCGTGGTGCTCGACGGCAGCGAGGTGGTGATCGTGGCGCGCAGCGGCGTGTACGGCGCGCCCTCGCGCGTGCTGGCCTATGGCCTGCACCTGGGCGCGCGGCTGCCGGCGCACCCCACCTCCACCGGGCGGGTGCTGCTGGCGGCACTGCCTGCACCCGCACTCACGGCCTGGCTCAAGGGCGCCACGCTGCAGCGGCTCACGCCCCACACCCTCACCCAGGTCGGGCCGCTGCGCCAGGCCATCGCGCGCGCGCGCCGCGACGACTGGTGCCTGGCGGTGGAGGAGCACGAACTGGGCGTGCACGCCCTGGCTGTGCCCCTGCGCAACCTGCAGGGGCAGACCGTGGCGGCGCTCAATGTGGTGGCTTCGCCCAAGCAGCTGGACGAGGGCAGCCTGCAGCGGGAGATGCTGCCGCTGCTGCAGGAAGCAGCGCGAGAACTGCGCGGCCTCCTTTAGGTGCTTACTTCGCGAGCAGTTTGAACACTTCGCGCGCGGCAGCCACCGTGGCGGCGATGTCCTCTTCGCTGTGCGCCGAGCTCACGAAGCCGGCTTCGTACAGCGCGGGCGCGATATAGATGCCGCGGTCCAGCAGCCCATGGAACAGCTGGTTGAAGCGCGCGCTGTCGGTGGTCAGCACCTCGGGGTAGCTCTGGGGCAGGGTGGGCAGCAGGAAGAAGCCGAACATGCCCCCTTCGCAGTCGGCGCTGAACGGCACGCCTTCGGCGGCAGCGGCGGCCTTCAGGCCCTCCACCAGCGACTGGGTGCGGGCCGACAGGGCTTCGAAGAAACTGGGCTTTCGGATCTCGCGCAGTGTGGCCAGGCCGCAGGCCGTGGCTACGGGGTTGCCCGACAGCGTGCCGGCCTGGTACACGGCACCGATGGGGGCCAGGTGCTCCATGATGGCGCGCGGCCCGCCGAAAGCCGCCAGCGGCATGCCGCCGCCGATCACCTTGCCCAGCACGGTGAGGTCGGGCGCAAAGCCCGGGATGCTTTTCGCGTACACGCCCTGCGCGCTGGTGAGGCCCACGCGGAAACCCGTCATCACCTCGTCGAGCACCAAGAGTGCGCCATATTGGGTGCACAGCTCGCGGCAGCGCTGCATGAAGGGCACGCTGGCGCGCACGAAGTTCATGTTGCCGGCGATGGGCTCGATCATCAGGCAGGCCAGGTCCTTGCCATGCAGGGCGAAGGCTTCTTCCAGCTGGGTGATGTCGTTGTATTCGAGCACCAGGGTGTGCTGCACCACCTCGGGCGGCACGCCCGCGCTGGTGGCGTTGCCGAAGGTGGCCAGGCCCGAGCCGGCCTTGACCAGCAGCGCATCGGCATGGCCGTGGTAGCAGCCGTTGAACTTGATGATCTTGCTGCGGCCTGTGGCGCCGCGCGCCAGGCGGATCGCGCTCATGCCCGCTTCGGTGCCCGAACTGACCAGGCGGATCATCTCCATCGAGGGCACCAGGCCGATGATCTCCTCGGCCAGTTCGACCTCGCGCTCGGTCGGTGCGCCAAAGCTGAAGCCCTCCAGCGCCGCCTTCTGCACCGCTTCGACCACGGCCGGATGGCCATGGCCCAGGATCATGGGGCCCCAGGAGCCGATGTAGTCGATGAAACGCTGGTCGTTGGCGTCCCAGAAATGGGCGCCCTGGGCGCGTTTGACGAAGCGCGGCGTGCCGCCCACGGCCTTGAAGGCGCGCACGGGCGAATTCACGCCACCGGGGATCAGCGCCTTGGCGCGTTCGAACAGGGGGATGTTGAGGTCAGTGCTTGGTGTCATGGGGGGGCATCACAAAGCCTTCGATGGCCGTGCTGTCGTCAATCGCGGTGTCGTCCTCTTCGGCTTCCTCGTCCTCGGGCTGGGCCCAGAACATGCGGTCGGGCACGATGTGCCCCATGCCGGGGCGGAAACCGGCGTCCAGGCAGCGATCCAGGTAGCCCAGCGCCTCGCTGGTGGCCTCGCCCAGATCGTTGCCGCTGGCCACCAGGGCGGTGAGTGCAGCCGACAGGGTGTCGCCTGCGCCCGAGAATGTGGCGTCGAAGAGCTCGAACTTGCCGCTGCCCAGCACGGTCTGCGGCGAGGCCAGCACGTTCTCGACGAACTGCTCGGGCAGGGGGATGCCGGTGACCAGGGTGTAGGGCACGCCCATCTCGGAGGCCGCCCGGGCGATGTCGCGCGCGGTCGGGTTGCGGTCGCTTTTCCAGTCCGGCAGCAGCCAGCGCCACAGCGTGCTGTGGTTTCCAACCAACACTGAGGTCTGCGGTAACAACAACTCACGGAAAGCGTCCAGGTACTCGTCGATCTGCTCATCCGTCCACCAGGACAGGTTGGGCATGTAGGCTATGACTGGAATCTCGTCATAGTCTGTGGTTATTTCGGCGATGGCGCTGATGTTCTCGGGGCTGCCCACGAAACCCACCTTGATGGCCTGCACCGGCATGTCTTCGAGCACTGCCCGGGCCTGCTCGGACACGGCCTCGTCGTCAAAGCTGAAATGGTCGAATATCTGCGCCGTATCACGTGCGTAGGCGCCTGTGACCACCGCGACGGGGTGGCCTCCGACCGATGCGATGCTGCTGATGTCGGCCGTCAGGCCGCCGGCGCCGCTGGGGTCGCTGGCGTTGAAAACCAGCACGCAGGCCGGGCTGGCTTCTTCGCCGGATGCGTCATCGGCGTCACCGATTTCGGAAGGGGGGAGTGCAGAGGATGTCATGGGCCAGTGGCAGCATAGGGGGTGGCAAGGAAGCCGCAGCCCGGGGAGATGACTAGATACAATCGTTGCATTCTATGTGAAGGCCCTTTAAGCTGTGACCGACTCTAAAACTTGGATGTGTTTGATTTGCGGGTGGATATATGACGAGGCAGAGGGTGCGCCCGAGCACGGCATCGCCCCCAACACTCCATGGGACCAGGTCCCCATGAATTGGACCTGTCCGGAATGTGGCGCCCGCAAGGAAGATTTCGAGATGGTTCAGATCTGATGCGCGGCTTTTGGGCCGCGCTGTTTATTTTTCCATCGGGAGCATTAGCAATTGACTACAACAGGCGCATCTTTCAAAGTGCTCGTGGTGGATGACAGCAATACCATCCGCCGAAGCGCCGAGATTTTTCTCAAGCAGGGGGGGCACGAAGTCTTGTTGGCAGACGACGGCTTTGATGCTTTGGCGAAAGTGAACGATTACCAGCCGCAGCTGATTTTCTGTGACATTCTCATGCCCAAGCTCGACGGGTACCAGACCTGCGCGATCATCAAGCGCAATGCCCGTTTCGCAGATACTCCGGTGGTGATGCTGTCCTCCAAGGACGGCGTGTTCGACAAGGCGCGCGGGCGCATGGTCGGCTGCCAGGAATATCTCACCAAACCGTTTACCAAAGACCAGTTGCTGCAGGCTGTGCAGCAATTCGGCAATTCCCAACAAGGAGCGATGTAATGCCCATCCAGAAAGTTCTGGTCGTCGACGATTCGAAGACCGAGTTGATGTTTCTGACGGACCTGCTGCAGAAAAAAGGCATGCAGGTGCGCACGGCGGAGAACGCCGAAGAAGCCTTCCGCCGCCTGGCCGAAGACAAGCCCGACCTGATCCTCATGGACGTGGTGATGCCCGGCCAGAACGGTTTCCAGCTCACGCGCGCGATCACCCGCGATCCGCTGTACGCCGATGTGCCCATCATCATGTGCACCAGCAAGAACCAGGAGACCGACCGGGTCTGGGGTATGCGCCAGGGTGCGCGCGGCTACATCACCAAGCCGGTGGATCCCGCCGAGCTGCAGGCCAAGATTGACGCGCTGAACTGAGGCGGCGGCGCGTTCATGGCCAACCGCGAAGCCCTCCGCGAGCTACAAGTCCGACTGGCCAGCCGCCTGCAGGCCGCCAGATCGGAAGGCTTGTCCGTATCGTCCTGGCTGGCTGTCGAGACAGCAGGGCAGTACTACCTTCTACCTCTCGCCCAATCGGGCGAGATTTTTCCTTGGGTCACCGTCCAGCCCGTGCCGTACACGCAAAGCTGGTTCCTGGGGGTTGCCAACCTGCGCGGCGGGCTGGTCGGCGTGGCCGACCTCGCTGGCATGCTGGGTACTACGGTCACGCGCTCCGAGCAGGCCCTGGCCGAGTCCAGCCTGCTGGCCTTCAATGCCGTGCTTGAAGTGAACGCCGCGCTGCTGGTGGACCGCCTGGCCGGTCTGCGCGGCACGGAGTCCTTCGTGTCGTCGGAGCCTCCTGCACCGGAATCTCCCGCATTCTTCGGCACCACCTACATCGATGCAGGTGGTGCGCGCTGGCAGGAGCTCAATTTGCAGATCCTGTCCCAACATCCCGCTTTCCTGAGCATCAGTGCTTGAGTTTTTCTGTAAGGCTGCACCATGTCCGTCGTCAATCAATTTGGAAAACTGTTCAACCGGAAGCCCGGCACGCCGGACGCCGCAGCGGGCAATGCTGCGGCCGATGACGGCCAGGACGCACTGGGGACCGGTTCGCTCGAGGCAGCCGCGCTGCGCGAGTACCAGAGCGATGCGATGAACAGCGTGCAGGGGGATCCCGGTGGCTACCCCTCCGAGCTCAGCGAACCCGATAGCGATGACGACCTGATCTCCCTGCCGGTGCTGGGCACCTCCACGGCAGCCGGCCACCAGCGCCGCCTGCTGGCCTTGCTGGCCATCGGTGTGGTGGTGCTGGGCGCGATTGCCGCCTGGGTGCTGCAGCAGGCGGACCGCTCCGCACAGCAGCTCGCCGCTACCGGCCAGTCCCTGATGCAGTCGCAGCGCCTGGCCAAGTCGGTGTCGCAGGCCCTGGTGGGCAGCCCCCAGGCCTTCCCTGACGTGGTGGAAAGCTCGGGCGTGCTGGCGCGCAACGTGCGCGCCCTGACCGCGGGTGACATCGAGCTCGGCGTGCAATCGCTGGGCGAGCCCTACAAGCCCGATCTGGATGCCGTGACGCCGCTGATGGAGCGCGCCGAACGCAACGCCGGTGTGGTGATGGGCCAGCAGAAGATCCTGACCCAGGTGGGCGACGCTCTGCGCACCATCAACCGCCAGTCGTCCGACCTGCTGGAAATCGCCGAGACGGTGTCCTCGCTCAAGCTGCAGCAGAACGCCCCCGCCGCCGAAATCTCGGCCGCCGGCCAGCTCGTGATGTTGACCCAGCGCATCGGCAAGTCCGCCAACGAATTCCAGACCATGGAAGGCGTGAGCCCCGAGGCCGTGTTCCTGCTGGGCAAGGACTTGAACTCGTTCAAGGAAATCGCCCAGGGCCTGCTCGACGGCAGCCCCGAACTGCGCCTGGCCGCCACCAAGGACGCGCAGACGCGCGAGCAGCTTGACGGCCTCGTGAAGCTGTACGAGCAGACCCGTACGCAGGCCAGCGCCATTCTGGGCAACCTGCAAGGCCTGGTGTCCGCCCGTGAAGCGCAATCCGCCATCATTGCCGACAGCGAACCGCTGCGCCGCCAGCTCGAAGGCCTGCAGACCAAGCTGTCCGCCCAGACCGGCCTGGGTGCCGGCCAGATCGCTGCCCTGGGCCTCGCCGGTCTGTTCGTGCTGCTGTGCGGTATCGGTATTTCGCGCGTTCAGCTGCTCGACAGCCGTGGCCGCCAGGTCGCTGCCGAATCGCAGCAAAAGGACGCCAAGCGCCAGGAGCAGGAAGCCAAGCGCGTCAACGACGCCAACCAGGCCGCCATTTTGCGTTTGATGAACGAACTGCAGTCGGTTGCTGAAGGCGATCTGACCCAGGAAGCCACCGTGACCGAGGACATCACCGGCGCCATTGCCGACTCGGTGAACTACACGGTGGAAGAGCTGCGCCAACTGGTGGGCAGCGTGCAGAACACCGCGACCCGCGTGGCGCAGACGACGGCCCAGGTGGACTCCACCTCGACCGAACTGCTCGCGGCCTCGACCGAGCAACTGCGCGAAATTCGCGAAACCGGCCGCTCCGTTCTGGACATGGCGACCCGAATCAACGAAGTGTCCACGCAAGCGCAAGAGTCGGCCACTGTGGCCCGCCAATCGCTGCAAGCTGCCGACTCCGGTCTGCAGGCCGTGCAGAACGCCATCGGCGGTATGAACTCCATCCGCGACCAGATCCAGGACACCTCCAAGCGCATCAAGCGCCTGGGCGAATCCTCGCAGGAGATCGGTGAAATCACCGAACTGATCTCGGACATTACCGAGCAGACGAACGTGCTGGCCCTGAACGCCGCCATCCAGGCCGCATCCGCTGGTGAAGCCGGCCGCGGCTTCTCGGTGGTGGCGGAAGAAGTGCAGCGCCTCGCTGAACGCTCCGCAGACGCCACGCGCCAGATCTCGGCACTCGTGAAGGCCATTCAGACCGACACGCAGGATGCCGTGGCCGCTATGGAACGCTCCACGCAGGGTGTGGTGGAAGGGGCCCGCCTCTCCGACTCCGCCGGTACCGCACTGACCGAAATCGACCGCGTGTCGCGCCGCCTTGCCGAGCTGATCGAGCAGATCTCCTCCTCCACCTCGCGTGAAGCCGTTCTGGCCAACGAAGTGGCCGACAACATCCAGCACATTTTTGCCGTGACGGAGCAGACCGGAGAAGGTACCCGTACCACGGCCCAACAGGTGCGCGAACTGTCGCACATGGCCGAAGAACTGCGCCAGTCTGTCGCCCGTTTCAAGATCGCCTGAGGCGATCCGTAGTCATCAACCAGCTGGCTCATTGCAGCCGGGGACGAACCCATGCCATCTATTGATGTCAAAAATGCACCGGCCGCAGACTGGACCCAGGGAGATCAGGACCTGGGTCCTTTGGCTTGGGTGCTCGACGAACTGCGCAAATCCCTGGGCGGTGCCGTCAAATCCATGCGCCGTTTTGTGCGCGACACGGAAACCGCGAGCGAATCCGATCTGGCGGCCCTCGATGCCGGCGCCCTGCGCATCGCGCGCCAGCAACTGCACCAGTCCAGCGGTGCGCTCGAAATGGTGGGCATGGGCCCACCGGCCCTGGTGCTGCGCGCCATGGAAGCCGCTGTCCAGCGCTTCGTGCAGCGCCCCGAGTTGTGCACCGACGAGGCCACCAACACCATTGAAAAAGCCAGCTTCGGCCTGATCGAATACCTGGAGAGCGTGCTGGCGGGCAAGGGTGTCTCGGCCGTCGCGCTGTTTCCCCAGTACCGCGATGCCCAGGCCCTGGCCGGTGCCGAGCGCGTGCACCCGGCCGATCTGTGGCCCGTGGAACGCCGTTTCCGCGAGCCCGAAGTCACCATCCCGGCCGAACCGCTGCCCTATGGCCCGCAGGCGCGCGCGCTGCTGGATGCCGCCGTGCTGCGCATCGTCAAGACAGGTGATGCCAAGGCCGCCCGCAGCATGTACGAGACCTGCCTGGGCTTCGTGGCCGCCCAGCAGGACCGCCAGTCGCGTGCGTTCTGGAAGATCTGCGCCGCCTTCTTCGAGGCCTTTGCCGGCGGCCTGCTGCCGCCCGACGTGTATGTGAAGCGCGTGGCCTCCCGCGTGCTCATGCAGTACGCCACCCTGGCCAAGGGCGACAACACCATCGCCGACCGCCTGGTGCAGGACCTGCTGTTCTTCTGCTCGCAGACCACAGTGCCCGCAGGCGCCGCCGACAAGTTCCCCGCGCTGATGACCGTGCGCCATGCGTTCAGCCTGGACCGCTTCAAGCCCGTGGAGTACGAAGTGGCGCGCTTTGGCCGCTTCGACCCGGCCGTGCTGGCCCAGGCCAGGAAGCGCATCGCTGCCGCCACCGAAACCTGGTCGGCCCTGGCCGGCGGTGACCGCAACAAGATCAAGCCCGCAGCCGACCAGTTCAGCCTGGTCTGCGATTCGCTGCGCAAGCTCAGCCCCGGCAGCGAGAAGCTGGCGGTGGCGCTCACGCAGGTGATGGATGCCACCATCAAGTCCGGCGAGCCGCCATCGGCCGAGTTGGCCATGGAAGTGGCGACCTCGGTGCTGTACCTGCAAGCCGCCTTCGAAGAACTCGATTCGGCCGAAGAGCAGATGGCCGAGCGCGCCGCCCGCCTGTCCGAGCGGCTTGCTGCGGTGGGTGCCGGCGCCGAGCCCGAGCCCCTGGAAGCCTGGATGGAAGAGCTGTACCGCCGTGTCAGCGACAACCAGACCATGGGCAGCGTGGTGGACGAGTTGCGTGCCACCCTGGCCGAGGCCGAGAAGTGCCTGGACCTGTTCTTCCGCGACCCCAAGGACGTCTCCGTGCTGGCACCGGTTCCGGGCCACATGGCGCAGATGCGCGGCGTGCTGTCCGTGCTGGGGCTGGACCAGGCCTCGATGGCCGTGGTGCGCATGCGCGACACCGTCGACCGCCTGCTGATCAACGACATTCCCGAGGAAGAACGCCAGCCCGCGTTCGAGAAACTGGGCAGCAGCATGGGAGCCCTGGGCTTCCTGATCGACATGCTGAGCTACCAGCGCGCCATGGCGCGCAAGCTCTTTGTCTACGACGAAGAGCAGGGCGAGCTGCGCATCCTCACGGGCCGCACCCGTTCCCGTGCCACCGACAACACCCAGGAAGCCACGCCCGCCAAGCTCGAAGAGCGCGCGGCCGTTCCGCTGCCCGACGTGGTGCCGCGCTTCCCGGTCGAAGAGCCGGAGAGCGCCCCGACCGACTTCTCGCCCCTGCCCGGCGAATTTGCGGAACCTGCCCCCGCGCCTGCGCCGGTGGAACAGCTGGCTCCCGATATCGGCTTCGGCCATCTGGGCGCGGCCCCTGCCGCTCCCGTGGCCCCTGCCCAGGCCGCCCCGGCACCGGTACCGGTGGCGGTGACTTCGGGCCCGGTGGTGCGCCCGCCCGTCGAGGTCGAAGACGAGCTGCTCGAGATCTTCCTCGAAGAAGCGCGCGAAGTCGTGGCCACCGGCCTGGCGGCCATCGCCACGCTGCGCCATGAACCCGGTGAGCTCAGCGAGCAGACCACGCTGCGCCGTGCCTTCCACACCCTGAAGGGCAGCTCGCGCATGGTGGGCCTCAACGACTTCGGCGAAGCCGCCTGGTCGATGGAGCAGGTGCTCAACGCCTGGCTGGCCGAGCAAAAGCCCATGAAGGCGCCGCTGCTGCAGCTGTCCACCGACACCCTGAACGCCTTTGGCGACTGGGCCGACAGCCTGGCAACCGGCAGCCCCACGCACTGGCAGCCCGAGGCCTTCCGCAAGGCCGCAGAAGCCATGCGCCAGGACGGCACCCTGCTGCCCCTGACCTCGGCCGCTGCCGAGCCCGCTGCAGCTCCTGCACCGGCACCGGCCGAAGAAGTGCCGGCCCTGATCGACGTGCCTGCCGACATCGTGGCCGAGGTGCCTGCCGAGCTGCCCGAGGCCGTGCCCCAGCCGGTGGAGGTGCCGGAGCTGATCGAGATTCCCGCCCTGGCCGAGCCGGTGGCCGAAGCCCTGCCGCTGGAAGAAGAAGAGATCGTCCACGTCGACTTCGAATCCACCGAAGTCCCGGAAGACGCCATCGAGCCCGAAATCGTCGCGCTCGAAGCACCCCAGGAAGTGCCCGACACCAGCTCCACGGTCACCGAAGAGATCGACTTCGCGGTGTTTGCCGACGCGGTCGCCCAGGTGCCCGAGATTCCCGAAGTGCCCCAGGCCATCGAGCTCCCCCCGGTGGCCGAGCCCGTCGCCGCCGCTCCTGCGGTGGACTTCGACCTGCCGATGCTCGACAGTTTCGAGGCCGCGGCAGAGCCGGCCCCAGCACCCGTGCCCGAGCCCGTGGTGCCGGCCGTGGTCGACACGCCGTTCGAGTTCCAGCTCGACGACCAGTTGCTGGAAGCCGGTGCCCCGGCCCCTGCACAGCCCGAGGCCGTGCCCGAACCCGAAGCCCTGCTGGCCGCCTTTACCCCCGAACCTGATCTGCCGCCCGCGGCCGTGGTGGACGCGCCTGCGCCCATGGCCCCAGCCGCACCAGAGCCGCTGCCCGAAGTGCTGCCCGAGCCCGTGGCCAGCCCCGTGGCTCCTGCGGTCGCTGCCGTGCCCGAAGAGCCACCGTTCGACGAGGCCGTCAAGGTCATCGAGACGCTGCGCATCGGCATCCCGCTGTACAACGTCTACCTGAACGAAGCCGACGAATGGTCGCGCCGCCTGGCCACCTGCCTGCAGGAATGGTCGCTGGAACTGCACGAACCCCTGCCGGACACGGCCGTAGCGCTGGCCCACTCGCTGGCGGGCAGTTCCGCCACGGTGGGCTTCACGGCCCTGTCCGAGCTGGCGCGCGTGCTCGAGCACGCCCTGCAGCATGTGCAGCTGCAGACGCGCGGCACCAAGGAGCAGGCCCAGGTCTTCCTGGATGCGTCCGAAGACATCCGCCGCCTGCTGCACCAGTTCGCCGCCGGCTTCCTCAAGGAGCCGAGTCCCGACGTTCTGGCCGCGCTGCGCCAGATCCTCGAGACCGAGGTCGACAACACCCTCACACCCGCCGAGGACGAAGTCGACGCTGAAGTCGAAGTCGAAGCGGTGGCCGAGCCTGAGCCCGAACCCCAGGCCGAACCGGAGCCCGAATCCGTGCCGGAGCCCGAGGCCGTGGTGGCCCCGGTGGTGGTGCCCACGGGCCATGTGGCGCCCGCGCTCTCGCCGGTGGTGCACGACGACGACCACGACTACGCGCATGAGCAGCAGGTGGACGATGCCATCGCCCGCGCGGTGGAGCACGCCTCCGACATCGATGACGACATCGACGCCATCGACGTGATCGACCCCGACCTCTTCCCGATCTTCGAGGAAGAGGCCCAGGAACTGCTGCCCCAGCTGGGCGGCGCCTTGCGCCAGTGGGCGTCGCGCCCCGACAACCTGGGTGCCCGCAGCGAAGTGCTGCGCGCCCTGCACACCTTGAAGGGCAGCTCGCGCCTGGCCGGTGCCATGCGCCTGGGTGAAATGGCCCACCGCCTGGAATCCGCCATCGAGCAGCTCGATGTGGAAACCGTCACCAGCGCCGAGATCGAGCCGCTGCAGGCCAGTTTCGACGGCCTGGAGGCCAACTTCACGGCCCTGAGTGCCATTGGCCAGAGCCCGGCCGATGCGGTCGTGCCCCTGCCCGTGCCGGCCCGTGCCGAAGCCGCTCCGGTCGCTGCGGCGCCCGCCCCCGCTGCAGCCCCGGCCGCTGCCGCTGCTGTACCCACCGAGCAGCGCGCTGCGCCTGCCGCCCTCGTGGCCCCGGCCGTGCGCCTGCCCGGCCCATCGCAACTGGCCCCGCTGCGCGTGGCGGCCAACCAGTCGGTGCGTGTGCGCGCCCAACTGCTCGACCGCCTGGTCAACCAGGCCGGCGAGGTCATGATCAGCCGCTCGCGCCTGGACGTGCGCCTGTCGCAGTTCCGCTCCTCGCTGACCGACCTGTCGGGCAACCTGGACCGCCTGCGCCTGCAGCTGCGCGACATCGAGGTGCAGGCCGAATCGCAGATGCAATCGCGCCTGGCCCTGTCCAAGGACTCGGCGGCCGGCTTCGACCCGCTGGAGTTCGACCGCTTCACCCGCGTGCAGGAACTCACGCGCATGATGGCCGAGTCGGTCAACGACGTGGCCACCGTGCAGCGCAACCTGCAGCGCACCATGGAAGGTGCCGAAGACGACCTGATCGCCCAGGGCCGCCAGGCGCGTGAACTGCAGCGCGACCTGCTGCGCACCCGCATGGTGGAGTTCGAAGGCATTGCCGAGCGCCTGTACGCCGTGGTGCGCCAGGCCTCCAAGGAAACCGGCAAGCAGATCAAGCTCGACATCACCGGGGGTTCCATCGAAATGGACCGCGGCGTGCTGGACCGCATGACCCCGGCCTTCGAGCACCTGCTGCGCAACTGCGTGGCCCACGGCATCGAGAACCCCGAAACCCGCGTGGCCGCCGGCAAGCCGGCATCGGGCACCATCCTCGTGGACCTGCACCACGAAGGCAACGACGTGTCGGTGGAGTTCCGCGACGACGGTGCCGGCCTGAACCTGCCGCGCATCCGCGAGAAAGCCATTGCCCAGGGCCTGATCGAGCCCGGCCTGGAGCTCAGCGACGCCGACGCCGCCAACCTGATCTTCACGCCCGGCTTCAGTACCGCCAGCGAAGTGACCGGCCTGGCCGGCCGCGGCATCGGCATGGACGTGGTGCGCTCCGAGATCAACGCCCTGGGGGGCCGCATCGAGACCACCACCGAAACTGGCAAGGGCGCGGCCTTCCGCATGGTGCTGCCGCTGACCACCGCCGTGACGCAGGTGGTGATGCTGCGTGCCGGCGAGCTGTCCATCGGCGTGCCCGCCAACCTGGTGGAAATCGTGCGCCGCACCTCGGTGCCCGACCTGCAGGAAGCCTACAAGGCCGGCCACTTCGACGACGGCATGGAGCAACTGCCCTTCTTCTGGGCCGGTGCCCTGCTGCAGGCCTCGGCCCGCAGCCACGAGACGGTCGGCAAGACACGCCCCGTGGTGATCTTCCGAAGCGCTTCGCAGCGCATCGCCATGCACGTGGACGAAGTGCTGGGCAACCAGGAAGTCGTGGTGAAGAACCTCGGGCCGCAGCTGTCGCGCCTGCCCGGCCTGGCCGGCATGTCCGTGCTGGCTTCGGGTGCCGTGGTGCTGATCTACAACCCGGTGGCCCTGTCCACCGTGTACGGCGACCAGGTGCGTGCGGCCAGCGAAAACCTGCCCATGGTCACCGACAAGGTGGAGGCGGGCGGCCCGAGCAGTACGCCGGTGCCGGCCGGTGTCAACCAGGTGCCGCTGATCCTGGTGGTGGACGACTCCATCACCGTGCGCCGCGTCACGCAGCGCCTGCTGCAGCGCGAAGGCTACCGCGTGGCCCTGGCGGCCGACGGCCTGCAGGCGCTGGAGCGGCTGCAGGAAGAGCGCCCCACGGTGGTCCTGTCGGACATCGAAATGCCGCGCATGGATGGCTTCGACCTGGCGCGCAACATCCGCGCTGGCGGGGCCCTGCGCGACCTGCCCATCATCATGATCACCTCGCGGATCGCTGAAAAGCACCGCGAGCATGCGATGGAGCTCGGGGTGAACCACTACCTGGGCAAGCCTTACTCGGACGAGGAGCTGCTCAGCCTGATCCAGCACTACGCCCGCATCGCCGCTGCCGCCGAAGCCTGATCCCACCGCCGAACGCCTGCATCCTCACCGGTGCAGGCGTTGGTGTTTGGGGGCCTGGCAAAGCGGCTTTTTCGTGTCCCACTGCCTAACCAGAGATACCGATGGAGCCGACTTCCTCCGCTGCCGACAGCCGCCTGCTTGCCTGCCTGGCCCTCGTGGCGCGCGAAGGCGCGTCCGATCTGTTCCTGCTCGCGGGCGCGTCGCCCACAGTCAAGCGCCAGGGCCTGTACGTGCCCATCTCGCGCCAGGTCATGGGAGCCGACGACATCCGCGTGATGGCCTACTCGGTGATGCGCAAGGCCCAGCGCGAAGAGTTCGAGGCCACCATGGAGTGCGACCTGTCGTACACCACGCCCGACGGTGAGCGCTTTCGCTTCAACATCCACATGCAGCGCGGGCAGGTCGGCATTGTGGTGCGGCATGTGGTCTCCAACATCCCGCAGCTCGAGCAGCTCGGCCTGCCTCCGGTGCTCAAGCAGTTGGCTTTTCTCAACGGCGGGCTCATCCTCACCGTGGGTGCGGCCGGCTCGGGCAAGACCACCACGCTTGCGGCCATGCTGGACCACCGCAACGAGCACGCCAACGGCCACATCCTCACCATCGAGGACCCCATCGAGTACCTGCACAACCACAAGAAGTCGCTGGTGACCCAGCGCGAGGTGGGCCTCGATACCCTGTCCTACGACGAAGCGCTGCGCCGCGCCATGCGTGAGGCGCCCAGCGTGATCCTGATCGGCGAGATCCGTGACCGCGCCACCATGCAGCATGCGCTGCACTACGCGCAATCGGGCCACCTGTGCGTGTCCACCCTGCACGCACACAACGCCAGCCAGTCGGTGCAGCGCATCCTCAACTTCTTCCCCGAGACGGCGCACCAGCAGCTGCTCATGGACCTGTCGCTGTGCCTCAAGGCCGTGGTCGCGCAGCGCCTGATCAAGGGCGTCAAGGGCCACCTGGTGCCCGCCACCGAGGTCATGCTGCTCACCCCTTTCGTGGCCGATCTGATCCAGAAGGGCCAGATCGACGAGCTCAAGACCGCCATCATCCGCGGCAGCGAGCAGGGCATGGGCAGCTTCGACCAGTCGCTGCTGGCCTTGGTGGAAGCCGGCTCCATCACCCCGGCCGAGGCCGTGGCCAATGCCGACAACCGTACCGACGTGACCCTGCGCCTGCGCCTGGCATCGGGCGGCAATGCCATGGCCATTGACGATGGCGGCATGCAGATGGCCGAGAAGCCGCGCGACCCGATTTCGAAGTTTTGACCGCGGCCTGCGCGAGCGGGTGTGCAGTCAGTCGGCGGCGGTCTTCACCACCGCATAGCGCTGCAGCGTGCGCTCGCGCGCCTCGTCGTGCGCCACGATGGGGTGGGGGTAGTTCTCGCCCAGCACCACGCCGGCCGCCTGCAGCTCCATGGGGGCGGCCTTCCAGGGCGCGTGCAGGGCCGCATCGGGCAGGCCGGCCAGTTGCGGCAGGTACTTGCGAATGAACTGGCCCCGGGCGTCGAACTTCTCGCTCTGGCTCACCGGGTTGAAAATGCGGAAATAGGGCTGCGCATCGCAGCCGCTGGAGCTGGCCCATTGCCAGCCGCCGTTGTTGGCCGCCAGGTCGAAGTCGTTGAGGTGGGTGGCGAAGTACTGTTCGCCCCAGCGCCAGTCGATCCCGAGGTCCTTCACCAGAAAGCTCGCCACCACCATGCGCAGGCGGTTGTGCATGTAGCCCGTCTGGTTGATCTGGGCCATGGCCGCATCCACCAGCGGGTAGCCGGTGCGGCCTTCGCACCAGGCGGCGAACAGTTCCTGGGCTGCGGGGCCGCTTTCCCAGCGAATAGCGTCGTAGGCCGGCTTGAAGCTGTGCTCCACCACATGCGGGTGGTGCGCCAGGATCTGGTGGTAGAAGTCGCGCCAGATCAGCTCGCCCAGCCAGGTGGCCGCACCCGCGTTGCCCTGCAGCATCAGCGCATGCGCCGTGCGCGCCAGCAGGCGCGGCGAGATGGTGCCAAAGCGCAGGTGCACGCTCAGGTAGCTCGGGCCCTTCACGGCCGGAAAATCGCGCGCCTCGCCATAGCGCGCGATGCGCTGGCAAAAGTCGTCAAACAGCCGCTGCGCTCCGCTGGCCCCCGTGGGCAGCGCCTGCTGGTTCAGTCCTGCAGGCTCGAAACCCAGGGCCTTCAGCGTGGGCACGGCAAGCGTGTGCGCCTTGGGCCGGGCCGCCAGGCGGGCGGCGTAGCGCTCCACCGGGTAGCTCTTGAGGTAGAAGGCGTCGATCTTCCGGAGCCAGGCGTTCTTGTAGGGCGTGAACACGCTGTAGGGCTTGCCGGTCTGGGTCAGCACCTCGCTGCGCTCGAAGAGGGTGTGGTCCTTGGATGTGTGAAAGGCCAGCCCGGCGGCCGCCAGCCGCGTGCGCACCTGGCTGTCGCGTGCCAGGGCCTGGGGCTCGTCGTCGTGGTTGGTGTAGACGGCCTGCACGCCCAGCTCCCGGGCCAGGGCCGGGATGGCATCGCTGGCCACCGCGTGCAGCACGATCAGCCCGCCCGTGGCATGGCCCGACAGGGTGCGCAGCCGTTCGTCGAGCTCGACCAGCGACTCGCGGATGAACTCCACGCGGCGGTCCTTGCGCGGCAGCGCATCCAGGATCTCCGTGTCGAAGACGAAGGCGCAGTGCACCTGGCGGCATTCGGTCAGCGCGTGGTAGAGGGCCGCGTGGTCGGTGGCGCGCAGGTCGCGCCGGAACCAGACGAGTCCGGTGGAATAAGAGGGCTCCATGTTCACCGTTAAAATTGGGCAATATGCCTATCGATTCTGCGCCCATCAACCTGACGCACCATTTCCTGATCGCCATGCCCGGTCTGGAGGATGCCTCTTTCGCGCGCAGTGTGGTCTACCTGTGCGAGCACAGCGAGCGTGGCGCGCTGGGGCTCATCATCAACAAGCCCACGGACATCACCTTGAAGGGCCTGTTCGACAAGGTGGACCTGTCCCTGCGCCGCGAAGACCTGCGTGCCGAACCTGTCTTCTCGGGCGGCCCGGTACAGACCGAGCGCGGCTTCGTGCTGCACGAGCCCATGCTCATGGACTCGGCCGAGACCGAGGAATCGGCCTACGCCTCCACCATGACCATCCCCGGCGGCCTGGAGATGACCACCTCCAAGGATGTGCTCGAAGCCCTGTCCACGGGGGCCGGCCCGCGCCGCGTGCTCATCACCCTGGGCTACTCGTCCTGGGGCGAGGGCCAGCTCGAATCCGAGCTGGCCGAGAACGCCTGGCTCACCGTGGGGGCCGACCTGTCGGTGATCTTCGACACCCCCGTGACCGAGCGTTACGACCGCGCACTGGCCCTCCTGGGCCTGCAGGCCTGGATGCTTTCGCCCGAGGCGGGGCACGCATGACCGGCTTGCCCGTTCAGCCGGCCGTTCCTGCGCATTTCCAGACTTTTCTTGCATTCGATTTCGGACTCAAGCGCACGGGGGTGGCCACGGGCAACCGCATGCTGCGCAGCGCCAGCCCGCAGCAGACCATCCAGGCCGAGGGCGCCGACGCCCGCTTTGCGCAGGTGGCGCAGCGCATCAAGGAATGGCAGCCCGACGCCCTGGTGATCGGCGTGCCCTACCACCCCGACGGCGCGAGCCACGAGAACACCGAGCGTGCCCTGAAGTTCGGGCGCCAGCTGCGCGGCCGCTTCGGCCTGCCGGTGTTCGAGGTCGACGAGCGCTACAGCACCACCGAGGCCATCGCCGGTGGTGCCAAGGATGCCGATGCCGCCTCGGCCTGCATCATCCTGGAACAGTTTTTGAGGAATCTCCCATGACCACGCCCACCCCACCGTCACCGTCCGGCAGCCTGGTGCTCGACGCCGAGGCCCTGTACCGCGAGCTGCTGCGCGGCGTGCGCAGCATGATGACCAACCCCGGCACCACCTACCTGGCGGGCATCGCCTCGGGCGGCGCCTGGCTGGCCGAGCGCCTGCAGAAGGACTTGGGCCTTGATGGCGCGCCCGGCGTGCTCTCGTCGGTCATGCACCGCGACGATTTCGCCCAGCGCGGCCTGGCCGCGGGTGCGCAGACCTCGCTGCCCTTCGACGTGAACGGCGCCGACATCATCGTGCTCGACGACGTGCTCTACACCGGCCGCACCATCCGTGCCGTGCTCAACGAGCTGTTCGACTATGGCCGCCCCGCCAGCGTGCGTCTGGCCGTGCTGGTGGACCGCGGCGGGCGCGAGCTGCCGGTGCACGCCGAGTTCGCTGCGGCCCGCGTGGCGCTGCCGGCCACGCAATCGCTGGCCCTGGCGCGTGACGCGCAAGGCGGCTTCCAGTTCCAAGTCCACCAAGCCCGGGAGGCCTGACCGTGCTGCACAAGCGCAACCCCCAACTCAACAGCCACGGCGAGCTGGTCCACCTGCTGTCCATCGAAGGCCTGCCGCGCGACATCGTCACGCACATCCTCGACACCGCCGCCAACTTCGTGAGCGTGAACGACCGCGAGGTCAAGAAGGTGCCCCTCTTGCGCGGCAAGAGCGTGTTCAACCTGTTCTTCGAGAACAGCACGCGCACCCGCACCACCTTCGAGATCGCGGCCAAGCGCCTGTCGGCCGACGTCATCAACCTCGACATCGCGCGCAGCTCGGCCAGCAAGGGCGAGTCGCTGCTCGACACCATTGCCAACCTCTCGGCCATGGCGGCCGACCTGTTCGTGGTGCGGCACAGTGAATCGGGCGCGCCCTACCTGATCGCCCAGCATGTGGCGCCCCATGTGCACGTGATCAACGCGGGCGACGGCCGGCATGCCCACCCCACGCAGGGGCTGCTGGACATGTACACCATCCGCCACTACAAGAAGGACTTCAGCAACCTCACGGTGGCCATCGTGGGCGACGTGCTGCACTCGCGCGTGGCGCGCTCCGACATCCACGGCCTGACCACCCTGGGCTGCGCCGAAGTGCGCGTGGTGGGCCCGCGCACCCTGGTGCCGTCCGACATGTCGCACATGGGTGTGCGCGTGTGCCACACGCTCGAAGAAGGCATCAAGGACGCCGACGTCGTCATCATGCTGCGCCTGCAGAACGAGCGCATGAGCGGCGCGCTGCTGCCCTCGAGCCAGGAGTATTTCAAGAGCTTCGGCCTCACGCAGGAGAAACTGCAGCTGGCCAAACCCGACGCCATCGTCATGCACCCCGGCCCCATCAACCGCGGCGTGGAGATCGACTCCGCCGTGGTCGACGGCAAGCAGAGCGTGATCCTGCCGCAGGTCACTTTCGGCATCGCGGTGCGCATGGCCGTCATGTCCATCGTTGCAGGAAATGAGGCGTGACCCCCCTGAGCCGCTTCGCGTCATCCCCCCAAGGGGGGACGCCACCCCTGGCCCGGCAAAGCCGGTTCCACGGTGGCACTGGCATGGCGCCTGCTGCGGTGCAGGCCGCGCTGGGGCTAGTCGCCTTGAAGTCTTGTTCTGTTTTTATCACTGCGGGTGGGGCTTGCCCAACCGGCAGTTTTCTTGGTTTTGCATCATGAAGATATTGATCCAGAACGGTCGTGTCATTGACCCCGCATCCGGCTTCGACCAGACCTGTGACATCGCCCTGGCCGCGGGCCGCATCGTCGGCATCAACCGCGTGCCGCCGGACTTCGCGCCCAACCGCGTGGTCAATGCCGCCGGCTGCTACGTGCTGCCCGGCCTGGTGGACCTCGCCGCGCGCCTGCGCGAGCCCGGCCACGAGCACGAAGGCATGCTCGAATCCGAAATGGCCGCCGCCGTGGCCGGCGGCGTGACCAGTCTGGTCTGCCCGCCTGACACCGACCCCGTGCTCGACGAGCCTGGCCTGGTGGAGATGCTCAAGTTCCGCGCCGAAAAGCTGCACCAGAGCCGATTGTTCCCGCTGGGCGCGCTCACGCGCAACCTGGCCGGCGAGGTGCTCACCGAAATGGCCGAGCTCACCGAGTCCGGCTGCGTGGGCTTCAGCCAGGCCGAGGTGCCGCTGGCCAGCACCCAGGTCACCCAGCGCGCGCTGCAGTACGCCTCTACCTTCGGCTACACCGTGTGGCTGCGCCCGCAAGAGCTGCACCTGGGCAAGGGCGTGGCCGCCAGCGGCCCGCTGGCCACGCGCCTGGGCCTCTCGGGCGTGCCCGTGGCGGCCGAGACCATTGCCCTGCACACCATCTTCGAGCTGCAGCGCAGCACCGGCGCCCACGTGCACCTGTGCCGCATCAGCAGCGCCGCGGGGGTGGACCTGGTGCGCCGCGCCAAAGCCGAGGGCCTCAAGGTCACGGCCGACGTGAGCATCAACTCCCTGCACCTCACCGACGTGGACATCGGCTTCTTCGACAGCCGTGCCCGCCTGTCGCCCCCACTGCGCCAGCAGCGCGACCGCGATGCACTCAACGCCGCGCTGGCCGACGGCACCATCGACGTGCTGGTGAGCGACCACACCCCCGTGGACGAAGACGCCAAGACCCTGCCGTTCGCCGAGGCCGAGCCCGGTGCCACGGGCCTGGAGCTGCTGCTCAGCCTGGCCCTCAAGTGGTCGCAGGACAGCGGCGTGCCGCTCCAACGCGCGCTGGCCGTCGTCACCAGCGAGCCCGCACGCGTGCTTGGTGCGGCCCTGGGCACGCTGCAGGCCAGCGTGGGCAAGATCGTCGAGGGCGGCGTGGGCGACCTGTGCATCTTCGACCCCGCCGCCGCGTGGACCGTGCAGGGCGACGCCCTGCGCAGCCAGGGCAAGCACACGCCCTTCCTGGGCTATGAGCTGCCCGGCCGCGTGCGCACCACCCTGGTCGGCGGGCAGATCGCCTTCGACCGCGGCGGCTGAGCCGCACAGCAGAATGCGGACCTTGCCGTCACCATGAAAGCGCTGCGCGCCGCCTGGCGCTTGTGGCGCATGCTCGGCCATATCCTCAAGGGCATGGCCATCGTGGCGCTGCGCTTTCCCGCGCTCTCGCCCGACCAGCAGCACGCGCGCGTGCAGGCCTGGTCCATGGAGCTCCTGGCCAAGGCCGGCATCACGCTGCGCCTGCTGGGCCAACCCCCGGTGGCCGGCCCGGTCATGCTGGTGGCCAACCACATCTCCTGGCTCGACATCCCGGTCATGCACGCGGCGCGCCACTGCCGCTTTGTCTCCAAGTCCGACGTCAAGGCCTGGCCCCTCATCGGCGGCCTGGCCACTGCCGCCGGCACCCTGTACATCGAACGCGCCTCGCGCCGCGACGCCCTGCGCATGGTGCACACCATGCAGGCGTCGCTGGAGCGCGGCGAGGTGCTCGGCGTCTTCCCCGAAGGCACCACGGGCGACGGTCGCGAGATCCTGCCCTTCCACGCCAACCTCATCCAGGCCGCCGTGGCCGCCAATGCCCCGGTGCAGCCCGTGGGCCTGCGCTTTGTCGACCGCAGCACCGGCGAGTTGAGCTTCGCCCCCAGCTACATCGGCGACGAAACCCTGGTCGGCTCCATCTGGCGCACCCTCAGCGCCCCGGCCATCGAGGCCGTGGTGCACTATGGCGAGCCGCAGCTGCCCGCAGGGCGGGACCGGCGCGTGTTCACGCAGGATTTGCAGGGGGCGGTGGATCGGTTGCGGCGGGGGTGACGCGCCCTGGCACCCTTCTGCAGGAACTCCCCGGGTGCCTCGAAAAGGGTTGTTGTCCGACTTCGAGCGGGGTCCACGAGTGCGACACTCGGCGCATCCTTGATGGAGGCAGCCTCTATGCAATTCGTTCAACACCTGAGCGTGTGGGCCGTCCTGACCCTCAGTTCCATGGCCGCCGTGGCCCAAGGCGTCAACACGCCCGCCATCGTGCCCGGGCTGCGGCCGTCCATGCCTGCATCCTCGCCCTACCAGTCCCCGGTGCCCCCCACCAGCACCACGCCGCAGCAGACCCCTGCGCCCCCGCCCAGCCAGACGCCGGCCCAGACGCCGGAGCCACCGCCTGCCCAATCGCCTTCCGAGACGCCACGCGAGCCGGTGGCTGCGCCGCCCGTGCAGGGTGAGTGACAGACAGGGGGTGCGAGGGCCGCGTCACCCTGCCGCCTGAACCCTTTTGCGCGTGCTGGCTGCGGCGCGCACACCGTGTTTGGTGCGCGAGCAATGGCTGCATTAGAGTGCGGTGATGCTGCTGATCTTCTTGCGCACATGCACCCGGGCGATGGCGGTGCTGGCGGTGGCGCTGGTGCCGTCGTTTGGTTGGGCCTTCAAGATTGTGGGCGATGTCTATTTTGATCCGGGCTCGTCCGTCCTCTCGGGCGAGCAAATCGACTATCTCGACCAGCAGAAATGCAAGGCGGGGTCGGAACCGCTGAAGGAGATGGTGGTCATTGGACATGCATCGCCACGGGAGCGGAATGCGAAAGACTTGTCTTTGGCCAGGGCGCTCGCCGTGAAGGAATGGTTGGTGGCCAATACAGGGTGGGACGCGAACAGCATCCACGCCGAGGGCAAGGGCGCACGCCAGCCTGTGGCGGACGATGCCACTGACGTTGGCAGTGCGAAGAATCGCCGGGTAGAGCTGGAGTCGATCTCCGACGGAAGGTATCGCTACTCGCCCCCTTCCCCGCAGTGTCGCCTTGTCAGGTGGGAAGCCGCCTTCCTCGCAACGGAAGGCGACTCTGCAATGGTGGTGGCCCGGTCGCTGGCCCGAACGGGCTGGGTACGGGCTCCTACCCTGTACCGTTCAGCGCTGCAGCACCGGCGCGACGACCTGTTCACCCGGTTGCCCCATGCAGGCATCGCCACCACCCGCATGCAGCGGATCGAGATTGCCGGGATGGCCCTGGCCTTCGGCAAGTTCGATTACTTCACGGACTGGCTGCGCCGCGAGGGCCGGGTCCTTGACGTAAAGCAACGGGACGCGCTGCTGCAGGCCGCATGCAAGGGGGAGGGTAGTGCGGCCGGGCGCGCTGAGGTCATCCGGTTGCTGCACGCGGCGGGGGCGGAGTCCCGCACGCCGGCGGGGCTTCAATGTGCGGTGGCCGGAATCGATCAGGCCCAGGTGGTCGACGCCTATCTCGCGGGTGGGGCCCAGCGGTTCATCGATGCGGACATGGTGGTCGCCGCTGGCCGAAGCCCCGCCGTGCTGGAACGCCTGCTGGCCTGGGGCGGCAATCCGGCCAGCCGCCCCGTGCAGGGCGCCACGCTGTTCCACACCTCCCGGTTGAAGACGGTTGCCGATGTGCAGCGCCTGCTCGGCTGGGGCCTGGATATCAATGCCAAGGGGCGTATCTTTCCGTCCAGCCCAGAGACCACTCCCCTGCGGGAAGCGCTGGGCTATGCCAGCGTGGAGGTCCTGGATTTCATGAAGCAGGCCGGTGCCGATATCGGCGGCGAGGAGGGCAAGGAGTTGCTGTGGGAGACCCGGATCATCGCCAACCAGCTTTGGCTCCTGCGCAACGGGGCACCGCTGCTGAACGCGGGCGATGCCGTGGTGTCCGTGGCACGGCAGGGAGATGTGGCGCTGCCCGTGCTGGAGGCTTTGCACGAACGCGGCGTGGATCTCGGTGCGACCGATGAGCGAGGGATGAGTGCACTGGGCGTCGCCATCGAACGGTACGCACCCGCCCTGGTGCGGTTTCTGGTGGCACAGGGCGTGTCCCTGCAGGTGCGCACGTGGCAAGACGCAGCGTTTCGGCCCGCCCTGGAGGTGGCAGAAGACCTGTCGGAGGTGGTTCCGCAGCTTGCCTGCATGTCCCATGGCCCATGCCATGCCGTGCCGTTTCTGTCCGTTGTGGACCCGGAGCGCCAGCGCAAGAAAAACGAGATTCTGCGGATCCTGGGCGCTGTGGCCTCGTGAGATGCCGTCGGTGATGCCTGCAGCGCAGCGCCGGCCGTTCATTCACCCGGGGCATCCACCATCGCAGCCACCAGCCGCTGCCCGAAGTGGTCGAACACATGGCGGAAATCAAGAACGCCCTCCTGGTACAGCGCCAGCACGCGGTTGTCTTCATCGGTGAGCCCTGGGCCGGACTGTGGGGCCAGCGCCGATGTCAGGTGGGCAATGTCATCGGCCCGCTTTGCCAAGGGCCGGTCGTCGAGCTGTTGTTTCACGTCGGCAACGCAGGCTTGCAATGCCAGTACCTCGGTCGGAACCAGCTTTCCCTCCGTGTCGTGGCTGAATTTCATGGCCCGCTCCCTCGGCCGCCTTCGCGGGACTGCGGGGCGGATTTTCGGTGCCACTGTATCGCTCGCCGCGATTCCTGCAAGCCGGCCCCGTTTGCCCGCTCCCAGACAGCCGGAGTAGCCTGCCTGCCCGAAACCGTGCATATTCCACATTTGCGGCGCGAGGGAGCCGGGATGGGGTGTGGAAACCCCTGCAATTGCCTTATCGTCCGCACCAGTTGACCAGCCAGCCTGCCTGCCTCCATGTCGAGGGCGCAGGCGTCCATTCACACTGCCGGGAGGGCACCGCCATGAACCTGATTGAACGCGTCAAGAACATTCTTCTCAAACCCAAGGAGGAGTGGTCCACCATCGACGCCGAGCCGGCCGATGTGGCGGGCCTGTACACCCAGTACCTGATGATCCTGGCGGTCATCCCCGCGGTCTGCGGCTTCATCGGCATGTCGCTGGTGGGCTTTGGCGGCTTCGGCTTCACCGTGCGCGTGCCCATCCTTTCGGGCTTGATGAACATGGTGGTCTCGTATGTGCTGAGCCTGGTGGGCGTGTTCGTGCTGGGCCTCATCATTGACGCGCTGGCCCCCACTTTCGGCGGGCAGAAGAACCAGATCCAGGCGCTCAAGGTGGCGGTCTACGGGAGCACGGCGGCGCTGCTGGGCGGCATCTTCAGCCTGTTGCCGGCCCTGGCCATGCTGGGCTTTGTGGCGGCGCTGTACTCCATCTACCTGGTCTACCTCGGCCTGCCGGCGCTGATGCGAAGCAACCCCGACAAGTCGATCGCCTACACGGCCGTGGTGATCGTCGCGGGCATCGTGGTGGGCATCATCATCGCTGCCGTCGGTTCGCTCTTCACGCCCCGTGGCCCCGCCCTGTTCGGCGGCGCCGATGCACCCGCGATCTCCGTGAACACCCCCGGCGGCAAGGTCACCATCGACACCGCCGGCCTCGAAGCCGCGAGCAAGAAGATGGAAGAGGCCGCACGCCAGATGGAAAAGGCCCAGAAGAGCCAGGACCCTGCCGCCATTGCCGCCGCCAACAGCGGCGCCGTGGCGGCTGCCGCCGGCATGATGGGTGGCGGCCAGGCCGTGGCGGCCCAGTCGCTCAAGGCCGCGCTGCCCGAGAAACTGGCCGACCTGCCCCGCACGGGCTTTGACGTGCAGGACGGCGCGGCCCTGGGCCTGCCCACCAGCCAGGCCAGCGCTTCGTATGGCAGCGGCGACAAGCGCGTGCGCATCGAGATCATCGACATCGGCGGCCTGGGCCAGATGGCGGCCCTCGCCATGGGCATGGGCCAGGGCGAAAAGGAAGACCAGACCAGCGCCGAGAAGACCTGGCAGGAGAATGGCCGCACCCTGCACCAGAGCTACCAGAAGGACGGCAGCCGTGCCGAATTCAAGACCGTGCTCAAGAACGGCCTGGTGGTTGGCATCGAAGGCGACGGCGTGGGCGTGAAAGACCTGCGCGGCATGCTCTCGCAGGTAGACCTCAATGCGCTTGAGGCCCTGCAGCGCAAGCCCAAAGGCTGAGGCAAACCACCCCTTTGATACGGATTTGCGTTCAATCGTATAACTAGGCGGGAAGCCGCAGACAGTGCTGTAGCACGGCAAGGCGAACCAACGACGTTAGACGGTTGAACGCAAATTCGTATGAGGCGTGCGCGGGCTCCGGCCCGCTTTTTTTGCCTGCACACCAAGGCGGGTAGACTGGGCCAACACAGGCCTTTGTCCTGGATGCAAGGTCCCATGAACGACACCATTGCCCCTGCCGCACCCGCCACGCTGTACCAGCGCGTGATGGGCGGCGATTTCGACCGGCTGTCTTCCCCTGTGGCGCGTTTCCACCGGCTGGCCGGGCCGCAGGTGCTGCATGGCCAGGTGCAGGTGCAAGCACCTGCATCGCTGCTGGGCCGGGTGCTGGCCTGGGGCCTGGGGGCGCCGCAGCAGGCGGGGCAGGGGGCGATACGCTTCGAGCTCGATGCCACGCCCAGTGCCGAGGTGTGGACGCGCATCTTCCCCACGCGCACCATGCGCTCCACCTTGCGCGAGGCGCCGGGCTTTGTGGAGGAGCACATGGGCGCTGCGCGGCTGCTGTTCGGCCTGTCGGCGGTGGAGGGCGGCCGGCTCGAGATGCGCCTGGTGCGCATGCGCTTTCTGGGCCTGCCGTGCCCGCGCTGGCTGCAGCCCGCCATCGTGGCGCGCGAGACGGGGCAGGGCGACGATGAGCTGCACTTCGAGGTGCAGGCCACCGTGCCCTGGATCGGCCGCGTGGTGGCCTACCAGGGGCATCTGCGGGTGCCGGCTTAGCCACCATGATTGCCGTCTTCGACGCTGCGCACCGATGATTGTCGTCTTTGATGGCAAGTGCCTGCTGTGCAACGGCTGGGTGCAGTTCCTGCTGCGCCATGACCGGCAGGGCCGCATCCGCTTTGCCTCCATGCAGGGCGAGCAGGGCGCGCGCCTGCTGAACGGGGCGGGCCTTTCGGCCGGTGAGGGGCTGCAGACGCTGCTGGTGGTCGAAGGCGGGCGCAGCTGGCAGCACACGGCCGCCATCCTGCGCATCCTGCACCGCCTGGGCTGGCCCTGGCGGCTGGCCTGGGTGGGCTGGCTGGTGCCCGCGCCGCTGCGCGATGCGCTGTACCGGCTGGTGGCGCGCAACCGCTACCGCATCTGGGGGCGGTCCGAGGTCTGCATGGTGCCCGCCCCGGAGCACGCGGGGCGGTTCCTCGACTAGGGGCGTTTGGGCGCGATCAGATACGTGCCTTGACGTGGAACTGGGCGGTGCGGCCTTCGGATTCCGGCGTGGAGGCAAAGCTGTATTCCAGCGGCGCGCTGGCGTCGCGCGCAATGGTCAGCAGGCCCAGGCCGGCGCCCTTGCTCAGGGTGTCGTTGGCGTTGTGGTCGGCATTGCGCAGCTGCTCGCGGTAGCTTTGCTTGATCTCTTCGAGGCTCATGGCGCGCAGCGTGTCGAGCTTGTCGGTGAGCCGCGGCACGTGGGCGATGTCTACCGCGTTGCTGCACACGATCCAGTACTGGGCGGGCGCGGCCTCGGCAGCCTCCTGGCCGTTGTCAGGCAGGTCCTTGCCCACGCCGATGGCGCCTTTGGGGCCGGGGGCCGCATCCGCCGCCAGCGGCGCAGCGCCATCGTCCTCGGGCGGCACGGCATAGTGCAGGATGTTGTGCGCCATTTCCACAAAGGTGGAGAACAGCTTGCGCTTGGCCGGGCCCGAGGCGTCCTCGGTGGCCAGGCGCTGCTTGAGCGAGTCGGCCGCTGCGGCCACCACAGCGGGCGTGAACTCCCCCGCGTAGTAGAACAGCACGCCGCAGTCCTGCGCGTTGGCCTGGAAGCGTTCGAAATCGGGGCCGTTCATGCGGCGGCTCCAGCGGGGGCGAGGTCAGGGGCGCCGCCGGCCGCCATGGCCGGGCGCGGGTCGAGGAAAGGCATGCGGGTAGAACCGATGATGCTACGAATTGCAACCGATTCTTGCCGCCCTGCATGACGGCGCCGTGACGTTTTGATGATGCAGCGGCTCTGGCAGCCGCTGCGCTGCCCGTTCAGGCCGCGCTGGCCGTGGCTGCCGTCTCGCGCGGGAAGGTCACCACATGGTCGGCCTCGGCACGGATGCCGATCCACTCGCCCACCGCATGGTCATGGTGGCTGGGCACATGGGCCAGCATGGTCTGGCCGTTGGCCAGGCGCAGGGTGTACAAAAACTCCGAGCCGCGGAAGGACTTGCGCACGATCTGCGCCTGCACCGGCGAGGCGTCGTCGTGCACGATGTCGTCGGCGCGCAGCAGCACATCGCATTCGCCGCCCGGGTAGCTCGCGGGCAGGGGGCATTCGGCCAGGTCGGTGAGCTCGCCCACGGGCGTTTGCGCCACCACGTTGCTGCCGCGCTGCACCAGCGTGGCGGGCGCGAACACGCCATGGCCGATGAAGTCCGCCACGAAGCGCGTGGCCGGGCGGTGGTACAGGGTGTAGGCATCGTCCCACTGGTGCAGCTGGCCTTCGTGCATCACGCCGATCGCGTCGCCGATGGCAAAGGCCTCCAGCTGGTCGTGCGTGACGAACAGCGCCGTGGCGCCCGCCGCCTTGAGGATGCCGCGCACCTCGTGCGCCAGGCGCTCGCGCAGGTCCACGTCGAGGTTGGAGAACGGCTCGTCCAGCAGCATCAGCTGCGGGCGCGGCGCCAGCGCACGCGCCAGCGCCACGCGCTGCTGCTGCCCGCCCGAGAGCTCGTGCGGAAAGCGCTGCTCGCTGCCTTCCAGCCCCACCAGGGCCAGCACCTCGGCCACGCGCGCGGCCTGCTCGGCGCGCGGCAGCTGGTGGATGCCAAAGGCCACGTTGCGCCCCACCGAGAGGTGCGGAAACAGCGCATAGTCCTGGAACACCATGCCGATGCGCCGCTGCTCGGGCGGCACGCTCACGCTGGCGCTGCTGACCACCTGCCCGGTCAGGCTGATCTGCCCGCCCGACACGGGCTCGAGCCCGGCCACGGCGCGCAGCAGGGTCGTCTTGCCGCAGCCCGAGGGGCCGATGAGCACGCCGATATCGCCCGCGCGCAGGCCCAGGGACACGTTCTGCACGGCGGCGCGGGGGCGGCCGGCATAGCGCACTTCGAGTTGGGTGACCTCAAGAAACATGGCCCCATTTTAGGTGGCCGGGGCCAAATGCTTAAAATTCGCATTTGCATTCCCTGGCCTGTCTGGTGCCTTGCCAGCGGCGGCAGCCGGCGTGCCCTGTCCCTACTGCCGAGTCCCCTGCCTTGCGCCGCACACCGTTTCGCCTTCACACCCTTCCCCTGGTCCTGCTTGCAGGCGTGCTGGTCCTGCCCGTGCTGGCGGTGCTGGCCTCGTGGCTGCCCTTTGGCCACACCGATGTGCAGGCCGGCGCCATCCTGCGCGAGATGGCGTCCACCGTGCTGCCCGGCTACGTGGTCACCACCCTGTGGCTGAGCGTGCTGGTGGCGCTGGGCGCGGCCATCGTGGGCACGGGCGCGGCGGCGGCCGTGACGCTGTTCGACTTTCCGGGCCGGCGCACCTTTGAATGGCTGCTGCTGCTGCCCCTGGCCATGCCCGCCTATGTCACGGCCTATGCGTACACCGACTTCCTGCAGTTCAGCGGCCCGCTGCAGGTGTGGCTGCGCGCCAGCTTCGGGCTTGAAGGCCGGCTGCTGCCCGAGGTGCGCAGCCTGGGCGGCGCGGTCTGGGTGTTCATCTTCTCGCTCTACCCCTATGTCTACCTGCTGGCACGCACCGCGCTGGGCGAGCGCGCCGCGCACCTCATGGAGGCCGCGCGCCTGCTCGGTGCGCCGCTGCCGCGCCGCATCCGCACCGTGGCCCTGCCGCTGGCGCGCCCGGCCGTGGCCGCGGGCGTGGCCCTGGTGCTCATGGAAACGCTGGCCGACTTCGGCGTGGCCAGCTACTTCGGCATCCAGACCTTCACCACCGGCATCTACAAGGCCTGGCTGTCCATGGACAACCGGCTCGCCGCCGCGCAGCTGGCCACCATCCTGCTGGTGGTGGTGATGGCCCTCTTGCACCTGGAGCAGCGCGCGCAAAAGCGCATGCGCTTTGCCGCCGGCCTGGGCCGCGCGGGTTCGGCCGAGGCCCAGCCCATGGTGCTGCGCGGCAGCGCGCGGCTGCTGGCCTGGGCCGTGTGCGGGCTGCCGGTGCTCATGGGCTTCGTCGCGCCCGTGGTCTTCATGCTGCGCCCGCTGGCGGCCGACTGGTCGGTGCTGCCCTGGGCGCGCTTCATCGAATGGGCCGGCAACAGCGTGCGCCTGGGCGCCATCACCGCCGTGCTGGCCGTCATCGTGGCGCTGGCCCTGGCCTTTGCCGTGCGCCGCAGCGCCGACGCGGTGGCGCGCGGCGTGGTGCAACTGGTGAGCCTGGGCTATGCCGTGCCCGGCGCCGTCATCGTCGTGGGCCTGCTGCTGCCCGTGGGCTGGCTGCAGGCGGCCATGCCCCAGTGGGGCCTGGGCGCCCTGGTCACCGCTACTGCCACCGGCATCGTCTGGGCCTACCTGGTGCGCTTTTGCGCGGTGGCGCTGCAGTCCATGCAAAGCGGCTATGCGCGCATCCCGCAAAGCCTCGATGACTCGGCGCGCATGCTGGGCACCGGCGGCGCGGGCCTGCTGGCGCGTGTGCACTGGCCGCTGCTCAAGCGCTCCACCGCGGCCGCGGCGCTGCTGGTCTTTGTGGACGTGATGAAGGAGCTGCCCGCCACCATGGTGCTGCGCCCCTTCAACAGCGACACCCTGGCCGTGGTGGCCTACCAGCTCGCGCGCGACGAGCGCCTGGGCGAGGCCGCGCTGCCCTCGCTGGCCCTGGTGGCCGTGGGGCTGGTGCCGGTGATACTGCTCAGCCGCACCCTGCGCTCCGGCAAGCGCTGAGAGCGGCTCAAAAAACTCTTCTGGCGTCGTTGCCGCGTCTTGTCGTACTGCTCGTACTGCCTGCGACGCGGCGCCTAGCCAGAACCGCTTCGCTGAGTTTTGTGAGCCGCTTGAAGCCGTGCATCTGCAGCACTTGGCGGCAAACCGGGTAACCTGCGCCCCATGCACGCCCGAGTTCTCCGCTACCTCGACGAAGTGGTGCGCCGCGGTTCCATCCGCAAGGCGGCCGAGCACCTGCACGTGGCGCCCACTGCGGTCAACCGCCAGATCCTGGACCTGGAGGCGGAGCTGGGTGCGCCGCTGTTCGACCGCATCCACAACCGCCTGCGCCTCACGCCGCTGGGCGAGATGGTGCTGGCCCATGTGCGCAGCACCCTGCGCGAGCATGCCGCGCTGCGCGAGCGCATTGCCGAGTTCAAGGACGAGCGCCGCGGCGAGATCACCGTGGCCACCACGGCGGGCCTGGCGGGCTCGCTGCTGCCCTCGCTGGTGCATGCGTTTCGCCAGCGCTACCCGGGCATCGCGGTGCGCGCCATCGACCTGCCCATCACCGAGATCCCGGCCGCCGTGGAGCGTGGCGACGCCGAGCTGGGCCTGGGCTACGACCTCTCGCTCAAGCCCGCGCTGCGCACCCTGTCGGCCAGCGAATGGCCCATCGGCGCCGTGGTGCCGCCCAGGCACGCGCTGGCGCGCCAGTCCTCGGTGCTGCTCAGCGACTGCATCGGCCACGCGCTCATCCTGCCGGCGCCGCAGCTCACCATCCGCACCTTGCTCGACGAGGCCTTTGCGCGCAACGCCATCACAGTGACGCCCGTGGCCGAGTCGACCTCGATGGCGCTCATCTTGCGCCTGGTGGTGCTGGGCGAGGGCATTGCCCTGCTCAACCCGCTCGATGTGATGGAAGAGCGTGCGCGCAATGCCCTGGTCTTCGTGCCGCTGCGCGACCCCCACCTGGCGCGCCAGACCCTGGTGCTGGCGGCGCGTGCCAAGGGGCAGCTCAGTCCCGCGGCCGAGCTCATGGCGGCCAACATCACGGATGCGCTGGCGCGGCTGTTCGCCACGGCACGCTGAAACCAGGGCATCTTGGGTGTCCACATTTTGTGGACACCGCAAGCGCAATTCGGCGCTATCGCCAAGGCGCCAGCGTTCCTAGACTGGCGGCATTGAATTTGCCAAGAATGAGAAGCCGCCCCATGAGCACCCTGATCGCCCTGAACGCCGATGTCCTCGTCACCATGGACGCGCAACGCCGCGAGATCCGCGATGGCGCCCTGGTGGCCGAGGGCCCCGCCGTGCAGTGGGTGGGCCCCACGGCCGAGCTGCCGCACGAGTACCGCCGCATGGCCGACGAGGGCCGGGCCCAGGTGCTCGACATGCGCGGCCGCGTGCTGCTGCCCGGCCTGGTCAACACCCACCACCACATGTACCAGAGCCTCACGCGCGCCGTGCCCGCAGCGCAGGATGCCGAGCTGTTCTCGTGGCTGACCAACCTCTACATGCTGTGGTCGCACCTCACACCCGAGATGGTGTACGTGTCCACCCAGACGGCCATGGCCGAACTCATGCTCTCGGGCTGCACCACCACCAGCGACCACCTGTACCTCTACCCCAACGGTGCGCGGCTCGACGATGCCATTGCCGCCGCGCAGCAGATGGGCATGCGCTTCCATGCCGCGCGCGGCTCCATGAGCCTGGGGCGCAGCAAGGGCGGCCTGCCGCCCGATGCGGTGGTCGAAGAAGAAGAGGCCATCCTGCGCGACAGCCTGCGCCTCATCCAGCAGTACCACGACGCCTCGCGCCACGCCATGCTGCGCGTGGTGCTGGCGCCCTGCTCGCCGTTCTCGGTGACGCGCGGGCTGATGCGCGAGTCGGCCCTGCTGGCGCGCGCGCACGGCGTGTCGCTGCACACCCACCTGGCCGAGAACGACAACGACGTGGCCTTCTCGCGCGAGAAGTTCGACATGACCCCCGCGCAGTACGCCGAAAGCCTGGGCTGGGTCGGCCGCGATGTGTGGCATGCGCACTGCGTCAAGCTCGACCCCGAGGGCATCGCCCTGTTCGCGCGCACCGGCACCGGCGTGGCGCACTGCCCCTGCTCCAACATGCGCCTGGCCTCGGGCATCGCGCCCGTGCGCAGCATGCGCGATGCCGGCGTGCCCGTGGGCCTGGGGGTGGACGGCAGTGCATCGAACGACGGCGCGCACATGCTGGGCGAGGCGCGCCAGGCCCTGCTGCTGCAGCGCGTGGGCCACGGCCCGGCCGCCATGGGTGCGCGCGAGGCGCTGGAGATCGCCACCCTGGGCGGCGCGCGCGTGCTCAACCGCGACGACATCGGTGCGCTGGCACCCGGCATGTCGGCCGACTTCGTGGCCTTCGACATGGCGGCCGTGGGCTATGCCGGCGCGGGCCATGACCCGGTGGCGGCCCTGGTGTTCTGCACCCCCGCCAACGTGGACACCAGCGTCATCAACGGCCGCGTGGTGGTCGAGCGCGGCCGCCTGCTCACGGCCGACCTGCCCGTGGTGCTGGGGCGGCACAACGCGCTGGCGCAAACGCTGTTCGAGCGGGCCTCGGCCGGCCACTGAGCGTTCGATTCACCCATCCTCCACCGGGCTGCCCCTTTGCGGCCGGCCCGGTTCACCCTGGGCGCATGCCGCCCGCCACCGTACCCAAGGAGCTGCTGCCAGACACCCGACGACCCCGTACCGCGCATCCCTCACATGACGACAAGTGCCCGCAAAAAAAGGGCCAACGGACAAGGAGACAAGACATGGAACAACAACTGCTCTACCAGGTGGAGGACCGGCCCCCGGTGCTCGCCACCGCGGTGCTGCTCTCGCTGCAGCACCTGCTGGCCGCGCTCGGCGGCATCATCGCCGTGCCCCTGGTGGTGGGCGGCGCGCTCAAGCTGCCGGCCGACCAGATCGTGGCGCTGGTGAACGCCGCGCTGCTGGGCTCGGGCATCGTCACCATCATCCAGTGCAAGGGCGTGGGGCCGGTGGGCATACGCCTGCCCTGCGTCATGGGCACCAGCTTCGCCTTTGTCGGCGCGGGCATCAGCGTGGGCCTGGAGCATGGCGTGGCCGGCATCCTGGGCTCCTCGCTCGTGGGCTCGCTGGTGATGATCTTGGGCAGCTTCTTCATGCCGGTGATACGCCGCTTCTTCCCGCACACCGTGACCAGCGTGGTCGTGACCCTGATCGGCCTGTCGCTCACCCCCGTGGCGGTGGACTGGGCGGCCGGCGGCGTGGGCGCGCGCGACTACGGCGCCGTGGGCCACCTGGCCATCGCGGGCTTTGTGCTGGCCCTGGTCATCGCCTTCGTGCAGTGGGGCAAGGGCATCGTCTCGGCCAGTGCCGTGGTGCTGGGCATCGCCAGTGGCTATGTGCTGTGCCTGGCGCTCGGGCTCATCGACTTCACCCAGGTGCGCGAGGCACCCGTGTTCGCCATCCCGCAGCCGCTGCACTTCGGCATGGCCTTCCCGGTGTCGGGCATCGTCGCCATGTCCATCGCCTTTCTGGTCACCATCGTCGAGACCACGGGCACCTTCATGGCGCTGGGCGCGGCCACGCAGACGCGCATCCCGGGCAAGCGCCTGGCCAGCGGCATCCTGTGCGACGGCGTGGGCTCGGCCTTCGCGGCCGTGATGTCCAGCCCGCCGCTGTCCACCTTTGCGCAGAACGTGGGCGTGGTCTCGCTCACCGGCGTGGCCAGCCGCCATGTGGTCACGCTCACGGGCGTGCTGCTGTTGCTGGCCGGGCTGTTCCCGGTGCTGGGCGCGCTGGTGGTGACCATTCCGCAGCCCGTGCTGGGCGGCGCGGGGCTCATGATGTTCGCGATGATCGTTGCGGCCGGCATCCGCATGCTGGCCGGCACCGCGCCCTCGCGCCGCAACACGCTGATCATCGCCGTGTCGTTGGGCTGCGGCCTGGCCGTCACCGTGCGGCCCGACCTGCTGGCGCGCATGCCGGCCTTTGTGCGCGAGGTCTTCGGCTCGGGCATCACCGTGGGCGCGCTGGTGGCCGTGGCGCTGAACCTGCTGCTGCCCGGGCGCGAGCACGAGGAAGACGAGCCCGCCTGAAGGGCGCGCTCAGCCCTCCTGCCCGTTGCGCTGCGCAAAGTAGCGCGCGGGCGAGGTGCCGAATGCGCGGCGGAACATGGCGATGAAATTGCTCGGCGTGGCATAGCCCAGCGCGTCGGCCACCTGGGCCACCGGCTCGCCGCGCGCCAGCGCCTCCAGCGCATGCACCAGGCCGGCCTGCTGGCGCCACTGGGCAAAGCTCGACCCGAGTTCGGCCTGGCACAGCCGGCTCAGCGTGCGCGGCGACAGGCCGGCCCAGTCGGCCCACTGCTCCAGCGTGCGCGCGTCGCCCGGGTCGGCCAGCACGGCCTTGGCGATGCGCAGCAGGCGCCGGTCGGCCGGCATGGGCAGGTGCAGGGGCTCGTGGGGCGCGCTCTTCATCTCGTCGAGCAGCACGGCCGCCACGCGGCGCTGGGGGGCCGTCAATGTCTCCTGGTGCGTCCAGGCCGCGGCGCGGCGCACCAGGGCGCGCAGCAGCTCGCTCACCCCGAACACGCAGGGCGTTTGCGGCAGGCCGCGCGCCGCCTCGGGGGTGATGACCACGTTCCAGCCACTGGTCACGCCGCTGATGTGGGCCGTGTGCTCCTGGCCCGGGGGAATCCAGCCCGCGCGGTGCGGTGGCATCAACCACGAGCCCTGGCGCGTGCGCATGTGCACCAGCCCGTTCTCGATGCAAAACAGCTGGCCGCGCAGGTGGCCGTGCCAGCCGGTCTCGCGCGTGCCCAGCTGGAATTCGCTCTCGGGCTGGTGCGTGCCCCACACCGCGATCAGCGCCGGCCCATCGGCGCGCTCGCTCAGGTCGCGAAAGGCCTCGTTCACGGAGATGCGGGAATCAGGGGTGCTGGATGCCATGGCCGGATTTCATTGTTTTACGTCCATATGACGTTATCACTCCAAGCCCCTCCCGGTCGAGACTGCAGGCTTGTTTTTTCGTTGTCGGAGCCTGTCCATGTCTGCCGTTCCCCTCCCCGTATCCCCGCCCGCGCCGCTGCTGCGCCCCCATCTGCCGGCCTGGCTCATCGTCACCATGGCCTGCATCGCCTCGTTCATGGTCGTCATGGACGGCTCCATCGTGAACGTGGCGCTGCCCGCCATCGAGCGCGACCTGCAGCTGTCGCACGCCGCGCTGCAGTGGGTCATCGATGCCTACCTGCTGGCCCTGGGCGGCTGCATGCTGCTGGCTGCGCGTGCCGGTGACCTCTATGGCCGCCGCCCGGTGCTGCAGGCCGGGCTGGCGCTGTTCACGCTGGCCAGCCTCGCTGCTGGCCTGGCGGCCAGCGCCCCCTGGCTGCTGGCGGCGCGCGCCGTGCAGGGCGTGGGCGCGGCGGTGCTGGCCACCTCGTCGATGGCGTTGGTGATGGCCGCCACCCACCACGACAAGGCCGCCCGTGCCCGCGCCCTGTCGCTGTGGGCGGCGCTCAACTCGGCGGGCTTTGCCTTCGGCGTGGTGATCGGTGGCGTGCTTACCGATGCGGCCGGCTGGCGCTGGGTGATGTTCGTCAACGTGCCCGTGGGCCTGGCGCTCATGGCCGGCGTCGCGGCCAGCCTGCTGCCCCCGGCGCCACGCAGCACGCGCCCGCCGCTGGACCTGCCCGGTGCCCTGGTCTCCACGCTGGCCAGCGTGGCGCTGGTCTATGGCATCACCCAGTCCACCGAGCTGGGCTGGGCCTCGCCCACCGTGCTCGGCGCGCTGGCGGCGGCCGCCGTGCTGTGGCCGCTGTTCGTGGCCATCGAGGCGCGCAGCGCCAGCCCGCTGGTGCGCCTGTCCATCTTTGCACTGCCCAACCTGCGCGTGGGCAATGGGCTCATGCTCTGCCTGGGCGCCACGCTCACGGCCTCGGTGTTTCTGGTGTCGGCCCTGCTGCAGCATGGCGCCGGCTACAGTGCGCGCGACACCGGCTTGGCCATGCTGCCCATGGGCGTGGCGCTGGCGGCGGCGCGCCTGGTGTTCGCCGGGCGCCTGGCGCGCAACGGCGCGGCGCGCCTGCCGCTGTGGGGCGCGCTGGTGGCCGCGGCTGGCTTGGCCTGGCTGGCGGCCATGCCGGCCGAGGCGCACTTCCTCACCCAGGTGCTGGGCCCCACGCTGCTGGTGGGCGGCGGGCTGGGCCTGGTGATCCTGGCGGCCACCCACGCCGTGACCTCGGGCGTGCCCCTGCAGGACGCAGGCCTCGCCTCGGGCCTGGCCAACACCGCGCGCCAGCTCGGCGGCGCCCTTGGCGTGGCTGCACTGGCCACGCTGGCCGGGGCTGTGGCCCAGGGCGCCGGCGGTGCACCCCAGGCGGCGCAGCTGGCCGGCTACCACGCCGCACTGCTGGCCGCGGCGGGGCTCAGCCTGGTGTGCGGCCTGGTCTCGCTGGCGCTGCGCCAGCCGGATTGAGGCGCCAGGGCCGCACCAGCCTGCGCCAGCCCACCACCACGCCCGTGAGGCTGAGCACCGCGCCACCCAGGCTTAGCACGATGAGCAGCGCATCCCACAGCGGCCGGTGCGCGAGCAGCGGGCCCCAGTCCCAGCTGTGCAGCAGCGCAAACAGCCAGCGGCTGGCGCGGCGGTGGGTGTCGCTTTTGTCGAGCACGGCGCCGGTGTGCGGGTCGATGTGCACCCAGGTGGCGTGCGCGTCGGCAAACACCACGCGCAGCACGGGCAAGGGCTTGTCGCCCCCGCCCGTCATGGTGTGGGCGGCGCGGCTGTAGTAGTGCAGGTCGTACTCGCGCAGCAGCTCGGTGCGCGCCACCGGGTCGGGCAGCAGGCGCGCGGCGGCGGCCTGCAGTTGCGCCGGGTCGAGGGCCCGGGCCTGTGCGCTGGCAGCGTCCAATACCGCGGGGGCGCCCGTGGGGCCGGCGGCCAGCACCAGCGTGTGGCCCGCATGGCGCACCCAGCGCAGTTCGCGCGTGTTGGGCGATGCCGCTGCCAGCAGGGCCTGCACGCTGGCGGCCTGCGCGGGCAGCCGCAGCGCGCCGCCATGCATGGCCTGGGTGCGCAGGGCCGGTGCGCCGCTGTCGAAAATCTTCCACGGATTCATCGACATCAGGCCGCTGAAGATCCAGGTCAGCGTCACGGCGGCGAACAGCAGGCCGAAGACATGGTGCCAGCGCATCATCAGCCCCCGGTAGGGCGAGCGCGAGCCGCTCTTGTAGCGCTGCGTGAAGCGCCAGCGCATCACGCCCACCACCGTGCCGGTGACGGTGAGCACGATGCCCGCGATGGACAGCCAGTTCACGATGTCGGCCCACCAGGCATTGAACACATTGCCGCGAAACGGGTAGAGCCAGTGGATCCACGCGCCCACATAGTTCCAGCCGCGCTCGCTGCGCGTGGCGTCGCGCACCACCTCGCCCGTGGTGCCCGAGACATAGACCTCGGTGCCTGCCGCATCGCCCAGCGCCAGGCGGTGCAGCGGGCGGTGTGCATCGAGCGCGCGCGAATGGGTGAAGGCGTCCTCGTCCAGCGTACCCAGGTGGCGCGGGGTGCTCTGCGATGCGCCCGCGAAGGCCTGGGCCGATGCTGTGGCCCAGGCCGCGTCCACACCGCGCAGCACCTGGCCCGTGGTGGCGTCGACCACCGTGGCCGGTTTGCGCTTGGGCGCGCCCTCGGGCTGCACCAGGTAGGCCGCGCGCCCGCCGCTGGCCACGGCCAGGCGCAGCTCGGCCAGAGGGCCTGCGATGCCGGCCGCGCGCAGCGCGTCGGCCGGCTCCAGCGCAATGGCGGCCATGCGCAGCGGGGGCAGGTGCTCCAGGCGCTCGGCCGCCGTGAGCTTGGGGTAGCCCACGTACATCATCACCACGCCCGAGACGAACCACATGGCGAAGAAGGCGCACAGCACCACGCCGGCCCAGCGGTGGACCAGGTACAACCAGCGCTTGGCGTGTTGCATGCTGCGGGCCCTCCGTCAGAACGCGGTGTGCAGCGTCAGGTCGGCCGTGCGGGGTGCACCCAGGTAGACCTGGTCGCGCACCTCGGCCGCGTAGGTGCGGTCGGTGGCGTTGCGGATGCGCGCCGTGAGCGTGGTGGCGGAGCCGAGCTTCCAGCCCAGGCCCAGGTCGAGCAGCGTGTACGAGGGCCAGTACTTGGTGTTGGCCGCATTGCCATAGACCTTGCCCACATGGCGCAGCCCGGCGCTGGCCGTCAGCGTGGGCGTGAGGGCATACGACACCCAGAGGTTGGCCACGGCCTGCGGCACCAGGGCCGGCACCTTGCCCGCCATGGACACGCCACCCTGCACGAAGTTCTCATACCGTGCGCGTGTGAGCGCCAGGTTGCCCTGCAGCTGCCATTGCGCGCTGGGGCGCAGGCCGGCCGACAGCTCGATGCCGCGCGAGGATTGCTCGCCCACCAGCAGCGTGAGGTTGGGGTTGGCCGGGTCCTGCGAGGCGATGTTCTGGCGCCGTATCTCGTACACCGCCACCGTGGCGCTGCCCTTGCCGTCCCAGAAGTCGAACTTGCTGCCCACTTCGACCTGGCGGCCCGTGGTGAGCTCGCTGTTGTTGCGCACATCGGCGAACGAGGCCGATGCCAGCGATCCCGAAGGCGGGTCGGCCGCGTTCGAGGCCTGGGCGTACAGGCTGGCGCCGGGTGCGATGTCCCACACCAGGCCCAGGCGGCCCGTGGTAGGGTGGTAGTCGCGGCTGAAGCTGGCGGGCGCGGCCGCCGTCACGGCGCGCCGGTTCACCAGGTCCAGGCCGATGCGCTCGTGGCGCAGTGCGGTGACCAGGTTCAGGCCGGGCACCACGGCAGTGCGGTTCTCTAGGTACAGCGCGGTGGTCGTGGCCTTGTTGTCCTTGTCGGCGCTGTAGACCGGCGAGGTGCCCGGGATGTCGAAGAAATTCTCGGTCGTGAACTGGGTGGGGTTCACGGTGCTGACGGTGGTGGAGAGGCTTTGCGGAAAGCGCGTCTGCTTGTTCACGCTCACGTCCAGGCCAAAGGCCCAGTCGCTCTTCTTGCCCGCCAACTGGCCCTGCCAGGTGCCTTCGATGCGGTTGCCCAGCAGCGTCTGGTCGTGGCGCTGCAGAAAGGGCGCGCTGCGCGCCACGGCCGTGTTGGCGGCGTTGAAGGTGTAGATCTCCACGTTGCGGTAGTCGCGCAGCGCGTCGTAGGCATAGAAGGTGTTGCGCAGCTGCAGCGCGTCGGACACGCGCCACTGCGCCACCGAGCGCAGCCACTGCACGCGGTGCTCGTACACGCCGTCGGCGCTGTTGTAGTTGGCAAAGCGCGTGGCCGGGTTGATGTGCAGCGCCCCCACGGCGGGGTTGAGCACCGGCGTGCCCCAGTAGGGGCGGTCCACATGGTCCTTCTGGTATTCATAGGCCAGGGTGTGGGTGAAGCCCCCGCCCAGGTCCGACAGCAGCGAGGTGGCCAGCTGCGTGGCCTGGGTTTTCGTGCCCGTGGTCCAGCTGCCCGCGTCGCGGTGGTTCAGGTCGATGCGCGCGAAGTGCGCGGGGCCGGCGCCATCGCTGCTGCCTGCGATCTGCCGGTTCAGCCCCACGGAGACTTCCTTGAGCCCGTAGGAGCCGCCGCGCACCTGGCCCTCGGCAAAATGGCCGCGCTCGGCCGTCTTGGTCAGGTAGTTGATCGAGCCGCCCACGCCGCCCGAGCCGTAGAGAAAGCTCGACGCCCCGCCGATGGCCTCCACGCGCTCGTAGATCCAGCTGTCCACCGCGCGCGTGGCGCTGCCGTACTGCGGGTTGATGCCGTTGTACAGCTGGGCCACCGAGTTGGCCGTGAAGCCGCGGTAGCTGGCGGCCATGGAGCCGGGCGCATTGTGCGCGCTGACGCCGGGCACGGCGCGCAGGATCTCCTGCGTGTCCTGCGCGCCGCGCGCGTCGATGGTGGCGCGGTCCACCAGGGTGACCGAGGCGGGCGTCTCGCGCGCCGTGAGGCCCAGGCGGCTGCCCGTGGCCACGGGCACATCGAGCTGCAGCCGGCCATTGGGCTGGGCCGCGGCATCGACCACGTCGACCGGTTGCAGGGTGGGTGTCTGCGCCGCGGCGGCCAGTGGCACCAGGGCCAGGAGGGCGGTGCACAAGGGCGACAGAGGAAAGACGCGGGCGGGCGCGGCAGCACCGGCCAAAAGGGAACGGAACATGGCAAAAAAACTCTCTGGCGGACGGCATGGCACCGGGCTGCCGGTGCGCACCGTCCGCGCGCGGACGACGGGAAAGCCGCGCAGCCCGGGCAGTTCGGGGCCACGCGTGCGGCGGTCAGGTCAGAGAGAAGCCGGAGGCCCGCGCGCGGGCAGTGGCGCCGCGGTGATGGCCGCGATGCGCGCCGCCTCCACGGGCTGCAGGGCATGCGCCAGCGGTTGCGGCAGGGGGAGGGTGGCCGTGCTGGCCGGAGGTGGTGCGCCGACCGTGGCGCACAGCGGGCAGTCCATGCCCATGGCGCCCATCTCCACGGTGCCGTCGTCGGTTTGCACCAGGAGCTTGATGGTGCCCGCGCCCGAGCAGATCACCTCGATGGCCTGCGGGTTCACCAGCGGCGAGGCGATGGCCACGCCCATGGACGCCATGAACCAGGCCAGCACCAGAAGGCGCAGGGCGGCAAAGGTTCGAAGGGCGTGCATGGGGCGCAATTATGCAGGCAAGCCGCCAAAAGCAATCGGGCGCCCGAGGCGCCCGAGGCGCCCGATTGCTGTGTGTCAAGTCAGGACGGATTACGCTTGCGTGTACGCCGTCTTCACCGTGGTGTAGAACTCGGCGGCGTAGCGGCCCTGCTCGCGCGGGCCGTAGCTGCTGCTCTTGCGACCGCCGAACGGCACGTGGTAGTCCACGCCCGCCGTGGGCAGGTTCACCATCACCATGCCGGCCTGGGCGTGGCGCTTGAAGTGCGTGGCGTGCTTGAGGCTGGTGGTGGCGATGCCGCTGGCCAGGCCGAAGGGCGTGTCGTTGGCCAGGGCCAGCGCTTCCTCGTAGTTCTTCACGCGCTGCACGCTCACCACGGGGCCGAAGATCTCTTCGCGGTTGATGCGCATGCCGGGCGTGGTCTCGGTGAACAGGGCCGGACGCAGGTAGAAGCCGGGTGCGCCGTCGGCGTTCTTCTCCAGGGCTTCGCCGCCAAAGGCCAGCTTGGCGCCTTCCTGCTGGCCGATGCCGATGTACTCCAGGTCCTGGGCCAGCTGGCGGTCGTCCACCACGGGGCCGATGTCGGTGCCGGCCTTGCGCGCGTCGTCCACCTTCAGGGTCTTCATCTTCTCGACCATGGCGGCCACGAAGCGGTCGTGGATGCCTTCGGTCACGATCACGCGGCTGCTGGCCGTGCAGCGCTGGCCGGTGGAGAAGAAGCCGCTGTTGATGGCCGCGCCCACGGCGACGTTGAGGTCGGCGTCATCGAGCACCACGAAGGGGTTCTTGCCACCCATCTCCAGCTGCACCTTGGCGCCGCGCGGCACGCAGGCGGCTGCCACGCGCTGGCCCGTGCCCACCGATCCGGTGAAGCTCACGCCGGCGATGCGCTCGTCTTCGAGCAGCACCTGGCCCACGTCCGAGCCGCGGCCCATCACCAGGTTGAACACGCCGGCCGGCAGGCCCGCGCGGTGCAGGATGTCGGCCAGCGCCCAGGCGGAGCCGGGCACCACCTCGGCGGGCTTGAACACCACGCAGTTGCCATAGGCCAGGGCCGGGGCGATCTTCCAGGCCGGGATGGCGATGGGGAAGTTCCACGGCGTGATGATGCCGATCACGCCCAGGGGCTCGCGCGTGATCTCGATGCCCACGCCGGGGCGCACCGAGGGCAGCACCTCGCCGCCGGGGCGCAGCGCCTCGCCGGCGAAGAACTTGAAAATGGCGGCCGCGCGGCCCACTTCGCCAATCGCCTCGGGCAGGGTCTTGCCCTCTTCGCGGGCCAGCAGGTCACCGAGCTCGGCCTTGCGCGCGATGATCTCGTTGCCCACCGCATCCAGCACGTCAAAACGCTGCTGCGGCGTGGACAGGCTCCATGCCGGGAAGGCCGCGTGCGCGGCCGACACGGCTTCCAGCGCCTGCTCGCGGCTGGCCACGGCGTAGTCGCCGATCACGTCGCGGGTGTCCGAGGGGTTGGTGTTGCGGTAGCCGCGGACGCCTTCGGTCCAGGTTCCGCCAATCAGGTTTGCGTGCATGGTGTGGTGCAGGTAGTGGGAAAGTGGTGGCAACAGTGCCGAACGGGCCGCCGGCCCACCGCACGGGCCTGGTCGCGGCAGCAAGGCGCCTGCGCGGAGCAGTGCATTGTGCAGCGGTTGCCGGTGTGCGGTGCTGGGTGGCCCATTCTGTTGCCTTAGAAAGCCGTGCGCACGCCGATCTGCGTGACGCTCTTCTGGCTGATGAAATCCTTGAGTCCGCCGGTGGCTTGCGACGCCGACGCATACAGGAAGGTGTTCTTGGACAGCGCGTAGCGCGCACCCACGGCGACCTTGCCCAGGGTGTCGTTCTGGCCGGCTGCGTTGGCGTACTTCACACGCGTGTAGTTGGCGCCCAGCAGCACGAAGGAGCCCACGGGCACTTCCACGCCGATGGTGCTGCCGTCGCTCTGGTCCATGGCGAAGGTGTTGGTGCCGGTCACCGTGAGGTTGTTGCCCGTGAAGGCGCCGTTCACCGAGGTGGTGGCCAGGTCGCGGTTGCGCTGCACGCCGCCCAGCACCTTGACCACGCCGAAGTTGTAGTTGGCCGCCACCGTGAGCGACTTGTTCACGTTGTCGCCCGTGGTGCGCGAGCGGTTCCATTCGTACGACAGCGCGCTGTTGAACGGGCCCTGGGCGTAGCTGAGCTTGATGCCGTAGAAACGGTCGGCCGTGCCCTCGCCGGGTGCCACCTGGGCGGCCGCCTGGAAGCCGCTGTAGTTCACGGTCTGCACCTGCAGCACATTGTCGGCGCGTGGCGCGTTGAGCCACAGCGGCAGGGCCTTGCCGGCATTGGTCACGCCGGTGCCGGGGTTCAGCGTCAAGGCGTTGGTGAAGGGGTTGCTCAGGCCCATGACCGAGTCTTCCAGGATGTACTGGCGGCCCAGGCGCAGCTCGCCCACCGAGGCGGAGGACAGCCACACGAAGCCCTGGCGCCCAAAGGCCCGGCCGCCCTGGCCGAAGGTGCCGTTGTCGGCATTGAAGCCGTTTTCCAGCAGCACGCCGGCCTTGAGGCCGCCGCCCAGGTCTTCCACGGTGCGGATGCCCCAGCGCGAGCCGTTCAGGCCGTTGGTCGTGCCGTCGTTCATGGACGTCACGCTGCCGCCACCCGAGCGCGCGCCCGCGCTGTAGTGGCTGACGTTGAGGTCGACCAGGGTGAACAGGGTCACGCTCGATTGGGCCTGGGCCGCGGGCGCCGCGGCCAGCAATGCCGCGCAGGCGGCCAGGGACAGCGGGGAAATGTGCTTCTTTTGCATGGTGTTTGTCTCTCTCGTCTCGTCTCTTGTTGTCTTCAGGGTTGATGAAAGCGGGGGATGGTGGAAATGGCGGATGGGCTCCTTGGGGTGGATGGGGCGGGGCAGGGCCCTGCGCCGGTGCGGCGCGGGCCAGCAAAGGCAGAAAAGGAGCGGCGGGTGCTGCGGGGGCGGGTGCCGCGCTGCTCAGCCTGCGGTGGCCGCAAGGGCCGGCGCAGGCAGATGTCTGACCTCACGGGGTCCCATGCCGGCGGGCGGCGCGCATTTCGGTGGGGTCATTGGACACAGGCTCCCAGGCAATGAGGCGTACAAGGGCCTGCGCCGGGCCTTTCGGGTCGGGGCGGTGGCCGTCACATGGTAATTTGTTGTATGTCATCGTACAACAAATTGCCAAAGCGGGTGCTGCGGGTTAGTACTGACGCGCCCGCCTGGGCGGGGCGTCGGCCTGGGGCTTGGGGGTGGAGGGTGGGGCCTGGCCCCGGAGGCTTAGCCTGCTTCGGCCTGGGCGCGGCGGCGGCGCTCGCGGCTGTTGGCCAGGTGGGTGCGCATGGCGGCGCGCGCGCCATCGGGGTCCTGCGCGACGATGGCGTCGTAGATGCTTTCGTGCTCGCCGTTCACGCGGCGCAGGTACTGGCGCAGGTCGCCCTCGCTGTCGCCGGCCTCCAGCCGCGCACGCGGAATGATCATGCTGCCCAACGTGCCCATGAGCTCGGCGAAATGGCTGTTCTGCGTGGCACGCGCAATCTCCAGGTGGAACTGGAAGTCCGAGGCCACCGCATCGCGCCCCTCGTCCACGGCCTTGGTCACGGCATCCAGCGCCACGCGCATGGCGGCCACATTGGCCTCGGTGCGGCGCTGCGCGGCCAGTGCGGCGGCTTCGGTCTCCACGCCGATGCGCAGTTCCAGCACCGCGATCACGTCGCGCAGCGTGCTGAACTGCTCGGGCGTGATCTTGAAGCCCGGGGCCTGGCCCAGGCCCAGCACGAAGGTGCCGATGCCGTGGCGCGTCTCCACCAGGCCCGAGGCCTGCAGCTTGGAGATGGCCTCGCGCACCACTGTGCGGCTGACCTCGAACTCCGCCATGATGGCCGCCTCCGTGGGCAGCTTGTCACCCAGCGCCAGCCGCCCGTCGCGGATGCGATCGCCCAGGGATTCAACCAGCTCCAGGGCCAGGGTACGGGGCTTGCGGCGAAGGGCGATGGCGGTGTTCATTTCTTGGTGTTATCCCTATGTGATCGGGGGGCGCTTGGGAGTACATTGCATTCGCGTTGTACGACAACTGATGACGTGCAACGCAGCATACCGCCACTGTACCAAGAACCACCTGAATTTCCATGCCTTGTCACCCGACACCGATCCGATTCAACCGCCTGCTGCTCACCGGTGCCGCCGGCGGTCTGGGCCGTGAGCTGCGCACCCGTCTGAAGGCCTACTGCACCACCCTGCGCCTGTCCGACATCGCCGAACTGGGTTCCGAGGCCGCGGGCGAGGAAGTGCGCCCCGCCCAGCTGGAAGACGCCGCTGCCATCCATGCACTGCTGGCCGGTGTGGATGCCGTGGTGCACCTGGGTGGCGTGTCCACCGAGCAACCCTGGGACGCCATCCTGCCCGCCAACATCGTGGGCGTGTACAACCTGTACGAGGCCGCACGCAAGCAGGGCGTCAAGCGCGTGATCTTTGCCAGCAGCAACCATGTCACCGGCTTCTACCGCCAGGACGAGGTCGTGGGCCTCAAGGACCCGGCGCGCCCCGACGGCCTGTACGGCGTCTCCAAGGCCTTCGGCGAAGACCTGTCGCGCTTTTACTTCGACCGCTACGGCATCGAGACCGTGTGCCTGCGCATCGGCTCCTCCTTCCCCGAGCCGCGCAACCGCCGCATGCTCGCCACCTGGATGAGCTACGACGACCTGGAGCGCCTGGTCGTGGCCAGCCTGACCGCGCCCGTGGTGGGCCACAGCACCATCTACGGCATGGGCGACAACACCACCACCTGGTGGGACAACACCCTGGCGCGCCATATCGGCTACCGGCCACAGGACAGCTCCGAGCCCTTCCGCGCCAAGGTGGAGGCGGCCGACCCCGCGCCCGACATGGCCGACCCCGCCGTCATCTACCAGGGTGGCCCCTTCGTGCGCACGGGGCCGTTCGAATGAGCGACGCTGTCGAACTGCTGCTGCCCGGGCACCGCGACCAGGTGGGCGAAAGCCCGCTGTGGAGCCCCGCCGAGCAGGCGCTGTACTGGGTGGACATCGAAGGCCGCGCGCTGCGCCGCCTGCGCTGGGCCGACCGCCAGCTCACCAGCTGGGCCACGCCCGAGCGCCTGGCCTGCATCGCCCTGCATGCCGATGGCGGCCTCATCGCGGGCATGGACACGGGCCTCTTTCACCTGCGCCCGGCCGATGACGGCACGCTGGCCTGCACCCTGGTCTCGGCCGTGCAGCACCCCGAGGAGGGCATGCGCTTCAACGACGGGCGCTGCGACCGCCAGGGCCGCTTCTGGGCCGGCACCATGGTGCGCGACATGGCCCTGGCCCGCCCCGCGGGCCGCTTGTACCGGCAGGACGCGCGCGGCCTCTCGGTGCCCCAGGTCGAAGGCCTGGTCACGCAGAACGGCCTGGCTTTCAGCCCCGACGGCGCCACCATGTACCTGAGCGACAGCCACCCCAGCGTGCAGAAGGTCTGGACGCTGGACCTGCATGACGATGGCAGCCTGGGCCCGCGTCGCCTGTTCGTGGACATGCGCGAGCTGCCCGGCCGGCCCGATGGCGGCGCCATCGACGCCGACGGCTGCTACTGGATCTGCGGCAACGACGCCGGCCTGGTGCACCGCTTCACGCCCGACGGCGTGCTCGACCGCTCGCTCGCCGTGCCGGTGAGCAAGCCCTCGATGTGCAGCTTCGGCGGTCCCGACCTCGACCTGCTGTTCATCACCTCCATCCGCCCCGGCCAGCCGCAGGGCGACGACATCGCCCACGGCGGCGCGGTCTTCGTGGCCCGCCCCGGCGTGCGCGGGCTCGCAGAAGCCCCGTACCGCGCTGCCTGAGCGCAGCCGCAGCACCGCACCGTACACCCCCTTTCAACCCAGGAGACAACCACCATGAACGTTCCACACCTCTTTGGCCGCGTGGCGCTGGCCGCCGGCGTGCTGCTCGGCAGCCTGGCCGCGCAGGCCACCGAATTCCGCTCGTCGGACATCCACCCCGAGGACTACCCCACCGTGCTGGCCGTGCGCCACATGGGCGAGACGCTGAACAAGGCCACCGGTGGCAAGCACAGCATCAAGGTCTACGCCAAGGGCTCCCTGGGCATCGAGAAGGACACCATCGAGCAGACCAAACTGGGCGCCATCGCCATGACGCGCGTGAACGTCGCGCCCATGAACAACATCTGCCCCGCCACCATGGTGCCCACCATGCCCTTCCTGTTCCGCGACAAGGAACACATGCGCAAGGTGCTGGACGGCGCCATCGGCGACGAGATCCTGAAGGACTGCGAATCGCAGGGCTTCGTGGGCCTGGCCTTCTACGACAGCGGCGCACGCTCCATCTACACCGTGAAGAAGCCCGTCAAGACCCTGGCCGACGTCAAGGGCATGAAGGTGCGCGTGCAGCAGAGCGACCTGTGGGTTTCGCTGCTCGAAGCCATGGGCGCCAACGCCACTCCCATGCCCTTCGGCGAGGTCTACACCGCGCTCAAGACCGGCCTGGTGGACGCTGCCGAGAACAACTACCCCAGCTACGAAAGCTCGCGCCACTTCGAAGTCGCCAAGTACTTCAACAAGACCGAGCATTCCATGGCGCCCGAGATCCTCTTGTTCAGCAAGCGCGTGTGGGACACCCTGAGCGCCGATGACCAGAAGGCCATCCGCGCCGCTGCCAAGGAGTCGGTGGGCTACATGCGCAAGATCTGGGACGAGCGCGAAGAAAAATCCCTGGCCACCGTGAAGGCCGGCGGCGCGCAGATCGTCGAGATCGACAAGGTCGCCTTCAAGGCCGCCATGAAGCCGGTGTACGACAAGTTCCTCAAGGACCCCAAGCTGCAGGACATGGTCAAGCGCATCGACGCCGTGCAGTAAGCAAAAAAGAAGAGCCAGAGTGAGTCCTGAGGGCAGGCGGCACAGGGAACGAACAGCCCGCCGCCTGCCCCTTTCCAGTTGTTGTTATTGAATGTCCACTATGTACACGCGACTCTGCGCTTTCATTGCGCGCACCTGCCTGCAACTCGGGGTAGGGGGGCTCGTCCTCCTGGTCGGTGCGGTGCTCTACCAGGTCATCGGCCGCTACATCTTCAACGACACGCCCACCTGGGCCGAGAGCGGCGCGGTGCTCCTCGTGCTCTACGTGACCATGCTGGGCATGGCCGTGGGCGTGCGTGACGCAGGCCACATCGGCCTCGAATCCTTTCTGGTGCTGGCGCCCGACTGGCTGCGCGTCAAGCTCGAGCTGCTGATCCACGCGCTGGTGCTGGTGTTCGGTGTCGTGATGGCCTGGAACTGCGGCGTGCTGGCCGAATCGGTCGCGCCCTACAAGATTCCCACGCTCGGTATCTCCGAAGCCTTCAAGTACGTGCCGCCCGCCATGGCCGGCGTGCTGGTGGCCATGTTCTCGCTGGAGCACATCATCGCCATCCTGCGCGGCGTCGAGGTCGAGCCCGCCTGGCATTGATGCACAGCTCCCGAGCCTCCTTTCCGCTCCCTCACGTCCCTACAAAGATTTCCATCATGGCGTTGACCATCCTGTGCGTGACCTTCACGCTATTGCTGCTGCTGGGCGTGCCCGTGGCCTTCTCGATCGGCCTGTCCTCGCTGGCCACCATCCTCTATGAAGGCCTGCCGCTGGCGGTGGGCTTCCAGCAGATGATTTCGGGCATGAACCCGTTCTCGTTCCTGGCCATTCCGTTCTTCATCTTCGCCGGCGAGATCATGATGTACGGCGGCATTGCCGACCGCATCGTCAACTTCGCCAAGAGTGTGGCCGGCCATGTGCGCGGCGGCCTGGGCATGAGCAACGTGCTCGCCTGCACGTTGTTCGGCGGTGTCTCGGGCTCGCCCGTGGCCGACGTCTCGGCCATGGGTGCCGTGCTCATCCCGCAGATGAAGAAAGAGGGCTACCACGCCGACTACGCGGTGAACGTGACCACGCACGCCTCGCTGGTGGGCGCGCTCATGCCCACCTCGCACAACCTCATCATCTTCACGCTGGCCGCCGGCGGCAAGGTGAGCATCGCCGCGCTGATCCTCGCCGGCATCGTGCCCGCCCTGCTGCTGACCATCTGCAACCTGGCGGCCGCCTACATCGTGGCCGTCAAGCGCGGCTACCCCGCCGGTACCTTCCCCGGCTGGGAGATCGTGTGGATCTCGTTCCGTGCCTCCGTTCCCGGCCTGGCCGTGGTGGTCATCATCATCGCGGGCATTCTGTCGGGGGCCTTCACGGCCACCGAGTCGGCGTCGGTCGCGGTGCTGTGGGCGCTGATACTCTCGGTCTTCGTCTACAAGAAGCTCACGCGTGAGCAGTTCCTCAAGGCCGCCTCCAAGGCCGTCAAGACCACGGGCACGGTGCTGCTGCTGATCGGCATCTCGTCCATGTTCGGCTACCTGATCGGCCTGTACGGCGTGGCCGAACTCACAGGCGATGCGCTCAAGTCCATGAGTACCTCGCCCTGGGTGATCTTCCTGTGCGTGAACATCATCCTGTTCATCCTGGGCACCTTCCTGGACATGGCCGCCACCATCCTGATCTGCACGCCGATCTTCCTGCCCATCTGCCAGCAGTTCGGCATGACCACCGAGCAGTTCGGCATCGTCATGCTGATCAACTGCGCCCTGGGCCTGAACACCCCGCCCGTGGGCACCACGCAGTTCATCGGCTGCACCATCGGCGGCGTGTCGGTGGGCGAGGTGATGAAGACCATCTGGCCGTTCTACAGCGCGCTCATCGTGGCGCTCATGCTCGTGACCTACGTGCCGCAGTTCTCCATGTGGCTGCCGGACCTGGTTCTCAAAGGTGGTGGGTGAAGCGCAGGGGGCTCGGCGGCGAGGCCGGCCCCCTGCGTCTTTTTGCAATCACCGATAGCATCCACGAGGCGCCTGCGGGCGCCTCGTTTTCCTTTGTGGGCGCACCTGGCGCCTTGTTTTCCTTTGGACTGAGAGATTTCCGCATGGGGGCTGTTTCCCGTTTCGCCGACCGCAAGGTCCTCGTCGCCGTGGCACTGCTGTGCTGCCTGCTCTGGGGCAGCTCCTACCCCGCCATCAAGACCGGCTACGCCTGGTTCGGCATCGCCAAGGGCGACATCCCCACCCAGCTCGTCTTCGCGGGCTGGCGCTTCGTGGGCGCCGGCTTGATCCTGCTCGCCTGGGCCGCCGCCAGCGGCCGCAGCATCGTCGCACTGGGCGCCGGCGCACCGCGCCAGCTGGTGGTGCTGGGCCTGGCGCAGACCGCGCTGCAGTACGTGTTCTTCTACGTCGGCGTGGCGCACACCACGGGGGTCAAGGCCTCCATCATGAACGCCACCGGCACCTTCTTCAGCGTGCTGCTGGCGCACTGGGTCTACCACAACGACCGCCTGAGCCACGCCAAGGCCTGGGGCTGCGTGGTGGGCTTTGCGGGCGTCATGGTGGTCAACCTGGGCCGGGGCAGCCTGGACCTCGACTTCACCCTGCTCGGCGAAGGCTTCGTGGTGCTCGCCGCCCTGGTGCTGGCCGGCGCCAGCATCTACGGCAAGCAGGTCTCGCAGCGCATGGACTCGGTCGTCATGACCGGCTGGCAACTGGCCATCGGCGGTGCAGCCCTGCTCGCCATGGGCTGGGGCGCGGGCGGCTCGCTCACCGGCTTCACGCTGGCATCCACCACGCTGCTCGTCTACCTGGCCCTGTTGTCTTCGGCCGCGTTCTCGCTGTGGAGCCTGCTGCTCAAGCACAACCGCGTGAGCCAGGTCACGGTGTTCAACTTCACCGTGCCCATCTTCGGCGCGGCCCTGTCGGCCGTGTTCCTGGACGAGGCGCTGTGGGAGTGGAAGAACCTCGTGGCGCTGGTGCTGGTGTGCGGGGGGATCTGGCTGGTGACGCGGGATGTGCCCGCCTCCGGGAGGGCCTAGACTCCCCCTATGTCCCACACCTTCCGCCAGCACTTTTTCTCGCCCGCTCCGCAGAGCCTGTTCCAGCCCCTGAAGGGCTGCCTGGCCGCGGCCCTGCTGTGCCTGGCGTGCCTCGCAGCGCCACAGCCCGGGCGCGCCGCCGAGCTAGACGCCAAGCGCCAGGCCATCCTCACCTCGATGTACCAGCCGGATGCCGTGCTCACCGAGCAGACCCACCGCGACTTCTGGGCCGGGTTTGACAACAGCAACCCCAACGACCCCAACCTGCCCGGTGCAATGGCGCGCATGGCCGCGGCGCTCAAGAACTCGCTGGCATTCGACCAGGCCAAGGCGCGCAGCTACCAGGCCAGCATCCAGCAGCGCAAACCTGTGGTGGATGCTGGCTACGAGCAGGCGCTGCAGGACCGGCTGGAACTGCTGCGTGCACGCAAGCTGTCGCCCGACAACATCCTGGCGCAGGACAAGGAGTTCCGCGAATCGCTGGTCCCCGTCTCCAAGGGCAAGCCGCTGGACGCGCCGGGCGGCGCCAAGGTGCGGATGACCCCTGCGCTGATCGAGCAGCTCCTCAAGAACCTCGACGCAACGCATGTGCGGCTGGAGCGCCTGCTCAACCCGGTGTGGGTGCCGCCTGCAGGCGGTTGAAAGCCAATGGCAAGCCCCATGGCATTGATGGGCATGCCGGTACCCTGGGCCAGAGGGTGGGCATGAGGCCGGCATTGAACGTTACCGCCAGGAACAGGTCGTCCGCCATCGCCACGCACCGCATGCGGTCTGCGGTGGTGGAGTGCCCGTTTTCACCACCAGAGAGGCTGGTCCTGACCCAGGTGGTCCAGGCTTGGCCCCGATAAACTCGACCTATGCCCCACACCCTCCACCGCGACGCATTCCAGCACACCCTGCACGGCCAGCGCACCGACCTCTACACCCTGCGGGGCGAGGGCGGCATGCAGGTGGCCGTGAGCAACTACGGCGCGCGGCTGGTGCAGATTGCGGTGCCCGACGGGCAGGGCGGGTTGGTGGATGTGGCGCTGGGCTACGACAGCCTGCAGGGCTACCTCGATGGGCAGCTCTCCATGGGCGCGCTCATCGGCCGTTGGGCCGGGCGGCTGCGCAGTGGGCATCTGGTGCTGCCGGATGGCGCAGTGCAGCAGCTGCCCACCAACAGCGGCCCTCACCACCACCATGGCGGGCCGCGTGGCAGCCGCTTCCAGGTGTTTGCGGTCGACGGCGTGCAGGCCGATGCCATCACCCTGAGCCATGTGTTCCGCACCGAGGACGATGGCGTTCCCGGCACGGTGCGGCTCACCGTGCGCATTGCCGTCACGCCCGACAACGCGCTGCAGATGGTCTGGAGCGCCGAGGCGGCCGATGCGCCCACCATCGTCAACATCACCGGCCATGCCTTCTTCAACCTGGCCGGTGGTGGCAGCACGCACGGGCACGAGCTGCAGGTGCCTGCTGGCCGTTATGTGCCGCTGGCCCTGGACCTGTGCCCCCTGGGCCAGGTCGATGGGGTGCAGGGCACGGCCTTCGATTTTCGCGAGCTGCGCACGGTGGGCGAGGCCATCGCCCAGCCCTGCGACCAACTGGCCTTGGCCGGCGGGCTGGACCACTACCTGGTGCTCGACAGCGGCGTCTCGGCCCGTGCCCCTTTCGGCCTGCCGGCCGGCAGCCCGGGCCTGCGCCTGGCCGCGCGCCTGCGCGAGCCTGCCAGCGGCCGCAGCATGCAGGTGTGGAGCACGGCGCCCGGCGTGCAGGTGTATGCGGGCCACGGCCTCAAGGCCGACCCGGCGCGCGACCTGGGTCGGGGCGGCAGTGGTGGTGCCGAGCGCTGGCTCTGGCAGCCCGGCGACGGCATCTGCCTGGAGCCCATGGAGTACCCCGATGCGCCCAACCACCCGGCCTTTCCCATGCGCTGGCTGGCGCCAGGCACGGTGGAGCATGGGGCCATCGTGTACCGGTTTTTCTGAGGTATCTCGGGGGCGGCAGCAGGCTGCGCTCACGCAAACGGGTAGGGCCCCTCGAACGCTCCGATGTGGCTCACATGGCTGACCATGCCGTGCACCGGGTCCCACAGGTGCAGCAGGCAGCCCGCGGGGCCGACCACCGAGGCGGGGGCGGCGTCGGGGTGCAGCTGCAGGCAGATCTCGGTGGTGGTGCTCGGTGCCGTGCACACCACCGTGCCCGCCCAGCGCCGCAGCATGCTGCGGTGCACGTGGCCGCACAGCACGCGCTCCACCTGCGGGTGGGCGCGCACCACGGCCTCCAGGCCCTCAGCGTCCATGCAGCGGTAGGCGTCCAGGTAGGGGATGCCGCTCATGAAGGGCGGGTGGTGCAGCATCAGCAGCGTGGGCTTGTTGGGTTGCCGGGCCAATGTGTCGTGCAGCCAGGCCAGTGCAGCCGCATCCACCTGCCCATGGTGCAGGCCGGGGAGGCACGAGTCCACGGCGACGATGCGCACGGGGTGGTCGTCCACGCAGAAGTGCAGGGGGCCTTCGCGCGGCAGGCAGGCCTGGTCGTGGAAGGCCGCGCGAAAGGCTTCGCGCTCGTCGTGGTTGCCCGCCATGGCCAGCCAGGGGATGGTGGTGGTGGCGGCCAGCAGGCGGCGCACCTCGCGGTACTCGGCAGGCCGGCCATGGTCCACCAGGTCGCCGGTCAGCACGATGAGGTCGGGCCGCCGGTCCAGGGTGTCCAGGTGGGCCAGTGCCTGCGCAAACATGCGGTTGGAGTCGACCACGCCCTGGTAGCGCACACCGGGCTCGCGCACATGGGGGTCGGAGAGCTGGGCGATGAGCATGGTGGGTGGTGTTTCTGGTCTTCCGTGCGCGGAAAAAGGCCGGCCGCCGGCTGGTGCCCACAACAGGCGTGGCGGCCAGTATGGGGAATGCCCCTTGCCTGATGAATACGCTGGATGGCGTACCGCGCGGGGGCCGGGGCGTGGTGTGGCCGCCTCACCACCTGCTTGCGCGCCTCGCGCACCCAAGGCGCCTGGGTGCCCAGGTCCTGCAACTGGCCGTTGGTCTCGGGGCCCAGGTACATCAGGTGGGGCGTGCCGTGGCCGTTGACGGCGAGGCCCTAGCCCACGTGGTTGCGCCCGGCCTCGTCGAAGCGCTGCCTGCCCAGCGCGGGAAAGGGGGTCTCTTTTGGACCGCAAGGGCGTGGATGAAGATGTCCGAATTCGGCGAGCCAAACCGCCAGCTTTTGCAGACACTTCGCCTGTCCATTCAAAGCGGAGGCAGCCGTGGCGTACTTCTCTCACACCCTTTTGCTCAATGTCGGAGCTGACAAGGCCTGGGATGCACTTCGTGACGTAGGCAACCTGCACACCCGCCTGGTGCGGGGCTTTGTGGTCGAGTGCGAGTTCGACGGCAGTGCCCGCCTCCTGACCTTCGCCAATGGGGTGAGAGCAACCGAGCGAATCGTCGCCATCAGCGAGCCGGACCGGCGCGTCTCCTGGTCGGCGATCAGTGAGCGCATTGCACACCACAATGCCTCTGCCCAGGTGGCGCCGGAAGGCCCGGGGTCTTGCCGGTTCACTTGGTCCGTGGACGTGCTGCCCGATTCAATAGCTCCCAGCATCGAGGCCATGGTGCAGGCGGGCCTCCAGTCCATCAAGCGGACTCTTGAGCAAGAAGGTGCCGCTTGATCCGTCGCTGTGCTAACTCCCATCGGCGTGACACCCGGGCCGCTCAGTCCACGGCAATGCCCAGTCGAGCAACCGACAGGTTTGCAGGGGGAGGTGCTGCGAGGTTCGCCGTTGCAACACGCCAATTGCTACAGTGCAGGTTTTCGTACACTAGCGATTCGCAGCCATGCCGCCCTTGGACATCAACGGTTGCCCGGTGGAAGTCGGCACAACGGTCCGGATCCTTTCCCTTTCCGGCCAGTGGTTCGATGATTTGCCGGCAGATGAACGGGACGACGTTCAGTCGATGATCGGCGAAGTATTCACCGTCGAGGAGATCGACAAGTACGGCCAGCCGTGGGTGCGCAAATCCTGGCCCAACGAGGCCGAGGGCCGGTGCCACTCCCATTCGGTTGCGCTGGAGCCGCACGAGATGGCGGTGGTGCAAAATTCTGCCTAGCGTTTCGCTGCGCAGCCCCCAGAAGAAACCTGTGTCCAAAGTATCCACTCGCCGCATCCATCCCGCAGGGGCCGCACAGCACATTGCGCGGGGCTGAACTGATGCAAGAGCGCCGGGACGTCTATGCGTACTTTTGGGTCGAGGGCTACTTTGTCTCCCACGCCGACATATCGGCTCGCCTTGGCCTCACGCCAAGCTCCACCCGCAGCCTTGGCGAGCAAGGACGCTACGGTGCACCGGCACGGGCCAACGGGTGGGAGCTGCTGAGCCCGCTGGCGCGTGGGGAGGGGCTTCTTCAAGACTACCTTGACTCGCTCCTGGATCTTTTGGAGAGTCGCGCAGCCGCTGTTCGCGAGCTGGCTTCCGACTACTCCGCTGGCATCAACTGTGTCGGGTACTACCACGGTGCCAACCCCGGCCTGCACCTGTCCCGCCGATTGATCGCGCGCCTGGCCGCACTGAATTTGCCAGTGGACTTTGACCTGTACAACTACGGTCACGACCGGACTGCGTGACGCGCTGCGGCACCCGGCATCCGCACGGACCGCAAGAGACGGCAAGCCGCCTTTGCCCGGCCAGAACCACTTCACCGAATGGCTCCAAGCGCCTAAGTTTCGCCTAAGTTTCCACCCAGAAACTGCCTTCCATCACAGCAAATCCCTTGCTAGGAAAGGCAGATTCACCATGGATACCTCCAGCTTTGTCGCATCCACTCCCCGCCGCCTGATCGCCGCGCTGGTGGCCGCAGGGGCCCTGGGCGCCGCGAGCGTCGGGCTCATCAGCGGGCACCAGGCGCGGGCCTCGGCACCCGCGCCGGCGCCCGTGGTGGCGCAACAGGCCGCGCTGCCCGCGGGCGTGGCGCTGCCCAGCTTTGCGCAGATCACCGCGCAGAACGGCCCGGCCGTGGTCAACATCAGCGTGACGGGCAGCACCCGCGGCGCCTCCCTGAACGGCGACGACGATGACGAGCAGCCCACCGCGCGCCAGCAAAAGCGCCAGGCGCCCGGCCTGGACCCCGATGATCCGTTCTACGAATTCTTCCGCCGCTTCGGCGTGCCCGGTGCGGGTGGTGGTGCGCAGCCCAATGTGCCCACGCATGGCCAGGGCTCGGGCTTCATCGTCAGCCCCGATGGGCTGGTGCTGACCAATGCCCACGTGGTCAAGGGCGCGAGCGATGTCACCGTCAAGCTCACCGACCGGCGCGAGTTCCGCGCCAAGGTGCTGGGCGCCGACCCCAAGACCGATGTGGCCGTGCTCAAGATCGACGCCAAGAACCTGCCCACGGTGCGCCTGGGCAGCACGCGGGACCTGCAGGTGGGCGAATGGGTGCTGGCCATCGGCTCGCCCTTCGGCTTCGAGAACAGCGTGACGGCCGGCGTGGTCAGCGCCAAGGGCCGCTCGCTGCCCGACGACAGCCTGGTGCCCTTCATCCAGACCGATGTGGCGGTGAACCCCGGTAACTCGGGCGGCCCGCTGTTCAACGGGCGTGGCGAGGTGGTGGGCATCAACTCGCAGATCTACAGCCGCTCGGGTGGCTACCAGGGCGTGTCGTTCGCCATCCCGATCGAGCTGGCCGACAAGATCAAGTCGCAGATCGTCGCCACCGGCAAGGTGCGCCATGCGCAGCTGGGCGTGGCCGTACAGGAGGTGAACCAGGCGTTTGCCGAGTCCTTCCAGCTCGACAGGCCCGAAGGCGCGCTGGTGGCCAGCGTCACCAAGGACAGCCCGGCCGACAAGGCCGGCCTGCAGGCGGGCGATGTGATCCGCCAGGTGGACGGCCAGCCCATCGTGGCCTCGGGCGACCTGCCGGCCTGGGTGGGCCAGGCGCAGCCCGGGCAAAAGGCGCGCCTGTCGGTATGGCGCCAGGGCAAGCCCGTGGAGCTGACCGCCACCCTGGGCGATGCCAGCGACAAGGGCAAGGCCGTGGCCAAAGCCGACGAAGCCGTGGGCAAGGGCCAACTGGGCCTGTCGCTGCGCCCGCTGGACGCCGATGAACGCCGCGAGACGGGCCTGGGCGCGGGCCTGGTGATCGAGCAGGCCCGCGGCCCGGCCGCCGCCGCCGGCGTGCAGCCCGGCGACGTGCTGCTGGCCATCAACGGCGCGCCGGCCAAGGACATCGAGCAGGTGCGCGCGGCCATGGCCAAGGCGGGAAAATCTGTCGCTTTGCTCATCGAGCGCAATGGCGACAAGATTTTTGTCCCCGTCCGTCTGGGTTGATCGCTCCCGCGTGAAAGGGGCTGCTTCGGCGGCCCCTTTTTTCATCCATTCTTTCGCTATGCTTGCCGCACCATGCGACTGCTGCTCGTTGAAGACGACCCCATGATCGGCGAGGCCGTGCAGGACCTGCTGCGCGCCGAAGGCTATGCCGTGGACTGGGTGCGCGATGGCGATGCCGCCGACACAGCCCTGCGCGCCAATGCCTACGACCTGGTGATGCTGGACCTGGGCCTGCCCAAGCGCGACGGCATCGCCGTGCTGCGCGATCTGCGCACACGCAAGGACCGCACGCCCGTGCTGGTGGCCACCGCGCGCGACGCCGTGGCCCAGCGCATCGAGGGGCTGGACGCCGGGGCCGACGACTACGTGCTCAAGCCCTATGACCTCGACGAGCTGCTGGCCCGCATCCGCGCGCTGCTGCGCCGCGCCGCGGGCCGGGCCGAGCCGGTGTACGAGCACAAGGGCGTGAGCATCAACCCCAGCACGCGCGAGGCCAGCGTGAACGGTGTGCCCGTTGTGCTCTCGGGCCGCGAATGGGCGGTGCTGGAGCCCCTGCTCGCGCGCCCGGGCCTGGTGCTGTCGCGCCAGCAGCTCGAAGACAAGCTCTACGGCTGGGGCGACGAGGTCAGCAGCAATGCGGTGGAGGTGTATATCCACGGGCTGCGCAAGAAGCTGGGGGCCGACATTCTGCTCAACGTGCGCGGGGTCGGCTACCTCGTACCGAAAGCATGACGGTGACGACCACCACGCAGCCCAGGTCCTGGCGCACGGCGCTGCTGCCGCGCTCGCTGCGCGCGCAGCTGCTGGTCTTTCTGCTCGCGGCCATCCTGCTCGCGGGCGCGGTGCAGGGCGCGCTGGCCTACCGCAGCGCGCTGGACGAGGCCGACACCCTGTTCGACTACCACATGCAGCAGACCGCGCTGGCCCTGCGCTCGGGCCTGCCGCCCGACATGCGCGAGCTGGGCCAGGGCCTCTCGGGCGAAGACGAGAACCACGAATTCATCGTGCAGGTGTGGACCAACGAGGGCCTGCGCATCTTTGAATCGGCCGTGGGAGCGGCGCTGCCGCAGATTGCCGTGCTGGGCTTCACCAACGTGCAGGCGCGCGGCGGCACCTACCGCGTGTTCTCGCTGCAGACGCGCGCCCAGGTCATCCAGGTGGCGCAGAACATGGCCGTGCGCAGTGGTATGGCGCGCACCCTGGCCCTGCGCACGCTAGCCCCGCTGGCGGTGATGGCGCCGCTGCTGGTGCTGGCCGTGTGGTGGGGCGTGAGCCGCTCGCTCGCCCCCGTGGAGCGCGTGCGCCGCCAGCTCGCGCGCCGCCAGGCCGACGACCTCTCGCCGGTGAGCGACGAAGAACTGCCCGACGAAGTACAGCCCCTGGTGACCGAACTCAACCTGCTGTTCGAGCGCGTGCAGGGTGCCTTCGCCGCGCAACAGCACTTCGTGGCCGACGCCGCGCACGAACTGCGCTCCCCCCTGGCCGCGCTGCGCCTGCAGCTGCAGGGCCTTCAGCGCGCAGGCCAAGACGACGCGGCGCGCGCCGTAGCGGTGGAACGCCTGTCCGCCGGCATCGACCGCGCCACGCGCCTGGTGGAACAACTGCTCACCCTGGCCCGGCAAGAGGCCGCCGGTGCCGCCAGCCCCAGCGATGTAGTGGACCTGCGCGCCGTGGCCCAGCTCGCCCTGGCCGACGCCGCCCCCGCGGCCCAGGCGCGCGGCATGGACATGGGCCTGCTCGACTCCGAGGCCGCGCCCATCCCCGGCCGCCCCGAAGCCCTGCGCATGCTGGTGCGCAACCTGCTCGACAACGCCGTCAAGTACACGCCCGAAGGCGGCCAGGTGGACCTGCAGATCCAGCGTGCCGCCGATGGCGCGGTGGAACTGGTGGTCGAAGACAGCGGCCCGGGCATCGCTCCTGAACACCGCGAGCGCGTGATGCAGCGCTTTGTGCGCGAAACCGCCACCGCCGACAGCGCCCCGGGCAGCGGCCTGGGCCTGGCCATCGTGCAGGCCATCGCCCAGGCGCATGGCGCCACGGTGGCGCTGGATGCTTCCGCGCGGCTGGGTGGGTTGCGGGTGGTGGTGCGGTTTCCCGCGGCGGCTGCTTCCGTCGCATAGGCAGCAGCCACGGCGGCTGCATGGCCCCACAATGCGCCTCAACATCAAAGGGGGCTGCATCGTATGAACTTCATCGTGTTGGGCGCAGGCGCCATTGGCTGCTATGTGGGTGGGCGCCTGGCGGCGCAAGGCCAGAACGTCTGCCTGGTGGGCCGCCCCCACGCCATGGAGCCTCTGGCACGCGAGGGCCTCACCGTCACCGACCTCGACGGCTACCGCGCCCTCGTGCCCGCCGCGCAGTTGCGCCTGGCCGGCACCTTGGCCGAGGCCGCGCCCGGGCCCGATACCGTGATTCTGCTCTGCGTGAAAAGCGGTGCCACCGAAAGCGCTGCGCGCGAGCTGGCCGCCGCGTGTGCGCCCGGCACGCCCGTCATCTCGCTGCAGAACGGCGTGGACAACGTGGCCCGCATCGCAGCACAGGCCCCCGCCTTGAAGGCCCTGGCCGGCATGGTGCCCTACAACGTGGTGCTGCGCGGCGCCCAGGTGCACCGCGCCACGGCCGGCGCCATCCAGCTGCAGCGCGATGCCGCCACCGAGCCCGTGGCCGCAGTCTTCAACGCCGCCGGCCTGGCCACTGCGCTGCCCGAAGACATCCGCGCCGTGCAGTGGGGCAAGCTGCTGCTCAACCTGAACAACCCGGTCAACGCCCTGTCCAACCTGCCGTTGCGCGAAGAACTGCTCGACCGCGACTGCCGCCAGGTTTTTGCCGCCCTGCAGACCGAGGCCCTGGGCGCGATGGCACGCGCCGGCATCACCCCCGCGCAGGTGACCGCCGTATCGCCCCAGATGCTGCCCAAGGTCATGCGCCTGCCCAACTGGCTCTTCACCCGCCTGGCCAAGCGCATGCTGCAGATCGACGCGAGCGCCCGCTCCTCCATGTGGGATGACCTGGAAGCCGGCCGCGTGACCGAGATCGATGCGATCTGCGGCGCGGTGGTGCGCCTGGCCGCGCAGCATGGGGCGCAGGCGCCGCTGAGTAGGCGGATGTGCGAGCTGCTCAGTGGGCCGCGGTTGCGGTTGACGGGGGTGGAGATGAAGAGGGCGCTGGGGCTCTGACGATGTCCAGTCGCAAGAGGCATTTCGATCTTTCGTAGTCGATGGCATGGCGGCCTGGTGACCAGATTCATGCGCTGCGCATGACCAGCCCGCCGCGTTCGGCCATAACCGGGTTGGAGCCCCTGCCCTTCTCCACTACGATGGTTGCCATCGCACGCAGTTGGTGCCTCTGCCGCTGCTGCAATCCGGTCGCACCCCTTGCGAGAAGCCCATGATCCGTTTTCTGTTCGTGTTGGCCCTGTGCTGCATGCCGCTGCTCGCATCGGCTGCAGACATCACCATCTCCTGCATCGGCCCCGAGTCCGACGACTGTCCTGTGGCCGTCGATGTGGTGCTGCACAGGGAGACATTCGTTGCCTCGTTTGACCAGCGCGCAGCAGACGGCAAGTGGTTGCAGCGCCAGGAGGTCTTCTGGTGCAAGGGCATGGGTGTCGACAGCCCGTACCGCTGGCTGCATCCCGCGTGGGGCATCTGCGAACCGACGGGCACCTTTCGCACCCTGAATGGTGAATTCACCAAGCGGCAGCTGGCAGAGAACGGGGTCAGTTTCTCGACCCGGCAGGTGCAGGCACGGTGCGAGCCCGGCGACCTCTCCAGGCCGTCGTGCGGACCGACCGTGTGGCCGCCGACCAATGAACGGTTGCGCCTGTCCTGTATCGGGCCGGACACCGATGACTGCCCGGTGGCGGTCGACGTGAAGCTGCAGGGCGACGGGCTGCTCGCCACCGTCTCCACAGAGCCCGGCGGGGGTGGCCAACGGTCCTTCTTCGAATGGTGCACCGGCTTCTCGATCACCGGCGATGCGCCCCTGCGATGGTGGGCCTCCAAGGGCTTTCCGTGCCTCTTGTGGGGGACCTCCCGGCCGCTCAACGGCGAACTGACCAAGCGCCAGTTGGCCGACGCCTATGCCATGTTTGAAACCCGCACCGTCGAGGCGGTGTGCCAGTTCGGAGGCTCCGGGCTGACCAGCAGGCAGCCGGCTTGCACCAAGGTGCAGCGCTAGGGCGTGCCCCGGGCAGGTGCGTGGTAGCGATGGACTGCCAGAGTGCTGCGCCATCGAGCGCTGTCCTTCTGGCCAGCCTGGCCAGGCCGCAGGTGTGCATTCAGCGAACTCGACAGGGGCGGTGGCGCCGCCTTCAACGCGGCGTATAGCACTTGCCCCCCGCAATCGCCGCAGTGACGGCCAGCCCCAGGCTGGTCACATCGGGGTAGGACGATGCGGCCGCACTGTCCTCCAGCAGGCACAGGTGGTTGGCCTTGCGCACCAGCACCACCGGGCGCGGCATGCTGACGGCCCTGGAACTGTAGGTTCCCCAGTAGCCCACCAGCTCGCCGCTGGCGCTGGCTGCGCTGCGCAGGTCGGTGATCGAGAAGGCGCCGGCCAGGGGGCCCGTCATGGGGGTGCCCGGGCCGCTGCACTGCGCATTGCGGTAGCTGACCCCGCCAGCGCCTATCGACAGCGATGTCGGCGTGGCGTGGGAGACGCGCCACATGTCCGTGAGGGCGATCCCGTCCGGCGTCACGTTGCACTGGTCGCGTTCCCACTGCCCGTCGGCCAGGGCGCCCTCGGGCACGCAGCGCACGGCCACGGTGTCCACCACGGCGGCGGTGACCGTGCCTGCGCCATCGCGCACCACGCAGCCCAGCCCCTCGGGCCGAGTCTTCACCGTGACGGCATAGGCCGCACCGGCGGCCAGTGGTGTGGCAAAGGTGAAGCTGCCATCGGCCTGCAGGGCCAGGTCTTCGCTGCCGTTGCGCAGCACCACCGCCTGGCCCGCGGGCACGCCGCTGATGCTGCCTCCCAGGGTGTTGCGCTCGCCCGGCAGCACCACGCAATCGACCAGCACCGAGGCGTTGGCCGTGGCCAGCGTGCCCGTGTTGCGCGCCACCGTGCAGCGCTGGCCCGTGGGCTGCGTCTTGACCGCGACCGCGTAGCTGCTGCCCAGCGGCCAGCTGGCCGCCGTTGAAACGAAGCCATTGGCGCTGACGATGAAGTCGTCTGCACCGTTGTTCTGCAGCACCAGGCTCTGGCCCGTGGCCAGCCCGGCCACCGAGATGCCCAGGGGCCGATAGTTCTCGCCGGGCGCCGGCGGTGTGGTGGTGTCGGGGCCGTCACTGCCGCCGCAGCCAGCCAGGACAAGGGCCGCGGCAAGCCCCAGTGGCGCAAGGCGCCAGGTCGCGGGAGAGGCCAGGATGGACAGACGGCAGGCAGCGCGGGGCGCACTGCAAATTGCAGCAGCAACGGGCATGGAAAGCTCCTCTCGAAGTGGTGGACGCGTCGAACGCGCGTCACCTGGTTGGTGTGCTGTCAGTGTGTCGTTGAATGGCCGTGCAGGCGTGTGATGGGTGTCACCGGTACCGCGTGGGGCGACGCCGTCAACGTATCCAGATGTTCCGGGGCCACCTCTTTTGCGGGGTGCGTGTCGTGCTCCGTCGCAGCCCGGCGCCATCGGCTCGGGCGAACGAGTGAGTGAATGAATGAGTGAGCGATACTGCACATCACCATGAGCCTGTTGCATGCGCTTCGCCGCGACCGCACCCTGCCGCGCTGGCTGTCTCCTGCGCCATGGATGCGCACTACCGCCAAGGCCCTGTGGGCGGTCTTCAGCTGCCTGTTCGGCATGGGCTTGGCTGCGCTCGCCCCATTTGCGCCGTTCGGTGGCTTGCTGCTCGTGCTGGTGGGCGCTGCCATCGCCATGGATGGTGCTGAGGGCATCGGAGCGCGGCTCTACGGCGCGGCGTGGTTGCTTGCGGGCCTGGCCTTGCTGGCACGCCATTGGCTGTGATGCGCCTGCGCGCGCGCTGCCGTGCTGCCATTGCGACGGACGTCACCGATCCCACCCCAAGGCCTTCCCCGACTTGTTCAGCACGTCCTGGCAGCCGGCGGCCACGTCGTGCACGCCCAGCATCTTCAGCAGGTGCGCGGCAATGTCCGGTCGCATGCCCATCGCGGGGATGCCGTGCTTGGATACCTGCACGGTCTTCACCGCCGTGTAGGCGTCGAAGGATTCGCGCACGATGGCCTCGTGCAAGGACGCCACATGGCCCGAGCCGCAGGTGCCCGACACCCGGTCGATGGTGAGCGGCAGCATGTCCGTCGGCACCTGGCCCCAGGCGGGGCCGGACAGCCAGGCAGCCCGTGCGGCCCGCAGAAGCTACGATGGCGGTGAGCGCACGCGGGGAGCCGCTCAACTGTCTCTCGCACATTTTTTCAAGCGGCCTGTCGATATCCCACTGCTTCGTTCGTCGTAGGTTCAGGCGCGCACGGCATCTGCCGGGCGCAGCGCCTGCCTTCCGACCAAACCCCATCCACCCAGGAGACCATCCCATGCCCGACTCCAGCGCCAGCCCCGTCAAAGGCCCCGCCTCGTACTTCCCCTCCATCGAGGCCAAGTACGGCCAGCCTATCAGCCATTGGATGGAGGTGCTGCGCGCGGCCGGTGCGCGCAAGCACATGGAGTATGTGGCCCTGCTCAAGACCGACCACGGCATGGGCCATGGCCATGCCAATGCGCTGGTGGCGGCGTTCCTGGTGCAGGCGAAGTAGCGGCAGGGGGTTGGCCGCGCAGCGGGCTGTGCGTCCCGGGGCCGCCGCTACTGCAGGTACAGCTGGCCGTTGAACTCCACGATGTCGTTGGCATAGCACTGCCCGCCCACCCGGTAGATGGCGCGGCCCGCAACGCTGTCCGACACCATGTGGAAGTAGTGCACCAGGTTGATGGCGTGGGTGCCCTTGGGGCTCACGTTGCACTCGCCGCTCAGGTAGGGCTTGATGCCATCCATCTGGAAGCCGACGTACAGGTAGTTGCCCGACTCCTCCACGAACATCAGGCCCTGCGCCAGCGCCGCGGGGGCCTTCATGGCCTGCGACCAGTCCGGGTAGCGGGCGCCATCGTCCGCACCGAATCGGTCCACGCGCAGCGCTGTGAAGTAGTCTGCCAGGCGCGCAAAGTCCGCCCCCGGCGGGGTGATGTGGGCCTTGAGCCTGCGGTACAGCGCCGAGCGCGCCTTCTTGCCCTTGATGCGCAGCTTGAGGATGAGCCCGTCGCGGTCGGTGTGGCGGGTGAGGAAGTTGCTCCAGTGGTCCACCTCCACGGCCTGCCGCTCCTTGTGCGCCGCAATGCGCGCCTGCGCCGCCGGCACATCGTCGGCCCACAGTGCCAGCACGGCTTGGGGCATGCTGGCCCACCAGGTGTCCTCGGCCTCCCGCTGGTCGTGCGCGGGGTCGCTGCTGCCCTCCCAGAAGACCGAGCGGGCCCAGGTGCCCGCGCCGTCGTTGAAGGCATAGGTGTCGCAGCCGTCCTCGTGCGACAGCAAGGCCCAGAACTGCGGCGTGGTGTTGTTGTGGTTGTTGCTGCTGCCCGCCTCGCGCAGCAGCGCGAGCAGGTCTTCGCAGGCGTCGCCGAAAAGATCCAGCTGGTAGAGGTCCTTGGCGATCTTCTTGCTGGTGAGGGTGGTTGCCCTGTCCAGCGCGCCGGGTTTGTGCACGGCCGGGCTGCCGAAGACACCGGCCAGGGTAGCCAGTATGGCGGCATCCAGCGTGCCGCTGGCCTGCGCCAGCCGGGCGCCGGCCTCGCTGTCGGAGGTTTTGGCGATGATTTGCAGGGAGATTTCGGGCATGGGGGTGTGGGGGCAGAGGGATCGATGGGCCGAAGGCCGATAGGCCGGTGCATGCAGTCTAGGGCTGGTGGTGGCTGGGGCACTGGACAGGTTGTCCATGACGCCGGCAGGCGGCTCTTTGCCCTTGGCGCCGGGATGGCGATGGGCGTCTCGCGGCCACCCCGGTACACAGCCGATTTCGCGGTTTTGATGGATTAGGTCGGCGTGTCGCTGAAGGGCTCCGCCGCTACCTGGTGCTCGTCCTCGTAGACGATGTAGCCAGGTCGCTTCGTCCTCAGCACCTGAACCGCCACGTCGTGCTCGGCAAGCAGGGTGGACATGCGCCGCATCTGGCGGATATGTTCGACGGCAGAATCCTTGAACCAGCTCAATGCGACTTTCTTGGCATGGGGCCGCGCAGCCCGCGCGAAGCTGCTCGGCTGCTTCAGGTGGTGCCGGAACCAGTCCCTCAGTTCCTGGTAGACGCCTTGGTGCGGACCTTGCAGCAGGCCACTTTCGTCCAGGTCGGCCAGCGCCTGGAATAGACCCTGGCGTCGCCCGGAGTCGTTGTCATAGGCGTGAATGACAAATCGCGTGAACATCGTGGACCCATTGTGGGCCCATCCAAATTCGGCCCAAGGGACCATGTAGCGGAAGGCTATCCATGGGATGGATCCGTGGCATCGTGCGCTGGTGCCAGCGGGGCCAAGGCCAGGAGCAGTTCCTGCGCAAGGCGCCGAGGCAATTCCCAGGCTGGGTGGCGCATGTCTGCGAGCGAGGCATCCGCTGTTGGAGCACCGCGCCTGGCTTGCAGTGGCACCTGGCTGATGCTGTGCCGAAGTCGCTCTACGGCCAACTTCTGTTGCGCAGTCATCAGCCCCGCGGGTCATCGACCAATTGGGTGGGCTGCAGCAAGAAGTAGAAGAGCTCGCCTGCGACGAGGTAATTTCCTTGGTCGATGCAGCAATCCTCCGGACCCATCGCGAGGGAGCGGACGTGGCCCACGTACCAGTCCAAATCACTTTGGAACGATTCCAGCGCGGGAGAGGCGTGTGGCGACGGGTTGTTCATGGGGGTGTACGGCAGAGCTGTCACGTGTCGTAGTGAGTTGCCTGGTCGAGTGCGACTTCTTTGAAGAGCGCCCACGGGCAGGACGCCGCGAAGGCTTCCAATAGTGCTGTGGCCTTGACGGTGCTTCCAGCCTTGAACAGATCATCTGCCTGGATGATGGCAGCCATCGTTGCCTTGTTCCAAGCGCTTTCATTGCGCCTGAAGCCAACGACGGCTTGTGCAAACTCACTGGGGCTGAGCAAACTCGGTAAGGGATAGTTTGGCGTGCTGAGGGCTACATGCATTTGCAACTACGCAATGTTCTGTGGCGACGCGAGCTTGATCAACGCATCTTCTGGCTGCTCTGCCAAGTCGTGGAACCATTGGGTAAGACCATCTCGCTGCGTCATTGCTTTTCAGTCACTTCCTGGTGTTGCTCTTTGCCCGCACTCGCGCTTTCCCACGGGGCGCTCCATGTGGGCGTTGCCCTCGGCCAAGCCCCGGCCGCAGTATGCGGTACATGGCCCTCAGCTCCAAGCTGGGCGTTGGATCTCACAGGGCCGCGCGCCGGCCGGCCCTGGTACGCGGTGGCGATACCGCAGCCCTGCGGGTGTTCTGAACGCCTACTGCGCCAGCAACTGCGTGGCTTCCACCGCCAGCGCAATGGCCGCAACGGCCTGCAGCAGCCGCAGTGCACCACGGATCTCGCCCAACTGCCGCCCCGCGCGCAACAGAAAGCGCTGGATGCGCCGGGAGCGGGGCGCAAGCGAGGCGACCAACAGCACCAGCACGGGCGCCATCAGCGCGTAGAAGGCCTGCTCCGTCGGGCTGTGCACAGGGTTGCCGTCGATGCCTGCAGGCAGCTTGCCCATCACGAACATGACATTCCAGGCCAGCAGGGCCGCGACCAGGGCCTTGGTGCGCACGGGAAAGCCGCGCGCGGGCGTGGGCACGGCCGGGCGGCCGGTGGTGAAGCCGGCGTCGCGCAGCGCCTGCAGCAGCGCGCCTCGGGCACGCGGGCTGCAGTACAGGACAAACATCTCCGGGTAGTCCGCGCGGTGGTGGTGTATGCGCACACCCGTTGTCAGCAGGGGCAGGTCGCCCACGGCCTCGACCGTCAGCACATCGGCAGGCGCAAAGCGGTACTGCCCGAGAAAGCCGACGCAGAGCATTTCAGGCGATACCTCGGCGCGGGCCAGCGGCCAGGGCGCGATGATGCCGCCGACAAAGGCGCCGCCGCGCAGGGACATGGTGGTGGTGTGTTCGGTCATCGTCATCGTCCTGCCCTCCGCATGGTGTCGTCGATTGCGCGCCGCATGCCGTGCGCACTGCGCCAGTTGCCGTTGCGGGCGCGGGACCATTGGAGCATGGGCCCCCCGCTGCCGGGTACAAGACCGCACGTGCTGATGGCACATTGCGCCTGCGGGGGCGGACTGTCAACGGGGTTGGGCCGGGGCTCGTCGCGCTGCGCCCCGGAAGCGCCCGCCCGCACCTGGCCGCTGGCCGGCAGTGTCAGCAGGAGTTTCATGGACGGGCGCGGTGACAGAAGCAGCAGCGGACGCAGGGCGCCGATAGCGCTCACAGAGCGGCTAGACTGCAGCAATCATCGGCCAGCATGGACCCCGGAATACCACCATGGAAAAGTTCATCAAAAGGGTTCGCAAGGACATCGCCAACCATGGCTGCTCCGTGATCGCCGTGGGGGACGAAGAACCGCCTTTCGCCTATACGGTGGGGCTGTGGTCGCGCTTCAAGCACCCTGAACTCATTGTGTTCGGCCTGCCCACCGACCTCACTGCGGACCTTCTGAACGCCATCACCGCGAAGATCGCAGCGGGGGCCGAGTTCAAGGTGTTCAGCCGGCTTCACGACGTGGGCGGAAAGTTCGGGCTGCAGGTCAAACCCCTGCATGGCATGCACCTGGACCGTTACTTCGGCTTCGGGCTCCGCTTCCACGGGCAGGAGTTCCCCATTGCCCAGGTGGTCTGGCCCGATCGGGCGGGGCGGTTTCCCGAAGAGCCCGGCCATGACCAGTCCTACGCGGACCTGCAGCCCGTGCTGTCGGGGGCGCCGCCTGCCCCGTAGTCAGGTAGCGCCCCAGTCATTTTGAAGAGCCCCAACGCGCGAAGGAACAAGGTCTGTGCGACACATTGCAGCAAGTGCCGGACCCCGAAATGTCGGCGGGCGCAGCGGGCCCCCGCAAGGTATGGTGGGCTGCGTGGCGCCGCTGATGCGTCCGGCAGCAGAAGGTGGAGGGCCGCGCCGATGACGAACGCACTGCTTGCCACCCTCCAGGCGCTCGAGGTGGAGCTGCACCACCCCGGCGTGCGCTGCGATGCCCAGCGCCTCGATCAACTGCTGCACCCCGACTTTCATGAAGTGGGCCGCTCGGGCCGAAAGTACGACCGGGCCACCGTCATGCGCTTTCTGGGCGAGCAAGTGACGCCTCCTCCGGTCATCTCGGAGCACTTCGCGCTGCAAGCGCTGGGGGCGGGCATCGCCCTGCTGAGCTACCGGTCGGCGTTTCGCCGGCCAGATGCCACGCTGGAGAACCACACCCTGCGCTCCTCGGTCTGGGTGCTCCACGGGGCCCGGTGGCAGCTCATCTACCATCAGGGCACACCCGCGGCCGAGGCGTGGTAGCCAAGCCGCCTACGCCGGCCCACCTCCACCCAGCGGCACCTGCAACCCCGCCTTCAAGCACCCCAGCGACACCGATGTGCGAAACCGCCGCACGTTGTCGTCACCCTCGAACAGGCGGCGCGTGAGGGCCTCGTAGTCGGCCATGGAGGCCACGTTCACCACCAGCAGGTAGTCGGCCTCACCAGTCACGCTGTAGCACTGCTGCACGGCGCCCTCGGCCGCAATGCGGCTGCGCAGCGGAGCGGTGCGGTCCGGGCGCTCGTTCTCCAGGTGCACCTCGACCATGATGGTCAGCGGCAGGCCCACCTTCTCGGGGTCGATCACGGCCACGTTGGCACGGATCACGCCGGTCTGCTGCAACCGCTGGATGCGCCGCTGCACCGCGGGCGCCGACAGGTGCACGGCCTGCGCGATGGCGCGCTGGGGCGTGGTGTTGTCGCGCTGCAGGATGTCGAGGATGGCCAGGTCGAACGAATCCAGGGCGGGCAGGGCAGGCATGGGTGGTTTGGGCTGCGTTGGCGAGCGAAAGTTGCGTGAACAGCATGAATTTCGAGCCAAAAGCACGCCGCAGTCAAACTATATTTTCAGCCATGTCTTCCTTGCTGCTCCGCTACCAGCGTTTCGTTCCCTTCCTCGCCGTGCTTGGCGCCGTCACGGCCCTGGGCATTGGCACCTCGTGGGCCAAGCACACCCTGTTCCCCCTGGTGGGTGCGCAGGGCACCACGGCCGTGCGCGTGGGCTTTTCGGCGCTGCTGCTCTTGCTGCTGTGGCGGCCCTGGCGCTGGCAGCTGTCGCGCACCGACCTGCGCGCCACCATGCTCTACGGCGCCATGCTGGGCGCTACCAACCTCACGTTCTACATGTCGCTGCGCACGCTGCCCTTCGGGCTGGCGGTGGCCATCGAGTTCTCGGGCCCGCTGCTCATGGCCGTGCTGTCCTCGCGCCGCGCCATCGACTTTGTGTGGGTGGCCCTGGCCGTGGTGGGCCTGGGCATGCTGCTGCCCCTGGGCGGCATGAACGGCAGCACGCTGGACCCCACGGGCGTGGCCTACGCGCTGGCGGCCGCCACCTTCTGGGCGCTGTACATCGTGTTCGGCAAGCGCGTGGGGCATCTGCATGCCGGGCACTCCGTCTCGCTGGGCCTGGTGGCTGCGGCCGTGGTGGTGGTGCCCGTGGGCGTGGTGCATGCCGGTACCGCGCTGCTGTCGCCCTATGTGCTGCTGGTGGGCGTGGGGGTGGCGGCCATCTCCAGCGCAATCCCCATCTCGCTGGAGATGATGGCCCTGAAGCGCCTGCCCAAGGAGGCCTTCGGCATCATGATCAGCATGGAACCCGCCGTGGCCGCCCTGCTGGCCCTGGTCCTATTGGGCGAGGTGCTCACGTTCAACCAGTGGCTGGCGATTGCGCTCATCATGTCGGCGTCGATGGGGACGGCGATGACGGCGCGGCGCAGCGAGCAGGGCAAGCTGCAGCCGGCCTGACCTGGGCGGAGCCCCGTCGGTCAGCCGCGTTCCATACTGCCGCCCGCTACCCCTTGGCCTTGCGGCGCCCCAGCAAGTCCTTGACCCAGGTGGCGATGAACAGTGACTCGTCGCGCGTGGGCCCCAGTTCGTGTTCCTGCACCTCGTAGCCCAGGGCCTGGCGTATGCGGGCGGCCTTCCAGCGGGCTGGAGCGCGCAGGTCCCAGGTGCCGTGCCACAGGCGGAGCAAGGCCCACAGCAGCAAGAAGGGCGAGGCCACGGCCAGTGCCCATGCGGCCCAGACCGCGGCCCGTTCTTGGCCCATTGCTCGGGGTAGCGGTCCCAGAGGAACCACAGCAGGAACAGCGCCAAAGCGATGTAAACCGCCGGGCCTTCGCCGACGAAGCGTTGGAGCAGCCCAATGGACATCAGGACCTGGCTCACGCCCAAAAGTACACCGGCAATCCAATCCATACCCTGCTCCCCCTTCCTGTGCGGATGGTGCGCCAGCCGTCCCGGGGAGGGCGCGAAGGGCGCTGAGAACGCAGCCTGTCTCAATTTGCGTGGCGGTGCCAGCGGCCGCCCGGCGCCGTTCCTGCCGCCGGACTGCCGTATGCTGATTCCTCTGTACTGAGGCTTGAGCCTGCAAAATGAAACTCCGCAACATCCTATGGCCCTTGCTGTTCCTGGTTTCGACCCATGCGTGTGCAAGCCGGGACCCGTGGGCCTTGGAGGCATTTGACAGGGCGTCCCTGGCGGTGAAGATGGTCTATTTCGAGGGGGCGATGCAGCAGCACTGTGCCTTGATTCGGGACCCTGGCGGGTACATTCACCGGGTTTGCAAGGGCGACTACCTCGGAAAAGAGTTTGGCCGGGTGGTTGAAGTTTCGAAGCGCAAGGGGATTCGCATCGTTGAGACGATCAAGGAAGGCGATGGGGAATGGGTGCAGCGCGAAGCCTGGATTCCTTTTGAAAAGCGGTGAGGTGGCGCTGATGGCGCCGCCGGCCGCGACAATGCTGCAATGAGCTCCCACCTACTCCTGATCCTGGGCCTGCTGTTCCCGCTGATCAGCTGGCTCACCCTGGCGGGCAGTTGGTGGACGGCGCGGCGCTCCGGTGGCCATTCCTCGCCGGTGCTGGTGCCCTTTGTCGGCCCGCTGGTGCTGACCTGGTGGCTTTGGCAGCAGGGGGCCCGGGGGTGGACTTTTGCCCTGCCCTGGGTGCTCGATATCGGAACTGTGATGTTCCTCTACGTGCTACCCCGGCTGGTGGCTGAGGAATGGCGAACGAGCCGTTTCACGCGCGTCCTCGCATTGACGGGATCGCAGGGCGTGGCGCAGGTCCGCATCTCGCTCCACTCCGGCGGGCACTACCTCTTGAAGAAGCGGTGGAACCGGGCCCCGGGTGAACTGGGGACGATCGCCCTGAGTGAGCCGGGGACCTATGTCCAAGGTGCCGCGGGCTCGCTGGAGCTGCGCAGCCATGCGGGCAAAGTCCGGCGGTTGGCGCTGGACGCAGACCACGGGTATCTGGTGTCCGACCCGGGCGATGCGGGTGACCGGAGCCTGGATGGCTGGCGGCTGCAGGCCAGCGTCGAGCGCAGTCCGTGACTACGGGCATGCCTTTCGTGGAGGCAGGTGTGTCGGGCCACGAACGGTGAACAGGCGTTCATGATGGCTCACTCCACCTGCATCACCACCTTGCCAATGGTCTGCCGCCCCTCCAGCGCGCGGTGGGCCTGCGCGCCGTCGCGCAGGGCAAACCTGTGTGCAATGCGCAGTTGCACATCGCCCGTCTGGATCCATTCAAACAGCTGCTCCGCGCGCGAGCGGCGCTCCTGCGCGGTGGTGAGCACGTTCCACAGGTCGCCACCCACCAGTGCCAGTGAGCGGTCCATGAGCAGGCGCGGGTCCACCGGCGCGGGGTCGCCCGCGGCCATGCCGTAGAAGACCACGGTGCCGCCGGTGCGCGCAGCGGCCAGACTGTCGGGCAGCGTGGTGCCCACAGAGTCGTACACCACATCCGCCCCGCGCCCACCGGTGATGGCCTGCACGGCCTGCAGCCAATGCTCGGTAGGGAGCACCTCGTCCACCCCGAGCCCACGCACCGCCTGGCGCTTGGCCTCGGTCGACGCGATGGCAATGACCCGTGCACCCAGGCGCCGCAGCATCTGCACGAGCAGCAGCCCCACGCCGCCCGCGGCCGCATGCACCACCGCCCAGTCCCCCGGGCGCACCGCGTAGCTGTCGCGGCACAGGTACTGCGCCGTCAGGCCCTGCAACAGGCTGCCCGCGGCCGTGTCGAACGAGATGGCGTCGGGCAAGGGGATGAGCCGGTCCACATCCACCGCGCACAGCCCGGCATTGGCAAACGGACTGTCGGCAAAGCCCACCCGCTGGCCCGCCTGCAGGCCGCTGCCCGGGGGGGCGCTGACGATTTCGCCCGCGCCCTCATAGCCCAGGATCCACGGCGGCGATCCGGCCAGGTGGTAGTTGCCCTTGCGGCGGTAGATGTCCGCAAAGTTCAGCCCCACGGCGCGCATGCGCACCAGCGCCTGCCCGGGCGCTGGAACCGGGTCGGGCACCACTTCATGGCGCAGGACATCGGCATCGCCGAACTGGTGGAAGACGAGTGCGTGCATCGAGGGGCCTTTCTGTGACGGATGGCAGATGGCAAGAGAAAGTATTTTTTCTCCTGCGATGGGAAGAGGGTTCCAACCCACTGTGCGGTGCCGCTGCATCGCGGACCGCGGCTTATGAAAGCAGTCAGGTTAGCACCGGCAGACTGGCGCGGCGAGGGGCTGGGGCTGCATTCAGTCGGTAGAAAAACTGCTGGCTTGGTGGGGCTTGCGCCAGTGAGGCAGTGGATATAAACTGAACTTAATGGTTCAGTATTCGGACGCCCACCTCGATGCCGCCTTTGCTGCGCTGGCCGATTCCACCCGGCGTGGCGTGCTGCAGCAGCTCGGGCGCGCCGATGCGTCCATCTCCGACCTGGCGGCCAAGTTCGGCATGACCCTCACGGGCATGAAAAAGCACGTCGGCGTGCTGGAGCAGGCGGGGCTGGTCACCACGCAGAAGCTCGGGCGTGTGCGCCAGTGCCAGTTGGGCCCGCGCCCGCTGGAGGTACAAGCGCTGTGGATCGCGCAGCACCGCCAGCTCTGGGAGGCCCGCTTCGACGCGCTGGACCAGGTGGTCGAGGAATTGCAACACCAGGAGAAAACCGATGGACGCAGGAAACACATCTAGCCAGCCCGCCGCCCCGCAGCATCGCCTGTCGGTGGAGCGCCAATCCGAGCGTGAATTGGTCGTCACGCGCACCATCAAGGCCCCGCCGCGCACCGTGTTCAAGGCCTGGACCGATGCCGCGCTGTTCCAGCGCTGGTGGGTGCCCCAATCCTTTGGCCTGGCGCTGCTGTCGTGCGAGCTCGACGTGCGCGTGGGCGGCAGCTACCGCCTGGTGTTCAGCCACCCCGACGCGCCTCAGGGCATGGCCTTCCATGGCCGCTACCTGGAAGTGGTGCCGCCCGCGCGCCTGGTCTGGACCAATGACGAAGCCGGCGGCAGCGGCCAGGTCACCACCGTCACCTTCGAGGAACAGCCCGCGGGGCACACGCTGCTCACCGTGCACGACCTCTACCCCAGCAAGGAAGCGCTCGACGCCGAGATCGCCGCCGGCAGCACGGGCTGGAACGACGAGACCTTCGACCAGCTCGACGCGCTGGTGGGCCCCATGGGTTGAGCCCAGCAGGCCCGGCGGGGCAGGCCGCCCCTACTCCTTGATATTGACGCTCTGCACCACCTTCAGATTGCGGGCGTATTCGGCCTGCACGAAGCGGGCGAGGTCCTGGGCCGAGCCGCTGCCCGGCAGGGCGCCTTGCTCCTGCAGCTTCGTGCGCACTTCAGGGGTGCTCAGCACGGCGTTGAGTTCCTGGTTCAGGCGCGCGACGATGGGGGCGGGGGTTTGCGCGGGGGCGAACAGGCCGGTCCAGGCCACCGGGGCGTAGCCCTTGAGGCCGGGCATTTCGTCGAAGGTGGGCACGTTGGGCAGCGCTTCGAGGCGCTTGGTGCCGGTCACGCCCAGGGCCTTGAGCTTGCCGCTTTGCACGTAGCCGGGCACCGCGCCGGCGCTGATGAGCATGGCGGTGTCGACCTGCTCGCCGATCACGTCGGTGGCGATCTGCGCTGCGCCGCGGTAGGGGATGTGGGTGACGTAGATGCCGCTGCGCTGCTTGAGCAGCTCCATGGACAGGTGCAGCACCGTGCCCACGCCCGAGGTGGCGTAGCTGGTCTTGCCAGGCGAGGCCTTGGCGAGCTTGACGAAGTCGGCATAGCTGGCCACGCCCAGGCCGGGCCGCGCCACCAGCACCATGGGGGCAGTGTTCACCAGGCCCACGGGCGCCAGGTCCTTGAGCGGATCGAACTTGTACGCGGCGGGGTTGACCAGCTTGCCGATCGCAATCGTGCTGTCGGGCGCGGCCACGAGGGTGTAGCCGTCGGGCGCTGCGGCGGCGGCCTTGGCCACGCCGATGGCGCCGCCGGCACCGCTCACGTTCTCGATCACCACCGATTGCTTGAGCCGCTCCGACAGCCGCGTGGCCACCATGCGCGCCACGAAGTCCACGCTGCCGCCGGCGGAGTAGGGCACGATCAGCGTGATGGGCTTGGCCGATGGCCAGGCCGCAGGCGCCGGTGCCTGCGCATGCGCCGGGCCCAGGGCCAGCAGGGGGAGGGTGGCGGCGAGCAGCGGGGCAGCAAGGTATCGCATGGTGTCAAGGTCTCTCGGTGGGGGCTGTGCGGAGGGGGTGGTGTGCGAAGGGGGCGTCAGGCCAGGCCGTGCGTGGCGCGCAGCGCATCGAACTGTGCGCTCCATTCGCCCGCCCAGCGGCGGCGCTGGGTGTCGTCGATCCAGGCGCCGTCCAGGCCGTTGTGCATGAAGCCGCGCAGGTCGTCGAGGCCAAAGCCGAAGTCGCGCACCATCTTGAGCCAGGCCCCGGTGGGCGTGACCTGGTGCAGCGTGGGGTCGTCGGTGTTGGGGTGGATGCGCAGGCCCAGGGCCGGCATGTGGCGGATGGGGTGGTCCAGCGCCCAGCGCTCGGGCGCCAGCGTGCGCAGGTAGTAGGAGTTGGTAGGCACCACGGTAAAGACCACGCCGCGCTCGGCGCACTCGCGCGCGAAGGCCGGGTGGTCGACCACCGTGTAGCCGTGGTCGATGCGGTCCACCTGCAGCACATCGAGCGCGGTGCGCACGTTGGTCCAGGGCATGCCGAACTCGCCGGCGTGCGCGGTGGTTTTCAGGCCCGCGCGCTGCGCGTCGCGGTAGGCCTGCAGAAACAGCTCGGGCGGGCGGTCGTTCTCGCGGTAGTCGATGCCGATGCCGACCACCTCGTCGCAGCGCTGCGCCGCCACCCACTGCACCATCTCCACCGCAGCCTCGGGCGATGCCTCGCGGTCCACCGCCGCAATCAGCCGGCCGGTGATGCCCCACTGCTGCTCCGCGTCGCGAATGGCGCGCACGATGGCGCCCTGCGCCAGCGGGTAGGCAATGCCCGAGGCGTGCACCGTGCCGGTCGGGTTCCAGGAGAACTCGGCATGGCGCACCGTGTGGGCCGCGGCGTCTTCCAGGTATTCAATCGTCAGCTGGTACAGGTCGTCGGCGCTGCGCACCAGCTGCGCGTCGAGCGCGCGCAGCACGCGCAGCACGCCCACGGGCTTTTCGCCGCGCGTGTAGAAGCTTTCGACCTCCTCCTCGGCCAGCGGTGCGCCGGCGCGGCGGTTGAGCGCGGCAAAGGTCGCCTGGCGCACCGTGCCGAACAGGTGGCAGTGCAGCTCTACCTTGGGGATGGCACGCAGAAAGGCTTCGAGGGGCGCGCCGGCGTCGGCGTCAGCGGGGGCGGAATGCGGGCTCATGCCGAAAGTCTAGGTACACCCCGCAGATAAGGAAAATTTCAAATTTCTATATATTCATTCATTGGATCTATAACCGCCGATGCAATGAAAGCCAAGCCATGGGCACCACCACCGCACTCCACGCGCTCACCTTGCGGCAACTGCGCTTTTTCTCCGTGCTTGTCGAAGAAGGGCATTTCGGCCGGGCGGCGCGCCGGCTGTCCATCACCCAGCCGGCGCTGAGCAACGCCATCAAGCAGATGGAGCGGCTGGTGGGGGCTGCGCTGCTCACCCGCTCCACGCACCAGCTCGAACTCACGCCGCTGGGCGCCGAGGTGCTGGCGCGCACCGACTTCGTGGTGCACACGGTGGACAGCGCCTTGAAGGACATCGACAACACCGTGCAGCGCGGGCGCGCGCTGGTGCGCATCGGTGTCATCCCTTCGGCCAGCGCGCGCGTGGTGGCGGCGGTGGGGGAGTTTCTCGCAGAAGAAGGGGAACAGCCGCAAGATGCGGCTGCGCCGGCGCAGCAGCGCAGCCGCATGGACCTGGCCTGGCGCGATGCCCCCTCCACCACGCTGCTGGCCGAGGTGCGCAGCGGGCAGCTCGACCTGGCGATTGCCGCCATCACCGAGCCCCCGGGCAGCCTGGTGTGCACCGACCTGTTCCGCGACCCGCTGGTGCTGGTGCTGCGCCGCGACCACGCGCTGGCCCAGGCCGAGGCGCCCGTGGCCTGGCAAGACATCGGGCACGAGCGGCTGGCACTGTTCGAGAGCGGCAGCATGCCGGCGCTGGGCGAGTCGGCCCGCGCGCAGTTTGCCCAGCATGCCGAGCCCTACCGCGTGAGCTATGCCGAGACACTCTACGCCCTGGTGCGCGGCGGCATGGCCTTGGGCCTGATGCCGCAGCTGTACACCGCCACGCTGCGCGACCCGGACCTGGTGGTGCTGCCCCTGGTCACCCCGCACATCGAGCGGCGCGTGGTGCTGGTCTACCAGCCCGGCCCCATGCGCAGCCAGGTGGTGCAGGCGCTGCGGGCGTTCTTGCAGGCGCGCCTGGCTGCAGCCCCTGCGCCCAACAAGCCGGCGCGCCGGGCGAGGCGCGCGCAGTGATCACGGCCTGCGGAACGTAAAAAAGTGCGTCTTTCGGGCGCTCCATGTCGATCTGGCGGGTTCTCGTTCGTCGAGTGCTTACGGGGTGCCCATGGAGGGCACGCCGAATGGTCGTCAACCCAACAGGAGTCAAGACATGTCCTACATCGATGGTTTCGTGATCGCCGTCCCCACCGCCAACAAGGAAAAATTCGCCGCGCACGCGCGCCAGCTCGACCCGATCTTCATCGAGCTGGGCGCCATCCGCGTGATCGAGGGCTGGGGCGACGACGTCCCCGACGGCAAGCTCACCGACTTCCGCCGCGCGGTGCAGGCCACGGCCGAGGAGACGGTGGTGTTCTCCTGGGTCGAATGGCCCGACAAGGCCACGCGCGACGCAGGCATGAAGAAAATGATGGAAGACCCGCGCATGGACCCGTCCAACCCCGCCAACCCGCCCATGCCCTTCGATGGCAAGCGCATGATCTTCGGCGGTTTTGAGCCGGTGGTTGAAGTGAGGGCGTGAGCAGGGTATGGGATAGTCTGTCGGCGGGACCGTTGCGCATCCCGCCGTGCCTGCCTGCCCGCCGCGCCGAGATCCGAATCCCATGACCGCCCACGCCAATCCCCACAGCAGCCCCGCCGCCCCGCCCCTGCAGGGCCTGCCCTCCCTGAAGGCGCTGCACGCCTTCGAGGCCGCGGCGCGGCACCTGAACTTTCGGCTTGCAGCCGAGGAGCTGGACGTGACGCAGGGCGCCGTGGCGCAGCAGGTGCGCGCGCTGGAAGCCGAGCTCGGGGTGCGCCTGTTCGAGCGCCGTGCGCGCGGCCTGGCACCTACCGAGGCTGGCAGCGCCTATGCGCTGCGCGTGCGCCGTGCGCTGGAGGAGATTGCCGACGCCACACGCCAGCTGCGCCCGGGCGAACGGCAGGTCACCATCAGCGTCGCGCCGACCCTGGCCGCCAAGTGGCTGCTGCCCCGCCTGCCGCGCTTTGCCGAGCGCCACCCGGGAGTCGAGCTGCGCGTGCTGGCCTCCGAGCGCGTGTCACGCTTCCATGCCGAGGGGGTCGATCTGTCGATCCGCTATGGCCAGCCGCCGTTCGGGCCGGGGCTGCATGTCGAGCGGCTGCTGGAGAACACCTTGATCGCCGTGGGCAGCCCGGCGCTGGTGGGCGCTGCGGGCGCGCTGACGCCCAAGCGGCTGGCCAGGCTGCCGCTGATCCACGACGCCCATGGCTCCTGGCCCGCGTTCTTTGCGCAGGCGGGCTTGCCGGTGCCGCCGCCGGGCGGCACGCGCTTCAACCAGATCGGCCTGGCCATTGACGCGGCCATCGCCGGCCAGGGGCTGGCGCTGGCCAGCCCGTTCTTCGTCGCCCCCGACATCGCCGCCGGCCGGTTGGTGCGGGTGCTGCCGCAGGTGGCGCTGCGCACGGGCATCGACTACCACCTCGTGTGGCCGCAGCGGGCGCGTGGCGGCGATGTGCCTCTGGACGAGGTCACCGCATGGCTGCTGGAGGAGGCGGCGCGCTAGGCGCCTGCGGCCCCGCGCTGCTGCCCCGAGATCGACTTTGAACGCCACCACCCGGACGCACTGCACCCATGCGCACTCAGCCGAACCTGACGACCAGGGTTCTCCACGCCCAATGCTCGGCGTCCGCTTACGACGCGTGCTACGAGATGGCCTTCGTGTATTGCCAGGATCCAGCCCAGCGTTACTGTTTCTCGCTGACCCGCTATCCTGAACGGGACGAGATGGAGCTGATGGTGAGTGATCAGGTGCTCACCCAGGTGAACGATCTGGATCTTTCTCTGGACGGGAGCGTCCTCACGGCGCGCCTGGATGCAGGGGTGGCCGACCAACTTGACGGAACCGGGCAGTACGTCATCCACCTGGAGGCCTCCGACGAAGAATTGCAGCAGCTTGTGCTGGCGCTGGAGAAGATCTTCGAGGGCAAGCAGGGCTTCAAGCAGGTGCTCTAGCAAGGCCAGGTGCTCGGGCTGGCTTCCACCTGGGGCTGCCTGTTCGCCGTGCAGCGGCAGGAAGGCTGGGGCGGGCTTTGTCCCCGGCATGTCCCCAACAGCAGTTTGAAACTCGTAAGTCGTTGATTCGTAACGAGTAGGGTGGTCCCCTCGACAGGAATCGAACCTGTATCTAGCGCTTAGGAGGCACTCGTTCTATCCATTGAACTACGAGGAGGACGCAGGCGCGCATTGTAGGGGCAGTGCAGGGTGGTCCCGGTGATGCCCGCTTTTTTGCTCCATGCGCCCTTTCCTCAGTCGTATTTCACGGTGTAGATGATGTCCACTGCACTCTGCGCCCCCGTCTGCCCGCGCAGGGTGAGCCGGCGCGACAGGTCATAAAAGATGTACAGCGTGCCCAGCGTGCCCGACAGGCTGCGCTCATACGTCACGTACAGGTCGGTGGACAGGCGCTTGCCGAAGGTGAGCGCTGCGCCCGTGGCGTCCTCCCCCGCGCCGGGGCCCTTGAAGCCGATTTCGTCCAGGCCCAGGCGGCTGGCCATGTTGGCGGTGGGGCCGGCGCCGCCCTTGCGGCCGAGCAGGGCCAGGGCGGCCTGTTGGAGCACGGCGGCTTCGGCTCCGCCGGCGGCGGCGTCGCGGCCCAGCACCACCCAACTGAGCTTTTCGGCGTCGGGCAGGTCGGGGTCCGAATACAGGCGCACGCGCGGCGCCAGGGCCGAGCCGCTGACCTGCACGCCCGCGCGCACGCTGATGTTGGGGCGCAGCGCCAGGATGTCGAGCGAGGGGTTGTTGTACGGGCCGCTGAAGCGGATGAGCCCCGTCTCCACGTCCAGCACCTGGCCCCAGGCGCGGTAGCGGCCCTGCTCGGTGCGCACCTCGCCGATCACGCGCGGGGGCGCGCCGGGCACGGGGCTGCTGCGCACGTCGAGCTCGCCGGTCAGCCGCGTGGTGATGCCGTGGCCCTGCAGCGCGAAGTCGCGCCCCAGGTTCAGGGTGATGGCGATGTCGGGCGGCTTGGCCGTGGTGGGGGCCGTGCTGGTGCCCGCGGGCTGCTCGGCCGCCTGGTTGGCCTTGGCGATGGCCTGGGCCTTGGCCTGGGCTTCGCGGTCCTTGGCGGCCGAGCGCACCACCACATCGCTGCCCAGGCTGGGCGCGGTTTCGTCGGGCAGGATGATGGTGGCGCGGTCGGTGGTGAGGTTGCCGCGCACGCTGAACTGGCCCTGCTGCAGTTGCGCCTGCAGCTTGCCCGACACGTTGACCTGCCGGTCGGCCCGGCCCAGCACCTGCAGGGCCTGGGCCTCGGCCTGGAAGTTCATGGCCAGGCCTGACGCGGTGTCGCTGCCCGCGCCCCAGCTCACGCGGCCCGTGCCGGTGAGGGTGCCGCCGTCTTGCGGGGCGCTGGTGCGGTTGCCGCTGTAGCCGGGGATGCGCGCCTTGCTGCCCGTGCCGCCGCGCAGGCGGAACTCGGTGATATCCAGCTGGTTGCCATTGAGCGCCGCGCGCAAGCGCCCGCCCTGCAGGTCCACCCCGTCGAGGATGGAGCGCACGGCCAGCTCGTCGGCCCCCAGCGTGCCGGCCCAGCGCGGCGCGGCGCGCGTGCCCGACAGGGTGGCATTGGCATCGAGCGTGCCGCGCACGCGCCAGCCGGGCGGCGCCAGGGCCGACCACACGCCCACATCGGGCAAACGCGCGCGCAGGGTGCCGGCCAGTGGTGCGTCGGGCGCCAGCGTGGTGGCGCCCAGCGTGCTGCCCAGGGTGAGGCGGGTGCTGGCCGTGGCGTCCACCTCGCCCGCGCGGGCGCTGGCCCACACCAGCTTGGCGCGCAGGGCATCGCCCTCGGCCTCCACGCTCAGCTCGGCCTGGCGCACGCCGGCATTGCTGCTGCTGCCGGGCTCTTCGGTCACCGTCGCCTTGGGGCTGCCCGCGCCCGCGCCCTGGCCGCTGCTCTGCACGGTGGTGATGGGGGCCGAGTCCACCGCCAGAATGCGCAAGTCGCCCGAGGCGCGGCGCACGCTGGCGCTGGCGCGCAGCGGGCCGCTGGTGGTGTCCACATTCCACTGCCCATCGAAGACGATGTTGCCGGCCAGGCCCAGGCGGGCCAGCAGGGGCTGCTGGGCGGGCTTGCCGGTGGCCGGGTCGGCGGCACCGCCGGCAAAGGCATCCACCCAGGCCATGGGCAGGCCCTGCAGGCTGCCCTGGGTCTGCAGGCGCAGCGGGCCGCCGCCACCGCCTGCATAGCTCACGGGCTGCCAGCGCAGCGTGACGGTGCCCACCACCGGCCCAGTGATGCGCGCCTGGCCCGCCGAGGCCTGCACCGACAGGGCGGCAGCGCCGGTAGTGGCTGGGCTGGATGCCGCGGTGGCCGGTGCCGGGGCAGAAGCGCCCAGGCGCAGCTTCACGTTCACGGGCTCGGCCAGTTGCACGGCCCAGGGGCCGGGCAGCTGGGTGTCTTGCGCCTGCAGGCGCAGCTCGCTCACCTGGGCCTGCCATTCGTTGGCGGCGCTGGTGCCGCCCGACAAACGCGTGCGCAGCGTGGCGCGCTGCGTGCCGGTGCGGGCCTCGCCATCCAGCGCCAGCGTGGCCTGGGCGAGTGAGCCCGAGAGCTCAGCATTCACGCCGCGCAGTTGCACGTTGGACATCGGGCCTGTGCCGCCCTGGCCCGGGGGCAGGGCCACGTCGAGCTGCGGCGTGTTCAGCCGCGCCTGCAGGGTGAAATTGTTGTTGCCGCTAGAGGTGGGCACCGCCTTGCCGGCCAGCAGCGCCTCCACCTGGCGCTGGGCAGTCTGCCAGCCGCCCGTCCAGCGGGCGTTCAACTGCGCCTGGCCTTTGGCAGCCACGCCCTTGGCCACATCGGCCAGGCCCGGCAGGCTGGCCAGCCAGGCCTGCACGCGCTCGGCATCCGAGAGCTGCACCTGCAGCTCGCCCGCGCCCTGGGTGGGGGCCACCTGGCCATTGGCGTTGAGGGTGGCACCGGGCACCGTGGCGCGCAGCTGGCCCTGGGCCGATTGCGCGCCCAGGGCCACGCGCAGTTGCGTGGCCTCCACCTTGGCCTGCAGGGCGTCGAGCAGCAAACGGTCCAGCTGCACCGTGCCGCCGCCTGCCTGCGCCAGGTACTGGCCCTGGGTGGTGAAGGTGTTGATGCGCAGCAGGGGCTGTGCGCCCTTCTTGCCGGGGGCTGTTGCTGCGGGCTGGGCCGGTGCAGCACCGGTGGCGCGGATATCGGCGGTAAAGCGCACGGCCTGGTCGGCTTGGCCCTGGGCGGTGATGCGCCCGCCCAACGGGGCTGCGGCCAGGGCCGTGTGCAGCGCATCGGGCCGCAGGTTGCGCAGCTCGGCCTGGCCCTCGGCCGCGCCGGTGGCGGGGGTGAACTGGCCCTTGAGCGCCACGCTGCCCGCGGCCTTGCCGGTGCCGATGGTGGCCGTGGCTTCGGGCACATCCCAGCGCGTGCCGTCAAAGCCCGCGCGGGCCTGCAGCGCGGCCAGGGGCAGGTGGCGGGTGTCCCAGGGGCCGGGCAGGTCGTTGCGCAGGTCGGCGGCGATGTTCCAGCCGGCGATGGCAGAGAGGGAGGCGGGTGGTACCGTGGCAGCGGTGGTGGATGCATCCACCGGGTCCACCTTCACCGTGCCGTGCAGCAGGGTGCGCGGCGCCTGCGGCCACAGGGTGGCCAGGTCCAGCGCCTTGAGCGTGGCGTTGGCCTGCTTGAGCGGCTGGGGCACCCAGGGGAGGATGGTGGCCTGCACATCGGCCTGCATGGGCTCGGTAGGGGCGGCGGGCGTGTTCTTGCGCTGCCCGCTGGCGGGGGCCGATGCCGCAGGCTCTGCCGCCACGGCCACCACCACCGGCTTCAACTGCGCCGCCGCCTGCAGCTGCGCGGCCGCCGTGGCCAGCGTGCCTTGCACGGTGGCATGCGCGGCCACGCGCAGCGGGTGGCCGCCGCCGGGTGGCGTGGTGGCCACCGTGCCGTCCAGCGTGGCGTCGATGGCCATGGGGGCCTGGGCCTGCAGCTGCACCTGGGCGCTGTACTGGCCCTGGGCCAGCTCCACGTTGGCTATCTTCAGGTGGTGCGCGGTGCCGTCGTAGCGGTAGTCGCCGGCCAGCCGCTGGGCTTGCACGGCCGGTTCGCCTGCCAGGCTGATCTGCTGCTCGGGCGAGCCCGCCCACTCCAGGCTGTCCACCTGGAAGGGCACGTTGATCTGCACGGGCAGCAGCAGTTGTTCCAGCGGCTTCATCGGCTCGGTGCTGGCGGGCGCCGTGGCCTGGGGGGTGATGCGCACGCGGCTGGCATGCACCTCGCCCAGCTCCACCTTGCGGTTGAGCAGCGGGGCCAGTTGCCAGCCGATGCGCGCGCCATCCACCTCCACCACCAGGGCCGGGCTGCTCCAGCGCAGCCAGCCAATGCGGCCGCCCGTGCGCAGCGAGCCGCTCACGTCGCGGCTCTCCAGCTTCTGCTCCGCCGGCAAATACTGCGCCGCGCGTGCCAGCGCCAGGGCCAGCGAGGTGCTGCTGCCCGCCCACCACCACAGCGCGCCGGCCGCGGCCAGCACCAGGGCCAGCAGGCCCAGCAGCAGCCAGACCAGCAGCCGCAGCCCGCTGCGCCGGCGCGGGCGGGGCGGCGGCGGGGCCGAAGACCCGGCGCTGAAGTCGGGCGAACGCTTGGCGGTGGGGGCGGGCGGATGGCGAGAAGGCATCAATCAACAAGTCAGGAAATCAGGGGGTGCGAAGGGCCGGCCGTGCGAATGGCGTCAGAACGTAAAGCCCAGCCGCAGGTGCAGCCGCAGCTCCTTGGCCTTGACGCCGTAGGCCAGGTCGGCCTGCAGCGGGCCCACGGGGCTGCGCCAGCGCACGCCGGCGCCCACGCCCACGCGCGGGTCCAGGTCGCCCAGCTTGTCGGCCACGGCGCCGGCATCCACGAACAGGGTGCTCTCCCAGTCCGTCATGGCGCCCTTGTAGACGATGGGGCGCTGCCACTCCAGGCTGCCCACGGCCAGGTAGCGGCCGCCGTAGAGCTGGCCGTTGTCGGTGCGCGCACCGATCTTGCGGTAGCCATAGCCGCGCACCGTGGTGTCGCCACCGGTCAGAAACAGCTGCGTCACCGGCAGCTGCGCGCCCTCGCGCGCCAGCACCGCGCCGCCCTCGGCACGCACGGCCAGGCGCGCCGCGCGCGAGCTGCCGTCGTCGGCCTGCACGCGGCCCGCGGGTATGAAGCTCTGCCAGCGCAGCAGCGTGCGCACAAAGGGGTCGCGCTCGGGCGTGAGCGTGGTGCCCACGCCCAGCTCGGCCGCAATGCCGTGGCCGCGCGTGGGGGCCGTGTTGTTGTTGAAGTAGCGGCCCGTCCAGCCGTAGTTCACGCTCACCGCCGTGCCCGAGGGCGGCGCGTTCAGCCCCTGGCTCTTGGCATAGTCGTACTGCACGAAGTAGTTGCGGTCGATGTTCTTGGTGCTCTTGCTGCGGCCGCCGCGCCAGCGGGCGCTGTTGGTCTCGTAGTCGCCCGTGTCCTCGCGCTGCACCTGGCCGCCGGTGAACCAGCGCCAGCCGTTTTCGCCGGGCAGGTCGGTCCACTCGGTGGAGAGCAGCTTGTTCTTGCGGTCCAGCGAGAGCTTGCTCACCGCGCGCCAGCCCAGGCCCGGCATCTGGTTGTGGATGTGGTCCAGCGTCAGCCGCGGCCCGCTGTCGGTCGACAGGCCGGCGCCAAACACCACCTTCTGCAACTGCGCCTCGCGCACCTGGGCCACCACGGGCGCGGCCAGCGGGTCGGTGCCTTCGGTGTCCAGCGTCAAAAAAACCGCGTCGTAGTAGCCGCTGCTGGCCAGGCGCAGCTGCGCATCGAGCAGCTCCGCTTCGTCGTAGATGGCGCCCGTGGGCAGGCGCGCCAGGCGGCGCGCGCCGTCGGGGTCGTAGCGCTCATTGCCCTGCACGCGCAGCGCGCCAAAGCGGTACAGCGGGCCCGTGTCATAGGCCACGCTCAGGCTCGCCTCGTGCGTGTCGGCATCCACCTCGGCGCGGCTGTTGGTGATGCTGGCCGTGGGGTAGCGGCGCACCTGCAGCTGGCGCAGGCCATCGTTCTTGGCCCCGTCCCAGGCCGACTGGGTGAAGGCCTTGCCCGGCGGCAGGCCCCAGCCGTTCTGCACGCGGCGCAGCTGGCGCGCGCGGCCCTCGCCGTCCTGCGTGGTGTTGTTAGCGCCGGCGGCCTCGGCAAACGTGATGTCGGCCTTGGCGATGTGCGTTTGCGGCCCGGGGTCCACCGTCACCACCACGGTGCGCGGCGCCAGTTTGGCGTTGGGCGTCTCGGTCAGCTCCACCGTGATGGTGGGCGAAAAATAGCCCAGCGTGCCCAGCAGCTCGCGCGCATTGGCATCGGCCGCGCCCAACAGGCGCTGCAGCTCGCTGGCCTGCAGGTCGGGCAGCTGGCGAAAGCGCTGCAGCTCCAGGTGCTTTTCCAGCGTCTCGCGCACCGCGTCGGGCGCGCGCACCTGCACGTCGAACGAGGGGCTGCCATCGCTGTCCGCCGCAAGGGGGCTCGACGCCGCATCGCGCGGCGCCTCTTCGCCCCCGCGCCCGGGCAGCAGGCTGCAGCCCGGCAGCAGCAGCAACGCGCCCATGGCACTGCAAAGCAGCAACGCCGACCATCGGGCCGGCGTTGCGGAAGGGGCGGCAGGGGGCGGCAAGAGGGGGCGACTACGGGGCACGGCGGCAGGCTTGGGTTGGGGTGGCGGTCATGGTACGGCATGGCGCAGGCGGCCACGGCGGCAGCAACAGCAGCAGCGCCGTGGGCGGCCCAGGGCCGGCCTGCGAGGCCCCACTATCGCCGCAAAAACCGCGAATCCTTGTAAGACAGATTCCCGCAGCGTATCGGGGTGTGACAGCGCGCTCAGAGGGCCGTAGGCCCGCCTTCAAGTGTTTGTCTCTAACAAACGCTGCCCTTGTGAGATCTCACTTGTCCCAATGGGCGGAGCTGCCGACACTGGCGTCTCTTTAGGAGATGCCTTATGACTCTTGCCCGACGCCTCATCCTGGCTGCGGCCGCTGCCCTGGTGCTCATCGCCCCGCAGGCCGCCCTGGCGGCGGACTTTCCCAGCCGGCCCGTCAAGATCGTCGTGCCCTACCCGGCCGGGGGCTCCACCGACGTGCTGATGCGCGTGATGGCGCCCGTGCTGCAGGGCCAGTGGGGCGTGCCGGTGGTGATCGAGAACCGCCCCGGCGCGGGCAGCGTGATCGGCGCCACGGCCGTGGCCAAGGCCGCGCCGGACGGGTACACCCTGGGCATTGTCGCCAACGCCTTCTCGGTGGCGCCCAGCCTGCGCGATGTGATGCCCTACGACACCCTCAAGGATTTCACGCCGCTCACGCAACTCACCTTCACGCCCAATGTGCTGGTCACCAGCCCCGCCGAAGGCTTCAAGTCGATGAAGGACCTGCAGGACGCCGCCAAGGCGGGCCGAAAGGACCTGTCCGCCGGCTCCATCGGCAACGGCACGGCCGCGCACCTGGCGCTGGAGAAATTCAAGGCCCTGTCGGGCATGAAGATCCTGCACGTGCCCTTCCAGGGCTCGGCCCCGGGCCTCACCGCGCTGATCGGCGGGCAGACCCAGCTGCTGATGGCGCCCCTGCCCGATGTGCTGCCCTTTGTGCGCGGCGGCAAGGTGCTGGCGCTGGGCGTGGGCAGCGCCGCGCGCGTGCCGCAGCTGCCCGAGGTGCCCACCTTCATCGCCTCGGGCTACGCGGGCTTCGAGTCGGGCGCCTGGTTCGGCATGCTGGCCCCGGCCGGGCTGGAGCCACGCCTTGCCGCGCGCATCAGCGCCGACTTCGTGGCCGCGCTGGCGGCCCCTGCCGTGAAGGAAAAGCTCACCCTGCTGGGCCTCACGCCCGTGGGCTCGTCGCAGCAGGATTTTCAGAAGCTGCTGGCCGCCGAGGTCAAGGGCAACGGCGACATCGTGCGCAGTGCCGGCATCCGCATCGACTGATGCATCTCTCTTTCTCCCAACGCATTTCCATGAACGACAACCACAACGATCCCAACGACCTGCTGCAACCCGGCCTCTCTGGCGCCTTCGTGCGCGATGGCTTTGGCGCCTTGCCCTTCACCCCGGCCATCGCATCGGCCCAGCTCGCGGGGCTCACCCTGTCCGTCAAGGACGTGTTCACCGTGCAGGGCCTGCGCACCGGCGCCGGCAACCCGCTGTGGCGCGATGGGCAGCCCGTTGCCACCACCAGCGCCAGCGCGGTCACGGCGCTGCTGGGCGCCGGTGCGGCCTGGGTGGGCAAGACGGTGACGGACGAGCTGGCCTACAGCCTGGCGGGCAACAACATCCACTACGGCACGCCCGTGAACCCCATGGCACCCACGCGCATACCGGGGGGCTCATCCTCAGGCGCCGCGGTGGCGGTGGCGGCGGGCCACTGCGACATCGGCCTGGCCACGGACTGCGGCGGCTCGGCCCGCCTGCCGGGCAGCTACTGCGGGGTGTGGGGCATTCGCCCTTCGCACGGGCTGGTGGGCGGGGTGTCGGGCTTTCCGCTGGCGCCGGGGTATGACACGGTGGGCTGGTTCACCCGCAGCGGCGCGGTGATGCAGCGCGTGCTCGACGTGGTGGCGCCGCACGCACCGCAGGCGCGCGACTTTGGCTGGTGGGCCGCGCACGACGCGCTCGACGCCTGCGACCCGCGCGTGCAGGCGGCCTACCGCCAGCTCGTGGTACGGCTGCAAGAAGGCCGTGCCCCCGTCCCCTGGCGCGCGGCCGGCAGCCTGGCGCTGCACGACTGGGCCGTGGCCAACCGCACGCTGCAGGGCGCCGATGTATGGGCCCAGCACGGCGCCTGGGTGCAGGTGCATGGCCACTCGCTGGCGCCCGCCATCCGCGAGCGCTTTGGCCACATCGCCAAACTGCAGCCCGACCAGGTGCTGGCCGCCGAGGCCGTGCGCGAGCACGCCCGCAGCACGCTGGCCCACCTGTTCGCCCAGCACGGCCTGCTGGTGCTGCCCACGGCGCCTGGCATCGCGCCGCTGCTCACTGCAAGCGACGAGGTCTTCACCGCTACGCGCGAGCGCTGCCACCTGCTGCTGGCGCCCGCCGCGCTGGCTCGGCTGCCCCAGGTCACGCTGCCCTGGATCACGCTCGACGGTGCGCCCGTGGGCCTGTCGGTGCTGGGCCCCCGGGGCCACGACAAGAGCGTGGTGGCCGCCGCGCGCCAGCTCGAAGCCCTGCTGGCCACGCAGCACGCGCCGGCGCTGGCGGCATGACGATGGTGGCGAACATGAAAGAGCCCACCCCCATGCCCACGACCACCGCCGTGAAGTACACCACCGACTACCGCCACCGCGTGGCCGAAACGCCCGACTACTGCATCACCGAGTACAAGGTCAGCCCCGGCCAGCAAAGCCCCTGGCACTCGCACACCGCCACCACCGACCTGTTCTACGTGCTGCACGGCCGGCTGGACATAGGGCTCGCCGCGCCCGACGAGGTGGTGCCCCTGCGCGCCGGCCAAAGCCTGCAGGTGGCCAGCGGCCGGGTGCACCGCTTCACCGCGGGAGAGGCGGAGGAGGGCAACGCCGGCGGCGCCCACTACCTGCTGATCCAGGGCGTGGGCAAGCCCGACTTCATCGCCGTGGCACCGCCCGCCCCGGGCGGTTAACCTCGCCCCCATGCACTACAGCCTCACCGACCTGCGCCTGTTCCTGGCCATTGCCGAAGAGGGCAACCTGTCGCGCGGGGCCGCCCGCTGCCACCTGTCGGCCCCCTCGGCCAGCCTGCGCATCAAGGACCTGGAAGAGCGCATGGGGCTCACCCTGTTCATCCGCGGCGCGCGCGGCGTCACGCTCACCACGCCCGGCACCGTCATGCTCGACCACGTGCGCCGCTGCATGGCGGGGCTGGAGCAGATGCATTCAGACCTGCTGCCCTACACCCAGGGCCTGACCACGCACCTCACGCTGTTCGCCAACAACAACGCCATCAACTCCTTCTTGCCGCAAGACCTGGCGCGCTACTTCGCCGCGCACCCCACGGTGCGCATCACGCTGGAAGAGCGCATGGGCCACGAGATCGTGGCCGCCGTGGCCCTGGGCCGGGCCGACGCGGGCGTGGTGGCCATCGACATCGGCCACCCCGAGTTGGATTTCATTCCCTACCAGGAAGACCAGTTCGTGCTCATCACACCGCTGGCGCACCGCCTGGCGGGTGCGCCCTCGGTGCGCTACGCCGACTGCCTGGGCGAGACCTGGATCTGCCTGCAAAGCGGCTCGGCCCTGCACACCTACCTCGTCAACAAGGCCAACGAACTCGGCGGCCGGCTCGACGTGAAGGTGCAGGTCGCCGGCTTCGACGCCATCACCCAGCTCGTCGCCGCGGGCGCGGGCGTGGCCGTGGTGGCGCGCACCGTGATCCCCCAGGCGCTGCTGGGCCGCATCGCCACCGTGCCCCTGGCCGAAGCTTGGGCCCAGCGCCACCACCGCGTGTGCGTGCGAAAAGGCGCGCTGGCATCGAACACGCAGCTGGCCAACCTGGTGGCCATGCTGTGTGAGGGTGAGGGCTGAGTGCCTGCGTATGAGGCCGGGCCCGGCTGCACACGCCCCCACCACCATTGCCACCGATGATGCGCAAGATCACCGTCGCCGTACTGCTGTTTCCGCGCTTTCAGCTGCTCGACCTGTCGGGCCCGAGCGATGCCTTTGCCGAAGTCCAGGTGCTCAGCCAGGGCGAGTGCGTGTACGAGATCCTGACCATCGGCACCACGCAGCCCCATTTCGACACCGTGCTGGTACTGGGCGGGCTGGGCGTCTTCGACCGCCTGGAGGATTCCACCGTTTCCTCCAACCTATCACTGTGTCCGAAAAAACTTGACCAGTACGGGGCAACGCCCACAAAGTTGTAACAGCAGGCACAAGGTCCCACTGCGCCATGGAACGGCTCAGTGGTCCAAACGGTGGGGACTCTGCCGTTTCTATCTCATGCGATAGAAGAAGCTTGCTCAGCCTCGCCAAACTGCGCGCAATCGAGCTGGTTGCAACTCGATCAAGGGGACAACACATGAGTGGAGTTTGCTGGATTTTCTTTTTTCTGCTGGGTGCCTTTCTTGGAGGCCTGCTGCTGTGGTGGCTGAACCGACGGCGCCCCATCGCTCCCCTTCCCGTGCAGCCATCCGGGGAGGCCATGTCTCCGCAGATCCTTTGGCTGACGCTCGCATGCAAAGAGGCTCTTGGCGAATGCGCGAAACTCCAGAATCTCCGGCGGATGGACGCCGCAGGAATTGCGCGCCGCCTTTTTAAGAGAGCCTTCCCCGCCCAAGAGGCCTACCCGCTACCGTGGCAGTATGCAACGTGGCCCAAGCAGGCTCAGTTGATCTTTGATTGCGAGTTTGGTGCGCTTCACGAATACCAAGATTCACTGCGCGAGCAGGAGCGGGAGCGCAAGAAGACCGAGGCCGGCTCGTCGCTACCCCAGGCCGGGCCCTCTTCGACAGCGTCGGACACTGCGATCGAGACGAACGCGGACTGGTTAAGCCTCACGCTTCTGACCATTCTGGCCGTGGCAACTCTGATCACCCTCCTTCTCGCTTCGAACAATCAATGGTGCGCACCGGCTACGTGCCCGGTTGTTGTGCAGCCGCCAACGAAAGAGCGGTTCGTGATCGAACTACCAGCGGAGCAATTGTTCGACTACAGCCTCGGAATAATCCAGCCTGAAGCGCATCGCAGCAAGGTCAAGAGTGATTGGAAGCGCGTCTTCAGTCGCTACGAGATGATCAAGGTCCAGCGTATCGTGGCCAAGACCGACCCGATCGGAGGCAGCAGCTATAACTCCAGACTGGCGAAGGAGCGTCAGGCCGACGTCCTTGCGATGCTCAACGAGATCAGGACGGAAGTCCCCGGGTCGTCAGGGCCTGATTCGTTTGTTGTCGAAGGCGCCACGAATGATTCGACGGCAGCGATCGAGCAGTTCCAGCATGACATCTGGTCGCAGTGCAAGCGGCGCTACAACGACGAACTGCAAGAAGCCTGGCTGCGGCCATTGGTGCCATGTAAGGACTGCGAGTCCACGGTACCGCCGGCCGCTTCCTGGAACTATGGCGAGCACATGCTCGCGTCCTACAGAGTTGTCGCTCAGTCGGCAGGATGGTCGACGCGGAATGTCGTTGAGCTAATGCAAAACGAGCGCTACCTCATCAGTTGCCTTGCGCCCATGCGCCGCGTCATCCTCGAAATCGAGGGCACGCCTAGAACCGTTCCATCCACCGCAGCTACTGCGCCCGCCTTCAATCAGGGGAGCAAGCCATGAGCGTTCTCAAGACCGTCCGGGGAGAGGTGATCACCCAGAGTGAGGAATTCGCCTGCGTGGTCATAGCGCTGAAGGAGCGTTATACCCCCAGGAAACCGACTCAGAGTTCACATGCAACACAGCCTGCAAGCGGGATAGCTCCGGCGATTGCGTCTGCGCCGATGATTCCCTTCATCGTCATCCTGACGTACGAAGAGCGATACCAGGCCCCGTTCGCCAAGCGTCTGTACGCAAAACTCAGGCCGTTGCTGGAGTCGTTGGCAAAAATCGCGAGCGGACTTGGTGGCGTTGTCGGCGCAACCGGTGCGACTCTCGCCGTGCTGCTGCAGAAGGTGACCGATGCGGATGACAAGCTCTCGCTGAAAGAGCTTCTCCAGGTCTTCAGGACCTCCCGCGAAAATGCGCCGAGCTTCGAGGATGTCAAGAAGCAGTTGGAAGCCTGGAAGAAGGATGGAGTCACCATCGACCCGTCGCAGATCAAGCAGGCAGATTGGGAGCAATTTTGGAAGGATCTTGAGACCCAGGCGGGCGAAATCGATGACAACGAGATTTCTCAGGACAAGACGCCGTTCTCATTGACTCAGGTCACTGGCTGGCTCGATCCTGAGGGCCAGGTTAGTGTGGCGAATTCGGGCTTCAAGCAGTATGGGTTTACGCTGCAAGGAGAGTTGCAATTCGAAAGTGCCGAAATCCGTGACAACGCCCGTTTCGACATTCTCGGTCCCGACGGAAGCCAACTTGCCACGGCGTGGCTCGATGGCAAGACGGTAAAGGCGTTGGTTGAGGACCCGCTTCCCGATCCGATACCGGTCGATGGTTCGTCAGACCTCCGGCGGGCATTGTCGCGGGTCGCAGAAGTCCAGACCGAGGCCCAGCGGCTGGCCCACTACAAGAAGGAGGCGAACGGGCGGATCTGGCGCAGCGATGGCATCCCTATCGGTCAACGTTCTCTCGCGATATTCGCACCGCCCGCGTTTGCTCGACCAGTCGATCCTGAATGCTTGATCAAGACGATCCAGACGCCAAACAGTGGTGCGGAGACCCCACAGCCTGACGAGGACAACGACGATTGCTGTTCCTCGACAAACGACTCGCTGATCGGCCCGATCGTCGAAGCGCCGCTAGCCATTGCCTTCGCCACCACGGACGAAGCTGGTTACTTCACTTTTTCATACGAAAAGAATCTCTTTGACAAGCGAAAATTTCGCCATGTCCTGCTGCACATCTCCGGCGTGCGCACAAGCATCGCGATCAAACTTTTACCAGGGGATCACCCGTTCCCTGTAAGGATCCTGCTTCCGATCGACGCGGACCTGTTTGAACCGGAGACTGACCGCGACGCTATCACCTGGGTCGATGGCGAGCAGGTAAAAGAGGACAGTTGCAGCGGCCGAAACTTCACCGAGGCGAACCGGGTACTCGACGAGTTCGATTTTCCGCTGGTGGTCCGAACCACGGACCCACTGATTCGGCGTGGGGCACTCTTCGGCAAGGATACGCCGGTTCCGGCGATTGCATCTCTGTTCCGCCATCCAATGGACCGAGGGCATCAGATCCAGTGGGATGAAGAGCCGGTGATCACACAGGCAGTCACGATTTCGCACGGGCGTATCCTGACGATCAAGCAGAAATGGCGGTCGGACGGCTACTCTCTCGGCGACCTGCTCTATTCGCTACCTTTGGCACCCCTGCAAAAAAAGAACATCGCCATCGTCGACTGGAACCGTGTCGACCTCAATCGTCTGGACGTCCGCCAGACCGACGCCCAAGATCTCAACAACTTCGTGGGGCGAGAGCGCGACATCACTGAAATCGTGAACTCGTCGCTTAGCGAGTCAGTTCGCGGACGCTCCGAATCCAGTGGTTCTGCCTCGTCGGGTGGGGTGGGAGGATTCTTTGGCTCACTCTTTGGCGGAGGATCTTCCGGCTCGTCGAGTGCTTGGTCGACCTCTTCGCAGGAATCGACGAGGGCACTTGCCGCATCGATGGTCAATCGACTGCGCGACAACACCATGCAGGCTGCCAGCGCCTACCGATCTCTGCGGACGACATCTGTGCAGCAGGCGTCGCAATCGGAACGGTCGACGGCGTTCAGCGAGACCGTCGCCAACCGCAATGCATGCCACGCTGTGACCATCCAGTACTTTGAGGTCCTGCGCCACCTGCGGATCGATTTCGAACTTGCATCGGTACGTGAATGCCTGTACATCCCGTTGCCGATCGAGCCGTTCAACGAGGCCAAGATCTTGCGCTGGGAAGGATCCTTGCGCCCGTTCCTGCCACCTGCTCAAGTGGAGGGAATGGATGCGATGCTGCGGATCAAGAACGCATTCAACTATCCGGGGGCGCGGTATGCGGATGAACCGGTGACGCATCTCGAAGGCGAGATGCAGATGTTGATCGACCTGCCGTTGCCCAGTGCTCTGTTGGCGCAAGGCATGAATGAGTACAAGTTACCGGAGGACTACAAGATCCTCCAGGCCGCCCTGGGCATCCTGCCCGTCCTGTTCAGCACACCGATCTCGCGACGCGACGCATTCTTCACACAGAACATCGCCCCGGTGATAGCACGCCGTTTGGTCGCCGGCCTCAAGTTCTTTGTGGGGCCCACCGAGTTGCCTGTCGAAGCGACGTTGACCAGCAACTATCAACGGGGAGGGCTGCATGCGATCTCGCTGCGGTGGACCGGCAAGCCCTCCGGCCTCAAGCGCTCCGATATCGGCGCGGTCCATATCCGAAGCACCGAGCAGGTCCCGGTGCAGTCTTTGTTGATCGTGAAGTCGGCGTCCATGCGTTATCGGACCGCACACTACGAGGGATCGCTTTTCGACCGAACCAACGAAAACAACTCGATTCGCTGGAGCAGCACCGCACAGAACTTCGGGGACGATGCAACGATCAGTACCCCCTGCACCGTCGACGAACTACGCAATCCGAAGGAAGAAGATGTGCTCGCAGCCGCTCGCCTGAAAGCCCATCTCGATGAGTTCGTGGAGCGCTACCACAAGGTGATCTGGGCGACGATGGATCCAGACCGTCGTTTTACCCTGCTCGACGGATTCATCGCGCCCAACGCCGGCGGGCGCAGTGTGGCCTCGGTCGTGGAGAACCGGGTCGTCGGCATCGTCGGAAACTGTCTGGTCATGCCGGTCGCACCTGGATTGCGACTCGACTACTTCACCGACATCCGGGAAGACACCGAGGCCGCCGAAGGAGACCTGCTTTCCCTGTACCAGCCGCTTGTCCCGAATCCGTCGCTCGAGATCGCCATCCCCACCAAGGGCGTATTCGCTGAGTCCGTCATGGGCGGCTGCAACGCCTGCGAAAAGATTGACGACTCGCGCAACTGGCGCTATTGGGAGCATCCTCTGCCTGACGAGCCAACCCCAATCGATGCCCTGTCGCTGGGTACAAGGGATCGCCCAACGACGCCCGTCGTACCAAACGTCCCGGCACCGATGGTTCAGCAGGCCGTCTCCCAACTTCCCGCAGCACCCGATCCAGGTGGCCTTGCGAATGCCATTGGCGCGGTGTCGAACGGCGCAGCATTCCGCGATGCGACGGGACTGGCGGGAACGCAGCAGAATGCGCGCGAGGCGTTGGCCGACTCATTCGCGACGACGCAGGCGTTTGGATCGCTTGCCGCGCAACTGCAGATGAAGGCCATGGAGCTGATCGCCACGGCATTGGGGGGCGTGCCGGTCAGTTCGGATCCCGCAAAGGTAAAAGAGTCGATTGGACGGGATGCGAAGGCTGGCCGCATCACCAAGGAACAGGCGCAGAACGCGATCGCCAAGGTCAACGACTCAATGGCGGAGAACCTTGCTGCGCAACGCAATAGCGACGTGTTGAACTACCCTGATGTGGCCGCGGCCATCGCGACCGGCGTCGAGCGCGGGTCGGCTCTTTCGTTGCGGCGCGGCAATACGTCTGTGGAGGTCGGTGAATCGAGATCGGCGCCCGAAGAACAGATCACTCCGGTCCGAACTGCGCGATCGCGCTGGCCTTGGTCGCTCCTTCGTCCTTCGGAGGCGGAGGCCAGCGTGAGCGACGCGCAGCGGGACGCGCAGTTCTTTGCGGCGATGTGGAAGAAACGTACCGACATCGAGATGGTCTATCTGAAAAGCCACGAAATCTACGCATCGAACATCATTCAAAAGCATGCAACGGATCGGCATGAGGATGGCACCAGATATCTCAACATGTGTGCGACGCGAATTTCCATCGTGCTGCACGAGGTCGGGCTGGGCCACCTTTTTGTGCGCCCCTATTCATTCAACGGAAAGACCTCTCCCACCGACAAGACGCTGCGCCCCTACATCGCGGGCGCAGAAGATTTGGCCGCCCGACTGACCCAAAAGGTGGGGCCTCCCCTCAAACTGCTAACGAAAGCTGATCGGGCCAACTATCGGCGCTTGCTGGATGGCAAACAGGGCATCGTGTTGCTGCAGAACTACTATCCGGCCATACGGGAAAAGGACGGCGATCATATTGAGCTGTGGAACATGGACCATTTGCCAAAAGAATACTGGCACCCCGAGCAGCAGGAAGCCTATCCAAAGTGCGATGCGATCTTGCTCTGGACCGCGTCGGCGCTGAGGAAGAAGGCTCGCACGCGTTGAACCCTCCGCTGCTGAGCGGTGGGCTACGCCCCCTGTTCCGCCTCCTCGATCTGCCGCCACCGTATCTCCACGCTGGCCGCCTGGTTCGGCGCCGTGATCCGCTGCTCCGCGTTGGCGGTGTTGATGCCTTGGATGTCGAATTGAGCCCCCTGCGCCGCGTCCTCGTCGCAAAGGACTTGGGCCATCGAGAATTGCGGCCTTTGTTCCGCCCCACCGTGCCATGCTTGGCACCCGCGCCACTTCGGTGCACCCAGGCCCGCGCCTGCACCAGCATATGACCGCAACGGCCCTTCGCCGGTCTGGGCCACGCCCCAGCGTCGCGCCGCTGCTTTGTCCTGAATGGTCGGGCTGGTCGAAATCTGCCATTCCACCACCTTTTTGCAGGGCCATACTGCGAGGTCGTCAATCCATGCCTGCATCGTCTGCCGCATCGGCCAGCGCGCGGAGAACGGGCCGGCAGCGGCACGCAGGGTGCGCCGCGTGCTGGGCGTGCTGGTGGTGGCCACCTCGTTCGGGGTGGCGCTCTACAACATCGCCAAGGCGCTCGTGCCTGCCGTGGAGCTGGGTGACCTGGCCTTCACGCTGGTGGGTGCTGCGCTGGTGCTGCTGATTGGGGGCGCTGTGGGCCTGGGGCAGCAGGGCGCCAGGGCCGACTGACTAAGGCACGTTTGTCTGGCGCAAACAGGCCCTTCCAATCTTCCAACTTGTGGTGGCGGGCCTTGTCGCCAAAGATCAGGGCGTCCATCGACAACGTTCAATCACCCCTCCTTTCCCTCCATCCATGCAAAAAGCAATCTCTCCCATGGCGCGACTCGTTCAGCAGTGGATCGTGCGGCTGGCCGCCATCGTGCCCGCCGCGGTGGCACTCGGCATCTCGGGCGCCGCCAGCGCCGCACACAACGACACCCCGCTCAAGATCGTCGTGCCCTACCCGGCAGGGGGCAGTGGCGACGCGGTGGCACGCATGCTCACCGATGGCCTGCGCGAGCACCTGGGCGGGCGCACCGTGCTGGTGGACAACCGGCCCGGCGCCAACGGGCGCATCGCGCTCATGGCGCTCAAGGCCGCGCCGGCCGATGGCTCCACCGTGGTGCTGGCCTTCAGCGGCGTGCTGGTCAACTCCATCATTTTCCAGAACTCCAAGGAGTTCAACTTCCGCACCGACTTCGCCCCCATCGCCCAGGTGGGCGCCATGCCCGCGGCCCTGGCCGTGCCCGCCAGCCACAAGGCCAACAGCATCGAAGAGTTCGTGCAGCTGCGCCGCAAGGAGGGCGACTTCACCTACGGCATGCAGGGCTCGGGCTCGGTGTCGCACCTCACCGGGCTGCGCTTTGCCACGGCCGCCAAGATGAACGCCAACCCCGTGGGTTACCAGGGCGGAGCGCCCATGGCCAACGACCTCATGGGCAGCCAGCTCGATGCCGGCATCGACACCGCGGGCGACTTCGTCGAGCGGCACAAGGGCAAAAAGCTCAAGGTGCTGGGCGTCTTCGGCGCCAAGCGCTTCCCGCTGCTGCCCGATGTGCCCACGCTGGCCGAGCAGGGCTACCCGGGCCTCGACGCCGAGGTGTGGCTGGGCTTCATCGGCAGCAGCAAGCTGCCCGCCGCGTGGAGCCAGAGTTTTCAGGACGCGCTGAAGAAGACCCTGGACAACCCCGCCACCAAAGACAAGATCGCCAAGCTGCTGGCCGTGGACTACAAGGGCAGTGAGGACTTTGCCAAGGTGATGGCCAAGGACTTCGAGGTGTGGACGCCCGTCCTGAATTCCCTGGGCCTTATCAACAAGTAATGCGAATGCAGTCCCCGGCGTCTGCCTAGTCGGGGGTATAGCCCGATGCCTTGATCGGCCGCTCCCAGCGCTTGAGGTCGCCGGCCTGGATCTCGGCCAGCTGCGGGCCGCTGGCGTAGTGGGGCACAAGGCCCAGGTTGCGGATGCGGGCCTGCAAGTCGGGCGACTTCAGCGCCTCGTTCACCGCGTCGGACAGGCGCTTGGCCTTGTCGGCCGGCACGTTGGCCGGGCCGTACAGGCCGAAGAAGGCCTCGGCCGTGGCGTCGATGCCCGACTCCTTGAGCGTGGGCACATCGGGCAGCGCGGCCGAGCGCGCGGGCCCGGTCACCGCCACGATGCGCAGCCGCCCTGCGCGGTGGTGCTCGATGGTCTTCGAAGCGGTGTCCACCATGATGGGGATCTGCCCGCCCAGCAGGTCTTGCACGGCCGGCGCGCCGCCCTTGTAGGGCACATGCATCAGCGGCACGCCCGAGGCCTGCGACAGCAGCACGCTCGCAAAGTGGGGCACCGTGCCCGGGCCCGAGGTGCCGTAGTTGGCACGGTCGGGGTGGGCCTTGAGCCAGGCCATCACCGCGCGGATGTCGCCCGCCGGGATGGCCGAGCCCGCCGTCACCGCAAAGTCGAAGGTGGCCACGCGCGCGATGGGCGCGAAATCCTGCGTGGGCTCGTAGCCCAGGTTCTTGTAGATCCAGGGCGAGATCACCAGCGCGCCGCTGGGCGACAGCACCAGGGTGTTGCCATCGGCCGGCGCGCGCTTGACCTCACCGAGCACCAGGCGCCCGCCGGCGCCGGGCTTGTTCTCCACGATCACGGGCTGGTCCAGCAGCGGGCGCAGGCGCTCGGCCAGCAGGCGGGCCACCACATCCACCGAGCCGCCGGGCGCAAAGCCCACCAGCAGCCGCAGGGTGGGCTTGTCCTGTGCCAGGGCACCCAGCGGGGTGAGCGCGCAGGCCAGGGCGGCTGCGGCGGCCATCATGCTGCCAGCCAGGCGACGGTTCATCTTCTTCATCATCATGGGAATGCTCCTTTCCACAAGTGCAGGGGGCGAGGGGCCGCGCGGGGCTCAGAAGCCGAACACCCGCTGCGCATTGCCCGAGCGCACCGCGTCGCGCTGCGCGGCGGGCAGCCGCTCGGTGTTGGCAAAGGCGCCGCTGGTGTCGTGCACCCAGTGCGGCCAGTCGGTGCCGAACATCACCTGCTCGGCCCCCACCACCGAGATCAAAAACTCCAGCGACGCAGGGTTGTACGAAATGCAGTCGTAGTAGATGTGGCGCAGGTAGTCGATGGGCTTGCGCTGCATCTTGCGGCGCTGCGCCAGCTCCACCTCGTCGCCCTTGGTGAAGCGGCCCGCCAGGTAGGGCAGGGTGCCGCCCGCGTGCGAGGCGATGATCTTGAGGTGGGGGAAGCGGTCGAAGAAGCCATCGAAGATCATGCGCGTGATCGCCAGCGTGGTGTCGAACATGAAGCCCACCGACCAGCTCAGGTCGAACTGCGTCATGTCCATCAGGTCCACGCCGGGTGGGTCGGTGGGGTGCACCAGCACCGGCAGCGCGCGGCGGTCGATCTCGGCCCAGATCGGCGCGAAGGCCGCTTCGGTCAGGCTGCGGCCGGCAATGTTGGCCAGCACCATCACGCCACTGGCGCCGTTGTCGCACGCGCGTTTCAGTTCATCGAGCGCGCGCTCGGGGTACTCCCAGGGCAGCGAGGCGAACCAGCGCAGCCGGTCCGGGTAGGTGCGGCGGGCCTGGGCCAGCGAGTCGTTGGATTCGCGCGCGGCCTCGCAGCTGGTTTCCTCATCGCCCCAGAACACGTTGGGGCAGGTCAGCGACATCACCGAGATGTCGATACCGGCCTGGTCCATGTGCGCTATGCGCAGGTCGTAGTCGAAATGCCCCTTCTGCGGAATCACCACCGGCGTGTTGCCGCGAAAGATCTCGCGCTGGCCATCGGGCCGCACCTGGATGTTGTAGCTGCCGCCGCGGCGCTGCAGCAGGTCGAGCCAGGGGTGGGTGAAGATGTGGGTGTGGACGTCGATGACGGGCATGGGGGTCTTGTCTCCGGGTGGGGGCTTGATGGGTGGGTAGGTAGGTGGATTGCTGCAGTCCACTGTAGCCAGATGGCATAGGCGAATTGATCTAATTCTTTATGTTTGCATAATCGAATGCTTATGCAAGAACGCACCACCGACCGCCTCACCCACACCGCCCTCGACACGCTGGACCGCCTGCGCTCGCGCCTCAAGGCGCGCCACCTCAACCTGCTGGTGGCGCTCGACCAGTACGGGTCCCTGTCGCGCGTGGCCAAGGAGTGGGGCGTGACCCAGCCCTACCTCACGCAGGCGCTGGGCGAGGTCGAGTCCATGGTGGGGGCCCAGCTCTTCACGCGGGCACGCGGCGGCGTCACGCCCACGCCGCTGGGGGCCATTGCCGTGTCGCGCGCGGCGCGCCTGCTGGCCGACCTGGAGGACTGGGCCAACGACATGGCCGCCACCCAGCTGGGCTACAGCAAGCGGCTGAACATCGGCGTCATCCACTACCTCTCGGGCCAGCTGCTGTGCGACACGCTCACGCGCACGCGCGAGCAGATCGGGGCCTTCGTCTTCTCGGTGGAAGAAGACACCAGCGCCCGCCTGCTGCAGGGGCTGCGCGAGCACCGGCTGGAGGCCGTGGTCACCCGCGCCTGGGGCGCCGAGCAGGTGCGCGACCTGCACTGCGAGATCCTGTTCCACCAGCGCCCCGCACGGGTCTGCCACCCCAAGACCGCGCGCCAACTGGGCAAGCGCCCGCTCGACTGGCACGAACTGGCCGGCATGGACTGGCTGCTGCCGCCGGCTGGCACCTCGCTGGGGGTGTCGGTGCTCGACATGTTCCTGCGCGCCGACGAAATGCCGCCCGTGCCCGCCATCGAGACCCACTCGCTCAAGGTCGTGGGCCGCATGATCGAGCGCAACCCGAGCATGGTCGCCCTGGTGCCCGCCGACGTGGCGCAAGACCTGTCGGCCCGCGCCCAGGTCGCCAGCGTCGCCTGCAACCTCGACTGGCCCCTGCCCCCCGTGGCCCTGTACCGCCGCCAGGGCGTGCCCGACTCGCCCACCATGGAAGCCTTTGTGCGCACGCTCAAGGGGCTGTGCCGGGAGCGCTTCGAGGCGGGGTGAGGGGCGGGCGTGGCGAGTGACCCCCAGACCCGCTCACAGCACCACCCACAGCACCACCCCCATCACCGCGGCCGCCAGCAGCGCGGGCGCCGCCACCGACCAGTCCTGCGTGGACGGCACACTCGCCCCAAACGCCGAGGCCGCCAGCCAGGCATGCAGCCAGTACACCGCGCCCGATCCGGCCCCCGGCAGAAAGGTGGTGGCCCACCAGAAGGCCAGCGGCGCCAGCGCCACCGGGGCCAGCGCAATCGGCAGCGAGCGCAGATACCCCGCCTGAAAGCGCACCGACCCCAGGCGCCAGCCCAGGGCCGTGCGCTGCGGCACCAGGTTGGGCATGGTGGGCTTGGCACCCAGCAGCGCAGCCACCACCCAGTGCATGGCCTCGTGCAGCGCCGTGCCCGGCAGCACCGCCAGGCAGTAGGCCCACATGCCGATGTGCACGCACAGGCGCTGAAAAAGCAGGATGCCGCCCAGCACCAGCCAGTCCCGCGCACCCAGCGCCTGGGCGCGCGCGCTGGCCCAGGCCAGGGGGTGGGCGAGGGCGTCGGTGAGCATCATCCCTGCGGTGCTGCTGTCCATGGGCGGTCAATGGTTTGTTCGTTGAAGAGGCGCGAGAGGTGCGGGTGCGCCAGGGGCCTGGCACACAGAGGCCATTGTCACGATGAAATCGGGGCCGCGTGTCGGAGGGGATGCCTTGTGGGGCGCAGGTTTGCGCGCAGGCAGGCCGGGTTCGCGATTCAGCGATCCTCACATCCGCCCCGAGCCCGCTCCGGCCACTGCTACGATGCCGGCCACCGGCCCAGCCCCAAGGCCTGGCAAGGCGCTCCAGCCGGCCCGCATTGCCCCCTCTCCACAGGACGTCAGGCGACAAACAACAACATGCAACCTTGGCACGATTTCCATATCACCGGCTATGCGGTCAACGGCAAGCGCCGCGAAATGGTCTTTGAGCTGGAGTGGCCCCATGGCACAGGCGCCGATCCGCAGCGAGCGAAGCTGGGGTTTTCGGGGGTCGAGTGCTACTACCTGGAGCACGACCTGGGCAGCAACATCGTGTACTCGTTCGCAGAGAGACCCCTGCAGGAGTTTTTGACGGAGTGGACCGATCGCTTCGAAGCGGAGTGCCAATGGGGCTGGCCCCCATTCTGGCGCCCGGTGCGCCACCCGCATCGCCCCGTCGAGGTCGAAAAAGAAGAGGCGTTTCGGGCGCTGACGGCCAAGCAGGTCCGGTGCATCGAGCTGTCCAGCTCCTATGGATTGAGCGGGTGGATTCTGGCGGTGGATAGCCACCATGAAGCCAGTCACGGAAACTGATCGGAAGGGCCCAACGTGATGGCACAGAACGCCGCACTGACAAAGGCTGTCCCGAGCAGCTTCGCTGCATCCAGATCGATCGATTCGATGGCTGCCTCCTGAAGCAGCTCTCCTGGCCCGTGAGAATGGCTCTGGCCCTCGGCGTGGCGGGCGCAGCCTATGCCATCGCAGAGGGCTTTGTCCCGTCCTTGCGGAATGGGCCGAACGAGGAAAAGCGGGCGGCATGCACGGAGTTGGCCGCTGCAGGTTCCATCGCGGGCGTGAGTGCACTGGCGAAGGCGAGGAGCATGCCGCTATCGATGGCTTGCGCAGAACTGGCCATCACGCTTGGCGGGGGATGCGTGTGCGCGCTTGGCGTTGCGCAGGACCGCGTGGCGCACCATCGGGTGATGTGCAGCGGATGAGCTGCCCTGCAGCCCCTGCGCCGTACATTACGCGCAGGGCGTCGGGAACCCCGCGATGGGGAGGCGCCGCCCCTGGCGCCACCGGCGCGCCGCTCGCCACGCACCTTGACAGGAAGAGACACCATGGGACTTCTCACCTTCAGCATCAACCTCACCCTCGATGGCTGCATCGACCACCAGGAGGGCATTGCCGACGAGGAAACCCATGCCTTCTTCACCCGCCTCATGGACGCACACGGCGCCATGCTGTGGGGCCGCACCACCTACGAGATGATGGAGGGCTACTGGCCCGCCGTGGCCCGCGGCGAGGTGCAGGCAACGCCCGCGGTGCGCGCATGGGCGACCCAGCTGCAGGCCAAGCCCAAGTACGTGGTGTCTTCTACGCGCACGCACTTCCCGTGGGCCCACAGCCACCTGATCGCCGGCGGTGACGGCCTGCGCGCGGGCATCCAGGCGCTCAAGGACGCGACGCCCGCCGGCGTGCTGCTGGGCAGCGGCCTGCTGGCCACCGCGCTGGACCGGCTGGATTTGATCGACGAGTACCAACTGCTCGTGCACCCCCGCATCGCCGGCCACGGCCCGACGCTGTACGCCGGTGGGCTGCCCGCCACGCGGCGGCTCGATTTGATCTCGACCACGCCGCTGCGCTGCGGCGCGGTGGCCATGCACTACCGGCGTGCGGGGTGATGGGGCGAGGGTTCATGTCCGAAGCCACGGATCGTGCGCGGGCGAGAAACTGCTACTGCCATCTTTGGGATACCGCGCCATCGGTTCTTGAAGATGCGGGCGTGCCAGCGGGCTACTGCGGCATGTGCGTGGACTGTGGCGCGCCAGAGCACTTGCGGCACGGGCCAGGCGCCATGCCCGCCACGCTGTCCTGGTGTGACTGGTGCTACCGCAAGGTGGCCATCGCCGCGTGAACCCGTGGGCTGTCCATCTGGCTTGCGATCGGTGCGGCGGCGTGGGGTGCATGGATCGTCGTGGCGGCTGCGGGGCTGGTGTGGGCTGCAGTCACCTGCTGGGTGGTGTGGTCGAACCTGCGCAAGACGCCGGCTTGATCCTTCGGTTCCCCGACCCACATGGCGGGATACTGTTGCACGAGTTCAGCCAAGCTTGTCATGGTGGAGGCAAACCCCCCGATCTGAACCACTGAAAATACGCTGCAGCAAAGTGGTGGACGAACTCCAGCATGGCTTCCTGGTTCTCCTGAGACACGCCATTGGACAGGAGCGAAACGGCCAGCAGGTGGGGACGGTCGGCGCTCAGGTGCCCTAGCACCGCCTTCCACTCCGGCGAGTTCGACCCCGCGAGCACCTGTGCGTTTTGCGCCTGGGCACCGTCCGGCAAGACAACGCAGCTGAACAGCTGCTGCCCATTGATGCTGAAATGGCAGCGGCCAGGAACGCACTCGACACGCCATGCGGCCAACGGTCCGTGCAGGTTCATGGCAACGATGGGCCCTGCCGCCAAGATTTCTTCGCAGTACGCGAGCCATTTGGCCGAGAGCCTGGATGCCTGCATGTCCCAGCGGCCCACCAGCTCTCCATCGACAGTGCAGAAAGTCACCCCGAATGAATCCACCTACTTCTCCTTCAATGCACGGTGTGGGGCATTCTGCCTTGCAATGCATGTCGCCCACGGGTTGGCGATATCGCTGGCCCGCTGCCAGGTGTGTTTCACCCGAATGGCGAGCTGAAGGGCTTCATCCGCGCAGCGCGGGGTCGCCTGTTTGGGGGACAGAGGGCACGGGCACAACCCGCTAGACTTCTGCCACCGGGCCAGGCGCAGCAGCGCCCGGTACGGCAACAACGGGTACGGCAGCCGGGATGAATGAGGCCATGAATTTGATTGCTCGCACTTTGGCGGTGGCCGGTTTTCTGCTGTTGGTGGCATGCTTCGCTGGTGCGGGCAATGCGCAGCAGGCCCAGGTGTCGCGCAACCAGATCACCGACGCCGTCGAGCTCGCGCTTCCGAGCGGCTGGCGGGTTGCCACCCCAAAGCAAGTCGTCAACTTCGAGAGAGAACGAAAAGACATCTACTCCCGGGCCGGGCTGGAGCCCAAGGTCAACCCCGGCGATACGGTGACCTTTCAGGCGGAAAAATCGGAGGGAGCAGATTCGATCATGATTGGCGTGACGGTCATGCCCGGAGAGGCGTCCCAAGCAGAAGTCGCCCAGCTGTCCGAGCAACGGATTGCGCGGATCGGCGACGCCTTCGCACAACAGTTTCGCAGCATGGCCGCGTCCGCCGGCGTCACCAATGTCGCGTTCACGCCACCGGTGCTCCAGCGCGTTGGCGACAAGCTCGCGATCGGGTACTCGAACACGTTCACCACGGCCGACGGGGTCAAAAGAACTGGCGTCAAGTACCACGTGTACATGCGCAACGCGACCGTCGTGATTTCGGCGACGGGCGCTGATTCGATCCGCAAGTCGCTGCGCGACGAAGCCAGCGCCTTGATCCAGGGCGTTCGGCTGAATGAGCGTTGACAGGGATCGCCGCTCCCTGGCCTCGAGGTCGGTTCCCGAGCGTGACTGGACACTCGCCGGTACAAGCCAGGTTCTACACCTGGAACAGCTGTTCCAGCTTCACCAGCAAGGCCCTGTTGACACCTCCACCTTGCGCAGTCTTTGCGCGGCACCCGCATGAGGGACACCAATATCGACCACTTGTTGGAGGTTGGCGCTGCCCGGTTGGCTCTCCAGCTTGGCAAGGGTGCGCGCAAATACGGCTGGAACAGGAAATCCGTTGGCTGTGCAGCGACGGACTCCAGCGGGCAGTGGGTCTGGGTCAAGGTGTTTGGCAAATGTTCCGACTCGACCGAGTCCAAGCTCTGGGATGGCGAAATCCTTGCAAGCGAGGTGTTCCGACAGGTGCACAAACCAAAGGTTCTCAGCCACGTAGATTGGTGCGACAGCGGGTGGACCTGGCGATGCCTTGTGATGGAATTGATTCAGGAGCCCATGCTCTCGGAAACGCCGAATTTGCCGCCGTGGTCGGTGTTGCCTGAGGGGTGGGCAGGGCGCGTGTTTTCGGCAATGCAACAGATTGCCACACACACCACAGAGCGGGTGGGTGTGAGACAGGATCTTGTCACGCGGCGGATTGCCGAGACGTTTGGGGCCCAGGTGCCTTCCAAAGTGGAGAGCTGGGTCGCGGGGCACAACGACCTTCATTTTGCGAATATTTCCGCCCGAACGGCATGCATCCTGGATTGGGAGTCGTGGGGAACCGTTCCCCAAGGATTCGATGCGGCCTGGTTGTACTGCAACAGCCTTGCAAACCGCCACGCATCGCGTGCGATCTACGAAGCATTGGAACCCTTGCTGGTCGGGTATTCCGGCGCGCTCTCTCTGCTTTTTGCTGCGGCTGAGCTCAAGCGCATGTACCAGCTGCATGGCGAGCATTCGGCAATCCAGCGTTCCCTGGAGCAGGTTGCTGAGCAGGCCCTTCGAGAGCTTGCTTGACGGTCAACCGCAAGGCCACGCAGGCCGTCACGGACCTTGCACCTGCTGCGCTTCGTAGTACGACCCACCTTCCACCGCACCCGTTGCCAGCGCAACGGTGAAGGGGTGCCAGGTGCCATCGAACATCCATGCCTCGCCCTTCAGCTCGTCGCCCTGCAGCGACAGGTTGCGAAAGCCGTCCCAGGAGATGCGGCGTGAGCGCCATACGGCACGGCCGCCCGTCCGATGGAGTTCAACGTCCGTGGGGCTAAGAAACACCACACAGCCCATGCCAGGCACGTCGATGGCCGATTCGATATCGCCCCCGAACTCGCCCAGCAGCGCCCCGGTCACCACGTTCACCCTGTAGCCTTGGCCGCCGGCGAGCACGGTGGCTTCCCGCCCTCCCGCATCGGTGAACACAGCCGAGAACCGCGTGCCCCCGGGCTGGAAGTTGCCGACCCAGCGCGCGCTATCTTCATCTACGCCAAACTCCACGACCAGGCCCTCGCGGTGCGTGCCTTACCCGGTGGCGCTGAACTGGCGTGGGAGGCTGCCCACGCCGGGCAGCCCGGGGAGGATTCTGGCGGCATTCAAGGAGTCCATCAGGTGCTTTCTATCGAGTCTGCGGGGCGCAACTTGCGCGTGGCGCGCTGCAGGCAGCCCAGCAGCTTCTCGCATGCAGCACAGTCAAAAGGCAGGGTGTCATGGAGTGTTGTTCGCACGGCGTGGCATGAGGCCCGTCAGCGCCTCCACGCGGCGACGTATCGAGGCATCGGACTGCTCCAGCCAGACGATGCACGACTCGGGATTTCCCTCGATGCCTGCGTTGGCCGCATCCACCAAGGGCGCGGGGACGTAGCAAAGCAGGTAACGGCGTGCGGAAAACCGGGGATGGCTGTTCTCGACAAAGAACGACACCCAGGTGTCACAGGCCGGCAGGTTGTCCACATCGAAGAGCCCGCCCGAGACGGATGCTGCGTAGCCGTCCGAAAGGCTCTCTTCCGGAAAGAACAGCATGAACCTTCCGGTCGCGATGACGGGTGATCCGTGCTGGACCGGCAGTTTTCTGTAGCGCAGCTGCTGCTGCCGACTTTGGCCGAGATTGCAGACAAGCTCGTTCGGGCCATCGTGGAACAGGCTGGGCCTGAGCGCCTCGGACCTGAGGTCGGCCAGTGTGGTGAGCGCATCGCACCAGGCGACGGTCTCGGCCAACCGCGCGCGCAGATGCGCGTCGTCCAGGCCTGGCGTGCCGGTGCTGAGACGTTGCCATACATCCAGATTGGAGGGGCTTTGATCCAAGGTGATCGTGGAGTCGGGCTGCACAGCTGGCCGCCTTTTTCTCAGGATTCCAAACACGAAACTCTCCCTGGCGCTCGGGCGCGCATGGCGCTAGCCTACATCAAGGACGCCTTCAACAACACGCCTCCCCCGACGACGAGACACACGCCTTCTTCACCCACCTCACGGGCGCGCACGGCGCCATGCTGTGGGGCCGCGCCATCTGCGAAATGATGGGGGAGGGCTGCTGGCTCGCTGTGGCCCGCCGTGGCCCGTGGCGATGACCAGCGATTCTCTGCGCGCGCTTCGTGCATCGCTGGTGTTAGCCGGTCATCGCCTTCAGCGCCGCCACCAGCTTGTCCATATCGCCCTCGGTCGTATAGAGCGCCGGTGAAATCCGGATGCACTGGCCCTTGGCCACGCCGGCACGGCGCACCGAGAAGATGCCGTGCTTGTCGCGCAGCTCGGCGACGATGGCGTTGTTGTCCGCCGCGCTGGTCTTGCCTGCGAGGCGGAACGAGGTGATGCCCGCGGCCATGCCCGGCTCGTCGGGCGTGAGGATTTCCAGGCCCTTGAAACCACGCGCGCGGCTGACCCAATGGTCGCGCAGATGGCGCAGCCGCGCCTGCTTGGCGCGGGCACCGATGTCCTGGTGCAGCTTGAGCGCGGTGGGCAGCGTGAGAAAGGTCGCAAAGTTGGCGGTGCCGGTGTGCACGCGCGAGCGGATGTCGGTGGGCGGAAAGTCTTCGTCGCCCAAGGCGCGGTCGATGTCGGGCAAACGGTCCTTCTTGATATACATGAAACCCGCGCCCAGCGGAGCGCCGATCCACTTGTGCAGGTTGAAGCCCACGAAATCGGATTGGAGGTCGCGCACATTGAAGTCGATCTGGCCCCAGGAGTGGGCCGCATCCACCACCACGTCCACGCCGCGCGCGCGGGCCATGGCTGCGATTTCCGCCACCGGAATCACCAGGCCGGTGCGGTGGCTCAGATGCGTGAGCAGCAACAGGCGCGCCTTGGGGTGGCTTTCGAGCTGCTTTTGATAGGTCTGCAGTACGGCTTCGCGCGTTGCGGGCTCGGGGATGGCAAAGCGCACCACGTCGACACCGCGGCGATCCTTCAGCCAGTTCATCGCGTACTGCATGGAGTCGTAGTCCAGGTCGGCGTACAGCACGGTGTCGCCGGCCTTGAGCTTGTTGTAGCCGGCGATCAACAGCTGCAACGCTTCGGTGGCGCCCCGCGTGAAGGCGATTTCTTCCACGGAGCAGCCCACGGCGGCGGCCAGTGCGGCGCGGATCGGCTCGATCTCGCGGCCGTAGGCGTTGCGCGCATAGAACGAGTTGTCGCGGTTCACCATGTCGGTTTTGGCAAGGTACTCGCGGCGCACCGGCTCGGCCATGACGCCCCAGTAGCCGTTTTCCAGATTGACGATGTCCGGCGTGACCGCGTAGAGGGAGCGCACTGCCGCCCAATAGTTGGCGTCAGTCGCCAGGGCCTGGCCCGGCGCGGCGGGCAGGGTCACCAACGAACCGGCCGTTTGTGCAACGGCGCGGCCCACCGAGGCCACGGTGGTGGCGGTGGCCGCCAGACCCAGCATGAAGCCACGGCGTTCGGAGGACGTGATCATGGGTTTTTTTCCTTCGTCAAAATGGGGTGTGCCTGCGGTTGTAGCAGGCTGGCATGACAGAAGTTTTTGCCCATCAGAGTGGCTAAGAACGTAAACACGTTCTAGCACCACCGATCCACGAAGCGTGCGCAGATGGTCGCTGCCGTCAATTGCAGCAGCGCTTGTTTCTCCCCCTATTTTTTCTCGGCGACCGAGAAGCCGTAGATTGTTTCGGTCACACGCTTCTGGATGCTCTGCCACTCTGGCAGCAGGCCACGGCGATATATGACCCTGGCTTCCGCGTGCATCACCGGCTCCAGGCTGAAATCGTGGCGGCACGGGGCGGAGGCTAGGGGCCGGTTGCTGCACTTGATGACCGCAATGCGGCTTTCGTCTTCGCCTGCGCCGTCACCACCCGCCCCGCCCGCCAACTTTCCGATGAAGACATCGTCCGCATGCGTGTGCTCGCGGTAGGGCTTGCCATTGGCGGGGTCGATGCCCTTGGGGGCATACACCTCCAGGTCGAATTCCCGGTCGGCCAGCTTCTCGTACAGGTAGGGGGGCTTCGATGCGGGATCGAGCATGCTGCGCAGCGAGTTGTCCCTGAGGCGGATGACGGCTCCGGCGCCCGAGTACATGTCGGCAGCGTTGATCCCGACCGATATCCAATGGGTCGTTGCGATTTTCCGGTCCCGGTAGTCCTGCCAGTGGGCCAGGCTGTCTCTGCCGACCATCTCGGGGTAGCGCACGTGGAAGCCAAAGCTGCCCAGCTTCGACTTGGGCGTTATCACGGGCCGGGGGCCTTTGGGGGCATCGCCCAATCCCGGGTCGCCCTCGTACTGCACATAGTTGGCAAAGTGCGCGGGTATGGCCACCAGCATCCCGCCCAGGTCGCCGCGCACGGTCTTGGTCGCAAACTGGGCCGCCGCCATCTGGGGCGGCTGGAACCCATCGGCAAAGCCCTGCGGACGTGGCTGTGTGGCCCAGGTCCACAGCACGCCGAGCAGCGCCACGGTGAGGGCGATCAGCAACACGGGGACCGTCCACTGCAGCGGTGTGATGGGGGCTGGCCGCGTTGATTTTTCTTTCTTCTCTTTTTCTTTTTCTTTTTCTTCCACCATGGGGCTCCTGCGTGTGCATCCTCCATCCGATCATGCCACCGGGTCTGCGCACCATGCCCGATTCAGCCGCGGCCGCGGCGGCGCCGGTGCTTACAACTGCACACAGCAGGGCGCCCCGCACCGCCCGTGCAAGGTGATGACCATCACAAGCCCGCGGCGCAGCCCTCGGCACAATCGATTCCCATCGCAGGCCGGCCACCGCGTCGGCCCTGCCTGCCTGCACTGCACTGCCTTCACTACCTGTCCGGCCACGGCCCGGTTCATCTTTCAAGGAGCCTGCATGACGATGACGACGACCATCCTTCGCCCCTCCCGCATCGCCCTGGCTGCCGCGCTGGCGCTGCTGGGCGCATCGGCCGCCACGGCCCAGGTCAAGGCCCTGGCCGCCATGGAGGGCGAGCTGCAGGCCAGCCGCCTGGTGGTGGATGTGCGCGACTTGCCCACCCCGGGCCCGGCCGCTTCGCCGGCAGAACAGCCCACGCAACTGTGGTTTGCCGTGCTGCACAAGGGGCAGCTGTACTTCCATGGCGGGGCTGCGGGCTTCGCGGCCTTTCAGTGCCCGGGCGCGTGCAATGCACCGGCCTACAAGACGGCGGCGTCGGGGCACGAGACCATCGTCGTCAACGGTTGGGACGCGAGCGGTGCGCTCGGCGCCAAGCTCTACGTGGGCTGGGGCCGCTCGTTCGGCGAGATGGTGGACAACACGCAGATGCTGGAAGTGCACACGGTGGAGCCGCCTTCGTCAGACCCGCTGTCGCGCGTGTACAGCGGCATCTACGCCTGTGGCAAGCAGGCCACGGGACCCAAGGACATGAGCATCAAGGCCACCGTCACCGCGGCCGAAGCCACCGTCGTGCTGGGCCCCAGGGGATCCCGTTGGTTCGGGGTTCGCCATTCGCCCATCGCCACGCTTTCCGCGGTCAATGCCGCCACCAACCCCACCTTGTTCTGGTACTTCGAATATGCCAATGGAATGTCGCCGCCCTGGGGTGTGACCGCGCAATTCACGGCGCCTGCCCGCCCCGACGCGCCCGACTCCCGGGGCGGCTTGCTCCTGACATTGAGGGGCGCCGGGGACATTCTCTACAACGAGGTCTGCGAGAAGATGTGACGCCGCCGCTGCCGCTGCCGCCGCGCAGCGCTCGTCGCGCCTGCAGCAACGCGCCACCCGGCCCCTGCGGGCGCTGCTGGCCTGCGCCCAGCCGGCAAGACAAGGCCATCCATCGGCTATGAATGGGACAACACATGCCACGGCAGGCCATGGCGTGGCATGGCGCATCGCATGGCAGTGGGCCAAAGGCACGCAGATCCGGCGCTTGCCAGCAGGCCTTGCCGATGAAGTTGCCTGCCAGGTTCAAGTGGCCCGGACGTGCAGAAAAATGGCAGCGCCAAGCATCAACAAGCCTGGCGATAGATTACCCACCCAGACGGAAGCCCGCGAGGTCGAGCGGCTCATGTAGCGGGACTCGGCCAGCAGCCAGGCCTGTCCTTCAGGGGTCAGCTGCCACCACACCATCACCCCGCCACCGGCCAGGCAGCCCACCCCCACCGCGCCCAGCAGCGCAATGAAAATGCTGCCCGTGGTGCTTGCCGCCGGCACGATGGCAAGCAAGGCCACAAAGGCGGTAGCGGCGGCCTGCCATCTCTCTGCGCGAGCAAAAGCGTCCATCGAGCACTCCCATCAAACGATTCATCGGCCCTTGGGCCTTGGATACGTACCATGCCCCCCGCATTGGCTACCTGAACCGTTCAACACGCAAGATAAACCTGGCCAGGCCCCGGGGGGGCCTGTCCATGCCTGCCCCGCAGCGGTGGCCCCAGTGTGCTGTGCCCTCAGGCCGGGCCGCATGCCCGATGGCTTGATTGGTGGGGTTCAGCGGCCGCGGCGGCGCTGCTGCTGCTCCTGCCTGAGCACCCGCACCCCCACCCAGGCCACGCCAGCGCCCAGCGTGGCCCAGAGCAGGTGGTACACGACCCAGCCGGCGGGCGTGCCCAGTGCGGCCTGCAGTGCCTGCGCCATGGCGCCCCGCAGCAGCGATGGGGTGGGCGGTGGTGCGGCCAGGGTGAGGGCGCCCCAGGCGCTGAAAACGAACACGCCGCCGCCGACAACGGCGAAGAACCACGCCAGCCACCTTGCCTCTCGCATACCTTCTTCCCTCCTTGTCGTCGTGATGGCTGCCCGCCATGGGGACCTGCCGTGGGCGGGCCCGGACCGCGCTTGCTGGCAAGCCATAGTTTGCCGCACAGGCGCAGCCCAGCCCGCGGCTGCTGCTGCTGCTGCTGCGCCGGTGCTTACAACTGCACACAGCAGGGCGCAGCGCTGTGGCCGCGCTGGTGACCGGCGTCACGCGCGGTAAAGCCCCCTCGCCAGCACACTGGCCCACCACACCAACCAGGTGGAGCCAGGGCTGCCATGCCATGCCACGCATGGGCCATGCACCGCGAGCTTCCACCCCATCGAGAGGAGCTTTTGCATGTTGTCCATTCCATCCCTGCTGGCGCCGCGCGCCCTGCCTCTGTCCCGGCCTCGGTCCGCACGCGCTGTGCGGCGCATCGTGCCCCTGGGCCTGGTTGCTGCTGCTGCCGCCGCCTTGCTGAGCGGCTGCGGCGGCGGGGGCGGTGGCGACACGGCGCCCCCACCCGGCGCGACCCACCAGACGCTGGGCCTGTCGGTCACCGGGCTGGCGGCGGGCCAGAGCGTGGTGGTGCAGAACAATGGGGCGGACGATTTCGCCGTGGCCGCCAATGGCCTCGTGCGCACCGCCGCCAGCTGGCCGCTGGGCAGCAGCTATGCCGTCACCGTCAAGACCCAGCCCACGGGCCAGCGCTGCACCGTGGCGCGGGGCACGGGCACGCTGGCCGCGGACAGCCCTGCGGTGCTGGTGGACTGCGCGCCGTTGCCAAGCGACCGCACCACCCTGGGCGGCAGCATCAGCGGCCTGTTCAACGGCAGCACGGTGGTGCTGACCACCGGGGGTGAGGACCTGGCCCTCACCGCCGACGGCGGCTTCACTTTCCCCACCCCGCTGGCCACCGGCGCGGCCTATGCCGTCACGGTCAAGTCCAAGCCCGTTGGCCTGGGCTGCGTGGTGCGCAATGGCGCGGGCACGATCACTGCCGCCGCGGTGAACCCGGTCGCGGTGAGTTGCGCCAGCTTGGGATCCCTGGCCTCCGGCTTCTGGGAGCAGGACCAGTGCCTCCCCGGGGCAGGCGGCACCGGGCTGAAGAACGGCTGGCGCCTGTCGCACGGCAGGCCCGCCCTGCTGACCTTCGACGCAGGCTCGGTCAGCTACCGCAATGCGCAGTGCACCGGCGTGGGCACGGTCGCGGCGGGGCCATTGCCTGGTGGCTTCACGACCATCATGATGGACCAGGATATGGACAGCGAGCTCTCGGCCACCTGGGTCTCCGGCGAGCTCATGAGCCCCCCCAGCAAGCCCATGGTGCTGGTGCGCAAGGACAACCACCTGTGCCTGCTGGACAACACGGCCACCCCCTCGGCCTACCCCAACGCGGCCAGCACGGCCAACGCGGTCACGGCCGCCATTGCCGCAGGCACCTGCTACACGCCGCGCTGAGCCTGCGGCCTGCGTGCTGCAAGCGCACGCTGCTCCCTGCCGCTGCGGTGGGTTCGCAACGGGGGCAGCGCAGCGTGCGTCACGGCCGTCCTCAGGCCTTCGGGTCTGCAGGCTGCGCCATGGCCTGCTGCGGGTCGCCAGCAGGCGGTAGCGTCGCCTTCGCCGGCCTTCGGAAAAACACCGCGCGGATGGCGAGAAAGGCCCCCAGCACCACCAGCAGCACCCACGATAGGACAGGGCCCCAGCCGTTCTGGATGGCCGTGTACTTGCGGGCCTTTTCTTCGTAGCCAAACCAGGTCTTCTCCGCGTTGCTCAGCTCGTAGCACAGGTCGCCACCGCCCATGGAGGCCGGCGCCATGAGCAGCGCCACCTGCTGGGTGCGAAGGTGCTCGGCGTATTGGTCGTTCAGGCGCACGTCACTTTCGTCCAGGCAGTTGGACGTGGACGACGTGCCCAGTGCGCAGCTGCATTGGTGAACTGTTCCGTCCGCGCTGCGCACCCGGGTGGAATACTGCGAACGCTTGTTCGGCGCCGTGTCGTAACGCGCCAGCAGCCGCCCTTCCACGCGGGTGAGCTGGTTTTTGGGAGGGATCTCCACCAGGCTGGTACGCACCCCGTAGACGACCAGCAGCATCACCAGCACGAAGGGAATGCACTGGAGCCCGCCCACCAACGGGGTCAGCAACCAGACCACCCAGCTGAACAGGCCTTTGGTGCTTTTCACAACCAGGTTTTGCATGTCTCTTGGCGTGCTCCCGCGCTCACTTTTCGTGCTCCAAGCCCTGACCCGGGCCTTTCAATAAACCGGCCACGGCAACCCCCAGGTCCGGCACCAGCACCTTGTGAAAGCGCCCCGCGCGCAGCATTGCGTCCACGCCGCTGCCACAGCCGATGAACCCGCGTAGCTCCCTCAGACGGGTCGCATGGGTCAGGTGCAGGTCACCAGCCCTGTGCCACGCAGGGCCCTTGTCATACAGCGTGGGCGCGCAGCCAGGCAACGATGTCGGCCGTCACCTCATCGCGGTTCGTCTCGTTGAGGATTTCGTGGCGGGCGGCCGGGTACAGCTTCACCGTCACATCGGCAATGCCGGCATCGCGGTAGCGCTGGCCCAGCAGCTCGATCAGCGCACCGCCACCGGCCAGCGGATCGGCGTCGCCCGAGGCAATGAGGAGGGGCAGGTCGCTGCGGATGCCGGCCAGCAACGCCGGGTCTGCCAGCCGGGCGGCGGGGGCGAAGAGCGAGGGGATCACATCGCCCGGCACCTCCCACCCGCACCAGGGGTCGGCCACATAGGCATCGACCTCGGCGGCGTCGCGCGACAGCCATTCGTACCCCGTGCGGTGCGCAAAGCCTGCATTGAAAGCCGCCAGCCCCGACGGCGCATCGGCCGGTGCATTGGCCATGGCAGCGGCCAGCGCATCGAGCGCGGTGGAGCCCGAGAGAATGGCCCCTGCCCATATCGATGCGTGGTCCAGAAGCGCGGCTTGCGCTGCAAACGAACCCATCGAATGCGCGAACAGAAACACCGGCAGGCTGCCATGCTGCGCACGCAGCGCCGAGCCATACTGGGCCACATCGGCAATCAGCCCGCCGAAACCCGCGGCACCGAAGTCGCCCAGGCGCCCCGCTGCCGTACGCCCGTGCCCCCGGTGGTCGACCGCGTGCACCACAAACCCCGCCGCATTGAGCTGCTGGGCAAAGCGGTCATAGCGCGCACCATGCTCGGCCAGCCCGTGGGCAATCTGCACCACCCCGGCCGGCTGGCCCGCAACCTTGGCCCAGGTGTAGGTAGCCACCTGGGTGCCGTCTGCGTTGGAGAGGAAGGAAGCGGTGGACGTGGTGCTCATGCTTTCATTCTGACACGCAGGGGGCTGCAACGACGCCAGAAGAGTTTTGTTGGCCGCTCTCAATACGATGGCGTCAGCGCTCCCAAATCCGGCCCCAGCTCCAGCACCTCGCGAAAGCGCCCTGCGCGCAGCATCTCGTCCACGTCGCTGCCATAGCCGATGAACAGGCGCAGCCCCTCCAGGCCCGGGCCGTCCAGGCGCGGCAGCAGGGTGAGGGGCAGGGCCTGCGCCTCGCTGCTGAGCTGCGCATTGCTGGCCAGGGCCGGCACGGGCCAGCCCAGCGGGCTCCAGTGGCCTTGTGCGTCGAGCTGCAGCCAGGTGCTGCCCGGGCGCGGCACGCCCAGGGTGGCCAGGGCGTACACATTGGCACCGGCCGGCGTACCCGCGCTGCCAAACACCTCGCCGTTGAAGGCCAGGCTGCGAGGGTTGCCCGCCAGTGCCATGTTCACGCGAAACGGCGGGCGCTGGCCGGTGCCGTTGCCGGCCGTGGTGGGCACGTTGGGCGTGGCGGGGGCCAGATCCAACTCGCCCCGGCCGGCCTCGCCTGCCACGGGCACGGGCTCGGCCACGCTGGCGTAGGCGCCTGTGCCCAACTGCCCATAGCGGCCTTGGCCCAGGGCCCACACCGTGCCATCGGCCAGGCGCAGGTGCACCGAGCCGCCGCGCTGGGCGTAGGTGACGATGCCAGCCTTGTCCTCGTCCATTCCCATGGACACCGCCACGATCGGCGCGTGCATGCGCAGGCGCCGGCCCAAGTGGTTGTTGAACAGCTTGCCATAGCACTGGGCCGTGCCGTCCTGCAGCACCGCGCAGGCGTTGAACTCGCCGCCGTGGATGGACACCGCCTTGCCCGGCATGGGCAGCACGATGGGATCCATCACCAGCCACTCGGCCGAGGGCAGCGCGCGGCCATCCACCCCGGCAATGCCGCTGTTCATGCGGTTGCCCCAGAACCACACCTGGCCCGCTGCATCCAGCGCATACGAGGCGCCGTAGCCATCGTCCACCGTGGCCACCTGCACGATGGTGCTGGGCAGGCCAATGATCTTGACCGGCGTGTACCGCCATACGGTTGCGGCTGGGCTCAGGATATCGGTGCCGGGCGGCAGGTAGCCCGTGCCGCCATTGCTGCCAATGCGCCACACCGACCCATCCACCCCCAGGATGAGCCCGCGCCCATTGCCGCCCACCGCCACATCGCGCGCCAGCGGCATGCCCGACGCTTCGCCCACGATGACCGGGCGCCTGTGCGTGATGGGCCATATGCCCCAGCCGCCCGAGCTCCACACCTTGCCATTGGCGTCCACCGCCAGCCACTGGCCCAGCGCCGTGGCCAGCTTTTGCACGGCCACCGGCGTGGGCAGCACCACCTGCGTGGGCACCTGCGGCGGAATGCCCGCGATGAAGTTGGCGCTCGGGTCGTACTGCGTGGCCCCATCGCCCCAGGCAAAAATGCGCCCGTCCTGCAGCAGCGCATGGCTGCCCGTGCCGCTGGCGTGCACGCTCACCGCGGGCCCGGGCAGCGCCACCTTGCGCGGGCTGGCGGCCGACTCCAGCTCGCCCGCCGGCGTGGCCAGGTGCCCGCCCGTGTTGGAGCCCAGCGCATGCAGCTTGCCATCGCGCGTGATGTACATGATGACCGAGGCCAGGCCCCGCTGCTCCGTGCGGGAGCTGCTGGCATCCACCACATTGCTCGCCAGCTTGCGCAGTGCAATCTGCCAGCCCGGCGTTTCGTACGGGCTCACATTGCGCCACTCCCACAGGTCGCCCTCGGCCGTCAGGCCCAGGTAGCCATCGCCCCCCACCATGATGGTCTTGATCTGCACCCCGGCGCGCAGCATGTCCGGGTGCACCGTGTCACGATAACGGTCGAACGGGTCATACGCCGTGCTGGGCTGGCGCACGGGCGGGCAATACGTCTTGGGTGGTGGCGGCAGCGTGGTCTGGCTCGGGTACACCGGGTCGGTGCCCCAGGTCCACAGCGTGCCATCGGCCGTCTTGGCCGTGATGCGCGACACCGGCCGCTGGTTGGGCAGGTAGTTCCACCGGTCCGACACCGGGGCCGATGCAGACACCAGCAAATCCACCACCGGCGGCACATCGCGCATGGCCACCGGCTGCGAATAGCCGGGCGACGCCGCACACGCCACCCCCTCGCCCCAGGACCAGACCACGCCCTGGTCGTCCAGCGCCACCGTGGTGAGCCCCTGCTGCTGCACCCGCACCAGCCGCGCCGGCACGCGCGTGGTGGTGGCCCGCTGCGGCACAGTGGCATCCACCGGGGTGTTCACGCCATTGGGCAACGGCCCCCACCACCAGGGCTGGCCGTCTTGGTCGATCACGAACGAAGGCCCCCACTCCCCGCCGTTGGCGATGAACGTTGCCCCGCGAAAGATGATTTGCGGCACAGACCGGTCGGTGTGCGTGCCATCGCCTAACTCACCCCGCAGATTGGTGCCCCAGCTCCACACATTGCCATCGGCATCCAGCACCAGGGCCGAGGTGCGGTTGGTGCGCACCATGGTGGCCTTGGCCGGCAAGGCAATCTCCCGCGCCTTGGCCGCATAAATCGTGCGCCCCTGGCCCAACTGCGCCTGCCGGTTGTCGCCCCAGGCCAGCACGCTGCCATCGGCCTGCAGGGCGAGGCCGTGGCGGGCGCCGGTGGAGAGGGTTTGGGCTTGGGCCTGCAGTGAGGGGAGGGTGGCTGCGCAGAGGAGCAACAGGGCGGGGGCGAGCAGCGGTAGGCTGTGCCGCCACGCGCGGGCGCGGTGCTGCTGTTCAGGCGGTAGTCGCCTTGGGATGGTCGTCGCTGTCGTCATTGCCTCGCCTCTCTGTCGCTGTGTTGTGGCGGCCATTGTGAGGTGCAGGCAGAGGCGAGGCGGTGATAGCCGTCACGTGTTGGCTGCCGTTGTGGGAGTTGCCCATGCAGCACGCTAAAGCTAACGGATCGCCTGTCTGAGGCAGGCGTTCATTCTTTATGAAGGTGGCGCTATCGTTAAAGCGTTTCGCACTCCCTGTCGGGAGTGCAAACTTGCATGTCGGGCATTCCCCTCCGGCTAGATGGAGGGCGAAGACGCTCTGCAGCAGCAACGCCGATCGCTGTGCAGGCGTTTAGAAACAGCAATGCGCAAGAGTGGCTGCGCATAAACCTCTTCATCCTCGACGCACCGGGCTAGGCTGCCAGAAGAGATGGCTGATAGCCACTGGCCGCTATTCCCCTCGACCTTGGGAGTTGAGCCGAAGGGTTGACCGGCCGTTCAAGTCGGACGAAATACGGATAAACCAGTTCGGCGCTGAACGCCACAGGGTAGTGAGTGCTTGTCGTCAATTCAGTTTCGACACGCTGAACAACTGCGGTAACTTGTGATGCTCCCAATTTGTTTTTGCTGCGCAAGTTCACCAATTGCTCATACACCAAGCTTTCCGCGTTGAGCGGAACAATGGGAGCGGAGGACTTGCACACAAGCGCGAAATGCGAGCGCTTGTCTCGGCCACCTTCACTGCCCTGACGACTCGTGACATTGATGCCGTCTGGAATGGGCCACTCCGAGCCGTCGAGGCCCTGGGCGTAAGTCCATTGAAGAATTCCACTCGGTGCGACATCTATGGTTTTGGGCTTGCTACGCATCGGCGAGAACAACACCATCGGCCGCTTTTCCAGCAGTACCAGTTCCCTTATTGCCGGACCCACACTGTTGCCAATGCCCCATAGGAACATGCCATTTGTAGCTAGGCGCTCACGCTCCTTGCGGGCAAGAATGGTTCCGATGCCTTCGCCTGCTTCTGTTCCAAAGCGAGTCCAGCAAAAGTGGTTTGGCACCATAGACCCTCCATTCATATTTAGTTCGAAAATATTCATTTATTCGTTTATCATAGCGCCGATGAGTGCTTCAATCAAGGTGCGCTGGGAAGAAATGCGGTTTACCCTTCTGTCTACCAGGATGACGCAGCCCGAAATAGCAAAAGCTTCGGGGGTCAGTCAGCCTGCAGTTTCCAGATTGCTATCGAATTGTCCGGAAAGGCTTGGAGGTGCATTCAAGAAGTTATGCATTTATGCAGATGGTGTTCGGGAGAGTGCGCAGTCAACGCTCCCCCTGCCGGTCGATGACCCAGCCCTCGTATCGGCAATTCGGGAGGTGTGGAATGGCACACCAGAACACGCACAGGCATTGGCGGCGATGATTCGTGCCGCAGGCGCAGCAGCACGTATTGCGAGGGGGTGAATACGATGGCAAATATCGAAGACAAGTTAGTCAATAAGCTACTGGGCATAGGCCTGCCCCAGACGCTTGTTGACGCTTCCATCCCCGACTGGTGGGTTCCAGAAGACAACGATTCGCTGTCGGCGCGGACCCTTGCTTCGTTATTGTTGGCGAGGCGACTGAATCTCGACCCGCAGACCCTGCTAGATGATGGCGTGCCCGTCGGCTTTCTGCACACGGGCCCCACCAAGTTCAAGCATATGCGCTTGGCAGAGGGGCCGCGCCGTGATGCATTGGTTGGCTTTTCAATGGGCGTCGGACGCATCCTTCTGTCGATGCTCGATTCCTCCTCTACAAGACCGGTGCCTGCGGACCCTCTTGCGCTTCGTCGCGCATTGATGTTCGGCCGGCCATTTGTGTCTTTTGGCGATGTGATTGCTGCATGTTGGTCTCTTGGCGTGCCGGTTCTGCACCTTCGACTGTTTCCTGCGCAAACCAAAGGCGTTACCGCCATCGCCGTACGGCTCGGCGAGCGACATGCCATCTTGGTTGCTCGGGAGTCCGGGTTGGATGCTCAGTACATGTTTCATGTCGCGCACGAGCTAGGTCACATTGCTCTGGGGCACTTGAACGGCGCTGGTGCAATCATTGATGCAGACCCGTATGACCCGGCCAACCATGTCGATGAGCTCATTGATGATGACGAGGAGCGGGCTGCTGATGAGTATGCACAGGCGCTTTTGACAGGCCAGCACAGCTTTTCCGTCATGCGAGGCCATGGCGAGTCATCTCATAACTCCGTTGGAACGGCTCGAGAACTGGCCAGTCATGCAATGCAGACCGGCCAGCGGTTGAACATCGATCCAGGTCACATCGTCATGTCATTCGGCTACTCCACGCGTGAGTGGCCTCTGGCTTTCGCCGCAGCGAAACTCCTGCCGCAGCAGGAAGAGAAACCTGCAACGCTGGTGAATCGCATCCTATGGCAGCAACTCACCACTACCGGCGATGACGCGCAGGCGCTTGCGTACCTAAAAGCGGTAGCCACGATATGAGCGTGACCGTATTGATAGACAACGACGTTGTCATAAAGCTCTCCAAGATGGATGCTTACGTCGATGGCTTGGCCGCGATCGGCGTAACCCCAGCGCAGGTCGGCTCTTTGAAAGTCATGCTTCGCTATATGGGCCGAGCGGACCCGCAGCGACGTAGCCGCTTGACGGCTGGCCAAGCAGAGTCGGATCGTCTTCAGAATGCCCTGCAATCAATTACTGAATTGGAAATGACGCCTGAAGAGGCGAGAATCTCGACGCAACTCATGGCCGCTGTGCTGACCGCTGGACTGGACATTCAGGGTGGGGAGCTTGCTCTGTGTGTTGTCGCTGTCTGCCGCGGTGATCTTGATCTTTGCACTGGCGATAAGAAAGCAATTAGAGATTTTCCTGCCTTTGAGGGCATCTGGGCTCCGATGTCACAGCTTCGGGGGCGATGCATCTGCTTGGAGCAGATATTCCAGAAGTTGTGCAGTGAAGGCCGCCTCGCACGAGTGCGCAAAGCGGTCAGTTCCTCACCAAGGGCTGATGACACGATTTCCTTTGTTTATGACCAAACGGCAAAGCATGGGGAGCGGGGCTTCATTGCCGGGTTGGACCTTGTCATTAAGGATCACATTGAAGAGCCTGCTCCGGGATGGCTCAAGGTTCTCTAGCTATCGCAAGACCACGGCAAATGGCTCTGCCATCTTCGCGGATAGTCGCAAAGGTATGTCAGGCCCCGTAGCTGTGCCTGTACCTGGCTTATAGACAAGGCAAGCTTTGTCGACGTGCCCGCGAATGTATTGAGACCCACTCACACCTACCTTTCGGCCAATGCCGACAGCTGTGTCAGCCAGAGACACTGATTCATTGATTTCATCCAGACTGGTCAGCACCAGCGCATAGCGGGAGCCTAGTACCTTCACCCCTGTTGGCACTGGGTAGTAGTTCTTTCCATCGGGGCTGTACTCCTGTGCCTCTCCAACAGCGAAGTGCCTTGAAGTGATTTCCTGCATGAGCAAGCGCACGGTTGTGCCACCTTTCGTCACTTCTCTGACGAAAGGCTGTACCGCATTGAATGGATGACAGCTGCTGCCGCCGTATCCCCAGAAAGACATGCCAGCTTGTGCAATCTCTTTGCGCTTTCGCTCGATGATGTCCTGGAGCGACTCGTTGGCATGCACACCGACTTTCATATACAAAAACGAGTCACCGGGCTTCAACACGTTCATGATTTCTCCGGAAGTTCAAGGCTGTATGTGTCCTTAAAGGCTTTGCCATAGTCGACTCGATTGGTCTCCCGGACATATCGAACTCTCAGATTTTGGGAGCGACCGTAAAAATGTTCTAGCCGGCTGTCATGCAGGTCATAGCTCTTCGCTACAAGCGTGCGGTCTGGTAGAGAGCGTAAGAACAGATTGCACGAGCGCAGGTCGGGTGCGTCGTCCAGGTGGTATTCATGCAGATTTGTCTGCATCTCTTGGACATAAAAGCCCCCAGCCAACGCAAACTGCTGCGTCTCTGACAAAACTTTTTGCGACCAAGCCACGCCTGGGTCGTCAGCAATCACGATTGCCCCGACTGCATCAACCGAAGACGCCTCCATGCAGCGCTCCATGAAGACCTTCACGCTTTCACCGTCGTTGTGTGCCCCCCAGGGGGGGTTGGTGTAGAACGCGTTGAACTGTCCAAGAAGCTCTTCAGGTAGCTTGTCGATGCAGTTATAGAGCCTAGACTGGATCAGGTTCGAGATGCCCTCACGATCTGCGAATCGCTCGACTGCATTGACCATGCGCTCATCAAAGTCTAGGACGAGAATTTTCTCTGGCCCCTCCTGCAGGACCTCCCGCTTGACAAGGTAAGCCAAGCACAGGCTGATGCTGTCGCCATCTCCCATGAAAAGAAGCTTCCGGCCGGCAAATCGCTGGGCAATGAGACTGGTTTGCAAAACCATGTCCCCGGCTTTCATGTAAATCTGGTCAAACTCGCGAATGGGTTGGGGGCGGTTCTGGATGACGTCTGAAACAGCGTTGATAGCTCGACGCAGATCGAGTGGGCTGCTCGACTTTGCCATAGGGTCTCCTGGGTTCGGCTTTGTTTGAATCCTACCGAGAGAAAAAGATGAAGTGAAGCGAAAAGTTACCTTCAATAGCTAATCTTCTACGCTCAAGTGTATGTGTGCTTGACTCGCATCAATTGAAAAGACTTGGGCGCAGTAGCAGTACGTTGGTCTTGCAAGAAGGTGCTCGCCCTGTAGAGCTAGTAGCGTTTAAAGTGTGTGAGATCGTCCGTGGGGCGTTGGTGCTGGAGACGGCCCGATGCGAATTTAGATCCATAAGAGGCTGGGCAACATTGCCTACTGACACATGAATACTCAATCTAGAGATGCTCGAGAGTTGCTGACGCCGATAGCAGCAAAACTGAGGGAGGGGCGCTCGGTCATCCGGCCTGTAAGTCAGGTCACACTTCGACTCAAGCCGGTGCCGGGCGTTGATAGATTCGCAGCAACGGTCGATGAGATTCTGCGTTGGATAAATCGACGAGCTGGAAAGGCTCTTCCTGCCGTAGCGTGGCAACGCCAGTCATTCGAACTGTCGGCTATAGGCTCACAGCGAGCAGCCGGTGTAGCGTTACAAGATCCCAAGTATTGGGCTGCGCGCCTTGACGATGCTGACAAGAACGTTCCCCAGAGAACTTGGATCACCGAGATTGGGGTCGGCATCGATCCAAGCGGAGACATACTTTTTGGCGCCAGGCTCATTTGTACTACTCGCGGCGCTGATGAGGCGTTTGAGAGATCAATTCCTGGTTTCGTCAGAACTGTGATTTCTTCGGGGCCGGCGGAACTCGATGGGGTTGCTCTTCGCCAAGAGTTGAAAGTTCTTTCGAGTGACGATGACGTGGCCAATCTTGTGACCCTTCTCGAAGACCCAACGCGCCAATCTAACGTTATTGTTCTTGCGCTCCCGGAAGGGTCTAGTGACCCAGGAGATGCGGCAGCCTCAGCTGTAGAGCTGCACTCTAAGTTGCTTGGAGTTGCACATGTTTTTGCGCTCACCTCTCGGGCAAGCTTCGCCCTTACTGACAGCGTTGGTCGCGAACTCTCGGTCTTTCACGAGGCGGTAAGAACCTATCGGCCTGGGTTTCGTGCGTGGATCGATCAGCCTTCGAATCATCCGTTTGCGTTACCGAATCGCATCGCTAGCTGGGATGAATCAGGCCCGCCTTCGTTCGAGCGATGGATGGTCAATCAGTCTCTTGCTAGCTCAGTCAGTGGTGCTCATCGTGAGGAGAGTCTCCCCGCCTTCAACACAGTGCGCCAAATTGCGGCCTATGCAGAACGCTCTAAGCTGAGAAGTGCAGGCGGATCGGACGCTGAGCTTGCCCGGTTGTACGAACAAGATAACGAGCAGTTGCGCAAGGAGCTAAAAGAACAGAAGGAGCAATACGACGGATTGCTGTCCACAGCAGATATCGAGCGCGATCTGGCAGTAAACGCGGCGAATGCTGCGAAAGCTCAAGCGCTGGAGCGATTGCACCGTATTCGCTTGCTGGAGGCGCGTCTAGCGGAGGGCGATGAGTCACAGAGTACGCCAATTCCTGAGACCTTGGATACGTTTGCCGAATGGTGTCGTGAGCACCTCGTAGGTTCTGTCGAAATTACAAATCGTGCATATCAAGGTGTCCGAAAATCGGAGTATCACGAGCCTGCATTCATCTATCGAACATTGCTTCTTCTCAGGGATCACTATGTGCCGATGAGGATCCAAGCCACGCCCGGTCAACGGGAAGCGTATGCAGAAGCGCTTGCGCAGCTTCAACTTGAAGAGAGTGCTACAGGTGACGGGGTCAAATATGCCGCTGACTTGTACTCAGTTCAATACGGAGGGACTCGGCGGCCACTTGATCGACATCTTAAAGGCAGCGATTCCCGTGATCGTCGCTTTGGATTTCGGTTGTATTTCTTTTGGGATGAAGACGAGCAGGTGGTAGTTGTCGGCTGGCTCCCCTCGCACCTAGACAATCGTGCAAGCTGAGCTATGCCCACATCTTTAGTCGAGATGGCTTGTCCCGGATATTTGGAGCCTGCTGCCTTCGGGCGTGCTCGGCTCCGGCGAAACGCCCCCTGAGTTCAGGCAACGCTCGGCTCCATACTGCCCGCACTTCCAACAATCTCCTTTCAACCCCCATGCCCATCCGCACCGCCACCCCCGACGACGCAGCCGCCATCGGCGCCATCCGCGTGGCGGCCTGGCAGGCGGCCTACCGGGGCGCCATGCCGGATGCGTACCTCGATGCGCTGGACCCGGGTGCGAACCTGGACGGGCTGCGTGCGGCGCTGGGTGCAGAGCCGCCGCCCTTCACGCTGCGCGTGGTGGACGATGGTGTGGAGGGCCAGCCGGTGGCGTTTTCCATCGTGGGCAAGCCGCGGTATGCGGTGGTGGCGAGCCCTGCATCCACCGTGGAGCTGTGGGCGCTGAATGTGCACCCCCTGCACTGGCGCAAAGGCGCGGGTCAACAACTGGTCCGGCAGGCGCTGGTGGATGCCCGGGCGCAGCAGGGGGTCGCCGTGGTCGAGCTGTGGTGCATTCACAGCAACGCGGCCGCGCGGGGGCTGTACGAGGCGTGCGGGTTTCGGGCCAGCGGCGCGGTGCGCACGACCAGCCATCTCACTGGCCATCCGCTGCAAGAGGTGGCGTACCGGGTTGCGCTCTGACCCTTGCGGCGGGAAGGCGCGCGCGCATGGCTCAGGTAGAGCGCCAAACCACAGGCGCCACAATAGGCGCAGCAAGCCCGGCGCCCCCCACTTCTCCATGACAACGATGAGCACCACCACCACTTCCCCTACCACCACCCCCATCCGCCTCACCCAGTTCTCCCACGGCGGTGGCTGCGGCTGCAAGATTGCGCCGGGCGTGCTCTCCGAGATCCTGCGCGGGAGCGGGGCGGCGGGCATGGTGTTGCCGCCGGAGCTGCTGGTGGGCATCGAGACGGCCGACGATGCCGCCGTGTACCAGCTCAACGATGAACAGGCGCTCATTGCCACCACCGATTTCTTCATGCCCATCGTGGACGATGCGTTCGATTTCGGGCGCATTGCGGCGACCAATGCCATCAGCGATGTGTATGCCATGGGCGGGCGCCCCATCATGGCGCTGGCCATTGTGGCCATGCCGGTCAACCAGTTGCCGGTGGAGGTGATCGGGCGGGTGCTCGAAGGCGGGCAGTCGGTGTGCCGCGCGGCGGGCATTCCCATTGCCGGGGGCCACACCATCGACTCGGTGGAGCCCATCTACGGCCTGGTGGTGCTGGGCCTGGTGCACCCTGCGCGCGTGCGCCGCAACCGCGATGCGCGCGCCGGCGATGTGCTGGTGCTGGGCAAGCCGCTGGGCGTGGGCGTGCTGTCTGCCGCGCTCAAGAAGGGCCTGCTCGACGATGCCGGCTACGCCTGCCTGGTGGACACCACCACGCGCCTGAACACCCCCGGCATGGCGCTGGCCGGGCTGGACGGCGTGCACGCGCTGACCGACGTGACCGGCTTCGGCATTGCCGGCCACACGCTGGAGATGGCGCGCGGCGCCGGCAACCTGCACGCGGTGCTGGAGTGGCAGCGCCTGCCGCTGCTGTCGGGCGTGGAGGCCTGGGCCGCGCAAGGCACCGTCACCGGGGCATCGCGCCGCAACTGGGAGGGCTATGGCGCCGAGGTGGCGCTGGCCCCGGGCCTGCCCGCGCACGCCCAGGCCTTGCTCACCGACCCCCAGACCAGCGGCGGCCTGCTGGTGAGCTGCGCGCCGCAGGCGGTCGATGCGGTGCTGCGCACCTTCCGCGAGCAGGGCTTTGCCGATGCCGCGGTGGTGGGCCGCATGGAAGCACTGGCCACGGGCGGCGACGGAGAAGAAACGGCTGGCGGCTCCGCCACCCGCCTCACGGTGGCGCCATGAAGGAGCCTACGCGCGTGCACGACCGGCACGCCTTCGACACCCTCATCGACGCGCGCAGCCCGGCCGAGTTCGCCATCGACCACATCCCCGGCGCCATCAACCTGCCGGTGCTCGGCAACGAGGAGCGCCGCATTGTGGGCACCCTGTACAAGCAGGTCGGCGCCTTCGAGGCGCGGCGTGTGGGCGGGGCCATGGTGGCCGCCAACCTGGCGCGCCACCTGCAGGGCCCGCTGGCCGACAAGCCGCCCAGCTGGAAGCCGCTGGTCTACTGCTGGCGCGGCGGCCTGCGCAGCGGCTCCATGACCGCCTGGCTGCGCCTGGTGGGGTGGGACGCGCAGCAACTGGCGGGCGGCTACAAGGCCTGGCGCCGCCATGTCATCGACACCATCGAACAGCGCTCGCCCAGCCTGCCCCTGGTGGTGGTGTGCGGCGCTACCGGCAGCGCCAAGACGCGGCTGCTGCACACCCTGGCGGCCCAGGGCCAGCAGGTGCTGGACCTGGAGGGCCTGGCCCGGCACAAAGGCTCGCTGCTGGGTGCGCTGCCGGGCGTGGAGCAGCCCTCGCAGACCGCCTTCGAGACCGCCATTGCCAGCGTGCTGGAGCGCGTGGACGCCGCGCGCCCGCTGTATGTGGAAGGCGAAGGCCGCCGCATCGGCCGGCTCACCCTGCCCACGCCGCTGGCTGAGCGCATGCGCGCCAGCCCCTGCATCGAACTGCAGGCCAGCACCGCCGCGCGCGTGGAGTACCTGCTGCGCGACTATGCCTACCTGGGCGAGCGCCCGCAGTGGCTGGCAGACCAGCTCGACCCGCTCAAGCCCCTGCACGGCAACGCCACCATTGCGGCCTGGCAGGCCATGGCCCACGCGCGCCAGTTGCCCCAGCTGTTCGAGGCGCTGGCCACGCTGCACTACGACCCCTCGTATGCGCGGTCGCAGCGGGCGTACTTCAAGGCCTGGGCAGGCCGGCAGGTGGTGCCGGCCGACGACCTGAGCGCAGAGGGCATCGAGGCGCTGGCGCAGCGGGTGGCGGCGGCATGGCCCGGTGGGGCGGCCACGGCGCCCGCCTGAGCGCAGGGCGGGCTGGGCAGGGCAGGGCCAGCGCTGGGCCCCACCCCCTCACTTAGACAACAACCGCATCGTCTCTTCCAACCCCTTGAGCGACAGCGGGTACATCCGGTTCCCCACCAGCTGCTGGATGATGCTGATGCTCTGGCGGTACTGCCACACGCCCTGGGGCTCGGGGTTGATCCAGGCGAACTTGGGGAAGGCGTGGGTCAGGCGCTGGATCCATTCGGCGCCGGGTTCTTCGTTGTTGTATTCCACGCTGCCGCCGGGCTGCAAAATCTCGTACGGGCTCATGGTGGCGTCGCCCACGAAGATGAGTTTGTAGTCCTTGTTGTACTTGCGGATGATGTCCCAGGTGGGGAACTTCTCGGCAAAGCGGCGGCGGTTGTTCTTCCACATGTAGTCGTACACGCAGTTGTGGAAGTAATAGAACTCCAGGTGCTTGAACTCGCCCTTCACGGCGCTGAACAGTTCTTCCACGCGCTGCACGTGCTCGTCCATGGTGCCGCCCACGTCCATGAGCAGCAGCACCTTCACGTTGTTGTGGCGCTCGGGCACCATCTTGATGTCGAGGTAGCCGGCATTGGCGGCCGTGCTGCGTATGGTGTCGGGCAGGTCCAGTTCCAGGTCGTTGCCTTCGCGCGCAAACTTGCGCAGGCGGCGCAGCGCGACCTTGATGTTGCGCGTGCCCAGCTCCTGCTGGTCGTCGTAGTCTTTGTAGGCGCGCTGCTCCCACACCTTGACGGCGCTCTTGTTCTTGCCGGCGCCGCCAATGCGCACGCCCTGGGGGTTGTAGCCGCCGTGGCCAAAGGGGCTGGTGCCGCCCGTGCCGATCCACTTGTTACCGCCCTCGTGGCGCTCTTTCTGCTCTTCGAGGCGCTTTTTGAGCGTCTCCATCAGCTCGTCCCAGCCCATCTTTTCGATGGCGGCCTTTTGCTCGGGGGTGAGCTCGTTTTCGAGGATCTTGCGCAGCCAGTCGGCGGGCACTTCCTTGGTGAAGTCGGCCAGCATTTCCACGCCCTTGAAGTAGGCGCCAAAGGCCCGGTCGAACTTGTCGTAATGCTTCTCGTCCTTGACCAGGGTCAGGCGCGAAAGGTTGTAAAAATCGTCCAGGCTCCAGGCGTCGTCCGACCGGGGGCCCACCACGCCGGCGTCCAGCGCTTCGAGCAGGGTCAGGTATTCCTTGACCGACACGGGCAGCTTGGCCGCGCGCAGGGTGTAGAAGAAGTCGATGAGCATGGTGGGGTGCCTCCTCGGTCAGGCAGGGTCAGGCGGTCAGGTCGTCTCGCGGCGTGCGCGCAGGTACAACAGCTGGGCGCGGGCCTCGGCCCATTCGCCGGCGCGCATGCTGTACATCACGGTGTCGCGGATGGTGCCGTCGCGGCGCAGGGCGTGGCCGCGGATCACGCCGTCCTTGTGCGCGCCCAGGCGCTCGATGGCGCGCTGCGATGCAAAGTTGTAGTTGTCGGTGCGCCAGCCCACCACGTTGCAGCCCAGGGTGTCGAAGGCGTGGCCCAGCAGCAGCAATTTGCAGGTGGTGTTCACATGGCTGCGCTGCACGCTCTGGCGGTACCAGGTGTAGCCGATCTCCACGCGCTTCACGGCGGGCAGGATGTCGTGGTAGCTGCTGGTGCCCAGCACGGTGCCCGTGGCCTCATCGATCACGGCAAAGGCAAAACGGTCACGCGTGGCCAGCGCCGTTTCGATGTAGGCGCGCGTGGTCTGGGGCTCGGGCACCGAGGTCACGCGCAGGGTCCACAGTTCACCATCGGCTGCGGCGGCCTTCAGGCCCTCTTCATGGCCCAGGGCCAGGGGTTCCAGGCGCAGGCCGTGGTCGCGCAGGGTGACGGCTTGCACGAAGGGGGAGGGCTGGGGGCTGCTGCTGCTCATGGCGGTTATTTCTTCTTCTTGGCGGGCGGTTGCTGCTGTTGTGATTGCTGCGCTTGTTGTTGATCAGCCTGCAGCTTCTGGCGCCGTTGCTGTTGCCAGCGCCGCGCGGCGTGCAGGCCCAGGCCGCCGCCCAGGCCCACCAGGGCAATGCCGAGCAGGGCCTTGGTGCCGTAGCCCGGCGCAAAGATGTCGAAGCCCGCGAGCTGGCCCAGCCAGAAGCCGGCCAGCGCGCCGCCGACAAAGCCGATGGCGTCGGCCACGCCGTCGATGAGCGAGGGGGTGGTGGGCGGGGTGGGCTGGCTCATGGTGGCCCGTTCAACGGTTCCTTTGGTTCATGAAGACCAGTTTTTCAAACAGGCTCACGTCCTGCTCGTTTTTCAGCAGCGCGCCCACCAGCGGGGGCACGGCCACCTTGTTGTCGGCGCTTTGCAGGGCGCTGAGCGGAATGTCTTCGGCCACCAGCAGCTTGAGCCAGTCGAGCAGCTCGCTGGTGGAAGGCTTCTTCTTGAGGCCGGGCAGGTTGCGCACGTCGTAGAAGGTCTTCATCGCCACGCTGAGCAGGTCGCCCTTGAGCGTGGGGAAGTGCACGCCAATGATCTGGCGCATGGTCTCGGCTTCAGGGAACTTGATGAAGTGGAAGAAGCAGCGGCGCAAGAAGGCGTCGGGCAGCTCTTTCTCGTTGTTGGAGGTGATGAACACCAGCGGCCGGTGCTTGGCGCGGATGAGTTCGCGCGTTTCGTAGCAGTAGAACTCCATGCGGTCGATTTCGCGCAGCAGGTCGTTCGGGAATTCGATGTCGGCCTTGTCGATCTCGTCGATCAGCAGGGCCACGGGGCGGTCGGCCGTGAAGGCCTGCCACAGCACGCCCTGCACGATGTAGTTGCGGATGTCCTTCACGCGCTCGGCGCTGTCGCCATCGTTCAACTGGCTGTCGCGCAGGCGGCTCACCGCGTCGTACTCGTACAGGCCCTGCTGGGCCTTGGTGGTGGACTTGATGTGCCACTGCAGCAGCGGCATGTCCAGCGCCTTGGCCACCTCTTCGGCCAGCATGGTCTTGCCGGTGCCCGGCTCGCCCTTGATGAGCAGCGGGCGCTGCAGGGTGATGGCGGCATTCACGGCCAGCATCAGGTCTTGGGTGGCAACGTAATTCTGGGAACCTTGGAATTTCATGGCAGGGAAAACACCGGATCGTTGATGAATGGGCTTGACAGGCGCTGGCTATAATCAGCCGGTTAAGCAGAGCCGTAGAGTTGAACTTCCACGAGATTGTGCGCGCAAAATGAACAAGACGTTGACCACGATATTTGCCCTGGCTGTCGCTTCCGTGACGGCTCTGTCCCACGCCCAGGAGACCAAGGGCGATGTGAAGGCGGGAGAAAAGAAGATTGCCATGTGCATCGGCTGCCATGGCATCCCCGGCTACCAGGCCAGCTTTCCTGAAATCCACAAGGTGCCCATGATCTCGGGCCAGAGCGGCGCCTATATCGCTTCCGCACTCGACGCTTACCGCAAGGGCGACCGCAAGCACCCCACCATGCGCGGCATTGCCGACTCGCTGACCGACCAGGACATCGCCGACGTGGCCGCCTACTACGCCCAGCACGGCAAGGCCGGCGCCGCCGAGCTGCCCGCCAAGCCCAAGCGCGAACCCAGCGTGCAAGTGGCCGAATTACTCAAGAAGGGTGCCTGCGTTTCGTGCCATGGCGACAACTTCGCCAAGCCCATCGACCCATCCTACCCCCACATCGCGGGCCAGCACGCGGACTACCTGTTCGTGGCGCTCAAGTCGTACAAGGCCGAGAAGAACGCCAATGTGGGCCGCAGCAACGCCATCATGGCCGGCGTGGCCAAGCAGTTCACCAACGCCGAACTCAAGGCCCTGGCCAACTACCTGGGCAGCCTGGAAGGTGACATGCACACGGTGCCGCAATCGCGCTTCCGCTGAGAGCGGCTAACAAAACTCTTCTGGCGTTGTTGCTGCGTCTTGTCGTACTACTCGTACTGCCTGCGACCCAGCGCCTAGCCAGAACCGCTTCGCTGAGTTTTGTTATCCGCTCTGAGTAAATCTCGGATCTCAGAAATGCAAAAAGCCCGCAGTTGCGGGCTTTTTGCATGGGGGGCCATTTCAGCAGGAGCCTTACACCGAGGCCCTTTTGAAGGGGGTTCGATGCAGCAAGCGTCACCCGCTCCAGGTGGCGCGCCTATCTGTCTATTCACGCCCGCGAAAATCCCGCCATTGCACGCGGGTGAACCAGGCGCACACAGCGCCGAGCACAGCGTAAAAGGCCAACAGGCCCCAATCCACCGCGGGGAACTTCCAGGCGTAGCTGATCACGGCCGACACGCTGATGGCACACAGCAAGCCGCTGAGCAGTGCCAGCACCAAGGCCAGGAGCCGCTGCACGCCGGACTTGGCGTTCTCCAGGGTGCGCTGGGTTTGCTGCCATGCGTCGGCCGCATCTTGCAGCGGGCTGGCTGCGGCCTGCGCGGCCAGCGCCTGCGCCACGTTGCCTTGCTTCACCAGGGCGGCAAAGTCGCCCTGCCGGGGGCGCGCCGCGCGTTTGCGCCACCACAGGCCCCCAAAAACCAGGGCAATGATCGCGACGATGAGGCCGGCGTACAGCAACTGGTCTTGCCAGGGGACCGTGGATGCATGGAACAGGTAGTGGAGCATGGGGGGCGCAGGTCCCGCAACGGGGTCTCCAAAAAATGGCAGCCGGCGATGGTGCCGTGTCTGCCGTGCCTCAGCTCATCAATCGCGCGTGGCGCGGCGCTGCACGGCGGCGATGTAGGCGTTGCCATCGGGCGGGCGGCCCGAGCGCTGGCTCTCCCACAGCATCTGGCCCAGGCACTCCATGGTGGCGTGGTGGGCATCGTGCAGCGAATCCAGGCGCTTGGCCAGCAGCTCCACCGCCTGGCGAATGCCGCGCGGCTGGTCGATGCTGCACTGCTCGCTGATCGACAGGTGCATGGACAGGTGCAGAAACGGGTTGGTGCGGTCGGGCGTCTCGTCGTAGTTGCGGGCCACGGCGGCCTCGGCGTCGGACAGATCGGCGTGGTACTCGGGGTGCTCGGCGATCCACAGGCTGGCCAGGGTCTCGATGGCCTCCATGGGTGCACCGGCCTGTGACTTGGCGTGCACCCCGCAGAGAAAGCGGCGCACGTCGGCTTGGGACGGGTTGAACATGATGGCCCGCAGGGTAGCACGCAGCGCGTGCCGGGGTGGGGCGCGGGGGTATGGGGCGGTGCTCGCCCGAGGGGCCGCCAGCCAAGGGGCTGGGGTCGTCTACCTACCGCGCCTTGAATCTACCGGGTTCGCACCAGAAACGGGTTTTCACGCCCGGCTGGCCCTCGAACAGGTCGGCCGCGGCGTTGCAGTTGGTCTGGTTGTAGGTTTTGCCGTCTGCCGCGTCGAAGGTGGCGACATGCATGCGCAGCGCGCCATTGACGGCGCTGTTGCGGTACAGGGTGAACACCACGGCGTTGTCATCCGTGGCGGCAGTGGTGGTGGTTGCCGTGATGGCCGCGCAGCACGCAAAAAAGAGTACCGCGAGGCCCGGCGAGCGGGGGCCTGGAAGGGACGTCATCGGCCCAATCTAGCAGCCTGGCGCGGCAAGTGGTAGCGCCAAATTACCAGCGCCCGGCGCGCGGTTTTTGGGGCCAGGCGGTGCCCCGCGTGCAGGCCGGCTGGCGAATTTGCTGCACAGGGCGGTGCGCATCCGTCCTACGAGGCCCGCCCGGGCCCGAACCTACATTGGAGCCGCGGGGACACACACAGTTGGTCACCGCGCGCTACATCCCAAGACAAACCACCAAGGAAACTGCCATGAACAACAACGCAATGCGCATCATCGGGGCCCTGCTGCTGGTGGCCGGCCTGGCTGGCTTCTTCACCGGCGGCTTCAGCTTCACCAAGGAGACCACCCAGGCCAAGCTCGGCCCGCTGGAGCTCAAGGTGCAGGAGAAAGAGGCCGTCAACGTGCCCCAGTGGCTGAGCGTGGGCGCCATGGCGCTGGGTGCGGTGGTGCTGGTGCTGGGGTTCAAGCGCAATTGAGGCAACTGGGGCGATGCAGGCCCCGGCCCTCACGGCCGCGGCCCAATCGTAAAACTCCCCACCGTCACCACATCCCCCCGGCCCGTGAGGCGCAGCACCACGTCCTGGTCCTTCTGCGCGGGCGTGCCGAAGCCGGTGGAGAGGCGCAGCATCAGCGTGGTGGCCGGGGTCACCAACTGCTGGTTGTGGCCGAAGAAGCGGGCGCGCACGGTGTAGGTGCCGGGCTTGGCGTGCTTGAGTGAAAACTCCTCAGGGCCATAGCCGCCCGTGAAGTCGGCCGACATGCGCCCGCCCTGGGTGGTGAGGCGGTGGCCGTAGTAGGCCTGCTGGCCGTTCGGGTCTTCCACGTAGAGGTCGATGTCGGTGTTGTCCGCGTCCCACGAGAGCACGGCGCGCAGGTCCAGCGGCAGGTTGCGCAGCAGGCGCGGGTCCATGGCGGCGGTGTTCACGGGCTGGCCCGCGGCCTGGGCCTGGGCCTGGGCGGCGATGGCGTTGAGTTCGGCCAGCGCGATCAGCTCCACGCCGGGAAAGCGCCCATCCCAGGGCTTGGCAACCACCTGCCACAGCTGGTCCACTGCCGCCTGGTGTTGGCCAGCCTTGGCGAGGGCCAGGCCCAGGTCGCGCCACGATTGGGGCTCGTCGGGCGCCAGCGCGAGCACGCTGCGCAGCACGGGCAGGGCCACGGCGGTGTCGCCCGCCTGCAGCAGGCGGTAGGCCAGGATGCGCAGCACATGGCGGTTCTCCAGCTCCATCTCGGCCAGGTTGGAGAGCACGCGCCGCGCCAGGGCGCTGTGGCCGCGCTCGTACAGCAGGTCGGCCACATCGAGGAAGAAGGCCGTGCTGTGGGTGTGCGAGGGGCGCTCGTCAAGGTAGATGGCCTCCATATCCTCCACCGAGCCGGCAGCGCGCAGGCGGCGCAGGTAGGGCGCATCGGGCTGCCAGGCGCGCAGCTGGATGGAGGCAGAGGGCGGGGCAGCAGGGCCACCGGGCGCAGCGGTGGCCATGCGCAATGCAGGTTGTCCGCTGGCGACCGGCGCCGACTGGGCCATGGGGGCGGGCGCCGACTGGGCCATGGGGGCTGCAGCGGGGGGCGGCAGTGCAGCCGACTGGGCCGTGGGCGCCGCTGCGGCCCTCACGCCCTCGCCCGCGGCCTCCTTGGGCTTGGCGGGTAGGTCGCCCTTGGGGAAGTCTTGCTCCCACCAGGCGATCTTGTCGCCGAACTGGCGCGCAATGCGGTCCAGTTGCTCGGCACTGCGGGCCGCCTCGCGGCTGGCGCTGTCGGTGCGCAACTGGGCCCAGCGGGCGCGCAGCGCGGGCGGGGGCTCGATGCCGTGGCGTGCATAGTCCTGCACGGTGTCGAGCACGATGAGCGAGGTCTCGCGGCTGGCAATGCGAAAGGCCTGCCCCAGGCGGCGCACGGCGGCGCGCTGGCGCTCGCCTTCGGCTTCGAGCCGCGCCATGCGCAGCGCGGCCCAGCGGTGGGCGGCCACGCCGGTGGCCAGGTTGGCCGGTGCGTCGTCGGCAGCGGGCGCCTGGATGCGCAGGCTGCGCGTTTCGCTTTTGCCTCCGGGCAGGGGCCACTGCAGCGTGACCACCGCCTCGGGCCCGGTAAAGCGCCCGGCCAGCGCAATGCGGCCCTGCTCGGGCAGGGTGGAGGCCAGCTCCACGTCGTCGGCGCCTTCGGCGGCCGTCACCTGCACGCGCGGCGCCTGCCGGGCCAGGGCGTCGAGGGCCTGGGTGGTGGACACGGCCAGCAGATCCAGGTAGTTACCGCCGCTGGCCTCGGCCATGCGGCGCAGCGCGGCCGCGTTGCTGCCGGCACTGGCGCTCAGGGCATAGGTGGGCACGGGCTGCGCGGGCAGGGCGGTGGCATCATTGCCCGCGCCCCAGTTGCCCAGTCCGTCGCTGAAGACCAGCGCCATCTGTACGCCCTCGGGTGCGCGCAGTGCGGCGGCCTGGGTGGCGCCGTCGTAGGCCATGGCCTTGAGCCGGTCGCGCAGGGCCGACCAGTTGCCGCCCTGCACGCTGTAGCGTTCGATGGGCCCGGCCACGTCGCGCACGGGCTGCAGCAGCACCTCCACCGTGCCCAGGCGGCGCAGCCAGGCGTCGAGCAGCGCGAGCTCGCGTGTGTGGTCGCGCGCCGCGCCCGAGCCCGAGGCATCCCACACCAGGCCCACGCGCTCGGGCCGTGCGCGCTCGGCACTGCGTGCGGCCACGGGCAGCTCGGCATAGAAGTAACTGGCGCCGTCGAAGCGCTGCGTGGCCACCAGGGGCCGGGCCGCCTGGGGGGCGGTGGGCAGCTGCACGCGCAGCTCGTCGCCGCGGCTGTGGCGCGCGCTTGCCAGGGTGATGCGCGCGTCGGCCCCCTCGGCGTGGGCCGGCAGGCGCAGCGTGCCCAACTGGGCCTTGATGCCGCCCGGCGCCACGCCGGCCACGCGCACCGATACATCGAGCCGCGCGGCCGGTGCCTGCAGGCCCATTGGCAGGCGCCACACGGGCGCGGCGGCGTTGGGCAGCACCTCGGCGAGCTCCAGCACCACGCGCCGGCTGCCGTTGGCAGGCAGCGGGTACACGCGCAGGCGGTGGTGGTTGCCGCCCACCGATTCGAGCAGGGCTGGGTCCACGCGGGCGCGCGTCACGTCCTCGAAGACCTGGCGGCCCTTGGCTTTTTCGACCGGCACCGCCGGGCGCAGCTCGCCCTCGATGTCGAGCGCAAAGCCGGTCACGCTCTGCCCCTCGGCCAGGGGGAACTGCAGCTGCGCTTCGAGCACGCGTGCATTGGGGTTGAACAGCTCCAGCTCGATGCGCGTGGCCGCCGTGCGCCCGACGATGGTGGCCTGCACGTCCATTCGGCGCAGCTCGATGGGGGTGCGGGCCTCGGGTGCCTGCCAGGCGAGGAAGCGTGGGGGCTGCACGGGACTCTGGGGCTGTACGTGCACCTGGGGCGGGGGCGCTGTGCGCTGGGCCTGCGTGGGGGCTGCAAGCGGCAGCAGCACCAGTGCGCACAGGCCGCCCAGCAGGCGGCGTTGCCAGGTGCGGTACGGCCGCAGGGGGGCCGGCGCGAAGGTCATCGTCATGGTCACTCGCTCGGGGTGGAACAGACCCCGCACGATACGCGCGAAGCCCGCCCCGGCGTGCCGTGGCGTGTGCACCCTTTTGGGGGATGGCCCTAGCGCGGCGCACCCATCATGCGCGAGATGGTGCGCGCCGCCTTGAGCAGCGCGGGCAGCATGGTTTCCTGCATCACCTCGGCACTCGTGCGGTTGGCCTGGCCGCTGATGTTGAGCGCGGCCACGGTCTGGCCGGTGCGGTTGGTGAGCGGTGCGGCGATGGAGATCAGGCCCTCTTCCAGCTCCTGGTTCACCAGGCACCAGCCCTGCTGGCGCGCCTGGCGGATGCGCGCGAGCAGGGTGGGCACGTCGGTGGCGGTGTGCTCGGTCCAGCGCTGCAGGGTGTGGGCTTCGAGGCGCTGCTGCAGTTCCTCGTCGGGCAGGGCGGCCAGCAGCACGCGGCCCATGGACGTCCAGCACGCGGGCAGGCGCGAGCCCACGCCCAGGTTGGTGCGCATGATCTTGTGCGTGGGCACGCGCAGCACGTAGACGATATCCAGGCCGTCGAGCACGGCGGCCGAGGACGACTCGCGCACCTCCTCCACCAGGTCTTCCATCACCGGCTCGGCCAGGTTCCAGATGGGCAGCGACGACAGGTAGGCAAACCCGAGGTCCAGGATGCGCGGCGTAAGGCGGAACTGCCGGCCATCGGTCTCCACATAACCCAGCGTCTGCAGCGTGAGCAGGATGCGGCGCGCCCCGGCACGCGTGAGGCCGGTCTGCGCGGCCACCTCGCTCAGGGTCTGCTGCGGCGCGCTGGCGCTGAACGAGCGGATCACCTCCAGCCCGCGCGCAAAGGATTGCACGTAGCTGTCGCTGGGTTTGGGGTCTTTGGCGGGCGCGGTTTGGTCGTTCATGGTCGGCATGACTATAATTCTTTTGGCGAACATTTGTTCTATATTCGAACAAATGCGGGCGCATTTTCCAGGCGAAGTTGCGGGCGCGAGACAACGAACGCGCAGCTTGCCTCCATTCTCAGGAAAGCAGATCGATGATCAACAAGATTGCGGACTCGGTGGCCCAGGCGCTGGCCGGGGTGAAGGATGGCGCCACGGTGCTGATCGGTGGCTTCGGCACGGCCGGCATTCCCGGCGAGCTGATCGACGGGCTCATCGCCCAGGGCGCCAAAGACCTCACGGTGGTCAACAACAACGCCGGCAATGCCGACCACGGCCTGGCCGCGCTGCTCAAGGCGGGCCGGGTGCGCAAGATCATCTGCAGCTTTCCGCGCCAGGTGGACAGCTACGTGTTTGACGAGCTCTACCGCAGCGGCAAGCTGGAGCTGGAGCTGGTGCCCCAGGGCAACCTGGCCGAGCGCCTGCGCGCCGCGGGGGCCGGCATCGGTGCCTTCTTCTGCCCCACGGCCTACGGCACCGAGCTGGCGGCGGGCAAGGAGACGCGCGAGATCAACGGCAAGCACTACGTGCTCGAATACCCCATCCACGGCGACGTGGCCCTCATCAAGGCCGAAAAGGGCGACCGCTGGGGCAACCTCACCTACCGCATGTCGGCGCGCAACTTCGGCCCCGTGATGGCCACCGCCGCCAAGACCACCATCGCCACGGTGCATGAGATCGCCGAACTCGGCACGCTGGACCCCGAGGCCATCGTCACGCCGGGCATCCATGTGACCCATGTGGTGCGCATCGACCGGGTGGCCACCCAGGCCGGCGGCATCAAGAAATCGGCTTAACGAGCAGCGGACCGAGTGCACACCACCATGACCACTTCCACCAGCTACCAAAAACGCAGCAAAGACGACCTGGCCCGCCGCGTGGCGCAGGACATCCACGACGGCGCCTACGTGAACCTGGGCATCGGCCAGCCCACGCTGGTTGCCAACCACATCCCCGCAGGGCGCGAAGTTATTCTGCAAAGCGAGAATGGCATCCTGGGCATGGGCCCGGCGCCCGCCGCGGGCAGCGAGGACTATGACCTCATCAACGCCGGCAAGCAGCCCGTGACCTTGCTGCCCGGTGGTGCCTATTTTCACCACGCCGACAGCTTTGCCATGATGCGCGGCGGCCACCTCGACATCTGCGTGCTGGGCGCCTTCCAGGTGTCTGCCACGGGCGACCTGGCCAACTGGAGCACGGGCGAGCCCGGCGCCATTCCCGCCGTGGGCGGCGCCATGGACCTGGCCATCGGCGCCAAGCAGACCTGGGTGATGATGGACCTCTTGACCAAGCAGGGCGCGAGCAAGGTCGTCGCTGCCTGCACCTACCCGCTCACCGGTGTCGCCTGCGTGAAGCGCATCTACACCGACCTGTGCACACTGGCATGTACGCCAGCGGGCGTGCAGGTCATCGACATGGTGGACGGGCTCACGCATGCAGAGCTGGAACGCCTCGTCGGCCTGCCGCTCCTTGCCGCTGCCTGACCGCTTTTTCCCATCACCGCTTTCACAACCATCCTCAGGAGACAAGACCATGAGCCAACAAGCCTTTATCTGCGACGCCATCCGCACCCCCTTCGGGCGCTACGGCGGCGCGCTGTCCAGCGTGCGCACCGATGACCTGGGCGCCATCCCCCTCAAGGCGCTGATGGAGCGCAATGCCAAGGTGGACTGGGCGGCAGTGACCGACGTGCTCTACGGCTGCGCCAACCAGGCCGGCGAAGACAACCGCAACGTGGCCCACATGTCCAGCCTGCTGGCGGGCCTGCCCATCGACGTGCCGGGCGCCACCATCAACCGCCTGTGCGGTTCGGGGCTGGACGCCGTGGGCTCGGCCGCGCGCGCCATCAAGGCCGGCGAGGCGGGCCTCATGATCGCGGGCGGCGTGGAGAGCATGAGCCGCGCGCCCTTCGTCATGCCCAAGGCCGAGTCGGCCTTCAGCCGCAGCAACGCGGTGTACGACACCACCATCGGCTGGCGCTTCATCAACAAGCTGATGAAGGACAAGTACGGCGTGGATTCGATGCCCGAAACGGCCGAGAACGTGGCCGTGGAGTTCGGCATCGAGCGCGAGGCGCAGGACCGCATGGCCCTGGCCAGCCAGCTCAACGCCGTGGCCGCGCAAAAGGCCGGCCACCTGGCGCGCGAGATCACGCCCGTGACCATCCCCCAGAAAAAGGGCGATGCCATCGTGGTCGACAAGGACGAGCACCCGCGCGAGACCAGCCTGGAAGCGCTGGCCAAGCTCAAGGGCGTGGTGCGCCCTGACGGCAGCGTGACGGCCGGCAACGCCAGCGGCGTGAACGACGGCGCTTGCGCCCTGCTGCTGGCCGACGAAGCCAGCGCCGGCAAGTACGGCCTGACCCCGCGCGCCCGCGTGGTGGGCATGGCCACGGCCGGCGTGGCGCCGCGCATCATGGGCTTTGGCCCCACGCCCGCCACGCTCAAGGTGCTGGCCCAAACCGGCCTGACCATCGGCCAGATGGACGTGATCGAGCTCAACGAAGCCTTTGCCGCGCAAGGCCTGGCCGTGCTGCGCGCCCTGGGCCTCAAGGACGACGACGCCCGCGTGAACGCCTGGGGCGGCGCCATTGCCCTGGGCCACCCGCTGGGTGCCAGCGGCGCGCGCCTGGCCACCACGGCCGTGAACCGCCTGCACGCCACCGGCGGCCGCTACGCGCTGTGCACCATGTGCATCGGCGTGGGCCAGGGCATCGCCGTCATTCTCGAGCGCGTCTGACGCCAGGAGCCCAGGCCGTGCCCACGTCTACCACCACCATGTTGCAGACCCCCGCCGGGGCCTTTCGCGTCGCCATCGACGGCCCCGAGGGCGCGCCTGTGCTGGTGCTCTCCAACTCCCTGGGCACCACCCTGGAGATGTGGGACGCGCAGGCCGCGCGCCTGTCCACCCGCCACCGCGTGGTGCGCTACGACACGCGCGGCCATGGTGGCAGCGTGGTGCCGCCGGGCCCGTACACATTCGAGCAACTCGGTGGTGACGTGATCGCGCTGCTCGATGCGCTGCAGGTCGAGCGCGCGAGCTTCTGCGGCATCTCCATGGGTGGCTTCACCGGCCTGTGGCTGGGCGTGCACGCCGGCCACCGCCTGAGCCACCTGGTGGTGGCCAACAGCGCCGCCAGGATCGGCACCGAAGACGGCTGGCGCACGCGCGCCGCCATGGTGCGCGAGAAGGGCGCCGCCGCCATGGCCGAGCTGGCCGCATCGTCGCCCAGCCGCTGGTTCACCGAGGGCTTCACCGCCGCGCAGCCGGAGCTGGTGCGCCGCGCCCAGGGCTGGATCGCCGGCATTGCCCCCGAGGGCTATGCCGCCTGCTGCGACGCGTTGGCCCAGGCCGACCTGCGTGCCGACATCGCACGCATCACCGTGCCCACCTTGTTGATTGCCGGCGTGGCCGACCCCGTGACCACGGTGGCCGATGCGCGTGCCATGCACGCCGCCATCCCCGGTGCGCAGCTGGTGCAGCTGCCGGCATCGCACCTGTCCAACCTGGAATCCCCGGCCGAATTCGACGCCGCGCTCGCCGCCTTCGTGGCCTGAACGAGACCGAACGCAACCGCCCCTGCCACCGCGCCGAAGGGCGTGTGTGGCGCCCGCTGGCTGGGCGCAAGCCCGGCCACCCCCGAGTTTTTTGATGAAGGAAGCACCCCCATGACCACCCCCGCAAGCAGCCAGCAGCGCCCGCGCGTCCTCATCACCGGCGGCGGCGCCGGCATTGGCGCGGCCACGGCCGAGCGCTGCCGCGCCGACGGCTACGAGCCCGTGGTCATCGACCGCGTGGTGGACCATGTGCCCGGCGGCATACAGGCCGACCTGTCGAACACCGCCGACACCGCGCGCGCGCTGCAGCAGGCCCTGGCCGGCGGCCCCATCACGCGGCTGGTGAACAACGTGGGCGTGGTGGTGCCGGCCGATGCCGAGCAGCAGACGCTGGAAGAGTTCGACCTGGCCGTGGCGCTGAACCTGCGCTGCAGCCTGCAGTGCATGCAGGCCCTGCTGCCGGGCATGAAGGCAGCGGGCTTTGGCCGCATCGTCAACATGTCTTCGCGCGCCGCGCTGGGCAAGGAGCTGCGCACCGCGTATTCGGCCACCAAGGCCGGCCTGATCGGCATGACGCGCGTGTGGGCGCTGGAGCTGGGGCGCCACGGCGTCACGGCCAACGCCATCGGGCCCGGCCCCATCCGCACCGAGCTGTTCGACCGCGCCAACCCGCCCGACGCACCGCGCACGCGCGCCATCATCGAATCGGTGCCCGTCAAGCGCGTGGGAACGCCCGACGACGTGGCGCATGCCGTGTCCTACCTGCTCGACGAGCGCAGCGGCTTTGTCACCGGGCAAGTCCTCTACGTCTGCGGCGGCATGACGGTCGGCGTGGCCGGCGTTTGACGCCCCTTTTTCTTTTCCGTTTTACGCAACCGCTGTTCAAGGAGACTTTGATGAACACCACCACCCGCTTCCCCTCGTCCCGCCGTGCCGTGCTGGCCGCCATCGCCACCGCCGCCATTGGTGCTGCCATCCCTGCCGGCGCTTTCGCGCAGGCCGCCTACCCCAACAAGCCCGTGACCATCGTCGTGCCGTTTGCGGCCGGCGGCACCACCGACATCCTGGCGCGCATCATCGCGCAGGCCCTCACGGTGGAGATGGGCCAATCGGTCATCGTGGACAACCGCGCGGGCGCGGGCGGCAACATCGGCGGCGCACTGGCCGCCAAGGCCCCGGCCGACGGCTACACCCTGTTCATGGGCACGGTGGGCACGCACGCCATCAACGCCGCGCTGTACAAGAAGATGCCCTTCGACCCGGTGAAGGACTTCGCGCCGCTCACGCGCGTGGCCAATGTGCCCAACCTGCTGGTGGCCAACCCCGCCCAGCCCTACAAGAGCGTGAAGGAGCTGATTGCCTACGCCAAGGCCCACCCCGGCAAGGTGAACTTCGGCTCCTCGGGCAACGGCAGCTCCATCCACCTGTCGGGCGAGCTGTTCAAGTCGCTGGCCAAGGTGGACATGGTGCACGTGCCCTACAAGGGCAGCGCCCCCGCCGTGACCGACCTGCTGGGCAACCAGATCGGCATCATGTTCGACAACATGCCCTCGGCCATCCAGCATGTGCGCTCGGGCAAGCTCGTGCCCATCGCCGTGACCACCGCCAAGCGCTCGCCCGAGCTGCCCAACGTGCCCACCATCGCCGAAGCCGGCGTGCCCGGCTATGAGGCGACCTCGTGGTTCGGCATGTTCGCCCCCACCGGCACGCCCGCGCCGGTGCTGGCCAAGCTCAACGGTGCCCTGGTCAAGGTGCTGGGCCAGGCCGACGTGAAGAAGAAGATCAACGAGCAGGGCGCCGAAACCTACAGCGAAACGCCCGAGCAGTTCGCTGCCTTCATCAAGACCGAGAGCGTGAAGTGGGGCAAGGTGGTGCACGAGTCTGGCGCAAGTCTTGACTAACCCCCTGAGTCGCTTCGCGCCTTCCCCCTGAAGGGGGACGCCCCCAGCGCGGCGGGGCGGCCCTTGCGCGGGGGCGCTGGCCTACGCCGCGCCGGTTTCCACGGCCGTGGGGGCCGCACCCCTGTTGCGCGGGGCGTTCAGCGTTGGCGCAAGGCCCACCAGGTCAGCAGCCCCAGCGCCAGCCCCCAGCACGCCGAGCCCAGGCCCAGCAGGCTGGCGTTCGATGCCGTGACCACGAAGGTGACGAGCGCGGCCTCGCGCTCGCTGGGCTCGGCCAGGGCGCCGGCCAGGCCGTTCTGGATGGCGCCCAGCAGCGCCAGCCCGGCCACGGTGCTCACCAGCGCGGCGGGCAGCTGCGCAAACGCAAACGTGATGGCCCCGGCAAAGCTGCCCAGCAGCAGGTAGAACACGCCGCAGGCCACGCCCGCCACCCAGCGCCGTTCGGGCAGGGGGTGGGCTTCTTCCCCGGTGCAGATGGCGGCCGTGATGGCCGCGAGGTTGGTGCCGTGCGCGCCGAACGGCGCCAGCAACAGGCTGGCCAGCCCGGTGCCGGCGATCAGCGCATTGTTGTTGTGGCGGGTGTAGCCCGATGCGCGCAGCACCGCCACGCCCGGCACCTGCTGCCCGGTCAGGCACAGCAGCGCCAGCGGCAGGGCCGTGCCCAGCGCGGCGTTCCATGAGAACTCGGGCGTGGTCCACACCGGCCAGGCAAAGCCCCAGCCGGCCAGCCCGGCGGCGGTGGCAGCGGCCGGCGTGGCCGCCTGCCCCCAGCCCAGGCCCTGCCACAGCGCCACACCCAGCAGCAGGGTGAGCGCAATCGCATAGCGCGCCGAGCGCTGCTTGAACAGCAGGTAGCCCGCGAACATGGCGCCCACCAGCCAGGGCGCGCCCGGCACGGTGCTGCGCGCGGCGCCAAAGGCGTCCATGCCAAAGCGCAGCAAAATGCCCGCCAGCATGGCCGCGCACAGGCTGCGCGGTATGCGCGCCATCAGCCGGTCGAAGACGCCGGTCGTGCCGATGAGCAGCAGCGCCGCCGCGGCCAGCAGGTAGGCGCCGATGACCTGGCTGTAGGGCAGGGCCACCAGGGTGCTGGCCAGCAGCGCCGCGCCCGGCGTGTTCCAGGCGCAGATGACGGGCACGCGCTGGCGCCAGCTCATCCACACCCCGCAGACCCCGGCGCCGATGGAAATGGCCCACACCCACGAGGTGAGTTGCGCCGCAGGCATGTGGCCGGCCTGCGCGGCCTGCAGCACCAGCAGCAACGGGCCGGCGTAGGAGATGAGCACGGCCACCAGGCCGGCCAGCACGGCGGGGAACAGGTCGCGCGCGGTGGCCAGCAGGCTGGCGCTGGCGGGGAGCGTGGGGGCAAAAGAGCTGTGGGGTGTCGTCATGCAGCCCATGGTGCCCGCGCGCCGCGCGCCGGCGCGCACAGAGCGCGCTGGGTTTATGCTGTACAGATGGCGAAGAACTCATCTGTACTGCAGCACAGTTACCTGCAGCTGGCGCAGCAGTTGCGCCGCGACATCGCGCGGCGCCGCTACGCGCCGGGCGAGCGCCTTCCCTCGGTGCGCGCGCTGGCCGCGGCGCAGGGCGTGAGCGTGGACACCGTGGTGCGCTGCTACCGCCACCTCGAAGCCCTGGGCGTGGTGCAGGCGCGCCACAAGTCGGGCATGTACGTGGCCGAGCTGGAGCCCGCGGGTCGTGCACCCGCGGTGGCCACCGCGGCCGCCGTCGCAAAGGCCGACAACAGGCCTGCGCCGCCGCCCCCGGTGGAGCTGGACCGCCTGGTCTCGCTGGAGCACCGCATGACCCAGCTGTACGCGCTGACCACGCAGCAGCCCCTGCAGTGGGGCTTGCACCTGGCCAACGCCGCGCCCGCCTGGTACCCCACGGCGGCGCTGGCGCGCATTGCCCAGCGCCTGCTGCGCAGCCAGCCCGAGATGCTGGGCACCTACCCCACGGGCAGCGGCCTGCCCGCGCTGCGCAGCCAGCTGGCCGCGTGGATGGCGGGCTACGGCCTGGACCTGCAGCCCCAGGAACTGATGGTGACCCACGGCAGCACCGAGGCGCTCAACGTCGCGCTGCGCGCCGTGGCCCGGCCGGGCGACGCGGTGGTGGTCGAGTCGCCCGTGTACTTCGGCCTCTTGCAGATGCTGGGCAACCTGGGCCTGCGTGCCATCGAGCTGCCCTGCACGCCCAGCGAGGGCATGGGGCTCGAAGCACTGGAGTACGTGCTGGAGCACGAAAGCGGCGTGCGCGCCGTGGTCGTCATGCCCAACTTCCAGAACCCGCTGGGCCACACCATGCCCGAGCGCAATAAGCGCCGCCTGCTGCGCCTGGTGGAGCAGCACGACCTGGCGCTGATCGAGGACGACGTGTTCGGCGACCTCTCGCACACGCCGCACCGGCCCCAGCCCGTGAAGGCCTGGGACCGGCATGGCCGCGTGATCTACTGCGGCAGCAGCAGCAAGAGCCTGGCGCCCGCCTTCCGCCTGGGCTGGGCCGCGGGCGGGCGCTGGCATGCGCGCATGGAATCGCTCAAGCTCAGCACCTCGCTGGCCGCCCCCTGGCTGGAGCAGGCCGTGCTGGCCGAGTTCTTGCGCACCGGCGGCCTGCAGCCCCACCTGCGCAAGCTGCGCGAGCGCCTGGCCCAGACCACGCCGCGCGCGGCCGAGGCCGTGCAGCGCCACTTTCCGGCCGGCACGCGCGTGCACAGCCCCGCCGGCGGCTGGTGGCTGTGGCTGGAACTGCCCCAGGCCGTGGACGCCCTGGCCCTGCTGCGCCTGGCCGTGGGCCAGGGCATCGCCTTCACGCCCGGCGTGCTGTTTTCCACCACCGCCAAGTACGCCCACTACCTGCGCCTGAACATCGCCCGCCCCTGGACTCGCGAGCTGGAGCAGGCCGTGCGCGTGCTGGGGCAGCTGGCGGGTGGCTTGCAACATGCGGCGGGCGCCGCCAGCATCAGCCGTTGACCCGGTACACCCGCCCCGTCTGCCCGCCTTCCACGCTGCGCTGGTAGGCCAGGGCCACGCGCACGGCGGGCACGGACTCGAAACCCGGGAAGAAGGGGCCGTAGGCGCCCATCGATTCGGTCAGCACGGTGGGGCTCACGGCGTTGATGCGAATGCCGCGCGCCAGCTCGATGGCGGCGGCGGCCACGAAACCTTCGATGGCGGCATTCACCGCCGTGGCGTTTGCGCCGTTGCGGATGGGTTCGATGCCCACGATGCCGCTGGTCAGCGTGATCGAGCCGCCGTCGTTCAGCACATGCTGGCCCAGCAGCGCCAGCCGCACCTGGCCGAGCAGCTTGTCTTGCAAGCCCAGGTTGAACTGCTCGGCCGTCATCTCGGCCAGCGGGCCGAAGTGCAGGTTGCCGGCGGTGCTGACGATGGCGTCCACCTTGCCCACGGCTTTCAGCAAGGCTTCCACCGAACCGGGCTGCGCGAAGTCCACGCGCTGCGCACCGCTGCTGCGGCCCGCGGTGATGACCTCGTGGCGTGCTGCCAGGTTGGCGAGGACGGCCTGGCCGATGGTGCCGCTGGCGCCGATGAGAAGAATCTTGCTGGACATGGCTTGTTCCTTGGAAAGTAGTGCTCTGAAAGCGTTGAAGAGGAAGAAAGAAGCCTCGATTGTTTTGTGAATCAATCAGCGCATAAAGTACAGTGAAGTTCTTCTTGAACTAACCTAGGGTTTGCAATCGCCATGGACAAGCTGCGCAACATGGAGGTCATGGTGGCCGTGGTCGAGGCCGGCAGCTTTGCCGCCGCCGCGCGCCAGCTCGATCTCTCGGCCGTGATGGTGGGCAAGCACATCCGCCAGCTCGAAGAGCACCTGGGTGCGCGCCTGTTCCAGCGCAGCACGCGCCAGAACAGCCTGACCGAGGTGGGCGCCGCCTTCCACGAGGACTGCCGGCGCGTGCTCGAACAGGTGCGCTGGGCCGAGTCGGCTGTGGAGCGCCAGCGTGCCGTGCCCCAGGGCCTGCTGCGTGTGAGCGCGCCCTTCACGCTGGGCAACGAGGTGGTCGCGCCGCTGGTGGCCGACTTTCTGCTGGCGCACTCGCAGGTGCGCGTGGAGCTGCTGCTGACCGACAGCGTGGTGGACCTGGCGGGCGAGGGCTTCGACGCGGCCGTGCGCATCGGCGCCATTGCCGACGAGGGCCTGGTGGCCCGGCCGCTCAAGCCCTACCGCATGGTGATCGCGGCCACACCCGGCTACCTGGCGCGCCATGGCCGGCCCGAGCGCCTGGCCGACCTGGCGCGGCACCAGTGCCTGAGCCACTCGGTCTGGCAGCGGCGCGTGGAGTGGACGCTGCGCGACGGCGCCGACGCCGTGCAGTGGCCCGACATCGCCCGCTTCACCTGCAACCAGGGCGACGGCCTGCGCCAGGCCGCGCTGCGCGGCCTGGGCCTCATCATGCAGCCCGAGGTGCTGCTGGCCGAAGAGATCCGCGAGGGCCGGCTGGTGCCGGTGCTCACGCACTGCGTGCCGGCGCCGCGCCCGGTGCACATCGTCTACGCGCCCGACCGGCGGCAGTTGCCCAAGCTGGCGCGGTTCATTGAGTTTGTGGTGAGGGCGCTGGGGGTGGAGGGCAGGGCGGTGTGACGGGTTGGGGCGGGCATGCGCGTGTTATGGTTCGCGTCCTTTTGAATGCACTCAGTGAGGGTAGGTTATGACTGTTGTTTCGAACCATTCGCGCCACTATCCAACAACCACGATCCCGGTGGGCTCGGCCCGTTAGCAGTCGGCCGGCCGGGATTCAAAGGAACCGCATTGAAATCCCTGACCGATCATTTCCTGAACGAATGCAGAGCGAGCCTGCAACGCGAACAAGCGCAGTCGCTCGCTGCCACCCAGAACTGGAGCCATGTAGACAAGACCCAGGTCCATTCCGATTGGGATGCGCTGTACAAGCAGCTGGCCCCCTTGGTCGGCACCCTGGCGCCCGAGGACGAGGAGGTCCAGCAGTGGATGGCCCGGCATTTCTCCATCGTGTCGCGCTTTTACGTCCCGACGAAGCAGGCGTATATCGGGCTTGGCATCTTCTACCGAGAAAATCCCGACATGCGCGCGTTTCACAATGGCTACCATCCCGCGATGGCCGATTTTCTGGAACTGGCCATCCGGTGCTATGCCCTCGACCATCTGTGACCTGAGCTGAGCGCCAGCTAACAGAAGCCCCTGCGGGTAACACTGCAGGGGCTTTTTTTGATGGCTGACGGGACCACCAGTCGCCTCGGCTTTGAGCGCCTGCAGGCGCCGATGTGCAGCCGCCATTGGCGACAGACAGAGCCTACGCTTCACGTTAGATACCAGCCGAGTGCAGAGGCAATGTCGGCTGCACAGACAGCTTAGGCTTTGGGCTTCCAAACAAGCGCTTCAAAGGGTTCATCCACCCACCTTGCGAGACACCGTCCAAATTCATTGATTGACGCGGGCTCAGACAGGACGCGCAACTCCGCTCGTGCAACGAATGGGCTACTTACGTGCGAAGAAACGTGCACCAGCATTGCAGAGTGCCCAACTTGGTCCACGACTTCGGCTCGCATCAAGAGGTGATACGGGTACTCACCGGATTCATCTCCATATTCGAAGACTACAGTGTCATCAACAGAGGCGGGGAAAGCAGTGAGACTTAGTGCAAAGTTCTTTACGTGTTGCGGAGTCACATAAACCTCTGCAAACCCAGAAAAGCCTTCGCCTGAGGCCCAGACAAGCAGATTCAGAACTCCGTCTTCCTCGTACGGTTCCGATTGGATGCAGATTTGATTCATCGAGTCGAATTCTAGGAAGACTGCAGTGATGTATCTCGCAGCGAAACTCTGCAAGCGTGCACTGAGCAAACCATATCTTGCCAGCGGGCAGGGACCGGCCCTCCAATCGCATTGTCGTGCTGCGGCCAGACCTCGTGTCCAAGTTCCTCAGCCAGCCTATGACGAGCTATAGTTTGCTGAGTTGGTACCTGCAGCCTTCGGCGGGCACTCAAACGTGGGACAAGATGAATCACAACTTTCTTCGAGCGATTCTGTTGATCGCGTTGATACCGACTGCGCTCAGCGCGCAGCCAAGTTCCGTCCTCTTGTTGGGCGAAGGCCGCGACAACGTCATGCAGAACTGGGAGGTGCCTCGCGAGAAGTGGCGCGCACAGTCCAAGTGGACACCGTCGTCTGCCGGGCCACCGCCATTGTCTATTGCGAAGGCTGTAGAAGCCAGTGAGCTATGGCTGCGCAAGCGCCACCCTGATCTCAAAAAACTGCAAGTCAGTCAGATAGTTCTGCGGATGCAGTCCACGTCTGGCTCTGGTACTGAAGACGGCTGGTTTTACCGCGTTGAATTCCAGCCCATAGTCGCAGGAAAAAAGGTCTGGGGAGCTGATCTGGTGGCTGTGGTTCTGTTCGACGGAACGCTCGTCGAGCCGAGGACCGAGCCATACACAAGCCCGCGGAATTGATCAGAGACATCTATGCAAGAGCGTTTAACCCTTCGTTTCAGCGGACCGCCTTCGGGGGCCGCTGTACTCAAAAAATGTTAGACGGCAGAAACCATGACTCTGTTTGAGCGACTGCGCTACGCCCTTGGTGCCGCTGCGGTCGGAGGTGCGACGCTTTCCCTTGTCATCGCTTTGCTTTCCGCGGACGCAATCGCCGTATTGCCGCAGCGCGCGTTTGACTGGATCATGAGTCCCCTCTATGGACTCGTCGTTTACGTGGTCGCATTCATCTTCGCTCCCGTGCTGGAAGAGCGCTTCCCTATTAACCGACCACATGCAAAAAAGCCATGAAACCCGCCGTGCGTCTGCCGTCTAACAGGTCGGTCGTCGGACACTCTCCGGCGGTGTGCCACCAACGATAGGTTTCATGGGGGCGTAGTGACCAAACTCGGTTTGAGATGACATGAAGATCTATGGCTATGCCGATGCGGGGCTCCCAATAGAACAGGTCGTTCCTGAAGAATTGGCCGAAATAACGGTGTGTGCGGACCCGTCTGAGCTCCGTCAGATGGCTGCGTTTCTTGAGAGCTGCGCGATAGAAATGGAGCGCATGGGCTCAACCTACAGCCATGTGCATCTTGCCGACCGAATCAAGCAGTTCGAGTCTTCGCCGCACTTCGTCGTTGCCGGTTCCGAAAGCGATGAAACCTAACCCTTCTAGCTGGAACGCTCTTCCTCTTGGGCCAAAAATAGGTTGAGCTTGTGCCTGGCACCAACGGCTGGAGCCTCCCATTCAAAGTCGCCATGGCCGGCATAGGTGGCTTCACAGCCATACACATAGATCGTGGTCATGTCGTCTCTCTACGAGGCACTTCGGTCAGGTCCGCTTGCTGGAGTGCCGCGATGATGAGCGAAGTGCCGCGGCGGGGTTGCTGAAGCAGCCAGCCAGCAAGTGCTCCTTGAGGTCCTTGGACTCCCGGGCGAGGGCGTCGGGGCTGACCGCGAGGGCAAGGCAGGCGCATCGCTCATGGGTCGGTTGGAGGCTGGGTGGGCCGGGTGGGCCTGGCAGGAACAAAGGCAAACCGCCGCATGCAGACCACGCACAGGAACCCCACGGGCAGGTACAGCACGCCATCCAGGCAGGCCAGGCAATGCCCGGAGGCCAGCACGAAGGGCGCGGCCCAGAACAGCGGCACCAGCAGCGCATACAACGCCAGTGCACGCCAGCGGCCGGCCAGGAAGATGCCCACAGCGCAAATAGCCTGCACGGCCAGCCCCAGGGCAAGCATCACCTCGGGCGGCAGGCTGGCAAGCAGGGGCATGGGGAGAACAGAGCGAGCGTGCCTACCGGCCGGCCGCTACAGCCTGCGCACCTTGCACGCCGCCGAAATCATGCGCCGCGACCATTCGCTGGACATGTCCTTGAACAGCACGGGCGCCTCGCCCTCCTGGTACTCCTCGCGGCCGACGATGGGGCCACCCCACTCGGGCTGGGCGTAGTACGACAGCCACAGGTACCAGGCCTTGCGCGTGGGGCAGTCGACCACGACCTTGGCGTAGTACGAGCGGTACTTCTGCCCGCGGAACGAGGTGCGCTGCTGGTCGCGCGAGACGCGCAGGTCGAGCACCACGCGCTGGTCCACGCCGATGGGTTCGGGCAGGATCTCGATGAGGTTCTTGCCCGCGTCGGCGCGGTCGCCGCTGAGCGTGAACCAGCCGTCGGAGGAGGCACGTTGCGTCTGCAGCTGCGGTTGTGCTGGCGGTTGCGCCGGCTGGCCTCCAGCCAGGGCTGCAATACACAGGACAACGGCGCAGAGCATGGGCGGCTTGGGGGTGCGTCCGGGGACGGGGTGGCGATCGGGTAAAAATTCATTATCCCCGAGGCGGGCGCCCGGCATTTCACCGTTACACAAAAGGGCTGCGCAGGGCCGTGGCATGGCCACCCGTTCATACGGATTTGCCTTCAACCGTCTAACGTCGTTGGTTCGCCTTGCCGTGCTACAGCACTGTCTGCGGCTTCCCGCCTAGTTGTACGGTCGAATGCAAATCCGTATCAGGTGTTGCGCCAGGCCGATGTTTCTGCCAACACCCAGTCGCGAAACGCAGCCAGGCGGGGCTGCCCGGCCGCCGCCGGCGGGTAGGCCAGCCAGTAGCTGTAGTCGTTGGGCAGGTCCAGCGCAAAGGGCTTGACCAGCCGCCCCGCCGTGATGTCGGCCGAGGCCAGGAACATGCGGCCCAGCGCCACGCCCTGGCCCTCGGCAGCTGCCTGCAGCACCAGGGCCGAATCGCTGAAGCCCGGGCCCGTGCGTGCGATGGCATCGGCCTCGCTGCGGCTGGCGCCGGCCAGGGCCAGCCAGCGCGGCCACAGGTCGCCGGGCTGGTCGTGCAGCAGGGTGTGCGCGCGCAGGTCGGCCACCGTGCGCAGGGGCCCCTGCGCCGACAGCAGCGCCGGGCTGCACACGGGCGAGAGGCGCTCGCGCGAAACCAGGTCGGCCTGCAGGCCGGGCCAGCGGCCCAGGCCCAGGCGGATGGCGATGTCGAAACCCTCGTCGCGCGCAAAGTCGTGCAGCGCCAGGTCGCTCGTGACCTGCAGGTCGATGCCCGGGTGCAGCGCCCGAAAGCGCGCCAGCCGTGGCACCAGCCAGCGCGTGGCGAACGAGGGCAGGGCGGTCACGCGCAGCGGGCCCAGCAGGCTGTGGTCGTGCCCGGCCACGCGCTCGGTGGCGCCGGCCAGGGCGTCGAGCAGGCGGCTCAGCTCGGGCGCATAGGCCTTGCCGGCCGCGGTGCTGGTCAGCGCATGGCCGTGGCGCTCGAACAGCCGGCAGCCCAGCCACTCTTCGAGCAGCCGCACCTGGTGGCTGATGGCCGCCTGCGTCACATGCAGCTCCTCGGCCGCGCGCGTGAAGCTGTGGTGGCGCGCCGCGGCCTCGTAGGCGCGCAGGGCGTTGAGCGGGGGCAGGCGGCGGGCCATGGTGTGGAGGAGGGGGAAAGGGGAGGGATTCGATCAATACAGCTTATCGAGGGCATGAGATTACATCGTTTGGCAACGGCGTGTGCCATCGCTGTAATCGCTGCTTTCCCCCACTTCTTGTACTGGAAGCGCCGCCCATGATCGCCCTGTCCACCTGGCTCCTGATCCTTGCCTTTGCCGTGCCCATGATCGTCAGCCCCGGCCCGGGCAACACCGTGCTCGCCGCATCGGGCGGGCAGTTCGGGCTGCGGCGCACCGTGCCGTTCTGGATGGGTTTCGAGGCCGGCAACCTGGTGTGGTGCCTGGTCTATGGCTTTGGCCTGAGCGAGGTGTTCGCGCGCCACCCGCTGGCCTACAGCGTGCTCAAGTGGGGCGGCACGGTCTACATCGTGTACTTGGCCTGGTGCTTCTTTCGCAGCGCAGGCGCCACCGAGCGGCAGGACCTGCGGCCGCTGGGCTTCATCGACGGCTTTGTGTCGCTGAGCCTCAACCCCAAGGTGCACTCGATGATCCTGGTGATGTTCTCGCAGTTCCTCTCGCCCGGCCTGCCACTGTCGGCCCAGGTGCTGCAGATGGCCGTGGTCTTCGTCGTGGTGGGCCTGGCCTGCCACTTCCTGTGGATCTACGGCGGCCAGGTGCTCTTCAGCCGCGCGCAAAGCCCGCGCGCGATCCGGCTGCAGGGGCTGGCGTTCGGGGCGTGCATGCTGGTGGTGGCGGGGGTGATGGCGGTGTCGTGAGGGGGGCGGCCGGTTAGACTCGCGGCATTGGTCAAGAGTGGACGTGCGATATGGCTATAAAAGTTGAACCCGTCGCGCTGAAGGTTATGGGAGTCGTTGGCCTCGATGCGGCTCAAGAGATGTTGAATTCTCGCCTCATCGACGTCGGCTGTGCCGTGGTGAAGGGAGAATCGCTGCTGGTCAGTCCGGATGACGCGAACCTGCGCGACGAGGGCGATTACAGGTGGTTTGAGGCGGTCGTGATTTCGTTGCTTCACGAGCACGGGGAAGCGGCTGCGCGCGGGACTGTCCATCCTCCGCAGTAGACGCAACTGGCGAACAGAGCCTTGTCCTCAGCTTCATCACCATTGCGAGCCTGGGACAGTTTCAAAAAGGCCAGCGAAGCTGCCTGATCACTACGGGCATATGGTTTAGGCTGTCCGACCATCGAAAGCGGCAGCGTCTCTGGTGGGCCCCTACCGGGCCCTGGGCTTTCTACAAATTCTGCTGGATCCAGCAGCGCAACAATGACTCCACACCAAGCTCTTGAAGGCTGGCAATCGGTCGAAAGTGGACCATTTTTTGAAATCGATGCTGACCGAGCCTGGAGTCAGGCGGCCCTTCCAAGGGACTACTTTGAAGTCGCAGAGCTCTACGGCGGTCGAGAAGGATTTCTCGGTCGGCAGTACCTGCGCTTGTATTGCCTGGAGGAACTCCGGCATTTGAATGAGGCGTATCAAATATCGCTTTGTCGCCCAGATTTGGTTGTCTTTGCTTCCGACGGGTACGGCGAAGGCTTCGCTTTCTACAAGGGCAGCTCACAGCTGCTCAACATCCCACTCATCCCCATCCCGGTCATCAACGAAAATATAGACTCGGTTGCCCCCGACTTCAACGCATTTGCACAAGCCAATTTGAGCAAGCCGGCGGCGGCATTGAGCCAACATCCTGTCGGGCAAGAGCTTCATCTCAAGCAGCCCTTGTGCTTTGGGGGCGACTGGAATGACGAAAAGAACATGGTCTGGGTCACTCCCACTCAACATGCAGAGCTAGTTCGCTACTGGAATCGCATTTACAGGGATGTGTCCCGCCAGAAGGGCTGATGGTCGAACCCGTATGGCGGGTCACCAAGAGAGCACCCACCGTATCAGCGGCAGCCACGGACCGAAAGCAAAGGTCTGCCTGCCTTTCACTTTCATGATGATCGATAAATCCTTGCTGCAACAGCAGGTGCTGGCACAGCTCGCGCAAGACCTGCTGCAGGCCGAAGAGGCCGTGCGCGTGGCCCATGAAACGGCGACCCACGAAGAAAACATCGCCGAGAACAAATACGACACCTTGGGGCTCGAAGCCGCCTATCTGGCCTCTGGCCAGGCCCGGCGCGCCGAAGCCATTCGCCAGGCGATGGCCCATTGGCGCCAATGGCGCCCGCTGCCCTACGACGCCAGCCTGGGCATACAGTTGGGCGCGCTGGTCTGCCTGATCGATGCCAACGACCCGCAGCAGCAGCAGCAACAGCAACAGCAGCAGCAGCAGCAGCAGCAGCAGCAGCAGCAGATCTTTCTCGGCCCGGCCGGGGGCAGCATGAAGCTGGTGAGCGGCGCCCAGACCGTACAGGTCATCAGCACCGAAGCCCCCTTGGGCCGGGCCATGCTGGGCAAATGCGAGGGGGATGAGGTGTCGATACAGGGGGCGCCTGTAAGGCAGCTGTTTGAGGTGCTGTGGGTGCATTGAGCGCATCCAACAAAACTCTTTCGGCATCGTTGCCGCGCCTTGTCGTGCTGCTCGTACTGCCTGCCGCGCAGCGCCTGGCCAGGGCCACTTCGCTGAGTTTATTTGTACGCTCTTAGTGCTGCACAGTGCCTTGCGCTGCGGCTTTCAAGACTCTCTCTTGAGCCCTGCGCCAGGCCCATTGCATGTTCCCCAACAGGTGTTGGTCGGATTGATCGAGCACCCACTGGGCAATGGAGCGCCGAAAGCTCTCAGTCGAATCATTGACCAGCAACTCATATGTACAAGCTGCGACGCGATGCTGAATCTCATTGATCCGACGAAGATGGGTGGGATGTTCCAACTCTTCGGTCTCAGGGATGTAGCTATCACGGCCAGCAATGGTCAAAGAATGGCTAAGTGCCGTCAGAAAAAGAACTTGGTATTTGGATGGCAGTGACTCCAGCCATTCCCCTTGAAATTCGTATTCCGCCATCTTGATTCTTCAGTTGAACGTCAGGTCCTGGCCGTTGGTCGCCATCGTAGCAGCGGCTGCGCAGGACCCGCGGTAGGGGGCTGCTGAGCTACTGCCCTATCCCCTGGTGCCACTTTCTCACGATGGCCGTGCCCATCAGCTTGTCTGCACCAGGCGCTGTACATCGTTGACCAGTGCGGCGAGCTGCATCAGGGGGAGGCAGTGTCCAGGATGGATGTTCCGCATAGCCTCGTAGTGACGCAGCTGCTGCGAGATACATTACCTGGGCCATATCAGCAGGAGCCTCCGTGCACTCCACTCGCATCTTGTTCTTCTATCTTGCAGCCCTGCTGAGCATCTCCTTTCCCTTGAGAGCGCACGACATTGTTTTGCTCGGGGACGAAAGCCGAACGAGACTGTTGGCCTCGTGCAAGATGTGTCAGGGCCAGATGGTCACAGTTGCCACACCAAGGTCACGGGCTTCCGCCCAGGATGTAGCAAGTTCAGCCCATAAGGCGCGCCATGCCGTTATCGTGATCGATGCCTCTGTCGGACCGCTTCCAGTGGCCCGGGAGCATATTCTGATAGCGCGTCAGGCGGGCGTTCCAAGCCTCTCGCTGATGTTCACCAACATGAATCGGCTCGAAGGCATGCAAGATGCAGGCGAACTTCTGGAGCTGGAAGAGCTTGAAGTACGAGAGCTTCTGGACAAGTATGAAATGGGTGGTGACAAGGCGATGGTCTTTCACGATGCTTCCATCCGCTCCATCAAGCGGCTTCACACAAACGGCGTGGGAATGGAAGCGATGCTCAGAGCGGTCCAGGCGCTCCCTGAGCGAAAGGTCCATTCACTTGAGCCCTTCTCCGGGACAAGATTCCTTGCGCACCTGTACCTGCTGACACCCCAAGAATCAAAATTCACCGCTCCCCTGTCAAATGCTTCGTCCATTGGCCTGTGGATCAACGGTCAGTCACTGCGGGCACGCGTGCGGACAAAGCAGGCAGTACAACCCGGCAGCGTTCGTGAGCTGGAGTTCGAGACCGACAAGCCGATAGTCGCCCCCATCGGCTCCAGACTCCTCCTTGAGCAAAGCGGGAACATCGTGGGCGCCGGTGTCCTGTCACGTGGCGGCTAACCCCGCCAACGAGAGGCCTCGCTTCGGCAAGCCGGGTCTGGTCGGGTCTTGCCGCCTGTACGAATCTGATTTTCCGGAGCGGCGCTGTTCGTACTTTGCGGACGGACACGCGACGAAGTGCTTTTCGGTTTACGTCTGGGCGGTGATCGCCCTGACCGTGCGGAACCCGCTGCTCGTATTGCTGATCTCGATGTTCACGGGAAGACAGCCGGGAGAAGCGCAGGCCGCCGGGGCATCGCTCGCCGGGTTCCTGCACCGCAAGACCCGTTGTACCTCCGCGCCTGACTGCCTGCCACTTTTTTGAGAAGAAGGCTCATTCGGATGTTTCTTCTTCCTGCTGCACCGCAGCGGGAGTCAGCAACATCACAAGCCAGTTCAGCGGCACTGCCAGAAGCGGATACCCGAGACTCCACACCGTGTGGTCCGTTGTAGGGTCACACACGTCGATGCCGGCACATGCTGCGTGCAGAACAGCGACGCCAATAAATTGGCCAATTCCAAGGAAGATGGCGGGGAACAGCAGGACCACTACCGAACCGAGCCCTTCGAGCCGGCTCGCCCGGCCTAACTTCACCGACGCGACCAGACCCATCAGAACTGCTGCCAGGGAAATACCCGCAATAGAGGACATGCAGGTCTAACCTCGGTGTTGACCGGCAACCATCAGGAAGGACTTGTGGGACACAGAATGCGTGGGCCTTGACTGGATGTGCGAGCTTTTGGTCATTGCAAGTATTCTTGTAAAGGCGAGGCATGAATGGCCAGTCAAACATCGGGATCGTAGCCCGTGCTAACCAACTTTGAGAAGACCGCTTTGAAACCTGTTGCTGAGTCGTGGCCCCGGCCGTGAACTCAGCGGGCCGACACCACCGGCAGCGACCGGTGCAAGGCGGTCGCCGGGGTTGGCCTGCGCAAAGGAAGATCGAGGTCCATCCCGGACGTTCAAGTGCCCGCCCAGTTCAGAGTCGCTGCAGCCCACACGGCCCGCTCGGCGTGTACCACTGCATCAGAAAGCGTGGGGAATACTGCAGAAGCGTAGTTGCCGTAGTCGTGCGGCTTCGTTGGTGAAGCCCACTGCACATCAAATCCTGGCACCGCTTGGTCTTCCCGCACCTCTGGCGGATCCTGGCAATCGCCGGAGCCATAGCGGATCGAGCAACTGACGATGCGCACACCCGTTGGGACACGGCCGTCGTACAACCACGTTCCTTCTCTCACGACGATGAAATCGCTCATTGCTGTGCCCGCTCCCGGCTGGTTGCCCCCATCGTAGCAGCGGCTGCTCGGGGCCCGAACCAAGGCCTGCAGCCCTATCCCCTGGTGCCACCCTCCCGGGGTGGCTGTGTCCCTCAGCGGAGCCCGATCTTTGCCTGCACCAGGCGCTGCACCTCGTTGACCAGGGCGGCCAGCTCCGGCCGATCCCCGTACATGTCGAACTCGCGCACAGCGATCAGGCCCATGGACAACGGGCCCGGCGGGTCCTCCTGCGGAACGCCCAGAACGAAATGGCGGCACCACAGCAGTTGCCGCTCGATGCTCACCGCGGGTGCGAAAGCCTGCGCAGCCATGGGGCGGATTTCTGCGAGGGCAGTGTCAATTTTGCGGAGAAGTTCTTCGTCCATGGCACCGCACGACCCACGCAACTCCCGCCTCACACTCGCCAAGCCGGCAACTCCCAATTGCGCCACAGCGCCAGCCCGCGCAGACCGGCCGTGGCCAGCACGCAGGCCAGCAGCGGGGCCCACGGGGGCGTGTCCATCTGCCGCAGGGCCACGTCGATCCAGCCGCCGGCAAAGGCGCACAGGGCGTACGGGCGGTGGTCGCTGAAGGCCTGGGGCACCTCGTTGCACAGCACGTCGCGCAGCACGCCGCCGAAGACGCCGGTGGTCACGCCCATCATCACGGCGATGATGGGGGGCATGCCCACGGCGGTGGCGGTGTCGATGCCCACGGCGGCGAACAGGCCCAGGCCGATGGCGTCGGGCAGCAGCATGGCGCGCTCCGTCGGCTTGAAATGGCGCTGGCGCATGAACAGCATGGCGCACACGCACAGTGCCAGCAGGCCCCAGATGAAGCCGGTGTGGCGTATCCAGAAAAACGGCCGCTGGTCCAGCAGCAGGTCGCGCAGTGTGCCGCCGCCGAAGGCTGCCACAAAGGCCACCACGCACACGCCCACCACGTCCATGCGCTTGCGCGCCGCGGCGATGATGCCCGACAGCGCGAAGGCAATCGTCGCCGCCACCTCGATGAGAAAGCGCAGCGTGTGAATCCAGGGGGCGTCGAGCAGCAGGTCCATGGGCGCGATTGTGCAGCGCCACCCGCCCAAAGACTACGCCAATGCGTGCACCAGCAGTGCCAGCGTGCAGCCCGCACAGCCTGCGATGCCAAGGCGCCGCGCCCAGCGCAGGCTGCCCTCTGGCCACAGGTTCATGGCCAGCACCAGGCCCCAGCCCAGCACCATCCACGAGGCGATGGCAATCGCCACACCGGCTGCAATGCCGGCCGCCGCGGTGGCCGTGGCGGCCTGCAGCGCCAGTGTGGCCAGTGCCAGGCACCAGGCCTTGCGCTGCGGTAGCGGGCCGGCCTGCGCATCGCCCCAGGCGCGCGTGTCAGTGGCCTGGGCCCAGTGCACCAGGGCCAGCAGGCAGGCGGCGGCCGCGCAGGCCAGGGCCAGGGTGTCCGTCATGCCGTGCCCTCCACCGGTTGTTGTGCGCCGCTTACGGGCGCTGCGGTATGTCGCTGTTGCCGCCGTTGCCGGTACAGGCGGCGCAGCACGGCCACCATCATGGCCAGGCACAGGGCTGCGGCAATGCCCCACACGGCCATGCTGGACCGCCAGGCCAGCCACGCCAGCGCCGCAGCGGCCAATGCCGCCAGCACGGCGGCGGCGCGCGGCCACCAGGCCTGCAGCGTGGCGGCAGGCAGCACCAGGAAGAAGGCCAGGAGCAGGCCCAGCATGCCGGCCCCGCGCGCGGGCTCGCCGGCCGCCAGGGCAATGCGCAAGGACTCGGCTGCCAGCAGGCCCGCGAGCCAGAACGACAGGGCCTGCGTGGACGGCCGCCGTGGCCGCCGCCAGCGCAGCGCGCGGCGGGGCGTGTGTGCACCGGGGCCGCCCGCTGCCTTGCGCGGGGCCTGCACCCGCGCCGGGCCGATGAAGGCGGCCAGCCCCGCCAGCACGGCGCCCAGCGCCAGCAGCCCGGCCAGCATGGGCCACTGCAGCGGCGCGCCCAGCACCAGGCCCGCAGCACCCGCCAGCGCCAGCAGCGCACCGGCCGCGCAGAGCGACACGCGCCACAGCACAATGTGGCGCAGCGCCCAGGCCGCCAGCAGCGAGATGGCGAGCCAGGTGGCGATCAGCGTCCACACGGCCCACACCGGCCGCTGCGCCAGCGGCGCCAGGCCGGCAGGGGGCCACAGGTGCACGAGCACGGCCACCAGCATGGCGGCGGGCACGGTGGCATGCAGCGCGAGAAAGCAGCGCACCACGAACGAGGGGGCAGGGGCGCCCGGGGCAGTGGCCGGCTTGGTCATGCCCGCAGCCCTCCCTGCACGCCAGCCCGTTGTTGCTGTGCTTCACGCCGCCGCTGCTGGCGCGAGTCCAGCCAGATCAGCGTGCCCGAGATCGACAGAAACGCCGGCGTCATGCCCAGAATGAAGTACAGCCACTTGAGCGCCAGCCCGCCGAAGTCGCCAAAGTGCAGCGGCTCCATGAGCCCGTTGACCAGCGACCAGAAGCCCGCCGTGCGCGGGTCCAGCGTCTTCTTGGCATCGCCCGTGGCGGCGTTCATGTCCACGCGCGCCGTGCTGGCCAGGTGGCCGGCCAGGGCGCCGGTAAAGCTGGCCTCGGCGGCCGTGGTGCCCCAGCGGCGCAGCGACACGTAGCGCGCCTGCAGCCCCGGCACGGCCTGCTGGGCGCTCTGGTACAGCGCGTCCAGCGACTGCATGGGGGCGGGCTCGGCCGTCGGTGGTGGCTTGCGCGCGGCACTGGCCGCAGGCGCGCCGCTGGTCATCACGTATTTGGTGCCCTGCTCGAACAGTGGCGCCAGCCCCAGCCAGGCGCCCGTGGCCGCGATCAGGATGTGAAAGCCCAGGCCCCAGATGCCGGCGGACTTGTGCAGGTCCGACATCATCACCCGAAAGCTGCGGCCCCAGCGCTGGGTGAACAGCTCGGCAATGATTTTGCGGTGGATGACGATGCCCGTGCCAATCAGCACCAGCATGGCCGCGCCGAGAAACCCCACGATCCAGCGCGGCCCGAAGAACAGAAACACGTGCAGCATGCGCAGGTACTGGCCGAGCTGGCTGTCCACCGGGCCCACCACGGCGCCCGTGTCCGAGCGCAGGGCCACCTTGGTGCGCTGGCTGGCGGGGGCACCGCGCTCGCGCACATGGGCGAAGTAGTTGGGGTTCACGTCGTCCGGCAGCGCGATGGTCTCCACCGTGGCGCCCGGGTAGCGCGCCTGCAGCTGCGCCAGCACGGTATCGAGCGGCGCGGGTGGCTCGCTGCGCGGCAGCCCGGCCAGCGAGGGGTTGGCCCACAGGTCGATCTCGTTCTTGAACACCACCACCGCGCCCGAGAAGCACACGATGAACATGAGCAAGCCCGTGACGATGCCCGCCCACGAGTGCAGGACGAACAGGCGGTTCAGGGTGCGCTGGCTGGTGGGCATGGTGGCTGGCGGTGGGGCTGGCGTTTTGGGGTGAAGGTCTTCAGAAGAAGTACGTCAGCCCCAGGCTGAAGTTGCGCGGCAGCGCGGGCGAGACCACGTTGGCGTTGATCGCGCCGTCGTAATACGCCTTGTTGAACAGGTTCTTCACCCCGGCCGTGAGGCGGTAGTTGGGGCCCCCGTAGCTGATGGAGGCATCGGCCACCACATACGAAGGCAGGGTGAAGGGGTAGGAGCCCACCTGCTCGCTCACATAGCGCCCGCCCAGGCCCAGCGTCACGCGCTGGTACTGCGGCAGCTTGTAGGTGGCCCAGGCCGTGAGCGTGTGGCGCGGCGTGAGGTTGAGCGGCAGGCCCACGATGGCGGCGTTGTTGTCGCGCGTGACCTTGGTCTGCGTGTAGGTGTAGGCGCTGGTCAGCTTGATGCCGTTTTTCAGGTCGGCGCCCAGCTCCACCTCCAGCCCGCGCGCGCGCTGCTGGCCGGTCTGCACGCTGAAACCGGTGTTCACCGGGTCGGCCGTGGTCACGTTCTCGCGCACCAGGTCGAAGATGGCCAGCGCACCCGTGAGTTGGCCGCCCGGGGCCTCGTACTTCAGGCCGGCTTCCCACTGCTTGCCGGTCTCGGGCACAAAGGGCGTGCCGTTGAAGGCCAGGCCCGAGGTGGGCAAAAAGGATTCGCCATAGCTGCCGTACGCCGCCCAGCCGGGCTGGAACTCGTACACCAGGCCGGCCGACAGCGTGGTGGCGCTGTCCTTCTGGCGCGTCTGCACGCGGGTGAGGCGGTTGTCGGTGTCGTTGGTGGACCAGTCGCGGCGCAGGCCCACCAGCGCCGTCCAGCCCCGGCCGAACTTGATCTGGTCCTGCGCGTACAGCGCGCCCACGGTGAGCTTGCCGGGTGCGTCGCTCGTCAGGTTGGCCGGGCAGTTGGCCTGCACGCCATAGGCCGGCGCAAACAGGTCCAGCGCGGCAATGGAGCAGCTGCGGCTGGCCAGCAGGCTGTGGCCGCTGCGCACATCCAGGCCGGTGACCAGCTGGTGCTTCACGCCCAGCGCCTCGAAGCGCGTGAGCAGCGAGGTGTCGGTGGCCAGCAGGTCATAGTCCATGTACTGGCGCGAGGCGCTGCGGTTCTGCAACCGCTGGTTGGCCTGCAGCGCCTGGTTGGAGACAAAATTGCCCGTGCCCTTCTCGGTCTCGTAGCGCACGTTCTGGCGGAAAGTCATGGCGGGCGACACCTGGTGCTCCAGCGCATAGCCGATGGTGGTGCTCTCCACGTCGTACACGCCAAATGCCGGCTCGCCCGTGAACAGGGTGCGCGACAGCGTGCCGTTGCGGTTGGGCAGCAACGTGCCATAGGGCGTGATGCCCTGCTGGCGCATCCACTCGCTGCGGCTGTAGGTGGCAAACAGCACCAGGTCGGTCTGTGCCCCCAGGTCGATGGACAGGGACGGCGCAAACCAGCGGTCCTTGCGGTAGACGAACTGCGTCGGGTCATCGGCATCCGTCACCTGCGCATTGATGCGCAGCGCCGTCTTGCCCGACTCGGACAGCGGCCGGTTCACATCGGCCTGCAGCGTGCGCTGGCCAAAGCTGCCCACCTCGATACCCACCTCGTTCAACGGCTCCTTGCGCGGGCGCTTGCTCACCGCGTTGACGATGCCGCCCGGCTGCACCTGGCCATACAGCACCGAGGCCGAGCCCTTGAGCACCTCGAAGCGCTCGTACCCATAAGGCTGCAGCTTGGCCCACATGCCGGGGCTCTGCACCAGGCCATCGACCAGAATCGATTCGGTCGAGCGAAAGCCGCGGATGTTCAGGTCATCAAAACCCCGGCGCCCAAAGTTCACGGGGCTCACGCCGGCCACCGTCTGCAGCGCCTGCTGCACATTGGTGATCTGGCGCGACTCCATCTGCTCGCGCGTCACCACGCTGACCGATTGCGGCGTTTCGAGCCGCCGCATGGGCGCCTTGCCGGCGGTCTGTGCTTCGACCGGGGCAAAGCCCATGTCTTTTTCGGTGCTGGCGTTGATGCGCACCTCTTGCAGCTGGGGCGCGGTGGTGGTGGCGTTGGGCGGGGCGTCAGCGGCAGCTTGTGCAAAGGCCGATTGCGCCAGGCACAGGGCCAGCGGCGTCAGGGCGAACAGGCCGGCGGTGCGGGCGGATGTGCGGGAAACAACAGGCGCGCGTGAACGCAGCGCGGCGCGGGAAGGCGAAGAGGGCATGAAAGGGTCCGGGACAACAGGAGCGGCGGGCGGGAGCTGGCGGGCATCCTGAGGGCGGGACACTTGGCTTGCGGGATGGTGTGAATTGTAATGCGAATGACTCGCGTTTGCGAAGAATTGTAAAGAACACCGGTGTGTTGCGCAGGCGAGCCCCTGCGGGCTGACCGGGTTGCAGCCATGTCCTTGGAAAAACGCAATCACCTTGCGCTTGGCGGATACTGCCCGCGCTACGTCGAACAAAGGGCACACGATGGACCGCGAACACCAGGGAGCACGCTACACAACGCTGATGGCCAGCGACCTTCAACGCGATGGCTTGGGGCTGGAACTGCATTCGACAGTGCAGGGGCAAGAGGCCCGCACCGTTGCCGAAGTCTTCTACTCAGACGCCGAGCACACCTGGACGCTGAATACCTTTGGCTGCGATGTTCCGTTGGGCATCATCGAAGAACTGATAGCCGAGGCGAGGTGCCGGCTTCCGCCCAAAACGGTCGCCTGACCGATCCTCAGCCCTTGTCGGTGCCGGGCGCCCCACCGGCGGGGTGTTCGTCCTGCGCCACCCCATACCCCGGATACCCCCCAGCGCCCCCACCCTCCGCCGCCTCCTGCCGCTCCCTGGCCATCTGCTCCGCCAACTGGTTCCTCCCCTCGCGCGCCACGGCGATCATCTTGGCGCGGTCCTTGTGGTGGGGGTACATACGGTCGGACAGGGCGATGTTGTGTTCCCTGAAGCGGCGGGTCATCTCGGTGGCCTGGTCGGGCGGCAGGCCCATGAGTTCGAGCACGGTGCGGGCGCTGTGCATGCTCGACTCGAACAGCTCGCGCTGCACCAGGGTCACGCCCTCGTCGCGCAGCCGGTTCCAGTGCGTGAGGTCGCGCGCGCGGGCCACCACCTGCAGGTGGGGGAAGTGCTTGCGTGCGAGCACGGCGATCTTCACGGACTGTTCGGGGTCGTCCACGGCGATGACCAGGATGCGCGCCTGCCCGGCGCCGGCAATGCGCAGCAGGTCGAGCCGGGTGGCGTCGCCGTAGTGCACGCGGTAGCCGAAGGTGCGGGCCACTTCGAGCATCTCCACGCTGTGGTCGAGCACGGTGGTGCGTATGCCCTGCATCAGCATCACGCGCGCCACGATCTGGCCGTAGCGGCCGAAGCCGGCGATGACGATGGGGGCGTCCTGCGGCTCCGAGATCTCTTCGGCCTCGGGCGCCTTGAGGTGGGCATAACGGCGCAGCAGCACGCGGTCCAGCATCACCAATAGCAAGGGGCTCAGCAGCATCGACAGGGCCACGGCGCCGATCAGCAGCGAGGCGGTTTCGGCCGGGAACACCTGGGCACCCGCGGCTGCCTGGAAGACCACGAAGGCGAATTCGCCACCCTGGGCCAGCAGCAGGGTGAACACGGGGCGCTCCTGGTAGGGGATGTTCACCGCGCGTGCCAGCGCGTAGATCACCACGGCCTTGCAGGCCAGAAAGCCCAGCAGAATGCCGGCCATGAGCCAGGGCGAGCGCATGAGCACGCCGAAGTCGATGCTCATGCCCACGGCAATGAAGAACAGGCCCAGCAGCAGGCCCTTGAAGGGCTCGATGTCGGCCTCCAGCTCACGCCGGTACTCGCTGTCGGCCAGCAGCACGCCGGCGAGGAAGGCACCCAGCGCCATGGACAGGCCCACCATCACCATCAGCATGGCGATGCCCACCACCAGCAGCAGCGCGGCGGCGGTGAAGACCTCGGGCGTGCGGCTCTTGGCGATCCAGCGCAGCAGGGGGCGCAGCAGCAGCCGGCCGCCGAGGATGATGGCGGCGATCACGCCGACGATCTTGGCCACCTCCCACACCACCTCGCCGGGCGAATGGCTGGTGGTGTCTGCGGCGGCGCCCAGCAGCGGCAGCAGCGCCAGGATGGGGATGGCCGCCACGTCCTGGAACAGCAAGATGGAAAAGCCCGCCTGCCCGCTGACGGTGCGCATCAGGTTGCGCTCGGCCAGGCTTTGCAGGGCGATGGCGGTGGACGACAGCGCCAGCCCCAGCGCCCCGACCAGGCCCACGCGCCAGGGCAGGCCCACCAGGCTGGCCAGCGCGAACAGCACCGCCGCGCAGCCCAGCACCTGGGCCGTGCCCATGCCGAAGATGGGGCGGCGCAGCGCCCACAGCCGGCTGGGCTGCAGCTCCAGCCCCACGAGAAACAGCATGAGCACCACGCCGAACTCGGCGAAGTGCAATATGTCCTGCACATTGCTCACCAGGCCCAGGCCCCAGGGCCCGATGGCGATGCCCGCGGCCAGGTAGCCGATGATGGCGCCCAGGCCCAGCGCCTGGGCAATGGGCACGGCCAGCACGGCGGCCGTGAGGTACAGAAAACCGTAGGTGAGCCAGGTGGGTGCGTGTTCCATGGGGCAGGTCGGGCCGGGGAGGTTTGTTGTGTGAGGGATATCCCGGCCTTCCCATTCTGGCATCCTAGAACCTGTTTACGATCTCGCAGGGGATCGCGTTGGAGTGCAATCGGGATGAGTGGATGCTTCGGGTGCGCCGCATGGGCTCGTGCCCATGCAAGCAGACGAGGCGTCCAATCGCCCGATTTCACTCCAACCCTTCGGGCAGTGGCCTTGGCGGGCGGTCTGCGGCGTTGCGGCGCTTGTTGATAGTCGGGCTATCAACTGCGCACCGCGCCTAGCATCCCATCCCGCCAAGGCCGCTGCGCGACCCCTGGGAGGTCGTAAACAGGTTCTTGCTCCGCTTTTGGTAGCGCAATAGGCCCGCAAGCCATGGAGGGTGCTCGCATTGATAAGATACGTGCCCTTGCTTTTTGTGTGGTGCGTGCTCCATGGAATTCCAGACTTGGTTGGCTTTTTTCGCGGCCTCGTGCCTGATTGCGGTGTCCCCGGGCTCGGGCGCGGTGCTGTCCATGAGCCACGGCCTGTCGTTCGGCGTGCGCAAGACGGGCGCCACCATCCTCGGTCTGCAGCTGGGGCTCTTGCTCATCTTGCTGATAGCAGGGGCGGGCGTGGGCTCGCTGCTGCTGGCGTCGGAGCTGGCCTTCAGCGTGGTCAAGGTGCTGGGTGCCTGCTATTTGATCTACGTGGGCTTCAGCCAGTGGCGCGCGGGCGATGCCTCGCCGCTGCAGGGCGACGAGCAGGAGCCTGCCGGCACTTGGCAAAAGCGCTGCCTCACGGGCTTTCTGACCAACGCCACGAACCCCAAGGGCATCATCTTCATGGTGGCCGTGCTGCCCCAGTTCATGACCGACACGCGCCCGCTGTGGACGCAACTGCTGGTGATGGCCGCCACCACGGTGGCCGTGGACGTGACCGTGATGCACGGCTACGCGGCCGGTGCCAGCGCCATGCGCCGCCTGATGCGCAGCGCACGCGCCGTGCGCACGCAGAACCGGGTGTTTGGCGGCCTGCTCATGGCGGTGGGCGCCGGCCTGTTCTTCGTCAAGCGCGGTGGGCAACACGCTTGACCGGCTTGCGCAATGCTATCAATTAGGTAGCATTGCCGCAGGAGGTGTAGATAGCGCCTTCTCTTTCTCGGCTGATTTCTTCATTGACAGACCCAACGCAAGGAGTTCGTGATGCCAGTGATCGTCGTTGCCAACCCGAAGGGGGGCGTGGGCAAGTCCACGCTGTCGACCAATGTGGCGGGCTACTACGCCCGCCAGGGCCACCCCGTGCTGTTGGGCGACACCGACCGCCAGCAATCCGCACGCCTGTGGCTGGGCCTGCGCCCGCCGGCCGCGCGGCCCATAGGCGTGTGGGACGCCAGCGCCGACGTGATCGCCAAGCCCCCCAAGGGCACGACGCATGCGGTGCTCGACACCCCCGCCGGCCTGCATGGCTGGCGCCTGAACGACGTGCTCAAGCTGGCCGACAAGATCATCGTGCCGCTGCAGCCCAGCGTGTTCGACATCTTCGCCACGCGCGGCTTTCTGGACCAGCTGACCGAGCACAAGCGCTCGGAGGGCGTGCAGGTGGGCATCGTGGGCATGCGCGTGGATGCGCGCACGCGTGCGGCCGACCAACTGCACCAGTTCGTGGACAACCTCGGGTTTCCGGTGCTGGGCTATTTGCGCGACACACAGAACTACATCCACCTGGCGGCGCACGGGCTCACGCTGTTCGACGTGGCCCCGGGCCGCGTGGCACGCGACCTGGAGCAGTGGCAGGGCATTTGCGAATGGCTGGACGCATGAGGGTTAGTACCTGTCACTCGGCCGACATGGGACGGCGTGCCCCGGCGCTACATTGGCGCCATGAAAATCTTCCGCTCCTACTCCGAAGTCAGCGCCTGCGTGGGCCAGGAGGTCGCAGTCACCGACTGGATCACCATCACGCAGGAACAGGTCAACCTGTTCGCCCAGGCCACGGGCGACCACCAGTGGATCCATGTGGACCCCGAGCGCGCCAAGGCCGGGCCCTTCGGCGCGCCCATTGCGCATGGTTTTCTCACGCTGTCGCTGATACCGCGCTTCTTCGAGTCGGGCCTCTCCATCGAGGGCGCGCGCATGGGCGTGAACTACGGGCTGAACAAGGTGCGCTTCACCTCGCCGGTGCCGGTGGGCAGCCGCGTGCGCGCACGCCTGACGCTGCAGGCCGCCGAGCCGCTGGCACCCGATGGCATGCAGATGACCTGGCTGGTGACCGTGGAGCGCGAGGGCAGCGACAAGCCGGTGTGCGTGGCCGAATCGCTCGCCCGCAACTACGGCGCGAAGCCCTGAGGGCAGGGCGCTCTGCGCCCTTTCTTCACTTTTTGCAGGAGGCCTGAGCCATGGACCGCCTGCAAGCCATGAAAGTTTTCGACCGCGTGGTCGACGAGGGCGGCTTTGCCGCCGCCGCGCGCGCGCTCGACATGTCGCCCCCGGTGGTCACCCGCATGGTGGCCGAGCTCGAGCAGCACCTGGGCACGCGCTTGCTCCAGCGCACCACGCGCAAGGTGGCGCTTACCGATGCCGGCGAGGTCTACCTGCAGCGCGTGCGCAGCATCCTGGGCGAGATCGACGATGCCGAGGCCGAGGCCGTGGCCAGCACGCGCGACCTGCGCGGCACCATCCGCATCGTGGCGCCGCCCGTGCTCACCACCCATTTCCTCGCGCCGCTGGCGGCGCTGTGGCATGCACGCTACCCCCGGCTGATGCTGGACATCAGCGTCGATGCGCTGGCCCTGCGCCGCATCGACGAGTTCGATGTGGCCCTCATGGTGGCCGGCGAGGACTTCGACGCCAACATCGTGGCGCGCGCGTTGCTGCATGGCGAGGCCATCGTGGTGGCATCGCCCGAGTACCTGGCACGCAAGGGCGTGCCCCGGGATCCGGCCGACCTGCTGCAGCACGAGTACCTGCGTGACACGGGCGCACCCACGCGCGCCGAGATGGGCGGCGGGCGCAAGCTGCGCCTGCACCCGGCCGTGGGCGACGGCGACTGGCAGGAGGTGGATGCGCCGGCCGTGCTGCAGTCCGACAGCAGCGGCGTGCTGCTGCGCGCCGCGCTGGACGGTGCGGGCCTGGCCGTGACCTCGCGCCTGCTGGTGCAGGAGCACCTGGTCCACGGCGAGCTGGTGCATGTGCTGCCCGACTGGATCGTCTCGCGCTACACCGTGTACGCGGCGCTGCCCTCGGGCCGCATGCTGCCCGCGCGCACCAAGGTGTTCCTCGACTTCCTGTCGGAGCAGGCGCCCCAGGCCGCAGAAGACCTGCGCCATCCGGCTGGATGAACACCCCCTGAGTCGCTTCGCGCCTTCACCCCTCTCTCAAATTGCTTCGCAATCTGGGAGGGGGACGCCCCCAGCGCATGCGCTGGATATGCCGCCTTCGCGGCGGGGCGGCCCTTGCGCGGGGGCACTTGCTTAGGCCGCGCCAGTTGCATGCATCGCGGGTGACGCGCAGCGCAATGAACAACGGATACGGATTTGCCGTCAACCGCCTAAAGTCGTTGGTTACACGATCGAATGCAAATCCGTAGGATTCGCCGCCAGGGGGGCGGGAGCGCTTGCCGCGGCGGCGTTCGCGGCGCCAAAGCTGTTCTGGCGCCAGGCCTCGAACACCGACACCGCGACCGCGTTCGACAGGTTCAGGCTGCGCTGGCCTTCGATCATCGGCAGGCGCAGGCGCTGCGCGGGGGGGAAGGTCTCGCGCAGCTCGGGCGGCAGGCCGCGCGTCTCGGCGCCGAAGACCAGCCAGTCGCCGGGCAGAAAGCAGTTGTCGAACAGGTCCTGCGAGCCATGCGTGGTCATGGCGAACATGCGCGCCGGGTCGGGCTGCGCATCGCGCAGGAACGCCGTCCAGCCCGCATGGCGCAGCACCGCGGTGTACTCGTGGTAATCCAGGCCGGCGCGGCGCATGAGCCGGTCTTCCATGGAAAAGCCCAGCGGCTCGATCAGGTGCAGCGTGCAGCCGGTGTTGGCCGCCAGCCGGATCACATTGCCGGTGTTGGGCGGAATCTCGGGCTCGACGAGGACGATATGGAACATGGCTGGTATTTTGCTGCGAACCAGGCCGCTTGCGGCCGCGGGTTGTAACAAATTACGGGGGGCTTGCGGCGCTGCCCTGCTGCGGCTCGGTGCGGGCAAACACCACGGCGCACAGCGAGGCCACGCCCGCCTCGCGCAGCGCCATGGCGGCAGCATGCAGCGTGGCGCCGGTGGTCATCACGTCGTCGATGAGCACGACGTGCCGGCCGCGCAGTCCGGCCGCCTGCGTGGGCTCCACGGCAAAGGCGCCGCGCAGGTGGCGCAGGCGCTCGGCACGCGGCAACTGCGCCTGGTGCACCTGGCTTGCCTGGAGGTCCCCCGCGTGCAGCCGCAGCAGCAGCGCGGGGTGGGCCTTGGCGGGGGCCAACTGCCGGGCCAGCAGCCAGGCCTGGTTGAAGCCGCGCTCGCGCAGGCGCTCGGCCGACAAGGGGATGGGCAACACCAGGTCGGCCGCATCGAGCGCGGGCGCCAGGCCCGGGGTTGTGCGCACCAGTGCCGTGAGCGCAGCCGCCCAGCCGGGATCGGCGCGGAACTTGAAATCGGCCAGCACGCCGGACCAGGGGTAGGCATAGTCCACGGCGGCCAGGCAGCGGTCGAACAGCGGCGGTGCCTTGAGGCAGGCACCGCACACCGCCACGCCATCGGGCACCCGCAGGGCGCAGCGGGTGCAGCGCGGCACCGGCTGGGCGAAGCGGGCCGTGCACGCCGGGCAGACGCGCGTGGAAGGCCAGGCATGGCAGACGGCGCACTGGCTGGGCAGGGTGCCCGCCAGGGCGCGCAGCCTGCGGCCCACCCCCGATAGCCCCGTGAATGCCTTGAACTGCATGAGTCAATATACTTGTTCGGCCCCCCGGTTCTTCCCCTATGCCCACAGAGCGCCCCCCCACGATCGATCCCGTTGCCGCGGCCCGCTGGCATGCTGCCGCACCCGCTGCCGCCCCCTGGCTCCACGAAGAGGTGGCCCGCCGCATGGAAGACCGCCTGCAGTGGATACGCCAGGCCCCCACCGCCTGGTGCCACTGGGACCCCGTGCGCGGCGGCCTGCAGGGCCATGCGCTGGTGAGTGCCCGCTATCCCAAGGCTGCTTGCCAGGTGGCTGAAACCGCTGCCCACTGCCTGCCCGCGGCCGAGCAGGCCCTGGCCCGGCCCTGGTGGAGCCCGGCACGCTGGACCGGGCCGGCCCCGCAGTTCGGCCTGCCGCTCGATGCCAGCGTGCAGATGCTCTGGGCCAACATGGCGCTGCACATGGCGGCCGACCCGCAGGCCCTCATCGCCCAGTGGCACCGCGCGCTGGCGACGGATGGCTACCTCATGTTCTCGTGCCTGGGGCCCGACACCGCGCGCGAGCTGCGCGGCGTGTATGCCGCCCTGGGCTGGCCGCCGGCCGGCCACGCCTTCACCGACATGCACGACTGGGGCGACATGCTGGTGCATGCCGGCTTTGCCGAGCCCGTGATGGACATGGAGCGCATCACGCTCACCTTCGCCACGCCCGAGCGCCTGCTGCAGGAGCTGCGCGAGCTCGGCTGCAACCTGCACCCCGGGCGCTTTGGCGCGCTGCGCGGGCGCGGCTGGCGCGAACGCCTGCACGCGGCCCTGGCCGAGCACCTGGCCGACCCGGCCCAGCCAGGGCAGTTGGCACTGACTTTCGAGATCATCTACGGCCATGCCTTCAAGCCCGCGCCGCGCCTGAAAATGAGCGCCAGCAGCGCGGTTTCGCTGCAGGACATGCGGGCCATGCTGGCCAGTGGAACAGGTAGAAGTACCGGGTAGCTCCCTGTCAATGACATGGAACAAGGCACGCTACAATTCAGGGTTATTGGGATTTCGGGCATCTTCCCGCGCAACGTAGCGGGCTGCGCATGCCGCGCCAGTGGCTTTCCTGGTGTGGCCTGCAGCCGGCAGTCTTGTGGGCACCTCCGGTGACAGGCTTGGTATTTCGCTTCGCCACGGTCTCGGGCCAGCGCATCGATTGGCGCCTGGTCCGCAACTGCTCGGTCACGCCGGCGCAGATGGGGTGGATGTACCTGTCGCTGTGTGCCGTGTCGCTGGGCATTGCGACGTTCTTCTGGCTGCTCGGAGCCCGGTTGGTCATGCCCTTCGCATGGCTGGAGATAGTGGTTGTTGGTTTGGCATTCGCCACATACGGACGTCATGCGGCCGATGGCGAGAGGATCTCACTGCAGGGCTCGCGCCTGGTGGTGGAGTTGGAGACAGCAGGCAAGCTCCAGCGTGCCGAATTCGACCGGAGCTGGGTTCGCGTAGAACCCAAGACCGGCGACCGGTCGCTGATCACCTTGTCTGGCCAAGGCCGATCGGTGGAGGTGGGGCGCTACGTGCGCCCCGAGCTTCGACCGGCCCTGGCATCGGAGATACGCATGGCCTTGCGCGCAGCCTGACCCCACGCAGGCGCGCCAGCAGGGATTGGTTAATTTGAGGCTTAGAAGTAAGTGAGAACTATGAAGAGCATTTCCAATAAGCTGGCTTCTCTGCTGCTGATCGCAGGCACATGGGTAGGTGGCGTGGCCCATGCCGTTCAAGACCTGCCCGGCGGTCCTGCAGTCAACCAGCTCAATCTGCATCCTCCGGTCACCAAGATCGCCGAGGAGCAGCATTTCCTGCATTGGATGATGCTCATCATCTGCACGGTGATCTTCGTGGCCGTGTTCTCCGTGATGTTCTATTCCATCTGGAAGCATCGCCAGTCCAAAGGCGCCAAGGCCGCCAACTTCCATGAGTCCGTCACCGTCGAAGTCGTCTGGACCATCATTCCCTTCATCATCGTGATCCTCATGGCCCTGCCCGCCACCAAGGTGCTGGTGGCGCAGAAGGACACGACCAACGCCGACCTCACCATCAAGACCACGGGCTACCAGTGGAAGTGGGGCTACGACTACATCACCGGCGAAGGCGAGGGCCTGGCCTTCATCTCCACGCTGGACAGCAGCCACCGCGTGATGTCCGACAGCGGCAACGTCAAGGAAGCGCCCGCCAACTACCTGCTCAAGGTGGACAACCCCATGGTGGTGCCGGTCAACAAGAAGATCCGCATCATCACCACCGCCAACGACGTGATCCACGCCTTCATGGTGCCGGCCTTCGGCATCAAGCAGGACGCGATCCCCGGCTTCGTGCGCGACACCTGGTTCCGTGCCGAGAAGATCGGCGATTACTACGGCCAGTGCGCCGAGCTGTGCGGCAAGGAACACGCCTACATGCCCATCCACGTGAAGGTGGTGTCCGCCGAGGACTACACCGCCTGGGTGGCCGACCAGAAGAAGAAAGCCGCCGCCAAGCTCGACGACCCGACCAAGGTCTGGACGCTGGAAGACATCGTCAAGCGTGGCGAGAAGGTCTACGCCGCCAACTGCGCTGCCTGCCACCAGGCCAACGGCAAGGGCGCCGGCCCGATCAAGCCGCTCGACGGCGCGGCCGTGGTGCTCGATGCCGACCACGCCAAGCAGATCCAGATCGTGCTCAAGGGCGCGGCCAATGGCGCCATGCCCGCATGGGGCCAGCTGAGCGACACGGACATCGCGGCCGTGGTCAGCTACACCAAGAACAACTGGTCCAACAAGACCGGCCAACTGGTGCAGCCTTCGGAAGTCGTTGCCCAGCGCGGCAAGTGATCGACGCCCAACGTACTGATTGATTGAGGAATCCACAATGAGCGCAGTTCTCGACAACCACGGGCACGCTGGCGACCACGCACACGACGACCACGGCCACCATGGCCCCACCGGCTGGCGCCGCTGGGTATTCGCCACCAACCACAAGGACATCGGTACCCTGTACCTGCTGTTCGCCTTCGCCATGCTCATGGTGGGCGGTGTGCTGGCCCTCCTGATCCGCGCCGAGCTGTTCCAGCCCGGCCTGCAGCTGGTGAACCCCGAGCTGTTCAACCAGCTCACCACCATGCACGGCCTGATCATGGTGTTCGGCGCCATCATGCCGGCCTTCGTGGGCTTTGCGAACTGGATGATCCCGCTGCAGATCGGCGCCTCCGACATGGCCTTCGCGCGCATGAACAACTTCAGCTTCTGGCTGATGATTCCTGCCGCTGCCATGCTGGTCAGCTCCTTCTTCATGCCCGGTGGCGCACCCGCCGCCGGCTGGACGCTGTACGCACCGCTGACGCTGCAGATGGGCCCCTCGATGGACGCCGGCATCTTCGCCATGCACATCCTGGGTGCCTCGTCCATCATGGGCTCGATCAACATCATCGTGACCATCCTGAACATGCGCGCCCCCGGCATGACGCTGATGAAGATGCCCATGTTCGCCTGGACCTGGCTCATCACCGCCTACCTGCTGATCGCCGTGATGCCCGTGCTGGCCGGCGCCATCACCATGACGCTGACGGACCGCCACTTCGGCACCAGCTTCTTCAACCCCGCCGGCGGCGGTGACCCGGTGATGTACCAGCACATCTTCTGGTTCTTCGGCCACCCCGAGGTGTACATCATGATCTTGCCGGCCTTCGGCATCGTGAGCCAGATCGTGCCCGCCTTCGCGCGCAAGAAGCTGTTCGGCTACGCCTCCATGGTGTATGCCACCTCGTCCATCGCCATCCTGTCGTTCATCGTGTGGGCGCACCACATGTTCACCACCGGCATGCCCGTGACCGGCCAGCTGTTCTTCATGTACGCCACCATGCTGATCTCCGTGCCCACGGCCGTGAAGATCTTCAACTGGATCGCCACCATGTGGCGCGGCTCCATGACCTTCGAGACCCCCATGCTGTTCGCCGTGGGCTTCATCTTCGTGTTCACCATGGGTGGCTTCACCGGCCTGATCCTGGCCATGGCGCCCATCGACATCCAGCTGCAGGACACCTACTACGTGGTGGCCCACTTCCACTACGTGCTGGTGGCCGGCTCGCTGTTCTCGATGTTCGCGGGCGTGTACTACTGGCTGCCCAAGTGGACGGGCCACATGTACTCCGAGACGCGCGGCCAGATCCACTTCTGGGGCTCGCTGATCACCTTCAACATCACCTTCTTCCCGATGCACTTCCTGGGTCTGGCCGGCATGCCCCGCCGCTACGCCGACTACCCCATGCAGTTCGCCGACTTCAACGCCATCGCCTCGGTGGGCGCCTTCGGTTTCGGCCTGATGCAGGTGTACTTCTTCCTGGCCATCGTGCTGCCTGCCATGATGGGCAAGGGCGCTGCGGCCCCCGCCAAGCCCTGGGACGGCGCCGAAGGACTGGAATGGGAAGTGCCATCGCCCGCACCGTTCCACACCTTTGAAACCCCGCCCAAGCTGGACGCCACGGCAACCCGCGTGATCGGCTGAGCACCATGCCCATGACCCCCGAACAGAAGAAGAGCAACCTGCGCCTGGGTTTGATCCTGGCGTCCATCGCTGCGGCCTTCTTCATCGGGTTCATGGTCAAGATGGTCCTCTTGTCCTCGCGCTGAAGCACCACCACGAGGCACCGGACCCGTCACCATGAACCTGCGCCGCGAAAACGCCAAGATGGTGGGCAAGCTGGTCGTGATCGCGGCCGGCATGTTCGCCTTCGGCTACGTGCTGATCCCCATCTACAAGCACATCTGCGAGATGACGGGCATCAACATCCTGTCGCTGTCCGAGCGCCAGGTGCCCGGCAACGGCGTGGCCGGCAAGGACGTCAAGGTGCCCGCCAACACGCAGGTGGACAAGAGCCGCACCATCACCGTCGAGTTCGACGCCAATGCGCGCGGCCCCTGGGACTTCAAGCCCGCCCAGCGCTCGGTGCAGGTGCACCCCGGCGAGCTGACCACGGTGATGTACGAGTTCCAGAACGTGCAGAACCGCCGCATGGCCGCCCAGGCCATCCCCAGCTACGCACCGCGCCAGGCGGCAGCGCACTTCAACAAGCTGGAGTGCTTCTGCTTCAACCAGTACACGCTGGAGCCCGGTGAAAAGAAGCAATGGCCCGTGGCCTTCGTGATCGACCCGCGCCTGTCCAAGGACGTCACGACGATCACCCTGTCCTATACCTTCTTCGAAGTGGGCGGCAAGACGCCCGCGGCGCCCGAGTCCACGGCTGCGGCACCGGTGCTGCAGCATGCCGCTACCGAAGGAGCCGGATCATGAACGCCCCCGCGCCGGCACACCAGCGCAAGGGCTCGCTGCTGCGCACCATCCGCGCCGTGGCCTGGTCCTTCATCGGCCTGCGCAAGGGCAGTGAATACGCGCAGGACGTCGAGAAGCTCAACCCGGTGCACATCATCGTGGTCGGGCTGGTCGCGGTGTTCCTGCTGGTGATCGGGCTGATCGCCCTGGTGAACTTCATTGTGTGACGGCGGCATGGCCAGCGTCCCCACGAGTACGATAGATAGATAACAAAAGATTCAAAGAGATTCAGGAGCTGAAGAAATGAGTGCATCAAGCCACGGAACCACACCGTACTACTACGTGCCCGCCGAATCGCGCCACCCGGCGATGGCGGCTGCCGGCCTGTTCTTCGTGATCCTGGGCGCGGGCCAGTGGATCAACGGCCACGATTGGGGCAAGTACTCCCTGCTGCTGGGCCTGGTCTGGTGGCTGTTCGTGCTCTACCAGTGGTTCGGTGACGCCGTGCGCGAAAGCGAAGGCGGCCTGTACGGCCACAAGATCGACCTCTCGTACCGCTGGAGCATGAGCTGGTTCATCTTCTCGGAGGTGATGTTCTTCGGCGCCTTCTTCTCGGCCCTGTGGTGGGCGCGCGCGCACTCGGTGCCGGCCCTCGGCAGCCTCGACAACGCGCTGCTCTGGCCCGACTTCAAGGCCGTGTGGCCCAGCGTGGCCGCGGGCGTCACCGCATCGCCTGCCGGCATCGTCGAGCCCTTCCAGACCGTGGGTCCCCAATGGCTGCCCACCATCAACACGGCCCTGCTGCTGACCTCGGGCGTCACGCTGACCATCGCCCACCATGCGCTGCGCGAAAACCACCGCGGCAAGACCATTGCCTACATGTGGGCTACCGTGGTGCTGGGCTTCACCTTCCTGTGCGTGCAGGGCTACGAGTACTACCACCTGTACACCGACCTGAACTTGAAGCTCAACTCGGGCGTGTTCGGCTCCACCTTCTTCATGCTCACGGGCTTCCACGGCTTCCACGTGTTCCTGGGCATGCTGATGCTGCTGTTCATCACCCTGCGCCTGCAAAAGGGCCACTTCACGGCCGACAAGCACTTCGGCTTCGAGGGCGCTGCCTGGTACTGGCACTTTGTGGACGTGGTCTGGCTCGGCCTGTACGTGCTGGTCTACTGGATGTAATCCGGCACGGCCTTCCGCAAAAAAAGCGCCGTGAGGCGCTTTTTTTGTTCCGGCCGGGTGCGCTGGCTCAGCGCGAGGCGGGCAGCCCCGTGGGCTGGATGTAACCGAGCTGCCAAGCCACCAGAATGCACAGGAACAGTACGATGGACAGCCCCACCCGCAGCGCCAGCGCGCGCGCCATGCGGCGGCCCTTGGCCTTATCGTCGCTGGCATCCTTGCCGCCACGCATCATGAAGAACAGGGCCGAGGCCAGGCTGGCGAGGATGGCGATGAAGGCCAGCACAACGAGGTATTTCATGGAGCACATTATCCCGTGACCGACACGCGACGCGCCCTGGGCCCGCTGTTCTGGCTGGTGCTGCTGGCCGCCCTGGCCGGCATGGCGGCCACCGCCTCGCTGGGGCGCTGGCAGCTCTCGCGCGCGGCAGAGAAAGAGGCGCTGCAGGCCCGCATCGACGAGCGCATGCGCGAGCCGGCCATCGATGGCCGCACGCTGCTGGCCGCGACAGCATCCACACCCGCCTCCACCGACGCGCCGCAGCAGGCCCTGGTGCACCGCACCGTGCAGCTGCAGGGCCGCTGGCTGCCCGAGCACACCGTGTACCTGGACAACCGCCAGATGCAGGGCCGGCCCGGCTTCTTTGTGCTCACGCCACTGCAGCTGGCGGGCGAGCCCGGCGCCGTGGTGTTGGTGCAGCGCGGTTGGGCGCCGCGCAATTTTCAGGACCGCATGCAGTTGCCGCCCGTGCAGACGCCCGCCGGCCCGGTGCAGGTCACGGGCCGTGTGGCAGCGCCCCCATCGCGCCTGTACGAGTTCGAGGGCGGCGACAGCGCCAAGGGGTCTTCCCGCATCCGGCAAAATCTCGACCTGGCTGCCTTCGGGGCAGAGACCGGCCTGGCGCTGGCGCCCCTCACGGTCTTGCAGACCGGGGCGGCCGGCGAGGGGCTGCTGCGCGACTGGCCGGTGATCGGCGCGGGCGTCGACAAACACTACGGTTACGCATTTCAATGGTTCGGGCTCTGCGGCCTGATTGCACTTCTTTATGTCTGGTTCCAAATCGTCCGACGCTTCGTTCGCCCACGCCGCCAGCCAGGTGCCTGAGCCCCACAGCAGCGGCGTCGCCCACCCGCTGGGCCTCACGGTGCACAGCCTGCCCGAGGCAGGCGAGGCCGTTGCCAGCAGCCAGCGCACGCGCCATGGCCGCCTGAAGATGTTCGGTGTGCTGCTGATCTGTGCCGCCCCGGTCATCGCCTCGTACTTCACCTACTACGTGATCCGGCCAGAGGGTCGCCGCGTCTACGGCGAACTCATCAACCCCCAGCGCAGCATGCCCGCGCTGGTGGGCACGGCGCTCGACGGCACGCCCCAGGCCCTGGCCTCGCTCAAAGGCCAGTGGCTGCTGGTGAGCGTGGCCGGCGGCGATTGCAACGACACCTGCCAGAAGCACCTGTACCTGCAGCGCCAACTGCGCGAAACCCTGGGCCGCGAGAAGGACCGTGTGGACTGGGTCTGGCTCGTCAACGACAGCGCGCCGCCGCCGCCGCTGCTGGCGCCGGCCCTGCAGCAGGCCACCGTGCTGCGCCTGGCGCCCGAGGCCCTGGCGGCCTGGCTGGCGCCGGCTGAGGGCCATGCCCTGCAGGACCACCTCTACGTGGTGGACCCCATGGGCAACTTCATGATGCGCTTTCCCGCCGCCATGGACCGCAGCGGCGCGGCCAAGGCCAAGCGCGACCTCGACCGCCTGCTGCGCGCCTCCTCCTCGTGGGACGAGGCCGGCCGGCCCGCCAAGCCATGAGCGACGCCCAACCCCTGTACGACCTGGCACCGCTGGCCCGGCTCATGCTGCTGGGCGTGCTCATCGCCCTGGGCCCGCTGGTCTGGGTGTGGCTGCGCAACCGCAAGAGCACGCCGCTCAAGCGCCTGCAGGCGCTCACTGTGCTCACGCTGTTCCTCACCTTCGACCTGGTGCTGTTCGGCGCCTTTACGCGGCTCACCGATTCGGGCCTGGGCTGCCCCGACTGGCCCGGCTGCTACGGCAATGCCAGCCCCGTGGGCGCACGCGCCGAGATCGCCGCGGCGCAAGAGGCCATGCCCACCGGCCCCGTCACCCACGGCAAGGCCTGGGTCGAGATGGTGCACCGCTACCTGGCCACGGGCGTGGGCGTGCTCATCATCGTGATCACCGTCTCGTCCTGGGTGCAGCGCCGCCAGGCCCGGCAGCAGGGCATCGCCGAGCCGCCCATCAGCCCCTGGTGGCCCACCTTCACGCTGTTCTGGGTGTGCCTGCAGGGCGCGTTCGGCGCGCTCACGGTCACCATGAAGCTGTTCCCCGCCATCGTCACGCTGCACCTCATCGGCGGCCTGGTGCTGCTGGCCCTGCTGTGCGTGCAGGCCGTGCGCCATGCACACTGGGCCCAGGGCCGGGTGGCTGAGCGCATTGCCCCCGCGCTGCGCCAGGGCCTGCTGTGGACCGCCGTGCTCGTGTCCGTGCAGATCGTGCTGGGCGGCTGGGTCAGCACCAACTACGCGGTGCTGGCCTGCACCAGCTTCCCCACCTGCCAGGGCAGTTGGTGGCCGGCCATGGACTTTGCCCAGGGCTTCCAGGTCTGGCGCCAGCTGGGCATGCTGCAGGACGGCAGCCACATCAGCTTTGCCGGCCTCACGGCCATCCACTACGTGCACCGGCTCATGGCCTATGTGGTGCTGGCCGCGCTGCTGGCGCTTGTCTGGCGCCTCTACAAGGCCGCCGTGCTGCCGGTGCAGGCACGCTGGCTGCTGGCGCTGTCGCTGGCCCAGCTGGCAACGGGCCTGTCCAACGTCGTGCTGGACTGGCCCCTGCTCGCAGCCGTGCTGCACACCGGCGGCGCCGCCGCCCTGGTGGTGGTACTGACCTGGGCCCTGGCGTCCAGCCGGTCTACAGCCGCCGCTGCCACTGCCACTGCAGCCCCCGAAGAATCCCAGGCGCCGCAGGGCGCATCGAGAAGAGTGTCCGCATGAGTGTCGCCCCCGCCCTACCGTCGTCGCTGCCCTCGCGTGCGGCGCAGTTCTATGCCCTGACCAAGCCGCGCGTGGTGCAGCTCATCGTGTTCTGCGCGCTCATCGGCATGGTGCTGGCCGTGCCCGGCATGCCCAGTGGCGCGCAGTTCGGCCGCATGGCCATTGCCTGCCTGGGCGTGTGGCTGGTGGCCGGCGCTGCCGCCGCCTTCAACTGCATCGTGGAGCAGGGCATCGACGCCAAGATGAAGCGCACCGCCTGGCGCCCCACGGCCAAGGGCGAGCTGTCCAATTCGCAGACCCTGCTGTTCTCGGCCATCCTGTGCGGCGCCGGCTCGGCCCTGCTGTACTTTGCCGTGAACCCGCTGACCATGTGGCTCACCTTTGCCACCTTTGTCGGCTACGCGGTCATCTACACCGTGATCCTGAAGCCGCTCACGCCGCAGAACATCGTCATCGGCGGCGCCTCGGGCGCCATGCCGCCGGTGCTGGGCTGGTCGTCCATGACGGGCGACGTGGGCCCCGAGGCGCTGATCCTGTTCCTCATCATCTTCCTGTGGACGCCGCCGCACTTCTGGGCCCTGGCCCTGTACCGCGTGGAGGACTACCGCAAGTCCGGCCTGCCCATGCTGCCCGTGACGCATGGCAACGAGTTCACGCGCCTGCAGGTGTTCCTCTACACCCTCATCCTGTTCGCCGGTTGCCTCATGCCGTTTGTCTACGGCATGAGCTCGTGGATCTACCTGACCGCCGCCGTGCTGCTCAGCATCGGCTTTTGCGGCTACGGCTTTGCGCTGTGGCGCAAGTACTCCGACGAGCTGGCGCGCAAGACCTTCCGCTTTTCCCTCGTCCACCTGAGCGTGCTGTTCGCCGCCCTGCTGGTGGACCATTACGTGCTCTGAACGGGCCTTTTCCCACCATGCAGAAACGACATGCTTTGAAAGCCATCGCCCTGGGGACCGCCGCGTTCGCTGGCAGCACGCTGCTCACCGCCTGCTTCGACAAGAAGGAGCAGACGCTGCAGTTCCGCGGGGTCGATGTCACCGGTGCCGACTATGCACGGGACCTGCCGTTGACCGACCACAACGGCCAGGCGCGCAGCATCAAGGACTTTGCCGGCAAGGTGGTCGTGGTGTTCTTCGGCTTCACCCAATGCCCCGATGTCTGCCCCACCGCCATGGCCGAACTGGCCGAGGTGAAAAAGGCCCTGGGCCAGGACGGTGACAAGCTGCAGGGCCTGTTCGTCACCGTCGACCCCGAGCGCGACACCCCCGAGGTGCTCAAGGCCTACATGGCCAACTTCGACCCCAGCTTCCTCGCCCTGCGCGGCACCCCCGAGCAACTCGCCGCCGTGGCCAAGGACTTCAAGATCTACTACAAGAAGGTCGAAGGCAAGACCCCCACCAGCTACAGCATGGACCATTCCGCCGGCAGCTATGTCTATGACACGGCCGGGCGGCTGCGCATCTACAACCGCTATGGCAGCGGTGCGCAGGCGCTCACCGAGGATGTGCGGGCGCTGCTGAACACGGCCGCCTGAGCGCTGCCATAAAAAAGCCCTCCCCCGCCATGGCGGAGGAGGGCGATAGACGGAACAGGGCGGTTTACTCGGCCTTGATGCCGCGCATGGCGATCACGCCGCCCAGCAGGTTGGTGTCGGCCTTGATGCGGTTGGCCAGGCCTTCGGGCGAGGTGCCCACCACCTGCCAGCCTTGCTGGAACAGCTTGCTGCGCACGTCGGGGCTGCGGGCGATCTCGCTGATGAGGGCGGCGACCTTGGCCTGGATGGGCTTGGGCATGGTGGCCGGGGCGGCAAAGGCGTTCCAGATCTCCAGGTTGTAGTTGGTGATGCCGGCTTCGGCCAGGCTGGGCACGTCGGGCACCAGCGGGCTGCGGCCCGACGAGGTGACGCCGATGGCGCGCAGCTTGCCGGCCTTGACCTGGGCCTGGGCCAGGGCGGGGGGCAGCAGGGCCATTTGCAGCTGGCCGCCGAGCATGGCGGTGGCCACCTGGGGGTAGCCGGGGTAGGGCACGTGCACGGGGTTGATGTTGCTGCGCGACTTGAGCAGCTCGGTGCCGATGTGGCCCACGGTGCCCACTCCGGGGGTGCCGTAGCTCCACTTGTCGCCGCCGTTGCGGGCGGCCACGAAGAATTCGCGCGCGTCGGCCGTGGCGGGCACGCCGGGCTGGCTCACGGGGGCCGTCAGCACCAGGGGCGAGGTGCCGATCAGGCTCAGCGGGGCCAGGTCCTTGATGGGGTCGTAGGGCACGGCGGGGTTGAGCATCTTGGCGATGGTCATGTTGCCGTTGATCATCAGGCCGATGGTGTGGTCGTCACGCGCCTTGGCGACGGCGTCGGCACCGATGTTGCCGCCCGCGCCCACCTTGTTCTCCACGATGACCGGCTGGCCCAGCGCCTTGGACAGGGGCTCGGCAATGGTGCGGGCCGTGAGGTCGGGCGAGGAGCCGGCCGGAAAGCCCACGATGATGCGCACAGGCTTGGTAGGCCAGGCCACGGGGGCTGCCGCCGCCGCAGGTGCTGCGGGTTTGGCAGCGGGCTTTTGCGCGGACGACTGCTGGGCTTGCTGGGCCAGGGCCCAGGGCGACGACGTCAGGGCAGCGATCGCCAGGGCCAGGGCCGCGCGGCGGGGAACAGGAACAACAACAGGGCGTGACAAGAGCATCTCCTTGAAAGTGATCTGCAGCGGCTGCCGCGCCAAAGAAAAAGGGCCCCGACGGGGCCCTTGTGCTCAAGGCGCTTTTGCCGCGAAGCAGCGATGGTAACGCGCCCTTTGCAGCGAAGCGGATCGATGCTTATGCCTTTATGCGTACTCCGCCAGCGCCTTTTTCATCTTCTTCATGGCGGCTACTTCGATCTGGCGAATGCGCTCGGCGCTCACGCCATAGACGGCGGCCAGCTCGTGCAGCGTCATGCCGCCCGTGCCGTCGTCGTTCACCTTGAGCCAGCGCTCTTCCACGATGCGGCGGCTGCGCTCGTCCAGGCTGGCCAGGGCGTCGGCAATGCCGTCGGTGGCCAGGTAGTCGCGCTGGCGCGATTCGATCATGGCCGTGGGCTCATGGGCGGCATCGGCCAGGTAGGCGATGGGGCCGAAGGCCTGCTCGCCATCGTCCGAGGGGGCCGGGTCGAGCAGCACATCGCCGCCCGACAGGCGGGTTTCCATCTCGATGACTTCTTCGCGCTTGACGTTGAGCTGCTCGGCCACAGCGTCGATCTCGCGGTCCGACAGGGTGTCGCGGTGCGTGGCGGCATCGGCGGCGGCCGCATCGGCCTTGAAACCTTGCTTCATGGACCGCAGATTGAAGAACAGCTTGCGCTGGGCCTTGGTGGTCGCCACCTTGACCATGCGCCAGTTCTTGAGGATGTATTCGTGGATCTCGGCCTTGATCCAGTGCATGGCGTAGCTCACCAAGCGCACGCCCTGGTCGGGGTCGAAGCGCTTGACGGCCTTCATCAGGCCCACGTTGCCTTCCTGGATCAGGTCGCCGTGCGGCAGGCCATAGCCCAGGTACTGGCGCGAGATGGAGACGACCAGGCGCAGGTGCGACATCACCAGCCGGCCGGCGGCGTCCAGGTCGTTGTTGTCCTTGAGAGCGCGTGCGTAGGTCTGCTCTTCCTCGTGGGTGAGCAGGGGCAGGCGGTTGACGGCCGAAATATAGGCGTCCAGATTGCCCAGCGGGGGCACCAGCGCCCATGGGTTGGCGGGCGCCAAAGTCGTCGTAACGGTTCCAGACTGAATGTTCATTCCGGGAATCCTTTCCTCTAAGCCGTGATATTAGCACTCTCTTTGAATGAGTGCTAAAGCCAAAGTTCCCCTGCTGCGGTGGGGTGATTGCCGGGGTGTCCGGGCCACGATGGACCATGGACTGGCATGCATCCCCAAGGTTCCTTCCACGGTGCTTTGCCCTGCAAAGCCGGCCGAAAATCGCTGGTCCCCAGTCTAGGGAGCGTGCCTGGGCCCGCCTGTAGGAGCCCGGCCCAGTTCTGTGTGGTGATTGGCGACGGATGCGGGAGCAGGGGGTGGGGGCGCGCATCGCTACCATCGGCGGCCACAGCACCTGTTTACGTCCATGCACCCCCAGCCCGCCACCGCCACCCCTCCCGCCCCCGCTCCCTGGATCGCCCGCATCCCCCTGTCGCCCGAGCGCAGCCGCCAGGCCCTGGTCATCGTGCATGCCGGCAAGGCCACGCGCCCGGCCGAGGGGCTGCAGGCGCTGCTGGGCTTCCATGCCGATGGGCAAGGGGGCTGGATCTCCGCCGCCCAGGCGGAGGATGGGCGCTGGGGCTTCATCGATGCCGGGGGCCGCTGGCGGGTGCCGCCCACGCTGGAGAATGCGCGCGGCTATTCCGTCGACGGCCTGGCGCGCTTCCAGCAGGGCGGGCTGTGGGGCTTTGTGGACCTTGCAGGGGCGGTGGCGGTGGCGCCGCGCTTCCTGGATGTGCGGCCATTCCGGCACGGCCTGTCGGCGGCGCGGGTGGGCGAGGACGAATGGCGCATCCTCGACCGCGAGGGGCGCTTCACCTCGGAGGCGCGCTTTCACGACCTCAGCGAGTTCGGCGCCTGCGGCCTGGCCCGCGCGGTCCCGTGGGATCCGCAAGGCGACGAGCGCCTGCACGGCTTTGTGGACCGGGAGGGGCGCTGGGCCATCGCGCCGCGTTTCCAGGCGGCCGAGCCCTTTGACGAGCTGGACACCACCCCCGCCACGCTCGACGGCGACCGTTGGGGCCTGATCGATGCACGTGGGGAGTGGGTGCTCACCCCCGGCTATGCGCTGATCGATGCTTTCAACGGCGACGGCCTGGCGTACTGCGAAGGGCCCGACGATGGGGACGAGGACGATTGCGCCTACCTCGATGCCCAGGGCCGGGTCGTCGTGCAGGGCGACGCCCAACTGGCCCGGTACATGGCCTGCGGCCGGGTGGCCAGCAACGCCGAGGGCAGCCGCTTTCTGTGCGCCGACGGCACGCCGCTGGCCACCCCGGCCCTGGCCTGGGGCACCCACTTCCGCCCCGCCTGCGGCTTTGCCGTGGTGCGCACCCGCAGCAGCGGCGATGGCGACGGGGCTGTCCCCGCGGCCTGGGGCCTGTTGCACACCGATGGCAGCGTGCTGCCAGTGGATGCTGCGCCGCTGCTGGAGCCGCTGACCGACGCCGAGGGCTGGATACCCGCCGAAGAGCGCGGCACGCCGCTGGTGCCGTTTCTCACGCGCGATGGCCAGGTGGCCTGGATCGACCGGGCCGGTACCGTGGTCTGGCGTGCCGTGGCCGACGGCGCGCAGGTGGTGCTGCAGGCCGCCGATGGCCGCCCGCTGTGGCGCAGCGCGGTGCAGGAGGGGGCTGTCGGGCCGGTGCAGCCGTTCTTCCACCCCCAGCCCACCGCGCACCAGGATGCGGTGGCCCTGGCCCGCGACCTGCTGGCCGATGCCGAGGCCGCCCTGCACGGGCTGGCGGCGGGCGAAGCGCTGGAGGGCGGGCCCGCCTATGACGAGGAGGAAGAAGCGGACGAGGACGCCGCCCCGGTGCGCCATGCGGTGCGCACGCGGCGGCTGGCGCGCACCGACCTGGGCGAAGAACACAGCGGACACTACGAGTTCCTGGGCCCGCTGCGGGCCGGTGCCGTGGAGCAGGCCCATACGGCGGTGCTGCAGGCCCTGGCCGGGCATTACGGCCCGCCCTTGCGCGACCCCGAGCACAAGGTCCCTTGGTGGTTCCCCGCCGGCCAGCTGCCGCCGGCCTGGGCCGTGCCGATGGACCGCGCCCTGCCGGGGGACAGCGGCGTGCTGCGCGAGTCGCGCGAGCAGTGGCTGTCGCTGTACCAGGTGGATGGCACGGGCGACGGCGATGCCTGGTGGGAGCTGCGGCTGATGGCGGCGCCGAGCGTGGACGCGCTGCAGACCGCGCTGCGCGCACGCCAGCAGGCCCTGCCGGCCGGGGAGGGCGAGGGGGACAGGCCTCGCGCTGACGGCCCGCCCGAGGCGCCCCGCGAACCGCAGACGCGCGAGGAATGGCTGCAGACCGTGGCCCGCAGCGGCCGCTCCATCGGCCGGGTGCCGGCACAGTGGCTGGACGATGCCATGGTGGATGCGGCGGTGGCCGACTGGACCGCGGCGCTGGAAGATGTGCCCGCGCGCTGGCAGACGCCCGAGCGCCTGGCCGCCCTGGTGCGCCAGGGGGTCGACAAGGCCACGCAGATCCCGCCCCGCTGCATGACGGCCGAAGCCTTGGCCCTGGCGCGCGCGCTGTACGCGGGCCAGCCCGACTGGGACTGGCGCGACCAGGAGCACAGCCGCGTGCCCCGGCAGTGGAACCACAACAGCCTGCACGGCGTGTGGGCCGGACTGCTCACGCCAGCGATGGCGCTTGCGGCCGTGCGCGCGCATGCGCCCCTGCGCACCGTGGCGCACTGGCTGCGCACCGATGCGGTGGAAGAGGCCGCCCTCAGCACCAGCCTGGACAACATCCGCGACCTCGACCCCGCCAAGGTCACGCCGGCGCTGGCCGAAGCCGCCGTGCGCTACCGCGGCGACCGGATCGACGCCATCCCGGCCCACCTGCTGACCCCCCAGCTGTGCCTGCTGGCGGTGCGCAACAACGGCCAGTCGCTGGCCCTGATTCCCGAGGCCCTGCGCAGCGTGGACGTCTGCGTCGCAGCGCTCCAGGAATCCTGGAACCAGTTCATGGAAGTGCCCCAAGCCCTGCGGGTGGAGGTGACCACCCAGCTCATCGACGCGGAGCTGGCGAAGAGCAAGCGCAAGAAGAAGCAAGCCGGCGCGCCGGAGGAAAGCAGCGAGTGGCACGCCTACCGCGCATGGGCCCGCCTCTGGGCCGGCGACTGGCCGGGCGCCATGGCCGACGCGCAGCGCAAGCAGGGCAGGGCGGCCGACATGCACTACGTGATGGCCAGCGCCTGGCGCGCGCTGGGCCGCCCCGAAGAGGCCGCGCGCGAGGCTGCGAACGTGCTCGCCCGCGAGTCGCCCTACGTCGCCATGTGGAACCGCGCCGAAGACACGCGCTGGCTCCAGGCCCTGGCCCGGGAGCACACCGCCCGGGCGCTGGCGGTTGACGATGCGGCGCTGGTGGAGCGGCTGCGCGCGCAGCCCGACCTGCTGGGCGACATCCCGCGCGAGCGCATCACCCACGCCATGGTGGATGCCGCGCTGCAGGACGATGAACGCACCGTGCGCTTTGTGCCGCGCCGCCTCATGACGCCCGAGCGCTATGCCATTGCGCTGGAGCGCCAATTCAAGCAGTTCGGGCAGATCCCTGCCAGCATGCTCAGCGAGGCGGCCTGTATCGCGCATGTGCGCAACGCGGGGTGGAACCTGGGCGCGGTGCCCGAGGCCCTGCGCACGCTCACCGTCTGCGCCTACGCGGTGCGCCACAGCGCCCGCGCCATCGAGGAGGTGCCCGCGGCCCTGCGCGAGCGGGTGCCGGCCGCGGTCCGCAAGCTGCCGCGCGAATAGGGGGATGTCCCGCACCGAGGGGTGCTGGGGACGTCCCTTTAGCGGCCGGTCGGCAGCAGCCGCTCCACCAGCGGGTGCAGCACCTTCTTGTGCGCGGCGATGGCAAAGAAGTGCTCCTCCACGCCTGTGCAGGCGCCCACGCGCTTGACGCCATAGTGGGCCCTCAGGTCCTCGTGCACCAGGCCCGCCATCGGAAACACGCCCATGCCCGCGGCGCCAAAGGTCTTGAGCAGGGCGCTGTCCTCGAACTCCCCGGCCACATTCGGGCGGATGGCCTGGCGTTCGAACCACTGGTCGAGCCGGGCGCGCACGGCGGCATGGGTGGTGGGCAGCAGCACGGGCACCTGCGCCAGCGACTGTGGAAAGCCGCGCCGCGCGGCCGCATACAGCGCGGGCGGCGCGTACCAGGCCAGGGCCGAGGAGGTGAGCGGGTGGCTGTAGACCTTGAGGCTGGGGTTGGGCGGTGCGGCGCGGTCGGCCAGCACCACGTCGAGCCGGTGCAGCGCCAGGTCGCCCAGCAGGTCTTCGAACTCGTCCACCAGGCACAGCAGCTTGAGGTGCGGCGCCTGCATCACCGGCTGCATCAGGCTGCGCACGGCCAGCTTGGGCAACTGGTCGGAGATGCCCACCACCAGGCGCACCGTGGGCGCGCCCGCGGCATCGCGCACGGCGGCCGGCAACTGCTCGCCCAGCTGGAAGATCTGCTCGGCCTGGCGCAGCGCGGCCAGCCCCGCTTCGGTGAGGGCCACCCCGCGCCCCGCGGGCTTGAGCAGGGCGTAGCCGAGGGCGCGCTCGAGCTCGCGCACCTGGGTGCTCACGGTTTGCACGGCCATGCCCAGGCGTTCCGCGGCGCGCGCCACGCCCCCTTCCTTGGCGACGACCCAGAAGTAGTAGAGGTGCCGGTAGCTGAAGTCGGGGCCCATGCACTGTCCGGTTTTTCAGAACTGTTGCTTCCCAATTATCTGCTTTGACAAAGCTGCCGCGCCAGTATCGTGGAGGCTGGCTCCAGGCCATGGCAGGGGGCCACCACTCCGGTCCACCGGAAGGAGGAAGCCATGTTGAGAGTCCTTGTGCCATCGGATGGTTCCGCCAACGCGGCGCATGGCCTGCGCCATGCCATCGGCGAGTTCAGCAAGAACCGGGATCTTGAAATCCATGTGCTCAACGTGCAGCCGCCGTTCTCGCAGCATGTCTGCGATTTCAGCAGCAAGAGCGACCGCATGGACCTGCACCGGGAGCAGTCCGCGCAGGCGCTGGCCCCGGTGCGCCAGGCGCTGGACGATGCCGGAGTGCCCTACACCGTGCACATGGAGGTCGGCGACAAGGCCGACTGCATCGTGGAGACCGCGCGCCGGCTCGGCTGCGACTGCATCGTCATGAGCACGGGGCGCAAGAGCTCGCTGGTGCGCATGGTCGAGAATTCGATCACCAACCAGGTGATCGAGCGCACCAGCGTGCCCGTGGAGGTGATCGCCGGCGAGCCCGCCTCCAAGCTGGAGCGCTTTGGCATTCCCGCGGGGCTGGGCGCGGGCCTGCTCGTGCTGTGGATGGCCGCCAACTGAGGCGGCGCAGCGCGGGGGCCTGCCCATGACCGGCAGCATCGACACCCTGGCCACCGGCCCGATGTGGGCCGGTTTCATCGCCTTCGTGCTGGCCATGCTGGCGCTGGACCTGTTCGTGCTGGGCGGCAACAAGGCCCACCGGGTGGCGCCGCGCGAGGCCGCGGGCTGGGCGGCGGCCTGGGTGGCGCTGGCCTGCGGCTTTGGCGCGCTGCTGTGGTGGTACCTGGATGGCGTAGCCGGGCGCGAGGTGGCCAACCGCAAGGCGCTGGAGTTCTTCACCGGCTACCTGATCGAGCAGGCCCTGTCGGTGGACAACATGTTCGTGTTCGTGATGGTCTTCGGCTACTTCGCCGTGCCGCCCGAGCTGCAGCGCCGCGTGCTGCTGTATGGCGTGCTGGGCGCGATCGTGATGCGCGCGGCCATGGTGCTGGGCGGCGTCTGGCTGGTGTCGCAGTTTGCCTGGGTGCTCTACGTCTTCGGCCTGTTCCTCGTGGTCACCGGCATCAAGATGCTGGTGCTGGCCGAGCACCAGCCCGACCTGGACAGCAACCCCCTGCTGCGCTGGCTGCGCGGCCACCTGCGCATCACGCCGGGCTTCCATGGCCAGGCCTTCTTCGTGCGCATCGGCGGCGTGCGCCATGCAACGCCCATGCTGCTGGTGCTCGTGATGATCGAGGCCAGTGACCTGGTGTTCGCGGTGGACAGCATCCCGGCCATCTTTGCCGTGACCACCGACCCCTTCATCGTGTTCACCTCCAACATCTTTGCCGTGATGGGCCTGCGCTCCCTGTACTTTCTGCTGGCCGACATGGCCGAGCGCTTTCGCCTGCTCAAGTACGGCCTGGCCCTGGTGCTGGTCTGCATCGGCAGCAAGATGCTGGCCACGCCCTGGTTCCATCTGCCCACGCACTGGTCGCTGGCGATCGTGGGCGCCATCATCCTGGTGTCGGTGCTGCTCAGCCTGCGACTGCCGGCTCCCGCTCCCACTCCCGAGCCCTCCAGGCGTGCCGTCCGCTGACGGCCGGGCGGGCGTGCTGGTCTGCTGGCTTGTCCGATTCGGGCCCGAAACTGGCCAGAGCGATCATTCTCACGGCAGGGCATGCGGGCGATAGTGGCGGCCCCCATCCACCATCCCTGCGAGAACCGACCGTGCGCCCTTTCAGAAACTGGCTTCCCTTGCTCCTGCTGGTCTCCACCGCCCTGTGCAGCACTGCGCAGGCACAGCAGACCTACCCCACGCGCCCCATCACCCTGCTGGTGCCGTTTCCGGCCGGCGGGCAGGCCGATGCGCTGGCACGCGCGACGGCACCGGCGCTGCAAAAGGAGCTGGGCCAGCCGGTCATCGTGGAGAACACGGCGGGCGTCGGCGGCGCGCTGGGCGCGCAGCGCGTGCTCAACCTGCCGGCCGATGGCTACACGCTGATGTTCGGCACGCCCATCGAGCTGATCCAGACGCCCATGGCCGTGGCCGGCGCCAAGTACCAGCCCGACGCCTTTCGCATGGTGGCGCCCGTGGTGTCCACCTACCTGATGATGGTGGTGCGCTCCGAGCTGCCGGTGAACAGCGTGGCCGAGTTCGTGGCGCTGGCCCGCTCGCGCAGCGGCGCGGCCGGGCTCAACTACGGCAGCGTGGGCCGCGGCTCGGCCTACCACCTGGTGGCCGAGCGCTTTGCCCAGGACACGGGCGTGAAGATGGTGCATGTGCCCTACCGGGGCGCGCAGCAGATGATCACCGACCTCGCGGGCGGGCAGATCGACATGGGTTTCCTCGCGATGGGCGGACCGGTGCCCGGGCTGCTGCAGTCGGGCAAGTTCAAGGCCATCGGCTACACCGGCACGACGCGCCACCCGGCCTTCCCGAACGTGGCGACCTTGAACGAGAGCAAGCTGGTCAAGGATTTCAACTTCGACCTCTGGGGCGCCGTGGTGGCAAACCGCAACCTGCCCGAGGCCGTGGTGGCCAAGGTGCATGCTGCCGTGAACACGGCGCTGCGCCAGCCGCAGTTCCGCAAGAGCCTGGAGGCCACGGGCGTGATTCCCGCCGAGCCCATGGCCCTGCCCAAGGCGGCGGCCTTCTACGCCTCGGAAATCACGCGCTACCAGCGGGTGGGCCAGTCGATCGACCTGCAGCCCGAGTAGGCCGCGGCTCCGTCCTAAGGGACTTTCCGGGTAGCCGGGAGCGGGGCCCCGCGGCACCATCGCGGCATGTACTCCCACCTTGCACAGGGCGCGGCGCAGCGCGCGGACCCGGCCCGGGCGGCCATGGCGGCGGTCCAACGCCCCTGGAGCCAGGCCTCCACGGCTGCGGCGGGCGAGAAGCGTTTCGCGCCCTCCAAGCTCTCGGTGCTGGTCGAGGTGGCGCAGGAGCTGGGCTGGCCCGTGGAGGCCGTGCTGGCCGGCACGGGGCTGGACCGGGCGGCGGTGCAGGACCCCTTCACGCTCACCTCGCCCTCGCAGTTTCTGCAGGCCGTGCGCAACATCGTGCACCTGCCCCGGGGCTGTGAGGCCGGCGTGCGCGTGGGTGCGCGCCTGCATGCCTCGTGCTACGGCATGTACGGCTATGCGCTGCTGTGCTCCGAATCCATGCGCCAGATGTTCGACACCGGCGTGAAGTTCCACCAGCTGGCCAATGGCATGCTGCAGATCAAGTGGGTCGAGCAGCAGGGCCTGGCCACCTGGCTGCTGCCCTCGCACGACACCCTGCTGGTGCGCGACGTGGACGCGGCGCTCTACCGCCTGCTCATCGATCTGCAGTTCGCCGTGCATGTCACCCTGTTCAAGGACATCATGGGCCCCTGGTGCGTGCCGCAGCAGGCCTGCTTCACCTGCCCCGAGCCGCCCCACGCCGCGCTGCTGGCGCAGTTGCTGGAGTGCCCGCTGGCCTTCGGCCAGCCGCAGAACACGCTGAGCTACCCGGCCGCCTGGCTGGAGCGCGCGCCCCAACTGGCCAACCCCATCACGGCGGCCCATGTCTCCAGCCAGTGCATGCGCCTGCTCGACGAGTTCAAGTGGCACGCCGGCATCACGCGGCGCGTGTACCAGGAGCTCACGCGCACGCCCGGCCAGTTCCCGGACATCGAGGTCGTTGCCGAAGCGCTGTGCATGACCTCGCGCACCCTGCGGCGCAAGCTGGAAGCCGAGGGCACCTCGTTCACCGACCTGCTGTCCAGCGTGCGCAAGGCCCTGGCCATTGACTACCTGAGCAGCACGCGCATGGGGGCCGACGACATCGCCGCGGCCATCGGCTTCAGCGACGCGGTGAGCTTTCGCCACGCGTTCAAGCGCTGGACCGGCAAGTCCCCGAGCGAGTACCGCCGCGCGGCGGGTTTCCTGCAGGGCTGACCTGTCCCGCGTGGGGTGTCCGCTGCGGACACCCCTTGGCCGGAGGCGTCATTCCCCGTGGCGGGGCTCCGCTGGATACTGGGATGTGCCCAGAAACAACAACGGAGACATTCAGATGAAGCGCAATTTGCTGTGGTGCGGTGCTGCCGCATGGGTGGGGATGCTGACGGCCTGTGGTGGCGGTGGCGATGGCGGGCCGCAACGCGGCGCGCTGCTGGAGGCGCCGGCCAGCGTGGCCACGCTCTCGGCCGCACAGATCGATGCCGCCATGGCCGCCAGCGGCCTGCAGGCGCTGACCGGCAAGGCCCGCTGCGACGTGAAGATCGTCGCGCTCAACTACCGCACGGTGGACCCGAAGAACGCCGAGGCCAATGTCTCGGGCGCCATGCTGGTACCCACCGGGGCCGCCTGCAGCGGGCCCGCGCCGCTGGTGGCCTATGCGCGCGGCACCGACGTGGCCCAGGGGCGCACCATGGCCAGCGCCACCGATGCCGAGACCGGCATGGCCATGGGCTTTCTCGCCGCGCAGGGCTATGCCGTGGTGCTCACGGACTACCTGGGCTACGCCAAATCGACCTTCCCCTACCACCCTTACCTGCATGCCGATTCGGAGGCCGCCTCGGTGATCGACTCCATCCGCGCGGCGCGCAACGCGGCGGCGGGGGTGGGTGCCAACCTCTCGGGCAAGGTCATGCTGGCCGGCTACTCGCAGGGCGGGCATGCGGCATCGGCCGCGCAGCGCAACGGCGAGCGCGACAACGCGGCCGAGCTCAACATCGTCGGCGCCGCCCTCATGGGCGCACCGTTCAACGTGTCGGACTCGGCCCGCCAGCCCATCGCCGGGGTGCAGGTCTTCGTGCCCCTGGCCATCACGGCCTGGCAAAAGACCTACGGCAACATCTACAGCGATGTGAACACGGTGTTCCGCAAGCCCTATGCCGACACCATCGAGAACCTGATCCCCTCGCGCACGCTGAACTTCACCACCATGGTCACCAGCGGCGCGCTGCCCGGGGCCAACGGCGAATCGCCCGAGCAGGCGCGCGCCGCCATCCTGCAGCCGGCCTTTCTGGCCGACTATGTGGGGAACAACCAGAACCCGGTGTACCTGGCGGCCAAGCGCAACGACCTGGTGGACTGGACGCCGCGCGCCCGCACGCTGCTGTGCCAGGGCTCGGCCGACCCGACCATTCCCTACGCGCTGAACCAGAAGGCCTTCAAGGCCCTGCTCGACGCACGCGGCGCCAGCCACGTGACGGCGGTGGATGTGGACGCCCAGGTGCAGGCGGCCTTTGGCACCAACGGCGCGGCGCCCACCGACCCGGCCAACCCGGCCTTTGCCAAGTACTACGGCGGCTACCACGGCAGCTATGCGCCGCCGTTCTGCTTTGCGCAGGCGCGCGCGCTGTTCGACACGGTGAAGTAAGCCGGCCGAACCCTCTGGCCCCCCGCACTCGCGGGGGCGCCTTTCTCTCTGCATTCTCCCTGGGGACTTGGCATTGCCGGGCCTGGCCTGCAAGGGCGGGCCGTGGGCGTTGCACAAGCCACCCCTTCACTGACAAGAAAGATCAGGAGACACGCACCATGGGACACACCCGTTTCACCCTGGCCGCGCTCGCGCTGGCGGCCGTCCTCGCCGGTTGCGGCGGCGGTTCGTCTGAGCAGGACGCCGGCAGCGGCGCATTCGGCAAGCAGTCTGCGCTGCAACTGCCGCCCGCGGCCACGCTGCGCCAGACCGCACAGGGGCCCGTCACCGGGCGCGAGGACGCCGCCACGCAGACCTATGCCTGGCTGGGCCTGCCCTATGCCAAGCCGCCCGTCGGCCCCCTGCGCTGGATGCCGCCGGTGGACCCCGAGCCCTGGACCCAGGCGCGCGCCGCCGACCGCTACGGCGCCTCGTGTGCGCAGATGGGGCGCACCTTCAGCCCCGCCCCCGGCGGTGCCCCGTACGGCCTGGCCGTGCGCGAGGGCTTCGGCAAGCCGGTGGGCGCCGAAGACTGCCTGACCCTCAACATCTGGCGCCCGGCCACACCCGACGCCGACCTGCCGGTGATCGTCTTCGTGCACGGCGGCAGCAACATCTCGGGCTACGCCGCCGACCCGATCTACGACGGCGCGGCCTTGGCGGCCAAGGCCCGGGCCGTCGTCGTCACCATCAACTACCGGCTGGGCCTGTTCGGCTGGCTGGACATGGCCCAGCTCAAGACCGGCGAGCCCGTGGCCGACTCGGGCAACTTCGGCACCCTGGACCAGATCCAGGCGCTGAAGTACGTGAAGGCCAACATCGCGGCCTTCGGCGGCAACCCCGGCAAGGTCACGCTGGCGGGTGAATCGGCGGGCGCCGTCAACACCTGGGCACTGCTCACCGCGCCCGCGGCCGGCGGGCTGTTCCACCGGGCCGTGGCCATGAGCGGTGGCATCCTCACCGCGCCCGGCCTGCCGGCCCGGGCCTATGCGCGCTCGCTGCTGCAGGCCCTGCTCATCGCCGACGGCAAGGCCAGCAACGCCTGGACGGCCGATCTCTACCTGCTCACGCAGAGCAAGGCCCAGGTCGCGGCCTACCTGCGCGGCCAGACCAGCGGCGCGCTGCTGCGCGCCGAGGCCGCGGCAGGGCAGGGCACGGCACCGCCGGTGTTCGTCGACGGCCATGTGCTGCCGATGGAGCCGCATGTCGCCATCCTCGCCGGGCGCTACCACCGCGTGCCCATGCTGGCCGGCAACACGCGCGAGGAGGGCAAGCTCTTCGGCGGTGCCATCGGTGCCTTCAAGCCCGATGAGTACGAGCGCTTCGGCCTGCAATTCCAGTTCGACCCCGACGCACCGCCCACCCTGGCCGAGTCGGACCTGCTCAACCCCCTGTACCTGCCGGTGGACAAGCCCGTGCTCGGCTGGAACGCCGCCGCCTCGGTGCTGACCCTGGCCCTGAGTTCGCAGAACGCGCTGTCGCTGGGCACCCTGGCCACCCAGCAGCCGGGGCAGATCTGGGGTTACCGCTTCGACTGGGCGCAGCAGCCTGTGCCGTTCAACACCGTGTACGGCGCCGGGCACGCCATGGACCTGCCGTTCTTCTTTGGCAACTTCGGGCCCAGCGTGTTCTCGTTTGGCTTCAGCGCGGCCAACCGGCCCGGCCGCGAGGCCTTGTCGGAGGCCATGATGGGCACGCTCGGGGCCTTCGCGGCCACGGGCAACCCCCAGGGCGGTGTGGGCGTGCCCTGGCCGAACTGGCCCTCGACCCTGGTGTTCGATGCATCGCGGGAGCAGGCGCGCATCCGCGTCGAATGAGACCTTGGACTCAGGCGGTGCGGAACTGCTTGCGGTAGGCCAGCGGCGAGACCTGCAGGTTCGCCGCGAAGTGCTGGCGCAGCGAGGCCGGCGTGCCGAAGCCCGCCTGGTCGGCCACGGCGTCGATGGACTCTTCGGTGGTCTCCAGCAGGCGCTGGGCCAGGGCCAGGCGCTGGTGCAGCAGCCACTGGCCCACGGTGGTGCCCATGGCCTCGCGGAAGTTGCGCGTGAAACTCCTGCGGCTCATCAGCGCCTTGCCGGCCAGGGCATTGAGGTCGTGCGGCTGCTGCAGGTTCTCGCGCATCCAGTCGACCACGGGCGTGAGCCGGTCGCGCTCGGGCGCGGCGCGCACGGGCGTCTCGATGTACTGCGCCTGCCCGCCCTGGCGGTGCGGCGCCACCACCATGCGGCGCGCCGCGCGGTTGGCCACCTCGGCGCCGTGGCGCACGCGCAGCAGGTGCAGGCAGCAGTCGATGCCGGCCGCGGTACCGGCGGAGGTGAGCACGTCGCCGTGGTCCACGTACAGCACCTCGGGCTGCAGCAGCACCTGGGGGTAGCGCGCGGAAAAGCGCTCGGCCAGGTGCCAGTGGGTGGTGGCCGTGCGGCCGTCCAGCAGACCCGCCTCGGCCAGCACGAAGGCGCCCAGGCACAGGCCCACGATGGTGGCGCCGCGGCGGTGGGCGCGGCGCAGCGCCTCCAGCAGCTCCGGTGGCGCGGCACGCGTGTCGTCGAACCACGAGGGCACGACGATGATCTGGGCCCGGCGCAGGATGTCCAGGCCATGCGTGACCTGGATCGCAAAGCCCGCATTGGTGCGCAGCGCGCCGGGTGCCGCAGCGCACACCGAGAGCGCGAAGCGGTGGCTGCGGTCCTCGTCGCGGTCCTCGCCGAAGACCAGGCAGGGCACCGACAGGTGGAAGGGGCTGATGCCGTCGAAGGCGACGACAGCAACGGTCTCGGGGCGGGACGATGGTGTGGGAGGGGGGCGCATCAACATGGCCCGATTCTATCGATGATTGGCATTCGGGCCGCTATCGAAAGGCCGCTCCGCTGCCTAAGATCACCCCCATCAACCACCCCAACGGAGCCTTGCCATGTCGACTTCTCCCCGCCGCGCCCTGATCGTCATCGATGTCCAGAACGAGTACTTCGACGGCGGCCTGCTGCCCATCGAATACCCGCCCGTGGCGCAGAGCCTGCCACGCATCCTGCAGGCCATGGATGGCGCACACGCCGCCGGCGTGAAGGTGGTGGTGGTGCAGCACCATGCGCCCAAGGGCGCGCCGGTGTTCCAGGCCGATGCCCACAACGGCCAGCTGCACCCCGAGGTGGCGCGCCGCCACCGCGACCACCTGATCACCAAGGCCACGCCCAGCGCCTTCACGGGCACCGACCTGGCGCAGTGGATCGCCGACAACGGCATCGACACGCTGAGCGTCATCGGCTACATGACGCACAACTGCGATGCCTCCACCGTCTTCGAGGCCATGCACCGCGGGCTGGCGGTGGAGTTCCTCGCCGATGCCACGGGCGCGCTGCCGTACGAAAACGCGGCAGGGTATGCCAGCGCCGCGGAAATCCACCGCGTGTTCAGCGTGGTCTTCCAGAGCAACTTTGCCGCAGTGGCCAGCACCGAGGGCTGGCTGGCCGCGGTGCGTGATGGCCAGGCCCTGGCCAAGGACAACGTGGTGGTCTCGAACCAGCGCGGCCGCGCCCGCGCAGCCCGGGCCTGATTTCTTCCTCATCTGGCCAGCTCGCGCAGCGCCTCGGCCAGGCGGGGGTACTGGAAGCGGTACCCGGCCTGCAGTGCAGCCCGGGGCTCCACGTTCTGCCCGTCGAGCAGCAGGGTGGACATTTCGCCCAGCAGCGCGCGCAGCGGCGCCCCCGGCATGCGCAGCCAGACCCTGCGGCCGAAGGACTGCGCCAGCGCGCGGCTGAAGCCCTGCTGCGATGGGGTCTCGGGCGCCACGGCATTGACGGCACCGTCCAGGCTGCGGTGCTCCATCGCATGGCGCAGCAGGCCCACGGCGTCGGCGCTGTGGATCCAGGGCGCGGGCTGCCGGCCGGAGCCCAGCACGGCACCCAGCCCGAAGCGCGCGCTCAGGGCCAGCAGGGGGTAGGCGCCATCGCCCCGGCCCAGCACCACGCCCAGGCGCATCCGCACCACGCGCACGCCCAGGGCCTCGGCGCGCCGGGCCTCGTGCTCGATGGCCACGCACAGGTCCGACTGGAACTCGCCCGGCCGGGGCGGGGCGTCTTCGGCCAGGGCCGCACCGGCGAGGTTGTTGGCCGCGCCGTAGTAGCCCACGGCCGACGCGCTGACCAGCACCTCGGGCACCTGGTGCAGCCGCCGCATCAGCTGCACCAGGCCCATGGCCACCTGCGTGCGGCTTTCGACCAGCGCGCGCCGGCGAGCGGTTGTCCACGGCCGGCCAAGGACCCGGGCCCCTGCGACGTGCACGACGGCGCCGAGGCGGGTCTCGCTGGGGATCTGGTCCAGCCGCTCCACCACCCAGGCGCCCGGGCCGAACATGCCCTGGGCCTGCCGCCCGTCGCGCGACAGCACGATGACACGCCGGCCTTCGGCCAGCAACTGGCGCACCAGCACCTCGCCGAGGAAGCCCGTGCCTCCTGCGACCAGCACCGCCGGGCCGCTGCGCTCGCTGGCCGGGCGCGCAGGGGCGGCCGGCGCCGCGGCCTGCTGCCGCAGCCGCAGCACCGCACGCAGGTTGCGCACGCTCCAGGCCAGCACGCCCACGCCATAGGCCGTGAACAGCCACGACACCCAGCCGTGCGGCGTGAAGTGCAGGGCCGTGTCCAGGCGCGCCCAGGCCAGCAGCACCGGCACCATCAGCGCCACGAAGCCGCCATAGCTGATGGTGAGCACGGTGTGCAGCAGGCGCTCGAAGGGCGGCAGGCGGCGCGTGCGGTCTTCCTCCAGAAAGTCGGCCAGGGTGATCAGCACCTCGGCCGCCAGGACCAGCGCCAGCACACCGGCCATCGCGCCGCGCCATTCGAACCAGGCCAGGCCCAGAAAGACCAGGCCGTACAGCGCCTCGCGCGCCGCATGCAGCGCCAGTTCGCGGAGCGCCGACAGCCGCTGCGGCAGGCGCGCCTCCCACTCGTGGTGCCAGAGGTTGTCGAAGGCGCCGAGCACGGACTGGAAGGACAACAGAAGAAAAACGGCATGCATGGTGGACTCCTCATTCATTCGACATGCAGGGGGTCGGTGAAGACGCCCGATTGGTAAAAGGTCTCGCCCCACAGCAGGTGCTGCATGGACAGGGTGAAACGGAAGTCGCCGCCGCCCAGGTCGGTATGGGTCACGCGGCATTGCCCGGGCGACAGCCATTGCGGCACCGGGATGCGCAGCCGGCCCAGTGCCAGGAAGAAGCGGCGGCTCTGGAAGACCAGGCTGCCGTCTTCCTCGAACACATCGAGCGCCATGGCCAGGCCGCCGTCGGTGCGCTCGGTCAACTGCGCGCCCGCGCCAGGTTCCTTGGTCGAGCGCACGGTGGCTGCACCGGCCGTGGCGTCATCGCCGAACACCCTCTCCCACACCACGCCGCCCTGGCCATTGCTGCGCACCCGCACGGTGGCCGCGAGGCCATGGGCCTGCAGGCCGGTGAGCGGGCTGCCGAAGGCGCGCGACAGGCCGGCATACACCCGGCCGATGGCCGAACAGTGCAGCTCCATGCGGCCGGTGTAGTCCACGTCGGGGTGGCCGGCGCCGAAGCGCCGCCGCACGGCGGCCGGCAAACGGGCCCAGCCCGCGGCGCCCACGCAGTCGGCCAGGTCGAGGTGGCGCACGGCGTGGGCTGCAGGGGCGAGGGGGGTCAGGGAGGTGGAGGTCATGGCGGTTTTCCTGTGGGCTGCTTGCACCCTCTTCTGCGAAAACCAGGCCAGCCCCTTGCGCATCCGCAAGTCGTTGATTCATTTGGCTTTTCACCGGCGACCTGCATACTTCGTTTACAGTACGCGCAGGCCCGGTTGTCAACGCTGGCAACAGGTCCACCCCCCTCGGCATCCCTCCCTGCCCATGCTCATCCGCGCCGTCCTTGGCTTCTCCATCGTCGAAACCCTGGCCCTGGCCGGCATGCTGCTGTGGTGGGCCGACCGGGTGGCCGGGGCCCGGCTGCTGGCGGCTTTCCTGACCGGCATCGCCATCTGGATCACGGGCAACGAGCTGCCCAACTGGATCGGGCCGGCGCACCAGACGCTGACCTTCGCGCTGCTGGCCTTTGCGCCCCTCACCTCGGCCTTCTTCTTCCACTTCTGCGTGGTGTTCTGCCGCGTGCCGCTGCCGCGCTGGGGCGTGGTGGCGGCCTACCTGATGGGCGGCTCGGCAACGCTGGCGGCCCAGGTGCTGCTGCCTGCCGAACTGGTCCACAAGCCGCATGTGGGCTACATCGCCATTGCCAATACCGTGGGCTGGACGGCCAGCCTGGCCTGGATCCTTCTGGGCACCGGCGGGGTCGCCGTGCTGCTCACGGCACTGGCGCGCGCGCGGCGCCCGGCCTTCAACCAGATCGCCGCGGTGACCGCGTCCTGCCTGTGGGGCCTGTTGTGCCTGGCCGGCTACGGCATCGTGATCCTGGACCTGCCGGTCTACCCCTACCCGCTGCTCGGGCTGCCGTTCTACCCGGTGATCCTGGTCTACGGCATCCTGCGCTACGGGGTCTTCGTCGCCAATGCCTGGGCGCGCCGTGCGCTCGCCTGGGCCCTGCTGCTGGCGGCCGGCGCGGCCATGGTGGCGCTGATCCCGCTGCTGCCCATCGAGTCGCGCTGGGCCGGTGGCCTGGTGGTGGCGGCCAGCTGCATCGCGCTCAACGGCCCCGTGCGCCAGTTTGCCGAGCGCCTGGTCTACCCGGGCGGCGCGGTCTCGGCAGTCGACCTGCAGTCCTGGCGCCAGGCACTGCAATCGGCCGACAGCATGCCGGCGCTGGAGAACGAGGCCAGCACCTTGCTCAGTCGGCGCACGGGCACCCAGGTGCGGGTGCTGCTGGGCGACGGCGCTGCCCAAACCCCCGGTGATATGCCCTGCCTGATAGGCACCCGCTCGGGCCCCGGCTGGAGCATTGCGCTGCAGGGCTGGGAGGCCGCCCCACCCGGGCCGCGGCGCGTGGCCGAGCTGTTCGGCACCGTGGTGGCCGATGCCGCCGAGCGTGTGGCCCAGGGCGAGCAGATCGCGGCGCGCGAGCGCGAGCGCCAGCTGCAGGCGCGGCTGGCCGAGCTGGGCTCGCTGGCCGCCACCGTGGCGCACGACATCCGCAACCCGCTCAACATCATCGCCATGGCCGTGGTCACAGCCCCGCCCGAGGTGCGCCGCGAGGTGGCCAGCCAGGTGGGGCGCATCGCGCACCTGAGCAACGACCTGCTCGACTACGCCAAGCCCTGGAAGCTGGTGCCCCAGCGCTACGACCTGGCGGCCCAGGTGCGCGCCGCCGCCGCCCGGCTGCCGCACTGCACGCTGGGCGAGGCCCTGCAGGCCCCCCTCATGATCGACGGCGACGCGCGGCGCGTGGAGCAGGCGCTGACCAACCTGCTGGAGAACGCGCGTGCGGCCGCTGGGGCGGGTACCCCGGTCCATGTGCACATCGACGCCGAGCAGCGCCCCGACGCCGTGCTGCTGCATGTCTGCGACGATGGCCAGGGCGTGCCCGAGGAGATCCGCCACCGGCTGTTCGAGCCCTTTGCTTCGCGCAGCCCCGGTGGCACCGGCCTGGGCCTGGCCATCGTGGCGCGCACCCTGGCCGCCCATGGGGGCGCGGTGGCGCTCACCGAGCGGCCGCCCTGGACCACCTGCTTCACCCTGACTTTCCCCCTCCACCACGATGCAAAACCCTCCTGATTCGGGCCGTATCCTGCTGGTCGACGACGAGCCGGCCTTCCAGCGCCTGGGCGCCGACTTTTTGCGCGGGCTGGGCCACGAGGTGGTTGTGGCCGGCGATGCCGAGCAGGCCCTGGCCGCCTTCGCCACCCTGCCGGCGCCCGACCTGGTGCTGCTGGACCTGGCCATGCCGCCCACCATGGACCCCGAGGCCGGGCTGGAGCTGGTGCCGCGTTTTGCGCGGGTGCCGGTGATCGTCTGGTCCGGCCATGGCGACCATGAGCTGGCCCTGCGCGCAGCCGAACTCGGTGCCTGGGACTTCCTCACCAAGCCCATCGACCCGGACATGCTGCGCTTTGTCATAGCGCGCGCGCTGCGCAAGGCCAAACTCGATGCCGAGCTGCGCGCCCTGCGCGCGGCGCAGGCCGGCGATGACATGGGCCTGGTCGGCCAGGCCCAGGCCACGGTGCAGCTGCGCGCCATGGTGCGGCGTGTCGGGCCCACGCGGGTCAGCGTGCTGGTGCTGGGGCCCACGGGCAGCGGCAAGGAGCTGGTGGCGCGTGCCCTGCATGCCAGCAGCCCGCAGTCGGAGAACGCCTTTGTCGCCATCCACTGCGGCGCGCTGTCGGCCGAGCTGCTGGAGAGCGAACTCTTCGGGCACTTGAAGGGCAGCTTCACCGGCGCCTACCGCGACCAGCCCGGCCTGGTCGAGGTGGCCCATGGCGGCACCCTGTTCCTCGACGAGGTGGGCGAAATGCCGCCGCCCATGCAGGTCAAGCTCTTGCGCTTTCTGCAGGAGGGCACCTTTGTGCCCGTGGGCGGGCGCAGTGCCAAGAAGGCCGAGGTGCGCGTGGTGGCCGCCACGCACCGCGACCTGGAGGCCATGGTGCGCGACGGCAGCTTCCGCGAAGACCTGTACTACCGCCTCAAGGGCGTGGTGCTGCGCACCCCGGCGCTGGGCGAGCGGCCGGCCGATGTGCCGCTGCTGGCCACGCGCTTTTTGCACCGCGTGGCACCGCGCGCCGGCCTGTCGGGCGATGCCCTGGCCTGGCTCGCGGCGCGCGAATGGCCGGGCAATGTGCGCGAGCTCAAGGCCTTGGTCGAGGCGGCCGGGGCGCTCTTGCTGCCGGACCAGCCCGAGGTCGATGCGCCGCTGCTGCGGCTGGCCGCGGGCGAGGCGGATGGGGACCTGCCTGCCGAACCTGCCGCCCCCTTGGAAGGGCTGGGGCCGCTCGATGCCGCGCTGGCCGAGCTGGAGCGCCGGCTGGTGCGCGATGCCCTGCAGGCGGCGGGCGGCAACCAGTCCGAAGCCGCGCGGCGCCTGGGCATCTCGCGCGTGGGCCTGATCAAGAAACTCGCGCGGCTCGGCCTGCGCTAAGGCGCAGACTTGGCCTTGCCTGGCAAGCGCGCTACGCGCTCGCTCAGAAACTCCACCAGCACGCGCACGCGCTGAGGCAGGTAGGGGCGCGCGGCATACAGCAGATGCGCCTCTTGGGCCGGGCCGGTGTAGCGCGGCAGCACGCGCGCCAGGCGGCCCTCGGCCAGCAGCCCGGCCACCATCCAGGTGGGCTGCAGCGAGATGCCGGCACCGGCCAGCACGCTGTCCAGCATGGCCACGGCGTTGTTCACGCGGTAGCGGCTGTGCACCGGCACGTTCACGGGGCCATCGGGGCCCTGCAGCAGCACGCCATCGTCACCGGCGGCATAGCGCAGGTAGTCGTGTGCCAGCAGGTCCACGGGCTGGCGCGGTCGGCCGCGCGCGGCCAGGTAGGCCGGCGAGGCCACCAGCACGCGCGGCCAGGTGCCCAGGTGGCGCGCGACCAGGTCCGGGGGCAGGGGGCCGCCCAGGCGCAGCGAGACATCGATGCGCTCCTCCAGCGGGTGGATGAAGCGGTCGTCCAGCACCAGCTCCAGCGCGATGTCGGGGTAGGTGGCGAGGAACTCGCCGGCCATGGCGTTGAGCCGGCACTGGCCCAGCGCCACCGGCGCGCTCACGCGCAGCAGGCCGCGCGGCTGCGTGCTGCGCTGCTGCAGGTCGGCCACGGCCTCGTCGTGGGCGTCGAGCATGCGCCGCGCGTGTTCGACAAAGCGCTGGCCCTCGTCCGTGAGGCTCAGCCCCGCCGGGGCGCGGCGCAGCAGGCGCACGCCCAGCGACTGCTCCAGGCCGGCCACCAGCTTGCTGACCGTGGGCTGGGTGGTGTCCATGGCGCGGGCGGCGCCCGACAGGCTGCCCAGCTCCACGCTGTGAACAAAGGCCGCAAGCGCGCGCAAGGTGTCCATGGATATTCCGAAATCGAATGAAGAGCATGCCATTTTGCCGTCTGTTCATGGAATCGGGAATGCAAGACAGTGGCGTCTCTTTCAGCCCCTCCAAGGATTTGCCACCATGCACACCACCCCGACCCTTACCGCACGCCTGCGCCACGCCCTGCTGGCATTGACCGTTGCCGCAGGCCACGCCACCGCTGCACCCCCGGCCGCACCCGCCGAACACTGGAGCCCGAGCTGGATGGCCGCCCCTCAGCCGCTGTGGGGCGGCGATTTCGTGCTGCCGCTGGGCCTGCCGCTGCAGTACCACCAGCAGACCCTCCGCCAAGTGGCGCGCCTGAGCATCGGCGGCACGCAGCTGCGCGTGGTGCTCAGCAACGAGGGCAGTGCGGTGCCGCTGCACATCGGCGCGGCGCGCGTGGCGCGGCATGCCCAGGGCTCTGCCACCGTGCCGGGCACGGACCGCCCGCTGCTTTTTGGCGGCCAGGCCGCCACCGTGGTGCCGCCCGGTGCGCGCTGGGTCAGCGACCCGGTGGACCTGCCCCTGCCCGCGCTGGCCGAGGTTGCCGTGTCGCTGTACCTGCCCCGGCCCAGCGCGCCCGCGGGCTTTCACTTCGATGCGCGCCAGACCGCCTATGTGGCCGCGGGCGAGCACACGGCCGCCCTGCAGCTGCCGGCGTCCGCCACCGCGTGGAGCACCCGCGTCTATGTGGCCGCGCTGATGGTGCAGACCCCGCAGCCTGCCGCAGCCGTGGTCACACTGGGCGACTCCATCACCGATGGCAACGGCGCCACGCCCGGCGCGAACGCGCGCTGGCCCGACGTGCTCGCCGAGCGCCTGGCGGGCCGCGGCGTGGCCGTGCTCAATGCCGGCATCTCCGGTGGCCGGCTGCTGCGCGACGGCATGGGCCGCGCGGGGCTCACGCGGGCTGCGCAGGACGTGTTCGCACAGCCCGGCGTGCGCAGCCTGGTCGTGCTGCTGGGCACCAACGACATCGGCTGGCCCGGCGGCCCGTTCGCGCCCGGCGAGCCCGCGCTGCGCGCCGAGGAACTGGTGCAGGGCTACCGCCAGCTCATCGCCATGGCCCGTGCCCACAATGTGCGCATCGTAGGCGGCACCATTCCGCCGTTTGGCGACGCGCTGGCCGGCACGCCGCTGGCGGGCCACTACTCGCCCGAGAAGGACGCCGTGCGCCAGGCCGTGAACCGCTGGATCCGCGAGGCCGGGGCCTTCGATGCGGTGGTGGACTTCGATGCGCTGCTGCGCGACCCGGCCCGCCCCTCGCACCTGCGCGCGGCCATGGATTCCGGGGACCACCTGCACCCGGGCGATGCGGGCTACCGCGCCATGGCGGATGCCATCGACCTGGATGCGCTGTAAGAAATCAGGAGTCGGTCTCCCGTGCTTCAGAGGGCTACCGCTTCCAAGGCCTGGCGCAGGTCGGCCACCAGGTCTGCTTCGTCTTCCAGGCCCACGGACAGGCGCACCAGTCCGTCGCCGATCAGGTGGCGCTGGCGCTCCTCTGGCGAATAGGGTGAGTGGGTCATGCTGGCGGGGTGCTGGGCGAGGCTCTCCGCGTCGCCCAGGCTCACGGCGCGGGTCACGAGCTGCAGCGCGTCGATGAAGCGGCGCCCGGCCTCCACGCCCCCGTGCAGGTCGAACGCGATCATGCCGCCCGGGGCCGCCATCTGGCGCCGGGCCAGCTCGTACTGGGGGTGGGACGGCAGGCCCGGGTAGTGGACGGCCGCCACCTGCGGCGATGCCTGCAGGAACTCGGCGATGGCCTGCGCCGTGCGGCAATGGCGCTCCATGCGCACGGGCAAGGTCTTGAGCCCGCGCAGCACGAGAAAGGCGTCCATCGGCGACATGCAGGCGCCGGTCAACTCCTTGAGGCCCACGAGCCGCATCTGCGCCATCAACTCGCTGCGGCCGATCAGCGCCCCGGCGATCACATCGCCATGCCCGTTCAGGTACTTGGTGAGCGAGTGCACGACCACGTCGGCGCCCAGCTCCAGCGGGCGCTGCAGGCAGGGCGTGCAGTAGGTGCTGTCCACCGCGACCAGCGCCGGGCTGTGGGCGTGCACCAGGGCGCTCACGGCCGCAATGTCCACCAGGCGCATGTTCGGGTTGGCGGGCGTCTCGAACAGCACGAGCCTGGTCCGTGCATTCAGGTGCTGGCGCAATTCCTCGGGCCGCGTGAAATCCAGCGAGCGCGTCACGATGCCGAACTCCGGCAGCAGGTGGCTCACCAGCGCATGCGTGCAGCCGTAGAGCGTGAGGTCGACCAGCAGCTCGTCGCCGGGCCGCAGCAGGGTCCAGATCAGCGTGCAGATGGCCCCCATGCCCGAGCCGAAGGCCAGCGCCGCCTCGCCCCCCTCCAGGGCGGCCAGGCGCTCTTCCAGCATCTGGACGGTGGGGTTGGTGATGCGCGAATAGACCATCCCCGGTTCTTCTCCCGCGAAGCGGGCCGCCCCCTGGGCCGCGCTCTCGAACGCATAGGTGGAGGACCAGTAGATCGGCGGATTGAGCGCACCCTGGTGGCTCATCGGGCGGTAGCCGGAGTGGATGGCTTGGGTGGCGAGGGACAGGGAGCGGGTGTTCATGGGCAGGGGCCTCGGTGGCGGGAAGTGGATTCGGTAGGGGAAGTTTGCCTATTTGCTGCGGTAATTTGCTTGCTAAAAATAACCCTGTTTATAGGTATATGGGTAAGATAAATACCCATGGACAAGCGAGACACCCAGATCCTGCGGACCCTGCAGGACGATGGCCACACCACCAACGCCGCGCTGGCCAAGCAGCTGTGCATTGCGGAGGCGCCGACCTGGCGGCGCGTGAAGGCGCTGGAAGAAGCCGGCGTGATCACCGGCTACCAGGCTGTGCTCAACCAGCAGGCCCTGGGCTATGCGGTCACCGCCTTCGTGCAGATCCGCTTCTCCAGCCACGACCCCAAGCTCCAGCAGGCCTTCGAGGAGCAGGTGCTGCTGATCCCCGAGGTCGTCTGGTGCCACAACGTCTCGGGCAGCACCGACTTCCTCCTGTGCGTGGTGGCGCGCAATCTCCAGGAGTACGGAGAGTTCGTCAGCGCCCGGCTGCGCATGCTGCCGGGCGTCACCTCGATCGAGTCCTCGTTCTCCCTCAAAGCGGTGAAGCAGGGCGGCAAGCTCCCCGTGGGGTGAGCCCAGGCCGCGGGTTTTGCGTGACAGACCTGCTACAACATGCAGGCCGCTGCAGCCCGCGACGCGGCATTGCAAAGGAGGAGCCCGATGTCCCCGCACCCCCGCTTCAATGTCTTTGGCCGCATCGTCGAGGTACAGCGCCAGGGCGCGCAGTGGCAGTCGTTCCTGATCGGTGCGGACGGCAAGCGCGCACCGGCCGGCTGGGTGGTGCCCGATTTCATCGAGGTGGACGAACTGGCCCAGTACCTGGCCGACCTGTTCCACGAAAGCGCCATGCCGCACAACGGCGAGGTGCACCGGATAAGGTGACACCCCCTGAGTCGCTCCGCGCCTTCACCCCTCTCTCGACTCGCTTCGCGATTCGGGAGGGGGACGCCCCCGGTGCGGCGGGGCGGCCCTTGCATAGGGGCACTGGCTTGGGCCGCGCCAGTTGCATCCATTGCAGGTGACGCTACCGCCTGCAGGTGCTGTGGCGTTTGTGTCCACGCTGCGTGTTGGTTTGTGTAACTCCTGCGAGCAGATGCGCAGGCGCTCCTGTCGCGGAACCCCTGGGGCCCGGTGGGTGCCGCCTGTGACCTGAGCGGATGGGCGGCGCGCGGCAGGCCGACTTCGGTCTGTACCTGGCCAAAGCCCCTTCCTATACTGGCCGCGCTGCACGGCAGGCTGCGTGCAGTTCTATAAAACCAGACGACAAGACCTCGCAGAAACGAGGGAGGGAACCATGACCACGATTACCACCACCTTGAAGGCGGGTGGCGGCGCAGCCTTGCGCGCGCCGCACCGCCACCACCATCTCCAGGCCGCGGCGCTTGCGCTGGGCCTCGCCGCAGCAGGCACCGGCGGCGCACAGGCCGCCACGCCCCCCGCGCTGTCCAGCGCCAGCAGCTGCTTTCACACCACCCAGGGGCTGATCGCGCGGGCCCAGCTCGATCTGGGCGCGGAGAGCCCCGACGGGCTGTTCGACATCTACCAGGGCGTGACCTACCAGGGCCAGTGGGCGTTCCGCAACGCGCAGGGCCAATGGGTGGTGCTGCCGCCGTCCATCGGCGTGGTCCCTGTGGCGCAGAGTGCCGTGCGCCATCCGCAGCGCACCCAGGGGACGGGCGCCAGCACGCTGGAGCTGAGCCTGAACGAGCCCGGCCTGCGCAATGCCGCTGCGCTGCCTGGGTTGACCCTGTTCGTCGGCTATGGGGCCAGCGGGCCGCAGAGCTTTGCCGACCTGCTGGCGCGCGGGCGTTTCGGTGTGGTGGCGCAGTTCAGCGGCAGTGAAGCGGTGCGGGACAACTGCGATCCGGTGCCCGCAGCAGGGGGCGGCGGTGGTGCCGGAGGCGGCGGCGGCAAGCCGCCCGCGCCGGCCGACACCCAGGCGCCGAGCCGGCCCGCGGGGCTGAGCCTGGCGCAGGCCACGGCCTCCTCGCTCACGCTGGCCTGGCAGGCCAGCAGCGACAACGTGGGCGTGGCGCAGTACGAGGTGCTGCTCAACGGCACGCTGGTGGCCAGCGTCGCCAGCCCGGGCTATTCGTTCACCGGGCTGGCCGCGTCCACGGCCTACACCCTGGCCGTGCGCGCGCGCGACCAAGCCGGCAACCTGTCCACCCTGGCCACGCTGTCGGCCTCCACGGCGGCAGGGGCGGGCCCCACGGCCCCGCGCGAGCAGGTGGGGGCCAATGTGCTGGCCTCGCCGGGCGCGCTGCAGCTGGGCAGCGGCACGGTCTACCACGTGGCCCTGTCGGGCAGCGATGCCAACCCGGGCACGGCGGCCCGGCCGTTTCGCAGCATCAACAAGTTCATCTCTGTGGCCAAGGCCGGCGACACAGGCCAGGTGCATGCGGGCACCTATGTCGAGAATACGCTGAACAACCCGCATGTGCAGCCCTCGTGGTGGTTCGATGGCGTGGGCGTGAGCATCGGCATGCGCTCCAGCGGCACGGCCGGCAACCCCATCACGCTGATGGCCGCGCCCGGCGAGGAAGGCCGGGTGGTGATCGACTCGGCCAGCCAGCGCCTGGGCATCTTCACCAATGGCCACGACCACTGGCAGCTGCACGGCCTGCGCATCGAGAACAGCCTGGAGTTCGGCATCGGCTCGCCGAGCCAGGCCCACCTCGACTTGCCGGACGAGGGCGTGCTGGCCATCGGCTGGCGCATCGAGAACTGCCTCATCAAGGGCGTGACGCCGACCACCCAGGGCAATACCGCGGGCATCGGCATGTGGGCCAGCAAGAACTGGGTGGTGCGCAACAACCGCATCGTGCAGATCGGCAACCTGGGCAACCGCATCTCCTCGGGCATCCAGGCCTATGCCACCATCCAGTCACTGGTGGAGAACAACTACGTGGAGGCGGCGGCGGGGGTCTACCTCAAGGACCACTTCCTGCAGTCCGCCTCGCCGCGCACCACCTACTTCGAGTTCGAGGTGCGGCACAACGTGTTCAACGTCCAGCAGATCGGCTTTCTCTCGTCGATCAAGGGCGCGCCCAACGTGGAGTCGGGCAGCAACTCGGTGCACCACAACATCATGTACGGCTTTGGCACCGGCGAGATGAACAACGCCGGCGTGAGCGGCTCAACCTTCCAGCCCGGTGGTGCCTACCGCTTCGCCCACAACATCGTGGATGCCACCGGCACCAGCAGCAATGCCCTGCTGCAGATCGCCGACCACAACGACGTGCAGTCGCAGGGCAATGTCTTTGTCGGTGGCAGCCTGACCTACAACTTCATTGCCGGCCCGGGCACCGCGCTGACCTATTCGGACTACAACGTCTTCAGCGGCTTCCAGATGGCCATGGACCGCACCTACGGCGCACCGGGCACCGTGTACTTCACCGACCTGGCCGCCTGGCAGGCCGCGCGCGCGGGTGCGGCCAGCACCCTCAAGGTGGTCAACCCCGACGCACACAGCCGCACCAGCGGGGCCGAGGCCCTGTTCATGGACCGCGCCGGCCGCGACTACCGGCTGCGGCCCGGATCGGCCGCGCTGGGCCTGATGGCCGATGGCTCGCATGCCGGCCCGTTCCAGCGCGGAACGGAGAAGATCGGCACGCTGGCCACGTACAGCGCGGGGCAGTAGCCGCACCCGCTCACTGCGCCGCCACCGGGCGCTCTGGCAGCAGGCGCTGCACCACCTGCTGCAGGCTGACCTGGCCCCGGCGCGGCGTGCCCTCGAAGCGCAGCCAGCCGGCGTTGAACCCGTCGAGCATCTGCATGCGGGGCCCGGGGTGGCGCATGCCCTGGGCGCGGAACCCGGCCTCCCACGTGCCGCGCGGTACGGCCTGCGCGTGCACCGGGCGGCCCAGCCGCTCGGCCAGGGCCTGGGCGATGTCCCGTGGCGAGACGGCGGCCGGGCCTTCCAGTTCCACGACACGCCGGCCGGCAGAGCGCTCGGTCAGCAGTTCGGCGGCGGTCCGCCCGACGTCTTCGGTGGAGACCATGGGAATGGGCCGCTCCAGTGGCTGCAGGTAGCAGGGCAATGTGCCGTGCCCGCGGGCGGCAGCGATGTCCCACTGCAGGTTCTCCAGAAACCAGGCCGGCCGCAGCACGGTGACGGCCAGGGGCAGGTCGGCGAGTGCTTGCTCCAGCAGGCCGAGCTGGTTGAGCAGGTTGGGCTCTGGCGCCTGCGCGCCCACGGTGGACAGCACCACCGCCCGCGCGGGCCGGGCCTCGTGCAGCGCGCTGCGCAGGGCGGCGATGGCGGCGCGCGACTCGGGAAACCCGGGGGACGGATCGAACTGCGGCGGCAGCAGGACGAAGACTCCCTCGCAGCCGCTGAACGCCCGGGCCAGCGCCGCTGCGTCCGCCATGTCGGCCAGTGCCGTCTGGCACCCTCTGGCGGCCCAGGCAGCGGCCTTGGCCGGGTCGCGCACGATGGCCCGGACGGGCTGGCCCTGCGCCAGCAGCGTGCGCGCCAGGGCGCCCCCCACCTGGCCTGTGATGGCGGTAATGGCAAACATGTTCATGCTCCTTGAAACTCCGCGGCCGATTGCCGCCGGGCGAATTCTGCGAACGATGGACCGTTTCAGCGATAGCATGGGTGGCATTTGATCCATGACTGGAAGGCATGCATGCCTGGATTTGACGAACGCCTGCTTGCAGGCCTGGGTGTCTTCACCGCCATCGCGGACGCGGGCAGCTTTGCGGCGGCAGGCGAGCAGCTGGACATGTCGCAGTCGGGCGTCAGCCGCGCCGTGGCCCGGCTGGAGCAGCGGCTCGGGGTGCGCCTGTTCGACCGCACGACGCGCGTGGTCAGCCTCACCGAGGAGGGGCGGCGCTTCCATGCGCAGGTGCTGCCGCTGCTGGCGGGGCTGGAGGACGCTGCCCACGCGGCGCAGGCCGGGCGCACCAGCGTGCGCGGGCGCCTGCGGGTGCAGCTCGACCCGTTCTTCTCGCGCATGGCGCTGGGGCCGCGGCTGGGGGAGTTCCTGGCCCTGCACCCGCAGCTCACACTCGACCTGGTCACGCGCGACCAGCTGGGCGACATGGTGGCCGATGGCTTCGACCTGGCCGTGCGCTTTGGCCACCTGCCGGCCTCGACCCTGGTCGCGCGCAAGCTGCTGGACACGCGCATCCTCACGGTGGCCGCGCCGGCCTACCTGGCGCGCCGCGGCCGGCCCGCCACGCCCCAGGCCATTGCGCAGGAGGGGCATGCCTGCATCGACTTTCGCGATTCAGCGAGCGGCAGGCCCTTCCCGTGGGAGTTCCACCGCAGGCGCCAGCGCCTGCAGGTGCCTACCGATGGCCGGCTGGTCGTCAACGACGCCGGCACCTTGCTGAGCACCTGCCTGGCGGGCTATGGCATCGCGCAGGTCATGGACTTTGGCACCCGCGCGCTGCTCGACGCGGGGCAACTGGTGGAGCTGTTTCCCGACTGGCCGGACGAGCGCTTTCCGCTGCACGCCATCACCCCCTCGCGCCACCAGGCGCCTGCCAAGGTGCAGGCCTTCCTGAGGTTCGTCGTGGGCGTGGTGCAGACCGGGGAGCCCTGAGAGCGGCTTGGGGGCGCGCAGGGCGGCGCTCAGCCCGCATCCGCCAGGTACACGTGCAGCCGGTTGCGCCCCATGGTCTTGGCCTGGTACATCGCGTTGTCGGCCTGGCGCAGCACCTCGTCCACCGTCTGGCTGTGTCCGGACACCAGGCTCACCCCGATGCTGGCCTCGCAGTGGTAGGGCTGCCCGCCCAGCTCATAGGGCGCGCGCAGTGCGGCCAGCATGCTCTCGCCCACCGTGCGCGCCTTGCTGGTGGCCTCGGCGGGGTCCTGGCCCAGGCTTTGCAGCAGCACGATGAACTCGTCGCCCCCCAGGCGGGCCACGGTGTCCTGCTCGCGCACGCAGGCGCGCAGGCGCAGGGCCACCTCGCGCAGCAGCAGGTCGCCCACAGCATGGCCGCGGCTGTCGTTCAAGGCCTTGAAATGGTCCAGGTCGACGAACAGGGTGGCGGCGATCTGGCCGCTGCGGCTGCTGGCTGCCATCACCTGCTCGAGCCGGTCGGTCAGCAGGCGCCGGTTGGGGAGTTGGGTGAGCGTGTCGTACAGGGCCAGGCGGCGCGCCTCCTCCTCGGCGGCCTTGCGCCGGGAGATGTCGATGTCGATGCAGAACATCTCCGGCTCCTGGCCCGGCACGTTCACGTAGGCGTGGCTGGAGAACACATCCACCGGCGAGCCGTCCTTGCGCTTGAGGCGCAGCTCGCCCGCAGGGATGGGCTCGCCCGAGCTGAACATGTGCGCGACATGGGTCGCCACGGCCTCGTGCATGGGCTCGGGGATGATGAGCTCCAGCAGGTTCTTGCCCAGGGCCTCCTGCTCGGTGTAGCCGTAGAGCTCCTCCGAGGCCTTGTTCCAGTAGGTCGTGGTGCCGTCGGCCCGGTAGCCCTGCACCGACACCGAGGGAATGCCCAGCAGCAGCGAGCGAAAGCGCAGCTCCGACTCGTGCAGCGCCTGCTGGGCCTGCCAGCGCTCGGTGATGTCACGCGCCAGGAAGAGCACGGCGGCCTGGCCATTTACCTGCGTGCCCAGGGATTGCACCCGCCCTTCGAAGTAGCGGATGCCCGAAGGGGTGTACACCGTGTATTCGAGCTTGTGTGGCGTGCCCGAGGCCAGCGTGTCCTGCAGCAGCTGCACCAGCCGTTGGGCTTCACCAAAGGGAAGCATGTCGTGCATGCGCTGCCCCACACGCTGCGGCGCCCCTGCGGCATGCACACCATCGTCGCGCGAGAACAGCTCCATGCAGCGGCCCTGGGCGTCCAGCACCACCAGCGCATCGGGAATCGCCTGGGTGATGGCGCGCAGGCGGGCCGCGCTGCCCGCCAGGGCGAGGTCGGTGGCCTGGCGTTGCTCCACGTCGCGCAGCAGCACGCCCAGCAGGGCGGTGGCCACCGGAAAGATCATCAGGTAGGGCACGGCCACGGTCTCGTTGATGCGTGCCGCCACCTCGGCGGGCAGCGCCTGGAACAACCCCACCACCGCCAGGTGCAGCAACAGGCCGAACACCAGCAGCGGCCAGATGCCCACGCCCAGGCGCCAGCGGTGGCGCGCGTAGCGGTAGGCCAGGCCGGCGGCCACGCAGGTGGTGATGCTCAGCACCCCGACCAGGGCGCCCGCGCCCCCCAGCCACAGGCGCCAGCCGGCCGACAGGACCCCGGCGATCAGCGCCACGGTGGTGCCGCCGAACAGGCCCGCCATGCACAGCACCACGGAACGCGCATCGATGATGACGCCTGGGGAGATGGTCAGGGGCGAGAGCATGCCCACGATGCAGATGCCGCCGAAGATCAGCCCCGAGAAGGCCTTGCCCACCCGTGGATGCCGGCGCCACAGGCGCATGTTGGCCCCGTGCAGAAAGCACAGGGCCAGCAGCAGCGCCGCACCCTTGACCAGTTCGACGAACAAGGAACCTCCCCGCAGCCCGTGAGCGAAGTTCCATCATGTGGCAATTGCTGCCGGCGGTAAATGCTATTTTGGCCGGGTTTTCCGCCATCCGGCTGTGGGCGCCGCGGCGCTCAGAGGCTGAGAATTTTTTGGCCGTGCCCGAAAGGCGCGTCACAACGCTCCGGATCTAGGCGCAAAGCACAGCCATAGCTCGGGCTATGGCGAGCATTTGCAACGAAGAGCCGGGGCATTGTGGCGTGCAAGGCGGGCATGGACGAAATATTCTCAGTCTCTTAGGCCAGCAGCGCCTGGGCAAATTCGCGCGCGTTGAAGGTTTCCAGGTCTTCGAGCTTCTCGCCCACGCCGATGAAGTACACGGGGATCGGGCGCTCCTGCGCGATGGCGGCCAGCACCCCGCCCTTGGCCGTGCCATCGAGCTTGGTGACGATGAGGCCGGTGAGCTGCAGCGCATCGTCGAAGGCGCGCACCTGGGCCAGGGCGTTCTGGCCCGTGTTGCCATCGATCACCAGCAGCACCTCGTGCGGGGCCGTGGCGTCGGCCTTGGTCACCACGCGGCGGATCTTCTTGAGCTCCTCCATCAGGTGCAGCTGCGTGGGCAGGCGGCCGGCGGTGTCCACCAGCACCACGTCCTTGCCGCGGGCCTTGCCGGCGGTCACGGCGTCAAAGCTCACAGCCGACGGGTCGCCGCCTTCCTGGCTCACGATTTCCACGGTGTTGCGGTCGGCCCAGACGCCCAACTGCTCGCGCGCCGCCGCGCGGAAGGTGTCGGCCGCCGCCAGCAGCACGGCCGCGCCTTCGCCCGAGAGGTGGCGGGTGAGCTTGCCAATGGAAGTGGTCTTGCCCGCGCCGTTGACGCCCGCCACCATGATCACGGTGGGCGTGTACTGGCCGATGACCAGGGATTTCTCCAGCGGGCGCAGCAGGTCCGCCAGGGCCTCGGCCAGCAGGCCTTTGACCTGGGCGGGGTCGGTGGCCTTGGCCTCCTTCACACGGCGCTTGAGGTCGGTCAGCAGGTGCTCTGTGGCCTTCACGCCGGTATCGGCCATGAGCAGGGCCTCTTCAAGCTCCTCGTACAGGGCGTCGTCGATCTGCGTGCCCGTGAACACCGTGGCGATGCTGGTGCCGGTCTTGCGCAGGCCGAGCTTGAGGCGGTCGAGCCAGCCCTTGCGCTCCACCGCCGCCGGGACGGCGGGAGCGGGGGGCGGCGCCATTGCGGGGGCAGGGGCCGGTGCCACCGGCACGGGCGCAGGCGCGAAGACCGGGGCGGCCACCGGGACCGGCGCGGGGATGGCGGGGGCCGGTGCTGGGGGCGGGGGCGCCCAGGGGGCGGGGGCCGCAGGAACTGGCGCAGGCGCGTGCACAGGGGCGGCGAACGGCGGCGGTGCCGGGGCGACAGGCGCCGCCACTTCGGGTGCTACCGGCGGCGCGGGCTCGGCGGTCTTGCTGCCGAAGGGGTTGCGCAGCCAGCCAAAACCGGGGACGGCGGGCGCGGGTGGCGGGGTCGCCGGGGCGCCTGCAGCAGGCGCTGCGGGCGGGGTGCCAGAGGCGGTTTCATCGGCCGGGGTGGGCGAATCGGAGGGTTTTTTCTTGAAAAAACTGAACATTGCAGGGTTCTTAGAATCACCCATTCTATGAAACGCGCTTTCACCCTACTGGGCCTGATGGCCTGCCTCAGTGCCGGGGCCACCACCGCGGTGGTGCCTTCGGCGTCCGATTCCCCGTCTGTCGCAGGCAAAACCGCCGCGGCGCCGACCCCGGCCGGGCCGCGTGCCACGGCCTCCGGGGCGCAGCAGTTCACGCTGGCCAACGGCATGCAGCTCATCGTGCAGCCCGACCACCGTGCGCCCACGGCCGTGCACATGGTCTGGGTGCGCGTGGGCTCCATGGACGAGGTGGACGGCACCTCGGGCGTGGCCCATGTGCTCGAACACATGATGTTCAAGGGCTCCAAGACCGTGCCGCCGGGCGACTTCTCGCGCCGCGTGGCGGCCCTGGGCGGGCGCGAGAACGCCTTCACCAGCCGCGACTACACGGGCTACTACCAGCAGATTCCGGCCAACCGGCTGGAAGACGTGATGCGCCTCGAGTCCGACCGCTTCGCCAACAACCAGTGGCCGGACGCCGAGTTCAAGAAGGAAATCGAGGTGGTCAAGGAGGAGCGCCGCATGCGCACCGAGGACCAGCCGCGCGCCGTGCTGGCCGAGCAGCTGTTTGCTGCCATCTTCACTGCCTCGCCCTACCGCCGCCCCATCGTGGGCTGGATGAGCGACCTCGATGCCATGACGCCGGACGACGCGCGCGCCTTCTACCGCCAGTGGTACACCCCCACGAATGCCGTGGTGGTGGTGGCCGGCGACGTGGACCCGGCCAAGGTGCGCGCCCTGGCCGAGAAATACTATGGCAAGCTGCCCACGCATGCGCTGCCCGTGCGCAAGCCGCGCGTGGAGCCGCCCCAGCAGGGCCTGCGCCGCATTGCGGTGAAGGCGCCGGCCGAACAGGGCTATGTGGCGCTGGCCTTCCGCGTGCCGGCGCTGGAGCGCCTGCAGGACCTCAAGGAGCCCGACACCGAGGCGCTGGCCCTGTTGATGCTGTCGGCCGTGTTCAGCGGTTATGACGGCGCACGCCTGGAGCGCGCGCTGAGCCAGGGCGAGAACCGCGTGGCCGACAGCGTGGGGGCCTCGGCCATGCTCACCGGGCGTGGGCCGGCGCTGTTCATGTTCACCGGCATCCCGGCGGAGGGCAAGACCTCCCAGCAAGTCGAGGAGGGCCTGCGCGCCGAGGTGGCGCGCGTGGCGCGTGATGGCGTGAGCCAGGCGGAACTGGAGCGTGTGAAGACGCAGTGGATCGCCTCCAACGTCTACGAGCGCGATTCGGTCCACAGCCAGGCGCAGGAATTGGGCAGCAACTGGGTGCAGGGTTTCCCACTCGACGCGGAAGAGCGCCTGCTCGACCTGATGCGCAGCGTCACGCCGGCCCAGGTGCAGGCCGTGGCCGCCAAGTATTTTGGCGACGACCAGCTCACCGTGGCCACGCTGCTGCCGCAGCCGCTCGACGCCCCCCGCCCCCGCCCGGCCCCCAAGGCCGGTGCCGCCCGCCATTGAACTTAGAAGTCTCCCGCTCATGATCAATTTCAAGAAACTGGCGGTCGGCACCGTGCTGGCCAGCAGCAGCGCGCTGTTCTACTGTGGCTCGGCCTGGGCCCTGCTGCCCATCCAGCACTGGACGGAGCCGAGCGGCGCCCGCGTCTGGCTGGTGGAAAGCCCGGTCATCCCCATGGTGGACGTGCAGATCGACTTCGACGCCGGCAGCCGCCGTGACCCGGCCGGGCAGGCTGGCCTGGCCAGCGCCACCGCGTCCATGGCCTCCAAGGGCGTGAAGGGGCAGGGCGCAGAGCCCGCGCTCGACGAAAACGCCCTGGGCGAGGCCTGGGCCGACCTGGGTGCGAGCTTCGAAGCCAGCGCCGACAGCGATGCCATGCACTTCTCGCTGCGCTCGCTGACCGATGCGGCGCTGCTGGACAAGGCCGCGCGCCTGGCGGCACGCCAGATCGCCGAGCCGAGCTGGCCGGCCGACATCTGGGCGCGCGACCGCGCGCGCTGGAGCGCGAGCATCAAGGAGTCGGACACGCGCCCTGCCACCGTGGCCGAAAAGACCTTTGGCGCCGCGGTCTACGGCAGCCACCCCTATGGCGTGCGCACCACGCAGGAGACGCTGGCGCGCATCAGCGTGGCCGACATGCAGGCCTTCCACGCCAGCACCATCGCCGCCTGCCGTGCCAAGGTGAGCATCGTGGGCGCGGTCACGCGCGCCCAGGCCCAGACCCTGGTGGCCACGCTGCTGGCGCGCCTGCCCGCCGCGGCGGCCTGCGCGCCCCTGCCCGCCGTGGGCGAGATCGCCGCGCTGACGGCGCCCGAGGAGAAGAACATCCCCTTCGCCTCGGCGCAGGCGCATGTGCTGATCGGCCAGCCCGGCTTTCCACGCCGTGACCCCGACTTCATCGCGCTGCTGGTGGGCAACCACATCCTGGGCGGCGGCGGCTTTGTCTCGCGCCTGACCGAGGAGGTGCGCGAAAAGCGCGGCCTGAGCTACAGCGTCTACAGCTACTTTGCGGGCGGCCTGCATGCCGGTGCCTTCACGGTGGGCCTGCAGACGCGCCCCGACCAGGCGGCCCAGGCCGTGAAGGTCTCGCGCGACGTGCTGGCCCGTTTTGTCGCCGAAGGCCCGACCGAGGCCGAGCTGCGCGCCGCCAAGGACAACCTGATCGGCGGCTTCGCGCTGCGCATCGACAGCAACAAGAAGCTGCTGGGCAATGTGGCCAACATCGCCTGGAACGACCTGCCCCTGGACTACCTGGACCGCTGGACGCAGCGCGTCGATGCGCTCACCGTGGCCGACATCCGCGCCGCCATGCAGCGCAAGCTGCAGCCCGAGCGCATGGTGACCGTGGTGGTCGGGGGCAAGCCATGAGCCGCTCGACCCTGCGCGGCGGTGCCATCAGCGCCGAGATCCGCAAGTCCCAGGCCGCGGCCGCCGCAGCGCCTGCGCCCAAGGCCGGCGCCAAGGCGGGTGCCAAGGACAAGGCCGCCGTGGCGGCCCCCAAGGGCGCGGGCGAGATCCGCATCATTGGCGGGCAGTGGAAGCGCACGCGCCTGCCTGTGGCCCAGCGCCCGGGCCTGCGCCCCACGCCCGACCGCGTGCGCGAGACCCTGTTCAATTGGCTGGGCCAGGACCTGGCGGGCTGGCGTTGCCTGGACGCTTTTGCCGGCACCGGCGCCCTGGGCCTGGAAGCCGCCTCGCGCGGCGCCGCGGCCGTGCAGCTGGTGGAGAGCGACGCCGCGCTGGTGGCCCAGCTCAACACCTTGCAGCAGCGCCTGGACGCCAAGGCCGTGCGCGTGCAGCGCGGCGATGGCGTTGCGGCGCTGCGCCAGGCCGCACCGGCCAGCCTGGACCTGGTGCTGATCGACCCGCCGTTCGACGGCCAACTGTTCGAGCCGGCCCTGCAGGCCGCGGCCCAGGCCGTGGCGGCCAGCGGCTATGTCTACCTGGAGGCACCCGTCGCCTGGACCGACGAGGGCCTGGCCGCCTGCGGGCTCACGGTCTACCGCCACCTCAAGGCGGGGGCCGTGCATGCCCACCTGCTGCGGCCTGCGGCCGGCGGCACGACGGGCTGAGCGGGTTCGTTCGTTCGCGCCCCGGCGCGCCGGCGGCGGGGTCGGGTACCGCGGGGCGGAAAAACTCCATGTTGCAGTGCACTGCATAATGCGGCCAAGAGCGGCCCGGCAGGCCCACAAGAGGCCGGGGCCCCGTGCCCATTTCGCCGTACAGGAGACAACCCGCCATGGCCCAGAACGTGCTCGCCGTCTATCCCGGAACCTTCGACCCCATCACCCTGGGCCACGAAGACGTGGTGCGCAGAGCCACCCAGCTGTTCGAACGCGTGATCGTTGCCGTGGCTGCGGGCCACCACAAGAAGACCCTGTTCAGCCTGGACGAGCGCATCGACATGGTGCGCGAGGCGGTCAAGGCCTACCCCCAGGTGCAGGTGGAGAGTTTTTCGGGCCTGCTGCGCGACTTCGTGGTCTCGCGCGGCGGCAAGGCCATGGTGCGCGGCCTGCGCGCCGTGACCGACTTCGACTACGAATTCCAGCTCGCCGGCATGAACCGCAGCCTCATGCCCCAGGTGGAAACCGTGTTCCTGACCCCCAGCGACAAGTACCAGTTCATCAGCAGCACCTTCGTGCGCGAGATCGCGGTGCTCGGCGGCGAGGTGACCAAGTTCGTCTCGCCCTCGGTGGAGGAGCGGCTGGCGATCAAGGTGCGCAGCCTGGCGCCCCAGCCCTGATCTGGCCGGTTTGCGGCCGGCGCTTGCGTCACCGGCGAACCTTTGAACGGTGCGCTGCGCAAGCCAGGACCGCCGCGCAAGGGCCGCCCCGCCGCGCTGGCGGTGTCCCCCTTCCCGAATGGCGTAGCCATTCGAGAGAAGGGGCTGAGGGCCGCGGCTCCAAGCCTGCCTGCGCAGGCTTGGACGAGCCCAAAGAGCGGCCGCTTCTGGCGGACGCACTGAGGCGCGAAGCGACTCAGGGGGATGCTCACCCCGTCCAGCGCTGCAGCCACTGGATGAGCAGCGCGTTGACCACCTCGGGCCGTTCCATGGTGAGCATGTGGCCGCAATCGGCCACGACCTCGAACTGCGCGCCCGGCACCAGGCCCGCGATCTCCTCGGAGCAGGCCAGCGGCGTGAGTTGGTCCGCCTCGCCGCAGACCACCAGCACGGGGCATTGCACGGCGGGCAGGTGCAGCCGTGCGTCGGGGCGTGTGATCACGGCGCGGTTTTGCCGCACCAGCTGTTCGGCACCGGCGCGCAGCACGAAATCGAGGTAGTCCTGCACCAGGTCGACCCGCGCAGCGCCGCTGGGGTGGAAGGCGAAGGCCACATTGGGCTCGATCACCTCGCGCACGCGGCCTTGCTCGAAGAGTTCGATCGCGGCTTCGCGCAGGGCCTGCATCTCGGAGGTTTCCGGCCGGGCGCTGGTGCCCAGCAGCGCCAGCCCGAGCACACGCCCCGGCGCCTGGCGGGCCGCCTCCATCGCCACCATGCCGCCCATGGATGCACCGCACAGCAGCAGCGGCCCGCTGTAGCGTTCCAGCAGCAGGGCGGCCATCTTCTGCACGGTGGTGGCCTCGGGGCGGGTGTGCACGTCGGTCACCTCCGGCCGCAGGGCCGCGGGCAGGGCCTCGCGCTGGAAGCGCCACATCGTCGCATCGCCTGCCAGCCCGGGGATCAGCAGCAGTTGGGGGGCAGGGGTGGGCGGTGGGTTCGTGGTCATGGAATCGGTCATCGGGGGAAGGCTTGCCAAGGAGAAGAGGCTGCTTATACCGCGCTGGCCAGCGGCTGCGCCGGGTCGGCGGGTGTGGGCTGCACGCCCTGCACCAGGTCGTGCACGAAGCGCAGCTTGACCATGGCCCCGGAGGACAGCGCAAACGGGTAGGCGTCGTCCTGCCCCAGGCTGCGGTTCAGGCTGTTGAGCATGAGCGTCAGCGGCACCCATTGGCGCACCATGTCCTGGAAGTCGGGGTGGCTGGTGGCAAACGGGTCGGTCACGTGGTGGCGCAGCGCCATGTGGGGGTCGGGCACGGTCACGGCGGTCTGGTAGCTGGCGGCGGTTTCCAGCAGGTCGACCATGTGCAGGTAGTGGGCCCAGGTCTCGGCCCAGTCTTCCCAGGGGTGGGCGGCCGCATAGGCGCTGACGTGGTTCAGGAACCAGTCATTGCCACTGCCTCCCCGGGCGTAGTGCGCGTCGAGCGCGGCGGCATAGTCCTGGCGCTCATCGCCGAACAGGCTGCGAAAAGCCTCCAGCCGGTCGCCTTCGCGCACCAGCTGGTCCCAGTAGAAGTGGCCGGACTCGTGGCGCAGGTGGCCGATGAGGGTGCGGTAGGGCTCCCCGAGCGCGATGCGCCGGCGCGCGCGCTCGTCATCGTCGGCCTCGGCCACATTGAGGGTGATGGTGCCCCCCTGGTGGCCGGTGAGGATGGCGGGGCCGCCGGGCAGGTCGGCCAGGAACTCGAAGACCGGCCCCGCCCGGCCCGGAACCGGCTCCAGACCCAGGCGCGCCAGCGTATAGAACAGCTGGCGTTTGGCCGCTTCGATCTGCTTCCAGCGGCGCAGGTTGGCCGGGTCGGACAGGTCGGGCAGGATGCGCGTCTGGCGGCAGGAGACGCACAGCTCGGAATAGTCGCTCGATGGCACGGCGAAATTGCAGGCCTCGTGCTCGGTGTGGTTGCAACACAGGCGGTAGAGCCGGCCCCCGTACTGGGTCGCATCCCGCGGGCCCAGGCGGCGCCACAGGTCGGGGCCGTCCTGCGGGGCGGGCGTGAGGGCGGCCATGGTGAGCTCGTCGGGCAAAAAGGCCAGCGCGCTGCCGCAGTGCAGGCACTGCACGCTGTCGAAAAACACCAGGTGACCGCAGTGGTCGCAATTGAAAACCCGCATGTGGTGAGCTTAAACCGGGATGCTGCGCGAAAGTGTATGCAAGGGCCGGGCGCCCATGCAAATCGGGCTTTTACGCATGCCGCAATGGCAAAAAGCAGGCCCTGCAAAAGCAGGAACCTGCAGTTTGAACGGACCGCTGGCAACTGGCGCGGCCAAATACCAGTGCCCCCGTGCAAGGGCCGCCCCGCCGCACCGGGGGCGTCCCCCTCCCGACTCGCGCAGCGAGGAGAGAGAGGGGTGAAGGCGCGCAGCGCCTCAGGGGGTGCCCTCTATCACGGACGGACCACGATGCTGTTGCGCACTTCGCGCACATGCTTGGTGTTGCGCGCGATGTTCTCGGCCTGGTTCTTTTCGGCGGCCGACTTGGCGAAGCCCGACAGCTGCACCGTGCCGTTGAGCGTTTCCACGCTGATCGAGGTGGCCGACACGGTCTTGTCCTCGGCCATCTTGGCCTTGACGGCGGTGGTGATGCCGGCATCGTCCACATAGGCGCCGACGGTCTGCTGGTCGCGCGCCACCGAGCAGCCGGTGGCGGTGACGATGGTCATGCCGGCAACAGCGGCAAAGGCGAGGGCACGTGCGTATTTCATGGTTTTTCCTTCTTCAGTGGTTTTGGGAACGCGGGTGCTGTGGGAATGTCAGCCAGGCGGTCTTTTGCACCCTCCATGACCGGATGGCTGTGGGTTGGGTTGGCTTGCGGCCTACTGTTCGAGCAGGTCCTTGAGTTCGTCGGCATGCTCTTCCTCGTCGGCCAGGATGCCTTCGAGCATGCGGCGCGTCGTGGGGTCCTTGTCGCCGATCAGGCTGATCATCTGGCGGTAGGCCTCCACGGCAATGCGCTCGGCCACCAGGTTGGCACGCACCATGGCCTTGAGGTCCGATGAGGTGTCGTAGTCCGCATGGCTGCGCGCGCTCAGGCTGTCGGGGGCGAAGTCCGGTTCGCCGCCGAGCTGCACGATGCGCCGTGCGATCTGGTCGGCGTGGCCGGCTTCTTCATTGGCATGCACCATGAACTCGCTGGCGATGGCGGGCGAAGACAGGCCGTGCGCCGTGAAGTGGTGGCGCTTGTAGCGCAGCACGCAGACCAGTTCGGTGGCCAGGGCGTCGTTAAGCAGGGCGATGATGTCGTCGCGGTGCTCGGCAAAGGCCGGGGTGACCGCGCCCTCGTCCAGGTGGCTGGTGGCGGCGGCCTGCAGGGCATGGCCGTCCAGCACCAGGGTGCGCTGGTGGTCATCGTGCTCGGGGGCTCTCTTGTCGTTCATGGCTTTGCCTGGTGGGGAGGTGGTTTTTTGCTGCTTGCCAGAATCAATAGCTGCCACGGCGGCGCGATGCCATCAGGACCAGGCTCGCAGTCAGCGCGCCGACACCGGCTGCGATGAGGATGGACTTGCCCGGCTGCTCGGCCACGTACTTGCTGGTGGCGTCGGCGACTTCCTGCACTTGGCGGCGGGCACGGGCGCTGGCGTCGGCCGCGTAGTCGATGCTGCGCGAGGCCAGTGCCTGGGCGCGGGCGGCCAGGTCGTCGATGGCGGGGTCGGCCTCGCGGCGCAGTGCGCGCACCGTGCTTTCGGCCTTGTCCAGCGAACCGTTGGCGACGCTGCGCGTGCTTTGCACCGCATCCTGGGCGCTTTGCAGCACGTCGTCGGCAAGGGATCGGGCTCCTTGGGCAACCTTGTTGGTGGCGGATTGGATGGTCATTGGGTCACTCCTGGGTGTAGACGGTGGGAGGGTCGGCCGGCTCTGGCGCCAAGGGGCTCAGCCCCTTCGCAGCAGGCCCATGACGAAGGTGACGACGGCCATGATCACGAACACGAAGAACAGGATCTTGGCGATGCCCACAGCACCTGCGGCAATGCCGCCGAAGCCGAAAATGGCTGCGATCAGTGCGATGACCAGGAAGACGACGGCGTAGTGCAACATGTGCTTTCTCCATTGGGGCCGGAAGGTCCGGCGGGTCGTGTCGCGCTGCTCTCGTCAGCGCTTGACTCCAATGTAGGTGGGGGGTGCCGCGGGGAATGCCGGTGGCCGGCGCGCCCCTGTGTCGGTGGCCGGACGCCGGCCGTGTAGGACGGGGGCTTGCTGGATGGTGACAGGCAGGCTGCTGCCTGCCCGGTCCCTGGCAGGGCTGTGTGGAGGCTCGCGCGAATGGCGAGGGGAAAGGGCCTGCCGCCCGGGGGGGGCAGGCCGGGCCCTCAGTGCTGCAGCAGCGGCAGGATGGCCGAGACCAGCGCGCCGTTGCCCGGCCGCGAGGTGATGGTCAGGCGCCCGCCGGCGGCTTCCACGCGGTGGCGCATGCCGGCCAGGCCATGGGACGAGGGGCTGACGCTGGCCGGATCGAAGCCCTGGCCATCGTCGCGCACCTGCACCGCCACATGCTTGGGGTGGCTGTGCACGGAGACCAGCACCTTTTGCGCCTTGGCGTACTTGCCGATGTTGGTGAGCGACTCCTGCACCAGGCGGTAGACGGTGAGCTGGGTGGGCTCGGGCAGTTGCACCGGCTCCAGGCTGGTTTCGACCTCGATGCCGGCACGCTCGCCGTACTCGCGCGCGAGGATCTCGATGGCGGCCGTGAGCCCCAGATTGGACAGGGACGAGGGGCGCAGGTCCTCGATGATGCGGCGCTTGAGCGCGATGCCGCTGTTGAGGGTTTCGGTCAGATGGCGCAGGCGCTCGGCGATCTCGGGCACCTGGGTGTCGATCTTGGATTTGAGGCGCGCTACGTCGAGCTTGGCGGCCGTGAGCAGGGCGCCCAGTTCGTCGTGCAGCTCGCGCGCCAGGTGGCCGCGTTCGTCCTCGCGCACCTGCTGCAGGTGGCTGGCGAGCTCGGACAGGGTGGCCGTGCGCTCGCGCACCAGGCCTTCGAGCCGGTCGCGCTCGCGTTCCAGCAGCAGCTGCTCGCGCAGGCTGAACTCCTGCAGGGCGGTGGCCTGGCGCAGGTACATGAAGAAGGCCAGCAAGCCGATGGCAGTGACCGTGGCGATGCCGATGCGCGAGAGCATGAGCGAGCGCAGCACCTGGGCCTGCCCCTGCTTGACGACGATGGAGCTGCGGTCGATGAGGGCCTGGGCGTGCTTGCGGATGGCCTGCATGTTCTCCATGCCCACGTCGGTGTGCAGGATGAACTTCCAGGCGTCTTCGTTGCCCTGGCGGCGCAGCTTGAGGCTGAGCTCCATCTCGGCGAGCTTGCGCGAGATCTGGCGCGACAGCAGCGACAGCTCCTGCATGTCGTCGGGCGAGTCGAGGAACTGGTTGCGCAGGTTGTCCAGGTCCTGCTGCACGCTGGCCAGCGCCTTGTCATAGGGCTCCAGGTAGCGGTCGTCTCCGGTCAGCAGGTAGCCACGCTGGCCGGTCTCGGCGTCCAGCATGCTCTGCAGCAGGCGATTGAGGGCCCCGTGCGTCACCTGGCCGTGCGCCATGTGGGTGACGGCGTCCTGCGAGCGCATGTGACCGACCTCGTTGATGCCCACCAGCACCAGGGCCGCGAGCAGCGCCATGGGCAGGCTCAGGGCCATCTTGCGGACTTTGGGCAGCAAGTCCCTGGCGATCTCATGCAAATTCATAGGCGTTATTCTGGATAATGGCCACAGACCGGCCCACGGCACTGCCCTGGAGACGGGGATCGCAGTGCAGGTGCATTCAACAAAAATTGGGAGCGGGCGCTTGTCCCCTCCCCGAAAGAACGCTCAATGATCAAGATCGGCATTGTGGATGACCATGCAATTGTTCGCTCCGGACTGCGCCAGTTCCTGTCCGAGCATGTGGACCTGCGCGTGGAGGGCGAGGCCGCCAACGGCCGTGAAGCCATCGACCTGGTGCGCACCCATGAAATCGATGTGCTGCTGATGGACCTGTCCATGCCGGGCCAGAGCGGCCTGGACGCGCTGGCCATGCTGCGTGCCAAGGCGCCGGACATGGGGATTCTGATCCTCAGCGGCTACCCCGAAGAGCATTACGCCATCAACCTGATACGCCAGGGGGCCAGCGGCTACCTCAACAAGGAGTGCGATCCCGCAGAGATCGTGGAGGCCATCCGCATCATCGCCCTGGGCAAGCGCTACCTCACGCCCGCCGTGGCCGACCTGCTGGCCCAGCAGCTCAACCGCAAGGACGACGCGCCGCCGCACGAGCAGCTGTCCGAGCGCGAGTTCCAGGTGTTCCTCAAGCTGGCCAAGGGTGAGACGGCGGGCGATATCGCCAAGTCGCTGTCGCTGAGCGTGAAGACAGTGAGCACCTACCGCACGCGCCTGATGGAAAAGATGAGCCTGTCGTCCAACAGCGACCTCACCTACTACGCGCTGAAAAACCGCCTCATCGATTGATACGGGCGTGGCCTGCCGGCGGCAGGCCCGCCCGGACGGCCATGCCAGGGTGGCCCTGCGCAGGCGGGCGCGGTTCTTCATTGGGGGAAACGGGCAGGCTGGCGCAGCGCCAGCGCACTCAATGGCTGCCGCGCACGGGGATGCGGTCGACAGAAGCGGGGTGTACGCTGCCATGCTCTATGCAGTAGTCCACCAGGGCATCGATTTCGTTGGATTTGTCGAACACCGCATCCACACCCAGCTGGGCGCAGCGCATGCGGATGTCGGGCGTGGCATAGTTGCTCAGCACCACCATCTTCTGGTGGGGGCGGCGGTCACGGCAGGCGGCCAGCACACCCAGGCCGCTGCCCTGGCGCAGGAACAGGTCCACGATGGCCAAGTCCCATTGCTCCTGGTGGCCGGTGAGCCAGCCCTTGCCCTCGTCCTCGGTTTCGGCCACACCCACCGCTTCGACAGACGCCAGCTCTTCCAGGGTACCGATGAGGTTCTCCCGGATGGTGGCATTGTCTTCAACGATGTACGTGCGCAGTTTCACTACCTGATCCAAACAATGGCCGGTGCGAGCAAACCCGGGCCTGGTTCTGAATTTAACCGAAGCGTGGCTGCCATTCTGACAGCGGCTGCGCGCAGGCGGCGTAGGAGTGCTCCTACGGTGATGCGCACACGCTACATCCGGGCGCGCGCTCCACGTGCATGGTGCTCCATTCCATCGAGCGGCCGTCCAGCATCATCAGCCGCCCGGCCAGGGTGGGGCCCACGCCGGTGATCAGCTTCAGGGCCTCGGCCGCCTGCATGGCCCCGACGATGCCCACCAGGGGCGCGAACACGCCCATGAGTGCGCAGCTGACTTCTTCGAACTCGGCCTCGGGCGGGAAGATGCAGGCGTAGCAGGGGGCCCGGGGGTTGCGCGGGTCGACCACCGTGATCTGCCCGTCGAAGCGGATCGCCGCCCCGGCCACCAGCGGCACGCCGTGGCGCACGCAGGCGGCGTTGACCGCATGGCGCGTGGCGTAGTTGTCGCTGCAGTCCAGCACCACCGTGGCTCCGGGCAACAGCTGGTCGAGCAGGGCGGCATCGGCACGGGCCTGCAGGGTCTGGACCCGGGCCTCGGGGTTGATGGCCGCCACGGCCTGAGCGGCCGACTGCACCTTGGGCTGGCCCACGCGCTCCGTGGTGTGGGCGATCTGGCGCTGCAGGTTGGTCAGGTCTACCGTGTCGTCGTCCACCAGCGTGATGCGCCCGACGCCGGCCGAGCCCAGGTACAGCGCCGCCGGCGAGCCCAGGCCGCCGGCGCCGATGATGACGGCGTGCGCCGCCAGCACGCGTTCCTGGCCTTCGATGCCGATCTCGTCGAGCAGGATGTGGCGCGAGTAGCGCAGGAGCTGGTCATCGGTCATGGGCGGGGTGCGAGAGCTTGGGCTGCGATTGTGCGGGAGATTGCGGCATGGCGGAGGCAGGCGTGAAAAAGGCCGGACTCCCTGGGGAATCCGGCCTCTAGGGGGCAAACCTGGGGGCGCGAGGCGCCTTCGGTCAGTTTTCCTTCTTTTCTTCCTTGCGCTCGGTCAGCGTCTTGCTGACCAGCACGGGGCGGCCCTTGAGCTGGTTCAGGGCCTGCACCAGCTGGAAGTCCTTGTCGGTGCCAAACTCGGGCGCCTTGCGGTCGGCAGCCGGCTTCTTGGCTTCCTCTTCCAGGCGCTTGCGGGCCTCTTCGCGCGCCTTTTCACGGGCGGCGTCCTTCTTTTCCTCGCCCTGGCCGCTGCCCAGGTGCTTGTCCAGGTCGGCCTCGCGCATGCGCAGGGCAGCGAAGACGTTGCCCTCTTCGGACTCGTCGATCATCACATCGGGCACGATGCCCTTGGCCTGGATCGACTTGCCGCTGGGCGTGTAGTAGCGTGCCGTGGTCAGCTTGATGCCGGTGTCCGGGCCCAGGGGGCGCACGGTCTGCACCGAGCCCTTGCCGAAGGTCTGGCTGCCCATGATGGTGGCGCGCTTGTGGTCCTGCAGTGCGCCGGCCACGATCTCGCTGGCCGAGGCCGAGCCTTCGTTGACCAGCACCACCATGGGGACCGACTTGATGGCGGCGGGCAGGCGGCGCAGCGGGTCGCCGCCGCTGCGGCGCTGGTAGTACTCGGGCGCGGCCTTGTAGGTGGACTTGCTCTCGGCCAGCTGGCCGTTGGTGGTGACCACGGTGACGTTCTCGGGCAGGAAGGCGGCCGAGATGGCGACGGCCGCATCCAGCAGGCCGCCCGGGTCGTTGCGCAGGTCGAGCACCAGGCCCTTGACGTTGGGGTCCTGCTTGTAGATCTCTTCGATCTTGCGCACGAAATCGTCCACCGTGCGTTCCTGGAACTGCGACAGGCGGATCCAGGCGTAACCGGGCTCGATCACCTTGCCCTTGACGGACTGGGTCTTGATCTCTTCGCGCGTGATGGTCACCGGGAAGGTGCGGCTCTCGTCCTTGCGGAAGATGGTGAGCGTGACCTTGGTGTTGGGCTCGCCGCGCATGCGCTTGACGGCGTCGTTCAGGGCCAGGCCCTTGACGGCGGTCTCGTCGATCTGGGTGATCAGGTCGTTGGGCTTCAGGCCCGCGCGGAAGGCGGGCGAGCCTTCGATGGGGGAGACGACCTTGATCAGCCCGTCTTCCTGGGTGATCTCGATGCCCACGCCCACGAAGCGGCCCGAGGTGCCTTCGCGGAATTCCTTGAAGGACTTCTTGTCGAAATACTGGGAATGCGGGTCCAGGCTGGCCACCATGCCGGAGATGGCATCGGTGATGAGCTTCTTGTCATCGACCGGCTCGACGTAGTCGGTCTTGACCAGGCCGAAGACGGCCGACAGCTGCTGGATCTCTTCCAGCGGCAGAGGGGTCATGGCGCCGCGCGCGACGGTCTGCAGTGACACCGTGGTCAATGCACCAGCCACCACACCTACCGACACCCATCCTGCTATTTTGAGTTTGTGGCCCATAGAACACCTTTACCGCATCAATATACACCTGGGAAGCTGGTCCGAAGCCTTTTTTACATGCGTGTGAAAACATGCGTCTCAAAAAGGCGCCGGAATGCTTCTTAGAAGGGCCCCACCCGCCGCAGTTCCGCGCCGGGACTCGCTTTCGCAGGTTGGAAGGGGGTAATTGGCGGGCTTTACCCACCCTTTACGCCGATTTCTATGCCTTGCCTTGCGAAGCCACTGCCGCTGCGGCCTTGGCCGCAGCTTCCGCGTCACCCAGATAGTAGTGGCGGATGGGTTTCAGGTTCTCGTCGAGCTCATATACCAGTGGAATCCCGTTGGGAATATTGAGGCCCACGATTTCGTCGTCGGAGATGTTGTCCAGGTACTTGACCAGGGCGCGGATGGAGTTGCCGTGCGCCGCCACGACCACGCGCTTGCCGCCCTGGATGGCCGGGGCGATGGATTCGTTCCAGAAAGGCAGCACGCGTGCCACGGTGTCCTTCAGGCACTCGGTCAGCGGCACCTGGCCGGCATCCAGGCGGGCGTAGCGCAGGTCGCTGCGCTCGCTGCGCGGGTCGGTGGCTTCCAGCGCCGGTGGCGGGGTGTCGTAGCTGCGGCGCCAGACCAGCACCTGCGCGTCGCCATACTGCTTGGCCATGTCGGCCTTGTTCAGGCCCTGCAGGGCGCCGTAGTGGCGCTCGTTCAGGCGCCAGCTGTGCACCACGGGCAGCCAGGTGCGGTCCATCTCGTCCAGGGTGTGCCACAGCGTGCGCGTGGCGCGCTTGAGCACGCTGGTATAGGCCACGTCGAACTCGTAGCCCTCGGCCTTGAGCAGGCGGCCGGCATTCTTGGCCTGGTCCACGCCGGTCGCGGTGAGGTCCACGTCGGTCCAGCCGGTGAAGCGGTTTTCGAGGTTCCAGGTGGATTCGCCGTGGCGGATCAGTACGAGTTTGTGCATGGTTTCCCTAGGAGAGGCGGGTCAAAACCATACATTTTAGAATTGCGCGGTTCGCCAACCCAAGGAATCCCCTGTGAAATTCATTATCGACAACTGGTACCTGGTCTTCGTCGCTCTGGCCTCGGGCACCATGCTGCTGTGGCCCATGATCAAGAATGCCGGGGCCGGCACGCTCTCGCCCGCCGGTGCCGTGCAGCTCATGAACCGCGAAAAGGCGGTCGTCATCGACGTGTGCGAGACCGAGGAGTTCGCCGCCGGCCATGTGGGCGGTGCCAAGAACATCCCGCTGAACCAGCTCGAAGAGCGCCTGCCCACCACGGTGAAGAACAAGGCCCTGCCGCTGGTGTTGGTATGCGCCACGGGTGCGCGCGCCAACCGCGCCGTGGGCATCGCCAAGAAGCTCGGCTACGAGAACGTGCAGGCCCTGGCCGGCGGCCTCAAGGCCTGGCGCGAAGCCAGCATGCCCGTTGAAAAGGCCTGAGACGCCCCGACATGACGGGAGTGGGCGCCTGGCGCCACTCCCTCCATCGCGCCTGCAGCCGCTGCCCCCTACGAAAGATGCCTCCATGCAACCCGTGAAGATGTACACCACCGCTGTCTGCCCCTACTGCATCCGTGCCAAGCAGATCCTCAAGTCCAAGGGCGTGGAGCAGATCGAGGAGATCCGTGTCGACATGGACCCCGCCGCCCGCACCACCATGATGGAGATCACCGGCCGGCGCACCGTGCCGCAGATCTTCATCGGCGACACCCATGTGGGCGGCCACGACGACCTGGTGGCACTGGACGGCCGTGGCGGCCTCATGCCACTGCTGGGCGCGCAGTAACCGGCCTGCCGGTTTCCGGGCGCTGCATAATGCAGCCCCATGTGCCCGCTGCGGGAGCCTTTCCCCGGCGGGTTTCGTTTTGTCACCAGCTCGTTGTTTGAGCGAAAGAGACTTTTCAACCATGGCCGACCAAGAGAATCCCGTTTTCCAGATCCAGCGCGTCTACCTCAAGGACATGTCGCTCGAGCAACCGAACTCGCCCGGCATCCTGCTGGAGCAGGAACAACCCAGCGTGGACATCCAGCTGGGCGTGGAAGCCACTCCCGTGGCCGAAGGCATCTTCGAAGTGGCCGTGACCGCCACGGTGCAGACCAAGGTCAAGGACAAGACCGTGTTCCTGGTCGAAGCCAAGCAGGCCGGCATCTTCGAGATCCGCAACATCCCTGAAGACCAGATGGGCGCCATCATGGGCATCGCCTGCCCACAGATCGTGTACCCCTACCTGCGCGGCAACGTGGCCGACCTGATCAACCGCGCCGGCTTCCCGCCCGTGCACCTGGCCGAAATCAACTTCCAGGCCATGTTCGAGCAGCAGCAAGCCCAGGCCGCGGGCAATCCGTCGCCCATCATCACGCAATAAGCGTGGTTCGCGGGGACGCAGCATGCCGTCCCCGCCCTTTGATCCCCCTATGAAAATCCTTGTTCTGGGCGCAGGCGCCTGGGGCTCTGCCGTGGCCATGAGCGCCGCGCAGAACCCCGCCGGTCATGCCGTCACGCTCTGGGCGCGCGATGCCGGCCAACTGGCGGCCATGCAGGCCGGGCGTGAGAACGCGCGCTACCTGCCAGGCTTGGCCTTTCCGCCCGCACTGGTGCTGGCCGGTGGCGACCCCGTGGCGCTGGCGTTGGCGGCCGACCTGGTCATCGTGGCCACGCCCATGTCGGCGCTGCGCGGCATGCTGCAGTCCCTGCAGGGCTGCCCGGCCCCAGTGGCCTGGCTGTGCAAGGGCTTTGAATCCGTGGCCGGCGCCCAGGAGGGCCGTTTCGGCCTGCTGGCGCACGAGGTGTGCGCCGAGGTGGCGCCCGGCCTGCTCGCCGGCGCCCTGAGCGGCCCGAGCTTTGCCCAGGAGGTTGCCTGCGGCCAGCCCACGGCCCTGGTGGCGGCCAGCGAGCACGCCCGCGTGCGCGATGCGCTGGTGGCGGCCTTCCACAGCCCCAGTGTGCGCGTCTACGCCAACGAAGACATCGTCGGTGTCGAGGTGGGCGGGGCCGTGAAGAACGTGCTGGCCATTGCCACCGGCCTGTGCGATGGGCTGGAACTGGGGCTGAACGCCCGCGCCGCGCTCGTCACGCGCGGCCTGGCCGAGATGACGCGCCTGGGCCTGGCCCTGGGCGCGCGGGCCGATACCTTCATGGGCCTGTCGGGCCTGGGCGACCTGGTGCTCACGGCCACGGGCGACCTTTCGCGCAACCGCCGCGTGGGCATGCTGCTGGCCCAGGGCCAGACCCTGGCGCAGGCGGTCGAATCGCTGGGCCACGTGGCCGAGGGCGTGTACAGCGCCCGCACGGTGGCGCAGCGCGCCCGCCTGCTGGGCGTGGACATGCCCATCACCGAGGCCGCCGTGGCCCTGCTCGATGGCCGGCTGCAGCCTGCCGAGGCGGTGGCCCAACTCATGGGCCGAGGTCCCCGCGAAGAAGCCTGATCAACTGCCGGCCGACAGGCGGCGCAGCAGCCCCTCTTCGTCGTCCGGGTGGAAGAAGTAGGGGTAGAAGCTGCGCTCCTGCGCCGACAGGTCGGGCCGGCCGCCGAATTCGTCGATCAGGCGGCGCCCCTTGGCGCCCTCCATGTGCAGCAGCACGGCCGGGGCGCCCACGCGCTGGCACATGCGCGCCGAGCCCACCGGGTCGAAGCGCAGCATGCGCATGTAGAACGCGGCGTGGCGCGGGTTCACCTCGATCACGATGTCGGTCGCACGGCGCGCGCGGAAGGCCACGATGAAGGCGATGTGGAAAATGGCGCCCAGCACTTGCTTGGAGCGCACGCCCGGGTCCATGGCGAGCTTGCCGATCTCGCAGATGCGGGCGCCGCGCCCGCGCAGGTCGCCGATGAACTCGGGGAACTGCTCTTCGGCCGCCAGGTGGCCGTCGTCCAGGCGCACGGAGATGGTGCCTGCGGGTTGCCCGTCGATCTGCACCACCAGGCTGCTCAGATCGAAGTCGTGCGCCAGCGTGGCCTGCATGCTGTAGCCCCGGCTGGCATACATGCGCGCCAGCACGCCCTGGCCCTTGCGCGACAGGCGGATCTTGCAGGTCTTGGTCTCGGTGTAGCCCAGCCGGCTCAGGTACTCGCCCGGGTAGCCCAGCTCGACGATGGTCCTCTCTTCGTGTGGCATGTGCACGCTCCTCTCGGTATCCCTCCAACAGGTGCCCGGTGTCTGGCGGCGGCCAGCAGGGCCTTGTTGTGTGGCTTGCTCGTTGGAGGGAAGGCCAGCGTAGCGCCGTGCAAGGGCCTTGTCTTGTGCGACAAGGGGCTCGGCCGACCAGCGGCACAGGCGCTGGCGCCAGCGGCGCACAGGCCGCGCGCCATGTGCGAAAAAACACACCAAGTGGTAAAAAAATGAAAGGGCGCTTGCACATGGCAAGCGCCCTTTGGCGGGGAGTGGCTGCGGCGGTGGTTTACAGCACGCCGAACAGCATGAGCAGCAGGATCAGGGACAGGGGTACGCCGAGCAGCCAGAGAATGATGGGCATGGTGATCTCCTTGAAGGGTGAAGAGGTTGTGAAGCCAGTGACTTCACTGTAGGTTCCCCACCCGCTGCGGCCTGTCCTCCAACACGGTGCCCCTGCGTAGTCCCGAGCCTACCGGCCGTGCAGGGAATGCGGCAGCCCCGGCTTCTTCACAGCCCTTCTTCGAGCGCGAGCAGCTGTTCCACCGTCTGGCGGCGGCGGATCAGGCGCGCCTGGCCGCCATCGACCAGCACCTCGGCGATCAGCGGGCGCGTGTTGTAGTTGGAGGACATGGAGGCGCCGTAGGCACCCGTGTCGTGGATCACCAGCAGGTCGCCCACGCGCGCCTCGGCCAGTTCGCGCGGCAGCACCACGCCGCCGTCGCCCTGGGTGAACACGTCGCCCGATTCGCACAGCGGGCCTGCGACCACCGTGGGGCGCGTGATTGCGCCGCTGCCGCCATCCTTGCGCAGCACTTCCATGGCGTGGAAGCTGCCGTACATGGAGGGGCGCATGAGCTCGTTGAAGCCCGTGTCCACCAGCACGAAGTGGTTGGCTCCGGCGTTCTTGGTGGCACGCACCTCGCCCAGCAGCACGCCCGATTCGGCCACCAGGAAGCGGCCGGGCTCGATCTCCAGCCCGAGCTTGTGGCCCACGATGGCCTCGGCCTGCTGGCGCGCCGTGTTCCACAGGCCGTAATAGTGCTGCGTGTCGATCACCGGATCGCCGCTGCGGTAGGGGATGGACAGGCCGCCGCCGGCCGAGATGGCATGCAGGTCGTGGCCGGCCGCATGGGTGGTGCGCACCAGCTCCACCATGGCGCCGCAGACCTCGGCCAGGTGGCTGTAGTCCACGCCCGAGCCGATGTGCATGTGCAGGCCGGTGAGCGTGAGGCCGTGCTGGGCGATGGCCGCCAGCGCGGCCGGCAGGTCGGTGTGCCAGATGCCGTGCTTGCTGTGCTCGCCACCGGTGTTGGTCTTGTTGCTGTGGCCGTGGCCAAAGCCGGGGTTGATGCGCAGCCACACCGCGTGGCCGGGCGACACGGCGCCCAGCTGGTGCAGCATGTCGATGGAGCCGGCATTCACCGGCACGCGGTGCTCGACCACGCAGGCCAGGGTGTCGGCATCGAACAGGTCGGCCGTGAACACGATCTCCGAGGGCTCGCCGCCGGCCTGGTAGCCCGCCGCCAGCGCGCGCAGGATCTCGCCACGCGAGACCGCGTCCACCTTCACGCCCTGCTCGCGCATGAGCTTCAGGATGTGGATGTTGGAGCAGGCCTTCTGCGCAAAGCGCACGGTGTCGAAGTTGGACACCTGGGCGATGCGCTGGCGGATGGTGGCAGCGTCGTAGACCCACAGCGGGGTGCCGAACTGCGCGGCCAGGGACGCCAGCTGAGCGGGGGAGAAGGGATTGGACATTGCAAGGCTCCAGAAGGGAATGGCGCGATCATGCCGCCCCCTGGTCATCCAGTCCAATGCTTGTTTTGCGGCAGCTATTCATTTTGGATATGCTTTGCGCCATGCCCTACCCCGAAGATGCCGCCCCGCGGATCGGCCACCGCCACATCGAAGTGTTCCGCGCCGTCATGCTCGCCGGCAGCGCCACCGGGGCCGCGGAGTTGCTGCACACCTCGCAGCCGACGGTGAGCCGCGAGCTGGCGCGCCTGGAATCGCTGCTCGGCTACTCGCTGTTCGACCGCGTGCAGGGCCGTCTGCGCCCCCACGCCCGGGCGCTGGCCCTGTGGGAGGAGGTGCAGCGCTCCTGGCAGGGCCTGGACCGCGTGGTCGACCGCGCCGTGGCCCTGGGCCGCCCGGCCGATGCCGCGCAGTCGCTGTCGGTGCTGTGCCTGCCCGCGCTGTCCCATGCCCTGCTGCCCGGGGCCGCTGCGCGCATGCTGGCGGCGCACCCGGGCGCCCGGGTTTCCGTCACGCCGCAGGAGCCGCCCTTGCTCGAAGAGTGGATGACGGCGCAGCGCTTCGACATGGGCCTGAGCGAGCAGGTCTCCCACCCGCCCGGCACGCGCTCGCAACTGCTGCTGAGCCTGGACGAGGTGGCCGTGCTGCCTGCGGGCCATGCGCTCGCTGCACGGCCGGTGCTGCAGCTGGCCGACTTTGCGGATCAGCCCTTCGTGAGCCTTTCGGCCGACGATCCCTACCGCCGCCAGATCGATGCCCTGTTCGCCGAGGCTGGTGTGCCGCGGCAGATGCGCATGGAGACGCACAGCGCGGTGGCGGTGTGCGCGATGGTGCAGCGCGGGCTGGGGGTTGCCATCGTCAATCCGCTCACGGCGCTGGCCGTGGCGGGGCAGGGTGTGGTGGTGCGCAGGGTGGGGTTTTCGGTGCCGTTCAGTGTGAGCCTGGTATTGCCTCTGTACCGGGCGGCGTTGGAGGAGGTGGGGTGGATGGTGGAGGCTTTGAAGGCGGAAGTGGTGGATCTGGAAGGCAGGCTCCGGCAGGTGGTTTGATGGCCCGTTTGACCGATCTGCTGCTTTTAGTGGCTGCATGTCTTTGCCGAGGGCGGGAGCCGGGATGTGCGCCCGGCGGCGCAGTAACTTTCTCTTGGGCCGCCAAGAGAAAGTCACCAAAGAGAAGGCGGCCCCGCTGCCCGTGTCCCCCTCTCCGGTGGCGAGGGGGCAGCCTGCGATGCTCGGTCCTGGGGTGCACCGTGGAACTCGCTGCGTTCCCCCTGCGGGCGAACTTCGCTCAAACATCCACGGTGAGTCAGACAACGATGCGCGTGTCCTTCGGCACGCGCTCACCCCAGGCCCTGCGCTTCTCGGCACGGTCAGAAGGGGGTGGATACCCATACGGGCCATTGCTTCGCTCGGCCGCGTGGCCCTTCGCTGCGCTCGGCTTGCCAGAGCGATCACGCCCAGCCCGTCGGCAGCGCGCAGCGCGTAACCGACACCCGGCGCAGCTGCGAAAGCAGCAGCCGGGTGGTACCCGCTCCCCACCCCTTCTGGCTGCGCCGAGAAGCGCAGGGCCTGGGGTGGGTGCGTGTGCCGAAGGACACACGCACTTCGTGATCTGGCTCGTCGCGGATGTTTGAGCGGAGTTCGAAGAACGTAGCGAGTTCCGCGACGCCACCCCAGGACCGAGCATCGCAGGTTGCCCGTAGCGCAGCGCAGGGACGCAGACAGCGGGGCGCTGTTTCTTTGCCTACTTTCTTTTTGCGCATGTACAGACCGGGGACATGGTGAACACCTGTGCGGAGACATGGTGAACACTTTTCATTAGACGGCGTTCGTGCTGGCCAGGTCAATCACCAGGCA
>NZ_JACHLK010000005.1 GCF_014207955.1 Acidovorax soli
GGACACGGGCAGCGGGGTCGTCTTTTCTTGGCCTACCTTCTTTTGACGAAGCAAAAGAAGGTAGGTGCGCCGCCGGGCGCACATCCCGGCCTCCGTCCTTGGCAAGCAACAGAAGCAACCATAGCCAAAGAAGCCGAGGAAACCTCAATACCGCGTATGGCTCAACTCAGCAAACAGATCCCCATAAATCCGGTACCTGCTCTCACTGATCCCATCCTCCAGAGGACTCCGCTTCAACGCCTCGATCACCCCGCACCCCGGCTCATGCAGGTGCGTGCAGTTGTAGAACTTGCAATCCGTGGCATGCGCCGCGATGTCCGGCATGCACGCTGCCAGTTGCATGGGCGCGATGTGGTGCAGGCCGAACTCCTGGAAACCTGGTGAATCGATCAGCGCCGTGGTGCGCTCCTTGTCCATCCAGTACCAGTGCGTGCTGGTGGTGGTGTGCTTGCCCGAGTTCAGGGCCTGGGAGATCTCGCCCGTGAGCACGGTGGCGCCAGGCACCAGCAGGTTGATCAGCGTGCTCTTGCCCGAGCCCGAGGGGCCCAGCACCAGCGTGGTCTTGCCGGCCAGGTGCTGCATGAGCAGGGCGCGGTCCACCTCGCTCGACAGGCGCAGCGACAGTGGCAGCACGCCGTAGTGCTGCCCGCCGCCCATGTGGCGGTAGGGCACCAGGCGCTCCCAGGCGCGCGCGAAGGGCTCGACCAGATCGCTCTTGTTGAGGGCGATGATGGGGGTGATCTGCGCCGCCTCGGCCGCGATCAGGGCGCGTGAGAGCTGGCTTTCGGAGAACACGGGCTCGGCCGCGATCAGGATCAGCACCTGGTCCAGGTTGGCGGCGAAGGACTTGGTGCGGATCTCGTCCTGGCGGTAGAACAGGTTGCGCCGCTCCTGGATCTTCTCGATCGTGCCTTCTTCGCCCTGGCCGGGAGGGGGGGCTTGCCAGAGCACCTGGTCGCCCACCACGGCCTGGTTCTTCTTGCCGCGGGGGTGGCAGATGCGGCGCTCGCCATCGGGTGTCTCCACCACGCTGTGGCGGCCGTGGCTGGACACCACCGTGCCTTCCATCAGGGCGCTGCGCTCAGCCATGGTGTGCTCGCATCATCATCGTCATCCTGCGGTGAGCAGCGCATCGAAGCGCTTGGCGCACTCGAAGTCGGTGAGCGAGATGCCCTTCACGTCGTGCGTGTTCAGGCGCACCACGCAGCGGCCGTAGTGCACCGACAGGTCGGGGTGGTGGTCCTGCACATGGGCCACATAGGCGACCGCGTTCACGAAGGCCATGGTCTCGTGGTAGTTCGCGAAGCGAAAAGTCTTTTCGATCGCCACATCGGCCCCGTCACCCGCCAGGCTCCAGCCGTCGAGCTGGGCCAGCTGGGTCACGACCTCGGTCGCGGTCAGCGCGCGGCGCCGGGTGGTGGACCAGTCCTTCTTCGGGAGCATGGAGGTGGTGGCAAGGGTGGCGGTCATAGGCTGGGGGCAGGGCTGGTGTGCATGCGCGCCAGCCGTTCGGTGGCGGGCGGGTGCGAGTAGTAGAACGCGACGTAGACCGGGTCGGGTGTCAGCGTGGAGGCATTGTCCTCGTACAGCTTGAGCAGTGCCGAGGACAGGTCGGCGCCGCTGGCCTGGGCCACGGCGTAGGCATCGGCCTGGAACTCATGGCGGCGCGATTGCCGTGCGAACACCGGCGAGATGAAGAAGGTGAACACCGGCACGGCCAGCATGAAGAGCAGCAGGGCCAGCGCATCGTTGGGCGCCGCCGCCGTGGCCGGGTCGAGCGAGATGTTGGGCCGCACGCCCAGGCCGGTGTAGAACCAGACCTGGTTGGACAGCCAGCCCAGCAGCGCGAAACCCACCAGGCTCATGGCGAACATGGCCACGATGCGCTGCACGATGTGGCGGTGCTTGAAATGGCCCAGCTCGTGGGCCAGTACGGCCTCGACCTCGCCCGGCGCCAACTGGCGCAGCAGGGTGTCGAAGAACACCACGCGCTTGGCCGCGCCGAAGCCCGTGAAGTAGGCGTTGGCGTGCGCGCTGCGGCGGCTGCCGTCCATCACGAACAGGCCCTTGGCCGAGAAGCCGCAGCGCTGCATGAGGGCCGTCACGCGCTCCTTGAGCGATTCGTCTTCCAAGGGCTGGAACTTGTTGAACAAGGGTGCGATGAAGGTCGGGTAGATGACCATCAGCAGCAGGTTGAAACCCATCCAGAAGCACCAGGCCCACAGCCACCACAGGGGGCCGGTGGCGCCCATGATCCACAGGATCAGGGCCACGATGGGCAGGCCGATGGCGGCGCCCACCAGCAGGCCCTTGAGCGCGTCGGCCAGCCACAGGCGCCAGGTCATCTTGTTGAAGCCAAAACGCTCTTCCACCACGAAGGTCTGGTAGAGCGACAGCGGCAGGTCGATGAGCCCGCTGATGGCGGCAAAGGCGGCCAGCAGCGCCAGTTGCTGCCACATGCCGCCGCCCAGCAGGGACAGCAGGGCCTGGTTCAGTGCGTCCAGGCCACCGAGCAGGGTCCAGCCCATGAGCACGGCGGCACCCAGCGCCATCCCCAGCATGCCCAGGCGGGCCTTGGTGATGGTGTAGTCGGCGGCCTTCTGGTGTGCGGCCAGGGGAATGCGCTCGGCAAAGGCGGGTGGCACGCTGGCACGGTGGCGCGCCACATGGCGGATCTGCCGGCTGGCCAGCCAGAACTTCAGCGCCAGGCCGATGACCAGGGCCGCGGCAAAGGCCAGCGTGAGCAGCATCGAGGGGGAAAAATCGTTGGTATTCGGCATGTACAGGGGAGTTTAGGGGATAGGAGACAATGCCGGCCATGTCAGAAGCCAACACCCCCATCCCCGAAAAGCTTGCCAAGTCGGACCAGAACCTGGTCTGGCTTGACTGCGAAATGACCGGCCTGGAGCCCGACACCGACCGCCTGCTGGAGATCGCCGTGGTCGTGACCGGCCCGAGCCTGGAACCCCGCGTCGAAGGCCCGGTGTTCGCCATCCACCAGTCCGATGCACTGCTCAATGGCATGGACGCCTGGAACAAGGGCACGCATGGCCGCAGCGGGCTGATCGACAAGGTCAAGGCCTCCACCATCACCGAAGAAGAGGCTGAAGCGCAGATCATCGCCTTCCTGTCCCAGTACGTGCCCAAGGGCACGGCGCCCATGTGCGGCAACAGCATCGGCCAGGACCGGCGCTTCCTGGTGCGCTACATGCCCAAGCTCGAAAAGTTCTTCCACTACCGCAACGTCGACGTCAGCACCTTGAAGGAGCTGGCCAAGCGCTGGAAGCCCGAGGCCTATACCAGCTTCAAGAAGGCGCAAAAGCACACGGCACTGGCCGATGTGCATGAGTCCATCGACGAGCTGGCGCACTACCGCCAGCACCTGCTCTCGGTCTGAATGGCCCCAGGCTTCCCGCATACCCGGCACCCGTCTCGGGTATTGCGGGGAAACCCTTATTCGTGCCATAATCGCTGGCTGCGCGGGAACAGTGCCCTCGCAGATTGTGCATCTCCCCTCACACACCGGGCTTGCCAGCCGACTGTCCTTGCGACAGTGCAGGACTGGCGCATAACGCCCACCCGCCCTGGCCTCTGGTGCCGGCGCAGGTTTCGTTTGATGGTTGATGTTTTTTAACCATTTGACGAAGCCAATCACGGGCAGCGCCCGTGACCGTCTTCGTGAGAGAAAAATTCATGACCGACACCTCCTTGGTGCAGGGCGAATTCGCGCCTGCCGATACCTCCTTTGCTGCCGACGTTTCCGTGCAGCCTTCCCCTCTGGACGCCGTGGTGGCTGCTGCCGCCGTTGAAGGCGATGCCGAAGTGACCGCTGAGCCCAACGGCTTCATCGAGCTGGGCCTGGCCCCTGAGCTCGTGCGCGCCGTGGCCGATCTGGGCTACACCCAGCCCACCCAGGTGCAGCGCAAGGCCGTCCCCCTGGCCATGGGCAGCGGCGACCAGGACTCCACCCGCTTCATCGACCTGATGGTGTCGAGCCAGACCGGCAGCGGCAAGACCGCCGCCTTCCTGCTGCCCGTGCTGCACACCCTGATCAAGCAGCAGGCCGCTGCCGAAGCCGAAGAGCGCGCCGCCTTCGAACGCGCCGTGGCCGAAGCGGCCGAGCGCGGCGAGCCCGCCCCCAAGCGCACCAAGCGCAAGGACCCCACCAACCCCCGCAACTTCAAGGCCGCCACGCCGGGCGCCCTGGTGCTGTGCCCCACGCGCGAGCTGGCCCAGCAGGTGGCGCACGACGCCATCGACCTGGTCAAGCACTGCCGTGGCCTGCGCGTGGCCAACGTGGTGGGCGGCATGCCCTACCAGCTGCAGATCGCCAAGCTGCAGAACGCCGACCTCGTGGTCGCCACGCCCGGCCGCCTGCTGGACCTGCAGCGCTCCATGCAGATCAAGCTCGACAAGGTGCAGTTCCTGGTCGTCGACGAGGCCGACCGCATGCTCGACCTGGGCTTCTCGGACGACCTGGCCGAGCTGAACCAGCTGACCAGCCAGCGCAAGCAGACCATGATGTTCAGCGCCACCTTCGCGCCGCGCATCCAGCAACTGGCCATGCGCGTGATGCACGACGGCGGCTCGTCGGTGCAGAAGGTGACCATCGATTCCCCGCAAGAGAAACACTCCAACATCAAGCAGGTGCTGTACTGGGCCGACAATGCCCAGCACAAGCGCAAGCTGCTGGACCACTGGCTGCGTGACACCTCGATCAACCAGGCCATCGTGTTCGCCAGCACCCAGGTGGAGTGCGACGGCCTGGCCAACGACCTGCAGCAGGACGGCTTCTCGGCCGTGGCCCTGCACGGTGCCCTGAGCCAGGGCCTGCGCAACCGCCGCCTGATGGCACTGCGCAACGGCCAGGTGCAGATCCTGGTGGCGACCGATGTGGCGGCGCGCGGCATCGACGTGCCCACCATCACCCACGTGTTCAACTTCGGCCTGCCCATGAAGGCCGAGGACTACACCCACCGCATCGGCCGCACCGGCCGTGCCGGCCGCGATGGCCTGGCCGTGACCTTTGCCGAGTTCCGCGACCGCCGCAAGATCTACGACATCGAGAGCTACAGCCGCCAGCAATTCAAGTCGGAAGTGGTCCCCGGCCTGGAGCCCACGCAGCGCGCCCCCCAGGCGCCCCGCGGCGACTTCGGTGGCCGTGGCGGCCGTTCGTACGACAACGCCTCGCGTGACCGCCGTTTCGGTGGCAACAACGGCGGCCGTGGCGGCTTTGGTGGCAACGACCGCGGTGGCGACCGTGGCGGTTTCGGTGGTGGCTTCGGCGGCGGCTTTGCCGGCCGTGGCAACGACAACCGCGGCGGCTTCTCTGGCGGCCGTGACGGTGGTTACCAAGGCGGCAACGGCGGTGGCGGCTACGGCGCGCCCCGTGAAGACCGTGGCTTTGGCGGCGGCGCACCCCGCCGCGATGCCGAGGGCTATGGCCGCAAGGCCGGTTTCGGTGACAGCGGCCAGGGCCGCTTCGCCCCGCGCGGCGATGCCGGCGCACCGCGTGGCGACTTCGCTCCGCGCAAGCCCGCGTTCTCCAAGCCTGCAGGCGCTGGTGGTGGCGGCAAGCCCTTTGTGGCCCACGACGCCCGCAAGCGTCCTGCCCGCCCTGCGCGCTGATCGCACGGACCCTCGCTCTGAAGGGCCCATGAAGGGCTGGCACCGCAAGGTGCCAGCCCTTTTTTGCGTCGCACTGCCACGCCGGGCCCGTTTTCTGCGGCCGTGTCGTCAATAATTGCCCACGGAGGAATTTGTCGTGGTGTCATCTCTATCCTCGGGGGCCGATTACGAGCACATGTTCGAGCTGGCGCCCGTGTCCTTGTGGTTGGAGGACTTCAGCGCGCTCAAGCAGCTGTTCGACGGCTGGCGCGCGGAAGGGGTGACCGACATCCGTGCCCACCTGGCGCAGGACCGGGTGCGCCTGCGCCAGTGCAGCGCCGCCCTGCGCGTGCTGCAGGTCAACCGCCGCACGCTGGAGCTGTTTGCCGCCGACAGCCTGGAGCACCTGGTCGCCAACCTCGACAAGGTCTTTCGCGATGACCGGCACGACACGGCCTCGCACGAGCTGGCGCAGCTGTGGGATGGGCAACTGGAGTTCGCCAACCAGACTGTGAACTACGCGCTCGATGGCCGGCGCCTGGATGTCCAGGTGCGTGCACGCATCCTGCCGGGCCACGAGCACGACTGGAGCCGCGTGCTGGTCTCGCTGGAAGACAACACCGCGCAGTTCAACGACGCGCGCCGCATCCAGCGCAGCGAACAGTACGCGCGCGACCTGTTCGAGCATTCGCCCGTGTCGCTGTGGGTCGAGGACTTCAGCGCCGTCAAGAACCTGCTCGACGGCGTGCGCGCCCAGGGCATTGGGGACTTCAAGACCTTCCTCAAGGTGCACCCTGACTTCGTGGGCCGCTGCATGCAGGAGATCCGCGTCATCGACGTGAACCAGCAGACCCTGCGCATGTTCGGCGCCTCCAGCAAGGAAATGCTGCTCAACAACATCGGCCGCGTGTTCCGTGGCGAGATGCACGAATCCTTTGCCGAGCAGTTGCAGGACCTGTGGGACGGCAAGACCTTCCAGCAGCGCGAGGTGACCAACTATTCGCTCTCGGGCGATGCGGTGAACATCCACATGCAGTTCGCGGTGCTCGACAGCCACCGGCACGACTGGGGCCTGGTGCTGCTGTCGCTGGTGGATATCACCGCGCGCAAGAAGGCCGAGGCCTACCTCGAATACCTGGGCAAGCACGACGTGCTGACCCAGCTGCGCAACCGCGCGTTCTATGCCGAGGAACTCAACCGCCTCACACGCAAGGGACCCTGGCCGCTGTCGGTCATCGCCATCGACCTCAACGGCCTCAAGGCCGTCAACGACGAGCAGGGCCATGCGGCCGGCGACTCCATGCTGCGCCGGGTCGGCGAAGTGCTGGCCAAGGCCGTGGATGCGCCCGCCTGCGCGGCGCGCATCGGCGGCGACGAGTTCACCGTGCTCTTGCCCGGCACCGATGAACGCGGCGCCCTGGCACTGCAGGAGCGCATCATCTCCATGCTGGAGCTGAACAACCAGTTCTACCCTGGCCAGCACCTGAGCCTGGCCATGGGCATCGCCAGCTGCCAGTCCGGCGACGGCGTGGAGGCCGCGATCAACCGCGCCGACCAGGCCATGTACGCGGAGAAGAACCGCTACTACCAGCAATCGGGCCATGACCGCCGGCAGTTGCCGACGTTCCCGGGCTGAGGCCCGGGGCCTGCCTCAGAGATTGACGGCGTTGCGCCCGATGTCGGGCCAGCGGTGGTGCAGGTAGACCCAGGCCACCAGGCCGACGCCCATCATCAGCAGCGAGGACAGGGCCAGCCACAGGGTGGAGTGCATCACCAGTGGCGCGATCACGCCGGCCACCAGGCCGTTGGCCGTGGAGCCTACGAAGGCCTGCATGGACGAGGCCATGCCGCGGCGCTCGGGGTGCAGGTCCAGCACCAGCAGCGTCACCACGGGCACCATCAGCGCCCAGCCGAAAGCGAACACGGCAATCGGCAGCAGCGCCCATGCGGCATGGGGTGGGAACAGCAGGTTGGCCACCAGGTTGAGCACGGCCACCGTGAACATGATCAGAAAGCCGTGGCGGATCTGGCGCTTGGGCGGGATGCGGCCGGCCAGGCGCCCGCTGAGCCAGGCGCCGCCCATGATGCCCGAGATGGTGAGGACGAAGAACCAGAAGAACTGCGTGGGCGCCAGGCCCAGGTGGTCGCCGAGGAAGGCCGGTGCCGACAGCACGTACAGGAACATGCCGTTGAAGGGCACGCCGCTGGCCAGTGCCAGCAGCACGAAGCGCGCGCTGGAGCCCAGCTGCACATAGCCGCGCACCAGGTGGCGCATGTTGAAGGGCTGGCGCTGGTCCAGGTGCAGCGTCTCGGGCAGCAGGCGGTAGTTGGTGGTCCACAGCGCCACGCCCACCAGGGTCAGGAACCAGAAGATGCTGTGCCAGCCGGTGTGCACGAACAGCCAGCCGCCCACGATGGGCGCGATGGCCGGCGCCACGCCGAAGTAGATCGTGACCTGGCTCATCACCTTCTGCGCCTGGGCGGGCGGGAACATGTCGCGGATCACCGCGCGCGAGACCACGATGCCGGCGCCCGTGGACAGGCCCTGCAGCGCGCGGAAGAACACCAGCTGTCCGATGGTCTGCGACAGCGCGCAGCCGGCCGAGGCCAGCGTGAAGACCGCAATGCCCCAGAGGATCACGGGCCGGCGGCCGAAGCTGTCGGCCAGGGCCCCATGGAACAGGCTCATGAAGGCAAAGCCGAACAGGTAGGCCGACAGCGTCTGCTGCATCTGCACCGGCGTCGCCCCCAGGGCGGCCGCGATGCCCGAGAAGGCCGGGATGTAGGTGTCGATGGAGAACGGCCCCAGCATGCCCAGCACCGCCAGCAGCACCGCCAAGGCCCAGCGGGGCGCTTTCCAGAGCAAGTGGGCTTGTGGGTGCATGCGAAGAAGGGGACCGGGTTCGTGGGGGAGGGCGCCGCGCGGGGCTCAAAGAAAAGAGCGCACCGGGCAGGCCGGTGCGCCTCACTGCATTATGCGGGAACCCACCCGTTCAGGTGCCGCGCCGGTGCAATCCTTGCACCAACATGGGGCTACTTGCGCGTCTCAATAGCTGTAGGGGATCCACTCGCCATTGCCCGACTTCATCAGGTACTTGCCGGCCGGGTTGCGTACCACGAGCACGTCGGCATTTTCCGAGACGAAGGGCGTGGTCTCGGGCGCCTGCAGGCGCTCTGCCAGTGGACGTGCCGTGGGTGCAAACGGGTTGTCGGCCATCAGGTCCCCCAGCAGCGTGAACAGGCCCAGGTAACTCATGGGCTGGTTCACCACCACCGGGGCCGTGGGTGCGGCATCGGGGGCCTTCTTCATGCCCACCAGCTTCACGGCAGCCGGCACCAGCGTGATGCGCGGGCCCGGGATCTCGCGCATGCCCGAGATCTGGATCTTGTCGCCGCGCAGCGAGGCGCCATGCTCGGGCACCAGCATCACCACCACCGGGCGGCCGGCGCTCTCCAGCTCCGTGATGAACTTGTCGAAGTCGGCCATCAGCTGCACCAGGCGCGGCTTGTAGGTGTCGAGGCTGCTGCGCGAGCTCATGCCCGGCACGCGGTTGCCGTCGTGCAGCGAGATGGTGTTGTAGTACAGGGCCACGGGCGCGCCGCCCTGGGCGCTGCGCTTCTTCCACCACTGCGACAGCAGGGCATGGTCGTTGTAGATCGGCGAGCCGTCGAAGTTCTGCATGTGCACCGGCGCATCCTGGTTGCGCTGCAGCTTGCCGGCCAGGCCCCCGCGCTGCTCCAGCGTGTGGGCGAACTCCTCGTACACGCCGTCGTGGTTGAGCAGGCCCGCGGTCTGGTAGCCCAGCTTCTCCAGGTTGGGGAACACGTAGCACTGCGGATCGATGCCTTCGTAGAGCTTCTTGTGCGGTGTCTGCCCGCAGGAGCCGTGCAGCACGCGCAGCGAGGCCGGGCCGCTGTAGCTGGCCGCGCTGTTGAAGTTGGTGAACAGCGCGTCAAAGCGCTGCAGCAGCGGGTGGTTGCGCTGGCCGACGAACTCCATATCGTCCCAGGACAGCGAGCACACATGCAGCAGGATGATGTCGAACGGCGGCGTGCCGCCCGCCGCCGGGGTGAACTGCAGGCGCTTTTGTGCTTCGGCCGTGTAGAACTTCTGCAGCAGGGCGTCGGGGTCCGCGGCATCGGCCGCCTGGCTGCCATCGCCCTGGCTGGCCAGGGTGCCGGCGGCGTTCTCCTCGGCCTTGCGCTCCTGGATCGCGGCGACCAGCGGCACGCTCAGGATGCCGGCCAGCGCAAAGGTGGCAAAGCGCACGCGCCGCGCCAGCGCCGCGTACAGGAACAGGCCGGCAATCGCGACCACCAGGGCGACGGGGCTCACCAGGCGCCCGGCCAGCTCCAGCCAGTAGTCGGCGCTGAAGCCCGCCAGGGCCTTGAGCTGGGACAGCACCCGCTCCAGCGTGGGCAGGTAGGAGTCGTAGTACAGCAGCGCGATGGCAGCGGGCCAGGCCAGCACGGCGCGCGTGCGCCGCGCCAGCCGGTGCCCGATGGGCGGCAGCAGGGCCAGCCACAGCAGCAGGTTCAGCCACCAGTTGAAGCCGATGTAGCCCGTGAAATACAGGCCCACCTTGACCAGGAAATACAGGTTCCAGTAGCTCATGCGCGCAGCCCTTGCGGTGCGCGCTTGCGGCCCCGGGACCAGCGGGCCCGGGTGGCCTCCACCAGCGACTCCCAGAACTTGCGGTAGCCCAGCACACCGAGCTGGGCGATCTCCTGCAGGCCGTGCAGGGGGCGGTCGGTGTCGTGGCTGTCGTTCCACTCGCGCCAGGTATCGGGGCGCGCAAAGGTGCATTGCACCAGGTCGATCTGTTGTTCGCGGGTCATGGGGTCGAATTGCAGGCCCGTGGCGCCCTGGCCCCGGTGCAGCATGATGGTGGCGGGGAAGGTGCACTCGGTATCGCCGCGCCACAGGCCCACCTGGACCCGGTCGCCCACGGCCAGCGGCGCGCCGTCCGCCAGTTGCAGGCCCAGGCCCGTCATGGAGAAGTCGATGCACTGCGCCTGCAGCACGCTGCCGTCATCGAGGTACAGCGTGGCCTGCAGCTGGGTCGCCACGCGGTGCATGCGGCGCACCTGGCGCGCCTCGGAGGCCACGCCCAGCGCGGCGCCCAGCATCAGGATGCTGTAGGTGGTCCACAAGAGGTTCAGCAGCACGGTGGCGGTCTCGTCGGTGTTCCAGAAGAACAGGCGCCCGATGCCCATGGCAAAGGCCGCGAAGTTCAGCAGCACCAGCACCGTGTAGGGGCGCGAGATCACCCAGTCGAAGTACGGCTGCTCCACCAGCCCGCCCTTGGCCGTGACGTTGAACTTGCCCAGGCGCGGGTTGATCAGCGCCACCGTGGTGGGCAGGGCCACGTACCAGGCCAGCACGGTCTCGTAGACCTCGGCCCAGAAGGTGTGGCGGTGCTCACCCTGTACGTGGGCGTTGGCGATGTTGGACTGCAGGATGTAGGGCAGCACGTACAGCGCGATCATGATGGCGCCGGCGTTGATGATGTGCCACTCGAAGAACAGGAAGGCCATGGGCGCGGTGAGGAACACCAGCCGCGGCAACCCGAAGAAGAAGTGCACCATGGCATTGGCGTAGCAGATGCGCTGCCACAGCGTGAGGCCCTTGCCCAGGAAGGGGTTGTCCACGCGGAAGATCTGCGCCATGCCGCGCGCCCAGCGGATGCGCTGGCCCACGTGGGCCGACAGGCTCTCGGTGGCCAGGCCCGCGGCCTGCGTCTCGTTGATGTAGGCCGTGGTGTAGCCGCGCCGGTGCAGCTTCAGGGCCGTGTGCGCATCCTCGGTCACCGTCTCCACGGCGATGCCGCCCACCTCCAGCAGCGGGCCGCGGCGTATCACCGCGCAGGAGCCGCAGAAGAAGGTGGCGTTCCAGAAGTCGTTGCCGTCCTGGATCAGGCCGTAGAACAGCGCGCCCTCGTTGGGCACGCGGCGGAAGGTGCCCAGGTTGCGCTCGAACGGGTCGGGCGAGAAGAAGTGGTGCGGCGTCTGCAGCATGGCGCACTTCGGGTCGCGCTGGAACCAGCCCACGGCCGTGGTCAGGAAGGAGCGCGTGGGGATGTGGTCGCAGTCGAAGATGGCGACCAGTTCCCCGTCGGTCTTGGTCAGGGCGTGGTTCAGGTTGCCGGCCTTGGCGTGGTTGTTGTCGGGGCGCACGATGTAGCCCACGCCCATGGACTCGGCAAAGGCGCGGAATTCCTCGCGCCGGCCGTCGTCCAGGATGAAGACCTTGACCTTGTCCTCGGGCCAGTCCAGCGCCATGGCGGCCAGCACCGTGGTGCGCACCACGCTCAGCGGCTCGTTGTAGGTGGGGATGTACACGTCCACCGTGGGCCAGGAGGCCGGCACGCCCTGCAGCGCGGCGGGGCGGCGCTGCAGCGGCCAGGCGGTCTGGATGAAGCCCAGCACCACCACCAGCCAGGTGTAGGCCTCGGCGGCCAGCAGGCCATAGCCCAGGAAGGACTCGATGACCGTGTCGAACTCGATCGACGAGGTCAGGCGCCACCAGGCGTAGCGGCCCATGGCCAGCAGGCTGATGGCTGCCAGCGCCAGCGAGGGGTAGCGCCCCGGCAGGCGGCGCAGCACCAGCGACAGGCTCCAGCACAGCAGCATGAACAGGGTCTGCCCGAACCAGTTGAAGGGCGTGGTCATCACCACCAGGCCGGCCAGCATGCCCACGGCCAGCACCACCCAGCGCAGGCCCGGGATCTCCATGGCGGGCGACAGCACCTGGTCGGCCAGGCGCATGCCCTTGGCCACGTTGACGTGGGTGGCCACCCGGTCCATGGCGCGCAGGAACAGCCGCACCGGCCAGAACGCGGCGAAGAGCGCCAGCGACAGGCCCTTCCAGCCCCAGCGCAGGGCCCAGCCAAGGGCGGCGAACAGCGCCTGCACCGGCCGCAGCAGCCAGGGCAGCAGGGCGCGGTCGGGCGTGGCGGGCAGCACCACACAGCGCCACAGCCACATCCACCAGGGTGCGCCGGGCGCCACTTCGAGCTGGCGTGCAAGCCAGGCCAGCGCCAGGCGCAGCCAGGTGCGGGCGTTCCGTGCCACGGGGGTGTCGGCGGGCCGGGCCAGGCCGGGGGCGGACGGTTCGGTCATGGCCGGCCTGCTCCGGTGGCCAGCATCGAGGGCGGTGCCAGGCGGGGGCCGGTGAGCCAGTTGCACACCCCCTGCAGGTCGCGGGCGGACTGCGCCTGGGGTGCGAAGCTGCCCACGCACATCGCGCGCGCCAGGGCCCGCGGGATGTTCTCGTCTTCGTGCAGCGTGTAGGGGATCAGCCGCTCGCCCCATTGCGCGCGCAGCGCCTGCAGGGCATCGCGGTGCGAGACCCGGCGCGGGTCGAAGCGCGTCACCAGCACGCCCTGGTCGGCCGGCGCCGCTGCCGCCTCGGCCAGCATGGCCTGCACGGCGGCGGGGTCGGCGCAGGCACGGGCCGAGGCTTCCAGGGTCACCAGCACGGCATCGGCGCAGCGCAGTGCGGCCTGCGCCAGCGGGGACGGCCAGGCCGGCGTGTCCAGCACCACGGTGCAGGCCTCGGGCACGTCCAGCAGCTCCAGCTGGTCCTGCAGCCAGCGCGGCTGCACCTGCAGTTGCCGGTGCAGGGCATCGGCCGCCTCGGGTGGCGCCTTGCCATAGGGCAGCACGCCCACGCCCTCGGTGTTCTCGAAAGCGGCATCGGCCCACCACCGGCCGGCCGCCGCCAGGGGCGCCCAGCCCAGGGCGCTGGGCTCCTGCATCCCGAGGTGCCTGGCCAGCAGGTTCTGGGCGCTCAGCTCCACCGCCAGGCAGGGCTGGCCCTGGCGCGCCAGGAGCGTGGCCAGGTGGGCGGTCAGGGTGGTGCGCCCCGATCCGCCGAGCGGCGATACGACGGCAATCACACGCATGCAGGGTCTCTCTTCATTCGGTGGCTCATGGCGCAGGCGGCGGGGTCGCTGTACCCGCGGGTGGCAGTGCGGGGCGGTAGGGCTGCACGCAGCGCAGCGGCCGGTGCGCGTGCCGCACGCGGCGCAGCAGCAGCCAGCAGGGCCAGGCCAGCAGGGCGCCCAGCACGATGTAGAACAACAACTCGATCAGGAACTTCATGCCATCGACCTCGGTGAAGGGCGCGGCACGGCACGCCGCGCAATGGGCCGGTGCTGCACGCCCGGCCCGCCGGCCATGGGTTGCAGCGCGCGGGGCTCGCTGCCGGCGGCCTCGGGCGCCAGGCCGGATGCCGGCGGCAGGACCGGCATGCCCGCCGGGGCGGGGCTGGCCGCCGGCGCGGCCTGCGGTGCAGGCGCGGCAGCGGCGGGCCGGGGGGTGTTTGCGAGGGCGGCGCTGTAGTCCGGCAGGCCCTTGCGCAGCGACTCCTGCAGCGGCGCCAGCATGGCGCGGATGCCGGTGTCCGTGCTGTCCGTGGCTTCGCTGGCGAACAGCTGGGTCAGGGGCAGGGTGAACAGGCGGTGGAGCGCCAGCTCGACGTCGGGCTCGCGGCAGGCGAACAGGAAGACGTAGACGCCTTCATGGTCGGCCGTGAGCAGGTCGCCGTCGCGCGCAGTGTGGCAGGCGCGCAGCGCATCGAGGTGCGGGATCTGCGCCAGCACGTTCAGGCGCACCAGGCTGTGCGACAGGCCGATGCCGCGGGTGCGGTCCAGCATGCCGCGCACCAGGGCACAGAACTGCGCGGGCGGCTGGTAGCCGCGCTCGCGCGCGGGCATGAAGCTGTCCAGCGCCTGCTCGTAGTCGGGGTGCACCTTGCGGGTGTGGCTCTGGGCGTTGATGTCCTGCAGCAGCTGCAGCAGGCGCGAGAAGCCCACCTCCTTGTAGACCACGGTGCTCGCGCCCAGTTGCAGCAGGGCCTGCTCGCTGTGCGTGCGCAGCTTGCCCAGGTTCTCGCGCACCACGATCTTGAGCGTGCGCGGGCGCGACAGGCGCAGCTGGTGCACCAGGCGCGCGCGCGATTCGAAGTCCGAGGCCTGGCCCGCATCGATCAGCACCGTCGCGGCCACGCTGGCGGCGGCCGCCACTTCCAGGTCGGCCAGGCTGTCGACGATGCGCCAGTGGCCGGGCACGCCGCGCTGGCCGTCGACCGAGGCGCGCGTGGCGATCACCTCCGACTGGTCCACGGCCTCGACCAGCTCGCGCACGGCACCGCGGGTGCGCGTGCCGTCGGCCGCCAGGCGGTCCGTGGCGCCATCGTGCAGCAGGCCGAAGGCGGTCTGGAACAGGGCGCCGGCGTCCGTGTTCCAGCGCTCCAGGCCCAGGCTCCAGCGGTCGGCCTCGGCGCGCAGCGTGGCGATGTGCATGGACATCTGGCACAGGTTGCGCAGCGCGGGCAGCAGCACCTCGGGTTCCAGCGGCGGGAAGAAGCCGAGCACCACCGGGCGCAGGCGTTCACGGCACAGGGCGCTGAGCTGGCGGCTCACGCGCGCGAGTTCGGCCACGCTCAGGCCGCTGAGCAGGCCCTGCGCATCGCAGACGTACAGCGCGTGCCCGGGCTGCAGGCCGGTGCGTTCGAGTTCTTCCAGCAGCGGGGGAAGGCCGTGGCGGCGCACCTCGGCCTGCAGGCCCGGTGCCAGCAGCCACAGCTGCAGGCGCCCGGCGCGGTAGGCGGCCTGCAGCGCGGGGCGCTGCAGCAGCGCGTCGGCCCACGGCGCGCTCGATGCGACCAGGGCCACCGGGCCGGCGGCGACGGCATCCTCGATCAGGGCCGGGAACCACAGCGCGGCGCTGCGGTCATCGGCCGCCACCAGGGACACCGGGACATGCGGGGGCAGCAGGCCCACGCCATCGGGCAGGCCTTCGATGCCGATGCGCGTGGGCGTAGCGCTGGCGGCCGTGTCCTTGCGCAGCGCAGGCCACAGCCAGCGCGCGGCGGAGCGCAGCAGCCCGGGGGGCGGTGCCGTCTTGCGTGGGGAAGAGAGGGCGGAAGACATGTCAGAAACTCGAATAGGGCTGCACCGGGCGCGGGCGGTTTTCCAGCGGCGCGAGCACCGGGTCGAAGCGGTAGCGGCCGTAGACCATGAGGTTGGTGGGCGCGTAGTAGGCCGAGCGGTCCAGCTCCAGCTGGGCACCGAGCGACAGGTTCTTGTTGACCTGGTACTCCAGCACCCCGCGGAACGAGCGGCCGAAGCCCGAGCCCGAGCTGCCCGTGTACACCGGCACGCTGCCGCTTTCGGCCAGGCGCGCGCGCGCCAGCGACTGCAGCAGCGCGCTCTGCGGGAAGTAGTCGGTGTCGGCGCTGCTGCTGCGCGAGACCGAGATGGCGCCGCGCGCCAGCCAGGTGAAGGCGCCCTTGCGGCCGCTCCATTCAATGGGCAGCGCGATGGAGGCATAGCTGCGCGGGCTGTAGTAGCCGCCGTGGCCGAAGCTGTACTCCGACAGGTCCTTGCCATAGTGCCAGGCCGAGAAGGTGACCCCCGTGTTGACCACGCTGGCGTCGCTCTTCCAGACATCGCGGTCCACGGCCACGCGCAGCTGGGCGCGGGTGTTGGTTTCCACGTTCTTGCCCGTGAGCGCGGCGAGGTTCAGGCTGGCCGAGGCACTGTAGGGGCCGAAGTCGGTGGACAGCCGGCCGGCCGCCCCGGTGGCCACCACACCGCCCCACACCTGGCCGGTGATGGGGTCGCGCGCGCCCGCATAGGACAGCAGGCTGCCCGTGATGGGCCGGCGAAAGGCTTCGAGCTTGTAGCCGTAGCGGCCCAGCGTGCCCGTCCTGGCGACGCCCCCCACGAGGTTGGTCACCGGAAAGGCCACGCCCGTGGCACCGATGTCCCACTGGAAATCATCGCCCACGAAGCCGAAGCCCAGGTTGGTGCCCATGCCGCGCTGGCGCCGGTAGAGTAGGGGCGAGTTGGGCGGCAGCGCCGCGATCTGGCCAAAGTCGGTGAAGTCCGATCCATCGGCCGGCAGCTCGCCCGCGTCGAGCTTGACCCGGTCCACGTGCAAAAAGTAGTGGCCGTCGTAGCCGCGCGGCATCCAGGCCACCACGGGCCGCTCCCAGCCGCGCAGGCTGGAGATGCCTTCGGTGGAGTTCTTGCGCAGGCCCGTGTGGGCGGCCTCGATCCAGACCTGGCGGCGCGCCTCGATGGCATCGATCTCGCCCTGGATCTTGGCCACCACGGCCGTGTCCACGGGCAGCGAGAGCGCGTAGCTCTGCTGCAGTTTCAGCGGTGCTTCCGCCTCGGCGGGCTCGCCAGGAGCCGGCTCTGCCGGCAGGGCTGCGCCGCGTGTCTCCAGCGTGAGTGCGCTGCGGAAGAACACCAGGGCCTGCGCGTAGTTGCGGTTGGCGCGTTCCAGGCGCGCGGCGTGCAGCAGCACATCGCTGTCCTGCGGAAAGTCCTGCAGCAGCCGGACGGACAGCGCACGCGCTTCGTCCATGCGGCCCACGCGCTGCCAGATGCGCAGCAGCGCCAGTTGCTGGCCTGCATCGGCAGGCGGCAGGTGCTCTTGCAGCCACAGGGCGTGCACGGTGGTGGCCTGCGCGTCGCCCAGGCGCGACAGCGCATCCGCCAGGCCCATGCGGATCTCCAGGCTCTCGGGCTGGGTCTGGGCCAGCGGGGCCAGCAAGCGGGCGGCATCGGCGTATTCGCCGGCGGCCAGGAGCAGGCGGGCCTGGGTCTGCGTGCGCTGCTGTGCGGTGGCCGGTGTGTCGGGCAGTTGCAGGGGCTGGCGTGCCAGGCGCAGGGCCTCGCCAAGGCGGCCGGCCTGGCGCTGCTGCTCGATGAGCCGTTCGCGGTGTGCGGTGTACAGGGCCACGAGGCGTGTCTCCTGCTCGGCACTCCAGCCGGGCGACTGCAGCAGCGCGGGCAGGCGGGCCGCCAGGCCCACGTCGTCCTGCGCACGGTTGAGCAGCAGGGCGTGGTCGAGCTGCACCTCCATCGGCAGGCTGGGGCTGCGTGCGGCCAGGCGGTCGAACACGGCCACGCCACGCGCCGGCTGGGCACGGCGGAACCAGGTGTTGGCCACGGCGTACAGCAGCTCGGCGTCGTTGCCGGCCACCTGCTCGGCCCGGTCGAGCAGGGCCTGGGCCTCCGCCGGGCTGCGGCTGGCGCCGCCCTGGGCCACCAGCGATTTGACCGTGGAGCGCTGCACCAGCGCGCGCATGGCATCGGTCTGCGCGGCCGTGGGGATCTGCGCCAGGTCGGAGAGGGCGCCCTGGTCATCGTCCACCGCCGAGCGGACCAGCGCACGCGCATAGCGCATGGCGCTGCGGTCCTCCGCCGCCATTGGTGCGCTGGCCGTGGTGCGTGCCACGCCATCGTCCATCACGCTCAGCGCCTCGCGCGGCAGGTTCAGGCGCAGGTACAGGCGTGCCAGGCGGTGGCGCAGCCAGGCATCGTCGGGCGTGAGCAGCACGGCCGACTCCAGCGTGCGCATGGCGGCGCTCAGGCGCTGGGCCGCCAGGTGCTCGTCGGCCTGGGCGCCGAGGATGTCGGCCCGCGTGCCGACCAGCTTGTCGCCCAGGGTCGCGTCGCTGGCAGAGGCTTTCTCCAGCAGCGCCAGGGCTTCGCCGGCGCGGCCCGTGCGTGCATACAGCCCGGCCAATCCCTTGAAGGCCGAGCTGTTGTTGGCCTCGGCCTTGAGGGCGCTCTGGTACAGGGCTTCGGCCTGGGTGCGCTCGCCCTGCAGGTCGCGGATGCTGGCCAGCGTGGTCAGGGCTTCGGCATTGTTCGGTTGCATGGCCAGGGCCCGGCCTGCGAGGTCGGCGGCCGTGGCCAGTTCGTTCTTCTCCAGCGCCACGTCGGCCTGGCGCAGGTAACCCCAGAACCGGGCCGTGGCCTGCAGGTCCTTCCACTTGCCCTGGCGCGTGAGCGCAAAGGCCTGGCCGAACAGGTCCTGGGCTTCTCCATGCTGGCCCTGGCGCAGGCGGATCATGCCCAGGTTGCCCAGGCTCTCGCCATCGGAGGGGCGCAGCGCCAGCACGGTCTGCAGCTGCTCTTCGGCGCGCTCGGTGTTGCCCTGGTCCAAGGCCACGCGGGCGGCGTTGCGCGCGATGTTGGCGGGGTCGCGCGCCGCACGCTCGGCACGCTCCACGGCCTGCTGCATGGCGGCCAGGCGCTCCACCATGGCCTGGTCACCGGGGTAGCGCTGCAGAAAGCTGCGCACGCGCGGCAGGTTGCCGGCGGTGTTGGGCAGCCGGTCCACCGCGCGGCGCCACAGGTCCTGCAACTGCTGGGCGTTCACGTCGGGTTGTTTGGAGAGCGCTTCGATCTCCTGCACCACGGCCGTGGGGTTTTCGCCGCCGTACATGCGCATCTCTAGCTGGGCCAGGCGGTAGCGCGACTCGCCCGTGTCCTGGTAGAGCTTGCCCAGCTGGCGCACGGACTCGCTGCCCTTGGCGCCCGAGCCCCCCATGATCTGGTGGTATTCGAGCGCCAGGCCGCCGAGTTCGGGCGGGCCCTGCGGGAACAGCTCACGCGCCAGGTCGGCGGCCTCGGCCTTGCGGCCGGCGCGCGCCATCAGGCGCATCTGCGAGAGCTTTTCGCGCTCGGGGCCGTACACGCGCACCAGGGTTTCGAGCTCCTGCGTGACCTTGTGCTGGGGGTGGCGGGTGCGCAGCGTCTCCAGGATGCGCTTGGCCTCCTCGGTCTTCTTCTCGCGCAGGGCTAGGTCACCCAGGGCGCCCAGGCCCTGGGGGGAGTAGGGGTCCATGGCCAGCAGCTTGTCGATCAGCTGGCGCGCCATGTCGGGCCGGTTCTTCGATGCCCACAGGCGCGCGCCGCTGAGCAGCTCGGCCTCGATGGCGGGCGGTGCGCTGGCCAGCACGCCGTGGCTGGCGGGCAGGCAGGCGGCCGCCAGCAGGGTGAGCGAGGGCAGCCATTGGCGGGAGGGCATTCGGATCAAGGTTTCCACCGCACGATGAGCTGGCCGGTGGCCGTGAAGCGGTACTGCCCGTCGAAGGCGCCCTGGCCGAACAGGGCCAGGGTCTGCTCGTAGTAGGCCGTGGGCCGCAGGGGGCGGGCCTCCAGGCGCATGCGCTGCGATTGCAGGGCCTTGTCGTCGCCGACGGCGCGCAGAAAGGGCAGCATCGCGGCCGAGAAGCCCGAGGGCGCCGGGCCCGAGGCCTGGCCGGTCAGGATGTCGATGGACTCGGGCGGGTAGCCCTGGTCGCGCACGTAGCGCGCCATGGGCGCCAGGGTGTCGAGCAAGGCCTTGCGGCCCGGCGCGTCGGGGTGCATCACGCCGGCCCAGAGGTAGACGCGGATGGCGTTGTAGGTGCCCTGGCCCTTTTCCTTGCCTTCGGTGTCGACCAGGAAACCCTGCTTGGCGTCGTACACCGTCCAGTCGGGCGTGAAGCCCTTGGGCGACGAGCCGCGGATGACCTTGAGCGAGCTTTCCACCAGGGGCTTCCACTGCGGGTCCAGGTCGCTGGCGGCCAGCCAGTGCATCAGGTGCATGGGCAGGTAGCTGGGGTTCAGGCGCCAGCGGCCATTGGCCTGCACAAAGCCCTTGGGTGCGGGCAGCAGCGTGGGGCCCAGGCCCGGGATGTCGGCGGTTTCCTCGCGCAGCACGCGCGCGGCGAGCAGGGCCGACAGGGCGCGGTAGCTGCGCTCGTTCCACAGCCGGCCGGCCTCGCCCAGGGCGTAGGCGATCCACAGGTCGGCGTCGGAGGCGGCGTTGCTGTCGATCACGCCCCAGGTGCCATCGGGGCGCTTGCCCCAGAGCCAGGCGGGCAGGCGTGCCGTCATGTCGCCGCCGCACAGGTTGTTCTCGGTCCAGCGCAGCAGCTTGTCGAACATCGGCCGGTCGTTGGCCACCAGCGCGAAGAACAGCGCGTAGGCCTGGCCTTCGGAGTAGGTCTGGCCGCCGCCATCGTCATCGGAGACCACGCGGCCGCCTTCGTTGATGAACTGGGCCTTGAAGGCATCCCAGGCGGGCCAGGCCAGGCGGCCGGCGGCGCTCGCCTGCTGGGCCCGTGCCGTGGGCAGGCTGGCCAGCAGGGCGGCACCGGCGCCGGCCTGCAGTGCCGTGCGGCGCGACAGGAACTCAGTCATTGCGGGCCGCCAGTCGGCGCCGTGCCATGCTGCGCAGCGCGGCATAGACGATGAAGGTCAGGAGCAGGCCGGTGCCGATGCCCACCAGGGCCAGCAGCAGCGGGTGGCTGTGCATGTGGAACCACAGGCGCTGCCACCAGGGCAGGTCGCCCACGTAGTACACGGGCTTGATGCGGAAGCTCTCGATCGCGTCGCCGCGCATCAGTCCCAGGTCGCCGCGCAGGCTCTTGATCTTGCCCGCGTCGTTCAGGCCCAGGCTCAAGAGGGACATGGCCTCCTTGTCGGTGGCCGTGAGCGCCACCACGCTGCGCCCGCCCGACAGGGGGGACTCGAAGCCCGTGACGGCCGCCAGCGGGCCGTTGCCCTGCAGGATCGCCTGGCCGCCCGAGGCCGACAGGCGCTGGTTGGATTCGAGGTTGAACAGGTCGATGAAGGAGCCCATGGCACGCTCCAGCGGCTGCACCGAGCGCGCGCCCGCCGCCAGCAGGGCCGGCAGGTGGCTGTGCCACTTCTGCAGCAGGCCATCGCTGTCGGCCTGCGAGATCACCAGGATGTCGGTGTCCGCAGCCTTGTCGGCGTCGGCCGCACGCAGCAGCTTGAAGCGCGTGCCGGGGTAGCCGGTGGAGGCGCTCATGCGGCCCACGGCGGTGAGGAAGACCTCCACGTCCGAGGTCGTGGGCTGGTTGGGCAGGATGATGGAGGTCTGCGCCAGGTCGGGCACCCGCGTGAAGGGGAAGCCGCTGTTGGCATAGGCCGCCAGGTTGGGCATGGCCAGGTAGTGGCGGAAGGCCGTGAGGTCGATGGTGGACTGCGGGTCGATGGCCGCGTACAGCTCGGTCGGCGGTGCGGACTTGCAGCGGCCCAGGTCGTTGGGCGGGATCTGGAAGGCGAACTGCAGCTGGTTGTCGCCGCCGATCATGAAGGCCGGGATCTTCAGGTCCGAGCGCGTCTGGGCGTTGCCGTCGTCGAACAGCGGCAGCATCACCGTGCTCTTGCCGCTGGTGCGGTCCTCGCGCGACTGCAGCGGGTAGGACTGGATGAACTGGTTGTTGATCGAGATGTTCAGCGCGCCATGGTCCGACACGCTGTTGGGCGTGTAGCGGTAGGTCAGGTCCAGCGGCACGCCCTTGGCGTTCCAGGTGAACAGGTCGGGCGCCATGCGCGTGTAGACGTTCACCGTGTCGTTGAGCACCGAGCCGCGCAGCTGCAGGTCGGCTGCGCTCTGCACCAGTTCGGCCAGGCGCACCGGGCGCTTGGTGGTGATCCAGCGCGGCGCGTCGTAGGGCTTGGCCAGTTCGGGGTAGTCGAGCGACTTGACGGCGATGGTCTGGCCCGAGAGCACGGCCTTGCCCAGGGCCAGCGCATCGGCGGCCAACTGCACCTGGGCATCGTCCTTGCCCAGCACCAGCAGCAGCTTGGCACCGGGGACCTCGGGGTGGGGCACCACGGAGAGCGTGGGTTCGGTGACCGGCGCCATCGCCTGCAGGAAGGCGGGGCGGTTGTCGTTGGTGGCCAGCACCACGGCGTGCTGGCGCGGCAGCTGGTTCTCGAACGCCGGGAACTGGTTGCCGCGGTAGCCGGCGAGCATGCCGATCCAGCTGGCGATGGAACCCGAGGCCTTGAGCGTGCCCGTGCTGGGCTTGCTGCCGTAGACGAAGGGCAGGTTCACCGGCCGGTTGTCGCGCGGATCGAAGAAGGGCGCGGGCAGCAGGGCCAGGTCATCGCGCAGCGGGATCTGGCGCAGCGACAGGTCGAGCTGGCTCTCGTTGCTGATGGTGGCCCACAGGCTCGAATGGTTGGGCGCCTCGCATTCCATCGTGTAGTGGCCGATGAACTGGAAGCGAAAGCGGTTGTAGTCGGTGAAGTAGCGCGGGTCGATATTGAGCTCGACCGTCTGCGGCGTGCCCAAGCGCTCCTTGTCGAGCACGATGGTCTGCAGCGTCTCGTCGTTGAGGATCACCTTGAGGTGCGACAGGCTGGGGATCAGCGCGGGCGAGAGCGTGAAGGTCAGGCGCAGCCGGGCGGCCTCCACCACCTCGTCGCGCCGCACGCCCACGCCGATACTCGCTTCGCTCTCCACGCCGCGCAGGGAGACGGGGCGCGCCAGGCCCAGGTCCTTGAGGCTGGTCTTCCACTGGCGCAGGGGCAAGGCCGGTGCGGCAGGCGCTGCCACAGCTGTGGCACCTGCCGCGGGGGCAGGGCTCGCGGCCACGGCCGGGGCCGCCGCAGCGGCAGCCGCTGCTGCACGGGCTGCACGCGCCCGGGCGCGCTCCTTGGCCGGCGATTCCTGGGCCGAGGTCGCCTGGGCATGGGCGAGGGGAAGCGGGGCGGCGGTCCATCCCAGGGCCATCAACGCAGCCAGCAGGGGAACTGTTTGGGTGGTTTTTCGACGAGAGATCACGGTGCTTTGGAAGGTGTTCTGGCGTGGTGGTGCAAAGGGCGCCCGCGACATATCGGCCCACGATGTCATTGGCGTGACAAAGTGTATTGATAAATTTTGACTATGGAATGCAGAAAGACACTAGTTTGCAATTTGGGCACAAAGAGACAGGTCGCGTACCTGCCGGTACGCAGGAAAAAACCGATTGGATGCGCAGGCAGAAAAAATATTCCTGTCGCGCAAAATTCACGCTGGCTTTGGTCGGGAAAGCAGGCCGTGCCCGACCGGTGGTGGGCGTGGCAGAGGTGGGGTGGGAGGGGGCGGCCGCCTGGCTGGCGCCGGAAACAAGAAAGCCGATGCTCCTGTTCGGATGCATCGGCTTCATGTGCCTTGCGGCTGAGATTTGGTGGGTCCTGAGTGACTCGAACACTCGACCTACGGATTAAGAGTCCGCTGCTCTACCAACTGAGCTAAGAACCCAAATCTTTTGTTGATCTGTCTGCATCGCTGCAGAGCCTCGAATTATGCACTAGTTTTTGGGGCGTTGGCAAATCCGAACCAAATTTCTTCACTTTTTTCACTCACGGCATCGCATTGCGGCTGGCCAGCTCCACAAACAGGCCGCTGTGGTCCAGCTCGCCCAGGCCGTGCTCCACCCCCTGGGCGTACAGCGCCTCGAACAGTTCGGTGATGGGCGCATCGAAGCCGATCTCGCTGGCCGTGGCCAGGGCGTTGCGCATGTCCTTGAGCTGCACGGTCATGCGGCCCTGGGGGGCGAAGTTGCGCTCCACCATGCGCTGGCCGTGCAGCTGCAGGATGCGGCTGTCGGCAAAGCCGCCGCTGATGGCTTCGCGCACCTTGGCCATGTCGGCCCCGCCCTTGGCGGCAAACAGCAGAGCCTCGGCCACGGCGCCGATGGTGATGCCCACGATCATCTGGTTGGCCAGCTTGGCGAGCTGGCCTGCGCCGTGCGGTCCCACGTGCGTGGCCCGGCCAAAGGCCGCGAAGACAGGCTGGGCGCGCGCATAGTCCTCGGGCCGGCCCCCGGCCATGATGGCCAGGGTGCCGTTCTCGGCCCCCACGGTGCCGCCGGAAACCGGGGCGTCGAGGTGGGCGATGCCCATCTCGCCCAGGCGGGCCGCGTGGTCGCGCGCCTCGCGCGGCTGGATCGAGGCCATGTCGATGAACAGTGCATCGCGGCGCAGGGCCTGGGCCGCACCCAGCCCGAACAGTACCTCGCCCACCACGGGGCCGTTGGCCAGCAGGCTGATCACCACGTCCGCGCCGGCCACGGCATCGCGCACATCGGAGTGCACGGTGATGCCATCGGCCGCGAGCGGCTCGGCCGCCGCACGCGTGCGGTTCCAGGCATGCACCTCGTGGCCGGCGGCGTGCAGCCGGCGCGCCATGGGCGCGCCCATCATGCCGATGCCCAGGACGGCGGTGCGCAGGCGAGGGGTGTTGTTGTTGTTCATGGTCTGTCTCCGGGTGTGCTTGCTGGTCTCTGCCGCCATCATCGGCGCTTTTTGCCGCGCCAGCCTGTCAGCGGGCTTGCAGTCGGCGTCGCTTGCCAGGATGATGTTGCGCCAGAGGAGAACACCCCATGGCCCTGGACACGAAAACGCCGCACGACCCCTCCTGGCTGGAGCTGATGTACAACAACCGGGCCCTGGTGCCCGAGCATGTGAACTACTTCGCGCGCTGGGCCAAGGAGTCGGCCCAGGTGCGGGCCGAGCACCCCTGCGTGCCCGACCTGGCCTATGGCAAGGGCACGCGCGAGACCCTGGATGTGTTTCCCACCACCCAGCTGCCGCCCGGCTCCGGCAAGGGGGCGCCGGTGCTGGTCTTCATCCACGGCGGCTACTGGCGTGCGCTCGACAAGTCCGACCACTCCTTCATCGCGCCGGCCTTCAACCGCGAGGGCGTCTGCGTGGTGGTGGTCAACTATGCGCTGTGCCCGGGCACGCCCGAGGCGCCGGTGGGCATTCCCCAGATCATGCGGCAGATGGAAAAGGCCATTGCCTGGATCTGGCAGAACATTGGGCGCTATGGAGGCGATCCGCACCGCATCACGGTGGCAGGCCATTCGGCAGGTGGGCAACTGGCGGCCATGCTGCTCACCAGCGTCTGGCCCCTGATCGGCAACCTGCCCGATGGCGCGGTGCGCAACGCGCTGTCGATCTCGGGCCTGCACGACCTTGATCCGCTGATGCATACGCCCTTTTTGCAGGAGACGCTCAAGCTCACCGAGCAGCAGGTGCTGCAGTACAGCCCGGCCCGCCTGCAGGCACCCGGCCAGGGCATGCTGTACTGCGCCGTGGGCGGTGACGAGAGCCCGGAGTTCCTGCGCCAGGCGCGCCTGGTGCAGGACGCCTGGGGCTCGGCCGCCGTGCCGCGCTGCCAGGTGCAGGAGGGCCTGAACCATTTCAGCATCGTCGATGCCCTGGCCAAGCCCGGGCATGACGTGCACCATATGGCGCTCATCCTGCTGAGGGCCTGAGGCCGGCCCCTGGGGTTTACATCAGCAGGTGCTCGCCCGCGTTGTCGCCGCCCAGGATCACGTAGTTCACCTTGCGGATGTCCATGAGCTTCTTGCCGCCGGCGTAGCTGATGGAGCTTTGCACGTCCTGTTCCATCTCGACCAGTGTGTTGGCCAGCTTGCCCTTGATGGGTTCGAGGATGCGCTTGCCCTCGACGTGCTTGTACTCGCCCTTGTTGAAGTCGCTGGCCGAGCCGTAGTACTCCTTGTACAGGGCGCCGTCGAGTTCCACGGTCTTGCCGGGCGATTCCTCGTGCCCCGCGAACAGCGAGCCGATCATGACCATGCTGGCGCCGAAGCGGATGCTCTTGGCGATGTCGCCATGGCTGCGGATGCCGCCGTCGGCAATGATGGGCTTGGTGGCCACGCGCGCGCACCACTTGAGCGCCGACAGCTGCCAGCCGCCCGTGCCGAAACCGGTCTTGAGCTTGGTGATGCAGACCTTGCCCGGGCCCACGCCCACCTTGGTGGCGTCGGCGCCCCAGTTCTCCAGGTCGATCACCGCCTCGGGCGTGGCCACGTTGCCGGCGATCACGAAGGTGGCGGGCAGCTTGGACTTGAGGTAGCCGATCATGTTCTTCACGCTGTCGGCATGGCCGTGCGCGATGTCGATGGTCACGTACTCGGGAGTGATGCCGGCCGCGGCCAGTTGGTCCACGGTGTCGTAGTCGGGTTGCTTGACGCCCAGCGAGATCGAGGCGAAGCAGCCCTTGGCGTGCATGTCCTTGACGAACTGCACGTTGTCCAGGTCGAAGCGGTGCATGACGTAGAAGTAGCCGTTTTGCGCCATCCAGGCGCAGATGCTCTCGTCCACCACCGTCTTCATGTTGGCGGGTACGACCGGCAGGCGGAAGGTGCGCCCGCCCAGCTCCACGCCGGCATCGCATTCCGAGCGGCTTTCCACCCGGCACTTGCGCGGCAGCAAGAGGATATTGTCGTAGTCGAAGATTTCCATGAGATTTCCAAGCTCCATAAAAGGACACAGCAAACCAATTTCTGCTGTGGTGGGCGCTTGGCCTGGAGACCGGCTCTGCGGTTGCGTTCGAGAAGAACGCAACGAACCCTGCTGTGCGCAGGCGCAAAAAAACCGGGCTGCAAGAAACTTGGGCCCGGTGATTGATTCTACCCGCGCCAGCGCGCGCCGGTATATCCCTACTCGTATCTACCCCATCGGCATCGGGTTCTAGGGCACGCAGCGCGACTGCGCCGCATCGATGATGCGGCCGTCCTTGTCCTGCACCCAGCCCACCAGGTGCAGGCGGTCGGTCTTGGTGCCTTCGGGGATGTAGATCGGGCGCGAGTCGCGCCAGCCCGAGCGCTCGCCCTTGGACAGGGTGTGCGGGTTGTCGAGCGCGCGCTGGTAGACGTTGCGCACCAGGTTGCGCGCCACGGGCGAGCCCTCGGTTCCCGCGGGAATGGCTTCGACCAGCAGCAGGTAGAAACCGCCGGCATCGGGGCCTGCTGCAGGGGGCGTCCCCCGTGTGGCCACCGGCGAGAAGGCGATGGAGGCGCCTACATAGTCGTTGAAGGCCGGCCCGTGCGACACGCGCAGCCGGCTGCCCTGCACGCCCTGCACGGGGGCGGTGTTCACGTCCGTGGCCTTGGGGGCGGTGCGGCCCAGGGCCGCCAGGCGGGCCAGCGCGTCGCGCGTGGCGGCGGCCGACAGCGGGGCATCGTCGCCCTGGGTGCCGGGCACGATCCAGTCCAGCACCACGGTGCCGGGCGCCTTGGGGGCCGGCGTGGCCTTGTCGGCCCAGCAGCTGTCGCAGTCGGCGCTCACGAAGCGCTCGAACAGGGCAGTGGGGCGGGGTACGCCGTCGCTGCTGCAGCTCGACTGGGCCGCGAGGTGGGGGGCGTGCAGGGCCAGCAGCATGGCTGCGGCAGGGGCAATGTTTTTCATGGCAGGTGCTTGCGCTTTCTACAATGCCCCCATGTTCCCACAAGACCTGTTTCCGGGTGCGCCCGAGCCCCTGGAGCCCTCCACGCCTGCGGCCCCCTCTGCCACGCCCCCCCTGCTGGCCAACCTGAACCCCGAGCAGCTGGCCGCCGTCACCCTGCCGGCGGGGCATGCGCTCATCCTGGCCGGTGCCGGCTCGGGCAAGACCCGGGTGCTCACCACCCGCATCGCCTGGCTGCTGCAGAACGGCTATGCCACGCCGGGCGGCATCCTGGCCGTGACCTTCACCAACAAGGCGGCCAAGGAAATGGTGGCCCGTCTGTCGGCCATGCTGCCCGTGAACGTGCGCGGCATGTGGATAGGCACCTTCCACGGCCTGTGCAACCGGCTGCTGCGCGCCCACCACAAGCCGGCCGGCCTGCCGCAGTCGTTCCAGATCCTGGACACGCAGGACCAGCTCTCGGCCGTCAAGCGCCTGTGCAAGCAGCACAACGTTGACGAAGAACGTTTTCCGCCCAAGCAACTGGTGTACTTCATCGCCGGCTGCAAGGAAGAGGGCATGCGCCCGGGCGACGTGCACGCCCACGACAGCGATGGCCGCAAGAAGGTCGAGATCTACCAGCTGTACGAAGAGCAGTGCCAGCGCGAGGGTGTGGTCGACTTCGGCGAGCTCATGCTGCGCAGCTATGAGCTGCTGCGCGACAACGATGCCATCCGCGAGCACTACCAGCGCCGCTTTGCGCACATCCTGGTGGACGAGTTCCAGGACACCAACAAGCTGCAGTACGCCTGGCTCAAGCAGCTGGCGGGCAACGACGTGGGCGGGCGCTACGAGGCGCGCGGCAGCGTGATCGCCGTGGGCGACGACGACCAGAGCATCTATGCCTTCCGCGGTGCGCGCGTGGGCAACATGGCCGACTTCGTGCGCGAGTTCGACGTGCAGCAACAGATCAAGCTGGAGCAAAACTACCGCAGCTACAGCAACATCCTCGACTCGGCCAACGCCCTGATCAGCCACAACAGCCGCCGCCTGGGAAAGAACCTGCGCACCACGCAGGGCCCGGGCGAACCGGTGCGCGTGTACGAGGCCACCACCGACCTGGCCGAGGCGCAGTGGATGGTGGATGAGATCAAGCAACTGGTGCGCAGCGACGGCTTCGAGCGCAAGGAGATCGCCGTGCTCTACCGCAGCAATGCGCAAAGCCGGGTGATCGAATCGGCCCTGTTCAACGCCAGCGTGCCCTACCGCGTGTATGGCGGCCTGCGCTTCTTCGAGCGCGCCGAAATCAAGCACGCGCTGGCCTACCTGCGCCTCTTGGAGAACCCGCACGACGACACGAGCTTTCTGCGCGTGGTCAACTTCCCGCCGCGCGGCATCGGCGCGCGCAGCATCGAGGTGCTGCAGGACGCGGCACGCGCCGCCGGCTGCTCGCTGCACGACGGCGTGAGCGCCGTGCCCGGCAAGGCCGGCGCCAACCTCTCGGCCTTTGTCGCCATGGTCGACGTGCTGCGCGAGCAGACCGAGGGCATGAACCTGCGCAAGATCATCGAGACCATGCTGCAGTCCACGGGCCTGGTGGAGCATTTCCGCACCGAAAAGGAAGGCGCTGACCGCATCGAGAACCTGGAGGAACTGGTCAACGCGGCCGAAAGCTTCGTCACGCAGGAGGGCTTTGGCCGCGACGCCGTGGCCCTGCCCGTGGACGAGCTGCGCAACGACCGCCTCACGCAAAGCCCCGCCAGCCAGGGCCTGGACCCTAATGCCCCCGTGACCGACGAGGCCCTGCCCGCAGTGGCCGGCATCGTCGATGCCGACACGGGCGAGACCCTCTCACCCCTGGCCGCCTTCCTGACCCATGCGGCGCTGGAGGCCGGCGACAACCAGGCCCAGGCCGGGCAGGACGCCGTGCAGCTGATGACGGTGCACGCCAGCAAGGGTCTGGAGTTCGACGGCGTGTTCATCGGCGGCATGGAGGAGGGCCTGTTCCCGCACGAGAACTCGGCCAACGAACGCGAAGGCCTGGAGGAAGAGCGCCGCCTGATGTACGTGGCCATCACCCGCGCGCGCAAGCGCCTGTACCTGAGCCATTCACAGACCCGCCTGCTGCACGGCCAGACGCGCTACAACATCAAGAGCCGCTTCTTCGACGAGTTGCCCGAGTCGGCGCTCAAGTGGATCACACCCAAACAACAGGGCTTTGGCAGCTATGCGCCCAACACGGGTGGCGGCAACCCCTTTGCCCAGCGCGACCGCAGCGGCTACGGCGCCGTGCGCAGCGAGCACTTCGCCAGCCCGCCGGTGCCGGTGCAGAAGGCCGCGCCCTCGCACGGCCTGCGCGTGGGGCTGGCGGTGTTCCACACCAAGTTCGGCGAGGGCAAGGTGCTGGCGCTCGAAGGCACGGGCGACGATGCGCGCGCGCAGATCAGCTTTCCGCGCCATGGCACCAAGTGGCTGGCGCTGTCGGTGGCCAAGCTCACCATCGTCGATTGACGACCGGGCGCGCCTTGTTGGCGCCCTTTCTTACAGACATCGCAAGCCCGGGGGCGCAAGATGGAGGCCCGAAAGGGCTGCGCCCGCGCCGTCCGGCGCACGCCCTCCGTTTCGACGGCCAGGGAGGTTTGCGCCCATGCTGTTCCATCCATCTGCCCTGTCCCGCGCGGCCGTGGCCGGCGTCTGTGCGCTGGCCCTGGCGGCCCTGAGCGGCTGCGACAAGGTGCCCAAGCCCAAGGCGCAGGAGGCGCCGCCTCCTGCTGTGGCACCTGCCCCTGCGCCAGCCCGATAGCCAAGCAGCGGATCAATCGACCTTGATATTGCGCGCCTTGACCACGCGGCTGTAGATCTCCGCATCGCGGCGCACCATGGCGGCCATCTCGGTGCGTGTCGCGCCCAGGGGCTCGCTGTGCAGTTCCCGGATGCGGCGCGACAGGTCGGGGTCCTTGCTGGCCTCCACCATCAGCGCGTTGAAGCGGGTGAGGATGGGCTGGGGCGTGGCCGCGGGCGCCCAGATGCCATGCCAGGACATCATGGAGAAGCCGGGCATCACCTCCGACAGAGTGGGCACGTCGGGCAGGGCCGGGTGGCGCGTGGGGCCCGAATAGGCGAGCGCCTGCACCTTGCCGCTGCTGATGAGCTGGTAGCCCGTGGCGATGGGCTCCATCAGCGTGTCCACCTGGCCGCCCACCAGATCGGCGATGGGGCTGGCGCGGTAGGGCACGTGCAGCATGTCGATGCCGACCTCGTCCTTGAGCGACTCGACGATCAGCTGCGAAGGGCTGCCCGCGCCGTAGGAGGCATGCGAGTAGATGCCCGGCTTGGCCTTGGCGGCGGCCACCATGTCCTTGACGGTCTTGGCCGGGAACTTGTTGGTCGCTATCAGCACCAGGCCCTGGCGCATGGTGGTGGCCACGGGCACCAGGTCCTTGTCGGGGTCGAAGGGCAGCTTGCTGTAGATGTAGGGGTTGATGGTGAAGGCCGTGGACAGGTTGTACACGAAGGTGTAGCCGTCCGCCGGCGACTTGGCCACCGCGTCCGAGGCCAGGTTGCCCGCCGTGCCGGGCCGGTTGTCGATCACCAGCGGCACGCCGAGCTTCTTGCCCACGTAGTCGCCGTACATGCGGGCAAAGATGTCCGGCGGCGTGCCGGGCGCAAAGCCCACCACGATCTTGATGGGCTTGCTCGGCCACTCGGCCCCCTGGGCCAGGGCGGTGCCGCCCAGCAGTGCGCTGGTGGCCAGCACCAGCATCGTCTTCATCAGCATTTTTCTGCGCATGGCTTGTCTCCTGTGGCGGGTCATTCGTGCCCGCTTGTGTGGTTGGCTTGCTTGGAATGTCTGCGGTGCCTCGCCGCCATGGCGCGCGCCGCGTCGTGTGGATCGCTCCGTCCCTCGGTCAATCGATGGCGTCACTCCTTTCGGACCGGGCATGGCTGCGCCAGAGCCGCCGCCGATCCGGGCGGGCTGTGGGTTGGGGTTTCATGGCTGGGTCTGGGGTCAGTCGACCTGGGCACCGGATCGTTTCACCGCCTCACCCCACTTGGCGATTTCGGCCGTGCCGAAGGCGGCCATCTCGGCCGCATTCATGGCGGCGGATTCAATGCCCTGGGCAGCGAGCTTCTCGCGCACCTCGGCCTGGGCCAGCACGGCCTGCGTGGCATCGCGCAGCGGGTCGCGCTGCGCGGCCGGCATGGAGGCGGGCGCATACAGCATGAACCAGGCCACCAGGTCGAAGTCCGCCACGCCCTGCTCGGCCAGCGTGGGCACGTCCGGGGCCGCGGCGCTGCGCCTGGCGCTCGATGCGCCCAGCGCGCGCAGCTTGCCCGCGCGGATGTGCGGCAGCACGGCGGCCGGGTGGTAGAACATGAACTGCACGTTGCCGCCCATCAGCTCGGTGAGCGCCTGGGCGCCATCGCGGTAGGGCACGTGCACGAAGTCCTTGGCCAGGCGGATGTTGAGCGTCTCGCCCGCCAGGTGGCCCGAGGTGCCGTTGCCCGCCGAGGCAAAGCTCACCGCCTTGCCACTGGCCTGGCGCAGGTCGGCCACGCTCTTCCAGGGCGCGCTGGCCGGCACCACGAGCAGGGTGGGCGTGGCGCCTGCAAAGCCCAGCGGCACGAAGTCGCGCACGGGCTGGTAGGGCAGCTTCTTGTACAGCGTGGGGTTGATGGCGTGCGTGCCCACGGTGCCCATGAGCAGGGTGTTCGCATCGGCGCCCGCACGCGCCACCATCTCGCTGCCGATGGTGCCACCCGCGCCGGGCTTGTTCTCCACCACCACCGTCTGCCCGAGCTGGCGGCCCAGGGCCTCGGCCAGCACGCGGCCCACGATGTCGGTCGAGGTGCCGGCCGCAAAGGGCACGACGAGCTTGAGGGGGCGGCCATTGCCCTGGGCGCTGGCGCCGGCGGCCACAAGCGCCAGGGCCGTGGCGGCGAGGATCTGGCGGCGCTTCATGGCGCCTCCCCAAAGCCTGCGGGCACCTCGCCCTCGTACTGCAGCTCGCGCGTGGCCTGGTAGGACAGCGCGAAGCCGCTGGGCGTCTCGGCCTCTTCGGCCAGGTGGGCGATCAGCCCCGCGGTGCGCGCCAGGATGGGCACGCCGCGCAGCGAGGCCACCGGGAAGCTCACGCCCATCAGCACGGCCGGGATCGCGGCCGAGACGTTCAGGCGCAGCTCCTTGCCCACGATGCCCGGGATCACCTTTTCCAGCGCCTGGGCGATCTGCACATAGCGCAGGTCGGCGCCGGCCTCGGTGGCCACGGCGATGAGCCGGCCCACGCGCGGGTCCACCTCCTTGTGCAGCGGGTGGCCGTAGCCCGGGATGGCGCGGCGTGCGGCCTTGAGTTCGGTGATGACCGCGGTGGCGGCCTCGTCGAGCGTGGCGCCGGCATCGATGCGCGCCGCCACGTCAGCGAACAGGCGGCCCGCCGTTTCCGAGGCGCCCAGGATCACCGAGCCGCAGCCCAGGATGCCGGCCGCCACCGCGCCCTGCAGCGCATCGGGCGCCGCCGCAAAGGTCATGCGGCTGGCCTGCACGCTGGGCACCAGGCCGTGCTCGGCAATCGCCACCAGCGTGGCGTTGAGCACCGCGCTGCAGGCCGCGTCGGGCCGGCGACCGGTGAGCAGCAGAAAGAAATAGTCGGCAAACGACAGGTGGCCGATCAGGTCCTGGCACAGGTCCTGGCCGCGCACGACGATGGTGTGCTCGTCGGAGGTGCAGATGGCGGTGCGCGGGACGGTGGATTTTCCGATTTTCATGGGGCAGGTCTCAGTGTTGGGGTTCGAGGCGGAAGTCGTAGTGCGCCGACCACCAGGGCGCGGCCTGGGCCGTCCCGTCGGGCGCCTGGCCTGCGGCATGCTGCTCGAAGTCCACGATCAGGCTGGGCCGCACGCCGAACACGGCGTCCGACTCGATGTAGGGGCTGTTCGCCACGAAGAGGTGGGTGGTCACCCGTGCGTGCCCTGGCGCCGAAACCATCATGTGGATGTGCCCCGGCCGGTTGGGGTGGCGGCCCATGCCGTCGAGCATGCGGCCCACGGGGCCATCGACCGGCACGGGGTAGAAGCTCGGGCGGATGGACCAGAACCAGTAGCGGCCCTGGTCGTCGGTGCGGATGCGGGCGCGCGCCGCCATGCCCGAGCCTTCGACCTGCATGTCGTACACGCCCTCGCCGTCGCCCGACCAGATGTCGAGCAGCGCGCCGGCCAGCGGCTGGCCGTGCGTGTCGGTCACGCGGCCGCTGTAGAAAGTGGGTTCGCCCTTCACGCCTTCGGACAGGTTGGCGCCCAGCGGCAGCTCGGGCGCACCCTCCCAGTAGTAGGGGCCTTGCACCGTGGCCTCGGTGGCTTCGGTCATGCGCTGGCTGCCCTTGGCATGGGCCGTGGCGCGCAACTGGTCGAGCATCACCACCATCATCGAGGCGCCCAGCGTGTCCGACAGCAGGATGAATTCCTGCCGCTGGCCCGTGCAGGCCTTGCCCACGGCGGTGAGGAATTCGATGCCCTGCATCCACTCATCGGGCTTCAGATCCACTTCGCGGATGAAGGCGTGCAGGTGCGTGACCAGGGATCGCATGATCTCGGCAAAGCGCGGGTCGCCCGCGCCCTCCAGGCGCTGCAGCACGGCCTGGGTCAACTCGTTCTCGTTCGATGGGGTCATTGTTCTTGTCTCCGGATGGCTTTCTCTTTGATGTGCTGCTCAGGTGGGCTGCCCGAGCCGCTGGCGTATCGGCCCGAGGATGGCCGCGTTGTCCGCCCCCAGCGTGGGCGGCGCCGTGACCTCGAGCGCGCGTTCGCCGTCATAGCTCACGGGCGAGCGGATGGTGCGCCAGGTGCCGCCCTCGGGGTGGGTGGTGCTCACCTCCAGCTGCAGGTGGCGGGCCTGCGGGTCCTGCATGGCCTCGCGGGTGTCGTACATGGGGGCGTGGGGCACGTCCTCGGCTTCGAGGCGCTCGCACCAGGTGGCGCGCGGCTGGGTGCGGAACAGGCCGCCGAGCAGGTCGATCAGATCCTCCTGGTGCACGATGCGCGCCTCGCGCGTGGCAAAGCGCGGGTCGTCGAACAGGCGCGGGCGCTCGATGGCGTTGGCCAGGCCCTGCCAGAACTTCTCGGGCGAGGACATGTGCAGCGCGATCCACAACCCATCGGCGCATTCGAGCACGTAAGACTGTGAGACGCTGGGCCGGCTGTAGGGGCCCATGACCTCGTCCTCCGAAAAGTAGTGCGTGAACGCATCGAGGTTGAAGTGGCACATGGCTTCGAGCATGGACACCTCGACCTTGCGGCCCAGGCCCGTGCGCCCGCGCTCCACGATGGCGCCCAGCACGCCGTAGGCGGCGTAGAAGCCGGTCATCGCATCGGCCAGCGCCGGGCCCACCACGCGCGGGTTGGCGGGGTTCACCAGCAGCTTGAGGAAGGCGCTCGCGGCCTGGGCCACGGTGTCGTAGGCAGGGCGCCCCGCGGCCGGGCCGGTCTGGCCGAAACCGCTGATGGCGCAGTACACCAGGCGCGGGTTCAGGCCGCGCAACCGGGCCTCGCCCGCGCCCAGCCGCTCGGCCGCGCCGGGGCGAAAGTTCTGGATGTAGACGTCGGCATCCTTCACCAGCTCGTCGAACACGGCCGCGTCTTCGGGCAGCTTGGGGTTGAGCGTGATGCTGCGCTTGTTGCGGTTGTAGGTCTGGAAGTGCGGGCTATAGAGCCCGCCGCGGAAGGCGCGGAACGGGTCGCCCGCGCCGGGTTGCTCGATCTTGATGACCTCGGCGCCCAGGTCGGCCAGGAACATGCCTGCCGCCGGGCCCGTGATGAACGTGCCTTGTTCCAGCACCTTGATGCCACTGAGGACTTTGTGCACCTCGTTGTCTCCTGTCGTTGTATGGGGCCCCGCAGGGGGCTGTCAGCGAATGTAGGGTGCGCGCAGGATTCCTGGAAATGATTGTTTTTCATGGTTACCATCGATGGCATCGATCAACCACCGGTGGCACTGCCATGGAACTGAGGCACCTGCGCTATTTCATCGCCCTGGCCGGTTCGCTCAACTTCACGCGCGCCGCTGAGCGGCTGCACGTGACCCAGTCCACGCTGTCGCACCAGATCAAGCAACTGGAAGAGGAGATCGGCGCCACGCTGTTCGACCGTGCGGGCAAGCGCGTGGCACTGACCGAGGCGGGCGACGAATTCCTGCACCACTGCACCAAGGCGCTGCGCGAGATCGACCTGGGCCTGGGGGCGCTGCGCCAGAACAGCTCCGAGGCCGCGGGCGAGCTGCACATCGGCTCCACCCACACCTTCAACCTGGGCTTCATCCCGGGCTGCATCGCGGCCTTCCACGAGCGCCACCCGCGCGTGAAGGTGGTGGTGGAGGAACTGCCCGCCGACCAGATCGCCGCGCGCCTGCAGCAGGGCACGCTGGACCTGGGCATTGCTTACCGGCCCGCCTCGCCCGGGCCGCTGCAGTTTGAGCCGCTGTACAACGAGGAGATGGTGCTGGTGGTGGCGCGTGGCCACCCGCTGGCGCGGCGCAAGCGCGTGCGCATGGTGGAACTGCACCGCATGCCCATGGCGCTCTTGCCCGCCAGCTTTGCCACGCGCCAGATGCTGGACGAATGCTTTCGCTCCTGCGGCGCCGAGCCGCAGGTGGTGGCCGAGATCAACACCCTGGCGCCCATGATGGAGCTGGTGGGCAAGACACAGCTGGCCTCCATCGTCGCGGCCAATGTGGTGGCGCCGGGCTCCGGTCTGGTGGTGGTGCGGCTCGAAAGCCCCACGCCCGTGCGCACGCCGGGCATGCTGTGGTCACCCGTGGCACGCGAATCGGTGCCCACGCGCGCCTTTTCCACCATCGTGCGCAAGCTGGCGCTGCATGGCAGCCTGCGGGATGTGGCGCTGGGCCGGGGTCAGCCGAATTTGATCCAGTGATTGTCCATGCGTGCGCCAGCCAGTTCCTTGGCGTGTGCATGGGCAAGGGGTGTGGGTGAGCGCGCGTTTTCGAGTGAGTGCGAAACCCCGGCCGCCCACAGCCGGCCGCTGCCCACGGCCAGCGCACACACTTCTTCCAGCCCCACCAGTCCGCGCCACTGGCCCTCGGGCGTGAAGGTGGCCACGCCCTGGCTGCGCGGGCAGCTCACGGCCCAGCCCTCGGCGGTGCTGGCAATGCTGCCCCCGTAGCCGGCCATGGACTGGCCGGCCGGGCACAGGCGCAGTGCCTGGCCATCGAACAGCGCGAGGATGGGCGCGGCCGCCTTGTCCGCCGCCTCATCGTGCTCGGCCTGCAGGGCGATGCCCAGCACCGTGCGCTCGGCATTCCAGGCCAGGTGGCGCAGGCTCAGCCGTGGGTCGGGCAAGTGCCACTGGCCCTGCAGCTCGCCGCTCTCGCCGTTGAGGCGCACGAGGCTCGAATCCATGGTGTGCAGGTTGCGCTTGACGCGGCCCGTCTCGGGCGCCGTGGGCACGCCGCCGTTGGCCACGATCAGAGTGGGCTTTTCTCCGCGGGCCGCGGGTGCCCAGATCAGCTCGTGCGCATCGATGCCGTGCGTGGCCCACTCGTCCTCGGTCTCCAGGCTGCGCGCGTCGCGCTTGGCCACCAGGCTGGCGCCGGTGTCCGCATCCGTCTCGGTGGTGTAGAGGTGGCGGCCATCGGCGCTGGCGAGCACATGGCCGTTGAAGGAGCGCGTGGCATCCACCCAGTGCCATTGGGCCTTGGCGGCCGGCTGGCCCGGGTGCCAGCGCACCAGCCAGTCGCCGGGGCGGCGTGCGGTGGCGAGCATGCTGCCATCGGGCAATTGGGCCAAGCCGTGGGCGCGCGTGGGCACTTCCAGCACATGGCGCGCGCGCAGGGGCGAGGGGCCGCCGGCCTGGGCTGCGAGCACGCCGACGCGGTAGCTGCCATCGGCCTGCTGCCAGGCGCCCAGCAGCTGCATTTCTGTGCCCTGGGGTGCGGCCTGCGCGGCCAAGGGCACGGCGGCCAGGCTGCCCATGAACACCAGGGCCTGGCGGCGGCTCAGCGCTGCGCGCACTTCAGTCTCCATCCGCATCCGAAAAACCGATGCTCACCTGCAGTGCCGGGGCGATCTCGGCCTCGGCCAGGCGCTTGAGCGCGGCCAGCTCCTTGGAGGCCTGCAGCACCCGTTCGCCACCGGCCTTGCCTGTGGCACCCGACTGGTCGATGGCCTGCAGGGCCTTGTCCACACGCTGCGTGGTGGCCAGCAGCTGGTCGGCCAGCGGGTTCAGGCCGCGGCCACGCAGGTAGGTTTCCAGCGGCACCAGGGCCTCGCCGGGCGTGGGCGTGGCGGCGCTTTCGGGCAGCACGGCCAGGGTGCGCAGGGCGCTCCACTCGGCCTTCCAGGCGGCAGATGCCTGGTTGCTGGCGGCACGCGGGTATTCGGGCGTGCGCGTGCCCTGCGCGGCGCGCAGCGGCTTTTCCATGTGGGCCCAGCGCAGGCGCTCGATGCCGCCCACCCACTGGTTGATGAACTCGCCCATGGCGGCGGTGGAGCGCTCCTGCTCGTCCTCGGCCGCCCAGTCGGTGCCGGCCGCGGTGTCGAAGGCGCCGGCCACGGCCACGGCCTCGCGCTCGATGTCCAGCGCCACCTCCACCGCATAGCTGCAGGCGGGCGATGCCGGTGCCACGGGTTGCGTCCACAGCAGCCATTCCAGCGCTGGCAGGCCCTTGGCGGGCGTGCCCACGCGCTCGAAGGCCTTGGCGCCCTGCGGCTGGGTCTTGATGGCGCGCTCGATCAGCGCCGGGCGCGTGGGTGCAAAGTCCATCTGGCGCTGCGTGCGGCGCGCGATCACGGGGCCCACGGCCACGGCGCCCAGGGTCTCCCAGGCCATCATGCTGCGTTGCCAGGCGCCGCGGGCGTTGGCCAGGGCGGCCTGCGACTGGCCCGCAGGGGCCTCGCACAGCGCGCGCACGGCCGGTGCCAGGGCCTGTGCGGCCGTGGCCAGCTCCTGCGCACGCGGCTTGCCCCAGTGGCCATACAGGCTCTGCAGCGCATGCGTGGTGTCGTAGAAGGGCACGGCGTTGCGCTTCCAGCCGGTCTGGGCCTGGGCGGGCAGCAGCAGGGCGCTCAAAGCCAGTGCGGCGGCTGTTGCACGAAGGGATGGGTGTTTCATAGCGACTCCACGAACTTGACCAGCGCATCGCGCTCGGCCTTGTTCATCTTCAGGACCTGGTTCTTGGCCGCTTCGGCCTCGCCGCCATGCCACAGAACGGCTTCGAGCACGCCGCGCGCGCGGCCGTCGTGCAGCAGCCGGGTGTGGCCGTTCACGTCCTTGATCAGGCCCGTACCCCACAGAGGCGGGGTCTTCCACTGCCGGCCATTGGCGGCGAAGTCGGGCCGGTTGTCGGCCAGGCGCTCGCCCATGTCGTGCAGCAGCATGTCGGTGTAGGGCCAGATGCGCTGGCCCGACAGGGCCTTGCTCGTCAGGTGCGGGAACGGGCCTTCCTGGGTGACATAGCTCGGCCGGTGGCAGGTGGCGCACTGAGCGGCGGCAAACAGCGCCTGGCCGCGCACGACCTGGGCATCCTTGGGGTTGCGCCGCGCGGGCGGCGCCAGCGTGGCCTGGTAGAAGACCACGTCGTCGAAGGTCTTGTCATCGATCTCCACGCCGGGCTGGCCCTGCGCGGCGGCGCTCTTGCCGCTCGGTGCGGCCAGGCAGTCCTTCTGGGTGGGGGTGCAGGTCTCGTTGGCGAAGTGCTTCGAGGTGATGCCCATGTCGCCCTGGAAGGCGCCGCCGGTCTGGTGCGCGATGGTCGCGACATTGGCCTTCCAGCCGAAGCGGCCCAGCTTCATCTGGCCCGAGGGCGCGTCCCACACGCGGTTGGGCATGCCCTTGATCGGGCCGCCCGCGGCGGCCTGGTCGGCCGCATTGGCCAGGATGTCGGCCTCGGCGATGGCTTCGAGCAGGCCCACGCCGATGATCTGCGGCGCGATGCGCGGGCTCGCCATGATCTCGGGGTGCATGGGGCCGTAGCCTAGGTCGGCAAAGCCGTAGCTCGGGTCGAGCAGCTCGTAGGGCGTGCCGTCGGCAAACTTGCCCTTGATGGTCTTGTAGCGCAGGGTCACGCGGCCCTCGGGCTTGACGCCCTGCACGCCCGCGTTGTTGAATTGGTCACCATAGACCGGGTCGTGCCTGGGGCCGCCATGCGCATCCGCGCCCGGAATGGACAGGCGGATCAGCAGGGCCACCGTCGGGTCCTTGGTCTCACCCAGGCGGTTGAAGATGGCCGGCGGCTCGCCCCGGCCGTCCTGCACGTGGCAGCCGCCGCACGAGCGCGCGATGAAGTGCGGGCCCAGGCCGTCGCGCGCCTTGGTCGAGGCCGGTGCCTCCACCCAGTTGCGGCGGAAGAACGAATTGCCGATCACGAAACGCGTGCGCTCGGCATCGTCCAGGTTGGCGGCGGGGAAGGAGAAGGCATTGCGGCCCGTGGCGAACACCGTGGTGTTGCCACCGACCTTCTCGCCGAGCGGGTCGGCGGGGGTGTCGGCCATGAGGCCGCCCAGGGCCGCGAGGCCGATGCTGGCAACCGCCAGGCGCAGGGCGCGCTGGCGGTAAGGGGCTTGCAAAAGGGGCATGGGAGCGAAAGGAAGGCGCAGAACGCCTCAGGGTTGGACCAGCGTGAGCTTGGTGATGCCGATGGCGTTGGCGGCTTCCACGAGGTCCTTGGATTGCTGGGTCAGGCTGTCGATGGTCTTCTGGATGCGCTGGCGGCCCGGCGCGTCCTTGCCGCCAATGATCTCACGGTCGAACGGCGCCTGGATGCCTTCGGCCGCGGCCACCGAGGCGGCGATCTGCTGGCTGGTCTTGTCGGCCAGGGCCGGGTTCTTGGCGGCCACCAGGTCGCGCAGCGAAGCGCCCTTGACCAGGCTGCCGTCGGCGCGCTTGTATTCGCCCAGCCAGACGTTCTGGATGCCCCGGGCATTGGTCACGGCGTCGCGGTGCGTGTTGTCCGAGAAGCACGAGTGCTCGTCTTCCTGGTCCTGGCTGTTGAGCGCCACCTCCAGGCGCTCGCCCGCCAGCTCGCCGCGCGAGAGCGAGCCCAGGCCCACGAGCATCTTGCGCACAGACTCCATGTTGCCCCGGGCGAATTTGGCGCGGTAGTTGGACTTGCCCTCGGGCGCCCAGGACTTCACGAGGAAGGACAAATCGTCGATCAGCAGCTCGGTCACCACGTTCAGGTACTGGCGGCGGCGATCGGCGTTGGGTTTCTTGCCGTCCACGAAGTCTTCGAAGCTGCGATTGCCCGGGCCGGTTTCCGACAGGTCCTGGCCCCACAGCAGGAACTCGATGGCATGCCAGCCGGTGGCGATGTTCTCCTCGCCGCCGCGCTCGTTCTGCGCCGCCAGCGCCTTCTTGGTGATGGCGATCTTGCGGTTGTTGATCAGGCCGGCCTTGGGCTTGCCTTCCACGCTGTCCACGTAGGACTCGTCCATGGGCCAGGCGTTGATCTGGCCCTCGGGGCCCTTGTCGTCGTCGATGGGGCCGCCATAGAAGCGAAAGGCCTCGGTCTGGCCATAGAACTCGCGCGCTGCGAGCCAGGTCTTGCGTGCCTCGGCCAGGGCCTCGGCCGATGGCTGGGCCGTGAAGGCCTTGATGGCCGCCTGCATGGCCTTGGCGCTGGTGAGCGTGTCTTCGTAGTTGGCATGCACCAGCGTGGCGTACTGCGCAGCCACCGCCGCTGCCGTCACGGCCTGCTGGGCCTGGGCGGTCGTGCCCTGCGCCTGCGCCACACCCACCAGGCCCAGGGGGCTCGCAGCAATCAGGGCCGCGGCCAGGGTGGTGGTGTGCAACAGCTTGGTTTTCATGCGTTTCTCCTCAAACAACGAAGACGGGTGACAAGGCAGACCTGCCGGGAACGGTCTGGTCCGGCAAGGCGCCAGGCCGTGGGAAGTCCAGTGGACAGGGGTGGGGCGCAAGCCCGCTGGGGAAGGCGGCGCCACGGTGCAGCCCGCCTTTGATCGCAGTGATTATAAGAATGGGTTTTATTTGCATTGGTGCGGGAAGGGAATTTTCCGGCATCCAGGGCGCAGCGGCCTGCGACCCACGAAAAAGGGCGGGGCCCTGCATCGCTGCAGGGCCCCGCCCAGCCGCGCCAGGCGCGGCATCCCATGACTGCCTGTCGCGCGGCGTTGCCGATCAGCCCAGGCGTGGCTGCTTGGGCGTGGCCGTGAGGTAGCCGACCGCTGCGCCGGCCTTGTTCTTGTAGTTGGCGATGATCAGCGGATCCAGCGTGGGCTTGACCACGTTGTGGATGCTGCCCCAGTCACCGGCATGCTGGAAGTTGCTCATGATGTAGGTCCAGCCATTGATCTCGTCCACCGCATGCAGGCCGGTGGATTCGCCGCCCGCGGGGATGGACATCAGGCGCGACAGCTTCTTGGTGTCCACGTTGTAGGCCCACAGGAAGTTGTTCACGTGCTGGCCGCTGTCCTCGCCGATGAACAGGGTGCGCATCTTTTCCGAGAACTTGAGGTTGTCGGGGTTGCCGATGGTGTCGGGGTTGGCCGTGTTGCCCAGGGCGTCGGCCGTGATGTCCTCGCCCACCAGCAGGGCCTTGGTGTCCACGGGCATCCAGTCGCTGTTGATGGCGGCGCCGGCCGTGTCCTTCTGGCCGCCGCGCAGGTTCAGCGCCATCACGGCACCGGCGTTGATGGCCTTGGGCACCGAGACGCCGTTGCCCGCCACGTTCAGTGCGTTGCCGGCCACCATCGAAGTCTGCACGTTCTGCAGCGCCGAGTAGGCGATCTTGTCCTTGGCGTTGACGGTCGTGCCTTCCATCTTGGTGAAGCCCATGCTGGCGCCCACGAAGGCGGCGTAGCGGTGGGTTTCGAGGAAGGCTGCGGCCTTCTCCATGCCGGGCTTGATCTTGATCCACTCTTCCTTGCCATTGGCGACGATGCGGGTGTAGCTGGCATCGTTCGGGTTGGCCGTGGCCACGGCCATGATGTCCGTGGGCTTGAGCGTGTTGGCCAGGGCTTCGATCTCGGCGCTGTTGGCAGAGCCGAGCTTGATCCAGGTCAGCGGCGCGCCGGCGGTGGCCTTGGCATCGACGGTGAAGCCGGCGCCCACCTTGGCGGCGTACAGCGTGCCGGAGGACAGGTCCTTCTCGCGGTCGGCCACGAACACGAAGTAGGCGCTGTTGGTGGCGTCGTCACCCATCAGGGCGGTGCGCTGGTCGGGCATGACCTGCACCAGCTCGTGCGAGATGCGGCCCATGCAGAAATGCTTCTTGATGCTGGCGGTGCCGTCGGCGTTCACCGTCACTTCGGGCATGTGGCCGTAGTGGTAGGGGTTGGCGCGGCTCGCGTCGCCGTACAGGTTCTTGGCATAGGCCTGGAACTGGGCGTTGGTGGACGCCGTGAACGCGTCGGGCTCGTACTCTTCGCTCGACAGGTGCGTGCCCCAGGGCGAGAGGCTGGCGCCGCAGGTGATCCACAGGCCGTGCACCTTGGAGGTGTCCACGTTGTGGTACTTCACCAGGCTCAGTTTGCCGGTGTTGGGGTCCTGGTCCAGCGTGAGCACGGCGATGGGCGAGGGCAGCTTGCCGTACATGTCGGTCTTGCCGTCCTGGGCCCAGGTGGTGTATTCGAACTGCACCACGGCGAACACGTGGTTGCCCTTGACGCCGTCGACCTTGGCGTTGGGCACCGTCAGCAGCGAAGTGCCATCGGGTGCGTCCGAGAAGAACTGGCGCTCCTTGCCGGCCACCGTGGTGTCGATGATGGGCTGGTTGTTGATGTCGTAGTAGCTGCCGGCGACGATGGTGCCACCCTTGACGTTGGCCACCGTGTCGCCGGTGATGAAGAAGGGCTGGTAGGCCAGCGCGTAGCTTTGCACCGAGTTGTCGCTCAGCGTGACCTGCATGGTCGAGCCCACGGTGTTGGTGGCCATGGCCGCCGGGTTGGCCAGCGAGGGCGCGGCCATCGAGGTGAAGGCCGTGGACACATAGCTGGCGCCATCGTCGCCGCCGCCGCAGGCGGTCAGCAGCGCGGCGGCAGCGCCGCCCGTGGTCAGGGGAAGCAGGGGAATGCCGGCCAGGAATTGGAGGGCCTGGCGGCGCGAAGGGGTGGACGCAGAGGTCATGGTGGAGTGCAGCTTCCGTGGTTTGTTATATGGGTTTTTATAGAGAGCGCTCCGGTGCCCTTGTGCCCTGCGGGCAGGGCCAGGCAGCCGGGCTGCTCTCTTGGTGGCGGATGCTAAGAACACTGTGTGACAAGCATTTGACGGTGCTGTGGCGGCTGCTCCACAGCCCCCGAATCGCCCTGCGTGCCGAATGCTCTTGCGTCACGGATCAGTCATATCCGCTTCCTAGACTGCGCTCTCCCATGACCAACCAATACCACGAGGAGTGCGGCTCTCATGAGCAAAACTATTTCTGACAAGGTCGTTCGCAACGACGCGGGCAACACCCCCTTCAGTGCCATCCTGGAGGTTCAGCTGTCACGCCGCACTGTCACGCGCGGTGGCCTGAGTGCGGCGCTGGCCCTGTTGACCGGCACCAGCCTGTCCGCCTGCGGCGGCAGCGACGACGAGCCGCTCAAGCTGGGCTTCACCTCGCTGGCCAACTCCATGACCGACGCCTGCGTGGTGCCACCGGGCTATGTGGCCCAGGTGCTGGGTGCCTGGGGCACGCCGCTCAACGACAGCGCCGCCGAATGGGACCGCGACGGCAAGAACACCTCCAAGGACCTGCTCAACTCCACCGGCATGCACCACGACGGCATGCACTACTTCCCGCTCGACGGCAGCTCCAGCGAAGGCCTGCTGGTGGTCAACCACGAGTACATCGACGAGAAGGCCCTGCACCCCGCCGGCCCGACCACGGTGAACAACAAGCGCCCCGCGGAAGAAGTGCGCAAGGAAGTCAACGCCCATGGCGTGGCCGTGATGCACATCCGCAAGACGGGCAATGCCTGGGCCATCGTCAAGAACTCGCGCTACAACCGCCGCTTCACCTCGGCCACGCCCATGGCCCTCAATGGCCCGGTCGGCGGCACCGACTGGGTCAAGACCCCGTACTCGCCCACGGGCACCACGGTGCGCGGCACCAACAACAACTGCGGCAACGGCACCACGCCCTGGGGCACCTACATCACCGCCGAGGAGAACTGGGCGGCCTGCTTCGTCAACACCCAGGCATCGGGCCAGCCTGCGCACCAGGTGCGCGTGGGCGTGCCCACGTCCGCCGGCCGCTACAAGTGGGAAACCGCTGCCGGCGATGCCACCGAAGTGCAAGGCGAGTTCGCGCGCTTCAACGTGACCCCGAGCGGCACCAGCGCCCTCAACGACTGGCGCAACGAAGTCAATGGCTTTGGTTATCTGGTCGAGATCGACCCCTACAACCCCGACAGCGTGGCCACCAAGCGCACGGCCATGGGCCGCTTCGCCCACGAAGGCGCGGCCTATGGCAAGCCCGAAGCCGGCAAGCCCCTGGCTTTCTACAGCGGCGACGATTCGCGCTTCGAGTACATCTACCGCTTCGTGTCCGATGCCAACTGGGATCCGGCCGATGCCCGCCGCAGCGACCGCCTGGCCGTGGGCACCAAGTACCTGGACAAGGGCACGCTGTACGTTGCGCGCTTCAACGAAGACGGCTCGGGCACCTGGCTGCCGCTGACGCTGGCCGCCGTGGGCAAGGACGGAACCAAGCTCGGCGACAAGTACAAGACCATCGACGAGATCCTGATCAACACGCGCGCCGCCGCCGACTTCGTGGGCGCGACCCCGATGGACCGCCCCGAGTGGACGGCCGTGCACCCCTCCAATGGCGACGTGTACGTGACGCTGACCAACAACACCAGCCGCAACGCCACCACCGGCACCAACGCCGCCAACCCGCGCCTGAACAACGCCAACGGCCACATCGTGCGCTGGCACGACACGCCCAATGCGAACACCTTCAAGTGGGAGATCTTCGTGTTCGGCTCCGACGCCGGTGCGGCTGCCGACACCAACCGCTCGGGCCTGACCACGCTGAACCAGTTGGCCAGCCCCGATGGCCTGGCCTTCGACGACCGCGGCATCATGTGGATCCAGACCGACAACGGCATCGATGGCGGCCGCAACAACGCCGTGGCCCGTGCCACCAACGACCAGATGCTGGCCGTGATCCCCGGCGCCATGACCACCGACAGCAAGGGCACGGGCCCGGTCATCAACGCCCAGAACCAGGGCGATCTGCGCCGCTTCTTCGTGGGCCCCAACGAGGCCGAGATCACCGGCTTTGCCTACACGCCGGACTACAAGACCATCTTCCTGAACATCCAGCACCCGGTGAACTGGCCGGCTTACGGTACGAACGACGCCACGACCGCCCCGACGGGCACCGTGCGCCCCCGCTCGTCCACCGTGGTCATCCAGAAGGCGGACGGCGGCCCTATCGGGGTGTGAGGTTTTTGCTGGGCAGTCTGTTGCCTCTTTGCAGGCTGTCACGCGCAGGCGTGGCAGCCTTTTTTCATGGGCGCTGCCCGGCAGAGCTGGCTGTGAGACTCAGTAGTCGGAGCCATAGGGCGACGGGGGCCGTGCGCGCGAGGTGGGGCCCGGGGCCGGTGCGGCTGGCGTGCTGCTGCCACCGCTGCCGCCAGGCGCTGCGGGGTAGCCGATCTGCCCGCTGCCGTCCTTGCTGCCCTTGCGCCCGGCGATCTGCCAGGCCGTGCGCTGGTCCACCAGCCGGGCCAGGAATTCGAGCTCCTCGTCCGTGTGGTTGATGGCGCCGGCCGGCGTCAGCATGCGGCCATTGCGCGGCGCCACCTCGGCCCAGAAGGCCTGGTGGTAGGAGGCCTGGCTGACGACGGATTCGCCGCCGGCCGCAATGTCCACCGTGCCGTAGCAGTTGCAGAAGTAGCTGCGGAAATCCTGCTCGGGGAACACCTCGGCATACACTCCCGTGCCGCGGATGCCGGCCGTGGCCGTGGGCATGACCACCTGGCGCTCGCTGCCACGCCCCCAGACGCTGGCCACCGCGCCGGAGAGCACGCGCAGCACCTTCACTGCCGCCGGGGTCTCGCCTTCGAGGGCGATGCGGGTGTTCTGGCGCACCATGAAGGCGTCCTTGCCCACGGTGAAGACCACACTGGAGCCCGGCCCGGTCTCGACCCGGTCGCCGGGCGCAATGGCCTCGCCCGCGGCCAGGGCCTGGCCATTGCGCAGCACGTCGCCGCGCATCTCCACCACGTTGCGGCCCTGCTGCGCGTGCGCTGCGGTGAACCCGCCAGCGGCGGCCCAGGCTGCAGCCGCCTGCAGCAGGCTGCGCCGCTGGTACCAGGTGACTTCGTCCTCAGTGCGGCCCTGGAGCTGGTGCTGGCTGTTCGTCATGGGATTCCTCCGATGAGGGTTTGGCAGGCGGTTGGAAGCAATCGCGGAAGGTGAAGACGATGGAGGTGAAGAACATCGCCGCCAGCACCATGGCCGTGCCGACCATGATGCCGCTGGCTGCGGACCCCAGTCCGAGCGCGAGCATGAGGCCCGAGGCCAGGGCCACGGCCACGCCGGCCATCAGGAACACGCCCATCCAGCCCAGGCCGAAGACGAGGAAGGCGCCGAAATTGCGCACGCAGGCCACCAGGCTGAAGAACAGGGCCTTCACCGGGGGGATGCCATGCCAGTGCACCAGGCCTGGCGCGTGCCAGAAGGTCAGCGACAGCGGCAGGTAGAGCAGCATGGACAGCCACATCGCGGCCTGGAAGGCACCGTTTTCGGCCACCTCGCGCTTGAGCGGCGTACCGCCCAGGTAGACGCTGGCGAACAGGCCACCGTCGATCAGCGCCGACAGCCCCATGATGGAGAGAAAGCCCACGGCATACAGGGCGCCCAGCGTGAGCATGTCGCGCAGGCGCTGCTGGCCGGTGCGAAACGCCACCAGCAGCACGGCGGGCGTGGGAAAGCGGCCCATGGTGGTTTCTGCCGCCGCCACCATCATCGCCAGCGTGGCCGAGGGCAGCAGGGCCAGCGCGATGGCCGGGCCCACCAGGGGCACCAGGCTGGCCAGCGACATGGCGGCCATGGTCATGAAGAACAACGCCGCCAGCGCCATGGGTTGGCGCCAGAACGACCGGATGCCGAGCTGTACCCAGGTCATGCCGGTGCGTGCGGGGACGATGTTGAGTTTCATGGGGACGGAGAAGGGCGGCTCTGGACAACGGCCCGTGTGCCCGGGCCTGGCGGATGGATGGCGAGACAGTGCCGAATTTACCCCAGCCCACCATGGCCGGGGCCGCATGGGGGCTTGCGAAAGTCCCCCGGGGCGTGACATTCCTCGCGGAATGCCGGTTCCGGGGCGGTTTTTCTGGGCAGCGCGCGGCTCAGCCGGCGTGCACGGGCTGTGCCACGCGGCCGCGCAGCACGCGCTCGAAGTGCGTCGGATCGTGCGGCTTGAGCATGGAGGCCTCGCGCGGCAGGTAGAAGTCCCACAGCCGCGAGATCCAGAAGCGCAGGGCGCCGGCGCGCAGCATGGCCGGCAGCAGCTCGCGTTCGGCGGCGGTGAGGGGGCGCACGGCCTGGTAGGCGTCCAGCATCGCCCGTGCGCGTTCGGGGTCGTGGGCACCCGTGGGCAGGTCGATGCACCAGTCGTTCAGGCACACGGCCAGGTCGAACAGCCAGGTGTCGACGCCGGCGAAGTAGAAATCGAAGAAGCCCGTGAGCTCCTCGCCGTCGAACATCACGTTGTCGCGGAACAGGTCGGCATGCACCGGCCCGGTGGGCAGGGCGGCGTAGGCGGACGAGGCCGCTACATGGTTCTGGTAGGCGAGTTCCGCGCGCAGCAGCGCCGCCTGGCTGGCGTCGATGTGGGGCAGCACCACGGGCACGGTCTCGTTCCACCAGGGCAGGCCGCGCAGGTTGGGCTGGTGGCGGTCGTAGTTGCGCCCGGCCAGGTGCATGCGCGCCAGCATGGCGCCCACGGCGGCGCAGTGCACCGGGCCGGGGGCCAGCTGGCTCTTGCCGCGCAGCTTGCTCACCACGGCGGCCGGCTTGCCGCACACCTTGTGCAGGATGTCGCCGCTTTTGTCGCCGCGCGGGTCGGGCACGGGCACGCCGCCGTGCGCCAGGTGCTTCATCAGGTGCAGGTAAAAGGGCAATTGCTCGGCCGTGAGGCGCTCGAACAGCGTGAGCACGAACTCGCCCTGGTCGCTGGTGAGGAAGTAGTTGGTGTTCTCGATCCCGCCTTCGATGCCGCGCAGCGCGACCAGCTCGCCGAGGTTCAGGCGGCGCAGCAGGGCGCGCGCCTCTTCATTGGAGACTTCAGTGAAAACGGCCATCGCTCAGCGGGGAAAGTGCGGGAAGGAGAAGGAAGAAGGGGCGGAACAGGGCGTGCGGCGCGCAGGCGCGCGCGGACACGGAGCGGGGCTCAGAACTTCAGGACGTTCCAGACCCGGGGGGCGGTGTTGGTCTCGGCGCCGTTCAGGGCGCCGGTGCGGCCGCGCGCGCCGTCGGGCGACTGCACTTCGTAGCTGGGCATGTTGCCGGCCTTGGGCTGCACGTTGATGCTCTGCGTCTGGCCGCCCACGCGCAGTTCGTCGACGCGGCTGCCCGCATCCTCGATCTGGATGCGTTCGGTGCGCTGGTTGGTGCGCCCGGACAGGGGCTCGGGCGTGGTCAGTGCCTCGGCGGGCCGGGGGGTGCCCGCAGGGGCATTCTGGCCCGGGGTCTGGGCCAGTACGGGGCCGCCAGCCAGGGCCAGCAGCAGGGAGAGGTGAACAGCGCGCATGGGCCGATTGTAGAGCGCGCCGCGCCAGGGTACTGCGGGTGCCCTGGCCGTGCACAATGGCTCCCCATGAGCAATAAAAAGACCCTGGTGCTGGTGGACGGCTCCAGCTACCTGTACCGCGCCTTCCACGCCATGCCCGACCTGCGGGCCGTGCCAGGCGACCCCACGAGCGCGGCCACGGGCGCCATCCGCGGCATGATCAACATGATGCAGGCCCTGCGCAAGGAAGTGCACGCCGACTATGCGGCCTGCATCTTCGATGCCAGCGGCCCGACCTTCCGCGACGCGATCTACCCCGAGTACAAGGCGCAGCGCGCGCCCATGCCCGACGACCTGCGCACCCAGATCGACCCCATCCACGAGGTGGTGCGCATGCTGGGCTGGACGGTGCTGGCGATTCCCGGCGTGGAGGCCGACGACGTGATCGGCACCCTGGCCGTGACGGCCGCACAGCAGGGCATCGAAGTCATCGTGAGCAGCGGCGACAAGGACCTGTCGCAACTGGTGGACGAGCACATCACCATCATCGACACCATGAACGGCAAGCGCCGCGACGTGGCCGGCGTGACGGCCGAGTTCGGCGTGCCCCCGCACCTGATGGTGGACTACCAGACCCTGGTGGGTGATACCGTGGACAACGTGCCCGGCGTGCCCAAGGTGGGCCCCAAGACGGCCGCCAAGTGGCTCATGGAATACGGCTCGCTCGCCGAACTCGTGGCGCGCGCCGGTGAGATCAAGGGCGTGGCCGGCGAGAACCTGCGCAACACGCTGGACTGGCTGCCCACGGGACGCCAGCTGGTCACCATCAAGACCGACTGCGACCTGGCCGAGCATGTCGCGGGCCTGCCCGCGCTCGACGCCATGGCCATGGGCGAGCAGCAGGTCGATGGCCTGCGCAACTTCTATGAGAAGTACGGCTTCAAGGGCCTGGCGCGCGCGCTGGGCGCGGCGGCCGAGCCGGCCGCCGCCGCAGAAGCCGCCCCGGCCGCACGCAAGAAGGCCGGCGACACCGACACCGCCGACCTGTTCGCCGAGCCCGCGGCGCAGGGGGAGGCCGCTGCTGCCGCCGCCGTGGCACCGGCACCCAAGGGGCGCTATGACACCATCCTGACCTGGGACGAGTTCGACCGCTGGCTGGCCACCCTGCACGTGGCGCCGCTCACGGCCCTGGACACCGAGACCACTTCGCTCGACGAGATGCGCGCCGAGATCGTGGGCATCAGCTTCAGCGTGGAGCCCGGTGCCGCGGCCTATGTTCCGCTGCGCCACGAAGGGCCCGAGGCCCCGGCGCAACTGCCCATCGACGAGGTGCTGGCACGCCTCAAGCCCTGGCTCGAAGACCCGCGCCACCACAAGCTGGGCCAGCACACCAAGTACGACCGCCATGTGTTCGCCAACCACGGCATCGAGGTGCAGGGCTATGTGCACGACACCATGCTGCAAAGCTATGTGCTCGAAGTGCACAAGCCGCACGGCCTGGCCAGCCTGGCCGACCGCCACCTGGGGCGCAGCGGCATCAGTTACGAAGACCTGTGCGGCAAGGGCGCGCACCAGATCCCGTTTGCCCAGGTCGATGTGGCCAAGGCCGCCGAATACTCCTGCGAGGACTCCGACCAGACGCTGGACGTGCACAAGGCCCTGTGGCCCCTGCTCGAAGCCAATGAGAAGCTGAGCGCCATCTACGCGCTGGAAATGGCCAGCAGCGAGGCCCTCTACCGCATCGAGCGCAACGGCGTGCTGATCGATGCGCCCACGCTGGCCAACCAGAGCCACGAGCTGGGCCAGCGCATCCTGCAGCTCGAAACCGAGGCCTACGAGATCGCCGGCCAGCCCTTCAACCTGAGCAGCCCCAAGCAGCTCGGTGAGATCTTCTTCGACAAGCTTGGCATGCCCGTGGTCAAGAAGACCGCCACCGGCGCGCGCAGCACCGACGAAGAGGTGCTGGAAAAGCTGGCCGAGGACTACCCGCTGCCCGCCAAGCTGCTGGAGCACCGCAGCCTGGTCAAGCTCAAGGGCACCTACACCGACAAGCTGGCCCTGCTGGCGCTGCCGCGCACCGGCCGGGTGCACACCCACTACGCGCAGGCCGTGGCCGTTACGGGCCGGTTGTCGAGCAACGACCCCAACCTGCAGAACATCCCCATCCGCACGCCCGAAGGCCGGCGCGTGCGCGAGGCCTTCGTGGCGCCCGCGGGCAGCGTGATCGCGAGTGCCGACTACTCGCAGATCGAGCTGCGCATCATGGCCCACATCAGCGGCGACCAGTCGCTGCTGCACGCCTTCCATGCCGGGCTGGACGTGCACCGCGCCACCGCGGCCGAGGTCTTTGGCGTGGCGGTGGACCAGGTCACGAGCGAGCAGCGCCGCTATGCCAAGGTCATCAACTTCGGGCTGATCTACGGCATGAGCAGCTTCGGCCTGGCCAAGAACCTGGGCATCGAGACCAAGGCCGCGGCCGCCTACATCGACAAGTACTTCCAGCGCTACCCCGGCGTCAAGCAGTACATGGACGAGACCAAGGCCGCCGCCAAGTCCATGGGCTATGTGGAGACCGTGTTCGGCCGGCGCCTGTACCTGCCCGAGATCAACTCGCCCAACGGCCCGCGCCGCAGCGGCGCCGAGCGCGCGGCCATCAACGCCCCCATGCAGGGCACGGCGGCCGATTTGATCAAGATGGCCATGGTGGCGGTGCAAAAGGAACTCGACGCGCACAAGCCCCAGGTCAAGATGATCATGCAGGTGCACGACGAACTGGTGTTCGAGCTGCCCGAGGGCGAGGTGGACTGGGTGCGCAGCCACATTCCGCGCCTCATGGCCGAGGTGGCGTCGCTCAAGGTGCCGCTGCTGGCCGAGGTCGGCGTGGGCCCCAACTGGGACAAAGCCCACTGAGGACAACCCCCTGAGTCGCTTCGCGCCTTCTCCCTTCTCTCGAATGGCTGCGCCATTCGGGAAGGGGGACACCGCCAGCGCGGCGGGGCGGCCCTTGCGCGGCGGTCCTGGCTTGGGCAGCGCCAGTATTGTCGGCCGCAGGCCCTATGACCTGCGAGAGGCGTTTGCATGTCTGGCCCGTTCATTGCAAGGTAGGAAGCCATGCGCCTGCGCCACATCGAAGTCTTCAACGCCGTGATGCTCACCGGCAGCGTGAGCGCTGCCGCGCGGCTCATCAACGTCACCCAGCCGGCCGTGAGCCGCATCCTGGCCCATGCGGAGCTGCAGCTCGGCTTTGCGCTGTTCCACCGGCTCAAGGGCCGGCTGGTGCCGACCACCGAGGCGCAGACCCTGTACCCGCACATCGAGCGCCTGTTCGCCCAGCTCGACGACGTGCAGCGCCTGGCCGCCAGCCTCAAGGGCGACCGGCGCGAAGGCTCGCTGCACATCCTGACCGTGCTGGCGCTGAGCTACGAGGTGCTGCCACGTGCGCTGCGCAGCTTCCGTGCGCTGCACCCCGATGTGGACGTGACCATCGACGCGCTGCACTCGCCCCAGATCATCTCGGCCCTGGTGCTGCAGGAGGCGGACGTGGGCTTTGTGTTCAGCTCCATTGCCCACCCCTCGCTGAGCCAGGAGCTGATTGCCGACGGCTACATGGTCTGCGTGGCGCCCAAGGGCCTGCTGGCGCCGCCACTGGTGCAGGCCGGCTGCGTGCACCTCACGGACCTGGCGGACACGCCGGTGGTGCGCCTGGATGTGCGCGATCCCATCGGCACCGTCATGGGCCATGCCTGCCGCGAGGCCGGCGTGGGCCTGCGCACGGCCATCACGGTGCAGACCTACCACGCCGCGCTGGCCCTGGCGCAGCACGGCCATGGCGTGGCGCTGGTCGATGCCTGCACGGCCGCCTCGGCCGACCGCAGCCAGGTGGACGTGCTGGCCCTGGCGCCGCACATCCCCGTGCCCATCCAGTCGCTGCGCACCGTCAACCGGCCGGCCTCGCTGTTGGCCAGCGCCATGGCCACCTGCATGCGCCAGGCCGTGGCCGAGACCATGGCCAGCAAGGCGCTGCCGGCTCCCCGACCGTGATCGGAGGGGGCAGGCGGCCCCCATAACTTTCCGGCATGGCCCACCCGGAGAAATGAATTGTTCAAGGCGGCGCTGAATTTCTACAGTGCACCCACGCCTTTCCATTCCATTTCTTTTCTCCGTCGCAAAGGGAACCCCATGCCAACCTCCGCCGCCGCCCGTGCCACCCTGCTGGCCGCCTGCCTGCTCGCCTGCTGCGCCGCCCAGGCCGATACGCTCAAGAAGGTCGCCGACACCGGCAAGATCACGCTGGCCTACCGCGAATCGTCCGTTCCCTTCAGCTACCTGGCCGGCCCCGGCCAGCCCGTGGGCTTTGCGGTGGACATCGCGAGCGCCGTGGCCGACGCCGTCAAGAAGCGCCTGAACAACCCCGCGATCAAGGTCGAGCTGCAGCCCGTGACCTCGCTCAACCGCATTCCCCTGGTGCAGAACGGCACGGTGGACCTGGAATGCGGCTCCACCACCAACAACACGGTGCGCGGCAAGGACGTGCAGTTCGCCACCAACTACTTCTACACCGGCACCCGCCTGCTGGCCAAGAAGAGCTCGGGCATCAAGGGCTTTGGCGACATGGCCAAGCGCAAGCTGTCCACCACCTCGGGCACCACCAACGCCCAGGTGGTGCGCAAGTACGACCGCGACAACAAGCTGGAGATGGAGATGCTCATGGGCAAGGACCATGAGGACTCGATGCTGCTGGTCGAGACCGGCCGGGCCGAGGCCTTTGCCATGGACGACATCCTGCTCTACGGGCTCATGGCCAATGCGCGCAACCCGGCCGAGTGGGAGGTGGTGGGCGAAGCCCTGCAGGTCGAGCCCTATGCCTGCATGCTGCGCAAGGACGACCCGCAGTTCCAGGCCCTGGTCAATGGCGTCATCGGCGGCATGATGAAGTCCGGCGAGTTCGAGAAGCTCTACACCAAGTGGTTCATGTCGCCGATCGCGCCGCGCGGCCAGAACCTCAGGCTGCCCATGGGCAAGGAGCTGCGCGACAACCTCACGGCCCAGAGCGACAAGCCGGCCGTCTGAATGGAGCCACCGAGCATGTTGATGGCACCGCTTCGCCCCGCCACGCAGACCGTGGGCATCCTGGGCGGCATGGGGCCCGCGGCGGGCGCGGACTTCGCGCGCCTGTTCGTCGAGGCCTGCAGCGAGCGCATGGTGCAACTGGGCATTCCCGTGCACGACCAGGCCTACCCCGAGCACTGGCTGGCCCAGGTGCCCATTCCGGACCGCACAGCCGCGCTGGACGACACCCGGGCGGGCGCGCACCAGCCCGCCGAGCCGCTGCTGCAGGCCACCGGGCGGCTGGCGGCCCTGGGCGCGCGCGCCGTGGCCATTGCCTGCAACACGGCCCATGCCTGGCATGGCCTGCTGCAGCAGCGCTTTCCGCAACTGGTGGTGCTGCACGGCGTGCAGGAGGTGGTGGCCCGCCTGGCCGCACGCCAGGTGGGCAGCGTGGGCCTGCTGGCCACGCGCGGCGCCTACGATGCCGGCCTGTACCAGGGCGAACTCGAGCGCGCGGGCATCACTTGCCACCTGCCCACCGAGGACGAACGCGAGCGCCTCATGCAGGGCATCTACGACGGCGTGAAGGCCGGCAACTACGTGCTGGCGCGCCAGCGCTTCGAGTCGGTGGCCTTGGCACTGCAGCAGCGCCATGGCGTGGCCACCCTGGTCATGGGCTGCACCGAGATCCCGCTGGCGCTGTCCGAGGGCGGCCGCCTGCCCGGCCTGGCGCTGGTCAACCCCTCGGCCGTGCTGGCTGCTGCGCTGGCGCGGCAGGCCTATCTGGACGCGGTGCCCGCGGCCACGTGATTGTTGTTGACGCGGTGCCCGCGGCCACGTGATCGGCTGCGGGCCATGCGCCCGCAGCGCTTTTCCTCCAAGGAGTTCGACCATGGCTTGCGTGTCTGCCCGTGGGTGGCGTCTCTGTGCCTGCGCTCTTGCCGCGCTGCTCGCCTGGTGCGGGCTGCTGGCCGCCAGCCCCGCCCTGGCCCAGCCGGCGGCCACCGAAGCGCCTGCCGCGGGCACCTTGCAACGCATTCAGGCGCGCGGGGCTGTGGTCATCGGCCACCGGGAGTCGTCCCTGCCCCTGTCCTATGTGGCCGATGGCCGGCCCATGGGCTACAGCGTCGATGTCTGCCTGCAGGTCGCCCAGGCCCTGGGCCGGCACCTGCGCCTGCGCGAGACCCGGGTGGAGTACCGCCAGGTCACCTCCGGCAACCGCTTCGATGCCATCGAGAAAGGCGAGGTGGATCTCGAGTGCGGCTCCACCACCAACACCGCCGCTCGCCGCCAGCGCGTGGCGTTCACCATCCCGCACTTCGTCGCGTCCTCGCGCATGGTGGTGCTGTCCAGCCGGTTCTACGAGCGCATCGAGGACCTGGACGGCAAGGTGGTGGCGTCCACGGCCGGCACCACCAACATCGACTCGCTCGCCCGGGAGGCGCAGGCCAAGTCCGTGCGCCTCCGCATCGAGCCGGCGCGCGACCATGCCCAGGGCTTTGCCTGGGTGGTCGAGGGCAAGGTGGACGCCTTCGCCATGGACGACGTGCTGCTGTTCGGCCTGCGCGCCAGCCATGCCCGGCCCGAGGACCTTCGGGTGATCGGCAAGCCCATGACCATCGAGCCCTATGCGATCGCCTTCGAAAAGGACAACCCCGCGCTCAAGGCCCTGGTGGATGGGGAACTTCGCCGGCTCATCGCGACGCGGGAGCTGCATCGCCTCTACGACAAATGGTTCACCGCGCCCATCCTGCCGCGCGGCATCAATCTGGGCATGCGCATGCCGCACCTGCTGGTGGATTCGCTCAAGTACCCGAGCGACTACGTTCCCCCATAGTGCCGAAAAGCCGTTCGCTGCCCCATGGGTTTGGGCGGGCGGTGGCAGCCCCCGCGCAAACCGCCTAGACTGCGCGCTCGCCTTGCCCCATTCATTTTTGGAGATCACCGATGCTGAGCGACGACCACCGACAGGATGCCGAGGCCCTGGTGCCCGGCCGCACCACCGACGCCGGCCCCTCGCGCCGCCTGGCCCTGCAGACGGCCCTGGGCCTGGGCTATGCCGCCGCGGCCACACCGCTGATGGCGCAGACGGCCATCGCCACCCCGGCCGACGGCCTGACGGCGGGCGAGATCAGCTTCCCCGTGGGCGACTTCAAGGTGCCCGCCTACCGTGCCGCGCCGGCCGGCAAGACCGGCCTGCCCGTGGTGCTGGTGATCCAGGAGATCTTCGGCGTGCACGAATACATCGCCGACACCTGCCGCCGCTTCGCCAAGGCCGGCTACCTGGCCATTGCCCCGCAGCTCTACGCGCGCCAGGGCGACCCCTCCAAGTACACCGAAGCCGCCAAGATCACGGCCGAAATCGTCTCCAAGGTGCCCGATGCGCAGGTCATGGCCGACCTGGACGCCGCCGTGGCCTGGGCCACCGCCAATGGCGGCGACGGCGCGCGCGTGGGCATCACCGGCTTTTGCTGGGGTGGCCGCATCACCTGGCTGTATGCGGCGCACGGCCCGGTCAAGGCCGGCGTGGCCTGGTATGGCCGCCTGGTGGGCCAGCAGAGCGACCTCACGCCCAAGCACCCCGTGGACATCGCGCCCATCCTCAAGGCGCCGGTGCTCGGCCTGTACGGTGAAAAAGACACCGGCATCCCCCTTGACACGGTTGATAAGATGAAAACAGCCCTGGCCGGTGGCACCGCCGCCGGCAAGGCCTCGGAATTTGTGGTGTACCCCGACGCGCCCCACGCCTTCCACGCCGACTACCGCCCCAGCTATCGCAAGGAAGCGGCCGAAGACGGCTGGAAGCGGGCGCTGGCCTGGTTCAAGACGCACGGCGTCGTCTGACCGGTCCGCTCTCCTACAATCAGCCGCCCCTGCATCCAGGGGGCGGCTTTTTTTTAGAGCCCATGGTGCCACCCGATTGACATAAGAATCAATCCATAACGCTCAATGGACGGGCACATACAGCTATGACTCTGATAGCAATCATCCTCGCCACCCTGGCGGCCGGCATCGGCAGCGTGTGGCTGGCCGCGCTGCTGATGCGCCTGGGGCTCGGCGGCCGCAGCGACAGCGTGGGGCCCCAGCACCTCCTGAGCCTGGCGGCCGGCGCGCTGCTGGCCACGGCCTTCATGCACCTCTTGCCCGAGGCCTTCGAGAGCCAGGCGGGCGCGCACGACCTGTTCGCCACGCTGCTGATCGGCGTGGTGTTCTTCTTCCTGCTGGACAAGGCCGAGCTCTGGCACCACGGCCATGAGCACAGCCATGCAGCGCCCGCCACAGGGCACGACCACGGCCACGACCATGACCATGCGGGCCATGACCACGGGCATGGCCACCACCACCATCACCATGGCGCCCCGCGCGCCGGCGGCTGGGCCGTGCTCACGGGCGACAGCGTGCACTGCTTTGGTGACGGCATCCTGATCGCCTCGGCTTTCATGGCCGACATCCGTCTGGGCATGATCGCGGCCGTCTCGGTGCTCGCGCACGAGGTGCCGCACCACATGGGCGACCTGGTGGTGCTGCGCCAGACCAGCCCGAACCGGCGCATGGCCCTGGTCAAGGTGTCGCTGGCAGGCGCCGTCACGGCCCTGGGCGGCATCGTGGGCTACTTCCTCGTGGGGCAGCTGCAGGACCTGCTGCCGTACTTCCTGGCGGTGGCATCGAGCAGTTTTGTCTACGTGGCCCTGGCCGACCTGATTCCCCAACTGCAAAAACGCCTGTCCGCGCGCGAGACCGTGGCCCAGGTCGCCTGGCTGATCGCGGGCATGGTGATCGTCACCTTGGTCAGCGGCGCGGCCCATGGGCATTAGAGTGGCACCCCCTGAGGCGCTTCGCGCCTTTCCCCTCTCTCTCCTCGCTGCGCGAGTCGGGAGGGGGACGCTCCCAGCGCGGCGGGGCGGCCCTTGCGCGGGAGCACTGGCCTAAGCCATGGCAATTCAACGGCTGCCAACGGTGGCTCGCGAAGAGCTGAAAGACAAGAATCGATGACTACTACGATCTACCACAACCCCCGCTGCGGCACCTCGCGCAACACCCTGGCCCTGCTGCAGGAGCGCGGCGTGCAGCCCGAGGTCGTCGAATACCTCAAGACCCCGCTGGACCGGGCTGCGCTGCGGGCGCTGATCGGCGCCATGGGCGTGCCGGTCATGGACGTGGTGCGCGCCAAGGAGGCGGCGTTTGCCGAGCTCCAGCTGGGCGAGCCAGGGGTGAGCGATGAGCAGCTCATCGACGCCATGGTGGCCCACCCCATCCTCATGAACCGGCCCATCGTGGTCACGCCGCTGGGCGCCCGGCTGTGCCGGCCCGCGGAGACGGTGCTGGAGATCCTGCCTCCACAGCCCTGAGGGCGGGAAGGACAGGTCAGCGCGCCAGCTCTTCGCGCACGGCCGCCACCTGGCGGCGCGAGACGGTGAGCAGCTCCGTCATGCCCTGCAGGCGCACGGCCCAGCCATCGCCTTCCTCCGGGTCGTAGTGCTTTTCGAGCGCGCGCACGGCGCGCCGCGCCACCAGCGCATTGCGGTGGATGCGCAGAAAGCGCGTGGGGTAGCGCGCCTCCAGCTCGCTCAGGGCCCCGTCCATGATGTAGCTGCGCGTGGCGGTGCGCACTGTCACGTACTTCTGCTCCGCCTTGAAATACAACACCTCGGCCAGGGGCAGGCGCTCGGTGCGGCCCCGGTCCTGGATCACCAGGGCCTCGCCATCGGCGGCCGAAGGGGCGGCCGGGGTGTGCGTGGGGCGGGCGGAGCGCTGCACCTTGGCCAGGGCCTGCTGCAGGCGCTCGCGCCGCACGGGCTTGGTGAGGTAGTCCACGGCATCGAGTTCGAAGGCATTCACCGCATGGTCGGCATGGGCCGTCACGAAGACCACGGCCGGCGGGCGCGCCAGGGCCTGCAGCGCATGCGCCAGGCCCAGGCCGTCCTGGCCGGGCATGTGGATATCGAGCAGCACCAGGTCGAAGGCGCTGCCCCCGGTGGGGCCGAGCAGGGCCATGGCTTCGCCGGCATTGCCGGCCTCGGACACGGTGGTGTGCAGGGTCTCGGCGCAGTCGCCCAGCAGGGTGCGCAGGCGGCTGCGGGCCAGGGCTTCGTCGTCAACGATCAGGATGTTCATGGCGCGGCATTGCGGGTGGGGGCAGAAGGGGGAGGCGACGCGGCCGGTGGGGCCGGGCGGCCAGGGCGGCGGGGGCGGCTGGGCACGCGGGCCGGCCGGTCCTGCACGGGCAGGGTGATGCGCACCTGGTAGAGGCCGTCGAGCACCCCGGCCGTGAATTCGCCCTGCACATCGTGCAGCAGGGCCAGGCGTGCGCGCACGTTGCCCAGGGCGATGCCATGGCCGCGCGGCACGTCGTGGTAGCGGATGTCGCTGGCCGGCAAGGTGTTGGTGATGCGCACCACCACGCGGTTGCCGCGCAGCTCGGTCATCACCTTGAGCTTGCCGCCGCGCGGGCTGGGCTCCACGCCATGCTTGACGGCGTTCTCCACCAGCGGCTGCAGCAGCAGGGGCGGCAGGCGGGCGCTGTCGGTGCGCGGGTCCAGGCTCCACTGCACCTGCAGGCGCTTGCCGAAGCGCACCTCCTCGATGCCCAGGTAGCGGCGCGCGAGGGTGATCTCCTCGCCCAGGGTGGTCGATTCGCCCTGCTCGACCAGCGCCACGCGGAACAGGTCGCTCAGGTCTTCGAGCAGCGACTCGGCCTTGGCCGGCTCCTTGCGCACCAGCGCGATCGCGCTGTTGAGCGTGTTGAACAGAAAGTGCGGGCGGATGCGCGACTGCAGCTCGGTCAGCCGTGCCGTGGTGGCGGCCGGCGTGCGCCCGCGCGCGCGCAGCACCAGGGCCGCGACCAGCAGGGCCGCGAGCAGGGCGCCGCTGGCCGCGCTGGCCAGCCAGGGCGAGCGCTCGGCCACGCCGGCCAGCGTCAGCATGGCACAGGCATACAGGCCCGCCAGGGCGCCCAGGGTCACCCCGGCCGCATACTGCTGGCCCGTGCCCAGGCCTTGCAGCACGGTCTTCAGGCTGCAGGCCGTGATCAGCCAGGCCAGCGTGGCCGGCAGGGCGCCGCCCGTCACCAGGGCCATGCTGGCCAGCCACTCGGCGGGATTGCGGGCGCCGAACAGGGTGCCCACACCCACCACCACCTCGACGAACAGCACCGCCCGCAGCACCACGCCGACCTGGCAGGCGTCGAACACCAGGGCCCTGCCGGCAGCCGGCGCGCCACCGCGCGAAGGGCCTCTGGACGGGGCCGATTCGGCCTCGGGAGGCTGGGTCGATAAAATTTGCGTGTTTTGCATTGCGGCATCCGGATGTTCCGGGTGTCAGAACTACCGGATTATTGCCCTCCCATGTCCAACAGCCAAGCCAATAGCGCACCGTCCGCGCCTTCCCACAACCAGCTCGACACCAAGGCCCAGGCCTGGTCGGCGCTCTTCTCCGAGCCCATGAGCGACCTGGTCAAGCGCTACACCTCCAGCGTGTTCTTCGACAAGCGCCTGTGGCAGGCCGACATCGCCGGCAGCCTGGCCCATGCCGAGATGCTGGCGGCCCAGGGCATCATCAGCGCCAGCGACCATGCCGACATCCAGCGCGGCATGGCGCAGATCACGTCGGAGATCGAGTCCGGCGGCTTCGAGTGGAAGCTCGACCTGGAAGACGTGCACCTGAACATCGAGGCGCGCCTGACCCAGCTCGTGGGCGATGCCGGCAAGCGCCTGCACACCGGCCGCAGCCGCAACGACCAGGTCGCCACCGACGTGCGCCTGTGGCTGCGCAGCGAGATCGACCTGATCGCCGACCTGCTCAAGGAGCTGCAGGTGTCGCTGGTGGATGTGGCCGAGCAGAACGTCGAAGTCATCCTGCCGGGCTTCACCCACCTGCAGGTGGCCCAGCCTGTGAGCTTTGGCCACCACATGCTGGCCTATGTGGAGATGTTCGCGCGCGACGCCGAGCGCATGGCCGACGTGCGCCGCCGCGTCAATGTGCTGCCCCTGGGCTCGGCCGCGCTGGCCGGCACCACCTACCCGCTGGACCGCGAGCGCGTGGCCCGCAGCCTGGGCATGGACGGCGTGTGCCAGAACAGCCTGGACGCCGTGAGCGACCGCGACTTCGCCATCGAATTCACCGCCGCCGCCAGCCTGTGCATGGTGCACGTGAGCCGCCTGAGCGAAGAGCTCATCATCTGGATGAGCCAGAACTTCGGCTTCATCCGCATCGCCGACCGCTTCACCACCGGCAGCTCCATCATGCCGCAGAAGAAGAACCCCGACGTGCCCGAGCTGGCGCGCGGCAAGACCGGCCGCGTGGTCGGCCACCTGATGGGCCTGATCACGCTGATGAAGGGCCAGCCCCTGGCCTACAACAAGGACAACCAGGAAGACAAGGAGCCGCTGTTCGACACCGTGGACACGCTCAAGGACACGCTGCGCATCTTCGCCGAGATGGTGGGCGGCCAGCTGAACCCCGCCACGGGCCAGAAGGAAGGCGGCATCACCGTCAACGCGCCGGCCATGGAGCAGGCCGCGCTCAAGGGCTACGCCACCGCCACCGACCTGGCCGACTACCTGGTCAAGAAGGGCCTGCCCTTCCGCGATGCGCACGAAACCGTGGCCCATGCGGTCAAGGCCGCCGTCTCGCACCAGGTGGACCTGTCGGAGCTGCCCCTGGCCGTGCTGCAGGGCTTCCACCCGCAGATCGAGAAGGACGTGTTCGACGCGCTGAGCCTGCGCGGCTCGCTCAATGCGCGCAACACCCTGGGCGGCACGGCGCCGGCCCAGGTGCGTGCCCAGCTGGCACGCCACCGCGCGCGCCTGGGCTGAGCCCCGGCTGGGCCTGCTTCTTGCATGATGAGGGTGCCGCCCACCGGCGGCGCATGACAGCGCAGCGGCGTGCGGCTACGATCCTCGCCTGTTGCATCTGATTACCTGTTGGAGCCCTCGCATGACCTCGCCCCGCCGCCGCCTTTTCGTGAACACCCTGCGCACCGGTGCGCTGCTGCTGGGCCTTGCGGCCGTGGGCCTGGCGTCGGCCCAGCCCAAGCCGATCCGGCTGCTGGTGGGCTTTCCCGCCGGTGGCGGTACCGATGCCATCGCCCGCACCCTGGCCGACAAGCTCAAGGACGAGCTCGGTACCTCGGTGGTGGTGGAGAACAAGCCTGGCGCCGGGGGCCAGATCGCGGCCCAGACGCTCAAGGCCGGCCCGGCCGATGGCACGGTGTTGTTTCTCACCCACGACCACACCATCTCCATCCTGCCCCAGGTCGTGAAGAACCCGGGCTACGAGCCCGCGCGCGACTTCATTCCCGTGGTCGGCCTCGCGACCTTCGTGAACGCCTTCGCGGTCTCGGGCGGCACGCCCGCCAAGTCGTTCAACGAGTACGTCAGCTGGGTCAAGTCGGCCGGCGGCGGCAAGGGCGCCGTGGGCATCCCGGCACCGGCATCCACGCCCGAATTCCTCGTGAAGCTGGTGGGCGGCAAGTTCGGCATCGACCTGGTGTCGGCCCCCTACCGCGGCAGCGCGCCCATGATGGCCGACATGCTGGGCAACCAGATCGGCGCCGGCGTGGCCTCCATTCCCGACTTCATCGAGAACCACAAGGCCGGCAAGGTGCGCGTGGTGGCCGTGCTGGGCAAGAACCGCCAGGCCGCCATGCCCGACGTGCCCACCTTCGACGAGCTGGGCCTCAAAGGCTTCGAGGACCTGCCCTACTACGGCATCTACGCCCCCACCGGCACGCCGCAGAAGTTCGTGACCGACTTTTCCAACGCCGTGGCCAAGGTCATCGCCATGCCCGAGGTGCGTGACCACCTCACCGCCATGGGCCTGACCGTGGGCCACATGCCGCCTGCGCAGTTCGCTGCGCGCGAGAAGGCCTACACCGCGGCCTGGACCAAGATCATCAAGGACACGGGCTTCGTCGCCCAGTAACCCTTCCCCTGCCGCCGGCCCCGGCCGGCGGCGGCCCCTCGCCATGCCCACCACCCGCTTGCCAACGCACTGGCAGCAGTCGCGACACCTGCCCTTGCTGGTGGGGCTGTGCACTGCTGCGCTGGCCATGCTGCTGGCCTGGGTGGTGATCGACATCTCGCACACCAAGGCGCGCACCGAGATCGTGGCCCGCGCGCAGTCCCATCTGCTCGAAATCCGCGACCGGCTGGACCGCCAGTTGCAGAGCACGCTGTCGGTGCCCGAAACCGTGGCGGCCTTCGTGGCCGCGCAGGGCCATATGCCGCCCGAGATCTTCGCCTCGGTGGTGGGGCGGCTGCTGGAGAGCCAGCGCAACATCCGCAACCTGGCGCTGGCGCCGGACAACGTGATCACCGACATCTACCCGCGCCTGGGCAACGAGAAGGCCCTGGGCCTGCGCTACCTCGACAACCCGCAGCAGCGGGGTGCGGTGGAGCGTGCCATCCAGACCCGGCGCACCGTGGTGGCCGGCCCCATCCAGCTGGTGCAGGGCGGGCTGGGCATCGTGAGCCGCACGCCGGTGTTCCTGGTGGGCGTGCCGGGCGCGGCCGTGGTGGCCGAGCCGCGCTACTGGGGCATCGTCTCGCTGGCGGTGAATGCCGACACCTTGTTCGCCGACGTGGGGCTCAACACCGAGCAGGCGGGCTTCCAGGTGGCCGCGCGCGGCCTCGATGCCCTGGGCGCCCAGGGGGCCGTGTTCGTGGGCCGGGCCAGCCTGTTCGATGAGAAGCCGGTCACGCTCGACGTGCCCCTGCCCGGAGGCGGCAGCTGGATCCTGGGCGCCGTGCCCGTGGGCGGCTGGAAGGCTGCGGGCAGTGCGCCGGCGCTGGTGGTCATGCTGTCCTATGTGTTTGCGTTGCTGCTGGGGCTGCTCAGCGCCTGGCTGGTGCGGGCGCACCAGCAGGTGCTGGCCCTGGCCAGCCACGACCGGCTCACCGGCCTGCCCAACCGCCGCCTGTTCGAGGACCGGCTGTCCCAGGCCGTGCTGGCTGCCCACCGCGACCGCCGAGCGGGCGCGCTGCTGCTGGTGGACCTCGATGGTTTCAAGGCCGTCAACGACAGCATGGGCCACGGCAGCGGCGACCAGGTGCTGGTGCGCGTGGGCCAGCGCCTGGCGGGCCTGGCCCGCGCCAACGACACCGCGGCACGGCTGGGGGGCGACGAGTTCGCGCTGGTGTTGAATGCGGTGAGCTCGCCGCAGGCCGCGATGGAGGTGGCGCAGCGCATCATCCAGGACATGGTGGCGCCCATCGGCCTGGACAATGGCGAGCATGTGCGCGTCGGTGTCAGCATCGGCGTGGCGGTGTTCCAGGGCGATGCGGCCGAGGCCCTGCCAGCCCTGATCGACCGGGCCGACCAGGCGCTGTATGCAAGCAAGCGCGCGGGCAAGGGCCAGGCCACGCTGGCCGCGCCGGCCGAACTGCACACCTACGCAACCCAGCCGATGAACGGCCCCACGTCGCGCTGAAACCATCTGCCCGGATGGCCTGCGCAGTGCGCGGGGCTGGCTTGGCAGGGCGCAGCCGCCGAAGGTGTAACACATCGGGCGGCTGCGGTGAAATTGCCGACAATGGCCCCATCTGGCAATGATGTGCCACTTCCTGGAAGCCCTGCCATGAAGCGATTTCCCCGCCTTTCCCGGCTCGCCCGGCGCCTTGCGCTGTCGGGGGTGCTGGTGTCGAGCACGGCCGCGGTGCACCCTGCGCCCGTAGGGGGGCCGGGCTCTGCGCCCGGGTCCAAGACGGCGCAGTCGTCGTCTTCTGCCTCCCACTACGCGCGCTGGCAGGCCAGCATGGATGCGTTTGCCGCCGCCGACAAGGCGCAGGCGCCAGCCGAGAACGGCGTGCTCTTCGTGGGCAGCTCCACCATCCGCTTCTGGACGCAGTTGCCGCAGGACTTTCGCGACGTGCCGGTGCTCATCAACCGCGGCTTCGGCGGCTCCACCATGGCCGACTGCCAGTACTTCGTGAAGCAACTGGTGCTGCAGTACCGGCCGCGCCAGGTGTTCGTCTACGCGGGCGACAACGACCTGGCCGAGGGGCGCACGCCGCAGCAGGTGCTCGAAAGCTTCGAGGGTTTCGTCGCTGCCGTGCGGGCCGAGTTGCCGGGCACACGCATCGCCTACATCTCCATCAAGCCCAGCCCCCTGCGCGCCGAGCTGATGCCCCGGGCGCGCGAGGCCAATGCCCTGCTGGCGGAGTATGTGCGCACCTTGCCCAACAGCGACTACATCGACATCTTCACGCCCATGCTGGGCATGGATGGCGCCCCGCGCGCCGAACTGTTCGGGCCGGACCGGCTGCACCTGAGCGATGCTGGCTACCGGCTGTGGCGCTCGGTGATCGCCGACTATGTGGGGCGCGGCCTGCCCGCCACCCTGCAGGCCGGTTCGGGCAGGGCGGTGCAGCCGGGCGCCGAGCCCGCTGCGGCGCAGGTCAGCGCCGGGCGCTGAGGCGCAAGTCAGCGCCGGGCGCTGAGGGTCAGTCGGCGCTTGCCCGGGCCGGTTTGCGGGCTTGAGGGGGCCTGCGCCTTGGGCGGTGCGGGCGCATACATCGGGGGCCGCTTCTGGCCCGGCGCCAGCACGGCAGGGGGCGTCGTGTCTTCCGGGTGGTGCCGTTCCAGCCACAGGGTCGCTCGCGCCACCGCATAGAGAACGCCAAAGGAGGCGGCGAGCAGGGCGATGTCCTGCACCCAGGGCCGGTCGTACTTCGCGCCCAGGCCAACCAGCACCACCAGCACCAGCACCAGGTGGGCGCAGAACACGGGCAGCGAGGCCGAGCCCAGTGTCTCCAGCCAGCGCTGGCGCGGCATGCGGGCGGCCAGCCGCGGGCCGTAGTGGATGGCGAGCACCACCAGGGCGAACAGGTTGAGCATGCGCAGGGGCCCCAGGGCCCACTTGTCGAACCAGGGGTTGAAGGCAGCGTACGGCCCATCGGGATGGAAAGGGATCTGCCCGACCAGGTGGCGCCAGCCCATCAGGAAGAGCGCCAGTGCAATGGCCAGCAGCACGGACCAGCGCGGGAAGGCGAACGCCGGCGCATTCGGGTCGTTGCGCGTGGCACCCATCCACAGCCCCAGCATCCACAGGAACTGCCAGCTCCACATCACGAAGGCGCCGGTTTCGTTGAACGGCACGGGCAAGGGCACGATGGCGTGGGCCGCGTCGTAGACCGCCCGGGACAGCCCGAACTGCGCGAGCAGCCACACCAGGCCGCTCACGGCCATCACCGGCCGCCAGCCCCAGACGAAGGCGATGACCATCACCCAGGGGCTGGCCAGCATGAACAGCACGTACAGCGGCAGGATGTCGAGCAGCGGCGGCTCGTAGAGCAGCAGCAGGCCGCCAGCCAGGGCCGTGAAAGGCTGCTTGACGTAGAAGTTCAGCAGGTCCACCACGGCCGGCTGTTCGATGCGGATGCCGATGAAGGCGATCACCGTGAACAGGAAGAGCAGCAGCGCCGCATGGCAGGCGTAGATCTTGAGGGCGCGGCGCCAGAAGGCATGGTGCATCTCGGCCACGCTCTTGCGCCAAGCCACGCGGCCGTACACCATGCCCGCCATGTAGGCCGAGAGCAGCACAAAGCCCTCGGCCGCCGAGACGTAGCCGAAGGGCTGGCCCAGCGGCGAGGTCAGCCGCGTGGGCAGGTGCGTGACCGTCATCAACAGCAGCATCAGCCCCCGGGCTGCATCGATCTCCCAACTGCGGGCGCTGGCGGGGGCAGGGGGCATGGCCGTCGTGCCTCAGGCGAGGGTGCGCACCTTGGGCTCTCTGTCCCACTGCCGCGTCTGCGCTGCGGCGATGAAGGCCTTGGTGTCCTTGGGGTCCAGCACCCCGGCATCGGGCTCCACGCCGCCCGCCTGCAGGATGGCCCGCGTGCCCTGGCAGGCGGCAATGGCCTTGAGGTGGCCGAAGGCATCGCGGAACCAGTCCACGGCGGCGGCCTCGCGCGCGAGCTTCTGCCCCATGGCCGGTGCCAGGATGGAGGCCACGGCATCGAACACCGTGGAGGGCGTGCCGGCCAGTTGCCCATCGGCCGGCAAGCGGCTGCCATCGTCGAGCACCACGCCGCCGACCTTGGGGGCCACGATCTTCACCGTGGCGCCGGCCTTCTCGACGGCCTTGCGCAAGGCCGCCACCGATTTGGCGCTGGAGCCATCGTCCACCAGCAGCCCAACGCATCGGCCCTGCAGCGTGGGCAGCATGCGGTCGATGATGCGCAGTGCAGGCGACAACGGCAGGTCCTGTGGTTTCACGGCCGCCGGCGGCTTGGGCGGCATGGCCTCCATGCCCAGGCCGTCCGCCACGCGCTGCGCCAGGGCCGAGTCCACATGCTGCAGGTGGCCCACCACGGCCGTGCGCACATGCTCCGTGGCCACCTTGGAGAGCTCGAACACCAGGGCCGAGGCAATGTGCGACTGCTCCAGCTCGCTCTGGCTGCGAAAGAACATGCGCGCCTGGCTGTAGTGGTCGGCAAAGCTCTCGGGCCGTACGCGGCCTTTGGCGCCTTCATCGGCTGGTTCGGCGAAATGTCGGAACCCTTGTGCCTGCGAGGCGCAGGGTGTATCGCCCTGCAGGCTGCTGGGCTCGTAGTTCACGCGGCCCTTGGGAATTCCCATCTGCATGTGGCCGTCGCGCTGCATGTTGTGGAAGGGGCATTGGGGGGCATTCACCGGGATCTGCGCGAAGTTGGGCCCGCCCAGGCGCGACAGCTGCGTATCGAGGTACGAGAACAGCCGGCCCTGCAGCAGCGGGTCGTTCGAGAAGTCGATGCCCGGCGGCACATTGGCCGGGCAGTAGGCCACCTGCTCGGTTTCGGCAAAGAAGTTGTCGGGCCAGCGGTCGAGCACCATGCGGCCGATGGTCCTGAGCGGCACCAGCTCTTCGGGGATGAGCTTGGTCGGGTCCAGGTGGTCGAAGGGGAACTTCGCCGCGTCGTCCTCGGTGAACAGCTGCACGGCGAAGTCCCACTCGGGGTAATTGCCTGCCTCGATGGCCTCGAACAGGTCGCGCCGGTGGAAGTCGTTGTCGGCCGCCTGCAGCTTCACGGCCTCGTCCCACACGGTGGACTGGATGCCCAGCCGGGGCCGCCAGTGGAACTTCACGAAGGTGCTCTGGCCCTTGGCGTTGATGAGCCGGAAGGAGTGCACGCCAAAGCCCTCCATGGTGCGCAGGCTGCGCGGGATGGTGCGGTCGCTCATGGCCCACATCACCATGTGCAGGGTTTCGGGCATCAGCGAGACGAAGTCCCAGAAGGTGTCGTGCGCGCTGCCGGCCTGCGGGTAGCCGCGGTCGGGCTCCATCTTCACGGCGTGCACGAGGTCGGGGAACTTCATCGCGTCCTGGATGAAGAACACCGGGATGTTGTTGCCCACGATGTCCCAGTTGCCTTCCTGCGTGTAGAGCTTCACGGCAAAACCGCGCACGTCGCGCGGCGTGTCCACCGAGCCGGCGCCGCCGGCCACGGTGGAAAAGCGCGTGAACACCGGCGTCTTCACGCCCACCTCGGTGAGCACGCGGGCCGTGGTGTATTTGGCCAGCGACTCGGTCAGCTCGAAATGGCCGTGCGCCGCCGTGCCGCGCGCATGCACGATGCGCTCGGGAATGCGCTCGTGGTCGAAGTGGGTGATCTTCTCGCGCAGGATGAAGTCTTCGAGCAGCGTGGGGCCGCGCGGCGTGCCGCGCAGCGAGTTCTGGTTGTCGGCGATCGGTATGCCCAGCTGGGTCGTCATGACCGGGTGGTCGCCGCCGGCTTGCTGTTGCAATTCGTCACCACTTCCGCGCTGCTCCGCGGCGGTTCGGGATGGGCGTGGCTTGGCCGCAGAAGGGCGGCTGGCGGGGGACTTGGCCATGGATGCTCCAGAGATGGGGGTGGGGTGGGGGCTCCTGGCATCTTTCAGCGGCCTGGGCCGCAGGCGGGTAGGACCATGGGCCGTTCTGCTGTCGGCGGCGCAAAATGCGCCGTGGGCGTGAACTGGTGCACGCAACGGACACGTAAGTGCTTGCAACGCAGGTCGGCTTGCCATGCCGTTTTGTTACGCTTGCAGGTTCCTTTGGAGGGGAGTCGTGTGAAAGCCAAGAACTGGATGTTTGCCGCCGGCCTGTCGCTGGCGACCCTGGGGGCCATGGAGTCGGCCCACGCCCTGCAGATCACGAGCCTGTCCCCCCAGGGCGAGGTGGCGCGCGTGCGCCAGGTGGTGGCCAAATTCGATGCGGCCGCCGTCAATTTCGGCGATCCCAAGGCGCCGCCGCCACTGACACTCAGCTGCAGCGATGCCGCCGCCACCAAGGGCAATGGCCGCTGGACCAGTGAGAAGGAATGGGTCTTCGACTTCGAGAACGACCTGCCGCCTGGCGTGCGCTGCACGGCCACGGCCAAGGCCGGGTTCAAGTCGGCATCGGGTACGGCGCTCACGGGCACCACCAGCTTCCAGTTCAACACCGGCGGGCCGTTCGTGCAGAACATGCGCCCCGGCACCTACCAGGAGATCGACGAAGAGCAGGTCTTCGTGCTGCAGCTCAACGGTCCGGCCACGCTGGACAGCATCAAGGCCAATACCTGGTGCGCGCTCGAGGGCGTGGGCGAGAAGGTGCCCGTGCGCCTGATCGAAGGCAGCCAGCGCGACGAGATCCTCAAGTCCCAGGGGCTGGACAAGCGGGCCGCCCAGCAGCCCCTGCAGTTCGCGACGTTGGCCTGCAACCGCCGCCTGACCTCGGGCTCGCGCATGCAGTTCGTCTTCGGCAAGGGCGTGGCCACGCCGAGCGGCGTGGCCAATGCGGTGGAAAAGCGCTTTGCCTACAAGGTGCGCGAGCCCTTCTCGGCCGAGTTCAATTGCGAACGCGAAAACGCCCAGGCCGCCTGCCTGCCCATCCGCCCGATGAGCCTGTCCTTCAACGCGCCGCTGGCGCGCAAGCTGGCGGCCGGCATCCGCCTGAAGTCGGGCAAGGAAACCATCAAGCCGCAGCTCGAAGGCGGTGCCGACGAGGACAAGAACCCTGACTCCGTGGTCACCAGCCTGCAGTTCGCGGCGCCCCTGGCCGAGAACACGCAGTTCACGATCGAGCTGCCCAAGGACTTCAAGGACGCCTCGGGCCGCACGCTTCGCAATGCAGACAGCTTCCCGCTCAAGGTGGCCACGGGTGGCCGGCCGCCGCTGGCCAAGTTTGCCGCAGCGCCCTTCGGCATCGTCGAGCGCTTCGCCGAAGGCCCCGAGGGCCCGGCGCTGCTCCCCGTGACGCTGCGCAATGTCGAGGCGGCCCTCAAGGTGCAGGGCCTGCAGGCGGGAACGGGCACGCCCGCGGCCCCCGCGGGCAAGGTGAGCACCCTGCGCCCGACCAGCGATTCGGACATCATCGCCTGGTTCCGCAAGGTCAAGCGCTACGACAACTACAACGTGGACCGCAAGGACGCGCGCCGCGACAGCAAGGTCCCACTGCCCAAGGTGCTCGACAACGAGCGCGACTATGTGCAGTCGCGCATGGTCTCGCTGCTCGGCGGGCAGAACGGCGTCAAGACGCTGGAGCTGCCCAAGCCCGCGAACAACGACCCGCGCCCCTTCGAGGTGGTGGGCATTCCGCTGGCGCCCGGCTTCCACGTGGTGGAAATCGCCTCGCAACTGCTCGGCGCCTCGCTGCTGGACGAGCGCCATGGCAATGCCCGCACCATGTACGTGCGCACTTCGGCCCTGGTGACCAACCTGGGCGTGCACTTCAAGCTCGGCCGCGAGAACGCGGCGGCCTGGGTGACCACGCTGGACAAGGGCCAGCCCGTGGCGAACGCCACGGTGCGCGTCTCTGACTGCAGCGGTCGCGAGCTGGCCACCGGCACCACCAACGCCCAGGGCGTGGCCAACCTCGAAGGCCTGTCGCCCGAGCCCGAGGCCTGCGGCGAGGAGGGCGAGCGCTCCTACTTCGTCAGCGCGCGCAGCAAGGGCGCCGACGGGGTGGAGGACATGGCCTTCACCTGGACCGACTGGCAGCGCGGCATCGAGCCCTGGCGCTTCAACGTGCCCACCAGCAGCGAGCCCAATCCCAACGAGCGTGCCCACACCATCTTCGACCGCACCCTGTTCCGTGCGGGCGAGACGGTGTCGATGAAGCACCTGCTGCGCACCGAGACGCGCAAGGGCTTCGACATTCCCGAGAGCCGGCCCACCACGCTGGTGATCACCCACACCGGCAGCGGGCAGCAGTACACCCAGCCCCTGGCCTGGCGTAGCACGGCCACGGGCGGCTTCAGCGCGCAGAGCAGCTTTGCCGTGCCGCCCGCGGCCAAGCTCGGCATGTACTCGGTGGAACTGCGCAATGCCGGCGACAGCGAGCGCAGTTTCAGCTCGGGCATGTTCCGCGTGGAGGAGTTCCGCCTGCCCGTGCTCGAAGGCCGCATCGCGCCCGCCGACAAGAAGGCCCTGGTGCGCGTGCGTTCCGTGCCCACCGACGTGCAGATCAACTATGTGGCCGGCGGCGGCGCGGCCAACCTGCCGGTGCGCGTGTCGGCCATGGTGCGCAGCAAGTCCCTGCAGTTCAACGATTTCGACGCCTTCAGCTTCAACCCGCCGCGCAAGCGTGGCCAGGGCGGCAGCGGCAACAGCGACGATGAAGAGGCCGCCTCCAGCCAGGACAGCCGCGTCATCGCCGACAAGCTGGCCGTGACCCTGGACCGCAATGGCGCGGGCAAGGTCACCATCGACAACGTGCCCCAGGTGCGCCAGCCCCAGGACCTGGTGATGGAAGCCACCTACGCAGATCCCAATGGCGAGGTGCAGACCCTGCGCAGCACCCTGACCGTGTGGCCTGCGGGCGTGGTGGCCGGCATCAAGACCGAGGGCTGGGTCTCGGCCCAGCAGAAGATCCGCTTCCAGGCGCTGGCGCTGCAGCACAACGGCTCCATTGCGGCCGACGTGCCCCTGCAGGTCAAGGCCGTGGCGCGCATCACCACCACCACGCGCAAGCGCATGGTGGGCGGCTTTTACAGCTACGACAACCAGACCGAGACCAAGGACCTGGGCACCGTGTGCAGCGGCAAGAGCGACAGCCGCGGCCTGCTGCTGTGCGAGTCCAAGCTCGACGAGGCCGGCGAGGTGGAACTCGTGGCCATTGCCAGTGACCGCGACGGCAACACCAGCGAGGCCGCGTCCTCGGTCTGGGTCACGCGCCAGGGCGAACTCTGGTTTGGCGGCGAGGACCACGACCGCATCGACCTGCTGCCCGAGAAGAAGAGCTACCAGCCGGGCGACACCGCCAAGTTCCAGGTGCGCATGCCCTTCCGCTTCGCCACCGCCCTGGTGGCGGTGGAGCGCGAAGGCATCATCGACACGCGTGTGGTGCAGCTCAACGGCCAGGACCCGACCATCGAGCTCAAGATCGAGGACGGCTGGGGCCCCAACGTCTACGTGAGCGTACTGGCCCTGCGCGGCCGCCTGCGCGACGTGCCCTGGTACAGCTTCTTCACCTGGGGCTTCAAGTCGCCGCGCGAGTGGTGGAACTCGTTCTGGTACGAGGGCAAGGAATACCAGGCCCCCACGGCCCTGGTCGACCTGTCCAAGCCCGCCTTCCGCCTGGGCCTGGCCGAGATCCGCGTGGGCACCAAGGCCCACCAGATCGACGTGAAGGTCGTGGCCGACAAGGAAAGCTATGCCGTGCGCGGCAAGGCGCAGGTCACCATCACCGCCACCCTGCCCAATGGCAAACCCGCGGCCAATGCCGAGGTGGCCCTGGCCGCCGTGGACCAGGCCCTCCTGGAGCTGATGCCCAACACCAGCTGGAACCTGCTCGAATCCATGCTGCAGCGGCGCAGCTGGGGCGTGCAGACCTCCACCGCGCAGATGGAGATCATCGGCCGGCGCCACTACGGCAAGAAGGCCGTGCCCGCGGGCGGCGGCGGCGGCCGTGCGCAGACGCGCGAGCTGCTCGAGACCCTGCTCTTGTGGGAGCCCGCGCTCAAGCTCGACGCCAATGGCCAGGCCAAGGTGACGGTGCCGCTCAACGACGCGCTCACCACCTTCAAGATCGTGGCCGTGGCCGATGCCTCGGTGGGCCTGTTCGGCACCGGCAGCACCAGCATCCGCGCCACGCAGGACCTGCAGATCATCAGCGGCCTGCCGCCGCTGGTGCGCGAGGACGACCAGTTCCGCGCCCAGCTCACGCTGCGCAACACCACCAAGGCGGCCATGAAGGTCGAAGTGGCACCGCGCGCCACGCTGCTCGACCTCAAGCCCCAGACCATCGACATCCCCGCGGGCGAGTCGCGCGAGGTGGCCTGGAACGTGACGGCCCCGGCCCAGCTGGCGCAGACGCGTGCCGAGGCCATCCTCTGGGAGATCGAGGCCAAGGACACGGTGAGCGGCGCGCGCGATGCACTCAAGGCGCGCCAGCGCATCATCCCGGCGATTCCGCTCACGGTGCAGCAGGCCACACTGGTGCAGGTGGACGGTAGCTTCAACCTGGACGTGAACCCGCCGGCCGATGCGCTGCCCGGCCGCGGCGGCCTCAAGATGTCGCTGCAGCCCAAGCTGGCCGAAGGCCTGCCCGGTGTGCGCGACTGGTGGGCCAACTACCCCTTCATCTGCCTGGAGCAGAAGACCAGTAAGTCCGTGGGCCTGCGCGACGGCAAGCTCTGGCAGACCGTGCTGGCCCAACTGCCCACCTACCTGGACAGCGATGGCCTGGCCAACTACTTCCCGCCGCGCGACGGCGACGCCAACCGCGGCAGCGACACGCTCACGGCCTACCTGCTCGCGGCCACGCACGAAGCCAGCAGCATCGACCCGGCCTTCTCTCTGCCTGACGAAGCGCGCGCGCCCATGGAGCGCGGCCTCATCGCCTTCGTCGAGGGCCGCATCCAGCGCGAGTTCTGGAGCCCGCGCAAGGATCTGGACATGCGCAAGCTCGCCGCCATCGAGGCCCTGTCGCGCTACGGCAAGGCCCAGGGCCGCATGCTCAGCAGCATCACCGTGGCGCCCAACCAGTGGCCCACGCACTCGGTGATCGATTGGGTCAATGTGCTGCGCCGCGTGGCCGACGTGCCCGAGCGTGACAAGCGCCTGGCCGAGGCCATGCAGATCCTGCGCAGCCGCCTGTCCTTCCAGGGCACCAAGGCCATCTTCAGCACCGAGCAGGACGACTACTGGTGGTGGCTGATGCAGAACGGCGACGTGAACACAGCGCGCCTGATGCTGGCCGTGATGGACGACCCCAGCTGGAAGGACGACATGGGTCGCCTGGCCAACGGCTTCATCAGCCGCCAGCAGGCCGGCGCATGGCACACCACCACGGCCAACCTCTGGGGCGGCCTGGCGCTGGAGAAGTTCTCGGCCAAGTTCGAGGCCACACCAGTCGCGGGCAGCACCAAGGCCACCATGGGCGCCAATAGCGCCAGCGTGGACTGGAGCAAGGTCGAGCGCATCAAGACCAGCGATGCCACGGGCGCAGCGCACCAGACCACCTGGTTCGGCGCCCCGGCCGCACCGGGCAACCTGCGCAACAGCGGCATGTTCCTGCCCTGGGCGGCTGCGGGCGGCAAGGAGAACCTGTCCGTGGCCCACCAGGGCACGGGCAAGCCCTGGCTCACGCTGCAATCGGTGGCTGCCATCCAGCTGAAAGCGCCGTTCGCGGCCGGCTATGCCATCAAGAAGACCATCACCCCCGTGGAGCAGGCCAACAAGTCGCTGCCCGCAGGCCAGTACACGCGCGGTGACGTGCTGCGCGTGACGCTGGAGGTCAACGCCAGTGCCGACATGACCTGGGTCGCCATCACCGACCCGGTGCCCGGCGGCGCCACCATCCTGGGCAGCGGCCTGGGCCGCGACTCCGAGATCGCCACCCAGGGCGAGAAGCGCAGCGGCAGCGGCTGGCCGGCGTTCGAGGAGCGCAGCTTCGAGTCCTTCCGCAGCTACTACCACTACCTGCCCAAGGGCACGGTGAAGATGGAGTACACCGTGCGCCTGAACAACGTGGGCGACTTCGCGCTGCCGCCGAGCCGCGTGGAGGCCATGTACGCGCCCGAGATGTTCGGCGAGATCCCCAACGCCCGCATCAAGGTCGAGGCCGCCAAGTGACAGCGCGCACCGCAGTGAGCCCCCGGAGGCGCCGGCCATGAATGCCAGCGTCTTCGTGGAGCTGCGGTTCTGGCTGCTGGTGATCTTCTCGCTGGTGCTGCCTGCGGGCATCTATGCGGCACTGCTGCGCATCCGCGCCATCTCGCGCAAGGCGGTGCTGTGCTTCGGCATCGCGCTGGTGCTGATTGCCGGGGTCGACGTCTACCTGCTGCAGAGCATGGCGGCGCTGGCGCGGCAGACGCTCTCGGCGGCCGATGACGCGGTGTTCGCCTCCGAGGTGTCGATCGCGCTCTACGTGCTGCCGGCGGTCTTTGGCGGCATCGGTGTCAACCTCATCTCGCATGTGCTGCTGCACCACCTGACCCAGGCCGAGAGGCGCTTCGAGCGGGAGCATCCCGGTGAGTGAACGCCAGGCGAGCAGCGCCATGAGCGGCACAGGCCAGATTGCGCACCAGCGTGGGCTGCTGATCCTGCTCCTGGGTATGCCCCTGTCTGCCAGTGCCCATGGCGCGGATGTCCTGCCGGTGGTGTATGCACACCTCGGCTCTGCCGCCGCATGCCTGCTGGCGCTCTGGTGGCTGCCGTTCCTGCGGCGCCACCGTTGGTGGGGGGCTGCCGGGTGTGCAGCGGGGGTGGTGCTGGCCGTCGGGTCCACCATGGACCTGCCTTTCCAGGCCCACAAGGGGCTGATCCTGGTTGCCGCGGCGTTCAGCCCCTTCATCGGGGGCATGGGCGTGGTGGGTCTGCGTCTTGCCTGGACGCGGCGGATGCGCGCAGGCGGGCCCCCCTCCTGAGCCCTGCGTCCCGTACGTCTGCCCGACCGCCCCAAAAACGACTTCCATCCATGCGCCGCCAGTACCTGTCCCCCACCTCGTCCGTCTCCGGTTCCGGTGAACTCGGTGGCCCCGCCTATTTGCCCAGGGGCCAGGCGCACCCTGGCTGCGCGCATTGCGATGCGCCGTTGCGGCCCTTCCTGAGGCTCGAACTTCCCAAGAGCGCGCAGGCCCCGGCCCAGGTGCTGTCGGTGCTGATGTGCGCCGGGCACAACGAGATCCCGTGCTTCGAGCCTTGGCGCCAACTGCCCCCTGCGTACTGGGACCAGGCCGAAGGCCATTGGCGTGCCTACCTGGTCGAGGCCGGCACGGGCCACGAGAGCGAGGGGCCTGCCTGCTTGCAGCGCCAGCCGATGGCATGGACGGCCGAACCCGCAGCCGATGCAGACGGCTGCATCGCGGTGGGCGGCGAGCCGCAATGGCTGCAGGACCCCGAGGCATTCACCTGTGCCTGTGGCGCGCCCATGCATTTCGTGGCCCAGGTCAGCGACTCCTACCGCTTTGCGCAGACCCCCGAGGCGCCCGAGCAGCCCGATGGCCCGTACGCAGACGGCTATGTGCTGTTCCTGGGCAACGAGGTGTACATCTTCGCGTGCAGCGCACGCTGCGATCCGCGGGCGGTGTGGATCACCGTCCAGAATTGAGGCGGGCCATGCTGTTGTTGGGACGCCGCCTGGCGTGGACCGCTGGCGCCTTGCTGGCCGCAGGCCTGGGGGCGGGCATGCCGCAGCGGGCGCATGCCCTGCCCACCTACGCCGAGGTGCGCCAGGACTTCCGGCCCTCCGACACCCTCATCCTCTCGCGCGAGGGCGAGGTGGTGCAGCGCCTGCGCACCGATGCCACGGTGCGCCGCGGCCAGTGGGTGGCGCTGGCCGACGTCTCGCCCGCGCTGCGTGCGGCCCTGGTGCTCAGCGAGGACAAGCGCTTCTACGAACACAGCGGCGTGGACTGGCGCGCCGCCTCGGCCGCGGCCTGGGGCAACCTGTGGAACCAGCGCACGCGCGGTGCGAGCACCATCACCATGCAGCTGGCCGGCCTGCTCGACGGCGACTGGCGCCAGGGCCCCGGGGGGCGCAGCGTGGTGCAAAAGCTCGGCCAGACCGTGGCCGCCCAGGTGCTGGACCGGCGCTGGCGCAAGGACCAGGTGCTGGAGGCGTATCTCAACCTGGTGCCGTTCCGCAGCGAGCTGGTGGGCATCGACGCGCTGAGCCGCACGCTGTTCGGCAAGGCCGCCCACGGCCTGGACGACCGCGAGGCCGCCGTGGCCGCCGCGCTGGTGCGCGCGCCCAATGCCCGGCCGGCGCTGGTGTCGCAGCGCGCCTGTGGCGTGCTGCGCGAGCTGCAGCAGCGCCCCGGCCAGGCCGCGGCGCGTGTGGACTGCGATGCGCTGGACCTGTTCGTCACCGCGGCCCTGCAGCGCCGGGCCTTCGACGCCAGCGAAGGCATCGCCCCGCACTTCGCGCGCTACCTGCTGCGCCAGCAGCAGGCCGTGCCGGGCGCGGCGCCCGTGCCCGAACAGGTGGCCAGCACCTTGCGCGCGCCCTTACAGCGTTTTGCCGTGCAGACCCTGGGCCAGCACCTGCGCGAGCTGCAGGGCCGCAATGTCGAGGACGGCGCCGTGCTGGTGCTCGACAACGCCACGGGCGCCGTGCTCGCCTGGGTGGGCTCCTCGGGCCAGCTCAGCCAGGCCGGCGAGGTCGATGGCGTGCTCGCGCTGCGCCAGCCGGGCTCCACGCTCAAGCCCTTCCTGTATGCCCAGGCGATTGCCGAGCGGCGCCTGACCGCCGCATCGCTGGTGGACGATTCGCCCGCGCACATCGCCACGGCCGGCGGCCTCTACATCCCGCAGAACTACGACCGCCAGTTCAAGGGCTGGGTCTCGGCACGCACCGCGCTGGCGGCCTCGCTCAATGTGCCGGCCGTGCGCACCCTGGTCATGGTCACGCCCGATGCCTTCCACCGCCAGCTCGGTGCTCTGGGCCTGCCGCTGCGCGAAAGCGGCGATTACTTTGGCTACAGCCTGGCCCTGGGCAGCCCCGAGGTGCCGCTCTTGCACCTGACCAATGCCTTCCGCAGCCTGGCCAACGGCGGCAACCGCGGTCCGGTGCGCCTGTGGCCGGGCCAGCCGGGGACGGCGCCGGTGCGGGCTATCGATGCCGGTGCGGCCTTCATCGTGGGCGACATCCTGTCCGACGGCAATGCGCGCTCGCGCACCTTCGGCACCGACAGCGTGCTCGCCACGCGCTTCTGGTCGGCTGTGAAGACCGGCACCAGCAAGGACATGCGCGACAACTGGGCGGTGGGCTGGTCCGAGCGCTACACCGTGGGCGTGTGGGTGGGCAACGCCAGCGGCGCGGCCATGCACGACGTGAGCGGCACCAGCGGCGCGGCGCCCATCTGGGCCGCGGTGATGGGCTTTTTGCATGCGCGCGAGCCTAGCCGGGCCCCCGCAGCCCCCAAGGGCCTGGTGCGCCAGGCCGTGCAGTTTGGCGCCTTGCCGGCGGCGCAGGAAGGGGTGGCGCCATCGCTGCCGCTGGAAGCGGCGCGCGAAGAGTGGTTCGTGCCCGGCACCCAGCAGGCCCGCTTTGCCATCGACGCGGGACCGCCCGGCGAATCCGTGGCCATCCCGCGTGGCGCCAGGCCCTCCCGTGCCGCAGCGAAGGCGGCGGATGCGGCCGACGAGCAGCCCCTGGCGCGCATCCTGGCCCCGGTGCCAGGCACCATCATCGCGCTCGACCCCGACATTCCGCCCGAGCGCCAGCGCCTGCAGTTCGTAGCCAGCGGCGGGCGCGACCTGCGCTGGCGCATCGACGGGCGCGAACAGGGCCGCGGCACGCGCGCGGCCTGGCTGCCCTGGCCTGGGCGGCACCAGCTGGAGCTGGTGGACGGGCGCGGCAAGGTGCACGACACGCTGCAGTTCGAAGTGCGGGGCGCGGGCGTGCGGGCGGCTGGCGCCAGCCCGCCAGCGCGCCGATAAGCGCCGCGAAAACCCGGCCTTTTCGTGCTATGCCTGGAATCCAGGCAACGTTACACTGTGTTGCAAATAACCGGGTCTGCATGACGCCTGCCCCGCAACGCACGCATGTCCATGCACTTCTCGCGCCAGTTTTTCTCGCACAGGCTGATCTGGCTGGCCCTGCTGGTGTCGCTGGGCATCGGCCTGCTGTCGGCGCGCACGGTCTGGACCATGCGGGCCGATGGCTGGGACTATGCGAGCCGCACCAATGCCAACCTGGCCAGCACGCTGGAGCGCAGCATTGGCGATTCGATCCGCTCGCTCGATGAGTCGCTCAAGGGTGTGGTCGCTGGGCTGGAGCGCCCCGAGGTCATGGCCCTGCCGCCCGAGATCCGCAGCGGCGTGCTGTTCGACAGCTCCCTGCAGGTGCCGGGAGCGGGTGCGGTGCTGGTGGTCGATGCCCAGGGCAACGTGGTGCTGCACTCTTCCACGCTGACACCGCAGCAGGCCAACTTCGCCGACCGCGACTACTTCCTGGCGCTCTCGAAGGACCCGCAACTCGGCCTGCATGTCGGGCGCCCCGTGCCTTCGCGCATGAGCGGGCGCGCCATCCTGCCGCTGACGCGGGCCTACCACCACCGCGACGGTTCGTTTGCCGGCGTCGTGGTGGGTGCCATCCGCCTGAGCTACTTCGATGGGTTGTTCGGCTCGCTGGACCTGGGGGCCGGCAGCAGCGTGGACCTGTACCGCACGGATGGGCTGCCCATCTCGCGCTTTCCCCGCGCCGCGGACGACGCCTACGCCAACATCGCCGGCACGGCGGCCCTGGCCCGGCTGCAGTCTGCCCCCGCAGGCACCCATGGCGCAGAGCCCGAAGGCGCTGGTGGCGCGCGCCACCTCCAGGCCTGGAAGCATGTGGGCAGCTACCCCCTGGTCGTGAACGTGGCGCAGTCCGGCGACACGGTGCTGGCCAAGTGGTACCGCAGCGCCTGGGTGCTCGGGCTGTTCTCGCTGCTGCTGATGGCCGGCTGCGTGGGCCTGGCCATGCTGTTCGTGCGCGAACTGCGGCGGCGCCAGGCCGTGAGTGCCGAGTTGCGCGTGGCCGAGCGCGACCGCCAGACCATCCTCGACAACCTGCCCTCGCTGGTGAGCTACTGGGATGCGGACCTCCACAACCGCTTTGCCAACAGCGCCTACGGCACCTGGTTCGGCGTGTCGCCCGAGCAATTGCGCGGCCGGCATTGCCGCGACCTGCTGGGCCCCGCCCAGTACGCGATGTGCGAGCCCTTCGTGCGCAGCGCGCTGCGCGGCGAGCGCCAGCTCTTCGAGTGCACCGTGGTCGACAAGGCCGGGGTGCAGCGCCATGCCCTGGTGTCCTATGTGCCCGACGTGGAAGGGGGTGCCGTGCGCGGCGTGTTCTCGCAGACCATCGACATCAGCGACCGCAAGCGCATGGAGGAGCAGCTGTTCGAGGAGAAGGAGCGCATCCGCCTCACGTTGCAGGCCATCGGCGATGCCGTGCTCTGCACCGATGCACAGGGCCAGATCACCTACCTCAACCCGGTGGCCGAGCGCCTGACCGGCTGGCAGGCCTTCGATGCCGCGGGCAGCCGCGTCGAGGCCGTGGTCCGGTTGCAGGAGCCGGGCACCGACAAGCCCCTGCCCAGCGCCCTGCACAGTGCCATCCAGGGCCACGCGCCCGAGACGCCGGTGCGCGGCGTGGTGCAGCACCGCACCTCGGGCCAGCGCTTCGAGGTCGAGGAAACGGCCCGCACCATCACCGACCGGCATGGCACGGTGACCGGTGCCGTGGCCGTGCTGCGCGACGTCACCGAGGCCGTGGCCATGCAGGCGCGCATGGCCCATCTGGCCCAGTACGATGCGCTGACCGACCTGCCCAACCGCCTGCTGCTGCAGGACCGCGCCCATCTGGCCGTGGCCCATGCGCGGCGCGATGGCCGTTGCCTGGCCGTGATGTACCTGGACCTGGATGGCTTCAAGGCCGTCAACGACCGGCTCGGGCACGACCTGGGCGACCGGCTGCTGGTGCAGTTCGCGCAGCGCCTCAAGGCCGCCGTGCGCGGGTCGGACACCGTGTGCCGCCAGGGCGGCGACGAGTTCGTGGTGCTGCTGCCGGGCCTGGATGGCGCGGAGGGCGCCTGCAGCGTGGCGCGCAAGATCCTGGCCGCTGCGGCCAGCCCCTTCGAGCTCGGGGGCGAGGCGCTGCGCATCGGCCTGAGCGGCGGCATCGCCATGTTCCCCGGGCATGGCGCCAGCTTCGAAGAGCTCACGCAGCATGCCGATGCCGCCATGTACGCCGCCAAGCGCGCGGGTCGGCTGCAGTTCATGCTGTATGCGGGCCCGGATACCGCACCGCAGCCGATCGGCCCGCCAGAGTCCGAGTAACGCGCCACCATCTTCCCGGGCCTGCCCAGCGCGGCCGGCGGCATGCGTCTATGCTCGGCGGTTCCGTCCGCTTTTTTCTTTGTTTCCCATGCATGCGCTCGCCCCGGTGTTGTTCGTCCTGATCTGGTCCACGGGCTTTCTGGCGGGGCGCGGCGTGGCCAGCCATGCCGACCCGTTCTGGTTCCTGGCCCTGCGGTTTGCCTGCGTGGCGGCCGCCTTCATCGGCGCGGCGCTGTGGGTGCGCGCGGCCTGGCCCCGGGGCGTGCGGCGCATCGCCATGCACCTGCTGGCCGGCGCGCTCATGAGCGGGCTGTACCTGGGGCCGAGCTGGTGGGCCATGTCCAAGGGGCTGGCGGCGGGCATCATGTCGCTCATCGGTGCGCTGCAGCCCTTGTTCACGGCGCTGCTGGCGGTGGTGGTGCTGGGGCGGCGCCTGTCGCCCGGCACCTGGGCCGGCCTGGCGCTGGGCTTTGGCGGCGTGGGCCTGGTGCTGCTGCCGCGCCTGCAGGCGGCCGATGCCAGCGCGCTTTCGCTGCCCGTGGTGCTGGTCGCGGCGGGCAGCATCTTCTCGCTCACCGTGGGCTCCATGGTGCAGAAGTCGCCGCTGGCCGCGGGCGATGACCTGCGCAGTGCCAGTGCCGTGCAGAACATCGGCGCGGTGCTCGTGCTGCTGGCCATGGCGGGCGTGGTCGGCCAGCCGCACTGGGACAACTCGGCCGCGCTCTGGGGCTACCTGGCCTTCTCGGTGCTGGTGCTGTCCATCGGTGGGGCCACGCTGCTGATCTGGCTCATGCGCCAGGGCGAGGCCACGCGCACCACGGCCCTGCTGCTGGCGGTGCCGCCGCTGTCGGCGCTGCAGGCCTGGTTCATCTTCGGCGAGACGCTCTCGGCCATCCAGCTCGTGGGCTTTGTCGTCGCCATCGCCGGCGTGGCGCTGGCGCGCAGGTGAGCCCCCGTGCAAAAATTTCAAGGCCTCCGTAAAAGCCTTCATGCCGCTGCACCGGGTGCGCGGCTACGATGGGCGCCGTCCTGACAACGCCTGAACCGAGGAAGCCCGTGCCCGATCTGTCCAAAATCACCTGCATCGAAGACCTGCGCGTGGTCGCCCAGCGCCGCGTGCCGCGCATGTTCTACGACTATGCCGATTCAGGCTCGTACACCGAGGGCACCTACCGCGCCAACACGGCCGAGTTCCAGTCCATCAAGCTGCGCCAGCGCGTGGCCGTCAACATGGAAGGGCGCAGCACCCGCACCACCATGCTGGGCCAGGACGTGGCCATGCCCGTGGCCATTGCACCCACGGGCCTCACGGGCATGCAGCATGCCGACGGCGAGATCCTGGGCGCACGCGCGGCCAAGGCCTTCGGCATCCCGTTCACGCTGTCGACCATGAGCATCTGCTCCATCGAGGACATCGCCGAGAACACCGGCCGCCACCCCTTCTGGTTCCAGGTCTACGTGATGCGCGACCGCGACTTCATCGAGCGCCTGATCGACCGCGCCAAGGCCGCCAATTGCTCGGCCCTGCAGCTCACGCTCGATCTGCAGATCCTGGGCCAGCGCCACAAGGACATCAAGAACGGCCTGTCCACCCCGCCCAAGCCCACGATCAGAAACCTGATCAACCTGGCGACCAAGCCGCAGTGGTGCATGGGCATGCTGGGCACGAAGCGCCGCACTTTCGGCAACATCGTCGGCCATGCCAAGGGCGTGGGCGACCTGTCCTCGCTGTCCTCGTGGACGGCCGAGCAGTTTGACCCGCAGCTCAACTGGGGCGACGTGGAGTGGATCAAGAAGCGCTGGGGCGGCAAGCTGGTGCTCAAGGGCATCATGGACGCCGAGGACGCACGCCTGGCCGTGGACAGCGGGGCCGATGCGCTGATCGTGAGCAACCATGGCGGGCGCCAGCTTGACGGTGCGCCCTCGTCCATCGCGGCGCTGCCGGGCATCGCCCAGGCAGTGGGCAAGGACATCGAGGTCTGGATGGATGGCGGCATCCGCAGCGGGCAGGACGTGCTCAAGGCCCGCGCCCTGGGCGCGCAGGGCACGCTGATCGGGCGCAGTTTCCTCTACGGCCTGGGCGCCTTCGGTGAGGCGGGCGTGACCCGTGCGCTGCAGATCATCCAGAAGGAACTCGATATCACCATGGCCTTCTGCGGCCACACCAACATCAACAACGTGGACCGCTCGATCCTGTTGCCGGGCACTTATCCCGCCTGAGCTCAGGTGGGCAGCGGCAGGTCCGCCAGCCGGCCCTCGAACAGGCGCGGCACATCGGGCGTGGCGTAGCGTGCCTGGTCATCCGGGTAGCTGCGCACCTCGCGCAGGCCCAGCCAGCGGCAGGCGCCCGCCAGGTCGTGCGTGATGGTCAGGCCCGCGAGCAGGGCACCATGCCAGCCCGTGGCCCGGCGCGCATGCAGGGCCTGCAGCAGCTGGCGCAGGTTGGCGGCTGCCACGCTGGGCGTGTTGCTGAACAGCGAATGCACATAGACCACGGGCGCGCTCTCGGCATGGTCGGCTGGCAGCAGGTGCGCGGTGGTGATGGCCCGCTCGTCCCAGCCCGTGTCGCGCAGCGCCTGGTAGTCGCCCGGTGCGATCACATAGCTCGCCGCATGGCCGCAGGCATGGCCGAAGCGGTCCGTCAGGCGCCAGTTCAGGTCGGGGAAGCGCCCGGCTGCCTCGCGCAGCAGCGCAGGCGCGGGGTACTTGCCCGTGGCGAACACGCGCTGCTGGAAGGCGATCACCTCGTTCTCGAACTGCGGCGACGCGAGGTTGCGCGCCAGTCCCTGGCCGGCACCGGTGTCGCGCAGCATGCGCTCGGGCTCGAACAGGGCCGCGTCCAGCGGGCTCTCGCCCGCATACCAGAAGCCTGCATGGAAGCGCGAGGGCAGCCCCAGGTTGGCGGCTGCCAGCACAGGCAGGGGCAACTGCAGCACCTCGGCCAGGCGGTGCAAGCCCCCTTCGGAGATGCTCGCGCCCCGGCCTTCCCAGCGCCGGTAGGCGCGCTCGTCCATGTCGAGCAGCGCGCCGAAGGCCGCCTGGGTCAGCCCCATGGCCTGGCGGCAACTGCGCAGCAGCTCGCCCAGGGACGCAAAGGTCTGCAGGCCTTGGGCGGGGGCGGTGGTGGCGCTCATGCCGAAGATTCTAGGAGCAGGCGCAACAGGGCGTGCCGTGTCCTGTGCAAGCCGGGCGCCACGCCCTAGGCTCGGGGGCACAGCGCCGGTCGAGGCGCGCCCCCTTCTTTCTGGAGACACCGTCCATGCCCTCTTTCCGTCCTGCCCTCTGGGCCGGCATCGTGCTGGCCACCGCCTTGCTAGCGGCTTGCAGCAGCAGCCCACCCACCGCGCCTGCGACCTCTCTGCTGGCGCCGGGCGTGCACCAGCAATCCACGCAGTCGCCGGTGGCCGACCCGGTGGCCGGCACAGCCAGCACGCGCGTGGCCTTCACGGTCTTTGTGCCTGAAACGCCGGGCCCGCACACCCTGGTGCTGATCGGCGGCGGCTTTGGCGAGCCCCGCACCGCAGCCCTGCCGGGCCCCGACAACGAACCTGCGGCCAGCTACTGGCGCCGCATGCAGCGCCAGATCCCCAAGCTCATGGCGCGCGGCCACGCGGTGATCTCCTTCGACTACCGCGGCCATGGCGACAGCGGCGGCGACCTGCGCATGCTGGACCCCGCGGCCGACATGCAGGACCTGCGCGCCATCATCGACTGGGCCGAGCGCCACCTGCACCTGGCACGCCGCGCCAGCAGCACGCGTGCCGACGACCCGCTGGTGGCCACCATGGGCGGCAGCTACGGCGGTGCCTACCAGCTGCTGCTGGCCCAGCTCGATCCGCGCATCGACGCCATCGTGCCCACCATGACCTGGAGCCGGCTCGACCACGACCTGCTGCCCGATGGTGTGGTCAAGAGCGGCTGGCTGCAGCTCGAATGCTTTCTCGGCCAGCGCGGCAAGGTGCGCGACGATGGCCGCTTCGTGAAGCTCTGCGGCCTGGCCAAGCCGCCCCAGCCGGCCACGCTCGATGCCGTGCCGCCGGCCGATGCGCGCGGTTACGTCGACTACCTGGCCGGCAGCGGCTGGCAGCCCTGGCTGCGCCAGCAGGCACCCGGCCGGGCCCGGCCCGTGGACGCCCTGCTGGTGCAGGCCGACGAGGACGTGCTGTTTCCGCTGAACGATGCGTTCGAGAACTACCGCAGCCTGAAGGCCCTGGGCGGCGATGTGCGCCTCATCACCGTGCGCGCCGGCCATGTCCACAGCCTGGCGGGCCAGAAGAACCAGGCCCCCGTGTGCGGCCAGGCCGTGCCCGATGCCTTCGACACCATGCTCGACTTTCTCGACGAAAAGCTGCGCAACGCCCCGCGCAAGGGCCTGCCGGTCGGCACGCTGTGTTTTGCCACGGGCGAGCGCAGCGCCGAGTGGCGCGCCGACCTGCCGCCCGATGCCGATCCCGCGTCGCCACGGGTCAATATCGCTGCCGTGGAGGTGGCTGGCGCGGCACCGGTGTTCGTGCCGCTGTCCACCCCCGTGCCCGCAGGGCAGGTGCTGCTGGGCGTGCCGCGCGCACGGCTCGATGTGGCGGGCGCGCCTGGCAGTGTGGCCCTGCTCGGCCTGGGCCTGCGCCGCACGGGCCAGCCACCCGTCCTGGTCTCTGGCCAGGTCACGGCCGTGCGGCCCGGCCAGGGGCGCGAGCTGGCACTGCCCGCCGTGGCCCAGGCGCTGCAGCCCGGCGATGAGCTGGGCGTGATGCTCTGGCCCACGCACCCGCAGTTCCAGCACATGAAAAGCGTGGTCGAGGCCGTGCCCGTGGGCGGCGTGCTGCCCGGCAATGCCGTGCGCGTGAGCGGCCAAGTGTGGCTGCCGGTGACGCCCAGCGGCGGAATCCGCTGAGCTTCGTGCGGCGGCCTTAGAACTTGTAGTTCAGCGCGGCCGTCACGCGGCGTGGCTCGCCCCAGAGGTAGCCGCCCGAGACGCTGGCGCTGGAGTAGTACTTCTTGTCCAGCGCATTGCTCACGTTCAGTTGCAGCGCCAGTTGCTCGCTGATCGCGTAGCGCGCCATCAGGTTCACCAGGGCATAGGCCGGCTGGCCGACGCGCTCGCGCAGCCCCGTGCCGGGGTTCACGGCCGTGGTCAGCAGGGTGCTTTGCCAGTTCACGCCGCCGCCCAGCGTGAGCTTGTTCCACGCGCCCGGCAGGGTGTAGCTGGAGAACAGCCGCAGCAGCTTGCGCGGGTGGTCCAGGGCCACGTCGGCGCGGGCGGCATCCCGGGCGGAGTAGTGGGTCCAGCTGGCGCTCAGGTTCCAGCCCGGTGCGATGCGGCCTGCAATCTCCATCTCGTAGCCCTTGGCGGTCACGCCCTTGGCCGCGTAGTAGGCCGCCGTCGTGGTGCCGGGCACGAAGAAGTCGCCATCGCGCACGGCGAAGTTGTCCTGCCGGACCTGGAACAGCGCGGCCGAGGCGTTGAGCTGGCCGTCCATGAACTCGCCCTTCACGCCCAGCTCGTAGTTCTTGCCCTTGAGCGGATCGAGGTAGTTGCCACTCCTGTCGCGCTGCGTCTGCGGCTTGAACACGTCGGTGTAGCTGGCATAGGCCGAGGTGTGCTCGTTCAGGTCGAACACCAGCCCGGCATAGGGCGTGAAGACGCCGCTCTCGCGCAGGTGCACCTCGGGCACGCCGCCGCCGGCCAGGTCGCGCCGCCAGTAGGTGGCGCGCCCGCCGAGAATGAGCTTGAGCGGGTCGGCCACCTGCAGCCGTGCGGCACCGTACACCCCCGTCTGCGTGGTGTGCGTGCCCTGGCCCCAGATGCGCTCGCCCATGGCCTGCTCGGGGAAGTTGCCGTCCCAGGTGATCAGGCTGGGCATGGCCTGGCTTTGGCCCGAGAGCACGGCGCGGTTGCTCCAGGCGCTGTCGCTGCGGCTGTGCGTCAGGCCGAAGGTGGCCTCGTGCGTGCGCCCCAGCAGCGTGAACGGGCCCGTGGCCGTCATGCCCACGGTGCGCTGGGTGGGCAGGGTCAGGTAGTGGTAGGGCCGACCGGTCTGGCCCAGGCCCGTGACGGGGTGCACCGTGTTGCCGGTGTTCCACAGCAGCTTGGACTCTTCTTCCTGGCGGTGGTAGTCGAGCACGGCGTTCACCACCCAGCGGTTGTCGAAGCGGTGCTGCAGCGTGGCGAAGGCCGTCTGCTCGGTGGTGTTCCAGAAGTTCCAGTGGGTGGCGATGGACTTGGAGCGGTCCCAGTGCGTGCGCGTGCCGTCCGAGAACCAGTAGGGCATGCCCACCCAGGTCAGGCCGTCGCGTCGGTCGCGCTGCTCGCTCAGGCCCACGTTCAGGCGCGTCTGCAGGCCCAGGTCGGCCTCCACCGTGCCGTACAGCGTGGTGTTGCGCGTGTGCTCCCAGTCGATGAAGGCGTCCTGCTCATTGGCATGGGCCACCAGGCGCGCGCGCACCGAGGCGTCGGCGTTCAAGGGCGTGGACAGGTCCACCGTGCCCGAGCGCTGGCCCCAGGAGCCCACCTGCACCGCGGCCGAGCCCGTGAACACCTTGCTTGCGGCCCGCTTGCGCACCAGGTTGATGGTGGCCGACGCATCGCCTGTGCCGGTGAGCAGGCCGGTGGCGCCGCGCAGCACGTCCACGCGGTCGTAGAGCACGGTGTTGGCCGTCTCGATGCCGATGTTGCCGGTGTCCACGGGGACGCCGTCGAACTGGAACTTGGAGACCGTGAAGCCGCGCACCGAGAGGTTGTTGCGCCCGCGGTCCAGCGCGTTCACCGACACGCCCGCCGTGTTGCGCAGCGCATCGGCCACGGTGGCCATGGCCTGTTCGTCCATGCGCTCGCGCGTGACCACCGAGATCGATTGGGGCGTGTCGCGCGGCGACAGGGTGAGGCCCGTGGCCGTGCGCGTGATCGGGGTGGTGTAGGAGCCGCTGCCCTCGGTCGGGCCCTCGCGCTCGGTCTGGGCCGTCACTTTGACTTCGCCCAGCGAGGCCGCCGGGGCACGGGCCGGCGCAGCGGGGGCAGGTTCCACTACAAAGGTCTTGCCGCCATCGGCGATGCGTGCGGCCAGGCCGGTGCCGGCCAGCAACTGCTCCAGCGCGCGCTGGGGCGTGAAACTGCCGCGCACGGCGGGCGCGGTGCGGCCCGCGGCCAGGCTGCTGGCGAACACCACCTGCACGCCCGAGCGCTGGGCCAGGGCGTTCAGGGCCTGGTCCAGCGGTGCGGCCGGCAGGTCCAGCACCACGGTGGGGGCGGCGGCCGCCGCAGAGGCCGGCGCGGGCTGCTGTGCATGCACGGCCAGGGCAAGCAGGCTGGCGAGCGCCAGCGCACTCCGGCGCAAGGGGGCAGGGCGGCGAAAGGCGGAATGCCGCGGGGGCAGGGTGTGCAGGGGCACGGAAATCTCCTCGGTGGTTCGCTGGTTCCAACAAAAAAAACAGACGTTCACGGGGGATGCCGTTCCTGGGGCCTGCCGACCCTACCTCCCAGGACAAAAAATTTTTTGCTACCGGCGATCAGGGCCGGGTGGCGCGGGGCTGCACCACCCGCTCCCCGCTCGGGCCTGACTCCACGCGCACCGGCAGAAAGCCCGGCAGCAGGGCCAGCAGCGCCTCGGCATTGGCCGTGCGGTACACGCCCGAGACCTCCAGCCGCGCCAGCGCGGCATCGCCCAGCCGCACGGGCTGGCCGCTGTAGCGCGCGATCTCGTCCAGCACCTCGGGCAGGGGCGTGCGCTGGAACACCAGTTGGCCCTGGCGCCAGGCCGTGGCATGGGCGCTGTTCACACGGGCCGTGCCATCGAGCTGGCCTGCATGCGCGCGCACCTGGTCGTCGGCCGCGAGGGTGGCGGCCAGCCCATCGGTGCCGGCGACGGCCACGCGGCCCCGCAGCACGGTCACGGTCACCTCGTCGGCCTGGCGGCGCACGTCGAAGGCCGTGCCCAGCACGCGCACCTGGGTGGCGCCCGCGTCCACGGTGAACGGCCGCCAGGTGGAGGGCTGCACATCGAACAAGGCCCGGCCCGCGTGCAGCGCCACCCGGCGCGAGCGCAGGTGGCGCGATACCGTGAGGCGGGTACCGGTGTCCAGCTCCACCCGGCTGCCGTCGGCCAGCTCCACGGTGCTGCGGCGGTCCGTCGGGGTGGCCACCTCTTCGGTGCGCCAGGCCGGGTCCTGCCAGGCGAGCAGGGCCGTGGCGGTCACCAGCAAGGCGGCGGCCAGGGGGCGCGCGATGCGGGTGGGGCGGGCCGAAGGCAGGGGGCCCAGCGCCTCGGGCGGCAGGGGAAAGCGCTCCTGCAGGGCGCTGCGGTGGCGCTCGATGGCGGCCTGCGCCGTGCCGTCCAGATCCGTGGCAGGCGCCGTGGGCAGGGGCGTGGCGGGAGCCGAAGGGCGGTTCATGCGGCCTCCCGCCACTGCGGCGCGCGCGCCCGGGCCAGGTGGGCGCGGCAGGCGGCCATGCCGGCATGCAGGTGCTTTTCCACCGCCTTGCGCGAGATGCCCAGGCGCAGCGCGACCTCGGCATGCGGCATGCCGTGGATCTTGTGCATCACGAACACCGTCTGGCAGCGCGGCGGCAGGGCGGCGATCGCTTCTTCGAGCCAGCGCAGTTCGCGCTGGGCATCGAGCACGCGTGCGGCATCGGGGGCATCGCTGTGCGGGTCGGGCAGCAGAGCGGCAGCCTCGATCCGGGCGCGGTAGGCGTCCTCGCTGCGGCAGCGGTCCACCGCCAGGTCGTGCGAGATGCGGCGCAGCAGCGCCAGCGGCACGCGCACCGGCGTGGCCGGCGGCTTTTCCATGACCTGCAGGCAGACGTCGTGCACCACCTCGCGCGCAAAGCCGGCGTCGCCAAAGCGGCGGCGCACATGGGCGACCAGCTCTTCGTAGTGGTGCGTCAGCGCACCCAGCAGGGACAAAGGGGCGTCGCGCAGCACGGGAGGGTGGAAATGGATCGGGGGCGGGTGGAGGGAGGTCTGGATTATATGAATGAGAACAATTCTCTTTTGAGAAGGGCTTGCGGAGGAGGACGCCGTCGCCGCCCTGCACGGCTGCCTTGCCCGTTGGTGTGGGCTGGCGACTGCGCCACGGCGCTATAACCGGTACATGACACTTGCATGGATGGCCTGGGCCTGGATTCCCCTCACCCTCTGGGCCGCGCTTGCGCAGACGGCGCGCAATGCGGCCCAGCGCTCCGTCACGGCCGAGCTGGGCACGCTGGCGGCCACGCTGGTGCGTTTTCTCTACGGCCTGCCGCTGGCCTCGGCCTGGGTGGCGGGGCTGACCTTCGTCGGCGTGGGCTATGGTGTCCCGCATTTCTCGCTGCCCTACGCCGCCTGGCTGGCCATGGGCGCGCTCACGCAGGTGGGGGCCACGGCCTTCTTGCTGCTGGCGATGAAGGAGCGCAACTTCGTGCTGGCCGTGGCCTATTCCAAGACCGAGGTGCTGCAGGTGGCGCTGTTCTCGGCCGTGCTGCTGCAGGAGCTGCCGGGCCCGCTGGCCTTTGGCGCCATGGCGCTGGCCACCGTGGGCGTGGTGCTGCTCTCGCTGCCGGCGGGCGGCTGGCGCGCGCTGCGCGCGGGGGAGGGCGGCAGCGGCAAGCTGGTGGTCTACGGTCTGGCCTCGGGGGCCTGCTTTGCGCTGGCCAGCGTGGGCTTTCGCGGGGCTTCGCTGGCCCTGGGCGAGGGCGTGGCGCCCTGGGTGGCGGGGGCTTGGGGCGTGTTCTGGGCCCAGTTGCTGCAGACCCTGGTGCTGGGCGGCTGGCTGCTGGCGCGCCAGCCTGGGGTGGCGGGCGCGATTGCACGCGCCTGGCGCCTGTCGGTGGTGGCCGGCTCCATGGGGGCGCTGGCCTCCATCGCCTGGTTCACGGCCTATGCCATGCGGCCGGCGTCCGATGTGCGCACCCTGGGGCTGGTCGAGGTGCTGTTCAGCTACCTGGTGTCGCGCCGCATGTTCCGCGAGAGCCTGTCGCGCACCGAAGGCATCGGCCTGGCCCTGGTGCTGGCGGGGCTGGTGGGCATCTGTGCCCAGTGGTAGCGAGCTGCCGATCAGGGAGCCGGAGGGGGCACGGCGGCCAGCCGCCGCAGTGTGGCCAGGTAGGCCACCACATCTTCGCGCTCCTGTGCATCGTCCAGGTGGTAGTCCATGGCCTGGCCCGGGATCAGCGCCTCGGGGTCGGTCAGCCAGGCCCGGAGCGTGGCGCGGGTCCACAGCAGCTTGCTGTCGCGCAGCGCGGGTGAGTAGTCAAAGTCCTTGAGGGCGCCCGCGCGGCGACCCACCACGCCCCGGTGGGCCGGGCCTTCGCGGTGGGCGTCGACGCTGTGGCAGCCGGCGCAGTGCTCCTGGTACACGGCGCGGCCGCGCTCCACCGATTGGGCGGATGCGTGGGAGCAGGCGACGCCCAGCAGGCTGGCCGCCAGTGCCGCAGTCCACAACCCTCTCATCTCACCGGACGCCATGGTGGGGGGGCCGCGGTGGCGTTGCGCTGGCGTGGGGTGGGGTGCGCTGGTTCATGGGCATGCGATTCGGATTGGGATTCGGAGTGGGGCCGGTGGCTATACGCAGCGCCGAGCCCGCTGGATGCAGCGACCGGGAGCCGCCGTGGCGGGCAATGCGCCGGTGCATCCAGTCGGCGGTTTGTGGCGTATTCACCGCATACACCTTGACCCCCACCGTGACCTCTGGCCAATCCCAGACAATGGGCGCATGAGCAGCACCCTCACCCCAGACAGTGAACTGATGTACCTCCTCGACCGCATCGCCGCACAGGACGACTCCGCGCTGAAAGCCTTGTACGAGAGCACCTCGTCCAAGCTGTTCGGCCTGGCGCTGCGCATCGTGCGTCACCGCGACCTGGCCGAGGACGTGCTGCAGGAGGCGTTCCTCAGCATCTGGCGCGGGGCGGGCAGCTACCGTGCCTCGCTCAGCCCGCCCATGGCCTGGATGGGGCTCATCGTGCGCAGCCGCGCCCTGGATGCGCTGCGCAAGCGTGCCTCGGACCGCAGCGACGTCACCAACGAGTTCGACGAGGAGCTGGCCCAGACCCTGGAGGGCGATTCGCCCAACCCCATGGACATCACCCAGGCCAGCGAACAGGCCTTTGCCCTGCACCAGTGCCTGGGCAAGCTGGACCACAAGCAGCGCGAGGTGGTGAGCCTGGCCTACCTGCGCGACCAGAGCCACAGCGAACTGGCCGAACAACTGCGGCTGCCTCTGGGCACGGTGAAGAGCTGGATCCGGCGCGGCCTGGAGCAGTTGCGCCAGTGCATGGCCCGCTACGTTTGACGAGGGCAGCATGAACCTCACCCAACACCCCGAATTGCTCGACCGCCTGGCGGCCAGCTATGCGCTGGGCACCCTGCGCGGCGGCGCACGCCGCCGTTTTGAAACCCTGGCCCGCGAGCACGCCGCCGTGCGTGCGGCGGCTCTGGTCTGGCAGACCCACTGGTCGGGCCTGGCCGAGCTGCAGGAACTGGCAAAGCCCGACGCCGCCGTCTGGACGCGTATCCACAACCTGGTGCAGGCCGAGCGCCAGGCCCAGGCCCTGCAGGCGGCACGCCAGGCGGGCGAGCCGGCCCTGCCGGTGTCCGCAGGGGCCGGAGGCTGGCTGCGCAGCCTGCTGCTGTGGCGCGGCGCGGCGGCCGCGGGCGCCCTGGCCACCGTGGTGGCCGTGGTGGTGGGCCTGCAGGTCAACGGCGGGCTGCGTGCCAGCAGCGGCGCCCAGATCGCCGAACTGCGCCAGCAACTGCAGGCCGCGCCACAGATCCAGTACGTGGCCGTGCTGGCCGACGACAAGGCCGCGGCCTCGATGCTGGTGACCTTCGACCCCAAGAACAACCGGCTCGAACTGCAGCGCGTGGGCGGCTTCCAGGAAGGGGCGGACAAGTCACTCCAGCTGTGGGCGCTGCCGCCCGCAGGCGGCCCGCGCTCCCTGGGGGTGCTGGGCCAGGAGCGGCTGCTCAACCTCACGGCCGGCGAGGCCGACGTGCGCCAGGTACCGGCCCTGGCCATCAGCCTGGAGCCCAAGGGCGGCGTGCCCAGCGCGGGCGGGCCCACCGGGCCGGTGCTGTTCAAGGGCGAGTTGATTCAGCGCATGCTGTAAACGAAGCACCTCCTGAGGCGCTTCGCGCCTCGGTGCGTCCGCCGGAGGCGGCCGCTCTTCGGGCACGTCCAAGCCTGCGCAGGCAGGCTTGGAGCCGCGGCCCTCAGCCCCTCTCTCGACTCGCTGCGCGAGTCGGGAGGGGGACGCCCCCAGTGCGGCGGGGCGGCCCTTGCACGGGGGCACTGGCTTTGGCCGCGCCAGTTTCGCAGGCCTGTGGGCTGGCGGCAGCTGCCCCTCGACAAAGGGTCGAACAAAAATATCTGTGGTTTTTGAATCCGTGGCGCACCAGATTGCGTAAGTAGGGAGCAACATCCCCTTACATCACTTTTTGTGCTGGAGCCCTCGATGAAACACAGGCGTCCATTTTTCGCGTTCGCGGCCCTGGCCATGGCGGCCGGGCTGGCCCATGCCGATACCGGCAAGCTGCGGCTCACCGGTGGCGTGAACACCATTGCCGGGTCGGCCGGTGGGGGGCTCACGCCCTGGGCCGTGATCGGCAGCAACGCCACCGAGGGCGAGGTCGGTTTCAGCGGCTACGCCACGCGGGCCGGTACGCGGGACTACGGCCTCACCGGCTACGGTGTGGCCGTGGGGCTGTTCGACCGGGCCGAGCTGTCCCTGGCGCGGCAGGATTTCGATGCATCGCCCGCCCTGGCGCTCAACGGGGTGGCGGCTTTCGGGGTCACCCCGGGCCAGCACATCAAGATGGACGTGGTCGGGCTCAAGTTCAAGGTGGCCGGCGACGCGGTGCTCGATGCCGACAGCTTCATGCCGCAGATCGCCGTGGGCATCGAGCACAAGCGCGCCCACCCGGGCTCCATCCAGTCGGTCTACAACTTCCTCGGGGTGAAGAACAACGGCACGGACGTCTATGTCAGTGCCACCAAGCTCTTCCTGGCCCAGAGCCTGCTGGTCAATGCCACTTTGCGCTCCACCAACGCCAACCAGAACGGCCTGCTGGGCTTTGGCTCGGCCGCGCCCGGCAAGAACGGGCGCAGCCTGCAGCCCGAATTCTCTCTGGCCTACCTGCTGCGCCGCGACCTGGCCGTGGGGGCCGAATACCGCTTCAAGCCCAACAACCTGCAGGCCCTGGGCGCTGCGGCCGGCCTGGGCGCCGGGCTGCGCGAGGACGACTGGAAAGACATTTTCATCGCCTGGGCCCCGAGCAAGCATTTCTCGCTCACGCTGGCCTATGTGGACCTGGGCCGCATCGCGCCCGGCGTGACCCAGGGCCGCCGCCAGACCGGCTACTACCTCTCGGCACAGGCCGCCTTCTGACCCCCGGCATTTCTGGAGACAGCCATGAAAAAGACCCTGATGGCCTTGGGCCTCGCCTGCGCCAGCCTGCTGGCGCTGCCCGCGCTGGCCCAATCCGCAGCCCCTGCCGGCCTGTACCAGGCGCTGGGCGAGAAGGCCGGCATCGACCGCCTGGTGGACGACTTCGTCAACCGCGCCGTGAAGGACCCGCGCATCGGCGCGCACTTCAAGGACACCAAGCCCGCCGCGCTCAAGGAAAGCCTGGCCGACCAGTTCTGCCAGCTCAGCGGCGGGCCTTGCAAATACGAGGGCGCCGATATGAAATCGGCCCATGCCGACATGCAGATCAACAAGGGCCACTTCCATGCGCTCGTCGAGGTGCTGCAAAGCGCCATGGACGCGCAGGGCATTCCCTTTGCGCAGCAGAACCGCCTGCTGGCCCTGCTGGCGCCCATGCACCGCGACGTAATCACAGTCAAGTGAACCCCCTGAGTCGCTTCGCGCCTTCCCCCCTAAGGGGGACGCCCCCAGCGCGGCGGGGCGGCCCTTGCGCGGGGGCACTGGCCTTGGGCGCGCCAGTTTCATGCGATGTGGGCGGGGCAATGTGATGATCAACCAAGAGGGACTTCTATGATCAAGGTGACAAAAAACGCACTCTTTGCCTTCGCTGCCTGCGCCGTTGCCACCGGCGCCCTGGCCGGCAACGTCCAGATCCAGGTGCTGGACAAGGACGGCAAGCCCGTGCCCGATGCCGTGGTGGTGGTCTACCCGACCGCCGGCAGCGCTGCTGCGCCCACCCTGGTGCCCGCGAGCCCGGTGATCGAGCAGGAGAAGATGCGCTTCGTGCCCGCGGTGACGGTGGTGGTGCCCGGCACCACGGTGCGCTTCACCAACCAGGACCGCTGGGACCACCATGTGCGCGGCAACGCCGCCACGCCCGCTGCCAGCGCCTCGCCCGGCACCGGTGGCTTTGAACTGCGCCTGGCCGGCAAGACCGACGGCAAGCCCTCGAATTTCGCCGACGTGAAGCTCGACACCGCGGGTGTGGTGCTGCTGGGCTGCCACCTGCATGGCTCCATGCGCGGCCACGTGTTCGTGACCGACTCGGCCTGGACGCTCAAGACCGACGACAACGGCATTGCCCGCTTTGCCGCTGTGCCCGAGGGGGCTGCACAGGTGCGTGTGTGGCATGCCGAGCAGCTCGTGGACCTGCCGCGCAAGGCCTTGCAGGTGGTGGCCAGCCCGGTGCTCGATACGGTGCAACTGAGCGTGGTGCCGCGCGTGCGCCGTGCACCGCCGCCTTCCACCGCGCCAGGCGGCCCCATGGGCTCGTACAGCCTGGTGCAACCGGCCCACCAGCACACCCACTGACGCGCGGGCGCGGGGTGCGGGCTGCGTCAGCGGTTCAGTGCCACCTCGGCCGCGGCGGGCGGGGGCATGCTGCCGTCGGTGGGCAGGGCCTGCAGGTAGGCGTACAGGGCGCGCGCATCCACATCGCTCAACTGGCCCAGGGACTCGAAGGGCATGACCTGGATGGGCGTGCCATCGGGCCGCTTGCCGTTGCGCAGCATGGCCACGAAGCTGTCCGCCGTGGGGTAGCGCGCCATGGAGCTGTCCTTGCCGGGGCGGATGTCGGCGGCCGCCGGCCAGTCCGGCGGGCCGCCAGGAATCTTGCCGCCCGCCAGGTTGGCGCCATGGCAGCCGATGCACATGTTGGCCACGTACTGGCCGTTGGCCACCGTCACGCCGGCCGGCACGGGGCGCGAGGGCGCCAGCTGGTGGTCGATGCGCCCGGCCGCGTCGGGAATCACGCCCAGGCCGTACAGCACCCAGGCCGGGCGCGGCAGCTCGATGGCGGCGGGCGTGCCGCCTTCCTTGGCGGGCAACTGGCGGATGTAGGAGACCAGGGCGTTCAGGTCGTCGTTGGTCAGGCGGTTGTAGTCTTCGCTGGGCATCACCAGCAGCGGGCGGCCATTGGGCTTGACGCCGTGGCGGATGGCGCTGTTCCAGTCCTCGGGCTGGTAGCGGGCCACCACGCCGGCCGCCGTGATGTTGGGGCCGGCCAGGCGCGTGCCCTTGCCGTCGTTGACGAACTCGCGGCCCGTGCCGCTGGCGCCATGGCAGTCGGTGCAGCCGCGAGAGGCGAACAGGTAGCGCCCGCGCTCGACGGTCTGCGCCTCGGTCGTGTAGGCCACGGGCCGGGGCTTGATGTCGATGTAGCGGTTGCGCTTTTGCTCGGCCAGGTACAGGCCGGTGGCGGCCGTGGCGGCGACCAGCACACCCAGGATGAGGGCGCTGCCGGCGGTCCATTGGATCCAGCGTTTCATGGTGGGAAAGCCTTGTAGGAATGTCTTCGGAATCTCGATGGGGCGGATTCTGAAGTCCGGAAGGCGGTTTGGCGCAGGGCGTGCGCCAGGCTCCGGCAGCCCTGGTGACATATGTCACGCAGATCCCGTAAAGTGAGATCCCCCTGAGCCGCTTCGCGTCTTCCCCCTCTCTCGCATTGCTGCGCAATGCGGGAGGGGGACGCTCCCGGTGCGGCGGGGCGGCCCTTGCACGGGAGCACTGGCTTCGATCGCGCCAGTCGCAAAGGCAGGTAGCGGGGCATGCTTGGAGGCCCCTTACCAACTTTCGTGTTCGCTCAGCGCTCGATGGTCTTGTTCCAGCGCGTGTTCCAGGCGGGGCGGTTGGCGTTCACGGCGTCCCAGTCCAGCGTCACGGCGTTCTTCATCCACTGGCTGATCTGGGCCACCTGGGCCGCGCCTTCGCCCACGGCCGGGGTCTTTGGGTTGGTGGGGATCTGTGCGCCGAACTGCAGCACATTGGCCTGGGCCAGCGGGCTCAGCAGGAACTCGGCGAGCTTTTGCGCCAGCTCGGGCTCGCTGTTGTTGGCGATCACGCACTGGCCGACCATGAGCACGACCGAACCTTCCTTGGGCTGGGCGTACTCCACGGGGATGCCCTTGGTCTTGAGCGCGGCCACGGCCGTGGGGGTCAGCGGGAACATCGCGGCCTCGCCGGTCTGCACCATCTCGGAGATCTTGGCCGAGCTCGGGATGTACTCGAGCACGTTCGGGCCGATGGTCTTGGCCCAGTTGTTGAAGCCCGGCTCCACGTTCTTGTCGTTGCCGCCCTGGATGCGGTTGAACATCAGAAAGCCGTGCAGCCCGAAGGACGACGAGGGCATGGACTGGAACACCACCTTGCCCTTGTACTTGGGGTCGGCAAAGTCCATCCACGAAGTGGGCGGTGCCCAGCCCTTCTCGGTGAACATCTTGGTGTTGTAGGCAATGCCCGTCATGCCCAGGCTCACGCCGCTGGCCAGGTCGTCCTTGAAGCGCGCGGCCGGGTAGATCTCGGCCAGGTGCGGGTTGGGGCGCTGCTTCTGGCACAGGCCCATGCCCATGGCGCGCACCATGATGCCGTCGTCGAGGAACATCACGTGCATCTGCGGCTTGTCCTTGTTGGCCTGGGCCTTGGCCAGGATGTCCGAAGACGTGCCCGGCACCACCACCACCTTGGCGCCATGCAGCTTCTCGAACGCCGGGAAGACGTACTGGGTGTACGCCTTCTCCATCGTGCCGCCGTTCATGCCGATGTAGATCGTTTTCGTCTGCGCCCCGGCCACGCCGCTGGCGGCCAGCGCCGCCGTTGCGGCGGCCGTGAACAGGGCACGGCGCAGGAATGAAGTCTGGCGAGAAGAGGTCATGGGTCTTTCCTTTCTGGGGGTTGAACGGTAGCGGTCAATGCAAAGGGAATCAATGGGCAGTTGCGGCCGCCGGCGCATCTGCAAGGGCGAATCGGTCAATGGCAAAGGCATCGGTGGGCGTGCTGCTGCGGCCATCGCGCGCCAGTTCGGCCAGCACCTCGCCCACCGCGGGGCCGATCTGGAAGCCCGCGCCGGCAAAGCCGAAGCCGTGGATGAGCCCGGGCGTGGTGCGGCTGGTGTCGAGCACCGGCTGGCGGTCGGGCAGGTAGCCCTCGGTACCGCTCCAGGTGCGGATGAAATGGGCGTTCTTCAGGGCCGGCAGCAGCTCGATGGCCTGCACGGCCAGCGCGGCAAGGGCGCTGCGCTCCGAGCGGGCGCGGTCGGCATCCAGCGCCACGCCCGAGCCGCCGCCCAGCACCAGGTTGCCGCGCGCCACCTGGCGGCAGTAGATGCCGCCGCCCTCCACGCCCAGGCTCCACTGCATGAAATAAGGCAGGGGCTCGGTCACGGCCATCGCCGGGTGGCCCGAGCGCAGGGGCACGGCCTCGCCGAACTGCGCGGCCAGCGGGCCGGCCCAGGCCCCCGCGCAGTTGATCAGCACGGGCGCGCGCACCTGCAGCGCCGGCCCGGAATGCAGCGTGAACTGCCGGCCATCGTGCTCCACCGCGGTCAGCGGTGTGCGCTCGAAGATCTGCGCACCGGCGCGCCGTGCCGCCAGCGCGAAGGCGGGCGACACCAGGCGCGGGTTGGCCTGGCCGTCGTCGGGGCACAGCGACCCGCCCACGGCGCGGCCACCGAGCCAGGGGCAGCGCTCGCGCAGGCGGGCGCCCGAGAGCAGCGCGATCCCCAGGTCGAAGTCGCGGCTCATCGCCTGGTACTTCTCCAGCGAGGCCAGGTCGGCTTCGCTGCGTGCGATCTTGAAATGGCCCGTGCGCTGGTACTCGCCGTCGGTGCCCAGCAGTGCGGGCAGCCGGCCCCAGATCTCGTGGGCGCGCTGCGCGAGTGGCAGCTGGCTCAGCGGCCGGCCCTGGCGGCGCACGCCGCCGTAGTTCACGCCGCTGGAGCGCGAGCCGCACAGGTCGCGTTCGAGCAGCACCACGTCCACGCCGCGGCGGCGCAGCGCCAGTGCCGCCGAGGCACCCACGATGCCGCCACCGACGATGGCCACTTCGGTATCCACCAGGCGTGCGGCGCTGGTCAGGTGGGGGGTGGCGGCACTCATGAGGCACCTCCGGTGGCCTGGCTGGCGGCCTGCAGGTGGATGGGGATGGGCTTGATCGGCGCCTGCCCGCGCAGCCGGCCCACCCGCTCCACGGGCTGGCCGGTGGCCTGCGCCAGGATCTCGGCCGCGGCCACGCCGCAGCTGCGGCCCTGGCAGCGGCCCATGCCCACGCGGGTCAGGGCCTTCAGGCGGTTCATCTCGTCGGCGCCGGACTCGCGCACGGTCTCGCGCAACTGGCCTGCGGTGATGTGCTCGCAGCGGCACACCACCAGCTCGTCGGGTGCGTGGGCCGCCCAGTCGGTGGGGAAGGGGAAGGCGCGCTCCAGCCCCTGGCGAAAGCGCTGCAGGTGGGCGAGCTTGCCTTCCAGTGCCTGGGCGCGCGCGGCGTCCACCGCCACACCCTGGTCGGCCAGCAGCGCCAGGGCCGCACGCTCACCCGCCCATTCGGCCGCATCGGCACCCATGATGCCCGCGCCATCGCCGGCGAGGTAGACGCTGGCCACGCTGGTGCGGCCTGCGGCATCGCGTTCGGGCAGGTGGGCGCGGTGCAGGGGCGCCCAGGCAAAGCGGCAGCCCAGCAGGTCGGCCAGCTGGGTTTCGGAGCGCAGGGCGTAGCCCAGGCCCACGGCATCGCAGGCCAGGGCGTGTTCCTTGGCCCCGTCACTCCACACCACGCCCTCCACGCGCTCGCTGCCGAGCACGCGCACGGGGCGCACGCCGGTGTGGATGGGCACGCCCTGCGCGCGCAGCCAGCCCACGTAGTACACGCCCTTGGCAAAGGTGGCGGGCTGGGTCAGCATGGCGGGCACGGCGGCCACCTGGTCGGCCAGGCGTGCGGTGTCGAGCACGGCGGCCACGCGGGTGCCGGCGCGCGCGTACTGGTAGGCCACCAGGTACAGCAGCGGGCCGGTGCCCATCAGCACCACGCGGCTGCCGATGGTGCAGCCCTGGAACTTGAGCGCCACCTGGGCGCCGCCCAGGCTGTAGACGCCGGGCAGCGTCCAGCCCGGCACGGGCAGCACGCGGTCGGCCGCGCCGCTGGCCACGATGAGCTGGCCGTAGGGCAGGCTGCGCGTGGTCTGCGTGGGGCCGTGCAGCACATCGAGCAGGCCGCCCTGGGCGTTCCAGACCAGGCTGTCGGGCTGGTAGTCGATGCGCTCGGCGATGCTGTCGAGCGCCGCATGCACGGCGGTGGCGCGTGCCGCCTCGGTGCCGTACAGCGCCGAGGCCGGGCGCTCAAAGTGCGCGGGCGGGCGCCGGTAGATCTGGCCGCCGCCGCGCGCTGCTTCGTCGAGCAGCACGGGGCGCACGCCATGGGCGGCCAAGGTTTGCGCCGCGCGGATGCCGGCCGGGCCTGCGCCCACGATGACGGCCTGCAAGGTCTTGCGGGTGCCGCTCATGCCGCGCCTTCCCCGGTACACAGGGCCATGCCCGGCTGGATGAAGGTCGAGCAGGCGCGCAGGCGCTCGCCGCCCTCGGTCTGCACCCAGCAGTCCTGGCAGGCGCCCATCATGCAGAAGCCGGCGCGCGGCTCGTGGCTGAATTCGTTGCGGCGCAGCTGCGCCTTCTGGGTGAGGATGGCGGTGAGCACGGTATCGCCTGCGAGCGCGCTGGCCGGCTGGCCATCGAGCACGAAGGGCACGGCCTGGCGCGCGGTCTCGGCCACACGGTGCAGCAGCGGCGATGATAAAGAAGGGGTCATGGTCATCACGGTTTACTTGCGCCCCACCAGCACGCGGTCCAGGCCGTAGACGCGGTCCAGCAGCACCATGGCCAGGGCGGTCACGCCCACCATCAGGGCCGACACAGCGGCCATCAACGGGTCGATGGACTCGGTGGCATACATGTACATGCGCACCGGCAGGGTCACGGTGCTGGGCGAGGTGACGAAGATCGACATGGTCACCTCGTCAAAACTGTTGATGAAGGCCAGCATCCACCCGCCCGTGACGCCCGGCAGGATCATGGGCAGCGTGATGCGCGTGAACACCGTGGCCTGGCTCGCGCCCAGCGACAGGGCCGCATGCTCGGCGCTGCGATCGAAGCCCACCAGCGCCGCCACCACCAGGCGCAGCGTGTAGGGCGTGACGATGAGCGCATGGGCCAGCACCAGCCAGCCGAAGCTGCCGCTGCCACCGACCAGCGCGAACAGGCGCAGCAGGGCCACGCCCAGCACCAGGTGCGGAATGATCAGCGGCGAGAGGAACAGGCCGTTGAGAAAGCCGCGCCCCGGAAACTCGTAGCGCGTGATCGCGATACCCGCGGGCACGGCCAGCACCGTGGCCAGCGTGGCCGAGGCCAGGGCCAGCCACAGGCTGTTCCAGAACGACTGCACGAAGTCGGGGTGCTCGAACACCGCCTTGAACCAGCGCAGCGAGAACTCCGCGGTCGGCAGGGGCAGCGTGTTCTCGGGCGTGAAGGCCACCACGCACACGACCACCAGGGGCGCGAGCATGAAGGCGATGACCAGGGCGTTGAACGCCAGGGCGATGGGGCCGTTTTTGTGCATCTTCGGCGCTCCTTATCCAAGGGCTTTTTTGTAGCGGCCTTCAACCAGGCGGTTGTAGCTCAGCATCACCACCAGGTTGGCCACCAGCAGGGTCAGGGCCACGGCGGCGCCCAGGGGCCAGTTGAGCTCGTGCAGGTACTCGTCGTAGACGATGGTGGCCACCATCTTCAGGCGCCGCCCGCCCAAGAGGCCGGGGATGGCGAAGGAGCTGGCCGCCAGGCCGAACACGATCAGGCTGCCCGAGAGGATGCCGGGCAGCACCTGCGGCAGCACGATGCGCCGCAAGGTGGTGAAGGGCGAGGCCTTGAGCGAGAGTGCCGCGTTCTGCACGCCGGGGTCGAGCTTCTGCAGCGAGGTCCAGACCGGAATCACCATGAAGGGCAGCATCACATGCACCAGGGCGATGATGACGGCGACCTCGGTGTAGAGCATCTTCACCGGCCCGATGCCAACCAGCTTGAACAGGCCGTTGACCAGGCCCTCGGGGCCGAGCAGCATGCTCCAGCCGAAGGCCCGCACCACCACCGAGACCAAGAGGGGCGCCAGCACCACCAGCAGCAGCACCGAGCGCCAGGGGTTGGCCATGCGGCTCAGGATGTAGGCCTCGGGCGCGCCGATGGCGACGCAGATCAGCGTGACCAGGGCCGAGACCCAGAAGGTGCGCCAGAAGATGGCGTGGTAGTACGAGTCCATGAACACATGGCCGTAGTGCTCCAGCGTGAACTCGCCGGCCTTCACGCCCGTGGCCGGGTCGAAGGCGTTGAACGACAGCACCGCCGTGAGGCCCAGCGGCACCAGCAGCAGCGCGGTGAACAGCAGCAGCGCCGGGCCCGAAAGCCACCAGGGCACGGCCTTGCGGAGGGCGCCGCTCATGGGGTGGCCTCCAGCTCGGCCAGGGCGCTCTCGTCGGCGGGCAGCAGGCGCATGCAGTGGTCGGGCCAGTCCACACCCGTGCGCTCACCTTCGGCCAGCGCGTTGCGGCCATCGTTGGGGGCCAGCACCATCAGGTCGCCCACGGGGGTCATCACGCGGTACAGCCACTGGCTGCCCAGGAAGAAGCGCTCGCCCACCTCGCCGTCGAGCCGGCCCTGCACGGCCGGTACCAGCTGCAGCTTCTCGGGCCGCACACTGAGCAGCACGGCCGCACCGGGGCGGAAGGCCGGGCCCTCGACCTGCACCGCCAGCGATCCCACACTCACATGGGTGCGTGCCGCGCTGCTGGCCGTGACCAGGCCGGGCAGCAGGTTGGCCTTGCCCACGAAGGTGGAGATGAAGCGCGTGCGCGGGTGCTCGTAGACGCGGTGCGGGTGGTCGATCTGCGTGGCGCGGCCGGCCTCCATCACCACCACGCGGTCGCTGATGGACATGGCCTCGCTCTGGTCGTGCGTCACCATCACCGTGGTCGTGCCCACCTTGCGCTGGATCTGGCGCAGCTCGAACTGCATCTCCTCGCGCAGCTTGGCGTCCAGGTTGGACAGGGGCTCGTCGAGCAGCAGCACGGGTGGCTCGATCACCAGGGCGCGCGCCAGCGCCACGCGCTGGCGCTGGCCGCCCGAGAGCTCGCGCGGGTAGCGCGTGGCGTGCTGGTCCAGGTGCACCAGCGCGAGGGCTTGGGCCACACGCTCCTTGCGTTCGGCCTTGGCCACCTTGCGCATCTCCAGGCCAAAGCTCACGTTGTCGGCCACCGTCATGTGCGGGAACAGGGCGTAGCTCTGGAACACGATCCCGAGGCCGCGCGTGTTGGCCTTGGCATGCGTGATGTCGCGGCCCGCCAGTTCGATGCGGCCACTGCTCACGGCCTCGAAGCCCGCCACCATCTGCAAGGTGGTGGTCTTGCCGCAGCCCGAAGGGCCCAGCAGCGACACGAATTCGCCTTTTTCCACCGCCAGGTTCATGGCCTGCACCGCGCAGGTGCTGCCATAGAACTTGGTCACGTCGGTGAGTTGAAGGAAGGACATGCAGGGGCCTTTCTGGTCGGGGGTTCCATCGCTGCGCGGTGGCAGTCCTGCAGTGCATTTGCCTGCCTGCACCGGCTCGGTGCAGAAAATGGCGTTCCGTGGACTGTCTTGCGCTTTCGATTCAATGTATTGCAGTAATCAGGCCAGATCGCATCGGGTATTCCATTAATCAGAATATTTATTGAATTTATTCCGTTTAATGGAATATGATGCACACAGAAAATGCCATCTATTCCACAGGAGCAGTGCATGGAACCAACGTCCACCTCCACGGGCGGAGTGCCCCGCATGTTTGCCGTCATCCGCGCCCTCGCCGAGGTGCAGGCCGAGGGCGGCCGAGTCACCCAATTGGCGCGCGCCGTGGGCCTGACCCAGGGCACGACGCACCGTTTGCTGCAATCGCTGGTGGCCGAGGGCATGGCCGAGCAGGACGAGCGCAGCAAGCTCTACCGCCTGTCCACCGATTTCTTTGCGCTCGCGGCCAAGGCCGGCAACCCGGGCGACCTGCGCACGCTGTGCCGGCCCGCGCTGCTGCGCCTGAGCGCGAGCCTGGGTGACAGCATCTTCCTGTTGGTGCGCAGCGGCTTCGACGCGATCTGCCTGGACCGCAGCGAGGGGCCGTTCCCCATCCGCTCCTTCACCGGTGACATCGGCGGCCGGGTGGCGCTGGGCGTGGGGCAGGGGGCGCTGGCCATCCTGGCGTTTTTGCCCGAGGCCGAGCGCGAGGAGGTGATCCGCTTCAACCTCTCGCGCGTGCGCGAGTACGGCGTGTACGACGAGGTCTACCTGCGCACCGAGATCGAGCGCGTGCGCCAGAGCGGCTACGCGGCGCGCAACACCGGCCTGCTCGAAGGCATGGCCGGCGTGGGCGTGCCCGTACTCGACCGCGAGGGCCGCGCCGTGGCCGCGCTCAGCGTGGGTACCATCTCGGCGCGCCTCAACGAGGACCGCCTGCCCACCGTGGTGGAGTTGCTCAAGCGCGAGGCCGCCGCCATCGGCCCGCGCATCCACCCCTTCGACGCCACGCTGCGCCGCCCCGCGCAAAGCCTGGCGGGGCAGCAGCCCGAGCAGCGCCTGGTGCCGGGCAGCACGCCGGTGTCGACGGCCGACTGAGAGCCCCCGGCAGGCTGCGTATGCTGCGGGTTCCTGCCCCGTCCCGGTGCCAGGGATGCGGCTTTCTTCACCCCCTCAGACCCAGGCTGCCATGACCCCCATCCTCACCCTCGTCGTGTACTTTGCCATCATCACCTGGCTGCTGGTTGTGGTGGCCAGCCTGATCCGTGCGCGCGCATGGACGCCCTCGGGCCTGCTGCTGGCCTTCGGCAACCGCGACCATCTGGATGACCCGGGGGCCTTTGCCGGCCGCGCCGAGCGCACGGCCCGCAACAGCTTCGAGAACCTGGTGTTCTTTGCCATCCTGGGCCTGGCGGCCACGGCCAGCAACCGCACCGGCAGCCTGGTGGTGCTGGGCGCCCAGGTGTTCTTCTGGGCGCGCATGGTCTACATCCCCGTGTACTACATCGGCATTCCGTATGTGCGCACGGCCACCTGGGCCGTCAGCATTGCCGGGCTGGGGATGATGGCCGCGGCCCTGCTGTAGGCACCGCGGGCAGCGGCTCGCTCAGGCGCTCGTGGCCGCGCCCAGGCCAGTGCGTCCTGCCCGGTGGGGCGGTGGGCCGGCGTCAGCGCTGCGTGGGGGTCGCGGAGCCCAGCACCTGGGACATTTGCGCCAGCATCCACCGATGGCCCGGGGTGCTTGCGTGCCGGGGATGGAAGAACGCCTTGAGCGTGTACGGTGGCGTGCGCAGGGGTGCGGGGTGGATGGCGAGCGGCAGGCTCGCCGCCGCATGGACCGCCGCACTGTGCGGAAGTGTCAGAAGGAGATCGGTGGCTGCAACGATGCAGGTCGCAGCCAGCATGCTGGGAAGCTCCAGCGCCACATCGCGCGCTTGCTTCATCTGCAGCAGCGCTCCGTCGATCACACTGGCTTCATCCTCCCAGGGAAGAACGGCAACATGCCGCTCCTTCAGGTACTGGGCCAGCGTGAGCTGGCCCTGGATGCGCGGATGTCCGGCCCGTGCGAGCACCACATAGTCGCCTTCCATGAAGGTGATGGAATCCAGGCCCTTGTGGATGGTGGCGCTTTCGTCCGCGAACCCCAGGGCGAAATGCGCGCGGCCACAGGCCAGTGCTTCCACGGAATCACGGCGGCGCGAATGCTCCACCTTGATGCGTATCCGGGGTGCCACGGCCGCCACGGCCGCAACCAGGGGAGGCAGCAGTGCGAAGGTGGTGAAGTCCGTGGCCGCGAACACGAAGGTCTGCCGGCTGCTTGCGGGGTTGAACGAGCGGCCTTCGCCCAGGCTTGTCGAGAGCAGGCGCAATCCATCCTGCACGCCGTCCGCCAGCCGCCTGGCCTTTGCCGTGGGCTCCATGGCCGCCCCTTCGCGCACGAACAACTCGTCCAGCAAGGCGGAGCGAAGGCGCGCCAGCGCATGGCTGCACGCCGAAGGACTGATCGCCAGCTCGTCAGCCGCCATCGCCACGCTGCGGTGCCGCAGCAGGGCATCGAATACCAACAGCAGGTTCAGGTCCAACTGGCGCAGGGCATCGTGCATACCATGCACTATAGCCTGAAGAAAATGCAGTACATGCATTGACAGGTGTGCGTACCATGGGCCCGTTTTCAAGCCCTTCCTCCGCCATGTCTGCTGCCTCCCCTGCCTGCCCCCCTTTTCGCAATGCCGTTGCCAGCGACGCGCAGCGCTGCTTCCAGATCGAATCGGCTGCCTACAGCGGTGACGAGGCGGCGACGCTGGAGAAGATAGCGAAGCGCATCGCCGACTATCCCGAAGGCTTTCTGGTGATGGAGCGGGAGGGGCAGGTGGTGGGCTTCATCAACAGCGGCTGCGCAGACGAGGTGGCCATGGCAGACGATGCATTCAAGCAGTTGGTGGGCCATGACCCTGCTGCGCCGCACGTGGTCATCATGTCGGTCGCGGTGGATCCCGCACACCAGGGCAAGGGCTACTCTCTCCGCATGATGGAGCGGTTTGTCCGTGGGATGGCCGAGCGGGGCAAGAGCAGCATCCATCTGATGTGCAGGGAGCGCCATGTCGGTCTTTACGAACGCATGGGCTACCGCTATGCCAGGCCGTCGGCCTCGGGCCATGCGGGACTGGCGTGGCACGAGATGGTGATGGAGCCACTGGCGGTGTGAGAGCAAGTGCAAGCCACCGACGATTGCCGCTGGGCAGGCGTGCGGCGGCCTGATGGTCCAGAGATTTGAAACCAGCCTTTTCCCATGCACCCAGTTTTTCGACCCTGTTCCCCCGGAGACATGCCGGGCTGTCTTGAAATTTTTGACAGCAACACCCCTCCGTTTTTCGATCCGTCCGAACGGGCCTACTTCGTGAAGTTCCTGGAGGAGAACCCTTGCCCCTACTTCGTCCTGGAACAGGCGCAGGCCGTGGTGGCCTGCGGCGGATACTGCGAGGACGCGCAAGGTGGCATGCTGCTGGTTTGGGGCATGGTGCGCCGGGACCTGCACCGACAGGGCCTGGGAAAGGACCTGGTCCACCAGCGTGTCCAGAGGATCCTGCAAGCCCATCCCGGCGCCCCCATCCGCCTGGAGACCAGCCAGCACACCCAGGACTTCTATGGCCTCCTGGGATTCAGGGCCGTGGCCCGCACCCAGGACTATTACGGCCCCGGCTTGCACCGCGTGGACATGGTGCTCACACCCGGCTGAACCTGCCGCGCATCCCCCGCCTGGTGTGGCCCCTCGGGTGCCCGCCCGTCGGGGAGGCGTGAAGGGCTCTGGCGGTACCTCCCTCAGTCACTGCCCGTACCCCGAGCGCACTCTGCCACCACCCAGTCCCTGAACGCCTTCACCAGCGGCGTCTGCGCGCGTGCCTCGGGATAGACGAGGTAGTACGCGTCGGTGCTGGTCAGCACCTGGTCCGACAGCTCCACCAGGCTGCCCGCAGCCAGTTCCTGCTCGATCAGGAAACGTGGCAGCAGCGCCGCGCCCAGGTGGGAGACGGCAGCCTGGGCGATCATCGCGAAGTGCTCGGACTGGGGGCCGCGCAGCGCGAGCGCCGTGGGGGCGCCCACCAGTTCGAACCATTCGGCCCATTGGGTGGGGCGGGTGCTTTGCTGCAGCAGCACCACGCGGGCCAGGTCCTGCGGGGTACGGATCTGGTGGCGGTCGCGGTAGGCGGGGCTGCACACGGGCACGGCTTCTTCGTGCATCAGGTATTCGCACACGGCGCCGGCCCAGTGGGGCGCGCCGAAGTGGATGGCGGCGTCGAATGGCGTGCCGATAAAGTCAAAGGGTTCGGTGCGGGCCGAGAAGTTGACCATGGCCTCGGGGTGGAGCGCCATGAAGCGCCCCAGGCGCGGGATGAGCCAGCGCGTGCCCAGCGTGGGCAGCACGGCCAGGTTGAGCAGGCCATCGGTGCTGGCAAAGGCCATGGTCTTCTGGGTGCTGGCCGACAGCTGCTGCAGCACGGCCAGCACGTCCGCGGCGTAGATGCGGCCGGCGTCCGTCAGCACCACACGCTGGCGCACGCGGTGGAAAAGCGCGGTACCCAACTGCTCCTCCAACTGGCGGATCTGGCGCGACACCGCGCTTTGCGTGAGGTGCAGTTCCTCGGCCGCGCGCGACACGCTCTGGTGGCGGGCTGCGGCCTCGAAGGCCAGCAGGTCGGCGGTGGAGGGCAAGAAGGCGCGGCGCAGCATGGTCATGCAAAGGGGGAATGATGCGCGATGGCGAAGTACATGTCGTTTGGGTAGTTGCCGCTGAATGGACAGGCTCAAGCTGTGCTGCGATTTTCAGGGACTTCATTCTGATTTGTGATCAAGTAGTTCCTTTTTTTTGCTATCCAGCGCGGCGGCTTTGGCGGATATTGGCGCATTCATTGCGTGTGGTTCTCCTGCGCTTTGTTCCTTTGTCCCCCTTCTTCCCGACCCGACCCTTGCGAGCCGCCATGTCCGCCACTTCTGCCGCCACCCCCTCGTCCTCCCTTGTGACCGAAGTCGATCAACTGCTGCAGCGCCTGGGCGTGCCGCGCACGGCCTACACCGGCGGCGATCTGCCGGTGCGCTCGCCCATCACGGGCGAGGCCATCGGCGCCGTGCGCGAGGTCTCCGCGGCCGATGCGAGCGCCGCCATCGCCCGTGCACAGGCCGCCTTCCAGGCCTGGCGCAATGTGCCCGCACCGCGCCGCGGCGAACTCGTGCGCCTGCTGGGCGAAGAGTTGCGTGCCGCCAAGGACGACCTGGGCCTGCTCGTGACCATCGAGGCCGGCAAGATCCCGTCCGAAGGCCTGGGCGAGGTGCAGGAGATGATCGACATCTGCGATTTCGCGGTTGGCCTGTCGCGCCAGCTCTACGGCCTGACCATCGCCACCGAGCGCCCCGGCCACCGCATGATGGAAACCTGGCACCCGCTGGGCGTGTGCGGTGTGATCTCGGCCTTCAACTTCCCCGTGGCGGTGTGGTCCTGGAATGCGGCGCTGGCCCTGGTCTGTGGTGATTCGGTGGTGTGGAAGCCGTCCGAGAAGACGCCGCTCACAGCCCTGGCCACCCATGCCATTGCCCAGCGCGCCCTGGCCCGCTTCGGCGATGCGCCCGAAGGCCTGCTCGAACTGCTGATCGGCCAGCGCGGCATCGGCGAGGTGCTGGTGGACGATGCCCGCGTGGCCGTGCTCTCGGCCACCGGCTCCACGGCCATGGGCCGCGCCGTCGGCCCGCGCCTGGCGGCCCGCTTCGCCCGCGCCATCCTGGAGCTGGGCGGCAACAACGCCGCCATCGTCGCCCCCACGGCCGACCTGGACCTGGCCCTGCGCGGCATCGCCTTCGCAGCCATGGGCACGGCCGGCCAGCGCTGCACCACGCTGCGCCGTTTGTTCGTGCACGACAGCATCTACGACAGCCTGGTGCCCCAGCTGCGCAAGGTGTACAGCAACGTGCAGGTGGGTGACCCGCGCACCGCCGGCACCCTGGTGGGCCCGCTGATCGACCGCGGCGCCTACGACGGCATGCAAAAGGCGCTGGACCAGGCCCGCGCCCTGGACGCCAAGGTGCACGGCGGCGAGCGCGTGCCGGGCCTGGGCGGCAGCGATGCCTACTACGTGCGCCCCGCACTGGTGGAACTGCAAAAGCACGAAGGCCCGGCCCTGCACGAGACCTTTGCTCCCATCCTCTATGTGGTGCGCTACAGCACGCTCGACGAGGCCATCGCCTGGAACAACGCCGTGGGCGCCGGGCTCTCGTCCTCGATCTTCACGCTCAACGTGCGCGAGGCCGAGCAGTTCATGTCTGCCGCGGGCTCGGACTGCGGCATCGCCAACGTCAACATCGGTCCGAGCGGTGCCGAGATCGGCGGCGCCTTCGGCGGCGAGAAGGAAACCGGTGGTGGCCGCGAGGCCGGCTCCGACAGCTGGAAGGCCTACATGCGCCGCGCCACCAACACCATCAACTACTCCACGGCACTGCCACTCGCGCAGGGCGTGAAGTTCGACGTCTAAGCACCATCCGCCACCGTCCGGGAGCACCACCAGCATGTCCATCGTGATCATCGGCGGCGGCGTCATTGGCAGCGCCATCGCCTACGAACTCACGCGCCAGCGGCCGGGCTGCGAGGTCGTGGTGGTGGAGCGCGACCCGAGCTACGCGCAGGCCTCGTCGGCCCTGTCGGCCAGTTCCATCCGCCAGCAGTTCTCCACCGACATCAACGTGCAGATCTCGGCCTACGGCATCGGCTTTCTGCGCAATGTGGGCAGCTTGCTGGCCTGCAATGGCGACGTGCCTGACATCGGCCTGCACGAGGGCGGCTACCTCTACCTGGCCACCGCCGCGGGCGAGGCCACGCTGCGCGACAACCATGGGCTGCAAAAGCGCCATGGGGCCGACGTGGCGCTGCTCACGCCGGCCGAGCTGGCCGCGCGCTTCCCCTGGCTGGCGCTGCAGGATGTGACCCTGGGCTCGCTTGGCCTGTCGGGCGAGGGCTGGTTCGATGGGTACCTGCTGCTCACGGCCCTGCGCAAGAAGGCGCAGAGCCAGGGCGTGTGCTATGTGGCTGACGAGGCCATGGGCTTCGATCTGGCTGCCAGCGATGGCGTGCAGCACGTGGCCGCCGTGCGCTTGAAAAGCGGGGCCACACTGCCTTGCAGCCAGGTGGTGAACGCCGGCGGCCCCTGGGCCGGGGCCATCGCAGCCTGGGCCGGTATTGCACTGCCCGTGGTGGGCAGGCGCCGTACCGTGTTCCACCTGGCCAGCCCGGCCCAACTGCCACGCTGTCCTCTGCTCATCGACACCAGCGGCATCTGGCTGCGGCCCGAGGGCAGCGGCTTCATCGCCGGCTTTGCGCCACCGGCCGACCAGGATGCCGATTTCGCGCCGCTCGACCCGGAGTACCACGCCTTCGAGGAGCATGTCTGGCCCCTGCTGGCCGAGCGCATCCCGGGTTTCGAGGCGCTGCGCATGCAGGGCGCCTGGGCCGGCTACTACGAGATGAACACCTTCGACCACAACGCCATCGTGGGCCTGTCCCCCGATTGCGACAACCTGGTTTTTGCCAACGGCTTCTCGGGCCATGGCCTGCAGCAGTGCCCGGCCGTGGGCCGGGGCGTGGCCGAGCTGCTGCTCACGGGCGGCTACCAGAGCCTGGACCTCTCGCCGCTGTCCATCACGCGCATCGCGCGCAACGCGCCGCTGCTCGAAAAGAACGTGATCTGAGCGCCGGCGCAAGACACGCTTCACCCTTTCCCCAACCATAACCACAAGGAGACGACGACATGGCATCTTTCCACAAGGCCACCTTCACCGCGCTTGCCGCAGGGCTGGCAATCGCCTGCATGGCCTTCGCGCCTGCGCATGCGCAAACAGCGGCCACCAACACGCTCGACAAGATCAAGGCCTCGGGCAAGGTGGTGCTCGGCGTGCGCGAGACCTCGCCGCCAATGGCCTATGCGCTGGGCGCCAATGACAAGTACGTGGGCTACCACGTCGAGCTGTGCGAGCGTGTGCTCAAGGAAATCGTGCCCGCCGCCAAGCTCGAGTACATGGCCGTGACGGCGCAGAACACGCTGCCCCTGGTGCAGAACGGCACGCTCGACATCGGCTGCGGCCCCACCACCAACAACACCGCGCGCCAGCAGCAGGTGGCCTTCGCCGTGACCACCTATGTGAGCGAAGTGCGCATGGCGGTGCGCACGGACTCGGACCTGAAGTCCATCAGCCAACTCGCGGGCCGCACCATCGCGGCGTCCACCGGCACCACGGCCGTGCAACTGCTGCGCAAGCAGGAGCGTGCCCTGGGCGGTGCGCCCATCAAGACCGTGCTGGGCAAGGACCACCACGAGAGCTTCCTGCTGCTCGAATCCGGCCGTGCCGACGCCTTCGTGCTCGACGACAACCTGCTGGCCGGCATGATCGCCAACTCCAAGGACCCTTCGGCCTACCGCATCGTGGGCGAGCCGCTGGGCGCCGAGCCCATCGCGCTGCTGTTCCGCAAGGACGACCCGACCTTCAAGGCGGCCGTGGACGGCGTGCTCACCAGGCTCATGCAGAGCGGCGAGATGGAGAAGATCTACACCAAGTGGTTCGTCGCCCCCATTCCGCCCAAGAACGTGGGCCTGAACCTGCCGCTGGGCACCACGCTGCGCCAGCTGTTCGCGGCCCCCAACGACAAGCCCCTGGAGACCTACCAGCAATGAACGCCGCCATCCCCGCCACGGCCTTTCGCGCGGCCGACCGCATCAGCGCCATCGGTGTCTCCGACATCGTGCGCATCACCCAGGCCGCCAACGAGCTCAAGCGCCAGGGCCAGCCCGTGATCGTGCTGGGCCTGGGCGAGCCGGACTTCGACACGCCGGCCCACATCCTGGAAGCCGCGCAGCAGGCCATGGCGCGGGGTGAGACGCACTACACCGTGCTGGACGGCACGCCCGAGCTCAAGGCCGCCATCCAGCACAAGTTCCGCAAGGACAACGGGCTGGAGTTCGCCACCCACGAGATCACGGTGGGGGCAGGTGCCAAGCAGGTCATCTACAACGCGCTGATGGCCAGCCTGAACCCCGGCGACGAAGTGATCCTGCCCGCACCGTACTGGACCTCGTACGCCGACATGGTGCTGATCGCGGGCGGCGTGCCCGTGGTCGTGCCGTGCAGCGAGGCCAACGGCTTTCGCATCACGCCCGAACAGCTCGACGTCGCGATCACGCCGCGCACGCGCTGGGTGTTCATCAATTCGCCTTCCAATCCCAGCGGCACGGCCTACAGCGCAGAGCAGTTGAAACCCATCCTGGAGGTGGTGCTGCACCACCCGCAGGTCTGGGTGCTGGCGGACGACATCTACGAGCACATCCTGTACGACGGCCATGCCTTCGCCACACCCGCGGCGGTGATGCCTGCGCTGCGCGAGCGCACGCTCACCGTGAACGGCGTCTCCAAGTCGTATGCCATGACGGGCTGGCGCATCGGCTACGGCGCGGGCCCGCGCGCACTCATCGCGGCCATGGCCGTGGTGCAGAGCCAGGCCACCTCGTGCGCCTCGTCCATCAGCCAGGCGGCGGCCGTGGCCGCGCTCACCGGCCCACAGGACATCGTGGCCGAGCGCTGCCGCGAGTTCCAGGCGCGGCGCGACCTGGTGGTGGCCTCGCTCAACGCCTCGCCGGGGCTGCGATGCCGCGTGCCCGAAGGTGCGTTCTACACCTTTGCCAGTTGCGAAGGCGTGCTGGGCCGCACCACGCCGGGCGGCGCCACGCTGCGCAGCGATGCCGATTTCTGCGACTACCTGCTGCGCGAGTTCCACGTGGCGGTGGTGCCCGGCAGCGTGCTGGGGCTGGCGCCGTACTTCCGTATCTCGTACGCTGCGTCCATGGCCGACCTGCAGGAAGCCTGCGCGCGCATTCGCCGTGCGTGCGAGGCGCTGCGCTGAAGCCCCTGCAATTTCCTTTTTCTGTTTCTCTCGTTCCGGACCTTTGACATGACCACGCCTTCCCCTTCCAGCACCACCGCCAGCCGCACGGGCGGCCAGATCCTGGTGCAGCAGCTCATCACCCATGGCGTGCAGCAACTGTTCTGCGTGCCGGGCGAGAGCTACCTGGCCGTGTTGGACGCGCTGCACGACGCGAGCATCGCCGTCACCGTGTGCCGCCAGGAAGGCGGCGCCGCCATGATGGCCGAGGCCCAGGGCAAGCTCACGGGCCGGCCGGGCATCTGCTTCGTCACGCGCGGCCCGGGGGCCACCAATGCCTCGGCGGGCGTGCACATCGCGCACCAGGACTCCACGCCCATGATCCTCTTCGTGGGCCAGGTCGCGCGCGGCGCGCTGGGGCGCGAGGCCTTCCAGGAGCTGGACTACAGCGCCGTGTTCGGCACCATGGCCAAGTGGGTGGTGGAGATCGACGACCCGGCGCGCGTGCCCGAGCTTATCTCGCGCGCCTTCCACGTCGCCACCTCGGGCCGCCCCGGCCCGGTGGTGGTGGCCCTGCCCGAGGACATGCTGACCGAGGCCGCCAGCGTGGCCGACGCGCTGCCCTACCAGGTGGCCGAGACCCACCCCGGTGCCGCGCAGATGGCCGAGCTGGCCGAGCGCCTGGGCAAGGCGAAGCAGCCCGTGGCCATCCTGGGCGGCAGCCGCTGGTCCGAGCAGGCCGTGCGCGAGTTCACGGCCTTTGCCGAGGCTTGGTCGCTGCCCGTGTACTGCTCGTTCCGCCGGCAGATGCTGTTCCCGGCCACGCACGCCTGCTACGGCGGCGACCTGGGCCTGGGCGTGAACCCCAAGCTGCTGGCGCGCATCCGCGCGTCGGACCTGGTGCTGGTGGTCGGTGGCCGCCTGTCCGAAGTGCCCTCGCAGGGCTACGAGCTGTTCGCCATTCCCAACCCTGTGCAGCCCCTGGTGCACGTGCATGCTGACGCCGACGAACTGGGCCGGCTGTACCGCCCCGCGCAGGCCATCCATGCCACGCCGCAGGCCTTCGCCGCTGCGCTGGCCGGCGTGCGCCCAGCGGCCGCCGTGCCATGGCAGGCCCATGCAGAGGCCGCCCATGCCGAGTACCTGGCCTGGAGCGATACGGCGCCCATCCGCATCCCGGGCGATCTGCAGATGGGCCAGGTGATGCAGCACCTCAAGGAAGTGCTGCCCGCCGACACCATCTTCTGCAACGGTGCAGGCAACTTCGCCACCTGGATCCACCGCTTCTGGCCCTTCACGACCTATGCCAGCCAGCTGGCGCCCACCAGCGGCTCCATGGGCTACGGCCTGCCGGCCGGCGTGGGCGGCAAGCGCCTGTGGCCGCAGCGCGAGGTGGTGATCTTCGCCGGTGACGGCGACTTCCTCATGCACGGCCAGGAGTTCGCCACCGCCGTGCAGTACGGCCTGCCCATCATCGTGGTGCTGCTGGACAACGCCATGTACGGCACCATCCGCATGCACCAGGAGCGCGAGTACCCGGGCCGCATCAGCGCCACCGCGCTCAAGAACCCCGACTTCAAGGCCTACGCCCAGGCCTTTGGCGGCCATGGTGAGCGCGTGACCCGCACCGAGGAATTCGGCCCGGCCCTCGCCCGCGCACGCGCCAGCGGCCTGCCCAGCGTGCTGCACTGCCTGATCGACCCCGAGGCCATCACGCCCACGGGAACGCTGCAGGGCCTGCGCAACGCGGCCCTGGCCAAGAAGTAGTCGTACCGCATCCAACCCTGCTTTCGGCCAGGCGGCTGGCAGCAGGGTGGCGCTGCTTTTGCGCACAATGGAGGCCGTGACCTCCGCCCCGCCCGACGAGCCCGCCGCACCGCGCCTGCGCCGCATTGCGCACCTCGACATGGATGCCTTCTTCGCCTCCGTCGAGCTGCTGCGCTATCCCCAGCTCAAGGGCCTGGCCGTGGTCATCGGCGGCGGGCGGCGCAAGGTGGACGAGTTGCTGCACCAAAGCCCCGACGGCCAGGGACTGCGCGAGCCGCACTTCATCCCGGTGGCCGACTTTCCCCTGCTCAAGGACTATGTGGGCCGCGGTGTCATCACCACGGCCACCTATGCGGCGCGGCAGTTCGGCGTGGGCTCGGCCATGGGCATGATGAAGGCAGCCAAGCTCTGCCCCCATGCCATCGTGCTGCCCGTGGATTTCGAGGAGGTGCGCCGCTTCTCGCGCCTGTTCAAGAGCACCATCACCGAGATCGCTCCGGTGATGCAGGACCGCGGCGTGGACGAGGTCTACATCGACTTCACCGATGTGCCCGGCGGCCAGCGCGAAGGAGGCCGGGTGCTGGCACGGCTGATCCAGAAGAGCATCTTCGACGTGACGGGCCTGACCTGCTCCATCGGTGTGGCGCCCAACCGGCTGCTGGCCAAGATGGCCAGCGAGTTCAACAAGCCCAATGGCATTTCCATCGTCCATGAAGAGGATCTGAAGGACAGGATCTGGCCGCTCAACGTGCGCAAGATCAACGGCATCGGCCCCAAGGCGGGCGAGAAGCTGGCGAGCCTGGGCATCACGACCATTGGCCAGCTGGCGGCGCAAGACCCGCAATGGCTCATCGAACGCTTCGGCAAGTCGAGCGGCGCCTGGATGCACCGCGTGGCCTGGGGCCGCGACGACAGCCCCGTGGTCACCGAGAGCGAGCCCGTGGGCATGAGCCGCGAGACCACCTTCGACCGCGACCTGCACGCCGTGCGCGACAGGGCGGAGCTGGGCCGTATCTTCACCGACCTGTGCGAGCGTGTCGCTGCCGACCTGCAACGCAAGGGCTATGTGGGCAAGACCATCGGCATCAAGCTGCGCTACGACGACTTCAAGATCGCCACGCGCGACCAGACGCTGGACCGCTACACCCAGGACGCGGCCACCATCCGCCGCGCGGCGGGCCTGTGCCTCAAGCGCGTGCCGCTGGACCGCAAGCTGCGCTTGCTGGGCGTGCGCGTGGGCACGCTGGAGCGCGAGGGCGATGTGCCCGACGGCCCGCCCGAGCCGCGCCCGCCCCGGTCGCGCGAGGCCGACCCCTACACCCGTCCGCTGTTCTGAGCCACATCGCGGCCGCTGCAACGGGGCGCGCGATCTTGACGAATTCTTACGCCAGACTTACATTGGAGTGCCCTCTGGCGGAGATGGTCATGACGCTCAACGAGCTCCAACGCATCAAGCAATGGCATGTGGACCACCGGGTCGAACACCCGCTGGAATACCACCTGTGGGACCTGGTGCTCACGCTCTGGCTCATGGGCTGGGTGGGCTGGGTGCCCACTTGCGTGCTGGGTGACGCCTGGGCGGCGCCCCTGTGTTTTGCCGGGACCTTGCTGCCCAGCCTCTATGTGGCCTGGCGCGCCCGGGCGCACCGCTTGCACCGTTTGCGATGCGACTGGTTGAAGCAATGAACGCCCCCTGAGCGGCTGCGCCGGCTCAGGCGCTCACTGCCGTGCCGTGCGCACGTTGCCGGGCAGGGCCTGGGGGTGGCTGGTGCGCAGCGGGTTGATGTCCAGGCCGCCGCGGCGCGTGTAGCGCGCGTAGACCGTGAGCTTGAGCGGCTTGCAGCGCGTCCACAGGTCCATGAAGATGCGCTCCACGCACTGCTCGTGGAACTCGTTGTGGTTGCGAAAGCTCACCAGGTACTGCAGCAGCCCTTCCTGGTCGATGGGCGCGCCCGTGTAGCGGATCTGCACGCTGCCCCAGTCGGGCTGGCCGGTCACCAGGCAGTTGCTCTTGAGCAGGTTGCTGGTGAGCACCTCGGTCACCGGGGGCTCGTCGTGCACGGCATGCAGCAGCTCGGGGGCGGGCTGGTAGTGTGTGCATTCCACATCCAGGCGGTCCAGGCTCAGGCCGTCGAGTTCGTGCACGGGCTCCTGGTCGAACATCTCGGGCAGCAGCAGCTTCACGCCCACCGTGGCCGGGTGCTCGGCACCGCGCCAGACGGCTTCGCTCACATCGGCGCGGATGCGCGCCTGTACCTCGGAGGGGTCGGCAAAGCGCGTGTTGTTGAAGCTGTTGAGGTAGAGCTTGAAGGACTTGCTCTCGACGATGTTGGGCGTCTCGCACGGGATGGTGATGTGCAGCAGCGCCACCTGCGGCTTGCCGCGCTGGTTGAGCCAGGACAGCTCGAACGCCGTCCACAGGTCCGCGCCGAAGAAGGGCGGGGCCGCGGTGATGCCGATCTCGGCGCGCTTGCCCGCACGCGGGATGGGGAACAGCAGCGAGGCATCGTACTGGTCCACATAGGCCGAGGCCTTGCCCAGCTGGGATTGTTCGGGGGTGTTGTCGTTCATGGCGGGGTCCTCCTGTTGCCGGGCACAGGCCTTATTTGAATTCGCGCTCGCGCAACCACTTGGTGGCGATCCACTTCTCGCCGGCAATCACCGGTGCGCCACCGTGCAAGGTCTTGGTGGAGGGGTGGGCGCGCTCGTAGCTGAAGAACACGGCGTTGCCGCGCTGCGGGCCGACTTCGACATGCACGTCGGGGAAGGTGGTGCCGCCGCCCTTTTCGGGCGTGTTGAGGTACATGACGAGGGTGCCCACACGCTGCCCGCCGCGCTTCAGGATGGTGGGCGTGCCCGGCTCGCCGGGGTCGAAATAGTCGTAGTGCGGTTTGTATTCGGCGCCGGGGCGGTAGTGCAGCACCTGCAGGCCCTCGCCGTTCTCGATGGGCCAGTCCAGCAGGCGCGCGATGCGTTCTTCGATGCGCTGCACCACGGCGTTCTCGCCGCGCTGGAAGAACATGCCATCGCTGGTGCGGTCGGCATTGATCTCCTCGCCGCCGGTCTTGGTGGCCACGGTGAGCGAGCGCGCCATGCGCGGCTCGGCCGCCGCGATCAAGGCATCGCATTCCTCGTCGGAGAGCAGGTTGCCGAACACCACGACGCGCGGCTTGGCGATGGCCAGCAGCACCTTCACTACGCGGTCGCCGGCATCGACCTCGGCGGGCGATTCGTCCAGCAGGGGCTCGGGCACCTTCACGGCGGGCGGCTGGCCCTGCTGCTCGGCCAGGGCATTGAGGTGGTCCTGCAGCGTGATTTCGAGGGCTTCGGCGGCCACGTCCTCGTTCCAGCCCGCATCGCGCATGGACTGCAGCACCACGGGTGCGGCAAAGCCGGCCTCGGCCTGTTCGATGATCCAGCGGCGCAGCTCGGGCGTGATGGCCTGGCGCGCAGCAGCGGCGGTGGCGTTGGAAGGCGACTGTTCGGAAGACGATGCCATGGCAGATCTCACACGTTGGTCTTGCGCCGGAACACCAGGCGCTCAGGTTGGGAGGCGGCGGGAGCAAAAGTGTAGCCTTCCAGGTCAAAGCCCTGGAGCGCGTGCGGGGTCGCCAGGCGGTGGCCGATGGCGTAGCGTGCCATCAGCCCGCGCGCGCGCTTGGCGTGGAAGCTGATGATCTTGTAGGCGCCGCCCTTCCAGTCCTCGAACACGCATTCGATCACGCGGGCCTTGAGGGCCTTGGTGTCCACGGCCTTGAAGTATTCCTGCGAGGCCAGGTTCACCACCACGGGCGTGGTGTCGGCGCGCAGCCGGGTGTTCAGGTGTTTGGCGATGCGGTCGCCCCAGTACTGGTACAGGTTGCTGCCGGCCTCGGTGGCCAGGCGCGTGCCCATCTCCAGGCGGTAGGGCTGCATCAGGTCGAGGGGGCGCAGCATGCCGTACAGGCCGCTCAGGATGCACACATGGTCCTGCGCCCACTGCAGTTCTTCGGGGCCCAGGGTGCGCGCGTCCAGGCCCTCGTAGACGTCGCCATTGAAGGCCAGCAGCGCCTGGCGCGCATTGGCGGTGGAAAAGCGCGGTTTCCAGGCCTGGTAGCGCGCCACGTTCAGGGCAGCGAGCTTGTCGCTCAGCGACATCAGCGTGGCGATGTCCTGGGGCGACTTTTCGCGCAGCACCCGGATCAGGTCTTTGGATTGCGGCACGAACTGCGGCAGCGTGTGCGGCAGGTCGGGCGGCAGCGGGGTTTCATAGTCCAGCGACTTGGCGGGGGACAGCAGGAACAGCATGGTGGCGTGGTGGTTCGTAAGGCCCGGAAAAACAGCAGGCAGGGCAACGTGGACGTGGGCGCAAGGATACCGGCATCGGCGGCACGCCTGCACAAAGACCGGACCCCAAAGCAAGAAGGCGGCCGAGGCCGCCTTCTTGTGTGCTCAGCGCATCACGCCGCTGGGGGTTGCTCGAACGGGAGCTTCATCGCCGAGAGGTCGCGGCGGGTTTCCACCAGCACCAGCGGGCCTTCGTCGATCACCACCACGGGTGGACGCTCGCGCGGCACATGGATGGGCTTGGGCTCTGCCGCGATCGCGGCCTGTGCGGCAGCGATCTTGGCGGCATCGGAGTTCACCCACTGCAGGCCCGACGATTCGGCGACCTGGTGCAGCTCGGCGAGCGGCAGGGTGAAGGCCTGCACGCGGGGCAGGCCGGTGGCGGGGGCTGGCGCAGCCACCACGGGCGCGGCGGCTGCCGGCACGGGGGCGGCCACAGGCGCTGCCACGGGTGCGGGCGCGGCGGCAACCGGGGCTGGAGCGCTCTCAGCCACTGGTGCCGCGACCGGGGCTGCTGCCACGGGTGCTGCGGCTTCGGCGGGGGCGCTGAAGTAGCTGCGGCGGGGGGCTTCCTCCTGAGGCGCAGGGGCCGCAGCCGCCGAGGTGTCGAAGTCCAGCAGCGGGGCGGCTGCCGGTGCGGCTGCGCCCTCGGCGTTCTCGCGCGGACCGCGCTCGCCGCGTTCGCGGCGGTCGCGGCCATAGCGGTCGCGCGAACGGCGCTCGCGGCGCTGCTCTTCGCTGCCCGCTGCGCTGTTGGCCGACTCGTTGCCGGTCAGGTCCAGGTCGGGCAGCAGTGCCAGCGGCGAGGTGTCGGCGAAATCGCCTGCCGGTGCGGCCTGCTCGGCGCCCTCAGCATTGCGGGGCGTGCGCTCACCGCGCTCGCCACGTTCGCGGCGGCCGGAGCCGTCACCGCGCTCGCGGCGGGGGCCGCGCTCACCACGGGGGGGCTGGCCGGCGTTGGCATCGTTGCCACTGCCGATCGGGCCTTCCACCTGGGCGCCGGCCACGGCGGCAGCCTGCTCGCCATTCAGTGCGTTGGCGTTGGCCTGGTTGCGGTTGTCGCCATCGTTGCGGCCACGGCCATTGCGGCCACCGCGTCCTTCACGGCCCTCGCGGCCTTCGCCACCTTCACGCGGTGGGCGATTGCCCTGGCCTTCGGCGTCGCGCGGTGCACGGCCTTCGGCCGGGCGCTCGCCGCGGCGGCCACGGCCTTCTGCGGCGCCTTCGCGGTTGCCACCGTCACGGCCGCCGCCTTCGCGCTGGCCTTCGCTGCGGCCAGGCGCGTCGCGGTTGCTGCGGCGTCCGCCACGGTTTTCGCCACGGCCATCGCGGCGGGGTTCACGGGCCGGGGCCGCCTCTGCAGCAGGTGCGGGCGCGGGGGCCGGTGCTGCCACCGGCGCTGGCGCGGGGGCAGCGCCACCGAACAGGCTTCCGATGCTGCTCTTGAGCCAGGCAAAAAAGCCTTGCTCCTGCGGTGCGGCCGGGGCGGCAGCAGCCGGTGCCGGTGCGGGCGTGGGGGCTGCGGCAGGCGTGGCGGCAGGGCGCTGGCCTTGCTGGCCTGCGCGCGGTGGGCGTGCCGCGCCTTCGGGGCGGGGCTCGACCTGCGGGGCCGGGGCGTCGGGCAGCACACCCTTGATCACCGGGGTCTGCTTGTTGGTGGGTTCCTGCGAGCGGCGCGTCACCGAGGTGGGGTCTTCCACGTCTTCGGCAAGCTTGTAGCTGGCCTCGATGTGGTCCAGGCGCGGGTCGTCGTGCTTGAGGCGTTCCAGGCGGTAGTTGGGGGTTTCCAGCGTCTTGTTGGGCACCATCAGCACGGCCACGCGCTGCTTGAGCTCGATCTTGGCGATCTCGGTGCGCTTTTCGTTGAGCAGGAACGAGGCCACTTCCACCGGCACCTGGCAGTGCACGGCGGCCGTGTTGTCCTTCATCGACTCTTCCTGGATGATGCGCAGGATCTGCAGGGCCGAGGATTCGGTGTCGCGGATGTGGCCCGAGCCGCCGCAGCGGGGGCAGGGGATGGACGAACCTTCGGACAGCGCGGGCTTCAGGCGCTGGCGGCTCATCTCCATGAGGCCGAACTTGCTGATGGTGCCGAACTGCACGCGGGCGCGGTCCTGGCGCAGCGCGTCGCGCAGGCGGTTTTCCACTTCGCGGCGGTTCTTGCTCTCCTCCATGTCGATGAAGTCGATCACGATCAGGCCGCCCAGGTCGCGCAGGCGCATCTGGCGCGCCACTTCGTCGGCGGCTTCCAGGTTGGTGCGGGTGGCGGTTTCCTCGATGTCGCCGCCCTTGATGGCGCGGGCCGAGTTCACGTCCACGCTGACCAGCGCTTCGGTGTGGTCGATCACGATGGCGCCGCCCGAGGGCAGCTGCACGGTGCGGGCGTAGGCCGATTCGATCTGGTGCTCGATCTGGAAGCGGCTGAACAGGGCGGCGTCGTCGCGGTAGCGCTTCACGCGGGCGGCATGCTCGGGCATGACGTGCGCCATGAACTGCTGCGCCTGTTCGTAGATGTCGTCGGTGTCGATGAGGATGTCACCGATGTCGCTGTTGAAGTAGTCGCGGATCGCGCGGATCACCAGGCTCGATTCCTGGTAGATCAGGAAGGCGCCCTTGCCACCCTTGGCGGCGCCGTCGATGGCGTTCCACAGCTTGAGCAGGTAGTTCAGGTCCCACTGCAGTTCGGGCGCGGTGCGGCCGATGCCGGCGGTGCGCGCGATGATGGACATGCCGTTGGGGTATTCCAGCTGGTCCATCGCCTCCTTGAGCTCGGCGCGGTCTTCGCCCTCGATGCGGCGCGATACGCCACCACCACGGGGGTTGTTGGGCATCAGCACCACATAGCGGCCGGCCAGCGAGACGAAGGTGGTCAGGGCAGCGCCCTTGTTGCCGCGCTCTTCCTTTTCGACCTGGACCAGCAGTTCCTGGCCTTCGCGGATCACTTCGTTGATGCGCGCCTGGCTGGGCGAGACACCCGGGGCGAAGTAGCTGCGCGAGATTTCCTTGAATGGCAGGAAGCCGTGGCGGTCTTCGCCGTAGTCGACGAAGCAGGCTTCCAGCGAGGGCTCGACGCGCGTGACGACGGCCTTGTAGATGTTGCCCTTGCGCTGCTCGCGCCCCTCGATCTCGATCTCATAGTCGAGGAGCTTTTGTCCGTCGACGATGGCCAGGCGCCGTTCTTCGGGCTGCGTGGCGTTGATGAGCATCCGCTTCATGATGCGATTCCTTCTTGTGTTTCGCGGTGGGCAGCGGCGCAGCCATCAGGCCTTGCGCGGGCTGCCACCCGCAGTTCCAAACCATTGAACAAGCTCTACAGGAGCCGTGAATGCCTGGACTGACGCGTCGAAACGAAGGGAATTGCCGGGGATGCCGAAAGCCTGCCGCGCGTTAGCGCGGCAGCAAAAGGCAGGGGCGCGTGGAAGGGGGCGAGTGGGAGAGGCGCAGTTTTGCCACGAACAAGGCGGCTGGTTGCGCTTGCCGGGTGGCTGCCACAGGCCCTTGCCATTGCGCGCGCATGGCCAGGGGCATGCGCCACCGCCACAAGGTCACAATCCAGGCCATCAACAACCACATGCTCGCTTCGATCCGCTGGCAGACCTTGCCCTGGTGGGGCGCATCTGCCAGCTTGGGGGATTCCGTATCAGTGTTTCAATCTGTCAGCCCGCCGGCTGGCACCCAGGCCATTGCAGGCATCTGGCCTGCAATCTGCGTGGGCGACACCCGCTGGCATCGACCGGCCTGCGCACGTGTGGCGGTCGTGTGGACTAAACTCCAGACAAATCAACCACTTACACAGCAACGCGCAGGTGAAACACATTATAGGGGGCAAACCGCCGTCCGGCCCTGCCCCGGCTTCCAACCCGCCGGCCGCCCGGCTCGTCGAGGTCGACGAGGACTCGGCGGGCCAGCGCCTCGATAACTTTTTGATACGCCACCTCAAGGGTGTGCCCAAGACGCATGTCTACCGCATCATCCGCAGCGGCGAGGTGCGCATCAATAAGGGCCGTGCCAGCGCCGACACCCGGGTGGAGGCGGGGGATGTGGTGCGCCTGCCGCCCGTGCGCGTCTCCGACAAGGTGGCGGAGAAGGCCGAGCGCCCCGCGCCCGCGCGCGAATTTCCCATCCTGCTCGAAGACGAGCACCTGATCGCCCTGGACAAGCCGGCCGGCGTGGCCGTGCATGGCGGCAGCGGGGTGAGCTTCGGCGTGATCGAGCAATTGCGCCAGGCCCGGCCCGGCACGAAGTTCCTGGAGCTGGTGCACCGGCTGGACCGCGACACCTCGGGGATCCTGCTAGTGGCCAAGAAGCGCTCGGCGCTCACGCACCTGCAGGACCAGTTCCGCGAGCGCGAAACCGGCAAGACCTACCTGGCCCTGGTCACGGGGGTGTGGGCTGCCAACAACAAGGTCATCGACCTGCCGCTGCACAAGTACCTGCAGGCCGATGGCGAGCGCCGCGTGCGCGTGACCACGGCCGACGACCCCGAGGGCATGCGCTCCATCACCCTGGTCAAGGTGCGTCAGAAGGTGCCGGCGCGCCAGGAACAGGGCCTGCCGGCCATGAGCTTGCTGGAGGTGACCATCAAGACCGGGCGCACCCACCAGATCCGGGTGCACCTGGCCAGCCAGGGGCACGCCATCGTGGGGGATGACAAGTACGGCGACTTCGAGCTGAACAAACGCTTGCAGAAGCTGGGCATGCGGCGCATGTTCCTGCACGCCTGGAGGTTACAGTTCAACCACCCGGCCAGCGGCGAGCGCGTGGCACTGAATGCCGAATTGCCGCCCGAACTGGCCGAATTTGTCCCTTCCTGACCGACCGATCGACTGCCTGCATGCGCCCCACGTCCCGCCCCCGCCGTTTCGACCTGATTGCCTTCGACTGGGATGGCACCTTGTTCGATTCCACCCAGATCATCGTGCGCTGCATCCAGGCGGCCGTGAAGGACGTGGGCGGCAAGGTGCCCACGGACGAGGCGGCCTCGTACGTGATCGGCATGGCGCTGATGCAGGCGCTGGCCCACGCGGCGCCCGACGTGCCGCCCGAGAAATACCCCGAGCTGGGCAACCGCTACCGTTTCCACTACCTGCAGCACCAGGGCGATCTGAGCCTGTTCGAGGGCGTGCTGCCCATGCTGGCCGACCTGCGCGATGCCGGGCACCTGCTCACGGTGGCCACCGGCAAGAGCCGGCGCGGCCTGGACGAGGTGCTGCACTCCAAGGACCTCAAGGGCGTGTTCGATGGCTCGCGCACGGCCGACCAGACGGCCGGCAAGCCCCACCCGCTGATGCTGCAGGAGCTGATGGCCGAGTTCGATGTGCCGCCCGAGCGCGTGCTCATGATCGGCGACACCACGCACGACCTGCAGATGGCGCTGAACGCCGGCTGTCCCAGCGTGGGCGTGAGCTACGGGGCGCACGAGCCCGATGCATTCCATGCACTGCAGCCGCTCGCCGTGGCCCATTCCGTGCGCGAGTTGCACGACTGGCTGCTGGCCAACGCTTGAGCGCCACCATGACGACCCCGGTCGAGTCCCACGCCATTCCCTTGTGCAACAGCGTCGAGCTGGTCGATGGCGGGTTGGCCGTGCCCTTCGACCTGGTCTATGCCGGCCAGACCTGCCGGGCCTTTGCTATCCGCTACCGCGGCGCGCCGCATGCCTACCTGAACCGCTGCACCCATGTGGCGATGGAGATGGATTACCAGCCGGGCCGCTTTTTCGACGACAGCGGCAACTGGCTGCTGTGTGCCACGCATGGCGCGGCCTACCTGCCCGACACGGGCCAGTGCGCGGGCGGGCCCTGCCGGGGTGGCCTGGTGAAGATCACCCTGTCGGAGTCCGGTGGCGTGGTGCACTGGCATACTGCGTACAACCTGCAGCCGGTCGAGTTCTAGATGACGATGATGATCCGCCCTGGCGTGCCCTGTTTTCCGGCATCCATGCCTGCCATGGATGGCCCGGTGTCCCCAAAGGCCTGAAATGACCGAACCCCAACAGCCCGGAAGCCCGGGTTCCGACAAGAGTTTCCCCCCGTCGCAGGACCTGTGGTCGCAGTCGGCTGCGCCCTCGGGCCCCCGCTCCGCTGCGCAGGAGCCCGGCTGGGAGCGCGCCACGCTGGAGAAGCTGGCCTTTGCAGCCTTGAACGAGCAGCGTTCGGCCCGCCGCTGGAAGATATTTTTCCGCTTTGCCTGGCTGCTGCTGATCGCAGCCCTGGTGTTTGGCGCCATGCGCCAGGCCTCGACCGGCGCCAGCAAGAGCACGCCGCACACGGCCGTGGTGGATGTCAAGGGCGAGATCGCCTCGGGTGCCGAAGCCAGTGCCGAATTCGTGGTCGCCGCCATGCGCAGCGCCTTCGAGGACGAGGGCTCGCAGGCCGTGGTGCTGCTGATCAACTCGCCAGGTGGCAGCCCGGTGCAGGCCGGCATCATCAACGACGAGATCGTGCGCCTGAAGGCCAAGTACAACAAGCCGGTGTATGCCGTGGTCGAGGAGACCTGTGCCTCGGCCGCCTACTACATCGCCGCAGCGGCCGACGAGATCTTTGTCGACAAGGCCAGCATCGTGGGCAGCATCGGCGTGCTCATGGATGGTTTCGGCTTCACCGGCATCATGGACAAGCTGGGCGTGGAGCGCCGCCTGCTCACGGCGGGCGAGAACAAGGGCTTTCTGGACCCGTTCAGCCCCCAGACCGAAAAGCAGCGCGAGTACGCGCAGGCCATGCTCAACCAGATCCACCAGCAGTTCATCGCCGTGGTGAAGGCGGGCCGGGGTGACCGGCTCAAGACCACGCCCGAGACCTTCAGCGGCCTGTTCTGGACCGGCCAGCAGGCAGTGGAGATGGGCCTGGCCGACAAGCTCGGAAACCTCGATTTCGTGGCGCGAGAGGTGGTCAAGGCCGAAGAGATCATCGACTACACCCGCCGCGACAACGTGGCCGAGCGCCTGGCCAAGCGCTTTGGCGCGGCCATGGGCATCGGCGCGGCCAAGGCGCTGACCTCGGCCGGCCCTCAGCTGCGCTGAGGGCTGTCAGCTGTCCAGGCCGCTCGCGGCCTTGCGCTGGCGTGAGCCGTCTTCAAGGATGGTGTCGTCGGCCGTGAGCTTGCCGGATTCATCCCACTGCTTGCGTGCTTCCAGCCGGGTGCGGCCCCGGGCATCGGGCGCGGTGTAGCGGTCCTCGCGGCCCAGCCGGCCGTTGGGGTGAAAGTACTGCTGCACGCCCGTGGGCTGCTGTTCGGCCGTGAGGAGTTCGCGCCGGGTGAGCTTGCCTTCGTCGTCGCGCAGCTCACGCTGGATGCGGGTGGCATCGCCGGTGCCGCTCCTGGTGGAGCGTTCGCGTGGAGCGCCATTGAGGTACCAGCGTTCGAGCAGCACCTCGCGCCCGTCGGCATAGGCGTGCTGTTCGGTCATTTGGCCGTTGCTGCCAAAGCGGCGCAGGCTGTGCAGCGGACCGCGTGTGTCGCGCAGGAAGCGCTGCTCGTCGGGCGCGAAGATGCGCTCCTCGCGCAGCACGCTCTTGCCGCCTTCGGTGAAAAAGCTGCGGTGCACGCGCCGGCCTTCCTCGAACTGCATCTGCTGGGCGACCAGGCCGTCGCTGGTCCATTCGGTGGACAGCAGCAGCCGGCCCTGCTCGTAGCGCACCTGGCCGGCCTTGGCGCCCGCGCTGGTGAACAGCGGGGTGTCCGTGGCGCCCTCGAAGCCGCAGGGCTTGCGGTCTTCGGGCAGTACGCTGGCGCGCGGGCACTGCAGCCGTGTGGGCTGGCCGGCGCTGTTGTACTCCACCACGAACTGTTCCTGCCCTTCGGTGTGGAAGGACAGGCGCTCGGGCCGGCCGTTCGCGTCGAAACGGCGAACGGCGCCGGTGGTGCGCCCGTTCTCGGCGAATTCCTCGCGCTTGAGCTGGCCGTTGGGCCAGAACTCGGCCACCCGGCCCTGGCTGTTGCCGCGTTCGTTCACGCTGCGCTCGCGCTGCAGCTTGCCCTCGCGGTCGAAAAAGCGCTCCTTGCCCAGGTATTTGCCGTCCTGGAGCTCCTGCTCGCGCTGCAATTGGCCCGTGTTCTCGTCGCGGCAGCGCAGCAGGCCGGTCAGGCCCGCGGTTTCGGCGCCATTGCTGGGGTTCACGGGCTTGCCATTGAATTCGCAGCGGATGATGGCGTGGGCGCCTGCGGCATAGGTGCCCAGGGCCAGGAGCAGGAGGGCAGGGAGGCGTTGCATGGCGTGGAGTGGGCTCAGCGGCCCAGGGCAAACACGATGGGGGTGCGGTTGTTGGGCACCAGGGGCTGGGCGCGCCACTGGCGCACCAGCTGGCTGCGGATCTGGGCGCTGGGCAGCGTCAAGCCGCTGGCCAGGGCCAGGCGGGTGTGGGGCTGCAGGGTCTGCACCAGGGCCTGCCACAGGGCGGGGTTGCGGTAGGGCGTCTCGATGAACAGTTGGGTCTGGCCGGTCTTGAGGGCCAGCGACTCGAGTTCGCGGATGCGCTGTGTGCGCTCCTGTCCGTCCTGGGGCAGGTAACCGGCAAAGGCAAAGCCCTGGCCGTTCAGGCCGCTGGCCGCCAGGGCCAGCAGCAGCGAGACCGGGCCCACGAGCGGGACGACGGGGATGCCCAGGTCGTGCGCGGCGCGTACCACCGACGAGCCCGGGTCGGCCACGGCGGGCATGCCGGCCTCGCTGACCAGGCCCAGGGAGTGGCCGAGCAGTGCGGGGGCCAGCAGGGGCTTGGCGTCGAAGCTGGCCGAGCCCTTGTCGCCATGGTCGCCTTTCTTGTGCACCTCGCGCGGCAACTCGGTGATCTGTTGCTGCTGCAGCGGCACGGCCAGCGGGTGCAGGGCGTCGATGCGCTTGAGGTAGGCGCGGGTGCTCTTGGCGTTTTCGCAGACCCAGTGGGTGAGCCGGGCCGCCTGCCGCAAGGTGCCGTCGGGCAGGGCTTCCTGCAGGGGCACCTCGGTCTCGCAGCCGAAGTCGAGCGGCGCGGGGACCAGGTACAGCGTGCCGGGGGTGGCTGTGCTCATGGCAGCACCACCCCGGCGGCGCGCAGCATGCGGCAGGTGCGGATCAGCGGCAGGCCGATGAGGGCCGTGGGGTCGTCGCTGTGGATGGCGTCGAGCAGGGCGATGCCCAGGCCCTCGCTCTTGGCGCTGCCGGCGCAGTCGTAGGGCTGCTCGGCGCGCAGGTAGCGTTCGATCTCTTCGTCCGACAGATCACGAAAGCGCACTTCCACCGGGGCGATGTCCACTTGTTCGAAGCCGCTGGCCTGGCACACGGTGGCCACGGCGGTCTGGAAAATCACGGTCTGCCCGCGCATCTGGCGCAACTGCTGCACGGCGCGCTCGTGGGTGCCGGGCTTGCCCAGGGGCTGGCCGGACAGGTCCGCAACCTGGTCGGAGCCGATGACCACGGCTTCGGGGTGCAGTTTTGCCACCGCGCGGGCCTTGGCCAGGGCCAGGCGCAGGGCCAGATCGCGGGGTGCTTCGCCGGGGGCGGGGGTTTCGTCCACGTCGGGCGAGGCGACCTCGAACGGGAGGTTCAGGCGGGACAGCAGCTCACGGCGGTAGCGCGAGGTGGAGCCCAATACCACAGGGCGTTGCGGGGCGGGGGATTGATGCATTCGCTGATTCTCTTACACTGCCGCCATGACCAAGGAATTCTCCGTGGACCGGCTCGACGTCAAGGCCTTTGCTTTGGCAGGCGCGCGCCTGGCCGGCCATGATTCCCTTTTGAAGTACGAGCGCCTGGCACAGGAGGCACGGGGGCTGCATCCCGACCTGCTGGTGGACTGGCAGGCGCAGGGTGAAGTGCGCACGGCGCTCGGTGGCGCCAGCCAGGTGTGGCTGGTGCTCAAGGTGCGTGCCACCTTTCCCATGGAATGCCAGCGCTGCCTCACCCCCGTGGACGTGTTGCTGGAAGTGGACCGTTCCTTCCGTTTCGTGGCCGACGAGGCCACGGCCGAGGCCCTGGACGACGAGAGCGAGGAAGACCTGCTGGCCCTGAGCCGCGAGTTCGACCTGCACGAGCTGATCGAGGACGAGCTGCTCATGGCGCTGCCCGTGGTGCCCAAGCATGAAGAGTGCCCCACGGCCGTGCCGCTGGCATCGTCGGACGAGGACTTCGAGGAAGCGAACGCGGACAAGCCCAATCCTTTTGCGGCGCTGGCAGGCCTCAAAAAGGACGCTAGGAAGCACTGAACCGTTTGGGCTATAATCGAGGGCTTCGCGCGAATCCCCTCGTGTCTTCTATGGGCCCATCGCGTATTTACCAACCTATTTAAGACCAGGAGCCATCATGGCCGTTCAGCAAAACAAAAAGTCCCCCTCCAAGCGCGGTATGCACCGTTCGCACAATGCCCTGACCGTGCCGGGCATTGCTGTGGAACCCACCACCGGCGAAACCCATCTGCGCCACCACATCAGCCCCAACGGTTTCTACCGTGGCCGCCAGGTGCTCAAGAACAAGTCTGAAGCCTGATCTTCAGTACCCCTCAAAGGCCCGTTGCTACTGAGTTTGTAGCGCGGGCCTTTGTTTTGACCGTTGTATCCATCTTCCGGCCCTGTCAGTGGGCTGGACAAGTCGCCCATGATCACACTGGCTGTTGACTGCATGGGGGGCGACCATGGCCCCCGCGTCACGCTCGCGGCGTGCCGTCAGTTCCTTGGCAATCACCCGGACGCCCGCTTGCTGCTGGTTGGTCTGGCGGACAGCCTGCACGATTTTTCGCACGACCGTGCCACCATCGTTCCCGCCACCGAGGTGGTGACCATGGATGATCCGGTCGAGGTGGCCCTGCGCCGCAAAAAAGACTCTTCCATGCGTGTGGCCATCCAGCAGGTCAAGGATGGCACGGCGGCAGCGGCCGTCTCGGCAGGCAATACCGGCGCCCTGATGGCCATTGCGCGCTACCTGCTCAAGACGCTGGACGGCATCGACCGGCCTGCCATTGCCACCCAGTTGCCCAACAACGAAGGGCGTGCCACCACGGTGCTGGACCTGGGGGCCAATGTGGATTGCTCGGCCGAGCATCTGCTGCAATTTGCCGTCATGGGCTCGGCCCTGGTATCGGCTCTGCGCGATGGCGGCGAGCCCACTGTCGGCTTGCTCAATATTGGTGAAGAAATCATCAAAGGCAGCGAAGTCATCAAGAAAGCCGGCGAACTGCTGCGATCTGCTGCCGAGGCGGGCGATCTCAATTTCTATGGCAACGTCGAGGGCAATGACATCTTCAAGGGCACGGTGGACATCGTGGTCTGTGACGGATTTGTCGGCAATGTGGCGCTCAAGGCCAGCGAGGGTGTTGCTGCCATGGTGATCGGAGGGCTCAAGAATGAGTTTTCTCGCAATATCTTCACTAAAGCTGCCGCTATCATTGCCTATCCGGTGCTAAAAGCGCTCATGACGCGTATGGATTACCGGCGTTACAACGGCGCGGCCCTGCTCGGGCTGCGCGGGCTGGTGTTCAAGAGCCATGGCTCGGCCGATGCCATGGCCTTCGAGCAGGCCTTGAACCGGGCGTATGATGCAGCCCGCAACAACCTGCTCGACCGTGTCCGGACCCGGATTGCGCACGCGGCGCCTCTCCTGGCCCCTGCCGATGCCCAGCCTAGGCCCGCGGCGGCGACGACACATTAATGAGACGCTATTCCCGCATCACCGGCACTGGCAGCTATCTGCCGCCGCGCCGGCTCACGAATGCCGACTTCGTGGACCTGCTGGCCCGTGACGGCATCGAAACTTCGGACGAGTGGATCGTCGAGCGCACAGGGATCCGGGCGCGCCATTTCGCTGCGCCCGACGTGGCGGCCAGCGATCTGGGTCTCGAGGCTGCCCGCAATGCCTTGCAGGCCGCCGGTCTGCAGGCCCAGGACATCGATCTGATCATCGTGGCCACGTCCACGCCGGACATGGTGTTCCCCTCGACGGCCTGCATCCTGCAGAACAAACTGGGCGCCAATGGCTGCCCGGCGTTCGATGTGCAGGCGGTGTGCAGCGGCTTTGTCTATGCGCTGTCGGTGGCCGACTCCATGATCCAGACGGGTGCCGCGAACCGCGCCCTGGTGGTCGGTGCCGAAGTGTTCAGCCGCATCCTGGATTTCAAGGACCGCACCACCTGCGTGCTGTTCGGCGACGGCGCTGGTGCCGTGGTGCTGGAGGCGTCCGACACGCCGGGCATTCTGTCGAGCGATCTGCATGCCGATGGCAAGCATGTCGGCATCCTGTGCGTGCCGGGCAATGTCTCGGGCGGCAATGTGCTGGGTGACCCGTTGCTCAAGATGGATGGGCAGGCGGTGTTCAAGCTGGCCGTGGGGGTGCTGGAGAAGGCGGCCCATGCCGTGCTGGCCAAGGCGGGTCTGGCCGAAGCCGACGTGGACTGGCTCATTCCCCACCAGGCCAACATCCGCATCATGCAGGGCACGGCGCGCAAGCTCAAGCTGCCCATGGACAAGGTGGTGGTCACCGTGGACCAGCATGGCAATACCTCTGCGGCCTCCATTCCCCTGGCGCTGGACCATGGCGTGCGCAGTGGCCAGGTCAAAAAAGGCCAGACGCTGCTGCTCGAAGGTGTGGGCGGCGGCTTCACCTGGGGTGCCGTGCTCCTGAAGTTCTAGCCGGCCGCGTTGGGCGCTTGGCAGAATTCCATTCCCTCTCTCTATTTGTGCTGGCATGAAGTCATTTGCATTTGTTTTTCCCGGGCAGGGCTCGCAGTCGGTCGGCATGCTCGATGGCTGGGGTGACCACCCCGTGGTGGCCGAGACCCTGCGCGAGGCATCCGACGCGCTGGGCGAGAACGTCGCCCAGCTGATCCAAGAAGGCCCCAAGGAGGCGCTGGCCCTGACCACCAACACGCAACCGGTGATGCTGGTGGCCGGTGTGGCTGCCTGGCGCGTCTGGAATGCCGAAGGTGGCGCGGCGCCGGTGGCCCTGGCGGGCCATTCGCTGGGCGAGTACTCGGCGCTGGTCGCCTCGGGCGTGCTCACGCTGGCGCAGGCCGCGCCCCTGGTGCGCCTGCGTGCGGCCGCCATGCAGGAGGCCGTGCCTGTGGGCACGGGTGCCATGGCGGCCATCCTGGGCATGGAGGCATCCAAGGTCATCGCGGGTTGCGCTGAAGCTGCGGCTTCTTTCGGGCCTGGTACCTCCGAGGTGGTGGAGGCGGTGAATTTCAACGATCCCATCCAGACCGTGATTGCGGGCACCAAGGCGGCCGTCGACAAGGCCTGCGAGGTGCTCAAGGCCAGCGGCGCCAAGCGTGCGCTGCCGCTGCCGGTCTCGGCGCCTTTCCATTCGAGCCTGATGAAGCCCGCGGCCGAGAAGCTGCGCGAGGCGCTGGCCGGTGTGTCCCTGGCGGCCCCGGCCATCCCGGTGGTCAACAACGTGGATGTGGCCGTGTGCAGCGATGCCGATGCCATCCGCGAGGCCCTGTACCGCCAGGCCTTCGGTGCCGTGCGCTGGGTGGAGTGCGTGCAGGCACTCAAGGCACGCGGTGTGACGCACATCGTGGAATGTGGTCCCGGCAAGGTGCTGGCGGGCCTGACCAAGCGCATCGATCCCGAGCTGGTCGGTGCGGCAGTATTTGACACGGCCTCGCTGGCCGAAGCACGGGAGTTGCTGGCATGACGGAATCTGTTCAACAAGCCGCCCAGGTGGCCCTGGTCACCGGGGCATCGCGCGGCATTGGTGCGGCGATCGCGCTGGAGCTGGCCGTGCGCGGCTACCAGGTCATCGGCACGGCCACCACGGACGATGGTGCTGCGCGCATCTCGGCCGCGCTGTCGGCCTACCCTGGCTCGAAGGGGGTCAACCTGAATGTGAACGATGGTGCGGCCATCGAGGCTACCATCGACGCCATCGTCAAGCAGCAAGGGGGCCTGCACGTGTTGGTGAACAATGCCGGCATCACGCGGGACACCCTGGCCATGCGCATGAAGGACGACGACTGGGATGCCGTGCTGGACACCAATCTCAAGGCGGTCTTTCGTGTCAGCCGTGCGGCCATCCGGCCCATGATGAAGCAGCGCTTTGGCCGCATCATCAGCATCACCAGCGTGGTGGGGGCCTCGGGCAACCCGGGCCAGGCCAACTACGCTGCGGCCAAGGCTGGTGTGGCCGGCATGACGCGCGCACTGGCGCGCGAGCTGGGCAGCCGCAGCATCACGGTGAACTGCGTGGCCCCTGGCTTCATCGAGACCGACATGACCGCCGGCCTGCCCGAAGAGCAGCAAAAGGCCCTGCAGACGCAGATCGCGCTGGGCCATCTGGGCAAGCCTTCGGACATCGCGCACGCGGTCGCCTACCTCGCTTCGCGCGAAGCGGGCTATGTGACCGGCCAGGAGTTGCATGTCAATGGCGGCATGTACATGTAATTGTTGAAAGATAACGCCGGTTCATCCGGACGGCGGGCTGCTGAGGGGCTTTACCTTAAGCGGCTAGAATCGCGGATTCATTCACAACCCCCAGAGGGAAACCATGAGCGATATCGAAGCACGCGTCAAAAAAATCATTGCCGAACAACTCGGTGTGGAAGAGTCCCAAGTCACCAATGAAAAGGCCTTCGTGGCAGACCTCGGTGCCGACTCGCTCGACACGGTGGAACTGGTGATGGCCTTGGAAGACGAGTTCGGCATCGAGATCCCTGACGAAGACGCCGAGAAGATCACGACGGTGCAAAACGCCATCGATTACGCCAACACCCACCAGAAGGCCTGAGTCGGCGCACTGCGCCTGACTTGAGCGATCAGCAGAAGGTTTTTACGCATGAGCCGTCGTCGCGTTGTCGTGACCGGCCTGGGTTGCGTCAGCCCCGTGGGCAACACGGTGGCCGATGCCTGGGCCAATGTCCTGGCCGGAAATTCCGGCATTGACCTCATCACCAAGTTCGATGCGTCGAACTTTGCCTGCAAGATTGCAGGGGAGGTCAAGGGGCTTGACCTGGAGTCGTACATCAGCGCCAAGGATGCGCGCTCGATGGACACCTTCATCCATTTCGGCATCGCCGCGGCGGCGCAGGCCGTGCAGGATGCGGGCCTGCCCACCGGCGAGGCGCTGGACGACGAGTTCGCCACGCGCATTGCCTGCGTGATCGGTTCCGGAATCGGGGGCCTGCCGCTGATCGAGGACACCCATGCCGAGCTGACCAACCGCGGACCACGGCGCATCACGCCGTTCTTCGTGCCAGCATCCATCATCAACATGGTGGCGGGCCACGTGTCCATGCGCTTTGGCTTCAAGGGGCCGAACCTGTCGGTGGTGACGGCCTGTACGACGGGCCTGCACTGCATCGGCGAAGGTGGTCGCATGATCGAGTACGGCGATGCCGATGTGGTGATTGCCGGTGGTGCGGAATCCACGGTGTCTCCCCTGGGCATTGGCGGCTTTGCCGCGATGCGTGCACTGTCCACCCGCAACGACGACCCCAAGACGGCCTCGCGCCCCTGGGACAAGGACCGCGACGGCTTCGTGCTCGGCGAGGGCGCAGGCGTGCTGGTGCTGGAAGAATACGAACATGCCAAGGCCCGCGGTGCCAAGATCTATGCCGAGCTCAGCGGCTTTGGCATGAGCGCCGATGCCGGCCACATGACGGCGCCGAACATGGACGGTCCGCGCCGCGCCATGATCAGCGCCATGCGCAACGCCGGCATCAACCCCGGGGATGTGGGCTACCTGAATGCACACGGTACGTCCACGCCCTTGGGCGACCTCAATGAAACCAATGCCATCAAGGCGGCATTGGGCGATGCCGCCTACAAGACGGTGGTCAGTTCCACCAAGTCGATGACGGGCCACTTGCTGGGTGGCGCGGGCGGCATCGAAAGCGTGTTCACCGTGCTGGCGCTGCACCACCAGAAGGTGCCGCCGACCATCAACCTGTTCAACCAGGATCCCGAGTGCGATCTCGATTACTGCGCCAACACGGCCCGTGATCTGAAGATGGACTATGCGCTCAAGAACAACTTCGGCTTCGGCGGGACCAACGGCTCCCTGGTGTTCAAGCGGGTCTGATGACCGGCCCCTGTCTGTGCGCCGGGCCCCTGTCTTGGGGTTTGCAGCGCATGCCAGCAGGCGGTTTGCGGCAAACTGCGGGGCGATGATGCCCCGGCCTTTCCCTTTTCTTCCATGAACTCCATGGCACGCCAGGCTCCTGCGGTGCGCTTTCCGGTGCGGCGCAGCCGTGCTGTCGGGGGCGTGCTGGCTGCCGTGGCGCTGTTCGCTGGGGTTGTGCTGCTGGCCTGGTGGCTGCTGGGTACGGGGCGGGGCGCGGTGCCCGCCCTTGCGGGTGCCGCCTCCTGGTTGGCCGCCGCGGCGGCTGCCTGGCATTGGTGGTACCACCAGTGGTGCGGAGAGCTGTACTGGGATGGCCAGCAATGGTGGCTGGATGGCCGGTTGCCGGGCGGCTCGCCGATGCCCTTGCGCAATGCGCCCGAGGGGCAGTGGGACCTGCAGGGCCACCTGTGGGTCTGTGCCCAGGCCGCCGCAGGTCGGGGGCGCACCTGGCTGTGGCTGGAGTGCCGCCAGCAGCCCGAGCGCTGGCCTGATCTGCGCCGTGCGGTATATTCGCGCGCCGGAACGGGCGCCGCGGGTGCTGCAGCGCCCGCACCGATCCACAGCCGACTGGCGTGAAGAACCCCCCAATTTGATGACCGCCCAAACGCCGCCTCCCACACCCGACAACAGTGACCTCCAACTGGTGGAGCGCACGGTGGCGGGCGACCAGCGGGCGTTCGAGCTGCTGGTCGTCAAGTACCAGCGCCGCATCGAGCGCCTGATCGGCCGCATGGTGCGCGATACGGACATCATCCAGGACATTGCGCAGGAAACCTTCATCCGCGCTTACCGGGCCCTGCACCAGTTCCGCGGGGATGCCCAGTTCTACACCTGGCTTTACCGGATCGCCGTGAACACGGCCAAGAAAGCGCTGATGGACATGAAGCGCAACCCGGTGGTGACCGAAAACGCCCTCAGGGGGGCGGATGACGAAGATGAAACTTCTCGTGTCGGACACGAACTAACCAGCGACGAGACCCCTGAAACGGTGCTGGCGGCCAATGAAATCGCCCAGGCGGTGAACGCCGCCATGGAGGCGCTGCCCGAGGATTTGCGCCAGGCCGTGACGCTGCGCGAGATCGAGGGGCTCAGTTACGAAGAGATCGCTGCGGCCATGGGCTGTCCCATCGGCACGGTGCGGTCGCGTATTTTCCGCGCGCGGGAGGCAATTTCGGCCCGCGTGCGCCCGATGCTGGAAAACCAGACGGGCAAACGGTGGTGATGGTGCGGTGGATGGCAAGGGCGAGGCAGTGTCTGGCGGCAGATATGCAGGTGAAACCATGAACAATGATGTGACGACGAAGCGCGAACAGATTTCGGCGCTGGCCGATGGCCAGCTGCATGGCGATGCCTTTGCGGATGCCGTGGCCTGCACGGATGACGACGAAGGCCTGGCCACCTGGCAGCTCTACCACCTGGTGGGAGATGTCCTGCGCTCGAACGAGCTGGCGCGTGCCGATGGCAGCAGCCTGCTGCTGTCGCGCCTGCGCGAGCAGATGGCCCAGGAGGCGCCGGTGCAGCGCCCTGTGGCCCTGGTGCCGGAGCCAGCGCTGGCGGTGGTGGCCCAGGCCGAGTCGCCAGCCGCCAATGCGTCGGTTTTCCGCTGGAAGATGGTGGCCGGCGTGGCGTCCCTGGCGGCTGTGGCGGCCATTGGATGGTCGTCCGTCGGCGCGCTGCAGGGAGGGCGTGGAGCGCCTGGTGCACAGCTGGCGTCCGCTGGGGCGCCGGTGATCCAGGCTTCGCAGGCACCCCAGGGCGTGGCGCCATCCGCTCCCCTGGTGGCCGTGGCCGATAACGAGGGGCAGCAGGTCATGATCCGCGACCCGCGCCTGGACGAGCTGCTGGCCGCCCACAAGCAGTTCGGCAGTACATCTGCGCTGCAGATGCCTGCGGGCTTTCTGCGCAACGCCACCTTTGCTGCGCCCAACCGCTGAGAACTGCCGGTTGCCTGGGAATGGGATTGATGCCTGATCTTGCCCTTGTGGGGGCCGTGGAACGTATGCGGTGGCGCCGCTGGATTGCAGGCGTGGCCTGCTGGGTGTGTGCGGCTCTTTGGGGTGTGGCAGGGGCGCAGGCCCAGTCCGTGCAGGCGCCGCAGGCATCCGCGCTGCCGCCGATGTCGGTGGTGACCCCAGCCAGGGATGTCGCCCAGTGGATCGAGCGCATGCACCAGGCGCCGCGCAAGCGCTCCTATGTCGGGACTTTCGTGGTGCTGTCGTCCTCGGGCGCCATGTTCAGTTCGCGCATCTGGAATGCCTGCGATGGCAAGCAGCAGCTGGAGCGCGTGGATGGCCTGAGTGGTACGCCGCGCAAGGTCTTTCGGCGCAATGACGAGGTGCGCACCTTTTTGCCTGAGGAGCGCACCGTGCGCACAGAGCGGGGGGATGCGCGCGGGCTGTTCCCGCAGTTGCCCTCGGTGCAGGGCACCTCGCTGGCCAGGCACTACGAGGCCCAGGTGCTTGGCCAGGAGCGCGTTGCCGGTCTGGATGCGGACGTGGTCTGGTTCAAGCCGCTCGATCCCCTGCGATTCGGCTACCGCATCTGGAGCGAAAGGGAGTCGGGCCTGGTGGTCAAGATGCAGACCCTGGCCGCGGACGGCAGGGTGCTGGAGCAGGCCGCGTTCTCCGAGCTCGATCTCAACGCCGCCGTGTCCATGGACAAGCTCGCGCGCATGATGGACGATGTGTCGGGCTACAAGGTGATTGCCCCGGCCGCGGCCAAGACCACGGCGCTGGAGGAGGGCTGGCGCCTGAAGCAGCCAGTGGCCGGCTTCGTGCCCCAGAGCTGCCACCGCCGGTTGGCGGCTGCGGGTGCTTCCGAGGCGTCGCCGGTGCTGCAGTGCCTGTATTCCGATGGCCTGGCAACGGTGTCGCTGTTCATCGAGCCCTTTGATCTGAAACGGCACGGCGCGCAAGGCCAGTTGGCCAGTGTGGGCGCCACGCAGATGCTGGGCCAGCGCATGGCGTCCGATGCCTGGGTGACTGCGGTGGGTGAGGTCCCCATGCAGACGCTGCGCCTGTTCGTGGGGGCGCTGGAGCGCGTGCGCTGAGCCCGTCCTGTGGACCGGTGGGTTTCGGGAACCATTTGCCGCCCCTGCTTTCCCATGCAGTGACAGATTTTTGGCATTCCCCACATTTCATGAAAGGTCGATGATGTCCAAGTTTGATTGGAGTATGTTGCGCGCCCTGGCCATGTCGGGCATGGTGGCAACGGTGGCCAGCGTGGCCGTGCTGCCCCAGGGCGTGGCGATGGCGCAATCCGCGGTGGTGCGGGGCCTGCCGGACTTCACGGACCTGGTGGACCAGGTCGGCCCTTCGGTCGTGAACATCCGCACGCGCGAGAAGGCATCGGACCGCTCGGGCGCGAACGGCATGGATGAGGAGATGCTGGAGTTCTTCCGCCGCTTCGGCGTGCCCATCCCCAACATGCCGCGCCAGCAGCGTCCCCAGCGGCCCCAGCAGGACGAGGAGGCGCAGCCGCGCGGCGTGGGCTCCGGCTTCATCCTCACGGCCGACGGCTTTGTGATGACCAATGCCCATGTGATCGATGGCGCCGACGAGGTCATCGTGACGCTGACCGACAAGCGCGAATTCAAGGCCCGCGTCGTGGGGGCCGACAAGCGCACCGATGTGGCCGTGGTGAAGATCGAGGCCACCGGCCTGCCGGCCGTGAAGGTGGGCGATGTGAGTCGCCTCAAGGTCGGGGAATGGGTCATGGCCATTGGTTCGCCTTTCGGCCTGGAAAACAGCGTGACGGCCGGCATCGTGAGCGCCAAGGCGCGCGATACCGGTGACTACCTGCCCTTCATCCAGACCGATGTGGCGATCAACCCTGGCAACTCCGGCGGCCCGCTGATCAACATGCGTGGCGAGGTGGTGGGTATCAACAGCCAGATCTATTCCCGTTCGGGCGGCTTCATGGGCATCTCGTTCGCGATTCCCATGGACGAGGCCATCCGCGTGAGTGAACAGCTGCGCACCTCGGGGCGCGTGACGCGCGGCCGCATCGGCGTGCAGATCGGCAATGTGAGCAAGGACGTGGCCGACTCGATCGGCCTGGGCAAGGCGCAGGGCGCGGTGGTGACGGGCGTGGAGACGGGTTCGCCAGCGGACAAGGCGGGCATCGAGGCCGGTGACATCATCACGCGCTTCGACGGCAAGCCCATCGAGAAGGTGGCCGACCTGCCGCGCCTGGTGGGCAACACCAAGCCTGGCACCAAGAGCTCCATCACGGTGTTCCGTCGCGGCAGTGCGCGGGACCTCCAGGTGACGGTTGCCGAGATCGAGCCCGACAAGCCGGTGGCCAAGGCGGTGGAGCGCGAAGAAAAGCCCAAGGCCTCGGCAGCCGCCCAGCAACTCGGTCTGTCCGTGCTCGAGCTCACCGACGCCCAGAAGAAGGAACTCAAGCTCAAGGGCGGGGTGGCTGTGGCGTCCGCCACGGAGGCCGCTGCGCGCGCCGGCCTGCGCGAGGGGGATGTGATCCTGTCGGTGGCCAATGCGGAGATCACGGGTCTCAAGGACTTCGAGGCGGTGGTGTCCAAGGCGGACAAGAGCAAGCCCTTGAGCGTGCTCTATCGGCGCGGCGAGTGGACCCAGTATGCGGTGATCCGCGCGCTGCGCTGAGTACGGCGTCCCCCGGGGTATTCCCTCTGGCTGCGGTGGGGCTTTCCGGAAAAACCACCCTGTAGCCGGTGCCCTGCTGCAGCCTGAAAAAAAATTGAGAGGTTAGTTCTCGCTAACTTTTGAGGTGAGGCATCAACCAGTTTCGATAGAATGCAGGGATCTGTTCAACTGTTATGTGCATATTGAACAGCTTCTGCTCCACCATGCGGGATGCTCCGGGTTCATGCACAGCTGATCCACAGCTCACCCACAAGTTGTTCATCAGCATGGGGTCTGGATCTGTGAATAAACTGTGTATAAAATCCCTGTTGCAGTCAGGCAACGACCCTTTTCCTGCCAGTGCCGGGCTGCTCTCGACACGCTTTTTGCCTACAATGAAGATCCAACTATCGCAGTTGCCAATGATTGTTGGTTCAGGGCGCGTCGCCACTCGACGCGCCCTTTTTTCTTGCGCGCGCCGTTTTAATTCAATTACTTGACGCTTCCCGTTGATGAACCACATCAGAAATTTTTCCATCATTGCGCACATCGACCATGGCAAGTCGACGCTGGCCGATCGCTTGATCCAGCGCTGCGGAGGGCTTGCGGAACGCGAGATGGAGGCCCAGGTCCTGGACTCGATGGACATCGAAAAAGAGCGTGGGATAACCATCAAGGCGCAGACCGCTGCGCTGCAGTACAAGGCGCGTGATGGGCAGGTCTACAACCTCAATCTGATCGACACGCCGGGCCATGTGGACTTCTCGTACGAGGTGAGCCGCTCGCTGTCTGCATGCGAGGGCGCGCTGCTCGTCGTCGATGCCTCGCAGGGTGTGGAAGCGCAGACCGTTGCCAACTGCTACACCGCGCTGGACCTCGGTGTCGAAGTGCTGCCGGTGCTCAACAAGATGGACCTGCCCAACGCCGATCCCGACAACGCCAAGGCCGAGGTCGAGGACGTGATCGGCATCGATGCGACCGATGCCATTCCTTGCTCGGCCAAGACCGGCATGGGCATCGAAGAGATTCTCGAAGCCATCGTGGCCAAGGTGCCCGCGCCGCGCGGCAATGCCGATGGCCCGCTGCGCGCGATGATCATCGACAGCTGGTTCGACAGCTACGTCGGCGTGGTGATGCTGGTGCGCGTGGTCGATGGCCGCCTGCTCAAGGGCGAGCGCATCAAGATGATGGCCACGGGGGCTGTGTATAACGCGGACAACCTGGGTGTGTTCACGCCTGCCAACGAGCCGCGCAATTCGCTCGATGCAGGCCAGGTGGGCTACATCATTGCCGGCATCAAGGAGCTGCAGGCCGCCAAGGTGGGTGACACCATCACGCTCGAAAAGAAGCTGCCCAACAACGCAGGTCCTGCCGAGGAGGCGCTGCCGGGCTTCAAGGAAATCCAGCCCCAGGTGTTCGCCGGCCTGTACCCGACCGAGGCCAGCGAGTACGACTCGCTGCGCGATGCGCTGGAAAAGCTCAAGCTCAACGACGCTTCGCTGCACTACGAGCCCGAGGTCAGCCAGGCGCTCGGCTTCGGTTTCCGCTGCGGCTTCCTGGGCCTGCTGCACATGGAGATCGTGCAGGAGCGCCTGGAGCGTGAGTTCGACCAGGACCTGATCACCACCGCGCCCAGCGTGGTCTACCAGGTGGTGAAGGCCGACGGCGAGATCATCATGGTCGAGAACCCGTCCAAGATGCCCGACCAGGGCCGGCTGGAGGAGATCCGCGAACCCATCGTCACGGTGCATCTGTACATGCCCCAGGACTACGTGGGCCCGGTGATGACGCTGGCCAACCAGAAGCGCGGCGTGCAGATCAACATGGCCTACCACGGCCGCCAGGTCATGCTGACCTACGACATGCCGCTGGGCGAGATCGTGCTGGACTTCTTCGACAAGCTCAAGTCCGTCTCGCGCGGCTATGCGTCCATGGACTACGAGTTCAAGGAGTACCGCCCGTCCGACGTGGTCAAGGTGGACATCCTGCTCAACGGCGACAAGGTCGACGCCCTGTCCATCATCGTGCACCGCTCGCAGTCGCAGTACCGCGGCCGGGCCGTGGTCGGCAAGATGCGCGAGATCATCAGCCGCCAGATGTACGACGTGGCCATCCAGGCCGCCATCGGTGCCAACATCATTGCGCGCGAGACCATCAAGGCGCTGCGCAAGAACGTGCTGGCCAAGTGTTATGGCGGTGACATCACCCGCAAACGCAAGCTGCTGGAAAAGCAGAAGGCGGGCAAGAAGCGGATGAAGCAGATCGGTTCGGTCGAGGTGCCCCAGGAGGCCTTCCTCGCCATTTTGCAGGTGGAAGATTGATGCAGCAGTTCATGCAAATTCTCACGGCGGCCATCCTGGCGGCCTTCGTCGGCTACATGGGCTCCTGGTACTTTGGCCTCATCGAGGGCAATTTTGCGCTGCTGCTGTTCCTGGCCACGGTGGTCACGGGCGCTTTCTGGCTGGCTGAACGCCTGTACTTCCTGCCCCAGCGCCGCCGCGCGGCCCAGGCGATCGAGGACGCGGCCGTTCAGCGCCGGGCCGAGCTGGACCGCATGGGCATCCAGAAGGTAGATGTGGACGTGCAGGAAGCCCAGGGGCGCCTGCTCATGCAGCCCTGGTGGCTGGACTGGACCGCCGGCCTGTTTCCGGTGATCGCCGCCGTCTTCGTGCTGCGCTCCTTTCTGTTCGAGCCCTTCAAGATCCCCTCGGGCTCGATGATCCCGACCCTGCTGGTGGGCGACCTGATCCTGGTCAACAAGTTCACCTATGGCGTGCGCCTGCCGGTGATCAACACCAAGATCATCGAGGGCAACAAGCCGGTGCGCGGCGATGTGATGGTGTTCCGCTACCCGCCCCAGCCCAACCTCGACTACATCAAACGCGTGATCGGTGTGCCCGGGGATGAGGTGGCCTACTTGAACAAGCGCCTCACGATCAATGGCCAGGCGGTGCCGACGACCAATGCCCCGGACTTCTTCGAGGAAGACACCATGCGCTATTTCAAGCAATTGGAGGAGCAGGTCGACGGCAAGCCCCACCGCCTGCTGAACAATCCCGAGGTTCCCGCATTCATTCAGGGCGCGACGAATTTTGCCTACCGCGACAACTGCCGCTACAGTGTCGAAGGCGTCGTCTGCAAGGTGCCCGAAGGCCACTACTTCATGATGGGGGACAACCGCGACAATTCGCTGGATTCCCGCTACTGGGGTTTTGTGCCGGACGCCAACATCGTGGGCAAGGCCTTTTTTGTCTGGATGAATTTCGGTAATCTCAAGCGCATCGGGCCCTTCCATTGACCGATCGCTCATTTCCACCAACATTGAGAGGGGAGAGCATGCATACCCAACGTTTTGCCAGCCGTTCGCGCCAGCGTGGCCTGTCCTTCATCGGCGTGATTTTCATCGGCCTGTTTTGCGTCGCCGCATTTGCCATCGGTGGGCAATCGTTGCCGATATTCCTGGAGTACCAAGCCATCAACAAGGCGGCCAACAAGGCCGCCAGGGAAGAGACGACGGTTCCCAACATACGTGGTGCCTTTGATCGCGCTGCGGCCATCGACAACATCAATTCTATCCAGGGCAAAGATCTGGATATTACGAAGCGTGGCGACAAGAACGTGGTCAGCTTCAAGTACTCACGCGAGATCCCCCTGGCCGGCCCGGCGTTCCTGGTCTACCGCTTCGAGGGACAGACCAAGTAGTGCCTCCCAGTCTCCAAGCACTGCAGGACCGCCTGCAGCACCCGTTCTCCGATGCTTCTCTGCTGCAGCGTGCAACCACGCACCGCAGCTTTTCGGCCGACCACAATGAGCGGCTGGAATTTCTCGGCGATTCCGTCCTGAACCTGGCAGTCGCCAGCCTGCTGTACCAGCGCTTGGGCTCGCTGCCCGAAGGCGATCTCTCCCGGGTGCGGGCCAATCTGGTCAAGCAGGACACCCTGCACCAGCTGGCCTTGCGCTTGCGCGTCTCCGAGGTGCTGCGCCTTGGCGAAGGGGAGTCCAAGTCGGGGGGGCACCAGCGCCCCTCCATCCTGGCCGATGCCGTGGAGGCGTTGATCGGTGCCGTCTTCCTCGATGCCGGCTATGGCCCGGCCGAGGCGCTGGTGCACCGGCTCTATGAGGGCATCGAGATCAACCCGCAGATGCAGGCGGCCTCCAAGGATGCCAAGACCGCGTTGCAGGAGTGGCTGCAGGGCCGCAAAATGAAGCTTCCGCAGTATGCCGTCGTGGCCACTGTGGGGGCGGCGCACCGCCAGACTTTCGACGTCGAGTGCGAAATTCCCGAGCTGGGCCTGACTGAACGCGGCATTGGCGGCTCCCGCCGCGCTGGCGAGCAGGCCGCGGCGGCCGCCATGCTGGCCACACTGAAAGCAAAGAAGTTATGAACCAAGCCACCAACGATCCGGCTGGCACCCCTGGCCAGTCGCCCGACGATCTCGAGGCCATGCTGGCCGCGGCGCGCGTGCCCGCTGCGGTGGAAGGCCAGCGCTGTGGTGTGATCGCCATCGTGGGCAAGCCCAACGTGGGCAAATCCACCCTGCTCAATGCCCTGGTGGGCCAGAAGATCAGCATCACTTCGCGCAAGGCGCAGACCACGCGCCACCGCATCACTGGCATCCGCACCCGCGACCTGACGCAGTTCGTCTTCGTCGACACGCCGGGTTTCCAGACCCGGCATGCCACGGCGCTCAACAAGTCGCTCAACAAGACCGTGATGGGGGCCATTGGCGACGTGGACCTGATCCTTTTTGTCGTGGAGGCCGGCAACTTCACCCTGGCCGACGCCAAGGTGCTGTCCCTGTTCAAGCCGGGCATTCCCACCCTGCTGGTGGCCAACAAGCTCGACATGGTCAACCGCCGCGCCGAGCTGGCCCCCTGGCTCAAGAGCATGCAGGAGCGCCACCCGTTTGCCGAGTTCGTGCCCATGTCGGCCAAGAACAAGGGCGATATCGAGCGCCTGTTCGACATCTGCGCCAAGTACCTGCCCGAGCAGGGCTGGTGGTATGGCGAGGATGAGCTCACCGACCGCAGCGAGAAATTCCTCGCCAGCGAGACTGTGCGCGAAAAGCTGTTCCGCTTCACTGGCGACGAGTTGCCCTACACCTCCACCGTGGTGGTGGACAAATTCGAGGAAGAGGCCAGCAAGCAGCACAAGCGCCTGGTCAAGATCGCGGCCACCATCGTGGTCGAGCGCGACAACCACAAGATGATGGTCATCGGCGACAAGGGTGAGCGCTTGAAGCGCATCGGCACCGAGGCGCGCCAGGAGCTCGAAAAGCTCATGGACGCCAAGGTCTTCCTGGAGCTCTGGGTCAAGGTGCGCTCGGGCTGGGCCGATGACGAAGCGCGCGTGCGCTCCTTTGGCTACGAGTGAGGGCATGGACGCCGGTGTGTCCGTGCTGCCGTGCCTGATCGGCTGAGGCGTTGCCATGGCCGTTGCCAAGCGCGTCTCCGATGAGCCCGCCTTCGTGCTGCACAGCTACGACTGGAGCGAATCGAGCCTGATCCTGGAAGTCTTCTGCCGCCGCCAGGGGCGCGTGGCCCTGGTCGCCAAGGGCGCCAAGAAGCCGACCTCCAACTTCCGTCCGGTGCTGCTGCCCCTGCAGCCGCTGTTGCTCACCTACACGCTCTCGGGCGACGGTACGGCCGACATCCATACCCTCAAAGGAGCGGAATGGGTGGGTGGGCATGTCATGCCCACGGGCGATGCCCTGCTGTCGGGCATGTACCTCAACGAATTGCTGCTGCGCCTGCTGGCGCGGGCCGACGCGCACACGGCGCTGTTCGATGCCTACGCCGGGGTGGTGCGCGTGCTGGCCAGCGAGCATGGCGATGCACTGGAGCCCGTGCTGCGCAGCTTCGAGCTGCTGCTGTTGCGCGAGATCGGCCTCTTGCCCAGCCTGGATGCGGAAACCATGACCTTCGAGCCCCTGCAGGCGGCCGCGCGCTATACCCTGGTAGCAGAAGGCGGCCTGCGCAGGGCCTCGGCGGGCGACCGCGTCGCATTGCCCGCAGGCCAGTGGATGGCGCTGCAGGCCGCGCTGGACACCGGCTACACCGCCACCCTGCGCGCCTGCGCACCTGTGGCTGCCGAACTCAAGCCCCAGCTCAGGGCGCTCTTGCAATACCATTGCGGCAGTCCCACGCTGCGCACCCGCCAGCTCATGATGGACCTGCAGTCCCTTTGACTTCCATTTCCTCCATGGCACAACACCGCACCGCCCTGTCCGTCAATGTCAACAAGGTCGCCCTGGTGCGCAACACACGCCACCTGGGCATTCCCAGTGTCACGCGTGCAGCCGAGCTGTGCCTTGAGGCCGGTGCCAGGGGCATTACCGTGCACCCCCGTCCGGACGAGCGCCACATCCGCAGCCACGACGTGTACGAGCTGGCCGAGTTCATGAAGGCCTGGCCGGACCGGGAGTACAACATCGAGGGCAACCCCTCGCAGAACCTGATGGATTTCATCCGCCAGGTGCGTCCACACCAGGCCACCTTCGTGCCCGACAGCGAAGACCAGTTCACCAGCGACCACGGCTGGAGCTTTCCGCAGGACGCCGAGCGCCTGGCACCCCTGGTCGCCGAATGCAAGGCCCTCGGTGTGCGCGTGAGCCTGTTCATGGACCCCACGCCCGAAGCCATGGCCGCTGCCAAGGCCGTGGGCGCCGACCGCATCGAGCTCTACACCGAACCCTACGCCGCCGCCTGGGGCACCCCGGACCAGGCTGCGCAGCTCGAGCGCTACCGTGCCGCCGCCCAGGCTGCCCTGGATGCCGGGCTGGGCGTCAATGCCGGCCACGACCTCAACCGCGACAACCTCACCGCCTTTGTGCGCGGCGTGCCTGGCGTGCTGGAAGTCTCCATCGGCCACGCCCTGATCGCCGATGCGCTGGAGCTGGGCTACGCCGCCACGGTGCAGGCCTACAACGCCTGCATCGACGCCGCCTGAGCGCTGCTACCGATGATCTACGGTATCGGCACCGACATCTGCGACGTGCGCCGCATCAAGGCCAGCCTGGAGCGCCACGGCGACCGCTTTGCCGAGAAGGTGCTGTCCGAAGGCGAGCTCGCCACCTGGCGTGCCCGCACGGCCCGCTGGCCTGACCGCGGCCTGCGCTACCTGGCCACGCGCTTTTCTGCCAAGGAGGCCTTCAGCAAAGCCATCGGCCTGGGCATGCGCATGCCCATGACCTGGCGCCACTGCGAGGTAGCCAAGCTCGCCTCGGGCCAGCCCGTGATCGTGCTGCACGGCGCGCTCAAGGAGTGGTTCGAATCGCGCGGCCTCACGGCCCATCTGAGCGTGACCGACGAGACCGACTACGCGGCCAGCTTCTGCGTCGTCGAAAAGGCGCCCTGATCCCGGCGGGCGGCCCGCCCTGGCGCGCCCACCTTCCCCATCCTCTTTCTTTCCAGCAACGCATGACCGAACACGCACCCGTCATCCTCGATGTGGCCGGCACCTCCCTGAGCGCCGACGACCGCCGCCGCTTGGCCCACCCGCTCACCGGCGGTGTCATCCTGTTTGCTCGCAACTGGGAGAACCGCGCCCAGCTCTTGGGCCTGACCAGCGCGATCAAGGCCGTGCGCGACGACCTGCTGATCTGCGTGGACCACGAGGGTGGCCGCGTGCAACGCTTTCGCACCGATGGCTTCACCCACCTGCCGCCCATGCGCGCCCTGGGCGAGCTGTGGATGGATGATGGCAAAGGCGCCAAGGCCCAGCCCGGCAGCGGTGCCCTGCGCGCCACCAATGCCGCCACGGCCGCCGGCTACGTGCTCGGCACCGAACTGCGTGCCTGCGGCGTGGACTTCTCCTTCACCCCGGTGCTCGACCTCGACTGGCAGGACGAAGCCACCTCGCGCAGCGGCGTGATCGGCGACCGTGCCTTCCACCGCGATCCGCGCGTGGTGGCCCTGCTGGCCAAGAGCCTCATGCACGGCCTGCTGCAGGCCGGCATGGCCAATTGCGGCAAGCACTTTCCCGGCCATGGCTTCGTCAAGGCCGACTCGCACACCGAGGTGCCCGTGGACACGCGCAGCAAGAAGGCCATCCTGGCCGACGATGCCGCCCCGTACCCCTGGCTCAGCACCACGCTCACCAGCGTCATGCCGGCCCATGTGATCTACCCCAAGGTGGACAGCCGTCCCGCAGGCTTCTCGAAACGCTGGCTGCAGGACATCCTGCGCCGCGAGATGCGCTTTGATGGCGCGATCTTCAGCGACGACCTGAGCATGGAGGGCGCGCGCCGCCTGGACGGCCAGCTGGTCAGCTACACCGAGGGTGCGCTCGCGGCGCTGGAGGCCGGTTGCGACCTGGTGCTGCTGTGCAACCAGAGCGTGGGCGATGGCAAGGCCGTGGACGAACTGCTCGACGGCCTGGCCGAGGCCCGGGCCCAGGGCCGCTGGCAGCCCAGCGTGGACAGCGAATCGCGCCGCATCGCGCTGCTGCCCGAAACCATCCCCCAGGCCTGGGATGACCTCATGTACCAGCCCGCCTACCTGCAGGCGCTGGACCTGCTTCCCTGAGGATGCTCTGCGCCGCGGCCCTGGTTCGGTTCAGGGCGCAGGCGTGGCGGGTGGAGAGTCCTGCACCGGGGCGGCGGCAGGCAGAGTGGGCACCGCCGGCACCGCAGCTTCCACCGGGGCGGGTGGCGGCCCGCGCCAGCGCCGGATCACGCGCTGGAAGATCAGGGCATTGGGGATCTGCAGCCAGGTGCCCTCGGGACCCGTGTGCAGGTGGTCTTCGAGCGTGGTGTACAGCAGGTTGATGTCCGCCACCCGGCCCTTGGCGCCGGGCTTCTCGGCCGTGTCCAGCACTTCGATGTAGTCGCCCACACGGAATGGCCGCACGGTGAAGATCAGCAGCGCACAGAACAGGTTGGAGAGCACGCTCCAGGCCGCAAAGAAGGCCACCGCACCCACCGTGGCAAAGCCGGTGAGGGCGGTCCACAGCACGGTGGCCGACACCCCCATGCGCTCGAGCACCAGCAGGAAGGCGCTGGCCACGAGGATCCAGCGGATCAAGCCCTTGATGGGCACCAGCAGCTCATCGGGCAACTGGTAGTGGGCGGCGGCGCGTGCAACCAGGCGGCGCAGCAGGCGCTGCAGCATCCAGGCGACGAAAATGATCAGCAGGATCTGCAGGCCGGGCACGATGACCTCCAGCCAGTCCTGCACCCAGTCGGGCAGACGTGTCTTCAAAGCATGCAGACCAGTGGTGGCCATGGGAAAAGAGCGCGAGGCTCCGGAACAACAAGAATCGCCATCAGCCGCGCAACTGCTCCACGGTGTCCATCTGCATCTCGAAGCTGAAGAAGCGGTTGCGGCCCTGGGCCTTGGCCGCGTACAGCGCCTGGTCGGCCCGCATGATCATGCTCTCGGCATTGGTGCTGTCATCGGGCACGCAGGTGGTGATGCCGCCCGAGAGGGTCAGCGTATCGCCCAGCGGTGAGTCCGGGTGGGCCACGCCACGCACCTTGAGCAGTTGCCCCAGCGCGCGCGCAAAGGTCATGGCGCCGGAGCGCGGGGTGTTGGGCAGGATCAGCGCGAACTCCTCGCCACCATAGCGCGAGGCCACGTCGCGCGGCCGCACGCACACCTCGCGCAGCAGCCGGCCCACGTCCTTGAGGCAAGAGTCCCCTTGCACATGCCCGCTGGCGTCGTTGAAGCGCTTGAAATGGTCCAGGTCGCAGAGCATCAGCGTCAGCGGCGTGCCGTCGCGCCGGGCCGACAGGATCTCGTTGTGCAGCATGCGGTCAAAGCCGCGGCGGTTCACCAGGCCCGTGAGGGAATCCACCTCCACCATCTCGTTGAGGCGCTGGTTGGCCACATGCAGCTCGGCCGACACCGACACCAGCCGCCGGCGCATGTCCAGCAGGCGCTGCATGGCGCGCAGCTTGGCCATCAGCACGATGGGCCGCACGGGCTTGACCAGGTAGTCGTCTCCCCCGACCTCGATGCCGCGCCAGACGTCGAGTTCGTTGTCCAGTCCCGACAGGAAGATGATGGGCGTCCAGTCGCCGGCCTCACTTTCGCGCATCTGCTGGGCCACCCAGTAGCCATCCTTGCCAGGCAGCTTGATATCGAGCAGCACCAGGTCCGGGCGCTGGGCCTTGAACAGGTGCAGCGCCGCCGTGCCCTCGGGGGCCTCGAAGATCTTCGCCACCCCGGCCTGCCGCAACTCGGCCACCAGGGCCGCGCGCACCGAGTTCTGGTCCTCGACCACCAGCACCGAGAAGCTGTTGCGCGATGCACCCTCGCCGGGGTAGGGGGCGCTGCTGGGAGTGAATGGCACGGTGACTCCTTGGGGCGGCTTTCCAAAAAGCAGGCGGCAGCCGGTTGCTCAGGACTCCCGGCGCAGCGCAGGGAACAGTATCACGTCGCGGATGCTGGGGCTATCGGTCAATAGCATCATCAGGCGGTCGATGCCGATGCCGCAGCCGCCCGTGGGGGGCATGCCGTATTCCAGGGCACGCACGAAGTCGTGGTCGTAGAACATGGCCTCGTCGTCACCGCTGTCCTTGGCCGCCACCTGGGCGTGGAAGCGTGCGGCCTGGTCCTCGGCGTCGTTGAGCTCGCTGAAGCCGTTGCCGAACTCGCGCCCGGTGATGTACAGCTCGAAGCGCTCGGTCACCTCGGGGCGCGTGTCGTTGGCGCGTGCCAGCGGCGAGATCTCGGTCGGGTGCTCCATGATGAAGGTGGGCAGCCACAGCTTGTCTTCCACCGTCTCCTCGAAGTACAGCACCTGCAGGCTGGCCAGCGAACGGGTGGACAGCTTGTCCTTCTCCTCGTTCAGGCCCAGCTTCTTGAGGGCGCTGATGAGCCAGGCGGCATCGTCCACGTGGGCGCCGGCTTCGGTGTACTGGAAGATGGCTTCGCGGATGGTCAGGCGCGCGAACGGCTGCGACAGGTCCACCGCGCGGCCCTGGTAGGTCAGCTGCAGCGAGCCCGTGGCCTTCAGGGCCACCTCGCGGATCAGCGTCTCGGTGAAATCCATCAGGTCCAGGTAGTTCCAGTACGCCGCGTAGAACTCCATCATGGTGAACTCGGGGTTGTGGCGCACCGAGATGCCTTCGTTGCGGTAGCTGCGGTTGATCTCGAACACGCGCTCGAAACCGCCCACGATCAGGCGCTTGAGGTACAGCTCCGGCGCGATGCGCAGGTACATCTCCTGCTCCAGCGCGTTGTGGTGCGTCACGAAGGGCTTGGCATTGGCGCCGCCCGGGATCGGGTGCAGCATGGGCGTCTCGACCTCGAGGAAGCCATGCTCCACCATGAACTCGCGCAGGCCGCTCACGGCCTTGCTGCGCGCGATGAAGCGCTTGCGCGCCTGCTCGTCGGTGATCAGGTCCACATAGCGCTGGCGGTACTTCTGCTCCTGGTCGGCCATGCCGTGAAACTTGTCGGGCAACGGGCGCAGGCTCTTGGTCAACAGGCGCAGGCGCGTGACCTTGATCGACAGCTCGCCGGTCTTGGTCTTGAAGGTCGTGCCCTCAGCGCCCACGATGTCGCCCAGGTCCCAGTGCTTGAAGGCGGCATAGGCTTCCTCGCCCAGCGCATCGCGCGTCACGTACAGCTGGATCTGGCCGCCGGTGTCGCCCAGCGATCCGTCCTGCACCGTGGCGAAGCTGGCCTTGCCCATCACGCGCTTGAGCATCATGCGGCCGGCCACGCTCACCGTGGCGGGGTTGGCTTCCAGCGCTTCGGCGTCCACCGTGCCATAGGTGGCATGCAGCTCGGCTGCCTTGTTGGCGGGCTTGAAGTTGTTGGGGAAGGCCACGCCGCCGCCCTGGGCCTGCACTTCGCGCAAGGCGCGGAGCTTCTCACGGCGTTCGGCCATGAGCTTGTTGTCGTCCGGGGGCACTGGAGGGGTGTTCTGTTCAGACATAGGTGCTGCTGTCAATGCGCTGCGCGCGTGGTGCGTCGTGGTAAGGGGCTGCCGTGGCGGTTCACGGCGGCGAACCCGCCATTTTATCGGCTTGGCGCGCGTTGCACGCTTTTTGCCCCCGCTGCCCGGGTTTTCGGTCGCTCAGCGGGGCTGGCTGGGGGCCTGGGACGGTTTCAGTACGGCATGGGCCGTGCGCACAAGGATCACCACGTCCTGCCACAGGCTGGGATGCTGGGCATAGCGGGCGGCATAGTCCAGCTTCACGGGCAGGATGTCTTCCACATAGGTGCGCTCGGGGTCGGCGCTTTGCGCCAGGAGCGCACTCTCGTTGCGAAACGCGATGGAGGCCAGGTCGGTGATGCCCGGGCGCACGCTGAGCACCAGGTCGTGCAGGTCCGCCGGGTACATCGCCACATAGCGTGGCACTTCGGGCCGCGGGCCCACCAGGCTCATGTCGCCGGTGAGCACATTGAACAGCTGCGGCAGCTCGTCAAGCTTGCTGTGGCGCAGCCAGTGGCCCGCGCGCGTGATGCGTGCGTCCTCGCCCACCGTGATGGCCGGGCCTGCCTTGTCGGCCCCCGTGCGCATGGTGCGGAACTTGTAGATCGTGAAATGCCGCCCGTGCCGGCCCACCCGTTCCTGGCGGAACAGCGCCCCCCCGGCCGAATCGCAGCGGACCCACAGGGCAATCGCCAGCAGCAGCGGGCCGAGCAGCAGCAAAGCGCTGCCCGCCACCACGATGTCCATCAGGCGCTTGAGCACGGTCATCCCAGCAACTGGTCCAGGGCCGCGATCACGCGGTCCTGGTCGGCATCGGCCATGGCCGTGAACAGCGGAATGCTCACCATGGCCTGGTAGGCCGCATCCGCCTCGGGGAACATCGCGGGCGTGAGTGCGTAGCGGTCGCGCCAGTAGGGGTGGCGGTGCAGCGGCACATAGTGCACGCTGGTGCCGATCCCCCGGTCCGACAGTCCCTGCACCAGCGCATCGCGCGACAGGCGTGCACCGGGCGCCAGGCGAATGACGTACAGGTGCCAGGCATGCACATCGCCCGCGGGTGCCTCGGCCGGCAGTACCAGGGGCAGGTGTTTCAGGCCCGCGTGGTAGCGCTGCGCGAGGTACTGGCGCCGCTCCACGAAAGCCGGCAGGCGCGCCAGTTGCTGCACGCCCATGGCCGCGGCCACGTCGGTCATGTTGTACTTGAAGCCCGGCGCCACCACCTCGTAGTACCAGGCCGGTGTCTTGGAGGTGAAGCGGTCGAAGGCATCGCGGTTCATGCCGTGCAGGCGCATCACGCGCATGCGCTTGGCCAGCTCGGGGTCGCGCGTCACGGCCATGCCGCCTTCGCCGGTGGTGATGGTCTTGTTGGCGTAGAAGCTGAACACCGTGACATCCGACGCCAGTTGCCCCACCAGCGTGCCCTTCCAGGTCGTGGGCAGGGCGTGGGCTGCATCCTCCACCACCTTGAGGCCGTGCTCCTTCGCAATGGCCAAAATGGCATCCATGTCACAGGCCAGGCCGCCATAGTGCACCGGCATGATGGCTTTGGTGCGCGGCGTGATCGCGGCGCGCACCAGCGCCGGGTCCATGTTCAGCGTCACCGGGTCCACGTCCACCAGCACCGGGTCGGCGCCCAGGTAGCGCACCACTTCGGTCGTGGCCGTGAAGGTCAGCGTGGGGGCGATCACTTCGTCGCCCGGGCCGATGCCCAGCGCTTCCAGGGCCAGGTGCAGGCCGGCTGTGGCCGAGTTCACGGCCAGGCTGTCCACGCCACCCCCCAGGTAGTCGGTGAAGGCCTGCTCGAAGGTCCTGGTCTGCGGCCCCGTCGTGACCCAGCCTGAGCGCATGGCCTCGGCGACGGCGTTCACCTCGGCGTCACCGATGTCGGGGCGCGCAAAGGGCAGGAAGGGCAGGGCGGGAGTGTCAGCGTTGGGCATGGGCGGTGTCAAAGGGAGGCGCAGAGGCCGTACCACGGCCGATGGCGTGGTATTCCAGCCCTGCGGCCTGCAGTTCGGCGGGTTCGAAGAGGTTGCGGCCATCGAACACCACGCGTTCGTGCAGCGTGGCGGCCAGGTGGGCGAAGTCCGGGCTGCGGAACTCCTTCCACTCGGTGGCAATGACCAGCGCGTCGGCGCCTGTGAGCGCTGCATCGGCCAGCACCGCGAACGACAGACCGGCGCGCGGACCCAGCGCCTGGCGCGCCTGGTCCATGGCCTGCGGGTCGTAGGCCACCACCTCGGCGCCCAGGGCCAGCAGGCGTTCGATGATGGCCAGGCTCGGCGCCTCGCGCATGTCGTCGGTGCCGGGCTTGAAGGCCAGGCCCCACAGGGCAAAGCGTCGGCCTGACAGGTCGGGGCCGAAGCGCGCGCAGATCTTGTCCACGAGCACCTGTTTCTGGCGCTCGTTCACGGCCTGCACGGCGGGCAGGATGTGGAATGCCTGCCCCGCGTCCTGCGCGGTCTTGATGAGCGCGCGCACATCCTTGGGAAAGCACGATCCGCCATAGCCCGTGCCCGCGTACAGGAAATGCGTGCCGATGCGCGGGTCCATGCCGATGCCGGTGCGCACGTGCTCGATGTCGGCGCCCAGCGTCTCGGCCAGCAGCGCCAGCTCGTTCATGAAGCTGATGCGCGTGGCCAGCATGGCATTGGCCGCGTACTTGGTGAACTCCGCACTGCGCACGTCCATCAGCACCAGGCGGTCGCGGTTGCGCATGAAGGGCGCGTACACGGCGCGCATGAGCTCGGTGGCGCGGTGGTCCTCGCTGCCCACGATCACGCGGTCCGGCCGCATGAAGTCCTGCACCGCGCTGCCTTCCTTGAGGAATTCGGGGTTGGACACCACGGTGAAGTCCGCCGCCAGGCCACGCGCTGCCAGCACGCCGGCCACCGTGTCGCGCACGCGGTCGGCCGTGCCCACGGGCACCGTGCTCTTGTTGACGATGAGCTTGTAGCCCGCCATGCGCTCGGCGATCGCGCGGGCCGCCGCCAGCACATGCTGCAGGTCGGCCGAGCCATCCTCGCTCGGTGGGGTGCCCACGGCGATGAACTGCAGCAGGCCGTGCGCCACGGCGTGGTCGGTGTCGGTGGTGAACTCCAGGCGGCCGGCGCGCGCATTGCGCAGCACCACGTCGAGCAGTCCGGGCTCGTGGATGGGCAGTTGCCCCTGGTTCAGCGATGCGATGCGGCGCGCATCGAGGTCCAGGCACACCACGTGGTTGCCCATCTCCGCGAGACAGGCCCCGGTGACAAGGCCCACATAGCCGGTGCCGATGACGGTGATCTTCATGGGGGAAAACGTTCCAAATACAACAAGGCTGCACTCAGGCTGGCTTGGCCAGCCAGGTCAGGCGGTGGGTGCGCAGCGGGTACAGCAGTGCGGATGCGGGCGCCAGGCAGGCGGCAGGCAGCCTGCGCGCAATCGGTGGCGCCAGCGTGATTCGCCGCGACTGCACCTGCGCCTTGGGAAACAGCTGTCGCAGTTCTGCCAGCGGTACGCCACGCACATCCGGGTTGTTCGGATTGTCCACCACGAAGTCATAGACCAGCACGCCGCCGCCGGGTGCCGCCCAGCGCCACAAGGTCTCTGCCATGTGGCGCTGGAAGGCCGGGTCGAGCAGCGAGCTGAACAGGGTGAAGGCCAGCACTGCCTGCTGGCTGCCTTCGGCCAGGAGGGCCTGCGTGGCGTCGCCCTCGGTGATCTGCACGGCTGCAGGCAGTGCGGCGCGTGCCTGTGCGGCACGCTCGGCGATCAGCTCCAGCCCCTGCAGGCGTGCGGGGCTGGCGCCCAGGCGCAGCAGGTCCTGCAGGTTGCCGCCCGCGCCGCAGCCCACTTCGGTGATGGCCAGGTCCGCCAGGCTGCTCCAGCCATGGGCGTTCCACAGCTTCACCAGGGCGCGCAGGCGTTCCTGCTGGGCCTGCAGGGCCGAGGGGCTGGCCATCAGCTGGTAGCGCAGGGCATCCTGCGCGCCATCGCGGCGCGCATAGCGCGCCTGCACGGCCTGGGGTTCGGTGCTGCCATTCATCGCGTGATGCGGGCGAATTGGGTCGACGGAGCGCGGTCGCGCAGCACATCCCACAGGCCACGCCAGGTGCCCAGGCCATAGGCCAGGTGGTAGGCGGCAATCACCACCGGCAGGCGTGCCAGCAGGCCCCACTGGCCCGCGCCGTGTGCCGCCGACACAGAGGCCCAGCCCACATAGACAGCATAGAGGGCCAGCAGGGCCGCCAGGGGCAGCACCGTCCAGGGCACACACAGCGCGAACAGCGCGAGCGCTGCCACGAAGGCCGCCGGCACCAGCTGGCGCGCCGAGCCGGGTTGCCCGTGCTTGCGCATCACGAAGGGGCGCCAGTAGCCGTACTGGCGCTGCTGCGCGAACAGGTGGCGCAGCGAGTTGCGTGGGTGGTAGAGCGAATGGATCTGCGGGCTCTGCCAGATGCGCCCGCCCGCCAGGCGCAGGCGCAGGTTGTGCTCGTCGTCCTGGTTGCGCACCAGGGCCTCGTCGAAGCCGCCGATGCGCTCGAACACGGCGCGCGGCCAGCAGCCCAGGTAGACCGTGTCCACCGCGCCGTCGTACCGGGTGTCGCGCGAGCGCGCGCCACCCACCACCCAGCGGCACTGGAAGGCGGCGGCCACGGCCCGGCCCATGGGGCCCGTGCCCTCGGCCACCCAGGGGCCGCCCACATTGTCGGCGCTGGTGCGTGCCAGGGTCTCGATGCAGCGCGCCACATAGTCGGGGGCAAAGCGGGTGTGGATATCGAGCCGCACGATGACCTCGCCGCGTGCGCGGGCGATGCAGGCATTGAGCCCGGTGGAGACGATGCGCCCGGGGTTGTCGACCCACTGCAGCCGCGCGTCCGCTGTGCTGCGCGCGACCAGCAGCTCGCGCGTGCCGTCGTCACTGCAGCCGTCGGCCACCAGCACTTCCATCTGCCAGCCGGGCGGCAGCACCTGCGCCAGCGCGCTGTCGCAGAAGGCGGCGATATGCCCGGCCTCGTTGCGGCAGGGGGCGATCACGCTGACCCAGCGCAGGTCGCTCTGGGGTGCGCTCATGGGGTGCCCATCCGTTCTCGGTAAAGTTGGTCCATTCTGTCCATCTGTACAGCCCGATCGCCATCGCGTGCAATGCGCTGCACGTTCTCGCTTCCATGGCGCTGCATGCGTGCATCGTCGGCGGCCAGGGCTTCCAGGCAATGCGCCAGTGCCGCCGCATCGCGTGGGGGTACCAGCAGTCCGGCGTTCAGCCAGGCGCGGTTGGCATCGAGGTCGCTGGCCACCACCGTGAGGCCGCAGGCCATGCTTTCGAGCACCGAGACCGAGGTCGCGTCGCTCGTGGGCACCGACACCGAGATCTTGCACTGCGCGAGCACCCGCGCCATGCCCGCATCGTCCAGCCGGCCGTGGAACAGCACATGCTGCTCCAGCCCCCTGGCGCCTACCAGTGCGCGCAGCGCGCCCTCCATCGAGCCGCCGCCCAGCAGGTGCAGTTGCACCCCCGCTTCGGGATGGCGTGCCACCAGCGTGGCGATGGCCTCGATGATGGTGTCGATGTTGTAGTTGGGCTCCCACGAGCGCAGGCTCACGATCTGCAGCCCGGCCTTGGCTCCCCAGGGCGCAGGCGCAAAGCGCGCCAGGTCCACGCCCCAGTGGATCTCCTGCACGGGGCAGGCAGGGCCGTAGCTGCGCGCGGCGTCGAGCAGGCTTTCCGAATCGCCGGTGATCAGGTCGGCACGCCGCAGGGTCCAGCCCGTGAGCCAGCGCATCAGCGCGCTCTGATGCGGGGTTACCAGCAGGTCGCTGCCCCAGGCCGTCATCACCAGCGGGTGGCGGCCGCAGCGCGCCCCCAGGTAGCCATAGGAGGTGGTGTAGTGCGCATGCACGATGTCGGGCGCCAGGGCCTGCACGTAGCGCCGCGCCTGGCCGGCGCGCAGCAGCCAGTCGGTGGATCGGCGCACGGGTGCCAGCACCTTCTGCTCTACGCCTTCGATGGGGGCCGGGTGCGCCGTGACCAGCGACACGCGGTAGCCGCGCGCGCGCATTTCCGCGGCCCAGCGCTGGATGTGCGGGCTCGTGGCATCGCCCAGCAGGCACAGGTGCGTGGGGGCTTCAGCCATGGGCGTCGGGCTCCGTGGCCTGGGGCAGCTCGCCCGCCCAGGCGCGGTAGTGTTCGGCCCATTCGGGGTGTTGCGCCAGCAAGGCCGCATCGGCCGTGCGCACATCGCCCACCTGGCGTGCGGGGGTGCCGGCCATCACCGCAAAGTCGGGCACCTCGCCGCGCACCTGCGAATACGCGCAGATGAGGGCGCCGCGCCCGATGCGCGTGCCGGCCTCGATCAGGCTGTGCGGCCCCACGAAGGTGTAGGCGCCGATGTGCACAGCGCCCTTCACGTAGCCGGGCACTTCGCCGCCCGCATGGGTGGCATAGCCACGCCCGAGCAGGCGGATGGAGCGGTGCGAGCTGTGGGTCACGATGCTCACGAAGTTGGTGATCTGCACGCCCTCGCCGATCGTGAGGCCTGCCCCGGCATCGAGGAAATTGAACTGGCCGATGAAGACATGGTCCGCCAGCTGCAGGCCTTCCTCGCCTTCGATGCAGGTGCTGGGTGCGATGCGCGTGTGCGCCAGCAGCACACCGCCGGGCGTGCGCTCGCCAAACACCATGCGGTACATCAGCGCCTGCCAGATCCGGCGCCGTGCGCGGTTAAGCCAGGCTTTCATCGGGAATGTTTTTCCAGTGGGCAAGGGTGAGGAAGTAGTAGGCGAAGTAGGGCAGCATGGAGGCCGAGATGCCCCAGGCCGCGCCTGTGAGGCCACCCAGGGCCAGGCCGGCCAGTAGCCCGGCAAAGAAGGCCAATTGTCCCACCAGCGCGAGCTTGAGTGCCCAGGCCTGTGCGCGCCAGGCCAGCGTGGTCACCGACAGCGGCGAGGCGATGAAGTGCAGCGCGATATAGGGCGCGATCGCGCGCACCAGCGGTCCGGCCTCGCTCCACTGTGCGCCGAATGCGGTGGTGAACAGCCATGGCCCCCAGAGCATGAGCACCGCCATCATCGGCAGAGCGATGGTGGCCAGCGCCAGCATGCTCTTGCGCACCAGGGCGCGGGCCTCGCCCGCGGTGCGGGCCTGCAGCAGCTGGGGGTACAGCGCTTGCGACAGGGCCCCGCCCAGCAGCGTGGCCGGGGCCTTGAGGTAGCGCAGCGACAGCGCCCACAGGCCGGCCGCGGCGCCGCCCGCCCAGGCCGCCACCGCGATGAGGGTCAGCGTGTCCTGCAGCGCCCCCATGAAGGCGTGCGGCGTGTTGAGCAGCGGGAAGTCGCGGTGCTTCGTGGCCATGGCCCGCAGCGATGCCCAGGGCGTGCGCCACAACACCGCCCAGCCCCCGGCAGGGGCCGGCCGCGCCAGGGCGGCGGCGGCCACCAGGCCCGCGGCCACGGCGCCGGCCAGCAGGCCGGCAGCGCCGATCTTGAGCAGGCCCAGCGCCAGCTGCAGCACAGCGCCGCCGCCGTGCTGTACCAGGCGCGCCAGCGACAACAGGCCAAAGCGCTGCGAGCGCGTGGCCCACAGCGTGAGCCACTGCGTGGCCGCGATGGCCAGCACGGCCAGCGGCAAGGCCCAGGCCAGTGGCAGGCCCTGCACGGCTGCAACGGCGCCACCCGTTACCACCGCGCAGGCCGTGACCGCCAGCAGCACCCGTGCGCACAGAGCCATCAGCTCGGCCGCACCCACTTCGGCTTTTTCCAGCGGTAGCGCGAATTCGTAGCGCGCACAGCCAACCACGGCCAGGTTGGTGGCAAGGGCCCAGAGCAGCGCGAACTGGCCGAACTCAGTGGGAGAGTACAGGCGCGTGAGGGCCGGCCCCAGCAGCAGGGGCAGCGCATGGGCCGCCACACTGCCAGTCAGCAAGGTGGCCGTGGCGCGCAGCAGGGTGGCGCTCATGACAGGGACTGTTGGGGCTCCTGGTGGAAGCCCGGCACCAGTTCATGCAGCAGGACCATCATCGCGCCGCGGTCGCCCTGTTCGATGGCCTGCTCCAGCGCCTGCAGGCGGCCATGCAGCAGCTCCCAGGCCAGGTGCTCCTCATGCGCGCGCAGGATGCGCGGGTGCGAGGTGGGCAGGGCGCCGTCGCCGATCAGCAGCTCCTCGTAGAGCTTCTCGCCGGGGCGCAGGCCGGTGAAGACGATCTCGATGTCGCCCCCGGGGTGGCCCGGTGCACGCACGCTCAGGCCCGACAGGGCGACCATGCGCTGTGCCAGGTCCAGGATGAGAATCGGCTCGCCCATGTCGAGCACGAAGACCTCACCGCCCTGGGCCATGGCGCCGGCCTGCAGCACCAGTTGCGCGGCTTCGGGGATGGTCATGAAGTAGCGGGTCACCTCCGGGTGCGTCACGGTGACGGGGCCGCCCGCGGCGATCTGGCTGCGGAACAGCGGGATCACGCTGCCGCTGGAGCCCAGCACATTGCCGAAGCGCACCATGGAGAAGCGGGTGCGCGGGGTGCCGTCACCTGTGCGTGGCTGGCTTGCACAGGAGGCGACGGCCTGCAGCACCAGCTCGGCCACACGCTTGCTCGCGCCCATCACATTGGTGGGGCGCACGGCCTTGTCGGTCGAGACGAGCACGAAGTTCTCCACGCCACTGGCCGTGGCGGCGCGCACCATGTTCAGCGTGCCAAAGGCATTGTTGCGGATGCCCTCGCCCGCGTTGGCCTCCACCATGGGCACATGCTTGTAGGCCGCCGCGTGGTAGATGGTGTGGGGCCGTTGTGCCTGGCACAGGTCCCGCATGTGCTGCGCGTTGGCCACGCTGGCCAGCAGCGGCACCAGCTCGCAGGCCATGGCTTCCTGCTGCACGATGGCCTGCAGCTCCTGGTGGATGCTGTAGAGCGCGAACTCGCTGTGGTCCACCAGCAGCAGGCGCGCCGCGCCCTGGCGTGCGATCTGGCGGCACAGCTCGCTGCCGATGCTGCCGCCCGCGCCCGTGACCATCACCGCCTGGCCGCGGATATGGCGGCCCAGCAGCGCAGGATCGGGGGCCACGGGGTCGCGGCCCAGCAGGTCTTCGAGCTCCAGGTCCTGGAAGTCGGTCACCGTGACGCGGCCGCTGGCCAGGTCGGTGAGGCCCGGGATGGTGCGTATGCGCACGGGCAGATCGCGCAGGTTCTGGATGATCTGGTTGCGGCGCTGGCGCGGCACGCTGGGCAGGGCCAGCAGCACGTCGGTGATGCCAAAGCGCTGCACCACCTCGGCCAGGGCAATGGGCGCGTACACGCGCACGCCGTTGATGCTGCGGCCCACCTTGGCCCGGTCGTCATCGGCAAAGGCCTCGAGCACATAGTTGCGCGCGCTCACCAGGCCGGCGGCCGTCTGGGCGCCGGCCGAGCCGGCGCCGTAGATCAGCAGGCGGTGCGGGGCCCGCGTGTTCTGCCCCGCCAGCCACAGCCAGCCCAGCGAACGGCTGGCACCCACCAGCAGCAGAAAGATCACCGGCTGCAGCACGCCCACGCTGCGTGGGATCCCGTTCCACTTGCCGATCAGCAAGATGGCGAACAGCAGTGCGCCGTAGATGGCAACGGCCTTGCCCGTGGTGATGAGCGCGTTGATGCCGGTGTAGCGGAAGATGGCGCGGTACAGCCCCAGGTTCACGAAGATGGGAAAGGCCAGCGCCGGTGCCAGCACATAGGCCAGCCATTGCATGCCCTCGTCGGGCCAGTGCAGGGTATCCAGGCGCAGGGTGAAGGCCAGCCACATGGCGAACAGGCCCATGGCGATGTCCAGCACCACCACCACCAGCCGCTTGACCGGCCGGGGCCACTCCAGGACATTGCTCAGCACGCAGCCCCCGGCGTCGGCAGGGCGCTCACTGCGCGATGCCCGTGCGTTCGAGCACGTCGCCCACCAGCTCCAGCCGCACGAGCGGGTTGTCCAGCTCCATGAGGCGCTGCTTGAGCTCCAGCGGCACGGGCAGCAGTTCGCACCAGCGGTTGGCAACCCAGCCGCAGTCGTCGAGCTGGGCGGCCGTGGGCACCAGGGCCGATGGGCTTTCGGGGTCGCGCTGCTGCAAGGTGTTGAGCACCTGCGCCAAGGCCTGGGACGCCTTCTTCAGGTCATCGGGTACGGGCACGGGCAGGTCGGGGTCGATGTGCGTCACATCGGCAATCCACAGCCCGTGCACCAGGTGGCTGCGTTGCACGATGCGAAAACGCTGGCTGCCGCGGCACTGCAGGGTGATGAGCCCGGCCTGCGGCATTTCCAGCTGCTCGATGACGGCCAGGGTGCCGATCTCGCAGAACTGCTCCTCGGGCGCGCCGGCCTGGCGCACCTCATGGCCCTGGGTGAGTGCCACCACACCGAAGGGCGCGCCCATCTGGTGGCATTTGCGCACCATGTCCAGGTAACGCACCTCGAACACGCGCAGCGCCAGCAGCCCCTCGGGGAAGAGCACGGAACCCAGCGGAAACAGGGGCAGGGACGACAGGGAAAGGGGTTGTGTCATTGAGCAAGACCTTCGCCCGCTATCATCCCATGGCGCGGCCTGCTTTCGCACCGCCCGCTTTCCTTTTTGCCGCTCGCTCCCATGTTCTTCCAGATCGCTTCGTTCCTGCTTGATGTCGTCGGTGGCCTGCTCACGGGGGCCTGTCTGCTGCGCCTGTACATGCAATGGCAGCGGGTGCCGTTCGGCAACCCCATCGGCGGGCTGGTCTTTGCGCTGACCGACTGGGTCATCCTGCCCCTGCGCAAGCTGATCCCGCCAGTGGGCAAATGGGACATCTCCAGCCTGCTGGCCGCCATCCTGTTCCAGGTGCTGCAGTACGTGCTGTTCCTGCTGCTCGTCGGCGCGGCCGCCGCGTGGGCCTGGCTGCCCTGGCTGGCGCTGTTCGGCCTGGCCAAGGTGGCGGTGTCGGGGCTCATGGGCCTGCTCATCGTGCATGCCGTGATGTCGTGGATATCGGCCCGTTCCCCCTTGGCCGACGTGGTGTGGCGCCTGTGCGCGCCCGTGCTGCGGCCCTTCCAAAAGGTGATTCCTCTGCTGGGCGGGGTGGACCTGTCGCCGCTGGTCGTGCTGGTGCTGCTGCAGGTGCTGATGATCGTGCTGGCCAACCTCCAGGCTGGCGTCATGAGGTGAGAAGCACCCCCTGAGTCGCTTCGCGCCTTCACCCCTCTCTCGACTCGCTGCGCGAGTCGGGAGGGGGACGCCCCCAGCGCGGCGGGGCGGCCCTTGCGCGGGGGCGCTGGCCTTGATCGTGCCAGTCCCCAGCGATGCTGGCTATACCACCCAAAGAAAGCAAAAAAGCGCCTGTCGAGAGACAAGGCGCTTTTTTTCTGGGCAGACGAGGGACGGTTACAGCACCGCGTCGGCTGGCAGGCGCTGCAGCATGGCCAGGCTGCTGGCCACGGTGTTGCGCAGTTCGCGGCGGTCGCAGATGAAGTCCACGGCGCCCTTGGTCTGGAGGAATTCGGCACGCTGGAAGCCCTCGGGCAGGGTCACGCGCACGGTCGATTCGATCACGCGCGGGCCGGCAAAGCCGATCAGGGCCTTGGGCTCGGCGATCACGATGTCGCCCACGAAGGCGAAGCCGGCGCTCACACCGCCCATGGTCGGGTCGGTCAGCACGCTGATGTAGGGCAGGCCCTTCTTGGCCAGGCGCGTCAGCGCGGCATTCGTCTTGGCCATCTGCATCAGCGACAGCAGGCCTTCCTGCATGCGCGCGCCGCCCGTGGCGGTGAAGCAGATGAAAGGCACCTTCTGCTCGATGGCGGTTTCCACGCCGCGCACGAAGCGCTCACCCACCACGGAGCCCATGGATCCACCCATGAAGTCGAACTCGAAGCAGGCGACCACCACGTTGACGCTCTTGACCGCACCGCCCATCACGATCAGGGCATCGGTCTCGCCCGTGTTCTCCAGGGCTTCCTTGAGGCGCTCGGGGTACTTGCGGCTGTCCTTGAACTTCAGGGCGTCCACGGGCAGCACTTCCTGGCCGATCTCGTAGCGGCCTTCGGGGTCCAGGAAGGCGTCCAGGCGCGCGCGCGCGCCAATGCGGTGGTGGTGGCTGCAGTGCGGGCAGACGTTCTGGTTGTGTTCCAGGTCGGACTTGTAGAGCACCGTTTCGCAGCTCGGGCACTTGATCCACAGGCCTTCGGGCACCTGGCGGCGCTCGGTCGGGTCGGTTTGCTGGATTTTGGCGGGCAGAAGTTTTTCGAGCCAGGACATGGTGTTTCCTCGTCAATGACAGGGTCAAAGACCGTGTGTGAAGCAGCGGCGGGCGCCCCCGGCAGGGAGGGCGCCGCCAAACCCCTATTATGCGTCGAGCGCCTTGCGCACCCCGCGCAGGAAGTCGACCGTGATCGCCACGACCTTCTCGTGCGGCTGGTCCTCGATCAGCTGGATGATGCGTGTGCCGATCACCACGGCATCGGCGACCTTGCCGATGGCCTGGGCGGTCGCCGCATCGCGGATGCCGAAGCCCACGCCCACGGGGATCTGCACATGCTGGCGAATGCGCGGCAGCATCTGCTCCACGGCCGAGGTATCGAGCGCGCCCGAGCCCGTCACGCCCTTGAGCGATACGTAGTACACATAGCCGCTGGCCACGCGCGCCACCTGGGCCATGCGCTCGTCCGTGCTGGTGGGGGCCAAGAGGAAGATCAGGTCCATGCCATGCGCGCGCAGGCTGGCGGCAAAGGCCTCGCATTCCTCGGGCGGGTAGTCCACCACGAGCACGCCGTCCACGCCGGCCGCCGCCGCGTCGCGCACAAAGGCGCCCGCGCCGTGCACCTGGTCGTAGCGTTCCACGGGGTTGGCATAGCCCATGAGCACCACGGGGGTGGTGCTGTTGCGCTTTCTGAACTCGCGCACATGGTCCAGCACCTGGGCCATGCCGATGCCCAGGGACAGGGCTTTTTCGCCCGCCTTCTGGATCACCGGGCCGTCGGCCATGGGGTCGGAGAAGGGCACGCCCAGCTCGATCACGTCGGCACCCGCCTCCACCATGCCATGCATGAGAGCGGGGGTGATGTCGGCGAACGGGAAGCCGGCGGTGACATAGGGCACCAGGGCCTTGCGGCCCTGTGCCTTCAATTGGTCAAAAGTGGTGCTGATGCGGTTCATGGCTTGGCCTCTGCGCCTTTCACGGTCAGTCCGCGCATGGAGGGGCGGTCGTAGAAATCCTCGCCCGACAGGTCGGCCACGGTGCCGATGTCCTTGTCGCCGCGGCCCGACAGGTTGACCAGGATGGACTGGTCGGGGCGCATGGTCTTGGCAAGCTTCATGGCATAGGCCACGGCATGGCTGGATTCGAGCGCGGGGATGATGCCCTCGGCGCGGCACAGGTGGTGGAAGGCTTCGAGCGCCTCCTTGTCGGTGATGCCGACGTACTCGGCCCGGCCGATCTCCTGCAGCCAGGCATGCTCGGGGCCCACGCCGGGGTAGTCCAGGCCGGCACTGATGCTGTGCGTCTCGGTGATCTGGCCGTTGGCGTCCTGCAGGATGAAGGTTCGGTTGCCGTGCAGCACGCCTGAGCTGCCGCGCTGCAGCGAGGCCGAGTGCTTGCCGCTGTCGAGGCCCTCGCCAGCGGCTTCCACGCCGATCAGGCGCGTCTTCTCGAACGGGATGTAGGGGTAGAAGATGCCCATGGCATTGCTGCCGCCGCCCACGCAGGCGACCACGGCGTCGGGCTGCTCGGCGGGCACCTTCTGCTCCACCAGCAGCGCGGGCATCTGTTCCAGGCACTCGTTGCCGATCACGCTCTGGAAGTCGCGCACCATCATGGGGTAGGGGTGCGGACCCGCCACCGTGCCGATGATGTAGAAGGTGTTGTCCACATTGGCCACCCAGTCGCGCATGGCTTCGTTGAGCGCATCCTTGAGGGTCTTGCTGCCCGACTCCACGGGCACCACGGTGGCCCCCAGCAGCTTCATGCGGTAGACGTTGGGGCTCTGGCGCTTGACGTCCTCCGAGCCCATGTAGACCACGCATTCGAGGCCATAGCGCGCGCAGATGGTGGCCGTGGCCACGCCGTGCTGGCCGGCGCCGGTCTCGGCGATGATGCGCGGCTTGCCCATGCGCCGGGCCAGCATGGCCTGGCCGATCACGTTGTTGATCTTGTGCGCGCCGGTGTGGTTGAGGTCCTCGCGCTTGAGGTAGATCTGCGCGCCGCCCAGCTCGCGGCTGGTGCGCGCGGCGTGGTAGACGGGCGAGGGCCGGCCCACGAAGTGCTTGAGCTCGTACTGGAATTCGGCCAGGAACTCGGGGTCGTGCTGGTAGCGCGCGTAGGCCTCGCGCAGTTCGTTGATGGCGTGGGTCAGCGTCTCGCTGACGAAGCTGCCGCCATAGGAGCCGAAATGGCCCGAGGGATCAGGTTGCTGATAGGAATTCATGGGGATTCTTTGCAAGTTGTGCATCGGCCGCACGCACGGCGGCAACGAAGCGTTGGATCTTGTCGGCGTCCTTGGTGCCCCGCAGGGGCTTGCCATCGGGCCCCAGGGCCTCGACGCCGGAACTGACATCAACCGCCAGCGTGGTGCAACGCGGGCGCACTTGCAAAATGCCATCGGTCACGTTTGCAGGCGTGAGTCCACCAGACAAAACGAGGTGAGAGCCGACGCTTGGTGGAAGGAGTGACCAATTGAATGCCTTGCCGCCGCCGCCGTACCCCTCGACATGGGCGTCGAGCAGGATGGCCTGGGCGTTTGAAAAATCGTGTGCGTATTTTACGAGGTCGAATTGTGCCGCATCCGGGCCCAGGGGTATACGGGCGGCGCGCAGCCAGGGCCGGGCGCCGCCGCCCGTGGCGGCCAGGCAGTCTTCGGGCGTCTCGTCGCCATGGAATTGCACCGTGGCGCCCGCGATCAGCGCCGTCGCGGCCATCACCTCCTGGGCGCTGGCGTTCACGAACAACAGCACCGGCGTGACGAAGGGGGGCAGGCGCCGCGCCAGCTCGGCCGCGCGCTCGGCCGTCACGGCACGGCCGCTGCTCTTGGCATAGAGCACGAAGCCGACGGCATCGGCCCCGGCGGCCACGGCGGCATCGACGTCCTGCTCGCGGGTCAGGCCGCAGATCTTGATGCGGGTGCGGCTGGCGGGCAGGGGGGCGCTGGGGGATGGGATGATCGGGCTCATGGGAGCCAATCATACGCAGCCGTGCGCTGGGGTAGCCCCCACGCGGCGTCGTAGACCGGTCCCTGGAAGTACAGCCCGTCGGGCGAGAAGGTGGGCGCCGCCGCATCGCGCGAGCGTGCCTGCAGCACCTGCTGCATCCATTCGGGCGGCTGGTCGCCCCGGCCGATCGCCACCAGGCAGCCCATGAGGTTGCGGATCATGTGGTGCAAAAAGGCGTTGGCCTCGAACTCGAAACGCCAGTAGCAGGGGCTCCAGCCCAGCTCGGCGTGGGGCTCGCCCAGGCCGCGCCGCGTGATGTCGATGCGCGTGAGCGTCTTGACCGGCGACTTGGCCTGGCAGGCCGATGCGCGGAACGAGGTGAAATCGTGCTCGCCCAGCAGGTAGTCCGCCGCCTGGCGCATGGCCGCATGGTCCAGCGGGTGGTAGACCCAGCCCACGCGCCCGGCGTCCACGCTCGGGCGCACGGGCGACTGCAGCAGCACATAGGCGTAGCGCCGCGCCACGGCGCTGGCGCGCGAGTGGAAGCCGTCGGGCACATGGCTGGCCCATTGCACCGCAATGTCCGCAGGCAGGAAGGTGTTGGTGCCGCGCACCCAGGACGAAGGGGGGCGGTTGAGCGGGGTGTCGAAATGCACCACCTGCATCAGGCCGTGCACCCCGGCATCGGTGCGGCCGGCGCACAGGGTGCTCACGGGGTGCGTGGCAAAGCGCGCGAGGGCCGCCTCCAGCTTGTCCTGGATGGTGTTGCCCGACAGCTGGCTCTGCCAGCCGCTGTAGGCCTGGCCGTTGTAACTGACACCCAGGGCCACCCTCATGGGCGGGCCTGGGAGAGGGTGGGGGAGCGGGTTGCCGGAGCCGACCGCATCAGCCCAGTTCGACCAGCATGCGCTGGGCGCGGGTCTTCAGGGCGCCGCTCGATTCGGCCACGACTTCCTCGATCAGCGTGCGCGCACCGTCGGTGTCGCCGATGGCGTTGAATTCCTCGGCCAGTGCCAGCTTGGTGGCCAGCGGGTCATCCTGGGCGGCGTCCGATCCGTCGTCTTCCGGCGAAATGGGCACGGCTGCCGTGGGAATCTCCGTTTCGCGCGACGAGGCCGGTGCGGCCATGGGCTTGGAGGGGGCCGTCAGGTCCAGCGACAGCTCGCCCAGGTCGAAATCCATGGGGCTGGAGTCCTGCGCTTCGGCCAGCGGCATGGGGCCGGTGGGCGCCATGGTCAGCTCGTCCCTGGGAGCGGCCGCGCGGGCCGCCGGTGCGGGGGCCGGGGCCGGTGCATTCCAGGCGGCATCGGCCGTCAGGTCGGGCAGTGCGAAATCGTCGTTGGAGACCACGGGCTCCATGCGCTGTGGTTCGCGTGGGGCCGGTGCTGCAACGGCGGCGGCGCTCGCCGCTGCGGCTGCAGCGGCAAATCCGCCGGGGGCTGCCGGGGGCGCATCGGTCAACGCGTCGTCGGGCAGATCGAGGTCCAGGTCCAGATCCAGGTCGGGTGGCAGCGCGGCCGAGGGTGCCGGTGCGCCCGAGAAGGTGCTCACGAAGGCACCGGGGATCGAGGGGCTCTCGTCTTCCGCCTGCTGGCCGGGACGGCCGCCGGGCTGGTACAGCGGGTTCTCGGGGTCGATGCCACGGCCCAGGTCCACGATGCGGGCCCAGTCGGGGCCTTCGCCCTGCGTCAGCTTAAAGACTTCACCCGCCACGGATTCCAGGGCCTTGCGGTCCTGGCGCTTGGCGTAGATCTCGGCCAGCTTCACATGCACGGACACGCGGGCCGGGTTGTGGCGCACGGCTTCCTTGAGGATTTCCTCGGCCTGCAGGTCCCGGCCATAGGCCAGGTACACGTCGGCTTCGGCCACGGGGTCCACGTCGCCGCCGGCATCGAGCTGGCTGGGCGAGTAGGCCATGGACGAGCCCGTGGTCATCTCGCTGTTGGCGGTGTCCACGCGCTGGCCGCCGCTGGCGCCGAAGAAGGAATCGGGCTGGATGCGGCTTTCCAGGAACGAGCTGTCCACGCCCGCATTGTTGCGGCGGCGCTGGATCACGCGGTAGGCGCCGTAGCCCAGCAGCAGGGCCAGCAGGCCGCCACCGGCCAGGGGGATCAGCGGGTCGTCGAGCAGGCCGTCAAAGAAGCCAGGCTCTGCCACGGGGGGGGCGGGTGGCCGCACGACGGGTTTGGAAGCCGGAGCGGCAGGCGGCGTGGCCGCTGCAGCGTCCGACGCGGGTGCAGCGCTGGCTTCGGCCGAAGCGCCGCTGGTGGGCTCGGAGGCGGCCATGGCCGGCGGGGCTTCGGGGGCGGCCGGCGTGGCAGGTACGCCAGGAACCGCCACCTGGGCCGGTGCGCTGGCGGCCGGGGCTGCGGGAGCAGGCGCCGGTGCGGCTGCAGGGGCCGGTGCGGCCGGCGTCGACGGGGCTGCCGCCGATGCAGCACCCAGCTTGTTCAGGTCGCTGATGTTCTTGGACAGCTCGGCCATGCGGGCCGATGCGTCGCTGGCCTGCTTGTCCTTGGCCAACTGGTCCTCGGCCGCCTTCTGGCCCTTGACCGAGCCCTTGGACAGGGTGAGCTTGTCGGGCGCCGTGGTGGCCGGCTTGCTGTCTTCCACGCGGGTCTGCACCGAGCCCTTGGCCGAACGCTCGGCCGATGCCACGGTGGTGGACGGGGCCGATTCGGCGAGCTTGCGGCGGAACGCGCCGAAATCGCGGCTCTGGGCGGCCAGGATCTGGCGCGCCTCGGGGGCTGGCGTGGACTGGGCCGTGGCCTGGTCCGGCATCTGCAGCACGGCGCCCGCCTTGATGCGGTTGATGTTGCCGCCGATGAAGGCATCGGGGTTGGCGCGCTGCATGGCGACCAGCATCTGGTCGAGCGACACACCGCTGGGGCGGTTGGCATTGGCAATGCGGCCTGCCGTGTCACCGGCCTGCACGGTCACCGAACCTTCGGTGGCGGCAGGGCGCGGGGCTGCTGCGGGTGCGGGTGCGCGGGGCGTTGCAGGGGCTGGTGCCGCTGCGGAAGGGCGTCCCGCAACCGCGGGAGGGGTCTCGCCGCGCGCAGCGGGGGGCGTGATCTGAGGAGCTGCCGTGACCGATGGCGCCGGGCGGCGCATCGCTGGCGGGTCGAACAGCATGGTGTAGCTGCGCACCAGGCGGCCGGAGCCCCAGGAGGCATCGAGCACCAGATCGACGAAGGGGTCGTTCACCGGGCGGTCGCTGGACAGGCGCAGCACGGCCGTGCCATCGGCGCGGCGTTGCAGTTGCACCTGCAGGTTGTTCATGGTGGGCGAGTACTCCATGCCCTGCGAGCGGAACACCTCGGGCGTGGCCGTGGTGGCTTTCAGGGTCTCGGCCTCTGCCGGGGTGATCTGCGGCAGGTCGATTTCGGCCCGCAGGGGCTCGCCCAGCGCAGATTGCACGGTGATGCGGCCCAGCGCAAGCGCGGACGCATCGGTGGCGTAGAGCCCGGCAGTTGCCACGGCCGCAGCCGCCAGCACAGAAAATTTCCAACGATGCATGTTTGCCATCAACTGATTGGGTTGTGCGGCTCGGTCGAGCGGTGCTGTTTTTCTCATGGTCTGGTCCCGCCCCGGCGCGTGAAAATATGTAAAAAGCACCATAGCATCAATGTTTTGCACTGACAAGCTGAGGTGGCGCAGAAGCTTTGCCCCCGGTGGTCATGCCCCAACTTGGGGCATTTAGATGTTGCCAATTGCCAACGTCACGTAACCGGGTGTGTCAAGCGTTTGGGCGCAAAAAAGCGCGCGCAACAGGCGTTGCGCGCGCTGGAGGCCGGGGCTCCTGCGAGCCCGGCGGGGGATTTTAAGCGGCCAGCAGGATGCGCAGCATGCGGCGCAGCGGCTCGGCAGCGCCCCACAGCAGCTGGTCACCGATGGTGAAGGCGCCCACGTACTCGGGGCCCATGGCCAGCTTGCGCACGCGGCCCACGGGGATGGTCATGGTGCCGGTCACGGCCACGGGCGTCAGGTCCTTGATGGTGGCCTCGCGCGTGTTGGGCACCACCTTCACCCACTCGTTGTCGGCGGCGATCATGGCTTCCAGATCGGCCACGGGCACGTCCTTCTTGAGCTTGAAGGTCAGCGCCTGGCTGTGGCAGCGCATGGCGCCCACGCGCACGCAGAAGCCATCCACCGGGATGGCGGCCGAGCCGAAGCCTTCGCCCATGCCCAGGATCTTGTTGGTCTCGGCCATGCCCTTCCACTCTTCCTTGGACATGCCATTGCCCAGGTCCTTGTCGATCCAGGGGATCAGCGAGCCGCCCAGCGGCACGCCGAAGTTGGCCGTCTCGGCGCCGGAGAGGGCGCGCTGCTTGGCGATGACCTTGCGGTCGATTTCCAGGATGGCGCTCTTGGGATCGTCCAGCAGGGACTTCACTTCGGCGTTCAGCGTGCCGTACTGCGTGAGCAGCTCGCGCATGTGCTGGGCGCCGCCGCCGCTGGCGGCCTGGTAGGTCTGGGTGCTCATCCACTCGACGAGGCCGGCCTTGTACAGCGCGCCCACGCCCATCAGCATGCAGCTCACGGTGCAGTTGCCGCCCACCCAGTTCTTGCCGCCCTTGGCCAGCGCGTCCTTGATGACGGGCATGTTCACGGGGTCCAGGATGATCACGGCGTCCTGCTGCATGCGCAGCGTGGAGGCGGCATCAATCCAGTGGCCGTTCCAGCCTGCGGCGCGCAGCTTGGGGAACACTTCGGTGGTGTAGTCGCCGCCCTGGGCGGTGATGATGATGTCGCAGCGCTTGAGGGCTTCGATGTCGAACGCGTTCTGCAGCGTGGTCTCGTTCTTGGCGAACGCCGGGGCCTTGCCGCCCGCATTGGAGGTGGAGAAGAACAATGGCTCGATCAGGTCGAAGTCCTTTTCTTCGGCCATGCGATCCATCAACACCGAGCCGACCATGCCGCGCCAGCCGACCAAACCTACCAACTTGCTCATTTCAACGCCCCTTTTCAGATTAAGAAACAGTGCCAGACCGGGACTGCTCGCCTGGCTCGTCAGGCCAGGAAGGGCGCACGACGAACCAGGCTGGATCAGCCCTTAATGGTCGTGGTTTTGGTGATGGTTGCGCGCGCAGCCACACCGGCCGTGGCGGCGGGTGCAATGTTCAGGGCGAACGTGTGGGCGGCAAACATAGGACGTCAAGTATATCGCAAGCCCGCCGGAGCGCTCAAGGGGGATTGATGGCCTGCTGCAACGAAAAAGGGCGGCCCGAGGGCCGCCCTGTGCGCCATGCCGATGGCTGCGCGCCTTATTTCAGCGCCTGTACAACCGCATCGCCCATCTGCGCCGTGCCGACCTTGGTCGTGCCTTCGCTCCAGATGTCGGGGGTGCGCAGGCCCTGGGCCAGCACCTTCTGCACGGCGGCTTCGATGCGCTGGGCGGCGGCCTCCTGGTTCAGCGAGAAGCGCAGCATCATCGCGGCCGACAGGATGGTGGCCAGCGGGTTGGCCACGCCCTTGCCGGCGATGTCGGGGGCGCTGCCGTGGCTGGGCTCGTACAGGCCCTGGTTGCTGCTGTTGAGCGAGGCCGAGGGCAGCATGCCGATGGAGCCGGTGAGCATCGAGGCTTCGTCCGAGAGGATGTCGCCGAACATGTTGCCGGTGACCACCACGTCGAACTTCTTGGGCGCGCGCACCAGCTGCATGGCGGCGTTGTCCACGTACATGTGGTCCAGCTCCACGTCGGGGTATTCCTTGCCGACTTCGGTCACGATGTCTTTCCAGAACTGGAAGGTTTCGAGCACGTTGGCCTTGTCCACGCTGGTCACACGCTTGCTGCGCTTGCGCGCGGCCTGGAAGGCCACGTGGGCGATGCGTTCCACTTCAGGGCGGCTGTAGCGCATGGTGTCGAAGGCTTCCTCGGCGCCGGGGAAGTGGCCATCGGTGGCCACGCGACGGCCGCGCGGCTGGCCGAAGTAGATATCGCCCGTGAGCTCGCGGATGATGAGGATGTCGAGGCCCGAGATCAGCTCGGGCTTGAGGCTCGATGCGCCCACGAGTTGCTCGTAGCAGATCGCGGGGCGGAAGTTGGCGAACAGGCCCAGGTTCTTGCGCAGGCCCAGGATGGCCTGCTCGGGGCGCAGGGGGCGGTCGAGCTTGTCGTACTTCCAGTCGCCCACGGCGCCGAACAGCACGGCGTCGGCTTCCTTGGCCAGCTTGAGCGTGGCCTCGGGCAGGGGATGGCCGTGCGCCTCGTAGGCGGCGCCGCCCACCAGGGCCGACTCCATCTCGAACTTCAGGTCCAGCACTTCGAGGACCTTGACGGCCTCTGCGACGATTTCGGTGCCGATGCCGTCTCCCGGCAGAACTGCAATTTTCATGAACGACTTCTTTTCAAAGGAAGGGCCGAGCGCCCTGGCAGGTCTGCCGGGCGGCGTCGGCCGCTGGTGGTGAACCGGGGTAGGGGTGCCTGGTCAGGAGACCATGCTGTGCGCCAGCCAGGGCTTGGTGGCCAGGCGCTGGGCTTCGAAGGCGCGGATCTTGTCGGACTGGCGCAGCGTCAGGCCGATGTCGTCGAAGCCGTTGAGCAGGCAGTACTTGCGGAAGGCCTGTACCTCGAACGGGATCTCCTCGCCCTGGGGGCGCACGATGACCTGGCGTTCCAGGTCGATGGTGAGCTGGTAGCCGGGGAAGGCGGCCACTTCGTCGAACAGCTGGGCCACGGTGGCCTCGGGCAGCACGATGGGCAAGAGGCCGTTCTTGAAGCAGTTGTTGAAGAAGATGTCGGCAAAGCTCGGCGCGATCACGGCACGGAAGCCGAACTGGTCCAGCGCCCAGGGCGCGTGCTCGCGGCTCGATCCGCAGCCGAAGTTCTTGCGCGCGATGAGCACGCTGGCGCCCTTGTAGCGCGGCTGGTTGAGCACGAAGTCGGGGTTGGGCTTGCGCGAGGACTCGGGAACGCCAGGCTCGCCATGGTCCAGGTAGCGCCATTCGTCGAACAGGTTCACGCCGAAACCGGTCTTCTTGATCGACTTGAGGAACTGCTTGGGGATGATGGCGTCGGTGTCGACGTTCTCGCGGTCCATCGGGGCCACGAGGCCCTTGTGCACGGTGAATTTCTGCATGTGGGATGCCTTACTTGTTGGCGGCGCGCTCAAGGGCGCCGCCAGCCCGCTGGACGTCCTGGCCCACGCCCTTGACGGTGTTGCAGCCGGCCAGCAGGAAGGCCAGCGAAAGGGCGATGAAAGTGGCGGTCTTCTTCATGACGGTGTTCCTTGGGGACAGTGGATGGGCCAACGGGTGTTGGAGGGATGGAATGGAGGTGAAGTTCAGGCGAACTGGCGGATGTCCACGAAGTGGCCGTGCACCGCAGCGGCTGCGGCCATGGCCGGGCTCACCAGGTGGGTGCGGCCGCCGGCGCCCTGGCGCCCTTCGAAGTTGCGGTTGCTGGTGCTGGCGCAGCGCTCGCCCGGCTCCAGGCGGTCGGCGTTCATGGCCAGGCACATGGAACAGCCGGGCTCGCGCCACTCGAAGCCCGCGGCCTTGAAGATCTCGTGCAGGCCTTCGCGTTCGGCCTGTTCCTTGACCAGGCCCGAGCCCGGCACCACCATGGCCAGCTTCACGTTGCTGGCCACCTTGCGGCCCAGGTTCTTGACCACGGCGGCGGCTTCGCGCATGTCCTCGATGCGGCTGTTGGTGCACGAGCCGATGAAGACCTTGTCGATGGTGATGTCGTTGATCGGCTTGCCCGGCGTGAGGCCCATGTAGGTCAGCGCACGCTCGATGGCGCCGCGCTTGTTGGCGTCCTTTTCCTTGTCGGGGTCGGGCACGCGGGCGTCGATGCCCAGCACCATCTCGGGCGAGGTGCCCCAGGTGACCTGCGGCTGGATCTGCGCGGCGTCGAGCTTGACCACGGTGTCGAACTGCGCATCGGCGTCGGAGTGCAGGGTCTTCCAGTAGGCGACGGCCTGGTCCCATTCCACGCCCGTGGGCGACAGGGGGCGGCCGCGCACGTACTCGATGGTCTTCTCGTCCACGGCCACCAGGCCGGCGCGCGCGCCGCCTTCGATGGCCATGTTGCAGACCGTCATGCGGCCTTCCATGGACAGGCTGCGGATGGCCGAGCCCGCGAACTCGATGGTGTAGCCCGTGCCGCCGGCCGTGCCGATCTTGCCGATGATGGCCAGCACGATGTCCTTGGCCGTGATGCCCTTGGCGAGCTGGCCGTCCACCTGCACCAGCATGTTCTTGGCCTTCTTGGCCAAGAGGGTCTGGGTGGCCATCACGTGCTCCACCTCGGAGGTGCCGATGCCGTGCGCCAGCGCGCCGAAGGCGCCGTGCGTGCTGGTGTGGCTGTCGCCGCACACCACGGTCATGCCGGGCAGGGTGGCGCCGTTTTCGGGGCCGATCACGTGCACGATGCCCTGGCGCTTGTGCATGAACGGGAAGAAGGCCGCAGGGTGGATCTGCGCCATGTTGTCGTTCAGCGTGGTGATCTGTTCCTTGCTGATGGGGTCGGTGATGCCGTCATACCCGGCCTCCCAGCCCGTGGTGGGCGTGTTGTGGTCGGCCGTGGCCACGATGGAGCTGGTGCGCCACACCTTGCGGCCGGCCTCGCGCAGGCCTTCGAAGGCCTGGGGGCTGGTCACCTCGTGCACCAGGTGCCGGTCGATGTAGAGGATGGAGGTGCCGTCCTCTTCCGTGTGGACGACGTGCTCGTCCCAGATCTTGTCGTACAGGGTGCGTCCCATGGTGCGTCTCTTTCAGGTGGGTGTGTGATTTTAGTGGGGCATGCCCGCAGGCGCAGCTGCGCTGGCGGGCGGCGGGGGGGCCAGGTGCTCTGCCAGCAACCGGGCGGTGACGGGCAGGGCGTTGAAGTCGCGGGCCACCACCTGCAGTTCGCGGTGGGCCCAGGCATCGGTGAGGGGGACGGCGCGCAGGCTGCCCACGCCGCGCATCAGCTCGAAGGCGCGGTCCGGCAGCAGGCCTACGCCCAGGCCGTTGTCGATCATGCGGCACATGGCATCCAGGCCCGTGACCTGGATGCGCTGGCGCAGCGGGCGCCCGGCCGCGGCGGCTGCGGCCCGCATGGCCAGGCTGATGCTGCTGTTGGCGTGCAGGCCGACGATGTCCCAGTCCAGCACCTCCTCGAAACCGATGGCGGTGTGCTGGGCCAGTGCGTGCACCTCGGGCACCACCAGCACCAGGTGGTCGGCGCGGTAGGGGCGGCTTTGCAGTTCGGCGGCGCCGTTGCCCGCAGCCATGGCGACATTGCAGATGCCCAGGTCGGCGGCGCCTTCGTGCACGGCGCTCAGCACGTCGCTGCTCAGGTGTTCCTGCAGGTCGATCTTGATCTGGCTGTGCTCGCGTGCAAAGGCGCCCAGGTCCTCGGGCAGGAACTGGAAGATGGCCGAGATGTTGGCGTGCATGCGCACATGGCCGCGCACGCCGTCGGCGTACTCGCTGAGCTCACCCTGCATGCGCTCCAGGCCGAAGAGCACGGTGCGCGCATGGTGCAGCAGGCTTTCGCCGGCTGGCGTGAGCGTGACGCCCCGGCTGTGGCGGTAGAGCAGGGCCGTGTCCACAGCGGTTTCCAGGTCCGACAGGCGCTTGCTCACGGCCGAGGCGGCGATGAATTCACGCTCCGCCGCGCGGCCGATGCTGCCGAGCTCGCACACCGCCACGAACAACTGCAGCGAGGTGAGGTCTATGCGGCGCGCAAAACTGCGCTCAGAGCTTTTCATCGGGTCTCGGAATTCTTTGTGCTTCTCGTTTGGAGAAGGCGAACTGCTATTTTCCTCTAAAAGAATGCCTGTTGCCATCGCGAACGGCGATGTCGTCCATCGCGTCTGCGGCCTTCTCGGTGTGCGCTGGCCCATGAAAAAACCGCACGGGCCTGGTGGCGCCGTGCGGCTTTCTGGGGGAGGGAGGCGATCAGCTGAAGAAATTCTTCAGCCGGTCCGTCCAGCTCTCGCCGCTGGGCGAGTGGCGCGAGCCGCCCTTCTTGAGCGATTCCTCCAGTTCGCGCAGCAGCTTGCGCTGGTGCTCGGTCAGCTTCACGGGCGTCTCGACCGCGATGTGGCAGTACAGATCGCCCGGGTAGCTGGCGCGCACGCCCTTGATGCCCTTGCCGCGCAGGCGGAACTGCTTGCCGGCCTGGGTGCCTTCGGGGATGTCGATGGCTGCCTTGCCGGCCAGGGTGGGCACCTCGATCTCACCGCCCAGCGCGGCCGTGATGAAGCTCACGGGCACCTGGCAGTGCAGATCGTCGCCATCGCGCTCGAAGATGTCGTGCTTCTTCAGGCGGATCTCGATGTACAGGTCGCCCGGCGGGCCACCGTTGGTGCCCGGCTCGCCATTGCCCGTGCTGCGGATGCGCATGCCGTCGTCGATGCCCGAAGGAATCTTCACTTCCAGCGTCTTTTGCTTCTTGAGCTTGCCCTGGCCATGGCAGGTGGTGCAGGGCTCGGGGATGATCTTGCCCGTGCCGCGGCAGTGCGGGCAGGTCTGCTGCACGCTGAAGAAGCCCTGGCGCATCTGCACCGTGCCGCTGCCCGAGCAGGTCGAGCAGGTCTTGGCGCTGGTGCCAGGCTTGGCGCCGCTGCCGTGGCAGGTGTCGCAGCTCTCCCACGAGGGGATGCGGATCTGCGCATCCTTGCCGCGTGCGGCTTCCTCCAGGGTGATCTCCATGGCGTAGCTCAGGTCGCTGCCGCGGTAGACCTGGCGGCCACCGGCGCCGCGGCCCCGCCCGCCCTGCTGGCCGAACATGTCGCCGAAGATGTCGCCGAACGCCTCGGCAAAGCCGCCGAAGCCCTCGGCGCCTGCGCCACCCGGGCCACGCATGTTGGGGTCCACCCCGGCGTGGCCGTACTGGTCGTAGGCGGCCCGCTTTTGCGGGTCCGAGAGCATTTCGTAGGCCTCCTTGGCCTCCTTGAACTTCTCTTCGGCAGGCTTGGCGGCATCGCCCTGGTTGCGGTCAGGGTGGTGCTTCATCGCCAGCTTGCGATAAGCCTTCTTGATCTCTTCGTCCGAAGCGTTCTTGGGAACGCCCAGGACTTCGTAAAAATCGCGTTTGGACATGGTCTTTCTGGGCCCGGTTGGAACAGGAACGCCGCGCAAGCCCCCTTGTCAGGAAACTCGCGCGGCGGCTCGGATCAAACGGGGCGTGCTCAGCCCTTCTTGACTTCCTTCACCTCGGCATCGACCACATTGTCGTCGTCGGGCTTGGCACCGCCGGCAGCAGCCTGCTGGGCCGATGCATCGGCTGCGCCGGCGCCTGCGGCTGCCTGGGCGGCTTGCGCGTCGGCGTACATCTTCTCGCCCAGCTTCTGGCTGGCGGCCATCAGGGCCGTCGTCTTTTCCTCGATGGCAGCCTTGTCCTCGCCCTTGAGCGCGTCTTCCAGGGCCTTCACGGCCGAGGTGATCGCGTCCTTCTCGCCGGCGTCGAGCTTGTCGCCATGCTCGGCCAGGCTCTTGTTCACGCTGTGCACGGCGGCTTCGCCCTGGTTGCGCGCCTGGATCAGCTCCAGCTTCTTCTTGTCGTCGGCCGCGTTCAGTTCGGCGTCCTTCACCATCTTCTGGATTTCTTCTTCCGACAGGCCCGAGCTGGCCTTGATGGTGATCTTGTTTTCCTTGCCCGTGCCCTTGTCCTTGGCGCCCACGTGCAGGATGCCGTTGGCGTCGATGTCGAAGGACACCTCGATCTGCGGCACGCCGCGCGATGCGGGTGGAATGCCTTCCAGGTTGAACTCGCCCAGCAGCTTGTTGCCCGAGGCCATTTCGCGCTCACCCTGGAACACCTTGATCGTCACGGCCGGCTGGTTGTCGTCGGCGGTCGAGAAGGTCTGGGCGAACTTCGTCGGGATCGTGGTGTTCTTGGTGATCATCTTGGTCATGACGCCGCCCAGGGTCTCGATGCCCAGGGACAGGGGGGTCACGTCCAGCAGCAGCACGTCCTTGCGGTCGCCCGAGAGCACCTGGCCCTGGATGGCGGCGCCCACGGCCACGGCTTCGTCAGGGTTCACGTCCTTGCGGGGTTCCTTGCCGAAGAATTCCTTGACCTTCTCCTGCACCTTGGGCATGCGGGTCATGCCGCCCACCAGGATCACGTCGTGGATGTCGGACACCGACACGCCGGCGTCCTTGATGGCCGTGCGGCAGGGCGCGATGGTGCGCTCGATCAGCTCTTCCACCAGGGCTTCCAGCTTGGCGCGGGTCAGCTTGATGTTCAGGTGCTTGGGGCCCGAGGCGTCGGCCGTGATGTAGGGCAGGTTGATGTCGGTCGCAGCCGAGTTGGACAGCTCGATCTTGGACTTCTCGGCCGCTTCCTTCAGGCGCTGCAGGGCCAGCACGTCCTTGGACAGGTCCACACCTTGCTCTTTCTTGAACTCGGTGATGATGTAGTCGATGATGCGCTGGTCGAAGTCTTCGCCACCCAGGAAGGTGTCGCCGTTGGTCGACAGCACTTCGAACTGCTTTTCGCCGTCCACGTCGGCGATCTCGATGATGGACACGTCGAACGTGCCGCCGCCCAGGTCATACACGGCGATCTTGCGGTCGCCCTTTTCCTGTTTGTCCAGGCCGAAGGCCAGGGCTGCAGCGGTGGGTTCGTTGATGATGCGCTTGACGTCCAGGCCCGCGATGCGGCCGGCGTCCTTGGTGGCCTGGCGCTGGGCGTCGTTGAAGTACGCGGGCACCGTGATCACGGCTTCCGTGACCGGCTCGCCCAGGTAGTCCTCGGCCGTCTTCTTCATCTTGCGCAGGATGTCGGCCGACACCTGCTGGGCCGACAGCTTGTTGCCGCGCACTTCGATCCAGGCGTCGCCGTTGTCGGCGGCCACGATCTTGTAGGGCATCAGGTCGATGTCCTTTTGCACTTCCTTTTCCGTGAACTTGCGGCCGATCAGGCGCTTCACGGCGTACAGCGTGTTCTTGGGGTTGGTCACGGCCTGGCGCTTGGCCGAGGCGCCGACGAGGATCTCGCCGTCTTCCTGGTAGGCCACGATCGAGGGCGTGGTGCGGGCGCCTTCGCTGTTCTCGATCACGCGGGTCGTGTTGCCCTCCATGATGGAGACGCAGCTGTTCGTGGTGCCCAGGTCAATACCGATGATTTTTCCCATTTTCTTCTCCGCGATGTTTGAGTGATTTGGATGATTGGTAACTTGTGGATAACTTGGCTGGCTTCAAGCCGTTGTCCACCATATTTATTTATTTCGGGGCTGTGACGGTCACGAGCGCCGGGCGCAGCACGCGGTCGGCGATCTTGTAGCCCTTTTGCAGCACAGCCACCACGGTGTTGGGTTCCTGGTCGGCGGGCGCCACGCTGATGGCCTGGTGCTGGTGGGGGTCGAACTTCTCGCCGGCCGGTGGGTTGATGGCCAGCACCTTGTTGCGCTCCAGCGCCGAGGTCAGCTGGCGCAGGGTGGCGTCGGCGCCCTCGCGCAGCTGCTGGGGCGTGGCCTCTTTGATGGCCAGGGCTGCATCCAGGCTGTCGGCCACGGGCAGCAGGCTCTCGGCAAAGCTCTCGATGCCGAACTTGCGGGCCTTGGCCACTTCGTCCTCGGCGCGGCGGCGGGCGTTCTCGGCCTCGGCCTTGGCGCGCAGGAACTGGTCGGCCAGGTCGGCGCTCTTGGCCTTGAGCTCGGCCAGCTCGCCTTGCAGGCGCGACAGCTCGTCAGAGGCATTGGCGGCCATGGCGGCTTCAATTTCTTCGGGGGAGGCGTCTTGGGAGGTGGTGGGCTGGCTGTTGTCGGACATGTCAGGGTCTTCGTAAATAAAACAGTACGCGCACAAGGTTGGGCGTGTGTGTGGTATTTCAAGTTCGTGCGCCATGCAGGGGCATTGGCGGCAGCGAAGCGAGGGGAATGGGCAGGGCGGCAGCCCGTTTCTGGCAGGGGAGAGTGTACAAGGTCAAAGATGCGGGCTATAATCTACGGCTTTGCCCTTGCCACACCGCTTCTGGACGCAGCGGGTGGTCTCATCCAAAAGGAGTCTGCATGCGTCATTACGAAATCATTTTGTTGATCCACCCGGATCAAAGCGAACAAGTTCCAGCCATGCTGGAGCGCTACAAGGGCATGATCACCGCTGGCGGTGGCAAGGTGCACCGCGTGGAAGACTGGGGCCGCCGTCAACTGGCGTACCTGATCAACAAGCTGGCCAAGGCCCACTACCTGTGCGTGAACATCGAAGCCGACCAGGCTGTGATGGCTGAGCTGGAGCACGCCTTCAAGTTCAACGACGCCGTGCTGCGCCACCTGACGGTTCAGAAGAAGAAGGCCGAGACCGGTCCTTCCTCGATGATGAAGACCGTCGAGCGCGAAGAAGCCCGCAAGGCCAGCCAGGCGGAATACGCCGCTGCCGGCGAGCGCTGATCGCCCACCGCCCTTTCGGGAGTGGAGAACCGCGTCGTCTTGACGGCCTGTATCGCCGAGGCTGAAGCCCTGCGCTACACCCCCGCCGGTCTGCCTGCCATCACCCTGCGGCTCGAACACGAGTCCAGGCAAAACGAGGCAGGGGAACCCCGGGACGTCAAGGCAGCCATGAAGGCCGTTGCATTCGGTGCGATGGCCGAGCGGCTGGCAAGGCAGCAGATTGGGAGTCGATGGACTTTCAACGGCTTTCTCGCCACGCCGCGCAATGGCCGCAACGCCGTGCTCCACATCCAGGATATTCAACAAAATTAATTTTCAAGAGGTCCGCAATGGCCACGTTCAAGAAGTTCAACAAAGACAAGCGCCCAAAGCGCAACACCCAGTCCCTGCTGTTCAAGCGCAAGCGCTTCTGCCGCTTCACGGTGACCGGTGTTGAAGAAATCGACTACAAGGATGTCGACACGCTGCGCGATTTCATCGCCGAAAACGGCAAGATCATCCCCGCGCGCCTGACCGGCACGCGCGCCATCTTCCAGCGCCAGCTGAACACCGCCATCAAGCGCGCCCGCTTCCTGGCCCTGGTGCCTTACAGCGACCAGCACAAGATCTAAGGAGCACAACCCATGCAAATCATTCTGCTCGACAAGGTTGTGAACCTCGGCAACCTGGGTGAAATCGTCAAGGTCAAGGACGGTTACGCTCGCAACTTCCTGATCCCTTCGGGCCGCGCCCGCCGCGCCACCGAAGCCGCCAAGGCCGAGTTCGAAGCCAAGCGCGCCGAACTGGAAAAGGCTGCTGCCGCCAAGCTGGCACAAGCCCAGGCTGAAGGCGAAAAGCTGGCCGGCACCACGGTCAAGCTGACGCAAAAGGCTGGCGTGGATGGCCGCCTGTTCGGTTCCGTCACCAACCACGACATCGCCGAAGAGCTGAACAAGCAAGGCTACAAGGTTGCCAAGTCGCAAGTGCGCCTGCCCAACGGCCCGATCAAGGTCGTGAGCGACAGCGTCGTGAGCGTGGCCCTGCACACCGACGTGGTGGTGGACGTCAACGTCTCGGTCTACGGCGAAACCGCCTGATCGCCATCGCGTAGACTCTGTCTGCGCGATTCGCTGGAAGCCGCCTTCGGGCGGCTTTCGTGTTTTTGATCCGACCATCCATCTGTACAGGATTGCCCACCGGTATTCCACAGGTTGCCCAAAGGCTTGTCCCGGCCGTCCGGAGAAATCCATGTCCGCTGTCTTTCCCCCGCTCGAAGACCAGGGAGCGCTGCCATCCTCCAGTGACGACCAGGAGATCGCCAAGCTGCGCACGCCGCCGCACTCCATCGAGGCCGAATCCAGCGTGCTTGGCGGCCTGCTGCTGGACAACAACGCCTGGGACCGTGTGGGCGACCTGCTCAAGGAGGGGGATTTCTACCGCTACGAGCACCAGGCGATCTTTGCGGCCATCGGTGCCCTGATCAACGCCAGCAAGCCGGCCGACGTGATCACGGTGTTCGAGCAGCTGCAGAACCAGGGCAAGGGCCAGGAGGTGGGCGGGCTGGCCTACCTGAACAACCTGGCGCAGTACGTTCCGAGCGCCACCAACATCCGCCGCTACGCCGAGATCGTGCGCGAGCGCGCCATCCTGCGCAAGCTGGTCACGGCCAGCGACGAGATCTCCACCAATGCCTTCAACCCGCAGGGCAAGACGGTGGAGCGCATCCTGGACGAAGCCGAGGCCAAGATCTTCGCCATCGGCGAAGAGGGTTCGCGCAACAAGCAGGGTTTTCAGTCGCTCGACAACCTGGTGATCGACCTGCTCGACAAGGTGCAGGAGATGGCCGACAACCCGGCCGACGTGACGGGTGTGCCCACGGGCTTTGCCGACCTCGATCGCATGACCTCGGGGCTGCAGGCGGGCGACATGATCGTGCTGGCGGCCCGCCCCTCCATGGGCAAGACCTCGTTCGCGGTGAACATCGCCGAACACGTGGCGCTCAACGAGGGCCTGCCGGTCGCCATCTTCTCCATGGAAATGGGCGCCGCCCAGCTCGCGGTGCGTATCGTGGGCTCCATCGGCCGCGTCAACCAGGGCAACCTGCGCACCGGCAAGCTCACCGACGACGAGTGGCCGCGCCTGACCGAGGCCATCGAGCGGCTGCGCACCGTCTCGCTGCACATCGACGAAACCCCGGGCCTGTCGCCGGGCGAGCTGCGCGCCAATGCGCGGCGCCTGGCGCGCCAGTGCGGCAAGCTCGGCCTCATCGTGGTCGACTACCTGCAGCTCATGAGTGGCTCGGGTGCCGGCAGCGCCGACAACCGCGCCACCGAACTCGGCGAGATCTCCCGGGGCCTGAAGATGCTGGCCAAGGAGCTGCAATGCCCGGTGATCGCGCTGTCTCAGCTCAACCGCTCGGTGGAGCAGCGCACCGACAAGCGCCCCATGATGTCCGACCTGCGCGAATCGGGCGCCATCGAGCAGGACGCGGACATCATCATGTTCATCTACCGCGATGACTACTACAACAAGGACAGCAAGGAGCCCAACGTGGCCGAGGTCATCATCGGCAAGCAACGTAACGGTCCCACGGGCACCGTGAAGCTGTTCTTCCAGAAGAACCAGACCCGCTTCGAAAACCTGGCCATGGGCGGTGGGGATGATTATTAACCCCCCCTGAGGCGCTGCGCGCCATCCCCCCAGGGGGACGCTCCCGGTGCGGCGGGGCGGCCCTTGCACGGGAGCGCTGGCGGGGCCGCGCCGATTTCAAAGGGCGGGTCACCAATGAAAAAAGCCCCTGCCATCGTTGGCAGGGGCTTTTGAGTTTTCTACGCGATCAGAGTACCTCGCTGGCAAAGTCCGCCAGACGTGAGCGCTCGCCCCGCGCCAGCGTGATATGGCCGCTGTGTGGCCAGCCCTTGAAGCGGTCCACCGCATAGGTCAGGCCCGAGGAGCCTTCGGTCAGGTAGGGGGTGTCGATCTGCGCCAGGTTGCCCATGCAGATGATCTTGGTGCCCGGGCCGGCGCGCGTGATCAGCGTCTTCATCTGCTTGGGCGTCAGGTTCTGCGCCTCGTCGATGATCACGTACTTGTTCAGGAAGGTGCGCCCGCGCATGAAGTTCATGCTCTTGATCTTGATGCGGCTGCGGATCAGCTCGTTGGTGGCGGCACGGCCCCACTCGCCGGCATTGCCACCATCGCCCTTGGCCAGGAATTCGAGGTTGTCGTCGAGGGCGCCCATCCAGGGGCCCATCTTCTCTTCTTCCGTGCCGGGCAGGAAGCCGATGTCCTCGCCCACGCTCACGGTGGCGCGGGTCATGATGATCTCGGTGTAGCGGCGATCGTCCAGCACCTGGGTCAGGCCCGCGGCCAGGGCCAGCAGGGTCTTGCCGGTGCCGGCCGTGCCGGTCAGGGTCACGAAGTCGATCTCGGGGTCCATGAGCAGGTTCATGGCGTAGTTCTGCTCGCGGTTGCGCGTGGTCACGCCCCAGACCGCATGCTTGGCCGAGCCATAGTCCTTGAGGGTCTGCAGCACGGCCGTCTTCTCGCGGATCTCGCTCACGCGCGCGAACAGGCTGGGCTCGCCGGGCGCCTCGAAGTACACGAACTGATTGATCATCAGCTGCGGCACGATGGGGCCGCCAATGCGGTAGTAAGTGTGCACTCCGCTTTGCCAGCTCTCCACGTTCTTGCCGCTCTTGACCCAGAAGTCGGGCGGCAGGGCGAGCACACCCGAGTACAGCAGGTCGCCGTCTTCCAGGGTCTTGTCGTTCTGGTAGTCCTCGGCGGCCAGGCCCAGGGCGCGTGCCTTGACGCGCATGTTGATGTCCTTGGACACCAGCACCACCTCGCGTGGCGCATGCAGCTTGCGCAGGGCCTCCACCACGCCCAGGATCTGGTTGTCCGCCTTGCCCTGCGGCAGGCTGGTGGGCAGGCTGTAATCCAGCGGCGCGGTCTGGAAGAACAGGTGGCCGCCGGCTGCGCGCTGGCCGGTGGAGTCGAGCTTGAGGCCGTGGGCGATGTCGGCACCCTGCACCCCGGCCAGGGCGTCGAGCGTGCGGCTGGTCTGGCGGCCGTTGCGGGCCACCTCGGTCATGCCCTTCTTGTGGCCGTCGAGCTCCTCCAGCACGATCATCGGCAGGAAGATGTCGTGCTCTTCGAAGCGGAACAGGCTGGTCGGGTCGTGCAGCAGCACATTGGTGTCCAGCACGAACAGCTTGGTCGGACCGCTGGGGCGCGCGCGCTTGGTGGTACGGCTGGCGGGGGCGGCGGCCGGCGCGGCCGTGGCGGCGCGGCTGGCTGTCTTCTTGGCGGTGCTGCGCGGGCTGGCGGGGGTGGCCGGCGCCTTGGCACGGCTGGGCGCGGCGGCGGGCTCCCCTGCGGGGAGGGGGGTCACGCTCGCCACCGGGGCAGGCACGGCCTGCAGGGTGGTGCGGCCGGCGGTCGTCTTGCGGGCGGGCGTACGGGGTGCAGAGAGTTCCGGGGCCTCTGTGGCCGCAGGCTGCGCTGTGGCGCGGCCGGGTTTGGCCACCACGTCATAGGCATCGGGGGAGAGCAGGGCGGCGCGGCGGCTGGGGGCGGGAGGAAGGGGCATGGTGTACGGGCCTCGGTCTGGTAGGGATCAGAAAGCAAAAAGCCGCCTGGAGGCCAAGGCGGCTTTGTCGGGGAAGGCTGGCGTTGCAAAATCCGGAAGCATCGACCCCATTATGCCCATTCCCGGTGGCGCTTCCGAAGTGGGTGGATGCGCCTGTTGCGTGGATGCCCGCCGGGCGGCTTCAGGCGGCTTTCTTCAGGGCCTTGATGCTTTTGACGGCCTTGAGCACTTCGTCCACGTGGCCGGGGACCTTCAGGCCGCGCCATTCCTGCACCAGCAGGCCGTCGGGACCGATCAGGAAGGTGCTGCGCTCGATGCCCTTGACCTTCTTGCCGTACATGATCTTGTTCTTGACCACGCCGAACATGTGGCACATCTTCTCTTCGGTGTCGGCGATCAGCTCGAACGGCAGTTCCAGCTTTTCCTTGAAGTCGTCGTGCGACTTCATGTTGTCGCGCGACACGCCGAACACGGCAGCACCGGCCTTCACGAAGTCCTTGTACTTGTCGCGGAACTGCATGGCCTCCGTCGTGCAGCCCGGGGTGTTGTCCTTGGGATAGAAGTACAGCACCAGAATCTGGCCGAGGTGGGAGGTGTTGGAGACCTTGATTCCACCGGTTGCGTTGGCTTCAAATTCAGGGAGGGGTTTGTTGACAACGATCGCCATATCACTTCAATCTCTCAGGATGTAGTCGTTGATAAGCCAGGGGAGTGGGGGTGTTTTTGCTTTTGGAGGGCCCCTGACCGCAACCGGAGATTTTACCCTGAAACGGACTCTTTCGCGAATCGCATTCTGTAACCAAAGTACACAGGCCGGAACCTGTTCGGTACCTCCACCGCCCTGGGGCGAGGGTCAGGACGCCGCCTCCAGCAGCAGTGCCGCAACCACATTGCGCCCCTCGCCAGCCAGGATGTTGTAGGTGCGGCAGGCAGCCGCCGTGTCCATGGTTTCCAGGCCCAGGCGGCGCGCCATCAGCGGCTGCAGCCAGGCCGGGGGCGGAAAACGGTTGCGCTGGCCGCTGCCGAAGATGACCAGCTCGGTCTCCAGCTGTGCCAGTTCGGCAAAGTGCTCGGCCGTGAGGTCCTCATAGCGCGCGCAGGGCCAGGCCCGGCGCAAACCGTCCGAGCCCACGATCACGCTGTGTGTGATCTTCTCGCCATCCACCCCGATCCAGCCCGGGCCATAGCCCGTGACGGTTTGTACGTTGGCTTTGTCCGGCTGGAATTTCATGGTGTGCGTCGGGTGCGCGGCGCGGGCCCGGGGGCCCGCCTCGCTGGTGATCTGTGGTCAAATTATAGGTTTCGCCCATTGGCTGGCCCCGTTGGCTGACCCTGGTGCGAGCCGCACTTTTTGTCCACCGCATCTTCCAGCGCATGAAAACCGTCCAGAAATCCGCCAAGCTTGCCAACGTCTGCTACGACATCCGGGGCCCGATCATGGACGCGGCCAAGAAGATGGAAGAGGACGGCCACAAGATCATCAAGCTCAACATCGGCAACCTGGCGGTGTTCGGTTTCGATGCGCCCGAAGAGATCCAGCAGGACATGATCCGCAACCTGCCCAACTCGGCCGGCTATTCGGACAGCAAGGGCATCTTCGCGGCCCGCAAGGCCGTGATGCACGAGACCCAGAAGCAGGGCATCAAGGGCGTGGCCCTCGATGACATCTACCTGGGCAACGGCGCCAGCGAACTCATCGTGATGGCCACCAACGCCCTGCTGGACGATGGCGATGAGCTGTTGCTGCCCTCGCCCGACTACCCGCTGTGGACGGCTGCGGCCAGCCTCTCGGGCGGCACGCCCGTGCACTACCTGTGCGAAGAGGCCAATGGCTGGATGCCCGACCTGGCCGACATCCGCGCCAAGATCACGCCGCGCACCAAGGGCATCGTGGTCATCAACCCCAACAACCCCACGGGTGCGCTGTACTCGGACGAATTGCTCAAGGGCATCGTCGCCATCGCGCGCGAGCATGGTCTCGTGATCTTTGCCGACGAGGTCTACGACAAGGTGCTGTACGACGGCGCCACGCACACCGCCATCGGTTCGCTCAGCGAGGACGTGCTCACCCTCACCTTCAACTCCCTGTCCAAGAGCTACCGCTCCTGCGGTTACCGCGCGGGCTGGCTGGTGGTCTCGGGCGACAAGAAGCCCGCGAAGGACTACATCGAGGGCCTGAACATGCTCTCCAACATGCGCTTGTGCGCCAACGTGCCCGGCCAGTGGGCCGTGCAGACGGCGCTGGGCGGCTACCAGAGCATCAACGAACTGGTGTGCGAGGGCGGCCGCCTGCGCAAGCAGCGCGACCTGGCCTATGAGCTGATCACCGCCATCCCGGGCGTCACCTGCGTGAAGCCGCGCGCCGCGCTGTACATGTTCCCGCGCCTGGACCCGGCCATCTACCCGATCCAGGACGACCAGCAGTTCTTCCTGGAGCTGCTGCAGGAGACCAAGGTCATGCTGGTGCAGGGCACGGGCTTCAACTGGGCCGCACCCGACCATTTCCGCATCGTGTTCCTGCCCCATGAGGACGACCTGCGCGATGCCATCGGCCGCGTGGCGCGCTTCCTTGAGCAGTACCGCAAGCGCCAGCAGACCGCCGTCGCCTGAGGCGGCCGGGCCCGCTGACCGACAGACAGACAGGAGACCTGCCCATGCGCCACCGCCATGCCGCCCGATCCCTGGCACTGCCCGTCTGCCTGGCTGTGCTGGCGCTGCCGGTGCAGGCCGCCGACAAGGACCCCGTGGGCTTTCGGCACAAGGACTGGGGCCTGCAGTGCGACAACACCCGGGCCTGCCGGGCCGTGGGCTACCAGGCGGAGGCCGGCGACTCCGGCCCCGTCTCCATCCGCCTGGCACGCGAGGCCGGGCCGGGCACGCCGGTGCTGGTGGACCTGCAGGTGTCCAGCGACAACGCCACCCCGGCGGCGCTCAACCTCAAGGTGGGCAAGCTGGCCCTGACCGGCCTCAAGGGCGAGATGCCCCGTGTGCCTGCCGGCCAGGTGGCTGCACTGCTGCAGGAGCTGCAGAAGAACGACGAGGCCACCGTCACGGCGGGCAAGGAGCAGTGGGTGCTGTCGCTGGCGGGTGCCAGCGCCGTGCTGCTCAAGATGGACGAGGCGCAGGGCCGCATCGGCACGCCCGGAGCCCTGGTGCGGCGCGGTGCCAAGCCCGAGTCCTCAGTGCCGGCCGCCGTGCCGGCGCCGGTGGTCAACGCCGTGCTGCCCCTGCCAGAGCGCAAGGGCGACGCCGCCCTCGCCAAGCCGCTGCTGGCGGCCATCAACCTCAAGGAGGTGGATGAGCGCTGCAATGGCGATCCGCCCAAGCCTGCCGACGTGCAGGTGCACCGCCTGACCGAGCGCAAGGTGCTGCTGTCCATCCCCTGCGCCATGGGCGCCTACAATTTCGGTGGACTCAACTGGCTGGCCAACGACCGCCCGCCCTACCAGCCGCAGCCACTCGACGCCGAAGGCGAATTCGATGCGGCCGATGGTTCGATCCGCTCCTCCATGAAGGGACGCGGCATCGGTGACTGCTGGTCCATGCAGGAATGGCACTTCGACGGCAAAGGCTTCGTGCTGACCGGCGAATCCGGCGACAGCATGTGCCGCGGCTTTGCCGGTGGCGCCTGGCAACTGCCCTCCTATACCGCCAAGGTGGTCCTGCCCACCAACCCCGCTTCCAAGAAACCCTGATTTTTATGACCATGAAACCCATCCAAGTAGGCCTGCTGGGCATCGGCACCGTCGGCAGCGGCGTGTTCAACGTGCTGCAGCGCAACCAGGAAGAAATCCGCCGCCGCGCGGGCCGCGGCATCGAGATCACCATGGTGGCCGATCTCGATGTGGCACGCGCCCGCGCGGTCGTGGGTGAGGGCATCCAGGTCGTCAACGACGCCCGCGCCATCATCGCCAACCCTGATATCGACATCGTGATCGAGCTCATCGGCGGCTACGGCATCGCGCGCGCCCTGGTGCTCGAAGCGATTGCGGCCGGCAAGCATGTGGTCACCGCCAACAAGGCGCTGCTGGCCGTGCACGGCACCGAGATCTTCGCGGCCGCATCGGCCAAGGGCGTGATGGTGGCCTTCGAGGCCGCCGTCGCCGGTGGCATTCCCATCATCAAGGCGCTGCGCGAAGGCCTCACGGCCAACCGCATCCAGTGGATTGCCGGCATCATCAACGGCACCACCAACTTCATCCTGTCCGAGATGCGCGACAAGGGCCTGGATTTCGACGTGGTGCTCAAGGAGGCCCAGCGCCTGGGCTATGCCGAGGCCGACCCCACCTTCGACATCGAAGGCGTGGACGCTGCCCACAAGGTCACACTGATGAGCGCCATCGCCTTCGGCATCCCGGTGCAGTTCGACAAGGCCTACGTCGAAGGCATCACCAAGCTGGGCGCGGCCGACATCAAGTACGCCGAGCAACTGGGCTACCGCATCAAGCTCTTGGGCATCACCAAGCGCGCGGACAAGGGCGTCGAGCTGCGCGTGCACCCGAGCCTGGTGCCCGCCAAGCGCCTCATCGCCAACGTCGAGGGTGCCATGAACGCCGTGGTGGTGCAGGGCGATGCCGTGGGCTCCACGCTGTACTACGGCAAGGGCGCGGGCAGCGAACCCACGGCCAGCGCCGTGATCGCCGACCTGGTGGACATTGCCCGCCTGCACACGGCCGACCCCGAGCACCGCGTGCCGCACCTGGCTTTCCAGGCGAACACGCTCGCCGACGCCATGGGCACGCTGCCGCTGCTGCCCATGAGCGAAGTGGTCACCAGCTACTACCTGCGCCTGCGCGTGGCCGACCAGGCCGGCGTGCTGGCCAAGGTCACCGGCCTGCTGGCCGAAGCCGGCGTCAGCATCGACGCTGTGCTGCAGCGTGAGGCCGATGAAGTGGGCGGCGAAGGCTCCACCCAGACCGACCTCATCATCCTCACGCACGACACGCGCGAAGGCACCATGGACGCCGTGATCGCCCAGATGCAGGCCCTGCCCACCGTGCTTGCCCCGATCACGCGCATCCGCAAGGAAGAGCTCAACTGATAGCGCGCCTGCGATGCAGCCCTGCCACTGCCATGCCCACCCTGGTTGCTGCGCTCACGCTCGCGGCACTGCTGCGGCTGTCACTGGTGGAGTTGCCGCGTTGGCACCTGGCTTTCTGGTTCGCGGTGCTGGTCGGGCTGGCGCTTGTGCAGTCCATGCCGCGGTGGGATGCGGTGCTCAACGCCGCAGGCAGCTTTCTGGCGGCCTGGCTGTACTTCGTGCTGCTCGACCGCACCGACAACCGGGCCGACCGGGTACTGCACTGGCTCATCCTGGTCGGCGGCTTCTTTCTGCTGATCGCGTCGCGCCTCTTTATCGACATCCGTGTGTACGGCATCAGCTTTTGAACACAGACGGGACTTTCCCATGAAATACCTCAGCACCCGCGGCCATGCAGACCGCAAGCAGTTCTGCGACATCCTGCTCGAAGGCCTGGCCCCCGATGGCGGCCTCTACCTGCCCGAGCACTACCCAGAGGTCGACGATGCCATGCTCACGCGCCTGCGCAAGGCCTACCATGAGCAGGGCTACGCCGAACTGGCCTTCCAGATCCTGTCGCTGTACATCGACGACATCCCTGCGGCCGACCTCAAGGCCCTGTGCGAGAAGACGTACACCGCCGAGGTCTTCGGCACCGGCGAGATCGTGCCCCTGCGCCACCTCGAAAACAGCCTGTGGCTCGAAGCCCTGTCCAACGGCCCCACGCTGGCCTTCAAGGACATGGCCATGCAGCTCTTGGGCAACCTGTTCGAGTACGAACTGGGCCGCCGCGGCGAAGAGCTCAACATCCTGGGCGCCACCAGCGGCGACACCGGCAGTGCGGCCGAATACGCCATGCGCGGCAAGAAGGGCGTGCGCGTCTTCATGACCAGCCCGCACGGGCGCATGAGCGCCTTCCAGCAGGCGCAGATGTTCAGCCTGCAGGACGAGAACATCCACAACCTCGCCATCGAAGGCGTGTTCGACGACTGCCAGGACATCGTCAAGGCCGTGAGCAACGACCTCGCGTTCAAGCGCAAGTACAAGATCGGCACCGTCAACTCCATCAACTGGGCGCGCCTGCTGGCCCAGGTGGTCTACTACTTTGCCGGCTACGTGCAGGCCACCGAGACCAACGACCAGAAGGTCAGCTTCACCGTGCCCAGCGGCAACTTCGGCAACATCTGCGCCGGCCATGTGGCGCGCATGATGGGCCTGCCCATCGCCAAGCTGGTGGTCGCCACCAACGAGAACGATGTGCTCGACGAGTTCTTCCGCACCGGCGTGTACCGCGTGCGCGGCAGCGCCGATACGCACGAGACGTCGAGCCCCTCGATGGACATCAGCAAGGCCAGCAACTTCGAGCGCTTCGTGTTCGACCTGCTGGGGCGCGACGGCGCGCGCACCAAGGCCTTGTTCGGCGACGCACTGGCCAAGGAGGGCCAGTTCGACCTGAGCCGTGATCCGAAGTTTGCCGACGCCGCAGTGCGCTATGGCTTTGAGAGCGGCAAGAGCACGCATGCCGACCGCCTGGCCACCATCAAGGACAACTTCCAGCGCCACGGCGTGACCATCGACACCCACACCGCCGACGGCGTGAAGGTGGCCCTGGAGCACCACAGCGACCCCGCCGTGCCCATGATCGTGCTGGAGACGGCCCTGCCCATCAAGTTTGCCGAGACCATCGTCGAAGCCCTGGGCCAGCCGCCGGAGCGCCCGGCGAAGTTTGCCGGCATCGAAGACCTGCCCAAGCGCGTGCAGGTGATGCCTGCCGATGTGCGCCAGGTGCAGGCCTATATCGAGCGCCACTGCCAGTGAGGCGCCGCCTGCCCGCCAGGGCAGTCCGCGCCGCTTGTATCGGGGCGCCCTGGGCGTCCCTGTCGCTCCGTGACGGAGCTTGGTGGACCATGGGTGGCATGGCCTAGTGCAGGAGCATGGGATGAAGGTGGTAGGTTTTGCAGGGTTCTCCGGCAGCGGCAAGACCACGCTGGTCGAGCAGCTCATCCCCGAGATGCGGCTGCGCGGCCTGCGGGTCTCGGTGGTCAAGCACGCGCACCACAGCTTTGACATCGACCATGTGGGCAAGGACACCTGGCGCCACCGCGAGGCCGGTGCCTTCGAGGTCGTGGCGGCATCCGACCGGCGCCTGGCGCTGGTGCGTGAGTTCGAACGGCCGGCCGAGCTCACCGTGCACCACCTGCTGGCCGAGCTGTACCAGGGTGTCGACTGGGTGCTGGTGGAGGGCTTCAAGGACAGCGACCTGCTCAAGGTCGAGGTCTGGCGCGCCCCCGAGGCCGGCCAGGCCCCGAGGCCGGTGCGCTACGCCGAGGACGATTTCGTGGCGGCCGTCGCCACCGATGCGCCGGAGCAGCTGCCCGTGCCCACGGGCCTGCCCCTGCTCGACCTGAACAACCCGGCCCAGGTCGTGGACTGGTTGCTGCACTACGCCGAGCGTTTCGAATACGACTGGGATCTGCACCAATGAAGCCCCAAGCCGCCTTCAAGCCCCTCAAAGCCCTGGCCGAGGCCCTGGGCGAACTGCTCGACCGCGCGACCCCGCTGGCCGGCACCGAAACCGTCACCACCTTCGAGGCCGATGGCCGGGTGTTGGCCCGGGACGCCGTCTCGTCCCTGCAGGTGCCTCCCAACGACAACAGCTCCATGGATGGCTATGCCGTGCGCAGGGCCGACGTGGTGGCCGCGGGCGTGGTGCTGCCTGTGTCACAGCGCATTGCCGCGGGCAGCGCGGGCGCGCCCCTGCAGCCTGGCACGGCTGCGCGCATCTTCACGGGGGCGCCGGTTCCCGAGGGCGCCGACGCGGTGCTGATGCAGGAAGACTGCGAAGCCCTGGACGATGGCAGCGTGCGCATCAACCTGGTGCCCAATGCCGGCCAGTGGATACGCCGGGCTGGCGAGGACATCACCCGGGGCGCCGTGGTGCTGTCCGTCGGCACCCGCCTGGCGCCTGCGGAACTGGGCCTGGCCGCGAGCATCGGCCTGCACCAGCTGCAGGTGGCGCGCCGCCCGCGTGTGGCGCTGTTTTCCACCGGCGATGAACTGGTCATGCCGGGGGACGTGCCGCCCGAGCAGATGCGCCCGGGGGCCATCTACAACAGCAACCGCTTCTTCCTGCGGGCCATGCTGCTGCGCCTGGGCTGCGAGGTGACCGACCTGGGCATCGTCCCCGACCGGCGCGATGCGACCATCGAGGCACTGCAGCGTGCCAGCGAAGCCCACGATCTGATCCTGACCAGTGGAGGCGTGTCCGTCGGCGAAGAGGACCACATCAAGCCTGCCGTGGAATCGCTGGGAACGCTGGACCTCTGGCAGATCGCCATGAAGCCGGGCAAGCCCTTTGCCTACGGGCGGGTCGGCAAGGCCCATTTCATGGGCTTGCCAGGCAACCCGGTGTCGAGCTTTCTGACCTTTGCGCTGCTGGTGCGGCCCTTCCTGCTGCGCCTGCAGGGCGTTCAGGCCGTGGCCCCGCGCGCACTGCCTGCCACGGCCCATTTCACCTGGGCCCGGGCCGACAAGCGCCGTGAGTTCCTGCGCGTGCGGCACAACGCAGCGGGCGGGCTGGAGCTGTTCTCCAACCAGAGCTCGGGCGTGCTCACCTCCGCCGCCTGGGGTGACGGCGTGGTCGACAACCCCGCCGGGCAGACCATCGCACCGGGTGATACGGTGCAGTTCATTGCGTTTGCGGAGCTGTTGGGATGAAAGTCACCGTGCGCTACTTCGCCTCCATCCGCGAGGCCATCGGCCAGGGCAGCGAAGCGGTGGAGACCGCTGCTGCGACCCTGGGCGGGCTGCGCGACGAGCTGATCGCGCGCGGCGGCGCCCACGCGGCCAGCCTGGCCCGGGGCCGGGCCGTGCGCATGGCGCTGGACCAGGTGATGAGCGCCGAAGACGCGGCCTTGCGCGAGGGCGCCGAGGTGGCGTTCTTCCCGCCCGTCACGGGCGGCTGAGCCTTTCGCCGGCTACAGGGTCCGCAGGCGTTGCACCAGGGCGGGTGAGGCTGCCATCATCGGTGCGCGCAGTTCATTGCAGATCGCGCCGGCGTGCGCGAGCATGGCCTTGAGCGGGGCGGGGTTGGGTTCGGCAAAGCAGGCCTCGATCCAGGGCTGCAAGGCCTGCCAGATGTGGCGGGCCCCGGGCAGGTCGCCTGCGTGCAGCAAGCCCATCAGTTCCACGAACCGGGGCGTCTGCCAGTGCGCGCAGGCCGAGATGGCGCCAGCGCCGCCCAGTGCCAGCGTGTTGAAGATCTGTGCGTCTTCGCCGGTGAGTACCTGCAGGCGGCCATCGGCGATCAGGGCCTGCGTCTTGGCAAGGTTGCCCCCACAGTCCTTGATGGCCTGGATGCGGGGGTGTGCCGCCAGTTCCAGCAGGGTCTCGGTGGCGAGCGTGGCGCCCGTGCGGTAGGGAATGTCGTAGAGCACCACGGGCACGGTGCTGGCATCGGCGATGGCGCGGAACCAGTGCAGCAGGCCCTGCTGCGAGGGGCGGATGTAGTGCGGGGCGGACACCAGCAGCCCCGCCAGCGGGTAGCGCGCGAGGGTGCGCACCTGGTCCAGCACCTGGCCCTGGTGGTAGCCCGAGACACCCATCACCACGGGCCGGCCCCGGGCGGCCTCGAGCACGGTGTCCAGCACCTGCAGCTGCTCGGCCTTGTCCAGGGCCGCGGCCTCCCCGGTGGAACCGCAGGCGACGAAGCCCGAGACACCTTCGTCGCGCAGCCGGGCGGTCAGGGCCGCGAGGGCCAGGTGGTCCACCGCGCCGTCCTTGAACGGCGTGACCAGGGCGATCCAGAGCCCGCTGAAGACGGAGCAGCGGGCGGGGGCGGTTGTCAGGGAGGGCATGCGAAACATCCTTTCAGGGTTCGACCAGGGGAAGAACCGTCCGGAGGGAATGCGCGCGGAATGCCGGGGAGGGAAAAAGAAGGAAGTTAGCTTCTCTGCCAGGTGGTTCCGTCGCTCATCCGGACGGAACCACAGCTCCGGTCAGACGAGCTCTGGTTTTTTGGCTTTGGCCACGTGCTGCACGGCCACCGCGGGTGCGGTGTTCAGGGCCAGGGTGCTGCAGGTGGTCATGGTGCGCAGTATAGCGGCAAGCGCCGCGGGGTCGTCAGCCGGCCAGCGGCGCGGGCTCGGCAGGGGGCAGCAGCTCGGGGCATTGCCAGACCAGCAGCTCGGCCAGGCGCGTCACGATCCAGGTGGCCTCGGGCACCGAGACGCCGGACTCGCCCGTGCACAGCCCGGCATGGATGCGCCGCAGGATCTCGGCCTCGGAAGGGGCTTGCACGTGGTAGAGCGTCTGCGCATGTTCCACCAGGTGGCCGGCCAGGTCTTCGCACAGCTCGTAGCGGCTGCGCACCACGCTGGCGGGCTCGCGCAGGCGCTGGCGCGCATCGCTGTAAACGGCCATGAAGGAGGGGGGAACATGGATCTGGTTGTCGTCTTCGTACATGGGTCGAGGAGGCAAAGGAAAGAGTCAGGCCGTGGCGGGGCGGTTGCCGCGCCGTGCGCTGCGAAACCGCTTGCCGTACTCGATCATGGGTTGCTCCACGGCGTAGTACAGGGCCGAGGCCAGCAACAGCGTTGCGACGACGACGGCGGCATGTGCGCCGGCGCCAGACCATTTCAGGTGGACGTAGACCACCAGCATGACCTTGGCATGCACCAGGTACAGCGAGTACGAGATCTTGCCGATGTAGCGCGACAGCACATCCTGCAGCGGCGGCAGCTTGAGGAACAGCAGGAAGACGCAGCCCAGGCCCACGGCCGCCAGCGGCTGCGGTGCAAGCCCCAGGACCACCTGCCATTGCGACCACAGCACGATCAGCACCAGCGCCAGCGGCCACAGGAGGCTGCTGGAGATGCGGCGCAGCACCGGCTCGTAGCGGTAGATCACCGTGCCCAGCACGAAGAAGTACAGGTAGCCCACGATGTTCGACTTGATCAAGGCATGCTGCAGCAAGGGCGAAAACTCGATGCCGGCGTTGCGCGCCTGGGCTGCGTACAGGAAGTCGAGCGCACCGGTGTTGGCCGTCTTGATCCAGGCGATGGACAGCAGCGTGGACAGCAGCAGCACCGCCAGCCAGAAATGCCGCCAGCGCAGGCGGTGGGCGACCAGGGCGAGTACCAGCACGATGGCATACCAGAACAGCTCCACCGTGAGCGTCCAGCCCACGTGCACGCGGTCGAAATACAGGCTGCTGCGCACCGACAGCTGCTGCAGGTTCAGCAGGTTGAGCAGGAAGTGCGGGTAACCGTCTGCCAGCAGGGCCCGAAAGCCCGGTTGCAGCGCCGCTTCGATCAGCACGATGCCCACCAGCGTGACCCAGTACACCGGGAAGATGCGGAAGAACCGGGCCTTGGCGTAGTCGCCCAGGCTGTTGCGCTCGGCGCTCTGGATGATGAGGTAGCCCGAGATCAGGAAGAACAGCTGTACGCCGATGCCGCCGCCGTCCGGCCCGAACAGCGGCACGGGGATGCCCGAGTACACGGAGAAGTGGTGCAGCGCCACCGAGAGGATGGCCATGGCGCGCAGGATGTCGATGTTGTTGTCATGCTCGACCGACGAGAAGCGCTGCGTGATGTCTGAAATTTTCATGAGAAGGCAGGTCCGCCCATGGGGGCGGGGACGCCCCGGGCCGGGGCGTCCATTGCAAGGCCCGGATCAGTCCGGGGTGAACAGGCGCTCGAATTTCGCGCGGTCGGCTTCCAGCTCGAAGGTCACCACCTGGCCCATCTTCATGTCCGACAGCCGGCAGGCCGCGAACAGGGTGGTCTTGCCGGCCAGTTCCATGATGTCCAGGTCGATGATCGCATAAGGGTAGGGCACGAAGACCTCGTGCGCGAAGACGTCCTTGGTGCGGTTGCGCGGCGAAGGGTAGAGCTTGTACTTGTCGGTGGTGATGGTTTGTGTGGCCATGGACGGCAGGCTCTGGGGTTACAGTTCCGTGAATCGTACCGACAATCGACCTTCGTCAAGAAACAAGCCCATGGCAAAACCCAAAAGTGAATGGCCCGCCAAGGTACTGGCCTTGGTCCAATCAGGCAACCACCCTGCGGCCGTTGCGCAGATCAAAGTGGCACCCACCGTGACCGACATCACGCGTTTGCAGGCCCTGGTGGCCAAGCTGCCGCGTTCGCCGGCCATCGTCCAGCTGGAAAAGGTGCTGGAGGAGGAGCGTGCCCTGCTGGCCGCCCCCCGCCTGCACCGCGCACCATGACCTCCCGCAGCCCCTCCAGCGTTTCCATCCAGACGGCGGACTTCGACCTGTCCGCCGAAGTGGCGGCGCTGCGCCACGAAGACCGGCGTGTGGGCGCGGTCTGCGCTTTCGTGGGCACGGTGCGCGACCGCAACGATGGCGACGACGTGGCCTCGCTTGAACTCGAGCACTACCCGGGCATGACCGAGAAATCCATCGAAGCCATGGTGGAGACCGCGTTTGCGCGCTTTGACCTCTTTGGGGCCCGGGTGATCCACCGCGTGGGCCTGCTGGCGCCGCTCGACCAGATCGTGCTGGTGGCCGTGACCAGCGCGCACCGGGGCCAGAGCTTTCAGGCCTGCGAATTCCTCATGGACTACCTCAAGACCCAGGCGCCGTTCTGGAAGAAGGAGGTCACCCCTGCCGGCGCCCGCTGGGTGGACGCGCGCGTGAGCGACGACGCGGCCCTGGCCCGCTGGGGTATCGCGAGCGACAACCGCTGAGTGTGTAAGCGTTGGTAAATGCCGCGCTGCGGGCCGCCAGGGCCTGGCAGCGCTTGAAATGCACGCCGAAAGTCCCCATGTGTGACGCAATTCGGAGGACATTTCACCCATGCGTCTCGACAAATTCACCACCAAGTTCCAGGAAGCCCTGGGCGACGCCCAGAGCCTGGCACTGGGCAGCGACAACGCCTACATCGAGCCCGTGCACGTGCTCGTGGCCATGCTGCGCCAGGAGGACGGCCCGCGTGCCCTGCTGCAGCGCGCCGGCGTCAATGTGCAGGGGCTGCTCGCGGCTGCGGAAGGCGCCGTCAAGCGCCTGCCCACGGTGCACGGCCAGGAGCAGGTGCAGGGCGGGCCCGAGCTCGGCCGCGTACTGCAGGCCACCGAGAAGGAGGCCATCAAACGCGGTGACCAGTTCATCGCGAGCGAACTGTTCCTGCTGGCCCTGATCGACAGCAAGGGCGAGGCCGCGACCATCGCCAAGGACAACGGCCTCACGCGCAAGAGCCTGGAGGCGGCCATCGAGGCGGTGCGCGGCGGCCAGAAGATGGACAGCGCCGAGGCCGAGGGCCAGCGCGGTGCGCTGGCCAAATACTGCCTGGACCTGACCGAGCGCGCGCGCATCGGCAAGCTCGACCCGGTGATCGGCCGTGACGACGAGATCCGCCGCGCCATCCAGGTGCTGCAACGGCGCACCAAGAACAACCCCGTGCTCATCGGCGAACCCGGCGTGGGCAAGACCGCCATTGTGGAAGGCCTGGCCCAGCGCATCGTGGCCGGCGAGGTGCCCGAGTCGCTCAAGGGCAAGCGCGTGCTCAGCCTGGACATGGCGGCCCTCTTGGCCGGCGCCAAGTACCGTGGCGAGTTCGAGGAGCGCCTGAAGGCCGTGCTCAACGAGTTGGCCAAGGACGAGGGCCAGACCATCGTCTTCATCGACGAGCTGCACACCATGGTGGGCGCTGGCAAGGGCGAGGGCGCCATGGACGCGGGCAACATGCTCAAGCCGGCCCTGGCGCGCGGCGAGCTGCACTGTGTGGGCGCCACCACGCTCGACGAATACCGCAAGTACATCGAGAAGGACGCCGCGCTGGAGCGCCGCTTCCAGAAGATCCTCGTGGGCGAGCCCACGGTGGAGGCGACCATCGCCATCCTGCGCGGCCTGCAGGAAAAGTACGAGGTGCACCACGGCGTGGACATCACCGACCCGGCCATCGTGGCCGCGGCGGAGCTCTCGCACCGCTACATCACCGACCGCTTCCTGCCCGACAAGGCCATCGATCTGATCGACGAGGCGGCCTCCAAGATCAAGATCGAGATGGACTCCAAGCCCGAGGTGATGGACAAGCTCGACCGCCGGCTGATCCAGCTGCAGATCGAGCGCGAGGCTGTGCGGCGTGAGAAGGATGAATCCTCGCTCAAGCGCTTCGGCCTGATCGAGGAAGAGATCGAGCGCCTGCAAAAGGAGATCGCCGACTACGACGAGATCTGGCAGTCCGAGAAGGCCCAGGCCCAGGGCAGCGCGCATGTGCGCGAGGCCATCGACAAACTCAAGTTCCAGATCGAGGAATTCACGCGCAAGGGCGACTTCAACAAGGTGGCCGAGTTGCAGTACGGCAAGCTGCCCGAGCTGGAGCGCCAGCTCAAGGAAGCCCAGGCCAAGGAAGACGGCAAGGACGGTGTGGCGAGTGCGCCGCGCCTCTTGCGCACCCAGGTCGGCGCCGAGGAGATCGCCGAGGTGGTGAGCCGCGCCACAGGCATCCCTGTGGCCAAGATGATGCAGGGCGAGAAGGACAAGCTCTTGCAGATGGAAGCCAAGCTGCACGAGCGCGTGGTGGGGCAGGACGAGGCCATTGCCGCCGTGGCCAATGCCATCCGCCGTTCGCGCTCGGGGCTGTCGGACCCGAACCGCCCCACGGGCTCCTTCCTGTTCCTGGGTCCCACGGGCGTGGGCAAGACCGAGCTGTGCAAGGCGCTGGCGGGCTTTTTGTTCGACAGCGAAGACCACCTGATCCGCATCGACATGAGCGAGTTCATGGAAAAGCACTCCGTGGCCCGCCTGATCGGCGCGCCGCCCGGCTATGTGGGCTATGAAGAGGGCGGCTACCTGACAGAGGCCGTGCGCCGCAAGCCCTACAGCGTGCTGTTGCTCGACGAGGTGGAAAAAGCCCACCCCGACGTGTTCAATGTGCTGCTGCAGGTGCTTGACGATGGCCGCCTGACCGATGGACAGGGCCGCACCGTGGACTTCAAGAACACGGTGATCGTGATGACCAGCAACATCGGCTCGCACCTGATCCAGGCCATGGTGGGGCAGGATTCGGACGACATCAAGGAAGCGGTCTGGGGGGAACTCAAGAACCATTTCCGACCCGAATTCCTGAACCGCATCGACGAGACGGTGGTGTTCCACGCGCTGGACGCGAAGAACATCGAGGCGATCGCGCGCATCCAGCTGCAGTTGCTCGAGGCGCGCCTGGCCAAGATGGACCTGCAGCTGCAGATCTCGGGCCCGGCGCTCGAGGAACTGGCCAAGGTGGGCTTTGATCCGGTGTTCGGTGCCCGTCCGCTCAAGAGGGCCATCCAGCAGCGGATAGAAAATCCGCTGTCCAGGCTGCTGCTGGAGGGCCGCTTCCCGCCCAAGAGCGTGATCCCGGTGACGGTGGATCCGGTGCAGGACCCGGGGGTGTTCCAGTTCGGTGGAGCCACCGAGCCCGCCTGAGGCAGAAAGAAAAGGGCGGCCCGGGCCGCCCTGCATTGAAAGGAAAGGTGTCGTTTGAACGATCTTGTTTCGGGTTTGGTGCGCTTTGTGCTGCGTGCCCTGGTGCTGGCCATGGGGCTGGTGGTGTTCCTGAGCCTGCTGGCGGCGGCCGCGGTGCTGGGCCTGGTGTGGGCCCTGCGCGCTGCCTGGGCCCGGCTCACGGGCCGGCCCATGAGCCCCTGGGTCATGCGGATCGATCCACGCACGGGATTCAACGCCGCCATGCGCTCCAGGGCGCAATGGGGGAGCGCGCGCCAGCACGATGGCGCTGCCGAGCCGGCGGCGCCATCGCGGCGCGGTGGGGTGCTGCCCGGGGCCGTCGAGGTGACCGACGTGGAGCCGCGCGAGCTGCGCTGAGGATGCCTGCAAGAGGGTTCGGCATGCCCCTCTAGAGGTGCCGGCATGGACCTTTCACGGGAATCGGGCGCTCTATCATGCGTGCCATGACTCCAGCCGATATCCACGCCCTTTTCGAAACCCAGCGGCAGGCCAGCCGCACGCAGGTCGAGGTGCCTCTGCTCGTGCGCCGTGAGCGCCTGCTGCGCATGCGCAAGCTGCTCGATGAGAACGGCGCCGTGCTGGCGGCAGCCGTGCAGGCCGATTTCGGCATGCGCTCGCCGCGGCTCACCGAGGTGGCCGATTTCTTCGTGCTGCGCACCCTGCTGTCGCACACCCTGTCGCACCTGGCACGCTGGATGAAGCCGCAGAAGGTGCGCACGCCGATCTACCTGCAACCGGCCAGCGCCCACATCCAGCGCCAGCCCCTGGGCGTGGTGGGCGTGGTGTCACCCTGGAACTACCCGGTCCAGTTGGCCCTGGCGCCGGCCATCACGGCGCTGGCGGCGGGCAACCGTGTGATGCTCAAACCCAGCGAGCTGACCCCGCACACATCGGCCCAGCTGGCGCTGCTGGTGGCACAGTTCTTTGCACCCGACGAATTCTGCGTGGTGCAGGGCGATGCCAATCTGGCTGCCCTGTTTGCCTCGCTGCCGTTCGACCACCTGGTGTTCACGGGCTCGACGCCCGTGGGCCGCAAGGTGGCCCTGGCGGCCGCGCAGAACCTCACGCCCACCACGCTGGAGCTGGGCGGCAAGTCGCCCTGCATCATCGACGGCCATTGCGACATGCAGGATGCGGCGCTCAAGATCGCCCATGGCAAGCTGCTCAATGCCGGGCAGACCTGCATCGCGCCGGACTATGTGCTGGTGCCGCGCGGGCGCGAGACCGAATTCGCCAATGCCTACCGGGCTGCCGTGGCGCGCCTGTTTCCCACCATCGAGGGCAACCCCGACTACGCCTCCATCATCACGCCGCGCCACCATGCGCGGCTGCGCACCATGCTGCAGCAGGCGCAGACACAGGGCGCCGATGTGCAGCCCATCGACCCCACGGCGGGCAAGCCCGCGGTGAACACCGTGGGCACGCTGGGTGACGGTGTGAGCCGCCAGATGCTGCCCACGCTGGTGTTCGGCGTCACCTCGGACATGCAGATCATGCAGGAGGAGATCTTCGGGCCGGTGCTGCCGGTGATCTCGTACGAGCGCCTGGACGATGCCGTGGCCCACATCAATGCGGGCCCGCGTCCGCTGGCGCTGTACTGGTTCGGCCAGAGCGAGGCGGTGCGCGACGATGTGCTGCGCCGCACCGTGAGCGGTGGCGTCACGGTCAACGACACCCTCATGCACATCGCGCACGACAACCTGCCCTTTGGCGGCGTGGGCGACAGTGGCTGGGGCGCCTACCATGGGGAGCAGGGCTTTCTGCGCTTTTGCCACCAGAAGTCGGTGCTGGTGCAGTCGCGCTGGGCCATGGGCTCGCTGTTCTACCCGCCCTACGGGGCGCGCTTCGACCAGGTCATGGGGCTTCTTCGCCGTTGGCTGTAGCCAGCGCATCGGGTGGCGCGGGTACCGCGCCGCTGATCAGCTGCACAATGGCATCGCGAAGCTGCCCGGTGGAGACCGGCTTGTGCAGCAGCAGGGCCGAGGTGGTCTGCGCATCGCGCAGGCGCTGGGGCGAGGTGTCGCCGGTCATGATGATGGCCGGCACCGGCACGCCCAGGTAGGCGCGCAGGGCCTGCAGCACCTGCTTGCCGGTTTCTTCGTGGCGCAGGCGGAAGTCGGTGATGATCAGGTCGGGCGTGCTGTCCTCGATGTGGTCGAGTGCATCCGCGCTGGATTCGGCCGTGGTGCACAGGCAGCCCCAGCTTTGCAGCAGGGCCTGCATGCCCAGGCGCACCGATTCGTCGTCGTCGATGGCCAGCACATGCAGGCCCGTGAGATCGAAATGGTTGAAGGAGGGCGGGGCTTCGTCCTCCAGCGCCCCCTGCCAGGCGTCGAGCCAGAGCCGGAACACCGAGCCCTTGCCGGGGCGCGAATTGAGCTCCACCGCCGTGCCCATCTCGCGCACCAGGCGCCGCACGATGGCCAGGCCCAGGCCCAGGCCTTTGCGGCGGTCGCGCTCGGGGTTGCCCAACTGGTGGAACTCCTTGAACACGTTGTCCCACTGGCTGCGTGGAATCCCGGCACCCGTGTCCCAGACTTCCAGGGCAATGCGCCGGCCCCGGCGGCGGCAGGCGATGAGCACGCCGCCGCGTTGCGTGTAGCGCAGGGCGTTGGAGATGAAGTTGTGCATGACCAGCATCACCAGGGAGCGGTCGGCATAGGCGGCGGTCGAGGTCTCGTGCGTACGGTAGACCAGGCCGGCGTTGTCGGCCTGCACGCCGAATTCCTGCTCCAGCGCCGTGAGCAGGGGCTGCACGGCGAAGGCGGAGGGCCGCACCTTCACGACGCCGGCTTCCAGCCGCGAATAGTCGAGCAGCGTGGTGAGCATTTCCACGGCCGCGCTGGATGCCGCCTGGGCATGGCCCAGCACGGTGATCTGGTGCGGGCTCATGGGGCTGCGCTGCAGGGTCTCCAGGAACAGGCCCATGGCATGCAGCGGCTGGCGCAGGTCGTGGCTGGCGGCGGCGAGGAAGCGCGATTTGTCGCGGTCGGCGCGTTCGGCCTCTTCCTGCGCGGCCAGGGCGCGCTGAGATTCGGCGCGCAGTTCGGCCACCAGGCGCTCATTCTCGAGCTTGAGGGCGATGCTGCGGCGCGTGGCCGTGTCGCCCGTGCTGGCCTGCAGGCCGGTGAGCGCGTAGTAGACCAGTACCAGGAACAGGGCGGGCCACATGGCGGGGCCGCCGCTCATGGCCACGGCGGCGAAGATGCCCCCCACGGCGCAGGTGAGGTAGGTGATGTAGGCCCGGTACAGCGGGGCCCCCAGGCCGAGCGCGCCGGAGGAGACGGTGCTGACGATGCCGATGGCGTAGATGACGCTCTCGGGCGAGCCCCAGTACAGCACCACGAAGCCCAGGCTGCCCCAGCTCAGGCCCATGGCGGCCATGCAGGCCATGAGCTTGCGTGCCGAGCGCAGCACCGGGTCGCGCTGCGGTGCCATGCCGCGCAGCGTGGCATACACCCCGATGACCACCAGCGCGTGCGAGACCAGCCAGATGCTCACCACCTGGGTGTCGGCCACGCGCGCCATCACCCACAGCGTGCCCAGGGCCGTGGCCAGGGACGCCAGCAAGGTCATCGGGAAGTTCTGCCGCAGCAGGGTGACCTGCTCGCGCAGGACCTCATCGTGCTCCCAGCGTCTGCGCGCCCAGGGCCAGCGGGGAATCAGTGGCAGGGCTTCAGACAAGGTCATGGAGCGGCGGCATGGACAGGCCCAGGCGCTGGGCTGCCAGCAGCGCGGCGCTGCGGCTGTTCACGCCCAGCTGCGCAAAGATGGCCGCCACATGCACGCGCACCGTGTTCTCGCTCAGCCCCAAGTTGCGCGCAATGACCTTGTTGGGCTTGCCGGTGCACAGCAGCGACAGCACTTCGAGCTGGCGCGCCGTCAGGCTGGGCGCGGAGGGCGCGCGCTGGGTGGCGGCATTGCCGCTGTTTGCCGGAAAACAGGGTTCGCCCGAGAGGGAGACGCTGATCGCCTCCAGGATGTCCTCGCCGCTGGCCGACTTGGGTAGGAAGCCATCGGCACCGCGCGAGCGGGCTTCATAGACTGCATCGGGTGCAATGCTGGCAGATACCAGCACGATGCGTGCATTTGGGTAGCTTTGGCGCAACAGTCGCAGGCCATCCAGGCCGCTCATGCCTGGCAGCTGGATGTCCAGCAGCACCAGGTCCACCGGGGCTGGGGGCAGGGCGCAGGCTTCGGCAATGGAGCCGGCCTCGGCAATCGAACCCACGGAAGGGTGGTCCTGGACGATCAGGCGCAGCCCGGTACGGAACAAGGTGTGGTCGTCAATGAGCAACAGGCTGGCAGGCATGCCGTGAGTATTGCGCACAACACCGCGCGAGGGAACTGGCGCGAACTAGTCCATTTGTGCGATGGACGCAAGGGCGGCCCGTTTTTAGACTTTCCTCCATGCAGTGACCCTGGTACCTTACGGGACCAGCGTACTGTGGCGGTTGGCAAAGACCAACCTTTTTCCAACGACCAGGGGAACACAACATGGCTGCCAGCGCTCTTTCGAACCCAATGCCTTCATCGCCCGAGCACAAGCCCTCTGCCGGCGTGGGGGTGGGCGGCAATTGCATTGCACAGATCGTGCATGACAACTGCCCGGACCTGCTGGCATCGGCGGGCGTGATCATTGAACACCTGGATGCGCAGGCGGGTAACTGGCAGTTCTCCATCGACAACGGCCTGACCTGGCGCAGTGCCCGCACCGACCTCATCAACCGCCCGGGCTGCATGGGCCTGGCGCTGGACCGCGATGCGCGCCTGCGCGTGCTGCCCTTCAGCGGCCACCGGGTGAGCGGCGTGCGCATTGTGTTCCACACCGTGCAGCGCAGCCACGGCCAGGGCAGCGGCAGCTACAGGGCCTACGCTCCCGACGAGCGGGATGGGGGGTCGCGCAGCGTCACGCTGGTGGTGGGCCTGAATGCGGTCAACGGCATGCCGCCCGAGGTGAAGGTCCCGCGTCCGCGCAACAAGCGCGCGCTGGCCCAATCGGCCCGCGAGCGTGCCGAGGGTGGGCTCGGAGGCCCGCTGGCCGTGGCCTGACAGGGCTTTTTGAAGCGCATTTTCGGGGCCTGACTGCAGGGGGCTGCGGGCCCGGGTACCCTACCGGCGCAGGGTGAAAAACCGTTTGCGGCGACAATGCCGGTCCTTTCGTTTTTTCACACCCTGTTTTCGTTCGGTTTTTTCATGTCCAGTATCCAGGTTCGTCCCGCTACGCTTCGCGATGCCAAAGCCATCGCCCAGATCCACACCGCCTCTGCCCAGGCGGCCTACAAGGGGCTGGTGCCAGACGAGCAATTGAAGTCCATGTCCTCCGTCGACAAGCGCCAGGCCTACTGGCGCGAAGCCATCGAGTATTGCGAGCCCCAGGTGCAGGTGGCCATCGATGGCGAGAAGATCGTCGGTTTTGTCGGCTACGACCGCTCGCGCGATGAGAAGTCCCGCCCCACCACGGGCGAAATCTGGGCCATCTATGCGGCCCCCACCCACTGGAACCAAGGCGTCGGCCTGGCCCTGTGGGATGCGGCCCGCGATGGCCTCCAGGAAGAAGGTTGCACCAATGTCACCGCCTGGGTGCCGCTGCGCAATGAGCGCGCCATCCGCTTCCATGAGCTCGCAGGCTTCAAGCAGGAGCTCTCCACCGCCAAGACCAATGTGATCGGCGGCGTCAAGATCGAGGAAGTGCGCTTGAAGCGCCCCATCACCAACTGATCCAACCCATGATCGCGTGGAACCACCTGGGCCAGGCCCACAGTGCCCGGTGGCGCTCCGAGAGCGGCGCCCCGGCCCCGCGCCGGGTGGTGACCGCCGATGACACCCTGTCTGCCGACACCGCCTACCGCCTGGCCTGCGAGGGCACGGGCCTGCTCTGGCAAGGTGACTTCCAGAACGCCCGCATGCTGCTGCAGGCGCTGATGCGCCGCGTGGAGCGCAAGCCGCGCAAGGCTGCGGCCAGGGCGGCCGAAAAGGCCGCTGCGGCCACGCCGGCGCAGCTGTTCCACCTGCACCGGCAGGCACAGGCGCAGCGGGCCCGTGTGCTCTCGTCGATCCTGATCCCCCTGGAGGCCGATTACGGCATCGATCTGCGCCGCGCGCCGGACTGGCGCCAGGCCTGTACCGAGGCCTGGGGACCTGCCGACGGCGAGGCCTCGGTGGCCACGCTGCGCGAGCTGCTGGGCCTGGTGGGTGCCTTCGAATGGCGCAAGAAGGGGGTGGACGTGCCCGCGCTCGGCGCAGGGGCGCACAACCGCATCCACCCGCACTATGGCGTGTTCTCGCCCGTGCGCGGCGAGTATGTGGACCTGGTGGCCGACACCTCGCTGCCTTCGACCACGCTGGCGTTCGACGTCGGCGTGGGCACGGGCGTACTGTCCGCGGTGCTGGTGCGCCGAGGCGTGCAGCGTGTGGTCGCCACCGACCAGGACCCACGTGCCATGGCCTGCGCACGCGACAACCTCAAGCGCCTGGGCGTGCTGGACCGGGTGGAGCTGCTGCAGGCCGACCTGTTTCCGCCCGGGCGCGCGCCACTGGTGGTGTGCAACCCCCCGTGGGTGCCGGCACGCCCGAGTTCCCCCATCGAGCACGCGGTGTACGACGAGGGCAGCCGCATGCTGCGCGGCTTTTTGGCGGGCCTGGCGGCCCACCTGGAGCCGGGCGGCGAGGGCTGGCTGATCCTGTCGGACCTGGCCGAGCACCTGGAGTTGCGTCCGCGCGAGCAACTGCTGGCCTGGATCGCCGAGGGTGGCCTGCGGGTGCTGGGCCGGCACGACATGAAGCCGCGCCATGCCAAGGCCACAGAGGCCGGGGATGCCTTGCACGCCGCGCGCATGGCCGAGGTCACCTCGCTCTGGCGCCTCGCAGCCATCGGCTGAAGGCCCCAGGGCCCGTGGGGCTCAGGACACGGTGTCTGCCGCGTCCCGGGGCAGCAGCTGCTCCATGCGGTCGCGGATGGTCTGGGCGCGCTCGGGCCCGGCCATCTGGGCCACTTCCTCCAGCAAGGCTTCCCCTACGTCCAGCATGCTGGCGCGGTCGCGGGCTGCCCGCAGGGCTTCATGGAATTGTTTGGCCAGGGCCGGGTCGCGGCGCGCGAACATGCGCTCGCAGATGTCGAACAGGTACATGCGGGTGCCTGCCAGCGAGCGCAGTGCGTCGCTGGGGTCTTGCGGCTGGCTGGCGGCCTGGGGAGCCGCTGGCGCGGCGCTGGGCAGGGCCGCCGGCGCCTGGGCGACCGGAGCCGGTGCATCGGGCAGTACGGCCGGGCCGGTGAGGTAGCCCTGGCGCATGAGGTTGTCCACGATCTGCGCGCCGATGCCGTTGTACATGGCCTGCAGGTCCGACAGCGACTTGCCGTCGGCCAGCAGCAGCAGTGAGCGCTCACGCAGGCTCAGCGTGCGGACGCCGGGGGAAAGTTCCAGGCGGGCTTTGTCGGTTTTTTGGAGCAGCATGGTGAAGGCGCAGGCAGGCAGGCTGGCGGGCACGGGACGGAGCGCCTGCCATTGCAGCACCCGGGTGTGACGCTGTGATGACCCTCTTGCGGGACAATACCGGCTTGCCCCTGCGAGGGGCCTGTGTGTGACTTCTGACGAGCGATGACCCTGCTGCTGGCCCCGATGGAGGGGCTTCTTGATTTTGTGCTGCGCGACGTGCTCACCCGGGTGGGTGGGGTGGACCGCTGCGTGTCCGAATTCATCCGCATCACCGGGACGCTGCTGCCGGACAAGGTTTTTCTGCGCTACATCCCCGAGCTGCGCAACGGCAGCCGCACGCTGGCTGGTGTGCCGGTGCGCGCCCAGCTGCTGGGCTCCGATCCCGTGAGCATGGCCGAGAACGCGGCGCGCCTGGCCGCGCTGGGGCCAGAGGGGATCGACCTGAACTTCGGCTGCCCGGCCAAGGTGGTGAACCGCCATGGCGGCGGTGCGGCCCTGCTGCAGGAGCCCGAGCGCATTGCCACCGTGGTGGCGGCCGTGCGGCGTGCCGTGCCGGCGCACCTGCCCGTGTCGGCCAAGATGCGCCTGGGCTTCCATGACACGGGGCTGATGCGCGAATGCGCGCAGGCCATGGAGGCGGGCGGTGCCTGCGAACTGGTGGTGCATGCGCGCACCAAGGTCGATGGCTACCGGCCGCCGGCCTACTGGGAGCAGATCCCGGCCATCCGGGCGGCGGTGGCACTGCCCGTGGTGGCCAACGGTGAGATCTGGACAGTGGCCGATGCCCTGCGCTGCCGTGAGGTGTCAGGCTGCGATGCCCTGATGCTGGGGCGCGGCATGGTGGCCGACCCAGGCCTTGCGCGGGCCATCCGGGCCGTGGACGCGGGGCTGCCGGGCTCGGATCCCGTGCAATGGTCCGATCTGCTGCCCCATATCGCGGCCTTCTGGCAACTGGTCTGCGATGACCTGGAGCCGCGCCAGCGTGCCGGCCGCCTCAAGCAGTGGCTGAACCTGATGCGCCGGCGCTTCCCCGAGGGCGAGGCCGCCTACCAGCATGTGCGCACCATGACCGACCAGCGGGCCATCAGCGCCTGGGTAGCGGCCCTGCAGGAGGGCCAGGCCACTACAGCAGGTGGTCCGGTGCCAGCGGGCCGATCAGCTGCAGCAGCAGCCTGAGTGCAGCGCTGGCGTCGGGCTCGGTGGTGCTGTCCGGCAAGCCACTGCCTTGGGGGGCATGCCACAGCAGCCTGCTGCCTGGCTGCTGCAGTTCCACGCGCCAGGCCAACTCGCCCAGGGCCGGCTCCAGCCGGGTGGTGATGCGGCGCGCCAGGTCGGTGCTGCGGATCAGCAGGGCGATCTCGGTGTTCTGCTTTTGCGAGCGCATGTCCAGGTTCATGGAGCCGATGGCGACCAGGCGGCCGTCCATCACCAGCACCTTGGAGTGCAGCATGGCGCGCGAGCCGCCCACCGAGCCCGTGGGCGGGTTGTTGCTGCCCCCCGAAGAGCCACCGGGCAGGCCCAGGGCCGTGCCCAGGCCGGTGAGTTCGCTGCGCATTTCGTAGAGTTCGACCCCCATGGCCAGCAGGTCGGGCCGGTGCCGGGCATAACCGGCGTGGGCGATGGGCGCGTCGTTGGAGGCCAGCGAGTTGGTGAGCACCCGCACCCGTACGCCGCGCTCGCGCGCCTGGGCAAAGGCCTGCTTCATGTCAGGGCCGGGCACGAAGTAGGGCGAGACGATGAGCAGCTCGCGCCGGGCCTGGCCCATCAGGTGCAGCAGGCCGTCGACCACCGTATCCCCGTCGCCGGCATCGTGCAGGTCGCTGGAGGGGACTGCTGCTGCGCTGCCTGTTGCGGCGGGGTCCCTTGCGCCAGGGGCGATGCGTGCGGCCTGCCGGGCATTGGAGGCGGTAGCAGGTGCCGTTGCTGCTGCAGGGGGTGGGACGGTCGGGCCTTCTGCCGGGATCTTGGCGGGCTGGTCGACCAGCACCACGGCGGGCGCCCAGACAAAGGATGCCGCTGCCAGGTCCATGGGCTGGTAGTCCCAGATGCGGCTGCGCGGGGCTTCTGCCGTGCCGTGGACACCCTGGGCCAGGGCCGGCCCACTGGCGAGGGGCTGTGGGGCTGGCAAGGCCACCCGGCGCTCCCGCTCGGAGGCATCGGCGGCCTCGTACTGGCTGCGCAGGGTGTCGAGCTCTTCGCGCGTGACCAGCGATTGCACGGGGTAGGCGCGCTGGTTGTTCCAGTAGTGGTCGAAGCTGCGCGACAGGTCCTGCACGATGGGGCCGGCGGCGAGCACGTCCAGATCGACGAAATTGCCGGCATCGGAGGTGCCGAAGTACGCGTCGCCCAGGTTGCGCCCGCCGGTGACGCCCATGGCGTTGTCGGCGATGAAGAGCTTGTTGTGCATGCGCTGCTGGGCCCGCGAGAAGTCCGTGAGGGCGCCGAACATGCGGCCCAGCGTGGAGCTGCGCGCACCGGTCAGCGGGTTGAACATGCGCATCTCGATGTTGGGCACGAAGGCCAGGCGCATCACCTGCGCATCGCGCCCGGCGCTGTGGAAGTCGTCGAGCAGCGCCCGCACCCGCACCCCGCGCCCGGCGGCAGACACCACGCTCTTGAGCAGGCGCTCGGTGCTGGCGTCGGCATGGATGGCGTAGTACTGCAGGTCCAGCGTCTTCTGCGCGGCCTCCACCAGCGCCAGGCGGCTGCTGTAGGCCGCCTGGGGGCCGCCCAGCAGCAGAAAGCCGGAGGGTGCCCGGGCGCCTGCGGCCTGGCGGTGGGTCTCCACCAACTGCCCCAGCGGTGTGCCGGCGGGGGAGGCGAGCGCGGTGGACTCGGGCCGGGCCACATCTTGGGGCAGGCCCGCACACCCGGTGAACAGCGCCACGGCGACCACGGTGACCAGGGCCATCCAGCCGTGGCGGACGGCGGCAGCAAGGTCTTTGGTGGCAGTGGAGGCAGGCATGGGGCGGGTCAAGCGTTTGGGCACTGCGCAAGATATAGCCTGCCGCTCCGGCGCACGCTGTCGGACGGGGCGCCGAAACGTAACGCCGTGTGAACGGCGCCACGGTCCGGGGTTACCAGCTGACTTCGCGGTCCGGCGTGGCGCTGATCTTGTGGATCGAGAGATCGGCGCCGTCGAATTCCTCTTCCTGTGACAGCCTGAGGCCCACGGTGGCCTTCAGGGCCGCATAGACGACGAAGCCGCCCAGCGCGGCCCAGGCGACGCCCAGGGTGGTGCCGATCAGCTGCGCCGAGAAAGCCACCCCGCCCAGGCCGCCCAGGGCCTTGCTGCCGAAGATGCCGGCGGCCAGGCCGCCCCAGGTGCCGCACAGGCCGTGCAGGGGCCACACGCCGAGCACGTCGTCGATCTTCCACTTGTTCTGGGTCAGCGTGAACAGCAGCACGAAGATGGTGCCGGCGATGGCGCCCGTGACCAGGGCGCCCAGCGGGTGCATGAGGTCGGAGCCCGCGCAGACGGCCACCAGGCCCGCCAGCGGGCCGTTGTGCACGAAGCCGGGGTCGTTCTTGCCCAGCACCAGGGCGGCCAGGGTGCCGCCGACCATGGCCATCAGCGAGTTGACGGCGACCAGGCCCGAGAGCTTGTCCACGGTCTGCGCGCTCATCACATTGAAGCCGAACCAGCCCACCACCAGGATCCACGCTCCCAGGGCCAGGAACGGGATGTTCGATGGCGGGTGGGCCGAGATGGCGCCGTCCTTGCGGTAGCGGTTGGCGCGCGAGCCGAGCAGAACCACGGCGGGCAGGGCGATCCAGCCGCCCACGGCATGTACCACGACCGAGCCGGCAAAGTCATGGAATTCTTCGCCCGTGAGCGACTTGATCCAGGCCTGCACACCGAAATGCTGGTTCCAGGCAATGCCCTCGAAGAAAGGGTAAACGAAGCCCACGATGACGGCCGTGGCGATCAGCTGCGGCCAAAATTTGGCGCGCTCGGCAATGCCCCCGGAAATGATGGCCGGAATGGCCGCCGCGAAGGTCAGGAGGAAGAAGAACTTGACCAGCGAGTAGCCGCTTTGCTGCACCAGGGTGTCGGCGCCCACAAAGAAATGCGTGCCATAGGCCACGCTATAGCCCACGGCGAAGTACACCACCGTGGACACGGAGAAGTCCACGAGGATCTTGACCAGGGCATTCACCTGGTTCTTTTTGCGGACCGTGCCCAGCTCCAGAAAGGCGAACCCGGCATGCATGGCCAGCACCATGATTGCCCCGAGCAGAATGAACAAGGCGTCCGTGCCCTGTTTGAGTGCTTCCATACCATCTCCACGCGATTGTTTGATCTGTTTTGGTGCGTTTCACTGCATTCCGCAATGAGTGCACCAATTTCAAGCAAAAAATGCGCCAGCATGTGGCATAGCTCACCGAGGTGGTGCTGTGCTGTTTTGGTGCGTTGGCTCAGAAGCGGTCGCGCCCTTGCACCCGCGCCACGATGCGCAGGTCGGGGCCGATGCGGTCGACCGAGATGTAGTCGAGCGCAGTGCCATCCGCGAGAGATTGCAACGGTGCCGTCTGGGCCATCCCCAGGCCCGGCCCGAGCAGCCGGGGGGCCTGGTAGAGCAGCAACTCGTCCACCAGACCTTCGCGCAGGAAGGAGCCATTGAGCTTGTGGCCGGCCTCCACATGCAACTCGTTGATGGCGCGCTGCCGGCCCAGGTCCTGGAGCATGGCGCCCAGGTCGACCTTGCCCTGGGCATTGGGCAAGTGGATCACCGTGGCGCCACGGCTTTCCAGCGCCGCCTTCTTGGCCTCGTCGCGCACGGCGGTGTAGATCAGGCAGGTGCTGCGGCCCGGCACGGACCAGAGGCGGGCCTGGAGCGGCGTTTGCAGCTGGCTGTCGACGATCACCAGGTGGGGCTGGCGCGGCGTGGCGACATCGCGCACATCCAGCTGCGGATCGTCATCGAGCACGGTGCCGATGCCCGTGAGCACGGCACAGGCCCGGGCGCGCCAGGCATGGCCATCGGCCCGGGCCGCGGGCGAGGTGATCCACTGGCTTTGCCCGTTGGCGAGTGCGGTGGTGCCGTCCAGTGAGGCCGCGGTCTTCATGCGCACCCAGGGCGTGCCGCGCACCATGCGGCTGAAGAAGCCGATGTTGAGCTCGCGCGATTCCGTGGCCCCCGGCCCCACGACCACCTCCACCCCCGCGGCGCGCAGGCGCGCAAAGCCCTGGCCCGCGACCAGGGGGTTGGGATCGGCCAGCGAGGCCACGACCTTGCCGATGCCGGCCCCGATCAGCGCATCGCAGCAGGGCCCCGTTCGACCCTGGTGCGAACAGGGCTCCAGCGTGACGTAGGCCGTTGCGCCCTGCAAGGAGTTGTTGCCCCGGGCGGCCGCATCACGCAGCGCCATGACCTCGGCATGCGGTCCGCCGGCCTGCTGGGTGAACCCCTGGCCCAGCACCACCTGCCCATCGGGGCTGGTGATCACGCAGCCGACGCGCGGATTGGGGTTGGAAAGAAAAAGCGCCTGAGTGGCCAGCTCAAGCGCTTTCGTGGTGTGTTGTTGTTCCGAAGAGGTCGCCATGGTGGCGTGCATGCTAGCGCATGCGGGGCTGGTCGGATGTTGGCGGGGTCACTTGTTCCAGCAGTCGGCCGGGAGAAGGGTTGCCGGGGTGTACGTTCCCGCTGCCATGCCTCGCGTGCCCGTATTGGTCAGAGTCAGGTTGCCGCACTTATCGCCTGATTGCGGCGTGCCTGCCCTGCGTGTGGCGGTCAGGGTGAAGGCGGCGTTGGTGGAGGGCCCCCCCGCGCCGTTGCCGATGGAAATCGTGTAGCGCTTGGTAGGGTCACCGGCCCAGGTTAGGTTGGCGGGCAGTACAAGGGGGTACACCCCCGTGGCGGTTGAGGCGCGCTCCAGGTACTGAGCCGCCTGCTGCAGGCCACCGCGTGCATCGGCACGGTGCCCGCGCCGGATGTACTCGGTGTAGCTGGGGATCGCGACCGCCGCAAGGATACCAACGGTGGCCACCACCGTCATGAGTTCAATGAGGGTGAAGCCCCGTTGTCGCATGGATATGTTGGTGTTCATTCTGTGCATCGTACAGTCCTTAGTCCAGATTATCGAATCTGACGCCAGCTCGGACGCATGGATTCCTCGGGCGGGGACGCAATATCCTCGCCTGCTTTGCCGTTGCTGCCACCCTTGGCACTCACATCAATATTTTCGAACTGGTTCTTCTTGATGATGCTGTGAGGGCCCTTGGCAACCTGCGCTCTGGAGACGCCTTGGTCGGCTGCCGTGTACTTCTTGTCAGCATTCATATCCACGATCTGGAACGTGGGGCGCTTGCCATCCATGATGTTGACGAAGGTTCGGTACTGGCGTTCTGCATCCACAGAGGTCGAATCGCAGCTTTCGATGTTGGGATCCACATTGGAGCCCTTGGCGGGCACTTGCGACCAGACTGTCAGCAGGTTGGTGGCGTCGTAGAACTCCAGGGGCTTGAGCAGCCGCTCGCCCACAGCCGGCAAGTCCATGTACCAGCCGTTGTAGTTGCCCCAGGTCTCCAGCTTGAGTTCATCCACGATATCGACCGTGGCATAGTCAGCGCTGACATCGGTGAACTTTTGCTGCGCCAGCTTGGCCGTCGCGATCCCAGTGCCCAGGGCTGCAGGGGCAGGTACGCAGTCGGCACCATTGGGGCAGCTGCCACCGCCAGGATGGACTTCCAGACGCTTGCTTGCTCCCGTGCCCACATAACGGTAGCGGGTGTTGTCCAGTACCGAGTACAGGGATTGCACATCCACATTCGATGGGTCGGTGACATCCACATTGCGGCCGGTGCCGAAGGCCACCATCATGCCGCCCACGCGCGAGGTCTTCGCTGTAGGGCCACTGCCGGTTTGCTTGTTGCGGTCATTGGCGCGCACAGTCGGCGCCGTGGAGATCGGCTGGATCTTGGTGCGCGAGGGGTTGCCCAATGCGGCGGGGCCCTGGGCCGTGAACAGGGGGCTGCCGCCAAAGGCGACCTTCCAGTTGCCAGGGGTTGCGCTGGTCAGGTCAAACTTCCACATATTGCCGCGGTTGTCTCCTGCGTAGACCACGTCGACGCGACCATCGTCATCCAGGTCCACCACGCGTGGGGCGCCCAGGCCGTTGTCGTTGGCATTGCCGGTGCCCGCTGCCTGGGTTGTGGTAGGGATGCGCACCAGTTCGCGCAGGCCATCCAGGTACTGGATCAACAGCACCGGGCGCTGGTTGGCGCTGTTGTAGCCATTGCCGAGCACCACCGCCCAGCGGTTGTTGTTCATGCGCGTGATTTGGGTGGTGCGCATGGCGTCGGCATCGTTGCGCACTGGTCGGGATGTGATGTGGCCGATATCCTTGTCTTCATCCACGACTTTCTCGCACGTCGTCTTTTCAAGACCAGTCATAGAGCCGCAGACAGGGGCGGCTTCGGTGGAGCCGCGTGTGCGGTCGAGCTTGACAAGTTGCTGCGCATTGCCTTCGGTAAAGCCAGGCACGCCAGTCGGCGAAGCAGTGGCCGTGGGGTTGGTCACATCCAGCACGAAATAACCTTTGCCGCCCTGGCCCAAGGTTCCGACCAGATAGGTGCGCCAGTCGGGAACAAAGGCTGCATAGTTGGGGTCGGTCGGGTCCTGTATGCCCCCGTTGGCGTCGATGTCCCCGGTCATGGGCGAGCCGTCGACAAAGTAGCGGTGCTTGGTGTTGTACTGCGGGTCGGTCAGCAGAGGCAGGTTGGGAATCACGCCCCGGGGCACATAGGCCAGCTTTTCCTGGCCATCGACAGCCGCAAAACCATGCAGCATGCCGTCGTTGCCGCCCACATAGAGCATGGGTGGGCGTGACTTCTCGCTGCGTACGAAATTCGCATAGCCCTTGAGCAGCGAGTCCCCCGCTGGCGCACCGGTGTACCAGACATCGGAATTGATGATGTCGCCCTGCCGGCTATCGCGCTCGCGATAGGGCTTGGCTGTGGTGTATCCGGTGTCTTCGGATCCTTCTTTGCTGCGCTCACCGCGTATGTACTCAAGCCGTTCCTGGCCTTTGGTCGCGGTTTCGACGGTTCCACTGACATTCGTTTGCAGCCAGGTCTTTTGCGCGGTACTGAGGTTGGTTTCATCCGACGCCCACTTGAAAGGCACGCCGCCGCGGTACTTGCTGGCGTCCCACTTGTCGCTCCAGCTCAGGATAAGGCGGGTGCTGATGGTGGCCAGCGCATCCAGCTTGTCGGCGGTGTTCTTGCCTGACCATCCCGGGTCGCTGACAGCGGTGCCATCAGGCTTGACTCGTTCAGCGGTCACGAAACCCTTCCAGGCTTTGGTGGGTTCGTAGGCTGCTGTGTATTTGCCCACCTCGCTGCGTGAAACGTTGGAGCCGCTGGTGGCGCTGGCGCTCAGGTCGGGGTCGGTCGCGGTGTTGATCTGGCCAAAGATTTCGCGGAAGGCTTTCTCCAGGTCCTCTCCCTTGGTCACGGCGTAGAAGCGGCCGCGGCCGTTCAGGGCTGCATGCCACAGGTCCAGCGAGCGCTTGTTCTCGTTGTCCATGGTGGGCCAGGTCTTGGTGCCTGTCACCAGATCGCGGAAGCTGCCGTCATACCCAAACGGGGTCATTTCCGTGGGGGCTGCAATGGTGGGGGCGCCTGGCCAGGTGGTGGAGACGTTGCTGAAGCCGATGGTGTAGGTCACCATGTGTGGCCACGTCGCCGGGTTGTAGCGGGGGTTCCAGTAGCGCTCAAGGATGGCATCTTTGTTGGCCGTGTCCTTGCCAAAATTTTCGGTTGCTGGGGCCTTGCGATAGTCCGCGGCGGGCTGCAAAGCGCCGGTCATGCCCGAGGTCTGCATGGGCGTGGCCCAGCTGTAGAAGGCCCAGTCGGCCAGCGTGTTGTCAACGGTATCCCGGTAGAGCGCCGTCTTGGCGCGTTCCGTGGCGGTGCTTCCTCCATACACATTGCTGTCGGGTAGCGTCAGATTGGTTGCGTTGTCGCGTTTTGTGGTGTCCGGAATGGCATAAGCCGTGCCGTTCCAGCGGCCGTCCGTCATCATGATGTGGTACGAGCGACGGCAGGCCAGGTAGGGAGCTCCTGTCGTGCCGGGGTCGGATGCCCATGCGCTGCTGGTGCCCAGGCCCTGGCGCATGTACTCATCCGCCTGCTTGAACATCGTGTGGGAAGGCGTGCCGTTGGTCGCCTTCAGATTGCTAATGAAGCTGATGAAGTTGTTGCGGTGGCTCGTGTTCAGTCGGCGCATGGAGTTGGTCTTCATGGTCGAGCTGTTGACGTTGATGGCATCGGGCGAACCACCGTTGTTCCACATGGCCTGCCACGACAGTCGGATCTTCTTGTCGGGCAATAGGGTGGTGTCGCGGAAGATGCCGCCTGTTCCGCCGCTGCCGACCATCGTGTACTTCAGCACATTGATCCGCTTGGAACTGGCAGGCCAGGTGCCATCGGCATTCGGCGTGGTCTGGTTGTTACTGGTGCTCGCTTCGCTGTCGAGGCGGTATTCCATACTCCCCGAATCGTCGATCGAGATGATGACGTTGGGGGATACATAAGGTTCCACCGTGCCTGGCGGGGACTGTGCCAAATCAAGGGCCCAGGCGCCATGCGGCGCCAGCGCGGCGCCAGCCGCCAGAGCGATAAGGTGTTTGCGAAAACGGGGGGCAGCGGTGCGGTGCATGGCGCGCTCCTTGGAGAGGTTGGTGGTAGGCGTTGCGCTAGGACCTGTCAGTCAATTGTCCAGGCGCTTCTGTTGTGTTGGATGGATGGTGGAGGTCGCTTCAATTGGGGCGGAGTTGCCGGACATAAGTCTGTTGCAGCACTGCCATGGTGTTGGGCTTGCGCCCGTAGGCCAGTGCCGTGATGCGGTACGCCACGTTGGGCCTGAGGCTCAGGCGCAACAATTCGGGCTCGTCGGGTTGGTAGATCACGCCGCGCTTCGCATCGGCATAGTTCAGGATTTCGATCCAGTACCAGCCCCCCTGGTTGTTGGGTGTGGCTGCATTCCACTGCAAAATTGGATTGGCGGGAGAGGCTACGCTGCCCTGTGCAGCCCCCGAGTACTGCCCATAGCGCGCGCCAACGGTGGGTTGGGTCATGTCTTCCAGCCGGACCTCTCCCGACTTCAAATCGGGGGGGGGGGGATTTGTCGCGCTCGTGTAATTCCAAAAATCCTGCCGTCCCGTGCGTTTTGTGCACAAACCTGAGCGGCATTTGGTGGCTTGGGTGTCCAGCGTGGCCAAAAGAGGGTTAACCTCTTGAGGGTCCAGAGGAATTTTGTCGGCAGATCCAACAAAGTCGCGGCACGTGGCGGCTGTGCAGGGGGTGCCGTCTGGAAATTCGCGCCGGATGTCGAGTTCGGCATCCTGCAGTAGTGCCTGGGCGGCCTCGAAGGCTCGCTGGTAGTCGGCGTCGTTGCCCACCACCATTTCGTTGAAAAGCGAGGTGCGGGAGGCCCACAGTGCCAACAGCATGGACAGCATGACGAAAACGATGACGATAAACAGTGCCACGCCTCGCTGCTGTGGGCGCAGGGGCCGGTGGGTGGGGTGGGGGAGCCTTGGCATGGGGAATTTTTCTCGTCAAGGGTTATATGGCGGCGCCAGTCAGCCCCTGGCTGCGCATCTGGAAGACGTTGCGAAACACGGAATGCATGCGGCGGTTGCGTGGACTGGGCAAGGTGGTCATGTCCACGGCAGTTCCATTGCAATCGGTGTAGGTGCTGCCGGCGGGCATGCTGATCGACTCGATGCCATAAAGCACTAGACACACTTCAACTGCCTGCACGCGGCCCCAGTTGGTACCCACCCCGGCAGCGTCGACAGCGCGTATGTTGGGGTCTCCCAGCGTGCTCACGGTGTCTTGCAGCAGATAGCGCACCTGGAAATTCGCCACGTTCTGCGCGATGGACTGGGCTGCTGCACCGTTGCCGCTGCATTGCAATTCGCTGCCCGTGAGTTGAAAGATGCTTTCCAGCCGCATATCTGCATTGGCGCTGTCGGGGCCGCCCAAGCAATTACGTGCCAGTGTTTGTTCGGCGGCATTGCCGAATACGGGCTCTGTAAAGCGGCGGTAGCCCAGCGTGACGGTGGCAGGGGTATTTGTGCCGGTGATCGTGTCCGTCGAGGGATTGAATCCTTTGGCGCTGCCTGAGGCGATGGAGATGGTTTCGAAGCCCACAGGGGCGAAGTACAGATCCTGGGCAATGAGACTTTTGGGATTCATGTTCAGGCGCACAGAGCCCGCCTGGCGCATTTGCAGGCCAATGACGCGCATGGCGTAGGCGGCCTGCTGCTGGATGCCGCTGGTGTCGGTCACCGTGCCTGATACGTTGCGGGAGACGGTGAGTGCACCCATGGCGACGGCAATGGTCAGCAGGCCGATGGTGATACCCACCATCAACTCGATCAAGGTGAACCCGCGCTGTTTGCCGGAGGTGGTCAGCAGGGCTTTACGCTGATTCTTGCCCAGATGGCGATTTGCCGCGCCGGCTGGGGAGGGGGTGTTTTTCGAAAGCATGTCAAACCCCTGGGCAGTAGTACATGGTGGTGTTGCCGCCGGGCGCGTACGGTGCGCAGCGGGCGGCGACCGGGATGTACTGGAGGTGGCAAGTGAAGTTGGCGGGGCACTGAAAGCCTGCGCCATTGCTCAGGGTGCCATCGGCTGCTCGAACCTTGGTGGCATCAATGTTGTCCTTGTAGGCGGCAGTGAGGTCGCTCTCGTTCTCGCGCCATGCGATCATCACGCCCAATTGGCGCCTTTGCCCGGCTGCCACGGCGGTCTCGGCCGGGGGGACGAAGATGCTGGCCTGGCCCAGGGGAAGGTTGTCGCGGACGGCCTTTTTCCAGACAGCCAAGTCATACGTCGCCAACTGCGTATGGGTACAACCGGTGGCACATGTACCTACGGTGGGGGTTGCTGCGAATGTCGTGACATAGGTGCCCAAGTCCGCCAGGGCATTCGGATTGGTCTTCATGCGTTCGCCCAAATCCTCAATCAAGCGGATCGCCTGCGCCCGGCGCAGCGTGGTCGACGTGTCGGTGAGGGTGCGCATCTGGATGCCCAGGATGCCCAGGATGCCCAGGGACATGATGGCGATGGCGACCAGAGACTCGATCAGGCTGACGCCGCGCTGCGAATCAGGGTGTTGGAGGTTGGCGGAGCGCATGGGAAATCCTCTTTGGCCGGAGCGGGTGGTTCTCACGAATTCAGGAAGTGGGTGCAGGTTCAGCATGCCTCGCTGCCTTTTTTGCGGATGATGCGTCCCCCCGTGCCGACACACAGGCGGGCTGCACTGATGTCGGTCATGGTTTTGGTTTCGGGTGTGATGGCAAAGAACAGGTTGGTGGGAACACCTGCTCCGGCTCCCGTCGAATGCGAGGCCATTCCCCAGCGGTCTACAACGATTTTGCTCGTACTGCCTGCCAGGCTCACTGTCACCCGGGTAGGCTCGGGCACTTCTTGCAGGGGGCATTCGTTGGGCTGGATTGCCGGGTTGCAGGGATCTTTCAAGCCATTGCTGTTCGCGTCGAAGAACACCTCCCAGCCGCAACCCCATTGGGTTGGTCCGGCGCCGTTGTTGCAGGTCAATGAGGCATTGTTGTCTTTCTTCTGGATGATGACGTTCCCACCTCGTTTGATGGCCTCCGATCGCGCCAGATACATGGTGGATGTCATGCTTTCTGCCGTATCGCGGACCCGCCAGCGTTCAATCAGGGGTCTGAAGCTGGGCCCTACCAGGGCGCTCAATATCGCCACAATGGCCACGACGACCATGAGCTCGATGGCCGTAAACCCGCCATTGGGATGCGCAGCTCCGCCGGGTGTGCGGGTGGCTGATCGACGGTAAAGGCTCGGTACTTGCATGATTTTCATATTAGGTGACCGGATGTGATGTGACCATGGCGTGCTGACCAGTGGCATGGAAGCCGGGACGAGCGGCCGAAAGCAGTGTCTCAGAGGGGTGGTGCCGCCTTCATGGCGCCACATGGCTACGGGTTGTCGGTGCGTGCTGTTCGTGTTTTTCGTTGCAATTGAGACTATTTTGCCGCTTGCGTCCGAGGGCGTTTCTGGATGCATTCTGGGCGCCCCCGCGGGCTTCGGCAAGCCAAAAAGACCCATCTTCCAGGGTGCGGGTTATAATCCGATGGTTTTGCATGGTGCAAGACGCACGCCATCGGCCTTTCCAGCGGGTGGCGCAAGTAAAAACCGGGGTCTTTGGCGCTCTGCCGTAGGCCTCATCCAAGGAAAAAACCAAATGATCGCATCCTCCATCAAGGCCGAAGTCGTCAAGGCCAACGCCCGTGCTGCCAACGATACCGGCAGCCCAGAAGTGCAAGTGGCCCTGCTGACGGCCCGCATCAACGAACTGACCCCCCACTTCAAGACGCATGCCAAGGACCACCACGGTCGCCGCGGCCTGCTGCGCATGGTGAGCCGTCGTCGCAAGCTGCTGGACTACCTCAAGGCCAAGGACGCCGACCGTTACACCGCGCTGATCGCCAAGCTGGGTCTGCGCAAGTAAGCTGCATCGCATGCAAAAACGCCTGGGTTAGTCCGCTAGCTCAGGCGTTTTTTACTTCGGAGCCGCAAAACAGAGCGAAGCTGTGTCATTCCAGCGGGCCTGCCGCCGCCGCTGCAGGGTCAGGCCCGCTGGAATGGCATCGTGTTCTGAATTGCACTCCAAGCCGCGCTGGCATTGCATTGCCAGCTACAACAAAAGGAGCTGAACATGAGCATTTTCAACAAAGTCACCAAGACCTTCCAATGGGGCGACAAGACCGTCGTCATGGAAACGGGTGAAGTCGCCCGCCAGGCCTCCGGTGCCGTGCTGGTGAACATCGACGACACCGTGGTGCTGGCCACCGTGGTGGGTTCCAAGTCGGCCAAGCCCGGCCAGGACTTCTTCCCCCTGACCGTCGACTACATCGAGAAAACCTATGCCGCCGGCAAGATCCCCGGCAGCTTTTTCAAGCGCGAAGCCAAGCCCAGCGAGCATGAGACGCTGACCAGCCGCCTGATCGACCGCCCGATCCGCCCGCTGTTCCCCGAAGGCTTCTTCAACGAAGTGCACGTGGTGATCCACACCGTGTCGCTCAACCCCGAAGTGGACGCTGACATCGCTGCCCTGATCGCCACCAGCGCTGCGTTGGCCATCTCCGGCATCCCGTTCAACGGCCCCATCGGTGCCGCCCGCGTGGGCTACATCAATGGCGAATACGTGCTCAACCCCGGTCAGACCGCGCGCAAGAGCTCGCAGATGGACCTGGTCGTGGCCGGTACCGAAGCCGCCGTGCTGATGGTGGAGTCCGAAGCCCAGCAGCTGTCCGAAGAAATCATGCTCGGTGCCGTGGTCTTCGGCCACCAGCAGGGCAACATCGCCATCAACGCCATCCATGACCTGGTGCGCGATGCTGGCAAGCCCGCGTGGGACTGGCAGCCTCCTGCCAAGGACGACGCCCTGATCGCCAAGGTCGGCGCCCTGGCCGATGCCAAGCTGTCTGCCGCCTACCAGATCCGCAACAAGCAAAGCCGCACGCAAGCCTGCCGCGAAGCCTACGCTGCCGTGATGGCGGGCCTCAAGGCCGAAGGTGTGGAATTCGACGCCGTCAAGGTCGAAGGCATGCTGTTTGACATCGAAGCGCGCATCGTGCGCAGCCAGATCCTGGCCGGCGAGCCCCGCATTGACGGCCGCGACACGCGCACTGTGCGCCCCATCGAGATCCGCAACAGCGTGCTGCCCCGTGCCCACGGCTCGGCCCTGTTCACGCGCGGTGAAACCCAGGCGCTGGTCGTGACCACGCTCGGTACCGAGCGCGATGCCCAGCGCATCGACGCCCTGGCTGGCGAGTACGAAGACCGCTTCATGATGCACTACAACATGCCTCCCTTCGCCACCGGCGAAGTGGGTCGCATGGGCTCCACCAAGCGCCGCGAAATCGGCCACGGCCGCCTGGCCAAGCGCGCGCTGGTCGCCGTGCTGCCGACCAAGGAAGAGTTCCCCTACACCGTGCGTGTGGTCTCGGAGATCACCGAATCCAACGGCTCCTCGTCCATGGCTTCGGTCTGCGGCGGCTGCCTGTCGATGATGGACGCCGGCGTGCCCATGAAGGCGCATGTGGCCGGTATCGCCATGGGCCTGATCAAGGACGCCAACCGCTTTGCCGTGCTGACCGACATCCTGGGCGATGAGGACCACCTGGGCGACATGGACTTCAAGGTGGCCGGTACCACCGCCGGCATCACCGCCCTGCAGATGGACATCAAGATCCAGGGCATCACCAAGGAAATCATGCAGGTCGCCCTGGCCCAGGCCAAGGAAGCCCGCATCCACATCCTGGGCAAGATGCAGGAGGCCATGGGTGAGGCCAAGGCCGAAGTCTCGAACTTCGCGCCCAAGCTCTACACCATGAAGATCAACCCCGAGAAGATCCGTGACGTGATCGGCAAGGGCGGCGCCGTCATCCGTGCGCTGACCGAAGAGACCGGCTGCCAGATCAACATCGAGGAAGACGGCACCATCACCATCGCCGCCACCGACGCTGCCAAGGCCGACGAAGCCAAGCGCCGCATCGAGCAGATCACGGCCGAAGTCGAGATCGGCAAGGTCTACGAAGGCCCTGTGACCAAGATCCTGGACTTCGGTGCCCTGATCAACCTGCTGCCCGGCAAGGACGGCCTGCTGCACATCAGCCAGATCGCGCACGAGCGCGTCGAGCGCGTGGGCGACTACCTGACCGAAGGCCAGATCGTGAAGGTCAAGGTCATGGAAACCGACGAGAAGGGCCGCATCAAGCTGTCCATGAAGGCCTTGGCCGAGCGCCCTGCAGGCGGCTTCAGTGACCGTCCCGCGCCCGCAGAGCGCGGTGACCGCGAGCCCCGCCGCGACCGCGAGCATGGCCGTGACCGCCAGCCTGTGGATCAGCAACAGCAGCAACAACAGCAGCAGCAATAACCTGGAGTGCATGCTGCCGGCGGATGGCGTGATTGGCCGCTCAATGGCTGATCCGCCGTCTTTTTCTGCCACTGCAGGTGTGCAGGATGGCGGCAGCTCCGGTGTCCCCCGATGACCACAATCCCTCCTATGCAAGCGGTGGAAATTTCCGCGTTCGGCGCGCCGGACGTGCTGCGCCTGGGCGAGCGTCCTGTGCCCGTTCCAGGTGCCGGCGAGCTGCTGATACGCGTGGGTGCCAGCGGCATCAATCGGCCCGATGTGCTGCAGCGCATGGGCCACTACGCGCCCCCGCCTGGCACCTCCGACCTGCCGGGTCTGGAAGTGGCAGGCGTGGTGGAGGCGGGTGATGCGGCGGCCATGGCCCAGGCGGGCCTGGCCATTGGCGACCGCGTCTGTGCGCTGGTGGCGGGTGGCGGCTATGCCCAGTGGTGCGTGGCGCCCGTGGAGCAGTGCCTGCCCGTGCCGGCGGGTTTCAGCGACATCGAGGCGGCCTCGCTGCCTGAGACCTTCTTCACGGTGTGGAGCAATGTCTTTGACCGCGGCCGCCTGCAGGCCGGTGAAACCCTGCTGATCCAGGGTGGCACCAGTGGCATTGGCGTCACGGCCATCCAGCTGGCGCGCGCCGTGGGTGCCACCGTGATCGCGACCGCTGGCAGCGATGACAAGTGCCAGGCCTGCCTGGGCCTGGGTGCGCACCACGCCATCAACTACAAGTCCCAGGACTTCGTGGCCGAGGCGAAGCGCATCACCGATGGCAAGGGGGTGGATGTGGTGCTGGACATGGTCGCGGGTGGCTATGTCGCGCGCGAAGTCGAGTGCCTGGCCGAGGATGGCCGCCTTGTCATCATCGCCGTGCAGGGCGGGGTCAAGAGCGAGCTCAATGCCGGCCTGGTGTTGCGCCGCCGGCTCACCATCACCGGTTCCACGCTGCGTCCACGCTCCGTGGCCTTCAAGGGGGCCATCGCCCGCGCGCTGCGCGAGCGGGTGTGGCCCCTGCTGGTGGCGGGTACCGTGCGCCCGGTCATCCACAGCACGTTCGTGGCGGCCGATGCGGCCCAGGCGCATGCGCTGATGGAGTCCAACCAGCACATTGGCAAGATTGTTTTGACGTGGTGAACGGAACATGAAAAAGAAGCTCATCGCAGGCAACTGGAAGATGAACGGCGGCTTGGCTGCCAACGAGGCCTTGCTCAAGGCCTTGCGCGACGGCATGGCGGCCATTGCATCGCCATGCGACGTGGCGGTGGCCGTGCCGGCGCCTTACCTGGCGCAGGTGCAGGCCCTGGTCGCTGGCTCGGGCATTGCACTGGCGGCTCAAGATGTATCGGCCCATGAGCAGGGTGCCTACACCGGCGAGGTGTCGGCCGCCATGCTCAAGGAGTTCGGTGCGCGCTATGTGCTGGTGGGGCATTCCGAGCGCCGCCAGTACCATGGCGAGACCGATGCCGTGGTCGCCATCAAGGCGCAGCGCGCGCTGGCGCTGGGCGTCACGCCCATCGTCTGTGTGGGTGAAACCCTGGCCGAGCGCGATGCCGGCGAGACCGAGGCAGTCGTCAAGCGCCAGCTGGCTGCGGTGATCCACCTCAATGGCCACTGCATCAGCGAGATCGTGGTGGCCTATGAGCCGGTCTGGGCCATCGGCACGGGCCGCACGGCCACGCCCGCGCAGGCCCAGGCGGTGCACGCCGTGCTGCGCGCACAGCTGGCCCTGGCCAGCGGGCATGCCGAGCGTGTGCACCTGCTCTATGGCGGCAGCATGAATGCCGCGAACGCGGCCGAACTGCTGGCGCAGCCGGACATCGATGGTGGCCTGGTGGGCGGCGCCTCGCTCAAGGCGGCCGATTTCTTGCAGATCATGGGGGCGGCCTCTGTGGGCCGCGCCTGAAGTTATCCAAATCAGGAGTGAACAGAGAATGAATGTGATCGTGAATGTGATTCTGGCGGTGCAGATGCTGACCGCGCTGGGAATGATCGGCTTGATCCTGATCCAGCACGGCAAGGGCGCCGACATGGGGGCGGCCTTTGGCAGTGGCAGTTCGGGCAGCCTGTTCGGCGCCAGCGGCAGTGCCAACTTCCTGTCGCGCACCACGGCGGTTCTGGCCGCCGTGTTCTTCGCCGCCACGCTGGCTCTGGCATACTTCGGCAATGCGCGCCCCGCCAGTTCTGGCAGCGTGCTCGAAGCGCCTGCAGCGGCTTCGCCTGCGCCTGCGGCGTCGGGTGCAGCCCCTGCAGCGATTCCTGTGCCTGTGGTGCCGGCTTCCGGTGCGGCGCAGATCCCGACCAAATAATCTGCACTAATTTGGGCCCTGTTCCGCGAAGCAGGGTTTTTACGGAGTAGAATCCTGGATTGTCTGGAAAGCCAAAACCGCAAGGTTCCTCATGCCATCCAGGCACATACATCCAGCCGTCGTGGTGAAATTGGTAGACACGCTATCTTGAGGGGGTAGTGGCGAAAGCTGTGCGAGTTCGAGTCTCGCCGACGGCACCAAAACAAAGGCCTCCCCGCTTGACCTGCCCAGGGTCAAGTCGGGCCAGGCCACAGCGGTGAGCACATCCTCCAGATGAACCTCGATCAGTACCTCCCCGTCCTCTTGTTCATCCTGGTCGGCATCGCCGTTGGCGTCGTGCCCCTGGTCATCGGATATGTCCTCGGTCCCAACCGCCCGGACGACGCCAAGAATTCTCCCTACGAGTGTGGCTTCGAAGCCTTCGAGGATGCGCGCATGAAGTTCGACGTGCGCTACTACCTCGTCGCCATTCTCTTCATCCTGTTCGACCTCGAAATCGCGTTCCTTTTCCCGTGGGCGGTCACGCTGCACGAGGTGGGCGCTGCCGGTTTCGTTGCCGTGGTGATCTTCCTGACGATCCTCGTCGTGGGCTTTGCCTACGAGTGGAAAAAGGGCGCCCTCGACTGGGAATGACAGCGGGCTTCAACAAGGACTGATGCAATGATTGAAGGCGTGATGAAGGAAGGCTTCATCACCACGAGCTATGACTCCGTGGTGAATTGGGCCAAGACCGGCTCGCTCTGGCCCATGACCTTCGGTCTGGCCTGCTGCGCTGTCGAAATGATGCACGCGGCGGCTGCCCGCTACGACATCGGCCGCTTCGGCGCCGAAGTGTTTCGCGCCAGCCCCCGCCAGTCCGATCTGATGATCGTGGCCGGCACGCTGTGCAACAAGATGGCGCCCGCGCTGCGCAAGGTGTACGACCAGATGTCCGAGCCCCGCTGGGTACTGTCCATGGGTTCGTGCGCCAACGGCGGCGGCTACTACCACTACAGCTACTCCGTGGTGCGCGGCTGCGACCGCATCGTGCCCGTGGATGTCTACGTGCCAGGCTGCCCGCCCACGGCCGAAGCGCTGATCTACGGCATCATCCAGCTGCAGCAGAAGATCCGCCGCACCAACACCATTGCGCGCGTCTGAGGGTTGACGATGACATCTGTTGCCATTCGCCCTGAAAAAATCCAGGAAACCGTTGCTGCCGTGCTGGGCGACAAGGTTCGCAAGATCCAGGTGGCCCTCGGTGAGGTCACCGTCACCGTCTCCGCTGCCGACTACTTGGCTGCCATGCAGCAGTTGCGCGATGCGCCCGGCTGCCAGTTCGAGCAGCTGGTCGACCTGTGCGGCGTGGACTACTCGGCCTATGCCGACGAGGTCAACGAAGGCGCGCGCTACTGCGTGGTCTCGCACCTGCTGTCGGTCAGCCTGAACCAGCGCCTGCGCGTCAAGGTGTTCTGCGCCGACGACGATTTCCCGGTCGTGGCCTCGGTCTCCGAGCTCTGGAACTCCGCCAACTGGTACGAGCGCGAGGCCTTCGATCTGTTCGGCATCGTGTTCGACGGCCACAACGACCTGCGCCGCATCCTGACCGACTACGGCTTCATCGGCCACCCCTTCCGCAAGGACTTCCCGCTGTCCGGCCATGTCGAGATGCGCTACGACACCGAGCAGCGCCGGGTGGTCTACGAGCCCGTCTCGATCGAGCCGCGCGAGATCACGCCGCGCATCATCCGCGAAGACAAGTACGGAGGCCTGCACTGAGGCGCCGCGCGCCCCACGTGAACCACCATGGCTGAAATCAAGAACTACTCCCTGAACTTCGGACCGCAGCACCCGGCAGCGCACGGCGTGCTGCGCCTGGTGCTCGAACTCGACGGCGAAGTCGTCCAGCGCGCCGACCCGCACATCGGCCTCTTGCACCGCGCCACTGAAAAGCTGGCCGAGCACAAGACCTACATCCAGTCGCTGCCTTATATGGATCGTCTGGACTACGTGTCCATGATGTCCAACGAGCACGCCTACTGCTTGGCCATCGAGAAGCTGCTGGGCCTGGAAGTGCCCGTGCGTGCGCAGTACATCCGCGTGATGTTCTCCGAGATCACGCGCCTGCTCAACCACCTGATGTGGCTGGGTTCGCACGGCAACGACTGCGGCAGCTCCACCATCCTGATCTACACCTTCCGCGAGCGCGAAGACCTGTTCGACATGTACGAAGCCGTCTCCGGCGCGCGCATGCATGCGGCCTACTTCCGTCCGGGTGGCGTCTACCGCGACCTGCCGGACAGCATGCCGCAGTACAAGGTCAGCAAGATCAAGAACGCCAAGGCCCTGGAGGCCATGAACCAGAACCGCCAGGGTTCGCTGCTGGACTTCATCGACGACTTCACCAAGCGCTTCCCGGGCTGCGTGGACGAGTACGAGACCCTGCTCACCGAGAACCGCATCTGGAAGCAGCGCACCGTGGGCATCGGCGTGGTGCCACCCGAGCGCGCGCTCAACCTGGGCATGACCGGCCCCATGATCCGCGGCTCCGGCATCGCCTGGGACCTGCGCAAGACCCAGCCCTACGATGTCTACGACCGCATGGACTTCGACATCCCGGTGGGCAAGACGGGCGACTGCTATGACCGCTACCTCGTGCGTGTGCAGGAGATGCGCGAGTCCAACCGCATCATCAAGCAGTGCGTGGACTGGCTGCGCGCCAATCCCGGTCCTGTCATTACCGACAACCACAAGGTGGCTGCGCCCGATCGTGAATCCATGAAGTCGAACATGGAGGAGCTGATCCACCATTTCAAGCTCTTCACCGAAGGTTTTCACGTGCCCGAAGGCGAGGCCTATGCCGCCGTCGAGCACCCCAAGGGCGAGTTCGGCATCTACCTGGTGAGCGATGGCGCCAACAAGCCCTACCGCCTGAAGATCCGTGCCCCGGGCTTCGCGCACCTGGCCACGCTGGACGAGATGGCCCGCGGCCACATGATCGCCGACGCCGTGGCCATCATCGGCACCATGGATATCGTGTTCGGGGAGATCGACCGATGAGCAGCAGCAATACCAAGATCACCGAGGCCACGCTGGCGCGCTTCGCGCGCGAAGTGGCCAAGTACCCGCCCGAGCAAAAGCAATCGGCCGTGATGGCCTGCCTGTCCATCGTTCAGCAGGAGCAGGGCTGGGTCAGCGCCGAGAGCGAGGCCGTGATCGCCGACTACCTGGGCATGGCCCAGATCGCGGTGCACGAAGTCACCACGTTCTACAACATGTACAACCAGCAGCCGACGGGCAAGTACAAGCTCAACGTCTGCACCAACCTGCCTTGCCAACTGCGCGACGGCCAGAAGGCGCTGCACCACCTCGAGAAGAAGCTCGGCGTGGCCATGGGCGAGACCACGGCCGATGGCCTGTTCACGCTGCAGCAGTGCGAGTGCCTGGGCGCCTGCGCCGATGCGCCCGTGATGCTGGTCAACGACCGCACCATGTGCAGCTTCATGGACAACGACAAGCTTGACCAGTTGGTGGACGGCCTGCGCGCTGCGGAAGGACAAGCATGACCACCGCCGCACAGATCCTCTCGCAGTTCCAGGCCACCGGCGTCCAGACCTGCTTCCACGACCGCCACATCAACCCGCAGATCTACGCGGGCCTGGATGGCACGAACTGGAGCATCAAGGACTACGAGGCGCGCGGCGGCTACCAGGCGCTGCGCAAGATCCTGGCCACGGGCGAAGGCGAAGGCCTGACCCAGGACCAGGTGATCGCCACCGTCAAGGAATCGGGCCTGCGCGGCCGCGGCGGTGCGGGCTTCCCCACCGGCCTCAAGTGGAGCTTCATGCCCCGCTCGTTCCCCGGCCAGAAGTACCTGGTGTGCAACTCCGACGAAGGCGAGCCAGGAACCTGCAAGGACCGCGACATCCTGCAGTTCAACCCGCACATCGTCATCGAAGGCATGATCATCGCGGCCTACGCGATGGGCATCTCCGTGGGCTACAACTACATCCACGGCGAAATCTTCCAGACCTACGACCGCTTCGAGGAAGCGCTCGAAGAGGCGCGTGCCGCCGGCTACCTGGGCGACAAGATCCTGGGCAGCAACTTCAGCTTCCAGCTGCATGCCGCGCACGGCTTCGGCGCCTACATCTGCGGCGAAGAAACCGCGCTGCTCGAATCGCTCGAAGGCAAGAAGGGCCAGCCGCGCTTCAAGCCGCCGTTCCCAGCGAGCTTCGGCCTGTACGGCAAGCCCACCACCATCAACAACACCGAGACCTTCGCGGCCGTGCCGTGGATCATCCGCAACGGTGGCCAGGCCTACCTGGAGTGCGGCAAGCCCAACAACGGCGGCACCAAGATCTTCTCGGTCTCGGGCGACGTGGAAAAGCCCGGCAACTACGAAGTGCCCATGGGCACGCCGTTTGCCAAGCTGCTCGAACTGGCCGGTGGCGTGCGCAAGGGCCGCCAGCTCAAGGCCGTGATCCCGGGCGGCTCGTCCTCCCCGGTGCTGCCCGCTTCCATCATCATGGAATGCACGCTGGACTACGACTCCATCGCCAAGGCCGGCTCCATGCTGGGCTCGGGTGCCGTGATCGTGATGGACGATTCCCGCAGCATGGTCGAGAGCCTGCTGCGCCTGTCTTATTTCTACTCGCACGAGTCCTGCGGCCAGTGCACGCCGTGCCGCGAAGGCACGGGCTGGATGTGGCGCGTGATCGACCGGATCCAGCATGGCCAGGGACGCGATGGCGACCTGAACCTGCTCAATTCGGTGGCGGACAACATCCAGGGCCGCACCATCTGCGCGCTGGGTGACGCAGCGGCCATGCCGGTGCGCGCCATGATCAAGCACTTCCGTCCGGAATTCGAAGCGCTGATCCGCAAAGAGACCCCTCAGGCTGCCGCCTGATCGCGAGAAACGCATATGGTTGAAATCGAACTCGACGGGCAGAAGGTAGAAGTCGCCGAAGGCTGCATGGTGATGCATGCAGCCGAGAAGGCCGGCACCTACATCCCCCACTTCTGCTACCACAAGAAGCTTTCCATCGCCGCCAACTGCCGCATGTGCCTGGTGGACGTGGAAAAAGCCCCCAAGCCCATGCCAGCCTGCGCCACGCCCGTGACGCAGGGCATGATCGTGCGCACCAAGAGCGACAAGGCCATCAAGGCCCAGCAGTCGGTCATGGAATTCCTGCTCATCAACCACCCGCTGGATTGCCCCATCTGCGACCAGGGCGGTGAGTGCCAGCTGCAGGACCTGGCCGTGGGCTACGGCGGCTCCTCCTCGCGCTACGAGGAAGAAAAGCGCGTGGTCTTCCACAAGGACGTGGGCCCGCTGATCTCCATGGAAGAGATGAGCCGCTGCATCCACTGCACCCGCTGCGTGCGCTTCGGCCAGGAAGTGGCCGGCGTGATGGAGCTGGGGATGATCCACCGCGGCGAGCACTCCGAGATCACCACCGTGGTGGGTGATACCGTGGACTCCGAGCTGTCGGGCAACATGATCGACATCTGCCCCGTGGGCGCGCTCACGAGCAAGCCATTCCGCTACAGCGCCCGCACCTGGGAACTGTCGCGCCGCCGCTCGGTCAGCCCGCACGACTCCACCGGTGCCAACCTGATCGTCCAGGTCAAGAACCACAAGGTCATGCGCGTCGTTCCGTTCGAGAACGAAGCCGTCAACGAGTGCTGGATCGCCGACCGCGACCGTTTCTCGTACGAATCGCTCAACAGCGACGAGCGCCTAACCCAGCCCATGCTCAAGCAGGGCGGCGTCTGGAAGACCGTCGACTGGCAGACCGCGCTCGAGTACGTGGCCAACGGCCTCAAGAACATCAAGAACGACCATGGCGCCAACAGCATCGGCGCCCTGGTGAGCCCGCACAGCACGCTGGAAGAGCTGTACCTGGCCTCCGCGCTGGTGCGCGGCCTGGGCAGCGACAGCATCGACTACCGCCTGCGCAACGCCGAATTCGCCACCTACGAAGGTGCCCGCTGGCTGGGCACGTCCATCGCCTCGCTGTCCACGCTGCAGCGCGTGCTGGTCGTGGGCTCCAACCTGCGCAAGGACCATCCGCTGTTCGCACAGCGCATCCGCCAGGCCGCGCGCCATGGCTGCCAGGTCAGCGTGGTCGACTCGGCCCTGGCCGACTGGGCCCTGCCCGTGAAGCACTCGCTGCTGCAGGGCGCAGGCCAATGGCTGCAGGCCCTGGGCAGCATCGCTGCCGCCGTGGCCCAGGAAAAGGGTGTGGCCGCACCGGCACAGGCCGGCACCGCCACTGAAGCCGCGCTGGCCATCGCCCGCTCGCTGCTGGGTGGTGAGCGCAAGGCCGTGCTGTTGGGCAATGCCGCCGCGCACCATGGCCAGGCCACGCAACTGCTGGCCCTGGCCAACTGGATCGGGGAGCAGACCGGCGCCACCGTGGGCTACCTCACCGAAGCCGCCAACACCGTGGGTGCCCAGTTCGCGGGTGCACGCCCTGTGGGCAACGGCCTGAACGCAGGCCAGATGCTGGCCGGCGGCCTCAAGGCCGTGCTGCTGCTCAACACCGAGCCGGCCTTCGACGCCGCCAACGGCGCCCAGGCGGCTGCCGCCATCGGCCAGGCCCAGATGGTCGTGACCCTGAGCCCGTTCAAGGCCAACATGGACATCAGCGACGTGCTGCTGCCCATCGCCCCGTTCACCGAAACCTCGGGCAGTTTCGTCAACGCCGAAGGCCGCCTGCAGAGCTTCCACGCCGTGGTGCGCCCGCTGGGCGACACGCGCCCCGCCTGGAAGGTGCTGCGCGTACTGGCCAACGTGCTGGGCGTGCCGGGCTTCGATTTCGAGACCTCGCAGGACGTGCTGGCCCGTGCCACCAACGCCCCTGCCGGCCAACTGACCATGCTGCCTGCGGACCAGCTGTCCAATGCCGTGGGCCAGGTGCCCCAGGCTGCTGCGAGCGTGGGTGAGCCTGCCGTGGCCGCGATCTACCAGCTCGATGGCCTGGTGCGCCGCGCCACCTCGCTGCAACTGACCGCCGACGCCCGCAACACCGCCACAGCCGCTGAAGGAGTGCCCGCATGATTGACGCGCTGTACAACGGGGGGCTCAACCTCCTGCCGTTCGGCTGGTGGACGGCTGCGGCCTGGCCGGTGCTCTGGATCCTGCTCAAGATCGTCGTGATCGTCGCGCCCCTGATGGGCGCGGTGGCCTACCTCACGCTGTGGGAGCGCAAGCTCCTCGGTTTCATGCAAGTGCGCCATGGCCCCAACCGGGTGGGTCCCATGGGCCTGCTGCAGCCTCTGGCCGACGGCCTGAAGCTGATGACCAAGGAAATCATCCAGCCCGCGGCCGCGAGCAAGGGCCTGTTCGTGCTGGGCCCGCTGATGGCCATCATGCCGGCGCTGGCTGCCTGGGTGGCGATTCCCTTCGGCCCCGATGTGGCCCTGGCCAACGTCAACGCCGGCCTGCTGCTGGTGATGGCGATTACCTCCATCGAAGTCTATGGCGTGATCATCGCCGGCTGGGCATCGAACTCCAAGTACGCCTTCCTGGGCGCGCTGCGCGCCTCGGCGCAGATGGTGAGCTATGAAATCGCCATGGGCTTTTGCTTCCTGGTGGTGATCATGGTTTCGGGCAGCATGAACCTGACCGAGATCGTGATGTCGCAGGGCAAGGGCATGGCTGCCGACAAGGGCCTGGTCTTCCTGTCCTGGAACTGGCTGCCGCTGCTGCCCATCTTCCTGGTGTACCTGATCTCCGGCGTGGCCGAAACCAACCGCCACCCCTTCGACGTGGTCGAAGGCGAAGCCGAAATCGTGGCCGGCCACATGGTCGAGTACTCGGGCATGGGCTTTGCCATCTTCTTCCTGGCCGAATACGCCAGCATGTGGCTGGTGTCCATCCTGGCGGCGCTGATGTTCCTGGGCGGCTGGCTGTCGCCCATCGACAGCGCGCTGTTCAACTGGATCCCGGGCTGGATCTGGCTGGGCATCAAGACCTTCCTTGTGGTGTCCATGTTCATCTGGATCCGCGCCACCTTCCCCCGCTTCCGCTATGACCAGATCATGCGCCTGGGTTGGAAGATCTTCATTCCGGTCACCCTGGTGTGGCTGCTCATCGTCGGCGGGTGGTTGCTCTCGCCATGGAATATCTGGAAGTAAGCGGGGACACACATGACTGCTGCTGTTGCTGCCGCACCTTTTTCGTTCAAGGATTTCTTCAAGAGCTTTCTGCTCGTGGAGCTCTTCAAGGGCATGGCCCTGACGGGCCGCTACGCGTTTCGCCGCAAGGTGACCGTGCAGTTCCCTGAAGAGAAGACACCTTTGTCGCCGCGTTTCCGCGGCCTGCATGCGCTGCGCCGTTACGACAACGGCGAAGAGCGCTGCATTGCCTGCAAGCTGTGCGAGGCCGTGTGCCCCGCCATGGCCATCACCATCGAATCCGATGTGCGCAGCGACGGCTCGCGCCGCACCACGCGCTACGACATCGACCTGACCAAGTGCATCTTCTGCGGCTTCTGCGAAGAGAGCTGCCCGGTCGACTCCATCGTCGAGACGCACATCTTCGAATACCACGGCGAAAAGCGTGGCGACCTGTATTTCACCAAGGACATGCTTCTGGCCGTCGGTGACAAGTACGAGGGTGAGATTGCCGCAGCCAAGGCTGCGGACGCCAAGTACCGCTGAGTGAGCGGTCGCGATCCCATCCATCCCGTCGCCAGACTTTCTATAAAGACCTGATTCATGGACGCCAAGACTGGTTTCTTCTACCTCTTCTCGGTCGTGCTGCTGTTTGCAGCCTTCCGGGTGATCACCGCGCGCAACCCCGTGCATGCGGTGCTCTACCTCATCCTGGCTTTCTCGCAGGCCGCGGCCGTGTGGCTGCTGCTCAAGGCCGAGTTCCTGGCCATTGCCCTGGTGCTGGTGTACCTGGGCGCGGTGATGGTGCTGTTCCTGTTCGTGGTGATGATGCTGGACATCCACATCGACTCCGTGCGCAAGGGCTTCTGGAAGCATTTCCCGCTCGCGGCCTTCGTGGGCGCGCTGATCGCGCTGGAAATGGCTGCCGTGCTGATGGGCGGCTTCCGCGGCATGGAAGAACCCAAGGCCGCAGCGGTCGTGGTCGACGCGGCCGGCAAGGTCGTGCAGTACTCCAATACCAAGGAACTGGGCAAGCTGCTGTACACCCAGTACCTGTACCCCGTTGAAATCGCTGCCGTGATCCTGCTGGTGGCCATGATCGCCGCCATCGCCCTGACCCTGCGCCAGCGCAAGGACAGCAAGGCCATCAGCCCATCCGAGCAGATCCGCGTGCGTGCCGCCGACCGCCTCGAAGTGGTCAAGGTCGCCGCCACGCAAAAGCCGGCCGCCGAAGTACCGGCCGAGCCCGCCGCCGAGGAGAAGAAGCCATGACATTGACCCTGGGACATTTTCTTTCGCTGGGCGCGATGCTGTTCGCGCTCGCGGTGATCGGCATCTTCCTGAACCGCAAGAACCTGATCGTGCTGCTCATGGCCATCGAGCTGATGTTGCTGGCCGTGAACATGAACTTCGTGGCGTTCTCGCACTACCTGGGTGACATGCACGGACAGGTGTTCGTGTTCTTCATCCTGACGGTGGCCGCGGCCGAGTCGGCCATCGGCCTGGCCATTCTGGTGCTGCTGTTCCGCAACAAGTCCAGCATCAACGCGGAAGACCTCAACACCCTCAAGGGTTGATGAGCCACCCGAATTCCCAAGGTTCTCAAGAATGAGTCAAACCCTCTCTGCTTCAACGCTCCTGGCCGTGCCGCTGGCACCGCTGGCGGGCGCACTGCTGGCCGGCATCTTCGGCACGACCTTCGGCGGCAACTGGATCGGCCGCCGGCTGAGCCACACCTTGACCATCCTGGGCGTGCTGGTGGCGTTCATCCTGTCGGCCATGACGCTCAAGAGCGTGGCGGTCGATGGCGCGCGCTTCAACGAGACGCTCTACACCTGGATGGTGGTGGGCGGCCTGAAGATGGAAGTGGGCTTCCTGATCGACAGCCTCACCGCCATGATGATGGTGGTGGTGACCTTCGTGTCGCTGATGGTGCACATCTACACCATCGGCTACATGGAAGAGGACGAGGGCTACAACCGCTTCTTTGCCTACATCTCGCTGTTCACCTTCTCCATGCTCATGCTGGTCATGAGCAACAACCTGCTGCAGCTGTTCTTCGGCTGGGAAGCCGTGGGCCTGGTGTCCTACCTGCTGATCGGCTTCTGGTTCAACAAGCCCACGGCGATCTTCGCCAACATGAAGGCCTTCCTGGTCAACCGCGTGGGTGACTTCGGCTTCATCCTGGGCATCGGCCTGATCGCCGCCTACACCGGCACCCTGAACTACAGCGAGATCTTCGCCAAGTCGGGCGAGCTCGGCGGCCTGCCGTTCCCCGGCACCGACTGGATGCTGATCACCGTGATCTGCATCTGCCTGTTCATCGGCGCCATGGGCAAGTCCGCCCAGTTCCCGCTGCACGTCTGGCTGCCCGACTCGATGGAAGGCCCGACCCCCATCTCGGCGCTGATCCACGCGGCCACCATGGTGACCGCCGGCATCTTCATGGTGTCGCGCATGTCGCCGCTGTTCGAGCTGTCGGACACGGCCCTCAACCTCATCCTGATCGTCGGCTCCATCACGGCGCTGTTCATGGGTTTCCTGGGCATCATCCAGAACGACATCAAGCGCGTGGTGGCCTACTCCACGCTGTCGCAGCTCGGTTACATGACCGTTGCGCTGGGCGCCTCGGCCTACTCGGTCGCCGTGTTCCACCTGATGACCCACGCCTTCTTCAAGGCCCTGCTGTTCCTCGGTGCCGGCTCGGTCATCATGGGCATGCACCACAACCAGGACATCCGCTGGATGGGCGGCGTGCGCAAGTACATGCCCATCACCTGGATCACCTCGCTGCTGGGCTCGCTGGCGCTGATCGGTACGCCCCTGTTCTCGGGCTTCTACTCCAAGGACAGCATCATCGAGGCCGTGCACTTCAGCCACCTGCCGGCGGCGCACTTCGCGCACTTCGCCGTGCTCGCCGGCGTGTTCGTCACCGCGTTCTACTCGTTCCGCATGTACTTCCTGGTCTTCCACGGCAAGGAGCGCTTCGACCAGAACCCCGATGCACACCATGACGACCACCATGGCCACGGCCATGACGACCACCACAGCCACGATCCGCACGAGTCGCCCTGGGTGGTGACGGTGCCGCTGGTGCTGCTGGCGATCCCTTCGGTGGTGGTGGGCTTCCTGTTCATCCAGCCCATGCTGTTCGGCGACTTCTTCAAGGACGTGATCTTCGTCGACGCGGCCAAGCACCCCGCCATGGCCAAGCTGGCCGAGATCTTCCACGGCCCCGTGGGCATGGCCCTGCACGGCCTGCAGACCGCGCCGTTCTGGCTGGCCGCCGCCGGCGTGGCCCTGTCGTACTACATGTACATGGTGAACCCGGCCCTGCCGGCGGCCATCAAGCGCATGTGCATGCCGATCTACACCCTGTTCGAGAACAAGTACTACCTCGACTGGATCAACGAGAACATCCTGGCGCGCGGTGCGCGTGCCCTGGGTACTGGCCTGTGGAAGGGCGGCGACCAGGCCATCATCGATGGCGCGCTGGTCAACGGCTCCTGGAAGCTCGTGCGCGGCGTCGCTGGCGTGGTGCGCTGGGTGCAGACCGGCTTCATCTTCCACTATGCCCTGGTGATGATCCTCGGTGTGTTTGCTCTGATGACCTGGTTCGTCTGGGGCGATGTCTTCATGCAGCTCATCAAGAAATAAGGAAAACAACAAAATGGGTCTGTTGAGTCTTGCCATCTGGGTGCCGATCGCCTTCGGCGCGGTGCTGCTCGCGCTCGGCCGCGACGAGCATGCTCCGGCCGTGCGCTGGCTGGCGCTGCTGGGGTCGGTCATCGGCTTCATCGTCACGATCCCGCTCTACCAGGGCTTCAAGCTCGGTACCGCGGCCATGCAGTTCGTCGAGAAGTTCGAGTGGATCGAACGCTTCAACGTGCACTACCACCTGGGCGTGGACGGCATCTCCTTCTGGTTCGTGCCGCTCACGGCCTTCATCACCGTGATCGTGGTGATCGCCTCGTGGGAGGCCATCACCGAGCGCGTGAACCAGTACATGGGCGCGTTCCTGATCCTGTCGGGCCTGATGATCGGCGTGTTCAGCGCGCTCGACGGCATCCTGTTCTACGTGTTCTTCGAAGCCACGCTGATCCCGATGTACCTGATCATCGGTATCTGGGGCGGTCCCAACAAGATCTACGCGGCGTTCAAGTTCTTCCTGTACACGCTGCTCGGCTCGCTGCTGATGCTGATCGCGCTGATCTTCCTGTACAACCAGTCCGGCGGCAGCTTCGACATCGCCACCTGGCACAAGCTGCCCCTGAGCGCCACAGCCCAGACCCTGCTGTTCTTCGCCTTCTTCGCGGCCTTCGCGGTGAAGGTGCCGATGTGGCCGGTGCACACCTGGCTGCCCGACGTACACGTGGAAGCGCCCACCGGCGGCTCTGCCGTGCTGGCAGCCATCATGCTGAAGCTCGGTGCCTACGGCTTCCTGCGTTTCTCCATGCCCATCGCCCCCGACGCTTCGCGCGAATGGGCCTGGCTGATGATCGCGCTGTCGCTGATCGCCGTGATCTATGTGGGCCTGGTGGCCATGGTCCAGAAGGACATGAAGAAACTGGTGGCCTACTCGTCCGTGGCGCACATGGGCTTCGTGACCCTGGGCTTCTTCATCTTCAACGACCTGGGCGTCTCCGGCGGCCTGGTGCAGATGATTGCCCACGGCTTTGTCTCGGGCGCGATGTTCCTGTCCATCGGCGTGCTGTACGACCGCGTGCACTCCCGTGAAATCGCAGCCTACGGCGGCGTGGTCAACACCATGCCCAACTTCACGGCCTTTGCGCTGCTGTTCGCCATGGCCAACTGCGGCCTGCCGGGCACCGCTGGCTTCGTGGGCGAGTGGATGGTGATCCTGGGCGCGACCAAGGCCAACTTCTGGATCGGCCTGGCCTCGGCCACGGCCCTGATCTTCGGCGCTGCCTACACCCTGTGGATGTTCAAGCGCGTGTACCTGGGCCCCGTGGCCAACGACCACGTCAAAGAGCTGACCGACATCAACAGCCGCGAGTTCTTCGTGATGTCGCTGCTGGCGATCGCCGTGCTGGCCATGGGCCTGTACCCACGCCCCTTCACGGACGTGATGGACACCTCGGTCGCGGAACTGCTCAAGCATGTGGCGCTGTCCAAGCTGAACTGACCAGACTGAACAGAGAGATTCGAGATGATTGACAACATCAGCTGGCTAGCGATTTACCCCGAGATCGTGCTCCTGGTCATGGGCTGCGTGATCGCGCTCGTGGACCTGGGCGTCAAGAGCCCCCGCCGCACGGCCACCTACGTGCTGACCATGCTCACCCTGGCCCTGGTGGCCGCCCTGCAGGCCATGTACGCCAGCACCGGCAGCACCTTCTACGGCTTTGGCAATATGGTGGTCAGCGACGCCATGGGCAACTGGCTCAAGTGCTTTGCCACCGTGGCCGTGATGGTCACCCTGGTCTATGGCCGCCCCTACGCGGCCGACCGCGACATGATGCGCGGCGGCGAGATCTTCACGCTGTCGATGTTTGCGCTCCTGGGCATGTTCATCATGATCTCGGGCAACAACTTCCTCATGCTCTACCTGGGTCTGGAGCTGCTGACCCTGTCGAGCTACGCCCTGGTGGCCCTGCGCCGCGACAATGCCACCGCCACCGAAGCCGCCATGAAGTACTTCGTGCTCGGCGCCATGGCCAGCGGCTTCCTGCTGTACGGCCTGTCCATGGTCTACGGCGCCACGGGCTCGCTCGATATCGGCCAGGTGTTCAAGGCCGTCAACTCCGGCCAGATCCGCCACCAGGTGCTGGTGTTCGGCCTGGTGTTCGTGGTCGCCGGCCTGGCGTTCAAGCTCGGTGTCGTGCCTTTCCACATGTGGATCCCCGACGTCTACCAAGGCGCTCCCACGGCCATCACGCTGATGATCGGTGGCGCGCCCAAGCTGGCGGCGTTCGCCATCACCATCCGCCTGCTGGTGGACGGCCTGCTGCCCCTGGCCATCGACTGGCAGCAGATGCTCGGTGTGCTGGCCATCGGCTCGCTGCTGGTGGGTAACCTGGCGGCCATCGCCCAGACCAACCTCAAGCGCATGCTGGCCTACTCGACCATCTCGCAGATGGGCTTCGTGCTGCTGGGCCTGATGTCCGGCGTGGTCAACGGCAACGTGGAAGCCGCCGCCGTCGAGAACGCCTACAGCGCCTCCATGTTCTACGTGGTGAGCTATGTGCTGACCACCCTGGCTGCCTTCGGCGTGATCCTGCTGCTGGCCCGCGAAGGCTTCGAGAGCGAAGAGATCGCCGACTTCGCCGGCCTGAACCAGCGCAGCCCGCTGTACGCCGCCGTGATGGCCGTGTGCCTGTTCTCCATGGCCGGCATCCCGCCCATGGTCGGCTTCTACGCCAAGCTGTCGGTGCTGCAGGCCCTGGTGGCCTCGGGCCAGGCAGCCTACATCGCCCTGGCGGTGTTCGCGGTCATCATGTCGCTGATCGGCGCCTTCTACTACCTGCGCGTCGTCAAGGTCATGTACTTCGATGCACCGCTCACGGCCACCAGCGTCTCGGCCCCCGTGGACGTGCGCGTGGTGCTCACCATCAACGGCGCCCTGGTGCTGGTGCTCGGCCTCTTGCCCGGCGGCCTGATGGCCCTGTGCGCCGAAGCCGTGGTGCGCGCCCTGGCGACCTGACCGCCGCAGCTGCAGGACGGCTTCCATGTCCCTGACCGGCTCCATCTGGCTGGTGATCGTGGCGGCCTTCATCGCCGCCAACCTGCCTTTCGCCAACCAGCGCTGGCTGGTGGTGGGGCCGGTGGCCCAGCCGAAGAAGGGTCTGGCGTTCCGCCTGGCCGAACTGGTGCTGGCCTATTTCCTGGTCGGCGGGCTGGCCCTGTTGCTTGAGCGCAGGGCCGGGCAGATCGCTCCCCAGGGCTGGGAGTTCTACGCCATCACCGGCACACTGTTCCTGACCCTGGCCTTCCCTGGCTTTGTCTACCGCTACCTGCTGCGCCGCCACGGCTGAGCGGGTACGCTTTGCTCCTTTCTTCCACTGCGGATCTTTCGACCATGAAAGTGCTCGACCTGCACTGCCACGCGGGCCATGTCTTTGAAGGCTGGTTCGCCTCGGAAGACGATTTCCAAAGCCAGAACCAGCGCGGGCTGGTGCAGTGCCCGTTCTGTGGCGATTCGAGCATCTCCAAGGGCCTGAGCGCCCCGCGCCTGAACCTGGGGGCCAAGCCGCCAGCAGCCCCCGCAGGCAAGCCGACCGCGGCTGCGACTTCTCCGGGCCAGGACTCCGTGGCCCTGCCTCCGGCCCTGCAGGCCGCCTGGATGGAGCTGGCGCGCAAGATCGCAGCCAACACCGAGGACGTGGGCGTGCGCTTTGCCGACGAAGCCCGCCGCATGCACCATGGTGAGACCGAAGAGCGCGCCATCCGCGGCCAGGCCACGCCCGACGAGGCTGCGCAACTGCTGGACGAAGGCATCGCCGTGCTGCCACTGCCCCTGCCGGTGGCTGCCAAGGAAACCCTGCACTAACGGCAGCGGGGCGCATGCGCGCGCCCCGCGCCGCAATCACGCCGTGAACTGCAGCGCCGCCAGGCGCGCATAGGTCCCATTGGCGGCGATCAAGGCAGCATGCGTGCCTTGCTCCACGATGCGGCCATGCTCCAGCACCACGATGCGGTCGGCGTTCTGCACCGTGGCCAGGCGGTGCGCGATCACGAGCGTGGTGCGCTGGCCCGTGTGGCGCTGCATGGCCGTGTCCAGGGCGGCCTGCACCATGCGCTCGCTCTCGGCATCCAGCGCGCTGGTGGCCTCGTCGAGCAGCAGCAAGGGCGGGTTCTTGAGCATGGCGCGCGCGATGGCGATGCGCTGGCGCTGGCCGCCCGACAGCCGTACGCCGCGCTCGCCCAGAAAGGTGCCATAGCCTTCGGGCAGGGCCGTCAGGAAGTCGTGCGCAAAAGCCGAGCGTGCGGCGGCCACCACCTCTTCATCCGTGGCACCGGGACGGCCATAGCGGATGTTCTCCATCGCCGAGGAAGAGAAGATCACCGCATCCTGCGGCACCACGCCGATGTGCGAGCGCAGCTCGGCCAGCGGCAGGGTGCGGATGTCCGTGCCATTCAGGCGGATGGCACCATCCTGCCCGCCCGCAGCGGGTTGCGCCACGTCATAGAAGCGCTGCAGCAATTGGAACACCGTGGTCTTGCCCGCGCCGCTCGCGCCCACCAGGGCCACGGTTTCGCCAGCCGCCAGTTGCAGGTCGAAATCCTGCAGCGCCGGCTGGTCCGGGCGCGACGGGTAGCGGAAGTTCACCTGGCCGAACTGCACCGCCAGGCCCCGGCCCGTGGAGGGCAGGGCGGCCGGGCTGGCAGGTTCGGCCACGGGCGAACGGCTGCCCAGCAGTTCCATCAATCGCTCGGTGGCACCCGCTGCACGCAGCAAGTCCCCGTAGACCTCGCCGAGCACGGCCACGGCGCCCGCGAGCAGGATCACATAGACCACGGTCTGCCCCAGGTGGCCGGCCGTCATCTGACCAGCCAGCACCGCCTGCGTGCCTTGGTACAGGCCCCAGAGCAGCAGGGCGGCGTTGGCGATGATGATGAAGGCCACCAGCACCGCGCGCGACAGGGTTCGGCGCACGGCCACCTGGAAAGCGTTCTCGGTGGCCAGCGCGAAGCGCTGCGCTTCGCGCGGCTCGGCGGTGTAGCTCTGCACCACGGGAATGGCGTTGAGCACCTCGGCCGCAATGGCACTCGAATCGGCCACGCGGTCCTGGCTGTCGCGCGACAGGCGCCGCACACGCCTCCCGATCCACATCGTGGGCACGACCACGAGCACGATGGCCAGCAACACCCAGGACATCACATAGGGGTTGGTCCACACCAGCATGGCCAGTGCGCCGATGCCCATGACGGCATTGCGCAGCCCCATCGACAGCGATGAGCCCACGACGGTCTGCACCAGGGTCGTGTCGGCCGTCAGCCGCGAGAGCACTTCTCCGGTCTGCGTGGTCTCGAAGAACTGCGGGCTTTGCTGCAGCACATGGCTGTACACGGCATTGCGCAGGTCGGCTGTCACGCGCTCGCCCAGCCAGCTCACCATGTAAAAGCGCGCGGCCGAGAACACGCCCAGGGCAATGGCCACGGCGAACAGGGCCTCGAAATGGTCGCGCAGCGCCATCGCCTGCGCGCCTTTGTCGGTGCTGACCAGGCCGCCATCGACCAGCGTGCGCAGCGCGATGGGAAAGGCCAGCGTGGCCAATGCCGCAAGCACCAGAAACACCAGGGACAGCGCAATGCGCCCGCTGTAGGGGCGCAGAAAGGGCAGCAGGCCAGTCAGGGAGCGCGGCGCGCCGCGGGCAGGGGAGGAGGGGGTGGACGCCATGCACCCAGTGTAGGGTGATGGCGGCCCGCGCGTGGGCGCGTACCGAGTGGCTTCTTGCAGGCCGTTACAGGTTTTCGCACCTGCGCAGGGCGTATCTACCAGTCAGTAAAAAGTCAGCCTTGGACCTTTCCGGGGCGGGTCACTTGGGCGGTGCCGCGCGGGCTGGTGGCGCCTGGTTTCCGAGGAGGTATCCGGGTATACGAGCATGCCTTCGGCACCCCGCGTGCAGCCCCGCACTGTCACCTAGGCGTTTATACATAGGCATTAGTCCCAGTATCTGCTGACCGCTCCCCCCGCATACGATGCGTTGCACCAAAAAAGATAAGCACGCATGGAGACTGTGCCGCCACCCGGCTTCTTTCTCCACCCCGCACACAACGGAGCAAGCCAAGGCGCATGAGCGACGTCATCCTCGAAACCACCAGCCTGACCAAAGAGTTCAAGGGCTTCACCGCCGTCAGCGATGTGAACCTGGCCGTGCGCCGGGGCTCCATCCATGCGCTGATCGGCCCCAATGGCGCGGGCAAGACCACCTGTTTCAACCTGCTGACCAAGTTCCTCACGCCCACATCGGGCGCCATCCGGTTCAACGGCCATGACATCACGCGCGAACAGCCCGCGCAGATCGCGCGCCGCGGTGTCATCCGCTCGTTCCAGATCTCGGCGGTGTTCCCGCACCTCACGCTGATGGAGAACGTGCGCCTGGGCCTGCAGCGCAAGCTCGGCACCTCGTTCCACTTCTGGCGCAGCGAGCGCAGCCTGCACCAGCTCGATGAGCGCGCCATGCAACTCCTGACCGAAGTCGGCCTGGCCGATGTGGCCGACGAGGTCACCGTGAACCTGCCCTATGGCCGCAAGCGCGCGCTGGAGATCGCCACCACGCTGGCCATGGAGCCCGAACTCATGCTGCTCGACGAGCCCACCCAGGGCATGGGCCACGAGGACGTGGACCGCGTCACCCAGCTCATCAAGAAGGTCTCGGCCGGCCGCACCATCCTGATGGTGGAGCACAACATGAAGGTGGTCTCCACCATTGCCGACCGCATCACGGTGCTGCAGCGCGGCGCCGTGCTGGCCGAAGGCCCGTACGCCGAGGTATCGAACAACCCGCAAGTGATGGAAGCCTACATGGGCACCACCGACGGCCAACTCCAGGGAGCGCATTGATGGCTGGCGCACCTGCACTCGAAATCAAGGGCCTCGAAGCCTGGTACGGCGAGTCCCATGTACTGCATGGCGTGGACATCGTCGTGCAGCCCGGCGAGGTCGTGACCCTGCTGGGCCGCAATGGCGCTGGCCGCACCACGACCATGCGCGCCATCATGGGCCTCACGGGCGCACGCAAGGGCTCGGTCAGGATCAACGGCGTGGAGACCGTGGCCATGCCCACGCACCGCATTGCCCACCTGGGTGTGGGCTACTGCCCGGAAGAGCGCGGCATCTTCTCCAGCCTCTCGTGCGAAGAGAACCTGCTCTTGCCCCCCGCGCTCAAGACCGGCACGCCCGGCATGTCGGTGCAGGAGATCTACGCCATGTTCCCCAACCTGGCCGAACGCAAGAACAGCCAGGGAACGCGCCTGTCCGGCGGCGAGCAGCAGATGCTGGCCGTGGCCCGCATCCTGCGCACCGGCGCCAAGCTGCTGCTGCTCGACGAGATCTCCGAAGGCCTGGCGCCCGTGATCGTGCAGGCCCTGGCGCGCATGATCACCACGCTGCGCCAGAAGGGCTACACGGTGGTCATGGTGGAGCAGAACTTCCGTTTTGCCGCACCGCTGGCCGACCGCTTCTACGTCATGGAGCATGGCCGCATCGTCGAGCAGTTCGGCGCCGCCGAGCTCGACGCCAAGATGCCGGTGCTCACCGAGCTGCTGGGCGTCTGACCCGACTTCCAGCCCCCTTGCGAAGACCCCACCCCCGATTCTTCACCCCCACCACACCTACAGGAGACAAACCATGAAGAACCAACTCAAAGTGCTGGCCCTGATGCTCGGCGCCGCAGGTCTTGCGACCTCGGCCGCACACGCGCAGGACAAGGTCAAGATCGGTTTCATCACCGACATGTCCAGCCTGTACGCCGACGTGGAGGGCAAGAACGGTGCGCTGGCCATCCAGATGGCCATCGACGACTTCGGCGGCAAGGTGCTGGGCATGCCCATCGAGCTGCTGAGCGCCGACCACCAGAACAAGGCCGACATCGCCGCCTCCAAGGCGCGCGAGTGGATCGACACCCAGGGCCTGACCATGATCTTCGGTGGCACCAACTCGGGCACGGCCCTGGCCACGGCCAAGGTGGCCTCCGAGAAGAAGCGCGTGTACATCAACAACGGTGCCGCCAGCTCGGCGCTGACCAATGAGCAGTGCTCGCCCTACACCGTGCACTATGCCTATGACACCGTGGCCCTGGCCAAGGGCACGGGCTCGGCCATCGTCGATACCGGTGGCAAGAGCTGGTACTTCCTGACCGCCGACTATGCCTTCGGCCATGCGCTCGAAGCCGACACCACCACCGTGGTCAAGGCCAAGGGCGGCAACGTGGTCGGCGCCGTGCGCCACCCGCTCAATGCCTCGGACTTCTCGTCCTTCCTGCTGCAGGCACAGAACTCCAAGGCCCAGATCCTGGGCCTGGCCAACGCCGGTGGCGACACCATCAACTCCATCAAGGCGGCCAAGGAGTTCGGCATCGGCAAGAGCATGAAGCTCGCCGGCCTGCTGATCTTCATCAGCGACGTGCACAGCCTGGGCCTGCGCAACACCGAAGGCCTGCAGTTCACCACCAGCTGGTACTGGGACCTGAATGACGAGACACGCAAGTTCTCGGCCCGCTTCTTCGAGAAGGCCAAGCGCATGCCCACCGAAATCCAGGCCGCCGACTACTCGGCCACCATGAACTACCTCAAGGCCGTGGAAGCCGCCAAGAGCATCGATGCCGACAAGGTCATGGCCACCTGGCGCGGCATGAAGATGAACGACTTCTTCGGCTCGGGCCAGCTGCGTGCCGACGGCCGTTACGTGCACGACATGTACCTCATGGAAGTGAAGAAGCCTTCGGAATCCACCAAGCCCTGGGACTACTACAAGCTCGTGAAGAAGCTGCCTGGCGACACGGTGTTCACCACCAAGGCCGAGAGCAAGTGCCCGCTCTGGAAGTAGTAAGTACGCGTCCACGGACCTGACCGAACCACAAACCCCCTCGCACCTCCTGCCGCTGCTTCGCCCATGGAAATCTTTGGTGTCTCATTGCCAGGCCTGTTGAGCCAGCTCCTCCTGGGGCTGGTCAACGGATCCTTCTATGCAATCCTCAGCCTGGGGCTGGCCGTGATCTTCGGCCTGCTCAACGTCATCAACTTTGCGCATGGAGCGCTGTTCATGACGGGGGCACTGATCACCTGGATGGCCATGAACTACCTCGGCATCAACTACTGGTGGATGCTGGTGCTGGCACCGCTGGTGGTGGGGGTGTTCGGGGTGGTGATCGAGCGCCTGCTGCTGCGCTGGATCTACAAGCTCGACCACCTGTACGGGCTGCTGCTCACGCTGGGCCTCACACTGCTGATCGAAGGGGTGTTTCGCTCCATCTACGGCGTGTCGGGCCTGGGCTACGACACGCCCGAGCTGCTCGAAGGCGCGACCAACCTGGGCTTCATGATCCTGCCCAACTACCGTGCCTGGGTGGTGGTGGCCTCGGTGGTGGTGTGCCTGGCCACCTGGTACGTGATCGAGAAGACCAAGCTCGGTGCCTACCTGCGCGCCGGCACCGAGAACCCGCGCCTGGTCGAGGCCTTCGGCATCAACGTGCCGGTGATGGTGACCCTCACCTATGCCTTCGGTGCAGCGTTGGCCGCCTTCGCAGGCGTGCTCGCCGCACCGGTCTACCAGGTCACGCCGCTCATGGGGCAGAACCTCATCATCGTGGTGTTTGCCGTGGTGGTGATCGGGGGCATGGGCTCCATCATGGGCTCCATCCTCACCGGGCTGGGCCTGGGCGTCATCGAAGGCTTCACCAAGGTGTTCTATCCCGAAGCATCGTCCACCGTGGTGTTCGTCATCATGGTCATCGTTCTCCTCATCCGCCCCGCCGGCCTGTTCGGCAAGGAAAAGTAAGCAGGGGCCGCACGCATGAATCTCAAGAACATCGCCCCCTTTGGCTATGGCCTGCTGCTGCTGGGCCTGCTGGTCGCACCCTTCCTCGGGGCCTATCCCGTCTTCGTGATGAAGCTCATGTGCTTCGCACTGTTCGCCGCGGCCTTCAACCTGCTGCTCGGGTTCACGGGCCTGCTGTCCTTCGGGCACGCGGCCTTCCTGGGCGGCGCGGCCTATGTGGCCGGCCATGCCATCAAGGTCTGGGGCCTCACGCCCGAAGTGGGCCTGCTGCTGGGCACGGCCGGCGGCGCGCTGCTGGGCCTGCTGTTCGGCTGGCTGGCCATCCGCCGCCAGGGCATCTATTTCTCCATGATCACGCTGGCCCTGGCGCAAATGCTGTTCTTCGCCTGCCTGCAGGCCAAGTTCACCGGCGGCGAAGACGGCCTGCAGGGCGTGCCGCGCGGCAAGCTGTTCGGCGCCATCGACCTCAAGAACGACCTGGTCATGTACTACGTGGCCCTGGTCATCGTGGTCGCGGCCTTCTTGCTCATCGTGCGCACCATCCATTCGCCCTTCGGACAGGTGCTCAAGGGCATCAAGGAGAACGAGCCGCGCGCCATCTCGCTGGGCTACGACACGCACCGCTTCAAACTGCTGGCCTTCGTCCTGTCCGCCGCCCTGGCCGGGCTGGCGGGTTCGCTCAAGACCGTGGTGCTGGGCTTTGCCACGCTGTCCGATGTGCATTGGACCGCATCGGGCCAGGTGATCCTGATGACGCTTGTGGGCGGGCTGGGAACGCTCTCGGGTCCGTTGATCGGCTCGGCGGTGGTGGTGATGCTGGAGAACAAGATCGGCGAGTTCGGGAACCTGCTGGCTGCTCTCACCAGCGTCGAGTGGTTCAAGACGCTGGGTGAGTCGGTCACCATGGTCACGGGGCTGATCTTTGTGATTTGCGTGCTGGCGTTCCGGCGCGGGATCATGGGGGAGATCATTGCCTGGCTGGCGGCCCGTCGGGCGGTTGGATCGCGGCACTGAGGTTCTTCTTTTTTGCCTCATGCCTGTTTTGAGGGCGGAGGCCGGGATGTGCGCCCGGCGGCGCAGTAACTTTCTCTTGGGCCGCCAAGAGAAAGTCACCAAAGAGAAGGCGGCCCTGCTGTCTGCGTCCCTCCGCTTCGCTGCGGGCAACCTGCGATGCTCGGATCTGAGGTGGGCGTCGATGAACTCGCTGCGTTCCCCCTGCGGGTGAACTCCGCTCAAACAGCATCGACGAGCCAGAAGACGAAGTGCATGTGTCCTTCGGCACACGCACCCACCCCAGCTCCTGCGCTTCTCGGCGCAGCCAGAAGGGGTGGGAGCGGGTACCACCCGGCTGCTGCTCTCGCAGCTGCGCCGGGTGTTGGTTACGCGCTGCGCGCTGCCAGCGAAACTGGAGCGATCGCCCTGCCCAGGCCAAGCGCAGCGAGGCAGATCGGGCCGAGCGAAGCAATGGCCCGTGTCGGTATCCACCCCCTTCTGACCGAGCATCGCAGGCTGCCCCCAGCGCCCGACAGGGCGATGGGGGACACGGGCAGCGGGGCCGCCTTCTCTTTGGTGACTTTCTCTTGGCGGCCCAAGAGAAAGTTACTGCGCCGCCGGGCGCACATCCCGGCCTCCGCCCTCAACCAAGGCATGCTGCGAGCAACGAGCAACGAGCAACGAGCAACGAGCAACGAGCAACGAGCAACGAGCAACGAGCAACGATTACAGCTTCAACGCTTTCGCATACCCCGTCATTTCCAGATACCCCTTCCCCACCACCTTCCCATCCCGCACCAACTCCGACAGCCCCTCCCAGTAGATCGCCCCCGTCGACCCACTGCTATCGAGCTCCTGGTCATCCAGCAGACTGCGCACCACGAACACCCCCACCGGCGTCTGCACCCGCCACTGCACCGGGTACCGTGCCCCACTGTGCGGACTGCTCCACTCCCGTTCCGGAGTAAAAGCCACCTCTGCGGCATCGAAGATGCGCGCAGCAGCCTGCCCTGGCGCACGGAACGACCCACCAGCCCACAACCCCGACCCATCCGCACGCCGCAGCCGAAACGCCGTGAGCGCACTGCCGTCGAGCAGGTTCATGCCGATCCAGTCCCACCCCCGCGCCTCGGGGTGCATCAGCGCCTCGCTCCACTCGTGGTCCATCCAGGCTCGGCCGCTGCCTGGGTCGATGGCCATCTGCTTGCCATCGAGCACGATGGTGCCGTCCACAGCCAGCTGTGGCTGGCTGTAGTAGTAGCTCGCCTGGGTGCTCTCGGGCCCCTTGCGTGAGAGGCCCTCGCGGCCCTGCAGCAGCACGGGCTGGGTGGCGTCGAACTGCAGTTGCAGGCCGAAGTGTTCGCCCTGGATGCGCGTGGCATAGCGGGCTCCCTGGCCAGAGGTCGAATCGCTGCGCACCAGGCTCCAGTCCTGCAGGCGGATGGCCGTGTCGGCCTCGCTCGCCTGGGCCACACCAAAACCTGCACGCGCGATGCGCTGGTCGTGGTGCAGTTTGCGGCCCTGCAGGTCGGTCAAGGCGGCATGGGCGAACAGCAGTTGCTTGGCAGCAAAGGCCGACTGGATGCCCTGCGCGGCATCCACGCGCGAGCGGAAGAAGGTGACCTGGAAGCCCCATGAACGGCTGCCTGTCTGCGCATGGCCGGTGATGTACCACCACTCGGTGCGCAGCTCCGGGTGGCTGCCGTGGTCGCGTGGAAAGGCCAGTGCACGTGCAGGCAGGGCGTGCGCGCTGCCCGGCCAGAGCGCGCTGCCTGCAGTGGTGGCACTGGCCATGGCCAGCACCAGGGCCTGCCGTCGCGAAGGCATGGGCGTCACCTCAGTCCATCAGCGCCCGCACCTGGCGCTGGGCCTCGGTGCAGTCGCCGAAATGCGCGGCCACCCATTCCGCGTTGAAATAGGTGGGCAGATAGCGCTCGCCCGCATCGCACAGCAGCGAGAGGATGGAGCCCTGCTCGCCGCGCTCGCGCATCCCGCGCGCCAGCCGGAGCATGGCCACGAAGTTGGTGCCGGTGGATGGGCCCACGCGCCGCCCGAGCAACTGCGACAGGGCCTGCATGGCCGCCACCGACTCCACGTCGGCCACTTCCTCCATGCGCTCCACCAGCGTGCGGATGAAGCTCGGCTCCACGCGCGGGCGGCCGATGCCCTCGATGCGCGAGCCCGGTGCGGTCAGCGTGGCATCGCCCGTGCGGTGGTAGGCGCTGAACACTGAGCCCGCCGGGTCCGCCACGCAGACCTCGGTGGCATGCTGCATGTAGCGCAGGTAGCGGCCGATGGTGGCGCTGGTGCCACCCGTGCCCGCACCCACCACGATCCAGCGCGGCACGGGGTGGGGCTCGCGCGCCATCTGCGTGAACATGCTCTCGGCGATATTGTTGTTGCCACGCCAGTCGGTGGCGCGCTCGGCATACGTGAACTGGTCCATGTAGTGGCCGCCCGTCTGCCCGGCAATGGCGCGGGCCTCGGCGTACACCTGGCCTGCGCTGTCCACCAGGTGGCAGCGCCCGCCGTGGAATTCGATCTGCGCGATCTTCTCGGCCGAGGTGCTGCGCGGCACCACGGCCACGAAGGGCAGGCCTAGCAGGCGTGCGAAATAGGCCTCGCTCACGGCGGTGGAGCCGCTCGACGACTCGACCACGGTGGATCCCTCGCGGATCCAGCCATTGCACAGGGCGTACAAAAACAGCGAACGCGCCAGCCGGTGCTTCAGGCTGCCCGTGGGGTGGGTGGATTCGTCCTTGAGGTACAGGTCGATGCCGTGGGCCCTGTACGAGGGCAGGTGCAGCGGAATCAGGTGCGTGTCGGCGCTGCGCTGGTAGTCGGCTTCGATGCGCGCGATGGCATCGTGCAGCCAGGCGCTGGCCGGCACGGGCGAAGAAAGGGTCTGCTGGTGGGCCGCGGTCATGGGGCGATTGTCTCGCAGTGCCTGCGCTCGTCCCTGCGGACTTACCAGTCTTCCTTGACGGCCATCACCGCGTCGCGCCCTGCGGCGGCACGGCCCGCCAGCCAAGCCGTCACCGTGCCCGAAACCACCACGGCCGCGCACAGTGCCGCCAGGCGCCACCCCGGGACGCGCAGGTCCATGGTCCAGTGAAAGCTTTGCGGGTTCACCACATGCACCAGCACCACCGACACGGCCAGCCCCAGCAGCACGCCGGCGAGCGCGCCCACCCCCGTCCAGGCCGCGCCTTCGGCGGCCACCACGGCCAGGATCTGGCGGCGCGTGAGGCCCAGGTGCGCGAGCAGGCCGAACTCCTTGCGCCGTGCCAGCACCTGCGCACTGAAGCTTGCGGCCACGCCGAACAGGCCGATGCCGATGGCCACGGCCTGCAGCCAGTAGGTCACGGCAAAGCTGCGGTCAAAGATATGCAGCGAGCGCTCGCGGATCGCGCTGGCCGATGCGAAGTCCAGCGGCAGTTCACCCGCCCCCTGCGTGGCGGCCAGGGCGCGTATGGCCTGCTGCAGTGCGGCCAGGTCGGCGCCCTCGCGCGGCCACAGCGCCAGGTCGCTGGTGCGTGCATCGCCCGTCAGGCGCAGGTAGTCCGCCCGGTCCAGCGCCACCGCGCCCGATTGGCGCGCATAGTCGCGCCAGACCCCGGCGATGAAGAAGCGCGGCGCCTCTACCTGGGTGCCGAAGGCCCGCGACAGGCCGTCCCACTGCATGCCGGGCGCCAGGCCATAGAGGTCCACCACGGCCTCGCTGATGTAGATGCCCAGGCTCCCGGCGGGCACGGGCAGGGCCGTACCCACCAAGGGCAGCTGGCGTGCCGGGTCCGCGCCCAGCGGCCGGCTGATGAGCATGAGCGCGGGGCGCGAGGGGTCGAGCTGCAGCGGGCTGGCGCGCAGCGGCTGCACCCGCTCGATGCCCGGCAAAGCCGCCACGGCCTCGGCAAAACCGGCGGGCAGCAGCGCTGCCTCGCTGCCCGGGCTGCCCAGGGCCGAGCGCACGTAGAGCGGCGAAGGCAGCACCCCGTCGAGCCATTGCGCGACCGAGCCGCGAAAGCTCGACACCATCACCGTGAGCGCCACGGCCAGGCTCAGGCTGGCCACCACGCCGCCCACGGCAATCGCCGCGCTGCCGCGCATGCGGCGCGCGCGCTCCAGCGCCAGCAGGGGCAGGGCATGCCGCGCGGCCAGCGGTTGCAGCCGCGCCAGCAGCGCCGCCATGCCGCGCGGCAGCAGGGCGATACCGCCCACCAGCAGCAGCGCAATGGCGCCATAGGCCGCCAGCGGAATGCCGGCCACGGGAGGCGCGAACGACAGCACCGCGCCTGTGGCCACCAGGGCCAGGCCTACGGTGCCCCGCTCGGCCCGGGCGCTGGCACTGCCCAGGCCCTTCAAGGTCTGCGCGGGGGGCAGGGTCTGTGCTGCGCGTGCCGGCCACCAGCCGCCGGCCAGGGCCGCGGCAATGCCCAGGGCACCATAGATGGCGGCAGCCGGCGCGCTCCACTGCAGTGCTGGCTGCACGCCCGCAAAATAGCCGCCGCCCAGGTCACCGCCCAGCAGGCGCAGCGCCGCTGCCGCCAGGCCCGTGCCCAGCGCAATGCCGGCCACGCTGCCCACCAGGCCCAGCACGGCCGACTCGGCCAGCACCAGCGCCAGGCGCTGGCGCGGCGTGGCTCCCAGCACGGCCAGCAGCGCGAATTGCGGCGCGCGCTGCGCCACGCTGAGCGCCAGCACCGAGAACACCAGGAAGGACCCCGTGAACAGCGCCACCAGCGCCAGCACCGTGAGGTTGACACGGTAGGCGCGTGACAGGTTGCTGATGCGCTGCGCCGCATCGCCCGGCTCGGCCAGCAGGGCCTGGGCCGGCCAGCCGGGCAGGGCGCGCAGGCCCTGGGCAAAGGCCGTGCGGTCGGTGCCGGTCTGCAGCTGCAGGTCGATGCGGGTCAGCTGCCCGCCGCGGCCGAACAGGTCCTGTGCGGCACCGATGTCCATCACCGCCAGCGGTGCGCCGCCCGCGCCCACCGTGCCGGCGACGCGCACGGCCAGGCGCTGCTGGCCGGTGTGCAGCGTGATCTGCGGCAACGGGGCATCGGCGCCGCCCGGTGCCGTGGACAGCCCCAGCGCCTGCAGCGCCGAGGGGTTCAGGAACACGGTGGCCGGTGCAAACAGGTCCAGCCGGTCCGCCTGCGCCCAGGGGCGCGGCATGAGCGCCGGGGCCACGGCGGGCAGCAGCAGGGCATCGGCCCCGAGCACGCGCAGCGGCACGCGCGCGGCCTGGGCGCCCGAGGCACCGGCCGGCGCCGCCACGGCCGACAGCTCCAGCACCGGGCTGGCGCGCGCTACTTGCGGGTGCGTGGCCAGGCGCGCGTACAGGGCTTCGTCCAGGTGGCCCTGCATGGCGCGCAGCTCCAGGTCGGGCTGGCCGTTGACGGCGCGCACCGCCTGCGAGAACTCGTCCAGCGCCGAGGCATTGATCACGTGCACCGCAAAGGCCAGCGCCACGCCCAGCATCACCGCCACCATGGCCGCCAGGCTGCGCCAGGGATGGTGGCGCAGGTCCTGCCAGGAGAAGGTGCGCAGCAGGGCGAACATGGCGCTAAGACGGTGTCAGCCCGCGCCGATGCCGTCGCTGGTCAGCCGCAGCACCCGGTCGGCACGCGCGGCCGCCGTGTCCGAGTGCGTGACCAGCACCAGCGAGGCGCCATGCCCGCGCGTCTGCGCGAGCAGCAGGTCCATCACGCGTGCGGCGGTGCTGGGGTCCAGGTTGCCCGTGGGCTCGTCGGCCAGCAGCAGGGCCGGGCGGTGCACCAGGGCGCGGGCAATCGCCACGCGCTGCAGCTGCCCGCCGCTGAGCTGCTGGGGCAGGCGCTCGCCCAGGCCTTCGAGCCCCACGGCAGCGAGCATCTGCTGCACGCGCGCCGCATCGCTCTGGCCCAGCAGCATCAGCGGCAGGGCCACGTTCTGCGCCACGTCCAGGTGCGGCAGCACATGGAAGGCCTGGAACACGAAGCCCACCTGCGCACGCCGCCACAGGGCGCGCGCCGTGTCGTCCAGCGTGCTCAGATCGGTGTCGCCATGCGTGATGCGCCCGGCGTCCCAGGTATCGAGCCCCGCCAGGCAGTTGAGCAGCGTGGACTTGCCCACGCCCGAGTCGCCCACGATGGCCACGAACTCACCGGGCTGCACGGCAAAGTCGACGCCGGCGAACACCGGGGCCTCGCCATAGTGCTTGCCCAGGCCGCGGACTATGAGAGGGGCCGTCATGGCGCCGGGGCATCCAGCCGGGCCAGCACGGCCCGCACCAGCGCGGCCGTGGCGTCGGGCTGGTCGCAGGCGATGGCCTGGCGCGCGGGCATGCTGCGCAGCCAGGTGATCTGGCGCTTGGCCAGCTGGCGCGTGGCGGCGATGCCGCGCTCGCGCAGGCTGTCCGGGGGGAAATGGCCGTACAGGCTTTCCCAGGCCTGGCGGTAGCCCACGCAGCGCATGGAGGGCAGGTCCGGGTGCAGGTCGCCGCGTGCGTGCAGGGCCTTCACCTCATCGAGGAAGCCGGCCGCCAGCATGGCGTCGAAGCGCTGGGCGATGCGTGCATGCAGCCAGGCGCGGTCATCGGGCTCCAGGCTGAACAGGGCGGTGCTGGCTGCCGCTGCACTGGGCGCACGGTCCTTGGCCTGGTGGAAGCTCGACAGCGGCCGGCCCGAGACATGCCAGACCTCCAGCGCGCGCTGGATGCGCTGGCTGTCGGCCGGTGCCAGGCGCGCCGCGGTGGCCGGGTCCACGCGCGCCAGCTCGGCATGCAGCGCGGGCCAGCCCTGTTCGGCGGCCTGGGCCTCGATGCGCTCGCGCACGGCCGGGTCGGCCGCGGGCATGTCGTCGATGCCATCGAACAGCGCCTTGAAGTACAGCATGGTGCCGCCCACCAGCAGCGGCAGTGCGCCGCGCGCGCGGACCTCGGCGATGAGGCGCGTGGCGTCCTGCACGAACTCGGCCGCGCTGTAGGCCTGCAGCGGGTCGCGGATGTCGATCAGGTGGTGCGGCACGGCGGCCAGCTCGTCCGGGCTGGGCTTGGCGGTGCCGATGTCCATGCCGCGGTAGACCAGGGCCGAGTCCACGCTGATGATCTCCACCGGCATGCGCGGCGCCAGCACGGCGGCCAGCGCCAGGGCGCCCGCGGTCTTGCCCGAGGCGGTGGGGCCGGCCAGGGCGATGGCCGTGGGGGCTTCAGGCGCGCTCAACCGGGTCTCCGAATTTCTGTACCAGGGTCCAGGAGATCACGGCCAGCACCAGCGACCAGAACCAGATGCCGTTGACCAGCGGCCACACCGTGCCATCGAGGCGCAGCCCCAGCCAGGCGCCGATGCCGAAGGCCGCCAGCATCATCATGAAGCCATTGAGCGCCGAGGCCACGCCGGCCGCCTGCGGAAACGGCCCCACCGCACCGCTCTGCCCGCAGGGCTGGTGGACGCCATGGGCCAGCATGAACAGCGCGAACGGCAGCAGCAGCGCCACCGGGTGGTGCCAGCCCAGGAAGGCGACCAAGGCCATCAGCGTGCCACCGGCCAGGCTCAGGCCGCCCGCAATGGCCACGGAGCGCTTGAGGCCGAAGCGTGCCAGCAGCCTGCGGCACAGGAAAGTGCCCGCGAAATAGGCCACACAGACCGACGCCATCGCCCCGCCATACTGCGTGCGCGACAGGCCCAGCACATCGATGAACACGAAGGACGAAGAGGCGAGAAAGCTGAACAGCCCGCCATAGGTGGCCGTGGTCTGCAGCGAAAAGGCCCAGAAGGTCGGGGTGCGCAGCACCTGCAGCCAGGTGGCCACCAGGGTCCGCGGCTGCAGGGCGCGCGGGTTGCGGTGCACCAGGGTCTCGGGCAGGCGCAGGGCCACCAGGGTCAGCGTGGCCACGGCATACACCGTGAGGGCCGAGAGCGAGGCGCGCCAGCCCAGCCACTCGGCCAGCAGGCCGCCCAGCGGCGCGCAGACGCAGGCCACGATGCCCAGGCCGGTGAGTGCCTTGGACATGGCGCGCGCGCCTTCGAGCGGGGTGTACAGGTCGCGTACGATGGCGCGCGCGCACATCACCACCGAGCCCATGGCCGCCCCCTGGGCCACGCGCCACAGGATCAGCAGCGACATGTTGGGCGCCAGCGCGCTGCCGATGGAGGCCACGGTGTAGATGGACAGGCCCGCCAGCAGGATGGGGCGGCGGCCGAAGCGGTCCGACAGCGGGCCCCAGACCAGCTGCGAGCAGCCGAAGGCCAGCAGCAGGCCGCTGAGCGTGAGCTGGGCCACGGACACGGACGAGCCCAGGCTGCGCGTGAGCGCCGGCAGGGCCGGCAGGTACAGGTCGGTGGTGACGGGCTGGATGCTCAGCAGCAGGGCCAGGACCAGGATGGCCAGGGCCGAAGGAATGGCAACGGGCGTGGCCGGATGGCCCGCGGTGGCGAAGGGGGCAGACATATCTGTCTGAGCGTACCAGAAGGTGCGGGGAAACCCGGGGATGGGGGCTTCAGGTCGCGTGCACGACATCGGTGCGCCAGGGGCCGCCCTACAGTGCATCGCGGCGCCTTGCGCGGCGCCAGCACCCCCACCACAACAACAGGAGACAAGCGCATGCACCACCACCCAGGCGACCCCCGCAGCCGCCTCCCTCGCTCACCGAGCCCATCCAACCCCCTGGCCCGCGCGGTGCTCGCGCTGGCGCTGGGCAGCCTCCTCGCCACCGCTGTGCAGGCGCAGGCGCCCGCGGCGCCGGCCCTGCCGCCGCCCGAATCGGTCACGCTCGACAAGCTGGGCTACATGGCCAGCTTCCCGCCCGAAGGCGCCCAGCGTGTGGACCTCAGCAACTCCTACAAGTACCCGCAGATGCGCTGGGCCCTGCAGCACCTGCGCGAACTGCAGCCCACGCGCAACATCCGCCGCGGCGCGGCCCCGGTATCGGCGCTGCCGGCCGATCCGCGCCCGCTGGGCGCGGTCTCGTTCGACGACGACAAGGGCCAGCCCATCACCGTGGACCAGTGGCTCACGCGCACCTACACGGACGCCATCGTGGTGCTGCACAAGGGCAAGGTGGTGTTCGAGCGCTACGACAACCAGATGAAGCCCTGGACGCCGCACCTGCTGTTCTCGGTCACCAAGTCCTTCACCGGGCTGATGGCCGCGCAGTTGGCTCACGAGGGCAAGATCGACCCCGCGGCGCTGGTCACGAAGTACGTGCCCGAGCTGGCCGATTCAGCCTGGGGCGACATGAAGGTGCGCGAGGTCATGGACATGACCGGGGCCGTGCGCTTCCGCGAGGTCTACACCGACCCCACGACCGAGATCTTCGGCTACAGCTGGGCCAGCGGCATGCTGCCGCGCCCGCCGGGCTACCAGGGGACGACCACCATCTACGACTTCCTCAAGACCCTGAAGAAGGAGGGCGAGCACGGCGAGGGTTTCGTCTACCGCACCGTGCATTCCGAGGTGCTGGGCTGGATCGTCTCGCGTGCCACGGGCAGGCACTGGGCCGAGCTCATGGGCGAGAACATCTGGCAGAAGCTGGGCATGGAGGAAGACGCCCATGTGATGGTGGACAGCGTGGGCACCCCGCTGCAGGGCGCGGGCCTGAATGCCACGGCGCGCGACCTGGCGCGCTTTGGCGAAATGCTGCGCCTGGGGGGCACGTTCAATGGCCAGAAGGTCTTCGACAAGGCCGTGATCGACGACACCGCCAAGGGCGGCGACCGCGGCAAGTTCCAGTTCCGCGGCATCCAGACCGCGCGGCCTGGCTACAGCTACCGCAACCAGTGGTGGGTGCTGCACAACGCCGATGGCGCCTATGAAGCCTCCGGCATCCACGGGCAGATGGTCCATGTGAACCCGGCCGCCGAGATGGTGGTCGTCAAGCTCTCCTCGCACCCCGTGGCCAGCGCGGCCGCCACGCAGGCGCTCACGCTCAAGGCGTGGTCGGCGCTGGCGCAGGCGGTGCGTCGTTGAGGCCCACGAGGGGCGCGGGGTCGCCCTCGTAGCCCGGCGGCGTGAGCCTAAACAACGAGGCCAGGGCCTCGCGGTAGAGCTCCATGCCCACGTCGTTGGTGTTGTGGTGCGAGCCGCCCTCCACCAGCACGAAGCGCTTGGGCTCCTGGGCCGCGTCGTAGAGCTTGCGTCCGAGCGCGGGCAGGATCAGGCTGTCCCTGCTGCCATGCACCACCAGCAGGGGCGAGCCGATCTCGGCCACCTTGCGCACCGATTCGAAGCGCTGGGTGATCAGGGCCGACACCGGCAGCCAGCCCCACTTGAAGGTGCTGACCACCTCGGCGATGCTGGTGAAGGTGCCCTCGACCATCACCCCCTTCTCGTCCTGGACCTCGCGCGCCAGGTCGATGGCGATGGCGCCCCCCAGCGAGTGGCCGAAGATGTAACGCGGGGCCGTGGGGTGGCGCTCGGCCAGCCAGTCCCAGGCGGCGCGTGCGTCCTCGGCGGCCATGGCTTCCGAGGGCAGGCCTTCGCTGCTCTGGCCGAAGCCGCGGTAGTCCACGGCCAGCACCGAGAAACCAAGTGCATTCATGCGCCGGATCCGCGGCGAGGAGCCGGCCACGTTCCAGCGCGCACCATGCAGGTAGAGCAGCACCGGTGCATCGGCGCGCTCGGCCGGCATCCACAGCCCGTGCAGGCGCTCGGCCTTGGCCGTGGTGCGCGACGCGAAGGGGATCCACACGTCCTGCATGCCCTCGGTGATCCCCGTGCTGCCCCAGCTGCGGTTGCTGGGCTGGAAGATCCATTCGCGCTGCTTGGCATCGAGGGTGGAGCAACCCGCACTGACCGCCAGGGCCAGCACCAGGGAGAGCAGGAGGGCGGTGCGTTTCATGGGTGGAGCAGACTCGCGTGCGGGCCGGAAAGTTCTGCTTTTTCATGCACGCACCGTGCCTGTTACGCAAAAGGGAGGCCAAGCCTGCCTTTTGTTACCTGTTTCCCGCTTTTGGCGGGATTTTGAGCGCTGTTTTGGGTTACACCACGCCTTGGGCGATCATGGCGTCGGCCACCTTCACGAAGCCTGCCACATTGGCGCCGTCCACATAGCTCACGCTGCCGTCGGCACGCTTGCCGTAGCGCAGGCAGGCGGCGTGGATGCCCTGCATGATCTGCAGCAGGCGCGCGTCGACCTCTTCGCGCGGCCAGGACAGGCGGGCCGCGTTCTGGCTCATCTCCAGGCCCGAGGTGGCCACGCCGCCCGCGTTGCTGGCCTTGCCGGGGGCGTACAGCACGCCCGCCGCCTCGAAGGCCTTGGCGGCTTCGATGGTGGACGGCATGTTGGCGCCTTCGGCCACGCAGACCACGCCGTTTCGGATCAGCACGGCCGCATCGTCGGCATCGAGTTCGTTCTGCGTGGCGCAGGGCAGGGCCACGTCCACCGGCACATGCCAGGGGCGCACGCCGGCCTCGAACCGCGCGCCCGTGCGCGCCGCGTAGTCGGCCACGCGGCCATAGTGGTGGTTCTTCACATCCATCAGGATGGCCAGCTTCTCGGGCGTGAAGCCTTCTTCATCGATGATGGTGCCGCTGGAATCGGACACCGTGACCACCTTGGCGCCCAGCTGCATGGCCTTTTCCACCGCGTACTGCGCGACGTTGCCCGAGCCCGAGACCGACACGCGCAGCCCATCGAAGCTGCGGCCTTTCTGCTTGAGCATTTCGGCCGCGAAGTACACGGTGCCGTAGCCCGTGGCCTCGGGTCGGATCAGCGAGCCGCCGAAGGACAGGCCCTTGCCCGTGAACACGCAGTCGGCGCGGTTGCTGAGCTTTTTCATCATGCCGGCCATGAAGCCCACCTCGCGCCCGCCCACACCGATGTCGCCGGCCGGCACGTCCGTGTCCGCGCCCACATGGCGGAACAGCTCGGTCACGAAGGCCTGGCAAAAGCGCATCACCTCGCCGGGGCTCTTGCCCTTGGGGTCGAAGTCCGAACCGCCCTTGCCGCCGCCCATGGGCAGGGTGGTCAGCGCGTTCTTGAAGGTCTGCTCGAAGGCCAGGAACTTGAGCACCGACAGGTTCACCGAGGGATGGAAGCGCAGCCCGCCCTTGTAGGGGCCGATGGCCATGCTGTGCTGGATGCGGTAGCCGCGGTTCACCTGCACGCTGCCATGGTCGTCCACCCAGGAGACGCGGAACATCACCACGCGCTCGGGCTCCACCAGGCGCTCCAGCAGGCCATGCTCGGCGTAGCGCGGGTGCTCGGCGATGAAGGGCCAGAGACTTTCCGTGACTTCTGTAACGGCTTGCAAAAACTCGGGTTGGTGGGGGTTGCGCTGCGCAACCTGGGCCAGGAAACTGCCTGCGGACTCGTGCTTCATGTCAGAAAAATGTCTTTCCAGAAAGAGAGGGTTGGAGATGCCCGGCAAAGGACCGGGTGGCTTGGTTATGTCAAAAAAACATGACATCATGCATGGCAATGCACAATTTTGGGGATTATGACGCTTTGATTGCACCAATTTGATGCAAAGGTCCTGTGTGTTGCAGTGCCAAGGCCCCGTGCTGCGATGCGTCATGCAGATGTCACACGCCGACCCCACAGTTCGGCGATTCCAATTCATGAACGAGGAGAAGACGATGCACAACAACGGTTTGAAAGCCGCTCCCCTGGCCGTGCTCGCAGCCCTGGCCCTGACGGCCTGCGGTGGCGACAACGATTCCAAGTACCCCACGCTCAATGGCGCGACGCCCCTGGTGGTCGGCCACCGTGGTGCCAGCGGCTACCTGCCCGAGCACACCCTGGAAAGCTACCGCCGCGCCATCGAGCTGGGCGCCGACTTCATCGAGCCCGATCTCGTGGCCACCAAGGACGGTGTGCTGATCGCGCGCCACGAGCCCAACATCACCTCCACCACCGACGTCGCGCAGCGCCCCGAGTTCGCCAGCCGCAAGACCGAGAAGATTGTGGACGGCGTGAAAGAACAAGGCTGGTTCGCCAGCGACTTCACGCTGGCCGAGATCAAGACCCTGCGCGCCGTGCAGCCCATGGCCGACCGCGACCAGTCCAACAACGGCAAGTTCCTGATCCCGACCTACGAAGAAATCATCGAGCTGGCCAAGACCGAAGGCGCCAAGGCCGGTCGCACCGTGGGCGTGTACACCGAGACCAAGCACCCCACCTACCATGTGGGCCTGAACCTGGCGCTGGAAGACCGCCTGTTGTCCATCCTGGCCAAGAACGGCTACACGGCCAAGAACTCGCCGGTCATCATCCAGTCCTTCGAGGTCGCCAACCTCAAGTACCTGCGCAGCAAGACCCAGGTGCGCCTGGTGCAGCTGGTGGACGCTGACGACGTGAAGGCCGATGGCAGCATGTCGCTGGTCGCCCCTTACGACAAGCCCTACGACTTCGCCGTGGCCGGCGATGCCCGCACCTTCGCCAGCCTGCTGACCCCGGCCGGCCTCAAGGAAGTCAAGACCTACGCCGACGGCATCGGCCCCTGGAAGCCCTACCTGATCCCCTCCAAGCAGGTCGACGCCAACAACGACGGCAAGCCCGACGACCTGAACGGCGACGGCATCATCGACAACCGCGACCGCGTGATGATGCCCCCGACCGACGTGGTGAAGAACGCGCACGCCGAAGGCCTGTTCGTGCACCCCTACACCTTCCGCAGCGAGCCCAAGCAACTGGCCTCGGACTTCAAGGGCGATCCCAAGGCCGAGTACAAGCTGTTCTTCAACCTGGGGGTGGACGGCCTGTTCAGCGACTTCCCCGACCAAGCCAAGGCGGCGCGCGACAACTGATGTTGCCTTCGCCCTGAGCCCGCAAGCCCGCCCTGTGCGGGCTTTTTTCTTGGCCTGGGGGCTCTCAGAAGCCGCGCCGGATACCCGCGCTCAGCAGCGTGCGGCCGCTTTGCCGGCCAATGCTGCCGTCGATTTGCCATTGCGGCGCCCATTCCCAGCGGGCGCCGGTCTGGAAGGTGGGGGCGCTGCCGCGCTGGCCGAAGGCCTCGGCGTGCACGGTGACGGGGCCGAGTGTGCGTTCGACGGCAAAGCCCCAGGCGGGGGCCCAGTGGCGTTCGGGCATGCGCAGGGCGCCCAGGTTGGCGTGCAGGGCGCCCCAGGGGGTGGCGCAGGTGCCTATCAGGGTCAGCGCCAGGGTGTTGTGGGCCGTGTGGCGGGTGTGCACCGCGCCGAAGCTGCTGGCCGCGTTGCAGCCTTCATCCCGGGACGGGCTCCACAGCCACTTGGCCTGCAGGCCGTGCAGGGTGGCGTGGCCGTCCCGGTCGCGCGCCAGCACGCCGCCCAGCTCGATGCCCTGCCAGGGCGCATAGGCCGGCGCCAGGTAGGCGCTGCCCCTGGCACCCCGGGTGCCTTCCCACCAGGCTTCCAGCTGGCCCCCGGCGGTCTCGGCGACGCCGGCATCGTCCACGCTGAGCGGGCGCCCTGCCTCTGCGGGCAGTGAGATGGCCAGGGCTGCGGCCGCGGTGCTCCACCAGCGGGCCTGCCGGGGGCCTGTGCGGGTGGGGCCTGGGAGTCGGGGGTGGCTGCTGCGCATCGTGGTCTTGTCGTTGGCTGAGGAGCACGCCCTTGCGGCCGGCCCCGTTGGCTATGAACCCGGCCGCTCGCTAGCGCCCGCGCAGGAACAGCGCGTCCAGCTCGCGCATGGACAGCTGGCGCCAGGTGGGGCGGCCATGGTTGCACTGGTCGGAGCGGTCGGTGGTCTCCATCTGGCGCAGCAGGGCGTTCATCTCGTCGATGGTGAGGCGGCGGTTGGCACGCACGGCACCATGGCAGGCCATGGTGCCCAGGATCTCGTTGCGCGCGCGCTGCACCACCGTGGTGGCGTCGTGCGCGGCCAGCTCGGCCAGCACGCTGCGCGCCAGCTCCACGGGGTCGCCCTGGGCCAGCGTGGTGGGCACGGCGCGCACGGCCAGGGTCTTGGGCGAGAAGGGCGCCACTTCCAGGCCCAGCATGGACAGTACCTCGACCGAGGCCTCGGCCGTGGCCACCTCTTCGGGCGTGGCCGCGAAGGTGGCGGGGATCAGCAGCGGCTGGCTGGCGATGCGCGCGCCGCTGTCCACCTGGGATTTCAGGCGCTCGTAGACGATGCGCTCGTGCGCCGCATGCATGTCCACGATGACCATGCCCTGCGCGTTCTCGGCCAGGATGTACACGCCGTGCAGTTGCGCCACGGCGCGGCCCAGGGGCCAGGTGGCTTCCTGGCCGTCGCGGCCCACGGGCAGGGGCGCATCGCCCGCCGGCCGCTGCGGGGCCCATGGCACTGCGGGTGCAGGGCTGCTGGCAGGCAGCGCCGGGCGCCCGGCGACCACGGCATCGGTCTGCGGCGCCGCAGGCACGGTGCCATTGAGGGTGAAGCCGGTGCCGGGGGCGGGTGCGGCGGCAGGTGGCGTGCCCCAGAGGGCCTGCAGGTCCGAGACCTTGTTGCCCACGGGCTCGTCAAAGCGCATGGCCGACTGGGCACGCCAGTCGGGCAGCGGTGTCCGGGACAGCGTGAAGGGGGCGGCTTCGGCGGCTGCCGGGGCGGTCTCGGCGGCCAGGGCCGCAGCCGCCAAGGCTGCGGCACGCGGCGCGGCCAGCGCGTTCTCCACCGCATGGCGCACGGCTTGGTGCACCTCGCGGCTGTCGCGAAAGCGCACCTCGATCTTGGTCGGGTGCACGTTCACGTCCACGCGCGCGGGGTCGATCTCCACGTAGAGCGCATACACGGGCTGCTTGTGGCCGTGCAGCACATCTTCATAGGCGCTGCGCGCGGCATGCGTGAGCACCTTGTCGCGCACGAAGCGGCCGTTGACATAGCAGTACTGGTGGTCGGCGCGCGAGCGCGCGGCGTCGGGCAGGCCGGCGCGGCCAGTCACGGTGACGGGGCCTGCGCGGTGGTGCACGGGGACCGATTCGGTGACGAAATCCTCGCCCAGCACGTCGGACAGGCGGCGCGCCAGCGCGTCCTGCGCATCGCCCTGGCCGGGCACGAAGGTGGCGCGCCACTGCTCCACCAGCTTGCCCTCGTGCCAGATGGCAAAGCCCACGTCGGGCCGCGCCAGCGCATGGCGGCGCACGGACTCGATGCAGTGTGCGAGTTCGGTGGCGTCGGTTTTCAGGAACTTGCGCCGCGCCGGGGTGGAGAAGAACAGTTCCTTGACCTCCACCGTGGTGCCCGTGGCGCGTGCCGCGGGGCGCAGCTCGCCGCTGCGTGCGTCGAGCAGAAAGGCCGTGGTCTGGCTGGCCGGGCGCGAGAGCAGCGACATCTCGGACACCGAGGCCACCGCAGCCAGGGCCTCGCCGCGAAAGCCCATGGTGGCCACGGTCTCCAGGTCCGTGAGGTTGGTGATCTTGCTCGTGGCATGGCGGCGCAGGGCCACGGGCAACTCGTCCTGCGGGATGCCGCCGCCGTCGTCCTCCACCGTGATCAGGCGCACCCCACCGGCCGACAGGCGCACGGTGATCTGGCTGGCGCCGGCATCGAGGGCGTTGTCCACCAGTTCGCGCACCACCGAGGCGGGGCGCTCGACCACTTCGCCGGCCGCGATCTGGCTGATCAGCTCATCGGGCAGGTCGCGGATGGGGCGGCGGGCCGGGGTGTCGGTGGTGGAGGTGGGAAGGGGGATGGAGCTCACCAGACCATTTTAGGTCGCCCGCGCGTGGGGGATTGGCCGGGCGGGCAAATGCCCATGGGGATAATGCGCGCTGCTTTCAACCGCCCTGACCCATGGAACTCATCACCTTCCTGATCGACTTCATCCTGCACGTGGACAAGTACCTCGAGATGTTCGTGCAGAACTACGGGCCCTGGGTCTATGCGCTGCTGTTCATCATCGTCTTCGTCGAGACCGGCGTGGTGGTCATGCCCTTTCTGCCCGGGGACTCGCTGCTCTTCATCGTGGGCGCGCTGTGCGGCGCGGGGCTCATGAACTTTCCGCTGGCCTGCGCGGTGCTGATCGTGGCCGCCATCCTCGGGGACCAGTGCAACTACTCGATTGGCCGCTATTTCGGGCCCAAGGTCTTCCAGTGGGAGGATTCGCGCTGGTTCAACCGCCGCGCCTTCAACCAGGCCCATGAGTTCTACGAGCGCTATGGCGGCATCACCATCGTGATCGCGCGTTTCATGCCCTTCATCCGCACCTTTGCGCCCTTCGTGGCGGGCGTGGCCGAGATGTCGCGCGGCAAGTTCACGGCCTACAACGTGGGCGGCGCGCTGCTGTGGGTGCTGGGCATTGCCACGGCGGGCTACTTCTTCGGCAATTTCGCCTGGGTCAAGGAGAACCTGGACAAGATCATCTGGGCCATGATCTTCATCCCCGGACTCATTGCCATCTTTGGCGCCTGGCGTGCCGGCCGCAAGGCCAAGGCCATGGCTTGATGCCCGCAGCCTGAACGGCAAAGCGCCGGCCATCGCGAGATGGCGGCGCTTTTTTCATGGCGGGGTTCCAGTGGCTCAACGGCGATAGCGGCGTTGGTCGCGGTCCTCGCCGATTTCGTGGCCCACCAGGGCGCCGGCGGCGGCGCCACCGATGGTGCCCACGGGGCCGCCGAAGATGGCATTGCCGGCAGCACCGCCGACCACGGCGCCGACGCCGGTACCGACCTGTGCGTTGGTGGGGTTGGAGGCGCAACCGCCCATGGCCAGGGCGGCAGTGGCGGATGCGGCGACGAGCAGGGTTCGAAGGGTGGTAGTCATGGCAGGAGTCCTTTGCGGTGGGTGGAATCAGGCCTTGAAGTGCTGGAGCCCAGGGGGCAACAGGGTTTCGACCTGTGCCTCTACTGTCCCGCGGCAGCCGTTTTTGTGGTGTAGGTACCCGGGGGCAGCGGCTGTAGGACCCTGGCCGGGCGCCCTGTCCCCCACCAGCGTTGCGCGGGGCGCACGCCAGGCGCGTTTTGATTGCCAAGCGGTGCAGGGCGAGGGATCATGCGGCGTTCACTTCGGGCCGCGGGCCCGCTGCCGCACTGCGGCCATAACAAACAAGGAGACACCATGAGCCAACTCGCACTTCCATCCCCCGGCAACAGCACCAACGGCACGGGGGGCGGCCGGCTCACCGTGGCCCAGCAGATCGGCCTGGTCGTGGCGTTGGCGGCGGCTGTGCTGGTCGTGGTGCTGGCGCTCAGCCTGGTGCGTGTGCAGCACCTGGGCGCCACGGTGGAGCACCTGGCCAACGAGCAGGTGGAGCGCTTGCAGCTGGCGCTGCGCTGGCGCAGCAACATCGCGGTCAACTCCACGCGCGTGTTCTCGGTCGTGCAGTCCGACGGCGACGACCTGCAGAACTTCTTCAAGGACCTGATCGCCGCGACCACGGCCGACACGTCGACGGTGCAAAAGCGCTACACCGAACTGGAAACCAGCCCCGAGGGGCTGCGCATCCAGGAGGAACTGGCCGCGGTGCGCAAGCCCTACCTGGAGACGCGCGACAAGGCCCTGGCGCTGAAGAAGGGGGGCGACATGGCGGCCGCCAAGTCGTTTGCCCTGTCCACCTTTGTCCCGGTGGTCAACCAGTACAACGCCGTGGCCGACAAGATGGTGGCCTACCAGGTCAAGCGCTCGGCCGACCAGGCGGCCGAGGCGGCGGGGCTGATCCGCTCCTACCGCACCATGGTGCTGGTGGCGGGTGTGGCCGGCCTGGCGCTGCTGATGCTGCTGTCCTGGGTGGTGGTGCAGCGCATCCGTGCTTCGCTGCACGGGGTGGCCGTGGTGGCGCGCAGCATCGGCGAGGGCGATCTGTCGCAGCACATCGCTGTGCAGGGACGTGGCGAGGTGGCCGAGATGATGCAGGCCATGCAGCACATGCAGACCTCGCTGGTGCGCATCGTGGGCTCCGTGCGCCAGAGCAGCGATTCCATCGCCACGGGCTCCAGCGAAATTGCCATGGGCAATGCGGACCTGAGCCAGCGCACCGAGGAGCAGGCCAGCAACCTGGAGGAGACGGCCGCCTCCATGGAGGAGATCACCAGCACCGTGAAGAACAACGCCGACACCGCGCGCAAGGCGGCCGAGCTGGCCGGCACCGCATCGCAGGCGGCTGAACGCGGCGGCGAGGTGGTGGGCCAGGTGGTGGCCACCATGCAGGACATCTCGGCCGCGTCGAAGAAGATCACGGACATCATCGCGGTGATCGACGGCATCGCCTTCCAGACCAACATCCTGGCGCTCAATGCCGCGGTCGAGGCCGCGCGTGCGGGCGAGCAGGGCCGGGGCTTTGCCGTGGTGGCCAGCGAGGTGCGCAGCCTGGCCCAGCGCAGTGCCGAGGCCGCCAAGGAAATCAAGGGTCTGATCGGTGCCAGTGCCGAGCGCGTGGACAACGGCACGCGCCTGGTGGCCGATGCGGGCTCCAGCATGGAAGACATCGTCACCCAGGTCAGGCGCGTGAGCGCCCTGATCGGCGAGATCTCCACCGCCACGGGCGAGCAGACCCTGGGCATCGGCCAGGTGGGCGAAGCGGTGGCCCAGCTCGACCAGGTGACGCAGCAGAATGCGGCCCTGGTGGAGCAGAGCGCTGCCGCGGCCGACAGCCTCAAGCACCAGGCGGCGCGCCTGGCCGAGACCGTCAGCGTCTTCCGTTTGTGAGGTGACCCCCTGAGCCGCCTTCTGCACCATCCCCGTCCCCACTTCGGCGGGGCGGTTGGGCCTGGGGCGTGCCAGTTGTGCCGGCTGCTGGCGGTGTGCAGCCCGTAGGGCAGCGACGAAAATGGCGGGTGGTTAACCCGGCAGCAGGCAGATCGTCAGCAGCAGCGACGAATCCTTGATGGCCTTGAGCGCGTGCGGCGAGCGTGGCGCCAGGTGCACGAAGTCACCGGGCTGGAGCAGCTGAACGGAATCGCCGGCGTGGAATTCCACCGCGCCTTCCAGGCACTGCACGGTGGCTTCGCCCGGGGTCTGGTGCTCGCGCATGGACTTGCCGGTGGGCAGCACCACGCGCATCACCTCCAATTGGCCGGCCTTGAGGATGGCCGAAGTGGTGGCCTGGGCCAATTGCGCGCCCAGGGGGCGCACGCTGGCCACTTCTCCGGATTGTGCGTGGGGCAGTGCCATGCTCTTCTCCTTCACCGTTGTCGTGGGGCTGCGATGGCTCCCACTGTGCCTGCGAAGGCGGCTTGAAGCAAGCCGTGCCCACCCCAAGGCGGCGATGGCCTACACCGAGCGGCTGCGTGCCAGCGGCGGGTTCCTGGCGAAGTAGCGCGTGATGCCGCGCATCAGCGCATCGGCCAGTTGCACCTGGTAGGCGGGGCTGCGCAGCTTGGCCTCTTCCTCGGGGTTGCTGATGAAGGCGGTCTCGACCAGCACGCTCGGAATGTCGGGCGCCTTGAGCACGGCAAAACCGGCCTGCTCCACGCGCGGCTTGTGCAGCTTGGCCATGTTGCCGATCTCGCCCAGCAGCACGCTGCCCAGCTTGAGGCTGTCATTGATCTGCGCCGTGGTGCTCATGTCCAGCAGCATGCGCTGCACATGGCGGTCCTGGCTCTGCACATTGAGGCCGCCCACCAGGTCGGCCTGGTTCTCCTTGTTGGCCAGCCAGCGCGCGGCCGTGCTCGATGCGCCGCTCTGGCTCAGCGCGAACACGCTGGCGCCGCGCGCCGCCGGGGTGGTGAAGGCATCGGCATGGATGCTCACGAACAGGTCGGCCTGCACGCGGCGGGCTTTCTCCACGCGCGTGCCCAGGGGCACGAAGAAGTCGCCGTCGCGCGTGAGAAAGGCGCGCATGGGGTTGCCGCCCACGGTGGTGGCGTTGATGCGGTCGCGCAGCAGGTGGGCCACTCGCAGCACCACGTCCTTCTCGCGCGTGCCGCCGGGGCCGATGGCACCGGGGTCTTCGCCGCCATGGCCGGGGTCCAGCGCCACGATGATGATGCGGTCGGTCTGCGTGGCCGTGGCCTTGTTGTTGCCGCCGCCCCGGGCCGGCGGTGCCACCGCCACCGCGGGCGGCGCAGGGACCGGGTCGGGTGGCGCCAGCGGCGCCTGGGGGGGCGGGCGGTTGGCGTGCTGGGCGATCAGGTCGCCCAGGGGGTCGCTCTCGGCCGAAGGCGGTGCGGGCGCGGGCACGGGAGGGCGTGCCGGCGCGGCCGCCACCGCCGGTGCAGCGCTGCTGCGGCCGCCCGAGGTCTCGCGCAGGCGCTCGGCGATCAGGGCCTCCAGCGGGTCCACGGGCGCGGCCGGGTACAGATCGAACACCAGGCGGTGCTGGTAGGCGGCCACGGGGGGCAGGGTGAATACCTGGGGCAGGGCGGCCTGCTTGAGGTCCACCACCAGGCGCACCACGTTGGGGGCGTTCTGCCCGACGCGGATGCCCGCGATGTTCGGGTCGTCGGGCTTGACCTTGGCCACCAGCTCGCGCAGCTCGGGGCTCAGGTCGATGCCCTCGATGTCCACGGCCAGGCGTGGCGGCGTGGTCACGAAGAACTGCTTGGCGACCAGCTTGCCGTCGGACTCGATGGTCACACGCGTGTATTCGGGGGCGGGCCAGACGCGCACGGCCAGGATGGTGGCGCCGCGGGCGATTTCCTGCATGCCCAGCAAAAGCACCAAACTGCCCGTCTGCAGCAGCGTGCGGCGGGAGGGCTGGCGTGTTGCCGGGCGGGGGGGCAGCTTCATTCGTTCAGAGTCCTTGCAGCAGCCGCTGGCCGGCGGCAGTAGGGGCGTGCACGGTCACTTGCCTTTCGGTGTCGTCAATTGCTTCAATGTGTATAGCAAGGTCGGCAGGCGGGGTCAGCGCTGCGGCCTTTTCCGGCCATTCTGCCACCTTGAGGCCCGGGTTGGCAAAAATGTCCCTGAATCCGGCGTCTTCCCATTCGCGCGGATCGTCGAAGCGGTAGAAGTCGAAGTGCCAGACGGTGCTGGCATGCGGCGCCAGGCCTGGGGCTTCGTGGGGCTCCACCACGGCATAGGTGGGGCTCTTGATGCGGCCCTGCACACCCAGGGCACGCAGCAGGTGGCGCACCAGCGTGGTCTTGCCCGCGCCCAGGTCGCCATGCAGGGTGATGAAGGCATGGGCCAGCAGCGGTGGCTGGGCGGCCAGCCGCTGCGCAAAGGCGGCGGTGTCGTCCTCGCCGTGCCAGTGCCAGGTGCGTGCAGCGGGAACCGCCGCCGGTGCTGCGGGGCTTTCTACAATCTGGCCGGTATGTGGTGCAACAGTCAACTCGTTCCTCAAATGCAGGAGTGGGCCCGCGAGCTGGGATTTTCCCAAATCGGCGTGGCGGGGGTGGATTTGTCTGCCGCCGAAGACGGTCTGATGCAGTGGCTGGCCCAGGGGTTCCATGGCGAGATGCACTACATGGCCGCACATGGCACCCGCCGCGCCCGCCCGGCCGAGCTGGTGCCCGGCACCGTGAGCGTGATCACGGCACGCATGGATTATCTGCCGCGCGGCAAGGCCATGGAAGCCTGGCAGGAGGCGGAGCTGTCGCGCCTTGCGCGCCCGGGCGAGGGCATCGTCTCGGTCTACGCCCGGGGGCGCGACTACCACAAGGTGCTGCGTGCGCGGCTGCAAAAACTCAGCGACCGCATCGCCGAGGCCGTGGGTCCCTTTGGCCACCGCGTGTTCACCGACTCGGCCCCCGTGCTCGAGGCCGAACTGGCCTCGCGCAGCGGCCAGGGCTGGCGTGGCAAGCACACGCTGGTGCTCAACCGCGAGGCCGGCTCGATGTTCTTCCTGGGCGAGATCTATGTGGACATGCCCCTGCCCGAGAGCGCACCCGTCACGGCACACTGCGGCAGCTGCAGCGCCTGCATCGATATCTGCCCCACGCAGGCCATTGTCGCGCCGCACCGGGTCGATGCACGCCGCTGCATCTCCTACCTGACCATCGAGCATGGCGGCCCGATTCCGCTGGAGTTCCGCGCGGCCATGGGCAACCGCATCTATGGCTGCGACGACTGCCAGCTGGCCTGTCCCTGGAACAAGTTCGCACAGGTGAGCCGCCTGCCCGATTTCGACGAGCGCGCCGGCCTGTCGGGCCAGCAGCTGGTGCACCTGTTCGCCTGGGACGAGGCCACCTTCCTGCGCATGACCGAGGGCGGGCCCATCCGCCGCATCGGGCACGAGCGCTGGCTGCGCAACGTTGCCGTGGCCCTGGGCAACGTACTGCGCCTGAGCGAGGACGAGGGCGTGCGCGCGGCGCTGCAGTCACGGGCCGAGGACGCCAGCCCGCTGGTGCGCGAGCATGTGGCCTGGGCGCTGGCTCAGGCCGCCAGCAGTCCGGTCTCCCGGAGCGTCTCCACCAGCCCCTGAGCGAAGCGCTCGTAGCCCGCCGCATTCGCGTGGATCTGGTCGGAGCGCAGCGCCGCGTCGGCCAGCACGCGGGACCATCCCTTGCGGTGCAGGGGGATCTTGAGCGCGCTGGCGATCTCTTCGTACATCGCGTGGTCGTTCAACTGGCCCAGGGTGGCCATGACCGTGAGCTCCGGCACGGCCACCAGCAGCACCTGGGCACCGGCGGCCCGCGCGTCTTCGCAGATCCTGCGCACGTTGGCGCGCGTGGCGCTGGCGCTCTGGCGCCGCAGGAAGTCGTTGCCGCCGATGCCCACGATCACCAGTGTGGGCTGGTGCTTGCGCAGCAGGTCCGGCAGCCGCTGCAGGGCCTGGGCCGAGGTGTCGCCCGAGATGCCGCCATTGACCACCTTCCAGCCAGTCAGGCGCTGCAGCACGGCGGGGTAGGCGTTCTCGGCCGATGCGCCCACACCCGCGGTCAGCGAATCACCGAGCGCGAGCACGGTGGACCCGGACGGAATGGCCTGGGCGCGCGGCGGCTTGCGCCCGCAGCCTGCCAGTGCCAGCAGGGCACCTGCTGCCAGCAGGCGCCTGCGCGCCAGGGCCGGGGCGGCAGTCACCGCAACACCCCGAGTGCAAAGGGCAGGCTGACCACGCCGAGCACGGTCGACAAGGTCACCAGCCCCGCCACATAAGGGCCGTTGTAGCCCATGCGCGCGGCCAGCACATAACAGGTGCTGGCCGTGGGCAGGGCCGAGAAGGCCAGCAGCACGGTGGTCTGCACGGGGTTGAGGCCGAAAAGCCGGCCCATGCCGAAGGCGATCACGGGCAGCACCAGGTGGCGGATGGCCAGCACCGAGACACTGAGCGCCTTGCCGCGCGTGAGCAGGCCGAACTGCATGCCCGCGCCCGCTGCCATCAGCCCCAGCGCCAGGGATGCGGCGCTGATGCGCGTGACGGTGGGCTCGATCCAGCCCGGGATGCGAAAGCCCAGCAGGTTGGCCACCAGGCCCGTGACGGTGGCCACGATCAGCGGGTTGCGCACCAGCTCGCGCAAGAAGCCATGCTCACCCTGGCGCGCCATGGGCCAGACGGCCGCCACGTTGAACAGCGGCACGCACACGCCGATCAGCACGGCGATCATTAAGAGGCCCTGGGCGCCTGCGAGCCGCTCGGCAATGGCCAGGCCGATGAAGGAGTTGAAGCGAAAGGCGATCTGCGCGCTGGCCGCGTGGTCGCGCGCGTCCAGGTGCTTGCCCAGCACCGGCCAGCGCGGCAGGCTGTAGGCCAGTGCGATGCCGGCCACGCCGGTGAGCATGCCCGCGGCGATCAGTCCCGAGGCGGCACCGATGTCCACCGGGCTCTTGACGATGGACTGGAACAGCAGCACCGGGAACAGCAGGTAGTACACCAGGCTCTCGACCGGCTGCCACACCGAGCGGTTCAGCGGGGTGAAGCGGCACACCAGATAACCGCACAGGATCAAGGAGAAATCGGGGAGCAGGAGCTGGGCATAGTTCACCATTCGAGGATAAACCAAGCTGTCGCTGCCTGCGGGTAAGCCCCTATGTGGAATCCATAGGGGAGCGTGCCCGGCATTGCGCATACCATTGCCTACCACCAAGTAAACCACCATCAGGAGAAATCAATGCAACGTCGCCAATGGCTCGCGCTGACGCTGGTGGCTGCCGCAGGATCTGCCGCAGCCCAGGGCTACCCCAACAAGGTCATCAAGCTGCAGGTGCCTTTCGCCCCCGGCGGCACCACCGACATCATCGCGCGCGTGATCGCCGACCCGCTGGGCAAGGCCCTGGGCCAGAGCGTGATCGTGGAGAACAAGGCCGGTGGCGGCGGCATCGTGGGGGCCAGCGAGACCGCGCGCTCGGCGCCCGATGGCTACACCCTGGGCGTGGCCACGGTGTCCACCACGGCGGCCAATCCGGCCATCAACCCCAAGACGCCGTACAACCCGATCACGGATTTCACGCCCATCATCAACATCGCGGCCACGCCCAACATCATCGCGGTGCACCCGAGCTTTCCGGCCAAGGACTACAAGGCCTATGTGGCCGAGCTCAAGAAGGCGCCCGGCAAGTACTCGTACTCGTCCTCCGGCACGGGCGGCATCGGCCACCTGCAGATGGAGCTGTACAAGAGCCTCTCGGGGACTTTCGTCACGCACATCCCCTACCGCGGCGCAGGCCCGGCGCTCAACGACACGGTGGCCGGCCAGGTGCCGATGATCTTCGACAACCTGCCCTCGGCCCTGCCCTTCATCAAGGAAAACCGCCTGGTGCCCATCGTGGTCGCGGCACCCCAGCGCGTGGCGGCCCTGCCCAATGTGCCCACCTTCAAGGAAATGGGCCTGGAGCCCGTGAACCGCATGGCCTACTACGGCATCCTGGGCCCCAAGGGCCTGCCCAAGGAAGTGGTGGACAAGGTCAACGCCGCCGTGCGCAAGGCCCTGGAAGACCCGGCCGTGAAGAAGCGCATCGAGGACACCGGCTCCATCGTGATCGGCAACACGCCCGAGCAGTTCGCCGAGCAGATCAAGGCCGAGTTCGCTGTCTACAAGGACGTGGTCGCCAAGCAGAAGCTGTCGCTGGAATAAGCGCTGCGGACCTGTCCTGCACGAGAGCCGCCCGGAGTCCGGGCGGCTTTTTTACGTGCTATCGTTTTCCATGCTCACCACCAGCCTGAATGCGATCGACACCTTCGTGGATGCCCTGTGGCTGGAGGACGGCCTGTCGCGCAACACCCTGGCCGCCTACCGCCGCGACCTGACCCTGTATGCGCAGTGGCTGGCCGAGCACCATGCCGAACTGGCCCTCGATGGCACGGCCGAGCAGCACCTGCAGGACTACTTCGCGGCGCGCCACGCCGAGACCCGTGCCACCTCGGCCAACCGGCGCCTCACGGTGCTGCGGCGCTACTTCCACTGGGCGCTGCGCGAGCGCCGCATCCATGCCGACCCCACGGTGCGCCTGCAGGCGGCGCGCCAGCCCCTGCGCGTGCCCAAGACCCTGTCGCAGGCCCAGGTCGAGGCCCTGCTGGCCGCACCCGACATCGGCAACCCGCTGGGCCTGCGCGACCGCACCATGCTGGAGCTGATGTACGCCAGCGGCCTGCGCGTGACCGAGCTGGTCACCCTCAAGACCTTCCAACTGGGGCTCGCCGAGGGCGTGCTGCGCGTCACCGGCAAGGGCAGCAAGGAGCGCCTCGTGCCCTTTGGCGAGGAGGCGCGCCAGTGGCTGCAGCGCTACCTGGCCGAGGCGCGCGGTGCCATCCTCGGGGGGCAGCAGACCGATGACCTGTTCGTGACCCAGCGCGGCGCCGGCATGACGCGGGTGATGTTCTGGGTCATCGTGAAGAAATGGGCGGCCGTGGCCGGCATCACCACGCCGCTGTCGCCGCACACGCTGCGCCATGCCTTCGCCACGCACCTGCTCAACCACGGCGCCGACCTGCGCGTGGTGCAGCTGCTGCTCGGGCATGCCGACATCTCCACCACCACCATCTATACCCACGTGGCGCGCGAGCGGCTCAAGGCGCTGCACGCGCAGCACCACCCGCGCGGATAGGGACAAGGTTCACCACAACACCAAAAGGAGACAACCATGAAAAAGTCCTTGATTGCCCTGCTGCTCCTGGCCAGCACCGGCCTGGCCCTGGCCCAGGCCTGGCCCGCGGCCAAACCCATCCGCCTGATCGTGGGCTACCCGCCGGGTGGTGGCATCGACTTTGCGGCGCGCACCGTCCAGACGCCGCTGCAGGAAGCCCTCAAGCAGCAGATCGTGGTGGACTACAAGCCCGGCGCCGGCGGCCTGCTGGCGGCCGGCGAACTGGTGCGCGCGCAGCCCGATGGCTACACCATCCTGCTGGCCAACACCGGGCCCTTCGCCATCGCGCCCTACCTGCAGCGCAAGCTGCCCTACGACCCGCTCAAGCAGTTCACCTACATCGGCCAGATCAGCCAGGGCAGCTACATCGCCGTGACCTACCCGGCGCACCCCGCCAAGGACCTGAAGGAATGGGTGGCCTGGGCGCGGGCCAATGCCGGCAAGGTCAACTTCGCCTCGGGCGGGGCGGGCACTTCGACCCACCTCAATGGCGAACTCATGAACCAGGCCATCGGCATGGACATCACCCACGTGCCCTACAAGGGCAGCGCGCCGGCCCTGCAGGAGCTGATCGGCGGGCAGACGCAGCTGCTGATCGACGCCGGCACCGTGCTGCTTCCGCAGATCAAGGGCGGCAAGCTCAAGGCCCTGGCCGTCACCGGCGCCCAGCGCGACCCGCAATTGCCCGACGTGCCCACGGTGCGCGAGCTGGGCCTCGGGGCCATGGAGTCCGTGGGCTTCCAGGGCCTGGTGGGCCCGGCCGGCATGCCGCGCGAGGTGGTGGACAAGCTCTCGGCCGAACTGGCCAAGGTGCTGGCGCAGCCCGATATCCAGGCCAAGTTCGCCGCTGCCGGGGCCCAGGTGCACCCGCTCGGCCCTGCGGAGTTCACGGCATTCGTGAAGGGCGAAAATGACAAATGGGCCAAGCTGATACGCGAGCGCAAGCTGCAATTGGACTGAAGTGAAACACCCCCTGAGTCGCTTCGCGCCTCGGTGTGTCCGCCAGAGGCGGCCACTCTTCGGGCATGTCCAAGCCTGCGCAGGCAGGCTTGGAGCCGCGGCCCTCAGCCCCTCTTTCATATTGCTTCGCAATCTGGGAGGGGGACGCCCCCAGTGCACGCAAGCGAAGCGCCGCCTATGCTGCTTGGCGGCCCTTGCACGGGGGCGCTGGCGTGGGCTGCGCCAGTTTCACGCGTCGCGGGTGGCGCACCGGGCAATGAACAACTGATGAACGACAACAGGCAATGAAAATGGCAATCGAGAACACGGTGGATGGAGGCCGGCGCGCTGCGCTGGCCATGGCGGCATGCGGGGTGGCGGCGGCAGCGCTGGCCCCTGGCCTGGTGCGGGCGCAGGCGCCGGCCTGGCCCACGCGGCCGGTGCGCATCGTGGTGGCCTACCCGGCGGGCGGCGTGAGCGACGTGGTGGCGCGCCTGCTGGCCGACAAGCTGGCGCCCGTGCTGGGCCAGCCCGTGGTGATCGAGAACAAGGCCGGGGCCAGCGGCAGCATCGGCATGGATGCGGTCGCCAAGGCCACGGATGGCCACACCCTGGGTTTTGCGGCCATCAGCCCGCTGGCGCTCAATCCGCACCTCGGTGCCTCGCCCTTCGACCCGGCCAAGGACATCGTGCCCGTGGCCACGGTGATGTACTCGCCCGTGCTGCTGCTGGGCACGCCGGCCAGCAGCGCGCGCGATTTCCGTGACCTGCTGGCCCAGGCCAAGGCCAAGCCGGGCAGCATCCGCTGGGCCACCTCGGGCCAGGCCTCGCTCGGCCATATCATGCTCGAGCAGGTCATGCACACCGCGGGCGTGCAGATGACCCACATCCCCTACAAGGGCGGTGGCCAGCAGATGAACGATGCGCTCAGCGGCCAGTTCGAGATCCTCTCCACCAATGCCGGGCCGGCCGTGCTCCAGCACATCAAGGCCGGCAAGCTCAAGGCCCTGGCCGTGGGCGCGCCGGACCGGCTCGACACCCTGCCCGACGTGCCCACGCTGGCCGAGCTGGGCCAGGGCGCGGCCAACCTGTCCTCGCTGTTCGGCGTGTTCGCACCCGCTGGCATGCCGGCGGCCGTGGTGGCCCGGCTCAATGCCGAGATCAACAAGGTGCTGGCCCTGCCCGAGGTGCGCGCCAAGCTCGATGCCTCCGACAACGTGCCCCTGGGCGGCACGGCAGCCGACTTCGGCAAGCGCATCGCCGCGGAATCCGAGGCCAACCTGCGCATCATCCGCGCTGCGGGCATCAAGGGGCAGTGAAGAGTTGACCACGCCGGAATGACAAAGGGGAGCCGAGGCTCCCCTTTCTTGTGCTCCGCGCAGGCTCAGTCTGCGTTGAGGTTTTCGGCCCAGGTCAGCGCCTGCAGGTGGGCCCAGTTGACCTGGCGGTTGGACAGGTGCAGGGCCTCGGCCGTGCGCGCGAACACCACTTCGTCGCCGCTCTCGCAGGCCTTGGTCAGCTCCAGGAAAGGGGCGAACACGCCGGTGTTGTGCAGCAGCGCGTCGGTCACGGGTTGGGGCAGGGCCACGGACTCCAGGGCCTTCTCGATGGGCACGTTGAGCATGGTGTCCAGCAGCGAAAACACCCCCACGACGAAGGCGTTGTCGCATTCCTCGGGCGGCAGCAGTTCGGTGGCCAGCAGCTCCATCAGGCGGCCGCGCACCACGGCGGTCTGGCCCACGGCCGGCGGCGATCCATCGGCGCGCGAGGTCGTCATGAGCAGGGCGGCCCAGCGGAACAGCTTCTTGAGGCCCAGGATCATCACCGCGTGGCGGAACGAGGTGATCTCGCACGACAGGCCGAAGCCCGAGGAGTTGATGAAGCGCAGCAGGTTGAAGGACAGCGTGGGGTCCTTCTTGAGCAGGTCCTCGATCTCGGCCGTGCTGGCCTGCTTGCGCACCAGGTTGATGAGCTGGATGATGGTGGCCTGCGAGGGCCGGATGGTGGTGGCCTTGACCAGCGAGGGCTTGGCGAACCAGAAGCCCTGGAAGAGCTTCACGCCCAGGTCGGACATCATCTTGAACTGCTCGGGCGTCTCCACCTTTTCGGCCACCAGCGTGGCCTTGGCGTAGTTGCCGGCGAACTTGACCAGAGGAGCGGCCAGCTCGGGCTTGAAGGCCTGCATGTCGAGCTTGATGTAGGCCGCCAGCGGCATCCAGTTGCCGTAGGCGCGGCGCAGCGCATTCTGGTTGAATGCCAGGCGAAAGCCGCGGGCGCGCAGGGCCTCGAGCACGGGCACGCGGCCGTCGATCTCTTCCTGCGTGGCACCGTCGGGCAGCGTGGGCACTTCCAGCACCACCTTCTCGGGGTGGATCAGCTCCAGGTGGCCGCCGGCCAGGCTGTCGTGCGTGCAGTTGATGAAGACGGTCTTCTTGCCCACCAGGGCTTCCGTGCCCGCGTAGGACAGGGCGTTGAACAGCAGCGCGGCATCGCTGGCTGCCGTGTGCGAGGCGCTGGCGGTGGAGCGGTCGAACAGCTCGTAGCCATACACGGCACGGTGCTGGTCCACGATGGGCTGGCGCGCAATGATGGCCAGGTTGCTGTCTTCGACGTTCTCCTGGGTCGGGTCGACTTCGGAGGCGGCTTGTTCAGGGGTGGTCGACATGGGCGCTTGGATAGGAATAGGCAATGGGGGCTACGGGTCAGATTCTAGACCCGCTCCCACAATCCTTCTGTATGCAAATTGCACGCCATTCCTGCGTGGGGGTCAATCTCAATCCTCGGTCAGCTGATCGGCCCAGGCAAGGGCCTGCAGGTGGGCCAGGTTGATCTGCTGGCTGGTCAGGTGCAGGGTGCCGGCGGCGCGGTGGAACACGGCGTCGTCGCTCGACTCGCAGGCTTCGGCCAGGGTCAGCAGGTCCCCGAGGAAGCCCTCACGGCGCAGCAGCGCGGCCGCGGCGGTCTCGGGCACGTTGAGCAGGCCGATGGCCGACTCCATGGGGATGGACAGCATCACGTCCAGCAGCGAGAAGATGCCCACGACGAAGGCCTGGTCGGCCTCGTCGGGCGGCAGTGTCTCCAGCGCCAGCAGTTCCATCAGGCGGCCCCGCACCACGGCCGTCTGGCCCACGGACGAGGGCGCGCCGCTGGTGCGCGAGGCCGTGAGCAGCAGGGCGGCCCAGCGGAACAGCTTCTTCAGGCCCATGAGCATCACGGCCTGGCGGAAGGAGGTGATCTCGCGGTTCAGTCCAAAGCCGGCCGAGTTGATCAGGCGCATGAGGTTGAAGGCCAGGCCCGCATCCTTCTTGAGCACTTCCTCGATCTCGTCGGTGCTGGCCTGCTGGCGCACCAGGTTGATGAGCTGGATGATGCTGCTTTGCGCCGGCGTGAGCAGCTTGGCCTCGACCAGGGCCGGGCGCGCGAACCAGTAGCCCTGGAACAGCTGCACGCCCTGGGTGGAGACCATGTCGTACTGCTGGGCGGTTTCCACCTTCTCGGCGATGAGTTCGGCCTGGGAATGGCGTCCCGCGTAGCTGATCAGCACTGCCAGCTGGTCCGCGGCCAGCACCGAGAGGTCGAGCTTGATGTAGTCGGCCAGCGGCAGCCAGGGGGCGTAGGTCGACTGCAGCACCGTGTGGTTGAACGCCAGGTGAAAGCCGCGCTCGCGCAGCCCCGAAAGGATGGGCAGGCGCGCCTGCACCTCGTCGGCGGCCGCGTGGCCCAGGGGCGGGATCTCCAGCACCACCTTGTCCGGGTCGAGCAGCTCCAGGTGGCCGCCCGAGAGGCTTTCGTGCGTGCAGTTCACGAAGATCAGCTTCTTGCCCACGAGCTCTTCGGTGCCCGCATGCGAGAGGGCATTGAAGATCAGGATCACGTCGCTGGCCGCCGTGTGGGAGGTCTCGGTGCGCGAGCGGTTGAACAGCTCGTAGCCGACCACGACCTGCTGGCCATTGACGATGGCCTGGCGCGCGATCATTGCCACGGACGTCTGGCCAGCGGCTGTGCTGGCGGGGTAGGTTCTTCCATTGGCAGGATGGGTGGACATGGATCGTGGATGCGTTGGCTGGACATGGGGGACGAAAGGGCTCGGGTCATTCTAGAGCGAGTCATCAGGCATCTCGGTTGTCCGCAGCGCTGTGTGCTACCCGCAGGGCATGAAACTGGCGCGGCCAAAGCCAGCGCCCCCGTGCAAGGGCCGCCCTGCCGCGCAGGCGGCGCTTTGCTTGCGTGCACTGGGGGCGTCCCCCTCCCGACTCGCGCAGCGAGTCGAGAGAGGGGCTGAGGGCCGCGGCTCCAAGCCTGCCTGCGCAGGCTTGGACGTGCCCGAAGAGCGGCCGGCTCTGGCGGACGCATGGAGGCGCGAAGCGACTCAGGGGGTGTTTCATGTCAGCCCTGCTGGAGCCATTGCAGTTCGGTGTCGGTGAAACCGGCCGCGCGGCGCGCTGTGTCGTTGAAAGGGGGCTTCAGGCGCGGCGCCTCGTACTGGCGCACCAGCACGCCGTAGTGGGCCTCGGGCTCCAGCCCCTGGCGCGTGCACAGCCAGCGGTACCAGTGGTTGCCGATGGCCACATGGCCGACCTCGTCGCGCAGGATCACGTCCAGGATGTCCACGGCCGCCAGGGCATCGGGCGTGCCCACCTGGCGCAGCTTGCGCTGGATCTGGGGCGTGGCATCCAGGCCGCGCGCCTCCAGCGTACGCGGCACCAGGGCCATGCGCGCCACGACATCGTGCTGCGTTTTCTCGCACATGGTCCACAGGCCCTGGTGGGCCGGGAAGTCGCCGTAGTCGTGGCCGTGGGCGCGCAGGTGGTTGCGCAGCAGGCCGAAATGGGTGGCTTCCTCGGCGGCCACGCGCAGCCAGTCGAGGTAGTAGGCGCCGGGCATGCCGTCGAAGCGCCAGATGGCGTCGAGCGCCAGGTTGATGGCGTTGAACTCGATGTGGGCAATCGCATGCAGCAGCACCGCCCGGCCTTCGGGTGTGGCCGGGGAGCGGCGTGCCACTTCGGTATGGCGCAACAGCACCGGGCGCTCGGGGCGGCCCGGCAGAGCCTCTGGATCCGAGGGGCCGAGAGGGGCTTTTTCTGCTATTGAAAGATGAGCTGCCTGCGCATGCAGGCTCAGCGACTGCGCCGCTTTTTGCTCAGGGTCTGCAAGGCACAAGACCTGCAGTGCACGTTGGCGTAGCTCCATCCTTACAATTCTAGGCCCTGCCTTTGCGCAACGCTGCAAACGCTTTGTAACCATTGGCAGGCACCCCGGTGCGAACACTACTACTCATTTGTCTGGAGACTGCGGTATGGCGATTTACGAACTCGATGGTGCAACGCCCCAGGTGGCGGCTTCGGCCTGGGTGGCCGACAGCGCCCAGGTCATGGGCAACGTGGTGCTGGGCGAGGATGCGAGCGTCTGGTTCGGCACCGTGGTGCGCGGCGACACGGAAAGCATCACCATCGGAGCCGGCTCCAACATCCAGGACGCCAGCGTGCTGCACGCCGACATCGGCAAGCCCCTGGTGGTGGGCGAGCGCGTGACCGTGGGCCACCAGGTCATGCTGCACGGCTGCACCATCGGTGACGAGTCGCTGATCGGCATCGGCGCCATCGTGCTCAACGGCGCCAAGATCGGCAAGCACTGCCTGGTGGGTGCAGGCGCCCTGGTGACCGAAGGCAAGGAGTTTCCCGACGGCTCCATGATCATCGGCAGCCCCGCCAAGGCCGTGCGCGAACTGAGCCCCGAGCAGATCGAGGGCCTGCGCCAGAGCGCGCAGCACTACATCGACAACGCACGCCGCTTCCAGCGCGGCCTGCACCGGGTCGGCTGAGCGGCCGCACCCGACTTTTTCAACGGAACCCCATTGCGTGTCTGAACTCCACAAATTCCTCTTCGAGGGCCTGCCCGTGCGCGGCATGCTCGTGCGCCTGACCGATGCCTGGACCGAGATACTGCGCCGGCGCGCCGGCAACTCGGCCACCGGCTCCTACCCCGCCCCCGTCACCGAACTGCTCGGCGAGATGGCGGCGGCCGGCGTGCTGATGCAATCGAACATCAAGTTCAATGGCGCGCTGGTGCTGCAGGTGTTTGGCGACGGGCCGGTGAAGCTGGCCGTGGCCGAGGTGCAATCCGACCTCTCGCTGCGGGCGACGGCCACTCTCACGGGCGAGGTGCCGGCCGATGCGCGCCTGAGCCAGATGGTCAACGTGGGCGGCGGCGGGCGCTGTGCCATCACGCTGGACCCCAAGAACCGCCACCCCGGCCAGCAGCCCTACCAGGGCGTGGTGCCGCTGCACGGCGACCACCACGAGAAGCTCGAACGCCTGTCGGATGTGCTGCAGCACTACATGCTGCAATCCGAGCAGCTCGACACCGTGCTGGTGCTGGGCGCCAATGACCAGGTGGCGGCCGGCCTGCTGATCCAGCGCATGCCCGTCAAGGGCGAGGGCAACCTGGCCGAGGGCCTGAGCCACCGCGAGAACGAGGACCAGATCGGCCACAACGAGGACTACAACCGCATTGCCCACCTGGCCGCCAGCCTGACGCGCGAAGAGCTGCTGGGCCTGGACGTGGACACCATCCTGCGCCGCCTGTTCTGGGAGGAAAAGCTCGTGCGCTTCGAGCCCCAGCAGGGCGAGACGGGCCCACGCTTCGCCTGCACCTGCAGCCGCGAGCGCGTGGGCAACATGCTGCGCAACCTGGGTGCGGCCGAGTCCGAGAGCATTCTGGCCGAGCGTGGCGAGATCGAAGTGGGCTGCGAATTCTGCGGCCAGCAATACCGCTTCGATGCGGTGGATGCGGCGCAGATCTTCGTGGAGCCGGCCATCATCCAGCCGCAGGGCCCCACGGGCATGCAGTAGGCGGCGGTCGGGTCAGCCACACATGGTGTGGCTGGGCATCTGACCATCGTTGACAATCGCGACCGCCGCGCAGTGCGCTGCGGGCCTACCATGAAGGCCTGTACCAAAGGTCTGTCATGGGGTTTCTAAGTCGCGTCATGGGCCTGTCGGCCCGCAACCGGGGAGTGCCACCGCTGGCGCTGTACGAGAGCTCGCTCGCGCCGGACTCGCGGCGCCCCGACACGCTGCTTGCCGTGCTCGACCTGGATGCTGCCATCAATGCCCATGAGCGCTGGAAAGAGCGCCTGATGGACTACCTCGAAGGCCGCTCTGCCAAGGGGCTGGACCCGGCCATGGTGCGCCGCACCGACCAGGACGCCCTGGGCCGCTGGCTGCATGGCGTGGGCGCCGAACTGCTGGGTGACCGCCCGGCCTTCACCCTGCTGGTGGCGCGCCACGAGTACTTCCATGAGCAGGCCGCCACCATCGTCGAGCTGGCGCAGCAGGGCGAGTGGCCCCGTGTGGTGCAGGTGCTCAATGGCGGCTACCGCCACGGCTCCAGCCAGGTGGTGCTGCTGCTCAAGGAGCTCAAGCGCGGTCTGGCGCAGGAGGCCGGGTCAGCGCAGTGAACAGCCGGTGCTCGCACACCGGGTCGCTGCATTTTTCACAGCCGTAGGCGCGCAGCCGGGCCGCGCGGATCTCGCGGTGGGCCGTGGCCTCATCCACCGGGGATGTTTCGCCCAGCACCGAGCCGAGCGCTCGCAGCGCGCTGCGCAGGCGGGCCGGCCCTGGTGGGCCATACACGACCCGGTAGCCGATGGCGGCGGCACCGAGCGCCGCCCGCAGCTGCGCATCGGCGGCGTGCTGTGCCTTCTGGTCCGGGGTGGGGCAGGGCAGGTCCAGCCCCATGAGCAGGGTCATCGCTGCGGAGCGGTGTGCGTCCAGCGCGGCGGATTGTTCTTGCGCGTCGCCGGCCTGCAGGGCGTCCATGAGCGCGGAATGCGCGACATGCAAGGCAAGGGGGGTGGTGGCCAGGTGCGCAGCCAGGGCATCGGCAAGCGCGTGGGCGCCGGTGCCGGGTGCTCCCAGCAGCAGGATCCGGGACGTCACGGCGGAGTCGGTGGCGGGCACCCGCTCAGCGCGGCGTGAACTGCACGTAGATCTCGTTGGGCCGCACCATGCCCAGCTCGCTGCGTGCCTTCTCTTCGACCATGTCCAGGCCCTCCTTGAGGTCGTGCACCTCGGAGGTCAGGCGCTCGTTGGCCGCCTGGGCCTGGGCATTGGCGGCCTTTTGCACGTCGATCTGGCGCTGCATGGCGTTCACGCGCGGCAGGCTGCCGCGCCCCAGCCAGAGCTGGGCGTGCACGGCCGCCAGCAGGGCCAGCAGCACGACGGGAACAAGGCGGTTGACCATGCTTTAGCTTACCAGCCGTGCGCCCCGGGCCGCCGCACCACCCCGGCAGGGGCGGGCGGCGCGCAACGGGGCGGGCGGCCGGGCCGGCATGCGGACGGGGCTCAGCGCAGGTTGTAGAACGCAGCGCGGCCGGGGTAGTGTGCGATGTCGCCCAGGTCTTCCTCGATGCGCAGCAGCTGGTTGTACTTGGCGATGCGGTCCGAACGCGACAGCGAGCCGGTCTTGATCTGGCCGGCATTGGTGCCCACGGCGATGTCGGCGATGGTGCTGTCCTCGGTTTCGCCCGAGCGGTGCGAGATCACGGCGGTGTAGCCGGCGCGCTTGGCCATCTCGATGGCGGCGAAGGTCTCGGTCAGTGTGCCGATCTGGTTGATCTTGATCAGGATCGAGTTGCCGATGTGCTTGTCGATGCCTTCCTTGAGGATCTTGGTGTTGGTCACGAACAGGTCGTCACCCACCAGCTGCACGTTCTTGCCCAGGCGCTCGGTCAGGATCTTCCAGCCGTCCCAGTCGCCTTCGTGCATGCCGTCTTCGATGCTGATGATGGGGTACTTGTCGCACCAGCTGGCCAGCATGTCGGTCCATTGCGTGGCCGTGAGCTTCAGGCCGCCTTCGCCTTCGAGCACGTAGTGGCCGTCCTTGTAGAACTCGCTGGCGGCGCAATCGAGGCCCAGGGCGATCTGTTCGCCCGCCGTGTAGCCGGCGGCCTCGATGGCCTGCAGGATCAGCACGATGGCGGCTTCATGGTTCTCGACGCTGGGGGCAAAGCCGCCCTCGTCGCCCACGGCGGTGCTGATGCCCTTGTCGTGCAGGATCTTCTTCAAGGCATGGAACACCTCGGCGCCCCAGCGCAGGGCTTCGCGGAAGGTGGGGGCGCCCACGGGGATGATCATGAACTCCTGCAGGTCCAGGCTGTTGTTGGCGTGCGCGCCGCCGTTGATCACGTTCATCATGGGCACGGGCAGTTGCATGCTGCCCATGCCGCCCAGGTAGCGGTACAGCGGCAGGCCGGACTCTTCGGCAGCGGCGCGGGCCACGGCCATGGAGACGGCCAGCATGGCGTTGGCACCCAGGCGGCTCTTGTTGTCGGTGCCATCGAGGTCGATCAGCGTCTTGTCCAGGAAGGCCTGCTCGGAGGCATCCAGGCCCAGCACGGCTTCGGAGATCTCGGTGTTGATGTGCTCCACCGCCTTGAGCACGCCCTTGCCCAGGTAGCGGCTCTTGTCGCCGTCGCGCAGCTCGATGGCTTCGCGGCTGCCGGTGGACGCGCCCGAGGGCACGGCCGCACGGCCCATCACGCCCGATTCCAGCAGCACGTCGCATTCGACGGTGGGGTTGCCGCGGCTGTCCAGCACTTCGCGGCCTACGATGTCAACAATGGCACTCATGATCTTCCTTGAGGGTTTTTGAAATTCAGCAGGACGGGCAGGGTGCGGGTGGCGGGATGCCAGGGCCGCCGCTGCCGCGGCTCGGTCGCGATTCTATGCTACCGATTTGATAGTAATCGAGGGGCCAGGTACGAACCGGGTACGGACTCAGACGCCCTCGACGCAGACCATGCGCATGATGGCGGCGCCTTCGCGTGCGGCCTTGGCCTTCTGGTATTCGGGCGTGTCGTAGAAGGCGCGGGCCGCCTCGAAGCTCGGAAACTTGAGGATCACGGTGCGGCCGGGGTTCCAGTCGCCTTCCAGCACCTCGACCTTGCCGCCGCGCACGCACACTTCGGCGCCGTGCGCCTGCATGGCGATGGTGCTCCACTTGCGGTACTCCTCGTACTGCGTGGGGTTGGTGACGGTGACGGATGCGATGACGTAACCACTGCTCATGATGTCTCAGGCTCCAAAGTTGTTTTCGAGGAATCCGTTCTTCTTGGTGATGCCGTCCAGGGCCACCAGGGTCTCCAGCAGCGCCTTCATGTGCTTGAGCGGCACGGCGTTGGGGCCGTCGGACAGGGCCTTGGCCGGGTCCGGGTGGGTTTCCATGAACAGGCCGGCCACGCCCACGGCCACGGCCGCGCGCGCCAGCACCGGCACCATCTCGCGCTGGCCGCCGCTGCTGGTGCCGTTGCCGCCGGGCAGTTGCACCGAGTGCGTGGCGTCGAACACCACGGGCGCACCCGTCTCGCGCATGATGGCCAGGCCGCGCATGTCCGACACCAGGTTGTTGTAGCCGAAGCTCGCGCCGCGCTCGCAGGCCATGAAGCTGTCCTCGGGCAGGCCGGCTTCCTTGGCGGCTGCACGGGCCTTGTCGATCACGTTCTTCATGTCATGGGGCGCGAGGAACTGGCCCTTCTTGATGTTCACCGGCTTGCCCGACTGCGCCACGGCGCGGATGAAGTCGGTCTGGCGGCACAGGAAGGCGGGCGTCTGCAGCACGTCGACCACCTTGGCGGCCGCGGTGATGTCGTCTTCGGTGTGCACGTCGGTGAGCACCGGTACACCCAGGTCCTTGCGGATCTTGGCCAGGATCTCCAGGCCCTTCTCACGCCCCGGGCCACGAAAGCTCGTGCCCGAGGAGCGGTTGGCCTTGTCGAAGCTGCTCTTGAAGATGAACGGGATGCCCAGGCTGCCCGTGATCTCCTTGAGCTGCCCGGCCACGTCCATCTGCAGTTGCTCGGACTCGATCACGCAGGGGCCTGCGATGAGGAAGAAGCGCTGGTCAAGGCCAACGTCGAAGCCGCAGAGTTTCATGGCAGGGTCTCTTCTTTTCGTGGTGTGTGTGCCGTCAGGCCGCCTTGGCAGGCTGCTGCAGGCTTTTCTGGTGCTCCACCGCCGCCTTGATGAAGGCGTTGAACAGCGGGTGGCCGTTCCAGGGGGTGGACTTGAACTCGGGGTGGAACTGCACGCCGATGAACCAGGGGTGCACGCTCTTGGGCAGCTCGACGATCTCGGTGAGCTGCTCGCGCTGCGTCAGTGCCGAGATCACCAGGCCTGCCTTGCGCAGCTGGTCCAGGTAGTTCACGTTGGCTTCGTAGCGGTGGCGGTGGCGCTCGGTCACGATGTTGCCGTAGATCTCGTGTGCCAGCGTGCCGGCCGAGACGTCCGAGCTCTGCGCGCCCAGGCGCATGGTGCCGCCCAGGTCGGAGTTCTCGTCGCGCTGCTTGATGGTGCCGTCGGCGTCCTTCCACTCGGTGATCAGGGCGATCACGGGGTGGGGCGTGGCGGGCTCGAACTCGGTGCTGTTGGCGTCCTTGAGGCCGGCCACATGGCGTGCGTACTCGATCGTGGCGACCTGCATGCCCAGGCAGATGCCCAGGTAGGGCACCTGCTGCTCGCGGGCGAAGCGGGCGGTGCTGATCTTGCCTTCCACGCCGCGCGCGCCGAAGCCGCCAGGCACCAGGATGGCGTCGTACTTGGCCAGCTTCTCGGCCGCGTCGTCGGCGTTGATGGTCTCGGAGTCCACATGCTCGATCTTCACGCGCACATGGTTCTTCATGCCGGCGTGGCGCAGGGCCTCGTTCACTGACTTGTAGCTGTCCGACAGGTCCACGTACTTGCCGACCATGGCGATGGTCACTTCGCCCTGCGGGTGCTCGGTTTCGTACACCAGTTGGTCCCAGCGCTTGAGGCTCGTGGGCGGCGTGTTCAGGCGCAGCTTGTCGCAGATCAGGCCATCGAGGCCCTGCTCATGCAGCATGCGCGGCACCTTGTAGATGGTGTCCACGTCCCACATGCTGATCACGCCCCACTCGGGCACGTTGGTGAACAGCGAAATCTTGCTGCGCTCGTCCTCGGGCATGCGGCGGTCGGCGCGGCACAGCAACGCGTCGGGCTGGATGCCGATCTTGCGCAGCTCCTGCACGGTGTGCTGGGTGGGCTTGGTCTTGAGCTCGCCGGCCGCGGCGATCCACGGCACGTAGGTCAGGTGCACGAAGGCGGCGTTGTTCGGGCCGAGCTTCAAGCTCAGCTGGCGCACGGCTTCCAGGAAGGGCAGGGACTCGATGTCGCCCACGGTGCCGCCCACTTCCACGATGGCCACGTCCACCGCGTCGTCGGTGCCGACACCGGCGCCGCGCTTGATGTATTCCTGGATCTCGTTGGTGACGTGCGGGATCACCTGCACCGTCTTGCCCAGGTAGTCGCCGCGGCGCTCCTTCTCCAGCACGCTCTGGTAGATGCGGCCAGTGGTGAAGTTGTTGGTCTTTTTCATGCGCGTTTCGATGAAACGCTCATAGTGGCCCAGGTCGAGGTCGGTTTCGGCGCCGTCGTCCGTCACGAACACTTCGCCGTGCTGGAACGGGGACATGGTGCCCGGGTCCACGTTGATGTACGGGTCGAGCTTGATGAGGGTGACTTTGAGGCCCCGCGATTCGAGGATCGCGGCAAGGGAGGCTGAGGCGATTCCCTTGCCCAGGGAAGACACCACACCGCCGGTGACGAAGACAAATTTGGTCATGTCTTTTTTGGTGGTGGGAAATTGGGATTATAGATGCCCGCCCGGCGCCGGCCCCCGCCAAGGTCTTTTGCGGCTGCCCTGCAGGCGGGCTCCGGTCTGCTAAATTCGCGCCCATGAATGAGCTTGCTGGCAAACACATTGTTCTGGGGTTGAGCGGCGGCGTGGCCTGCTACAAGGCGGCCGACCTGTGCCGCCAGCTCATCAAGGAGGGCGCCACCGTGCAGGTGGTGATGACCGAGGCGGCAGAGCAGTTCATCACCCCGGTGACCATGCAGGCCCTGTCGGGGCGGCCGGTGTACGGCTCGCAGTGGGACGCGCGCGAGCCCAACAACATGCCCCACATCAACCTGAGCCGCGAGGCCGACGCCATCCTGATCGCGCCCTGCAGCGCCGATTTCATCGCCCGCCTGGTGCAGGGCCGGGCCGACGAACTGCTCAGCCTGCTGTGCCTGGCGCGCCCCATGGACCGCGTTCCGCTGCTGCTGGCCCCGGCCATGAACCGCGAGATGTGGGCCCACCCGGCCACCCAGCGCAACCTGGCCCAGGTGGCCAAGGATGGCGCCCGCGTGCTGGGCGTGGGCAACGGCGACCAGGCCTGCGGCGAGACCGGCGACGGCCGCATGCTCGAACCGCTGGAACTGCTCGACGAACTGATCGCCTTCTTCGCACCCAAGCCGCTGGCCGGGCGCAAGGTACTGATCACGGCGGGCCCGACCTTCGAGGCCATCGACCCGGTGCGCGGCATCACCAACCTCTCCAGCGGCAAGATGGGCTTTGCCGTGGCCCGCGCCGCCCGCGAGGCCGGGGCCGAAGTGACCCTGGTCGCCGGGCCGGTGCATCTGTCCACGCCGCGCGGCGTGCAGCGGGTCAACGTGCAGTCGGCCCAGCAGATGCTGGCGGCCGTGATGGCGCTGGCGCCCGCCTCGTCCGTGTTCGTCGCCACGGCCGCCGTGGCCGACTGGCGCCCGGCCACCCAGGCCGGTGAAAAGATCAAGAAGGACGGTTCGGGCCAGACCCCGGTGCTCACCTTCGTCGAGAACCCCGACATCCTGGCCACCGTGGCGCAGCTGCCCGAGGCACAGTCGGGCGCCCTCTACTGCGTGGGCTTTGCGGCCGAAAGCCACGATCTGCTGGCCCACGCCACGGCCAAGCGCCTGCGCAAGAAGATTCCGCTGCTGGTGGGCAACATCGGCCCGGCCACCTTCGGCCAGGACGACAATGCCCTGCTGCTGGTGGACGAGAACGGCCACCGCGAACTGCCCCTGGCGTCCAAGCGTTCGCTGGCGCAGGGCCTGGTCGCCGAGATCGCTGCACGCCTGCCGGCGCGGCGGGCCTGAACATTCTTTTGGCCTATCCATCCTCTGCAGGAGTTCCCATGACGATGCATTCGATCAAGCCCGAATGGGACACCCCGCCCAACGGTGACTTCGCGAGCTATGTGGAGCGCCTGAGCGCCCAGCAGGCCCTGCAGGCCGGGCGCACGCAGGCCGCGCACTCCGCCCAGGTGGCGCATCCGGGCGGTGCCGCCCCCGGGTCTGCGCAGGCGGCTGCGCGCCGAGGGGGCGCCAGCCCCGTGTCGCCGGCCGTGGCCTTGCCGCCCGAGCTGCTGCAGATGGCGGCGCCGTTCATCGGCATGCTGCGCATTGCACGCACCCTGCTGGCCGTGGTGGCCGCGGTGCATGTGCTCACGCTGCTGATGGCGGGCCAGGGCTCGTGGTTCGGGCTGGCGGTGATGGCCGGCCTGTGGTGGTTCATGGGCATCGTGATCCATGCCGCGTCGGCGGGCACCGTGGTGGTGCCCCAACCCGCGGCCGTGAAGGAGCGCCAGCGGCAGACCGGCCCGCAGCGCAAGACAGGAAACAAGAAGTGAAGATTGACGTCAAGATTCTCGATCCGCGCATGGCGGACCAGTTGCCCACCTACGCCACCCCCGGCAGTGCCGGGCTCGACCTCCGGGCCTGCCTGGATGCGCCGCTCACCCTCGAACCCAATGCCTGGCAATTGGTGCCCACGGGCATTTCCATCTACCTCAAGGACCCCGGATACGCCGCGCTGATCCTGCCGCGCTCGGGCCTGGGCCACAAGCACGGCATCGTGCTGGGCAACCTCGTGGGCCTGATCGACAGCGACTACCAGGGCCAGCTCATGGTGAGCGCCTGGAACCGCAGCAGCACGGCCTTCACACTCGAGCCCATGGAGCGCCTGGCGCAACTGGTCATCGTGCCCGTGGTGCAGGCGCAGTTCCATGTGGTCACCGAGTTCCCGGCCTCCGAGCGCGGCGAAGGCGGTTACGGCTCCACCGGCAAAAGCTGATGTGTAATTGCCGGCACAAACGCTTACGTGCCGGTCCCTGGAATTTCTATCCTGTAGGTGAGCACTGACACCACCGGGGTGCGCGGCCTGACGCAGCCATCGGCTGCCAGATGGCGTGGCGAGCGCATCCCCGGTGCTTCAATCTCACCATTGCCTGGCAGTGCACGCAGCGGACCCCGCAGCGGCCTGCCTGGCGAGATTCATTCCAGGAGATTTGCCATGACCACCAAGATCACCCGCATCGCCACGCTGACCGGCTCCCTCGTGCTGATCGCCAGCCTTGCCGCCTGCGGCGCGCCCCCCCGCTCGGAGGAATACTATGCCGGCGGCGGCTACACCACCACCACGGTGAGGCCCGCACCGGTCTACCAGAGTTCCGTCGTGACCGAATTCGGCCGCGTGGCCAACATCGAGACCACCCATACCCAGGGCTCGGGCCGCACCTCGGGTGCGGGAGCCGTGATCGGTGCGGTGGTTGGTGGTGTGCTGGGCAATGCGGTGGGCGGTGGTACGGGCCGTGCCGCTGCGACTGCTGTGGGTGTCCTGGGCGGTGCCGTGGCCGGCAACGCCGTGGAGCGCCGCAACAACAGTGGCGAGTACGTGGGCTACCGCGTGTCCATCCAGCTGGACCAGGGCGGCTACCGCGCCTATGACGTGCCCTCGCCGGGCGACCTGCGCATCGGCGACCGCGTGCGCATGATGGACGGTCAGATCCAGCGCATTTAAGGCGACGCTGAATAAGTCTTCGCGATGGCGCGTGCCCTGGTTTGGGATGGGCTGCCAGGCGCAAAGCGCAGCCATAGCCAGTGCTATGGCGAGCATTTGCAACGCTGCAGACCGCCCAAAGCGGGGCGCGCGGCGCGCGAGGGACTTGTTCAGCGTTGCCTTGAACGCTTCTGCATGCAAAACGGGCCCTTGAGGGGCCCGTTTTTTGGGGGGGTGAGAATCAGTGCAGCAGGTCGTTGCCGGGTGCCTGCGGCTGGATGCGGAAAAAGCCCGTGCCCGCCGTGCCGCGCCCGATCTCGTCCTCGGTGGCTTCGCGCACGGCCTGCACCTTCAGTTGCAGGCGCAGGGCAATGCCGGCCAGCGGGTGGTTGCCGTCCAGCACCACATGCTCGGGGTAGATCTCGGCCACGGTGTAGAGCGCATCGCGCGGCGCATCGGGGTTCACCCCTGCGGGCAGGGCGGCTCCGTCGAAGGTCATGCCTTCCTCGATCTCGGGCGGGAACAGCGAGCGCGGCTCCAGGAACAGCAATTGGTCGTTGAAGTCGCCAAAGGCGTCCTCGGGCTCCAGGTGCAGGGCCAGCGAGGCGCCAGCGCTGTGGCCCTGCAAGGCCTCCTCGATGCGGGGCAGCAGGTCATCGCCGCCGACCAGGAACTCCACCGGCTCGTCGAGCACGTCGAGTTCCTCGCCCAGGGTGTCCTTGAGGATCCAGGTCAAAGCGACCACACATTGTTCGGTAATTTCCATAGGAGAATTGTCGCAGTTTGACCCACCGCCCTGCAAAGGGCCGCACAGTACCCATGGACGCCCACCAACCCCTGACCCTTCTGGGAGGCCTCACGCCCGCCCAGTTCATGCGCCGCCACTGGCACAAGAAGCCGCTCCTGGTGCGCCAGGCCATCCCGGGCTTCCAGGCGCCGGTGCCGCGCGCGGACCTGTTCGACCTGGCCGGGCAGGAGGGGGTGGAGTCGCGCCTGGTGCAGCAATTGCGCGGCGCCTGGAAGCTGCGCCAGGGGCCCTTCGCGCGCCGCGCGCTGCCCTCGCTCAAGCAGCCCGACTGGACGCTGCTGGTGCAGGGCGTGGACCTGCACGACGCGGGGGTGCACGCGCTGATGCAGCAGTTCCGCTTCGTGCCCGAGGCACGCCTGGACGACCTCATGATCAGCTATGCCAGCGACGGCGGCGGCGTGGGCCCGCACTTTGACAGCTACGACGTGTTCCTGCTGCAGGCCCATGGCAAGCGGCGCTGGCGCATCGGCCGGCAGAAGGACCTCACGCTCAAGGAGGGCATCCCGCTCAAGGTGCTGGCGCAGTTCGAGCCCGAGGAGGAGTTCGTGCTCGAGCCCGGCGACATGCTCTACCTGCCGCCGCGCTATGCGCATGACGGCATCGCCGAGGGCGAGTGCATGACCTATTCCATCGGCTTTCGCGCCCCGGCGCGGGCCGAGCTCGCCAATGAGCTGCTGGTGCGCCTGACCGATGAGGCCCAGGAAGGCGATGTGCCCGTGCTCTACCGCGATCCGCGCCAGGAGGCCGTGGAGCAGCCCGCCGCCATTCCGGCCAGCCTGCAGGATTTTGCCCGCGAGGCCCTGGCCAAGGCCCTGGCAGAGCCGCTGGCGCTGGAGCGCGCCTTGGGCGAGTACCTGACCGAACCCAAGCCCAATGTCTGGTTCGACCCCGATGCATCGGGCGCCATGATCGAGAGCGTGGTGCTGGACCGCCGCACGCGCATGATGTATGACGCCCACCATGTGTTCATCAACGGCGAGAGCTACCGCGCCGGCGGGCGCGACGCCACGCTGATGCGCCGCCTGGCCGACCAGCGGCGCCTGTCCGGGCGCGAGATGGCGCGCGCCAGCGACGATGCGTTGGAACTGATATCGTCCTGGTGCGATGCGGGTTGGGCGCACGCGGACACCGACCATACCGAAGGGGACTGACCGTGACCCAGGATCTCACCACCACTGCCGCGGACGGTGCGTCCGCGCCGCCGGCCGGGCTGCCGTCCGGCCGCTTTGCCAGCCGCGAGACCTTCATCCAGCTGGTGCGCGATGCGCTGGCCACGGCGGCGCGCGAGGGTTGGGGGGAGATCGTGGTCAGCGATGCCAATTTCCACGACTGGCCGCTGGGCGAGCGTGCCGTGGCCGAGTCGCTGCAGGCTTGGGCCAAGACGGGCCGGCGCTTCACCATGCTGGCCGGCTCCTACGACGACGTGATCCGGCGCCATGCGCGCTTCGTGCGCTGGCGCGGCACCTGGGACCACATCATCACCTGCCGCCGTGCGGGATCGGCCGACCCGCTCGACATTCCCAGTGTGTTATGGTCGCCGCAGTGGGTGATGCACCGGCTGGACCCTGAGCGCTCGGTCGGTGTCACGGGCAGCGAGCCCGACCGCCGCGTGCTGGTGCGCGAAACCCTCAACGACTGGCTGCACGGAAAGAGTGCGCCGGGCTTCCCTGCCTCGACCCTCGGGCTGTAGGACAACCGCCCGACTTGGTGTTTCCAGACCTTGCACCATGTGAAGGCACGGTAAACCTTGCATCGGTGTTAGTCAGTATTGACTAAATGCCAATATAATCGGCGGCTGCGCCGAAATGGTGCTACTCAAGTGCACTGTGCCAATGCGCAAGGGCTTTTTTGGAGCCGGGCGCCGTGGCTTTTCAAGATTTCTGTCTGTCCAACTAGGAAAAACCCAATGAAGAACTCTCTCGTTCTGGCCGCCCTGATCGCTGCTGCTGCCCTCGCCGCTTGCGGCAAGAAGGAAGAACCCGCTCCAGCACCTGCGCCAGCACCCGTGGAAGCCCCCGCTCCAGCAGCCGCTCCTGCCGCTTCCGAAGCCGCTCCTGCTGCTTCCGACGCTGCTCCTGCCGCTTCGGACGCCGCTGCTGCCGCCAACGCTGCTGCCACGGCCGCTACCGCTGCTGCCAGCGCTGCTTCGAACTAAGCACGCCTGAACCCTGGCCGCGCCCTGGCGCAGCCTCCGGTTCAAGAACCCGCCCTCGACAGAGTGCGGGTTTTTTTTCGCCCGTTGGTGGCTGCTCGGCTCAGAACAGGGAGGTGGGCAGGGGCGGCGGTGACAAGGGGCCCGCCGGCGCGGGCTGCTCGCCCACGGTGAGCCAGCCCGTGCCCAGGGCCTGGTCGGCCACCACGATGAGCTCCGGTGCCCACTGCAGCGCGCCGGCCAGCGCCTGGCGGGCCAGGTCGGGCGTGTTGTTGCGTGCGCTCAGGTGGGCGGCGGCCACCCACTTGAGGCCTTCGTGCCGCACGGCCTGCACGATGGCGGCCGTGGCCTGGTTGGCCAGGTGGCCATAGGCGCCGCCCACGCGGCGTTTGAGAAAGGCCGGGTAGGCCGAGGCGGCCAGCAGGTCCGGGTCGTGGTTGGCCTCGATGAACAGCGCGTGGCAGCCCGCCACCTGCTGCAGCACATGGGGCGTGGCGTGGCCCAGGTCGGTGAGCAGGGCCAGGTCGTGGGCACCGTCGGTGCAGCGCAGCTGCAGAGGCTCGCGTGCATCGTGCGGCACGGTGAAGGGCCGAAACGACAGCGGGCCCAGCTCGATCGGCTGCAGGTCGCGGGCCAGGGTCAGCAGGCCATCGAAATCGGGGGCACCGATGGCCATGTGCGTGCCCTGGCTCATCCACACCGGAATGCGGTGGCGCAGGGCCAGCGCATGGGCGCAGCCGATGTGGTCGGAGTGCTCGTGGGTGATGAACAGGCCGTCGATCTGCCCGATCTGCAGGCCTGCCGCCGCCAGGCGCGTCTCCAGCTGGCGCGGGCCGATGCCGCAATCGACCAGCAGGCGGCGCGTGTGCAGGCCGTCGCTGGCCTCCACCACCGTCGCATTGCCGGCGCTGCCGCTGGCCAGGTTCTTCAAACGCAGCATCTTGAAATGCATTGCGCCTGGGCCCCACCCTGCAAGGTGGCGACCAGGCGCAATCAGTGGGTGGTGGTTGGGCTTACTTGAGATCGTCTGCGATCACGCGCACGATGCGCTCGGCATTGGCCGAGGACTCGGGGGCGCCGGCTTCGTTGAGCACCGACACGGTGGTCGATTCGCCCTGGCTGCGCACCACGATGCGGTACTTGAGCGGCGGCACGGCGGCCGGCGTGCGGGTGAACAGCTTGCCGAAGAAGCCGGTCTCCTTCTTGTCGGCATTGGGGGCCACATAGCGCACGAAGTACAGGCCTTCGTTGCGGTTGCGGTCTTCCACGGTGAAGCCGGTGCGGTCCAGGGCCACGCCGACACGGCGCCATGCGCGGTCAAAACCTTCGCTGATCTGCACCACGGGCACATTGTTCACCGTGCTCACGGTGGCCGATTTCGCCGCGGGGGCGGCAGCGGCGGCCACGACGGCCTTGGACTGCTCCTGGCTCACGCCGAGACGGACCATCAGGCGGCGCAGGAATTCGGTTTCCAGCTCGGGGTCGGCTGCGCGCGGCTGCCACACGGTCTGGTCCTTGCTGGTGTTGCTGTAGACCTCGACCATGCCGCGGTGCGTGATGTAGATCTCGGTGCCGCCCTTGGCATTGCGCTCCAGGCGCGTGCGGAAGCGGTCGCGCTCGCCCGTGGAGTACAGCGAGTCAATCACCTTGCCCAGCGTGGAGCGGATCAGGTCCTGCGGCAGCTTGGCGCGGTTTTCTGCCCAGTCGGTTTCCATGATGCCCAGGTTGGCCTGGTCGGTGTCCAGCGTGAAGCCGTTTTCCAGCCAGAAGTCGCGCACGGGCTCCCACAGCTTGTCGGCGGGGCGGTCGATCACCAGCCAGCGCTTGTTGCCCTCGCGCTCGATGCGCACATCACCCAGCTGCGTGGCGGCCGCGTTGGCCGTGCCCGAGGGCTGGGCCGCCTGGCTGGCCTGCAGGGCAGCGGCCGAGACGGCGCCGCCGGGCACGTTGTAGCGGGAATCGCGCGAGAGCTGCGTGAGGTCGGGAGGCACCTCCAGCGTGGAGCCCTTGGCAGCGCTCTTGTAGTCGATCTTGTCGCCTTCGAGGACGGAGCAGGCAGACAGGGCCACGGCCAGGGCCAGCAGGCCCGCACGGGTAGTAACAGCGTTCACGCGAAGTTCCTTGGAGTGTCAGGGTTCGGGCGCAGCCCGGGTTGTTAGATCAGGCCGGCCGAGCGCAGGGCCGCTTCGACCACGGCCTCATTGGCCTGGGTGAGCGGGGTCATGGGCAGGCGCAGGGTGCCACCGCACAGCCCCATGCGGGCCACGGCCCACTTCACGGGGATGGGATTGGCTTCGACGAAGAGCTGCTTGTGCACGGGCATCAGCTGGAACTGGATCTCCATCGCGCGCTGCACGTTGCCGCTCGTCGCGGCCACGCACAGCTCGTGCATCAGGCGCGGGGCCACGTTGGCCGTCACGCTCACGTTGCCATGGCCACCGCACAGCATCAGGGCCACGGCGGTCGGGTCGTCGCCCGAGTAGATGCCAAAACCCTTGGGGGCTTCGCGGATCAGCCACTGCGCGCGCTCGATATTGCCTGTGGCTTCCTTGATACCGATGATGCCCGGCACCTGGGCCAGGCGCAGCACGGTGTCGTGCTGCATGTCGGCCACCGAGCGGCCGGGCACGTTGTACAGAATGGTGGGCAGGTCGCCCACGGCCTCGGCAATGGCCTTGAAATGCTGGTACTGGCCCTCTTGCGTGGGCTTGTTGTAGTAGGGCACGACCTGCAGCTGCGAGTCGGCGCCCACCTTCTTGGCGAAGCGCGCCAGTTCGATGGCCTCGGCCGTGGAATTGGCGCCGCAGCCGGCCATGATGGGCACGCGCTTGGCGGCCTGCTCCACGGACACGCGGATGATCTCGCAATGCTCTTCGACGTTCACCGTGGGCGACTCGCCCGTGGTGCCCACGACGCCGATGCAGTCGGTGCCTTCGGCGATGTGCCAGTCGATCAGTTTGCGCAGCGCCGGGTAGTCGACGCTACCGTCCTCATGCAAGGGGGTGACGAGGGCGACGATGCTGCCGGTGAGAGGCACGGAGGAAGATGTCATGTCCGCAGGGGTGAACGGGATAAAAGAGCATTCTAACTAGGCCGGCTGGCCAGCCGATGTCTTGGTGGCTCCCCGGTACCCCCAAGTTCCCGCACCGCCGTGATGCGTTGCACGAAACGCGCGGGTTCTTCGAGGAAGCCGTCCTCGTAGGCCACCGTGCGCAGGCTGGCGCAGGCGGCCAGCAATTCACCGGGCTGCAGTAGGAATTCGGGCCGCGCAGGGCGGCCCACGGTTTCGTTACCGTGTGCAAAGGTTTCATAGACCAGTACGCCGCCCGGGGCCAGGCTGGCCACCAGGGTGGGGAACAGCGGCCGCCAGAGGTAGTTGGTGACCACCACCGCGCCGAACTGGCGCCCGGCAAAGGGCCAGGGGCCGTTTTCAATGTCGGCGCAGACCATTTCGCCCAGGTGGGCCGATGCCGCCACCGCCTCGGCGGATCGGTCCACGCCCACCACCGCATGGCCCAGGCCGTGCAGCCAACGCAGGTGGCGCCCGGCACCGCAGGCCACATCAAGCACCGTGCTGCCCGGGGCGATCAGGTGCGACCAGCGGCGCACCCAGTCCGAGGGAAATTCAGATCCGCGCATCCGGTGGTGGTTGATTTTGCTATTGAAATGGGAGCGCCCAGCGCCCACAGGGGAAGCCCTAGAAGCAGCTCCATACCTTGTCGGCCAGCAGCACCATGAATTCTGGGGCCGTGTACAGGCCGAACACCGCCAGGCAGGCCAGGATGGAGGCCGTCCAGGCCAGCACCCGCCACACCAGCGGCAGGGCCGGGGCGTGCGAGGGTGTCGGTTCGGGCGTGGCAGGCATGGAGATCAGGTATTTCAACCCGCCATCATGCAGGAACCGGGGCCCTGCGCTGGATAGGGCTTTCCTTGACCGGCAGGTTCACCAGGGCCGCGAACACGCCCAGGGCGATGGCGATGTACCAGACGATGTCGTAGCTGCCCGTGGCGTCGTAGAGGTAGCCGCCCAGCCAGACGCCCAGGAAGCTGCCGATCTGGTGGCTGAAGAACACAAAGCCGCCCAGCATGGACAGATGCTGCACGCCGAAGATCTGGGCGATGGTGGCATTGGTCGGCGGGATGGTGGACAGCCACAGCGTGCCCATCACGGCCGAGAAGATGTAGACCGAGGCCGGCGACAGCGGCGCCACCAGGAAGATGGCGATGGCCACGGCCCGCGCAAAGTAGATGAAGGCCAGGATGTAGCGCTTTTGCAGGCGCTGGCCCAGGGTACCGGCGATGTAGGTGCCGAACACGTTGAACAGGCCGATCAGCGCCAGCGCGTAGCTGGCCACCTGGGGCGAGAGGCCGTTGTCCTTGAGGTAGCTGGGCATGTGCACGCCGATGAACACCACCTGGAAGCCGCAGACGAAGTAGCCCGCCATGAGCAGGGTGAAACTGGGGTAGCGAAAGGCCTCCAGCAGCGCCTGGGCGACGGTCTGGTCGCGCTTGACCGGGGCCGTGCCCTTGAAGCCTGGCTCGCGCAGGCCAAAGGCCAGGGGCACGATGAGCAGCACCGCCAGCGACAAGGTCAGCAGCGCCTGCTGCCAGCCGAAGCTGGCGATCAGCCAGCCTTCCAGGGGCACCATGAGGAACTGGCCGAAGGAGCCGGCCGCCGCGGCCACACCCATGGCCCAGGAGCGCTTCTCGGGTGCGATCTGGCGGCCCAGGACGCCGTAGATCACGGCGTAGGTCGTGCCCGCCTGGGCGGCGCCGATCAGTACACCCGTGGTCAGTGCAAACAGCAGCGGGGTGGGCGACAGGGCCATGCCGGCCAGGCCCGCAGCGTACAGCGCGGCGCCGGCCAGCAGCACGCGGAAGGCACCGAAGCGGTCGGCCGCCATGCCGGCGAAGATGCCGATCAGGCCCCAGGAGAGGTTCTGGATGGCGATGGCCAGCGCGAAGGTCTGGCGCGTCCAGCCCATTTCCTGGGTGATGGGCTGCAGCCACAGGCCGAAGCCGTGGCGCGTGCCCATGGACAGGGTCACGATGGCTGCGCCACACGCGAGCACCTGGAACATGGACAGTTTCGGAGGATTCATAGACATGCGCAGAATGTAGCCAGATTGGCCGCGATCTGCCGGCACACGGCCAAGCAGTACAGTTGCCGGTCTTTCTACAGGCAAATACCTGTTTTTTTATACAGTTTTTTCTGCGTCGCCGCACTACAATCCGCCGCATGTCTGCCAAACCGTCTTCCGTTTCCGCCAGCGAATATTCCGAGGGTTCGATCCGCGTGCTCAAGGGCCTGGAGCCCGTCAAGCAGCGCCCGGGCATGTACACCCGCACCGACAACCCCCTGCACATCATCCAGGAGGTGCTGGACAACGCCGCCGACGAGGCGCTGGCCGGCCATGGCAAGAAGATCAAGGTCACGCTGCACACCGACGGCTCGGTCAGCATCGAGGACGACGGACGTGGCATCCCCTTCGGCATGCACCCTGAGGAAAAGGCCCCGGTGATCGAGCTGGTGTTCACCCGCCTGCATGCGGGCGGCAAGTTCGACAAGGGCAAGGGCGGCGCCTACAGCTTCTCGGGCGGCCTGCACGGCGTGGGCGTGAGCGTGACCAACGCCCTGGCCACCCGGCTGGAAGTGAGCAGCCACCGCGAAGGCAAGGTCGCGCGCCTGGTGTTCTCGGCCGGCGACGTGGTCGAACCCCTGGTGGCGCGCGCGCTGGAGGCCGGCGAGCGCAAGCAGGGCACGACCGTGCGCGCCTGGCCCGATGCCAAGTACTTCGAGTCGAGCGCGCTGCCCATGGGCGAGCTCACCCACCTGCTGCGCAGCAAGGCCGTGCTGATGCCCGGCGTGTCGGTGACCCTGGTCAACGAAAAGACGCGCGACACCCAGACCTGGCAGTACAAGGGCGGCCTGCGCGACTACCTGATGCAGACGCTCAGTGGCGACCCGGTGATCCCGCTCTTCGAGGGCGAGGGCTATGCCGACCGCAACAACGAGAGCTTTGCCGAGGGCGAAGGCGCTGCCTGGTGCGTGGCCTTCACCGAAGACGGCCAGCCCATGCGCGAGAGCTACGTCAACCTGATCCCCACCAGCGCCGGCGGCACGCACGAAAGCGGCCTGCGCGACGGCCTGTTCAATGCCGTCAAGAGCTTCATCGAGCTGCACAGCCTGCTGCCCAAGGGCGTCAAGCTGCTGCCCGAGGACGTGTTCGCGCGCGCCAGCTACGTGCTCTCGGCCAAGGTGCTGGACCCGCAGTTCCAGGGCCAGATCAAGGAGCGCCTGAACTCGCGCGACGCCGTGCGCCTGGTCTCGGGCTTCGTGCGCCCCACGCTCGAACTGTGGCTCAACCAGCATGTGGACTACGGCAAGAAGCTCGCCGAACTGGCCATCAAGGCTGCGCAGACGCGCCAGAAGGCCGGCCAGAAGGTCGAAAAGCGCAAGGGCTCGGGCGTGGCCGTGCTGCCCGGCAAGCTCACCGACTGCGAAAGCCGCGACATCGCGCACAACGAGGTCTTCCTGGTCGAGGGCGACTCGGCCGGCGGCAGCGCCAAGATGGGCCGCGACAAGGAAAGCCAGGCCATCCTGCCGCTGCGCGGCAAGGTGCTCAACACCTGGGAGGTGGAGCGTGACCGCCTGTTTGCCAACAACGAGATCCACGACATCTCGGTGGCCATCGGCGTGGACCCGCACGGCCCGAACGACACGCCCGACCTCTCGGGCCTGCGCTACGGCAAGGTCTGCATCCTGTCGGACGCCGACGTGGACGGCTCGCACATCCAGGTGCTGCTGCTCACGCTGTTCTTCCGCCACTTCCCCAAGCTCATCGAGGCTGGCCACATCTACGTGGCGCGCCCCCCGCTGTTCCGTGTGGACGTGCCTGCGCGCGGCAAGAAGCCCGCGGCCAAGATGTATGCGCTCGATGACGGCGAGCTCACCGCCATCCTCGACAAATGCGCCAAGGACGGCGTGGCACGTGAGAAGTGCCAGATCAGCCGCTTCAAGGGCCTGGGCGAGATGAACGCCGAGCAGCTGTGGGAAACCACGCTCAACCCCGACACCCGCCGCCTGCTGCCCGTGGAACTGGGCGGCATGGACTTCGCCGCGACCGAGGGCCTGATCACCAAGCTCATGGGCAAGGGCGAGGCGGCCTCGCGCCGCGAGCTGATGGAACTGCATGGTGATGCGGTCGAGATCGACATCTGAGCGGCTGCGACTGCTGTGCGCAGGCCTGGTGCTGGGCCTGGCGCAGACGGCCGCCCAGGCCGACCTCTGGGCCTATGTCGATCCGCGCGGCGTGACCCATTTCGCGTCCGAGCAGGTGGATGCCAACTACCAGCTGTTCTTCAAGGGCAACGAGTTCGACTCCACGCGCGACGGGCCCTCTGGCGCGCAGCCTCTGCCCCATGCCTTGCCACCGGCGGGGGCAAGGCTGCTGGCCTTTTTCGACATCGCGCCGGACTACAAGCGCGTGAAGCACCATCTGCGCGCTGCGGCGGCCAAGCACGACGTGGACTATGAACTGTTGCAGGCCCTGATTGCCACGGAGTCGGGCTTCGATGCCGATGCCGTCTCGCCCAAGGGCGCGGTGGGGCTCATGCAGGTGATGCCGGCCACGGCGGCGCGCTTCGGCGTGAACGCCGACGCCAAGCGCTCGGTAGAGAAGAAGCTCACCGATCCGGCCGTGAACGTGCCCACGGGCACGCGCTACCTGCGCCACCTGCTCGACCTGTTCCCCGAACGCCTGGACCTGGCGCTGGCCGCCTACAACGCGGGCGAGGGCGCCGTGCAGCGTGCCGGCAACCAGATCCCGGCCTACAAGGAAACGCAGAACTACGTGCGCACCGTGCTGGGCCTGTACGCCCAGCTCAAGCCGCCGGCACCTGTGAAGAACCCGCGCACCGCCACGGGCCGCGTGCGCATGGAACTGCAGGGCGGCGCCCTGAACCGGGGCAACCTGCCGCCCGACCGCGTGGCGCAGACGCCCGCAATGACTGAACCTGAATCCCACAAGAACGAATGAGCGACCAACCCACTCTCGATTTCCCGGCCTCCGACGACGGCGGCGATGATTCCCTGGGCCTGGCCGGCTACGCGCAGCGCGCCTACCTGGAGTACGCGCTTTCGGTCGTGAAGGGCCGGGCCCTGCCCGACGTCTGCGATGGCTTGAAGCCCGTGCAGCGGCGCATCCTGTACTCCATGGACCGCATGGGCCTGGGCTACAGCGGCCCCACGCGCAACACGGCGGCCAAGCCGGTCAAGAGCGCCCGCGTGGTGGGCGATGTGCTGGGCCGCTTCCACCCGCATGGCGACCAGTCGGCCTACGACGCGCTGGTGCGCATGGCGCAGGACTTTGCCCAGCGCTACCCGCTGATCGACGGCCAGGGCAACTTCGGCAGCCGCGACGGCGACGGCGCCGCGGCCATGCGCTACACCGAGGCACGCCTGTCGCGCATCACCAGCCTGCTGCTCGACGAGATCGACGAGGGCACGGTCGATTTCATGCCCAACTACGACGGCTCTACCTCCGAGCCGCGCCAGTTGCCCGCGCGCCTGCCGTTTGCGCTGCTCAATGGCGCCAGCGGCATTGCCGTGGGCCTGGCCACCGAAATCCCGAGCCACAACCTGCGCGAGATCGCCGACGCCTGCATTGCGCTGATCAAGACGCCCGCGCTCTCGCAGGAAGACCTCATGGCCCTGGTGCCGGGGCCCGACTACCCCGGCGGTGGGCAGATCATCAGCAGCGCCAGCGACATCGCCGATGCCTACCGCACGGGCCGTGGCAGCCTCAAGGTGCGCGCGCGCTGGAAGATCGAGGAGTTGGCGCGCGGCCAGTGGCAACTGGTGGTCAACGAGCTGCCGCCTGGCGTGAGCACGCAGAAGGTGCTCGAAGAGATCGAGGAAATCACCAACCCCAAGGTCAAGACCGGCAAGAAGGCGCTCACGCAGGAGCAGACCCAGCTCAAGGCCAGCATGCTGGCCGTGCTGGATGTGGTGCGCGACGAGTCGAGCAAGGACGCCCCGGTGCGCCTGGTGTTCGAGCCCAAGACCGGCAAGATCCCGCAGCAGGAACTGATCACGGCCCTCCTGGCGCACACCAGCCTGGAAACCTCGGCCCCGATCAACCTGACCATGGTGGGCCTGGACGGCCGCCCGGTGCAGAAGTCGCTGCGCCAGATGCTGGAGGAGTGGATCTCCTTCCGCCAGACCACCATCACCCGCCGCTCGCAGCACCGCCTGGACAAGGTGCTGGACCGCATCCACATCCTCGAAGGGCGGCAGCTCGTGCTGCTCAACATCGACGAGGTGATCGCCATCATCCGCCAGGCCGAGGACCCCAAGGCCTCGCTGATCGCGCGCTTTGCGCTGTCGGACCGCCAGGCCGAGGACATCCTGGAAATCCGCCTGCGCCAGCTGGCGCGGCTCGAAGCGATCAAGATCGAGCAGGACCTCAAGGACCTGCGCGAAAGCCAGGGCAAGCTCGAAGACATTTTGAACAACCCCGGCTCGCTGCGCCGCCTGATGGCCCGGGAGATCGAGGCCGACGCCAAGACCTTTGCCGATGCGCGCCGCACGCTGATCCAGGCCGAGAAGAAGGCCGTGGCCGAGGTCAAGGTGGTGGACGAGCCCGTGACCGTGGTGGTCTCGCAAAAGGGCTGGGTGCGCGCGCGCACGGGCCATGGCCATGAGGCCGCGAGCTTTGCCTTCAAGGCGGGCGATGGCCTGTACCGCACCTTCGAGTGCCGCACGGTCGACACCCTGCTGGCGTTTGGCAGCAATGGCCGCGTGTACTCGGTGCCGGTGTCGGTGCTGCCGGGCGCGCGTGGCGATGGCCAGCCCGTGACCACGCTGATCGAACTCGAATCGGGCACGCAGTTGCTGCACTACTTTGCCGGGCCGGCCAGCGCCAGCCTGCTGCTGTCCAACTCGGGTGGCTATGGCTTCATCGCCTCGGTGGAGAACATGGTCTCGCGCCAGAAGGGCGGCAAGGCCTTTCTCACGCTGGGCGAGGGCGAGACCGTCTGCCCGCCCTCGCATGCCGCGGGCAGCAGCGGCGGGCAGCCGCTGGCCCCGGCCACCCACGTGGCCTGCGCCTCGGTGGGCGGGCGCATCCTGACCTTCGAGATCAGCGAACTCAAGACCATGGCCAATGGCGGCCGCGGCCTGATGCTGATCGACCTGGAGGCCAAGGACACGCTGGCAGGTGCCGCGGCCTACACGCGCAGCATCCGCATCGATGGCATCGGCCGGGGTGGCAAAGAGCGCGAGGAGACGCTGGAGATCCGCTCGCTCAACAACGCCCGGGCGGCGCGCGGGCGCAAGGGCAAGGCGGCCGATCTGGGCTTCAAGCCTTCGGCGGTGGTGCGCGTCGAATAAGCGACTCCGCGTCGCCTGCAAGCCACCCTGCGGGGTGGCTTTTTTGTGCGTTGCAGCATTCCACGGGTTGCTACGGATTGGACGAATGGCGGGAACGGGCGCACCATATGTGTAAAAAAGTGTCTGCCATGGCGCAGGGCAGGGGTGGATGCCGGTTTGTGCGACGATGCTGCAAAGCCCTCCCGGCGCTGGCCGGCTGACCTTGAAACCATCGACAACGACAGGAGACCATGATGTTCCAACGCATCCGGATTGCCCAGAAACTGTGGCTCGCCGTCATTTTCATCGTGGTCATGCTGGCCAGTGTGGTGGGCTTCTCGGCCTACCGCTCGGCCAAGGTGCAGGCCGAGGCCGATGCGGTGTCGCGCGAAATGCAGACCCGTGTGAACACCGCCATCCGCTGGGCGGGCCTGACCGAGACCAATGCCGCCCGCACGCAGGCGCTCATCGTGAGCAGCGATGCGGCGGTCGAGGCCGAATTCAAGGACGTGATCGCAGCCACCTCGGCGCAGATCACCGAGGTGCAGAAGGCACTCGAGGGCATGGCCCTGTCCGACGTGGACAAGGCCCAGATGGCCAAGATCGCCGATGCACGCAAGACCATGATCGACCTGCGCGGCAAGGCGCGCCAGCTCAAGGCCGATGGCAAGGCCGACGAGGCGGTCACCCTGGTCAAGCAGACCTACAACCCGGCGGTGGCGGCCTACCTCACGGCGCTGCGCGAGTTCGTGGACCTGCAGCAGACCACCGCACAGACCCGGCTGGCCGAGATGTCCGCATCGCGCATGCTCACGGTGAAGATCGCGGCCGTGGCCGTGGCGGCGCTGCTGGCCGCCATCATTGCGGGCGCCTACTACCTGATCGGCAGCATCCAGCGCCCGCTGGCGCAGGCCAATGACCTGGCGGCCAAGATCGCTGCGGGCGACCTGAGCGAGCAGGGCTCGGTCACGCGCGGCGACGAGTTCGGCGACCTGCTGCGCTCGCAGTACGCGATGAGCGACTCGCTCGGGCGCATGGTGCACCAGGTGCGCCAGAGCACCGACAGCATCGCCATCGCCAGCGCCGAGATCGCCACCGGCAACCACGACCTGTCGGCGCGCACCGAGCAGACCTCGAGCAACCTGCAGCAGACGGCGGCGGCCATGGAGCAGTTCACCAGCACCATTGCACAAAGCGCCAGCAGCGCCCGCCAGGCCAGCACCCTGGCGGCAGGCGCCACGGGCGTGGCCGAGCGCGGTGGCGCGGTGGTGACCCAGGTGGTCTCCACCATGGAGGACATCAACCACAGCAGCAAGAAGATCAACGACATCATCGGTGTGATCGACGGCATCGCCTTCCAGACCAACATCCTGGCGCTCAATGCCGCCGTGGAAGCGGCCCGCGCCGGCGAGCAGGGCCGCGGCTTTGCCGTGGTGGCCAGCGAGGTGCGCAACCTGGCGCAGCGCAGCGCCGAGGCCGCCAAGGAGATCAAGACGCTGATCAGCGCCTCGGTGGAAAAGGTCGAGACCGGCAGCCGCCTGGTGGCCGATGCCGGCAGCACCATGACCGACATCGTGCGCTCGGTGCAGAGCGTGACCGACATGATTGGCGAGATCACCGCTGCATCGTCCGAGCAGAGCGCAGGCATCTCGCAGGTCAACCAGGCCGTGGGCAACCTCGACCAGATGACCCAGCAGAACGCCGCCCTGGTCGAACAAAGCGCCGCCGCCGCGCAAAGCCTGCGCGAGCAGGCCGAACACCTGGCCCAGGTGGTCTCGGTGTTCAAGGTCAACGGCGCGGCCTATGGCGGCGTGGCACCGCCCATGCGCGCGGCGCACACGCCTGCGGCCCGGCCGGCGGCACCGGCCACCAAGACCGCTGCGCCCCGCATCACCCAGGCGGCCAGCAAGCCAGCGGCCAAGGCTGCCGCACCTGCCAAGCCTGCGCCCGCACGCTCACCGGCCCTGGCCCAGGGCGCGGAGGAGGACTGGGAGTCGTTCTGAACCCGGGGCGCGATGCGCCCCCGGCAGGCGTCAGGCCAGTTCTGCGATGAGTTCGATCTCGACGCAGGCGCCCATCGGAATCTGTGCCACGCCGAAGGCGCTGCGTGCATGCACGCCTTTGTCGCCGAACACCTGGCCGAACAATTCGCTCGCACCATTGGTCACCAGGTGCTGCTCGGTGAAGTCGCCGGTCGAGTTCACCAGGCTCATCACCTTCACGATGCGCTTGATGCGGTTCAGGTCCCCGCCGGTGGCGGCATGCAGCGTGCCCAGCAGGTCGATGGCCACGGCGCGTGCGGCGGTCTTGCCTTCCTCGGTGCCGATGTTGTTACCGAACTGGGCCGCCCAGGGCTTGCCGTCCTTGCGTGCGATGTGGCCGGAGAGGAACACCAGGTTGCCGGTCTGCACGTAGGGCACGTAGGCGGCCGCAGGCACGGAGACGGGAGGCAGGGTGATGTTCAGTTCGGAAAGCTTGTCGTAAACGCTCATGGTCGTCGTCCTTCGGTTGAGATGGTTCACTTGCCGGGGCCGCAGGGCTGCGGACAGCGCCGGGTCGGTCAGCATGCGAGTGTTACACACCGCGTGCCCGGGCCGGCCGCGAAAGCCTGCTGCGCCCGCGGTTTAGCATGCGTGCATGTCCGACCCTGTTGCTGCTGCCGTGGTAGCCCGCCCTGCCGGCGTTGCGGTCGCGGCGCTGCGCAGCCACGTGCCGGCCTTGTGGCGCCTGCCCGCGCTGCTGGCCGGCAGCCTGGTGGGGGCGGCGCTGCAGCTGCAGCAGCCGGTGCTGTGGCACTGGCATGGCTATGGGCTGGTGCTGGCGTGCGCCGCCGCTGCCTGGGTGCTGTCGGGCCTGTGGGCACGATCGCCCGGGGCTGCAGGGCGCTGGCTGTGCCGCCTGCTGGTGGCCTGCGCCGGGGCCGGTCTGCTGTTTGCCAGCACGGGCCTGCGCGCCACGGCCTACCAGCGGGGCGCGCTGGACCCGGCGCTCGAGGGGCAGAACATCCGTGTTCTTGCCACCATCGCGGCCATGCCGCAGGTCAACGAGGCGGGCGTGCGCCTGCGCCTGGATGTGGAATCGGCCTGGCTGCCGGGCGAGGGTGAGGGGGCCGCGCGCAAGGCCGTGCAGTTGCCCGAACGCATGGACGTTTCCTGGTACGGAGGCTTCTTCTTCGGCGCCACCAGCGCCACCACCACGGTGCGGCCGCTGGAGCCGCAGCGCCGCCCGCCCACCCTGCATGCGGGCGAGCGCTGGGAGATGACCATCCGCCCGCGTGCGCCGCATGGCCTGAGCAACCCGCATGGCTTCGACTACGAGCTCTGGGCCTGGGAGCAGGGCGTGCAGGCGACGGCAACGGTGCGCACGGGCCCCAAGGACCAGGCGCCGGTGCGCTTGGCCAGCACCTGGCAGTACCCCGTGGAGCAGGCGCGCCAGTCGGTGCGCGATGCCATCCTGGCACGCCTGGCACCGGGCATGGACCCCGATGACCCGGGGCGTGCGCGCATGGCCGGCGTGGTGGCGGCCCTGGTCACGGGCGACCAGCGCGCGATCGACCGGGCCGACTGGGATGTGTTCCGCGCCACCGGGGTGGCGCATCTCATGAGCATTTCCGGCCTGCACATCACCTTGTTCGCCTGGCTCGCGGCGCTGGCGGTCGGCGCGCTGTGGCGCCGCTCGCCGCGCCTGTGCATGGCCGTGCCGGCCCCCTCGGCCGCCCTGGTGGCCGGGGTGCTGCTGGCGGCCGCGTATGCGCTTTTCAGCGGCTGGGGTGTGCCCGCGCAGCGCACGGTGACCATGCTGGCCACCGTGGCCCTGCTGCAGCTCTCGGGCCGGCGCTGGCCCTGGCCGCAGGTGTGGCTGCTGGCCTGCGCGGCCGTGGTCTGGGTGGACCCCTGGGCACTGCACCAGGCGGGTTTCTGGCTCAGCTTCGTGGCGGTGGCGGTGCTGTTTGCCACCGACACCCGGGCCGTGGGCGGCGCGCCGCCCCGGGGCCGGGCGCGTGTGCTGGCGCTGCTGCGCGAGCAGTGGGTGGTCACCTTGGCCCTCACTCCGCTCAGCCTGCTGCTGTTCGGCCAGGTCTCGCTGGTGGGTTTTGTGGCCAACCTCGTGGCCATCCCCTGGGTGACGCTGGTGGTCACGCCGCTGGCGCTGGGCGGTGTGCTCTGCGTGCCGCTGTGGAACCTGGCGCTGTGGAGCCTGCAGCCACTGGCCGCCTTGCTGCAGTGGCTGGCCACCTGGCCCATGGCCGTGCTGTACCTGCCCGTGGCGCCGCTGTGGGCCGGTGCGGCCGCCCTGGCCGGCGGCCTGCTGCTGGCCATGCGCCTGCCCTGGCGCTTGCGCCTGCTGGCCCTGCCGCTGGTGCTGCCGGTGCTGTGGTGGCAGCCCGGGCGGCCGGCGCCGGGCCAGTTCGAGCTGCTGGCCGCCGACATCGGCCAGGGCAATGCGGTGCTGGTGCGCACGGCCAGCCACACCCTGCTGTACGACGCAGGCCCGCGCTTCAGCCTGGAGAGCGATGCCGGCCACCGCGTGCTGGTGCCCCTGCTGCGCGCGCTGGGCGAGCGGGTGGACCTGCTCATGCTCAGCCACCGCGATGCCGACCATACGGGCGGCGCGGCGGCCGTGCTGGCCCAGCAGCCCGGCGCGCGGCTCACGGGCTCCATCGAGGCCGGTCACGAACTGCAGGCCCTGCGCCCGGCCACACCCTGCCTGGCAGGCCAGCGCTGGGAATGGGACGGCGTGGCCTTCGAGGTGCTGCACCCTGCACCCGGTGCCGGGGCCGTGGTGCGCGCCAACCATGCCAGCTGCGTGCTGCGCATCGTGGCGGCAGGGGCGCAGCCATCGGTGGCGCTGCTGGCGGGCGACATCGAGACCGCGCAGGAGCAGGCCCTGGTGGCCGGCAAGGCACCGCTCAAGGCCGATGTGCTGCTGGTGCCCCACCATGGCAGCAAGACCTCGTCCACCGGGGGCTTCCTCGATGCCGTGGCGCCGCGCACCGCTTTGGTGCAGGCCGGCTACCGCAACCGCTTCGGCCACCCGGCTCCCGAGGTGCTGGCCCGCTACCAGGCGCGTGGCATTGCGGTGGTCGAGTCGGCGCGCTGCGGGGCGGCCACCTGGTCGTCGGTTCGGCCCGATGGCGTGGCCTGCCAGCGCGAATCCGGCCGGCGCTATTGGCAGCACAGCATGGTGCCAGCTTTGTCGCGTTAGTGCAGCAAGGCATTGATGGCGTACTGCCGCAGTCGGCTGATTCCGGAAACTGGGCGCACAACTTGCTATCCTGCCTGCAGGAGGCCTGTTGTTCATGCAGAAATTTGACGAGATGTACGCCATGCTGCCTTTCGATGGCAGCGACGTGCGAGAACACTACAAGCGCTATGCGCAATGGTTGTCCAAGCAGCCCCCCGACGTGATGCAGGCCCGCAGGGCCGAGGCGGAGATGATCTTCCGCCGCGTGGGCATCACCTTTGCCGTCTACGGCGCCAAGGACGAGGACGGCGCCGGCAACGAGCGGCTCATTCCCTTCGACCTGATCCCGCGCATCATCCCTGCGCACGAATGGTCCAGCATGCAGCAGGGCCTGGTGCAGCGCGTCACGGCGCTCAACCGCTTCATCCATGACGTCTACCACGGGCAGGACATCATCCGCGCCGGCATCGTGCCGGCCGACCTGGTGCTCCACAACGCCCAGTACCGGCCCGAGATGGCGGGCGTGCAGGTACCGCAGAACATCTATGCCCACATCGCCGGCATCGACATCGTGCGCGCCCCCAATGCCCAGGGCGAGGGCGAGTACTACGTGCTCGAAGACAACCTGCGCGTGCCCAGCGGCGTGAGCTACATGCTCGAAAACCGCAAGATGATGATGCGGCTGTTTCCCGACCTGTTCAGCCTGCACAAGGTGGCGCCCGTGGCCCACTACCCCGACATGCTGCTGGAAACCCTGCGCGCCAGTGCCCCCGCCACGGCCGATGAACCCACCGTGGTGGTGCTCACGCCGGGCATGCACAACAGCGCCTATTTCGAGCACGCCTTCCTGGCCCAGCAGATGGGTGTGGAGCTGGTCGAGGGCCAGGACCTGGTGGTCAAGGACCGCTTCGTCTACATGCGCACCACGCGCGGCCTGCAGCGCGTGGACGTGATCTACCGCCGCGTGGACGACGACTTCCTCGACCCGCAGGTGTTCCGCCGCACCTCCACGCTGGGCTGTGCGGGCCTGATGGAGGCCTACCGCGCGGGCAACGTCGGCATCTGCAACGCCGTGGGCACGGGCGTGGCCGACGACAAGTCGGTCTACCCCTATGTGCCCGAGATGATCCGCTTCTACCTGGGCCAGGAGCCCATCCTGAAGAACGTGCCCACCTGGATGTGCCGCAAGCAGGACGACCTGCAGTACGTGCTCGACCACCTGCATGAACTGGTGGTCAAGGAGGTGCACGGCGCGGGCGGCTACGGCATGCTCATCGGCCCGGCCGCGACCAAGGCCGAGATCGAGGAATTCCGCGGCGCGCTGCTGGCCAACCCGGCCGGTTACATCGGCCAGCCCACGCTCAGCCTGTCGAGCTGCCCGACCTATGTGGACGCCGGCATCGCGCCGCGCCACATCGACCTGCGCCCCTTCGTGCTCAGCGGGCGCGAGGTGCAGATGGTCGCCGGTGGTCTCACCCGTGTGGCCCTGCAGGAGGGCTCGCTGGTCGTCAATTCATCACAAGGCGGTGGCACCAAGGACACCTGGGTGCTTGGAGAAGGAGGGACCGCGTAATGCTCAGCCGCACAGCCGATCACCTGTTCTGGATGTCCAGGTACACCGAACGCGCCGAGAACACGGCGCGGATGCTCAATGTGAGCTACGAGACCTCGCTCTTGCCCCAGTCCGCCGCCGTGGCGCAGGAGGGCTGGGAGGGCCTGCTGTCCATCAGCGAGCTGATCCCCGCCTACACCGCCAAGCATGGCGATGTCACGCCCGACCGGGTGCTGCACTTCATGGTGCGCGATGGCAACAACCCCTCGTCCATCGTCTCCTGCCTGCGCGCTGCGCGCGAGAACGCGCGTGCCGTGCGCGGCGCGCTCACCACCGAGATCTGGGAAACGCAGAACCAGACCTGGCTGGAGTTGCAGCGCCTGCTCAAGGGCGATGCCTTCGAGCGCGACCCGGGCCAGTTCTTCGAGTGGGTCAAGTACCGCTCGCACCTCTCGCGCGGCGTCACGCTGGGCACCATGCTGCAGGACGAGGCCTTCCACTTCCTGCGCATGGGCACCTTCCTGGAGCGCTCGGACAACACCGCGCGCCTGCTGGACGTGAAGTTCCACGCCGTGAAGAAGGACTTCTTCGGCCGCGCCAGCGAGCGCAACCAGGAGAACGACTTCTACCACTGGAGCGCCATCCTGCGCAGCGTCTCGGCCTTCGAGGTCTACCGCAAGGTCTACCGCGACGTGATCACCCCGGGCCGGGTGGCCGACCTGTTGATCCTGCGCCGCGACATGCCGCGCTCGCTGCATGCCAGCATGCGCGAGGTGGTGGACAACCTGGCCGTGCTCGCCAACGACCAGTCGTCCGAGACCCAGCGCCGCGCCGGTCGCCTGCTGGCCGACCTGCAGTACGGCCGCATCGACGAAATCCTGGCCACCGGCCTGCATGCCTTCCTCACGCAGTTCCTGGACCGTGTGAACGAGCTGGGCAGCCGCATCAGCCGCGACTTCCTGGTGGCGGCGACCGACTGAGGCCGGCCCCGGGCGGCCTCAGCCGCCCGGGGCCAGGGGCATCGCGCCCCAATGGGCTGCCAGCACCGACTGCACCTGCGCCACGGCCGAGTCGCGCAGGGCATCGGTGCGCCAACCCAGTTCCACCGCAAAGCGTGGCATGGCCACGGGGCAGGGCAGCACCGTGAGGCCAGCCAGACCCGCCATGGCGTGGGCGGCGTGGGCAGGCACGGTGGCCACGGCCTGGGTGCCCTTGAGCAGGTAGGGCAGGGCCGCGAAGTGCGTGGTCGAGGCCACCACGCGCCGCTGGTGGCCCAGGGCGGCCAGCACCTCGTCCACCACACCGATGAAGCCGCCCGATGAGATCAGGATGTGGTCGCGCGCCACATAGTCCTGCACCGTGAGCGGTGCGGGCTTCCTGCGCCGAGCGGCCGGCGCATCGACCACGCAGGCATAGCCACCTTCGCCCAGTGCCTGGTGGCTCAGCCAGCGCGTGGCGAAGCCGCCGGCCGTGATGGCCAGATCGATCTCGCGCGCCATCAGCATCTCGGCCACGATCTGGCTGTGCGTCTGGCGAAAGGCCAGGCGCAGCCCCGGCGCATGCTGCGCCAGCAATCGCACCAGCCACGGACCCATGGCGATCTCGAAATCGTCCGACAGGCCCAGCACCACCGAGCGGCCCTGGTAGCGCGCCGCGGGCGAGGTGCCCAGGGCCAGGCTTTCGCGGCATTTGTTGAGCGCCTCGCCGATCACCGGGCGCAGCTCCTGCGCGCGCAGCGTGGGCGCCAGGCCCCGGCCGGTGCGGGTGAACAGCGGGTCGCCATACACCTTGCGCAGCCGCCCCAGCGCCGCGCTCACGGCCGACTGGGTCAGCGACAGGCGCAGCGCGGCGCGCGTGGCGCCGCCTTCCTCGTAGAGCGCCTCGAACACGCGCAGCCCGTTGAGATCGAATCCGATATCAATGTCATTCATATCCATCAGCAATGAAAGTGCGTTGATTCATCTTAGCGGGCGGGCAACACTGGCGCATCCTCATCTTTCAACGGAGTTCTTCCATGGCACTTTCCACTGTCGCCGCCCTGCAGATCGGTTCCTCCCCCGAGGGCACGGCCCAGACCCTGGCCGACGTACTGGCCTTCGAGGGCGAGATCAAAGCCTCGGGTGCGCGCCTGGTCGTCATGCCCGAGGCCCTGCTGGGCGGCTACCCCAAGGGCGAGATCTTCGGCACGCGCCTGGGCTACCGCTTGCCCGAGGGGCGCGAGGCCTATGCGCGCTATTACGCGAACGCCATCGACGTGCCCGGGCCCGAGACCGAGGCGCTGGCGGGCCTGGCCCAGCGCACGGGCGCCATGCTGGTGCTCGGTGTGATCGAGCGTGCGGGCAGCACGCTGTACTGCACGGCGCTGTACTTCGACCCCGACCAGGGCCTGGTGGCCAAGCACCGCAAGCTCATGCCCACGGGCACCGAGCGCCTGATCTGGGGGCAGGGCGATGGCTCCACCCTGCCGGTGGTCGAGTCGGCCGCAGGCCGCGTGGGCGGGGTGATCTGCTGGGAGAACCACATGCCCCTGCTGCGCACCGCCATGTACGCCCAGGGCGTGCAGATCTGGTGTGCGCCCACGGTGGACGAGCGCGACATCTGGCAATGCTCCATGCGCCACATCGCGCACGAGGGGCGCTGCTTCGTCATCAGCGCCTGCCAGGTGCAGCCTTCGCCGCGCGCGCTGGGCATCGACGCACCCGGCTGGGACGCCGACCGCCCACTGATCCGCGGCAACAGCATGATCGTGGGGCCGCTGGGCGATGTGCTCGCGGGCCCGCTGCAGAACACCACCGGCCTGCTCACCGCGCAGATCGATGTGGAGGAACTGGTGCGCGCCCGCTACGACTTCGACGTGGTGGGCCACTATGCGCGGCCCGACATCTTTACCCTGCAGGTGGACCGGCGTGCGCGCCATACGGTGGCGTTCACCGACTGAGCGTCAGGACGAATCCTGCTCCACGGCCTGCCGCACCAGCGCCAGCGCCCGGGGCAACTCCTCCAGCGGCGCCGAGCCCAGCGCCACGCGCAGCGCCTGGGGCACGTGCGTGGTGGTGGCAAAGGCCTCGGCGGTGGAGACGGTCACGCCGCGCTGCAGCAGGGTGGCGGCAATGCGGTCGGCGCGCTGGTCGTCGGAGAGCGGCAGCCAGACGAAGTACGAGTGCGGGTGGCGCACCAAGGGCAGGCCCCCGAGCACCTGGGTCACCAGGGCCTGGCGCCGGGCGGTGTCGGCCCGCTTCTCGGCCTCCAGCCGGGCCACGGTGCCGTCCTCGATCCAGGCGCAGGCAATGGCGGTGAGCACGCCCGCCGTGTTCCACGAGGTGGCGCGGATCGCGCGCTCCAGCGCCGGGACCAGTGCCGGCGCCGCCGCGACGAAGCCGAAGCGCAGTCCGGTGGCCACGTTCTTGGACAGGCTGGAGACATACACCGTGCGCTCCGGCGCCAGCGCGGCAATGGGCACCAGGGCATCGCCGGCCAGGTAGGCATAGGGCGCGTCCTCGATCACCAGCAGATCGTGCTGGCGCGCGATCATGGCCAGGCGCCCGCGCGCGCGCGCCGGCATCACGCAGCCCAGCGGGTTGTGCAGCGTGGGCATGGTGTAGATGGCGCGTACCGGCCGGGCATGGCACAGGCGCTGCAGCGCGTCGAGGTCCGTGCCCTCGGGCCCCACGGGCACGGGCGCCAGGTCCAGCCGCAGGCGCTCGGCCAGCACGCGAAAGCCCGGGTAGGTGAGGGCGTCCACGGCCACGATGTCGCCGGGCTGGAGCAGGCCCAGCGCCGCGATGGCCATGCCGTGCTGGGCGCCGTTGACGATGAGCACCTGCTCGCCAGGCACCTTCAGCAAGCGCGACTGCAGGTGCCGCGCCACGATGGCGCGCTCGTGCGGCCGGCCGCCGTAAGGCTGGTAGTGCAGCAGCGACTCCAGGTCGCCCGAGGCCGCCAACTGGCGCAGCGCCTCGCGCAATTGCTCGGTCTGGCCCGGCACGCTGGGGTTGTTGAACGACAGGTCGATGGCGCTGGCCTGCGGCGCGGTGAGGTCTGCCCCCGGGTGCGGGTACGAGGGGTCGCGCACAAAGGTGCCGCGCCCGGTTTCGCCCACCACCAGGCCGGTGGCTTCCAGCTCCGCATACACCCGGGTGGCGGTGCCCAGCGCCAAACCGTATTTCGCCGCCAGTTCGCGGTGCGTGGGCAGGCGCGTGGCGGGCCGCAGCCGGCCGGCGCGGATATCGGCCGCGAGCGCATCGACCACTTGTTTGTAGCGGACCAGGCCCATGGGGTGCTGAGCGTATCTATGACAATTCTTTGATTGTACTAAGTCGAATGCCTACGATGGCGCATCCTTCCACCCCTGCGAGAACACCATGCGCATCGCCCTGCTGGCCTTTGACGGCTTCAACGAACTCGATTCCCTGATTGCCCTGGGCATCCTCAACCGGGTCAAGCGCCCCGGCTGGGAGGTGGCCCTGGTCTGCCCCACGGCGCGCGTGCGCTCCATGAACGGCATCGTGGTCGAGCCGCACCAGGCCTCGCTGGCCTGGGCGCAGGAGGCCGATGCGGTGCTGGTCGGCAGTGGCATCCAAACCCGTGAGGTGGTGGAAGACGCCGCGCTGATGGCCCAGATGCGCTTCGACCCCGCGCGCCAACTGCTGGGCGCGCAGTGCTCGGGCGCGCTGGTTCTTGCCAAGCTGGGCCTGCTCGAAGGTGTGCCGGCCTGTACCGACCTGACCACCAAGCCCTGGGTGCAGGCCGCGGGCGTGACCGTGCTGGACCAGCCGCTGTTTGCCCGCGGCAATGTGGCCACGGCCGGGGGCTGCCTGTCCTCGTCCTACCTCGCGGGCTGGGTGATTGCGCGCCTGGCGGGTGCCGAAGAGGCGGCCGCCGCGCTGCACTACTTCGCCCCGGTGGGCGAAAAAGAGGACTACGTGGCCCGCGCCATGGGCCACATCGAGCGCTACATGCCCGCGGCCGAAACGGTCTAGCTTTCTCCGTTGCGCTTCTGGTCGCGCAGCATGAAGAGGTACAGGCTTTCCACCTTTTCGCGCGCCCAGGGCGTCTTGCGCAGGAACTTGAGGCTGGAGCCCACGCTCGGCTCGTGCTGGAAGCAGCGCACGGGAATGCGCTCGGCCAGCCCGGCCCAGCCGAAATAGTCGGCCAGGGCCACCACCATGGCCTCCAGCGTCACGCCATGCAGCGGGTTGCGCGGTTGGGCGGGCTTGGAGGGCGGGGTGGGTGGCGGGGTCTCTGGGGTGCTCATGGCCCGAGCATACCTGCGCGCCTCAGGTCGTCCTTTGCAAGTGCGAGTTGCGCTGCACCAATTCGGCCGTCCAGTCCACAAAGGCCCGCACCTTGGCGCTCAGGTGCCGGTTGGGTGGGTAGACCACGTAGATGGGCAGCAGCGGCTGCGTCCATTCGGGCAGGATGCGCACCAGCGCACCGCTTTCCAGGTGCCGCGTGGCCTGGAAGCTGGTGATCTGCCCGATGCCCAGGCCCGATGCGGTGGCCGTCACATAGGCATTGGCCTCGTTCACGCTGACCTTGTAGGGGCCGGTGATGTCCACCGACTCTTCGCCCTTGCGGAACTCCAGCGGGTAGTGGCGCCCCGACTGTGGCGAAAAGTAGACGACGATGGAGTGCTTTTCCTCGATCTCCAGCGGGTGTGCGGGCGTGCCGTTCTGCGCCAGGTACTCGGGCGAGGCCACGGTGATGAATTCGAGGTTGCCGATGCGCCGCGCCACCAGCGACTGGTCGGTCAGCTCGCCACCGCGGATCACGCAGTCCACGTTGTCGCTGATCAGGTCCACCATGCGGTCGCTCACGCCCAGATCCACCTGGATGTCGGGAAAGCGCGCATGGAACTCCGCCAGGTTGGGCAAAATCAGCAACTGCGCCATGGACGTGCCCACGTCCACGCGCAGGCGCCCGCGCGGGTTCGAGCGGGCATTGGTCATGCTCGCCTCGATGTCGTCCAGGTCGGTCAGCAGGCGCACCGTGCGCTCGTAGTAGGCCGCGCCGTCGGCCGTGACGGTGACGCGGCGCGTGGTGCGGTTGAGCAGCTTCACGCGCAGGCGCTCCTCCAGCGCCTGCACATGCTTGGTGACCGTGGCCTTGGGCAGGGTCAGCGAATCGGCTGCCCGGGTGAACGTGCCGGCCTCCACCACCCGCACGAATATGCGCATGGCCTGTATCTGGTCCATGGGCGTTCTCTCCTTGTAGTTGCACCCACCAGTGGGTGCAGGGTAATTCTCACATGCGGACTTTGTTCGATTGTTGAGGTTTTGGAAACAGTGCGGTGGTGTTTTGGCCTGTTTATCGGGCGGGCGACAGGGACTACATTTCATCCATCGTCAATCCAATGGGTCCATGCCATGCCGCCCGACCGTTCGCCGTCCACATCGCCGTCTTCCCGCAGCGGGGCCTCTTCCAAGGCCTCCGGCAAGGCCGCGGGTGCTCCCCAGCGCACCGATGCCACCATTGAGGTGGCCAAGGGCGAAGAGGTGGCGGTGCGCGTCTATGGCCGCAAGCAGCCCGGCAAGCCCTCGCCGCTGGTGGTGCATTTCCACGGTGGCGCCTTCACCACGGGCGACCTCGATACCGGCTGCACCGTGGCCGGGCTGTTCGAGCAGGCCGGCGCCGTGGTGGTGTCGGTGGCCTACCCGCTGACCCCGTTTCCCCAGCCCGTGAACACCGGCTACGGTGTGCTGCAGTGGGCCTTTCGCAACCGCGTCAAGCTCGGTGGCCAGGGCGCGCAGATCTACCTGGCCGGCGAAGAGGCCGGCGGCAACCTGGCGGCCGCCGTCTCGGTGATGGCGCGCGACCAGTCGCACCCGCCGCTCGCGGGCCAGATCCTGCTGTCGCCCATGCTCGACCCCTGCGTGGGAACGGCTTCGGTGCGCGAAGCCACGGGCGATGCCACCGGCTGCAAATGGACCGAGGGCTGGCGCAACTTCCTGCGCTGCCCGCGCGATGCCGAACACCCCTATGCCGTGCCTGCCACCGCACACCGCCTGGCGGGCCTGCCCTCCACCCTGGTGATGGTGGGCGATACCGACCCCATGCACGACGAGGCGCTGGCCTATGCCGCGCGGCTCGAGTCCGCCGGCCTGCTGGTGCGGCGCCATGTGTTCCCCAAAGCCGGCGAGATGCCCGAGGCCCTGGAGGCCGAGCAGCGCGAATGCCCCTGCGCCGAAGGCGCGCTGCTGCAGATCCGGCAGTTTTTCGAGGACACCCGATGTCCGGCCCCCACCTGAAACCCCAGGGTTTGTAGGATGTGATTGACCTCAACATAAGTTGAGGTTCGATACTCCCGCCACCCCACCTTCCGAGCAAGGCGCTCACCCTGCAATTTCCGGCCATTGGCGCCGGAGGGGAGGGGCTTTGCCCATGACTGGCCAGGAGCCGGTGCAAGTGCCGACCGAGATCGGTACGGACCGGCTGTTGCCCGCGCTTTTTGACGATCTGTTTTGCCCATATCAACGACACGGAGGAATTGCCTATGAACACCATCGACCTGCAGGCCGCTGCATCCAGGAGCACTGCCACTGCCGACACCCACGCTGCCGCCGCGCGCAGCCAGTGTTGACCTTGCCACCGTGTCAGTGCCCAGACTTCGTCCGCTTCCACTCCACCCGCTATTGAAAACCGCTGCGGGACCTGTTCCACGAGAACGGCCCCGCCACTGAAAGTGACCATGAACTTCCATCTTCCTTTCCCCAAGCGCCCCCTGGGCCTCGCCACCCTGGCCACGGCCGCCGCTGCCGTCGCGGCCTCTGCCGTGCTGGTGTTCCAGTCGCCCTCGGCCCAGGCCACCGCCGGCGCGGCCCAGCCCCAGGCCGTGCCCGTCTCCGTGGCCGCCGTGCTGCAGCAGGACATTTCCCTGTGGGACGAGTTCTCGGGCCGGCTCGAAGCCGTGCAGCGCGTGGACATCCGCGCCCGCGTCTCCGGCGCGGTGCAGTCCGTGCACTTCCGCGAAGGCTCGCTGGTCAAGCAGGGCGACCTCCTGATCACCGTGGACCCGGCGCCCTATGCCGCCGAAGTCGACCGCGCCGAAGCCCAGGTGGCCGCAGCCCAGGCCCGCGTCTCCTACACCCGCAGCGAGCTGGAGCGTGCCACGCGCCTGCTGCAGGAAAGCGCCATCGCCCAGCGCGAGCATGACGAGCGCCAGAACGCCCAGCGCGAGGCCGACGCCAACCTGCGTGCCGCCCAGGCGGCGCTGCAGACCGCGCGCCTGAACCTCGGCTACACCCAGGTGCGCGCCCCCGTGGCCGGCCGTGTGGGCCGCATCGAGATCACCCAGGGCAACCTCGTGGCCTCGGGCCCCGGCGCCCCGGTGCTGACCACGCTGGTCTCGGTGAGCCCGATCTACGCCAGCTTCGACACCGACGAGCAGGTCGTGGTAAAGGCGCTGCAGGACCTCAAGTCCGGCACCAGCGCCCGCACTTTGATCGAGCGCATCCCTGTTCAGATGGGCACCGGCACCTCGGGCGGCACGCCGCACGCGGGCAAGCTGCAGCTCATCGACAACCAGGTCGATGCCAAGAGCGGCACCGTGCGCGTGCGCGCCGTGTTCGACAACGCAGACGGCGACCTCATCCCCGGCCAGTTCGCGCGCATCCGCATGGGCCAGGCGCGCAGCTCGCAGGCCATTTTGATCAACGAGCGTGCCGTGGGCACGGACCAGAACAAGAAGTTCGTGCTCGTGGTGGGCGAGGGCAACAAGGCCGAGTACCGCGAGGTCACGCTGGGCGCGCCCATCGAAGGCCTGCGTGTGGTCACCTCGGGCCTGAAGGCCGGCGAGACCATCATCGTCAACGGCCTGCAGCGCGTGCGCCCCGGCGCCGTCGTCGCTCCGCAGTCCGTCCCCATGACCGCCAAGGCCGAGATTCCTGCCGACCGCAAGGAAGCCCGCGCCGCCAAGTCGCCTGCCGCATAAGGGCACCGAGCGCCTGTTGAAAGACACCCAGCCATGAATCTATCCCGCTTCTTCATCGACCGCCCCATCTTCGCCGGGGTGCTGTCGGTGCTCATCTTCCTCGGGGGGCTGATCGCGCTGCGCAGCCTGCCGATCTCCGAATACCCCGAGGTGGCCCCGCCCTCGGTGGTGGTGCGCGCCCAGTACCCGGGCGCCAACCCCAAGGTCATTGCCGAGACCGTGGCCACGCCGCTGGAGGAATCCATCAACGGCGTGGAAGGCATGCTCTACATGGGCAGCCAGGCCACGACCGACGGCGTGATGACGCTGACCGTGACCTTCGCGCTGGGCACCGACCCTGACAAGGCCCAGCAGCTGGTGCAGAACCGCGTCTCGCAGGCCGAGCCGCGCCTGCCCGAGGAAGTGCGCCGCCTGGGCGTCACCACGGTCAAGAGCGCGCCCGACCTGACCATGGTCGTGCACATGGTCTCGCCCAACGGCCGCTACGACATCGACTACCTGCGCAACTACGCCGTGCTCAACGTCAAGGACCGCCTCGCGCGCATCCAGGGCGTGGGCCAGGTGCAGATCTTCGGTGGTGGCGACTATTCGATGCGCGTCTGGCTCGACCCGCAGAAGGTGGCGCAGCGCGGCCTCTCTGCCAGCGATGTGGTGGCCGCCATCCGCGGCCAGAACGTGCAGGCCGCGGCCGGCGTGGTGGGCGCATCGCCCGGCCTGCCCGGCGTGGACCTGCAGCTGTCCATCAACGCCCAGGGCCGCCTGCAGACCGAAGACGACTTCGGCGACATCATCGTCAAGACCGGCACCGACGGCGCGGTGACGCGCCTGCGCGACATCGCCCGCCTGGAGCTGGGCGCGGCCGACTACTCGCTGCGCTCGCTGCTCAACAACGACCCGGCCGTGGGCATGGGCGTGTTCCAGGCACCCGGCTCCAACGCGCTCGACATCTCGGCCAATGTGCGCAAGACCATGGACGAGCTGCAGAAGAACATGCCCGAGGGCGTGGAATACCGCATCGCCTACGACCCCACGCAGTTCGTGCGCGCATCGATCAAGTCGGTGATCCACACCCTGCTCGAAGCCATCGCCCTGGTGGTGATCGTGGTGATTTTGTTCCTGCAGACCTGGCGCGCCTCCATCATCCCGCTGCTGGCCGTGCCGGTGTCGGTGGTGGGCACCTTTGCCGTGCTGCACCTGCTGGGCTTCTCGATCAACGCGCTGAGCCTGTTCGGCCTGGTGCTGGCCATCGGCATCGTGGTGGACGACGCCATCGTGGTGGTGGAGAACGTGGAGCGCAACATCGAGGCCGGCCTGACCCCGCGCGAGGCGACCTACCGCGCCATGCGCGAAGTCTCCGGCCCCATCATCGCCATCGCGCTGGTGCTGGTCGCGGTGTTCGTGCCGCTGGCCTTCATCAGCGGGCTCACGGGCCAGTTCTACCGCCAGTTCGCGGTCACCATCGCGATCTCCACGGTGATCTCGGCCATCAACTCGCTGACCCTGTCGCCTGCGCTCAGCGCGCTGCTGCTCAAGGGCCACCATGAGCCCAAGGACGCACTCACGCGCGGCATGGACAAGGTGCTGGGCGGCGTGTTCCGCGGCTTCAACCGCGTGTTCCACCGCGGCTCCGAGGCCTACAGCGGCGGCGTCAAGCGCGTCATCGGCCGCAAGGCGGTGATGCTGGCGATCTACCTGGCGCTGGTGGGCCTGACCTTCGGCCTGTTCAAGGCCGTGCCCAGCGGCTTCGTGCCCGGCCAGGACAAGCAGTACCTGATCGGCTTCGCGCAACTGCCCGACGGCGCCACGCTGGACCGCACCGAGGATGTGATCCGCCGCATGGGCGACATCATGAAGAAGAACCCCAATGTGGAAGACGCCATCGCCTTCCCGGGCCTGTCGATCAACGGCTTCACCAACAGCTCGAACTCGGGCATCGTGTTCGCCACGCTCAAGCCCTTTGCCGAGCGCACGCGCGCCGACCAGAGCGGTGGCGCCGTGGCGGGCCAGCTGAACCAGGCCTTCGGCGAGATCCAGGAAGCCTTCATCGCCATGTTCCCGCCGCCACCGGTGGCGGGCCTGGGCACCACGGGCGGCTTCAAGCTGCAGATCGAGGACCGCGCATCGCTGGGTTACGAAGCCATGGACGGCGCCGTGAAGGCCTTCATGGCCAAGGCCTACCAGACGCCCGAACTGGCTGGCCTGTTCACGAGCTGGCAGGTCAACGTGCCGCAGCTGTACGCGAACATCGACCGCACCAAGGCACGCCAGCTCGGTGTGCCCGTGACGGACATCTTCGAGACGCTGCAGATCTACCTGGGCAGCCTGTACGCCAACGACTTCAACCAGTTCGGCCGCACCTACAGCGTGCGGGTGCAGGCGGACGCGGCCTTCCGCGCCCGCAGCGACGATGTGGGTCTGCTCAAGGTGCGTTCCACCACGGGCGAGATGGTGCCGCTGTCGGCGCTGATGAAGCTCGAACCGAGCTTCGGCCCCGAGCGCGCCATGCGCTACAACGGCTTCCTTGCGGCCGACGTGAACGGCCAGCCCGGCCCCGGCTTCTCGTCGGGCCAGGCGCAGGACGCCATTGAGCGCATCGCCGCCGAAACGCTGCCCAAGGGCATCAGCTTCGAGTGGACCGAGCTGACCTACCAGGAAATCCTGGCCGGCAACTCCGCCGTGCTGGTGTTCCCCATCGCCATCCTGCTGGTGTTCCTGGTGCTGGCCGCGCAGTACGAAAGCCTCACGCTGCCGATCGCCATCATCCTGATCGTGCCCATGGGCCTCTTGGCCGCGATGACGGGCGTGTGGCTCAGCAAGGGCGACAACAACGTCTTCACGCAGATCGGGCTCATCGTGCTGGTGGGGCTGTCGGCGAAGAACGCCATCCTGATCGTGGAGTTCGCCCGCGAGCTGGAGTTCGTCGGCCGCACCCCCGTGCAGGCCGCCATCGAGGCCAGCCGCCTGCGCCTGCGCCCCATCCTGATGACCTCGCTGGCCTTCGTGATGGGTGTGCTGCCCCTGGTGCTGTCCACCGGTGCCGGCGCCGAGATGCGCAGCGCCATGGGCGTGGCGGTGTTTGCCGGGATGATCGGGGTCACGGCCTTCGGCCTGTTCCTCACGCCGGTGTTCTATGTGGTGCTGCGCCGCATGGCAGGCAACCGTCCGCTGGCCAACCACGGCAGCCACACGGCACCGCTGACCGATGCCACCGGCCCCGGCGCCGTGGCCCACCCCATCCTGGCTGCACCGCGCGGCCATGACGAATGAATGAGCGCAAAGGAGTCTTTGCCATGAATGTCCATACGATGTTTTCTGAACCTTCCCTGAGCGTGCGGCGTGCGGCCCGCCTGGCGCCGCTGGCCGCGGCCCTGGTGCTGGCCGGGTGCATGGGCACGCCCGTTGCGCCGCAGCCCGCGCATGCCGGCGTGGCCGTGCCCGCCAGCTTCAGCGTGGCCGATGGCGCGCCCGCCTGGACCACCGCCGCCCCTGCCGAGGCCCAGCCGCGCGGCGAATGGTGGCTGGGCTTCCAGGACGCGGTGCTCAGCGGCCTGGTGGAGCGTGCCGCCAGCGGCAACACCACGGTGCAGGAGGCCGCGGCCCGCCTGGCCGAGGCGCGCTCGCTGCTGCGCTCGGCCGACGCCGCGCGGGCCCCGCAGGTGGGGGCCTCGGCCGGCGCGACGCGCCAGGCCGGTGCCGGCACCACGGGCAGCACCGATGCGTCCACGCTGACCACGGTGGGGCTCAATATCTCCTACGAGGTCGACCTGTTCGGCCGCCTGTCCAAGGCCAGCGACGCGGCGCGCCTGGATGCCCAGGCCCGGGATGCGCTGCTGCAGAGCACGCGCCTCCTGGTGCAGGCCGACGTGGCCCAGACCTACCTGCAACTGCGCTCGGTGCAGGCCGAGCAGGTGCTGGTGCGCGAAAGCCTGGCCGCCTACCGCGACACGCTGCGCCTGACGCAGCGGCGCTTCCAGGCGGGCGACGTGGCCGAGCTCGACGTGGCGCGCGTGCAGACCGAGGTCGCCGCCACCGAATCCGAGGCCCTGGCGCTGGAGCGCCAGCAGGCGCTGCTGTCCAACGCGCTGGCCGTGCTGGTGGGCGATGTGGCCACCGGCTTTGCCGTGGCACCGGCCACCGGCGATGCGGCCCTGCCTGTGATTCCGGCCGGCGTGCCCGGCACGGTGCTGGCGCGCCGGCCCGATGTGTCGGCGGCCCAGGCCTCGGTGCTGGCGGCCCAGGCGCGCGTGGGCGTGGCCGAAGCGGCCTGGTTCCCGGCCATCACGCTCACGGGCAATGCCGGCCAGGCATCGCCCGAGCTCGGCGACCTGTTCAAGTGGTCGGCCCGCTCCTGGGGCATCGGCGCGCTGCTGTCGCTGCCGATCTTCGACGGTGGCCAGCGCAAGGCCCAGGAAGAGGGCGCCCGCGCGCGGCTGGAAGCCGCCATGGCGGCCCACCGCGGCCAGGTGCTCACGGCCTTCCGCGAGGTCGAGGACCAGCTGAGCGCCTTGCGCCTGCTGGCCGGCCAGGCCGAGGCCCAGGGCCGCGCCGTGCAGTCGGCCGTGCGTGCCACGCAGCTGTCGGACTCGCGCTACCGCAACGGCCTGGTGAGCCAGCTCGAACTGCTGGACGCGCGCCGCAGCGAGTTGCGCAACCGCCGCCAGGCGCTGCAGGTGCGCACCGCGCAGTACACCGCCACCGTGGGCCTGATCCGCGCGCTGGGCGGCGGCTGGGGCGATGCCAAGGGCGCGACCCTGGCGCAGGCGCCCGGCCGCTGAGCGGCGGCTGTCCCTGGGGATCTTGACAGGGGCTTTCCGGGGCGCACGCCCCGGCCTGCGGCAAGGGGCCTATAGTGCCGGGTGTTGCCATCCGACCGACGGGTTGGTTTTGTGGCCGTCCCCTTCACACCCCTTGCTAATCAGGAGCATCCGCATGAGTTATCCCGATACCCGCCTCTTCATCGCCGGCCAGTGGCAGGACGCCGCCGACGGCAAGACCATTGCCGTGCACAACCCTGCCACGGGCAAGGAAATCGGCCGCGTGGCCCACGCCGGCAAGGCCGACCTGGACCGTGCGCTCGAAGCCGCCCAGAAGGGCTTCGAGGCCTGGCGCGACATCCCCGCCGCGGACCGTGCCAAGACCATGCGCCGCGCCGCCGCGCTGATGCGCGAGCGCGCCGAAGCGATCGCCGCCATCATGGTGCAGGAGCAGGGCAAGCCCCTGGCCGAAGCCAAGGTCGAGACCATGGCGTCCGCCGACATCATCGAATGGTTCGCCGACGAAGCCATGCGCGTCTACGGCCGCATCGTGCCGTCGCGCAACCTCAAGGCCCAGCAACTGGTCATCAAGGACCCCGTGGGCCCCGTGGCGGCCTTCACGCCCTGGAACTTCCCGATCAACCAGGTGGTGCGCAAGCTCGCGGCCGCGCTGTCGGCCGGCTGCTCCATCCTGGTCAAGGCCCCTGAAGAGACCCCGGCCAGCCCGGCCGAACTGATCCGCGCGTTCGCCGATGCCGGCGTGCCCGCAGGCACCGTGGGCCTGGTCTATGGCGACCCGGCCGAGATCTCCAACTACCTGATCCCCCACCCCGTGATCCGCAAGGTCACCTTCACCGGCTCCACGCCCGTGGGCAAGCAGCTCGCGGCCCTGGCCGGCAAGCACATGAAGCGCGTGACCATGGAACTGGGTGGCCACGCCCCCGTCATCGTGGCCGAGGATGCCGACGTGGCCCTGGCCATCAAGGCCGCCGGCGGTGCCAAGTTCCGCAACGCCGGCCAGGTCTGCATCTCGCCCACGCGCTTTCTGGTGCACGAGAGCATCCGCGCCGAGTTCGTGGCCGCGCTCACGGGCCATGCCCAGGGCCTGAAGGTCGGTGACGGCCTGGTCCAGGGCACGCAGATGGGCCCGCTGGCCAACCCGCGCCGCGTCACCGCCATGGCCGACCTGCTGGCCGACGCCGTGCAGCAGGGCGCCCAACTGGCCGCCGGTGGCGAGCGCATCGGCAGCGAAGGCAACTTCTTCCAGCCCACGGTGCTCAACGACGTGCCGCTGTCGGCCCGCATCTTCAACGAAGAGCCCTTCGGCCCCGTGGCCGCCGTGCGCGGCTTCGAGAAGATCGAGGACGCGATCGCCGAAGCCAACCGCCTGCCGTTCGGCCTGGCCGGCTATGCCTTCACGCGCTCGCTCAAGAATGCGCACCTGTTGTCGCAGCGCCTGGAAGTGGGCATGCTGTGGATCAACCAGGCTGCCGCCCCCGCGGCCGAACTGCCCTTCGGTGGCCTGAAGGACTCGGGCTATGGCTCCGAAGGCGGCTCCGAAGCCGTCGAGGCGCACCTGAACACGCGCCTGGTCTCGATCATGAACGCCTGATGGCGGTCTGATCCTTGCCGGCAGGTCCCTGGATCCCAGGGGCCTGCCTTCTTCCATCCTGCGTGAGCCAGGGCATGCCGACACCTGTACCCGTACTGCACCCCTGTGCCGCAGCCCTGGTGCGCGGCGAGGGCGACATGCTGCAAGACCAGGCCTATTTCCGCCGGCTGGGGGTTGCCTACGACGTCCCGGGCCTGCTGGGCGTACTGCGTGACCACAAGCCCCGATCGGCCATGCCACTGGCCTGCCACGCCCTGGCGGACCTCCAGGCCACCGAGGCCCTGCCGGTCCTCAAGGCACTGGCCGATTTCTCGATCCAGGACGTCAAGGCCACCTCGGTCCTGGCCGTGGCCCGGCTCTGCGGAGCCGACGCGACGGACTGGCTCACCGAATGCCTGGTGCGCAAGGGCACGCTCAAGAGCTATGTGCTCTGGGCCCTGGCGGCCGTGGCCGATCCGCGCGCCTGGCCGGCCGTGCAGGCCTGGAGCGCGCCCTTGATCCGCAAGCTGGAGCGCAAGCCCGAGAGGCCCGTGCTGTCCAATCTGGTGTTTGCCATTGCCTACATCGAACAGGTGGCGGACATTTACCCCGAGGCCGTCGGTTTGCTGGAGCGTTTTGCGGCCGTCGCGCAGACGCTGCCCCCGGGTGATCTGACGGAGTTTCGGCACTTCACGCGCCTGTTTGCCCGCAGCGCTGCCACCACCGGCCCTGCGCCCAACTGGTTGGCGCAGGTGATGGCGGCCCTCCCTTCAGGGGGCGGGCGGTGCCAGCCGGGCCCGGACATCGGCCGCATAGGTCCGCCCGACCTTGGCGCTCGTGCCCCCGGGGAACACGACGCTCAGTGAGGCGTAGCGGCCGACCGCCACATGCGAGATGGCGCCCAGGCGCACCAGCGTGCTGCGGTGGATGCGCAGGAACTCCCCTGCGGGAAGGCTGCGTTCCAGCTCTGACAGGCTTTCGTTGTGCAGGTAATCGCGGCCCTCGGCATGGATGCGCGCGTAGTCGCGTTCGGCCTGGATGTGGGTGATGCTGCTGCACGGGATGCGCAGGTAGTTGGGGCCCGACTTCACCCACAGGTCGCTGCTGCCTGCGCTGCGGTGTGCGGCGGCGCTGCGCAGGCTGGCGACGACTTCCTCCAGTTCGGTGATCCGCTCCTGGCGGCCGTGCGACAGCACGGCCTGGCGTGCCCGCTCCAGGGCCAGGTGCAGGCGCACCGGGTCGATGGGCTTGGTCACGTAGTCCACCGCGTTCGCATCGAAGGCGCGGCAGGCCTGGTCGTCGAAGGCGGTCACGAAGACGATGGCCGGCGCCGGTGCGGGCAGGCGGGCCACCAGGTCGAAGCCGCTGCCCCCGGGCATCTGGATGTCCAGCAGGACGATCTGCGCGTCGAAATCGGCCAGCCTGGCAAGGGCCTGCTGCACCGTACCTGCCTCCTCGACCGCGCCGACCCACTGCAGGCGCTGCAGTTGCCGGACGGCCCTGCGCCGGGCCAGGGGCTCGTCGTCCACGACCAGTACATTCATGATGGCGCTCATCCGGTTCTCCAGGGCAGTTCGATCTCGGCGCGAAAGCGGCCGTCCACGGTGCTGGCGCTGAAACGGCCCGCCTCGCCAAAGCGCATGCGCAGGCGGTCGGCCACATTGCGCAGGCCGATGCCCAGGCCGACCACCGCGCCGCCTGGCGAGCGCGCGGCCGCCAGGTCGTTCTCGACGACAAGCCGCAGCACCTCCTGCTGGCGCAGCGCGCGGATGCGGATGCGCGTGTGGGCAGCCGACTGGCCTACGCCGTGCTTCACCGCATTCTCGATCAGCGGCTGCAGGATCAGGCTGGGCACGAGCGCCTGCCGCACTTCGTCGGTGGCCTCCACCTGGAAGTCCATGCGGTCGGAGAAGCGCTCCTGCTCGATCTCCAGGTAGTCCTGTTGCAGCACCAGCTCGTCCGCCAGCGTGACGTCCTGCAGCGGATCGATGGTCAGCGTGGTGCGCAGGAACATCGACAGCGACAGCAGCATGCGGCCGGCGCGCGCGGTGGCGCCTTCCTCCACCAGGCCGGCGATGGAATTGAGCGTGTTGAACAGGAAATGCGGGTTGGCCTGGTAGCGCAGCGCGCGCATCTGGGCGAGCAGGGCTTCCTCGCGAGCGGCGGCCAGGCTGCGTTCGCGGTCGCGCACCTCGAAGGCGTAGACCATTGACACATACAGGCACGACCAGCCGAAGAACATCGCCATGCTCGACACCATGGTGAAGCCGAAGTTGCGCCATTCGAAGGCCGGCACCTCGGGCGCCATATGGAGACTGTAGACCTGGAAGTCCAGCAGGCTGTACAGCGGCGCACAGGCCATGGACAGCACGAAGGCCATGGCTGCCTTGAACAGGATGCCGCGCCGCCGCATCCAGAACAGCAGCGCGGACATGCCTACGGTGAGCAGGGCGCCGAAGCTGTTGAGCACCAGCTTGCCCGGGAAGGATGCGAGCGGGTCGACCCCGGCGATCCCCCACAGGATGCTGTCGCTCAGCAGCACGGCGCTCCAGAACACCGCGGCCAGCTTGGCGGTCGTGCCGGGCAGGCCCGCCCACGGGCCGCGCGCCGAGGCGGCGGCATCGCTCTGGGTGGCCGTGGTGTCGTTCGTCGACGGTTTCGATCCATTCGTCGAAATGGGCATGGCTTCGTCGGGCAAGGCAAGTCGTTGGAATTTCCGGGCAGGGGAACCTCGCCAAGAATTCTCCCCGGTCCTTCTTCTTGCGGGAATGGGGCCGCCAACAACCTGTTGCAGGCGATGGATTCTGGTCCGTCCCGGCCCTACCCATCACTGCCATGGATCTGACGCTTGCGCCTTTTCGTGAATCGCTGGAGCAACTGCTGCACAGCCCGGACCTGCCCCGCCTGCATGCAGGGGTGCAGCGGCTGGCGCAGGCGCTCGGGTTCGAGCACTTCATCTACGCCTTGCGGGTGCCCGAGCACTTTGCGCAGTCGAGCGTGCTGCTGGTGGACGGCTACCCCCCGGGCTGGACGGGCCACTACATGGCCCAGGCCCTGCACGTGCACGACCCCGTTCTGCGTTACTGCAGCCGCAGCATTCTGCCCGTGCTGTGGCACCAGTTGCCTGGCGAGGGCATGGGCCCTGCTGCCGCGCGGGTCATGGGCGAGGCGGCCGAGCACGGGCTGCGCACCGGGCTGAGCGTGCCCCTGCACACGCCCCATGGCGAAGTCGGGATACTGAGCGGCACGGTGTCGCGCGTGGGCGCCGGGGCCCGGGCCGACATGGCCCAGGTGCAGGCGCATGCGCACCTGCTGGCCAGCCATGTGCACGAGGCCATGCGGCGCCTGGCGCCCATGCCGCTCACGCGGCCGACCCTGAGCCCGCGCGAGCAGCAGTGCCTGCGCTGGGCCGCCGACGGCAAGACCTCCTGGGAGATTTCGTGCCTGCTGCACATCTCCGAGCGCACGGCCAATTTCCACCTCCAGGCCATTGCGCAGAAGCTCGGGGTGTTCAGCCGCCAGCACGCCATTGCGCGCGCCCTGCTGCTCGGCCTCATCCAGCCCAGTCCCTTCTGAGCCTCCGCTCGCCTGTCCTGCGCAGGCGGCTTGACTTTGTTGAATCAAATACATAGCATGATATATATCTAAGGAAAATCATGGTCCAGGACACCGTCAGGGAGCTCGGCTTCCTCACCCTCGGCACGCGCTTTCGGCGCATCGGAGAGTCGCTGCAGGCGCAGACCCAGGCCCTCATGGCGCAGCATGGCATCGACCTGCCCGCGGCCCACTTTCCGCTGCTCGCGGCACTCGACCGGCATGGCCCGCTGGGCGTGGGCGAACTGAGCACCGCGGTCGGCGTCAGCCAGCCCGTGGTCACGCGCTCGCTGCACGGGCTGGAGGCCAGCGGCCTGGTGGAGTCGGGCTCGCTGGCGCAGGACCGGCGCATCCGCAAGGTGCAGCTCAGCGAGGCCGGGCTGGCCCTGGTCGAGCGGGCCCGGCGCGAGGTCTGGCCCGTGATCGAGGCTTCCGTCGCGCAGATCTGCGCGCCGCTGCAGGGGCCGCTGCTCGACCAGCTCGCCGCCCTGGAAGCGGGCCTCGCACACACCTCGCTGCTGCAGCGCGCAGCAGCCACCTTCGCGGCCCAACCCGCACGACCCTCGACCCCAAAGGCACACCGATGAATACCCTCCTTGACCGCCCCGTGTGGGCTTCGCTGCTGCATGCGCCGCACCTCGCCGAAGGCGGCGACCTGGCCCGGCGCTACCGGCGCGATGTGAACCTGTTCGCGTCTGCGCGCGACGATGGCGCTGCCAGCCTGGCGGCGCTGGCCGCCCTGGTGGGCGCGGGCGAGTCGGTCTACCTGGCGCAGGTGGCACCGGTCCAGGTGCCGCCGGGCCTGCAGCTCGTGCGCAGTGCCCAGGGGGTGCAGATGCTGGCGATGCGTGCCGTTGCACCTGTGGGTGGCCCGCAGGACGTGGTGGTGCTCGGCGAGGCCGATGCGCCCGAGATGCTGGCCCTGGCGCAATTGACCGAGCCCGGCCCCTTTCTGCCGCGCACGCACAGCATGGGCCGCTTTGTCGGCGTGCGGATCGATGGGCGCCTGGCCGCGATGGCAGGCGAGCGCATGCGCTTTGCGGGCGCCACGGAGGTCAGCGGGGTCTGCACCCATCCCGACTTCCGTGGCCGGGGCCTCGCGCGCCGGCTGTCCTCCGTGGTGGCGCATGCCATCCAGCAGCGCGGCGAGCAGGCCTTTTTGCATGCCTGGGTCAGCAACCGCGCGGCGATCACGCTCTACGAGGGCCTGGGCTTCGAGACGCGCACGGAAATCCAGGTGGCCGTGCTCGGACGCTAGAACCGGTTTACACCCACTTCGGAGAGCGCACGGAATCGGCCATGACAAAGCGCCGCTTCCCGGCTTCCTTGGCCCGGTACATGGCATTGTCGGCTTCCTGCAGCAGGGCCTCGCAGCTGGCCAGGCCCGTGGTGGTGTGCGGGCCGTAGCTGGCACCGCCGATGCTGGCGGAGATCTGCAGCGTCAGACCCCCGATCAGGAACGGCGATGACAGGCTTTCCACCAGCTTGCCGGCCACCTTGGCCGTGCCGCGCAGGCCCGGCTGGACCAGGGCCACGGCGAATTCGTCGCCCCCCAGTCGAGCGACCAGGTCGCCGCCGCGCACCCCCTGCAGCAGGCGCTGCGCCGCCTGCTGCAACAAGGCATCGCCGACCGCGTGGCCATGGGCATCGTTGATGCCCTTGAAGCCATCGAGATCGACGAACAGGATGGAGACATCACCGCCGTTGCGGTGGGCCTGTGCGAGCTGCTGCTGCACGATCTGGCGGAACAGCGCGCGGTTGGCCAGGCCGGTCAGCATGTCGTGGTGGGCCTCGTGCTTGGCCGTGTCCAGCAGCTGCGCAGCCTGGCTCAGTGCGTGGCCGACCTTGTCGGCCTCCGTCAGGCCGAGCGGCGGCACCTGGACGGGCGCGCCCGACCCCAGGGCCAGTGCCGGCTCGGTCAGGGCCTGCACGGCGTTGGCGATGGATCCGCCGATGCGCCAGGCCAGGAGCAGGCTGGCGGCCAGCATCAGCACCAGGCCCGCCAGCAGCCAGGCGACGGTGCGCAGCAGCGGGATGCTGAGGCTGCTGCTGGGGATACCGATGGAGACCGCCCAGCCCGTGGTCGGCGAGCGGCTGAAGGCCGAGAGCACCGGGATGCCCTCCAGGGTCACGGCGTCCACCGAATCCTCGTCCACCTGGGCCAGCCGCTGCAGTATCCGCGGGGCGCCCTTGGCCCCGACGAAGCGCCGCATCTCGTGGCTGCGCGCGACGATGGTGCCTTCCGCGTCGTAGATGGAGACGATCCAGTCCGGGGCCAGGTGCTGGTTGCTCAGCAACTGGGTCAGCCGTTCCGGCCACAGGCTGGCCCGGAGCAACTGCTGCGCAACAGGGGCCTTGCCGGCACTGCCACGTGCCACGGGCACGGCGATGGTGACGGTGGTCTCCTTCTCGAAACGGGCCTGCAGGAAAGCCGCTTTCGAGAGCGCAGTGGCGGGGCGTGGGCTTTGGGAGGGGGGCGCGGCCGGGGTGCCCGGCGGCAGCCGGGTGTCCATCAGCACGCTGCCATGCTGGTCCTCCAGCACGAGGGCGGCCACATGCAGGTGGCCCAGTGCATCCTCGGCCTGCAACTGGAAGGCGGGCAGGTTGTCGGCCAGCAGCAGCCGGGACGTGGACAGCACGCGCAGGCCTGACTCGATGCCGGCGAGGTCTCTGTCGACGGTGGCGATGATGGCGCGTGCCGTGACCACCAGCGCCCGCGCCTGTTGCTCGCGCAGCCGCTGGTAGTCGTAGACCATGACCACCACGGCCATCAGGGACACGGGCAGGCTGGCCGCCACGACCAGGAACACCAGGCGCGAGCGGATGGTCGGTGGCATGGCGCCGTAGACCGAAATCAGCAGCGTCGTGACCAGGAACAGCGCGACCAGCCCGCTGATGATGAAGCCCAGCCAGCTGCCGCCGATGCCGGCGGGCCCGGCCCCGCAGACGCTGCCGGGGGCAAAACTGGCGGCCGCCATGCCTGTGTAGTGCATGCCGGCAATGGCGCTGCCCATGACCAGGGCGCTGGCCGTCTTCTTGCGAAAGCCCGTGAGCACGGTCTCGTGGCGCAGGCGAAAGCAGATCAGCAGCGCGGCCGTCGAGGCGCCGATGGCAAACAGGATGGAGAGGGCGAACAGCCAGGGGTCGTAGGCGATGCGCGGGCGCATCTGCATCGCCTCCATGCCCAGGTAGTGCATGGCGGCAATGCCCAGGCCCATGAGAGCGCCCGCCCCCAGCAGGCGCTGCCCGCCCAGGTGCGGCCGGCTGACCGTGTACAGGGCCAGGGCCGAGGACAGCACGGCGACCAGCCAGGAGGCCAGCGTGGTGCCGGCCTCGTAGGCCAGCGGCACCGGCAGCGAGAACGCCAGCATGCCGACGAAGTGCATGGACCAGATGCCGGTGCCCATGGCCAGGGCACCGCAGCCCAGCCACAGCGGCGCCCGGCGCGCGCTGCCGACGGCCGCGGCCACCCGCGAGGCCATGTCCAGCGCCACGAACGAGGCCACCACCGCGGTGGCGACCGAGAGCAGGACCAGGACCGGGTCGTAGCTACCCTGCATGGGGGGCCGGGGTTCGGCCCCTGCGGGGCGCTGCAGGCATGTGCAGAGTCGTCATTGACACCTCCCGTGGGAAACGCGGGGATACCCTCGTCGGGCAACCATGCTAGCGGTTCCCCGCGGTGTCTGAAAGCTTTGCTTTGCACACCGGCGCCGGGGCCGGCGCCGTGCCTCAGAACCGGTAGGTCGAGGTCAGCGCATAGGTGCGCCCCTGGCCATAGAAGCAGTCGCCGCGCGCCAGGCACTGGGTGATGTGCACCTTGTCGGCCAGGTTGGTCACGTTGAAGGCCACGCGCCAGTCGCCCGCGTCGTAGGCCAGCAGGGCATCGGCCAGCGTGGCAGAAGGCGTGCTGATGGCGGAGCTGCCACTCCACTGCGAGCCGGTGTGGCGCACGCCGACACCCACGGTCCAGCCGCCACGCCCTTCGGTGGCAAAGCGGTGCGACAGCCAGGCCGAGCCCGTCTGCTTGGGCACGCTGGCCACGGGCAGGCCCTGGTCGCCGGCATTGCTGCGGGCGATCTTGGCGTCGGTGTAGCCGTAGGCCAGGGTCAGGTCCCAGTGGCTGGCCAGGCTGGCGGTGAGCTCGGCATCCAGGCCGTTGACCTTGACCTCGCCGATCTGCAGGCTGTTGAGCGGGTTGGCCGGGTCGTTGGTCTTGCGGTTGGTTTCGCGCAGCTGGTAGGCTGCCACGAAGGCCGAGATGCCCTGGCCTGGCGGCTGCCACTTCACACCGGCCTCCCACTGCTTGCCGCGCGTGGGCTTGTAGGGCGTGCCGTAGACGTCCAGGCCGCCCAGCGGCTGGAAGGATTCGGAGTAGCCCACATAGGGCGCCCAGCCGCCGTCCATCTGGTAGGTGACACCGGCGCGCTTGGTCCAGGCCTTGTCGTCCACCGCGGCTGCGGGGCGGCCTTCGGTGTCGGTCTTGGCGCTGTCGTGGCGCAGGCCCAGGGTGGCCGTGAAGCGGCCCCAGGTGATCTGGTCCTGGGCATAGAAGCCGAGCTGGCGCTGGGCCACGCCGGGCTGGCGCACCAGGGCCGAGGCACTGGGCGCGGTGAAGTTGCCGTACACCGGGTTGTAGACGTCGATGGACGGGGCCACGGCGCGCCAGGCCGACTGGCCCGAGTGGTTGCGCTGCACGTCCAGGCCGGCCAGCAGCGTGTGCTGCGTGGCGCCCGCGTTGAGCTTGCCTTCGAGCTGCGTGTCGATGAGCAGCATGCGGCCGGTGTTGAGGTTCCACACCGCGTCGCGCACCACGGTGCGGTTGTCGCTGTTGAACACCGGGCGCGCAGGGCGGCCGGTGGCGGCATTGGCCGTGAAGCTGGTGTAGATGGTGCGGTAGTCGACCTCGGTCACCGTGCGGCGCAGGTTCTGGCGCACGGTCCAGCTATCGTTCAGGCGGTGGCTGAACAGGTAGCCCCAGGAGCTGTTCTCGGTGTCGAAGGCGTCCCAGCCCGGCTCGCTGATGAAGGTCGAGCGCGGAATCTGGCCGTACTGGTTGGGCAACTGCGTGCCTTGCCAAGGGAAGAAGCCGATCAGCGAACCGCTCTTGTCCTTCTGGTGCAGGCCCTGCAGCGTGAGCGAGGTGTCGGCGCTCGGGCGCCAGGTCAGCGAGGGGGCGAGCACCACGCGGTCGTCGTCCACATGGTTCACCTGGGTGCCGCTGTCGCGGCCCACGGCCACCAGGCGGTACAGCCACTGGCCGTTGGCATCGAGCGCGCCGGTCAGGTCGGCGGCGATCTGCTTGCGCGCGTGGCTGCCCACCTGCACCTGCACTTCGCGCGCGGTCTCGGCCTGGGGGCGCTTGCTCGTGAGGTTGAGCACGCCGCCCACGCTGCCCTGGCCGTACAGCACCGAGGTCGGGCCGCGCAGGAACTCCACGCGCTCCAGCGTGTACGGGTCGGGCCGGCTGCTGTTGTAGGTGCCGTAGGTGCGCAGCAGGCCGTCCTGGTACTGCGAGACGGTGGCACCGCGCGCGCTGAAACTGTCGACGCGGCTGTCGAAGTAGTTGGAGACTGCGCCCGCGGTGTAGGCCGTGACCTGGCGCAGGGTCTGCACGCCCTGGGCCTCCATCTGGTCGCGCGTCACCACACTGATGGCCTGCGGGGTCTCGAGCAGCGGCGTGTCGGTCTTGGTGGCGCTCAAGCCGCGCTTGGCCACGAAGCCGGAAACCGGGGCCGTGGGGTTTTCGCGCTCGGCGCCGGACTGCACGGTCACGGGGGCCAGCGTGGCTTCAGCGGCCGCTGGCGCTGCGGTCTGGGCCTGCGCACAGGCGCTGCAGGCCACCAGGAAGGCGGCCTGGGCAATGGCGGTGCGCGGAAGCCGCGCGAGGTGGTGGGTTGGCATGGTCGTCGTCGATGGCAAAGGTTCGGCCCGCGGCCGGGGCGGCAGCGAAGGCGGGTTGGCACAGGGGGGCAGTGCACGGCCGCAGCAGCGGGTGTGCGCGGTCCGGTGGCAGTGGCGGGGGAAACGGGCTGCGCGCAGTGGCATCAGCCCGGGAGGCCCCTGCAGGCTGCATGGCCTTGCGGCCGCCTGCAAGGGAGCGCCCTTGGGGCGCGCTGCTGTCAGTGCTTTTCGGGTGCGGGTGGCAGTGGTGGCGATACGGCGCCTTCGGCCTGCACGAAGCTCAGCGTGGTCACGTAGCTGGCTTCACCATACTTCTCACCCTGGGCTTCGCCGGGGGTCTTGTCGGTGTGGTGCACTTCGGCCACGTACTGGCCCTTCCAGGGGGTCAGGAACTCCACGGTGCCGTCGTCAGCGGACTGGGCTTCGCGGCTCCAGCCGGCGGGCGAGACCAGTTGCACCTTGGCCTTGGGCAGCGGCTTGCCGTTGAACACGACCTTGAGCTGGCCGGGCTTGCCGGTGGGCACCAGGTCCAGCGCCTGGCCGGGCGCCACGGGCTGGGCGAGGCTGGCGACCCAGCGCGCCGAGGGCTGCCAGTACATGGCGGGCAGGTTGCGCTTGCTGCGGTCGATCAGCGGGTAGGTGGCGGCGGCGAACAGCGTGTCGGCATTGCCGGTCACGGTGTAGGCGAATGCGTCCTTGGTGAGCTTGCCTTCGACCTTCTGGCTGGCAGTGCCGGCGCGCTGCTCGAGCACGGGCACGCCCTTGAACTTGTCCAGGGCGCCCGGCGAGGTTTCGCGCAGGTTGTCGTTGAATTCGCCGAAATGCAGGCGGACCTGGCCGCCGCCGGCGTTTTCGAGCCAGACCTGGTGGGCGTTGGCGGTGGTAGCGGCTGCCGCCACCAGGGCGAAGGCGGCGGCGGTGCGAAGTGTCAGGGTCATGGTGAGATGCCTTTGAAGTGAGAGAGTTGGTAAATGAGAACGATGGTGATTATCGTTGTACTTTACAAATCTACCTGTGCCGAAAGGGAGACGGTGCGCGGGCGGCCCAGGTAGGTGCCGTTGAGCCAGTATTGCTTGTCAGTGAGGTTGGCCACCGACAGGCGCCAGACCATGGGCTTGCCCGCCACCTTGGCGGCGTAGCGCAGCCCGGCATCGAGCAGCGTGTAGGCGGGCAACTGCTGGGTGTTGAGGGCATCGCGCTGCTGCTTGCCGGTGTAGAGCACACCGCCCGTGAGCGCCAGGCCTGGCACGGCGGCGATGTCCTGCTCGGCATAGAGCTTGGCCTGGACCTCGGCGACGTTGGCCGGCGTCTTGCCCTGCAGGGCTGGGGTGGCCGTTTGCTTGGTCACCTGGGCGTCCAGCAGGGTGACGCCGCCCCACAGCGTCAGCCCGGGCAGGGCGCGGCCGCTGGCGGTGAATTCGACGCCCTTGTGCACCTGGCGGCCGTCCTGCACGTACACCGGCGCGGCGGGGTTGGTGGTGGTGTCGGTGTACTGCAGGCCCTTGTCGATCTGGAACAGGGCTCCGGTCAGCAGCATATTGCCGAGTGCGGCCTTGATCCCGAGTTCCGCCTGTTTGGACAGCAGGGGCGGCAGGACGGCGCCCGCGTTGACCACGGCGCGGCCGCCAGCGGTCAGCGGCGCCGTGCCGCCCTTCTCCAGGCTCTCCATGTAGTTGGCGTAGAGCGTGATGTGCTCGCGTGGCTTGAACAGCAGCGCCAGCGAGGGCGTGGTGCGGCTGTCGCCGTAGCGCGCCGTGGTGGCGCCCGCGGCGTTGTAGCTGGTGTCCGTGATGCTGGCGTGGGTGAGGCCGACCAGGGCCGACCACTGCGCGTTGAACTCCACATGGTCGCCCAGCACCCAGTTGCCGTAGCGCGAGCGCTGGGCGATGTACTTGGGGCCCGCGATGCTGAAGGCCGGGGCGGTGAGCGCCGTGGGCGCCGCGATGTCCATGGGCGCCGAGGTCAGCGTGGCCCAGCCGCCCGCCGAGCTCAGGAAGGGGGTGCGCTCGTCGTGGTCGCCGTACCAGCCCGCGGTGAGCTTGTGGCGCAGGCTGCCGGTCTGCAGCTTGCCGTCCACCAGCGCAAAGCCGCCCAGCGCCTGGACGTCGGGGTAGTCCCAGGCGCTGGCCTGCACGCGGTAGCGGCCCGGGGCGCCGGTCACGAAGAGGTTGTTGGCGGCGATGAGGTCGATGTCGCTCTTGCGCTGCGTGAGGCCGGTGCGCACGGTCAGCGCCTCGCTGGCGCGCCAGGTCAGGCGTGCGCCCCACTGGGTCTGCGTGGTGTCGGTGCGCGTGAAGGGCTGGCCGTAGGCGCGGTGCAGGTCGGGCGCTGCGGGAAACGCGGCCCCGGGGTCCACGTCCCAGAAGGGCTCGGTGCCGCGCATGTGGTAGACGCTGCGCGAGGCATCGAACTGGAGCTGCAAGCGGTCGCTGAGGTTCCAGTCGAGCGCACCGCTCACCAGACCGCGCCGCAGGGACTGGCCATCGAGCCGCAGGTCGCCGCCCTGCGCGACGGCGTTGAGGCGGTAGGCCAGGCGGCCATCGGCGTCCAGCGCGCCGCCGAAGTCGCCATGCACGCGCAGGTTGCTTCCTTCGGTGATGCCGGCGGTCACGCGCGCCAGCGGCTGGTAGACGGGGCGCTTGAGCACGTAGTTGATGGTGCCGCCCACGTTGCCGCTGCCATAGAGAAAGCCCGACAGGCCGGTCAGCACCTCGATGCGCTCCTTGTCCTCCAGGTCCGTGTTCACATAGGTGGTGGTGCTGGGAACGCCGTCGATGCGCTTGGTGGAGCCCACGCTGAAGCCGCGCATGGCGACGCTGGTGAAAAAGCGCGACTGTGGCCCCTGCAACTGCACCACGGGGTTGTAGCGGAAGGCGTCGTCGGGCTTGCTGGCCTGCAGGTTCTGCAGCAACTCGCTGGTGGTCACATTGACCGAGAAAGGCGTATCGAGCAGGGGCAGGTCGGCCAGGGGGCCGAGCTGCCGTACCTGGCTGGGGCGGTAGCCCTGGGCCGCGGCGCCATCGCGTTCGCTGGCGGCTTCCTGGATCTTGACCTCGGGCAGGGCCTGCTGGGCCTGGGCCGTGGCGGCCAGGCCCAGCAGCGCGGCCATCAAGGGTGTCAATGTGCGTGGCATGGCAGTGTCATCTCTTGGGAAAAGGCACGCAGGCCCGAAGGCGCGTGCCGTGGCTCACGAAAAATGGCTGCCTGTGCGAAACGCTGTGGTGGTTCGCGTTGGTGGCTGGAAAAAATGCGCGGAAGCGGCATGCGCTCCCGCGGACGGGCAGGGGGCGCCGGTCAGAAATCGACGCTGGCGCTCAGCGTGAAGGCGCGCGGGGCCCCCACCACCAGGTAACCCGAGCCGGGGTAGCCGCCCACCGAGGCCCAGTGGCTCTTGTTGGTCACGTTGTCGATGCGCGCGCGCAGCGTGAGCAGTTTGCCGCCGACTTCGGTCAGGTAGCGCGCGCCCAGGTCCAGGCGGTTCCAGCCGGCCACGCGCAAGGTGTTGGTGGCGTTGGCGTAGCTCGATCCGGTGTGCACCAGGCGGCCGTCCAGCGCCAGGCCGCGCACACCGGGCACATCCCACTCCAGGCCCAGGTTGGCCTGCAGCTTGGGCACGCCGATCACGCGCTGGCCTTCGGTGAGTGCCGAGCCCGTGCGCTGCTGCTTGGCTTCGAGCCAGGTGGCGCCGCCGAGCACGCGCAGGCCGCTCACGGCTTCGCCCTGCACGGCGAGTTCCAGGCCCTGGTGGCGGTCCTTGCCATTGGCGCCGAAGATGCCGGCGGCATCGACCACGGAGCGTGGTTTGTCGGTGGAGAACAGTGCCACGCTGCCGCCCACGCGGCCGCCGTCGTACTTGACGCCGATTTCCTTTTGCTTGGAGACATAGGGGGCCAGCATGGTGCCGCGGTTGGCTGCGGTGGAGGGCGCCGTCTCGCCCTGGCTCAGGCCCTCGGCGTAGTTGGCGTACACCGACAGGCTCTTGTCGATCTTGTACAGGGCGCCCAGCAGCGGGCTGGTGCGGCTCTGGTCGTAGCGGTCGGTCTGGATGCCGGTGTTGTAGTTGAAGTTGGCGATGTCGAACTTCTGGTGGCGCAGGCCCAGCGTCAGCAGCAGGCGCTTGTCCAGCATGGACAGCGTATCGCCCAAGGCCACGCTGCTGAGCTTGATGCGGCCCGTGGTCAGCGGGTTGCCCATGGCACCGCCGTACAGGGCCCTGGCGCTGTAGCCCGGCAGGGCTGTGAACACCGGGTTGTAGAGGTTGGTGGCCTGGGTGTTGTTGAAGTCCATCACGTAGGCGTTCTTCTTGTCCAGCGTGAAGCTGGACGCCGCCAGCACCCACTCATGGCCCACGCCGCCGGTCTGCAGCGTGCCGCGCAGGCCCAGCTCGCCGGTGTTCACATTGTCCTTGCGGTTGTTGTCGAAGCGGTAGGTCGTGCCCGCGCCGGTGCTGCCGTTGGCCACCGAGAGGTTGGCCAGCGAGTTCGACTCGGTGCCACTGCGCGCGCCGGCGGCGGCCCAGGCGGTGATGTTGGCATGGATGTCCCACTCGCCGCGCAGCGTGCCGAAGGTGTCGCGCTCGTTGGAGAAGGACCAGGGCTGGGCGAAGTTGGTGTCGCCGTCCGGCGCGGTGGGCACCGAGGTGGCCGTGGCGCCCAGCGTGACGTTGGTGCGGGTGCGCTTGAGCTTGTGGTCCTGCCAGCCGATGTCGCCCGACAGGCGCACGTCGCGGCTGCGCCAGTCCAGGCCCACGGCGGCCAGGCCGAGCCGGGCCTTCTCGTCGTCGATGGCGGTGCCGCCGTTGTGCGAGGCCACGTTGACGCGGATGCCGGTATTGCCATCAGGCCCGAAGCGGCGTGCGATGTCGGCCGCCACGTCGCTGTGGCCGCCGCTGCCGGCACCCAGGCTGACCCGGTTCAGCGGCTCGTTGGGCGCGCGCTTGGGCAGCAGGTTGATGGCGCCGCCCAGGCCACCACCACCGGGGTTGGCACCGTTCAGGAAGGACGAGGCGCCGCGCAGCACTTCCACGCGCTCGAACAGCTCGGTGGCGATGTACTGGCGTGGCAGCAGGCCGTACAGGCCGTTGTAGGCCGTGTCGTCCGAGCCCAGGATGAAGCCGCGGATGAAGTACGACTCCTGGAAGTTGCCGAAGCCGCGCGCCACGCGCACCGTGGGGTCGTTCTGCAGCACGTCGCCCACGCTGCGGGCATGGCGGTCCTGGATCAGCTCGTTGGTGTAGCTGATGGTGGAGAAGGGCGTCTCCATGGCATCGCGCGTGCCCAGGATGCCGACGCGGCCGCCGCGCGCCACCTGGCCGCCGGCATAGGCGGGCGACAGGCCTTGGGCCGAGGCGTCGGCGCTGGCATTCACGGTGACGGTGGAGAGCGTCTTGTCGTTGCCGGCAGTGCTCTGCGCGAGTGCGGCAGGCAGGGCAAACATGCACAGCAGGGCCGCGGCCAGGGCCGCCGGGGTGGGTGCAAACAGAGGGGTGCGGGTGGTGACGTGCATGGTGGCTGGGAACAAGTCGAAGAGCGGTGGAGATCAGGAAGGGGTGGAGTCGGCGTCGCTGCTGTCGTCGCCGGCCGTTGCGGTGTGGGTGGGCCGCCAGGCGAACCAGGCCATCACGGCCACAGGCACGCCCAGCCCGAGCCAGGACCACCAGTCGCCCCAGGTGTCCGAGATGAGTGCAGTGGCCAGGCCGCTGGCCGTGAGCAGCCCGAGCACGATGGGCCAGCCCCAGAGGGTGCGAAAGGGCGTGGACGCGTTCTTGCTCATGCCGCGCGCTCCGGGTGGGCTGCCAGGGAGGCCGTGGCGTTGGCGGGCAGGGCCGTGGAGGCTGCTGCTGGCTGCGCCGCCTGCGCGGGCGCCTTGCGGCGCAGCCACAGGTACAGGCCGCTGCCCAGTACGATGATGGTGGCGATGTCCAGGAGCGCCCAGAGAATCTTCATGGGCATGCCGCCGTAGTCGCCGAAGTGCAGCGGCTGCGACACCAGCAGCGCCGTGAGGTACCAGGGCAGTTGCGGCGCGGCCGTGATCTGGCCGCTGTGCGCGTCGACCAGGATGGGTTGCAGCAGGCGCGAGGTGAGCGGCTCGGCGCCGCGCACGAAGACGGTGTTGTGGTGCGGGCTGGAGAACGCGGTGCCCGGGAAGGCGATGAACGACAGCTTGGTGCCCGGCGCGTGCGCGCGTGCCACGTCCACCGCCTGCTGCAGCGGGCCGCGCTCTGCCATGGCGATCACGGGCTTGCCCTTGTAGGGCGCGAGCAGGGTGGACAACTGGTCGTACTGCCAGTACTTGATCATCAGGTCGGCCCAGGTGTTGATCATGCCGGTGGCACCCACCACGAGGGCCCAGACCAGGGTGACGATGCCCAGCAGGTTGTGCAGGTCCAGCCACTTCACGCGCGTGGAGCGGTCGCGCCGCACGTCGCCGAAGCGCAGCTTGCGCATGAAGGGCGCGTACAGCACCACGCCGGTGACGATGGCCACCAGCAGCAACAGGCCCATGAAGCCCAGGAACAGCTTGCCCGGCAGGCCCGCGAACAGGTCCACGTGCAGGCGGAACATCAGGTTCATGAAGCCCTGGTTGGTCGGGATGTCGGACAGCACCTTGGCCGTGCGCGCATCGACTGCGACGGACTTGAAGTCTTCCGTCGGGTCGGGCGTGTGGGTGAGCGTGACGAACCAGACCTTGTCGTCGTCCTCGGCCTGCGAGACGAACTGCACCATGCGCTCGGGGTGCACGGCCTTGGCGGCGGCGATCACCGTGTCCAGGCTGGCGCGCGGTGTGCTGTCGGGCATGGCGGGGGCCTCGACCTCGGTGCCCAGCAGGTGGCCGATCTCGTGGTGGAAGATCAGCGGCAGGCCGGTGAGGCACAGCAGCAGCATGAAGACCGTGCAGATGAGGCTGGACCACTTGTGGGTCCAGGACCAGCGGCGGATGGCGGTGGGTGACAGCATGGTGCAGGGCTTCGCGGGCCGGACAAGCGTGGAAACCTGGAAACAGGGCGATGGAAGAAGCCCCCGCGGCGGCGTGCCGGGGGGGCTTGGTGCCTCGATTTTACGATGCAAGTAAGAATGATTTGCTTTTGCGTTATTTTTGTATTGTTGTTTTGATGTCAAAAAAGGCCCGGGGCACCTGGGGTGCGCCGGGCCCTGCCCATGGCGTTCCGGGCGCTCAGTAGCGCGCCTTGAGCGCCAGCGTCACGCGGCGTGGCTCGCCGTAGAAGTTCTGGCGTGCGACGATCGACACCTTCTCGTAGTAGGTCTTGTCGAACAGGTTGTCGACGCTCAGGTTGAGCGCCAACTGGTCGTTGATCTGGTAGCCCACCTGCGCGCTGGCCAGCACGTAGTCGCCCGAGGTGATGCGCAGCGCGCCGCTCTGGGCAAAGAAGTCGCTGCGGTAGGAGAGGCCGCCGCCGATGCTGAAGCCGCGCAGCGCGGGCGAGGTGAAGGCGTAGCGCGTGAACAGGTTCACGCTGTGGCGCGGCGTGACGGGGCTGAAAATCTGGCCCACCTGGGCCACGGGCGCCTTGAGGTAGAGCGTGTCGTTGTAGGCGTAGCCGGCCACCACGTCCCAGCCGGGCTGGGGTTGGCCGCTGACTTCGGCCTCGAAGCCCTGCGAGCGCACCTTGCCGGCGGCGATGGAGGCGTTGGCCACGTTCGGGTCGGCCATGGCGCGGTTCTCGTCGATGATGCGGAAGATGGCGGCATGCGCCTGCAGGCGCTTGTCCAGGAACTCGCCCTTCACGCCCACTTCCACCTGCTTGCCGGTGCGTGGCTCGAGCAGCTTCTTGGCGGCATCGAGCTGGCTCTGCACCACGAAGGTTTCAGAATAGCCGGCGTAGGCCGTGTACTGCGGGTGGAAGTCCCAGAGCACGGCCACCGACGGAACGAACTGGCGGCCCGGGTCGGCCACGCTGGTGGCGGCGCCGGTGCTGGTGCTGCGCGTCACGGCATCGGCCCAGCTCAGGCGGCCACCGGCCAGCAGCTTGACGGAGTCGGCCACGCTGATCTGGGCCTGGCCGTACAGCGCCTTTTCTGTGCGCGTGGTGATGGCCGTGTAGCCGGGCAGCTGGATGTCGGGGTAGGCCTGGGCGTAGTTGGGCGCGAGCAGGTTGGCCTGGTAGCTCGGGCCGTAGCCGTAGTTGTTGTCGTAGCTCTTGTTCTCGCTGTGGCTTGCGCCCACCAGCAGGCGGTGCGTGCGGCCCGCCACCTGCACCGGCAGGCTGGTGAACAGGTCGTAGTTGCGCGTCTTCACGTGGGTCAGGCCGTCCACCGTCTCCATCGTGAAGTTGCCGTTGGCGCTAAGGGCGCTGTTGGCGCGCGCCGAGCGGTAGTAGGCGGTGCGGTCCACGTCGCGGGCCGACAGGCGCAGCGTGCCGCCACCGGCCAGGCGGTGCTCCAGCTCGGCGAACAGGTCGGTGGTCTCCAGGTCCTGGCGGTTGGCGGCCAGGCCCGAGAAGGCGCCGCGCGGCAGGCTGGCCAGGCGGCCGTCGGCGTAGGTGGGCAGGCCCTGGTCGATGGAGGCGCGCACGCGCTGTTGGGCGCCGCCGATGGACAGGGTGGTGGACGGGGCGATGTCCCACTCCAGCGTGCCATAGCCCAGGCGCTTGTTGTTGAACACGGTGTCGACATGGCTGTCGCGGTCTTCCGCCACGGCCACGGCGCGGGCGCGCACCGTGCCGCTGGCGTTGAGCGCGCCGCCCACGTCCACCGTGCCGCGGCGCAGGCCGAAGGAGCCGACGGCCGCATCGGCATTGAGCATGAGCTTACCGGGCGCGCGCTTGCGCACCAGGTTCACCGTGCCGCCGGGCTCGCTGCCGCCCTGCAGCAGGCCGGCCGGGCCGCGCAGCACCTCGATGCGGTCGTACATGGCCGTGTCCAGCGTGCTGTAGTTGCCCTGGGGAATCGGCACACCATCGAGCTGGATGGCGCCGAGGTCGAAGCCGCGCGACTGGAAGGTGTTGTAGTTGCCCGCGCCGTCGAAGCGCGTGACGTTGATGCCGGTGCTGTACTTGACGGCGTCTTCCACCTTGGTGACGTTGCGGTCGTCGAGCTGCTGGCGCGTGATGACGCTGATGGACTGGGGGATCTCACGCGGGGCCTGGTCCATCTTGCCCACGCTGAGCTGGCGCGCCGTGTACTGGCCTGTGCCTTCGGTGGTGTCGCTGCTGTTGGTCACCTTCACTTCGGGCAGGGCGGCATCCTGCGCGTGGGCGGCGCCTGCGGCCAGGCAGCTGCAGGCGGCGAGCAGGGCCAGGGTGCTCAGGGGAAAGCGCGGGGCCGCGGTGCGGCTGCGGGAGGGGGCGTGGATGGAGGGCATGGTGCGGGCGTGAAAGCAGATGGTGCAGGAGGAGGTCAGAAGCGGGTGCGCAGCGTGACCTGCAGCGCGCGGGGCGAGCCGGGCAGGATCAGGTTGTCGTTGCTGCCATGGGACGATACGTAGAACTTGCGGTTGGTGAGGTTCTTGACATTCACGTCCAGCCCCCACTGGCCCAGCGTGTACTGCAGGGCCGCGTCCACCGTGGTGTAGGCGGGCAGGGTGACCAGGTTGGTGAGCGAGGTGTAGCGCTCGCCCACGTGGCTCACACCGCCGCCCAGGCGCAGGCCGTGGCCCATGTCCTTCATGGCCCACAGGAAGGCCGAGTTGCGCGGCGTGAGCGCCGCCACCTTGCCCTGCGAGGGCACGTTCACCGTGGGCAACTGGCTGCTGGCGGCGCTGGCCAGGGATTTGGTCATGCGACCGTCGAGGTAGGCATAGCCGGCGCTCACATCCCAGCCGCCGGACAGGCGGCCGCTGCCGGTGATCTCCAGCCCGTTGGTGCGCTGCGTGCCCACATTGATCTGGCGCGCGGGGTTGACGGGGTCGGTGTTCTTGATGTTGCTGCGCGTGAGGTTGAACAGCGCACCGGTGAGGTTGAGGCGGCCGTCCAGCAGGTCGAGCTTGACGCCGATTTCCTTGTTCTGCGTGATCTCAGGCTCGTTGGCGGTGTTGTTGGCCGCCAGCGCAAAGGTCTCTCCCGAGGGCTGGAAGGATTTGCTGTACGACAGGTAGTACGACACCTGCTCGCTCGGCTGCCAGACGATGCCGGCGCGCGGGCTGAATTTCTTGTCGGTGCGCGCCAGGCTGGCCAGGGTGCGGTCGAAGTTCGTCTCCTGCTTGAACACGTCGTAGCGCGCGCCCACCAGGGCCTTCCATTGCGGCGCCAGGGTGATCTGGTCCTGCACGTAGAGCGCTGCCGTGCTCTGCTCGGTGTGGCTGGGGATGGCGCTGGTGGCCGTGTAGGCGCTGGCGGGGATGGTCGGCGCGGGCACATTGCCCGGGTTCAGGATGTTCACGCGGTCGACCACGCCGGCCGAGATGGATTCGGCGCGCTTTTTCTGGCGGCCCAGTTCCATGCCCATCAGCCATTCCTGGCGCAGGCCGCCCAGGGTATTACGCCAGGTCAGGTCGGTCTGGTTGAACACGCCGCTCTCGTCGCGGAACACCAGGCTGCGCGTGCGGCCCACGGTCATCGTGACCGGGTCGGTGGTGCCGCCGGGCAGGGTGTTGTAGCGGTCCAGCGTGTAGTCGTACAGGCGCGTGACGTTGCGCACCGACCAGTCGTCGCTGAAGCGGTGGTTGAGCGTGGCGGTGAACGACTGCACATGGCTGGTGCTGGTGTCGTCCTTCTCGGCCGTGCCCGAGCCGTAGTAGGTGCCGGCCGGCACGTTGACCGGGCGGCCGTTGAGCGCGGGGATGCCGAAGTCCGTGAGGCGCTGGTCGCGCGCGTCGGTGTACTGCAGCAGCAGCTGGGTTTGGGGTGCGAGCTTGAGCGCCAGCGAGGGCGCGAAGTTGTGGCGCTTGACGAACTGCTGGTCGCGGTAGCTGCCCGAGTCCTCGCCCGCCACATTGAGGCGGGCGGCGGCGGCATCGCTGATGCCCACGTTCACGTCGGCCGTGGCGCGGCGGTAATCGTGGCTGCCCAGGCCCAGCGTGGCTTCGCCATTGGTCGTGCCGAACACCGGTTTCTTGGTCACGCGGTTGATCAGGCCGCCGGACGAGCCGCGGCCGTAGAGCACGGCGGCCGGGCCCTTGAGCACCTCGATGCGCTCGATGTCGGCCAGGTCGCGGAAGTACAGCGCATCGTCGCGCACGCCGTCCACGAACTGGTCGGCAATGGCCGTGAAGCCGCGGATCACCACCTGGTCGCGCTGGCCATCGCCATGGCTCATGGCCACGCCCGGCACGTTGCGCAGCGCGTCTTCCATGGAGCGTGCGCCCTGGTCGCGCAGCAACTGGCCCGGGACCACGTTGACGGCCTGGGGCACGTCGCGCAGCGGCGCGCTGCCCTTGGTGGCGGTGCTGCTGGCGGCGGGCGAGTAGGCGTCGTCCGCGGTGCCCGACTGGATGGTGACTTCGCCCAGGGTCTGGGGAGTGCGTGGCGCTGGCGTGGACTGGGCCAGCGCGGGGGCGCTGAAGGCGGCAATCAGGGCCGCCGCCAGGGGCGTGCGTGCGGCGAGCAACAGGGAATGCTGGGACATGGGGTGACTTGAAGAGGAAACGGTGATGGAGGGGAAAAGACGAAATCGATGGGTGCTGCGCGGGGGGGGCGGTTCTTCAGCGCCCGGCGGCCCAGGCCGCGAGGCCGGCGGCCAGTGCGGCGCCGGCCAGCCAAGGCGCGCGCCGGGGCTGCCAGGTCATCACGGCGGTGACCGCCACGGCGGCCACCGAGAGCGCAACCGTCCAGGCCGTCACGCCCAGCGCTGCGGGTGTGCCCGCAGACGGGTGGGCGGCCAGCCACAGCGACAGCGCCAGCAGCAGCCAGCCCGCACGGCGCAGCTGCGCCAGGCGCGGGGCGCCCGCCTCGCGGCCCATCGCGTCTTCATGGTGGCGGTCCATGCCCAGGGCAATCGCGGACCAGGCGGCAAAGCAGAAGAAAAAGGCGGACATGGTGAATGGCTCCCTCAGGCCTGGGTCGCAGGCTGGGCATCGGGCGCAGCCATGGCTGCGGGTCTGCGCGGGGCCTTGCTCGGCAAGGGCCGGCCCGGGCGCAGGCGCCAGGCCAGCCAGCCCAGCAATGCACCGGTGGCCAGGAAGCTGAGGTCCAGGCCCGCCCAGAGCCAGTCGCCTGCGGGCAGGCTCACGCCCAGGTGCGTGGCCGTGGTCAGCACATTGAGCACCGGCAGCGCGGCCCAGGTGGCCCCCGCGAGCGCCAGCACCAGCGACCAGCCCCGGCGGTTGGGGAACAGCACCCCCCAGAGCAGGGCCACGCCCCAGGCGCCAAAGAAGTACGACAGCTCGGCATCGGGCCGCTCGGGCGCATCCAGGGGGATGAGCCGGTTGGATGCCATGTACACCGCGCAGGCCAGCGGCAGGCCGGCGAGCGAGGCGATGTTGAGGCTTGCCACCAGGCGCTGGCCCAAGGGCAGGCGCACCGTTGCTTCGGCCGCAGCGCCCTTGCGCTGGCCTTGCGCGGCGCGCTTGACCGACCACAGCACCATGCCGGTGGCGATCATCAGGCTGCCCAGGAGGCCAAAGCCCACCAGCACCCAGCGCATGCCCGGGCCGGCAAAGCGCCCCAGGTGCAGGCCGTAGAGCACGCCGTAGGTCACGGCGGCGGGCGTGGTGGCATCGGTCTGCTCCAGCAGTTTGCCCGTGGTGCCGTCGAACAGCATGCGCTCGGGCCGGTACTGCAGGCGGTCGCCCTCGTGGCGCGTGACTTCGACCACCGGCGTGCCCTGCGCATCGCGCCGCGCCTGGATGCCGCCGATGCGCCCGCCCTCCCAGCGCGTGCGTGCCTGCTCCAGGATGGGGCCGAGTGCCAGCGCGGGCAGGGGCTCGACCTTGTCGCCCGGGTTGCGGCGCACGCGGCGCTCGGGCTTCTCGCCCTGCAGGTCGGCAAAATAGGTCTGCGAGTCCACGCCCTTGGGCCCCTGGTAGGCGGCCGCGATGCCCGAGGGCATGTACAGGGTGTGGAAGATCATCAGCCCGCTGAAGGTGATCATCAGGTAGAAGGGCAGCACCAGCACGCCGGTGACGTTGTGCGCATCGAGCCAGGCGCGCTGCCCGCCCTTGGTGGGGCGGAAGGTGAAGAAGTCCTTGAAGATGCGCCGGTGCGTGACCACGCCCGTGAGCAGGGCGATGAACATCAGCATGGTGGCCACGCCCACCACCCAGCGGCCCTCGATAGCCCAGCGGCCTTTCTGCGCGGTGCGCAGCTCGAAGTGGAAGCGGTAGAAGAACTCGCCGCCCATGGTCTTGCGCGCGTCCACGGTCTGGCCGGTCTGCGGGTTCATGAGCAGGGTCTCGAAGCGGCCGTTGCCCGTGTCGCGCCACAGCAGCGTGATGGCGTTCTGCCGCTCGTCGGGCATGCGCATGATCCACTGCGTGACGTCGGGCTGCTTGTGGTTCATCGCCGCGATGGCGCGCTCGGCCACGTCGCGCGTGGGCGCGGGCATGCCATGCAGCTCGGGCCGCATCCACAGGTTGATCTCGGTCTTGAAGAAGGACAGCGTGCCCGTGAGGAAGATCGCGAACAGCAGCCAGCCCAGCACGAGCCCAGCCCAGGTGTGCAGCCAGGACATGGCCTGGCGAAAACCTTCGCGTGCCTGTTCGCGCGCTGCGCGCGGTGCCGGGGCGGAGGGTGGGGTCGTCGCGGTCATTGCAGTTGCTCCAGCCAGCGCGGGGCCATGGCGCCGGCGCCCAGCAGCAGTGCGGGCAGCAGGGTGCCGCCCCAGGCGCCCCAGGCCGTGCGCGCATAGAAGGCCCAGCCCGCGGCGCCCGCGTAGACCAGCCAGGCCAGCATGGTGGCGGTGAGCACCGCCTCGACACGCGGCATGGCGAGGGCCAGGGCGAGGGACAGCGCGGCCGTGAAGGCGGCGGCCAGCGCATAGCCGCCGGCGGTGGCGGCCAGCGCGCGCGAGGTGATGGCCAGGCGGTAGCGCCAGGCAGGGTGGGTCGCTTTCATGGGCGATCGGTCGTCCGAATGGGAGAGGACGCGTCGTTGCGACGCGGGCGGCAGCCTGGCCCTGGTGTTGTGAGCGCAGGGTTGGCGACCACGGGATGCTGGCTGCAGGGCACGGAGCCCCGTTTGGCTGGCGGGTGGTTTCGGGGCCTGTGGGTCTGCACTGCGGCGCCCGGAGCGCCCGCACAGGTCAAAAGGCCTTCGGGCCGAAAGTGTAATTTATGAGAAGCATTCGCATTTGCAAATGTGAATGCTTGATGTGCAAATGCAACGGTTTGTGCCAGGCGGGCATAAAAAAACGGGCCAGGGCCCGTTTGGAGAATGCGTGAGGTGCTTGTGTTTCTCAGTATTGCCGCCGTCGTCGATGGTCCGGTCTTCTTCTTGTCGAGCCTGCTCGCTTGCTTCGTGGGGCGACTCGTGAATGGGGAGGGGGTGCTGGCTCAGTCCTCTTCGCTCATCTGCGACTGCAGGTAGTTCTGCAGGCCGACCTTGGCGATCAGCTCGATCTGGGTTTCCAGGAAGTCGATGTGCTCTTCGGTATCGTCGAGGATCTTTTGCAGGATGTCGCGCGAAACGTAGTCGCGCACGGCCTCGCAGTGGGCAATGCCTTCCTTGATCGTGGCCTGGGCGCCCTTTTCGGAGCTCAGGTCGCAGCTGAGGATCTCGGGCACGTCCTCGCCGACCTGCAGCTTGGCCAGGTCCTGCAGGTTGGGCAGGCCGTCGAGCATGAAGATGCGGTCCATGAGCACGTCGGCGTGCTTCATCTCGCCGATGGACTCCTCGTACTCCTTCTTGGCCAGCTTGTCGAAGCCCCAGTGCTTGAGCATGCGGTAGTGCAGGAAGTACTGGTTGATGGCTGTGAGCTCGTTCTTGAGCTGGGCCTGCAGATGGGCTATGACCTGTGCGTCGCCTTGCATGGGAGACTCCTTCTTATGGTTGTTTCGCCGCTGATTGTCGTGACCCGGCAGGGCCCGTGCAAGGCAAGACCCCTCTGTGGCGCATTGGCTGCGTGTGATGCTGAGTTGTGTTCGCGTTTGGGGCCGCAAAAGACAGCACGGGCCGCTGCGCGTTGCACAGCGGCCCGTGGCCAGGGATGGATGCGGCAGGCGGGTTTACTGTGCCTGCACGCCCGGTGCGGAGGGCGTGTTGCCGGCCTGCCGGCGGTCGCGCCAGTGGGCAGCGGCGAGCCAAACGGTGGGCACCAGCACCAGGGCCAGCGAGATCATCTGGGCGATCGAGCCTTCGGCCAGGTCCTCGGTGTTGGCATGCCACCAGGCGTTGTCGATGCCGGGGATGAGGTTGCCTTCGGTGAACTCGTGCAGTGCATAGACCACGAGTTGCACGGCGAACACGGCCATGAACCAGGAGGTCACGCGAAAGAAGCGGCCCAGGTTCACGGCGCGGCCATAGCGTGTCCAGGCCCAGGCGATGGCGGCGGCCAGCGCCAGGCCGCCGAGGCCGCCCCAGACCATGTAGCCGAGTTCGGCGCTGCTGGCCAGCGAGGCCAGCATGGTGGCGGTTTCCACCCCTTCACGGCCCACCATGAACAGGGCGAACAGGAACACGGCCAGCCAGGCCTGCGGGCCTTCGAGCACGCTGGCGCGGTCGATGCGGGCTGCAATCTCCTGCCCCATGCCCTTGCCGGCACTGCGCATGTGCACCACGCACCAGGCCACGGCGGCGGCGGCCACCAGGGCCATCACGCCTTCGGCCACGGGCGAGAGCGCACCCACGCGCGACAGCACCCAGCCCAGGCCCAGCGAGAGCAGCAGGGCGACCACCACGCCGGCACGCAGTGGCGTCAGGAGGTGCAGGCGCCCGGTCTTGCGCAGGTACAGGGTGGCGATGGCCACGACCAGAAGGGCTTCGAGCCCTTCGCGGAAACAGATGAGCAGGGTCTGGAACATGGATTCAGGTCTTTGCTATGGATGGTGAGCCGATCCGCCCGGGGGCGAAACCTGGCTCTTATGACCGGTTCGGAGGGAATTGGCAGCAGTGGCCAAGGCGGTGCCGCAGGGCACTGGCAGCGCCCGCGGCCCGCGGATTATGCGCTTAACGAGAATCAATCTCGTTTGGATTATTTGACATGGCACAAGGGCCGTGTCGGCGGCCGCCACGCGGCCAAGGCGACGGTAGGGCATTGTCTTGATATAGTCACAGCCAATTGATTCAATCAAATCAATTAATTGGATTGATGGCCTTCCAGGGCCTAAACTTCATTCCGTAGTCAGTTCACAACCCACCTTTTATTTAAGGAAACAGCAATGTCCCTGATCAACACGCAAGTTCAACCCTTCAAGACCACCGCCTTCGTCAACCGCAATGGCAAGGGCGAGTTCATCGACCTGACCGAAGCCGACCTGAAGGGCAAGTGGTCCGTGCTGATCTTCATGCCTGCCGCCTTCACCTTCAACTGCCCCACCGAAATCGAAGACGCGGCCGACAACTACCCCGAGTTCCAGAAGGCTGGCACCGAGGTCTACATCGTCACGACCGACACGCACTTCTCGCACAAGGTGTGGCACGAAACCTCGCCTGCCGTGGGCAAGGCCAAGTTCCCCCTGGTCGGCGACCCAACGCACCAGCTGACCAACGCCTTCGGCGTGCACATCCCTGAAGAAGGCCTGGCACTGCGCGGCACCTTCGTGATCAACCCCGACGGCATCATCAAGACCGCTGAAATCCACTCCAACGAAATCGCCCGCGACGTCAAGGAAACCGTGCGCAAGCTCAAGGCTGCCCAGTACACCGCCGCCCACCCCGGCGAAGTCTGCCCCGCCAAGTGGAACGACGGCGCCAAGACCCTGGCTCCTTCGCTGGACCTGGTCGGCAAGATCTGATCGGCTGATTGCATCGGCACGGCGGCCTCAAGGCCGCCCCCAGCCGGACAGCGTCGTGGCGCGTGTGCGCCATGCCGTCCGGCTTTTTTTCGCCCATTTTTTCTTACGCACTGTTGCGGTACGGGGCTTGCCACAAGCGCCCCGAGCCCCCAACCTGTACCTATAAATCGAAAGGACACCACCATGCTCGACGACCAACTCAAGACCCAGCTTGCCGCCTACCTGGAGCGCGTGACGCAGCCGTTCGAACTGGTGGCTTCCCTGGACGAGAGCGAGACCTCCCGCGACATGCTGGAGCTGCTCCGGACCATCCAGTCCCTGCGCAGCGACAAGATCAGCCTGCGCACCGATGGCCAGGACGCCCGCACGCCTTCGTTCAGCCTGCAGCGCGTGGGCAGCACGAATTCGCTGCGCTTTGCCGGCCTGCCCCTGGGCCATGAGTTCACCTCGCTGGTGCTGGCCCTGCTGTGGACCGGCGGCCACCCGCCCAAGGTCGAGCCCGAGGTGATCGAGCAGATTGCCGCGCTGGACGGCGACTTCAGCTTCGACGTCTACATGAGCCTGACCTGCCACAACTGCCCGGACGTGGTGCAGGCGCTGTCGCTCATGTCCATCGTCAACCCCAAGATCAAGACCACGGTGATCGAAGGCGGCGCCTTCCAGAAGGAAGTGACCGAGCGTGAGATCATGGCCGTGCCCATGGTGTTCATGAACGGCCAGGTGTTCGCCTCAGGCCGCATGTCGGTCGAAGAGATCGTGGCCAAGCTCGATACCGGTGCTGCCGCCCGTGATGCGGCCAAGCTGTCGGCCAAGGCACCCTACGACGTGCTCATCGTCGGCGGCGGCCCTGCCGGTGCCGCAGCTGCGGTGTACGCTGCTCGCAAGGGCATCCGCACCGGTGTGGCGGCCGAGCGCTTTGGCGGCCAGGTCAACGACACACTGGCCATCGAGAACTACATCTCGGTGCTCGAGACCGACGGCCCCAAGTTCGCCGCCGCACTCGAAGCCCATACCCGCGCCTACGACGTGGACATCATGAACCTGCAGCGCGCTGACAAGCTGATCCCGGCCTCGGAACCCGGTGGCCTGGTCGGTGTGCAACTGGCCAACGGCGCCACGCTGCAATCGAAGACGGTGATCCTGTCCACCGGCGCGCGCTGGCGCAATGTCAATGTGCCCGGCGAAGCCGAGTACAAGAACAAGGGCGTGGCCTATTGCCCGCACTGCGATGGCCCGCTGTTCAAGGGCAAGCGCGTGTCCGTCATCGGCGGCGGCAACTCGGGTGTCGAGGCGGCCATCGACCTGGCCGGCATCGTGGCCCATGTCACGCTGATCGAGTTCGCCGACCAGCTCAAGGCCGACGCCGTGCTGGTCAACAAGCTCAAGAGCCTGCCCAATGTGGTGGTGCACACCAATGCGCAGACCACCGAGATCACCGGCGCCGATGGCAAGGTCAATGGCCTCAGGTACAAGGACCGGGCGACGGGCGAAGAGCACCTGGTGGCGCTCGAAGGCGTGTTTGTGCAGATCGGCCTGGTGCCCAACACCGAATGGCTCAAGGGCACGGTGGAGCTGTCGAAGTTCGGCGAGGTCATCGTCGACGCGCACGGCCGCACCAACCTGCCCGGCGTGTTCGCTGCGGGCGACTGCACCACCGTGCCGTTCAAGCAGATCGTGATCGCCGCAGGCGATGGATCCAAGGCCGCATTGAGCGCCTTCGACCACCTGATCCGCATGCCGGTGGTGGCCAAGGCCACGGCCGAAGCCGTTCCCGAGGCGGTGGCTGCGTAAGGCCAACCTGCGTTCCGAAAAAAAGGGAGCCTCCGGGCTCCCTTTTTTTCGTGCTCCGTCAGAACCTGGCGTGCAGTGCGAGGTAGTAGCGGCGGCCGTCCTCGTTGAAGTCGGCCGAGGTCGTGCGGTCGAAGGTTTTGTTGGTCAGGTTCAGGATGCCGCCGCGCAGCGTGAGCGCCTCGGTGATGCGCCAGCCGGCAGTGAGGTCGGCGATCGCATAGCCGGCTTTCTCCACCTTGTTCTGGCCATTGGACGGCACGCTGATGTACTGGGCGCTGTGGTAGCGCAGGCTGCCGCTCATGGTGAGCTGCGCCGTGGCGCGCCAGTCGGCACCCAGGTTCACGACATGGCGCGGCCGGTAGGTCAGCGGCAGGGCGATGGCGCCGCTGGTGTTCTTGGCGTCGGTGTAGGTGTAGTTGGCGCGCAGGTTCCAGGCGGCCGAGGGGCGGGCCGCCCAGTTGGCTTCCACGCCGCGCGAGCGCACGCTGGCGATGTTCTGGTAGCGGAAGATCGGGCGGCCATCGGGCAGGTAGCCGACGAAGTTGTCGTAGCTCGGCGCCAGCGCGCGGTCGGCCGTGCGGTTGGTGATGTCGATCATGTTCTTCAGGTCGGTGTTGAAGAACGTGAGGCCGCCGCTGTGGATGCCCTGCGCGAACTGCAGGCCCAGCTCCTGGCTGGTGCCGGTCTCGGGTTGGATGGCGTTGCTGCCCACGATGTAGCAGCCCACGGTGGCGCTGCCGCAGGACACCGAACCCCAGTTGGGGCTGCCCTGCAGCAGCGTGGGCGCGCGGAAGGCGCGCGACACGCCGCCCTTGAGCGTGACGGCATCGTTCAGGTGGTAGACCGCATAGGCGCGTGGGCTGTTGTGGCCGCCGAAGTTCTCGTGGTGGTCGAAGCGGTTGCCCAGGGTGATGGCGAGCTTGTCGTTGACGCGGATCTCGTCCTCCACGAACAGCGCCCATTGGCCGATCGAAGTCTCGGGGCTGGCGTTGTAGCCCGCCGTGCCGGGCAGGCCGCGCAGGTTGGCCGGGTCGTTGAGCTTTTCACGGCGCACCTCAAAGCCTGCCGTGACGAACTGGTTGCCCCAGGCCACGGGCAGGTTGAGCTTGCCGTTCAGGTTGCTGGTGCTGGCCTTGTTGGGGTTGACCTGGCCCGTGACCATGCCGGTGAGGTTGCGGATCTCGTCAGCGGCATAGGTCAGCTCGGTGTTGCCGAATCCCCATTTCCCCTTGTGGCGCAGCGCGACGGCATCGCGCTCCATCAGAAATCCCGCATGGTCGCGCCGGCTCGTGTCCACATCGGCCGTGATGCTCTGGCGCGTGTCGGGCGTGAAGGCCAGCTGCGCGCCGAACAGGCGGTTGCGCAGGTGCTGCAGCCCGGTCTGGCGTGTGCCCGAGGCCGGCAGGGAGTTGATGTTGGCGCCGTCGGCATCGCGTTGGTCGTAGGCGCCCGTGAGCTTCAGGCCCAGCAGGTCGGTGGCGATGGGGCCGGCCAGCGAAAAACCGGCCAGACGGCTGTCGCCGGCCTCTTTGTCCTGCTGCAGCACGGTCTCCACACGGGCCGAGCCGCGCCACTGCTTGCCCACCGGGCGCGTGATGATGTTGACCACGCCGCCGATGGCGTCCGAGCCGTAGAGCGAGGACATCGGGCCGCGCACGATCTCGATGCGCTCGATCTCGTCGGTGGCCACCCAGCCCGTGTCGTAGTCGTTGCCGCGGAACATGGCCGAGGTGGCGTTCACGCGCTTGCCGTCGATCAGCATCAGCGTGTAGGCCGAGCCCAGGCCGCGCAGCTGCACGCCGGGCACCAGGTTGCCGCTGCGGCTCAGCGTCACGCCCTCCACCGTGCCCAGCAGTTCGGCCAGCTCCTGCACGGGGCGGCGTTCGAGGTCTTCGCGCGTGATCACGGAGACGCTGGCCGGTGCCTCGCGCAGCTCCTGCTCGTTGCCGGAGGCGGTGACCACGACGGTGGACAGGGCGGGGGCCGCAGTGTCCGGCGTGGTCTGCGCATGGACGCCAGCGGCGGCGAGGGCGGCGCACAGCGCGCTCAGCGCCAGGGGAAAAGGGGTGGTACGGAAATGCATGCGGTCCTCGGTGCTGTTGTATGTTCTAAATGAGAATGAAACCCGTTTATCATTTCACGCTTACGCCCCCTTGGGCTGCCGCCATGTTGGATATCCACCCAGAAAGCTTTGCGCTGTGCCCAGAAATGCCCGTGCTCGGGCTGCCCGAGCTCACGCGCAACCTGCACCTGCTGGGGGGCGACTACCAGGTCGCCGGCATGCAGGCGGCGCCGAGCGAGGTGCTGCGCGGCCGCATGGAAACCCTGGAGCTGCGCCCGGGTCTGGTGCTTTACCGCACCGAGCTGCAGGACCTGTGCACGCTGCGCACCTCCAACCTGCTGTTGCCTGGCCTCAAGCTGTGCATGCTGGTGCAGGGCAGCTCCGAGCTGTCGTACGGGCGGCGCAGCTTTGTGCTCGGCCCGCAGGGCGGGCGCAGCGCGGCCGCCCTGGTCGCGCTGGCCGAGCCCGACCGCTTCACGCGCCACTGGCAGAGCGGGCGCGCCGAACGCAAGGTCTCGCTCACGCTGATGCCCGAGTGGCTGGAGGCCAACGGCGTGGCCCATGGCGCCGTGCAGGCCTTTTGCCGCCAGCACCTGGCCGTGGCGCCCTGGCAGCCCTCGGCGCGCGCCATGGCGCTGGCCGACCAGATCGGCCGCCCGCCCGAGATGGATCCCGCCCTGCGCCGCTTGTGGCTGGAGAGCCGTTGCCTGGACATCGTGGTCGAGGCGCTGGACGTGATCGCGCGCCAGGGCACAGGCTCGGCAGAAGGGGCTGCGCCCCCCGCGCGGCACGGCGCATTGGATGCGCGCAGCCACCGCCGCCTGCGCGCGCTGCGCGACTTCCTGGACAGCGGGGAGGCCGATGCCATGCCCCTGGCCGCCATCGCGCGCCATGCGGGCATGAGCGCGGCCCACCTGCAGCGCCACTTTCCCAAGGTCGGTGGTACCTCGGTGGTGGACTACCTGCGCCAGCGCCGCCTGCTGCGCGCGCGCCAGGCGCTGGAGCGCGGCGAGGCCGATGTGGCGGGCGCCGCCGCCCTGGCCGGCTACGCCAGCGCGGCCAATTTTGCGACCGCGTTCCGCCGCGTGTTCGGCATCACGCCGCGGCAGGCGCGCCAGCGGCTGTAAAAGGGTTCTGCAAGGGCACAGACGGAGACAGGTCAATACGTATTGATAATTATTCTCATATAATGACCCGATAGCCAGCCACTGCCAGCCCCACTTTCCCGGGGATTTCCGGCGCCCGAAGCCAGCTCTGTTCCAACCCCGATTCAGAGAAAAGGTTTCCCCTGTGGCGCACCCGACCGACAACTCCCCCCGTTTCGCACTCCGCCCGCTGGCCCTGCTGGCCGCGCTGGCATGTGCCTCTTTCACGGGCGCCCAGGCGCAGACCGCGGGCAGCGAGCCCGTGCAGCTGGTTGCGGCCGGCCCCGCGCTCAAGGAGGTGGTGATCAGCGGCTCGCGCAGCGAGCAGAACCCCGACGAGCTGCCCATGAGCATCGACGTGATCAACGCGCGTGCGCTCGAAGAGGGCCAGGTGCGCGACATCCGCGATGCGGCGCGCGAGCTTCCCAACGTGTCGGTCACGCGCTCGCCCGCGCGCTTCTCGCTGGCCAGCGGCTCCACAGGGCGCGAACAGAACGCGGGCTTCAACATCCGCGGCCTGGACGGCAACCGCGTGCTCATGATGGTGGACGGCATCCGCCTGCCGCGCAGCTACGTGTTCAGCGCCAACGCCTTCGGCCGCGACTACCTGGACATGGGCCTGCTGCAGCGCATTGAGGTGGTGCGCGGCGCCACCTCGGCGCTGTACGGCTCGGATGGCATGGCCGGCCTGGTGAACTTCATCACCGTGGACCCCGAGAACTTCCTCAAGGACGGCAAGGCCCTGGGCGGCCAGGTCAGCGCCGGCTACGATGGGGATGACCATGGCAAGCGCCTGGGCGCCACGGTGGCGGGCCGCGTCAACGACGCGGTGCAGTGGCTGGTGGCCGGCAGCGTGAACCGCTCGCGCGAGCTCGACAACATGGGCACCAACGATGCGGCCAACGCCGACCGCACCCTGCCCAACCCGCAGAAGGACCAGGGCGGCGCCTTGCTGGCCAAGGTGGTGCTCACCCCCGGTGGCGGCCAGCGCCACGCCTTCACGCTGGAGCATGTGGACAAGACCTCCGACTACGAGCTGCTCACCGCGCGCTCCAAGCCGCCGCTGGCCGCCACGTCCACGCTGTCGTCCAATTCCTCCACCGACATGCAGCGCACGCGCGCCACCTGGGAGGGCAGCTGGCACCTGAACACCGGCTTTGCCGACGACGTGAAGGCCACGCTGAGCTACCAGGACGCGCATTCGCGCGAATACGCCTTCGAGGACCGCAACACTGCCGCCGACCGCGTGCGCGACGTGACCTACGACGAGCGCAGCTGGCAGGCCAACCTGCAGGGCAGCAAGGTGCTGCGCGGCAGCGGCAGCCTGGTGCAGAAGATCACCTACGGCCTGGACTACGCGGCCGCCAAGGTCACCAACCTGCAGGACGGCGTGACGCCGCCCGTGGGCGAGACCTTCCCGCTCAAGCGCTTCCCCGACACCAACGAGACCAGCGCCGCGCTGTACGTGCAGGACGAGATCGTGAGCGGCCCCTTCAGCGTGACGCCCGGCGTGCGCTTCGACAGCTTCCGCATCAAGGCCGACCAGACCGGCTTTGGCGCACAGGCGGTCTCGCTCTCGGGCAACGCCACCTCGCCCAAGCTCGGCGTGCTGTACCGCGCCAATGAGGCCTGGAGCGTGTTCGGCAACTATGCGGCGGGCTTCCGCGCGCCCAACGCCGGCCAGGTCAACGCCTTCTTCGAGAACCCGGTCAGCAACTACAAGACGGTGCCCAACGGCAACCTCAAGCCCGAGAAGAGCCAGAACTTCGAGCTCGGCGTGCGCGGCCGCATGGACATGCTGTCCATCGAGGCCGCCGCTTTCACCGGCCGCTACAAGGACTTCATCGAAGACCTGCGCCAGGTGGGCGGCACGGGCGCGCCGGGCAACCCGCTGGTGTTCCAGTCGGTCAACATCGGCCGCGTCAAGCTCAACGGCATCGAGGTCAAGGGCGATGTGCGCTGGGGCAAGCTGGCGGGTGGCCAGCTGAGCACGCCCTTCGCCTACGGCCAGACGCGCGGGCGCGACACCGCCACCGGCAAGCCCGTCAACACCGTGGACCCTTCGCGCCTGACGGCCGGCCTGCGCTACGACACCAGCGCCTTCATGGTGCGCCTGGACATGACGCATGCCGCCGCCAAGAAGGCCGAGGACGTGACCCTGGCCACGGGCAGCACGCAGTTCCTCACGCCGTCCTACACGGTGCTCGACCTGTCGGGCCAGTGGCGCATCCGCAAGGACCTGCGCCTGAACGCCGGCATCTACAACCTGACCGACAAGAAGCACTGGCGCTGGGCCGACGTGCGCGGCCTGGCCGCCAATGCCAGCTTCATCGACGCCTACAGCCAGCCCGGCCGCTCCGTGCGCGTCTCGCTGGTCGCGGACTTCTGACCGGGCGAGCTTTCTTCGAACCCATCCCATCGCGCAAGGAGACAGACATGAGCCATGCACCCGATACGCCCGCATCCAGCGGCCACTGCGACGAGGAATACAGCCTGCCCTGCGCCGAGGCGCTGCTGGCCGGCACCCTGGCGCTGATGACGGGCTATGTGCAGGCCTGCTGCGACAGCCACCGCGATGCCATGGGCCGCAAGATCACTGCCAACCTGCAGATGCTGGCCGATGCCGAGGGCTTCACGCCGCACTTTCGCACCGTGGTGTGGAGCCTGCAGGGCCGCTGGGCCCAGCAGTGCGCGGGCCCCGCGGCCGATGCCGCCAGCGCCGCGCTGTCGGCTGCCGAGCAGCGCCGTGCGCTGTGGATCGCCGCCCCCGAGACCGTTCAATGACGCGCATGACTTCTTCTTCCTTCACCCCCGACCCCAACGGCGTGCGCCTGCAGACCGCGCCCGCCATCCGCGAACAGTTTGCTGCCGTGCGCGCCACGGGCAAGCGTGCCAAAGAGGCCGCCGAAGCCCTGGGCCTGTCCGAAGGCGCAGCCATCGCCGCGCATGCGGGCGAGCATGAATACCCGCTCAAGGCCGTGCCGCTGCAGGGCTCGTGGCTGCAGCTGCTGCAGGCGCTCGAAGCCTGCGGCCCGCTGATGGCGCTCACGCGCAACGAGGGCGTGGTGCACGAGAAGACCGGGGTCTATACCAACATTTCGGCCACGGGGCCGGTGGGCATCGCCCTGAGCGAAGACATCGACCTGCGCCTGTTCTTCGCGCAGTGGCATGCGGGCTTTGCCGTCACCGAGGCGGCCGCCGACCCGGCGCGCCCGGCGCAGCGCAGCCTGCAGTTCTTCAATGCCCACGGGCGTGCGGTGCACAAGGTCTTTGTGCGCGAGGCCACCGACCTGGCCGCACTCGATGCGGTGGTGCAGCGCTTTGCCCAGCCCAGTGCGGGCTACGTCTTCGGTGCGCCGCCAGCGGCCGAAGTGCCTCGGCCCGATGCCGAGATCGACGCTGCGGGCCTGCGCGAAGGCTGGGCCGCGATGCAGGACACGCACGAATTCTTCGGCCTGATCCGGAAGTTCGCGGTGGAGCGCCAGCAGAGCTTTCGCCTGGTGGAGGGGCAGTTTGCCTGGCGCCTGGCGAAGGAATCCGTCACCGCCGTGCTGCAGCAGGCGGCCGCGGGTGGCCTGCCCATCATGGTCTTCGTGGGCAGCGGCGGCTGCATCCAGATCCACACGGGGCCCGTCACCAACATCAAGCCGCTCGATACGCCGGGCGGCGCGCAGTGGATCAATGTGCTCGACCCCGGCTTCAACCTGCACCTGCGCACCGACATGGTGGCCAGCGTGTGGCTGGTGGAAAAGCCCACGGCCGACGGCGTGGTGACCTCGGTCGAGGCCTTTGACCATGCGGGCGAGCTGATGGCCATGTTCTTCGGCGCACGCAAGCCCGGTCAGGCCGAGCTGCAGGGCTGGCGCGACCTGGTCGCGGGCCTGCCACGGCAGCAGGAGCTGGCCCATGCTGCGTGATACGGTTGATCGCCGCCAGGTTCTTCGCGGCGCCGCAGCGCTGCCCCTGGTCTTCTCCCTGAGCCAGGCCCATGCGGCGGGCGCTGCGCGCATCGTTTCGCTCGGCGGTGCGCTGACCGAAGTGGTCTACCTGCTGGGTGCGCAAGCCCAGCTCGTGGGCACCGACACCACCAGCCTGTTCCCCGAGGCCGCGCAGAAGACTGCCAAGGTGGGCTACATGCGCCAGCTCTCGGCCGAGGGGCTGCTGTCGCTCAAGCCCGATGCCGTGGTGGGCACCACCGAGGCCGGCCCGCCCGCGGTGCTGGACCAGGTGCGCAGCGCCGGTGTGCGCGTGGAGCTGGTCAAGGCCGACCACACCTGGGACGAGGTGCAGCGCAAGGTCGCCACCGTGGGCCGCGTGGCGGGCCGCGAACGCGAGGCCGCCGCTCTGCAGGCCGATCTCGATGCCCAGTGGGCGGCAGTGCAGAAGGCCGTGGCGGCCTCCACGAAGCGCCCGCGTGCCATCTTCATCCTGTCGCACAGCGGCAGCCCCATGGTGGCCGGCACCGGCACGGCGGCCGACGCGCTGATCCGCTTTGCCGGCGGCACCAACGCCATCACCCAGTTCGCGGGCTACCGCCCGCTCACGGCCGAGGCCATGGCCAGCGCCGCGCCCGAGGTGCTGCTCAACAGCACCCAGGGCATCGAGGCGCTGGGCGGCGAGGCCGCGTTCTGGCAGCGGCCTGAGCTGGCGCTCACCCCTGCCTTTCGCCGCAAGGCGCTGGTGACCATGGAGGCCAGCCAGTTGCTCGGCTTCGGGCCGCGCCTGCCGGCCACCGTGCGTGAGATCCAGGCGCGCCTGCAGGCGGTCACTGCGTGAGTGAACTGGTGGCGGCAGCGCCTGGCGCACGCTGGGTTCCGGGGCGCCTGACCCCCCGCAGCGCACTGGCCCTGGGCCTGGCGCTGGTGGCTGCGGCCTTTGTCTGGGCCAGCACCCAGGGGGCCTATGCGATCACGGTCAACCAGCTGTGGCAGGTGCTGCTGCAGGCCGTGGGCGCCGTGCCCGCACCCGAGAATGCGCCCGAGTACCTGGTGTTCGTCAATATCCGCCTGCCACGCCTGCTGATGGGCGTGGCCGCGGGCGCAGGCCTGGGCCTGGCCGGCGCGCTGATGCAGGGCCTGTTCCGCAACCCGCTGGCCGACCCCGGCTTGATCGGCGTGAGCAGCGGGGCCGCGCTGGCCGCGGCGCTGACCATTGTGCTGGGCATGCATTGGCTGCCCGATCTGCCGCGCACCCTGGGCAGCTGGCCCCTGGTGGCGATGGCCTTCGGCGGTGGCATGGTGGTCACGGCGCTGATCTACGGCCTGGCGCAGGCCGATGGTGGCACGCGCATGGGGCTCATGCTGCTGGCGGGCGTGGCAGTCAACGCGCTGGCGCTGGCAGGCCTGGGCTACCTCAATTTCATCTCCACCGACGAGCAGTTGCGCAACATCCAGATGTGGCTCTTGGGCAGCCTGGGTGGAGCACGCTGGAGCGCCGTGGCCCTGGTGGGGGCCATCGTGACCGTGGCCTGCGGCCTGGGCCTGGCGCTGGCGCGGCCGCTCAATGCCATTGCCCTGGGCGAGGCGCAGGCTGCGCTGCTGGGCGTGCCGGTGGAGCGCACCAAGCGCCTGGCCGTGCTGGTGACGGCGCTGGCCGTGGGGGCCGTCACGGCTGCCACCGGCATCATCGGTTTCATCGGCCTGGTGGCGCCGCACTGGGTGCGCCTGGTGGCCGGGCCGGACCACCGCGTGGTGCTGCCGTGCTCGGCGCTGCTGGGTGCCACGCTGGTGCTGGTGGCCGACGTGGTGGCACGCACCATCGTCAAGCCCGCCGAGCTGCCGCTCGGGGTGCTCACGGCCTTCATCGGCGTGCCGCTGTTCCTGGCCATGCTGCGCCAGTTTCGGAGCAAGGTATGAGTGCCTTGCCCCAAGCATCCGGCGACCCATTGGTCTGCGATCAATTGGGCGTGGGCCTGCCTGGCCGGCCCTTGCTGGCCACCGTGCATGCGCAGCTGCAGCCCGGCCGCTTTACGGCCATCCTCGGGCCCAACGGGGCGGGCAAGTCCACGTTGCTGTCCATGCTCTCGGGCCAGCGCACGCCGCGCTCGGGCAGCGTGGGCCTGTCGGGCCGCCCGCTGGCACGCATCGGCGCACCAGAACTGGCGCGCCTGCGCGCCGTGCTGCCGCAGGAGACGGCCGTGGCCTTCGATTTCACGGTGCAGGAGGTGGTGGAGATGGGCCGCTTTCCGCACCGGCAATCTCCCAGCCGGCAGGAGGCGCGCATTGCCCACGATGCCATGGAGGCCACGGGCGTGGCGCACCTGGCGACGCGAGGGGTGAATACCCTCTCGGGTGGCGAGCGTGCACGTGCCCACCTGGCGCGCGCGTTGGCGCAGATCTGGGAGCCCTTGCCCGACGGCGCCACACGCTGGCTGCTGCTCGACGAGCCTACTGCGGCGCTCGACCTGGCGCACCAGCACCAGGCCATGGCCCTGGTGCGCCGCTGGGCGGTGGAGCAGGGCATCGGCGTGGTGGCGGTGCTGCACGATTTGAACCTGGCGCTGCGCTATGCGCACGACGTGGTGCTGATGGGGGCCGGGCGCTGCGACGTAGGCCCTGCACCGGAGATACTCAACCCCGCCGCGATTGCGCGCGTGTGGGGCGTGCAATGCTCCGAGGTGCGCGCCAGCGATGGCGTGGCGCAGTTCCTGGTGGCAGCCGGGTGATGCGCAGATGACGATTGCGTCATCTTGCCGGGCCTTGCCCTTGGGGCCATGGGGATATGCGTGCCGGCGCATGCTGCGCCGCGCCATCTTGTCACTAGAATGCGCGCACACCATGCGCCGCCTGCTGCTTGTCTTTCTGCTGCTGTTCATGCCGCTCCAGTCCATCTGGGCCGCGGCATCGCCGTACTGCGGGCACGAGGCAGCACCGCAAGCCTCGCATTTCGGCCACCATGTGCACGAGCACCAGGCCGATGACGGGCATGCCGTCCCTTCCCAGGCGGGCGAGACGCCGGACCACAAAGGTCTGGCCACCTCCGGCACGGCGGACATGGACTGCCACGCCTGCCACGGCGCGGGCAGCGGCATGGCGCTGAGCGCCAGTGCGCAGGCCATCGTGGTGTCGGTGGGCCGCCCTGCGCCGCAGATGGCGCCGGCCTGGGTGCATCCCCCCCTTTCCCGCCCCGAACGCCCCAATTGGTTCTCCCTCGCCTGAGCGGCGAGGCGGGCTGCGGGCAGCCCCTTTCCTGACGATTCCACGCTGCCTGGATGGGCAGCCACGGTGCGCGCGTGCGCGCCCGGCATCGTGCCTTGCCGATTTCAACCCCGTGGCCCCCGGCCACTGCAGAGGAATCGGATGCAACGAACGAGAGAAACGAACCACACCCCACGGCTGCGCATGGCGGCCGTGGCCCTGGCGTGGGCACTGGGCGGCAGTGCCGCGCTGGCCCAGTCGCCGCCGGCACAGCCGCCGCTCACGCTGAAAGCCTTGTTCGACAGGGCCTGGGAACGCCAGCCTGAGGCGCAGTCGGCCGCGCTGCGGCGCGAGTCCGCGCAGGCCGCGCGCAGCGGTGCCGACGCCTGGACGGCCGAGCCCGCCGCGCTGGAACTGTCGCGCAAGAGCGACCGCCCCGGCAGCAACCAGGGCAGCCGCGAATACGAGGTGGGCGTGGCCCTGCCGCTGTGGCTGCCCGGTGAGCGCGCCCGCAAGGCGGCGCTGGGCGATGCCGAGCTCCAGGCCGTGGAAAGCCGCCGCCGGGCCGCGCAGCTGCAGTTGGCGGCCACCGTGCGCGAGGCCTGGTGGGCCTTGCAGCGGGCCCAGGCGGAGCTGGGACTGGCCCAGGACCGGCTGCACAGCGCGCAGCAGCTCGCGGCCGACGTGGCGCGGCGCTTCCAGGCCGGTGACATGTCGCGCGCCGACCAGACCCAGGCCGATGGTGCCGTGGCCCAGGCCGAGGCCGCCGTGGCCGAAGCCACGGGCGCGCGCGATGCCGCGCAGGCCGCGCTGGCGGTGTGGGGCGGTGCCGTGGTCCAGGCCGATGGCGCCGAGCCCGAGGCCTTGCCCGCCGCCGGACTGCCCGCCGACCACCCCGCCGTGGCGGATTGGCAGGACCAGGCCGAGGTGGCGCGCCGCAGCGCCGACCTGGCGGCCGTGCAGACCCGGGCCAACCCCGAGCTGACCGTGGCCGCCACGCGGGCGCGCGAGCAGTCGGGCGAACGCTATGCGCAAAGTTTCACGCTGGGCTTGCGCATTCCCCTGGGCGGCGGCGACCGCGCGCGTGCCAAGGAGGCCGCTGCACGCGCCGACGCACTGGATGCCGAGGCGCGCGTGCGCGTGGAGCAGGACCGGCTGGCCGCCGAGGTGGCTGCGGCCACGGCCCGTGTCCAGTCGATGAAGCGCCAGCGCGAGGCCATGGAGCGCCATGCGGCCCTGGCACGCGATGCGCGCGGCTTTGTCGACAAGGCCTTCCGCCTGGGCGAGGCCGACTGGCCCACGCGCCTGCGCGTGGAGCTCGACGCCGTGCAGGCCGAACGCCAACTGGCGCGCGCGCGCATCGATGCGGCCGCCGCCATCTCCAGCCTGCGCCAGGCCCTGGGCCTGCTGCCGCAGTGAATACCCGGTCTTTTCCGCCCCCATTTTTGGTGACCCACATGCAACTCCCTTCTCTTTTCTCCGCCCTGGGCCTGGCCTTGGTGCTGGGCCTGGCGCCCCTGTGGGCCCATGCCCATGGCGACCATGGCGCGGCCCCCGCCGCTGCGGCCGACGCATCCCTGCCGCGCTTTGCCGCCACCTCCGACCTGTTCGAGCTGGTCGGCGTTCTTGAGGGGCAAAAACTTGCGCTCTACCTCGACCACGCGGGCGACAACAGCCCCGTGAAGGAGGCCCAGCTTGAACTCGACATCGCCGGCACGCGCGTGCCCGTGACCCGCGTGGCCGATGGCGAATTCCAGGCCGCCCTGTCCGCACCCCTGGCCGAGGGCGTGAGCCCGGTCACGGCCACCGTGGCCGCCGGCAACGAGACCGACCTGCTGGCGGGCGAGATCGACGTGCATGCCGCCGTGCAGGCCCCTGCCGGGCCGGCGGGCCCGCGCAAGGCCTGGGTGGCAGGTGCCGTCGCCGCCGTGCTGGCGGCGCTGGCCGCCGTGTGGGGCCTGCGCCGTGGCCGCACCGCCCGCGTGGGAGGTGCCGCATGAGCCGCCGTGCCATTGCCCCCACCCTGGCGGCCCTTGTGGCCGCCGTCAGCCTGAATGCGGCGCTGCCCGCCTGGGCCGGCGAAGGCCATGACCATGGCGACGCCCCGCCCGCAGCCGACGGCAACGGCCCCAAGCGCCAGCCCGATGGCAGCGTCTTCTTGCCCAAGCCCGCGCAGCGCCAGCTGGGCGTGCGCACCCTGGTGGCGGCCGAGGGCCGGCACGCCAAGGCCTTCGAGCTGGCCGGCACCGTGGTCATGGACCCGAATGCCGGCGGCAAGGTGCAGGCCGCGCTGGCCGGCCGGCTGGAGGCCGGGCCCAAGGGCCTGCCTGGCGTGGGCCAAGCGGTGCGCAAGGGCGAGGTGCTGGCCTATGTGGTGCCCACAGCGGGCGCCATCGAGCGCTCCAACCAATTGGCCCAACAGGCCGAGCTGCGTGCCTCGCGCGATCTGGCGGCACGGCGCGTGGCGCGGCTCAAAGAGCTGGCCGACACCGTGCCGCGCAAGGAGATCGAGGCGGCCGAGAGCGAGCTGCAGAGCTTCACCCAGCGCCTGGGCGCGGTGGGGGCCGGCCTGTCCACGCGCGATGCGCTGCTGGCGCCGGTCTCGGGCGTGATCGCTTCGGCCAACGCCGTGGCCGGCCAGGTGGTGGATGCGCGCGAGCTGGTGTTCGAGGTGGTGGACCCCGCGCGCCTGCGCGTCGAGGCCCTGGCCTATGACACGGCGCAGGCCCACAGCGTGGCCGGCGCCGCGTTGGCCGTGGGCGGGCAGCGCGTGCCGCTGCGCTTTCTGGGCGCGGCGCGCAGCCTGCGCGAGCAGGCGCTGCCGCTGCAGTTTGCCGGCGACTCGGCGGTGCTGGGCACCCTGGCCCTGGGCCAGCCCGTGCGCGTGTTCGTGCAGTCCACCGAGCAGGTGGCCGGTGTGCAGGTGCCGGTTGCCGCGCTGCTGCGCAACCCCGCGAACCAGACCATCGTCTGGGTCAAGGAATCGCCCGAGCGCTTCGTGCCGCGTGTGGTCACCCATGTGCCGCTCGACGGCACCTCGGTGGCCGTGACCTCGGGCCTCAAGGCCGGTGACCGCGTGGCCACGCAGGGCGCCACGCTGATCAACCAGGTCCGCTGAGGGAGCCACCACCATGTTCAAGTGGCTACTCGAAAGCAGCCTGGTCAATCGGCTGCTGGTGCTGATCGCGGCCGGCGTGCTCATGGCCTATGGCGCCTTCACGCTCTCGCGCACCCCGGTGGATGTGTTCCCCGACCTCAACAAGCCCACGGTCACGCTGATGACCGAGGCCGGCGGCATGGCCGCCGAAGAGGTGGAGCAGCTCATCACCTTTCCGCTGGAGACGACGATGAACGGCCTGCCCGGTGTGGAGAGCGTGCGCTCCACCTCCAGCGCGGGCCTGTCCTTCATCTACGTCACCTTCGATTGGAGCGTGGACATCTTCCGCGCACGGCAGATGGTGTCCGAGCGCCTGTCCTCCATGGAGGAAGGCCTGCCCGTGGGCGTGACGCCGCGCATGGGCCCCATCAGCTCCATCATGGGCGAGATCATGCAGGTGGCGATTCCCATCGACGTGCAGCGCACCACGCCCATGGCCGTGCGCGAGTACGCCGACTGGGTGCTGCGCCCGCGCCTGCTGGCGATTGCCGGCGTGGCGCAGGTGATTCCCATCGGCGGCGAGGTGCGCCAGTTCCAGGTGCAGCCGCAGACGGCGCGCATGGCCGAGCTGGGCATCACGCACGACCAGCTCACGGGCGCGCTCAAGGGGTTTTCGGCCAACACCTCGGGGGGCTTTCTGGAGCTCAACGGGCGCGAGTACCTGATCCGCCACCTGGGCCGCACCTCGCGGCTGGAAGACCTGCAGAACCTGGCCCTCACGGCGAAGAACGGCCAGCCCGTGCTGCTGCGCCAGGTGGCCGAGGTGAGCTTTGCCGCCGCACTCAAGCGCGGCGATGCGGGCTTCGAAGGCAAGCCGGCCGTGATCCTGGGCATCCAGAAGCAGCCTACCGCCGACACCATCGCGCTCACGCGCAGCATCGAGGCGGCGCTGGTCGATCTGAAGAAGTCGCTGCCCGCCGGCATGGAGGCGCCGCGCGTCACCTTCCGCCAGGCCAGCTTCATCGAGGCCTCGGTCACCACCCTGCAGGGCAAGCTCATCGGCGCCTCGGTGTTCGTGGCGGTGATTTTGTTCGTGTTCCTCGGGACGCTCCGGCCCACGGTGATCGCGCTCACGGCCATCCCGGTGTCGATCTTCATCACGGCGCTGGTCTTCAAGTACTTCGGCCTGTCGATCAACACCATGACCCTGGGCGGCCTGGCGATTGCCATCGGCGGCCTGGTGGACGATGCGGTGGTGGACGTGGAGAACGTGCTGCGCCGCCTGAAGATGGACCGCGCCCGGCACCCCCAGCACCGGCTGCACCCGCTGGAGGTGGTCAAGCTCGCGTCGATGGAGGTGCGCTCGGGCATTCTCTACGCCACGGCCATCATCGTGCTGGTGTTTTTGCCGCTGTTCGCGCTGCCGGGCATCGAAGGGCGGCTGTTCGTGCCGCTGGGCATTGCCTTCATCGTGTCCACGCTGGCCTCGCTGCTGGTATCGGTCACGGTCACGCCGGTGCTGGCCTTCTACCTGCTGCCGCGCATGAAGAACCTGGACCATGGCGACACGCGCGTGGTGGCCTGGCTCAAGGCGCGCTACCGCGGCGGGCTCACCCGCGTGCTGGCGCACCCGCGCATCGCCATGGCGGTGAGCGCGGTGGCGGTGGTGCTGTCGGTGGCGGCGGTGCCGTTCTTTCCCACCACCTTCCTGCCACCCTTCAACGAGGGCACCCTGCTCATCGGCATGCGCCTGAACCCGGGCGTGACGCTGGCCGAGTCCACGGCACTGGCCAGCCAGGCCGAGGTGCTGGTGCGCCAGGTGCCCGAGGTCACGCACGTGGGCCGGCGCAGCGGGCGGGCCGAGCTCGACGAGCATGCCGAGGGCGTGCACGTGAGCGAGCTCGACGTGGGCCTGCTGCCCGCGGGCGAACTGAAACGCAGCATGGCCGAGGTGCAGGCCGACATCCGCAGCCGGCTGGCGCAGATGCCGGCTGCCATCGCCATCGGCCAGCCGATCTCGCACCGCATCGACCACATGCTCTCGGGTGTGCGCTCGCAGATCGCGATCAAGCTCTTCGGCGAAGACCTCGATACCCTGCGCGGCCAGGCCGATGCGCTGCGCGCGCGCCTGGCCAGCATCGACGGCCTGGCCGATCTGGAGGTGGAAAAGCAGGTGCTGGCGCCGCAGATCACCGTGCGCGTGGACCATGCTGCGGCCGCCCAGTACGGCGTGCCCGCGGCGCAGGTGCTGGCCACGCTGCAGGGCCTGGTGGAGGGTGAGAAGCTCACGCAGATCGTGGAGGGCAGCCGGCGCTTTGCGCTGGTGGTGCGCCTGCCCGAGAGTGCGCGCTCACTGGATGGCCTGGCGCAGATCATGATCGAGACGCCGCGCGGGCGCGTGCCGTTGTCGCGCCTGGCGAGCATCGAGGACGGCGACGGCCCCAACCAGATCAGCCGCGACGATGGCAAGCGCCGCATCGTGCTCTCGGCCAATGCGCAGGGCAGGGCGCTGTCCGATGTGGTGGCCGACATCCGCAAGGTGGTGGGCGAGACGCGCCTGCCGGATGGCTACTTCATCACTCTGGGCGGCCAGTTCCAGGCGCAGGAAGAGGCCAGCCGCCTGGTGGGCATGCTGGCCATCGTCTCGCTGGTGCTGATGTTCGTGGTGCTGTACACGCGCTACCGCTCGGCCACGCTGTCGGCGCTCATCATGGCCAACATCCCATTGGCGCTGGTGGGTGCCGTGCTGGGGCTGTGGATCTCGGGGCAGCCGCTGTCGGTGGCGGCGCTGATCGGCTTCATCACGCTGGCGGGCATCTCGGTGCGCAACGGCATCCTGAAGGTCAGCCACTACCTGAACCTGATGCGCGTGGAGGGCGAGAACTTCGACACCGCGATGATCGTGCGCGGCTCGCTGGAGCGCCTCTCGCCCGTGCTCATGACGGCCTTGGTCACGGCCTTCGCGCTGGCTCCCCTGCTGCTGGAGGCCGAGCGCCCCGGCACCGAGATCCTGCACCCCGTGGCGGTGGTCATCTTCTCGGGCCTGATCAGTTCAACCCTGCTCGACACCTTCCTGACCCCGGCGCTGTTCTGGCTGTTCGGCCGCCGCGATGCCGAGCGCCTGCTGGACGACAAGAGCGCCGAGGCCTTCTGATTTTTTCCCTGTGTTCCACAACCCTCTGAAAGGACATCCATGACAAGCAAGTACCTCCTGGCCGCGCTGGCGCTGGCCGTTTCGGGCGCCGCCTTCGCGGCCGGCGACCACAGCCATGGCGACGACCACAAGCCGCAGCACGGCGGCATCGTGGCCGGCACCCACGACATGGACTACGAACTGGTGGCGCGGCCCGACGTGCTCACCCTGCACCTGCGCGACCACGGCAAGCCGGCCAGCGCGCAGGGCGTGAATGCCAAGCTCACCCTGCTCAACGGCACGGAAAAGTCCGAAGCGGTGCTGGTGCCGGCGGGCGAGGGCAAGCTCGAAGCCAAGGGTGCGTTCAAGGTGGCGGCCGGCACCAAGGTCGTGGCCCTGGTGACCCTGCCGGGCAAGAAGCCTGCGAACGTGCGTTTTGCGCTGAAGTAAGCGGGCACCAACACCTGCCGGCGCGCAATCCGTCACGGAAAGCAGAGCCCGGCGGGAGGGGCCGGGGTGCGTGCGGCGCAGGGTTCGCCTACCATGCACCCATGCCTGCTTCTTCTTCCTCCGCATTCGACTTCGCCGCGCTGGCCGAGGGCATTGCCCGGGCCAGCCGCGCCGCCCTGGCCGAGATCTCCGAGCGCTGCGGCCCGCACGACCCCGTGTGCGCCTTCACGCTCTACACCGACGATGGCGCCATGACCGTCTGCCCGGCCATGGTGACCGAGGGCCAGGTGCAAGCGCTCACCACGCGCCACCCGGACGATGCCGACTACTACCGCTACAGTTCCGCGGAATGGCCCCTGGAGGGCGAGGGCGCCAACGCCGCCTTCAACGGGCTGTGCACCCGGGTGGCGGACCATGTGCTGGCGCTGCCGGACGGGGACGGTGATGCGGCCTTCACCGCGTTCCGCACCCAACTGCTCGAAACCCTGCTCCAGGTGCTGGAGCGGCTGCGCCGCGACGACCCGGCCTTTGCCCGGGAATCGCTGATGCTGCAGGTGGCGGTGTCGGACGGCGACGAGCCTGCCGAAGTCCTCAACCAATGGGTGGCCCGCCTGAACCCGCCCGCCGTGGCGGCGCGGTTCAAGGCCTGGACCGATACCTGGGGTTAGTACTCCAGGCGCTCAGGCCGGATTTCCTGCAGGATGGTCGTCGCGATCTCCTCGATCGACTTGGTGGTGGTCGACAGCCAGCGGATGCCGGCGCGGCGCATCATGGCCTCGGCGTCGGCCACCTCGTTGCGGCAGTTGACCAGATCGGCGTACTTGGAGTTGGGCCGGCGCTCGTTGCGGATCTCGGACAGGCGCTCGGGCTGGATGGTCAGGCCGAAGATCTTCTTGCGGTGCGGCTCCAGCGCGGGCGGCAGCTGGCGGCGCTCGAAATCCTCGGGGATCAGCGGGTAGTTGGCGGCCTTCATGCCGTACTGCATGGCCAGGTAGAGGCTGGTGGGGGTCTTGCCGCTGCGGCTCACGCCGACCAGGATCACGTCGGCGTTCACCAGATCGCGGTTGCTCTGGCCGTCGTCGTGCGCCAGGCTGAAGTTGATGGCCTCGATGCGGTCGGTGTACTCCTTGCTGCGGCTCACGTCGGAGAAACGGCCCACGCGGTGGTGCGACTTGATGCCCAGCTCGTCTTCCAGCGGGTGCACGAAGGTGCCGAACATGTCGAGCAGCATGCCCTTGCAGCCTTCCTGGATGACGCGCAGCACCTCCATGTTCACCAGGGTGGTGAAGACGATGGGCTTCTTGCCCTCGATCTCGGCCGTGTGGTTGATCTGCCGCACGGTCTGGTGGGCCTTGTCCACGCTGTCGATGAAGGGCAGGCGCACATGGCGCGGCTTCATCTCGAACTGGGCCAGGATGGCGTTGCCAAAAGTCTCTGCGGTGATGCCGGTGCCGTCGGAGACAAAAAATACGGTGCGCGTGTGCATGGGAGGGGGGCCTTTGGGTGTGTCAACACGATGTCAACCTGCTTTGGGCGCGGCAGGCCTACAATTGTGTCAATTATCCAAATTTCTCCACCATGCACGCCGTCGGCCTACAACCACAACGACAAAGCCCCAAGCGCCCGTGCATGGCCGCTCGCCCCACGGTGCCCCTTGGAAGGGGCGGGCGCGCAGACGACCCGGTTTCAACTTCTGGAGCTTTCCCATGTCTGCACTTTTCAGCCCGACCGCCCTGGTCGTACCGTTTGAAAACCTGAGAATGACCGACGTCGAGTCGGTGGGCGGTAAAAACGCCTCCCTCGGCGAGATGATCTCCCAACTGCCCGAGGGCGTGCGCGTCCCGACCGGCTTTGCCACCACGGCCCATGCCTTCCGCCAGTTCCTGGCCCACGATGGCCTGGCCGACAAGATCAGCGCCAAGCTGGCCAGCCTGGACACGGAGGACGTGCGTGCCCTGGCCCGCGTGGGTGCCGAAATCCGCGCCATGGTCGAGGCCCAGCCCTTCCCGGCCGACCTGCAAAAAGCCATTGGCGATGCCTTCGCCACCCTGTCCGCGGGCAATCCGCAGGCCAGCTTTGCCGTGCGCTCGTCCGCCACGGCCGAGGACCTGCCCGACGCCTCGTTCGCCGGCCAGCAGGAGACCTTCCTGAACGTGGTGGGCATCGAAGACGTGCTGCACAAGATGAAGGAGGTGTTCGCCTCCCTGTACAACGACCGCGCCATCTCCTACCGCGTGCACAAGGGCTTCGCCCACGACGTGGTGGCCCTGTCGGCCGGTGTGCAGCGCATGGTGCGCTCCGACCTGGGCGCTGCGGGCGTGATGTTCACCATCGACACCGAATCGGGCTTCGAGGAAGTCGTCTTCATCACCAGCAGCTACGGCCTGGGCGAGACCGTGGTGCAGGGCGCCGTGAACCCCGACGAGTTCTACGTGCACAAGCCCATGCTCAAGGCCGGCAAGAAGGCCGTGATCCGCCGCAACCTGGGCAGCAAGCTGGTGCAGATGGTGTTCTCCTCGGCCGAGGAAAAGGCCGCGTCGGGCAAGCTGGTCAAGACCACCGATGTGCCCACCGAGCAGCGCAACCGCTACTCGCTGAGCGATGCCGACGTGCAGCAGCTGGCGCACTACGCGCTGGTGATCGAGCAGCACTATGGCCGCCCCATGGACATCGAATGGGGCAAGGACGGCACCGACGGCCTGCTCTACATCCTGCAGGCCCGCCCCGAGACCGTGAAGAGCCAGTCCAAGGGCCAGGCCGAGATGCGCTACAAGCTCAAGGGCCAGGGCACCGTGCTGGCCGAGGGCCGCGCCATCGGCCAGAAGATCGGCACCGGCCCCGTGCGCCTGGTGCACAGCATTTCCGAGATGGACAAGGTCCAGCCCGGCGATGTGCTCGTGACCGACATGACCGACCCCAACTGGGAGCCCGTGATGAAGCGCGCCAGCGCCATCGTCACCAACCGCGGCGGCCGCACCTGCCACGCCGCCATCATCGCGCGCGAGCTGGGCATTCCGGCCGTGGTGGGCTGCGGCGATGCGACCGAGCGCCTGAAGGACGGCACCCTGGTCACCGTGAGCTGCGCCGAGGGCGACACCGGCCAGATCTACGACGGCCTGCTGGAAACCGAGGTCACCGAGGTGCAGCGCGGCGAAATGCCCGCGATCAAGACCAAGATCATGATGAACGTGGGCAACCCCCAGCTCGCCTTCGACTTCTGCCAGTTGCCCAACGAGGGCGTGGGCCTGGCGCGGCTGGAGTTCATCATCAACAACAACATCGGCGTGCACCCCAAGGCCATCCTGGACTACCCGCAGATCGATGCCGACCTCAAGAAGGCCGTGGAATCGGTGGCCCGCGGCCATGCCAGCCCGCGCGCCTTCTACGTGGACAAGGTCGCCGAGGGCGTGGCCACCATCGCCGCGGCCTTCTACCCCAAGCCGGTCATCGTGCGCCTGTCGGACTTCAAGAGCAACGAGTACCGAAAGCTCATCGGCGGCAGCCGCTACGAGCCCGAGGAAGAGAACCCGATGCTGGGCTTCCGCGGCGCGGCGCGCTACCTGAGTGCCGACTTCGGCGAAGCCTTCGCCATGGAGTGCGAGGCCTTGAAGCGCGTGCGCAACGACATGGGCCTGACCAATGTGCAGGTGATGGTGCCCTTCGTGCGCACGCTGGGCCAGGCCGAGCGCGTCACGCAATTGCTGGCCCAGCACGGCCTGCAGCGCGGCAAGGACGATCTCAAGGTCATCATGATGTGCGAGGTGCCGAGCAACGCCATCCTGGCCGAGCGCTTCCTCGAATTCTTCGACGGCTTCTCCATTGGCTCCAACGACCTGACCCAGCTCTCGCTGGGCCTGGACCGCGACTCGGGCCTGGAACTGCTGGCCCAGGACTTCGACGAACGCGACCCTGCCGTGCTGGCGCTGATCCACCAGGCCATCAAGGCCTGCCTGGCCCAGGGCAAGTACATCGGCATCTGCGGCCAGGGCCCCAGCGATCACCCCGATTTTGCGCAGTGGCTGGCCGCCGAGGGCATCTCCTCCATCTCGCTGAACCCTGACAGCGTGATGGCCACCTGGCAGCAACTGGCTGCGGGCTGAGGCCGGGTGCAGGGACCTGGACCGATGCCACCCCCTGGCTGACCCCATGTCTCTGCTGCTGCCACGCTCTCCCGTGAAGTCCGCCGAGCCCGAGCTCGCCGGACCGTTTCCGCCCGACCTGCACGACGTGCGCCACCTCTGGCTCAAGGCCGGGCTGCTGCTGATCTGGGTGCTGGTGTCCTTCGTGGCCACCTATTTCGCGCGCGACCTGCAGTTCCTCATGGCCGGCGGCTGGCCGCTGGGCTACTGGATCGAGGCCCAGGGTGCAGTGCTGGTGTTCATCGGCATCGTGGTGGTCTATGCCTGGGCCATGAACCGCTTCGAGCGGCAGGACGAACAGCGCCGCCTGGCGCTGGAGGCCGAGCCCCTGGCGGGCGCCAAACCCCCCGCCGACGCGGCCTGACACCATGCGCCAGCGCAGCCCCGGGGGCGCTTCGTCCGCAGCCGGCCAGAGCGCCGTGGAAAATGCCTATTCCTGGCGCCTGCACCGCATCCTGGCGCTGTATGTCTGCGGGGTGCTGGGCTTTCTGGCCCTCATGACCTGGGCCGAGCACCAGGGCCTGTCGCGCCACTGGATCGGGCCCATCTTTCTCTTTCTCACCGTCATGGTCTACGCCGGCATCGGCGTCTATGGCCGCACCTCCGACCCTGAGGAATACTATGTTGCCGGGCGGCGCATACCGCCGCTGTACAACGGCATGGCCGCCGCAGCCGACTGGATGAGCGCGGCCTCGTTCATCAGCCTCTCGGGCGCGCTCTACCTGCAGGGCTTTGCCGGCACGCCGGGCCAGCCCGGCGGCCTGGCCTACCTGCTGGGCTGGACGGGGGGCTTTTGCCTCGTGGCCATGCTGATCGCGCCGCACCTGCGCGCCATGGGCCTGTACACCGTGCCCGATTTCTTCCATGTGCGCTTCGGCGGTCGCTGGCCGCGCGTGATCGCGGCGCTGGCGGCCGTGCTGTGCTCGTTCACCTACGTGGTGGCACAGATCTACGGTGTGGGGCTGATCGCCTCGCGCCTGACGGGCGTGCAGTTCGAGATCGGCATCATGCTCGGCCTGGGGGGGGTGCTGCTGTGCTCCTTCCTGGGTGGCATGCGCGCCATTACCTGGACGCAGGTCGCGCAGTACGTGGTGCTGCTGCTGGCCTTTCTGATCCCCGTGTCCTGGCTGGCCTACAAGCAGCTGGGCAGCCCGCTGGCCCCGGTGGCCTACGGCGCGCAGATCACCAAGATCGCCGACCTGGAGGCGCAACTGCTCGATTCGCCCGCCGAGAACCAGGTGGTGCAGATCTACCGCGAGCGCGCGCTGGAGTTCGAGGAGCGCCTGAAGGACGTGGAGGCTGCCCTGGAGCGCGAGCGCGAGAAGGGGCGCGAGCGCATCCGCACCCTGCGCGCGCAGAATGCCGACGTCGGGCTCATCGTGCTGGCCAGCCGCGACCTGGCAGCCCTGCCGCGCGACCCCGCCGCCGCGCGCGAGCGCTGGACGCGCGAGATGCAGGAGAACTACGAGCGCGCCCGCCCTTTGGGCGGCCTGCCTCAGCACAGCCAAGCCTTTGCCGGCGACCCCGACGGCACGCCCGAGGAGCAGCGCGAGTTCGATCTGAGCCGGCGCAATTTCATGGCGCTGATGTTCTGCCTCATGGTGGGCACGGCGGGCCTGCCGCACCTGCTCACGCGCTACTACACCTCGCCCACGGTCTCGGGCGCGCGCGCCTCGGTGGGCTGGTCGCTGTTCTTCATTGCCCTCTTGTACCTGAGCGCGCCGGCGCTCGCCGTGCTCGTGAAGTTCGAGGTCATGCACAACCTGGTGGGCAGCAGCTTCGAGGCGCTGCCCAACTGGATGGCGCAGTGGGCGCGGGTCGATGCCTCGCTGCTGTCCATCGAGGATGTCAATGGCGATGGCATCGTGCAGTTTGCCGAGATCCGGCTTGGGGCCGACCTCATCATGCTGGCCACGCCCGAACTCGGGGGCCTGCCCTATGTGGTCTCGGGCCTGGTGGCGGCCGGCGGCTTGGCGGCAGCGCTGTCCACGGCCGACGGGCTTTTGCTCACCATCAGCAATGCGCTGGTGCGTGACCTGTATTTCCAGGGCTCGGACCGCCAGGCCTCGCCCGAGCAGCGCGTGATCCTCACCAAGTTCGCGCTGCTGGCGGTGGCCTTGTCGGCGGCCTTTGTGGCGGCGCTCAAGCCGGCCGAGATCCTGCCCATGGTCTCGGCCTCGTTCTCGCTGGCGGCCTCGGCCTTCGTGCCGGTGATGGTGCTCGGGATCTTCTGGCGCGGCACCACGCGCCAGGGGGCGGTGGCAGGCATGCTTGCGGGCCTGGGCGTGGCGGTGTACTACATGCTCTCGCATGTGGTGGCCCTGAAGGCGCTGCTGCCCGCCTGGCTGCTGGCCGACGGGCTGTGGTTCGGCATCCAGCCCATCTCGGCCGGGGTCTTCGGGGTGCCGGTGGGCCTGCTCGTGGCGCTGGTGGTCAGCCGCATCACGCGGCCCGCGCCCGAGTTGCCGCGCGTGCGCATCGAAATCTGAGCGCCCTCCCTTCGCGGCGCGTCCCTGCGTGAGGCCGGCAAATAAGCCGCGCCCGCGAAGGGGCATGGAAAAACCCGACTGTTCAACGGGCCGCAAACGTGACACCCTGTAAACAGGCTGCAAGACAGCAGCCGTTCACGGTAGCTGGTTTCAGAGATTTCGGGGGAGATACATGGTTCTTGTCAAAACACAGGCGGGGCAGGAGGCGCTCAAGGACCGCCACGGTGGTTTGACCTCACGGCAGCGTTCGGCCTTCATCCTGTTCGATGGCAAGCGTTCCACGGGCGAGGTGCTGGCCGCCACGGCGGCCATGGGCATCACGCAGGACGACGTGCAGGCCATGATCGCCCAGGGCCTGCTGGAGCCCCTGTCGAGCAGCGGCGCCGGGGCCGCGGTGGCGGCCGCAGCAGCCGCCAAGGGCAGTGGCCAGGCGGTGGTGGCCGCAGCGGCGGCCCAGGCGTCCAGCACCTCGTTCGAGGCCACGGTGGCCATGGAAGCCGTGCAGGGCAGCGGGCGCTCCGACCAGCAGCGTTACAAGGATGCCTACCCCATTGCCACCGAGCTCACGGCCGGCCTGGGCCTGCGGGGCTTTCGCCTGAACCTGGCGGTGGAGGGCGCGGGCAGCTTCTCCGACCTGGCGGCGCTGGCGCCCAAGATCCGCGAGGCGGTGGGCGACGCCAAATTCGCCCGGCTCGACAAAGCCCTCTTCGACTGAGGCCGGTTTCACCCGGCCATGAAAAAGCGGCCCGCAGGCCGCTTTGTTGTTGGGTCCGCTGCGATCAGCGGCCGACCTTGAGCAGTTCCACGTCGAACTTGAGCGTGGCGTTCGGGGGAATCACGCCGCCCGCACCGCGCGCGCCGTAGCCCAGGGAGGCGGGGATGATCAGCGTGCGCTGGCCGCCGATCTTCATGCCTTGCACGCCTTCGTCCCAGCCCTTGATGACCATGCCGGCGCCCAGCGAGAACTCGAAGGGGTCGTTGCGGTCGCGGCTGGAGTCGAACTTGGCGCCTTGCTCGCCGTTGTTGTAGAGCCAGCCGGTGTAGTGCACCGAGACGTTCTGGCCCTTGGTGGCTTCTGCGCCGTCGCCCACTTGGGTGTCTTCGTACTGCAGGCCGGATGCGGTGGTGGTGAGTGCCATGGAAATCCTCGGGGAGTCGTTGGGGGGAGCCGGGCGGGGTGGGTCCGGCCCGAAAAGGGCTGATTTTACTTAGGCGACCGGCTTCTTCACGCGGCCGGCCACCCAGCGCGTGGCAAAGGCCTGCACATCGCTCAGGCGCTTGAGCAGGTCGGTGCCCGAAGGGGTCACGGTGTAGCCGTCGCTGCCGTGGTCGACCAGACCGGCCTCGCGCAGCTCCTTGATGCGGGTGTTCAGGGTGTTGGGGGTGATGCCGCCCACGCTGTCCTGCAGCAGGCGGAAGGTCTGGGGGTGTCCGTCACGCAGGGCCCACAGCACACGCAGCGCATAGCGGCATTCCAGCCGCTCGAACAGCTGGTTGATGGCGAAATTTTCCTTGGAGCTCATGCAAGCTTCTCCTTGCGCGGTGGGTGTGGAAAGCAGTCGCGGCCCGCCGGACACTGCCCGCAAGACGCTGCCAATATAGCTTGGAAACGATTTTGCTACAAGTTTAATAGCTCTGAATGCAGCACTGATATGCACCAACCCCGTGAATTGGGGGTCTTTTTTGCGAAGTGTTGCGGCACTGCCACGGCCGGCTGGGGCAGGTAGCATTCCGGCCTTGGCGGCGCACCGCCTTGGGAGGAATTCATGGAATACAAGCACTTGCACGAGGCCAACCGGCTGTCCTGGAACGCGGCCACCCGTGCCCACAACCGCCACAAGGGCGACCAGGCCGCCTTTTTCCGGGCCGGGGGCTCGCCGCTGTTCCCGGAGGAGCTTGCGCTGCTGGGTGACCTGCAAGGCCAGGCCGTGCTGCACCTGCAGTGCAATGCGGGGCAGGACAGCCTGGGCATCGCCCGGTTGGGCGCCCGGGTGACCGGCGTGGACATCTCGGACGAGGCCATCACCTTTGCCCGGGCGCTGTCGGACGCCAGCGGCATCGCCGCCGAGTTCGTGCGCTCGGATGTGTACGACTATTTCGACGGGCTGGCGGCTGCGGGAGGGCAGGGCGGGTCGTTCGACACCGTGTTCAGCTCCTACGGCACCCTCTGCTGGTTGTCGGACCTGGCGCGCTGGGCGCGCGGCGTGGCGGCAGCGCTGCGCCCGGGCGGGCGCTTCGTGTTCGTGGAGTTCCACCCCGCGGCCCTGGTGTTCGACCCGCAGTGGCAGCCCCGCTACGACTACTTCAACGACGCCCCGGTGCACGAGGCTGGGGTGGGCGACTATGTGGGTGAAACACAGAATGCGCGGGAGGATCCGCAGGCCTCTGCATCGGAGGCATTCACCAACCCCCACCCCAGCCATGAGTTCGCTTGGGGCCTGGGCCGCGTGGTGGCGGCGCTGCTGGCGGCCGGCCTGCGGCTGGAGGCGCTCGAGGAGTATCCCTACATGAACGGCTGGTGCGCCTTCGAGGGCATGCAGGACCTGGGCGGCCGGCGCTGGGGCATGCCGCCGGGCATGGCGCGCATGCCGCTGATGTACTCCCTGGTGGCACGCCGGCCGGAAAGCGCCTAGGCACGCGCCGCCAGGTGGTCCACCAGCAGGCGGGCCGCCGGGGTGAGGGCGTCGGGCCCGCGCCAGCACAGGGCAAAGCGCCGGTCGGCCCAGAGGTCGGACAGGTCGACGATGCGCACCGGCGCGGTCTCGGCAAACGGCGCAGCCACTTCGCGCGGCACCACGCTGATGGCCAGGTTGGCGCGCACCACACGCAGTGCCGCGTCGAAGTTGGACACCTGCACCCGGTGCGCCAGGGCCTTGCCCTCCACGGCGGCGGCCCGGGTCAGCAGCACCTGCACGGCGCTCAGCGCCGGCATGCTCACGAATTCGTGCTCCAGCACGTCGGCAAAGCGCACGTTTGCCTGCTGTGCCACGGGGTGGCTGGCATGGGCCACGATGGCCAGGTGGTCGTGCCGGTAGCTGCAGGTGGAAAGACCCGTGAGGTCGGCCGCATCCCAGCAGATGCCGATGGAGGCGCTGCCCTCACGGATGCCGCGCACCACGTCGGGGCTCACCCGCTCTTCCATGCTGACCTGGATGTCGCGGTGCGCCGGGTCCTGCAAGAAGGCGGCCACGTCTTCGGCCAGCGACTCGGCCATCACCGAGGCTGTGGCCAGCACGCGCACATGGCCCTTGATGCCGGTGGCAAACGCCGCCATGTCGCGCTCGATGCGGCCCACGCTGGCCAGCATGGCGCGCGCATGCTCGAGCAGGGTCTCGCCCGCAGGGGTAGGTGCCATGCCGTGGCGCTTGCGCACCAGCAGGGGTGTGCCCACCGTGTCTTCGAGCTGCGCCAGCCGCTTGCTCACGGCCGAGCCGACGATGGACTCCTGCTCGGCCGCGCGCGCGATGTTGCGGTGCTCGCACACGGCCACGAAGAGCTTGAGGGTTTGCAGATCGAGCGGGCGCATGGAGTGACCAGATATTCTGTTTGGGAATTTTAAGTGTTCCAAAATTGAGATCACATGGTGTCGTGGAATTTCTAGAATCCAGCCATCTCCTGAATCCCCACCCAGAACCCCATGTCCCCAGCCACCGTCATCCGCGAAGTCGGCCTGCGCGACGGCCTGCAAAGCATCGCCACCATCGTCTCCACCGCACACAAGATCGAATGGCTCAACGCCGCCTATGCCGCGGGCCAGCGCGAGATCGAGGTCGGTTCCTTCGTGCCGGCGCGCCTCTTGCCCCAACTGGCCGATACGGTCGAGGTGCTGGCCCATGCGCTCACGCTGCAGGGCCTCACGGCCTCGGTGCTGGTGCCCAACCTCCAGGGGGCTGAGCGCGCGATCGACAGCGGCGCCCACCTCATGGTGGTGCCCCTGTCGGCCAGCCATGCCCACAGCCTGGCCAATCTGCGCAAGACGCCCGACGAGGTGGTGGCCGAGGTGGCGCGCATCCGCGCCGCGCGCGATGCCGCGGGCTCGCGCACCCTGATCGAAGGCGGCGTGGGCACGGCCTTTGGCTGCACGCTGCAGGGCGAGGTCGCCGAGAGCGAGGTGCTGCGCCTGATGCAGGCCCTGCTCGATGCCGGCGCCGACCGCGTGAGCCTGGCCGACACCGTGGGCTATGCCGACCCGGTGGGCGTGCAGCGCCTGTTCGAGAAAGCCCGCGCCCTGGTGGGCGAGCGCCTGGCCTGCGCGCATTTCCACGACACGCGCGGCATGGGGCTGGCCAATGCCTATGCGGCCTGGCAGACCGGTATCACGCGCTTCGACGCCTGCCTGGCCGGTATCGGCGGCTGCCCGCACGCGCCGGGCGCCAGCGGCAATGTCACGACCGAAGACCTGGCCTTCATGCTGGAGCGCATGGGCGTGGCCACCGGCCTCGACGTGCCTGCGCTGCTGGCCCTGCGCCAGCGGGTGCAGGGCTGGCTGGTCGGCGAGACCCTGCACGGCACGCTGTGGCAGGCCGGGCTGCCGCGTACCCTGGCCCCCGCCCTGGCCTGAACCGTTTATCGTCCTGCCCCATGAATGCTCCTTTGAATCCTGCTTCCGTCCCTGCTGCAGCGCTGCCCCTGGCCGGCATCCGCGTGGTCGAGTTCACCCACATGGTCATGGGCCCCACCTGTGGCATGGTGCTGGCCGACCTGGGGGCCGAGGTCATCAAGGTCGAACCGGTGGACGGCGACCGCACGCGCCACCTGCTGGGTGCGGGCGCCGGCTTTTTCCCCATGTTCAACCGCAACAAGAAGAGCATTGCGCTCGACCTGCGCAAACGCGAGGGGCTGGAAGTGGCGATCCGCCTGGCCTCGTCGGCCGACGTGGTGGCGCAGAACTTCAAGCCCGGCGTGATGGCCAAGTATGGGCTCGACTACACGGCTTTGTCGCGCCTGAACGAGCGCCTGGTCTATGTGAACCATGCGGGCTTTCTGCCCGGGCCGTACGAGCACCGCACGGCTCTGGACGAGGTGGTGCAGATGATGGGTGGCCTGGCCTACATGACCGGGCGCCCGGGCGACCCGCTGCGCGCGGGCAGCAGCGTCAACGACATCATGGGCGGCATGTTCGGCGCCATCGGTGCCATGGCCGCGCTCATGCAGCGCACCACCACCGGCCGCGGGCAGGAGGTGGACTCGGCCCTGTTCGAGAACAATGTCTTCCTCGTGGGCCAGCACATGATGCAGTACGCCGTCACGGGCCAGCCCGCCGCGCCCATGCCCGAGCGCATTTCCTCCTGGGCCGTGTACGACGTGTTCAGCGTGAAGGATGGCGGCCAGATCTTCCTGGCCGCGGTGAGCGATGCGCAGTGGCTCAGCTTCTGCGATGCCATGGGTTATGCCGACCTCAAGGCCGACGCCGGCCTGGCCAGCAACAACGACCGCGTGCGCGCCCGCGCCACGCTGCTGCCCGAGCTGCGCCAGCGCCTGGCGTTGCACACGGCCGAGGAGTTGTCGGCCATCTTTGAGCGCCATGGCCTGCCGTTCGCACCCATCATGCGGCCTGAGCAACTGTTCGACGACCCGCACCTGAACGCCACGGGCGGCCTGGCCGAGGTCGCGCTGCCCGATGGCGAGCGTGCCGGCAGCACGGCGCGCGTGGCCCTCATGCCGCTGCGCATGGATGGCCAGCGCATGCCTGTGCGCATGGACCCGCCGCAACTGGGCCAGCACACGGCCGAGCTGCTGGCCGGCCTGGGCTATACGCCGGCCCAGGTGCAGGCCCTGCACGAGAATGCCGCCGTGGCCTGATTTTTCCCGCTCCCGCCCGGGCCTGAACGCAGCGGCAGTCTGCGTGCCCTGGGTGGTCCTTCCCTTCAGGAGACAAGACCATGCCATCGACACCCACGCACTCCCGCCGCCGCGCACTGGCCTGGGGCGCCACCGCCCTCGCAGCCCCCGGCCTTGCACTGGCCCAGCTCGGCGACAAGCCGCTGCGCATCATCCTGCCGCTGTCGGCCGGCTCGGGGGCCGATGGCGCCATCCGCGCCATCAGCACCAGCCTGGCCAAGGCGCTGGGCCAGCCGGTGGTGATCGAGAACCTGCCCGGGGCGGGCGGCATCACCGGCACCACGCAACTGGTGCGTGCGCCCAAGGATGGCTCGGTGATCGGCGTGGTCTCCAACAACCATGTGGTCAACCCCAGTGTCTACAAGAACATCCCCTTCGACTCCATCGAGGACATCACGCCCATCACCATCATCGGCGCCACACCCTTCGTGCTGGTGGCCCACCCGGGGGTACCTGCGAAGAACGTGAAGGAACTGATCGCGCTGGCCAAGGCAAAACCGGGTGTGCTCAACTACGGCTCCTCGGGCAACGGCACCATCCTGCACCTGGGCGCGGCCATGTTCGTGGAGCAGGCGCAGCTCGATATCAAGCACATCCCCTACAAGGGCATGGGCCCGCTGATGAACGACATTCTGGGCGGGCAGGTGCAGCTCGGTGTGGTGGCAGTGGCACCGGCCGCCGCGCACATCAAGGCCGGCACCCTGCGCGCCCTGGGCGTGAGCACGGCCGCCCGCGTGCCCTCGCTGCCCGACGTACCCACCATCGCCGAGCAGGGCCTGCCGCGCTACGAGCTCGACGGATGGATCGCCGCCGTCGCGCCCGCCGGCATCCCCAAGGCCGAAGTGGCGCGCCTGCATGCCGGCTTCAAGAATGCCCTGGCCATGCCCGAGGCGCGCGACGCACTGATCGCCCAGGGCTACGAGATCAAGCTCAGCGCGCCCGAGGCCTCCACGGCCTTCATGCGCAGTGAACTGGCGCGCATGGCCCAGGTGGTGAAGAACGCGCATGTGACGATGGATTGAGATGCCTGTCGTGCGAGGTGCAATATCGGCTTTTACCGCGCTACGCGCTACCCGAGGCGCATGAAACTGGCGGAGCCAAGGCCAGTGCCCCCGTGCAAGGGCCGCCCCGCCGCACTGGGGGCGTCCCCCTCCCGACTCGCGCAGCGAGTCGAGAGAGGGGTGAAGGCGCGAAGCGACTCAGGGGGTGCCTCTCAAAACGTGTAGCGCATATTGAGGTTGAAGCTGCGCGGCGCGCCCCAGGTGTAGAACAGGCCTTGCGCGGCGAAGTTGGTCACGCCCGAGAAGTACTGCTTGTCCAGCACGTTGTGGATGTTGGCCGTGAGGCTGAGCTGGCGGTTGATCTCGTAGCGTGCCATCAGGTCCAGCAGCCAGTAGGCGTTCTGGCCCAGCACGGCCGTGCCGCGGCTGGTGGAGATGGCGCTTTGCCAGCGCGTGGAGGCGCCCACCGTGAGGCCCTGGGCCGCGCCGCTGGCAATGCGGTAGGTGGTGCCCAGCTTGAACTGGTGCCGGGGTGTGGTGCTGGCGCTGCCCAGGTTGCTGCTGTTCATGACATAGCTGCCCTGTGCCTGCCAGCCACGGGCCAACTCGCCCGAGAGCTCCAGCTCATAGCCGCGGCGCGTGGCGCTGTTGACGGCCCGGTAGATGCTGTCGCCGTTGGCGTTCAGGCCCACTTCCTCGGCCGTGTTCTCGGTACGCATCCAGAAGTAGGCGATGCTGGCGTTCAGGCGCTTGTGGAAGAACTCGCCCTTGGCGCCGATCTCGTAGGTCGTTCCCTCTTCGGGCGGCAGGGTGCGCTCGGCCGCGTCCTTGGCGCTTTGCGGCTGGAAGATGCTGGCATAGCTGCCGTAGACCGAGATGTCCGGGGCCACGTCCACCACCAGCCCCGCATAGGGCGTGACCACGCCGCGCTCGCGCATGCGGTAGTTGTACCAGCCGATGTCGGTCACGTCCTTCTGGTCGTAGTCGCTCATGCGTGCACCCGCGATCAGCTTGACCGGGTCGGCCAGGTGGAAGCGGCCGGCGGCGTAGGCATAGCGGTTCTTGCGGCTGAACAGGTCGTTGGAGTAGGCCATGCGGCTCCAGTCGGGCTCGGCAATGGCGCCACCGCCGCCCGCATAGCTGATGCCGGCGGCTGCCAGCGTCGCGCTCCCGCCGCTGCCGCGCAGCAGCGTGGTGCGGGCGCGTGTGCTGCCCGCCCCCAGCAGCAGGTCGTGCGTGCGGCCGAGCAACTGGAACGGGCCCTGCACGTCCAGGCTGATGCTGTCGTTGCGGTCGTCGATGTCCGTGTAACGGTTGTACTGGAGCTGGCCGGGCAGGGCGTAGCGCAGGTAGCCGATGCGCATGTCGGGGGTTTCCACGGTGTCGCGCGCCACCTGGAGTCTGGCCGTCCAGCCGCCGGTGAAGCGGTGCTCCAGCCGTGCGAACAGGCCCAGGGATTCCTGGTCGTAGCCGGCCCAGGTGGCACCGATGCGGAACGAGCGCGGCATGCGCGGCACCGCGACGCCGTCGCCCGAGAAGGCCTGGATCGGCGTGGTGCCGGTGGCCCCTTGCAGGCTGCGCTGCTTGTAGGTCAGGCCGGCGCCGAGCACGGTGTCCGGGGCCAGGTCGGCTTCCACGGTGCCGTACAGCGTGGTGTTGCGGCTGTGCTGCCGGTCGCGAAACGCGTCGGCATCCTTGGCGGCGACGACGAGGCGGCCGCGCAGCGTCCCGGCGGCATTCAGCGGGCCGCTGATGTCGGCATCGCCCCGGTAGCTGTTCCAGCTGCCCACGCCGGCCTGGGCACTGGCCTGGAACTCGCGCGTGGGGCGCTTGCGCACCAGGTTCACCGTACCGCCGTAGTCGCCGTCGCCGTTGACCAGGCCCGAGGATCCCTTGAGCACCTCGATGCGGTCGATCTCCGCCAGGTCGTCGAGCGAATACATGATGTGGCTGTTCCAGCCCCAGCCGCTGGACAGCAGGCGGTTGCCGTCGATCTTCAGGTTGACGCTGGAGCCGCGCACGTTGAAGGTGGTCATGTCGCTCTGGCGGCTCACGGTCACGCCGGGCGTCTGTTCGAGCGCATCGCTCAGCGTCTCCACATGGAAGTCGTCCATGCGCTGGCGCGACATGATGGTGAGGGACTGTGGCGTTTCGCGCAGGCTCAGGTTCAGGCCGGTCGCCGCGCCGCTGGGGCCGGCTGCGGTGTAGCTGCCCGTGCCTTCGGTGGTGCCGTCGTTGGGCTGGGCCTGCGCGGTGACGCGTACCTCTCCCAGGGAGACACTGCCCGCGGCGGGGCCTGGTGCGGGCGTGCCCGCAGCCGGGGCCGGTGCGCGCCGCAGGGTGTAGGTGCCGTTCTCCGCCACCACGGCTGCGAGGCCCGTACCGGCAAGCAGTGCCGCCAGCGCCTGGGGCGGCGTGTGGCTGCCCTGCAGGCCCGGGCTGCTGCGGCCTTGCACCAGATCGGGGGTGTAGGCCAGCAGCACGCCCGAGGCTTTGGCGAAGGCGGTGAGCGCGGGCTCCAGCGGGCCGGCGGGGATGCGGTAGGCGGTGGCGCGGCTCGCCTGGGTGGCCTGGGCCTGCGCGGGCAGGCTGGCGGTGGCACCCAGCCCGGCAAAGAGCGCGCTGGCCAGTGCAGCGGTGAACGCGGCGGTGGGGCGCAAGGCGAAGCGGGGTGCCGGGAGGCGGGTGGTGGATGCGAGGCGCCGGGAAGCGGTGGACATGGTGGTCGGTAGAGGGGGTGAAGGAGGAGGAAAGAACAGGTTTCCCTTCCTTGTCACGCGAGCGCGCAAAAGGTACAGACCCGCCAGCAAAAAATCGAAGATTCTTCAGCCGTGCTCGCTCACAGGGCCTATGCGCACCCAGTAGCGCACGGGGATGCGCACGTGCACCGGCAGCACCTGGGCCACGGCCTGCAGGATGCGGTCCGTGTCCGCCAGCGGGAACACGCCCGACAGGCGCAGGTGCGCCACCTCGGGCGACAGCGTGATCACCCCGCTGCGGTAGCGCCGCAGTTCGGCCACGAAGTCCGCCAGGCGCATGTTGGAGGCCACCAGCACGCCTTCGGACCAGGCCGGTGGCTCGGCAGCGCCTGCGTGGGGCGCCGTCGCTGCGACCGGTGTGAGCCGGGCCGACTGGCCGGCATCGACGCGCACGGTGGCGTCCGGCCTGTCCACGGGGCTCAGCTCCACCGCGCCCTCGTACACGGCGACTTCGCTGGCACCGCCTTCGTGGCGCACGGTGAAGCGGGTGCCCAGCGCGCGGATACGACCGGCCGGGGTGTCCACCACAAAGGGGCGGGGCGCGGCGGCTGCGCTGTCGTGCGCGGTGCTGATGAATACCTCGCCCTCGCGCAGGTGCAGGCGGCGCAGACCGTCGGTGTAGCGCACGTCCAGCGCGCTGGCGGTGTCGAGCACGATGCGTGTGCCATCGGGCAGGGTGCTGCTGCGCTGCTCGCCCCGGGCCGTGCGCAGGTCGGCGCCCCAGCCGCGCCAGGGCAGTTGCTCGTACCCCAGCCACGCAGCGGCGCCCCCGGCGGCCAGGCCGGCGATGCCGCGCAGCGCATGGCGGCGGCGTGGCGATGCGGGGCTGGCCAGCGAGGTCACGGCGGTGGCGGCCGTGAGCCGGCCCGCAGCGGTGTGTTCGCGCAGGCGCGTGTTGGTGGCTTCGATGTGCTGCCAGGCCCGTTCGTGCTCCGGATGGGCGGCGCGCCAGCGCTGCCATTCACCGCGGCTTTCGACCGTGGCGGTGCCGGACCACAGGTGCACCAGCCATTCCACGGCGGCGTCCACCACCGGGGCGGGCAGCGGGGTGTCTGTGCGGGATGGAGGGTGGGCGCTCATGCAGCCCCACCTGGGAAATAGCAATGCCGTATGGCGCGCGCCATGTACTGCTTGACCGAGCTGAGCGAGACGCCCATGCGCTCGGCGATCTCGGCATAGGGCATGCCGTCGAGCTGCGCCCAGAGGAAGGCGGTGCGCACCTTGGGCGGCAGGCCATCGAGGATGGCATCGATCTCCAGAAGTGCCTCCAGCACGATGGCGCGGTCCTCGGGCGAGGGGGCCAGGGGCTCGGGCATGTGCGCCAGCGTCTCCAGGTACGCGCGTTCGATCTCGCGGTGGCGCAGGTGGTTGGCCACCACGCGCTTGGCCACGGTGGTCAGGAAGGCGCGCGGCTCGCGGATCTCGGCCAGGGCCGTGCGCGACTCGATCACGCGCAGGTAGGTGTCCTGGGCAAAGTCGGCCGCATCCCCCGCATGGCCGAGCCGGCGCTGCAGCCAGCCGCGCAGCCAGCTGTGGTGCTGTACGTAGAGATCGGTCAGCGCGTGTGGAAGGGACATGGGAGGAGGCCGCGGCGAAGGGGAGGGCTGCGCAGGGCGGGTCGAAGGCAAAGCATGGTAATGATAACCATTCTTATCAACACTCCTGCCGCAACGACTTTTCGGAGGGGGCGGCAGCCCTGCCAACCCGAGGTTCCCCCAGTGTTCCCAAGGTGTACAGACCGGGGACATGGTGAACACCTGTGCGGAGACATGGTGAACACTTTTCATTAGACGGCGTTCGTGCTGGCCAGGTCAATCACCAGGCA
>NZ_JACHLK010000006.1 GCF_014207955.1 Acidovorax soli
CGCAGACAGCGGGGCCGCCTTCTCTTTGGTGACTTTCTCTTGGCGGCCCAAGAGAAAGTTACTGCGCCGCCGGGCGCACATCCCGGCTCCCGCCCTCCAACAAGGCATACGGTCACCATCACACCGGCGACCGCACAGCAGGCCCAAGAAATCAAACCTTGCTGAAATCCGGCTTGCGCTTCTCCATGAACGCAGAAAACGCCTCGCGCGCAGCCGGCTCGCGCAGCATGCGCCCAAAGCTCGCGCCCTCCTCACCCATGCGCTCCAGCACCGGCTGCGTCTGCCCCTTCTTCATCAACCGCTTGGTCTCGATCAGGGCCGACAAGGGCTTGGCCGCCAGCTTCTTGGCCTGCGCCTGCGCCACGCCATTGCACTCGGTCGGTGGCACCACGCGGTTCACCAGGCCCACTTCCAGCGCCGCTTCGGCCATGAAGGGCTCACCCAGCAGCAGGGCTTCGGCCGCGCGGTGGTAGCCCATCATCTGGGGCACCAGCAGGCTCGACGCCGCTTCGGGGCACAGGCCCAGGTTCACGAAGGGCATGGAGAAGGCCGCGTTGTCGCCAGCATAGACCAGATCGCAGTGGAACAGCAGGGTGGTGCCGATGCCCACGGCCGGGCCGCAGACCGACGCGATGATGGGTTTGGGGAAGGCCGCAATGCCGTGCAGGAAACGGAACACGGGTGAATCCTGCGTGGCGGGCGGTTGCTGCAAAAAGTCGCCGATGTCATTGCCGGCGCTGAAGATCGCCACGTCGCCCTGGAACACCACCACGCGCACGGCAGTGTCCGCTGCGGCGGCGGCCAGCGCATCGGCCATGGCCGCGTACATGGTGGTCGTGATGGAGTTCTTCTTGTCCACCCGGTTGAAGGTGATGGTGGTGACACCGGCTTCGGTGTGGACCAGGATGTCTTGGGTGGTGGTAGTGGCTTCGGTCATGGCTTGTTCAAGATCTCAGGTTCGGTGATGGCGACGATGGACGGTCAACGTCGAACAGCAAGGCGTTGGAGGATACCCAACCAACGGCTGCATGCAGTCAGTCCGTCATTCCTTGTAATAGACGATCTGGTGGCTGGTGGCCAGCATGGCGCCGGCCTCGTTCCACAGCTGGGCGGTCTGGTCAAAGAAGCCGTTGCGGAACTCCTGGCCGCGCGCCTGGCCCAGCAGGTGGCCAGTGCCGGTGGCCGCAAGTTGCTCGGCACGGGCATGGAAGTACACGGTGATGGACACCGTGCCGGCCGGCACGCGGCGCGCACGGCGCAGCCAGACGCGGGGATAGAACACATCGGCCAGCGCGGTAAGCGCCAGAAAATCCAGCGGCCGGGGCGGCGCGTCGCGCATCCACAGCTGCGTGGTGCTGTGGTCGCCCGTGCCATCCCAGGTGTTGGGGATGGGGCCCTTCAACGGGCGCATCTCATAGCGGTTGATCCACTCCACGCCCTGCCGCGCAATCGGCTCCAGCGCGGCAGCCGGCGTGACTTCGGGCATGGGCATGTCGCCCACGCTCCAGGTCTCGCGGCGCACGGCAGTCACCGCGGTGCCGGTGGTGGTCACCACGGGCGCGCCCTCGGCATCGGCCTGCAGGATGGACAGCGTCCAGTGCTGCGTGGAGCGGTTGGTGCGCACGGGCACGGCCTGGATGGTGAAGGCGCCCTCCACCAGAGCCCCTGCGTAGTTGACGGTGAGCGACAGCGGGTCACCCAGCCGGTCCGGGTGCAGCAGGATGGCTTGCAGCAAGCTGGCGGCCGTGACACCGCCGAACGGCCCCACCATGTTCCAGTAGCCGGGATGGGTCTGCCCCTGGTACTGGCCCGGTGCGCCGGCCACGGCGGCCAGTTGCAGGGCCTCGTCCAGAGGATGGGAGGAGGAAGGGGAGGGGGACGTGCTCATAGGGCTGCGAGTGTGCCGCCAAATGCCGACTCAGACCGTCGTGCCGGAGACTGTCGCTGCACCGGGTCCACGGCCCAGCCCAGCCAATGCCTCCACCGCACGCGGCCACAGGCTTTGCTGGAACTGGTCACGGAAAAAGCCGAAATGCCCGATGCGGCGCGCCTGCACATCGGCCGGCGTGATGCGCTCCACCCGGCGCTCGGTGTTGGTGTACAGATTGACCAGGTTGTGCGTGCCGCGCAGGGTCATGAGCTCGTCGTCGCTCATCGACAGCGCCAGCACCGGAAAGCGCACCGCGCCATAGCTTTGCGCGGCCGCCGCCCCCTCGGCGCCCACGCTGTAGGTGGGCGAGAGACACCAGCGGCGCCACTGCAGGATCACACCGGCCGGCAGGTCGCCCACCTTCTTGAGTGCACGCCCCGGAAAGTACCCGCACAGCCGCGTGGCCAGCGGCACCAGCACCCACCAGAAATACGGCACCATGCGCTTGAGCTTGGGCGCGTTGTCACGCCAGTACCCGCTGCCGGCCGCCACGCTCAGGAGCCCGTCGACCTGCGCCGGGTTGCGCAACAGCCCCGGCAGTTGAGCCCCCAGGCTGTGCCCCAGCAGGTACAGCGGCTGCGCCGGCAGTGCGGCCTTGGCGCCCGTGATCACGGCCTCGTAGTCCTGCGCCCAATCGAACAGATCCGCCTTCACGGCCCGCATGGGCCCCTGCAGCGAATCCCCATGGCCGCGGTAGTCAAACGTCGTGACCCGAAACCCCTGCTGCGCCAGCCAGCGCGCGAAAGGCTCATAGAACGCCTGTCGCACCCCCATGGCCCCGCCGATGACGACGCTGGCGCGAGGGGCACCTTCGGATTCGTACACGCGCAGCGCCAGTTGAACGCCATCTACCTGCAAAGTCTGCCTATCCATGTTCGTCTCCTGTAAAAGCCGATCTCCGCCGGCTTGATGGAAAACACTTCAAACAATCCTGCCTTCACACTCCGCCCTCAAGGGCGTAGCGAGCGGTCTTCAGGCTAGGCGGACGGAGCGCAGCAACCGGAACGTACTTGCGGTACGTGAGGATTGCGAGCACCGCCCAACGACGCATGAAGGCCGCTCGGTAGCCAACCCACATCAAACCGATTCGAAGATGCCGGCGGCTCCCTGGCCCATGCCTACGCACATCGTGACCATGCCGTACTTGAGCTTGTTGCGCTTGAGCGCATGCACCACCGTGGCCGAGCGGATCGCACCCGTGGCCCCCAGCGGATGCCCCAGCGCAATCGCACCGCCCATCGGGTTGACCTTGGCGGGGTCCATGCCCAGCGTGTTCATCACGGCCAGCGACTGCGCGGCAAACGCTTCGTTCAGCTCGAACCAGTCGATGTCCTGCTGGTTCAGGCCTGCATAGCGCAGGGCCGCAGGAATGGCTTCGATGGGGCCGATGCCCATGATGTGCGGCGGCACGCCCTTGGAGGCATAGCTCACGAAGCGCGCCAGCGGCGTCAGGCCGAAGCGCTTGACGGCAGACTCGCTGGCCAGGATCAGCGCGCCTGCGCCGTCGCTGGTCTGCGAGCTGTTGCCGGCCGTGACGGAGCCGCGCGCGGCGAACACCGTTTTCAGCTTGGCCAGGCCTTCGAGCGAGGTATCGGGGCGCGCGCCCTCGTCCAGGTTCACGGTGCGGCTCTTGGCAATCGACTCGCCGGTTTCCAGGTCGGCCGTGCGGTCGGTCACTTCGATGGGCGTGATCTCGTCGGCAAAGTAGCCGGCCTGCTGGGCAGCCAGGGCCTTCTGGTGCGACTGCAGCGCGAACTGGTCCTGCGCCTCGCGGCTGACCTTCCACTGCTGCGCCACCTTCTCGGCCGTGAGGCCCATGCCGTAGGCGATGCCCACGTCGCCTTCGCGCTCGAAGATCGAGGGCGACAGCGAGGGCGAATTGCCCATCATGGGCACCATGCTCATGCTTTCCACACCGGCGGCGATCATCACGTCGGCCTCGCCGACGCGGATGCGGTCGGCCGCCATCTGCACGGCCGACAGGCCCGAAGCACAGAAGCGGTTGACGGTGATGCCGCCCACGCTGGTGGGCAGGCCGGCCAGCACGGCGCCGATGCGTGCCACGTTCAGGCCCTGCTGGGCTTCGGGGATGGCGCAGCCGCAGATGATGTCCTCGATGGCCTTGGGATCGAGGCCGGGCGCTGCGGCCAGCGCGGCCTTGAGCGTGGTCGCCAGCAGGTCGTCGGGCCGGGTGTTGCGGAAGTAGCCGCGGTGCGAGCGCCCGATGGGCGTGCGTGTGGCGGCAACGATGTAGGCTTCCTGGACTTGTTTGGCCATGGTGGTGAACTCCTTCAATTCTTGGCGGGGCGGCTGGAGGGAACCCAGGCCCACGTAAATGCACATTCGACCGGCTCGGCGCCGGCCTCATCGGTCACGGTCACCGTGACCTGGACCTCGCCCTTGTCGCTGGCCTGCATGGCGACCTGCTGCTCGGCGCTGAGCACGGCCACGGCCTTGAGGCCGCCCGTGGCGCGCTTGCGAAAGGCCATGCTGAACTCCTTGGCCAGCGGAAGGCAGTCGTCGCGCACGTTCATGCCCACGACCATGCCGGTGGCCGTCTCGGCCAGCAGGTTCATGGCCGAGGCGTGCACGCCGCCGATGTGGTTCTGCACGCGGCGCTCGTTGGCCAGATGCACTTCCACGCGGCCGGGCGTGAGCGACACGAACCGCACCCTGGCGGTGCCCGTGAAGGGCACGGCGCGGCGCAGGACGATGTTCTGCACCAGGCCGCGCACAAAGGCTGGCGCTTCATCCAGCCGCATCAGCGAGCGCTGCAGCTTGTTCGGCGGGCGGGTGGTTTCGCTCATGGTGGACACAACAGCAAGGGCTTGGTCAGTTGCGCACGGGCTTGCCGGTGGACAGCATGCCCAAGATGCGCTCCTGCGTCTTGGGGTGCTCGATGAGGGCACAGAACGCCTTGCGCTCTAGCGTCATCAGGTACTCCTCGCTCACCAGGGTGCCGGCATCCACGTCGCCGCCGCACACCACTTCGGCGATCAGGCCGGCGATGTGGAAGTCGTGCTGGCTGATGAAGCCGCCGTCGCGCATGTTGACCAGCGAGCCCTTGATGGTGGCAATGCCGCTGCGGCCTGCCACCGGGAACAAACGCTTGGCAGGAGCGCGCCAGCCACCCTTGGCCAGGGACTTGGCTTCGTTGATGGCCACGTAGAGCAGCTCGTCCTTGTGCGGCACGATCACGTCGCTCTCCAGCACATAGCCGAGCTTGCGCGATTCGATGGCGCTGGTACCCACCTTGGCCATCGCGGCTGCGGTGAAGCCTTCGGTCAGGAAGGGCAGGATGTCCTTGCCCGTGGAGGTGGCGGCGTTCTCGGCCGCGCGGCGGGCAATATAGGTCAGGCCGCCGGCACCGGGCACCAGGCCCACGCCGACTTCCACCAGGCCGATGTAGCTTTCCATGTGCACCACGCGGCGCGCCGAATGCACGGCCAGCTCGCAGCCACCACCCAGGGCCAGGCCGCGCACGGCAGCGACCACGGGCACGTTGGCATAGCGGATGCGCAGCATGGTGTTCTGCAGCTCGGCCTCGGCGCCTTCGATGGCGCTCACGCCGGCCACCATGAAGGCGGGCAGCATGGCCTGCAGGTCGGCACCGGCGCTGAAGGGTTCGTCGCCCGACCAGATCACCATGCCTTCGTAGTCCTTCTCGGCCAGGTCCACGGCCAAGGTGAGGCCTTCGGCCACATCGGGGCTGATGGCGTGCATCTTGGTCTTGATGCTGGCGATCACGACGCCGGTGCCGGGAGCACGGTCCGCGCCCTCCAGCGTCCACACGCGGATCGCGTCATCCTCGTGCAGCGTGGTGCCGGCGGTGGTGAATTCGGGCAGCGAGGTCTCGCCCAGCAGCTTCTCGGGGAAGTGCTGGCGCTCGTACACCGGCAGTGCACGGCGGGCGATGAATTTCTGTGCCGATGCGCTCCACGAGCCCTGCGCGGTGTGCACACCGCCGGCCTCGGCCACGGGGCCCTTGAACACCCATTCAGGCAGCGGCGCCTTGGAGAGCGCCTTGCCGGCATCGATGTCTTCCTGGATCATCTTCGCCACGTCGAGCCAGCCGGCTTCCTGCCACAGCTCGAAGGGGCCTTGCTTCATGCCGAAGCCCCAGCGCATGGCCTGGTCCACGTCGCGTGCGTTGTCGGCGATGGTGGCCAGGTGCACGGCGGCGTAGTGGAAGCTGTTGCGCAGGATGGCCCAGAGGAAGCGGCCTTGCGCGCCTTCGGAGTTGCGCAGCAGGCGCAGGCGCTCGGCGGCGGGCTTCTTGAGCATGCGGCCGTACACCTCGTCGGCCTTCTGGCCACCGGGCACGTACTCTTCGCTTTCCAGATCGAAGCGCAGCACGTCGCGGCCGACCTTCTTGTAGAAGCCGGCCTTGGCCTTCTGGCCCAGGTTACCCAGCTCCAGCAGCTTCTTGAGCACGGCGGGCGTACCGAAGCTGGCGTAGAACGGGTCGCTGTTCTCGTCGAGGTTGTCCTGCAGCGTCTTGATGACGTGGGCCATGGTATCGAGGCCCACCACGTCGGCGGTGCGGAAGGTGCCGCTCGATGCGCGGCCGAGTTTCTTGCCCGTGAGGTCGTCCACCACGTCGAAGGAGAGGCCGAAGTTCTCGACTTCCTTCATGGTCGCCAGCATGCCGGCGATGCCCACGCGGTTGGCGACGAAGTTGGGCGTGTCGTGCGCGCGCACCACGCCCTTGCCCAGGCCGCTGGTGACAAAGGCTTCGAGCTGGTCGAGCACCTCGGGCGATGTGGTGGGCGTGTTGATCAGCTCCACCAGCACCATGTAGCGCGGCGGGTTGAAGAAGTGGATGCCGCAGAAGCGCGGCTTGATGCTCTCGGGCAGCGCCTCGGACAGCTTGGTGATCGACAGGCCCGAGGTGTTCGATGCCACGATGGCATGCGGTGCGACGAAGGGCGCGATCTTCTTGTACAGGTCGAGCTTCCAGTCCATGCGCTCGGCGATGGCCTCGATGATGAGGTCGCAGTCGCGCAGCTGTTCCAGGTGCTCTTCGTAGTTGGCCTGGCCGATCAGGGCGGCGTCGTCCGCCACGCCCAGCGGCGAGGGCTTGAGCTTTTTGAGGCCTTCGACGGCCTTGGTGACGATGCCGTTCTTCGGGCCTTCCTTGGCCGGCAGGTCGAACAGCACCACGGGCACCTTGACGTTGACCAGGTGCGCAGCGATCTGCGCGCCCATCACGCCCGCGCCGAGCACGGCGACTTTCTTCACTTGGAATCTTGACATCGGTGTTTTCTCCATGAGGGCGACGGCGGCGCCCTGCCCTCGTTGTTGCCTGCACCCGGCGTGCCCGTGGTGCATGCGGTTGTCTTGGTCTCTTACTGCACCCGCACCCAGGTCTGCGTGCGGCCGAAGGGGCCGATGGAGCCGCGCACCTCGAGCTTCTTGCCGCCCTCGATGGGCGTCATGCGCAGGGTGTAGTTGCGGCCGTTCTCGGGATCGAGAATCTTGCCGCCCTCCCACACGTCCTTGCCTTCGGCCTTCTTGGCACCGCGGATCAGCTCCAGGCCCACCAGCGGCTTGCCCTTGCGGTCATCGCTGCACTCGTCGCAGACCTCGTCGGGCTTGGCATCCTTGGACAGGCGCTTTTCGAGCACGCCGGTCAGGACACCACCGCCGGCGTCGCGGATACGGATCTCGGCCTTGGCCTCGCCGGTCTTGTCGTCGATGTTGCGCCACAGGCCCTCGGGCGTCATCTGCGCCCAGGCCGGCGCCGCGGCGGCGGCGAACAGGAGAACGGCTGCGGTGCTTGCTGCTTTGACCATGGTGGTGTTGCTCCGTGACTGAGAGGACGGGATCCGCTGGCGGGGCGCCGATCAGGCCAGGGCCAGGTCGGTGTCCATCAGCACCTTGCTGCCGGCACGGGCCGTGCGCATCAGCGTCGCGGTCTCGGGGAAGAGCTTGGCGAAGTAAAAGCGCGCCGTCTGCAGCTTGGCCTGGTAGAACGGGTCGGTGTTGCCGGCCGCGATTTCGCGCAGGGCCACCTGGGCCATGCGGGCGAACAGGTAGCCAAACACCAGGTGGCCGGCCACGCGCAGGTAGTCCACGGCAGCGGCGCCCACTTCGTCGGGGTTCTGCAGGCCCTTGAAGCCGATCTCGGTGGTGAACTTGGTCATCTGGTCGGCCAGGTAGGCGACCGGGTTGATGAACTCGGCCATCTTCTCGTTCACGCCTTCTTCCTCGATCAGCTTGGCCACCAGCTTGCCGAACTTCTTGAGCGTGGCGCCGTTGTTGCCCAGGATCTTGCGGCCCAGCAGGTCCAGCGACTGCACGGTGTTCGTGCCTTCGTAGATCATGTTGATGCGGTTGTCGCGCACGTACTGCTCCATGCCCCATTCCTTGATGAAGCCGTGGCCGCCGAAGACCTGCATGCACGCATTGGTGGCGATGTGGCCGTTGTCGGTGATGAAGGCCTTGACGATGGGCGTCAGCAGGGCGACGAGTTCCTCGGAATCCTTGCGCACCTTTTCATCGGCGTGGCCATGGGCCTTGTCCAGCAGCAGCGTGCAGAAGATCTGCAGCGCGCGGCCACCTTCGGCATAGGCCTTGGCCGTGAGCAGCATCTTGCGCACGTCGGGGTGCACGATGATGGGGTCGGCTTCCTTGTCCTTGGCCTTGGTGCCCGACAGGCTGCGCATCTGGATGCGGTCCTTGGCATAGGCCAGGGCGTTCTGGTAGGCCACTTCGGTCAGGCCCAGCGACTGGTTGCCCACGCCCAGGCGGGCGGCGTTCATCATCACGAACATGGCGGCCAGGCCCTTGTGCGGCTGGCCCACCAGGGTGCCGACGGCGCCGTCGATGGCGATCTGCGCGGTGGCGTTGCCGTGGATGCCCATCTTGTGCTCCAGGCCCGTGCAGTAGATCGGGTTGCGCTCGCCCAGGGAGCCGTCGGCCTTGATGTTGAATTTGGGCACGACGAACAGGCTGATGCCCTTGCTGCCCTTGGGCGCATCGGGCAGGCGGGCCAGCACCAGGTGGACGATGTTGGCGGCCATGTCGTGCTCGCCGGCCGAGATGAAGATCTTGTTGCCGGTGATCTTGTAGGTGCCGTCGCCCTGGGGCTCGGCCTTGGTGCGCAGCAGGCCCAGGTCGGTGCCGCAATGGGGTTCGGTCAGGCACATGGTGCCGGTCCACTCGCCGCTGGTCAGCTTGGGCAGGTACAGGGACTTCTGCTCTTCGGTGCCATGCGCGTGCAGGGCTTCGTAGGCGCCGTGCGACAGGCCGGGGTACATGGTCCAGGCCTGGTTGGCCGAGTTCATCATCTCGTACAGGCACTGGTTGAGCACGAAAGGCAGGCCCTGGCCGCCATAGGCGGGATCGCAGGAGAGCGCTGCCCAGCCGCCTTCGACGTACTTGGCGTAGGCTTCCTTGAAGCCCTTGGGGGGCTTCACTTCGTGGGTCGCCTTGTCCAGCACGCAGCCTTCGGTGTCGCCGCTGATGTTCAGCGGGAAGGTGACTTCGGCCGCGAACTTGCCGGCCTCTTCGATCACGGCGTTGATGGTGTCCACATCCACTTCGGCATGCGCCGGCAGGGCCTTGAATTCGTCGCTGACCTTGAGCACTTCGTGCATGACGAATTGCATGTCGCGCAGGGGCGGCGTATAGCTGGGCATGGGGTTACTCCTTGGGGATGGTGGTTTGGTTGGAAATTTTGCGGCGTGCAGCAGCGGGTGCAGCTGTTGCCACCGGGGTGGCTGGTGCGCTGTAGCGCGCCAGGATGTTCTGGAAGCCCGTGACGGAACGCGCCATGGAACCGGGTGTGCGCAGGAAACGCGCCTCGTAGTGCAGCGCCAGGATCAGGCCGTGGATCTCGAAGAGCATCTGGTCGGCATTGGTGTCGGCGCGCAGCTCACCGCACTCCACGCACTGCTCGATGGCGCGGCGCATGGCGGCCAGCCAGGTGAGCACCGAGCTGGCCAGCGCATCGCGCACCGGGCCGTTGCGGTCGTCGAACTCGACGGCACCGCTGATGTAGATGCAGCCCGAGTCGATCTCGATCGAGGTGCGCTTCATCCAGTTGTCGAACAGCGCGCTCAGACGCGCCACGCCGCGCGGGGCGGCCATGGCGGGATAGAACACCTCCTGCTCGAAGCGGGTGTGGTATTCACGGATCACGGAGATCTGCAGTTCCTCGCGCGAACCGAAGTGGGCGAACACGCCCGACTTGCTCATGCCCGTGACGTCGGCCAAGGCACCGATGGACAAGCCTTCGAGCCCGATGTGCGTGGCCAGGCCGAGCGCTGCCTCGACGATGACCGCCTTGGTCTGCTGGCCTTTTTGCAGGGCGCGGCCCGTGCCGCTGCGCGCCCGCGGAATGCGGGTGACCGGGGTAGAGTCGGAGGTGGCAGGCATGCGTGCAAATAAAAACGAACGTTCGTACTATTCTGCAGCAAATTTGCCCCGGCACCAAAAGCCTCTCCAAAAATAGGGAGACCGTACCAAAACTTTGTTGCACGGCAGCGACCTGCGGCGCGGCGCGCAGGCGTGCGAAGGGCTGGCGGACCGGTGCGGCCCGCAGTGCGAAAGCGGCTTCGAGCCTGTTTGCGACCCCACAGGGGATCGCGAACGGCAGGTTCTTAGATCATCAAAGCCAGGCTGGCGTCCAGGTGCTCGGAGGGCATGCGGCGAAAGCCCGAGCGCGCATAGCGCTGCAGCCGGCCCAGGGCGAAAGCCGTCAGCACGCTGGCGGCGACCTGGGCATCGACCGTGGGCGTAGCGGAGTCCGGGTTGGCAGGCCGCAGGCACTGGCGCAGCGTGGACTCGATGCGGTCGAAGAACTGGTTCATGCGCTGCTGCAGGCGCTCGTGCTCGAACACCAGGGCATCGCCCACCATGACGCGCACCATGCCGGGGTTGCGCTCGCCGAACTGCAGCAGCACGGCGACGATGCGTGCCGCCTGGCGCCGGCCCACTTCAGCAGGCTGGGCCGGGTCGGGCACCTCGCGCCCGGTGATCTGCTGCACCAGCGCAAAGACCGACTGTTCTATGAAGTCGATCAGGCCTTCGAACATCTGCGCCTTGCTGGCAAAGTGGCGGTAAAGCGCCGCCTCGCTGACCGACAGGCGGGACGCCAGTGCCGCGGTGGTGATGCGCTCCGCCCCCGGCTGCTCCAGCATGGTGGCCAGCATCTGCAGGATCTGCACCCGGCGCTCGCCGGGCTTGGGCCGCTTGCGTGCTGTGGAAGATTCCTCGGCATCGGCAGTGCTGGCGGGCTCGGTGGGCTGTGAAAGATCGGACATGCGCAAAGATGGTGTGAAGGCACGCAGGCCCCGCAGGGGCCTCGGCGCCCGGAGGCCCGTGGTTCCTGCCCCAATGGCCGGCGTGCCGCAAACGGCAGGCCGCCGTCCAGCGGCAGGGCGTAAATCATGTGTGGAAATGATTCTCGCACAGCCCCCGGGGGTGCCCAGGCAAGCGCACGCTGCTACAGCGGAAACACCACAGTCACCATCAGGCCCCGGCCCTGCGCCCCGCTGCCCAGGGTCAGCGAGGCCCGGTGCACACGTGCAATCTCGTCGGCGATCGCCAAACCCAGGCCCGTGCCCTCGCCCACCGTGCCCGGCACCCGGTAAAAGCGCTGCATCACCCGGGTGCGCTCGGCATCGGGCACGCCAGGGCCATCGTCTTCCACCTGCAGGAAGACGCGCGGTGGCCCGCTCTTGCCCTGGCACATGCCGCAGCGGATGGTGACGATGCCGGAGGCCGGGGTGTACTTGATGGCGTTGTCCACCAGGTTGGACAGCAATTCACGCAGCAGCCAGCCGTGGCCCGTGACGTGCACGGGCTGCACCTCGATCCCCAGGTCCAGGCCCTTGCCGGTGGCAGGGTCGAGAAAGGTCTCGAGCAAGGTCTCGCACAGGTCCTTGAGGTCCACGCGCTGGGGTTGCTGGGCGTCAAGGCTGCGCGCGTCGGCGCGCGACAGGGCCAGCAGCTGGTGCGCCAACTGCGAAGTGCGGCGCGTGGCATTGCGCAGCTTCTCGATCTGGTCCACGCCCAGCACGATGGCGCCCTGCGTGCGCCCGTCGGTGGACACGGGGCCCTTCTTGTCCTGCCCGGATGGCCCTTGCCGCTGGGGGGCCGCAGCCTTGGCCATCATGGCCCAGGCCTCGACCTGGGCCTGCAAGCCGGCCAGCGGGGTGCGCAGTTGGTGCGCCGCATCGGCCACGAAGCGGCGCTGGCCCTCGGCCTGGGCATTGACCAGCGCGAACAGGCGGTTGAGCGAGTGCACGAGCGGCCGCACCTCGGACGGCGAGGCGGCTTCGTCGATCGGGCTCAGATCACGCGGCGAGCGGTGCTCCACAGCTTCAGCCAGGTCCACCAGCGGCTTGAAGGCCTGGCGCACCGCCCAGTGGATGGCCAGCGCAGCCGCCGCCACCAGCACCAGGTTGGGCAGCAGCACGCGCAGCAGCAGTTGCTGGGCCCACTGCTGGCGCGGATCGGAGCCATCGGCCAGGGCCACGACCATCTCGCCCGCACCGGTACGGCCACGCTGCACGGCCACGCGGTAGGTCACGCCGCCGTATTCCATGCTGTGGAATTCAGGCGCCTGGGTGGTGGGCACGGCGCTGTGCACCCAGTCGTCGCCCAGCAGCAGCTTGCCCGAGGGATCGCGCACGCTGTAGCCCGAGAAACCAGCGTTCTGGCGCAGAAAGTCCTCCAGCGGCGGGGCCAGCAGCAGCAGGGGTGGGTCGTTGTCGCGAATGGCCGGCGCCAGCACCGAATCGGACAGGGCTGGCAGCAGGCGCAGCAGGCGCTGGTCGTGCTGGCCTGCCGCCTCATCGGCCGAGCGGTAGTCCAGCCAGACCCCGATGGTGGCCAGCACGCACAGCGGCAGCACCAGAAGCAGCAGCAGGCGGTTGCGCAGGTCGGAGGTCATGGCCCGCAGTCCGGGCCGTCGCGCAGGAGGGTTCCGGGGTTCCATGGTCAGGGCCGCAAGAGAAAGAGGCTTGGCGCGTCAACCGGCCTGGAGTTCCAGCCGGTAGCCAAACCCGCGGATCGAGCGCAGGGCCACGCCGTGCGGCTCGAGCTTGCCGCGCAGCCGCGAGACATACACCTCGACCGCATTGGGGGTGATTTCCTTGTCCCAGCCGGTGAGCGCCTGCAGCAGCTTGTCCTTGCTGGCGGGCTTGGGCGCGTTGATGAGCAGGTATTCGAGCACCGTCCACTCGCGCGGGCCCAGTTCGATCACCTGCTCGCTGCCATCGGCACGCACGCTGGCGCGCCGGCCAGCGGTATCCAGCTCCAGCGGACCGAAGCTGAGCACCGCCGTGGTGGCGGCCTGCGAGCGGCGCAGCAGGGCGCGCAGGCGCGCCAGCAGCTCGGGCAGCTCGAAGGGCTTGACCATGTAGTCATCGGCCCCCAGGTCCAGGCCCTGCACCCGGTCATGCAGGGCATCGCGCGCGGTCAGGATCAGCACCGGCATCGAGGGGCTGGCCATGTCGGGGCGGCGCAGCCGGCGCGTGAGCTCCAGGCCGTCCATGGCCGGCAGGCCGATGTCGATGATGGCGGCGTCGAAAGATTCCACGCGCAGCACCTCTTCGGCGCGCTCGCCGCTGCCGACCCAGTCCACCGCGTAGCCCGCGTCGGACAGGCCGAGCTTGATGCCGCTGGCGACCATGACATCGTCCTCGACGAGCAGCAGTCTCATGCGGCGCTCCGAACGTTCAATGGCTGCGGATCATGGTGCCGTAGGCCTGATCGGTCAGGATTTCCAGCAGCATGGCATGCGGCACGCGGCCGTCGATGATGTGCACCGCATGCACGCCGGCCTTGGCGGCGTCCAGCGCACCCGAAATCTTGGGCAGCATGCCGCCGGAGATGGTGCCGTCGGCAAACAGGGCGTCGATTTCGCGCGCCGTGAGGTCGGTGAGCAACTGGCCCTGCTTGTCCAGTACGCCGGGCGTGTTGGTCAGCAGCATGAGCTTTTCGGCCTGCAGCACCGTGGCCAGCTTGCTGGCCACCACGTCGGCGTTGATGTTGTAGCTCTCGTTGTTCTCGCCAAAGCCGATGGGGCTGATCACAGGGATGAAGGCATCGTCCTGCAGCGCCTTGACCACGCTCGGGTCGATGGACAGGATGTCGCCCACTTGGCCGACATCGTGCTCGATGCTCGGGTCCTTGGAGTCCACCAGCTTGAGCTTTTGCGCACGGATCATGCCGCCATCGCGCCCCGTAAGGCCCACGGCCTTGCCGCCGGCCTGGTTGATCAGGCCCACGATGTCCTGCTGCACCTCGCCGGCGAGCACCCACTCCACCACTTCCATGGTTTCGGCATCGGTCACGCGCATGCCCTGCACGAACTCGCCCTTCTTGCCCAGGCGGTTCAGGGCGGTCTCGATCTGCGGCCCGCCACCGTGCACCACCACAGGGTTCATGCCCACGAGCTTGAGCAGCACCACGTCTTCGGCAAAGTCGGCCTGCAGTGCCGGGTCGGTCATGGCGTTGCCGCCGTACTTGATGACCATGGTCTTGCCATGGAACTTGCGGATGTAAGGCAGCGCCTGGGCCAGGATTTCAGCCTTGTCGCGGGGCGCAATCGAGAGAAGATCGGTCATGGGGGCGTGCCGTCACAGAAAACAAAGATGCGCAAATTGTGCCGCATTCGCGGGTCGGTCTTGCATGCATTGCCGCGCGCAGCCCAAGAAACTGGCACGGGCCCTACCAGTGCTCCCGCGCAAGGGCCGCCCCGCCGCGCTGGGAGCGTCCCCCTCCCGAATCGCGCAGCGAGTCGAGAGAGGGGCTGAGGGCCGCGGCTCCAAGCCTGCCTGCGCAGGCTTGGACGTGCCCGAAGAGTGGCCGCCTCTGGCGGACACACCGAGGCGCGAAGCGCCTCAGGGGGTGCTTACCTGCGCAGCCAGTCAGGCACCTTGAACCGCACAATGGCCAGGTAGGCCACCACGTAGCTGATGACGAACAGCCAGCAAAAGCCCATCAGCACCAGGGTGTTGTTCCAGAACAGGATGGCCGGCACCACGGTGAGCAGGGTGAAGCCCCAGAGGTAGGGCGAGGTGCGGTTGTTGCGCATGAGCACGCGGCGCGACTCGTCGTCGTGGAACACGCCGCGCACGATGCGCCGGTAGATCAGTTGGTGGAAATGCAGGGCATCGGCCACGCCGGGCGAGACGCCGCGCACGGCCTTGCGGTAGATCGAGAACACGGTCTCCCAGACCGGGTAGATCAGGAGCAGCATGGGAAACCAGGGAGAGACATCGGCATTGCGCTGTACCAGGGAGATGCTGGCCAGGGCAATGACGACGCCCCACACATAGGCCCCGCCATCCCCCGCAAAGAGCATGCCCCGCGGGTAGTTCCAGACCAGAAACCCGCCCGTGGCCGCCGCCGTGGTGACCAACAAAGCCGCAAGTGAGCGGTCACCCACCTGCAATGCCACGTGCGCCAGTGCGAGGCAGACGATGATGGCAACCATGCCGGCCAGGCCGTTGTAGCCATCGATGATGTTGAAGGCGTGGGGCAAGCCCGCCACGGCCAGCACCACGATGGCCAGACCCAGCCAGGGGCAGACCGACAGCAGCATGTCGAACCAGGGCAGGCCGAGCCGGGGAACGGAAAGGTCCAGGAGAAAGATGGCCAGGAGTCCCGAGGCGCCGGTCAAGGCCAGTCGGTAGCGCACGGCCAGCCGCTGGGTCATGTCCTCGGCGATGCCGCCCAGCACCGCTGGCAGCAGCACCAGCAGCCAGCTACCGACCCACCAGCCCAACCGCAGGGACCCGGGGTCGCCCAGAAAGGACTGCAGGATGCCCAGGCCCCAGGCACAGGCCAGGCCCAGCAGCAGGGCGGCGCCTCCGAGGCGGGGCACATCGCCCATGTGGAAGCGCTGCGGCATGCCGTTTCCGTAGGCGGACGCGTGTCCCCGCACCCAGCGTACGACGAACCCCGCAGCCATCGCCGCCACCAGAAAACCCACCACGGACAACCAAATCATGAGGCGCCAATCGTAACTGCAGGGCATGTATCGGCAAGTAACCTCATGTACCCCTGCGTGCGGCTGGTCACACAAATGGCGCCAATGGGCAACAACACGAATGCATCTCGCTTGCATTCATGGGAGTTGCCGTTTGCGCCGCCCCGGCTCCCAAGAGATCCGCAGGAGCTGGGCACGGCCGTGGCGGACTTCCGGCTCAAAGGGCCAGCCAGGCGTTGATCTCGGACACGCTGGCGGCGCGCTCATCCCCGGCCAGGGACTGCAGGCGCAGGCGCGACGCCACGTACAGGTAGCGGGCCTGGGCCAGATCGCGCAGCGCCGTGGTCTTTTGCTGCTCGGCGTTCAGCACGTCCAGCGTGGTGCGCGCGCCGGCCTTGAACGACATCTGGTTGGACAGCACGGCCTGCTCGGCCGACCGCACCGCCTGCTCCAGGGCGCTGATGCGCAACACGCCCTCGGTCATGCCACGGAACTCGCGGTGAACCCGCACACTGAGGTCCAGGCGCGTTGCCTCCAGCAGCTCCCGCGCCCGCTCGGCACTGGCGACAGCCTGGCGCACGGTGGAGTTGACGTAACCGCCCTGGTAGAGCGGCACCGTCAGTTGCAGGCCAATGGTCTTGTTGTCATAGCGCGAATTGACGCTGGTCACGCTGTCGCTGCTGGTGCGCGACCACTGGGCCACGGCATCGAGCGTGGGCTTGTGCCCCGCCTTGGCCTTGTCGATCTCGAAGTTGGCCGCCTCGAGCCGGGCCCGCAGGGCCTTGACGTCAGGGCTTGCCTGCTCCGCCCGGGCAATCCAGTCTTCCACCAGGCTCGGCGCAGGTGCCCCCGGCTTGAAGCGGGCCAGGTCCAGCCGCGCCAGGGTGCCCACCGGCTTGCCGGTGATGGTTTCCAGCTTGCGGCGGGTGAACTCCACATTCTGCTGGACCTCCAGCTCCTGCGCATAGGTCATGTCCAGCCGCGCCTGGGCTTCGTCGATGTCGGTGCGGGTGCCGCTGCCAGCCGCGAAGCCCTTCTTGGCTGCATCGAGCTGGGTGGTGTAGGTGCTTTTCTGCGCACCGATGAGCGCCAGCTGTTCTTCGGCCAGCAACGCTTCGAAATAGGCTTCGCCCACGCGCACCACCAGGCTCTGTTCTGCGCTCTCCAGCGTGGCATCCGCATCCTGCACCACCGCTTCGGCCTGCTTGACCAGCGCGCCAATGAAGGGCCGGTACAAGGGCTGGCGAATGGTAAGCGCCTGGTTGCCGCTGTAGTACTTGTTCTCGGTGCTAACCGGCTGGCCCAAAATATTCTGGGTTTCGCTGTTGAGGTCGTTCTTGTTGCGGCCCGCGGAGAAAGAAACGTTGGGCAGCCGCTGTGCCTTGGCCTGCGGCAGTTGCTCGCGGCTGGCATCGGCCGCGGCCCGCGAAGAGCGGATGGTCGCGTCGTTGACCAGGGCGGCCTCATAGGCCTGGCGCAGATCGACGGACCACGCAGGCGCGGCCACCAGCAGCCCGGCCACCGCGGCGGCCAGACAGCCCAGGCGGGTCGCGGGTCCTCGCCGCGAACTGCCTGCAGGCAGGGATGCATGTCGTTGGGAGGTCATGGCTTTACTCCTCGGTCATGGATGCGGCCAGCCGCTTGGTCAGCGGATGCAGCAGGTAGGTCAGCATGGAGCGCTCGCCCGTCTTGAAGATCACTTCCACGGGCATGCCGGGCTGCAGTTGGCGCGAGCCCAGCTTCTTCAGGCCATCGGCTGTCACCTGGACGCGGGCCAGGTAGTAGCTGGCGTTGGTCTGGGGGTCGGAAAGCAGGTCTCCGGAGATGGAGACGACCTTGCCATCCACCACCAGTTGGGGCGAGTGGGCAAAGGATGAGAACCGGACATCCACCGGCAGGTCGGAATGCACGCGGTCGATCAGGTGCGGCGCCACATGGGCCTCCAGCAGCAGCGCAGCGTCCTTGGGCACGATGTCCATGAGCTTCTGGCCCGGGGAGATCACGCCGCCCACGGTCTGAACGGCGAGCCCCACCACCTGGCCTGCCGCAGGCGCCTTGATTTCCGTGCGCGCGAGGTCATCGGTGACCGAATGCAGTTTCTCGTTGTCCGACAGCACTTCGCGGCTGACGTCGGCCAGGTTGCTTTCCACTTCCTTGCGGTATTCCTGCTGGCGCGACATGATCCGCTGGCGCAGTTCGCCAATGGCGCGGCGTGCGCGGATGGTGTTGCCCTGCAGGTCGGCAATCGCCGTGTTGGAGTCAGCGGCCATGCGCTCCATCTCCAGCTGGCGGTTGCGCGGTGCGTAGCCCTCCTTGACCAGCCCACGCAGGTTGCCAAGCTCTTCATTGATCAGGGACAGCTGGCTCTTGCGGCTGGCGAGCATGCCGTCATACGCCTGCAACAGGCCTTCCTGGCCCTGGATGCTTTCCTCGATCGATTGCAGGTCGGAGCGCAGCAGGCTGCGCCGTGTCATGAACAGCTGCTCCTGGTTCACCATCTGCTGGCGGATCAGCGGGTCCGATGCGGCAGCCTGCAGATCAGGGTGAAAGCTGATGCTGGCGAGGTTGCCCTGCTCCGCCAACAGGCGGCCCTGCACGGCCCTCAACCCCAGGTAGCGCTGGCGCACCGATTCGTAGTTGGCCTTGGCCACGGCCGAGTCCAGGCGGATCAGGGACTGGCCCTCCTGCACGGCATCGCCTTCGCGCACCAGCACCTCTTTGACGATGCCTCCGCTCAGGTGCTGCACCGCCTTGCGCTTGGTATCGATCGCCACGACGCCACCAGCTGGCACGCCTTCGTCCAGCGGCGCCAGGGACGCCCAGAGCAGGAAGCCGCCGAAGCCGATGGCAAGTGCCCACAGGCCCAGGCGGCCAGGACGCGCAGCGCCATCGCCCGTATCGCGGACTTCCAAGGGAGCATCCGGCTTTTGGTTCAGAGGAAACAATGATTTGACCATGTCAGTACCCGACAGAGAGAGGGTTCGATGAAACAGCGAGCGCCAGAAGAAATCGCGCTCAAGCGGGGATGGGCTGCAACCCGCCTGCCGCAGCAGGAGGGGGAGATGGCGGCGATTGCGCAGCGCTCTGCGCTGCACGCAGCGCGTTCAGCACAGCATCGCGCGGGCCGTCGGCCTGCACCATGCCGTCCTGCAGGATCAGGAGCCGGTCCGCCACGCCCAGGATGCCGGGGCGGTGCGTGATCAGAAACACCGTGCAGCCGCGGGCCTTGAGTTGCTGCACCGTGCTCACCAAGGCCGCTTCGCCCACGTCGTCCAGGTTGGCGTTGGGCTCGTCCAGCACCACCAGCACAGGGTCTCCATACACGGCGCGGGCCAGACCCACGCGCTGGCGCTGGCCACCCGAGAGCAGGTTGCCTGCCTCGCCGATGGGCGTGTCGTAGCCCTTGGGAAAGCGCAGGATCATCTCGTGCAGGCCGGCGCTGCGCGCAGCAGCGATGACCTTTTCAGCGTCCACCTCGCCGAACCGGGCGATGTTCTCGGCGATGGAGCCCTCGAACAGCTCGATGTCCTGCGGCAGGTAGCCCAGATGGGGGCCCAGCTCCATGCGGTCCCAGCCATCGATCGGCAGGCCATCGAGCAGCACCTCGCCCGACACACCAGGCCAGATGCCCATCAGGCAGCGCGCCAAGGTGGACTTGCCCGAACCCGAGGGGCCCAGAACGACCGTCACCGTGCCGGCCGGTACGGCCGTGCTCACCCCCTTGAGAATGGGCTGTGCGCGGCCTGGGGCCGAGGCCACCAGGTCACGGACCGTCACCGCCCCCTGGGGTGCCACACGGGACAGGGAGGGATCGCGCTCCGGATGCAGTTGCAGCAGGGTCTCCAGCCGCTCGAAGGCAGAGCGGGCACCGATGAAGCTGCGCCACGTGCCCACCAGGGTGTCGATGGGCGCAAGCGCCTTGCCCATCAGCACGTTGGCCGCGATCATGCCCCCCGGCGACAGCTGGCCGTCGATCACGAGCAGCGCCCCCAGGCCGAGGGCCAGCGACTGCTGGCTGTAGCGGATGAACTTGCTCCAGGCGGTGATCCTGTGGATGAGCGCCTGCGCCCGGCCATTCATTTCCAACGCCTTGTCATGGCGGGCCTGCCAATGGGGGCGCAGGTTGTGCACCATGCCCATGGATTCCAGCACCTCGGCATTGCGCAGCTTGCTTTGCAGGTAGGCGCCGGATTCCGAGGCGGCCTTGGACGCTTCCTCCGCCGGAGCGACCGTGTGGCGGTGGCCAAACCATGCCAGCGCACCTTGAAGCACCGCAAACACCAGGGCGGCGTAGCCCAGCACAGGGTGCAGGAAGAACAGCACGGCCAGGTAGATGGGCGCCCAGGGCAGGTCGAAAAATGCCAAGGTTCCATTGCCCGTGACGAACTGGCGGATCTGGATCAGGTCGCCGAATGCCCGCGCCACCGAAGCGCCCGACTGCGTCAACCGGGCTTCGAAGCTCGCATTGAAGACCCGGGCACCGAGCACCCCGTCCAGGCGCAGGCCGGCCTGCACCAGCACGCGGGAGCGCATCCATTCGGAGAACGCCATCACCACGAAAAAGAACAGGGTGATCAGCGACATGGCGATCAGCGTCAGGTCGCTGCGGCTCATCATCACGCGGTCGAAGATCTGCAGCATGTACATGGTCGGTGCCAGCATGAGCACGTTGGCCACCATGCTGAAGATGCCGACCACGATGAACTCCCGGCGGAAGGCCCACAGGGCCTCGGTGAGCTCGCTGCGGTGGAAAAAGCCAGTTTTCTTCATGAAAATTGAATCCGTATCGGTATCAGGAGGCGGCAACGGCGGTGGCAGCAGGGACGATCTGTCCCGACGCAGCCTGCTGGGCCTGCTGGTTGGCCTTGTTCAACGCGGCAATCACCTCGTCGCGGGGCCCGAAAATCTGTTGCAGCCCATCGCGCAGCACCAGCAACTTGTCGACCACCGCCAGCACGCTGGTGCGGTGCGTCATGATCACGAAGGTCGTCCCGCGCGCCTTGGCCGCCAGGATGGCCTGGGCCAGGGCCGCATCGCCCTGTTCATCGAGGCTGGAGTTGGGCTCATCGAGCACCACGAACACCGGGTTGCCATACAGCGCACGCGCCAGACCCACCCGCTGGCGCTGGCCGCCAGACAGGCGCGCTCCATCGGCCCCTACCGGGTTGTCGTAGCCGTGGGGCAGCGAGAGGATGAAATCGTGCAGGCCCACCATGCGTGCCGCGGCTTCCACCTTGGCCATGTCCACCTCGCCGAAGCGGGCAATGTTCTCGGCCAGCGTGCCCTCGAACAGTTCCACCCCCTGGGGCAGGTAGCCTACGTACGGGCCCAGCTCGGACTTGCTCCATGTGTGCACATCGGCACCATCGAGCCGCACCTTGCCGCCCGCGGCAGGCCACAGCCCCACCAGCATGCGGGCCAGCGTGGTCTTGCCGGAAGCGGAAGGCCCCACCACCGCCAGCGCCTCGCCAGGCGCGAGCGCAAAGGCCACGCCGCGCAGGATCTGGTTCGGGTTGCCCGGGGCCGAGGCGAAGAGCTGCTCCACCAGCAAGGCCCCGCGCGGCTCGGGCAAGGCCATGCCAGGCGCCTGGGCCGGCAAGGACATCAACAGCTGGTCCAGCCGCATCCACGCATCCCGCACATTGACCACGGATTGCCATTGCGTCACCACCTGCACCAGTGGAGCCAGCATCCGCCCGCCCAGAATGGACGCCACGATCATCATGCCGCCGCCGCCGTTGAGCTGGTTGCGCAGCAGCAGCCAGCAGGCCAGCCCGAGCAGCAGGGAGCCCAGGATGTTCTGCACCAGCTTTGCGAGTGCCTGGAACCCTCCGGCACGTTCGGACGCGAGCGCCTGGAACCGCAGAAAATCCCGCTGCTTGCGCTGCCACAGCCGGTGGGTGTCGCGCAGCATGCCCATGGACTCGATCACCTCGGCATTGCGCAGGGCCCCGTCGGCATACTGCTGGGCGGCAATGGCACTGCCATTGGCCTTCATCAGCAAGGGCTTGGTGGCCCGCTCATTGAACCAGGCCACCGCCACCTGGATCACGCCGAACACCAGTGCGGCCCAACCCAGCCAGGGGCTGATCATGAACAGCAACACCATCATCACCAAGGCGATAGGGGTCTCCATGGCGGCCAGCAGCGCCGGCGAATACAGGAAATCCCGCACGGTGCGGAAGTCGTTGAGCGGCTGCTGCGAGCCGCCCGGAATGCGCTTGAGGTTGGCGTCGAAGATGGCACCGAAGATGCGGCCGCTCAGGCGCCGGTCCAGCTCCACGCTGGCGGATCGCATGACCTCGCTGCGCGCCCATTCCAGCACCTCCATCACCACATATGCCCCCAGGATGAGCAGGGTCAGCATCACCAGCGTGGTGTGGTTGCGCGTGTTCACCACCCGGTCGTACACCTCCAGCATGTAGCCCGAAGGTGCCAGGATCAGGAGGCTGGAGAACACGCTGAACCAGCCAGCGCGCACGAAGTAGGGACGCAGGGAGGCAATCGCGTCGCGCAATTCAGAGGGAGGAACGTTCGGTTTCATACTGTCTCGTGAACCATGATGTATTCGGGAATTTCGCCGTTAGGCAGGGACATGTCCGGCTGGCCTTTCTCGCCCTCCGGCCCACCGTCCAACAGGAAGGACAGCGCATACCCGCCACCGGGTTGGCGCGACAGCACGATCTCGCGCAGCTTCTTTTCGTGAAAGCTCGCTTCGTCTTCCGGGCGCAGTGCCAATTCGAAGCGCATGCGCCCGTCCAGCGTGAACATGGACAGCTGACCACCCTTGACGCTCAGGGTGTGGCGGTCAAAGTACACCGGGCAGCTGTCGGCGAACTGCAGCAAGGGCAGCGGCTTGTCGCCCAGCCGCGAAAGGTGGAAGGGACTGCCTGGGTGCTGAAAGATCAGGCGCCCCGTGCGCGATACCGAATAGATGGCGTTGCACACCATCTGCGAACCCATTTCCGGGAACTGCTCGCGCAGCGGACGGTAGGTCAGGTGGTGCAGCGCCACGCGATTCCATGTCCTGGTCTGTTGCACCACGGGCGCAATGGCATTGCACACCTTGGCAAACCCCACCTGCAATGCACGCAGCCGCTCCACCTGCTCGGGTGTGGCGTTGAGCGGAATGCGCAATAGAGAATTCATATAGGAAGCGGAGTCTACCAGTTCCTATATGAATTTTTTCACCTACAACCCAGCCACCCGTATTGCCGGAGTGATCCGAGTCACAGGCAGCAGAAGATGCGACCCAGCTTGGGGCCGGCACAGGTGGAGAAAGCCGGCCTCAGGGCGCCCGGGGCCCAGCCAGGTCAGACGTAGTCAAGGCCCCGCGCGCTCAGCCCCACCAGATCGATGTGGGAGGCATTGATGTCCAGGTTGGCCACAGCCACCGTGAAGGACGCATTGGTATAGGCGCCCGACCGGATCAGGCCGGCCAGCGATTGCACGGTGGCAGCGTCCGCGGAAGCCCCCACCACATTGCCGAACAACAACGCCACCACCTGCTCCGGCGTTGCCGAAGCGCCCAGCACCGCGTTCAAGCCCAGCTGCGCCAATTGCACTTGCGACACCCCCGAATCCACCACGCCCAGCACCACCCCCACGAGTTCTCGGCTGGCCAGTCCCGCCGGGCCCACCAGCGCCCCCAGGAGGCGTGCCGTCGTTCCCGCCGCGCCATCGAGGTCCAACGCCACGGAGCGATCGGAAAAGCGCACACGCTCGATCTGCAGCAAGGTGTCGGTACCATCCCGCCCCGCCGTCCCATCGACCAGTTGCCAGCCCCCGTCCTTGCGCGTCAGCGAGTAGCCGCCCCGTGCTCCCTGTGCCACCAGGGTGTCCACCCCTGCGGCGCCATTGAAGGTCTCGTTGGCCTGCGTGCTGGTGAAGACATCGGGGCCCGCCGTGCCACTGGGCTGGCTGGAGAAATTCAGCGTCGGGCCGTTGGTGGAGTTCATGCCCCAGGTACCGCCCAGACCGTCCCGCCCATAGATCCAGTCCAGGGCCAGCAGGTCGTAGGCCTGGAAGGTGGTCTTGTACGGACCGGCACGGGTGTACGACATCACCGTGTTGTTGGTGTTGTCCTGCGCCGCAGGCAGCGGCCGCGAAGAATCAAACGGATGCGCCAGCCCCAGGGCATGGCCCACCTCGTGCAGCAGCACCTCGTACCCGGCACCGCCTGCCGTCGGCTGGTTGTTGATGCCGGCATGCTCCACGTTGTCCAGGTAGACCACCGACTCCGCATTGAGCTGGGTCAGTGTCTGGCTGCCGTTGTAGCTGTAGTTGTAGAAGGTGGAGGCCAGCCCGGCCGTCGACGCCCCCGGAATATTCGTGGCGACGAAATGCAGGTCCGCCTGGGCGGAGCTGCCCACCTCGGTGAAGGTGATGCCCGTGACCGCCGCCGCATGCTGCAGTATCTGCCGCGTGGCCTGCTGCTGCGCCGCATTGAATGCGGTGATCGCGCGCCCCGCATCGGTGGCTGCCACGCTGCCGGGGCTGGCATCGAAGGTGTAGTACAACACCTTGCGGCCATCGGGAAAGAAATTCCAGGGCGAGGGATTGTCCAGCAGGGCGTCGGCCTGCGGGTTGCCGGAATACACGATGCGCTGGAGATCGGAAACGGTGGCCATGGTCGGGCTTTCTTGCAGGCAGCCGCATCCGCCAGAACCCCATCCATCCACCCCATGCGGGCAGGCAGCGAATCGGGGTCGCAAACGGGATCTGGCCGCAGGTCAGACAGGTGCCACGCCACTGTATCACCGGTGCCCGTTCATCACCGATATGGAAAACCAATGGTCACCGCTTTGCAGTGGGGTTGCCGTTATCGCCAGCCCCGCATGGCAAGCCGCCAAGAAAAACGCCGCCCACCCGCATGCGGGCCGGCGGCGTCGCGCGGATGGTGCTTCCTTACTTGCCTGCAGGCTTGTCAGCAGCGGACTTGTCCTGCGGCGGCGCGGCCTTGCGGAACAGGTTTGCCAGGTCGCTGCGCATCTTTTCCGGGTCAAGATCGGAGGGCGAGGGCGTGGGGGTTGGGTTCGGTGTGTTCATGCCTTTACCTTATCACCAGCACTCCAGCCCACTGCCATTAACCCTGCAAATGTCTCTGTTAAGCAAGAGGGCGCCAGCAAGCGACCCATTTGCTGCGTGCGCAACCCCCTGAAATCGCCAGAAAGCGCACACTGCGGCACTTTGGCGCTATCAAAAAACACGTGCCCTGAACCTGCGCCGAGGAGGGGGTGGCTTACAGACAGTCACCCCCTATACCTCGATGACGCAATGCCGTGCGCCATGTCGCCTGCGCGCGGCAGCCGCTTTGCCGGCTTACTTGGCCAGGTTCCGGAACGTCGAAGGGCTTTCCGCCTGGCCCAGGCCTGTGCCTTCGGCGATCGGCAGTTCACGGGCCACGCTGCCCGAAGAAACATTCGCCATCACCGAATTGACGGGCGCCACGCTCACAGCACCATCGGCCAGCACCGTCAGCTCATACACCGTCCAGACGTTGTTGGCGCCGGTGTAGGGCGCGGCCGGCGGCGTGAACGTGTAGGCCTGGCCGTTGGAAAGCTCCAGCCGCACGTTGGCATTCGAGGTTCCCAGGGTGCCGGAACCCGCGTAGTGGTGCACCGAATAGCGGTAGACACCCGGGCGCAGCGTGCCAGCCCCCGCATTGGCCGTGCTGGCCGTGGGCGGGCAGGTCACCGTCTCCGGGCCGTAGGAGGAGATGTCATCCACATCCAGCGCACACATGTCGCCCGCATTCTTGGAGGCGAAGTACACATGCCAGCGCGCATTGCCGCTGGCCGCAGGTCCTGTCAGGTGCGAATCCAGGTCGCGCGGATTCTCCCCCCAGGTCAGGATGGTGCGGAACTGGCCGGCAGCCAGACCGCCCGCGCTGCCGCTGGCCGGCGACAGGGCCACCGCCACCTGGTTGGGCGCAGCACAGTTGAGCAGCACGGTCTGGTTGGCGGGCGAGTAATTGGGGGCCGTCGTGGTCACCGTGAAGAACCCTTGCGCCAGCCCCGTGAACGAGGCCACGCCCTGCGCATTCGTGGTGGCCGAGCGCGTGCCCAGCGTGACCGACGCATTGGCCAGGGGCAGGTTCGCGCCCCGCAGCGCATCGAACACCGTCACCTGGGCCGTGGCGCACTGCACCGCACCCGACCCACCGGTCTGCTGCAGACCCACAGGCACCAGGTGCAAGGTGGCCGGATCGAAGCGGAACAGGATGTTGTAGTTGGACTCCACCGTGGTCGTGGTGCCAGGCTGCTGCGGATTGGCCACAGGCACCAGCAGGCGCAGGTTTTCCAGCAGCACGTCGGTCTGGTTGACGCCCGCGCCGCGGGTGCCGGAAAAGTCGATGATCTGTGCCTGCGCCCCCAGCACCAGGGTGGCGGATGCGGCGACGATGGCGCCACGCGCCCAGCGGGCGATACCGAATGTGTTCATGAAACCTGCCTCTCGTTGAATAGAACACGAAGCGTAGGGCATGTGCACCACCGGCCCCAACCCCATTTCCCCCCGCAAAGAATGTATTTGAAAACAGTTGGCGGCCAAAGCAGCAAGTAAGCCGGGAAACTGCCCATTCCCCTTCCCCGCCTGTTTCAACTTGATGGACGAATCAACGATTGGGAACAATTTTCCCGGCCCGCCTGGGTCGAATCGACCCGGGCGGGCCGGCTCCGGTCCATTCGCCCGGGGGCACTATTTTCACAAAGCATCTGCTTGCTAAAAATAAAACCCTTTGCTATCGTGCACCCCATGGAATCCCCCGCAACCCGGCGCAAACGTCTCGCCACTCCCACGTCCGCCGAAGCCCCAGCCGCGCCCGCGGCCCGTCTCCGCAAAGCCCCGGCCGCTGCCGCCGAAGAACCCCGGCGCCCACGCGGCCGCCCGCGCAAGACCGCCGAAGAAGTCGATGACGGCAACCGCCGCCGCAAGCTCATGGATGGGGCGGCCAAGCTGTTTCTGACCAAAGGCTTCGCGGCCACCACCACGCGCGACATTGCTGCGGCGGCAGGCATGCACAGCGGCTCGCCCTTCTACCATTTCGAAAGCAAAGGGGCCCTGCTCCATGCCGTGATGAACGAAGGCATGGTCATGGCCCTGCAAAGCCAGCAGCAGGCGCTGGCCGCCCTGCCCCCCACGGCCACGCCGCGCGAACAACTGCGGGTGCTGATCCGCCACCATTTCGAGATCCTGCTGGGCCCGCGCAGCGGCTTCATCCCAGTGATGCTCTACGAATGGCGTTCACTGACGCCTGCACAGCGCAAAGGCATCGGCCGCGTCAAGGATGCCTACGAGGCCGCCTGGATGCCCACCCTGGAAGCCCTGTCAAGGCAGGGCGCACTGCAGGCCGCCCCCAGCGTGGCGCGCCTGTTCCTCTTCGGCGCCCTCAACTGGGCCGTGCAGTGGTTTGCCCCCAAGGGCGGCAAGTCGCTGGACGAGCTGACCGCCGAGGCGCTCGCACTGTTCATACGGGAGGCATGAGCCATGTACCAGAGCGTGTTTGCACCAGGCCTGTTCGCGGGGCAGGTGGTGATCGTCACCGGCGGCGGCTCGGGCATCGGCCGCTGCACTGCGCACGAACTGGCCCGGCTGGGCGCGCAGGTGGTGCTGGTCGGGCGCAAGGCCGACAAGCTGCAGGCCGTGCAGGCCGAAATCAGCGCTGACGGCGGGCGAGCCTCCTGGCATGCCTGCGACATCCGCTCCGAAGAGGCCGTGGCCATCGTCGTGCAGCAGGCGCTGGCCGAGCACGGCCGCATCGACGCCTTGGTGAACAACGCGGGCGGCCAGTTCATGGCGCCGCTGGCAACCATCTCCGCCAAGGGCTGGGAGGCGGTGCTCAACACCAACCTGACCGGTGGCTTCCTGATGGCGCGTGAGTGCCATCGGGAGTGGATGCAGGCCCAGGGCGGCAGCATCGTCAACATCGTGGCCGACATGTGGGGCTCCATGCCGGGCATGGGCCACAGCGGCGCGGCGCGCGCCGGCATGGTCAGCTTCACCGAGACCGCAGCGCTTGAATGGGCCGGCAGCGGCGTGCGCGTGAATGCCGTGGCGCCCGGCTACATCGCATCGAGCGGCATGGACAACTACCCACCCGCCGCGGCCGACATGCTGCGCGCCATGCGCCACACCGTGCCGCAAGGCCGCTTCGGCACCGAGGCCGAGGTCTCGGCCGCCATCGTCTTTTTGCTGAGCCCCGCGGCCAGCTTCATCAGCGGCACCACCGTGCGCGTCGATGGTGCACGCCCCCAGGCCCGCCTGGGCTGGCCCATGCAGGTGCCCGACGCCGCAACGCAGCAGCGGCCTGCCGTGCGGCCGTTCGGGGGCTTTCACCGCGCCCAGGTGCCACGCGTGTTTGCCGATCAACCCCAGCAACGAAGGGAGGGCGAATGACGGCATTCACCTCCCGCTTCCACGGCGGATCACCGGATGCCTTGCGCCGCCGCACCGCGCAGCTGGCGCGCCTGGAGGCCCTGCGTGCCCTGGAGGACCGCGCAGCACAGGCCTCGGCCCGCTCCCAGCCACAGTTCGACAAGCGCGGCCAGTTGCTGCCGCGCCAGCGTGTGGCGCTGCTGCTCGATGCCGGCACGCCCTGGCTGCCGCTGGCCACGCTGGCGGGCTACCTGCAGGACAGCAAGGACCCGGCGAAGTCCGTGCCCGGCGGCGGCATCGTGGCCGGCATCGGCATGGTCTCGGGCGTGCGCTGCATGGTGGTGGCCAGTGACTCGGGCATCGAGGCCGGGGCCATCCAGCCCATGGGGCTGGAGAAGATCCTGCGCGTGCAGGAGATCGCGCTGCACAACCGCCTGCCCTTCGTGCACCTGGTGGAGAGCGCGGGCGCCAACCTCATGCGCTACCGGGTAGAGGGCTTCGTGCACGGCGGCAGCCTGTTCCGCAACCTGGCGCGCCTGTCGGCGGCCGGAATCCCGGTGATCACGGTGCAGCACGGCTCGGGCACCGCGGGTGGCGCCTACATGCCCGGCCTGTCGGACGTGGTGGTCATGGTGCAGGGGCGCTCGCGCGCCTTCCTGGCCGGGCCACCGCTGCTCAAGGCCGCCACGGGCGAGATTGCGACCGAAGAGGAACTGGGCGGCGCCGAGATGCACACCAGCATCTCGGGCCTCGGAGAGTACCTGGCACAGGACGACCGCGAGGCCATCGGCATGGCGCGCGCCATTGTGGCGGCTTCGGGATGGGCCCACCCAGCCTCGGCCCCCCCTGCCGCCGCGCCCACCCTGGACGCAGACGAACTGCTGGCGCTGATGCCCGACGACCTGCGCCAGCCCGTGGACATGCGCGAGGTGATCGCGCGCATCGCCGATGGCTCCGAACTGCTGGAGTTCAAGGCCCGCTATGGCATGGCCACTGTGTGCGCCCAGGCGCGCATCGACGGCCGCCCCGTGGGTTTCATCACCAACAACGGCCCCATTGATGTAGCGGGTGCCAACAAGGCGGCGCACTTCATCCAGTGGATGTGCCAGCTCGGCCACCCCATCGTCTACCTGCAGAACACCACGGGCTACATGGTGGGCAAGGACAGCGAGCAAGGCGGCATGATCAAGCACGGCAGCAAGATGATCCAGGCGGTGGCCAACGCCACGGTGCCGCAGATCACCATCCAGTGCGGCGCGAGCTTCGGCGCAGGCAACTACGGCATGTGCGGGCGCGGCTATGCGCCGCGCTTCCTGTTCAGCTGGCCCGGTGCCAAGACCGCCGTGATGGGCGGCGAGCAGGCCGCGCGCACCATGCAGATCGTGACCGAGGCCGCCCTGGCGCGCAAAGGCATCACGCCCGACCCGGCCGAGTCGCAGGCCCAGTTCGACAAGATCGTTGCCATGTTCGAAGCCCAGGCCGACGCCTTCTACACCAGCGGGTTGCTGCTGGACGATGGCGTGATCGACCCGCGCGACACGCGTGCCGTGCTGGCCCTGTGCCTGGCCATCTGTGCCGATGGCGCGGCACGCCAGGTGCACCCCATGCAGTTCGGGGTGGCGCGCATGTAGGCCCCCTCTTCGTTTTCTCTTGCACTGGTCCACACAAAAATCAACGGAGACACACCATGCATTTCACGCACGAGCACCGCGAGATCCAGAAGACCCTCAAGCGCTTCATCGACGAAGAGATCAACCCCCATGTGGACGAATGGGAGGCAGCCGAGATCTTCCCGGCGCACGAGGTCTTCAAGAAGATGGGCAAGCTCGGCCTGTTGGGCCTGTGCAAGCCCGAGGAATACGGCGGCTCGGGCCTGGACTACTCCTACTCCGTGGCCATGGCAGAGACCCTGGGCCACGTGCACTGCGGCGGCGTGCCCATGGCCATCGGCGTGCAGACGGACATGTGCACACCGGCCCTGGCGCGCCATGGCAGCGACGAGCTCAAGCGCGACTTCCTGGCCCCAGCGATTGCAGGCGACACGGTGGGTTGCATCGGCGTGAGCGAGCCGGCGGCCGGCAGCGACGTCTCGGGCATCAAGACCACGGCACGCAAGGATGGCGACGACTATGTGATCAGCGGCCAGAAGATGTGGATCACCAACAGCCTGCAGGCCGACTGGATGTGCATGCTGGTCAACACCGGCGAGGGCCCCGTGCACCGCAACAAGAGCCTGGTGATGGTGCCCCTGCGCGACGGCCCCGGCGGCCAGCTCACCAAGGGCGTGGAGGTGGCGCAGAAGATCCGCAAGATCGGCATGCACAGCAGCGACACCGGCCTGCTCTACTTCGACGAGGTGCGCGTGCCGCAGCGCTACCGCATTGGGGCCGAGGGCCAGGGCTTCATCTACCAGATGCAGCAGTTCCAGGAGGAGCGGCTGTGGTGCGCATCGAGCACGCTGGAGTCGCTGAGCAACTGCATCGCCTGGACCATCGAGTGGGCGCAGGAGCGCAAGCTCTTTGGCGGTGCGCTGGCCGACCAGCAGTGGGTGCAGTTCAAGCTGGCCGAACTCAAGACCGAGGTCGAGGCCTTGCGCGCCCTGACCTACCGCGCCTGCGAACTCTACGTGCGCGGCCAGGATGTACTGGAGCTGGCCTCCATGGCCAAGCTCAAGGCCGGGCGCCTGAACCGCGAAGTGCCCGACACCTGCCTGCAGTTCTGGGGCGGCATGGGCTTCACGCTGGAGAACAAGGTCTCGCGCATGTTCCGCGACGGGCGCCTGGCCTCCATCGGCGGCGGAGCCGATGAAGTGATGCTGGGCATCCTGTCCAAGACCATGGGCATTGCCAAGCGGCCTGCCGCCCACTGAGCCGGAACCCGCATGCCCGATACCCTGTTGATCACCCGAGCGCCGCTGGGTGCCGGCCTTGCCGTCGAGACCTGGACCCTCAACGACCCGGCCAGCCGCAACGCGCTGACCGATGCCATGGTGGACGCCCTGCTGGCGGCCTGCACCCGCGCCCGCAACGATGGCGCACTGCGCGGCGTGGTGCTGCGCGGCGCGGGCGGGCACTTTTGCGCCGGCGGCAGCCTGGGCGGCTTTGCCAAGACCATCGGCCAGCCGCTCGATGCGGGCATGCCCGACCCGCTGGTGCCGCTGAACCGCCGCTTCGGCACGCTGCTGCAGGCGCTGTGCGGCCTGCCCCAATGGCTGGTGATCGCGGTGGAAGGCGCCGCCATGGGCGGCGGCCTGGGCCTGGCCTGCTGCGGCGACCTGGTGCTGGCGGATGCGAATGCCCAGTTCGGTGCGCCCGAGGTCACCCTGGGTCTGGTGCCCGCGCAGATTGCGCCCTTCGTGGTGCGCCGGTTGGGGCCGGCAGCGGCACGGCGCTGGCTGCTGTCGGGCACGCGCAGCGGGGCAGCCGCAGCGCAACAGGCCGGGCTGGTCGATGAGGTGGTCAGCGGTGCGATGGACGAGGCGGTGCAAGCCGCCGTGCAGCGCCTGGCCAGCACGGCCCCCCAGGCCATCGCCGCCACCAAGCACCTGCTCGCACAGGTGCAAGGCAGCCTGCCGCTGCCCGCCTTGCTGGACGATGCCGCCCACCTGTTTGCCCACGCTCTGCGCGGTCCAGAGGCGCCGCAGGGCCTGGCCGCCTTCACGGCCCGCAAGCCACCACCGTGGAGCGCTGCGGCATGAAAAAAATCCTGATCGCCAACCGTGGCGAGATCGCACGACGGATCGCCCACACCGCGCGCCGCATGGGCATTGCCACCGTGGCGGTCTACTCCGACCCCGATGCCCATGCCCTGCACGTGCGCGAGGCCACGCAGGCTGCGGCCCTGGGTGGCAGCAGCAGCGCCGACAGCTACCTGCGCATCGACAAGCTGCTGGCTGCAGCGCGCGCCACGGGTGCCGATGCGGTACACCCGGGCTATGGCTTCCTGAGTGAGAACGCTGACTTTGCCCAGGCCGTGGTGGATGCCGGCTTCACCTGGATCGGCCCACCGCCCTCCGCCATCCGCGCGCTGGGCAGCAAGGCCGGCGCCAAGGCGCTGGCACAGGCGCAGGGCGTGCCCTGCCTTCCGGGCTATGCGGGCAGCGACCAGAGCAATGAACGCTTCGCCACCGAGGCGCAGCACATTGGCTACCCGCTGATGGTGAAGGCCGTGGCGGGCGGCGGCGGGCGCGGCATGCGTCTGGTGCTGGAGCCGGCGCAATTGCCTGCGGCACTGGCCAGCGCCCGATCCGAAGCGCTGGCAGGCTTTGGCTGTGGCGACCTGCTGGTCGAGCGCGCACTGCTGACCCCGCGCCATGTGGAGGTGCAGGTGTTTGCCGATGCGCACGGCCATTGCATCCACCTGGGCGAACGCGACTGCTCGGTGCAGCGACGGCACCAGAAGCTCATCGAGGAATCCCCCAGCCCCGCCGTGGACGCCGCGCTGCGCGCACGCATGGGCGCCTGCGCCGTCGCACTGGCCCAGGCGGCAGGGTATGTGGGTGCGGGCACCGTGGAGTTTCTGCTCGACGACGACCAGCCGGGTGCCTTCTTCCTCATGGAGATGAACACCCGCCTGCAGGTGGAGCACCCCGTGACCGAGGCACTCACGGGCCTGGACCTGGTGGAGTGGCAGATCCGTGTGGCGCGCGGCGCGCCCCTGCCCCTGAAACAAGAGCAAGTGGCCCTCGACGGCCACGCCATCGAGGTGCGGCTGTGTGCGGAAGACGCGCACTTCACGCCGCACACGGGACGGGTGCTGCACTTCGAGGCGCCCCCGGCGAGCGCATTCGAGACCGCGCCGCCGAGCGGCCTGCGCTTTGACCACGCGCTGGAAGCAGGCACCGAGGTCACACCCCACTACGACGCCATGCTGGGCAAGCTCATCGTGCATGCCGCCACGCGCGGCGAGGCCATCGATGCGCTGGTGCGCGCCCTGCATGGCACCACCTTGCTCGGGCTGCCCAGCAACCGCGCCTTGCTGGCGGCCTGCATCGACCACCCGCTGTTCCGCGCCGGGCAGGCGTGCGTGCCCTTTCTCGCGCACCAAGGCGACGCCCTGCGCGCCACGCTGCGCGCGCACGAAGAAACGGCAGTGCTGCCCAGCGCCATGGCGGCCCTGTTCCCGCCCCGCGCCACCACGCTGCCCTGCCGCTTCGCGCGCCCCATGCGGCTGCGCCACCAGGGAGAGGTGCTGCCCATCGCGGTGCACGAAACAGCCCCCGGGCGCTTGCAGGTGGCCCCCATGGCCGAAGCGCAACCCACCATGGCCATGGCGCTGACCCTCCTGCCGGATGGCCGCGTGCAATGCGCGGTGGATGGTGTCGCGCACACGGTGCGCACGGCCACCGTGGCCCCGCACCGCTGGCACTGGCAGGCCGGCGGTGTGGATGGGTGGGTGGAGGACGCCTCATGGGAACCCGCCGCACGCGCAGGCGCGGCCAGTGGCGCCAATGAACTGCGGGCCCCCTTCAACGGCCGCGTGGTGGCCGTGCCCGTGACGGCAGGCGTGGCCCTGCAGGCCGGCGACACGGTGGTGGTGCTCGAATCCATGAAGCTGGAACACAGCCTGGCCTGCCCAGGTGCGGTAACGGTGACCGAGCTGCTGGTGGCGCCAGGCCAGCAGGTGGCCCCAGGCCAGGTGCTGGCGCGCTTCACTGCACAGGAGGCCTGAGGCCATGCCCGCACCCATGGATGATGACCTGCGCGCCGACCGGGCGGCGCTGACCGATACCGTCACGCGCTTCGCCCGCACCGAGATCGCCCCGCATGTGGATGCCTGGGACGCTGCAGGCGAGTTCCCGCGCGCACTGTACCGCCGCGCCGGCGAGCTGGGCCTGCTGGGTCTGGGCTACCCCGAGCAGTACGGCGGCACCCCCGCCAGCTACGCACTGCGCCTGCCGCTGTGGCAGGCCCTGTGCCGCCATGGCACCAGCGGCGGCGTGCTGGCCAGCCTGCTGTCGCACAACATCGGCCTGCCGCCGGTGCTGGCACATGGCAGCGATGCCGTGCGCGACGAGGTGATACCGCCTGTGTTGGCGGGCGAGCGCATTGCGGCCCTGGCCATCACCGAGCCCGGCGGGGGGTCGGACGTGGCGCAGCTGGCTACCACCGCGCGGCGCGAGGGCGACGAATACGTGCTCAACGGCGAGAAGGTGTTCATCACCTCGGGCATGCGCGCCGACTGGATCACCGTGGCCGTGCGCACGGGCGAGCCCGGTAGCCGGGGCAGCGGCGGCATATCGATGCTGCTGGTGCCGGGCCACAGCGCCGGCCTGTCGCGCAGCCAACTCGCCAAGATGGGCTGGCTGTGTTCCGACACCGCGCACCTGCGCTTTGACAATGTGCGCGTGCCCGCGCGCTACCTGCTGGGGGCCGAGGGCGACGGCTTTCGCATCATCATGGGCAACTTCAACGCCGAGCGCTTTGGCCTGGCGGCATCGGCCCTGGGTTTTGCGCAAGCCTGCTACGACGAGGCCCTGGCCTGGGCGCGCCAGCGCAAGACCTTTGGCGCGCCGCTGGTAGGCCACCAGGTCATTCGCCACAAGCTCATGGACATGCAGATGCGCATGCATTCCACCGCCGCCTGGCTCGAATCGGTGGCGGCGCAGGCCGATGCGGGTGGCACCAGCCCCGAGTGGGTGGCCCAGGTCTGCCTGCTCAAGAACCACGCCACCCAGACCATGCAGTTCTGCGCCGACCAGGCCGTGCAGATCCTGGGCGGCATGGGCTACATGCGCGGCACCGTGAGCGAGCGCATCTACCGCGAGGTCAAGGTCATGATGATCGGCGGCGGCGCCGAAGAGATCATGAAGGACCTGGCGGCTCGGCAATTGGGCATCTGAAAGACACAACGCCATGACGACGACACCCCACTCCGACAAAGCCATCATCACCTGCGCCATCACCGGCGTGCTGACCGACCCCACGCAGCACCATGTGCCCGTGACGCCCGAGCAACTGGCGCGCGAAGCGCGCCGTGCGGTGGATGCCGGTGCCGCCGTGGTGCACGTGCACTTTCGCCAGCAGGAGGCGGGCAAGGGCCACCTGCCCTCGTGGGACCCGCAGGTGGCGCGCGACTGCGTGCAGGCCATGCGCGAGGAATGCCCAGGCCTGGTCATCAACCAGACCACGGGCGTGGTGGGCCCGCACTACCAGGGGCCGCTCGACTGCCTGCGCGCCACCCGGCCCGAGATGGCGGCCTGCAACGCCGGCTCGCTCAACTACCTCAAGGTGCGCAGCAACGGCACCTGGGCCTGGCCGCCCATGCTGTTCGACAACCAGCCCGCCAAGGTCAAGGACTTCATCGACGTGATGCTGGAGACCGGCACGCTGCCCGAGTTCGAATGCTTCGACGTGGGCATCGTGCGCTGTGTGGAGATGTATGTGCAGACCGGCATGTACACCGAGCGCCTGCCCGAGTACAACTTTGTGATGGGGGTCGAATCGGGCATGCCGGCCGACCCGGACCTGTTGCCCATACTGCTCAAGCTCAAGATCAAGGATGCTCCCTGGCAGGCCACCGTGATCGGCCGCCAGGAGATCTGGCCCGTGCACCAGCGCGTGGCCGAACTGGGCGGCCACTTGCGCACGGGGCTGGAAGACACGTTCTACCTGCCCGATGGCAGCAAGGCCACGTCCAACGGGCCCTTGATTGCCCAGCTGGCCCAGTATGCGCGCGACGCGGGGCGCAGCGTGGCATCGCCGCAAGAAGCGCGGGAGCTGCTGGGCCTGCAAACCGCCACCGCTTGACGGGGCGGGCCGGGCCACCAACGGCCCGGCTGCAACAACAACCGGCCTGCGCCTCAGGCCAGCAAAGCCGCGGCGTCCACACCGACCAGTTGCACGGCTGCAGCTGCAGCGTCGGCCGGCTGGTGCTCCACGGCGGAACTCCAGCCCGCGGCACCTGCCGATGCCCCCTTGGGCGAAGGGCTGCCATTGGCCGAGTTGGTGGAATACATGTACGACTCGGCAACCTCCTTGGCCCAGGCGGCGGCGGGGGCCCTGAAGTCCACCATGTCGCCGGTGGCGTTTTCAAGACTGAGCAAGATGTGGCCCAGCTGCACGGCCACGATGCCCACATTCTCCTTGCCCACGGCGTCCAGGTACGAGAGCAGCGCGCCCTGCACGCCCAGGTTGGACCCCAGGCCCATGTTGTTCGCGATATTCAACGCCATGGCCCCCGACGACAGATGCTGGTAGTGGGAGCCAAACTGGAAGGCATAGTCCAGCCAGCTCTGGGGGGTATTGCCGGCGGCCATTTTCTGCTGGTAGAACGTCGTGCTCGAAGGGGATTGGTCATTGAACGCACGGTTCAGAATGGTGACTTCGAGTTCGGCAGACATGACAGGGGTCGCGGGCATCAAACAGCTCCAAGATGGGTAGAACCCGCAGAGCATAGCGAAGGCCGGCGGCTTGATAAAGCATTCTTGTGCATCTGCACATTCAATGTGTGCGCCAGTGTTGCCTTGCAAGCGCCCGCGGGCATGGTCACGCCCTGCACACTAGGCCATGGTCCAGTCCGCATCGGCCACGGCAGGCACACCGGTCAGCTTGACCAGGCTGTCACGGGCGCCCAGCGCGGCGGTGGCGTCGTTCACCAGGATGTAGGTGTCGGCACCGTACCGGAAGGCAATGGCCTTGTGGGCACCGGCCGTTCCCGCGGCCAGGGCGGCGGCCTCCAGCAGCGACGAGGATGCCGAAATGGCGGCCAATTGCGCGCTGCCGGGCGTGGCCTTGGCCGTTGCCGTGGTGGCGCTCAGACGGATCTGGTCGACACCGCTCACGAAATCGGTCACCTCGACTACGGACCTGCCCAGCGTGGCTGCGCTGTCGAGGCCCAGTGCCCACGACCCAGGGCTGGCCAGACCCGTGATGGCGAGTACGTCGGCCCCCTTGCCCAAGGTGATGCTGTGGGCGTTGCGCGCGCCGATGGTGACCAGGTCCGCCCCCTCGCCCGCATCGATGGCCGCACGCCCGCCCGAGGCGTCGTTCACCGTGATCCGGTCGGCCACCTGGCCACCGATGATGCCGATCGGCGTGGCGCCCGTGGTCGCGAAAGCCAGGTCCAGGGCTGCCTGCATGGAGCCGGCATTGATCACCTCCACATGGGCGCCGGTGACCGTGGTGGTGAGGGCCTGGTTGCCAGTGAGCACGATTTCTTCGGCCGCGGCCACGGTGATCCTGGCGCTGTTGACCGTGGTGGCAACCACACTGCCCGCCATGCTCGCAATGCGCAGGTTGACCACATCGGGCACGATGATCTCGTCCGCCCCGGTCGCATCGGCCAGCGCGAGGGCCACCGGGGCCAGCTTGTCCCAAGGGGCTTTGAAATGCACCGTCAGCGCCGTCCCGCCCAGGGAGTTCTGGATGCCCACCTTTGCGTCCCGGCCCACCCCGGTGAAGAGGGCGCTGCCGCCCGTGGCCGCATCGAGCATCAACTGCTTGATGCCCGTCGACTTCTCTGCACCGAAATGCGTCCCCGCGCCCGCGGTGATGTACACGGACTCGATGTTGCTCAAGGTGGGCACCACCTGGTCGCCGCCCGCCAACGTGGCCAGGAGCACATTGCCCGCCATGCCACGGCCACCGCCCTCGATCACATCGGCAGAACCGAGCAGGCCGGGGCTTTGCGCCAGGAAAACGTCTCCATACAAGGTACCCCTCAGCATGTCAGGCCCGCTGGTCAGTTCCAGCGTGGCGCCCTGGCCGTTGTTGAAGGGCTCTACCGTCGCATACCCCTTGTTGGAAGGATTGCTGGAGAGGGCATGCGACGCCGCGAGTTCATCGTTCCACCGCGCGGCGGCGGCCGAGTAGATGGCCAGCTCGCCCGTGGCGCCTTCCAGGCCGGACAGGATCTGACCTAATTGGAGCGCAACAATGCCCACGTTGGCCTTGCCCACGGCGGCCAGGTAGTTCGCCAGTTCCCCCTGCAAGGCAGGATGGGGCAGCAGGCCCAGCTTCTCCAACAGCATGGCCGACAAACGCGCTTCGTGCATGGGGGCATAGCCTTCACCCAACCCGCGCGCCACCGCATGGGCACCCTCCGCGCCGATCTTGGCTACCGTGTGGATGTACGTTTCGTAAAACAGCGGCTGCTGCTCATAGAACACGCGGTTCAAGATGGCAAAGGTGGCATCGGCACCGAAAACCTGCACAGGCATCTGAAACCTCCCGGGTATTTTTGCTATGCCCAGAGCCTATAGCGCCGTCTGCCTCGGGGGTGTGCCGGCCATCACAAAGAAACCCTTTGCTACAGGCGCAGGTGCGCGGGCTGCAGCAAGCGGGCAGCAGGCCCCCCCGCTGGCCCCCACCCGGCCTTGGCGGCAGGGACTTGGAGAAGCGGGCTTACCCACTCAGCCCGCCCAGGATGGCCATGTGGCCTACCGCGACACCCCGGGTCCCCGGAGGGGTGGCGCTGCGCCGGTCGAAGGCAGGGCCATTGAACGACTGGGTGCTTGTGAATTTACCGGCTGTTGCCACCCTGGCGGCAGTGCCCGGTGCAGCGGACTCTTGCACGATGCCCAGGATGGAAGCCGCTTGCGGAATGGAGAGATGCAGTTGCGCGGAACTGGACTGCGGACAGACGATGCTGGCCAGCATGCCATTGGACAGCGCCTCCGTCCACGCGTAGGACAGGGAATAGGTGCTTGAAGAGCCCAAAGCAAGTGCGCTCTCCACAGCTGACAAATCGATGGCCCACCCATATAACTGCACAGAAAAACCCTCTGCTGTGGATAGGTACAACGCGATCAAGGGTCCATTGCCCGGCCGGTCAAACAGCATAGACGGCGTGTTTCCGGTACCAACCACTTGCCTGACATTGTTGCCCGCATTGTCGTACTCTTGCATCCGGGCACCCGCCGCCAACCAGAAGCCTCCAAACTGTCGGGGGCAGATGCAGACGGAATTGGGGCCGCCATCCGGGGCGGCAACGATTGCCGAAAGGAAATTACCGCCCGCATCGTACAGACGGACCCCTGCGACGGTGCTGCTCGAAGGGTCGACAAAAGCGATATTGCCATTGCCCAGCTCGATCGCATTGCGCTCGCAGGGGCTTGCGGAGCGGTAGGCGGGCCCCGTCGCCAGTGTGGCCAAGCCCCCTTGCTGGCTTCCATTGGCGGCAAATCGCGCAAACTTGTAGGCGGCGGTCGTGGCCGCTCGGTAGTAGTGCAGCACAAATCCACCGGCGGCCAGTGGCAGCACCCCCAGGTAGGTGGGCGAGGCGCCTGACTCAACGGTCACTTCGCCCCCCTGTGCGGCCCCCAGGGCATCGAAGCGTTTGAACGCCAGGTCATTGCTGCCGCTCTTGCGGTAGGCCAGCACCACCTCACCACCTGCCAGCGTGGCCATGTTCCAGCTGGCGATATCGACAGCGCCCAATGTGGCCACCGTGGTCTCCGCTGCGGCGAGGGCACCCGTTCCGGCCGCATGGATGGCCAGCTTGAGGACCGAGCCCTCAGTCCACGCCACGGCGATGCCCGATGTGCCCGCGCGTGCCAGGCGTGTGCAGCCTACGCCAGCGGCCGTGGCCACCACCACACGGGGCGATACCGGCACCCGCATGGGCCCGTAAATGCGCAGGTTGACGCCGGTATCGTTCACCGAGCCATTGCCGCTGAAGACCACCGCGAAATGGCCACTGTCCAGCGCCAGCACGGAGCGAAAGCCCTGGTTGCCCAATCCCGTGCGGCCCCAGGCCCCGGCGCCGCTGCTCTCTGCAGCAGCGGCAGGCACCAGGGCCGTGACCCCCACAGCGGAGTTCTGCAGCGCCAGGGGTACGCCATCGGCAGCGCGCCGCACATAGCCGCCTGCGCCCAGCCGGGCATAGTCGCCGGTGGCCAGCGCTGTTTCTGCGACCACCGTGATGGTCTGGTTGGGATTGTCTGCCGCGCTTGCGAGATGGCGCCCCATGGTGTGCTTCCTTTTCCGGGCTGCTGCCCATTGACCGGACAGATCGCCCGTCAGGCCAATGTCCATGGCTTGGGCGCAAAGCGGAAGCCAGCGCATTTATGCGGACCGACCCCGCCCCACCCGGCAGAGCGCGCGGGTCTGATGCACCACACTGTCCGGTACCCCTTATTCCTTGCGCTGAGCACCACCCGCAGCGCATGAAACTGGCGCGGCCCAGGCCTGCGCCCCCCCCCGCGCAAAGGCCGCCCCGCCGCGAAGGCGGCGCCTCCAGCACCTGTACTGGAGGCGTCCCCCCCGACTCACGCAACAAGTCGAGAGAGGGCTCGAAGCAACTCAGGGGGATTGCTTCAGGCAGCGATCATCAGGGCCTTGAGTATGGGCAGGTGCTTTTTCTCGAAGTCCGTGGCCTGCACCAGCAACTCTTGCTGGTTCTCTTCGGGCGTGGCCAGGGTCTTGCCTTCCTTGACGATGGACTGCCCCTGGCTGGCCAGCACCTGCCAGACAAACTGGGCCCACTCGGCCGGTTGCCTTTTGCCTTGGCCGATGGCCATCAGGAACAGCTGGTAAAAGCGCTGCACCGGCACGCCACCACCGGTCAACGGGCTCACCAGGTGCTGCACATCGCCATTGCCGCGGGCGCGTTTCATCAGCTCCAGGTTGAATTTGTCGGTGTTCTTTCGAACCTTGGCGATGGCATCGGCCTCCTGGATCGACTGCAGGTGCCCGGCGCCGGCCAGCAGCATCACGGCCTGCAGCACCTGGGCCATGCCGATGTTGAATTCCTTCATGGCCTGCTCGATCTGGCCCAGGCTGCGCGGCTTGTGGTCGGCCAGCAGGTCCAGCAGCGGGTTGTAGACGGCCTCGTTCAGGGCCACCTCGCCCAGGGCGCCACTTACCTTCAAAGCCACTTCGGGCCGGTATTTGATCAGCACCACCTTCTGCGCGCGCAGGGCCTCCCAGCGCTCCAGCGGGTCGAGCCGGCGCACGCCCTTGGCCCAATAATCGCGCCGAAAATACTGGCTGCCCAGAAAATCGCGCGCGGTTTCCTTGAGCGTCACATCCTTGATCTCGGCCAGCAACTGCGACTGCTCGGGCGTGAAGTGAATGGGCTCCACATGGTCCAGGTAATGGGCCGAGCAGGCAAACTGCAGTTTCACCGACTCCAGCTTTTCCGCCAGGGTGGAGAAATGCATGGGCTGCCAGTCGCGGTTGAAATACTCGTGGGCCACATAGTTCTTGGTGTGGCCCTTCACCCCCTTGAACCGCTCCACGATATTCGGATTGGCCCGCGCATACAAGGGGTTGGCGGCCAGCAACTTGTCGGCAAACGCGAAGGCGCTGTCGATGCGGCCCACGCTGCCCTGCCCTGCCGAGCCCATGGTCTCGGCGTGCAGGTTCAGCAGATGGCGCACCGGCGCAAACGGTGCCCAGCCCGGCAGGGTGTTGTAGCTGATATAGACCACCCCGCCCACATTCAACTGCCTGCGAATGAATTCGACAATGGTGGCGCGGTTTTCGTCGTTGATCCAGCTCCAGATGCCGTGCAGGCCGATGTAGTCGAACTTGGGCAGGTCGTCGCGCGCGACGAGCTCGGCAAAAGACGCGTCCGTCAGCTGGGCATTGGTACCGGCCACCGAGGCCAGCTCTTGCGCAAAAGCGGCCTGGGAGGGGTTGAAGTCATTGCCATGCCATTGCGCCGTGCTGGCTGCCGCATGCATGTTGACACTCACGCCCTGGCCAAAGCCCAGTTCACAAGCGGTGCGTATCTCTGGCACGGCCAGGCCGCTGTGCAGAAACGCCAGGCGCACCCGCAAGGGATTGAGCTCTGTGTAGTACCCGAAGGTATACCCGATATCGGCGACGTAGCCATCCGTCCATTCAGACATGCAGTGCGACTCCCTGTTGAGATGCTGCATTCTGCCTGAGTTGGCTTCATAGGCCTTTGCGGTTGCGACTTGCCGAAAGTCGCCACATGGTCTCGCGTTCCAAGCCGCCGGAAGCGCGGGCATCCATGGCGCCGCTCCATTTTCGGCGCACCCAATAAAAAACCCGGCTCCGAAGAGCCGGGTTTTCTGGTTCTCACCCCAACCCACGCCCAGAGGGCATGGGTTTGTCGCGCAAGGCGAATTAGGCGATCACGGAGTTAGCGAACGTAGGCAGCGTGGTCACGCCGGTCAGCTTGATGAACACGTCGTTGGCAGCGACGCCGACGTCACCAGCTGCGCCGCTGGCTTCGAACAGCACGTAGGTGTTGCCTTCGAACACAGCGAACGACACACCGTTGGCGGTCTGGCTGGCGGTTGCCATGGCGGTAGCGATGGCCGTGGCGCTGGAGCCAGCAGCCAGAGCCGTCACAGCAGCTTGCACAGCACCTTGCTGGCCGGACACGACGTCGGCCACGCCCGTGAACTGCAGCTTGTCGGTACCCACGACGAAGTCGGTGATCACGTCGGCTTGGCCGAAGGCCGCACCGCTGGTGTTGGCAGCAGCAGCACCCGAGAAGGCGAAGACGTCAGCGCCAGCGCCGCCGGTCAGGGTGTCAGCACCTTGGCCGCCAGTGATGGTGTCGGCACCAGCGCCACCGATGATCACGTCGCCAGACGAAACCAGGTTGCTACCGGTCAGGGTCAGCTTGCCGGTGGCAGCGGAACCGTCGATCTTGCTGCCCACAGCCGTACCAGCAGCCAGAGCCAGAGTCAGGTCAGCAGCACCCTTCAGCGTGAACACGCTGTTGTCGCTGTTGGTCAGCGTGGTGATGACGTTGGCGGCGGTGCCGTTGGAGGTCAGCGTCACGTTGGTGATACCGGTCGTGGTCAGGGCCGTTGCGGTCACGCCACCAGCGCTGCCGCCGATGGTGATGGCCGTGTCGGTCACGCCCACAGCCGAGCCCAGCGTCAGCGCCGCGGTGTTGGCGTTGATGGCGGTCGAGCTGCCGGTGGCCAGGCTGCTGATCGTGGCGGTCAGGGCTGCGGTGTCAAGCGAGAACTGCTTGATGCTGGTCAGCGTGCTGGCATCCAGGGTCAGGTTGGCGTTCAAGCCCAGGGTTTCGAAGCCGGTGGCTTGGTTGATGCGAGCGGTTTCCGTAGCCGTCAGAGCGGTGTCAAAAATGCCGATCTTGTCGTTCGTGCCTTCACCGCCCACCAGCTGCGCGCCGGAGGTCAGCAGAGCCAGGCCGTTGTCAGCGAACGAAACGGTGTCGTTGCCAGCGCCGCCGGTGAACTTGAAGGCAGCGCCAGGCGTGCCAGCAGCGTAGCTCACGCCGCCGGAGTTGCCAGCTGCGTTCACGGTGACGATGGCAGGAACAGAAGCCGTCACGGTCAGGGCCTTGTCGCCGGTCACGTTCAAGGTGGTGACGGCAGCGCCGGTGTTCGTCAGGGCGATCTTGCTGGCAGCGGTGTTGGTCGACAGGTCCAGCGTGGCAACCTTGGTGCCGGAGATGTCCAGCGTATGCACGTTGGCGCCAGTGCTGGTCACACCGTTCAGGGCCACGGCTTGCGACGTAGCCGTTGCAGTGGCTGCAGCAGCGATCGTGGTCGTGGTGTTGGCCGTCACGGCGTGGTTGTTCAGCGAAACAGCCTGGCCGTTCACCGTGTAGGTGGCAGCGGTGTTGACCACGGGAGCGTCGATGGTCAGCTTGGTCGTGCCGGTGGCAGCGGTGTAAGCGGTGATGGCACCACCGGTGATGTACACCTCTTCGATGCTGGTCAGCGTGGAAGGCTGGCCGGTAGCGGTGTCAGCAGCAGCCAGGAAGATCTTCAGGGTGTCGTTGCCGAGACCGCCGTTGATCTGGTCAGCAGCCGTCAGTTGCTTCGTAGCGCCGGTGTTGTCAGCGATGATGGTGTCGTCAGCGGACGTGCCGTTGACCAGGTCCACACCAGCAGTCAGAACCAGGTTGGTGCCAGAGTTGCTGCCCGAAGGAGTCGTGTTGGCGGGGTTCGACGAGTAGTTGTAAGCAGCGGTGACTTCCGCGTTCCATGCCACTGCAGCGGCGGCGAAACCATTGGTGTCGCCTTCCAGGTTCGACAGGATTTCGCCCAGTTGCAGAGCGATCAGGCCGACGTTGCTCTTGCCAGCTGCCGTGATGTAGTCGGTCAGAGCTGCTTCGAGGCCTGCGTTGGGCAGCACGCCCAGGTTCTTCAGCAGCAGGTTCGACAGTTGTGCGCTGGTCTGGTTGGCATAGCCGGTGCCAAATTGAATGGCAAAGGCTTCTTGGCTAGCGCGGGTGGTGCCGGCAGTTGCCACTTGGTTCTTGAAGGTGGCGTTGGCTGGCGAAGTGTCGGTGAACGCGCGGTTCAGGATTGTGACGACTGCGTCGGTGCCGAAAATTTGTGCAGGCATTTGAATCTTCCTATTACGGTTAAGAAATGAAAACAAGTTGCTAAAGCAGGCCTGCCTGTCATGCACCACGCTTTCCTGCCGTGCGTGCCAGATCGACCCCATCTTTACAAGTTTGCTCTGGCATTATCACACGCACTTTTAAAAAAGTGCCAGCGATCAGGAGCAATGCCTAGCCAACTTAGGAACAAGTGTAGCAAGCAACCCACCGGGGGTGGCGTGACGCGGATCACAAGTACCGTGCGCTTGCCGATGGTGCCCTGCTGCACCCTTCCGCGTTGCAGCCAGCCAACATCGCAGGGCTACCACTGCCCCCGGATGGCCAGGTAGGGCCCGCTGCTGCGGATCGCGAAGAGGGGCAGGTTGGAGCCCTGCTTGAAGCCTTCGAAACCCAGCACCGCCACGGCGCCCGGCGCCAGGCTGGGCAGGGGGTGCTGGTACTCGGCGCGCATGGACAGGCGGGTGGTGTTGCGCACGCGCCCGTTGTCGAGGATGGCGCTGTAGGACGTGGTGTCGCGGTTGTGGCCCAGTTCGGCGTCCAGGTACCAGCGGGGCCCCAGGTGCGCGGCGGCCCGCAGGCTGTACTGCTGCTGGCGGCCACCGGGGCGGGTGGCGTCGGTGGGCATGTCCACGCCGGCCCGCAGGCCGATCTGCCACTGGCTGACGGCCAGGCCGGCGCCATCGGCCAGCACCTGCTGGGGCTGGGCATTGCAGCTCCACAGCCAGGCCAGGCCGGTGTAGCGGCCCGAGAGCACGGGGTTGCTATAGAGATTGCGCAGCTGTGCTTCCACCCCCACCCGCGTGTTGCAGATAGACGACAAACCCTGTGCACCAGGCAGGCCGGGGCCGTTGGTGGGCATGTATTTGTCTTGCAATTGCAGGCCGGTGCCCAGATGCAAGCTGGTGTAACGGGTGCCGCCACGTGTGTGCAGGCTGGCAATGGCAGCGCCGGTGTAGTGCTGCAACAAGGTGGTATTGCCCGCGGAGCCGAGCTCTCCCGCCAGGCGGGAGTATTCGCCCGCCAATTCACCCTGGGTGGTTTCGGTCTGCGTTGCCCTGGGGCTGGACCGGGAGAGCACCGCCGCAGCCACTTCCACGCGCTGGCCATCGGCCCATTGGCGCGCCAGGTCCATGCGCAGGTCGGCACGGGTGTAGGCGCCGGGGCGGGGAAGGCTGCTCTCTTCCACCGGCAGGGTGATGTTGCCGGTAGGCAGCGTCAGCGTGAGGCTGGTGATGCTGGGCGCGCCGACGAGGTTGCTGTCGCGCCCCAGCCGCAGACCGGCATGGCGGCGCCACTGCCAGCCGGTGTTGGCACGGCCCGCAGCCGCATAACGCTGCTGGGCCTGGGCCAGACTGGCACGCAAGGTGTCGGGCAGGTCGGGGCGGGCCAGCCACTGGCCCAGCAACTGGGTGGCACTGAGCAGATCGCCCACCCCGGCCAGTGCCACCGCGTAGTCGAGCCCCGCCTGGATCTGGTCGGGCGCGAGCATGAGCGAGCGCTCCAGGTGCTCGGCGGCCTCGTCGTAGCGGCCTTCCTTGTTGAGCAGCGCCCCCAGCTGCGCAAGCCATTCGGGCACACGCTGGCAGGTGATCACATAGGGGATCAGGCGGTCGGCCGGCGTGCCATCGGGCACCGGGATGCACACGGCAGCCACCGCGGCCTGCGCGGCACTGGGTTGCGCACCGGCCTGCGGCACCTGGGGAACATTGAAAGTGGGCGCCATCTCCTGCGCAGGGGCCGAGAGGGGCGGCAGGGCACCGCCCTTGCCTGGTACCGGGGGCACCGGGGTCTGGGCCTGCGCAGCCGAAGCCGTGCACAGGGCCATGGCAAGCAGCCACACCGCGCGGGGCATGGAACCCGGGGGGGTGGATGCTGCGCAGGATTCGGCAGAAAAATGGTAGTGCCGCCTACGCTGTGCCATGGACTGTGGGTTGGGCCGCCTGGCTGTCTCCGGGTGCAGGCGGGTGCTCGGCCACCAGGGTGTCCAGGGGCACAGCATATATATGGTGGGGTACGCGCAGACCTTCGAGCAGGAAGGTGCCCATGGACTGCAGGTGTTGCGTCTCCGGCGGGGCACCGCCATCGGCACGCACGCCCACCGAAAACTGCCCACCCAGCTGCGCCGCCATGCCCTCGCCCACCAGGATGGGGTGGGCCAGGTCCACCGTCAGGTCGACCAGGCGGCTGGCAATGGTGATGGTGCGGCCCATGACCGTGTGGGTGCGGCGGCTGGCCAGACCAAAGGACCCCACCATGGCGGGGCCGGTCTCCAGACCCAGCCCCAGACTCAGGGGCTCCAGGCCGGCAGGTGCGGGGTCGGGCAACAGTTTGAAGGACTCCGTCAGCAGGTCGAGTGCGGCGGCAACGGCCTGCCGCGAATGGACCTGGGCGTGCTGGTCCTCGGCAGCCGATGGTACAGGGACATCGTCAGCGCCGTTCCACACGGCAACGACCGCATCGCCCTGGAAGGACTCGATGACACCGCCATGTGCCTGCACGATACGGCTGGCCGCAGAAAAGAAGGCGTGCAGCACGGCCGCAGCCTCTTCGGGCGGGCGGGCCTCACAGTACGCTGAGAAATTGCGGATGTCGGCCAGCAGCACGCTGACCTGCCGCGTGCTGGCGCGGATGGCGCTCGATGGCGGTTGCAGCGCCAGCGCCGCCGCCACGGGGGCTGGCAGGTAGCTGGCCAGGTGCTGGTAGAGGCGGTCGCGCTCGCTGCGGCTGCGGGCATGCTCGATGGTGCCGGCAAACACCCCGGCCAGCAGCACGAACAGTGCAGGCAGCAACCAGCCCACCCACAGGTCGGCCAGCCACAGGGCCAGCGCATGCGTAGCCAGCAGCGCCAGCGCATAGGCCACAGCCGCCAAGGGCAGCAGATACACCGGCATGCGCAGCATGGGCGAGGGCGTGGATGCCTGGGCATCGCGCGCAGCCCCGCCACCCGGCCCTGCCAGCCGCACCAGCAGCCACAACAGCAGCGCACCCAGTGCCGCCGCGGCGGCCTGCAGGGGCAAGGCGGCGCGCGGGGTGTAGGGGGTGTGCCCGTCCACCAGGGCGCTCAGGATCTGGGCATGCGCCACCAGGCCGGCACTGGCGCCGCTGTAGGGTGTGGCGATGGTGTCGTTCATGCCGAAGGCGCTGGCGCCTACCAGCACCCAGGCGCCGGCCATGATGTCTGTCGGCACACGGCCGGCCAGCACATCGGCGGCAGGAATGCTCACGAAGCTGTCAGGGTGCAGGCGCCAGGCCACGCGCATGTTGCCACGCTCGTCCAGGGGCAGGGCTGGCAAGGCCTGGCCTGCGCTGCCCAGGGTCCAGGGCGCATCCCACCAGCCGCCACGCTGCAGCAGCAGGCTGGTTTCGGAGGTGGCGCGCAGCAGCGAGGCGATGGCCAGCGAGGGATAGGACTTGCCTTGCCAGCAGATGATGGCGGGTTGGAGGCGTACCACACCGTCATCGGCGATGCGGGGGCTGATGTGACCGGTGCGCCCCTGGGGCATGTCGCCGAGCGCCGCCAGCGCAGGGAAATTGGACAGATGGCCCAGTGCTTCAGAAAAAGGTGCCGGGCAGCTGGCCCAGTCGAGCGCCCCTGCGGGTTGGCCCACGCGCGGGGCGGCCTGCTCGCTGAGCTGCGGCAGCCCCGTGCCAGGACCGGATGCGCCGAGCGCGAAGACCTGGGCAAGGACCGGGCGGTGTTCGGCCACGGCGGCAAGCAGCGAGGCGTCGTCATCCCGCGGGTCGGTGAAGACCACGTCCAGGATCTGTTCGCGTGCGCCCAATTGGGCGATCTGCTCGATCAGGCGTGCCTGCGTGCTGCGTGGCCAGGGCCAGGGGCCGACTTCGGCGAGCGATTTCTCATCGATGTCGACGACCAGGACACGGCGCTCTTCGGTCTTCTGGGAACCCAGGCGCCAGACCCAGTCACCCACCCGCTCTTCAACCGCCTGCAGTGCAGGGCCAAAGAGCAGTGACAGCAGCAGGCTGACAACGGCAGCGGCTGCCAACCCTGCCAGCAGCGCCCGGTGTCGTCCTACCGGACGTCTGTCCGCTGGCGGCTGGCGTAGCGTCAATCAGCGCCCCCAGAGGGTTACGCCGCTGAGCGAGCCCTGGGAAAGGGGTTTCTCGAAGGCATAGGCAGCCTCGGTACCGTTGGCATTCAAGTAGCCCGTGAGGTTGGCATTGGATGCGGTGGGAACGAACTGCCCTGCCGCGCTGACATTGCCCGAGGCCTGGATGTTTTGCGACCCCACGCTCTTGCTGGCCATGTACAGCGAGGTCTGGAACAGCGAGCGGCCGAAGTCCACTTGCAAGGCCCCGCTCTGCACCGCCACCGCCTCGATGGCGGTTTGCGCATCCTTGTAGAACTGGGCGCTGGCATTGGCCAGGCGGAAATTGACCACGCCTTCCTGAGGCAGCTTGCCCTGCGCGTCCGGATTCTGGAAGAGCGCATAGGACGGGTTGCCGATCACCCGGTTCCAGCCCGACTTCAATGCGGTTTCGTAGTCCACCACAAAGCTGTCGCCCTCGGCGCGCGAGGTCCAGGGGTTGCGCGCCCATGCCAACTGGGTCACCTGGGGTGGCTGCACAGGCACCGAGGGCTCGACCACGGAAGGTGGTGGCGCAGGGGTGGGGGCCGGTGCGGGCGCTGGCGCAGGGGGAGGCGGTGGCGCGACCGTCACCGGGGGTTCCGGCGCCGGCGGAGGTGCCACGGGCGCGACCGGAGGGGTGTAGACCGCCACTTCCACCGCCTTTTGCTCGCTGGTCAGCGACTTGACGGGGGTGGGCTCGGCGCGCAGGTCATCCAGCGCCTGGGGCTGTGCCTTTTCGGTGCGCGCCGCCGTGATTTCCACCGCACGGGCACTGCGCGCCACGGTATCGGTGGCCACCAGCAGGGGCGTGGCATCGCGGCGGCTGTATTCGAGGATCTGGCCCTTCATGTCGTCCGACAGCAGCTTTTCGTGGCCGCTGATGCAGGGGCCGACACTCGCGCCGCAGCCGTTGTTGGCCAGCGGGGTGAGCGTGATGGCGCCGGTGTAGACCGATGCAGCCGTGCGCTCCATGTCGGAGCGCACCACAAAGTCCGTGCCCTTGACGCCAATGGCAGCCACGGGCGTGTTCAGGCGGAAACGCTCGCGCGCGGCCTCGCCCCAGCTGCCGGTGATGGAGCGCACCACGCCTTCATCGAGGCGGAACTTGATGGCACCCAGCTGGGGCTGCTGCGCAGAATGGCTGTAGCTCTCAATGTGCAGGCGGCTGGCCGGCCGCACGCTCAGGCGCCCGCCATCTACAAAGCGCAGGTGCACGTGGCCGCCGGCCTTGGTCTCGATGCGGTCGCCCACGCGCACGGCTGCGCCACGGTCCAGGGCGCGGCTGCTGCCGTCTTCCTGGAGAATGGAGGCCGCCCCGATGACGAAAGTGGCCTCACCCACGACGGCACCCAAGGGTTGCCCGGGCGTGGAGGCAAGCGCGATGCCACCCATTCCCATCAAGGGAAAGGCAAGGCAGGCGGCAATGGGGTGCAATCGGTGGTTCATGGTGTGCCTTTCGGACAGCAGAGAATGCCTGGCGGCGCCAAGACGGGCGCAGGCCAGGAAATAGCTCTGGCCCCTATTTTCGCTCATGTCTGTTTCACAGTGTGTGAGCACGGTCACACACCACTTGCCGCAGCGCTGGCAATATGCTGGGAGCGTTGCCAGTGGTGTAATGCCACCATGCGCTGCCCGGCGCAGGCCGGCAAACATCCCGTGGGTGCATGGCACGATCCGGCCAGGATCTGCATCTCCTGGCGCCCGTTGGGCGCCGTTTTCAGCGGCTTCGTATTATCGGCTCAAGCCGCGTTTTCCCCTATCTATGCCCGTTTCCGTTCAGTTGTTGAGCCAGTTTCCTTTGCTGCAGCCTTTGGCGCGCGAAGCCCTGGAGCCACTGTCGGCACGCATGGCGCTGCGCTCCTTTGCCCGCCGGGCCATGGTGATGGGCAAGGAAAACCCGACCCAGGAGCTGGGTTTTTTGGTGGAGGGGCGGCTGCAGGGGGTGGATTTCACCGTGGACGGCCGCAGTGTGGGCATGTACTTCGTGGATCCCGGGGACTACTTCGGTGAGTTGGCACTGGTGGATGGCAAGCCCCCTTCGGAATTCGTCATTGCGGCCGTGAAGTCCACGGTGGCGTTTCTCGATGGCGCTGCGGCCCGCGAGCTGATCCTGGGGCACCCCGCGCTGGCCCAGGCCGTGATGACCCGGCTGGCCCAGCGGGTGCGCACGGTAATGGCGCAGCGCACGCTGCTGAGCCTTCCCAACCCGTTCCAGCGCCTTTGCGTATTGCTTTTACAATTGCCGCAGCGCCCGGTCGACGGGGTGGCCGAGGTCGCACAGGCCCCCACCCACCAGGAGTTGGCCATCATGATCAATGCGAGCCGGGAGACGGTCACACGGGCGTTCCAGGTGTTGTTCCTGCACAAGGTGCTGGTCCGGGAAGGCAACATCCTCAAGCTGATGCAGCCCGATCTCATGCGCGACATCGCGGAAGGACGGGCAGATCCCCCCAAAGCCTGACCCCTCCTCGCCATGGACGCCTCCACCGGGTTGCCGCTGGCGCTCTCCCTCGTTTTACGGTTACTGCCTTGAGATTCCTGCTGTCTTATCTGTGGCCCTGGCGCCATTTGCCTCTGGTGCTGCAACTGGCGCGGCGCGAAGTGCACGCCCGCTATCGCCAATCGTGGCTGGGTATGGTGTGGGTGGTGCTTACGCCTTTGCTGATGCTCGGCGTGTACACCCTGGTGTTCCGCCACGTCATGCGCGTGCGCTGGCATGGTGTGGATGAAGGCAATCTGGCCTTTGCATTGCGCATCTATGCAGGCCTGGCGGTGTTCGGCTTCTTCGCGGAGTGCGTGAACCGCGCGCCCAACCTGGTGCTGGAGCAGCCCCACCTGGTCAAGAAAGTCGTCTTTCCGCTGGAGATCATGCCCTGGGTGAACGCGGCCAGCGCCTCTGTGGGCCTGGCGGTGTCGGCGCTTCTGCTGGTGGGGCTGGCGCTGCTGAGCGGCCATGGGCTGCCCGTCACCGCGCTGGCCCTGCCCCTGGTCTGGCTGCCCTTGCTCCCGCTCGTGCTGGGCCTGGGTTGGTTCCTGGCCGGAGTGGGCACTTATGTGCGTGATGTGGGACAGGTGCTGGGCATGGTGGTTGCGGCGCTGATGTTCCTGAGCCCCATCTTCTTTCCGGTGGAGGCCCTGCCCGAAGCCGTGCGCCCCTGGCTGCTGCTCAACCCATTGGCCTGGGTGATGACAGGCACGCGCGAAGTATTGCTCCAGGGCCGCTGGCCCGACTGGCAGGCCCTGGCGGTGCTGCTGGCCGCCTGCACTACCGTGGCGGCAGTCGGCGCGGCGTTCTTCCACAAGGTTCGCACGGGGTTCTCCGATGTCGTTTGATCAACCGGCGGGCACCCCCGAGACCCTGGCCATCGAAGCCCGCCACGTGGGCAAGCGGTTTTCGCTGTTCTCGCAGCCCAGCGACCGCCTCAAGCAACTCCTGTGGGGCCGCTACAAGCAATACAGCCGGGATTTCTGGGCGCTGCAGGACGTGAGTTTCGATATCCGCCGCGGCGAGGTGGTGGGCCTGGTGGGACGCAATGGCGCCGGCAAGTCCACGCTGCTGCAAATGGTGTGCGGCACGCTCGCCCCCACCCACGGCACCCTGGCCGTGCGCGGGCGCGTGGCGGCGCTGCTGGAGCTTGGCGCAGGCTTCAGCCCCGATTTCAGCGGACTCGAGAATGTGTACATGAACGCCGCCATCCTGGGCATGGGGCGGGCACAGGTGGATGAGCGGCTGGACAGCATTCTGGCGTTTGCCGACATCGGGCACTTCATCCACCAGCCGGTCAAGACCTACTCGAGCGGCATGTTCGTGCGCCTGGCGTTTGCCGTGGCAACCAGCGTGGACCCGGACATTCTGGTCATCGACGAAGCCCTCTCGGTGGGCGATGGCGCCTTTGCGCGCAAGTCCTTCGACCGCATCATGGACATGAAGGACCGGGGTGCAACCATCCTGTTCTGCTCGCATTCCATGTACCACGTGCAGGCCCTGTGCTCACGCGCCCTGTGGCTCGAAGGCGGGCGCATGCGCATGTGGGACGAGGCACCCAAGGTCACGGCCGCCTACGAGACCTCGCTGGTGATGGAGGACGCGCCCAGCCGCGAGGGCACCAAGGGCACGGCCACCGTCGGCGCACCCGCCGCCGCGGCAACAGCGGACCCGTTCGAGGCCGACTCCGTGGCGCATGGCGCCAGGGTGCGCAAGGCGCCCGACGGCACGGCCGTGATCACCGACATCCAGGCGCTCGCCGATGGCGTGGCCGGGCGCGAACTGGCCATCCATTCCGGCCGCACGACGCTGGAACTGCGCGTGCAGTTCGACAGCGACCCGGCCCTGCCCTGCCCCTCCGTGGCCATTGGCATCGCCCATGCCAATGGCACGGTGGTGGCCAGCGCCGGCAGTGCCAACGATGGCGTGGAGCTGTCCAGGGACGCTTTTGGCTCGGGCACCGGCACGCTCACGCTGCCACAACTGCCCCTGCTGCAGGGCGACTACACGATCTCGGTGATCCTGGCCTGCGAACGTGGCCTGCACCCTTATGAGATCGTGGAGCGGGCCATCACCCTGCGCGTGGTGCAAACCGGGCTGGAGCAAGGCCTGGTGAGCCTGCCGCGCCGGTGGACGGGCAAGGTGGCGGCATGAACGCACGGTCCTGGCATGCGGTCAACCTGGGGGCGCCCGAGTCCCCCGAAGTACGCACCCTGTTCGCCCAGGTGTTCGGTGCCCCCATGAGCGATGCCCTGTGGCAATGGAAGTACGCCGACGGCCGGGGCCAGGCCACCGGCACGCGCGATCTGGCCGGCCAGCTGATCGCCCACTACGGCGGCACGGCCCGCACCCTGGTGTGGGGCGGCCAGGAACGCCCGGCGGTGCAGTTGGGCGACGTGATGGTCATGGAGCAGGCGCGTGGCGTGCTGTCGCGCAACGGCGCCTTTGCCACGGCAGCCCAGTCGTTTCTGCAGCAGCACATCGGTGCGCAAACCCGTTTCGCCATAGGTTTCGGCTTCCCCAACGAGCGTGCCGCCCGGCTGGGCAAGGCCTTGGGGCTCTATGAAACCCTGGGTGAAGTGCTTGCCCTGGAATGGCCCAGCCTGCAGCCGGGCCAGCATGGCGGGCTTCGCCGGTGGGCAACGGCACCACTGGACTGGGCCGATCCGCGCACACAAGGCCAGCTGGACACGCTGTGGCAGGCATTGCGCAGCGATGCGCACCACTTCGTTCTGCCCCGGCGCGATGCCAGCTGGTGGCGCCACCGCTTCGCCAACCACCCCGATGGGCCCTACCAGGCCTGGTGGGTGCGCCATCGCTTCACCCGGCGCATTCAGGGTGCAGTGGTTCTGCGGCCGGGCCCCGCCACCTGGGAGATCCTGGATTGGGTAGCGCCTTTGCGCCATACAGAAACCGTGCTGGTGGCTGCACGCGCCCTGGCGGCGTCTGCGGGCGCCGCCGGACTCACCGGCTGGTTCAGCGCGCCACTGGCAGCGCAGTTGGGCGCCATGCCGGCGCTCGCGGGCGCCGCTTCGCAACTGGCATGTACCAACTGCGTGACGGTGGCACGTGACCCTGCGCTCACCCCCGATCTGCTCCAACGCCCCTGGTGGCTTACCGGAGGGGATACCGATTTTCGCTAAGCTTGGCCCTTGAGGCCTGCGCGCAGCCATTGGCCCTCTCTGTAGGCCCCTGCGCTGTTTTCCACGATGATGGACAGGAGCCCTTGCAATGGGCCCGTGCCAATCCCTTTTATCGAATTTTATGCACAGCGCACACGAAGTTTCAGATTTTTACGCTCAGAACCGCGACTACTGGATCGCCCTGGGCAGCAAGGAAGCCGCACCGCCCACCGTGATGCTCAACTTTGGCTTGTGGTCGAACGGGGTGAACCACCTGTACGAGGCCCAGCAGTCGCTGGTGCACCGCATCATCGCGTCCATTCCCAAGGATGGCGTCCAGGGGGTGGAAGTGGGCTGTGGCATCGGCGGCATCAGCATCAACGTGCTCAAGCAATTGCCGCATGCGCGCATGACGGGCGTGGACATCGCAGAAGGCCAACTGGCCCTGGCGCAGGCCAATGCCAAGGCCCATGGGGTGCAGGACCGCTTCCAGGCGCAGCAGGGCAATTCCATGGCCCTGCCGCTGCAGGACAACGCGTTCGACTTCGGGCTGTGCATCGAATCGTCGTTCCACTACGACAACAAGCCCTCGTTCTTCGGCGAGATCTTTCGCACCCTGCGGCCGGGCGGCCGCGCCGTGGTGGCAGACATCACCTGTTCGCGCGTGGAGGGTGTCCGCTTCCGCCAGGGCAACTACTTCGAAAGCGCGGAGACCTACCACGGACTCATCCGCGACGCCGGCTTCGAACTGGTGTCCACCGAGGACATCGGACCGGAGGTATATGGCCCGCTGTACCACCATGTGCATGCATTCAATGCCGGCCAGCCCGGCAACCGCAGCCGCATCTCCAAGTACTGGTCGCTGGTGCTGAACAACTACCGTGAGCTCGCCCAGGAGGGTGACATGGGGTACCACATCTTCGTGTTGAAGAAGCCGGAAGCCCCGGCGCAAAGCCGTTGAAGCAGTTTCCGCGCTGGCTGTCGCGGGGCGTGGCACGGCTGGACTATGGCCTGGTGCTGCCCCTTCTGGCCCGACTGCCGCGCTGGCTTGCCCGCCCGCTGTGGATACTGCGTGGCTGCATCAACTATGCGATGGATTGGGACTGGCGCACTTTGTCGCTGGGCCACGGCTATGTGCGCGAAGCCACGCAGCACGCCATGGCGCAATTGCGCCTGCAGGCCAAAGAAGGCACGCTGCCGCGCCGGTTGACGCTGCGGCGCTTCGTCTGCATGTCGCGCGAGGAGGTCGAGGCCGCCAGGCTGACCCATCTGGACCGCAAGACCATCCAGGCCAGGATCACCGGCCTGGAGCCACTGCTCCAAGCGCGCGACAGGCAGCAAGGCGTGGTCCTCATGACGGCGCATTTCGACAGCCTCTATGTAGGGCTGGCGGCGCTTGCCGAAGCCGGCCTCACGGTCAATCTCATGGCCACCCGGCTCACCGACGATGCCATGGTGCCGCCGGCCATCAGCCGGCACTTTGCCACCAAGGCCGTGGCGCTGAACCGGCTGCTGGCGCCCGGGCGGGTGATGCACCTCGAGGACAGCATGCGGGTTTTCGTGAGTGCGCTGCGCCGCGGGGAAATCGTGGTCATCGCCTGCGATGGCCCCTCCACCTCGCAGGACCGGGCGCAGCCCGTGGAGTTTCTGGGCGCACGGCGGCTGATGGCATCGGGCCCGCAGTTTCTGGCCAAAGCCGGCCACGCGCCCCTGGCGCTCTACACATGCCAGGAAGGGCCGGGCGGACACTTCACGGTGGAGGTCACCGAACCCACTTCCCTCGAAGAGGGTGGCTTGCAGCGTGCCTATACGGCACTCGAACGCCATCTGCTGGCCCATCCCTGGCAATGGTGGGCCGCCGACCTGTACCGCACCTATGTGGCCGCCGAGGCCAAGGGCGCATGATGGCGGCTGGTACCGCTCCAAGGATGGTTGACCGTGTCTGATTTTCTGTTTGTCAGTGCCGTGAGCAGCTTCGACATCGTGCGGGAGCGCTTGCTGGCATCCCCTTGCATGGCGGCCGGCAGGCAGCCGCTGGTGCTGCGCTGGAACGCCCCGTCCGCAGCCCAGGTGTTCAACGCCGTGATGGACTCCCGCCCCCCGCAGGAATGGGTGGTGTGGGTGCACCAGGACGTGGTCCTGCCCGAGGGCTGGGACACCTTGTTCGCACGGGCCATCGCACAGGCCGAGCTGCAGTTGGGGCGCCTGTCCGTCGTGGGAGCCTACGGCGTGGTCGGCGCTGGAGGCGCCGCTGTCCACGCGGGCCACGTGCTGGACCGCGGCCAGGTGCTGCGTGGCCCGGCACCGCTGCCCTGTCTGGTGGACAGCCTGGACGAACTGCTGGTGGCCGTGCGCAGCGACAGCGGCCTGCGCATGGACCCGGCGCTGGGTTGGGACTTCTACGCCACCGACCTGGTGCTGCAGGCCCAGGCGGCGGGCCTGCAGGCCGCCGCCGTCGATGCGTTTTGCGAACACTGGTCCAACACACCGCAGCACCCGCCCCTGCCCCGCCCCACTGCACAGCGCATTGCGCGCAGCGGAGCGGCGTTCGAAGCCAAGTGGCAGCAGAAACTCCCCCTCACGACCACCTGCGTGGCCATCCACCAGCGCGGCGATGTGCGAGCCCTGGCGCAGGCCATGCTCGCGCCCGACGCGCAGCCCCTGGACCAGGACGCGCCATGAGCACCATCGCATTGGTCATCGTCTCGACCGCGTCGAGCCCGTTGTCTTCGGAAGAATTCCGCTACGGCTGGGACCAGTTGCATCGCATCCTGCCAGCGCCCACGGTGTGGCAAGAGATGCCCGAGCCGGCCAGTCCGCAGGCATGGGGCCCTGCGCTGGAGCGGGCATCGGCAGCCGCAGCGCTGGAGGGAAACGCCCGCGTGCTGCTGCTGCGACATGGCCATGTCATGGTCGGGCCCGATGTGCTGGATCGGCTGCTTCGGGCGCTGGACGATGCGCAGGGGACGCTCTCGGCCGTGCACGCGTTCGACCCGGGCTTTCCGCCGGCCCTCGGTCCCGACTACTGCACCGTGCGCGGCATGGAGCGCTACCTGGCACAGCTGGGCGCCCGTGATCTGCCCCCGCTGCCCGACAGTGGGCAGCACACACCGCTGGTGACCCTGACCACCGCTGCCGCCGTGCGTGCCGGCACCGTGCGCAGCCACGCCCAATGGGTGCCCGGGGCTTTCGTGCACGACTTCGCCAGCTACCACCAGGCACGGCGCGAAGACATGCTGCCCCTGCTGCCTGCCGGTGCGGCCCGGGTGCTGGATGTGGGCGGCGGCGAGGGGGGCTTTCTGCAGGCGATCAAGGAGCTGCGCGGCTGCGAAACCCATCTGGCCGAGTATTCGGAAGAAGCCTGCCGCACAGCACGCGGCCAGGTGGACCATGTGTGGCAGGGCGACTTTCTCACCCAACCCTTTGCCGGGTTGCCAGGACAGGGCAAAGCCACTTTTGACTGCATCAGCTTTCTGGATGTGCTGGAGCATGCCAATGACCCACGGGCCTGGCTGGCCCGGGCCCGGGGCCTGCTGGCACCGGGTGGATCGGTCCTCTTGTCCATTCCCAATGTGGGCCACTGGGGCGTGGTGGCCGACCTGATCGAAGGACGCTGGGACTACTGCCCGCTGGGCATCCATTGCGTGACCCATGTGCGCTTCTTCACATGGAAGACCTTGCAGGACCTGCTGGCGAGCGCAGGATTCCAGGTGGAACACCTGGAGCGCGTGCAGGTGCCCGCCCCGGATGACTGGGCCCGCCACTGGGCCCAGAGCCCGCGCCTCGCGGCAGATCCGGAGAGCTGGAACACCTACGCCTTCCTGGTACGCGCCACACCCCTCCCGGAGGGTCCATGGGTTTGAGCTGCTGTGCCGTTCTGGTGAACTACCGCGATGCGGCCGAGATTGCGGCGGCCGTGGCGTCGGTGCTGGCCGATGCGCCCGGCATCGAGGTGCGCGTGGTCGACAACAGCGACGACGATGCGCAGTGGGCCTTGCTGCGGTCATTGCTGCCGCCGACCGTGCACAGCCACCGCTCAGACGGCAACATCGGTTTTGGCCGCGGCTGCAATCTGGCCGTGCAGGCCTCATCCGCCGACTGTTTTTTTCTGGTGAACCCCGACGTGCGCCTGGTCAAGGGATGCACGGCGGCACTGGTGGATGTACTGGCCCGTGATGCCACGCTGGGGGCGGTCGCTCCCCGGCAGTTCCTCGATGCAGCCCTGCAGTGGCGCCTACCGCCCAGTTGGCTGCCCACGGCCGTGCGCGCATGGGCCACCGAGCGTGCCCGCCGGGAGCCTACCATTCGGGACAGGGTCCGCCGGGCCACCGGGGCCGAGGCCTTGCGTTCCTGGCAGGCCCGGCACGCCCCCTTGCGCCAGCGGGCGCTGTCAGGCGGCGCAGTCATGCTGCACCGCCGGGTTCTGGACGCGAAGGGCGACCTGTTCGACCCACGCTTTTTCATGTACTTCGAGGACTCCGACCTGTGCATGCGTTTGCGCCGCCAAGGCTGGCGCATGGCCATGGCCCCCGAAGCGCAGGCGGTTCATGCCTGGCGCAATGCGCCCCACAAGCAGGGCATGATGGAAGATGGCGCCGCCATCTACTTCGCCAAGCACTATGCAGGGGATCGCTGGCTTCACAAAGCCCACCAGTTGCAGCACATGCCGCCCGGCCCGCTGGGGGACCTGGAGCAGCCAGGCCAGCGAACGACCGACGGCATTGCGCTGGAGGTGCCCACCGCACTCCAGCAAGGCTGGGTGCTGGAGTTGAGCCCCGATCCCTTGCGGCAGATCTGTGTCGGGCACCTGGGAACCGGAGCACAGGCATTCGCCTCCTACCAAACGCTGGCGCATTTCGGAGAAGGAGCAGTGTTCGTGCGCTTGCGCAGCAGCAACCGCCTGGAACGCAGCGATGCCAGTGAAGTGCTGGCCAGATTCAACCCGCCCTATGGCCCACCCCAGGAGGCAGGAGCGCACCCATCGATCTGAGTGGCAGGCGCTCGCCACTGGGCGACACATCCTGTAGCGCCAAGGCCACCCGCCACTCTGCGAAAATCCAGCCATGGACGGGAAGAACATGCAGCAATGCGCTCCCGCGCCTTGCCATCGCCCAACACCTCCCTGCGCCGTCCGTCCAGCCGGGCTGGTCGCTGCAGCACCACTTGTTTCTCGCCAGGCGAGCCTGGCATTTTCGATTTCTTGGGAGTGAGTACATGCCTACTCTAGGTTTCCTTTCTGCCCCTGCGGGCCAGCCATCGCCATGCACCTTGGCACTGGCATTGGCCGCAGCAGGCGTTGCCCTCAGCGGGCCGGCATGGGCGCAGGCTCCGCAAGGCACAGCCCCTGGGGCCGCGGTGCGCCCGGCGCCCACGGCAACGGGGCCGGCAGCAAGCGCACCCGCCGCTGCAGCTCCGGCAGCCGCAACGCCCCCTCCCGCCCCCGTCTACATGGGTGCAGCCAACCCCTTTGATGCCCAGCGCAAGGCATGGCCGGACCGTGTGCCGCCCGTGCCGCCGCCGCCACCCCCACCACCACCCGCCGTGGTCACCGACCAGGATCTGCAGCTGTATGGCGTGGTGATTGCAGGCAGCATCAAGATGGCCAATGTGCGCCTGGGCCCCCGCTTCGCCAGCGCCGCCACGGAGGGGCGTCCTTTCTCGACTTTCCGTGAAGGACAGGCGCTGGGCGAGTTCACCCTGAGCCAGGTTCACCCCACCCATGTGGTGCTCTCGGCGCCTGGCGGGCAACAGAGCATCTATTTCACCAAGAAAATGGACAGGGCCGCCGGCCCCGCAGCACCCGCCCCGGTAGCCCAGAGCCCATCGCCCGTGCAAGGCGCCACGCCCGTGGTGCAGGCACCCGCTGGAGATCCTGCGGCCACCCAGGCGGCTGCTGCAGCGCTCACGCCCCCACCGGGTTCGGGTGTCGCCCAGGTGGCCCAGCAACAGGCAGCGGCCCCGGCCCCTGCACCGGCTCCCAACTCGCCGAACGCGGCGAACACGGTGTTCAACAGCCTCTCCGAAGCACTGAACGCTGCACGCAACAATGCCAGCATGCAGCAAAACCAAGGCGCCAACCCTTTCCAGGTTCCCAACGTACCTCGGCAGTAAGCACCCAGGCCGCGCGCATTGCGCTCACAGAGAAGTGCGCGGCCTGCCGGCCGCAACGCCTCGGGCGGACAGACGACCTGCCCCATCCAGACTGATCCGCACATCCCAAAGAAAAAAGGCCCCGAAGGGCCTTTTTCTTTGTCTTCGAAAGGCGGTCTGTCGCCCTTACCAGATCTTTCCTTTGTTGATGAAGGAGCCGTTGCTGTTCCGGTAGCCGAAGTAGATTTCGACATTGAAGGCACGCAGGTCTTCCACAGACAGGTCCAACGAAGGCGAGAACTTGAGTGAGGTGGCGTTGGTGATCTGGCTCGAGTACGCAACCGTATCGGGGTTCGGCACGACCAGTTGGGCCCAGGAGTCGACCTTGCGGAAGAACCAGACATCTGTCGTGAAGAAGAGGCCATTGGCAGGAATGCGCGCTGCAATCCAGACACTGGTCTTTTCAGCGGCGGCCACCGCAGCACTGGTCTGCTCCAGGGTAATGTCCAGCTTGAGAGGCTGACCGGCCGCAGACACCACAGTGGTCGTGACCACACCAGGCGTGGTGGGCGTCGTTGGCGTGGTAGGCGTCGTCGGCGTGGTGGGGGTCGTCGGAGTGGTCGGAGTCGTCGGGGTGGTAGGCGTCGTTGGCGATGCCGCATCCACGGGGTCCGGGAAGGGGCTGGTGGTCCAAGAGATCTTGGCATAGCCGGCCGCGTACTTGGGCATGTCCACGTCGATGGCGCCCTGGTAGTCGAAGAGCGCGGCGCCGCTCAGCTGGCGCACGTAGAGCCACTTGCCCTGGTCGGTGCTGCTGCGGTTGGCATCGAGCTGGCCACCCACGAAGCGCAGGGTACCGCCACCATCGTGCACGACGAAGTGGTCGACATCTTCATTGACCAGGCGCGCAAACGAGGTGTCGATGCGCTCGTTGACCTGGGCAGCCGAGTACTCGGCACCGCTCAGGGGGGCGACACGGGTTGGCTCCTTGCCGTAGCGCAGCACGAAGGCCGACTGGGTGCCCTGGGGTGCATAGCCCGAGAACAGGAAGGAACGCGAACCTGCAGGAATATAGACTTTGAACTCCTGGCTTTGCATCTGGAAGCCAGTGAACTCAGGCAGAGAGAGGGATCCCCCGCCAGGGAAGGCACAGCCGCCGGTGCCAAAGCCGATTGCGCAACCGGTCACGCCGGTAGGATCGTACTGGGCCTTGAAGCCGACCTTGGTGTCAAAGGTGTAGTTGAAGCTGCCAGGCGCTGGAGGCAGGGCGATCTTGTGTGCAGACTGGTGCATCGACACGAAGTTCGCGGCCTGGGCAAACGTACCCATCGCAGCCAAAAAAATAACAATTAGATACCGCATTGCATCCACCCAAAAAAAAAAGGCCGCGAGCTCTCGCCGGCGGCCTTTTTACGAGAATCGCAACTTCTTAGTTAGAAGGAGCGTAGTGCCACGTGACTTCTGGGCCAATCGTGTTGATGTAGGTAACGATGCCAGGACCGCCCGACTTGCCCAGGTTCACAGAAGGAGCCGAGGTTTGGCCAACGGAAACCGTTGGGTTGGCGTAGCGAACGTTAGCCCAGCCAGCGGTGAACGAACCCACGCTGATCTGGCTGCCGAAAGCCAGCCAGTCGTGTTCGAACACGCTGGTGACCGATGCGGCTGGCAGAGGCGAGATGTTGAACGCTGGGCCGGTGATGCGGTTTTCGCTGTAGTCGAACACGTCAGCCGTGATAGCAACCTTCGTTGGGAAGGGGTACTGACCGCTGATGACGTTACGGTACGTCAGCTTCGTGGGGAACGTGAAGGACACCAGCGAAGATTGCGTGCCGCCGACCACGTAAGGCACGACGAACGAGGTCTTCCACAGTGCGTCTTCGATGTCAGCAACGGTAGCTTGCGAACGTGGAGCGCCCAGGCTGGAGTCAACACCGATGTTTTGCTTGATGCGGTTGTTGTAGTCAGCCAGTGCCAGGGTAGGCAGCGAAGCGTTTTGGCCGTTCAGCGGGTTGGAGATGGTCAGGAAACCAGCCAGCACGTTAGGCGTGTTGGTGTCAGCAACCACTGCTGGAGCAGCGTCGAACGCAGCCTTGATGGCAGCCTTGGACACGCCAGGAGCGTTAGGAGCGATGTCGAATGCTTGCGATTCGATGATCGTGATGTAACCAATGTTGGTCAGAGGCGAACGGCCTTCGCCAGCACCGCTCACGATCACTGCTGGGGTAGCAGCGGAAGCGAAGTTGTTGGAGTTAGGCAGCAGGATCGAATCGTCAGCAGACGTCACGACCGAGCGGGTCGTTTGGCCATTGGCACCGGCAGCTTGGCTGGCCAGGGTACCGACCCACACGTCACCAGGCGACAGGTAGATCAAGAAGTCAAGACGTTCTTCAGAGCGCTCGTTGTCGTGGATCACGACCTTGGCCACCACGGATTGCGTCAGGCTCGTGTTGATAACCTTCAACTCACTTTGCCATCCCCCACCGATGAAATAGGAGGGAGCAACCAGCAAATCGCCCAAGCCGGCGTGATTCACGGTCACAGCATTTGCAGCACCAGCAGCGAGCATGGCGCCCATTGCTACAGCAAGAAGTTTCTTCTTCATCACAGATTTCTCCATAAAAATTAAAAAAAGCACCTGAGCAAGCCCACACTCATAGCTTTACAAGTTTACACCAGATACTTCAACAATCCGCCCCGCGTACACAATCTAGACAAGCGGACTCTATGGACTGTTGATTCGCATCCTACACAATCGCCCCCCGGTTTGCGCAGGGGGGCGCAGATAAAATGTGTTTGGTGTCACAACTAGGGCGATGGATGTTGCACCTCTGCAACAAGCGCCCATTGTCCTTTTCCCAGGCAGACACGGCAAGCCTGCGGCCTGCCCCCTCGCGGCACAGCGGGATGGCTCCCACCCGAAGATGTCCCTGGCGAGCGTTGCCGCACGGCCCGACCGCTGCCGCCAACTCCGCCCATCAGCGCGACTTCAGGACAGGATCGAGGTTGACATGCCTCCACTGCCCATCCACCTCCAGCCAGATGTCCGAATCACGGACCGTGGAGTCGGCCTTCTTTCCGGTCGGATCGCTCAGGACCCGTTCAACGTCCACGATGACATGCTTGCCATCCTGCACTACATCGTGCACCTTGAAGGATTTCAAGGTCCAGGCTTTCACATGGTATTCCGCGTAGAACTTGGCATCCGTACGGCTGGAGTCGATCCCGCTCTCCAGCTCGTAGCGCAGAGCCCAATTTCGGTCCGCATGGGCTTGCCAGTAACGCTTGAAATTGGTAAGCACGCCAAACTGTGCCAACTTTGGCTCCAGCGCCGCCGACTCGAAGACGATGCCCAAGGGCTTGGACGCCGCGGCCGCCTGGGCGGTCCCCGCAGCGGCGGCGGGCTGCTGGGTGGCGCAGCCTGCAAGCCAGGGCACCACCGCGACCATGGCGGTGGCAAGCGTGATCTTTCGTGCAATATTCTTCATGGGTCTAGAGAGATAGTGTGGATCTTCAACGAATCACCGAGGGTGACCCGCACGGGGTGACGGCTCTTGCAATGTGTGAAAGAGAACCAATGGGATGTGGGCGACCTGCTGATAGTTCACATCAATGGTGCCTCCCGCACCACTTCGGCGCAATGCCTCGGCCTGCAGCAGAACAAATGAGGCCGTGCTCGCGAACGAACTGTTCGTCTGCGGCACCGGAGCGCTCAGGCAGCGTATGGGCGGCATGACATCATCCCGCCCCAAAATGGCATCGTAGTCTGCCATGATGGCTCCAGTGTCGGGTCGCATCTTGGCCAGGGTGAACATCTCCTGCAAGGCATTGAAGGAGAGCGTGGTGCCCTCCTGCAGCGCCAGGCGGTATTGCCCGCGCCAGGGGTAAGCGCCATCGAGGTCCGTGCGGGGCACGATGGTCAGCCGAGAGTCCAGCCGTGCGAAATCTTCCATGGCTCTGCGCACCGCGGGGGACTGGTCGGGATGCCCCAGCAGCAGCAGCTCCCAGCCCGTGTAGGTCTGCCGCACCAGGGAGAAGAAGGTGGTGGTGAGCAACGCCACATCGAATGGCTGCAGCACGACCGAAACGAATGGCACCGCCGCCTGGGGATGATCTGGCTGCGGGGCCTGCCCCGCACCTGTGCCGGACAGTGACCGCCAGCCAGCCCTCAGGAAGCGCCACATGCCCGGCGGCATCACGGCGCGGACCATGTTCTTGGCGTGGAACAGCGCATGCGCCCGCCGCCCCGCCCCGAGGGGCGCCTCTTCGCCCGCATCGGCGATGAGCCGGTAGTACTGCGCCATGTAGCGCGCCTGGTCGTTGGCGAGCAGTTGGCTCTCGCGTACGGTGGTCAGCTCGGAGCGCAGATGCTCCAGATCCATGCGTGCCGCTGCGAGCTTGCGGTCCAGGTCCGTGGCCACGACGGGGGAGGCGCCCTCCAGGGACGGCATCGGTGCCGAAGACAAGGTCTTGGGGGGATTGACCGCGCGGATGGAGACCCCCGCAGCCAGCGTACGCAGGTGGTGCTCAGGCAGCGCGCCCAGCGCATCCATGATGGCGGCATCCTGCAGCAGGGCAGCGCCCGTGCCCGCCCGCTGCAGGGCATCGACGATGTCGCCCAATGGAACGGCACGCAGCAGCGCCGCCGCCTCGGCGGGCAGGCGGTCCAGGTACACGCCCATGAACCAGCTCAGCGACCATTGCGGATGCTGGTGGGGCTCCACCCCGCTCCAGCGCAGGTCGAACTCGCGGAACCACTCGCGCAGGCCGGTTTCGGTGGCGTTGTAGAAATGGTGGGGATAGCCATGCTCAGGCTGCAGGAAGGCCGTGTCGATCTTGACCACCCCGCCCGGCTTGAGCACCCGCCGGATTTCCTCGACCGCGGCCTGCGGATACTGCAGGTGCTCGAACACCGCCTGGCTGATCACCGCACTGAAGCTGTTGTCACGGAAGGGCAACCGGTCGGCCGAGCCCACCACGTCGGTCATCGGGTAGCGGAAGATGTCGATCTGCACCACGTTGTCCCAGCGCTGCAGTTTGCCCCCCGCGCCCAGGTCCAGCACCCACCCGTTCTTGTGGTCCTCGATGATCTTGAGCGACTCCTGGCTGTAGGGATGGCGCGACACCGGGTCGTCCACCGAGGCCTCGCCCGTCCCAGCTTCCTCGATGGTTTCCGGCAGCAGCACCGGCACCCCATTGCGCAGCGGGTAGCCCATGCCGCAGCCGCCGCACACCACCTGGCTCGGGTGCTGGTTCAGCCTGCCGCCGCAGCGTGGACAGGCCAGCAGCGGCAAAAGAGAGTCAAGTCGGCTCATACGAAGGATAGAAGGAAGTGGTCATGGAGCAGGGACGGCGTGGGGCGGCGCCTCAAGAAACCCGGGGCGGCCAGGCGAGCGAGAAATCTTCGGCGTCAATGGTCAGGTTGGGGTTGTAGCAAGGGTCGTTGGCCAGCAAGGCGGGCCAACGGGTCTGCAGGATCTTCACTTCCGAGTTGAAACGCTTTTGCTTCTCCGGCGTGTCCTCATAGCCACGCGAGACGGACTCGTGGTGGATCAGCTCGGCATAGGGCGTCCAATGGTTGCGGTAGCCGGCCTCGCGCACGCGCAGGCAGAAGTCCACATCGTTGAAGGCCACCGCCAGGGTCTCGTCCAGCCCATTGACCTCTTCGTAGATCGACTTGCGCAGCAGCAGGCAGGCGGCGGTCACCGCCACGAAATCCTGCGCCAGCACGGCACGGCCCATGTAGCCGTGCTGGCCGCGCGCCAGCAGCTTGTGCGCATGGCCCGCCACACCGCAGACCAGCACCACGCCGGCATGCTGGATGCGGCCATCGGGGTACCACAGCCGGGCACCGACGCAGCCCACGCCCGGCTCCAGGGCCGGGCCCACCATTTCGTCGAGCCACTCGGGGTGGGTGGCCTCGATGTCGTTGTTCATGAGCAGCACGAACTCGCCACGCGTGGCCTCGTGCACCGCGCGGTTGTTGATGGCCGAGAAGTTGAACGGACCATCGTCGCGCAGCACGCGGATCTGGCCCGAGGCCGTGCGCTCGGCCAGCAGCTGCAGCGAGGCCGGCTCGTCGCTGCCGTTGTCCATCACGATGATCTCGTAATTGGGGTAGCGGGTCTGGACCAGGCTGTCCAGGCACTGGCGCAGGATCTTCTCGCCGTTGCGCGTGGGGATCACGATGCTCACCAGCGGCGGGTTGGCTGGGATGCCCCAGCGCACGCGGTACATGCCCGAAGCCTCGGGCGCCTCCAGCACCTCCCCCTGCAGGCCACGGCGCTGCAGGTGCTCCTGCAGGGCACGCCGGCCGGCCTCGAAGGCATAGCTCTTGTTGCCATGGCCCGAAGCGGTGCTGCCGGTGGCCGTGCGCCAGTGGTAGAGGATCTGCGGCACGTGGAGCACGGCGGCCGCGTCCACGCTGTCGATGGCGCGCAGCGCCAGGTCGTAGTCCTGCGCGCCCTCGAAGCCCACGCGCGGACCGCCCAACTGGCGCATGAATTCGGCATCGTAGACCGCGAAGTGGCACATGTAGTTGTGCGAGCGCAGCAGGCCCAGGTTGAAGTCGGGCTTGAAGTAGGGGTCGAAGCGCCGGCCAGCCTGGTCGATCTTGTCCTCGTCGGAGTACAGCACCTTGCCCTGCGGATTGCGCGCGAAGGCCTGCATGGCGCGCAGCAAGGCATGGGGGGTGAGTTCGTCGTCGTGGTCCAGCAGGGCGATGTACTGGCCCTTGGCCAGGGCGATGGCCGTGTTCGTCGCCGCCGAGATGTGCTGGTTCTTTTCGTGGAAGGCCAGGCGGATGCGGGGTTCCTCGGCGGCCGCGGCCTCCAGCAGGGCACGCGTGCCGGCCTTGGTCGAGGCATCGTCGCAGATGCACAGCTCCCAATGCGGATAGACTTGGTTCTTCACCGAGGCGATGGCCCGGCCCACGTCCTGCGGATCGGGGTTGTAGACCGGCATGATGATGGAGACCAGCGCCTTGCGCGGCAGCTCGGCCGCCTCGGCCACCAGGCGCGACAGCTTGACCGGGTCCATGGTGTCGTATTTCGCCACCCATTCGGCGTAGCCGCGTGGTGCGGCCCCGCCCACGTCATCCATGGCGGGCGCGCCGGTATCCAGGGCTTCCAGCTCGTGCCCGGAGCCATGCAGCATGCGCCGCAGGCGCTGGCGCACCCCCTGCACCCCCTGGGTGCGCAACACCGAGACGGTGCGCTTGACCAGGTGCGACAGGCCCACACCCCGGCCGCGCGCCACCGAGTAGGCCGCCACGACACTTCTGGCATACCGCGGTAGCCGGACCACCAGGCGCAATGGCCGGGTGATCTTCCAGGACCGCGATCCCGTCACCAGCCGCAGCTGGTGCTGCGTGGCGTCCAGCATGGTCTGCAGGTTGTGCGCATGGTTGCGCGCCAGGGCGATTTCCGCCCCCAGGGCCGCCGCCGAGGTTTCCAGGGAGCCGATGTGCGCCTGCGCATCGGTGTACAGGGTCAGCACGTTCGCGCCGTGCTGGTTGGCCAGGTCCCGCTCGCGCACCACGGCGTGGAGTTCCACGATGGTGGCATCGCGCTCCTGCTGGACCACGTCGCGCGCAGCGCAGGCCAGTTCGTGCGCCTCACCCAGGTGGTGTGCATCCTGGCGCGCCTTGTCGGCAGCCTGCTGGGCCGCCAGGGCACGCTGCTGCTGGTCCACCAGGTCCTGCGACAGCCGCTGCACGTCCTTGTTGCGCTCCGCCAGCTGGGAAAGCACGCTGCGCCGCGACAGGGAGCGCGTCACGAGCTCTTCGAAGGTCTGCTTCGACTGCAGCACCTGCCACTTGGCATAGAGCTGGGCCGTGGCATCGGCCGCGCGCTGCCGGTCGGCCTGCACACCCTCGCCCGCGCCAGCGTGGATGCGGTAGGCCGCCGAGACACCAGGCACGAACTGGAACGGCGTGCGGCTTTCCACCTGCAGCCAGAAGTCCCAGTCCTCGTACAGATCGAAGCGCTCGTCGAAGGCGGCACCGCCAGCCCCCACCAGGCCGCGGTGGAACAACACGGAATGGATGGGCATGAAGTTGCCGTAGCGCAGCTCACCCGAGGCATAGGGGAACTGGAAGATCTCGCCCACCGGCTCGCTCTGGGCGTCGACGCACTCCACCGCGGTGTGCACGGCCCGGACCGTGCTGCTCTGGCGCACGGCCAGCACCAGCTTGGCGATATGGTCCGGGTAGAACCAGTCGTCGTCGTCCAGGAAAATCAGGTATTCGCCCTTCGCCGCCGCCATGCCGGCATTGGCCGCCAGCGCGCGGTTGAGCTTCTTGCCCTGCGAGACCAGGCTCACGGGCACGGGGCCACCCGCCCATTGCGAGCCCGGCAGGCCATCGCCTGCCGCATCCACCAGCACGATGTCCAGGTGCGGGTAGGTCTGAAGCGCCACGGACCCCAGCGCCTTGGCCAGCGTAGGACGGCCCATGGTGCGGATGATGACCGACACCAGCGGCATGTCCTGCGGGAGCACCGCCACGCCGCGGCCCAGCAGGCGCTGCTTCTCGCCTTCGATCAGCAACGGGCCGCCCGCACGCAATTCGGCCGAGGTATAGCTTTCGAAGGCTTCTGCATATTCCGCGGCAGGGAACAGGGTCAGCGCGCGAAAGCGGTTGAGCGCGGAGATGAAGCTCGCATAGGGCAGCTTCTTCTCCTGGCTGGCAAACACCTGCATGGCCCGTTGCTTGAGTGCCCACACCGGAGTGATGTCCAGCAGGCGATTGGGGCGCAGGGGAGCACTCACCTCGTACAGGTGCAGGCTGACGCCCTCCAGGCGGCGCACTGCCTCCAGCGCACACAGCGCCGTGGCACGGTGGTCCGGGTGCAGCTCCCAGGGAGATGGGGCATACACCACATCGGCACCGGTCTCGCTGATCGCCTGGATGATGCGGTGCACCAGGGCTTCGCCGTAGGTGATTTCGCGGTCCGGCAGGCCCCAGCACTGGGGTGGCGGCAGCCCCAGCACACGGGCGGCGTTGGCACTTTCGGACAGGCGGGTCGCTGCATACCCCTGGCCGGCGTCTTCTTCGCCATGCCCGCCGGCTGTCAGCAGCACGACGTGCACGGGGTGACCCGCCTGCACATGCCCTGCAATGGTGCCGCCGCATCCAAAGACCTCGTCGTCGGGATGGGGCGCCAGTACGAGCACGCCTCCGGGAGCGGGAGGCACGGGTGAGGCGTGGTAGGGAATGATCTCAGCCTCGCTAGGGTGCATGTTGTGCATTCAGATCAGGAAATGAACGTGGGACGGTCTGTGGCGCATGGAAACCGGCGTGCATCCGCAAAAAAGGTGCAGGCACGGCAAAGGCCAGGCCCTTGCTGGCGGTGCCATGCCCTCGTCAAAGAAGGCCGGCTCGTCGCCAATGCAAAGGACCGCGGTGGATGCCAGGGCAGAGACCAGGTCTGTGGGATTGTTCGCCTGAAGCCCGCCGCAGCGGTCTTCAGAGGGTCTGCAATTCTATATTCTGTCGTATGCAGCCAAGATCGTGCGTTTACCCGGGCAGTGGCAACGGATTGTTGCACCACCCATCCCACCTGGATCCAGAATATTGCGCATTGCTGTAGCACCGGTCACACCCGGCACGCATCTTTTTTGCACCAGGACCTTAGTGGCCGGGGCTGCGCAGCAGCCCATGCAACCCGCCCCGGACGGCGGCCAGCACACGCCCCCACCGCTGGTCGGACAGCAGCGGCTGCAGCACCAGCTTGCGTGCCAACGGAGCCAGCAGCTTGCGGCGCCAGCCCCGGGGCACCTCCCGCGACCGCAGCAGCCACAGCGTGTTGCGGACCTGGAAATAGATGCGCTGGGGCGGATGCGCCAACACCCTGCGCCCCAGCACCGTCACCCCGGCCTGGCCAATGGTGTGCTGCAGCACCACGGCCTCGGTCTGCATGACGCGCCACCCCCGGTGGCAGGCCCGCCAACACCACTCGGTATCGACCATGTCCATGAACCAACCGCCCCGGAATGGCCCCACGGCAGACAGGGCCGCCACCGGGTACAGGCAGCCGGACGTAATCACATGGTCCACCGCCACCGCCTGCGGCCCGGGCCCCACCGGGCGCAGGTGCGCCTCGACGCTCTGCACAGGCAGTGCCCGGCCAGAGGCCTCGTCCCGCACGGCAGGCCCGAGTGCCGCCCAACCGCTGGCGGCCTCGCCGGCACGCGACCAGACCTCCAGCAGGCCCGCCATATAGCCGGGCGGGGGCAGGGAGTCCTGGTCGAAACTCAGCAAAAAGTCATAGGCCCCTTCCAGCGCGCGCTGGCGCGCCAGGTTGAGCGCCACCCCGACCCCCTGGTTGCCTGGCGCCCGGTGCCACTGCACCGCGGCCATGCCCGACCAGGGCGCCGCCTGTGGATCGATGGACTGGCCGTTGTCGATGACCAGCACATCGGCCACCTCCGGTTGCAGGCGGGCGATCAGGGCCGACAGGCGGGGCACATCAGGATGGTAGGCCACCACGCAGGCCAGGACGCGCAGCGTCATGGGATGCCCTCCGCCGCCGATGGCGCGCTCAGGCGGCCCTCCCCGCGGCACAGCGTCTCATAGGCGTCGGCGATCGCCGCCCAGCGGTAGCGCTCTGTGAGCGACGCCCCCGGCACCCAGGCCTGCGCCTGCGGGCTCTGCAGTTGCCGGGTCAGCGCAGGTACATCGGCAAAGTAGCCCCCCTCGTTGCCCAGTGTGTGGCGGTTGAAGCTGCAATCAAAGGCCAGCAGCGGCCGCTGGTAGGGCAGCATCTCGACCAGGGAAGGGTTGGTCCCCCCCACGCTGTGCCCATGCAGATAGACATGGCAGCCCGCGCGCAAGGCGGCCAGTGCCTCGGGGTCGAACAGGGAATCGATGAAGCGCACACGCGGCTCGTCCTGGTAGCGCGCGCGCAAGGCGCGCCCGAGCGGCGTGGCGCTGAAATTGCCCACCAGCACGTAAAGGGGCAGTGGCGATGCCAGAAAGGCTTCGAGCATCTCGGCGATGTGGTTCTCGGGCTCGATGCGCGCCACTGTGAGCAGGTAAGCGCCCGGTGCCAGGCCAAAGCGTTCCTGGAGCAGCGCCTGCACCTGGCCCGCGGGCAGTTGCAGCACATGGTCGCAGCCATAGGCGATGACGGCGCTGGCGCGGCCGTACCGGGCCAGCACCATGTCGGCAATGCCCTGGTTGTCGCTCACCACCACATGGGCATGGCGCACGGCCAGGGCCTCGCTGCGCGCGAGGAACCAGCGCTTGAAGCCGGTCCATTTGTCGCGCCGGGTCTCCAGCCCGTCGACGTTCACGATGATGCGCCGCGCCCCCGCCACAAGGCGCAGCAGGGGCAGGAAGGCGCCACCCGACACGCCCATCACCAGCATGGCATCCACCCCGCGCCAGCACAGCAAAAAATTGAGCAGGTCGTACGGCACGGACCACAGGCCATTGGCACGCAGCGGCAGGTAACGGTGGCGCAGGCCCATGCCATCGGCAGCACGGGTGGGGCGCCCGACCGATGACCCGAACACCTGCACGGCATGCCCCCTGGCCGCCAGCCGCGGGGCCAGTTGCTCCACGCAGGTCTCGAAGCCGCCGTAGCGTGCAGGCAGTCCATCGGTCCCGACAATCGCCATGCGCAGCGGACTGGAGGCGGAGGGCGATCGCGTCATGGTGCGGGCCTGCGCAGCACCTGCAGTGCCAGAAAGAGTGCGAGGGAGCGCCGCCGCCACGTGGGGCCCGACACCAGCGCATGCCATGCGAGCTGCAGCGCAACCCGCTGGTGGCTGCGCCCAGCCCAGGGCGTCGACAGCCATGGCGGCGAGCCCGCCTTCGGCGAGGCGACGGGCAGCACACCGGCCGAGTGGGCCCGCGCCCAGGCCATGGCCTGGCCCAGCACACGCCCGGCCAGTTGCATGCCACGCTGCAGCTGTTCGCCCAGCCCACGCTGGCGCGAGGCGCCCAGCAGGTTGGAACCATGCTGGCGATACAACGACAGGCTGTGCGGCACATAGGCCAGGCACTGCATGCGCTGCGCCACCAGGGCCACGGCCCAGTCGTGCATCACATAGGCAGCCTGCTCGGGCAGCCGGGCGATGTGCCCGAGCAGATCACCCGAGAGCAGCAGCGTGTGCCCGATCACCGGGTTGGTCAGCAGCAGGCGCCGGGGATCGAGGTCGCGCGGCACGGCGTAGGGGTTGCCGGTGTAGAAGCTGGGCTGCAAGGGTGCGAGCGCCTCATCGACCACTTGCACGTCATGGAACAGCGCCCAGGGCCGGGACCTGTGGGCGGCAGCCTCCAGCATGGCGGCCACCTTGCCGGGCAGCCAGACATCGTCCTGGTCGGCCAGAAAGACACTGTCTGCCGCCTCGACCCGGGATGCCAGCTGGCCCATGGCCCGAAAGAAAGACATGGCGGGGCCGGGGGCATCGCCGATCCAGTGCAGCTCGATCGGAACGCCCGGCTGGGACGCCAACTGCTCCAGCACGGCCCGGGTGCCATCGTCCGAGGCATGGTCGAAGACATGGATCACATCCACGGCCCGGGACTGGGCGCGCATGGAGGCGATCTGCTCGGCGATGAAGCGTGCCCCGTTGTGGCTGCACAGGAGCACATGCAGGGTCATGCCGGACTTTTCAGGTGCGCCACGGGCCGCCGTCAGCGGACGGCGGCAGCAGCAAAGACTTCCGCGTTCTCCAGGGTCAGGCCCTGCTGGTCCTTGGCCGACAGCAAGGGATTGGCGCCGATGTCGGGCCACGCGATGCCGATGGTCGGATCGTTCCAGATGATGCAGCGCTCGTGCGCCGGCGCGTAGTAGTCGGTGGTTTTGTACAGGAACTCCGCCGTCTCGCTGAGCACCAGGAAACCGTGCGCAAAGCCCGGCGGCACCCACAGCTGGCGGTGGTTGTCTTCGCTCAGCTCCACACCCACCCACTGGCCGAAGGTCGGCGAGGCCTTGCGGATGTCCACCGCCACGTCGAACACGGCTCCGCGCACCACGCGCACCAGCTTGCCCTGGGGCTGCTGGACCTGGTAGTGCAGGCCGCGCAGCACACCCTTGGCGCTGCGGCTGTGGTTGTCCTGCACGAATTCGTGGTTCGTACCAGTGGCCTCGTTGAAGGCACGCTGGTTGAAGCTCTCATAGAAGAAGCCGCGTGCATCGCCGAACACCTTGGGTTCGATCAGCACGACATCGGGAATGTCCAGTCGGGTTGCTTGCATGGAATGGATGTCAGGGAAATCAGTAGATCTTTTCTTTGAGCACGCGCATCAGATACTGGCCGTAGCCGTTCTTGGTGAGCGGCTGGGCCAGACGCTCCAGCTGGGCGCTGTCGATCCACTGGCTGCGCCAGGCGATCTCTTCGGGGCACGCAATCTTCAGGCCCTGCCGGTGCTCCAGCGTGGCGATGAACTGGCCGGCTTCGAGCAGGCTCTCGTGCGTGCCGGTGTCCAGCCATGCATAGCCCCGGCCCATGATCTCCACGTTCAACTGGCCACGCTCCAGGTACAGGCGGTTCAGGTCGGTGATCTCGTACTCACCGCGCGCCGAAGGCTTGAGGCCCTTGGCCAGCTCCACCACCTGGTGGTCGTAGAAGTACAGGCCCGTGACCGCATAGCTGGACTTGGGGACCTTGGGCTTTTCTTCGAGCGAGAGCACCTTGCCATTCGCATCGAACTCGGCCACGCCATAGCGCTCGGGATCGTGCACGTGGTAGGCGAAAACGGTGGCACCATCGCTGCGATCGGCGGCACTGCCCAGCAGTTCGTGGAAGTCGTGGCCGTGGAAGATGTTGTCACCGAGCACCAGGGCGCTCGGCGCACCGGCCAGGAAGGACTCGCCAATCACAAAGGCCTGTGCCAGGCCGTCCGGGCTGGGCTGCACCGCGTACTGCAGGTTGATGCCCCACTGGCTGCCATCGCCCAGCAACTGCTCGAAGCGCGGCGTGTCCTGCGGGGTGCTGATGACCAGGATGTCGCGGATGCCCGCGAGCATCAGCGTGCTCAGCGGGTAGTAGATCATGGGCTTGTCGTACACCGGCAGCAGTTGCTTGCTGATGGCCAGGGTGGCCGGGTGCAGCCGGGTTCCGGAGCCTCCGGCGAGGATGATGCCTTTGCGTGCCGTCGTCATGGGGATGGTATTTCTCAGAGAATCTCGGTGAGCATGCGCGCCACGCCCGCCTGCCAGTGGGGCAGGGTCAGGCCGAAGGTGCTGCGCAGTTTGGACGTGTCCAGGCGCGAGTTGTGCGGGCGCACGGCCGGGGTCGGGAAGGCGCTGGTCGGCACCGGGGCGACTTCCTTGGCGACGATCTTTTCACCCACCGGGTGCTTCGCAGCCGTGGCCAGCACGAACTTCGCGTATTCGTTCCAGTTGGTTTCGCCAGCGGCCACCAGGTGGTACAGGCCAGCGTCCTCGGGGTGTTTTTGCAGGTGGCGGATGGCATGGGCCGTCACGTCGGCCAACAGGTCGGCGCCGGTCGGTGCGCCCCACTGGTCGTCGATCACGGTCAGGCGCTCGCGCTCCTGCGCCAGGCGCAGCATGGTCTTGGCGAAGTTGCCGCCGCGTGCTGCATAGACCCAGCTGGTGCGCAGGATCAGGTGCTTCGCACCCGATTGGGCAATCAGTTGCTCGCCTTCGAGCTTGGTGCGGCCGTACACGCTCAAGGGTGCGGGCGCGTCGGTCTCCACCCAGGGACGGCTGCCGCTGCCGTCGAAGACATAGTCGGTGCTGTAGTGCACCAGCCAGGCCCCGAGTTTCGCAGCCTCCTGTGCAATGGCGCCGGGCGTGGTGGCATTCAGCGTGCGGGCGAAATCGGCTTCGCTCTCGGCCTTGTCCACCGCCGTGTGGGCCGCGGCGTTGACGATGACGTCCGGGCGCAGGGCGCGCACCGTCTCGGCCACGCCAGCAGGGTTGGAGAAGTCACCGCAGTGATCGGTGCTGTCGAAATCCAGCGCTGTGACCGTGCCCAGCACGGACAGGCTGCGCTGCAGCTCCCAGCCGACCTGGCCGCCTTTTCCGAAGAGCAGGATGTTCATGCGCTGGCGTCCGCAACGGCTGCAGGCTCCTGCGCGTACTGGGTCTGCACCCAGTCGCGGTAGGCGCCCGTCTGCACGCTGGCCACCCAGTCGGCATGCTCCAGGTACCACTGCACGGTCTTGCGGATGCCGGTGTCGAAGGTCTCGGCGGGCTTCCAGCCCAGCTCGCGCTCGATCTTGCGCGCATCGATGGCATAGCGGCGGTCGTGGCCCGGGCGGTCCTTCACATAGGTGATCTGGGTGCGGTAGCTCTGGCCGTCGGCGCGCGGGCGCAGCTCGTCGAGCAGGCCGCACACCATGTTCACGATCTCGATGTTGGGCTTCTCGTTCCAGCCGCCCACGTTGTAGGTCTCGCCGGGGGCGCCCGCTTCCAGCACGCGGCGGATGGCGCTGCAGTGGTCCTTCACGTACAGCCAGTCGCGCACCTGCATGCCATCGCCGTACACCGGCAGGTGCTTGCCGGCCAGCGCATTGACGATCATCAGCGGAATCAGCTTCTCGGGGAAGTGGTAGGGCCCGTAGTTGTTGCTGCAATTGGTGGTGAGCACCGGCAGGCCGTAGGTATGGTGCCAGGCGCGCACCAGGTGGTCGCTGGCGGCCTTGCTGGCGCTGTAGGGGCTGTTGGGCTCGAAGCCACGCGTCTCGGCGAAGGCCGGGTCGGTCGGGGCGAGCGAACCGTACACCTCGTCGGTGGACACATGCAGGAACCGGAAGGCCGCACGTTCGCCTTCAGGCAGTGCGCTCCAGTAGGCACGCACGGCCTCCAGCAGGCGGAACGAGCCGACGATGTTGGTCTGGATGAAGTCCTCAGGCCCGTGGATGGAGCGGTCCACATGCGACTCGGCCGCGAAATTGACCACGGCACGCGGCTTGTGCTCGGCCAGCAGGCGGGCCAGCAGGGCCGTGTCGCCGATGTCGCCCTGCACGAAGGTGTGGCGCGCGTCGCCCTTTATCCCGTCCAGGTTGTGCAGGTTGCCTGCGTAGGTGAGCTTGTCGAGGTTGACGACGGGCTCGCTGGAGGCAGCAAGCCAGTCAAGAACGAAGTTGGCGCCGATGAAACCCGCGCCGCCGGTAACCAGAATCATAGGGTGGGCTGTGTGAAATGCCTGCTCGGCAGAACCCGCGATTATCCCACCCCGCCCGGTTACCCGGTAACAGAGTTCAACACGGGCCTGCCGGGGCGGATTGAAAGGCCATCAGAAATGGATGCCGCGCATCATCTGCTGCAGCGCCACCGCTTCGGCGGAGAGCTGGGGCTTGGCGTCCTTGCCCCCACCCTTGGCCGCGGTGGAGTCCGGGAACATGCGGAAGCTGGTGTTCATGGTGATCTGGGCCACGCGCGGCACCAGGGCATGCAGCAACTGGCCGGTGATGCCCAGGCGCGTGGCGATGCGCACGGGCTTGAAGATGCAGGCCTGGGCGATCATGTCGGCCGCCTCCTCGGGGCTCAGCGTGGGCACGTTGTTGTAGATCTTGGTGGGCGCGATCATGGGCGTGCGCACCAGCGGCATGTTGATGGTGGTGAAGGTGATGCCCTGGTCGGCGAACTCGCTCGAAGCGCAGCGCGTCCACGCGTCGAGCGCCGCCTTGCTCGCCACGTAGGCCGAAAAGCGCGGCGCATTGGTCAGCACGCCGATGGAGCTGATGTTCACCACATGGCCCTTGCGCTTGGCCACCATGCCGGGTAGGAAACCCATGGTCACGCGCAGGCAGCCGAAGTAATTGAGCTGCATGGTGCGCTCGTAATCGTGGAAGCGGTCGTAGCTCGACTCAATGGCGCGGCGGATGGAGCGGCCCGCGTTGTTGATCAGGAAATCCACCCCGCCGTGCTTGTCGACCAGCAACTGCACGAAACGGTCGCAGTCGGCCATGTCGGCGATGTCGGCCGCATAGGCGATGAAGGCGTACCCCTTGGCACGTGCCTCGGCGCAGGCCTCGTCGAGCTTGTCCTGGTCACGCCCGCAGATGATGGTGGTGGCACCCGCCTCGGCGAACTTGTGCGCGGCCGCCAGGCCGATGCCGGAAGACCCGCCCGTGACCAGCACCACCTTGCCGGCCACCGTGCCCTTGAGGCTGCGGTCGATGAACAGCTCGGGGTCGAGGTTGCGCTCCCAGTAATCCCACAGGCGCCACGCGTAGTCCTTGAGGTTGGGGCAGGTCACGCCCGATCCCTTGAGCGCCGCCAGGGTCTCGCGACAATCGAAGCGCGTGGGGTAGTTCACAAAGGTCAGCATGTCCTCGGGCAGGCCCAGGTCCTTCAAGACGGCATTGCGCACGCGGCGCACGGGCGCCATGGCCATCAGGCTCTTCTTGATGCCCTTGGGGATGAAGCCCAGCAGCGCGGCGTTGATGAACAGGTTCATGCGCGGCGCGTGCGCGGCGCGGCTGAAGATGTCGAGCACATCGCCCACACGGTAGCCCACCGGGTCCACCAGGTGGTAGCACTTCTTGCCGATGTCCTTCTGGTGGCTGATGACATTGAGCGCGTTGACCACGAAGTCCACGGGCACGATGTTCACGCGCCCGCCCTCCAGGCCCACGGTGGGCATCCAGGGCGGCAGCAGCTGGCGCAGACGCTGGATCAGCTTGAAGAAGTAGTAGGGGCCGTCGATCTTGTCCATCTCGCCGGTCGTGCTGTCGCCCACCACCATGGCGGGGCGGTACACGGTCCAGGGCACCTTGCAGTCCTGGCGCACGATCTTCTCGCTCTCGTGCTTGGTCTGGAAGTACGGGTGGTCCAGGCCTTCGGCCTCCTCGAACATGTCCTCGCGGAACACGCCTTCGTACAGCCCGGCGGCGGCGATGGACGAGACATGGTGGAAGTGGCCGGCATCGATGGCCTTGGCCAGGTCCACGGTGTTGCGCGTGCCCTCGATGTTCACGGCCACCTGGGTCTCTTCGTCGGCGCCCAGGTCGTAGACCGCGGCCAGGTGGTAGAAGTGGTCGATCTGGCCCTTGAGCTTCTTCACGTCCTCGGTGGCCACGCCGAGCTTTTTCGCGGTGAGGTCGCCGAACACCGGCAGCGCGCGCGCGGCCGATACGCCCCAGTAGCTGCGCAGGTCGGCCACCTTGTCGGCGCTTTCCTGCCGGATCAGGAAGTGCACCACGGCACCCTTGCGTTCGAGCAGCTTCTTGACCAGCCGCTTGCCGATGAAACCCGTCGCACCCGTCACGAAATACTGCATGAAAAGACTCCTCTCAGATCTGGTCATTCTTGCGCATGCGCCCAGGCCGCGGATTCAGCACAAACCCGCGGCGGCCGAGAGGCCCGGCGCAGGCAGGTCCTAGAGACCGCGCTCTATGGTTTTAGGAGCGCGCGCCTACACATGGGCGCAGGTGCAGCGTACAGTGCGTCCATGCGTCGGGGCCCTGGCTCCGGCAACCCCAACCCATCCATCGCACCCCGGAGGCCTCCATGGTCAAGAAACTGCAGAAACTCAGCGCCGACAAGAAGAGTGGCAACGCCCAGCTGTCGAGCACCGTCAAGGACTCGGCCCAGCAGATCTGGCTGGCGGGCCTGGGTGCCTTCTCCAAGGCCCAGGAAGAAGGCGGCAAGGTGTTCGAGTCCCTGGTCAAGGAAGGCCTGTCCATCCAGCGCAAGACCCAGGCCGTTGCCGAGGAGAAGATCTCCGAAGCCACCAGCCGCGTGACCACCATGGCCAGCGACATCGGCTCCAAGGCCCAGGGCCAATGGGACAAGCTCGAAAACATCTTTGAAGACCGCGTGGCCAAGGCCCTGTCCAAGCTCGGCGTGCCCTCGGCCCGCGACATCGAGGCCCTGAACGCACGCATCGACGCCCTCTCCAAGGGCAAGGCCGCCCCCGCCAAGGCCGCAGCAAAGTCCGCAGCCCCCGCCAAGAAGGCCGTGGCCAAGAAGGCAGCGGCCAAGCCCGCAGCCAAGGGCACGCCCGCTCCCGCCAAGAAGGCAGCCGCCAAGCCCCGCGCAGCGGCGAAGAAGGCTGCAGCACCGGCGACCAGCGCCTGACCGACACGGGCGGCCCTGGCCGCCCCGGGCAGATGACGGCTGGCATGCCTTGGCATGCCAGCCGTTTTGCTTGGTGCGCACAGCGCCCGGTGCATGCGCCCCGGCCCTTCGGGGGCATGCCTTATTTGATGCAATGCAGCATCCGCCGCTCGGTTAGAGTGTCACCAGAGATACACACCGACCGATCCCAAACGACGCGAAGAGGGCCTGCACACATGGTGAAGAAAGCGCCGCGACGCACCGCAGAACGCATTCTGGAAGTCACGCTGGACCTGTTCAACCGGTTCGGCGAACCCAACGTCTCCACCACCCTCATCTCCGCCGAACTGCGCATCAGCCCTGGCAACCTGTACTACCACTACCCTGCCAAGGACGAGCTGATCAACGCGCTGTTCGACCGCTACGAACAGGCGCTCACCGAGCTGCTGGCCGCCGCCGATGGGGTGCGCAACGTGGAAGACGCCTGGTTCTTCATGCACACGCTGTTCGAGCTGATCTGGCAGTACCGTTTTCTGTACCGCGACCTCAACGACCTGCTGTCCAAGAACCGGCGCCTGGAAACCCATTTCCAGGCCATCCTCAAGAACAAGACCCGCGCCGTGCGCGCCATGCTCGATGGCATGGGCCGCTCGGACGCACTGCACATCGACACGCGCGAACTGGAAGCCACCGCCACCAGCATGGTGGTGGTGCTGACCTACTGGCTGAGCTTCGAGTACGTGCGCGACCCACGCCGCGCGCTGGAGCCCGAGAGCGCCCAGACCGCCCTGCTGCGTGGGGCCCACCATGTGCTCAATCTGCTCATGCCCTACCTCGAGAGCGGGCAACGCGCCCACCTGCTGGAAATCGTCGGCGCCTACGCCATCCCTCCGGGCTGAACACGCAGGCGCCCCCCCTACACCCGACCCCAAGAACCACAGGAGACACACCATGGCCAAATGGACCCCTTTTCCCCATGCGGGTGACTACAGCTTCGATGCCACGAGCGTGAAGAAGCACTGGGCCCGGCTGCACAGCGGCGATGCCGAGCCCTGCCCCAAGGATGCGGCCGTGCTGCAGGCCTGGGCACTGTTCCACAGCGGCGACTTCGAGAAAGCCACAGCGGCGGGCCTGGCCGCCGGTGGCCCCGGCATCACCGTGGCCAACAAGGCCACGGCGATCTACGCCAACTACCTGGAAAAGAAGGAAAAGACCCGCCTGGACCTGTTCACCCAGGTGGCCGAGCGCGCCGAAGCCCAGGCCAGCGAAGACCCAAACAACGCCAATGCCTGGTACTGGCACGCCTATGCCCTGGGCCGCTACAGCCAGGGCATCAGCGTGGCCAAGGCCCTGGCCCAGGGCCTGGGCGGCAAGGTCAAGGAATCGCTGGAAAAATCCATTGCCCTGGCCCCCAAGCATGCCGACGCACGCATCGCATTGGGTGCCTTCCACGCCGAGGTGATCGACAAGGTCGGCTCGCTGATTGGCGGCATGACCTATGGCGCCAAGAAGGACACGGGCCTCAAGCTGTTCCAGGAAGCGCTCAAGCTCAACCCCGGCTCGGCCATCGCCATGGTCGAGTACGCCAATGCGCTGGTCATGCTCGAAGGCGACAAGAAAATGAAGGAAGCCACCCAGCTCTACGAAAAGGCTGCCGCCTGCGAATCTGCCGACGCGATGGAGCGGCTGGACGTGGAAATGGCGCGCGCCGAGCTCGAGGACTGACCCCCTTTTCAGTCTTGCGCGCGCAGCGGAATTGGACGCCGATGTGCGGGAGCCATGCCACCAGCACGCCTGTCAGCGCCTCTACGGATTTGCATTCGACCGGACAACTAGGCGGGGAGCCGCAGACAGTGCTGTAGCACGGCCAGACTCCCCAACGACGTTAGCCGGTTGAAGGCAAAACCGCATCAGCCAGCGAAGCGCCGGGAGGCGATCTCCAGCAGCCCGTCGAAGATGAGGTTGTCCACCAGCTCGAAAGGGCGCGTCATGCTGGGCGCCATCTTCCAGCCGGCGCCGCCGGTCATGATGCAGGCCGGCTCCTCGCCGCAGTGCTGGATGACATGCTGCACCATGCGCTCCACGGCGCCTGCAATGGCGTAGGTGCCGCCGCTGGTCAAGGCATCGCTGGTGTTGGTGGGGAACATGCGCACATCGCCCGTGGGCACGTGCAGGCCGGCGGTGCCGGTCTCCAGCGCGCGCAGCATGATGCCGTGCCCGGGCAGGATGAGCCCTCCCATGAAGCGGCCATGCGCGTCGATGCATTCCACCGTGACCGCCGTGCCCACCATCACCACCACCAGCGGCCGCGCCGGCCCCTGGGCCAGCACATGGTGGCGCGCACCGATCATGGCCACCCAGCGGTCCGAACCCAGGCGCGAAGGGTGGTCGTAGCCGTTGATGAGCCCCGCCTCCTCGCCCGAGGACACCACCCATTGCGGCGGCACGTCCCACAGCTCCATCTGCTCCTGCACGCGGCGCTTGGCGGCGTCTCCCGCCACCACGCAGCCCAGCATGCGCTGCGGCACCGGCAGGTCGGCCCAGCTGCCTTCGGCCAGCTTCTCGATATGGTCCAGGAATTCGGCGCCGTGGGCCAGCAGCGTGGCCCCGGGGCGGTGGGCGTCGTACAGGGCCCACTTGAGGCGGGTGTTGCCGACGTCGATGGCCAAGAAAGTCATGCGGCGGATTATCCCGAGTTTTGGCACAACGCACCGGGCGCGCCCACCAAAGGCCGCAGCACCGCGGGTCGCCCCGGCGACAGCAGGGGCGGTCAATGTGAAAAATCGTGTCGCGCGCCCGTCTTACACCAAGGCGCCGCACTTTGCCGCTACAGTGGCCTCTCCTGTTTTGTGCAACCTTAGGAGATACGACATGGGTCTTTTCAGTTTCATCAAGGAAGCCGGTGAAAAGCTGTTCGGCGGCAAGGACGCGCAGGCCGCCACGGCTGCCGCACCATCGCAGGACGAGCTCAACGCCACGGCCGCCAAGGCCATCGAGACCTACATCGGCACGCAGAACCTGGGCGCGACCAACCTGCAGGTGGCCTTCGACGGCAGCCAGGGCAAGGTCACCGTCAAGGGCGATGCCCCCACGCAGGCGGCCAAGGAGAAGATCACCCTGTGCTGCGGCAACGTGGCCAGCGTCACCAGCGTCGAGAACCTGATGAACGTGACCAACCCCGAGCCCGAGGCCCAGTACCACGACGTGGTGCGCGGCGACACGCTCTCGGCCATCGCCAAGAAGTTCTACGGCGACGCCAACAAGTACCCCAAGATCTTCGAGGCCAACAAGCCCATGCTCACGCACCCCGACAAGATCTACCCAGGACAGAAGCTGCGCATTCCACCGCTCTGAGCGCACAACGCTTCCCAGCCAAAAAGCGGGCCTCGTGGCCCGCTTTTTTGTTGGCGCCGGATCAGCCCTGCCGCCATGGAAGGCCACGGTAGCGCCAGCCCCCTTTGCGGCCCCGGTGCGCCTGGCCATCGGCATCCCCTTCGAAGCCTTCGAGGATGTTGTAGGCCGTGATGCCCAGCTCGGTCGCGCGCTTCGCGGCCGCCACCGAGCGCACACCGCTGCGGCACAGCAGCACGGCGCGCCCGCCTTCTGGCACCGCCAGGCGGATCTGTGCGTCGAAATCCGCATTCATGGCCATGCCGGGCCACTGCTTCCAGGCCACGGGAACGGCACCGGGCACCTGCCCCACCCATTCGCGTTCGGCATCGCTGCGCACGTCGACCAGCACGGCCTGACCGTCCTGCACCCACTGCCAGGCCAGCGCAGGCGACACGTCGCCGGCATAGCCCTGTGCCTCGCGCGGCGCCTGCAGCGCCACGCCATCGGCGTCCTGGCGCTGGCCCGAATGCTGGTTGGCGGGCACGGCCTCGTCCATGCGGCGCGGGCGCGGCAGGTTCAGCGCGCCCATGAGCGCGACGAACTCGGCCTCGCTGCGGCCCGCCACGCGCGCATTGCCGGCTTTTTCGGCGGCTATGCTGCTGTGGCTGCGGCCCTGGTAGTCGTGGCCGGGCCAGACGCTCGTGTCGTCGGGCAGCGCGAACAGCACGTCCGTGATGCTGCGGTAGAGCTCGGCCGCATCGCCCGACTGGAAGTCCGTGCGGCCACAGCCGTTGATCAGCAACGCGTCGCCCGTGAACACATGGTTGCGCCAGCGGTAGGACATGCTGCCGGCGGTGTGGCCGGGCGTGTGCAAGGCCTCCAGGGCCTCGCCGCCAAAGGCCAGGGTGTCTCCATGGCGCAGTTGCACGACCGCTGTGCCGATCTCGCAGCCTGCCGGCGCCGCCATCTGGGCGCCGGTGTGCTCGGCCAGCCGCGCGGCGCTGGTGATGTGGTCGGCGTGGGTGTGCGTCTCCACCGTCCAGCGCAGCGTGAGGCCCAGCGACTGCAGCGTGGCCAGGTCGCGGTCGAGTTGCTCGTCCACCGGGTCGATGATGACGGCCTGGCGGGTGGCCGGGTCGTGCAGCACGTAGGTGTAGGTGCTGGAGGCGGGGTCGAAAAGCTGCAAGGGAATCATGGTGGGCCTGGATGCGGTTGTTCCCGCCATTTTGCCGCGCCCCGCCCTACCAGGCGCTGCGCCGCCTCAATCCCACAATGGAGCCGGCTCGTCGCGCAGGTGGTTGCGCAGAGCGGCATAGTCCGGGACGACGGTGGCCACCGTGTCCCAGAAGCGTGGGCTGTGGTCCATCACGCGCAGGTGGGCCAGCTCGTGCGCCACCACGTAGTCGATGACGGCGGGCCGGTAGTGCAGCAGACGCCAGTTCAGGCGGATGGAGCCGTCGGCCTTGGCGCTGCCCCAGCGCGTCTGCGCGCTCGACAGGCGCAGGCTGGTCCAGCGCACGCCCAGAAGCGGCGCGAAATGCTCCAGCCGCTCGGTGAAATGGCGCTTGGCATCGCGCATCAGCCAGGCCTGCACGGCATCGCGGATCTGTGCGGGCCCTGCGCTGTGCGGCAGACCGATATGCAGGCGCTGCGCAGGCACTGCGTCGGCCCCGTCCTTGGCCGCCAAGGTCTTGAGCTGGCCGCCACGGCCGCTGAAGCCGTGCGCAGGGTCGAGCACCACGGTGATCGGCTGGCCCAGGTAGGGCAGCACGGCGCCATCGGCCCAGATGATGCGCCCACCCTCCATGCGCTGCTGGCGCTCGCGCGCCTCGCCGAGCTTGCGCAGGATCCAGTCGGACTTCTCGCGCAGCGCGGCGTCGATGGCGCCGAGGGTGACCCAGCTGGGGGCACGCACCGACAGGCCATCGGGCCCCACGCTGAAGCCGATGGTGCGCCGGCGCGCGCGCTGCAGCGCATAGGCGACCACCGCCTCGCCCAGCAGCAGTTCACGCTTGGCCGCGGGGTGGCGGAATTCGGCGGGCGACAGCAGCGTAGGCAAGGGAACCGCGGGCGGCCCCGCCGGCCGGGGCGGCGCTGCAGCCACAGGGGCCTGGGCGGGAGGTGCAGGCTCGGCCGCCTTGGGCGCTGGCGCGGGTGCGGCACCCGGTGGCGGGGTGAAGAAATCCAGCGCCAGTTGTACGAGCCGCTGCATCATGGGAAAAGTCGTCCGGTCAATACGCCATCAAGGCGTTGCGGGGTAGGCCTCGGGGTCCAGGCGGCGCATCTCGGCCTCGATCCATGCCTCGACCTCGCGCATCAGCTCTTCCGGCTCGCGCCCGGCGCTGGGGATGGGCTGGCCGATGGACACGTCCACCACGCCGGGGCGCTTGATGAAGGCCCTGCGCCCCCAGACCTTGGCCGAGGTCACGGCAATCGGCACCACGGGGGCACCGGTCTCGACCGCGAGGCGCGTGCCGCCGGTCTTGTAGGTGCCCTTCTGGCCGCGCTCGATGCGCGTGCCCTCGGGGAACATGATGATCCAGATGCCCTTGGCCAGCAGCGCCTTGCCCTGCTCCACCACCTTGTTGAAGGCCTGCGCGCGCTGGCTGCGGTCGATGTGGATCATGTCCAGGCGGCCGATGGCCCAGCCGAAAAAGGGCACGTACAGCAGTTCCTTCTTGAACACGTAGGCCAGCGGGTGCGGCATGATCGTGGGCATCAGAAAGGTCTCGTAGGTCGACTGGTGCTTGACCAGCAGGATGGCGCCCTCGTTCTCGCCCTGGGGCAGGTGCTCCATGCCGGTGATGCGGGTGCGAATGCCCAGCAGCACACGCGCCCCGCTGATGCACAGCGACAGCCATGCGGCCGCAATGCGGTACAGCGGCAGCCCACGCACACCGAACAGCGTGCCCAGCATGATGAGCAGCGCATAGGGCATGCAGGTGGTCGCCATCCAGACCAGGTGAATGATGGAACGGATCAGTGCCATGGTGTGAGGATCGTCTTGCGCTGGTCACCGCGGCATGGCGCAGCAGACCCGCGTGGGAAAGAGGTTGGGTAGCGGGTCAGACCGCCATCAGGGGTACCGCCGGGAGCAACCGTTCGACAAACGCCGCCAGGCTGGCATGCACCTGCGTGCCCGGGGGGTAGCCTGGCGGCAGCGGCTGCCCCGGCACCAGGCCGGCCGCGCTGCCGGAGCACACCAGGTGCAGTTGCGCCCCCAGCGCGGCGCCCGCCTGCAGATGCGCCAGGCAGCTGCCCACCACCTGCACGTCGTGGCGTTCCACGCCGTAGCGGTCGCTGATCTGTTCGAGCAGGCCAGGGCCGGGTTTGCGGCAGGTGCAGTCTTCCTCGGGAGCATGCGGGCAATAGAACACGGCATCGATGCGCCCGCCCACGGCCGACAGCTGCTTGTGCATCTTGGCGTGGATGGCATTGAGCGCCACCACGTCGAACAGCCCGCGCCCCAGTCCCGGCTGGTTGGTGGCCAGCGCCACATGCCAACCGGCATGGTTCAGGCGCGCGATGGCTTCGAGCGCACCGGGCACGGCGGTCCACTCCTCGGGCGAGGTGACGAAATCCTCGCCCAGCGGGTTCAAGGTGCCGTCGCGGTCCAGGATGGCGAGTTTCATGGGAATCCCCTTGTGACGGCTATCAGCCTAGCAGAAGGCCGGCGGCCTTGGCAGGGCGTTGTGCCCTGTTCACCGCGCCAAGCTCACGCACTGCCGAGGCAAGTGGCCACCGCGCAAAGGCCGCCCTGCCGCGCTGGTGGCGTCCCCCTTCCCGCATTGCGTAGCCATGCGAGAGAAGGGGGAAGGCGCGAAGCGCCTCAGGGGGTTGCCCCATATTTATGCCGCCAGGCGGGAGAGGTCGGCTACCCGGTTCATGGCATCGTGCAGGCTCTTGAGAAGGCCCTGGCGGTTCAGGCGCAGGTCCATCTCCTCGGCATTGACCATGACGTCGTCGAAGAAGGCATCCACCGGGGCGCGCAGCACGGCCAGGGTCTGCAGCGATGCGGTGTAGTCGCCTGCGTCGAACTGGGCATTGGCCTCGGGCACGAAGCGCTGCAGCGCGGCGTACAGGTCCTGTTCCGCCTTTTCCTTGAGCAGGTCGGGGTTGACGTGGGCGTCCACTTCACCGGCCTTCTTGAGGATGTTGGCCACCCGCTTGTTGGCGGCGGCAAGGGCCGGGCTCTCGGGCAGGGCAGCGAAGGCGCGCACGGCGGCCAGCTGCTTTTCGACCAGGGCCAGGCGCTGCGGGCGCAGGGCCAGCACGGCATCAACCTCCTGGGCGCTGTAGCCCTGCTCACGCAGGCTGCCAGCCAGGCGGTCGTAGATGAAGTCGGCCAGTGCGGCCGAGGCGTCGGTGATCTTGTCGCCAAAGGCCGGCACGGCACCGGCCAGCAGGGCGCTCAGGTCCAGCGGCAGGTCCTTCTCGACCAGCATGCGGATCACGCCCAGGGCGTGGCGGCGCAGTGCGAAGGGGTCGCGGTCGCCCGTGGGCAGGTTGCCGATGCCGAACATGCCCACCAGGGTTTCGAGCTTGTCGGCCAGGGCCACCACCACGCCGGCGCTGTTGCGCGGCAGCGTGTCACCGGCAAAGCGCGGCTTGTAGTGGTCTTCGATGGCATCGGCCACCACCTCGCCCAGGCCATCGTTGAGCGCGTAGTAGCGGCCCATGGTGCCCTGCAGCTCGGGGAATTCACCCACCATGTCGGTCACGAGGTCGGTCTTGGCCAGCAGTGCGGCCTGGTCGGCCTGCGCCACCAGCGTGGCGTCGCCCAGTTGCTCGGCAATGGCCTTGGCGATGGCGCGCACGCGGTCCACACGCTCGCCCTGGGTGCCCAGCTTGTTGTGGTAGACCACCTTGGCCAGGCCGTCCACGCGCGAGGCCAGGGTCTTCTTGCGGTCCTGGTCGAAGAAGAACTTGGCATCGGCCAGGCGCGGGCGCACCACGCGCTCGTTGCCGCCGATCACGAAGCTCGCATCCGCGGGGCTGATGTTGCTCACCACCAGGAACTGGTGGGTGAGCTTGCCGGCAGCGTCCAGCAGCGGGAAGTACTTCTGGTTGGCCTTCATCGTGAGGATCAGGCACTCCTGCGGCACGTCGAGGAATTCCTTCTCGAAGGCGCAGATCAGCACATTGGGGCGCTCGACCAGGGCGGTCACTTCGTCGAGCAGGGCGTCGTCCTCGATGGGGCGGGCGCCGTTGCCCACCTTCGCGGCGGCTGCCGCCAACTGGCGCGCGATCTCGGCCTTGCGGCCTTCGAACGAGGCGATCACGGCGCCGTCGCTCTGCAGCGTGGCGGCATAGCTGTCGGCGTCCTTGAGCACTACAGGCGAGACGGCGGCCTCGAAGCGGTGGCCCTGCGTGCTGTTGCCGGCCGTGAGGCCCAGTGCCTTCACGGGCACCACGGCGCTGCCGTGCAGCGCCACCAGGCCGTGCGCAGGGCGCACGAAGTTCACGCTGGTCCAGCCGGGCAATTCGCAGTCGGATTCGAGCTGGTAGCTCATCACCTTGGGGATGGGCAGCTTGGCCAGGGATTCCTGCAGGGCCTTCTGCAGGCCTTCTTCGAGCGTGGCGCCGGGCACCACGCTGTCATAGAACAGGGCCTCGGCCTTGCCATCGGGGGCGCGCTTGAGCGCTGCCACGGCGGCGGCAGGGTTGGACAGGTCCGCACCCAGGGCCTGCAGCTTCTTGAGCAGGGCGGGCGTGGCGTTGCCGCTGGCATCCAGCCCCACGGTCACAGGCATGAGCTTTTGCTGCACGGCCTTATCGGCGGCCTTGTCCGCCACGGCGGTCACATGGGCGGCCAGGCGGCGGGGCGAGGCGAAGGCGGTCACGGTGGAGGCCGGCGTGGCCAGGCCCAGGGCCTTGAGCTGCTCGGCCAGCACGCCGGCGAAGGCGTCGCCCAGCTTCTTGAGCGCCTTGGGGGGCAGCTCTTCCACGAACAGTTCGACCAGGAGGTTTTGCGTTGTCGTCATTTGTCAGGGGCTCCGGCGGTGGCTCAGGCGGCGGCTTTCTTGGGCAATTGCTCGACCCAGGCACGGGGTGCCATGGGGAAGCCCAGGCGCTCGCGGCTCTCGTAGTAGCTTTGCGCCACGGCACGGGCCAGGTTGCGGATGCGGCCGATGTAGGCGGCGCGCTCGGTCACGCTGATGGCGCCGCGTGCATCCAGCAGGTTGAAGCTGTGGGCGGCCTTGAGCACCTGCTCGTAGGCCGGCAGGGCGAGCTGCTGCTCCATCAGGTGCTTGGCCTGCTTTTCGTGCGCGTTGAAGGCGGTGAACAAAAAGTCGGCGTCGCTGTGCTCGAAGTTGTAGGTGGACTGCTCCACCTCGTTTTGCTTGTAGACGTCGCCGTAGGTCAGCTTGGAGCCGTCCGCGCCTTCGGTCCAGGTCAGGTTGTAGACGTTGTCCACGCCCTGCAGGTACATGGCCAGGCGCTCCAGGCCATAGGTGATCTCGCCCGTGGCGGGCTTGCAGTCGATGCCGCCCACCTGCTGGAAGTAGGTGAACTGCGTCACCTCCATGCCATTGAGCCAGACTTCCCAGCCCAGGCCCCAGGCGCCCAGGGTGGGGTTCTCCCAGTCGTCCTCGACAAAGCGGATGTCGTTCTTCTTGAGGTCGAAGCCCAAGGCTTCGAGCGAGCCCAGGTAGAGCTCCAGGATGTTGGCAGGTGCAGGCTTCAGGACCACCTGGAACTGGTAGTAGTGCTGCAGGCGGTTGGGGTTCTCGCCGTAGCGGCCGTCCTTGGGGCGGCGGCTGGGCTGCACGTAGGCGGCCTTCCAGGGCTCAGGGCCGATGGCGCGCAGGAAGGTGGCGGTGTGCGAGGTGCCAGCGCCCACTTCCATGTCGTAGGGCTGCAAGAGGGCGCAACCCTGCGCGTCCCAGTAGGACTGCAGCTTCAAAATGATTTGCTGGAATGTCAACATGGCGTCTGTGGCGCTGGCGAGCCAGGGCCGGGCATTAAAGGGGGAATGGAGAAAAAGGCCGTTGCGCGGGGGAACCCCTCGCGCACGCAAACCGGTGATTTTACGGCGCTGCAGCACACCTTCGCTCGCGGGCCTCGCGCAGGCCGCTCCCGGGCGTGAGAAACACCGCGCCAAGTACAAAGGCCGGGGCCCTTTTGGAGCCCCGGCCTTTCCAACCGATTGCGCAAGCTGTCTGTCTGCCGGTGCGCACCGGTGGCTGCCCGCAAGGGCAGCCGGTCGGCGCACGCGTGGTGCGCCAATTCAAAAAATCAGTACTCCCAGAAGATGCGCTGGAGTTCCTTGCTGTCGTTGGTCTTCGTCAGGGCCACCATGGCCAGGATGCGGGCCTTCTGCGGGCGCAGGTCGTGGGCCACGACCCAGTCGTACTTGTCGTCGGGCTGCTCGGCGTTGCGCAGCACGAAGCCGTCAGGCACGCGGGCCGAGCGCACCACCTGCACGCCCTGGGCGCGCAGCGCCTGCAGGGCAGGCACGGCCTGGGCTGCGACGGAGCCGTTGCCGGTGCCGGCGTGGACCAGGGCCTTCACGCCGGCCTTGCCGTAGGCCTCGATGCCGGTGGTGTTCATGTTGCCGTAGCCGTAGACGATGTCCACCGCGGGCAGGGCCTGGATCTCGTCGATGTTGAACTCGGACGCGCTGGTGTGGCGCTTGACCGGGGCGCGGAACCAGTAGTTCTTGCCTTCCACCACCATGCCCAGCGGGCCCCACTGGCTCTTGAAGGCCTCGGTCTTGATGTTGATGGTCTTGCTCACGTCGCGGCCGCTCTGGATCTCGTCGTTCATGGTGACGAGCACGCCCTTGCCGGCGGCATCCTTGCTGGCGGCCACGCCCACGGCGTCGTACAGGTTCAGGGCGCCATCGGCCGACAGGGCCGTGCCGGGGCGCATGGAGCCCACGACCACGATGGGTTTGGTGGTGCGCACCACCAGGTTCAGGAAGTAGGCGGTTTCTTCCAGCGTATCGGTGCCGTGGGTGATCACGATGCCGTCCACGTCCGCCTGCTTGGCCAGGGCCGAGACGCGCTTGCCCAGTTGCAGCAGGTGGTCGTTGGTGAAGCTTTCGGATGCGATCTGGAACACCTGCTCGCCCGAGACGCGCGCAACGCTGGCCAGCTCCGGCAGGCCGGCCAGCAGCTTGTCGACCGGCACCTTGGCAGCCGCATAGGTCGCGCTGTTGGCCGCCGAAGCGCCAGCGCCGGCAATGGTGCCGCCGGTGGCCAGCACCACGACATGGGGGCGGGCGGCCTGGGCCATGGCCACGGCCGAAGCGGCCGAGAGCAGCAGGCCGGCAAGCCAGCGGTGCATGGGGTGGGAAATGCGCATCACAGAAATCTCCAGACAGTTGTTTTTGAAGAGGGCTGCCGCCGCACCTGCGGGTGGCCGCCCTCGCCCGCTCGTTGGCGGTGCCGGATCGTATGAGAGACTCGCGCACACTCACAGGGAATAATCAGCCACCCCTTGTGAATTTCACTCACACCCATGAACCTGCGCCAACTCGAGGTTTTCCAGGCCGTGCTGCAGACCGGCAACATGAGCGCCGCGGCGCGCCTGCTGTGCATCACCCCCTCGGCCGTGAGCAAGGCCGTGGCGCACACCGAACTGCAACTGGGCTACCGCCTGTTCGTGCGCACGCCCGCCGGCCTCACGCCCACGCCCGAGGCCCAGGTGCTGGCAGCCGAGTCCACCGGCATCCACCGCCAGCTTGACGCGCTGCGCCGCACGGCGCGCAACCTGGGCACCAGCGACACGGGCGACGTGCGCCTGGCCGCCATCCCCTCGATCACGCACGAGTTCCTGCCGCGGGTGCTGCAGGAGCATGCGCTGCGCTACCCGCAGGTGGGTGTGGAGGTGCGCACTATCCACCAGGACCAGATGACACAGGCCCTGCTCACGCGCAGCGTGGACTTCTGCCTGGGCTTCTACAAGCACCCGCACCCCCAGGTGCGCAGCGAGCTGCTGGTCAGCGGCCGCATGTACCTGGCCGTGGCGCAGGCGGTGTGGACACGCGCACCACGCGCCGTGACGCCGGCCGCCCGGCTGGCCCAGGTGCCGGTGATCCGCCTGGTGGGCGACGACCCCATGCGCCAGTCCATCGACGAAATCGCCCAGCGCCTGGGCACGCCTGCCGGGCCCGGCCTGCAGGTTCAGACCTCGCGCCTGGCGCTGGACCTGGTGCGCCGCGGCATGGGCTGGACGGTGGTGGACTTCCTCACCGCCACCCAGCTCGACCCGCAGGCCATGGTGGCGGTGGAGCTGCACGAGCTGCCACCCATGTCGCTGTACAGCTACCACGCACGTGCCCTGCCCCCAGGCCTGCCCGCCACCCGCATGCTGGCCATGCTGCCCGGGCTGCTGCACCAGGCCCTGTCGGCCAAGGTGGCATGAAAAAACCCGCCATCCCTTGCGGGATGGCGGGTCCATCGGAAACGCTCGAATCAGTTATCCCAACGGCGCAGAACCAGGCTGGCGTTGGTGCCGCCAAAGCCGAAGCTGTTGGACAGCGCGGTGCGGATCGGTGCATCGCGCGTCTCACGCACCAGGGGCATGCCCTCCGCGGCGGGCTCCAGGGTTTCGATGTTGGCCGAGCCGGCGATAAAGCCCTGGCGCAGCATCAGCAGGCAGTAGATGGCCTCCTGCACCCCGGTGGCGCCCAGCGAGTGGCCGGTGAGCGACTTGGTGGACGAGAACGGCGGAATCGCGTCGCCGAAGACCTCGCGGATGGCACGCAGTTCGGGCACGTCGCCCACGGGCGTGGAGGTGCCGTGGGTGTTGATGTAGTCGATGGGGCCATCCACCGTGGCGATGGCCTGGCGCATGCAGGCGATGGCGCCGTCGCCCGAGGGGGCGACCATGTCGGCACCGTCCGAGGTGGCACCGAAGCCGATGACTTCGCCCAGGATGGTGGCGCCGCGCGCCTGCGCGTGCTCCAGGCTTTCGAGCACCACGGCACCGCCGCCGCCCGACAGCACGAAACCGTCGCGGTTGGCGTCGTAGGCGCGCGAGGCCTTCTCGGGCGTGGCGTTGTAGGCACTGGACATGGCGCCCATGGCGTCGAACAGCAGGCCCATGCCCCAGCTGACTTCCTCGCCGCCGCCGGCGAACATCACGTCCTGCATGCCCCAGGCGATCTGCTGCGCAGCGGCGCCGATGCAGTGGGCCGAAGTGCTGCAGGCCGAGGTGATGGAGTAGTTGATGCCCTTGATGCCGAAGTTGGTCGACAGGCAGGCGGACACGGTGGAGCTCATGCAACGCGTGACCTGGTAAGGCCCGACGCGGCGGATGCCCTTGCTGCGCAGGATGTCGGCCGCCTCGATCTGGTTGGCCGGCGAGCCGCCGCCCGACCCCATGATGAGGCCGGTGCGCGGATTGGACACCTGCTCGGGCGTCAGGCCCGACTCGGCGATGGCGTTGGCCAGGGAGATGTGCGCGTAGGCCGCCGCATCGCCCATGAAGCGCAGTTGCTTGCGGTCGATGAGCTCTTCGAGGTTGATCTGCGGCACGCCCGCCACCTGGCTGCGCATGCCCAGTTCAGTGAACTGGGGCATGGCGCGGATGCCCGGGCGGCTTTCGCGCAGGGATTGGGTGACGGTGGCATTGTCGTTGCCAATGCACGAGACGATGCCCGTGCCCGTGATGACGACGCGTTTCATGCGGCCTCCCCAGCGGCTGCGCCTGCTTCCTCGCGCTTGAACAGGCCCACGCGCAAATCGCTGGCCACGTAGATTTCCTTGCCGTCGGCGTACAGGCGGGCATCGCCGATGGCCATGACCAGCTTGCGCTTGATCACGCGCTTGATGTCGATCTCATAGGTGACGAGTTTCACGTCCGGGCCCACTTCGCCCGTGAACTTGACTTCGCCAGCGCCCAAGGCGCGGCCCTTGCCGGGCAGGCGCAGCCAGGTCAGGTAAAAACCGATCAGTTGCCACATGGCGTCGAGCCCCAGGCAGCCGGGCATGACCGGGTCGCCCTGGAAGTGGCAGGCAAAGAACCAGAGGTCGGGACGCACGTCCAGCTCGGCGCGGATCTTTCCCAGCCCGTGCTCGCCCCCATCGCTGTCGATGTGCGTGATGCGGTCGAACATCAGCATGGGCGGCAGCGGCAAACGCCCGCTGTCGGCGTCGAACAGCTTGCCCTCGCCCGAGGCGATCAGTTGTTCGTAGGAAAAGGAATCAGCCATTTTCAGTCGTGCTCCAGAACAGCGGCCACACCGCTTCAAATCATTGTTGGTTGCAACACAAGCCCCCGCTTGCGGGCTCTATTATCAAGGCATGGCGGACCTGCGCCGCGCATTGGCCTGCCAAGGCACTGGGGCACCGCCGCCGCGGCTGACCAGGATCAAGCCCCGTGCCGGTCAGAAATCAGGGTTTCGGGCGGTCCCGCCCCGGCCTCGCCGGCCGGCCCCGAGCGCGGTCACCAGCACGATGGCGCCCGCCAGCGCGGCCAGGGGCACCAGGCCCCAGCGCGACACCCACCAGGCATAGGGCGTGATCGCCCAGCCCTGCTGCGCGTCCACGCCCCGGCCCTGCACCTCGCCCAGCAGCACGCCACGCGTGTGGCGCTCCAATTGGTGGGTGACCACCCCCCGGTGGTCGATGATGGCCGTGGCACCGGTGTTGGTGGCACGCACCATGGGCCGCTCGAACTCCAGCGCACGCATGCGGCTGATGTGCAGGTGCTGGTCGATGGCCACGGTGTTGCCGAACCAGCCGATGTTGCTGAAATTGACGAACACCGTGGGCGCGCCGGCCGGGTCGGCAAAGCGCACGCCCAGCTCTTCGCCGAACAGATCCTCGTAGCAGATGTTGGGGGCGATGCGCTGGCCGGCAAAGGCAAACGGCGCCTGGCCCAGCCCACCCCGGTTGAAATCGCCCAGCGGGATGTTCATCATCTGCGTGAACCACTTGAAGAAGGGCGGGATGAACTCGCCGAAGGGCACCAGGTGGTGCTTGTCGTAGCGGTAGGGCGCGGTCAGGCCGGGTCGGGCGCCCAGCACGGAGTTGGTATAGCCCTCGGCCTCGTCCCCCAGCGGAATGCCCAGCAACACGGCCTGCGAGCCGCTGGCATAGCGCTTGGCGATGCCCTCCAGATAGCCCGGTATCAGTTGCTGGGGCAGCAGAGGGATGGCTGTCTCGGGCGCCACGACCAGCGAGGCGCTGGCGCCATCGAGCTGCTCGCGGTACCACTGCAGCGCCAGGGGGACGCCCGAGCCGGGCTGGAACTTCTCGTCCTGCGGGATATTGCCTTGCAACAACGCCAGCTGCAGCGGCGCAGGGGCGCGCACCGCCGGCGTGTGGCACAGCTCCACGGCGCAATGGCGGTCCGCGGTGGCCAGGCCCAGCAGAGCCAGCCCTCCCAGCGCCAGAACCCAGGCGCGCAGGCTGCGCAGGTCGCTGGCACGCACCTGCACGAGCAGCATGGCCAGGACCGCCGTGACAAAGCCCAGGCCATAGACGCCGACGTAGCGCGCCAGCACGGCCAACGGCCCGTCCACATGGGCGTAACCGCCCGCGCCCCAGGGAAACCCGGTCCACAGCCAGCCCCGCGCCATTTCGGCCAACAGCCAGACGGCGCCGAACAGCAGGGCTGCGCCTGCGCGGTGCACCACGGCCAGCCGACAGAACACCCCGAGCGCGAGCGCGTAATAGCTGGCCAGGAAGGCAGCGAGCCCCAGGATGGCGGCCACCGTGAGCGGCGCAGCCAGCCCCCCATAGGTGTGCATGGAGATGTAGAGCCACCAGAAGGTGCCGCACAGCCACGCGGTGGCGAACACAAACCCCAGCAGCGCGCCGCGGCGCCAGGTGGGGGCCCCTGCGCGCACCTGCCAGGCCAGTACGGCCAGGGATGCGATCTGCAGCCACCACTGGGGCTGGCCATTCCAGGGCAGCGCCAGCGAGGCCGCCTGCGCCAGCCCGGCCAGCACGGCGATCCACAAGGGCAAGGCGATCCGGGATGCCTGCGTTCCGCGCACCAGCCCCATCAGCCGCCAGCCTGGCTCTCTTCGATGCGCGACACCTTGAACCAGCGCACGGCGCCGCCCTTGGTGTGCAGCACCACGAAATGCAGACCACCGAGCTGCACATGCTCGCCGCGCCGGGGCACATGGCCCATCTCGTGGGCGATGAGCCCCCCGATGGTGTCGAACGCCTCCTCGCGGTCGCTGCCCTGCAGCGTGACCTCGAAGGATTCGGCCACGCGTTCGATGGGGGTGTCGCCGCTCACGCGGTAGGTCCGGTCGGCCAGGGCGAAAATGTCGCCCGCGTCCTCGGGAATGTCGAACTCGTCCTCGATCTCACCGACGATCTGCTCGAGCACGTCCTCGATGGTGATGAGGCCTGCCACGCGGCCGAATTCGTCGATCACGATGGCCAGGTGGTTGCGGTTGCCGCGGAACTCGCGCAGCAGGTCATTGAGGCCCTTGCTCTCGGGCACGAACACGGCCGGGCGCAGCAGCGCTCGGATGTTGAGCTCGGGTGCCCGCTGCAGCTTGAGCAGGTCCTTGGCCATAAGGATGCCGATGATGTTCTCGCGCTCGCCCTGGAACACCGGGAAGCGCGAGTGCGCCGTGGTGATGACCAGGTACAGCAGGTCTTCGAACGGCGCGTCGATGTTGACCAGGTCCATGCGTGGCGCAGCCACCATGACATCGCCCGCCGTCATGTCGGCCATGCGGATGACACGCTCGAGCATCACACGGGATTCCGCGCCAATGACGTCGTTGTCCTCGGCCTCGGCCAGCGTTTCGATCAGCTCTTCGGTCGAGTCCGGTCCGGGGTGGATGAACTCGGCGACTTTCTGCAGGAAGGTGCGCTTGTCTTCCTTTTCGGGCAATCGCCCGGGGTGCGGGTCAGACACTGTCTCTTGTGCAGGACGTGCGGTAGTGGATCAGGGCTCTAGGATAGCGGATTGTTGTGACAGCGCCTGTCGTCCAGGCGGCCGCAGCCCGGTGCGGGCCGGCCTACCCCGTGCTGCGCTGCCTATTCGGCGGACTGGTGGCGCGCGTGTTGCACGCCGCTGCGCACTTCCTGCACCCCGGCCAGAAAGTCCCAGAACTGCTTGGCCTGGCGCTTGAGCTGGTAATCCACCTCGGCGAACTGCTGCTCGACCAGCTCGGCCACGCGCGTATCGAGGCTGGCCGGCGCGATCTGCAGGTAGGCCTCGGACTCCGAGCCGTCGCGGCGCACCTGGGCGCCCGCGTTGCGCGCAATCTTGAGCATGGCGGTGTTTTCCGACAGCGCATGGATGAACACCATGTTCACCCCTTCGTTGCGGGCATGCATCACGGCGCGCTCGAACAGGCGCGCACCGAAGCCCCGGCCCCGGGCCTGCTTGAGCACGGAAACGCCGAACTCCGCGCAGTGCTTGTACTCGGGGTGCTCGGAAAATGCCAGGTGGGCCATCGCGATGAGTTCGAGGCGGCGGTTGTAGATGCCGAAGATCTCGTCGCGGTTGAAGTCGAGCTGGTCCGCATAGCGGCGGATCTGCTCGTCATTGGCGGCATAGCCGAAACGCAGGTAGCGGTCGGCAGGCTCCAGCTGCAACAGGTGGGCCGTGATGCGCTCACGGTACGAGGGACCGAGCGAACGGATGGGGACCATCAGCGGTGCAGACATGGTGTCCTCGCTTTCATGCGGGCGTCCCGTGACCGGGCGCAGCATGCCCCGGCCCGCGTCCCAGGATGCCTTGAGCCAGTCTTTGGTAGCGAACATGGCTCCAAATATAAGGGTTTTCCCTAGGAATTTCCAGCGGTTTTTGCTGCGTCGCAGCAAAATAGTGAGGCACGTCGAATTCCTTAGAAAAATGGGATCATGCAATGCCCATCTTGCATGAATAGCTACTCATTTCATAGCAATTTGATGGCGGCATCGGGCACATGTCCGCCCCATGGCCCACCGGCTTGGCAACGCCACGTTAAGCCTGCCAGCCGCAGGATGCAAGAGCAACCCCCCTGGCCACGCGGGGCGCGCCCGGTGTTGGCAATCCGCCGCTCAAGGCAGCCGGCGGACGGGCGGGGCCTCGGCCTGCGCTGTGTAGGCCGACAGCACAGGCACGGGCGTGGCTGCCGCAGCCGGCAGGCCGCAGGCGGCAGGCAGGCCCGGGACCGCATCACGGGCGCTGCCGCGCGCCTTTTGCAACACGCTCGCCCGGTCCACCGACAGTGCCACGGAGTCACCCAATTGCAGAACCGCGCTTTCCAGGGCCTGGGTCTCCGACAGATCCAATTGTCCGGCACGCGCGTCCACCCGCAGCGAACGCATGCGCGCGGCATTCACTTCCATCGACGCCGTGCCCCGGCGGGTGCGTTCCGCGCACTGGGCCGGATCCTCGGCCACTCCAGGCACCCTCCAGGTGCCGCAAGGCCGGCACTGGGTAGACCACAGGTCCAGGTGCTGGACGGTGCCGCGCACGGCGATCGCCTGCCCCGCCACCTCCAGCCGTTCCACGGGGACTTGGGCTTCGATGCGGGCACGTGCAAGTGCCAGGTGCCGGAACTGGGCGGGCAGCACGATCTCATCCATCCACACCATGGACTTCCCATGCCGCCTGGGCTGGGCACCGGCGGGCGCCGGGGCTTCGGTCCAATGAAGGACCAGGGTGTCGCCTTCGCGGGAGGCGGTGAGCCCCGGGAATTTCCCGAGCAGCGGGTCCGGACCATCGCCATCCCCGGGGCGCGACTGCACGGTGATCCGCACATCGGGCACATCGTCCAGCACCACGCGCACCAACAGCCGCGAGGCGTTGTCGCCCGCCTCCTCCAGCCGCAGACCGGTCACGCCCGCCAAGGCCTGGGCCTCGACGGTGTAGGCCACGGCGGCGGGATCAGGCCGCTTGAAGCGGTCCATGCCGCTCGCGAACAGCAGCATCCAGAACAGCAGCAGCGTCGCCAGAAAAAGCCAGCGCCCGCGCCGGGGTGGGGGATGCCGTCGGGCCACAGAGGGGTTCACTGCAGCTCCTTTTCTTTCAGGTGCACATAGGCCTGCAGCCACAGCAGCGCCGGCAAACCGATCCACAGCAGCACATTGATGGCCTGGACGCCCGCATCCAAGGGCACGGACCGGCGCGAAGACCACCAGGCAAACAGCACCTCCCCCCGCACCCCCGCCACGGAACACACCAGCGCCGTGAGCACAAACAGCGCAAAGCCCAGGGCCAGGGTCTTGAGCAGGGACGCGCGCGCGTAGTAGAGCGAGCCCGCCACGGCAAACGCCTGCAAGGCCCAGAAGCCGATCAGCAGGCCTGCCTGCTGGGGTACCGGCATGGCCTGCTGCGCGGACACTTTCGCCAGCGGCACGAAGAGCACATAGTCCTCGGGCTTGAAGGTCTGCGGCTCCAGGGCCGAGCGCACGGCCATGGCGATCTGCTGCACGGGCCAGGAGATCGCCAGGAACAGCAGGCTGTAGGCCAGCGGGTAGGCCATGGCCACCACCACGGCGCACAGCAGCCATTTCTCGAACACCGACGCGGGCCGCATCAGGGCCAGCAAGGCCGACTCGCGCTGCGCCATGGCGCCGAAATAGCGCCCGGCAAACACAAAGCCCGTGAGGAACAAACCCCCAAAGTACAGCGAAACCTGCACCGGGGTCTGGAACGCGGAGAAGCCTGACACCCCCAGCAAGAACAGCAGCAGCGCGATGTAGAGCATGCCGCACACCAGCAGGTGTGCAAGGTACTGCGGACGCTGCTCGGCCCACTGGGCCCGCGCCAGGCGCCGCCAACGCGCCCACGAGAAGGTCGGCGATTCGGGGGCGCGCACAGGGATGAATTCCATGCTCATGCCTGCGCCAGGGACAGGCCTGTCTGCTGCGCTGGCACCAGCGCCGCCAGCATGCCATCGCGGTTGAGGCTCAGTGCCTTGTAGAGGAGCTCGAGCTGCACGGAACCGTCCGCCGCCGGCGTCTGCGCTTCGGATGGGGAATGCCGCGCCACATAGGCGATCTGCTGGCCAATGCGTTCCTGGTAGAGCAGGTCCTGCGCGGCCGGCAAATCCTGCTCGCCACCTGCCACGCCGGTGCGCAGCACCCCGGCCAGATCGGCCATGCGGGCCGACAAGGCCAGTTGCCCCTGGTCGATGAACCAGATGTGGCTCAGGATGCTTTCCAGGTCGTGCGCCTGGTGGGTGCTGATGAGCACGGCGCGCTCGGCATGCTCGGGCCGCTGCACCAGGCGCCGGAACTGGCCACGGCCCACGATGTCGAGACCGTTCGTGGGCTCGTCCATCAGCAGGAGGGGCGTGCCCGTGGCCAGCGCGAAGGCGATCGCTGCCTTCTTTTTCTGCCCCAGGCTCATGGCCTCGAAGCGGCTGGCGGTGGGCACTTCGAGCTCGGCCAGGTACTCGCCGAACAGGGCCTTGGAAAAGCGCGGGTAGAACACGCCCTGGGTGTCCGCCAGCTGGCCCGTGGTCAGGTTGGGCAGGTGGAATTCCTCGGGCACGATGCAGATACCGGCCAGGAAATCGGCCGCCCGCTCGCGCGGCACCTGGCCCAGCACCTGCATGCGGCCCGCCCAGGGGGTGAGCAGCCCGCACAGGAGCTTGAGCAGGGTGGACTTGCCGCTGCCATTGCGCCCGAACAGGCCGTAGATGCCGGGCTGGCGCACCTGGGCCGAGAAGCCCTGGTAAAGCGCGTTGCGGCCATAGCCGAAATGCAGGTCGTCGATGGCGATCACGAACAGTCCCTCCCTGGAACGCCGCAAGCAGGCCGCCGCGGCGCGGGGATTGTCACACGGGCACTGCGGTGGTCGCCTTCACGCGGTCCAGTACGAAGCTGGTCTTGCAGTCCTGCACGCTGGGGTGCTTGAGCAGCGTGTCCATGATGAAGCGGCTGTAGTGCGCCATGTCGGCCACCACCACGCGCAAGAGGTAGTCCATTTCGCCCGTGAGTGAAGCGCACTCGACCACCTCGGGCCAGGTCTGCACGCTGGCGCGGAACACATCCATGGGATTGCGCTTGTGGCTTTCGGTGTGCTTTTCCAGGCGCACATTGAGGTAGGCGGTGAGCCCCAGGCCCACGGATTCGGGCGGCACCAGGGCCACGTAGCGCGCGATCACGCCCGCGTCTTCGAGCCGCTTGACCCGGCGCAGCACGGCACTCGGGGACAGTCCCACCTGCTCGCCGATCACGTCGTAGGTCTCCCTGCCGTTTTCCTGCAAACGGCGCAGGATGGCCCGATCCAGCTTGTCAAGTGCGTTGGAAGCAGTCATGGCGCAGGATTTTACGAAATTGGAGCGTGCCGCGATGGCCCTTCACCAAACTCGGGTATGTCCCGATAGTGACACATGGGCCGGCCAAAGAACAATGAATACCGCAAAAACGAACGGTCGTTCTTTTTTGCGAAAACCAAAAAATATCCACCAACGGAGACAAGCACATGACCGGTTTCTTTGGCCGCCTTCTGCGGCGACTCGCGCTCGCCGCTACCGCTTCGACACTGCTCCTGGGGGCCCATGCCCACGCACAGGCCGGGTACACGCAGACGCGCTACCCCATCGTGCTGGTGCACGGGCTGTTCGGCTTCGACTCGGCGCTTGGCGTGGACTACTTCTACGGCATTCCCGACGCGCTGCGCCAGGGGGGCGCCAAGGTCTACGTGGCACAGGTCTCGGCCGCCAACAGCACCGAGGTGCGGGGCGAGCAGTTGCTGGCGCAGGTGAACAACATCCTGGCCATCACCGGCGCCGCCAAGGTGAACCTGGTCGGGCACTCGCATGGCGGCCCCACGGCGCGCTATGTGGCCGGGGTGGCCCCGGGCAAGGTCGCCTCGGTGACCTCGGTGGGCGGGGTGAACCGCGGCTCGCGCGTGGCCGACATCGTGCGCGGCGTGGCGCCTGCGGGTTCGGTCTCCGAGACCATTGCCAATGGCGCGGCCACGGCACTGGTGGCGCTGATCAACCTGACCTCGGGCGGCACCGGTCTGCCGCAGACACCCACGGCGGCCCTCGACTCGCTGACCACGGCCGGCTCGGCCGCCTTCAACCGCCGCTTTCCACAAGGCGTGCCCACCAGCGGCTGCGGCAACGGTGCCGAGCTGGTCAATGGCGTGCGCTACTACTCCTGGACCGGCACCAAGACCCTGACCAACGTGCTGGACGCCAGCGACGCGCTGCTCGGCGTGCTGGGCCTGGTGTTCGGCGAGGCCAACGACGGCCTGGTCTCGGCCTGCTCCTCGCGGCTGGGCACCCACCTGGGCGACTACCGCCAGAACCACCTCGATGAGGTGAACCAGCTCGTGGGCCTGCGCGACTGGTTCTCGACCGACCCGGTCACCCTGTACCGCCAGCAGGCCAACCGCCTCAAGGCAGCCGGCCTGTAATTGTTTGCGATGATCGGTGCCATGGACCGCCTGCCCCGCCCCGCTGTGACCGCCATTGCCCTGGCGCTGCTGGTCGCTGCCGTGCTCGGCTGGCGCGCCTGGCGGGCCGAGGCGAGCCAGGACAGCGGCCCGGGCCTCGGCGCAGCAGCGCCTGCTGCCGGCGCGGCACCGCCTGCCCGCACGGCGGCCTCGGCGGCGCTCACGCCTGCGTCCGCAGCGCTCGCCGCTGCGTCGGCGGCCTCCGTGGCGGGCGGCGCCGACCCCTTGCTGGTGCCGGGCCTGCGCCACACGCTGGAGGCCCTGATCGCCGAGGCCGGCGAAGCCAGCGACCCCGAAGCCCTCAAGCAGCGCCTGGCGCAGCTGGTGGGCCAGCGTTTCCCCGCGGCCCTGGCCACCCGGGCCCTGGCGCTGGCCGAGCGCTATGTGGACTACCGTGTGGCACTGGGCGCCTTGTCGCCGCCGCGCGACCCCAGCGACCCGCGCGCCCTGCGCGATGCCATCGAGGCACGCCAGAAGGTCCGGCAGCAGCATTTCCAGGACGACGAGCACGACGCTCTGTTCGCGCAAGAGGCCGAACTCGACCGCTACACCCTGGCGCGCCTGGAAATTGCGCGCAACACCCAGCTCTCGCCGCAGGAGCGTGCCAGCGCACTGCGCGCCGCCGAATCCGAACTCGCCCCCGAGCGCCGCGCCGAACGCGCGGCCGCCACCGCCCACCTGGATGCGGCCGCGCAGACCGCGGCCTTCAACGCCCAGGGCGTCGGCGATGTGCAACGCCATGTGGCGCGCAGCGCCCAGTACGGCGAGCAGGCCGCCCACGCCCTGGCCCAGCTGGACCGCGAGGAGCAGCACTGGCAAAGCCGGCTCGACGAACTCACCCAGGCCCGCACCCGGCAGGGCGAGGCCGCCGCACAGGCCCTGCGCCAGCAGCTGTTCTCGGCCGAAGAGCTGCAGCGGGTGGACGCCGCCCTGGCCCTGCGCGCCCTGCAGGCCACGGGCGCACGCCCCTGACCGCCACCGCGCCCCGGCAGGAGGGGCCTCGATCCGAGGAACACCCATGCGGTAACAAAGGGTAAACCCTGTACAGATGCCTATACTGCGCGTTCCCGGAAATCAAGAGGATCCCGATGTCGCTCCGTAGCAGCTTGTTCAGCGTCGCCCTGGCCGCGGCGGCCACCGCCGCCCTGGCGCAGACCCCGTCCGCCCCGATGACCATCGTGGTGCCCTACCCTGCGGGCGGCCCGCTGGACACGTCGGCGCGCATCATCGCGGAGGGCGCGGCTGCGCAACTGGGCGCCATCAAGGTGGAAAACAAGCCCGGCGCCGGTGGCGGCACCGGCGCCGACCTGGTGGCCAAGTCGCCCGCCGGCAGCAACCAACTGCTGATGGGGGCCGTGGCCACGCACGCCGTGAACCCCTGGCTGTACAAGAACTTCCCGTACAACCCGATCAAGGACTTCAAGCCCATCTCGCTCGTGGCCCGCACGCCCAATGTGCTGGTGGTGAACGCCGAGCAGGCCGCCAAGCTGGGCATCAAGACCACGCCCGACCTGGTGCAGTACCTCAAGAAGAACCCGGACCAGGCCAAGTACGGCTCGGGCGGCAACGGCAGCATCGGCCACATCTCGGCCGAGATGTTCAAGTCGCTCACCAACACCAAGATGGGCCATACGCCCTTCCAGGGATCGAACCCTGCACTGGCCGCGCTGCAATCGGGCCAGGTGCTGCTGGTGTTCGACAACCTCGCGTCGGCGCTGCCGCACATCCGCTCGGGCAAGCTGCTCGCGCTGGGCGTGACGACCCTGAGCCGCAACGAGGCCCTGCCCCAGGTGCCCAGCATCAACGACTCGGTCCAGGGCTTCAATGTGTCGACCTGGTTCGGCCTGTTCGCCCCGGCCGCCCTGCCCCAGGCCGACGCGCAGCGCTATGCGGCAGCGTTCACGGCGGTCATGCAATCGCCCGCCGGCAAGGAAAAATTCAAGCAGATGGGCATCACGCCCGAAGAGCTCACACTGGACGGCTTCGCGCAGTTCGTGCGCTCGGAGAACAGCAAGTACGAGTTCCTGATCCGCGCGGCGAAGATCAAGATCGACTAGGCGGCCGCGCGGCCCTCAGTCCCTGCCGATCTCGGCCAGGCAGGCCGCCATGACCTCAGGCTGCAGCGCCATTTCCACGTGCGCCGGACCATCGAGAAAGCGGTTGTCCGCACCCGCCAGCATGGCGGTGCTGGCCGGGAAGACGATGTTGTCGCAATTGGAGTACCAGCACACGAAGCGCTGCGCGCGCCCCTGCGGCTCCGCATTGAGCAGGGTCTTCACCCAGTCCCCCGCCAGGCTCATCTGGCGCCCATTGACGGCACGGCTGAAGCGCCCGAGCCAGGTGCCGCCGTGCGGCGTACCCAAGGTCAGGATGCGGTGCACGCGCGCATCGGCCGCATGCGCGCGCAACCAGGCCCGTGCCGCCAGCCCCCCCATGCTGTGGCACAGCAGCACCGGTGCCATGCCGGTGGCAGCCGTCACGCGCAGCACGGCGTCCTCGATGATCGCGGCATAGTCGTCGATGGAGCCCATCACCGGCTCCAGGTTCACCGCCACGTGGGCATGGCCTTGCGCGCGCAGCGGCCCATGCCAGGGCAGCCACAACCCCCGGTTGCACATGAAACCATGCACCAGCACCACGCCGCGGCGGCCCGTGGCCTGCGCCGGCAGCCAATCCGCCACCGCCTTGTGGCGAAACGGCTGGCGCCAGCAGAACACCACCAGGGCCACCCAGACCTCGGCCCACCAGGCGCGCACCACCTGCCCGGTGCGCGCCCGGCGCGCGCCATCGCGCCGGTTCAGGTGGTGCATGAGCACGAACTCGACCGCCATCACCAGCCAGAACAGGGCCAGCGGCACCAGCGCCCCGAGCAGCGCGCGCACCGGGGACTGCGGCCATTGCCAGGCCAGCCAGGCGGCTTCGGCCAGCGCCAGGATCAGGAGAAGGATTTTTTGCCAGCGCGCAATCATGGTTTGCAGTGGAGTTGTTTCCGGTCAACGGAGGCTGTTCAAGGCCATTTTGAACAGGGTCTAATGGCATGCCCGCATTGTGCGGGCTCAGGAGAGGGGACCTATGGACGCGGCCCAGACCATCCGCGACAGCATTGCCGATGTCACGGCACTGCGCCAGCAGCGCACGGGCGATGCCGTGCTGGGCACCGCCGTGGCCACCGTCAAGACCCTGCAGGCCAGGCGCTTTTCCGGCACCTATGCCGACCTGATGGCCTCGCCCTCGTTCGGCCCGGCCGCCCGCTTCTTCCTCGAAGAACTCTACAGCGACCGCGACTACACGGCGCGCGACCAGCAGTTCGCACGCATCGCGGGCACGCTGCAGACCATGTTTCCGCGCCCCGTGGTGGACACTGCCGTGGCACTGGCCGTGCTGCACGCCCAGACCGAGGTGCTGGACCAGGACATGGGCCGTGCCTGGCCGCAGGCCGATGCCAGTGCCAGCGACGCTGTGCGCTACGTGGCTGCCTGGCGTGCCGTGGGCGACCGCAGCGGGCGCCAGCAGCAGCTGGCGCGCGTGCTGGCCATGGGCCGCGATCTGGCGCGCCTGACCCGGGCGCCCGGCCTGCGCACCATGTTGCGCATGATGCGCGGGCCCGCCACGGCGGCGGGCATGGGTGCCCTGCAGCAGTTCCTCGAAGCCGGCTTCGACACCTTTGGCCAGCTCGCGCGCCAGCGCGGTGCGGTCGAGCAGTTCCTGGCCACCATCGAGCAGCGCGAACAGGCCTTGATGAACCAGCTGTTCGATGGCGATGCTGTCACCTCGGGGACCGAACTGGCCCGCACCCTAGGACAAGCCCGGTAGCCGGCCTCCCGCCTGCACTTCCACAATCTGTGCCCATCTATCTACTGGTGAGCACAAGGAAAGCGCATGGAAAAGATCTGGCTCAAGAGCTACCCACCGGGCGTCCCGCATGACGTGAAGCCCGAGCAATACCGCTCTGTGGCCCATATGCTGGAGGAATCGTTCCGCAAGAACGCATCGAACCCCTTCTCGGTCTGCATGGACCAGTGGATGTCGTATGGCGAGCTCGACCGCCTGTCTGGCGCGCTGGGCGCCTACCTGCAAGGCCTGGGGCTCGAACCCGGGGCACGCGTGGCCATCATGCTGCCCAATGTGCCGCAGTTCGGCGTGACCATGGCTGCCGTGCTGCGCGCCGGCTACACCTGCGTGAACGTGAACCCGCTGTACACGGCGCGCGAGCTGCAGCACCAGCTCAAGGATTCGGGCGCCACGGCCATCGTGATCCTGGAGAACTTTGCCCACACCCTGGCCGAGGTGATCGACAACACGGCCGTGCAGCATGTGGTCATGGCCTCCATGGGCGACCTGCTGGGCTTCTGGTTCGGCCACTGGATCACGTTTGCCGTGCGCCACCTGGCCAAGATGGTGCCGGCCTACGAGCTGCCGCTGACCAACGGCCGCAAGGTCGTGCCCTTCAAGAAGGCACTGGCCCTGGGCGAGCGCCGCAGCCTGGCGCCCAGCCAGGCCACGCTCGACTCCATCGCCTTCCTGCAGTACACGGGCGGCACCACCGGCCTGTCCAAGGGCGCCGTGCTCACGCACCGCTGCATCGTGGCCGCCACGCTGCAGGCCGAGGCCTGGTTCACCCCTGCGCTGTCCAAGGTGGGCGACCTCAGCAAGGCCAACAGCGTCGCAGCCCTGCCGCTGTACCACATCTTCGCGCTCACGCTGTGCCTGCTGGCCATCCGCCAGGGCTCCAGCCTCACCTTGATCCCGAACCCGCGCGACATCCCCAAGTTCGTGGCCGAGCTCAAGAAGCGCCCCTTCCACATGCTGCCCGCCGTGAACACCTTGTTCAATGCGCTGCTGCAGAACCCGCAGTTCCGCGCGCTCGACTTCTCGCACCTGTGCGTGTCGCAGGCCGGCGGCATGGCCGCCTCCGAGGGCACGGCCAAGCAGTGGCAGAAGGTCACGGGCAACACCATGATCGAAGGCTGGGGCATGAGCGAGACCTGCGCCATCGGCACCAACAACCCGGTGACCAACACCGAGTTCAGCGGCACCATCGGCCTGCCGCTGCCGGGCATCGACATCGCCATCAAGGACGATGCGGGCAACAGCCTGGCCCAGGGCGAATCGGGCGAGATCTGCATCCGCGGCCCCAACGTCATGACCGGCTACTACAACCAGCCCGAGGAGAACGCCAAGGCGTTCACGGCCGACGGCTTCATGCGCACCGGTGACATCGGCATCATGGACGAACGCGGCTACACGCGCATCATCGACCGCAAGAAGGACATGATCCTGGTCAGCGGCTTCAACGTCTTCCCCAACGAGCTCGAGCAGGTCGTCTCGCTGTGCCCGGGCGTGGTCGAATGCGCGGCCATCGGCATCCCCGACGAGAAACAGGGCGAGGCGATCAAGATCTTCGTGATCAAGAGCGACCCGGCGCTGAGCGAGGAAGACGTGGCCCGCTTCTGCCAGGAGAACCTCACCGGCTACAAGCGCCCCAAGTACATCGAGTTCCGCGACGAGCTGCCCAAGAGCAACGTGGGCAAGATCCTGCGGCGCGAGCTGCGCACGCCCACCGCTTAGCCCCCGGGGGCCTCGGCCGGGGCACGGGGGCGGAAGTGCTACATTGCGCTCGCCCCGCGCCATTGCCGCCGCCGACAAAGCACCGTGAAGTTTCTGCTCCTGGAAGACCACCCCCTGTTCCGCCAGGCCCTCAAGGGCATCATGGCGCGGCTGGACCCGGCCGCCACGGTGCTCGAATGCGCCTCCTACGATGAGGCCCGCCCCCTGCTCGGCGACGACCTGGACCTGGTGCTGCTCGACCTGCGCCTGTCCGGGCTGGACGGGATGAAGGTCCTGGCCACGCTGCGCAGCCAGCACCCGGCCCTGCCCGTGGTGGTGGTCTCGGCCTCGGAAGACCGGCACGAAGCCCTGGAGGTGCTGCGCCTGGGCGCCCTCGGTTTCATTCCCAAGGCCTCGTCCGCCGAGGTGATGGAGCATGCCCTGCGCCTGGTGCTGGCGGGCGATGCCTACCTGCCCTCGCACCTGCTGCAGGACGGCGATGCGCCTGCCGCGCCCTCCCGGGACGGCCCCCTCGGCCTGACGGAGCGGCAGCAGCAGGTGATGCAGCTGATGGCGCAGGGCCAGTCGAACAAGCAGATCGGGCGCGCGCTGAACCTCACGGAGAACACCGTCAAGGTGCATGTGACGGCCATCCTGCGCGAGCTCAACGTCAGCTCGCGGGCCCAGGCCATCGTGGCGCTGTTCCAGCGCGGCACCGGCCCGTCCTGACCGTCCCGCCCCATGCGCGACGCCGCCTGGACTGCCCGCATGCGCACCGAGCAGGTGCGGCTGATCTACCGGAACTACCCCTTCACGCTGAGCGCGAACTTCGGCCTGTGCCTGCTCGTGGTGGCCGCGCTGTGGAACGCAGTGCCCGCCGGAATCCTGCTGGCATGGTGCGGGCTCAGCGGCGCCCTGACGGCCAAGGGGGCCTGGGACTACCTGCGCTACCGGCGCGCCCTGTCCGGGCCCGTGCCGACGGACGTCGATGCGGCGCAGCAGCGCTTCGCCACGATCGCCTGGGGCACCGGCCTGGTGTGGGGCGCGGCCGGGCTCGCACCGGCCCTGCTCCCATCGTCCCACGTGCACCAGGTCCTGTTCCCGGCCATCACCGGCATGGCCTTCGGTGGCGCTGCCTTCCTTTCCACGGACCGGCGGCTGTTCTACGGCTACATCGTGCCCATGCTGGGCCTCACCCTGCTGGGCGTGGCGGGCATGGAATCCGGCGCCAGGGTGCTGTTCATCAGCCTGACCCTGGCCCTGGCCTTCGCCACGCTGGCCTTTGCGCACAACGTGCACGCGATGATCCAGCGCTCGCTGACGCTGCGCTTCGAGAACATGGACCTGATCGACGCACTGAAACTGCAGAAGGAGCAGGCCGACTACGCCAACCTGTCCAAGTCGCGCTTTCTCGCGGCGGCCAGCCACGACCTGCGCCAACCCATGCATGCGCTCGGTCTGCTCTTCGAATCGCTGCGCCCGCGCATCGACGCCGACCCGCCCTCGCAGCACCTGCTGCACAGCATCACGGCCACCATCCACACGCTAGAGGACCAGTTCAACGCCCTGCTGGACATCTCCAAGCTCGATGCCGGGGTGATCGCGTGCGACGTGCAGGCCATCCCCCTGTGGCGCACCCTGGCACGGATCGAGGCCGAGTTCGCCCCCGTGGCCGAGCGCAAGGGCCTGCGCTTTGCCCTGCATGGCCCGGCGCCGGGCACGGCCGTCCGCAGCGATGCAGCGCTGCTGGACCGCATGCTGCGCAACCTGGTGAGCAACGCCATCCAACACACCCCGCACGGCACGGTGCTGGTGGCCTGCCGCCTGCGGGCCGGCACGGTACGCATCGAGGTGCGCGACAGCGGGCCCGGCATCGCCCCCGAGCTGCACCGGGAGATCTTCCAGGAGTTCTACCAGGTGCAGAACACCGAGCGGGACCGCAGCCACGGCGTCGGCCTGGGCCTGGCGATCGTGGACCGCCTGAGCCGCATGCTGGACCATCCGGTGTCGCTGCGCTCGGCCCCGGGCTGCGGCTCCACCTTCACGATCACGGTCCCCGTCTGCGATGCCAGCAGCGCCGCCGCGCCCGCGGGGCCGCCAGCGGCCACCCCGGCCACCGGCGGGCTGCAGTCGCTGCGGGGGCGCTCGATCGCGGCGATCGACGACGACCCCATCGTGCTGGAGGGCATGCGCCAGCTGTTCGAACACTGGGGCTGCACCTGGACCGCTGCGGCCAGCGCGGACGAACTGCTGCAGCGGCTGCGCTCGGGCGCCCCCCTGCCCGAGATCGTGATCAGCGACTACCGCCTGCGCGGCGGCGAGAACGGTGCGCAGGCCATCGCCAAGGTGGTGGCCTTTTGCGGCCGCCCCGTCCCCGGCATTCTGGTGACGGGCGACACCGCGCCAGAGCGCTTGCGCGAGGCCACGGACAGCGGCCATGCCGTGCTGCACAAGCCGGTGCGTCCCGGCAAGCTGCGCGCGCTGCTGCTGCACCTGCTCGACCGCTCTACGACCTAAGTCTTAGCCGCTCAGTGCAATGGCCCCCCGGGCCGTTTTGCCCTGAAATCGCGGCATGACCGCCCCATCCTGCACGGCCCCCCGCAGCCATTCCCACGGACCCGGCGCGGACCCGGACACCGCCCCATTTCGCTGCACGCCATGGACACCGGTGTGAGGCGAGCCCCCCAGCGCGGCGTGGTCGCTGCCAGCCTCGCCCTGACCCTGCTGCAGATCGCCTTGGTCGAATCCTCCTGGCTGCTGGCCCTCGTGCTGCCCTTGCAATGGGTGCTGGTGCTGCGCCCGATCGAGCGCAGGGAATGGGTTCTGTTCGCCCTGGTCGGCCCCTTCTTCGTGGCCCAGAACTACATGGCGCTGCGCGCAGGCGCATTTGTCTTTCGGCAGCATGACTTCCTGCTCATGCCCTGGCACGAGCCCCTGCTGTGGATGGGCTGGTACCTGCACCTCGTGCGCTTCGTGAACGAGCCCGGCCGCAGTGTCCCGCTCGGGCCGGGCGCCTGGTTCGGGCTCCTGCTCACGGTGCTGGCGTTCTCCTTGTTCGGCAGCGACGCGCAAGCCCAGACCCTCGCCACCTCGGTCTCCTGCGCGGCCCTGCTCGCGCTGTTCCACACCCGTGCCGACCTGGCCTATGCCCTGTGCGCGGTCGCGCTCGGTGCACTGGTCGAGGGTGTGGGCGTGGGCGCCGGCCTGTGGCACTACCCCGGCTCGGGGCCGCTACCGATTCCGTTCTGGTCGCTCTCCATGTGGGTGTCGGTCGGCCTGCTGGGCCGCCGCTTCGCCGTTCCCCTGGCCGAAAGGCTGGCCTCTGCAGGAGCACGCCATGCATGAGCGTAGCAGTGCCCCGGCGATACGGCGCCTGGTGCAGTCCCTCACAGGGCGCCAGGCCAGAGAGGCGCCGTCGAGCACCTTGTTCATGCACCCCGAACTGGTGACGGCCGCCCCGGGCCAGGGGTTCAAGATCCGGGTCGCCCGGCGCTCGTCGGTGTTGCAGGACGCCCTGGGCCTGCTGAACCGGCGCTACCGCCAGCGGGGCTACGGCTCCCAGAGCCTGACCCTGTCGCCCGAGCGCATGACCATCGTGGCCTATGAAGACCGGCAGGTGATCGGCACGCTCACCGTCCAGCTCGACACCCGCCAGGGCATGCTGTCCGACGCGTGTTTCAAGGAACCGCTCGACGCATTCCGCGCCCGCGGCGCCCTTTTGTGCGAGTTCACCAAGCTGGCAACCGCCCCCCATGCGCCAATGCCTGCCACACTGGCGTCCATGTTCCATGTGGCGTTCATCTTCGCGCACCAGGTCAACCAGGCCACGCATGCCGTGGTCGAGGTCAATCCGCGGCATGTGGCCTTCTACACACGGGTACTGGGCTTTGCCGCCCAGGGCGCGGCGGCGGACAACCCGCGCGTGAAGGCACCGGGCGTGCTGCTGGTGGCCGACTTCACGCAGATCGGGCGCCAGCTGCAGGCGCGCGGCAACCAGGGGGCCGGGGAGCCGCCGCCGTTTTACTCGCACAGCTTCTCCAACGCCGAGGAGCAAGGCATTCGCAACCGCATCCGGGCCGCACTGGCGCGGCAGGGGACGGCTCCATGAACGCCGTGCCGCACCCGGAACAGGCCCTGAACCGGGCGCTGGCGGAGTGGCGCACCCTGCTCGGCGCCGACGGCGTGCTGGCCGCACAGGCAGCGGCCGAGCGCTATGGTGCGGGCGGTGCGCGCACCATACCGGCGGCCCTGCGCCCGACTGCCGCGGCCAGCGTGGCGCCGATCGTGCGCATCGCCGCGCAGCACCGCATCCGCCTGCACCCCGTCAGCACCGGGCGCAACTGGGGCTACGGCGGCGCCTGTCCCCCATCGGACCATTGTGTGGTGCTCGACCTGTCACGGCTCAACCGCATCATCGCGGTGGACGCCGAACTCGGCACCGTGACCCTGGAACCCGGCGTCACCCAGGGGCAGTTGCGTGCGCACCTGGACCAGTTGGGCCTGCCCTTCATGGTGCCGACCACCGGTGCCGGCACCAGCACCAGCCTGGTGGGCAATGCGCTGGAGCGGGGCTACGGCATCACGCCGCATGCCGACCATTTCGACGCCGTCATCGCCCTCGAAGCCGTGCTGCCCGACGGCAGCCTCTACCGGCCCCGGCTCGCCACCCTGGGCGGCGAACGCATGGTGCCGGGCTACAAATGGGGCATCGGCCCCTACCTGGACGGGCTGTTCTCGCAGTCGAACTTCGGCGTCGTCACGCAGATGACGATCGCGCTGGCCCGGCGCCCGCCGCATGTGGAGGCCTTCTATATCTTCCTGGACCGGCCGGACCAGCTGGCGCCGGCCATCGTGGCGCTGCGCGGGCTGCTGCGCTCCGTGGGCGGGGTCATGGGCGGCGTCAACATCCTCAACGGCTACCGCCTGGCGTCGATGGCCTGCCCCTACCCCGCAGGCCCCCTGGCACGCGGCGAGCCCCTGCAGGCCCAGGAGCTCTCCGCGCTGCTGCAGGCCCACCGCCTGGGCGCCTACCTGGTCGTGGGCAGCGTCTACAGCGAGGCACCGGTGGCCCGCGCGGCGATCGCGGCGATCCGGCGCGGCTTTGCCCATTGCAGCGGCCGCAGCGTCAGCCTGACCCGCCGCAAGGCCGTCTTGCTGCAGCGCCTGGCGCTGCGTTTCCCGCGCCTGGGCGCACGCCTGGGCCTGGGCCAGGACCAGGCCACGCGCATGCTCAGCGCCCTGAACCTGATGGAAGGCATTCCCGACGATCTGGCGCTGCGCCTGCCCTACTGGAAAACGGGCGCCCCCCTGCCCGACGACCTGCCACGCGACCTCCTGAACGGAGAACGCGGCCTGATCTGGTACGCCCCGCTGGTGCCCATGGTGCCGGACACCGTGCTCGCCTTCGAGGCCATGGTCCACCGGGTGTGCCTGGCGCACGGATTCGAGCCCCTGATCACGCTCACCAGCCTGTCCGAGCGCTGCTTCGACAGCTCCGTGCCCCTGCTCTTCGATGGCCGCTCGCCCGCCGAGACGGAACGCGCCTGGCGCTGCTTCGACGCGCTGTTCGACGAAGGCCGCCAACTGGGCATCGTGCCCTACCGCGTGGGCTCGCAGGCCTTCCACAAGCTCGAGGGCGGGGACGATCCCGCCCTGGCACTGGCCCGCCGCCTCCGGCAGTCGCTGGACCCCGACGGCATCCTTTCTCCGGGCCGATACAACCTCTGACGGCCCCGCCCCACCGGCGGACGCAAGACCGCGGGCGCTGCGCCCAACCCACCTCTGCGGCCGGTGAACGGCGACCCTGGCGCACGGTGAAGATGGCCCCATGCACGGGTTTTCACCGATTAGCAAACGTTTGCGCAAACGTTTGCTTTTAGTATGATCGCCGGGCGACCACGCACTGGCCAGGCATGCGCCGGGGCTTCCTCGCGCAATCCCGCGCCGCTTTTCGGTGCCATGCCTCGCCCACCATTCCAACAGGAGACACCATGCAGTTCACCCGCCGTTCCGTTCAGACCGCCGCCGCAGTTGCCGTGCTCGGCGCCATGTTTGCCAGCCCTGTGTGGGCGCAGGACAAGCCCAAGATCGCCCTGGTCATGAAGTCGCTGGCCAACGAGTTCTTCCGCACCATGGAAGACGGCGCCAAGGCGCACCAGAAGGCCCACGCCAGCGAGTACACGCTGCTGGCCAACGGCATCAAGAACGAGACCGACACGGCGGCCCAGATCAAGATGATCGAGCAGGCCGTGGCCCAGAAGGTCAGCGCCATCGTGCTGGCCCCGGCCGACTCCAAGGCCCTGGTGCCCGCCGTCAAGGCCGCCGTGGACAAGGGCATCATCGTGGTCAACATCGACAACCGCCTGGACGGCGATGCCCTGAAGGAAAAGGGCCTCACCGTGCCCTTCGTCGGCCCCGACAACCGCGCCGGCGCCAAGCTGGTGGGCGATCACCTGGCCAAGTCGCTCAAGTCGGGCGACAAGGTGGGCATCATCGAAGGCGTGTCGACCACCTTCAATGCACAGCAGCGCACCCTGGGCTACAAGGACGCCATGCAGGCCGCCGGCATCAACGTGGTGGGCGTGCAGTCGGGCCAATGGGAGATCGAGAAGGGCAACACCGTGGCCGCCGGCATGCTGCGCGAGCACCCCGACCTCACGGCCCTCCTGGCGGGCAACGACAGCATGGCGCTGGGCGTGGTGGCCGCCGTCAAGGCCGCAGGCAAGACCGGCAAGGTGCAGGTGGTGGGCTATGACAACATCGGCGCCATCAAGCCCATGCTGGCCGATGGCCGCGTGCTTGCCACCGCCGACCAGTACGCCGCCAAGCAGGCCGTGTTCGGCATCGAGCTGGCGCAAAAGGCCATCGCCGCCAAGACGCCCCAGGCCCAGTTGCCCGCCGAGGTGAAGACCGAGGTGGTGCTGGTCACCAAGGGCAGCAAGTAAGCTTTCTCCGCCGTCCCCATGAGCCAGTCCCCCTCGTCGCCCCCTGCCGCCCCGCTGCTGTCGATCGCCGCGGTGGGCAAGGACTACACCGCCACCGTGCTCGATGGCGTGACGCTGTCGCTCAACGCCGGCGAGGTGCTGGCCCTCACGGGGGAGAACGGGGCGGGCAAGAGCACGCTGTCCAAGATCGTCTGCGGGTTGGAGCAGGCCACGCGCGGCGGCATGCGCCTGGCCGGCGCAACCTATGCCCCGGCCTCGCGCCGCGAGGCCGAGCGCCTGGGCGTGCGCATGGTGATGCAGGAACTGGGCCTGGTGCCCACGCTCACCGTGGCCGAGAACCTGCTCATGGGCCGCCTGCCGCACCGCGCAGGCTGGGTGCGCCAGGGCGCGCTGCATGCGGCCGCCCGCACGCAGTTGGCCAAGATCGGCCTGGAGCACATCGACCCGGCCACGCCCGTGGCGCGCCTGGGCATCGGCCAGCAGCAGATGGTGGAGATCGCGCGCAACCTGCAGGACGACACGCGCATCCTGGTGCTCGATGAGCCCACGGCCATGCTCACCCCGCGCGAGACCAACTACCTGTTCGAGCAGATCGCACGCCTCACAGCGCGCGGCGTGGCCATCATCTATGTGTCGCACCGGCTGGAGGAGCTGCGCCGCATCGCCGACCGCGTGGCCGTGCTGCGCGACGGCCGCCTGGTCGACGCGCGCCCCATGGCCGGCCTGAGCGAGGACGACCTGGTGCAGCGCATGGTGGGCCGCTCGGTCAACGACCTGGAGCACCGCCCGCGCCGCACGGCCGGCCCGGTGGTCCTCAGCGCCCAGGGCATAGGCCGTGGCACGGCCGTGCAGGACGTGAGCCTGGAGCTGCGCGCGGGCGAGGTGTTCGGCATCGCGGGCCTGGTGGGCTCGGGTCGCACCGAACTCGTGCGCCTGCTGTTCGGGGCCGATCGCGCCGATCGGGGCAACGTGACGCTGCACCCTGAGGATTCCGCCGCAGGCACCGCACCGCGCGTGCTGCCGCGCGGCTTTGCCTCGCCGCTCCAAGCGATTGCCGCTGGCGTGGGCCTGGTCACCGAAGACCGCAAGTCCCAGGGCCTGCTGCTGGCCCAGTCCATTCGCGTCAACGCCACGCTGTCGGACCTGTCCGCGATCTCGCGCGCAGGCTGGCTGCAACGCGCCAAGGAAAACCGCCTGGTGCAGGGCTTCGTCCAGACGCTGGGCATCCGCTGCCGCAGCCCGGAGCAGCCGGTGGGCACGCTCTCGGGCGGCAACCAGCAGAAGGTGGTGTTCGCACGCTGGCTGCACCGCGAAGGCCGGGTGCTGCTGCTCGACGAACCCACGCGCGGCGTGGATGTGGGCGCGCGCGCCGAACTCTATGGCGAACTCGACCGCATGGCCGCCAACGGGCGCGCCCTGCTCATGGTCTCGTCCGACCTGCGCGAACTGATGGCCATGGCCGACCGCATCGGCGTGATGAGCGCCGGCCGCCTGGTGGCCGTGTTCGAGCGCGGCCAGTGGTCCGAGCAATCGCTGCTGGCCGCCGCATTCTCCGAGCCGGGCGGGCGCGACGCCCCCGCCCACTCCCCTTCCCCTTCTTCTCCCGCCACCGCATGAACGCCCCCGCATCCCCTGCTTCCGCAGCGCCCCGCCCCACGCCTGCCTGGCGCAGCCAGCTCGGCACCTACCTCGGCCTGCTGGCCGTACTGGCGGGCATGGTGGCACTGTTCTCCACGCTGTCCGAGTATTTCTGGAGCGCCGAGACCTTCATCACCATCGCCAACGAGATCCCGGCGCTGGCCGTGATGGCGGTGGGCATGACCTTCGTGCTCATCATCGCGGGCATCGACCTGTCGGTGGGCTCGGTGATGGCGCTGTCCGCCGCCACTTCGGCCGCGGCCATCGTGCAGTGGAAATGGAGCGTGCCCGCCGCCGCGCTGCTGGCCTTGGCGACGGGGCTGATCTGCGGCACGGTCACGGGCGCCGTCTCGGTGGCCTGGCGCCTGCCGACCTTCATCGTCTCGCTGGGCATGCTCGAAGCCGTGCGCGGTGGTGCCTATGTGGTCACGGACTCGCGCACGCAGTATGTGGGTGACGCCATCTCGTGGCTGGCCGCCCCCCTGCTCGGCGGCATCTCGGTGGCCTTTCTGATCGCGCTGCTGCTCGTGGTGGCGGCGCAGCTGGTGCTCACGCGCACGGTCTTCGGCCGCAGCGTGGTGGGCATCGGCACCAACGAGGAGGCCATGCGCCTGGCGGGCGTGGACCCGCGGCCCGTGCGCATCATCGTGTTCGCCATGACCGGCCTGCTCGCAGGCCTGGCCGGGCTGATGCAGTCGGCCCGGCTGGAGGCGGCCGACCCCAATGCCGGCACCGGCATGGAGCTGCAGGTGATCGCCGCCGTGGTGATCGGCGGCACCAGCCTGATGGGCGGACGGGGCTCGGTGGTGAACACGGCCTTCGGCGTGCTCATCATCGCGGTGCTGGAGGCGGGCCTGGCCCAGGTGGGCGCAAGCGAGCCGAGCAAGCGCATCATCACGGGGGTGGTGATCGTCGCCGCCGTCATCGTGGACACCCTGCGCCAGCGGCGCGCCGCCGCGGCATGATCCCCCCGTCTCCGAACCTTTCCTGATTTTCTGCATGGCCACCATCAAAGACGTTGCGCGGCACGCCGACGTATCGGTCACCACGGTATCCCACGTGGTCAACGGCACGCGCCACGTGAGCCCCGAAGGGCGTGCACGCGTGGAAAAGGCCATCCGCGAGCTGGGCTATGTGCCCAGCGCCATTGCGCGCAGCCTGAAGAGCAACAACACGCGCACGCTGGGCATGCTGATCCCCAACAGCTCCAACCCCTATTTCGCCGAGATCGTGCACGCCGTGGAAGACCGATGCTTCGGCGCGGGCTACAACGTCATTCTGTGCAACACCAATGACGAGGCGCACCGCCAGGGCAGCTACCTGCAGGTGCTGGCCGAGCGGCGCATCGACGGGCTGATCGTGGTCTCCACCGGCCACGACGCCACGCTGCCCACCCAGTTGGCGGGCCTGTCCATCCCCACCGTGCTGGTGGACCGCGAGATCGAACTCACCGAGCAGCAGCCCTGCGACCTGGTCGAGACCGCCCACATGCAGGGCGGCTTGCTGGCCACGCGCCACCTGCTGTCGCTGGGCCACCGGCGCATCGCCTGCATCGGCGGGCCCGAGGGCATTGCACCCAGCGAGCAGCGCATCGCCGGCTGGCGCTCTGCGCTGGCCGATGCCGGCTGCGGCCAGGGCGAAGGCCTGCTGTGGCACGGCAACTTCACCAGCCAGGGCGGCTACGAAGCCATGCATGCCGTGCTGCGTGCGCAGGATGCGCCCACCGCCGTCTTCGTCTGCAACGACCTCATGGCCATGGGGGCGCTGTGCGCGGCCCACGAACGCGGGCTGCGTGTGCCCGAGGCCCTGTCCATCGTGGGCTTCGACGACATCGAGCTCACGGCCTTCACCAGCCCGCCGCTGACCACCGTGGCCCAGCCCAAGCAGCGCATCGGTGCGCTCGCGGTGGACATGCTGCTCGAGCGCATCGACGGCAAGCGCCAGGATGCGCGCAAGGTCATGCTGCAGCCCGAGCTGCGCGTGCGCGCCTCCACGGCAGAGGCCCGGCCATGACGACGAGCCCGGCGCAAACCACGGCCCCCACCATCGCGGTGGTGGGCAGCCTCAACATGGACCTGGTGCTGCAGGTTGCCCAGGCCCCGGGGCCCGGTGAAACCGTGCTGGCCCAGGCCCTGCACCTGGTGCCCGGTGGCAAGGGCGGCAACCAGGCGGTAGCCTGCGCGCGCCAGGGCGCGCAGGTGCACCTGTTCGGCCGCGTGGGCGACGACGCCTATGGCCACACGCTGCGCGCCGGCCTGGCGCAGGACGGCATCGACCACACCGGCGTGCAGACCGACACCACCGAGACCACGGGCGTGGCTGCGATCACCGTGGAAGCCACGGGGCAGAACCGCATCGTCGTGGTGCCGGGCGCCAATGGACGCTTCGCGCTCGATGCGCGGGCACTGGGCTCGGTGCTGGGCCGCGCGAGCAGCCTGGTGTTGCAGTTCGAGACCCCCTTGCCAGAGGTGCTGGCCGCAGCGCAGCAGGCCTTTGCTGCCGGCTGTCCCGTGCTGCTCAACCCCTCGCCCATCCAGCCCCTGCCCGAGGGCCTGTGGCCGCTGGTGCACACCCTGGTGGTCAACGAGGTGGAAGCAGCCGCCCTGGCAGGCACCGCCGTGGAGAGCGTGGCCGACGCCGCCGTGGCAGCGCAGGCACTGCGCGGCCTGGGCCCGGCCCAGGTGGTGGTGACCCTGGGCGCCCAGGGCGCCGTGGCCGCCGACACCCGGGGCAGCACCCACCACCCCGGCATGCAGGTGCAGGTGGTGGACACCACGGCCGCGGGCGATACCTTCCTGGGGGCGCTGGCCGTGGGCCTGGCCCAGGGCGAGCCCCTGAATGCCGCCGTGCGCGAAGGCATGCGCGCTGCTGCGCTGTGCGTGACCCGAAGCGGCGCCCAGCCCTCCATTCCCCACCGGGCCGCCGTGGCGGCCAGCCCCCAACCACCCGACTGGATCCCGCTGTGAAACGCACGACCCTGCTGCATGCCGAACTCTCCCACGCCATTGCCTGCCTGGGCCATGGCGACATGCTGGTGATCGGCGACGTGGGCCTGCCCATTCCGCCCGGGCCCCGGCGCATCGACCTGGCGCTGACGCCGGGCATCCCGGCCGTGGCCGATGTACTGCAGGCGGTGCTGGAGGAGATGCAGGTGGAGCGCGCCCTGATCGCCGCCGAGGCCGTGGAGCGCGCGGGCGGCGCCCTGCCCGGCTGGTGCCAGTTGCCCGTGGTGCCCGAGGCGCTGCCGCACGAGGACTTCAAGCGCCTGTGCCGCGAGGCCCGCGTGATGGTGCGCACCGGGGAATGCACGCCCTATGCGAACGTCGTCCTCTGCGCCGGTGTGACGTTCTGAAGCAATCTGCCCGGTGACGCGCGGGTTTTGGATAACCCGCCGCGCAGGGGCCCTGGGTTAGGCTGACAGATCGCCGCAGCAGGCAAGCCAGCCGCTGCGCCACGCCCTCTGCCCGCCCGCCCTGATGTCCACGCCAGCCTCTTCCACGCCCTTTCTGCCCCCTGAAATCGCCGTACTGGAACGCGGCTGGCTGTCGGCCAACAATATCCTGTTCATCGGCCACCACGACACGGCCGTGGTGGACACGGGCTACTGCAGCCATGCCGAGCAGACCGTGGCGCTGGTGCAGGCGGCCCTGGGCGGCAGGCCGCTGGACCGTGTGCTCAACACCCACCTGCACAGCGACCACTGCGGTGGCAACGCCGCACTGCAGAAGGCCTGGCCGCGCGCGCTCACTGCCATACCGCCGGGCCAGGCCCGCCATGTGCGCCAGTGGGATGCCTATGCCCTGAGCTACACGCCCACCGGCCAGCAATGCCCCCCATTCCGGGCAGACAGCCTGCTCGACCCGGGCTCCTGCGTGCTCCTGGGCGACCGCACCTGGCAGGTGCATGCCGCGCCGGGGCACGACACGCACTCCATCGTGCTGTTCGAGCCGCGCGATGCCATCCTGATCTCGGCCGATGCACTCTGGGAGAACGGTTTCGGTGTGGTCTTCCCCGAACTCGAAGGCGAGGATGCCTTTGCCCAGGTGGGCGCCACGCTGGACCTGATCGAGCGCCTGGCGCCGCGCACGGTGATCCCGGGCCACGGCCCGGTGTTCTCCGATGCGCCGCGCGCCATCGAGGGCGCGCGGCGCCGGCTCGATGGCTTTGTGCGCAACCCGCACAAGCATGCGCTCTATGCCGCCAAGGTACTGCTCAAGTACAAGCTGCTCGAATGGCAGCAGATCAGCCTGGCCGACCTCAGGGCCTGGACGGAAGCCACCCCTTACTTCGGCATGCTGCACGCGCGGCATTTCGCCGAACAGGGAGAGAGCGAATGGCTCGCCGGCCTGATGGACGACCTGGTCCGCTCGGGCGCGGCCACGCGCCGGGGCGAGATGCTGCACAACACCTGAAACCGCCGGCTCCCGGCCAAGCCACCCCACCACGGCCTGTTGCCGCAATGCAACATCGGGCCACGTTCAGGGTCCGTATCCGGCCCCGTTGCAGCCAGATGTAACCAGCATCAAATGATAATTGTTATCATTTGATGTTCCTGCAAGCCTGCCACATGCCCGGCTGCGCAGGCCCCAGCCAGCCGACACCGACCGACACCCGCCGCGCCGCCATCTTGTTGCCGCGCGCTCCTGCCTGTAGTCCCTGTAGCCAGCCAAGTTCCGTTTTCTCACTCCTACGGATCCTTTCATGGCGCACAACACGACATACATCAAGAGCCGCAAGCACCCCGTTTCCGGCCCACGGGCCACGCCAGTGGGCATGGCGGCGGCCGCTGCCCTCGTGGCCCTGGGCATGCCCGTCCAGGCACAGACCACCCCGAGCGCGACCCTGCCCGAGGTGAAGGTCGAGTCGGCAGGCGATGCGGGTTACAAGGCCGGCACGGTCTCCTCGCCCAAGTTCACCCAGCCGCTGCTGGACACGCCCCAGACCATCTCGGTGGTCAAGGAGCAGGTGCTGCGCGAGCAGGCGGCCTCCACCCTGACCGAGGCCCTGCGCAACACCCCTGGCGCCAGCACCTTCTTCCTGGGCGAAAACGGCAACACCAGCACCGGCGATGCGATCTACATGCGCGGCTTCGACAGCTCCAGCAGCATCTTCGTCGATGGCGTGCGCGACCTGGGTGCCGTCTCGCGCGACGTCTTCAACATCCAGCAGGTGGAAGTGGTCAAGGGCCCGGCCGGCACCGACAACGGCCGCACAGCTCCCACCGGCGCCATCAATCTGGTGAGCAAGCAGCCCACGCTGGAGAACAGCTTCGCAGCCTCGCTGGGCGCGGGCAGCGCCTCCTACAAGCGCGGTACGGTGGACTGGAACAAGGCCCTGGAAGCCTACCCCGGCGCCGCCTTCCGCCTGAATGTCATGACCGAGGACTCGGGCGTGGCCGGCCGCGACCTGGTCAAGAACAAGCGCTGGGGCGTGGCCCCCTCGCTGGCCCTGGGCCTGAACTCGCCCACCCGCGTGTTCCTGAACTACCTGCACGTCAAGCAGGACAACATGCCCGATGGCGGCGTGCCCACTATCGGCCTGCCCGGCTACACCTCGCCCGATGCCCTGGCCCTGGCCAACCGCCGCCCCTTCCTGAACACCGCGGCGCGCGTCAATTCGAGCAACTTCTACGGCACGACCTCGGACTTTGCCGACGTGGACATGGACATGGTCACGGCGCGCATCGAGCACGACTTCGCCTCGGGCATGAAGCTGCGCAACACCACGCGCTTCGGCCGCACGCACAATGACTACCGCCTGACGGCCTTCATGGGCGGTGGCTTCCCGGCCACGGGTTCCCTCACGGCCGCCTCGGCCCTGCTGGCCACGCCGAATCCCGCCGATCCCTCCACCTGGACGGTGACGCGCAACCTGCCGACCAACGTCAACCAGGTCAACAAGATCGCCGTCAACCAGACCAGCCTGACCACCACGGTGAACACCGGCTCGGTGCAGCACGACCTGGCTGCCGGCCTGGAGATCTCGCGCGAAGAGCAGACCAACCTGGGCTACTACGGCCAGGGCTTTGCCAGCGTGAACACCACGTATGCACCGGCCGGTTCGCTGCCCGCGGCCAACCTGTACAACCCCAACCCCAATGTGACGGGCTTCAACCGCATCGCCAACGGCGCCTGGTCCAAGGGCGTGACGAACACCGTCGCCGCCTACCTGTTCGACACGGCCAAGCTGTCGCCCGAGTGGCAGGTCACGGGTGGCCTGCGCGTGGACCGCTTCAAGACCGACTTCGACGCCGTGACGCAGGGCGCGCTGCCGGCTGGCGTGCTCACGCCATCGTCGGCGAGCCTGTCGGACACACTGATCGGCGCCAAGGTCGGCGTGGTCTACAAGCCCGCCGCCAACGGCAGCGTGTATGCGCTGTACGCCACCTCGGCCCAGCCCCCGGGCGGTGCCAACAACCAGCTGAGCGCCGCCGCCAACAACGCGGCCAACCCCAAGTTCGACCCGCAGAAGGCCAAGACCATCGAGGTCGGCACCAAGTGGGACGTGCTGGGCGGGCGCCTGGCCCTGGCCGGCGCGCTGTACCGCACCGATGTCTCCAACGACATCGAAGTGGACCCCACCAACTCGGCCAACTTCGTGCAAACCGGCAAGAAGCGCGTGCAGGGCCTGGAGCTGACTGCCATCGGCGCCATCACCAACGACTGGTCGCTGAGCGCGGGCTACACCACCATGGACACCAAGGTGCTGAGCGGTGCGCCCAAGACGGCCGATGGCAGCACGGCCCTGGCCTACACGCCCAAGAATGCCTTCACGCTGTGGACCACCTACCGCCTGCCCTTCGGCGTGACGATCGGCGGCGGCGCACGCTACGCAGGCAAGCTGCTGCGCGGCACCGACGGCGCCGTGGGCACGCCGGCCTACACCGAGGCCTACTGGGTCTTCGATGCCATGGCCTCCTACCGCATCAACAAGAACTTCGATGTCCAGCTGAACGTGTACAACCTGGCCGACAAGGACTATGTGGCCGCCATCAACAAGAGCGGCTACCGCTACACGCCAGGCATCCCCCGCTCGGCACGCCTGACGGCCAACTTCACGTTCTGATCGAGCGCAAGATGGCAGCCTGAAAAGCTGTCTACCATCCAAGGGCCCCGGCAACCCCGGGGCCTTCCCGTTTCTGGAGACATTTGCCATGATGCTGCACATCCCCAACGTCCTCACGCCCGCGCAGGTGCGCGCCATGCGCGCGGCCATCGATGCCGCCGACTGGGTGGATGGCCGGGCCACCGTGGGTGCCCAGGGCGCCCAGGTCAAGCACAACCGGCAGCTGCCCGAGCACTCGCCAGTGGCGCTGGAACAGGGGCGCCTCATTCAGCAGGCGCTGGCGGTGCATCCTTTGTATTTCGCCGCGGCCCTGCCGCTGCGCACCGTGCCGCCCCTGTTCAACCGCTATTCCGGCGGCGAGACCTATGGCCTGCATGTGGACGGCGCCATGCGCCCCCTGCCGGGCGGAGGGACCTTGCGCACCGATCTGTCGTGCACGCTGTTCCTGTGCGAGCCCGAGGACTACGAGGGCGGAGAGCTGGTGGTGGTGGACACCTATGGCACGCACGAGGCCAAGCTGCCCGCGGGCGACCTGGTGCTCTACCCCTCGACCAGCCTGCACCGCGTGGAGCCTGTCACGCGCGGCGAACGCGTATGCTCGTTCTTCTGGGTGCAGAGCATGGTGCGCGACGATGTGCGCCGCGCCATGCTGTTCGAGCTGGACCAGACCATCCAGAAGCTGCGTGCCCGCCTGGGCGAAACCGAGGAGACCGTGGCCCTCACGGGCCAGTACCACAATCTTTTGCGGATGTGGTCGGAGGTCTGAAGCACAACGGCCCCAAAGGGGCCTTTGTGCTTTTTTACGGGAGGTCCTTGTTCACCTCGGGCGCCGAAGCATCGCGCGGGCCGATGGTGCCCAGCCGTCCCTTGAGCGACTGGGGCTGGCCCGTGAGCATGGCCGCATAGTTGGTGGTGTTGGCCAGCACCTTCTTTACGTAGTCGCGCGTTTCGCCGAAGGGCACGTTCTCGGCCCAGATGGCAGCGTCCAGCACCGGGCCGTTGCGCCAGTTGCGCGGGCGGCCCGGGCCGGCGTTGTAGGCGGCGGCGGCCATGGGCATGGAACCGGCGAAGTCGTCGAGCGCCAGCTTGAGGTAGGCCGTGCCGATGGCGATGTTGGTATCGCGGTCGTTGATCTGGTCGGCCGTGAAGTTGGTCATGCCGATCTTCTTGGCCGTCCAGCGTGCGGTGGCCGGCATCACCTGCATCAGGCCCGAGGCGCCCACATGCGAGCGTGCGTCCATGATGAAGCGGCTTTCCTGGCGGATCAGGCCGTACACATAGGCCGGGTCCAGGCCGATGCTGTTGGCACGCTCGACCACGGCATTGCGAAACGGCGTGGGAAAGCGCTGGCTGGTCTCGATCACGCTGCGCGTGCGCTCGCTGGTGTTGATGCAGCGGTCCCAGACCTCGCGCGCGCAGGCAAAGTCGGCGGCGGCGAGCAGCTCCCGGTCGGGCATGCCGCCAGGGATGTGCAGGTTGGTGGCGTAGTTCCACTCGCGCACGCCTTCGGAACGCAGGCCCAGGAAGATCGCGTACAGGCCGCGATTCAGGCCCGGGTTGGCGCGCGCGGCGGCCTTTTCCTCGGCGGTGAGCGGCGCGGGTGCGGGCGGCATGGCAATGCGCTGGCCCAGCTCTTCCGTGGCCAGCTGTTCGTAGAAGCCGCGTGTGCTCGCAATGCCTTCGAGCAGCTTGCGTGCCTCGGCGCGCTCGGCCTCGCCGGGCTTGCCGGCGAGCAGGGAGCGGGCCTTCCAGTACACCCAGGTGCTGTCCTGGCGGCCTTCTTCGCTCATCGCGTCGATGGCCTTGCCCACCACCTTCCACTGGCCGGCGCGCAGGGCGGCGCGCACCTTCCAGCCCAGGATGTCATCGTTGAGGTCGGCATCGCGCGTGATGTTGGCAAAGGCCCGGTTGGCATCGGACGACAGCTTCTGCGCCTGCTGCTTGCCGATCACGCCCCAGACCCAGTTGCGCTCCTCGGGCGAGAGGTGCACGCTCCATTTGCCGTCCAGCTGGGCGGCGGCATTGTCCGGATCGCCCGAGGCGAGCTTGATCAGCGCCAGCGTCACCAGTTCCTGGCGCGCCTGGCCACGGGCTGTGGCGCGGGCCGTGAGGTACTTGGTGGGGGCATCCATGAGCTCCTTGACCTGGGCCACGGCGTCGGGCGCGACGATCTCCACCGCATTGCGTGCCACGCGCGGCCGGTTGGCATCCACCGCGAAGCGGGCCTTGCGCCAGACGTCCAGGGCGCTGATCTTCTTGCCGGCGTAGAACTGGCTGGCCGCATGGGTGCAGCCATCGTCGGCATCGCGCAGCGCGTACCAGTTGCGTTTGATGTCGTCGGCCGCCCCGGGCTGGGGATTGCCCTTGATGTCGTCGATCAGGAGGGCGTAGCAGCGCACCTCGCGGTCGTCGGACATGCGGTAGCTCGGGTGCTGCTCGGCGAACTGGGCCCAGTCGCGCCGCTGGCCCAGCAGCAGCAACCAGTCGTTGCGCATGCGGTCTTCCTGGTAGCTGCCGGCATAGCGCTGCATGAAGGACTGGATTTCCGCCGGCTGCGCTTCGCCCAGCCGCAGCCTGAGCTCCCAGTAGCCGGCCCAGGGTTCGAGCACATGGCCGCGCGCGGCGGGCAGCAATTGCTCCAGCTTCTTGCGGTCGCCGCGCTTGAACGCTTGCTGCATCTCCAGCAGGGTATCGTCGGCCCGGGTTTGCGCCTGGACAAGGGGCGCGGTGGTGGCCAGCAAGGCGCTGACCAGCAGCGGTGTCAGAATCTGAGTCAATTGCATGGGGGAATTATCTGATGGACAAAGCAGCCCTGCGGCGCGCCTTGATAGAAGAACGCCTGAATTTGCCAGATCGCCTACACCGGGCCGATTTGTTACAGCAAGTGATGCGCATCTGGCTGGTGAACCGGCCCGACACGGTGATCGGCGCCTACTGGCCCATCAAGGGCGAATTCGACCCGTTGCCCGCCCTGCACCGCTGGAAGGAAGACGGCGAACTGCTCGACGAACCCCAGTTGCGCCGCATCGGCCTGCCCGTGGTCAACAAGCAGCACAAGACCCTGACCTTCCACGCCTGGTACCCGGGCTGCCCCATGGAAGAGGACGCCTATGGCATCCCCAAGCCCAAGGACACCGAGCTCATCGTGCCCACCCTGCTGTTCGTGCCCTGCGTGGGCTATGCGGCGGGCGGCTACCGGCTGGGCTATGGCGGCGGCTTCTACGACCGCACCCTGGCCACGCTGCAGCCCAAGCCGTTCACGGTGGGCCTGGGCTTCACCAACGGCTTCCTGGAAGAGTTCGAACCGGAGTCCTGGGACGCGCCGCTGGATGCGATCCTGAACGACAACGGGGTGGTCTGGCCTGTATAAGCGGCCCCCCTGAGTCGCCTTCGGCGCCTTCCCCCCAGGGGGACGCCACCCGTGGCCTGGCAAAGCCAGTTCCACGGTGGCCCTGGTATGGGGGTGCGCCCTGTTCCTTGGCCGGTGACGGATTGACCCCAGAAAATCTCAGCCGGCCTGCAGTTCCGAGGCGAAGGCGTAGCAGTCGCCGCCTTCGGGGCGGCGCTTGCAGGTGTACATGGCGCTGTCGGCGGCGCGCAGCAGGTCGGCCAGGGTGCGGCCGTCGGCCGGGTGGCAGGCGATGCCCAGGCTCATGCCCACGACCAGGGAGCGGCCTTCGAAGACCAGGGGTTCGGCGGCGCTGGCCGCCATGCGCCGGGCCATGGCGGCGATCACGTCGCGCGAGGGGCTGCCCGCGATCAGCACGGCGAATTCATCCCCGCCCAGGCGGGCCACCAGGTCGCCCGCGCGCAGCTGGGCGCGCAGGCGGCGCACCATGGCCACCAGCACGGCGTCGCCTGCGGCGTGGCCATAGGTGTCGTTGACGCCCTTGAAGCCATCGAGGTCCAGCAGCAGCAGCGCGAACGGCTGGCCGGCGCGGATGGCGGCCTCGCCATGGCTGGTCAGGCCCGCGCGGTTGGCGGCGCCGGTGAGCGCGTCGGTGCCCAGGGCCTCGACCAGTTCCTGGGTGCGCACGGTCAGTGCCTGCTCGGAGCGGCGCAGCAGGCGCACGCGAGAGGCCATGGCCGCCGCAAAGACGATGGACTCGGCCACCAGCACGGTCTGGGTCATGTCCATCTGCTGCGGCGTCCAGGCCACCCAGCCCCAGCTGGCGACGATGATGGCGCAAATGCCCAGCAGCAGGATGGTGACCCCCAGGCTGTAGAGCACGGCCGGCCAGTAGCGCCGCCGCATGGCCATCACGGCGCCGACCGTGAGCACCACGGTGGAGGCCACCACGGAGGCCTGCACCAGGCGGAACAGCCACAGCGGGTGCGACCCGAGCAGGCCGTACACGGCGGCCAGCGCCAGCGCTGCCACCATGGCCAGCACCACCTTGTCCACGCGCGGCGCGTAGTCCGCCAGGCGCAGCAGGCTGCGCCCGAACATCAGCTTGGAGATGGCCCACAGCGGCGGGGCCATGCTGTAGAAGAAGCCCGCCGCGGCCGGCCAATGGGCAAAGGGGTAGCGCAGCGTGTGGCCATTGAAGCCCGCCAGCGCCAGCAAGGCCCCGATGCAGGACACCAGGTACCAGGCGTAGATGCTCTCGCGGAACACCAGCAGCATCACGGTGCTGAAGATCGCCAGGCCCATGAGCAGGCCGTAGCAGACGCCATCGAACATGCGCTTGTCCTGGGTCTCCTGCAGGTAGTCAGCCAGGTCCCAGACACGTGCGGCATAAAAGCGGGCAAAGGTCGACTCGACGCGGAAGTACACGGTGTAGATCTGGTCGTCGGGCAGCTTGAAGCGCCAGGCCATCTGCTCCGAGTCCGCCGGCCGCGTGGCCCACGGGTGGCGCATGCCGGTCACCACCGGGTCGCCCAGCGCGCGCCCCTCATCGTTGTAGGGGCCGTAAAAGCGCAGCTCGTGCGTGGAGACGGTGGGCACCAGCAGCAGGAATTCGCGCAGGGCGTCGGCCGGGTCGGCCAGTTGCAGGCGCACGCGGAACCAGAGCACCCGGTCCGATTCGGCGCCCTTCAGAGGATTGTCCGGGTAGGCGAAGCGGGCCTCGTTCTCCGGGGTGCGCACCTGCGCGATGTCCAGCGTGCGGCCGGCGTCCTCGAACATGCCCATGAACGGCACGATGGACATGCCGCCGGCCTTCGCGGACAGCAGGGCCGGCACATCGCGCTCTGCCGCAGCCTGGGCGGCCGCGGGCCCGCACGCCACCCACACCAGCAGACACCACCAAGCCTTGAAGAAAAAGTACAAAAAGGACGACGAGCGCATCAGCGACGCCGGTCCGGGTGGACCGGGGAAGAAAACAGGCGACAAAGCGCTGGATTGTGCCGCAGTGCCCCATTCCAGCGCGGCGCACCGGCTTTGATGCGTACTGCGCATCAAAAACCCGTCCATCGGTCATTGGCACAAGCCACCAGCCGGCGTTAGCATGGAAAGTCTTGCCCAAATTTCCCCTTACAAAGAGTGCCACCCATGCCAAAGCTCTATATCGGTAACAAGAATTACTCCTCGTGGTCCATGCGCCCCTGGGTGCTGCTGCGCCAGGCGGGCATCGCATTCGACGAAGTGCGCGTGCGCTTCGACAGCTTCGAAGCCGACTCCGAATTCAAGCGCGCCATCGGCCCCGTGAGCCCCACGGGCAAGGTGCCCGTGCTGGTGGACGGCGACCTGGTGGTCTGGGACACCCTGGCCATTGCCGAATATGTCGCCGAGACCCACCCCGACAAGAAGCTCTGGCCCGCCAGCGCCCAGGCGCGTGCCCGTGCCCGCAGCGTCTGTGCCGAGATGCACAGCGGCTTCACCGCCCTGCGCAGCAACTGCCCGATGAACATCGAGGCCGACCTGGCCGCCACCGGCGCCCTGATCTGGCGCGACAAGGCCGGTGTGCGCGCCGACGTGCAGCGCCTGGTGGACATGTGGAGCGCCCTGCTCGCGGAACACGGCGGCCCGCTGCTGTTCGGCGAGTTCACCGTGGCCGATGCCTATTTCGCCCCCGTGTGCATGCGCCTGCACAGCTACGGCCTGCCGGTGCCACCGCAGATCGCCGCCTACGTGCAGCGCGTGCGCGCCCTGCCCGGCGTGAAGGCCTGGATCGACGACGCCCTGGCCGAGAAGGATTTCCTCGACTTCGAGGAACCCTACCGCCTGCGCCATGTTTGAGGAGCAGCGCATGGCCGTCACCATCTACCTGCGCTACGTGCTCAACACCTCCAAGCTCAAGGAATTCGAGCACTATGGCAAGCTGTGGATCCCGCTGGTCGAGAAATTCGGCGGCCAGCACCACGGCTACTTCATGCCCAGCGAGGGCGCCAACAACATCGCGCTGGCGCTGTTCACCTTCGAGAGCCTGGCGAGCTACGAGGTCTACCGCCAGCGCTCCATGGAAGATGCCGAGTGCCAGGCGGCCTTCCGCTATGCGGAAGAGACGGGCTGCATCATCAGCTACGAGCGCAGCTTCTTCCGGCCGGTGTTTTCCTAACGAAACTGCTTGCGCAACAAGGCCCGGTGGCGCGCAATGTGCGCCAACTGGGCCTCGGCAACGATGCCGCCCAGGTCCTCGCCATCGCCATTGAGCACCGCATTGGCATGGCGCATGGCGCGCGCCACGACTTCCTCCTCGCCCACACCCTGCTGCGCCGCCAGGTCCAGCGCCACACGCTTCATGGCGCGCTGCGACAGCATCCACATGGCGCCATAGGAATCCCAGGCCGCGGCGGTCTCCTTGAACTTGTCGCGGTCGGCCAGGATTTCGCTGAGCGGCTTGGCCAGGATCTCTTGCAAGGATTCGAGTTGCGCCTGCATCGCCTCGAACTGCGCTTCGCGCCGCAGGGCCTCGGCCGCGGCGTTCGCGGCCGCATCGGGCGGCGTGGGCACGGGCACGCTGCCGTCCGGGTTCAACTGTGCAATGGTGAGGGACGAAGAAATGGACATGGTGCCGACCGTGGGCTGGTGAGGCGCGCACTATACGGCTTTCGCCGCAGCTCCCCTACACTGCCGCCATGCAAATCTACATGGTAGGGGGCGCAGTGCGCGACGCGCTGCTCGGGCGCCCCGTGAATGACCACGACTGGGTCGTGGTGGGTGCCACGCCCGAGCAGATGCTCGCGGGTGGCTACCTGCCCGTGGGCAGGGATTTTCCGGTCTTTCTGCACCCCGGGACACGCGAGGAGTATGCGCTGGCACGCACCGAGCGCAAGAGCGGGCGCGGCTACCGCGGCTTTGTGGTGGACAACTCACCCGCAGTGACGCTGGAGGAGGATCTCTCGCGCCGCGACCTGACCATCAACGCCATCGCCCGGAGTCCCGATGCGCCGGACACCCTGGTCGACCCCTACGGCGGCCAGCAGGACCTGCAGGCGCGCGTGCTGCGCCATGTGACCGAGGCCTTCCGCGAAGACCCGGTGCGCATCCTGCGCCTGGCACGCTTTGCTGCGCGCTTCACCGATTTCACCGTGGCGCCCGAAACCATGGCGCTGATGCGCCAGATGGTGGCCGAAGGCGAAGTGGACCACCTGGTGCCCGAGCGCGTGTGGCAGGAGCTGGCGCGCGGGCTGATGGAAGCCAAACCCTCGCGCATGTTCGAGGTGCTGCGCGACTGCGGGGCCTTGCAGGTATTGCTGCCCGAGGTGGCGCGCCTGTGGGGCGTGCCCCAGCGCGCCGAGCACCACCCCGAGGTGGACACCGGCGTCCACCTGATGATGGTGCTGGACATGGCGGCGCGGCTCGACGCTCCGCTCACCGTGCGCTTTGCCTGCCTGGCGCACGACCTGGGCAAGGGCACGACACCGGCCGATGTGCTGCCGCGCCACATCGACCACGAACGGCGCAGCGCCGAGCTGCTGCAGGACGTGGCCGAGCGCCTGCGCGTGCCCGTGGACTGCCGCGAGATCGCCGACGTGGTGGCGCGCGAGCATGGCAACATCCACCGCAGCGGCGAGCTCGCCGCCGCGCCGCTGGTGCGCCTGCTGGAACGCTGCGACGCGCTGCGCAAGCCCGGGCGCATGCCCGAGATCCTGCTGGCCTGCGAGTGCGATGCACGCGGCCGGTTGGGCATGGAGGAGAACGCCTACCCCCAACGCCCGCGCCTGCTGGGCGTGCTCGCGGCCGCGCAGTCGGTGGTCACGCGCGAGATCGCGGCCAAGGCCGCCGCCAAGGGCCTGTCGGGCCCGCAGGTGGGCGATCTGATCCACCAGGCCCGGGTGGAGGCCGTGGCCCAGTGGCTGTCGGCCCACCCGGCCCGCTGAGCCGCTACCAGCGCAGCAGGCGGGGCCCGAGCAGGGCGCCCAGCGCCGTGGGCAGCGCCATGCCGGCCAGGTACCAGACGGCGATGAAAGGCGAGGCCATCTCGGGGCAGTGCAGGGCATAGACCAGCGCGCCCAACGCCCCCGCCAACAGGCCCGCCCCGGCACCGGCCCAGGCCAGCTGCGTGGGAGCGGCGCCCCTGAGCGCCCAGAAACCTGCGACGAAGGCCGGCACGGAAAGCAGCGCGATGTTGAAGGGGCAGGTGCGCCATGTGCTGCCCAGCACCAGGGCCATCCGCTCGCCAGGGTCGGCCTGCGACAGCGCCCCCCCTGCCATGGCCCACAGCACCAGCGGCGGTACGGCCACCAGCGCCGCGGCGTGGCCCACGGCCATGCCGGGGCGTGCCATGCGCCGCAGCAGCGCCAGGCCGGCCAGGGCCAGTGCCGCGGCAAACACCAGCTTGGTCCAGAACATGGGCAGCACCAGGGTCTGCGCCAGGTCATGGCGCACCCCGAACACCGCCATCATCAGCACACCTGCCCCGGCCATGCCCGCGAGGCAGGCCAGCGCAAAACGGCGCTCGATGGCCTGGGCCTGCACCGGGCCGGCATCGGTGGCCAGCAATTGGATCAATTCATCGGTTTTCATGCCATTCCCCTGATCTTGGCGGCCAGGGCCTTGAGGCCCCGGTGCACGCCGACTTTGACTGCCGATTCCGACAGCCCCGTGAGCTGCGCCGTCTCCACCACCGACAGCCCTTCCAGCTTCACATGCTGGATGGGCAGGCGCTGCCGATCGGGCAGCGTCTCCAGCAACTTCCCCAGATCGCGCCGGGCCTGGGCCGCCTCGCTGTCGCTGCTGGAGAACAGCTCGTTGGCATCGTCCAGCGGATCGTTGAGCGCCTCTTTCACCCGGTGCGAGCGCAGCCAATCGATGAGCTTGTAGCGCGCAATCGCATGCACCCAGGCCGTCACCGGCATGTCGGTCCGGTAGGTATGGCGCTGGTTGTGCACCGCCAGCAAGGTCTCCTGCACCAGGTCCTCCACCTCATCGGGCCGCTGCGCCAACCGGCGGCGCAGAAAGGCGCGCAGGTGGGCACTCAGCTCCTTGAGGAACCGTTGGTAGGCCGCCGCATCGGCGTCCAGTCCCAGCAGCAGCAGGCTGCGCAGTCGCTCTTCGATCTCCATGCGTTCTCCCTCACCGGTATTCGCATTGCGGGGCCCACGGGTTACAGCGGATGCCAATTTTCTTTTTGTCTGGATTTTTTTGCCGGCGGTGTAACCCGGCACTCCACCAGTGCGAATTACAGCGCAGATCGGTGGCCGCAGCGCATTCGCAGCTGCAGTCCCTCCGGTCTGTTCCACAACCCCCTCAGCCCAACGGAGATCCCGACATGACCGCACGTTCTTCCCTCAGCCTCGGCGCCCTGGCCCTTGCCGCCCTCGCATCCGGCGCCGCCCTGGCCCAGACCAACAAACCCGCCGAAGCCGCCAAGCCCGCCATGGAAAAGTGCTATGGCGTCTCCCTGGCCGGCAAGAACGACTGTGCGGCCGGCGCCGGCACCACCTGTGCAGGCACCTCCAAGGTGGACTACCAGGCGAATGCCTGGAAGTTCGTGCCGGCCGGCACCTGCGCATCGATCAAGACCCCCAAGGGCATGGGCTCGCTCACCCCGATGAAGAGCTGATCCGCCAGGTAGCCCGCCATGGCACCGCACCTCACCGCCGGCCTGGGGCTCAAGCCCGCGCACTACGAACAGGCCCTTCACTGCACGGACCCCGGCCTGTGGTGGGAGGTGCACCCCGAGAACTACCTGGCCGATGGCGGCCCCCGCCTGGCCTGGCTGGAGGCCATCCGCGCCCGGCATCCGGTGGCACTGCATGGTGTATCGCTCTCGCTGGCGGCCGACGCGCCGCCCGACGAGGCGCACCTGGCCCGGTTGGCGGCCCTGGCGCGGCGCATCGAGCCGGCGATCGTCTCAGAGCACCTGGCCTGGTCCACCTGGCGCGGCCGCTACCTGCCCGACCTGCTGCCGTTTCCGCGCACCCACGCGGCCCTGGCGCGCGTGGCGGCCAACATCGGGCGCACGCAGGAGGTGCTGGGGCGGCCCATCGCCATCGAGAACCCCACGCACTATTTGCACTTCAACGGCCACGACTGGGCCGAGACCGACTTCCTGGCCGAGTTGGTGCGCCGCACCGGCTGCCAATTGCTGCTGGACGTGAACAACGTCCATGTGAGCGCCCACAACCTGGGCACCCGCGCAGAGGACTACCTGGACGCCTTCCCCCTGCATGCGGTGGCCGAGATCCACCTGGCCGGCCACCAGGCCGACCCCGCGCTGGGCAATGCCCTTCTGATCGACAGCCATGATGCCCCCGTGGCCGATGCCGTGTGGGCACTGTACCGGCGCGTGATCGAGCGCACCGGCCCGGTGCCCACCTTGATCGAACGCGACGACCAGTTGCCCGCGTTCGACGTGCTGCGCGACGAACGTGCGCAGGCGCATGCAGATCTGGAGGCCTTGCCATGCAACTGAGCCACTTCCAGGAGGGCCTCGCGAATGCGCTGATGCCGCTGTCGGCGCCCCACGCCGAGGCGCCGGAATGGCTGGCCGCCCTGCAGGCCCAGCCGGGCTTCGCGGTGTACCGCAACACGGTGTACAAGGGCTGCATCGACGCCCTGCTGGCCAACTACCCCACGGTGGGCGGCATGGTCGGCGAAGACTGGTTGCGCGCGGCGGCCGCTGTCTTCGTGCAGGAACAGCCCCCGCGCGATGCGCGCCTGATGGCCTATGGCGAAGGCTTCGCCCACTTCCTGCAGCGCTTCGCGCCCGCGGCAGACCTGCCCTACCTGCCCGGCGTGGCCCACCTGGACCGCTGCTGGACCGAGAGCCACCTGGCCGCCGACGCCCCGGCGCTGGATGCCGCGTGGCTGGCCGCCCAGGCACCGGACGCCCTGGCGGGCATGCACCTGGTGCCCCACCCCGCGGCCCGCTGGACCTGGAGCGAAGACCACCCGGCCTGCACGCTCTGGCAACGCCAGCGCAACGGCGACGCCATGGATGCCGAGCTGCCCTGGCAGGGTGATGGCGCCCTGCTCACCCGGCCCGCGGGCGGCGTGCAGTGGAGGCCGCTGCAGCGCGCGGGCATGGATTTTCTGAACACCTGTGCCGCAGGCCAGACGCTGGGGCAGGCCGCCGAACAGGCCCTGGCCGCCGATCCCGGCGCCGACCTGGGCGCGCTCCTGGTCCAGCTGCTGCAGGCCGGCGCACTGTGCCTGCCACCCACCCCGAATTCCCGCTGAGAAGGACACACCATGAACACCACCTCTTCGTTTCCCCATGCCACGCCCACGGTGCCCGCCTCGGGCCCACGCCATGCGCTGGCCCGGCTGGCCGGTTTGCTGGAATGGGCCACGCCGCACAGCCTGCTGGCACTGGCCAACCGCCTGGGCATTGCCGCGATCTTCTGGATGTCGGCCCGCACCAAGGTCGAGGGCTGGTTCACCATCTCGGACAGCGCCTACCTGCTGTTCCGCGAGGAGTACAAGCTGCCCCTGCTCCCGCCCGAGCTGGCGGCACAGATGGCGACCGTGGCCGAGCACCTGTTCCCGGTGCTGCTGGTGCTGGGCCTGTGCACCCGCCTGTCGGCCCTGGCGCTGCTGGGCATGGTGCTGGTGATCCAGGTCTTCGTCTACCCCGACGCCTGGCCCACGCACCTGTCGTGGGCCGGCCTGCTCTTCTACCTGGCCGGGCGCGGCGCGGGCAACCTCTCCCTCGACCGGATCCTCGGAATCCGCTGAGCCCGGTCAGCCCACGCTGCGCACCCAGCGCGCGATGTCGGCTGCATTCATGGCGCCAGAGACCCGCGCGGCCTCACGCCCTTCCTTGAAGAGGATCATGGTCGGGATGCTGCGGATGCCAAAGCGCCCCGCAATCGCCTGGTGGGCCTCGGTATCGAGCTTGGCCAGCTGCACCTGCGGTTCCAGGTCTTTGGCGGCCTGCGCGAAGGCCGGCGCCATCTGCAGGCAGGGGCCGCACCAGGGGGCCCAGAAGTCCACCACCACGGGCAGGTGGCTGCGGCCCACATGCTTGTCGAACGACGCGGCATCCAACGACACCGGCGCGCCGGCGAACAGGGGCTGGTGGCAGCTGCCGCAATCGGGGGCGCTCGAGAAGTCCGCCCGCTTGACACGGTTGGTGGTGTGGCAATGGGGGCAGACGATGTGGGGGGATGCTTCTTCGTTCACGCAAAAATCTCCGTGGAGCACGCTGCAGCGTGCGCTGGGCAGGTGGGGCTGCCTGTAAGACAAAGGGCCATTTTCATCTTGTGACAATGGGGGCGCAGCACAGCCTTTGCAAGCCCCCACCCTGCGCAAGCCCAAGCCTGGAGCGGCTTTCGGGCCTGCCGCGGACGTACGACAAGTACCCGCGCAAGCGCTCAGGCTCGCTGGCAGAGGCCTATCCCGTCTGCTATGGTGCGGCCACATGCAGCTGCTCCCTTCCCTGACAACAGCCCATGCGCTTTTTCTTGATTTCGATGGCACCCTCACCGAGATGGCGCCCCGGCCCGAGGCCGTGCGCATCTCTTCGGGCCTGGTCCCCACGCTCGCCGCGCTGAGCACGCACCTCGATGGTGCCCTGGCCATCGTCACGGGCCGGCGCGAGAGCGATATCGACCACTTCCTGGACCCCTTGCGCCTGCCGCTGGCCAGCGAGCACGGCTCGCAGTACCGGCTGGCCGACGGATCGCGCCCGGCCATCACTCCGCCCAACCTGGAGCCCGTGCTCCAGGCCACCACGCAACTGGCCGCGCAGCACGGCGGGCTGCTGGTCGAGCCCAAGCGCGCCAGCGTGGCCCTGCACTACCGGCTGGCACCGCACCTGGAGGACCTGTGCCGCGAGACCATGCTGATTGCATTGCGCAAGGTGCATGGCCTGGAACTCATGCAAGGCAAGTTCGTCTTCGAAGCCAAGCCCCGTGGCGTGGACAAGGGCCAGGCCATCACCGACTTCATGACGCAGCCGCCCTTTGCGGGCCGCATGCCCGTCTTCGCCGGTGATGACGTGACCGATGAAGCCGGCTTTGCCGCCGTGCATGCCCTGGGCGGCTGGGGCATCAAGGTGGGCGAAGGCCCGACGCAGGCACAGCACCGCTGCATGACACCGGCCGCATTGCGTGGCTGGCTGTCGGCGGCACGAACCTCCTGGGAGCGCGCACGATGACCACCACCACGACCCACGACCAACCCACCGCCGCCGTGGCGCCGCAACAGGGCTCGCTCAACCTGGGCATGATCGGCAACTGCGCCATCAGCGCCCTGATCGACAGCCAGGCCCGCATGGTCTGGTGCTGCCTGCCGCGCTTCGATGGCGACCCGGTCTTCAATGCCCTGCTGCAGCCGGGCGAGGACGGTAGCCACTTCGCCATCGAGATCGAGGACATGGCGTCTGCGCACCAGTGGTACGAGCCCAATACCGCCATCCTGCGCACCCAGCTGTTCGACAAGGCCGGGCACGGCGTGGAGATCACCGACTTCGCGCCGCGCTTCTTCAGCCGCTCGCGTTTCTTCCGGCCCATGACGCTGGTGCGCCGGGTGCGCCCCATCCAGGGCTCGCCGCGCATCCGCGTGGCCATCAAGGTGCGCTACGACTGGGGCCAGACCGAACCACAGATCACGCGCGGCAGCAACCACATCCGCTATGTGGGCGGCAGCATGGCGCTGCGCCTGTCCACCGATGCGCCGGTATCGCACGTGCTCTCGGGCCAGCCCTTCGTGCTCACGCGCGAGCACAACTTCATCCTGGGCGCCGACGAGAGCCTGCTCGATGGCATCGCCGACACGGCGCGCCTGTTCGAGCAGGAGACCACCGCCTACTGGCGCGGCTGGAGCCGGGCCCTGGCCGTGCCACTGGAGTGGCAGGACGCAGTGATCCGCGCGGCCATCACGCTCAAGCTCTCGCTGTATGAGGACACGGGCGCCATCGTGGCGGCCATGACCACCAGCATCCCCGAGTCGGCCCACAGCGGGCGCAACTGGGACTACCGCTTCTGCTGGCTGCGCGACGCCTTCTTCGTGGTGCGCGCGCTCAACAGCCTGTCCGAAGTGGGCACCATGGAGGACTACCTGCGCTGGCTCAGCAATGTGGTGGTAGATGCCGGCAGCGGGCACATCCAGCCGCTGTACGGCATCGGCCTGGAGCGCGAGCTGCCCGAGTCCCTGGTGCCGCAGCTCGCAGGCTACCGCGGCATGGGCCCGGTGCGAATGGGCAACCAGGCGGCCGAGCATTTCCAGCACGACGTGTACGGCAACATCGTGCTGGGCGCGGCCCAGGCCTTCCACGACCACCGGCTGCTGCACCGCGCGGGCCTGGGGGAGTTCACGCGGCTCGAACAGGTGGGCGAGAACGCGGTGCGCGTCTACGGCCAGCCCGACGCCGGCATGTGGGAGCTGCGCACGCGTGCGCGCGTGCACACCTCTTCGGCCCTCATGAGCTGGGCCGCCTGCGACCGCCTGGCCAAGATCGCCACGGCCTTGAACCTGCCCGACCGCGCCGCCTACTGGCACGGCCACGCGCAGCGCATGCAGGAGGAGATCATCGCCAAATCATGGAGCGAATCGCGCCAGGCCTTTGCCGAAAGCTTCGGCGGCAACGAGCTCGATGCCAGCGTACTGCTGATGGCCGAGGTCGGCCTGATCGACCCCAGGGACCCGCGCTTCGTGAGCACCGTCGAGGCCATGGAAAAGAGCCTGTGCGATGGCCCCTACATGCGCCGTTACGAGGCGGCCGACGACTTCGGCAAGCCCGAGACGGCCTTCAACATCTGCACCTTCTGGCGCATTGATGCGCTGGCGCGCATCGGCCGCAAGGACGAGGCGCGCGCCATCTTCGAGACCATGCTGGCTGCGCGCAACCCGCTGGGCCTGCTGTCGGAAGACACGCACCCGGAAACGCAGGAGATGTGGGGCAACTTTCCGCAGACCTACTCGATGGTGGGCGTGATCAACGCGGCCGTGCGCCTGTCGGCCCGCTGGGACAGCGTGATTTGAGCCCCACACCCCCGGTTTGCGGCCGTGTCCCACAAGCGAACGCGGTTCTGGTGGAGATGATGGACGCATGAGCCGTCTTGTTGTCATCTCCAACCGCCTTGCCGACCCCCGCAAACCTGCCGCTGGAGGCCTGGCGGTTGCCTTGGGCGAGGCCCTGAACCAGACCGGAGGGCTCTGGTTCGGCTGGAGCGGCACCGTCGTCGAAGGTGGCACGCCTGGCGAGGGCGAACTCCATACCCGCCAGGCCGGGCCCGTGACGCTGGCCACCGTGGACCTGTGCCGCGAAGACCACGACGCCTACTACCAGGGCTACAGCAACAGCGTGCTCTGGCCGGTGTTCCACTACCGGCTGGACCTGGCCGACTTCAACGCCAGCTACGTCGCCGGCTACCGCCGCGTGAACCAGATGTTTGCGCGCAAGCTGCTGCCGCTCTTGCGCGAGGACGACACCATCTGGGTGCACGACTACCACCTGATCCCATTGGCCGCCGAACTGCGCGCCATGGGCTGCCGCCAGCGCATCGGCTTCTTCCTGCACATCCCCATGCCGCCGCCGCTCATCATGGCGGCCATTCCGCAGCACGAGTGGCTGATGCGATCGCTGTTCGCCTACGACCTGGTGGGCCTGCAGAGCGAGGCCGATGTCTCGCACTTCACACGCTATGTGCGCAACGAAGGCAGCGCCGAGGAAGTGGGCGCCCAGCGCCTGCGTGCCTTTGGCGGCACGGTGCAGGTGCAGGCCTTTCCCATCGGCATCGACGTGGACGAGTTCACGCGGCTCACGCAGGCACCTGACGCCGTGGAAACCTGCGAGAACATGCGCGACGAGTACTCGCGCCGGCGCCTGCTGCTGGGCATCGACCGGCTCGACTACTCCAAGGGCATACCGCACCGGGTGCGCGCCTACCGCGAGCTGCTCGACCGCTACCCCGAGAACCGCAACAGCGCCACGATGATCATGATCGCCTCGCCTTCGCGCGACGACGTGCACGCCTACGCGGACCTGCGCCACGAGCTCGAAGGCCTGTGCGGATCGGTCAACGGCGACTATGGCGAGCTCGACTGGATGCCCGTGCGCTACATCCACCGCACGGTGGCGCGCAAGCGCGTGCCCGGCCTGTGCCGCGCCGCGGCCGTGGGCCTGGTGACACCGCTGCGCGACGGCATGAACCTGGTGGCCAAGGAATACGTGGTGGCGCAGGACCCTGAGGACCCGGGGGTGCTGGTGCTCTCGCGCTTTGCGGGGGCCGCCGAGCAATTGAAGGAAGCGCTGCTGGTGAACCCCTACGACACCCAGGGCACGGCCGACAGCATCCAGCAGGCGCTGCAGATGCCGCTGGCCGAGCGCCAGGCGCGGCACGGCAAGCTCATGGCGCGCATCCGCGAATACGACGTGCACTGGTGGCGCAAGGCCTTCCTGCAAGCCCTGCAGGAAGCAGGGGACTGACGGCGTTCAGATGAATTTGGCGATCAGGCTGGCAACAAAGCTCAGCAGCAATGTGGAGGCGAGCGGGATGTCCCATTCGCGCCCCCGCCACCGAAAGCGCAGGTCCCCCGGCAGCTTGCCAAAGCCGATGCGCCGCAGCATGGGCGACAGCCAGCTGATGAACATCAGCGCAAGAAAGACGACAAGAAACCAGCGGAGCATGCCCCGAGTGTAGGCGCCTACCTGGAAACACCCCAGCGGCGCACGGTCAGACGCTCCAGGGTATGAAAGCCCAGGCTTTCGACCGCCAGGCCGATCAGGATCACCAGCACCAGGCCCGCGAACACCTTGTCGGTGTAGAGCTCGTTGCGGTTCTGGAAGATGTACCAGCCCAGGCCGCCCTTGCCCGACGATGCGCCGAACACCAGCTCGGCCGCGATCAGCGTGCGCCAGGCAAAGGCCCAGCCGATCTTGAGCCCCGACAGGATGGACGGCAGCGCAGCCGGCACCAGGATCTGCAGCACGTAGCGCATGCCGGTCAGGCCGTAGTTGCGCCCGGCCATGCGCAGGGTCTCGGGCACGGACTGGAAGCCCGCATAGGTATTGAGCGCCAGCGGCCACAGCACCGAATGGACGAGCACGAACACCAGGCTGCCCTGCCCCAGGCCGAACCACAAGAGCGCCAGCGGCAGCAGCGCAATGGCCGGCAGCGGGTTGAACATGGAGGTCAGCGTGGACAGCAGGTCGCGCCCGAACTGCGTGGACACGGCCAGGGTGGTGAGCACGAAGGCACCCAGGATGCCCGCGAAATAGCCTTTGAGCAGCACCGACAGCGAGATCGCCGTCTTGGCCACCAGCTCGCCCGAGGCCAAGCCCTCCACCAGGGCCTTGGCGGTCTGCAAAAAGGTGGGCAGCAGCAGATCATTGTCCTGCCAGCGCGCCACCACCTCCCACAGCACGGCCAGCACGGCCAGGATCACGAGCTTGCGCACCCATGCCTGTTGCCAGATGCGCGCGGCCAGGGGCAGCGGCTGCACGGGCGCGATGCCGCCCAGCGGCTCTAGGCTGCGCTCGAATTCGGGGCGCACAGGTGGGGTCAGCAGGGTGGGAGCGCTCATACGGAAATCTGGAAAGGCAGCGCGCCCACGGGCCGCTTCGGGGTGACAAGCGGCACGCCGCCCTGGCGGCCGGGCGTGAGCGCCTCGGCATCGGCCTGCACCGAGCCCGGCACGGCTGCCGCACCGGGCTCATCGAAGAGCAGGCGGTGGATGCGCTGGGCCGTGGCCTGGAAGTCGGCACCGCCCAGGCTGTTCAGCCCGAACTGGTGGCTGTTGACCTCGGCGCGCAGCCGGCCCGGGTGGGGCGAGAGGATGGCGATGCGGTTGCCCACCACCAGCGCCTCTTCGATGGAATGGGTCACGAAGATCAGCGTGAAGCGAAACTCGTCCCACAGCGAGAGCAACTCCTCCTGCATGCGCCGGCGCGTGAGGGCATCGAGCGCGGCAAAGGGCTCGTCCATCAGCAGCACCTGGGGCTGCATGGCCAGCGCGCGCGCAATGGCCACGCGCTGCTTCATGCCGCCCGAGAGCTGGTGCGGGTGCACGTCAGCGAACTTGGACAGCCCCACCTTGTCGATGTAGAGCGCCGCGCGGTCCGCCGCCTCCTGGCGGCCCACGCTGCGCGAGGCCAGCAGCGGGAACATCACGTTGTCGCGCACCGTCTTCCACGGCGGCAGTTGGTCGAACTCCTGGAACACCACCACGCGGTCGGGCCCAGGCCGCGTGACGGCGCGGCCGTCGAGCAGGATCTGCCCTTCGCTGGGCGCGATAAAGCCCGCGATCGACTTGAGCAAGGTGGACTTGCCGCAACCCGAGGCGCCCAGCAGCACGAAGCGATCGCCCGCATGCACGTCGAAGCCCACGCGGTGCGTGGCACGCACCACGCGCTCGCGCGTGCGGTAGTCGATGCTCACGCCCTGCACCTGCAGCAGCGCTGCGGAAGAACCGGCAGGCACGTCCGCATTGGCAACAGCCAGGTCCAGGGCCTGCGCCTCGTCCTCCAGCGCCGCGCGTTCGCTCTGCAGCGGCGGCGAGAAGGGGCCCAGCCGGATGGTGTGCTCACTCATGCCCGCATGGCCCGTCAGTTGCCCGACGCGGTGTGCGCGTCGTCGAAGAAGTAATCCTTGAGCGCCGTGGGCTGGTTCTTGATGGCGCCCACGCGGTGCAGGAACTGGCCCATGCCCAGCGTGTTCTCGGGGCGCACCTTGAATTGAACCTCGGGGTTCTGGATGATCTTGAGCAGCAGCGCGCGGTCGGTGTTGCCCCCGGCCACCTTGAGGTAGATGTCGGCCGCCTTCTCAGGGTTGGCGGAGACGAACTTCGCCGCCTCGTCCAGCGCATCGACGAAGGCCTTGTAGGTCTTGGGGCTCTCATTGCGGAATTTCTCGGTGGCATAGAGCACGGTGGCCGATGCCGGGCCCCCCAGCACGTCGTACGAATTGAGCACGATCTTCGCCTTGGGGTTGCCGGCCAGTTCCTGCTCCTGGAAGGGCGGGTTGCCGAAATGGCCCGTGATCTCGGTGCCGCCCTTGATGATGGCCGCCGCCGCATCGGGGTGCGGCAGCGCCACCTGGATCTTGTCCAGGCGGTTGAACTCCTTGTCGCCCCAGAGCTTGGCCGAGGCCATCTGCAGCACGCGTGACTGCACCGAAACGCCGACGGCCGGCAGGGCGATGCGGTCCTTGTCGGTGAAGTCGGCAATGGTCTTGACGGCCGGGTTGTTGCTCACCAGGTAGTAGGGGAAGTTGCCCAGCGAGGCCACGCCCTTGACGTTCTGGCGGCCCTTGGTGCGGTCCCACAGCGTGAACAGCGGGCCCACGCCGGCACCGGCGATGTCGATATTGCCCGACAGCAGCGCATCGTTGACGGCCGAGCCACCCGACAGCTGCAAAAACTCCACCTTGATGTCGACGCCTGCGGCCTTGCCGTGCTTTTCGATCAGCTTGTTCTCCTGCGCCACGTTGAGCAGCAGGTAGACGATGCCGAACTGCTGCGCAATGCGCAGCTGGCCCTCGGCCGCATGGGCCGTGGCGCTCAACCCGCCGGCCAGCAGCCCGGCGGTGGCCAGGGCCGCGATGGTCTTGCGCACGAGGCGGCGGCGGGAGGTCTGGAACATGGTCATGGGTACTGTGCAGTCAAAGATGGAAAACAGGGGATGGAGTCAGCGGCGAATCAGAAGGGCACATCGCCCTCGATGGTCGTGCGGTACAGCTTGCGGCGCTCGCTGTCGGGCGTGCCGGCCGCCAGGTGGGTCACGGAGCGGTTGTCCCAGAACACCAGGTCGTGCGGCTGCCACTGGTGGCGGTAGGTGAACTCGGGGCGCACACTGGCGGCGAACAGCTCGGCCAGCAGGGCCTGGCTTTCGTCCTCGGACAGGCCCACGATGCGCGTCGTGAAGTGCTCGCTCACGAACAACGCCTTGCGCCCTGTCTCGGGGTGGGTGCGCACCACGGGGTGGATGGAGGGCGCCACCTCGTCGATCTGCGCCTGGGTGAGCTTGGGGCGCCAGGGGCTGCGGGCGCGCAGTTCCTCGTACTTGGCCAGGTAGCTGTGCTCGGCCTGCAGCGGCGCGATGCGCGCCTTGAGCGCTTCGGGCAGTGCGTCATAAGCGGCGTGCTGGTCGGCGAACAGGGTGTCGCCGCCCTCGCCCGGCAACTCCTGCGCATGCAGCAGCGAGCCCAGGCTGGGCTTGTCCTTGTACGACAGGTCCGAATGCCAGTAGTGGCCCGCATCGCCCAGGCCGATGGGCTGGCCGGCGCCGTCCTTGATGTTGGAGACGATCAGGATCTCGGGGTGGCCCGCGAGCTGGAAGCCCTTGAGCACATGGATCTGCAGCGGCCCGAAGCGGCGGCTGAAGTCGACATGCTGGGCAGGCGTGATGCGCTGGTCGCGGAACACCAGCACATGGTGGTCCAGGTGCGCACGGTGGATGCGTGCGAAGTCCTCCCGGCCCAGCGGGCGCGACAGGTCCAGGCCCAGCACCTCAGCCCCCAGCGGGCCGGCTGCGCCTTCGATGGAGCGGATCACCAGGCCTTGCGGCGGTGCGTCGCCATAGGGGGCGGCAACAACAGAAGACAGAACGGCAGACATGAGAACCTCGTGGGACGTGGGGGCGGTGGTGCCGCAGATGCCCCAACTCTAGGTTGCCGCTCTTATTCTGGGAACGAAGGTTTTCTCAGTTATTAACAACCAAAACAGCTAAGACTGCTGTACCCCATCGTGGCACACCGCTTGCAAGGGCATGCCATCATTGCCACGGCCCACCCATCCCTGCACCGATGTCGGCGACCTACCACCACACCCTCCACGGCCAGCGCTGGCTGTTCGACGACCTGCGCGCGGTGATGGCCAAGGCCACGCCCGCACGCTCGGGCGATGCGCTGGCCGGCATCGCGGCGCAATCGGCAGTGGAACGCATGGCAGCACGCATGTGCCTGGCCGATGTGCCACTGCCCCGCTTCCTGAACGAGGCACTGGTGCCCTACGAGAGCGACGAGGTCACGCGCCTCATCATCGACACGCACGACGCCGCGGCCTTCGCCCCCATCGCCCACCTCACCGTGGGCGGCCTGCGCGACTGGCTGCTGGCGGCCGATACCGCCGCGCTCACCGCCGTGGCCCCGGGTCTTACGCCCGAGATGGTGGCCGCCGTGAGCAAGCTCATGCGCAACCAGGACCTGGTGGCCGTGGCGCGCCAGTGCCGCGTGGTCACGCGTTTTCGCAACACCATCGGCCTGCCGGGCCACCTGGCCGTGCGCCTGCAGCCCAACCACCCGACCGACGACCTGCGCGGCATCGCGGCCTCCATGGTCGATGGCCTGCTCTACGGCGCGGGCGACGCGGTGATCGGCATCAACCCGGCCACGGACAGCATCACCGCACTCACCGGGCTGGTGCACATGCTCGATGGCGTGGTCTCCACGCTGCAGATCCCCACGCAATCGTGCGTGCTCACGCATGTGACCAACACCGTGCAGATGATCGAGCAGGGCGCGCCGGTGGACCTGGTGTTCCAGTCCATTGCCGGCACCGAGAAGGCGAACGCGGGCTTCGGCGTCAGCCTGGCGCTGCTGCGCGAGGCGCGCGAGGCCGCCCTGTCCCTGCAGCGCGGCACGCTGGGCGACAACGTGATGTACTTCGAGACGGGCCAAGGCAGCGCACTGTCGGCCAACGCCCACCACGGCGTGGACCAGCAGACCTGCGAGGCGCGGGCCTACGGCGTGGCGCGCGCCTTCTCGCCGCTGCTCACCAACACGGTGGTCGGCTTCATCGGGCCCGAGTACCTGTACGACGGCAAGCAGATCATCCGCGCGGGCCTGGAAGACCATTTCTGCGGCAAGCTGCTCGGTGTGCCGCTGGGCTGCGACGTCTGCTACACCAACCATGCCGAAGCCGATTCGGACGACATGGACACGCTGATGACCCTGCTGGGCGTGGCCGGCCTGACCTTCATCATGGGCGTGCCGGGGGCCGACGACATCATGCTCAACTACCAGAGCACCTCGTTCCACGATGCACTCTACCTGCGCGAGGTGCTGGGCCTGCAACGCGCCCCCGAGTTCGATGCCTGGCTGCAGCGCATGCACCTGGCGGACGAGGCTGGCCGGCTGCTGCCCGCCGCGCAGCAACAGGCCGCCATCGCCCAATTGCGGCAGATAGGCATGCGCGCATGACTCTCCCGGCTCCCTCCATCGGCCCGCAGCCCGACCCCTGGGGCGACCTGCGCGCCCACACCGCCGCCCGGCTGGCCCTGGGGCGTGCCGGCACGGCCATCCCCACGCGCGAGCTGCTCGACTTTGGCCTGGCCCATGCCCAAGCGCGCGATGCGGTGCACCTGCCGCTCGATGGCGATGCGCTGGCAACACAGCTCACCGATCTGGGCTGCGCCACGCTGCGTGTGGCCAGCGCCGCGCCCGACCGCGCCACCTACCTGCTGCGCCCCGACCTCGGCCGGCGCCTGGATGCAGCCGATGCACGGCAGCTCGGCGACGCACCGCAGGCAGGCTGCGACCTGCTGCTGGTCGTGGCCGACGGCCTCTCGGCGCTGGCCATCGAGCGCAACGCCGTGCCGCTGGTGCAGGCCATCGTGCAAGGCGCCCCGCAGGGCTGGCACATGGGGCCCGTGGTGATCGCCACCCAGGCGCGCGTGGCCCTGGGCGACGAGGTCGGCGCGCTGCTGGGCGCGCGCATGGTGGCCGTGCTGATCGGCGAGCGCCCGGGCCTGAGCTCGCCCGACAGCCTGGGTATCTACCTCACCTGGCAGCCCCAGGTGGGCCGTAGCGATGCCGAGCGCAACTGCATCTCCAACGTGCGGGCCGAAGGCCTGGCGCCCGCCGCTGCGGCGGCGCGCCTGTGGTGGCTGTGCGTGGAGGCCAGGCGCCTGGGCCTCACGGGCATCGGCCTCAAGGACCGCAGTGATGCCGTCACCTTGGAGGCTGCCCCCTCCGGGGGCCCACTGGCCAACGGGTAACGCCCAGGAACCTACCCAACTTTCGCTGCTTTCGATATTGCCGAATGTTTCGGCAGCTTGGATATCGGTTTTCATTGCTTCGCAGGCGGGCCCCCCGTCCGCAGAATCCGGCGCTCCCCCACCACTGCTGGAGCTTGCCCGTGAGCGCGACCTCGTCCCCATCCAACATCGATACCTCCTTCGGGAATCTGCGCATCCGCCGCGTGGCCGGCAGCCTGGGCGGTGAAGTCCTGGACCTGAAGCTCTCGGGTGAACTGGATGGCGCCACCATCGCCGACCTCACCGCCGCGCTGGTGCAGCACAAGGTGCTGTTCTTCCGCGGCCAGTCGCACCTTACCGATGCCAGCCACCAGGCCTTCGGCGCCCTGCTGGGCAAGACGGTGGCCCACCCCACGGTGCCTTCGCCCGCGGGCACGCGCATTTTCGAGCTCGATGCCTCCAAGGGCGGTGGCCGCGCTGATTCGTGGCACACCGACGTGACCTTTCTCGATGCCTTCCCCAAGTACGGCATCCTGCGCGGCGTGAAGATCCCGGCCTACGGTGGCGACACGGTGTGGGCCAACACGGCGGCTGCCTATGCACGCCTGCCCGAAGACCTCAAGCGCCTGGCCGATGGCCTGTGGGCCGTGCACAGCAACGACTACGACTACGGCGCCGAGCGCGTGATGGTCGAGGAGGAGCGCCTGAACCACCACCGCAAGGTCTTCGTCTCGGCCGTGTACGAGGCCGAGCACCCTGTCGTGCATGTGCACCCGGTGTCGGGCGAGCGCGCGCTGCTGTTGGGCCATTTTGTCAAGAAGATCGCGGGCTTCTCCAGCACCGAATCGGCGCGCCTCTTCGAGATTTTGCAGAACCGCGTGATCCGCCTGGAGAACACCGTGCGCTGGCAGTGGCAGCAGGACGACGTGGCGATCTGGGACAACCGCGCCACCCAGCATTTCGCCATCAACGACTACGGCAACCAGGCCCGTCTGGTGCGCCGCGTCACCGTGCACGGCGACCCGGCCGTGGCCGTGGACGGCCGCAAAAGCCGCACGCGCACACGCCCCGAGGCCACCAACGACGCCCAGATCGACACCCTCATCACCGCCACGGCATGAAATCACCCCCTGAGTCGCTTCGCGCCTTCCCCCTCTCTCGTCTCGCTGCGCGATTCGGGAGGGGGACGCCCCCAGCGCGGCGGGGCGGCCCTTGCGCGGGGGCACTGGCTTAGCCCACGCCAGTTTCATCAGACAAACGCAGTAACTACGGCCCCTGCCAGATCAAGGAATGCCCGATATGACCCAACGACGCCAATTGCTCCAGGCCGCTTCGGCCCTCGGTGCCACCGCCCTGCTGCCTGGCTTTGCCCAGGCCCAGAGCGGTGCCAAGAAGTTCCAGGGCGTGACCCTGAATGTCTCGACCTTCAGCGCCGCCTACCCCAAGCTGCTGCAGCAGTACCTGCCCGAGTTCGAGGCGCTCACGGGTGCCAAGGTGAATTTCGATGCGCCCTCCTTCCCGGTCTACAACCAGCGCGCCGACCTGGAGCTGTCCACCAAGGGATCGGCCTACGACGTGGTCAACGTGACCTTCATCTATTCGAGCCGCTGGATCAACTCGGGCTGGCTCACGCCGCTCGACGACTTCATCAGGAACCCCAACCTCACGCCCGCCGACTGGGATGTGAACGACTTCCTGCCCGGTGCGCGCGCGCCCGAAACCGGCAAGGACGGCAAGCTCTATGGCATCCCGTGGACCGCCGAGGCGCTGCTGTCCGCGTCGTCGCGCTTCGACCTGGTGCAGCAGGCCGGCCTGGCCTACCCCGACACCACGGACGACCTGGTCAAGGTGCTGCGCGCCGTGAACAAGAAGGAGCGCGTGGCGGGCTTCGTCTCCGACAGCCACTACGGCTGGACCTTCGTGCCCTACCTGCACGCCTTCGGCGGCGACGTATTCCGCAAGGCACCCGACGACCTGTACCCCACGCTGGACACGCCCGAGGCGATTGCCGCGGCCGAGTACTACGCCAGCCTGCTGCGCGAGTTCGGGCCCGATGGCGCCATCACCTACACGCCCGACCAGGTGACCCAGGCGCTCAAGCTCGGGCGCGTGAACTTCACCGACGCGGGCCAGCTGCACCTGGCGCAACTGGGCGACGCAGCCACGAGCAAGACGATCAAGACGCTGAAGTTCGGCCAGGTGCCCAAGGGCCCGGCCGGGCGCTTCCCGGGAACGGCCGTGCATGGCCTGGGCATTCCGACAGGCTCGAAGAACAAGGAGGCCGCCTGGGCCTTCATCCAGTGGGCGCTGTCCAAGCAGACCACGCGCAAGGCGGTGCTGGCGGGCTACGGTTCGCCCGCGCGCCGCTCGGACATCGACTCCAGGGAGTTCCGCGCCAAGCAGGTCATCAACGGCAACGACCTGGCGCAGCTGGCGCTCGACTCGATCGAACTGGCCTCCAAGACCGGGCACATGAAGTACCGCACGGTGTCGGTCTACCCGCAGGTGGACCAGCAGCTCAACAAGGCGATCGCGCTGATCGCCTCGGGCCAGGCCAGCGCCAAGCAGGCGCTGCAGCAGGCCCAGGCGCAGTCGATCACCGAGCTCAAGCGCGCCGGGCAGAACCTCTGACCCCACGCCCATGACCGCCTTGACTGTGCGCCCTGGCATCGGCTGGGAGCAGGCCCGCCGGCGCGCCTTCCTGTGGGGCCTGCTACCCTCGCTGGCGGTGCTGCTGCTCATCACGCTGGCGCCGGCCACGGCGCTGCTGGTGGCCAGCTTCACGCCGCTGAGCCTGACGGACGCGTCCGCCACCTTCCACTTCAGGGACCCGCTGGGCAACTACCGCCATCTGCTGGAAGACGAGCGCTTCCTGCACTCCATCGCCACGCAGCTCAAGCTGTCGGCCTCCAGCGTGGCATTGCAGCTGGCTGTGGGCCTGGGCCTGGCGCTGCTGCTCAACGGGCGCTCCAGGCTGCTGGGCGCCACGCGCACAGTGTTCCTGATCCCCATGGTGCTGCCGCCCATCGTGGTGGCGCTGATCTGGAAGATCATGTACACGCCCGACGTGAGCCCCCTGCACCGCGCGCTGGAGGCCGTGGGCCTGCCCGTGCGCTCGCTCATCGCCAACCCCGACACGGCCCTGTGGGCCATCTCCATCGCCGACACCTGGCAGTGGTTCCCGTTCACCATGCTGATGGTGCTGGCCACGCTGCAAATGGTGCCCGACGAGCCGCTGGAGGCGGCGAGCCTGGACGGTGCCAACCGCTGGCAGCTGTTCGTCTACATCGTGTTCCCCCATATCCGGCCGGTGCTGGCGGTGTGCGGGCTGTTCCGGCTGATCGACAGCTTCAAGGCTTTTCCGCTGATCTATGTGCTCACCGACGGCGGCCCGGGCACGGTGACCGAGGTGACCAACTACTACGGCTTCATCCAGGCCTTCAACTTCTCCTACTGGGGCTATGCCAGCGCCATCGCGATGGTGATCCTCGCGGGCGTGTTCGCGCTCAGCTGGCTGGTGGGCCGACTCGGATGGAACGAGCATGACAAGCGCTGACGCCACCCTGCCCCTGCCGGCACCACCCGCTGCTGCCGCATTGCCGCTGACTGCCACGCGCCACGCCGGCTGGCTGCGCCGCCATGCGCGCGGCCTGGTGGCCATCGCCCTGCTGCTGGTGGTGATGTTCCCCTTCCTGTGGCTGGTGCAGCTGGCCTTCAAGCCCGGGGCAGAGATCTTCGAGGACAGCCTGCTCTTCGTGCCCACGCTGGAAGGCTTTCGCAGCCTGCTGCAGGGCAACTTCCTGAAGTCTTTCTGGAACAGCCTGGCGGTGAGCACCCTGTCCACCGGCCTGTCGCTGCTGATCGGCGTGCCGGCGGCTTATGCGCTCACGCGCTGGCAGTTCAGGTGGCGGCGCCATGTGGCGCTGTGGATTCTGGTGACGCGCATGGCGCCGCCCATCGCCTTCACCATCCCCTTCTTCCTGGCCTACCGCTGGCTGGGGCTGCAAGACACCATTGCCGGCCTGGCCATTGTCTACCTGACCTTCAACCTGGCCATCGTGATCTGGCTCATGCAGACCTTCTTCGAGGCCGTGCCCACGGCCCTGGAAGAAGCCGCCTACATCGACGGCTGCGGCGTCTGGCAGGCCTTCTGGCGCATCACGCTGCCGCTGGCCTCGCCCGGGCTGACGGCCACGGCCGTGCTGTGCTTCATCTTCTCGTGGAACGATTTCTTCTACGCCCTCATCCTCACGCGCACCAACGCCATCACGGCGCCCGTGGCCATCGTCAACTTCCTGCAGTACGAAGGCTGGGAGTGGACCAAGATCGCTGCCAGCGGCACGCTGGTGATGTTCCCGGTGGTGATCTTCACGGTGCTGGTGCGCACCTACCTTGTCCGCGGCCTCACCGCCGGCGGCGTGAAAGACTGACCGACATGGCCGCCCTCTCCCTCCACCAGATCGTCAAGCACTACGGCAGCACGCCCGTGATCCACGGCGTGGACATCGCCATCCAGGACGGCGAGTTCGTCGCCCTGGTCGGCCCTTCGGGCTGCGGCAAGTCCACGCTGCTGCGCGCCATCGCGGGGCTCGAAGCCATCACCAGCGGCGAAATCCGCCTGGGCGGGCGCGCGATCAACGACGTGGCGCCCAAGGACCGCAACATCGCCATGGTGTTCCAGAACTACGCGCTGTACCCGCACATGACGGTGGCGCAGAACCTGGGCTTCTCACTCAAGCTGCAGGGCGAGGACAAGGCAGCCATCCAGCGCCGGGTGGGCGAGGTGGCGGCCATCCTGGGCCTGGAGCAACTGCTGGACCGCACGCCACGCCAGCTCTCGGGCGGGCAGCGCCAGCGCGTGGCCATGGGCCGGGCCATCGTGCGCCAGCCCGATGCCTTTCTGTTCGACGAGCCCCTGTCCAACCTGGATGCCAAGCTGCGTGTGCAGGTGCGCACCGAGATCAAGGCCTTGCACCAGCGCCTGCGCACCACCACGGTCTACGTCACGCACGACCAGGTGGAGGCCATGACGCTGGCCGACCGCATCGTGGTGCTCAAGGATGGCGTGGTCGAGCAGGCGGGCGCACCGCTCGAACTCTACGACCGGCCAGCCAATGCCTTCGTGGCGGGCTTCATCGGCTCGCCGGCCATGAACTTCATTCCCGGCCGGCTGCACCTGGACGGCACGGCGCGCGTGGTGACCGACGACGGCCTGCACCTGCCCCTGGACCGGCCGCCGCAGGGGCGCCACGGCGACAGCGTGCTCTACGGTGCCCGCCCCGAGCACTTCGCGCTACAGGCCAGCGGCGACGGCCTGCCCGCCCAGGTCAGGGTGGTGGAGCCCACCGGCTCGGAGACCCAGGTCGCCGTGCGGCTGGCCGGTGGGCATGACATCCTGGCGGCGTTCCGCGACCGCATCGATGTGCGGCCGGGCGATGCGCTGTGGCTGCGGCCCGTGGCCGCGCAGGCGCACCTGTTCGATGCGACCAGCGGAGCCCGCCTGAACTGATCCCGTGCCTCAGAGGCGGTGCGAACGGTCGCCCTGGGCAAATCCTATGGGCTCCCAGGCCTCGCCCACGCCCAGGGCGATGACCTTGAACAGCTCGCCCATCTCGTGCTCCATGATGAGCTTGGCGGCCGTGGCGCGCTCCAGGGGCGGCAGTTCCACCATGCGCTGGGCCAGTCCGCAGTTGATGAGGAAGTGCGCCTGCGTGGTGTAGCCCAGCACGTTCATGCCGGCGTCCTGCGCGGCCAGGGCCATGGCCGTGAAGTTGACGTGGGCGGTGATGTCCTTGCGACCCACCGCCACCAGCGGGTCGCCATCGGCCAGGTGGCCTTGGTGGCACATCACGGTGCCCATGTGGCGCTGGGGGTGGTAGTACTCGCTCTCGCCAAAGCCGTAGTCCAGCAGGAAGATCGCGCCACGCGCGAGGCGGTCGGCCAGGGTGCGGATGAAGCCCTCGCCCTGGGCATGGATCTCGGTCAGGTAGTCCTGCGGGCCTTCCACCTCCACGGGCGGGCGCAATGCGGTGGGCCGGTCGGCCCAGGTGAAGGCGCCCTCGTGCAGCGCCACACCACGCTCGTGCCACACGCCACCCTGCTGGCCGCCGTGGCGTGCCAGCAACTGCACGGGCATGGCGTCGAGCACCTCGTTGCCCACGACCACGCCCTCGAAACGCTCGGGCAGCGCATCCACCCACTGCAGCTTGTGCGCGTGCGGCGCCAGCAACGCTTGCTGGCGTGCGCGCAGGCTGCCCGACAGGTCGACGATGGTGTAGCGCTGCACCCGGTCGCCCAGGGCGTCGAGCAGTTGCAGCGCCAGCGCGCCGGAACCGGCGCCGAACTCCCAGACCTCGTTGGCGCCGGTGTGCTCGAACGCCTCGGCCACCTGCACGGCCAGGGTCTGGCCGAACAGGGGCGTGAGCTCGGGTGCGGTCACGAAGTCGCTGCCGGAATCGGGCAGCAGGCCGAACTTGGCCGAGTCATTGGCGTAGTAGCCCAGGCCGGGTGTGTACAGGGCCAGGGCCATGAACTGGTCGAAACCGATCCAGCCGCCCGCGGCGGTGATGGCATCGGCGATGTGCGCCGTGAGGGCGGTCGTTAAACTGTCGGGTGTTTTCGTCGTCACGGCCCGTATTGTCCCCCATGCCCTCTTCCCCCCGCCCCCGTACGGTGCTCGTCACCGGTGCCGCCAAGCGCCTGGGCCGCAGCATTGCGCTGGCGCTGGCCGCCGGCGGCTGGCAGGTGGCCGTGCACTACCGCAGTTCCGAGCAGGATGCCATCGCCACGGCGGCCGAATGCGCGCGCCTGTCCTCGGCCACCAGCGCGCACTTCGATGGAGACTTTGACGACGAGGCCGCCGTGCGCGCGCTGGTGCCCCGGGTGGTGGAGCGTTTCGGCGCGCTGGATGCGGTCGTCAACAACGCCTCGCTGTTCGAGCACGACAACGCGGCCACCCTGGGCTACGCGGCCCTGGAAAAGCACCTGCGCAGCAATGCCGGTGCCCCGGTGCTGCTGGCCCAGGCCCTGCACGAGCACCTGCAGGCGCGCGTGGCGGCGGGCGAGGCCGATGCCCAGGGCGCCGTGGTCAACCTGCTCGACCAGAAGCTGTGGAACCAGAACCCCGACTTCATGAGCTACACGCTGTCCAAGGCGGCGCTGGAAGCGGCCGGCACCATGCTGGCGCTGGCCCTGGCACCCCGCGTGCGCGTGGTGGGCGTGGCCCCGGGCCTCACGCTCACGAGCCACATGCTCAGCGACGAAAAGTTTGCCCAGTTGCACAGCCTGAGCCCGCTGGGCCGCTCCTCCACCCCCGAGGACGTGGCCGCCACCGTGCGCTTTGCGCTGGAGAACCGCTCCCTCACCGGCACCACGCTGATGGTGGACGGCGGCCAGCACCTGATGAAGTTCGAGCGCGATTTTTCGCTGATGTGAGCGGGCCTGCGCCCGCACAGGACACCCCCATGACGACCACCCACGCCACCGGCACCCAGATCCTCACCCTCACCGGCCTGCGCTTCGACGCCAACCTGGGCATCCTCTCGCACGAGAAGACCGATCCCCAGCCCATCCAGGTCGATGCCGAGCTGAGCCTGGGCGTGCAGCCGCTGTCGCCGCGCGACGACGACATCCTGCACGTGCTGGACTACCGCAAAGTGCGCCAGATCATCATCGACGAATGCCGCGCCGAGCACGTGAACCTGCTCGAGAGCCTGATCGGCAAGCTCGCCAACCGACTGATGCTGCTGCCCGGCGTGCTGGGCGTGCGCGTGAAGATCGCCAAGCTGGAGATCTTCGACGACTGCGAGGTGGCCATCCGCATCGAGACCGGGCAGTGGTGACCTCTTGCCAAAGACCAGTGCAGTGGTGGCCATCTGCTATGGACAAAATTCCGCAGAGCTGATCTGTTCGCCCGCACAGAGGGCCAGATAGCATCGCCCCATGCTTTCGAAGCTTCGGCCAGGCCCCATCGCAGCTTGACCAGGGATGAAGCGGCGCAGGCAGCGTTGGGGGTCACGCACCCCGCGACGCAGCGTGTCAAGCGATTGCCAGGAAATACGCAAACATGGATTGGGTCCCCATCGTCTTCGTGACGTTCAAGGTTCTCGTGTTCGGCACGGGAATGTTCTTTGCCATCAAGTGGCACTACGACCAAGGCAAGCAGAAGAAAAAGGAAGCCAGCGGAGCGCAAGCCCCCGCCGATCCCCCCCCGGGCGCCCCCGAGCAGTCGACCCATCTCCGCAGAGGGCCTTGGTAGGACAAACCCCTCCGAGAGCGGACACCCCCAGCCGCTCACCGCCTCGTGGCATTGGGCGAATGCAGTCTCCTGTCTCTGCCGGGCCCCAGCAGTGCTGGATTCCCCCGCGTCGACCACGCGCCATGGTCGCATACCGCCCCTCGGCTATTCTGGGCGCTTCCTTTGCGACCACCCCGGCCATGACGCAGTACGAGCAGCTTGCGGATGAAATCCATGCACTGATCCATTCGGGGTCATTGCGGGTGGGAGATCGCCTGCCCTCGGTGCGCCAGTCCAGCGAGCGGCGCCAACTGAGCCAGTCCACGGTTTTCCAGGCCTACTACCTGCTGGAGTCCCGTGGTCTGATCGAGGCCCGCCCCCGTTCGGGCTACTACGTGCGCCCCCGGGTGCCCGCGCCCTTGCAGCGCCCGAAGACGAGCCGCCCGTCCCCGCGCCCCCACGGCGTGGCCATCAATGATCTGGTGGTTGCGCTGCTGAACCAGCCGCATGGCAGCCAGGTGGTGCCCCTGGGCTCGGCCTTCCTGGATCCCACGCTGTTCCCTGTGGACCGGCTTGCCCGCTCACTGGGCACCGCCATGCGGCGGCTGGCTCCCGAGAAACTCATTGAAGAGCTGGCCACGGGGCAATTGCGCCTGCGCCAGCAGATTTCACAGCGCTATGCGGCCGACGGAATCCATGCCGGTGTCGACGAGATCATCATCACCAATGGCGCGATGGATGCGCTGAATCTCAGCCTGCAGGCTTTGACGCAGCCTGGCGATCTGGTGCTTCTGGAGGCGCCTACTTTCTATGCCCCGCTGCAGGCCATCGAACGCCTGAAGCTGCGCGCCTTGCAACTGCCGACCAGCCCTTCCGATGGCGTGAGCCTGGAATCCGTGGAGGCGGCACTGGCGGCGGGGGAGGTCAAGGTCTGCTGGTTCATGCCCTCGTTCCAGAACCCGCTCGGGGCATTGATGCCGGACGAGAAGAAGAAGTCGCTGGCGGACCTGCTGGCCAGGTACCAGGTCCCCCTGATCGAGGATGACGTCTATCGCGACCTGTATTTCGGGCCCCGCAAGCCACGACCGGTCAAGGCGTTCGATCGCGACGGCTGGGTCATCCATTGCGCGTCGTTCTCCAAGACCTTGGCGCCAGGCTACCGCGTGGGGTGGGCATGCGCAGGACGGTGGACCCGCGATATCGAGCGGCTGAAGGTGATGAGCAGCCTTTCCGCATCGATCCCGTCGCAGGCGGCCATTTCCGACTACCTGGCACAAGGGGGCTATGACCTGCACCTGCGCCGCCTCCGGCAGACGCTTCTTCATCACCGGGCGCTGATGGTCGACGCCATTGCAGAGTCCTTTCCAGCGGACACCAAGGTCACGCAACCCGAGGGTGGCTACTTCCTGTGGGTGGAACTTTCCAGGCGCATAGACGCCCTGGAACTCATGCGCTCGGCGATGGCTGCCGGGGTGAGCCTCACGCCCGGCCCCCTGTTCTCAGCAGACCGGCGCTTCGCCCACTGCATCCGCTTGAACTACTGCTCCACGTCCGCCGACAAGGTGGTCAGGGGCACCCATACTCTCGGAAAGCTGGTGCACCGAATGCTGGACAAGACATAGCCAAGCCCCGCCTGCATCCACAACCTGCAACCGTGATCAGCCCCGGGTGATCCGGCGATGGCAAAAGAAAAGGCCGTGGTCATCGACCACGGCCCTCGTCTTTTTCCGCCCCCTCAATGGAGGCGGGAGCCCTTGGGCAGCCGCTTGGCCAGCCACTCATGCACGTCCGCGCGCACGTTGCGCCCGTCCAGCAGGAAGGATTCATACCGGCTGGGCACATAGGGCAGGTACAGCAGGCGCATGCCGGCTTCCTCGGGCAGGCGGTCGGCCTTGTAGCCGTTGCAGCCGGCGCAGGCCGCCACGAGGTTGGTCCACGCGGTGGCGCCACCACGCGACTGCGGCACGATGTGCTCGCACTGCAGGGCCTCTTCTGCGAAGACATCGCCGCAGTAGGCGCAGGTGTGGCGGTCTCGGCGCAGCAGGCGGCGCTTGGTCAGCCCCGGCACCACGTCAAAGAGGTTGATCCGGGACACGCCGCGCAGCGCGATGATGGGCGCGATCTCCAGCACCGACTGGCGGCCCGTTGCCGCGTTGTGCCCGCCACGCAATGTGGCCAGGGCTTCGAGGCCGGCATCCCAGGCCACGGCGCCGCTGGCGTAATGCACGGCGGCCTGCTCCAGCGGCATCCACGACTGGGGCGTGCCATGCAGGTCCAGCTGCAGCACGCGCGGTGTCGGGGCCTGGGGCTTTCGGGTGGGGGTTTCGGGTTCGGTGCGGGGCATGGTGCTTCCTTTCTTGCTTGGCAATGCAGGGCGCAGCCGCCCAGCCAAGCGCACGCCCCGGTTCAACAACAACAGTCAATCAATGGCAAAGGCGGGCGTCCATCGGCAATCGATGGACGCCCTGGTGGATGCAGTGAGGCAGGCAGTGGGCGCAAGAGCGCACAAGCCGCTACCACTCGCCAACCTCGCGCACGCGCTGGTCGAGGTCGAGGTGATCGAGGCGGCGGGCGTCAGGAACCACGCGGGCGGCCGCGCGGGGCAGACGAGCGCGCACGGATGCCAGGCGGGCCAGCCAGCCGGCGAGGCCGGAGCGGCGCCGTGGGGCACCAAGGGAAAGGGAATGCTGGATGGCCATGGTGGACTCCTGAAGGTGATTGGGTGAATGAACGAGGTGGGTGGGTTGAGAAAAAGGGGCAGACCGGGGAGGGATCGAACCTCCGTATGGCGGAATCAAAATCCGCTGCCCTGGAACCTGCTCAAGGCCTTTTTGAAGCCGCGTTGGGGCGCAATCGGGATGAGTGGATGCTTCGGCTGCTTGCATGGGCTCATGCCCATGCAAGCAGCCGGGGCGTCCAATCGCCCGATTTCGCCCCAACCCTTCGGGCAAGTGCCTTGCCGGGCGGTCTGCGGCGTTGCGGCGCTTGTTGATAGCCGAGCTATCAACTGCGCACCGCGCCTTGCATCCCATCCCGGCAAGGCTCTTGCGCGGCTTCAAAAAGGCCTTGAACAGGTTCCGGTACTTGGCGACCGGTCAACAAAGGGGAAAGAGGAAAGAGGGAGCCGCAGACAGGAGTCGAACCTGCAATCCCCGGCCCAAAAAAGACCAGACGCCCCAATCCGACAGGGCTGCTACGGCATGCCTGGCATTGCCAGGAAAAAAAGATTGGCGCGCGCGGAAGGAGTCGAACCCTCAACCGCTGGTTTTGGAGACCAGTGCTCTGCCAGTTGAGCTACACACGCATCAGATGAATCGGGCAGGCGCTTCAGGGCTGCCTCCATTTCGGTTGTGTCTTCACGCGACCGCGGCCCGCAAGGGCGCCGCGCATGCACGTCGCTGCACTGGGTGATCAATCCCAGCACATCCCGCCGGGCCGCGCATGCGGCCGGATCCGGCGGTGAAAGCAAAGGCACACCCGAAATGGAGAGAGGACACGAGCGTGCGCTGCACGCTGCCCTCTCTGCTTTCGATGGGCAGGCTGGCCGTGGCTCCGGTGGAGCATTGCCGCCTGCAGCAAGTTGTTAAAGAACCGGGTCCCCGGTGGGTCGATGCCCTGGGGGGCAGCGCGGGCGCTGCGAAAAGGTGGAACGGTGGAAAGAAAAAAAGCCGCAATGAAAAAGGCCCGGAACCACCTGGTTGCCGGGCCTCTGCTGGAGAGATCGGGAGGGAGAACGCTCTGGGGCTATTGCCCTGCGTTGCAACCTCCGCCCGGGGGTGGAGCGGTATCCTCGAAACCATTGCTGCCCAGCCACTGCGGCTGGTTGCCATTGCCCTGCAAGTACGCACTGGATGCCATGCGCTGCTGCGATGCCGACAGTCGTTTGGCCAGGGACGGCATGGATGCCGAATGCGCATGGGAGAACGGCGACAACCCGCGCACGGCCACGGCGCCCTGGCAGGGGCGGCGGAGGATGGCGGTGCGGATGGCGTTCACGATGGGCTTTCGGCGAAAAGTGGTTCGGTGGTGGTCCAGAGGTGGAGGACACGGAGTCCTGATGGATGGGGACTGTAAATAGTCTTTACGCGACGGTCAACACCCGGCACAATCTTTTTTCGCGTTTGTTGTTTTTTTCGTTGTGACCCCGCCCTCCCTCACCGTCCTGCGCCGCACCAATGTGCTGGCGCTGCACCGCCTTTTCCTCGAACAGCAGATCGCCGCTGGCAAGCCCGCCAAGGGCCTGGACCAGGCATTTGCCGCCTCGCTCGAGATCTCGCCCAGCATGTGGAGCCAGATCAAGAGCTCCCGCCCCATCGGCAACACGCTGGCGCGCCAGATCGAGCGCCACGCGCAGGTGGACATCGGCTGGCTCGACGCGGAGCACGCCACGGCGCACCCCGACCCGGCCGAAGAGCGCTTTCTGGACCTGGCGCGCCAGGCCTGGCGTGCGGCCAACGCCAAAGGAAAGCGCGAGATGCGGTTGTGGCTGGTGGAGCGGGCACCGCCGGTGCCCGAAGCCCCCCCTGGCAACGAGCCCCCGGAAGCGGGAAAATAGCGCCCCAAGCCAGGGGTACAAGGCAGTGGAGAGCCCGCTCCAGCCCATGGGCGCACGGTTTCGCCGACAATTGGGGGCTATTTCCGTCTTTTTTGGCCCCAAGCGGGCGCCCCGGCCCCAGGCGCCCGGCGGGCACCGCTTCACCCGACCCCAGAGTCCACCCTTTCCATGAGCGCAGTGATCAACGAAACCACCCAGGCCGGCTGGACCGCAGAGCCCCCCGAGCTGGCAGACGCCGGCGCCGATGCCGGCGCGGCCGCGTCCGGCCCTGCGCGCCTGAAGATCGAGCGCGAAGCCCACAAGCTTGAAAAGCGCCTGTGCCGCGAGGTGGGCAAGGCCATCGTCGACTTCAACATGATCGAAGAAGGCGACAAGGTCATGGTCTGCATGTCCGGCGGCAAGGACAGCTATGCCCTCCTGGACATCCTGATCAAGCTCAAGGCGCGCGCCCCCATCCATTTCGACCTGGTGGCGGTGAACCTGGACCAGAAGCAGCCCGGTTTTCCCGAGCATGTGCTGCCCGAGTACCTGGCCAGCACCGGTGTGCCCTTCCACATCGAGAACGAAGACACCTACAGCATCGTCAAGCGCCTGATCCCCGAGGGCAAGACCACCTGCAGCCTGTGCAGCCGGCTGCGCCGGGGTATCCTGTACCGCGTGGCCGATGAGCTGGGCTGCACCAAGATCGCGCTGGGCCACCACCGCGACGACATTCTGCAGACCCTGCTGCTCAACATGTTCTTCGGCGGCAAGATGAAGAGCATGCCCCCGAAGCTGGTGAGCGACGATGGCCGCCACGTGGTGATCCGCCCCCTGGCCTACGTGACCGAGAAGGACACCACGCGCTGGGCGGCACAGCGCAATTTCCCCATCATCCCCTGCAACCTGTGCGGCAGCCAGGAGAACCTGCAGCGCAAGCAGGTGGGCGAGATGCTGCGCGAATGGGAGAAAAAATTCCCCGGCCGCGTGGAGAACATGTTCAACGCGCTGCAGAACGTCGTGCCCTCGCACCTGCTGGACGGCAGCCAGTACGACTTCAAGAACGCACGCGCCACGGGCGTGGCCAATGAGAACGGCGACAAGGCTTTCGACAAGGAAGAGTTTTCAGCGCCCAGCCCCTCGTTACCCGGTGTGCAGGTGGTGCAGCTGTCGTGAACCTCGGAACTGGATCGCGCTCCAAGATGGAAACGCCCAGGAGATTTTCATGACCCGTCGCTGGATTCCCACCCTGCTGCTTGGCCTTGCCGCTGCCGCCCTCGCCGGCTGCAGCACCACCCGGATGGTGGAAGGCCAGGTGCAGAGCTTTTCCACCCTGGCGGCCGTGCCCAGCCCGGCCACCTACCGCATTGACCGCCTGCCCTCGCAACAGACACCGGCCTTCGACGCCATTGCAGCACTGGCCGAGCAGTCGCTGGCCCGCGCCGGGCTGCAGCGCGACGATGCTGCCCCCAAGCTGCTGGTGCAGATCGGCGTGCAGGCCGGCACGGTGCCGCGCTACGACCCCTACTGGCCCTATGGCCCTTATGGTTTCTACGGCCCGTACCGCGGCTACTACGGCTGGGGTCATGGCGGCTGGTATGGCCGCGGTTGGGGCATGGGTGGCCTGTGGCGCATGGGCGAGCCCACGCCCCTGCACCGCCGCGCCGTGAGCCTGGTGATGCGCGATGCCACCACCCAGGCCACGGTGTACGAGACCTCGGCCGTGCATGAAGACGTGTGGGTCGCCGACCCCGCCGTGTTCGGCATCCTTTTCGACGCGGCGCTGACCGGCTTCCCCAAGCCCTCCGGCGGCCCCCGCCAGGTGCGCATTCCGCTCGTACCCCCATCCCCCTGATCCCTTCTGAATGCAAGCCACCCGCATCATTGCCGTACGCCATGGCGAAACCGCCTGGAATGTCGATACCCGCATCCAGGGCCACCTGGACATCCCTTTGAACGAGACCGGCCAGTGGCAGGCCCGGCAACTGGCCCAGGCGCTGGCCGGTGAGGCGATTGACGCCATCTACGCCAGCGACCTGCAGCGCGCCTTCGCCACCGCCCAGGCCGTGGCCGATGCCACGGGGGCGCCCATCACGCCCGAGCAGGGGCTGCGCGAGCGCAGCTTCGGCCACTTCCAGGGCCGCACCTTCAAGGAAATCGAGGCCGAGCTGCCCGACGATGCGCGGCGCTGGCGCACGCGCGAGCCCGACTACACGCCCGAAGGCGGTGAATCGCTGGTGATGCTGCGCGAGCGCATCGAGCGCACCGTGTTCGCGCTGGCCGAAAAGCACCCTGGAGAGCAGGTGCTGATGGTGGCGCATGGCGGCGTGCTCGACGTGCTCTACCGCCTCGCCACGCGCCAGGAAATCCAGGCACCACGCACCTGGCAGCTGTCCAACGCGGCCATCAACCGCCTGCTCTGGACCCCGGACGGCCTCACCCTGGTCGGCTGGGCAGATACCCAACACCTGGACAACGCAGCGCGCGATGAAACCACTACCTGAAGCCTTGCGCGCCAGCATCGGCGCGCGGGTGGACCTGATCGACACCCCCGCCCTGGTGGTGGACCTGGACGCCATGGAGCGCAATATCCAGCGCATGGCCGAGTTCGCGCGCAAGCACCGGGTACGCTGGCGCCCGCACGCCAAGATGCACAAGAGCGCCGAGCTGGCCCTCTTGATGCAGCAGGCCGGCGCCCAGGGCGTGTGCGTGCAGAAGGTGGCCGAGGCCGAGGCGCTGGCCGCCGGGGGCGTGAACGACATCTACATCAGCAACCAGGTCGTGGCCGGGCCCAAGCTGCTGCGCACCGCCCGGCTGGCCGCGCAGCTGGCGGCGCGTGGCGGCCGGCTGGCGATTGCGGTGGACAGCCCCGAGGGCATCGAGCGCCTGGCCGAGGCCATGGTGCTGGCCGGCGGCGAAGCCAGCATCGACGTGTTCGTGGAGATCGACGTAGGCCAGGGCCGCTGCGGCGTGCCCCCGGGTGAGGCCGCCGTACCCCTGGCCCAGGCCATCGCGCGCCATGCCCCGCGCCTGCGCTTTGCCGGGCTGCAGGCCTACCATGGCCGCGCCCAGCACCTGCCGGGCATGGCCGAGCGGCGCGAGGCCATTGCCGGCGTGGTGCGTGCCGCAGCCGACACCCGCCAGCGCATCGAGGCCGCGGGCATTCCCGTGCCGCTCATCACCGGATCGGGCACCGGCACCCTGGTGCACGAGGCCGCCAGCGGGGTGTATGGCGAGCTGCAGGCCGGCTCCTTCCTCTTCATGGATGCCGACTACGCGCGCAACGAGCGCGAGCCGGCGCAACCCCAGTTCGAGCACGCGCTGTTCGTCAAGACCCAGGTGATCTCGGTCTGCGACACCCATGCCGTGTGCGACGCGGGCCACAAAAGCCACGCCATCGACTCGGGCCTGCCTGTGGTGGCCCTGCTGCCCCCGGACCGCGCGCTGCGCTACGCCAACGGCGGCGACGAGCATGGCCTGCTCCATGCCGAGAGCCCCAAGACCCGGCTGCCGGCCCTGGGCCGCATGCTCTGGCTCATTCCCGGCCACTGCGATCCCACGGTGAACCTGCACGACCACTTGATCGGCGTGCGCGGCGGCCTGGCGCTGGGCACGGTGGAGCGCATCATCAGGGTTGATGCCAGAGGCGCGCTGACCTGATTGGGGCAAGAATCGGCGAAACCTCCGTGTTCGCCCTTCAATGAGCCCCAACCAGATCATCGTTCTCGCCACCCCGGTCTTCTTCCTGCTGATCGCCATCGAACTGGCGGTGGGCTACAAGCGCCAGCGCATCACCTACCGGCTGCCCGATGCCATCAGCAGCATCAGCCTCGGCATGCTGAGCCAGACCAGCGCGGTGTTCACGCGGCTGCTGCGCATAGGCATCTACACCGCCGTGTTCGAGCATGTCGCGCTGTGGCGCAATGATGCCTTCTGGCTCAGCCTGCCGGGCTGGCTGCTGGCCCTGCTGTTCTACGACTTCTGCTACTACTGGCTGCACCGCATGGGCCATGAGTCGGCCGTGCTCTGGGCCGCGCACGCCGTGCACCACCAGAGCCAGGACTACAACCTGTCCACCGCGCTGCGCCAGACCAGCTCGGGCGCGCTGCTCGGCTGGATGTTCTATGTGCCCATGGCGCTCGCGGGCGTGCCACCGCTGGTGTTCACCACCGTGGCGCTGGTCGACCTGCTCTACCAGTTCTGGGTGCACACCGAGCAGGTCGGTCGCCTGGGCTGGTTCGACCGCTGGTTCTGCAGCCCCAGCAACCACCGCGTGCACCATGCCGTCAACGACGTCTACCTGGACAGGAACTACGGCGGCATCCTGATCGTCTGGGACCGCCTGTTCGGCACCTTCAAGGACGAGGACGACCGGGAGCAATGCGCGTACGGCACGCGCGGCCTGCTCAACAGCTGGGACCCGCTGTGGGCCAATGCCCAGGTCTACGCCGGCCTGGCGCACGACAGCTGGCATGCACGCAACTGGCTCGACAAGCTCCGGGTCTGGATCAAGCCGCCGGGCTGGCGCCCGACCGATGTGGCCGAGCGCTTTCCCAAGCCGGCGTTCGACATCGCCCAGATGCCGCTGTACCACCCGCCCATGTCACGCGCCCTGCAGTGGTTCGCCGGCGTGCAGTTCGCGCTCATGCTGGCGGGCGTGGCGGCCTTTCTCTGGCAGGCCGATGCGGCGCCGCTGGCGGACAACGCCGTCTGGTTTGCGACCTTGCTGGCGGCCCAATGGGCCCTGGGCGCAGCGGTGCAGGGCCGCATCGGCATGGGCATGGCGCTCCTCATCGAATCGGCCGCCCTGGCCACGGCGACCAGCGTGCTCGGGCTGCAGGAATGGCACTGGCTGTTCAAGCCCCTGACCATGGTGATCGCCATCGCCGTGGTCACCGGGCACCTGCGCGCCGCGGCGCCCGGCAGCGGGCTCGGCCGGTCCGAAGGCCGCTGGCTCATCGCCGCGCTGGCCGGCTCGCTCGCGGGCGATGTGTTCCTGATGTTCAGCGGTTTCTTCATCCCCGGGCTGGTGAGCTTTCTGCTCGCCCACCTGTGCTATATCGTGCTGTTCCGCAAGGGCGTGCCCTGGTTTGCACGGCGCGGCGCGCTGCTGGCCACGCTGGCCATCGGTGCGGGCATGTATGCCTTCCTGTGGCTGGGTGGGTTGCCCACCGCGCTGCGCGGGCCCGTGGCGGCCTATGTGCTGGTGATCGCCCTCATGGCCGCCCAGGCCATTGGCCGGGCCACTGTGCTCGGCGGGCGTGGCGCCTGGCTGGTCGCCATCGGCGCGGGCTTCTTCATGCTCAGCGATGCCACGCTGGCCACCAACCGCTTTGTGCAACCCCTGCCGCTGGCGCAGCTGTGGGTGCTGTCCACCTACTACATTGCGCAGGTGCTGATCGTGGCGGGCATGCTGTACCCGGCCCGCCCGCAGCGTTCCACCGCGGTCGGTGGTGAAGGTTCCGCAGTACTCAGTGGCGAAGGTTCTGCTGCGAGCGCTGCAGTGCCGCCGACGGGATATGCAACGCCCCGGCCATGAGCAGGGCGCCCAGGGCCAGAAGGAACCAGGAGCACAGCAACCACAGGAAGGTATCGGCATTGCGCTGGCCAGGATGGGACTGCAGGTTCAGCGCCGCCACCTCCTCGACCACCCCGGCAAGGCCGCGCCCCGCCACATAGTGGTACACCGCGCCGCCCAGGGCCCACATGCCGACGGCGAGCACTGCAACGCCCATGCAGGCCAGCCCGGCACGCGGTCGCTTGCCGGCACCGAAGAACCACAGGCCCAGGGAGATCCCCAAGCCCACCGAGCCCAGCCACCAGGGCTGCAGGCCGTCGCTGGCCACGGGCAGCACCCATGGCCAGGCCCAGGGCAGCGGGGCCAGCAGCCATTCGGACCGCGGCGCCGCCCCCGGCCAGACGCCCAGCGCGCCCCACATGCCCGGTGTACTCAGCAGCCACAGCAGCAGGCTGATGCCCGCCAGCGTGCCCGAAGCCAGGTAGGCCCGCAAGCGCCAGCGCGCACAGCGCTGCGGCCCCCAGGCGGGCAGGTGCCGCCCCGCCAGGTAGGTGGCCCAGGCGGCTGCAAGGCACCAGAGGCTGGCCGCGCCCCACACGGCGACCCAGCCCGGCAGGTCTTCGAAGCCCTCCAGCAGAAACACAGGCAAGTGGCCATAGACCACCCCACCCAGCCCGTGCAACACCATGCAGCCCAGGACCAGGGCCAGGCCGCAGGAGTTGAGAAAGCGCTGCTCGGGGGCCAGGGCCTCCCAGTCGGACTGCCAGGCCAGGGCCCTGGCCACGCCTTTTCCGCGGCGCTCGGCCTGGGCTTTGGCGATTTCGCGCAGCTGCCTGCGGCGCTTTTTGGAGCGGGACATGGCCGGACAGCGCCCCGGTGGCTTCAGCCTTCGAACAGGTCCTGCCCGCCGGTCTTGGGCGGTGTCACGCCCAGGTGCCGGTAGGCGGCCAGCGTGGCCACCCGGCCGCGCGTGGTGCGCTGCAAAAAGCCCTGCTGGATCAGGTAGGGCTCGATCACGTCCTCGATGGTGCCGGCCTCTTCGCCGATGCTGGCGGCGATGTTGTCCAGCCCCACAGGCCCGCCGTCGAAGCGGTGCACCACGGCCTCGAGCAGCTTGCGGTCCATCACGTCGAAGCCCTGCGGGTCCACGTCGAGCATGGCCAGGGCGCGGTTGGCGATCTCCTGCGTGATGCGGCCATTGCCCTTGACGTCGGCATAGTCGCGCACGCGGCGCAGCAGGCGGTTGGCGATGCGCGGCGTGCCACGCGAACGGCGTGCGATCTCGAAGCCGCCCGCCTCGTCCATGGGGGCATTGAGCAGGCCGGCGCTGCGCTGCACGATGCGCGCGAGCTCTTCAGAGGTGTAGAACTCCAGCCGCGCCACGATGCCGAAGCGGTCGCGCAGCGGGTTGGTGAGCATGCCAGCGCGCGTGGTGGCCCCCACCAGCGTGAAGGGCTGCAGGTCGAGCTTGATGCTGCGCGCCGCCGGGCCTTCGCCGATCATGATGTCGATCTGGTAGTCCTCGAGCGCGGGGTAGAGGATTTCCTCGACCACGGGCGAGAGGCGGTGGATCTCGTCGATGAAGAGGACGTCGTTCTTTTCCAGGTTGGTCAGCAGCGCCGCCAGGTCCTTGGGCTTTTCCAGCACCGGGCCGCTGGTCTGGCGCAGGTTCACCCCGAGTTCGGCCGCGATGATGTGGCTCAGCGTGGTCTTGCCCAGGCCCGGCGGGCCGAACAGCAGCACATGGTCCAGCGCCTCCTCGCGCTTGCGCGCCGCGCCGATGAAGATCTCCAGCTGCTCGCGCGCCTTGGCCTGGCCCACGTACTCCTGCAGCAGCTTGGGCCGCAGGGCACGCTCGATCGCCTCCTCCTGCGGGGAGGCGGGCGCGGCGGACACCACGCGCTTGGGCGGTGGCACGGGGGCGAAATCGTCGGTCTGGATGGTCACGGTGGTTCTGTCCGGGGGTCGAATGCCCGCGCAGGCGGGCAGGCTGGAACTATATCGCCCGGGCGTCTCCCCAGGGGTAAAGTAAGCGGGAGCGGCGCCGATAGAGGAAGAAGACCATGAAAAAGACGATGCCCGCGCCCACCCGCCTGCCCCGGCCACTGCTGCTGCAACAGCTGGCCGCGCTGGCGGCCTGTGGCGCCACCGCCCTTGCCGCGACCGCCCAGACCGCGCCGCCCCCGCCCTCGCGGGCCGCCAGCGGCACGATCCGCATCGAGAACCCGCAGGACAAGGCCACCCTGGCCACCCGGATCGACGAGGCCATCCAGCGCGCCAAGGCCCGGAATGCGGCCCCCACCCCGCCAGGCGCACGCCGGCGGGCTGAGCCCCTGCCCAGCGTGGAAGTGCGCATTCCGTCCGAGCGCCCGCGCATGCCGGCCAAGGCCGAAGCCCCCCCGCCGGCCCCGCCCCGGCCGGCCGTGCAGGACCCTGGAGCCAGCCGCCGTTACATCCAGACGCGGGCGGCCGAGCTCGCCGCCGCCGCGCCGCCGGCCCCGCCACCACCGCCTGCCGACCCGCGCACGGTGCGCTGGGACCACGCCAGCGGCGACAAAGGCCCCCAGGCCTGGGGCAGCCTGCACCCGGACTTTGCGGCCTGCAGCCAGGGCACGCGGCAGTCGCCGATCCACATCACGGCCCAGGATGTTGCGGTCGGCCCGGCAGACCCCCTGCCCTTCGGCCACCAGTTCTTCGGCGGCACGGTGTGGAACACGGGGCACGGCCTGGAACTGGAGGTGGAAGGCGCCAGCATCCTGCCCCTGCGCGGGGCCCCCTGGCGCCTGGTGCGCCTGCAGTTCCGCCACCCGGCGGAGGAGCGGGTGCACCTGCAGAACTACCCCATGGCCACCGAACTGGTGTACCAGGGCCCGAACGGCCAGATGGCCGTGGTGAGCGTGCCCATGCAGCTGGGCAACCCCAATGCTTTCATCACCCGCATCTGGACGCACATGCCCCTGGATGCGCAGGACCGCGTGCGCCTGCCGCAGCCGGTGCTTTCCGTGGGCGAGCTGCTGCCGCAGGACCGGCGCTACTACCAGTATGCAGGCTCCCTGAGCGCCCCGCCCTGCACCGAGGGCGTGCTGCGCATCGTGATGAAGGCCCCGGTGAGCATAGGGCTCGAACAGCTGCGCCTGCTGCAGCGCGTGTCGCCGCCCAACGCACGGCCCGTGCAGGCGACGAATGGCCGCCTGGTACGCGAAGCCCAGTAGCTATTTGGCCAGTGACTTGAGTGCCAGCTTGATACCCTCGCTCACGCCCACGTCGGCCGGCAGGGCCTTGAGCGCGGCGGCCGCCTCCTTGTCGTTGTAGCCCAGGGCCAGCAGGGCCTGCAGGATGTCGGCCTGGGCATCGCTGGCGGCGTGGTGGTGTGCGCCGCCCATGTCGGCACCCAGCTTGCCCTTGAGCTCCAGCAGCAGGCGCTCGGCGGTCTTCTTGCCGATGCCGGGCACCTTGACCAGGCGCCCCGCCTCCTGCAGCGTGATGGCCTGGGCCAGGTCGCCCACGCCCATGCCGCTCAGGATGGACAGCGCCGTGCGCGGGCCCACGCCCGAGATCTTGATCAGCTCGCGAAAGGCCTGGCGCTCTTCGGGCGTGCCAAAGCCGTAGAGCAGCTGCGCGTCCTCGCGCACGATGAACTGCGTGAGCAGGCTCACGCGCTCGCCCACCGAGGGCAGGTTGTAGAAGGTGCTCATGGGCACATTCACCTCGTAGCCCACGCCGTGGCAGTCCAAAAGCACCTCGGGGGGATTCTTCTCCAGCAGGGTGCCGGTCAATTTGCCTATCATTGATGTCCTTTGCCGACGCTGGCGTGCCGCGCGGCGCCGCCGCATGCACCGTGCCTGCGGCCGTTTCCATTGCCTGACGGGAATTATCAGCGTGATCCTGCGCCACACCTTCACTCCCCACAACAACACCCGGCTCACCCACCTGTGCGGGCCGGCCGATGCGCACCTGCGCACCATCGAGGAGGCGCTGCAGGTCAGCATTGCGCACCGGCACGAGCAGTTCAAGGTCGATGGACCCAAGGCCAAGGCAACCCAGGCCATGGAGCTGCTGCAGGCCCTGTACGAGATGGCCGAGCGCCCCATTCCCGAAGACCACATCCAGCTCATGCTGGCGGGCGACAGCGAACTGCTGGAAGCGCCGGACGACGCCATCGTGCTCAATACGCGCCGGACCGACCTGCGCGGGCGCACGCCCACGCAGAACCTGTACCTGCAGAACATCGCCACGCACGACATCACCTTCGGCATCGGCCCGGCCGGCACCGGCAAGACCTACCTGGCCGTGGCCTGCGCGGTGGACGCGCTGGAGCGCAGCAATGTGCAGCGCATCGTGCTGACCCGCCCGGCCGTGGAAGCCGGCGAGCGCCTGGGCTTCCTGCCCGGCGACCTGGCGCAGAAGGTGGACCCCTACCTGCGCCCGCTGTACGACGCGTTGTACGAGCTGATGGGCAGCGACAAGGTGCAGAAGGCCTTCGAGCGCAATGCCATCGAGATCGCACCGCTGGCCTTCATGCGCGGGCGCACGCTGAACAACGCCTTCGTGATCCTGGACGAAGCCCAGAACACCACGCCCGAGCAGATGAAGATGTTCCTCACGCGCGTCGGCTTCGGCTCGCGCGCCGTGGTCACGGGCGACGTGAGCCAGATCGACCTGCCCAAGGGCGCCATGAGCGGCCTGATCGACGCCGAGCGGATCCTCAAGCGCGTCAAGGGCATCGCCGTCACCCGCTTCACCAGCGCCGACGTGGTGCGCCACCCGCTGGTGGCACGCATCGTCGATGCCTACGAGGCCTCGACCACGCGCCGCAGCGCGGCGAGCAAGCACTGAGAGCCATCCATGCCATTGAACCAACTGTCCCTGTCATTGCAATTCGGCCGCTTCGACGGCGCCGCCGCCCACCGCGCCGTGCTGCCACGCCACAAGGTCGCGCGCTGGATACGCCACGCCCTGGCCACCGACGCAGAGATCACCGTGCGCATCGTCGATGCCGAGGAAGGCCGCCAGCTCAACAAGGACTACCGGTACAAGGACTATGCGACCAATGTGCTGACCTTCGACTACACCCAGGAGCCCCTGGTCGCGGCCGACCTGGTGCTGTGCGCCCCGGTGATCGAGCGCGAGGCGAAGGAGCAGAACAAGAGCCTGGAAGAGCACTACGCCCACATGCTGGTGCATGGCGCACTGCACGCCCAGGGCTGGGACCACGAGACCAGCGCGGCCGATGCCGACGAGATGGAGTCCTACGAAACCGCCATCCTGCAGGAACTGGGCTTTGCCGACCCCTACGACGCCAAGCCCGTGGCGGCCAGGCCGGCGAAGGCCCGCAAGCGCTAGGAAACCCCATCCACCGGCAGCCACCAGGACAGTGCGCGGGGCTGCGCACCCCACTGGACCGTGAAGTAGTTGCCGCCGCCGTTGGCAGGCTGGTCCCAGCGCCGTGCAATGGGCTGACCGGTGAGGTGGCAGTACAGCAAGGTCCCCACGGCACCGTGCGAGACGATGGCGATACCGCCGGCCGTGGTGTCGCTGGCAGCAATGGAGGCCACGGCCGCCGTGATCCGGGCCTGCGCATCGATGGCCGTCTCCCAGCCGCGCACCGATGCACCGGGCTGCGCAAAGAACACATCGGCCACGGCCTCGAACTCGGCCCGCGGAAGATAGCCGGTGGAGCTGCGGTCGTTTTCGCCCAGCGCTGGATCCTGGGTGAACCCCAGCCCGCAATGCGCCGCCAGAATGGCAGCGCCATCGATGGCCTTTTGCTCGGTGCTGCAGTAGATGGATGACAGGCCCGCCACCCAGGGCAGCGCGAGCGCCGCCGCCATGCGGTCTCTGCCACGCGCGGACAGGGACCAGCGGGTGATGGGCACAGCGGGGTCGATCACGACATCGGGGTGGCTGATGAAATGCAGGGTGCGCATGGTGAAGCGGGGGAGGCCCTTGGAATTTCCCTTTTTGAGGCAAAACACCTTTTACCCTATCCATGCGCCGTGACCGCGCAGGGCGCTGCATCTCCCCCTAAGATGCGCGCGACGCCAGCCTGGGCTGGCGCTTTCTCTGCACCACCGACCCCTGCGTTCCATGCCTGAAATTGCCCTGCTGCTTGCCGCTGCCTTCGTGGCCGGCGCCCTCAATGCCGTTGCCGGGGGGGGCAGCTTCCTGACCCTGCCAGCCCTGGTGTTCACAGGGGTGCCCCCGGTGGTGGCCAATGCCACGGGCACGGTGGCGCTGCTGCCCGGCTACATGGCGGGGGCCTGGGGATTCCGCGAAGACACGGCGCCACCGCCCGGGCTGTCGATGCGGCTGCTGGTGGTGCTGGCCCTCGTGGGCGGTGCGGCCGGTGCGGCCCTGCTGCTGGTCACGCCCGAGTCCACTTTCCGCCGCGTGGTGCCCTGGCTGCTGCTGGCCGCCACGGCGCTGTTCGCCTTCGGCCCCTGGCTGCGGCAACGGCTGGCGGACGGCGCCCCCTCCACCCCCAAGGCCGTCGCAGGCCTGCTGGCCGTGGCGGCCTATGGCGGCTACTTCAATGGCGGGCTCGGCATCCTGCTGCTGGCCCTGTTCGGTCTGCTCGGGCAGGCGAACCTGCATGCCATGAACGGCCTCAAGAACTGGGTGTCGGCCCTGCTCACGGCGATTGCCGTGGCCATCTATGCGGCCGGTGGCGTGGTGCAGTGGCCCCAGGCCCTGATGATGATGCTGGCCGCCACGGCCGGCGGCTACGGCGGTGCGCGCGTGGCGCGGCGCATCCCCGCGCACTGGCTGCGCGCCGGCATCGTGGCCACGGGGTTGGTGATGGCGGGCTTATTCTTCTGGCGGCAATGACTGCGGGGCGGTGGTGGATGCAGCCCGGCACTCAGGACACCCGGGAAATGATCGACGCGGGTCGCCTGCGCCAAGTGCTGGCGAGCGCAGGCGGCTGAGGCCTGCCCCTGCAGGCCTGGCGCAGGTGCTTTAAGCTCGGGGAATCGCTCCCCGGGTTTCCATGCTGCTGCGCATTCTCTCCATCCTGTTTCCTTTGTTCGCCATTGCAGCCCTGGGCTATGCCGTCGGGCGGCGCATGAAGCCCGATCTCTCCACCACCAACGAGCTCAACCTGGCCGTGTTCGCGCCGGCCCTGGTGTTCGGCGCCATCGCGAGCAAGGATTTCCGCGCCCAGGACCACCTGCCGCTGCTGGCGGCCACGCTGCTGCTCATCGCCGGCACGGGCGTGGTGGGCTGGCTGGTGGCACGTGCGCTGCGCATGGACCCCAAGACGCTGGTGCCGCCCATGATGTTCAACAACTGCGGCAACCTGGGCCTGCCGCTGGCGGTGCTGGCCTTCGGCCAGGAAGCGCTGGCACCGGCGGTGGCGATGTTCGTGGTCTCCAACGCGTTGCAGTTCTCGTTCGGCATCTGGCTGCTGGACCACCAGGCACGGCTGCGCACGGTGTGGGCCTCGCCCGCCATCCTGGCGGCCATCGCAGGCCTGGTCGTGGGCCTGGCGGGCTGGGAGCTGTGGCCGCCCCTGCTCACGGCCATCCGCATGGTGGGCGACATCTCCATCCCACTGATGCTGTTCGCGCTCGGGGTGCGCATGGCGGACTCGCGCATCCACTCCATCGGCTTCGGCGTCTTCGGTGCCGTGCTGCGCCCGGTGGCGGGCATGGCCATCGCCTGGGCCGTGGCCTGGGGCATGGGCCTCGCGCCGCGCGAGCAGGGTCTGCTGCTGGTTTTCGGTGCGCTACCGCCCGCGGTGATCAACTTCATCCTGGCCGAGCGCTACCGGCAGGAGCCCGACAAGGTGGCGTCGATGGTGCTCATCGGCAATCTGGGCGCGCTGGTGTTCCTGCCCTTCGCGCTGGCGTTCACCTTGCCGTAGCAGCCCGCGCAGGCCTGGAGCGCTGGCTCTCTGCGCCGAACCAGGCGGGCTTGCCCCTTGGCTGCCCGGGGGCACTGTCATCAAGCCGCAATGCGTGGCGGCGACAGTTGAATCAAATTGTTACATTGGTTCAGCCGCCAGTCCTGCCCATGACCGTCCGCCTGCGCATCACCCTGCTCATCACCCTCACCTTCCTGGCACTGTGCGCCATCGGCGGCTTTGCGCTGTACCAGTCGTCCCGCGGGGCCCAGCAGGTCAAGGCAGTCACCGAAGGCGTGGTGCCCAGCACCATCCAGTCGGTGGAACTGATGGGCCAGCTCAAGGATGTGCACATCGCCACCATGGCCATGGTCTCGGCACCCGACGAAGCCAGCGCCAAGACCCTGCACGAAGCCCTCTCCACGCGCAAGGCGGACCTGCAGAAGGCCCTGGCCGAGCAGACGCGCCAGGCCGACAGCGACGCCCAGCGCGGCCTGATCAAAGAGGCCGAGATGAGCCTGGAGAACTACTTCCAGGCCATCGACAGCACGGCCCAGTTCAAGCTGGCCGGCCAGCAGGAGGCCGCCGAGGCCACCATGGCCGCGACCGTGGACCAGTACCTGCGCGAGCAGGGCCAGATGATCGAGGCCGTGCAGGTGGAAAAACGCCGCGGCAAGGACCAGGCCATCGCCTCGCTGAACACCAACCTGCGCGAAACCACGACCACGCTGAGCGCGATCACCCTGGTGGCGGTGCTGGGCATGGCGGGCATCGGGCTCATGCTGTACCGCCAGATCGTGCGCCCCATCGGCGAAATGGAGCGCAAGATGACCGAGATCGCCACCAGCCAGGACTTCTCGCACCGCGTGCCAGTGGCGCGCATGGACGAGATCGGGCGCTCGCTCACGGCCTTCAACCTCATGGTGGCCAAGATCGAGGAGAGCACCGAGCTGGTCCGCCAGCGGACGGCCGACATCCAGGTCATGCTGCACACCATTCCCCAGGGCATCCTGACGCTGCAGGCTGGCGGCCTGGTCCACCCCGAATACTCGGACCACCTGGCCAGCATCGTCGGCACCCGCGAAATCGCCGGGCGCAGCGTGGTCGATCTGCTGCTCACCCACACCGATCTGGGTGCGGATGCGCTCTCGCAGGCCACCACGGCCATCGACGCGTGCATCGGCGAGGACCTGATGAACTTCGACTTCAACGCCCACCTGCTGCCCGGCGAGGTGAGCGCGCGTTTCGGGGACGGGCGGCCCAAGGTGCTGGACCTCACCTGGTCACCCATCGCAGCGGCCGACGCAAGCATCGAGCGCCTGATGCTCTGCGTGCGCGACGTGACCGAGTTGCGCGAGCTGGCACGGGCCGCCCAGGTGCAAAAGCAGGAGCTGGCCATGATCGGCGAGGTGCTGGCCGTGCAGCAGGAGAAATTCCAGGACTTCGCGGACAGCTCGGCCTCCTTCGTGCGGCACAACCAGCGCCTGCTGGACGCCGCAGCCACCGATGCGCCGGCCCGCAGCGCCGCTGTCGCGGAGCTGTTTCGCAACATGCACACCCTCAAGGGCAATGCCCGCACCTACGGCCTGCTGCAGCTGGCGGACGTGGCCCACACGGCCGAGCAGCGCTACGACACTTTGCGCCAGGAACTCTCGGGCTGGGACGTTGCAGCACTCGAAGCCGAACTGCAGGCGGTGCGCGCATCGCTGGAGCACTATGCCCAGATCAACGACACCACGCTCGGCCGCAAGGGCCCGGGGCGCCGTGGCAGCGTGGAAAAGTACCTGATGGTGCCCCGCGAACGCATCGACGCGCTGCTGCACGCCACTGACAATGCCCTCCAGAGCGGCGACGCCAACGCCCCGCGTGCCCTGCTCGAAGAGGTACAGCACGCCCTGCAACTGCTGGGCACCAGCCCGCTGCAGGACATGCTGGAACCGGTGCTCGCCTCGCTGCCCGGACTGGCGCAAGAACTGGGCAAGGAAGCGCCCCAGGTCGCCATCGCCGATGGTGGCGTGGTGCTGCGCACCCAGGTCGCCGACGTCTTGCGCAACACCTTCATGCACCTGCTGCGCAACGCGCTGGACCACGGCATCGAGGCAGCGGCGGAGCGCGCCGCCAACGGCAAGCCGCCGCAGGGCCGGATTGGAATCAGCCTGCACCAGGCCGGCGCGCAGCTCACGCTGCGGCTGTCCGACGATGGCCGGGGCCTGGACCTCGCCCGCATCCGCGACAAGGCTGTCGCCTCGGGGCTGGTGCCAGAGGGCCGCCGCCTCACGCCCGCCGAAACGGCCCAGTTGGTCTTTGCCCCCGGTTTCTCCACCGCCCGCGCGGTGACCGCCATCTCGGGCCGCGGGGTCGGCATGGACGCGGTGAAGGCCTTCGTCGAATCCGTGGGCGGCAGCATCGCGCTCGAACTGGGGCCGACCACAGAGGGTTCGGAGCATGCGCCGTTCCAGACCGTGATCCACCTGCCCGCGCAGTACGGCGTGGCGCAGCGCACCCCGGTGGAGTTTGCCGAGGAGGCCGCACGATGATGGACATCCTGATGCTGCTGTGCGGAGGCGCACTGGGCGCAGCGCTGGTCGGATGGCTTTCACGCCGCCGGCTGCGCCAGGCCGCGCTGGCGGCCGAGGCCGAGGACCCGCATGCCCAATGGGCGCTGGAGAGTGAGAACGCCCGGCTCCAGACCCAGGTCGATCAACTGCACGATACGCTGCAGCAGACCCAGGCCCGCATGGAAGACGCCCTCACGCAGTGGCAGCAGGAGCAGCGCCTGATCGCACACAGCGCCGGGCAGCAGACCCAGGCCGTGGTGCAGGGCGCGATGGGCCACAGCCAGACACTGGCCAAGGCCCTGGCCGAGCTGCAGGGCATCAGCAAGACCTTCGAGCGCTGGCATGCCGACATGAGCAAGCTCGTGGCCCACAACAAGGACATGCACGAGAAGAACGACGAGTTCGCGCGCATCGTGCGCCAGATGGTGATCGTGGCGCTGAATGCCTCGATCGAGGCGGCCCGCGCGGGCGGTGCGGGGCGCGGCTTTGCCGTGGTGGCCAACGAGATGCGCGCGCTCTCGGTGAACGCCGAAGCCCTGTCCAAGCACTACCGGGACAACCTCTACAAGAACGACCTGATCGCCACCACCACCTTCCAGGACATGCAGGCGGGCGGCAAGATGGTCATCAACACGGCCATGGGCCTGGCGCTGACCAATCGCAAGATCCAGACCGCCCTGGGCGCCTGATCCCAACACCATGACACTGAGCCAACGCGCCAGGGACAGCCTGGACGGCATGATGGCCGAGGGCCTGCGCCAGAGCATGGCGCAGCACCACCCCGGCGCGCAGCTCCGCGCCGTGGCCGCCCCCGGGCCGGCATCGGCAGCCACCCACATGGCGGTGCTGTCGATTGCCTCCTACTCCTTTCGCATCATCACGGCGCTGCACTTCGCACACGATGCGCGCACCCGCGCCTGGATCGCGGGCCGGATCGGCCTGGACGAATCCGGCATGGGCGGCCAGCCGTTCCTCGACGCGGTCTGCGAGATCGGCAACATGTGCTGCGGCACGCTGAACCGCGAACTGGGTGCGTTCTACGACTGCCTGGGCCTGTCCACCCCGCAGGTCCTGGACATCCGCAGCCTGCCGCACCTGGCGCAGATCGGTACGGACCACCTGCAGCACTTCGAGATCACCGACCTGCTGCCCGGCCCGCCCCTGTACGCGACCCTGTGCGCCCGCGCCTACACCCCCATGGACTTCCACTGGACAGCCCCCGAGGTGCAGGAGACCGCGGGCGAGCTGGAATTCTTCTGACCCGCTTTTTCTCTTTCCTACAAGGACAGCACCATGGCCAATATCCTCGTCGTCGATGACTCCAGCACCGTGCGCAACGAAGTCGGCAACTTCCTGGGCCAGAACGGCTTCGACATCGCGTTCGCGGTGGACGGCCGCGATGGCCTCGCCAAACTGCAGCAGGACCCGCGCATCAAGCTCGTGGTCTGCGACGTGAACATGCCCCACATGGACGGCCTGACCATGGCCGAGAAGGTGCGTGGCGAGCTCAAGAACACCGGCGTCAACATCGTGATGCTGACCACCGAGAACTCGCCTGCCATGAAGGAGCGCGGCAAGGCCGCCGGCGTCCGCGGCTGGATCGTCAAGCCCTTCAACGGCCCGGCGGTTCTGGGCTCGTTCCAGAAACTCGTTGCCGCCTGACCCTGCCTACTGCACAGGCGCCGCTGGCGCAATGCGCAGCGGTATGGTGATCGGCCCGTCGTTGATGAGGTGCACCTGCATCTCGGTCGCAAAGCGGCCGGTGGCCACCACCGGGTGCAGGGCACGGGCCTGCTCCACCACGTAGTCGAACAGGCGCCGCCCCTCGTCGGGCGCGGCGGCCTGGGTGAAGCTCGGGCGGTTGCCGCCGGTGGTGTCGGCAGCCAGCGTGAACTGGCTCACCAGCAGCAGGCCGCCGGCCACGTCCTGCAGGCTGCGGTTCATCTTGCCGGCCTCGTCGCCGAAGATGCGCAGCTTGAGCAGCTTGGCCAGCAGCCGGTCGGCCTCGGCCTCGGTGTCGCCGCGCTCGGCGCACACCAGCACCAACAGGCCATGGCCGATGGCGCCCACGGTCTGGCCCTCTACGTCCACGCGCGCCTCGCGCACGCGCTGAATCACACTGATCACGTCGTCACATCCTCGGTTTCGGGTTCATGGAAAAGCGCCTCCACGTCGTTGGGCAGCAGCTCGATGGTGGCACGCAGGCCGGGCACGGCCGCCACCAGGGCCCGCTCCACCTGGCCGCGCAAGCGGGCGGCCTGGCCCAGGGTCCAGTTGGCGGGCACATGCAGGTGCAGGCTGGCGAACTGGCGCTGGCCCGCGCGCCGCGTGGACACATGGTCGAAGCGCACCGCCCCGGGCACCTGCGCCTGCGCGAAGCGCTGCAGCGTGGCCTCGATGGCGGCCTGGACCTCGGGCTCGGCGGCCTCGTCCATCAGGCCCTGGGAGGAGCGCCAGACCAGGGACACGCCCTCCCTGAGGATATTGAGCCCGACGGCGATCGCGGCTGCCGCGTCGAGCCACAGCCAGCCCGTGAGTGCCGCAGCCGTGATGCCCACCAGCACGCCGGCCGAGGTCCAGACATCGGTGAAGAGGTGGCGCGCATCGGCCTCCAGCGCAATCGACTGGTGCACACGCGATGAGCGCAGCATGAGCCAGGCCAGCACGCCGTTGAGGACCGAACTGGCCACCGACAGCGCCAGCCCCCAGCCCACCTGCTCCAGCGGCTGTGGAGCGAAGAGCCGGTGCCCGGCCGCCCAGAGAATGCCCAGCGACACCCCGACGATGAGAATGCCCTCGAAGCCCGAAGAGAAGTACTCGGCCTTGTGGTGGCCATAGGGGTGGTTCTCGTCGGCCGGCCACTGGGCGATGGTCACCATGGCCAGCGCAAACACGGCGCTGGCCAGGTTGACGAAGGATTCCATGGCGTCCGACAGCAGGCCGACCGAGCCGGTCACGTACCAGGCCAGTGTCTTGAGCGCGATGGTGACCAGCGCCACGGCCACCGACGCCCACAGCAGATTGCGGGGCGTGAGCCAGGGATGGTGCGGCGGGGTGGTGGTGGGCATGGCGGACTGGATTACACCAGACCGCCTGCGTGCCAGAATCCGCACCATGACCAAGGCATGGCGCCATCGCCTCGCAGGATTGCTGTTGTGGGCCCTCGTGGCCGGAGCCGGCGCCGGCTGGCTCGCCCATGCGCGCGTGGAACAGCTGCGCGCGGCCTTCGATACCGACGCGCGCATCGTGCACCGGCTGCTGAGCCAGCGCGTGGTGCAACACGACGCCGTGATGGCCACGCTGGCCCTGCTCCAGCCCCCGGTCCCGGGCGCCATGGCCGACACGGCAGCGGCCTCGACCCTGCCGCGCCTGCCTTCCGTCTATCCGCAGATCCTGGCCGTGCTGCAGCGGCCGGCCGGCGGTGCCTGGCCGGCCGCGCAGAAGGCGGCGCTCGATGCCGCCGAAGCCACATCGCGCCGCACCGGGCGCGCCGAGATGGCCCTGGCCGATCTGGCCGCCGGCCGCTACCACCTGGTGCTGGCGGGCAGCCCCGCCAGCTACGCGCTGCAGATCGATCTGGCCGCCACCGTGCCGCAGGAGGAATGGCCGATGAACCGGGTGACCAGCCCGGTGCGCGTGGCGCTCGAACAGTCCGGCCAGGCCTTCATCGTGCAGCCAGGCCGCCACCTCGACCGCATGGGCTGGCGATTCGGCGTGCACAAGCTGCTGGCATCGCCCAGCCAGCCCCTGGACGTGGTGGCCGAACGCACCGTGACCCCGGCCGAGCTGCCCTGGTGGGCCATGCTGGGCTGGTGTGCACTCACTGCGGCGCTGTGGGCCGGGGCCCTGGCCTGGTGGCGCCAGCGTGTGGCGCGCCAGCGGGCCGAAGAACTGCTGCGCCTGGGCCAGGTGGCCCGGCTCAATACCCTGGGCGAGTTGGCCGCCGGCATGGCGCACGAGCTCAACCAGCCCCTCACGGCCCTGCTGGCCAGCACCCAGGCCGCCAAGCGCCTGCTGGGCGAGTCGCCGCCCGACCTGGACACGGCCTTCGAAGCCATGGGCCGCGCCGTGGAGCAGGCGCGCCGCGCATCGGCCGTGGTGGGCCGGCTGCGCCGCCTGGTGGAGCGGCCCGACCTGGCCGGCCAGGCCCAGCCGCTGGCACTGCCGGCCGCTGTGCAGGACGTGCTGCACCTGGTGGAGCCCGAGCTCCGCCAGCGCGGCGTGGCCCTGGAGCTGGCCGCCGAACCCGACCTGCCCGCGGTGCTGGCCGAGCCCGTGGCGCTGCAGCAGATCGTGCACAACCTGGTGATGAATGCCTTGCAGGCCATGGAACAGGTGCCGGCCAGCGAGCGCCGGCTCGAACTGCACATGGCGCAGCAGGACACGGGCCAGGTGGCGCTGACCGTGCGCGACCATGGCCCGGGCATCCCGGCCGAGGCGCGCGAGCGCCTGTTCGAACCTTTCTACACCACGCGCGAAGGCGGCCTGGGCCTGGGGCTCACGCTGTGCGAAAGCCTGGCGCAGGCCATGGGCGCGCAGCTCTGGCTGGCGCCGGCCGGCGGGCGCGGTGCGGCCTTCGTGCTGGAGCTGCCCGTGACGGCGCAGGCGCCCGCGGTGGCCCACCCGGCCGCGTCCCTCCACACCCCCGTGCATCCATGACCGACCACGCCACGCCCCTGTCCCCGCTGATCCACCTGGTGGACGACGATGCCGCCGTGCGCGACAGCCTCTCCCTGCTCATCAGCACCGTGGGCCTGCGCGTGCAGGCCTGGGCCGACCCGCTGGCCTTTGCCAGCGGCTTCGACCGCGCCAGCATCGGCGCCATCGTGCTCGACGTGCGCATGCCGGGCACCAGCGGCCTGGCCCTGCTGGAGCAGTTGCTGGCCCAAGGGGTGGACCAGCCCGTGGTGATGCTCACCGGCCATGGCACGGTGGACATGTGCCGGCGCGCCTTCAAGGCCGGGGCGGCCGAGTTCCTGGAAAAGCCGGTGGACGACGAGGTGCTGCTGGAGACCCTGCAGAACGCCGTGCGCCAGCATGTGCGCTCGCGCGAGCGCCAGCAGGCCGACCAGCAGGCGCGCGAGCGCCATGCCCAGCTCTCGGCGCGCGAACGCGAGGTGCTGGGCCTGATCATCGAGGGGCTGACCAACAAGGAGATCGGCCGCGCGCTCGAACTCTCGCCGCGCACGGTCGAAACCCACCGCGCCAACCTGTTCGCCAAGCTCGGGGCCGAATCGCTGGCCCAGCTGATACGGCGCTATGCAGCGCTGGTGGACGGCGCTCCGTAGTTCTACGGAGGCCCGCGCGTAGCCGCACGAATGGTGCCGGCGGCCGGCGTTTTTTACAGTTCTCCCACGGCCCGACACCTTGCCAGGCCGGCCTTCCAAACCACCGGAGAACACACCATGCAACGCTACGCCAAGACCGCCGCCGCCATCGCCATCGCATTCGCTGCCACCGCCGCCAGCGCCGAAGGCGTGCGCACCGAGAAGAACATCTCGCTGGACCTGGCCACGCAGATCGCCGCCCAGACCGTGGCCACCTGCACCGCCAACGGCTATGCCGTGACCGCCACCGTGGTGGACCGCGCCGGCACCGTGCGCGCCGTCTACCGCGCCGACAACGCCGGCCCGCACACGCTGGAAGCCAGCCGCCTGAAGGCCTACACCTCGGCATCGGCCAAGAACACCACGCTGGCCATGATGGAAGGCGCACAGAAGAACCCCGCCGCCGCCAACCTGGTCAACATCCCCGGTTACCTGCTGCTGGGCGGCGGCGTGCCCGTGAAGGTGGGCAATGAAGTGATCGGCGCCGTGGGCGTGGGCGGTGCGCCCGGCGGCCACCTGGACGAGCAATGCGCCGTGGCGGGCATCGCCAAGGTGCAGGACCAGCTCAAGTAAGCCCTCGCGAACCGAACCAGAGCACGCCATGGCCCACCGCACCGCCCCCCCTTTCGCCAGCACGGCGCGTGCGCTGTGCGCCATCGCCGCGACCCTGGCCTGCGCTGCGCTGCAGCCGGCCCAGGCCCAGGTGCCGCCCAGCGCGGCCGACATCGCCGCCTACCAGGGCGTGCATGCCGCGGCGGCCCAGGGTGACAGCGCGGCGCTGCAGCGCCTGCTGGCCAGCGCCGGTGCCGCCCAGCTCAATGCCCGCGACGCCCATGGCCGCACGGCCCTGCATGTGGCCACCTTCGCGCGCCAGCGCGAAGCCATCCGCGTGCTGGCCAAGGCCGGCGCCGGGCTGGACCTGCTGGAGAACGACCGCTACGACGCCGTGACCATCGCCGCTGTGGCCGACGACGAAGAGACCCTGGCCCTGCTGCTCTCGCTGGGCGCCAGCGCGAAACAGGTGACCAGCCGCTACGACGGCACGGCCCTGATTGCCGCCGCCCACCTGGGCCACGATGGCGTGGTGCGCCAGTTGATCGCCGCCGGCGCGCCGCTGGACCATGTGAACAACCTGCACTGGACGGCGCTGATCGAGTCCATCGTGCTGGGCAATGGCGGGCCGCGCCACCAGGCCACGCTCAAGGCCCTGGTCCAGGCCGGCGCCAGCAAGGCGCTGACCGACCGGCAGGGCAACACCCCCCTGCAACTGGCACGCCAGCGGGGCTACGATGCCATGGTGCAGATGCTGGTCAGTCCGTGACCAGGCGCGCTTTGACGGCCTTGCCCTTGACGCGGCCGCTGTTGAGGCGGTCGGCCGCCTGGCGGGCGATGGAACGGTCCACCGCTACATAGGTGGAGAACTCGTTGACGTTGATCTTGCCGATCTGCTCGCGCGTGTAGCCCATCTCGCCCGTGAGTGCGCCCAGCACGTCGCCGGCGCGGATCTTTTCCTTGCGCCCGCCCACGATCTGGATGGTGGCCATGGGCGGCACCAGCGGCCCACCGCCCGTGGGCACGAGCTCGGCCAACGGGTACCAACGCGATTCGCGGCCCTGCAACTGCTCGATCTTGCCCACGCTGCCCATCTCGTCCATGCTCGCGAGGTTGAGCGCCAGGCCCTCGGCATCGCCGCGGCCGGTGCGGCCGATGCGGTGGATGTGCACCTCGGGGTCGGGCGTCACGTCCACATTCACCACGGCCGCCAGGTTGGCGATGTCCAGGCCGCGCGCGGCCACGTCGGTCGCCACCAGCACCGAGCAGCTGCGGTTGGCAAACTGCACCAGCACCTGGTCACGCTCGCGCTGCTCGAGTTCGCCGTAGAGCGCCAGGGCGCTGAAGCCCTGGGCCTGCAGCACGGCCACGAGGTCGCGGCACTGCTGCTTGGTGTTGCAGAACGCCAGCGAGGACTCGGGGCGGAAGTGGTTCAGGATCTGCGAGACCACGTGCAGGCGTTCGGAGTTCTTCACCTCGTACCAGCGCTGCGCGATCTTGCCCTCGGCATGCTGGGCCTGCACGGTGATCTGTACGGGCGCCTTCATGAACTGCTGGCTGAGCTTGGCAATGCCCTCGGGGTAGGTGGCCGAGAACAGCAGGGTCTGGCGTCCCTGGGGGCACTGGCGCGCCACGGTGGCGATGTCGTCGAAGAAGCCCATGTCCAGCATGCGGTCGGCCTCGTCGAGCACCAGGGTGTTGAGCGCCTCCACCGACAGGTTCTGGCGCTCCAAGTGGTCCATGACGCGCCCGGGCGTGCCCACCACGATGTGGGCGCCGTGTTCCAGGCTCACGGCCTGGCCGCGCAGCGGCACGCCACCGCACAGGGTCACCACCTTGATGTTCTCTTCGGCCCGCGCCAGGCGGCGGATCTCGGTGGTCACCTGGTCGGCCAGCTCGCGCGTGGGGCACAGCACCAGCGCCTGCACGGCGAAGCGGCGCGGGTTGAGGTTGGCCAGCAGGGCCAGGGCGAAGGCGGCCGTCTTGCCGCTGCCGGTGCTGGCCTGGGCGATCAGGTCCTTGCCCAGCAGGGCGGGTGGCAGGCTGGCTGCCTGGATGGGGGTCATCTGCGTGTAGCCCAGTTGCTGCAGGTTGGCCAGCGTGGCAGGGCCGAGGGCCAGCGCGCTGAAATCAGCGGCGGCTTGGTTTTCTTTGGAGGTCATGGCCCCAATTATCCGGGGCAGGCCACAAAAGGACCATTCGGCGCCGGCATAGGGGCAACTACCTTACGCCGTTGTCAGGTGGATCGGCTATAACGAATGCAGTGCAGGAACCGGGTGGTACATGCCAGAAACGATCAACGCAGCCAGCACCGCCGGGCAGGGCCGCTCCAGCGACCTGCTGCTGCGCCTGATCGCGGACTCCGTGCCTGCGCTGATGGCCTATTTCGACCTGCCCGGCCTGCGCTGCCTGTTCGCCAACCAGGGGTATGCGGCCTACAACGGCCATTCCACCGAATCCATCCTCGGCCTCACGGTGCAGGAGGCCATTGGCGACAAGGCCTGGCAGGCCATACAGCCCCATGTGGAGCGCTCCAGCCGGGGCGAGCACGTCAAGTATGCGCGCGAGCAGACCCTGCCCAATGGCGAGCTGCGCATGATCGAAGTCAATCTCATTCCGCACTTCGACGCTGCACAGAAGGACCGGCAACTGGGCTCTTTCGTGCTGATCACCGACATCACCGAACGCTGGCGCGCCGAACGCTCGGTGCGCGAGAGCGAAGAGCGCATGCGCAAGTTCACCGAGGCGACCGACGAGGCCATCGTGTTCCACCGCGACGGCCTGATCTCGGACGGCAACGAAGCGCTCTACCGGCTCACGGGCTATGCACTGCACGAGGTGGTGGGCCTGTCCATCTTCAACTTCATCAGCCCCGAATGGCGCGCGGTGGCGCTTGACTACACGCGCAGCGGCCGCGAAGACCCCTACGAAGTCACCATCCGCCACAAGGATGGCCACGCCATTCCGGTGGAGGTGGTCGGCAAGACCATGCCCTTCCACCATGCGGACTACCGCATCGTGGTGGTGCGCGACATCACCGCGCGCAAGCAGGCCCAGGAGCGCGAGGCCTTCAACGCACTGCACGACTCCCTCACGCAACTGCCCAACCGCCGCCACCTGATGGAGCAGCTGGCCAAGGCCCTGGTCCGCCACCGCCAGGACCGGGTGGCGGTGCTGTTCGTGAACCTGGACCATTTCAAGACCGTGAACGACTCGCTCGGCCACCATGCCGGCGACCAGTTGCTGCGCGAGGTGGCCGACCGGCTGCGCCACTGCGTGGGGGAGGCCGACGTCGTGGCCCGCCTGGGCAGCGACGAGTTCGTGCTGGTGCTCACCCCCATCCAGGCGCCCGAGGATGCCGCTCGCGTCGCCGATGCCGTGCTGCAGGCCATGCGCACCGTCTTCACGGTCGGGCACCTGCCGCTGACCATGTCGCCCTCCATCGGCATCAGCCTGTTCCCCGACGACGGGGCCACGGGCGATGCGCTGCTGCGCTGCGCCGACGCGGCCATGCAGCAGGCCAAGGACAGTGGCCGCGGCAACCGGCAGTTCTACCAGCCCGGCATGGACGTGCGCGCCATGGAGGTGCTGCAGCAGGAGCGCCTGCTGCGCGAGGCCATCGCAGACAACGCCTTCGTGCTGCACTACCAGCCACAGATCTGCCTGAAGGACGGCACGCTGCGGGGCTTCGAGGCCCTGGTGCGCTGGCGCCACCCGGTGCGCGGCCTGGTGGGTCCGATCGAGTTCATCGCCTTTGCCGAGTCGCGCGGGCTGATCACGCCGATCGGCCGCTGGGTGCTGCACGAGGCCTGCCGCCAGCTCAAGGCCTGGCAGGACGAAGGGCTGGCCCTGGTGCCCGTGGCGGTCAACCTGTCGGCGCTGGAGTTCCGCCAGCGCGACGTGGCCGGCGAGATCGCCGCGGCCCTCCAGGCCACGGGTCTGGCGCCGCAGTACCTGGAGATCGAGCTGACCGAGTCGGTGCTGATGCACCAGACCGGCCAGGTGCTCGACACGCTGCAGGCCCTCAAGGACCTGGGCGTGGGCATCTCCATCGACGATTTCGGCACGGGCTACTCCTCGCTGGCCTACCTCAAGCGCTACCCCATCGACAAGCTCAAGATCGACCGCTCCTTCGTGATGGACACCCCTGGCAGCGCCGACGACGTGGCCATCGTCACGGCCATCGTGCAGATGGGCCGCAGCCTGCAGCTCAAGACCGTGGCCGAGGGGGTGGAAACGGCCGAGCAGATGGCCTTGCTGCGCCGCCTGGACTGCGACCTTGTCCAGGGGCACCTGGTCTCGGAGCCCATGGACGCCCCCGCCATCCGCCAATGGCTGCTGGGCCCCTCCGCCCGGACCGCCGCCTGAGCCCCTGCAGACCCGCGCCAGGCATCAGGCAGCGGGGGTTTCGCGTGAATTTCTGGTGCGCAACCAGCGGCTGTCAGCCCGCTGCCCCGCCGCTTGTGGACAATAGGGTCCATGCCCCTGATTCCCGACTTCATCGCCCCCACCCGCCACACCGATCCCGCCGAGGCCCTGGCCCAGGTGCAGCGCATCTACCAGCAACAGATCGGCCATCTGCGCGATGCCATGCACCGCTTTGTGGCCGGCGAGACGCCGGGAGGGCATGTGCGCGCCTTCTACCCCTTTGTGCGCATCCACACGACCACCGTGGCGCGGGCCGACACCAAGCTGGCCTATGGCTTCGTGGAAGGCCCCGGCCGCTACGAAACCACACTGACCCGGCCCGACCTGTTCAGCGACTACTATGCCGAGCAGTTCCGCCTGCTGCGCAAAAGCCACAATGTGGAACTGGAAGTGGGCACCAGCGCGCAGCCCATCCCCATCCACTTCTCGTTCGCCGAGCACGACCACATCGAGGGCACGCTGACGCAGGAGCGGCGCATGCTGATGCGCGACGTGTTCGACCTGCCCGACCTGGCCGCCATGGACGACGGCATCGCCAACGGCACCTGGGCGCCGCGCCAGGGCGAAGCGCAGCCCCTGTCGCTGTTCACCGCGCCGCGTGTGGACTACTCGCTGCACCGCCTGCGCCACTACACGGGCACGGCGCCGGAGTGGTTCCAGAACTTCGTGCTGTTCACCAACTACCAGTTCTACATCGACGAATTCGTGCGCCTGGGCCATGCCGAGATGGCCAAGCCCGACAGCGAGTACGTGGCCTTCATCGAGCCGGGCAATGTGGTCACGCGCCGCGTCGGGCTGCCCGCGGCAGAGGCCGATGCCCTGGGCGTGGCCCCGCCGCGCCTGCCGCAGATGCCCGCCTACCACCTGGTGCGCGAGGACCGCAGCGGCATCACCATGGTGAACATCGGCGTGGGCCCGGCCAACGCCAAGACCATCACCGACCACATCGCCGTGCTGCGCCCGCACGCCTGGATGATGCTGGGCCACTGCGCGGGCCTGCGCAACAGCCAGCAACTGGGCGACTATGTGCTGGCCCACGCCTATGTGCGCGAGGACCATGTGCTCGACGAGGAGCTGCCGCTGTGGGTACCGATCCCGGCACTGGCCGAGATCCAGGTGGCGCTGGAGCAGGCCGTGGCCGATGTGACCCAGATCGCCGAGGCGGACTTGAAGCGCATCATGCGCACGGGCACCGTGGCCAGCACCGACAACCGCAACTGGGAGCTGCTGCCCGACAACATGCCCCAGCGCCGCTTCAGCCAGAGCCGTGCCGTGGCGCTGGACATGGAGAGCGCCACCATCGCAGCCAACGGTTTCCGCTTCCGCGTGCCCTACGGCACCCTGCTGTGCGTGAGCGACAAGCCCCTGCACGGCGAGATCAAGCTGCCCGGCATGGCCAACCACTTCTACCGCGAACGCGTGGACCAGCACCTGCGCATCGGCATGCGCACCATCGAGATCCTGCGCGAAGGGGGCATCCACCGCCTGCACAGCCGCAAGCTGCGCAGCTTTGCCGAGGTGGCTTTCCAGTAGACCCGCCGCCTGATGCAGGCGGCATCTCCCTCCATGCCACTGGATTTTCTGACACTGATGGCGGTGATGGCCGCCAACCTGTTCATGATCTCGGCCTCCCTGCCGCTGATCATGGGACCCGGCGTGAGCACCGCAGCCCGCCATGTGCAGGCCAGCATGCTGCTGCAGGCCGTGGCCTGGGCCGCCATCATCGCAGCCGGGACGTGGTGGGACCAGGCCCTGTCCACCGTCTCGGTGGCCTGCAATGCGCTGGCGCAGTGGATGCTCTACCGTGCACTGCGCGAGTGGCTGGGCGAGCGCCCCTTGCAGTCCTTGCTGCTGGCGCTGGTGGTGATCACCCCGCTGGGCTACACCCTGGCGTTCGACCACTACGCCTGGCGCGTGGGCTGGGCCAACCTGCTGATGTCCGCCATCCTGCTCATCGTGGCCCGCGCCACGTTGTACCCCGCGCACTATGCCGACCCGCGCTGGCGCCGCCTGCTGATGGCCTGCCTGGTCACCTCGGCTGCGTTCACGCTGGCCCGCGGCCTGCTGGGGGCCTTCACCGACCAGTACCCCAGCTTTCGCACACCCCACCCCGTCAACCTGGCCGCCGCTGTGGCCACCAACGTCAGCCTGGTGCTGGGCACCGTGGCCGTGCTGGTGGCCTGGCGCGCCGAAGCCGAGCAGAAGCTGCGCGCCCTGGCCATGACCGACGGGCTCACGGGTGTGCTCAACCGGCGCGGCTTCAACAAGCAGGCCGAGAACATGCTCTCGCACGCCTGGCGCCACCACCTGCCTCTGACGGCGCTGGTGCTGGACCTGGACTATTTCAAGCAGATCAACGACACGCATGGCCACGAGACCGGGGACCGCGCGCTGAAGCTGTTTGCCCGCCTGCTGGAGGAAACCTGCCGCACCGGCGATCTGGTCGGACGCCTGGGCGGCGAGGAATTCGGCGTGCTGCTGCTGCACAACAGCGCTCCCGCAGGCATCGCCTTCGACCAGCGCCTTCGCAACCGCCTGCAGACCCTCAGCATGGCGGAACTGGGCTTTGGGCTGGACTACAGCGCTGGCATGGCCGTGCTGCTGCCGGCGGAAACCCGCCTGCCCGACCTGATGGCACGGGCCGACGCTGCGCTTTACCTGGCCAAGGCCCAGGGAAGAGGACGCATGGTCGAGGCGTGAGCGCACCCCGGATTCCGGTATCGCACACAATCGGTGCATGACGGATTTATTCGACGTGCGCGAACTGCGCAAAAGCTATGGCGAAGCCACGGTGGTCAACGATGTCTCGTTCGCCATCGCCCCCGGGGAATGCCTGGGCGTGATCGGCCCCAATGGGGCGGGCAAGACCACCACCATCCGCATGTGCCTGGGCCTGACCAACCCCGACAGCGGCAGCGTGCGCTTCCACCCGGCCGGGGGAGCGGGGCCGCTGCACATGCCGCACGATGCCCTGGCCATCAAGGCGCAGATCGGTGTGGTGACGCAGTTCGACACCCTGGACCCGGACTTCACCTGCGCCGAGAACCTGCGCGTGTTCGGCCGCTACTTCGGCATCAAGGGTGCCGCCATGGACGAGCGTGTGCCCAAACTGCTCGAATTCGCGGCGCTCACGCACAAGGCCAATGCCAAGCCCGGCGAGCTGTCGGGCGGCATGAAGCGCCGCCTGAGCCTGGCACGCGCCCTGGTCAACGACCCGCGCCTCTTGCTGCTGGACGAGCCCACCACGGGCCTGGACCCGCAGGCCCGCCACCTGATGTGGGAGCGGCTGCAATTGCTGCTGCAGCAGGGCAAGTCCATCCTGCTGACCACGCACTTCATGGACGAGGCCGAACGCCTGTGCTCGCGCCTGCTGGTGCTGGACCATGGCAGGAAGATCGCCGAGGGCCGCCCGCGCGAGCTCATCGCCCAGCACCTGGAGCCCGATGTGGTCGAGGTCTTCGGCCTGGGTGCCGTGGCCCTGGCCGAGGACGCCGCACTGCGCGCCCTGGCCGCGCGCGTGGAGATCAGCGGCGAGACGGTGTTCTTCTACACCCAGAACGCCCAGCCCCTGCTGCAGGCGCTGGGCGCACATCCCCACCTGCGCACCCTGCACCGGCCGGCGAACCTGGAGGACCTGTTCCTCAAGCTCACCGGGCGGCAGATCCGGGAGGACGGCTGAGGCCTGTCAGGCCTTGCGTGGTTTCACCTTGCTCGCGGCCAGCTTGGCGTTGTCGCGCGCGGTGTCCACGTCTTGCGCGCGCGCCAGGGCCACACCCATGCGGCGCTTGGTGAAGCTCTCGGGCTTGCCGAAGAGGCGCAGGTCGGTGTTGGGCACGCGCAGGGCCTCGTCCACGCCGTCGAAGACGATGCCCACGGCCTCCACGCCGCCGTAGATCACGGCGCTGGCACCGGGGTTGCGCAGGCTGGTGTCCACCGGCAGGCCCAGGATGGCGCGGGCATGCAGCTCGAACTCGCTCTGGTTCTGGGTGCACAGGGTCACAAGGCCAGTGTCATGCGGGCGCGGGCTCACCTCGCTGAACCAGACGTCCTGGCCCTTGACGAACAGCTCCACCCCGAACAGGCCCTGGCCACCCAGGTTGTCGGTCACGGCCTTGGCGATCTGGCGCGACTTTTCGAGCGCGGCCGGGTGCATGGGGTGGGGCTGCCAGCTTTCCACATAGTCGCCGCTGACCTGCACATGGCCGATGGGGTCGCAGAAGTGGGTCTCGATCTGCCCATCGGCGCCCACGGCACGCACTGTGAGCTGGGTGATCTCGTAGTCGAAGTCGATGAAACCCTCGACGATCACACGGCCGTGGCTCACGCGGCCGCCGGCCATGGCGTAGTCCCAGGCCTTCTTCACGTCATCGGGGCCGTCAATCTTGCTCTGGCCCTTGCCCGAGCTGCTCATCACCGGCTTGACGATGCAGGGGTAGCCGATGCCGGCGTCGATGGCGGCCTGCAACTCCTCCAGGGAATTGCAGAATTGGTAGGGGCTGGTGGGCAGGCCCAGGGTTTCGGCGGCCAGCACGCGGATGCCTTCGCGGTCCATGGTCAGACGCGCGGCGCGGGCCGTGGGGATCACGCGCACGGTACCGGCAGCCTCCAGCTCTTCGAGCATGGGCGTGGCGATGGCCTCGATCTCGGGCACCACCAGGTGCGGCTTTTCGGCCTCGATCAGGGCCTTGAGCTGGGCCGGGTCGCTCATGGTGATGGTGCGGCTGTGGTGGGCCACTTGCTGGCCCGGTGCGTTCTCGTAGCGGTCCACCGCAATGGTTTCCACGCCCAGGCGCTGCAGCGCGATCAGCACCTCCTTGCCCAGCTCGCCCGAGCCCAGGAGCATGACTTTGGTGGCATGGGGGGACAGAGGGGTTCCGAAGGTGGTCATGGCGGTGCTTTCGACAGAAGGTGAATGGGGAGGGCCGCCAGGCGGCCCGTGGGTGCCGACTGTAATGCACCCGGCCCCGCTCTGTGGCGCAGAACTTGCAATGCCAGGGCATGACCGCCCCACCCGCTCCCGGCCACCCGCGCGCTCAGCCTGACTGGCATGCCCAGGAGCTGCTGCTGATGCGCGAGGTGATGCGCCTGATCGGCAGCAGCCTGGCACCCGGGCTGGTGCTGCGCGAAATGCTGCACCTCATGAGCGAGCTGCTGGGCCTGAACCGCGGGCGCATCGTGCTGGTGGACGACACCGCGGCCGGCGCGCCGCGCACGGCGTCCATCCAGCACGCCTACGGCCTGACCCAGGCCGAGGTGCAACGCGGGCGCTATGCCTGGGGCGAAGGCATCACGGGGCGCGTGCTGGCCACGGGCCAGCCGGCCATCGTGCAGGACATCGACGCCGAGCCCCTGTTCCTGGCGCGCGCCGTGGAGCGCAGCCAGCTGCCGCCCGAAACCGTGGCCTTCATCGCCCTGCCCATCGAACTCCACCACGCACCCATCGGCGTGCTGGCCTGCCACCGCATTCGCAGCCGCCAGCGCCACCTGAACGACGACCTGGCCGTGCTGCGCGTGCTGGCCACCCTGGTCGGGCAGCTGCTGCAGCTCGAAGCCCTGGTGGCCGATCAGACGCGCCAACTGGAGGCGCGCAACGCCGTACTGGCCAACGCACTCAACACCAAGAGCGCGCGCTACGGCCTGATCGGCAACTCGCCGCCGCTGCTGCAGGCGCTGGGCGAACTCGAACGCGTCTCGCAGACCCAGGCCACCGTGCTGCTGCTGGGCGAGTCGGGCACGGGCAAGGAGCTGTTCGCGCGCGCCGTGCACCTGGCCAGCGGCCGGCGCGACCGGCCCTTCATCAAGGTCAACTGCTCGGCCATCCCCGATGCTCTGTTCGAATCTGAATTGTTCGGCTACGAACGCGGGGCATTCACCGGGGCCAGCACCGCCCGCGCGGGCTGGTTCGAGCAGGCCGACAGCGGCACCATCTTCCTGGACGAGATCGGCGAACTGCCGCTGGCCCTGCAGTCCAAGCTGCTGCGTACCCTGCAGGAGGGCACGCTGGTGCGCCTGGGCGGGCAGCGCGAGCTCAAGGTCAACGTGCGCCTGGTGGCGGCCACCAACCGCGACCTGGCGCACGAGGTGGAGGCCGGCAACTTCCGCCAGGACCTGTACTACAGGCTCAACGTGATTCCGATCCGCCTGCCCTCGCTGGCCGAGCGGCGCGAGGACGTGCGTGCGCTGGCGCTGCATTTCGTGAGCCGGGCCAACCAGGCCCACCAGAGCAACGTGAACCTGGCGCCCGACGCCCTGGCACGGCTGGAGGCCCAGCCCTGGCCCGGCAACATCCGCGAGCTGGGCAATGTGATCGAGCGGCTGGTGCTGCTGGCCGAAGGCACGTTGGTGACCGGCGGGGAGCTGGACCGCTTTCTGCCCGGCGCGGCAGCACCCGCCACCGTGGCGCCACCGGCCCCCGCAGAGCCCCCGTTGGTGCGTGACTACACCCCCGCCCACTCGCACAGCGCGCAGGCCCTGCAGGCCGCCCTGGCGGAGCACCACGGCAACCAGTCGCGCGCCGCCCAGAGCCTGGGGCTGACCCTGCGCCAGTTCAGCTACCGGCTGCGCAAGGCGGGGCTGCGCTAAGCGGCACCTGTGTCGACAATTTGTCGACACTGTGTCCACAGCACCCCACGGGGATCCGCCGTTGGCGCATGCACAAGGGCCAAACTTGCTCCTTTTGCGATAGCAACCAACAAATACCAGGCAACGACACCCAGAGATCAGAACGCAATCCGGCGCCTTTGGCACACCTGTTGCGGTAAGGGACGCAGGCCATCCTGCCCACCACCGCATCGAAAGGTTTTCCATGAGCACCGATTCCGACGCCGTCCTGATCTCGCCCACCCAGCTGCAGGCCCTGCAGGCTGCAGAGCCCGTCGTGCTGATCGACACCCGCGACGCCGACACCTACGCCCTGGGCCACATCCCGGGCGCGGTGAACCTGCGCGAGACCTTCACCTACCTGGCCACCTCCAGCCCCGAGGGTCTGCAGGAACTCAAGGACACCTTTGCCGCGCACCTGGGGGCCATCGGCCTGTCGGGCGCCGAGACGGCGGTGTTCTATGAAGACGCGCTGAACAGCGGCTACGGCCAGTCCTGCCGCGGCTACTACCTGCTGACCTGGCTGGGCTACCCCAAGGTCAAGGTACTGAACGGCGGCTACTCGGCCTGGAAGGCCGCCGAGCTGCCCGTTTCCACCGAAGCCGTGATGCCCACGCCCGCGATCTTCCCGACCACCCTGGCCACGGCCGACGTGATGCTGACCAAGGACGATGTGGCCGAGGCCTTGGGCACGGACACCGTGCTGCTGGACGTGCGCGACGTGGACGAGTGGATCGGCGAAAGCTCCAGCCCCTACGGCAAGGATTTCGCGCCGCGCAAGGGCCGCCTGCCAGGCGCCAAGTGGGTGGAGTGGTACCGCTTCATGAAGCCCTCGCCCCAGGGCCCGGTGTTCAAGTCGCCCGACGAAGTGCGCGCCGAATGCGCCACCGCCGGAATCGCGCCCAGCGACACGGTCTACCTGTACTGCTTCAAGGGCGCACGCGCGTCCAACACATTCCTCGCGCTCAAGCAGGCCGGCTTTGCCGATGTGCGCATGTACTTCGGCTCCTGGAACGAGTGGTCGCGCGACGACAAGCTGCCCATCGAAAGCGGTCTGCCCCTGCTGCGCCCTGCCAGAAAGCCGGCGCTGGCCCTGGCGGCCTGAGCTTCTGCGGGGCCCTTGCCCCGTCCCCCATTTCTTTCTCGCCTTTCAACCCTCCAAGGAAAACCATGTCCACCGATCTGCTGGAACCCACCGCCCCTGTCACCACCATCCATACGGCCCTGCGCCCCATCGACCGCGATGGCCTGATGGCCTTTGCCGAGAAAGGCCGCAACAACCCGGCGAGCCGCGGTACCAACAAGGTCCATACCGTGATGGAAGGCCAGTACCGCTCGCTGAGCACCGTGGGCAAGCACACGCCCGTGGTGGTGGACGAGCCGCTGCACCTCTTCGGCCAGGACACGGCGCCTGCCCCCGGCGAGATCGTGCTCTCGGGCCTGGGCGGCTGCCTGGCCGTGGGCATCACCGCCGTGGCCACCTGGAAGCAGGTCAAGCTGAGCAAGATCGAGGTCTTCATGGAAGGCGACATCGGCAACCCTGCCGCCTGGGGTGCCGGCGGTGCGCTGCAGAAGCTGCCCCCCGAAATGGGCTTCCAGGCCATCCGCGTGAAGGTGCTGGTCGAAGGCGATGCGCCGCGCGAAGTGCTCGACGAGATCGTGCAGCACGCCAACTTCTACTCGCCCGTGGCCAACAGCATGCGCAACCCCATCCCGTTCGAGATCAGCCTGATGGACTGAGCGCACCGCGCTCCCCGTCTTTGCCCTGCCGCGCACACCCAAGGACCCCGCCCCCATGAAACCCGCCGACCTCCCTCCCCAACTCCATCTGGAAGGCGCCCTGCGGGGCGACGCCCTGATCGCCGCCGTGCGCGCCATCGCCCAGGGCCCGCTGGCCGCGCAGGCCGAGGCCATCGACCGCGTGGGCTACTACCCGCGTGCCGAACTGCAGCAGCTGGCGGCCGTGGGCGGGATCTCGGCCCACCTGGACAGCACGGGTGGCCCGGCCGACTACGGCCTGGCCATCCGCGCCATGGCCGAGGTTTCGCGCGTGTGCGGCGCCACGGGCTTCATGCTGTGGTGCCAGGCGGTCTGCGGGCTGTACCTGCAGCAATCGGGCAACCCGGCCCTGGTGGGTGAGGTGCTGCAGCGCCATGCCAGCGGCGCGGGCCTGGGTGGCACGGCGCTCTCCAACCCCATGAAGAGCTATGCCCAGATCGAGGCCCTGCTGCTCCAGGCCACGCCGGTGGAAGGCGGCTATCTGGTGAACGGTACCCTGCCCTGGGTCAGCAACCTGGGGCCGGACCACTACTGCGGCGCCGTGGCAGCCATCGCCCAGCCCGACGGGGCCGCCCCGCGCGAGCTGATGTTCCTGCTGCGCTGCGACGCACCAGGCGTGGAGATGCGCGAGTGCCCGAGCTTTTCGGGCATGGAGGGCACGGGCACCTATGCGCTGCGGCTCAAGGACCATTTCGTGGGGGCGGACCACACCATCGCCGACCCGACAAAGCCCTACATCGCCCGCATCCGCGCCGCCTTTGTCATGCTGCAGTGCGGCATGGCCGTGGGCGTCACCCAGGGTGCCATCGACTCCATGTGGGCCGTGGAGGCCCAGCTCGGCCACGTGAACCAGTTCCTCGAGGACCGGCCCGATGCCCTGCAGGCCGAGCTCGACGCCCTGAGCACGCGCGTGATGCGCCTGGCCGAGACGCCCTTCGACACCCGTACCGAATTCTTCATCGACGTGCTGGACGCACGCGCCCATGGCGCCGAGCTGTGCCTGCGCGCCGCCCAGTCGGCCCTGATGCACCAGGGCGCGCGCGGCTATCTGATGAGCTCCGACGTGCAGCGCCGCGTGCGCGAATCGCACTTCGTGGCCATCGTCACGCCGGCCATCAAGCACCTGCGCAAGGAGATCGCACGCCTCTCGACCGAGGAGATGCCCTCATGAGCGCAGCCACAGCCACCCACACGGCGCTGGCCGACGATCCCTGGCTGCAGTTCATCTGCCACGCCTGCGGCTACATCTACGACGAGGAGCAGGGCGACCCCGATGGCGGCCTGCCGCCCGGCACCCGCTACGCCGACATCCCCGACGACTGGGCCTGTCCGCTGTGCGGTGTGACCAAGAACGATTTCGAGCCCTATGTGGCGCCCAGCATGGAGGCACTCAAAACGCTGGCGCGCAGCAGCGCTCCCCCCGCAGCGCGGCGCCAGGTCGACCCCGGCGTGCTCATCGTGGGCGCAGGCCGTGCCGGCTGGCAGATGGCCGAAGCCCTGCGCGCGCTGGACGCACAGCTGCCCATCACCCTGGTGAGCAACTGCAGCGGCGACCTGTACGACAAGCCGCAACTGTCCATCGCCATGGCCAAGCACCTGCCCCCCGAGCGCCTGGTGCGCGAAAGCGGCGCGGCCGCCGCCGCCAGGCTGAATGTGCGCCTGCTGGCCCACACTCATGCCGTGCGCGTGGAGCCCTCCGCCGACAGCAACGGCGGCACACTGCGCACCACGCGCGGCCCGCAGCGCTACCAGCACCTGGTGCTGGCCCATGGCGCGCAGGCGGCCCTGCCCCCAGGCCTGCCGGCGGCGCTGTGCTGGCGCATCAACCACCTGCAGGCCTACCAGCGCCTGCGCGCGGCCCTGGGCCACACGCCGCGCCGCGTGCTCATCGTGGGTGCCGGCCTCATCGGCTGCGAACTGGCCAACGACCTGGCCCTGGGCGGCCACGGCATCACCCTGCTGGACACCGAAGCCCTGCCCCTGGCACGCTGCGCCGGCGAACCCCGCGCCCGCGAACTGCTGGCCGCGTGGTCCCGGCTTCCCATTGCATTCGTGGGCGGCGTGCGCGTGGCTTCCCTCGGCACCCTGCCGACGCCCACACCCGATGGCAGCCTGCAACTGAGCACCACCGATGGCCGCCAATTCACGGCCGACCAGGTGATCGTGGCCGCCGGCCTGCAGACCCCCACGCGCCTGGCGCACAGCGCCGGCCTGGCCTGGGACGGCGGCATCGCCGTGACGCCCGAACAGTTGCAGACCAGCGTACCGGGCATCCATGCCCTGGGCGATTGCATCACCATCGGCGGGCAGGCCAGCCGCTTCATCGAGCCGATCGCGCGCCAGGCACGCACCATCGCCGCCGCGATCACGGGCGCGGCAGACCTGCCCTATGAGCACCGGCCCTTGCCCATACGCGTCAAGACCAGTTCCTGGCCCATGACCCTCTGAGAAAGAGGCCGCAAAAATATTTTCGAGAAATTGCACCACGCGTGCATCCAAACGGCGTTCTCGTGGGTAGTACCTGCAGCAGCTCCTTATCGCTGCTGTTCTTTCAACCCATTTGAAGAAGAGAAACGCCATGACCAACCAAGCTACGCGCACCCGTCTCCTCCCCCTGGCAGGCGCCATCGCCGCAGCGGCCCTGTTGACGGCTTGCGGTTCGATGAAGTCGTCCGGCCCCATGTTCTCGCAGGACAGCCTGCCCGATACCGTGAAGGTGCCTGGCGGCAACAAGGTCGCCATGGAAACCGTGGGCGTGGGCGAGATCACCTACGAATGCCGCGACAAGGCGAACGCTCCCGGCCAGATGGAATGGTTCTTCGTGGGCCCCAAGGCCGTGCTGAACGACCGCAGCGGCATGCAAGTGGGCACCTACTACGGCCCGCCCGCCACCTGGGAATCCAAGGACGGCTCCAAGCTCACCGCCACCCAGGTCGCGGTGGCCCCGGCCGGTGCCGGCAACATCCCCTACCAGCTCGTGAAGGCCAACCCTGCCATGGGCTCGGGCGCCATGACGGGCGTGACCTACATCCAGCGCGTGGCCTTGAAGGGCGGTGCTGCGCCCATGGCGGCATGCACTGCGGCCAACAAGGGCGAGCGCCAGATCGTGAAGTACCAGGCCGACTACATCTTCTGGAAGGCCGCGTGAACGCCGCGTAAAGACCACGCCCTGCAGCAGGATGAACGCAATCCCCTGGACGCCTGGGGATTGCGTGTGAAAGCATGGCCTGGTGGGCTAGGATGCAGCCACGCCCTGGGTGCGCGCACTGCGCCACGCAGCCATTCCACGACCGTGCCGAGCCCCTCGCAACCCGTGCCTGAAACCCCTGGCGATTTTGACTACGAAGCAGCCCTGGCCGCCTGCGCGGCCGGCGACCGCCTGGCCATGCGCCGGCTGTACGAGCACGAGGGCCCGCGCATGCTGGGCGTGGCACTGCGCATCGTGCGCCAGCGCGCGCTGGCCGAGGACATCGTGCACGATGCCTGCGTGAACATCTGGAGCCGGGCCACCAGCTACGAACCGGCACGGGGCAGCGCGCGCGGCTGGATCTACAGCGTGGTGCGCCACCTGGCGCTCAATGCCGTGCGCAACGCGCGCCGCCACGTCGACATCGACGAGGAAACCACCCACACCCTGGAGGCCGACATGTCCGTGCAGGCCTTCCACGATGCTGCCGCCAGCTTCGAGCTGAATGCCAGCCTGGGCCGCCTGCAGCACTGCCTGGAGGCGCTGGAGCCGGCACGGCGCAACTGCGTGCTGCACGCTTATGTCGAAGGTTGTTCACATGGCGAGATTGCCGAGCGCCTGGGCGCACCGCTGGGCACCGTGAAGGCCTGGATACGGCGCAGCCTGACTTCGCTGCGGGAGTGCATGGCATGAGCGCACCTTTTCCCGACAATCCGCACGACGATCTGCAGGTGCTGGCCGGCGAATACGTGCTGGGCACGCTGCCTGCAGCCGAGCGCCTGGCCGTATCACAACGCCTGGCCACCGAACCCGCGCTGCAGCAAGCCGTGAACGACTGGGAGGAGCGCTTGCTGCCCCTGACCCAGCTGGCCGAGCCCGTGCCGCTGCCGGCGCCCCTGGCCTCGCGCATCGAGGCATCGCTGCAAGGGCTGCGCCAGCAGCCGCAAACCGCCCCAGCGGTGGTGCCGGCGCGCAGCAGCTCCAGGGGCTGGTGGAACCACCTGGGTCTGTGGCGCGCGCTCGCAGGCTCAGGATTTGCCATGGCGGCCGTGCTGGCAGCGGTGCTGGTCACACGCACCGCGCCCGTGGCAGCGCCGCCAAAATTCATGGTGGTGCTGGTGGCGCCACAGGACAAGGCCCCCGGTTGGGTGGTGCAGGCCAGTTCGCCGCGCGAGATCAGCCTGATACCGCTGGGCGTGGCCGAAGTACCGGCCGACAAGGCGCTCGAGTTCTGGACCAAGGCCGACGACTGGAATGGCCCCGTCTCCCTGGGCCTGGTCAAGCCTGGCCAACCGCTGCAGGTGCAGCTCGACAAGCTGCCACCGCTGCAGCCCAACCAGCTCTTCGAGCTGACCCTGGAGCCGCCCACGGGCTCGCCCATCGGCAAGCCCACGGGCCCCATCCAGTTCATCGGCCGGGCAGTCAAGGTGCTCTGACCGCGTCTTGGTTATTCCCCTTGGCGCAATGCATGGGAGCACGCCTGGATGTGAAGCACTGCCTGTACCAGCGACCGCCGCGCAAGGGCCGCCCCGCCGCGCTGGCGGTGTCCCCCTTCCCGAATTGCGCAGCAATTCGAGAGAAAGGGGGAAGGCGCGAAGCGACTCAGGGGGTTAATACTGTTTATACGGCAGGAACTTGCCGGAGAGCACCACGTTGACGCGATCGCCCTTGGGATCGGCTTCGCGCGTGATGTCCATGCTGAAGTCGATGGCGCTCATGATGCCGTCGCCGAACTCTTCGTGGATCAGCTCCTTGATGGTCGTGCCGTAGACGCTCACGATCTCGTACCAGCGGTAGATCAGCGGGTCGGTGGGCACGGGCGTGGGCAGCGAGCCCTTGTAGGGCACGACCTGCAGCCACTTCTGTTCTTCGGCCGTGAGGCCGAAGATCTTGCCCAGCACCTTGGCCTGTTCGGCCGATGCCGTCATCTGGCCCAGGCACAGGGCCGTAGTCCATTCCTTGGACTGGCCGACCTTCTTGGCAATGGCATCCCATTGCAGGCCCTTGGCGACCTTGGTGCTGATGATTTTTTCGGTGACGTCGTTGCGGTTCATAGTGATGGCTCCTTCGGTTGGATGGGTTTTGACAGGGGACAACAGGGAAAACATCCGGGGTGCAGACCGCCCTGCCACCCGGTCGGGCGGCACGGCGAGGCTGGTGGCCGGCGAGGATCAGTGGGCCTTGGCCCGGGTGACGAGAAAGTCCACGATGTGGTTGCGCAGCGCGTAGTAGCCGTCCAGGTGGTGCAGGCTGCTGCGCGTGCGTTCGCGCGGCAGCGGGTTGACCACCACCTCGGCGATACCGCCCGGGTGGTAGCCCTGGGGCGACTCGTTGCCGTTGCTCATGAGCAAAATGCGGTCGGACAGCAGGATGGCCTCGTCCACGTCGTGCGTGATCATGAACACCGTCTGCTGCGTCTGGCGCACGATGGCCATGAGCTCATCCTGGATGGTGCCGCGCGTGAGCGCGTCGAGCGCGCCGAAGGGCTCATCGAGCAGCAGCATCTTGGGCTGGATGGAAAAGGCGCGCGCAATGCCCACGCGCTGCTTCATGCCGCCCGACAGCTGCGAGGGCTTCTTGTCGATGGCGGGCGTGAGGCCCACCAGGGCGACGAATTTCTCCACATGCGCGTCGACCTGCGCGCCCTTCCAGTCGGGCCAGCGCGACTTGACGGCGAAGGCGATGTTCTGGCGCACCGTGAGCCAGGGCATGAGTGCATGGCTCTGGAACACCACGCCCCGGTCCAGGCTGGGGCCGGCGACCTCGCGCCCGTCCATGATGACGGTGCCCGAGGTGGCGGTGTCGAGCCCCGCCAGCACGTTGAGGATGGTGGTCTTGCCGCAGCCCGAGTGGCCGATGATGCAGACGAACTCGCCCTTGTCGAGCGTGAAGGACACGTCGGCGAACACCGGCTTGGCCGGCACGAAGGCCTTGCTGAGCCGGTCGATCTGGAGGAAGCCGGAGGTCACGGGCGGGGCCTTTCGTTGCGGGTGGGCGTCAGGGGTTTTGGATGCGGCGGGGCGCTGGGCGACATCACTCCACATAGGTCACCACCTTCTGCAGTTGGCCGAAGAACAGATCGAGCAGCATGCCGACCACGCCGATCACCAGGATGGCGAAGATCACGTTGGTGAGCGACAGGTTGTTCCACTCGTTCCAGACGAAGTAGCCGATGCCCGTGCCGCCCACCAGCATCTCGGCGGCCACGATCACCAGCCAGGCGATGCCCATGCTGATGCGCATGCCCGTGAGGATGGTGGGCGCCGCCGCGGGCAAAATGACCAGGAAGGCCTTGCGCAGCGGGTTGACCTGCAGCGTGGCCGAGACGTTGAGCCATTCGCGCTTGACCGAGGCCACGCCGAAGGCGGTGTTCACCAGCATGGGCCAGACCGAGCAGATGAAGATCACGAAAATGCCCGAGATCGACGAGTCCTTGATGGTGTAGAGCGCCAGCGGCATCCAGGCCAGCGGGCTGATGGGCTTGAGCACCTGGATGAAGGGATCGAAGGCGCGGCGCAGCAGCGGCGACATGCCGATCACGAAACCCAGCGGAATTGCCACCAGGCAGGCCAGGCCAAAGCCCAGGGCCACGCGACCCAGCGAATGCGCGAGCTGGATGGCAATGCCCTTGTCGTTGGGCCCGTTGTCGTAGAACGGGTTGGACACATGGCCCCAGACCGTGGTGCCCATCTCGGCCAGGGTGGGAAAGCCGCTGCTCTTGGTGCCGGCGCCCGGGTCCTTGCCCATCATCTTGGCGTATTCGATCTGCTCGGGCGTCATGCCGGCCGTGCTGCCGCCCGCGCCGGACGAGGCCGTGGCCGCGTACCAGATGCCGAGCACGGCCAGGAAGATCAGCACGGACAGCAGTCCCGCGCGCAGGTGGAGGTTCTTGGAACTTGCCATGTCAAATCTCCGTGCGTTCCACAAATCCACCGGCCCGCAAAACGGGCAGGGCCGAGGCCAGCGCCCCCGCGCAAGGGCCGCCCCGCCGCGCTGGGGGCGTCCCCCTTGAGGGGGAAGGCGCGAAGCGACTCAGGGGGTGCTTCATTTCATGCCACCTTGCGGATCGGGAAGCTCTTGGCGTAGTCGGCCGCCTTCGCGGCATCGAACTCGCGGCCCATGATGGTGAACTTGGGGTAGGTACCGTCGGGCACCTTCTGGTCCAGGGCCTTCATCTGCTTCTTGGCATCGGTGATGAGGAAGACCTTCTCGGCGATCTGCTTGTAGTCCACGTCGCCCTTGATGTAGCCCCAGCGCTGCATCTGCGTGAGCATCCACACGGCCATGCTTTGCCAGGGCATGGGATCGAAGTCGGCGCGGTCGGGCACGTTCTGGATCTTGCCCAGGCCATCGGCGAACTTGCCGGTGAGCACCTGGTTGAGCACGGCCTCGGGCTGGTTCAGGTAGGCCTGGGGCGCGATCACCTTGGCAATCAGCTCGCGGTTCTTGGGGTCGCGCGCCATCGCGGCCGAAGTGAGCACCGCGCGGTACAGCGCGGCGAAGGTGTTGGGGTTCTTCTGGATGAACTCGGTGCTGGTGCCAAAGGCGCAGCAGGGGTGGCCGTTCCACAGGTCCTTGGTGAGCACGTGGATGAAACCGACCTCCTCGAACACGGCACGCTGGTTGAACGGATCGGGGCCGAGGAAGCCGTCGATGTTGCCCGCGCGCAGGTTGGCCACCATCTCGGCCGGTGGCACCACGCGCAGTTGCACGTCGGTGTCGGGATTGAGGCCTGCCTCGGCCAGGTAGTAGCGCAGCAGGAAGTTGTGCATGCTGTACTCGAAGGGAATCGCGAACTTGAAGCCCTTCCAGTTCTTCGGATCGCGGTTGTCCTTGTGCTTGAGGCTCAGCGTGATGGCCTGGCCGTTCACGTTCTGGATGGTGGCCACATTCATCGGCGTGGCGTTGGACCCAAGGCCCATGGAGATGGCCAACGGCATGGGCGAGAGGAAGTGCGTGGCGTCGTACTCCTTGTTGATCATCTTGTCGCGGATCAGCGCCCAGCCGGCCGTCTTGGTGACTTCGACATTCAGACCCTGCTTGCTGTAGAAGCCCAGCGGATGCGCCATGATCAGCGGCGTGGCGCAGGTGATCGGGATGAAGCCGATCTTGAGGTTGGTCTTCTCCAGTGCGCCTTTTTCCTGGGCCATGGCCTGCATGCTGGCCACGGGCAGCACGCTGGCGATGGCGGCCATGGCCGTGCCCTTGCCCACGGCCTTGATGAAGCGGCGGCGCACGGCATCCTGCGGGAACAGCGCCTTGACCAGGGTGGCCTCGATGAATTCGTTGCTGTAGGCCTCGAACTCGCTCGTGAGGCTGCGCTGGCGCAAGGTGGCGGCCGCGGCATCGGCCGACGCCTCGGCATGGTGGTCGGCCGCCGTGTGGTCGCGGCCGCAGCTGCATTGGAGCATCAACGGGCGGTCGGCATCGAAAGGCGAGAAGAATTCGGACATGGCACACCTCGGTGAAGTTGATGCCAGCCGCTACGCAAGGCACGGGCCAGTTGCCGGCCCCACCAGCCCGGTGTCATGAATTCGCGGGTGCGTTGTCTACAGCGTGTAGGGGCAGCACTACAAATCGGGCCCGCAAGGCCGTGAAATCACTCCGCTGGCGTGCCGCGCGCCAGCAATGCCAGCTCCACATCGTTGCGCGCCCCGGTCTTTTCGAGGATGCGGGCGCGGTAGGTGCTGACCGTGTTGGGCGCCAGCTTGAGCTGCGCACCAATTTCGCCCACGCTCTGCCCCGCGGTGAGCAGGCGGAACACCTGGTGCTCCCGGTACGATAGCGCGTCCACCCCGGCTGGCATGCCCTGCTGGGCAGAGCGCACCACCCCGGTGCGCTCCACGGCACCAGCCAGCGCCTGGGCCGTGGCCTCCGTGAGGTAGCGGCCGCCGGCCGCCACCTTGCGCACGGCGGCCACCATGTCGTCGGGGTCGGCGCTCTTGTGCAGGTAGCCGGCCGCGCCCATCTGGATGCAGCGCACCGCGTACTGCCGCTCAGGGTAGGTGCTGAGCATCAGCACCGGCAGGCCTGGCCAGGCGGTGCGCAGTGCCTGCAGCACCTCCAGCCCGTCCATGCCGGGCATGGCGATGTCGAGCAGCACCAGCTCCAGGCCGGCCGTGCCGCCGAGCCCGGCCACCTGGTCCAGGACCTCCTGGCCGCCCGTGGCCTCGGCCGCAACCACGATCTCTGGCAGGCCGTTGGCGGGGTCGCCCAGCACCTGCTTGAGGCCCTCGCGCACGATGCGGTGGTCGTCGCCGATGAGCACGCGCACGCTGGCGGTGCTCATGCCATGGCCTCCAAAGGGATGCTCAGCTGCAGGCTCGAGCCTTCGCCAGGCTCGCTGGTGATCGAGAGGTGCCCGCCCAGCTGGCGCGCACGCTCGCGCATGCCCATCACGCCGTAGGCGGTGGGCGCCTCCAGCGCCTGCCGCGTAGCGCCCACGCCGTTGTCCTGCACGCACAACTGCAGTTGCTGCTCCCGGGTAGCGATGCGGACCGCGATGGCACTGGCCTGGGCGTGGCGCCCCACATTGCTCAGCATCTCCTGGAAGATGCGGAACACTGCGATGGCAGCCGGCTCGGGCAGGTGCAGCGCATCGGGCAGGTCCATCTGCCAGTCGAGCTGCAGCTCCGCCGACTGCACGAATTCCTGCGCCTGCCACTCGAGCGCCGCCCACAGACCCTGGTGGTCCAGGATGCTGGGGCGCAGGTCGGTGATGATGCGGCCCACGTTGTCCACGGCGGTTTCGATCAGCCGGCTCATGTTCTGGCATTTGCAGCGCATCTGCTGGCGCATGTCACCCGCGGCCTCGGGGGTGCGGGCGCCCTGCTCGCCCAGACGCTTGTCCAGCCAGTTCACGTCCATCTTGAGGGCCACGAGCAAGCTGCCCAGCTCGTCATGCACCTCGCGTGCGATGCGCGTGCGCTCGTCCTCGCGCACCTGCTCCGAGTAGGCCGACAGCTCGCGCAACTGGCCCAGGGCCTGAGACAGCTCCTGCGTGCGCGCGGCCACGCGGCGCTCCAGTTCGTCGTTGGCGCGAGCCAGTTCGTCGTGCGCCCGCTGCAGCTCGCCAGCCGCGCGCTTGCGCTCGCTGATGTCCAGGAAGGTGATCACCGCGCCCTGCACCTGGCCGTCCTCCACGATGGGATGGCTCGAATACTCCACCGCGAAGGCCGTGCCGTCGCGGCGCCAGAAGACCTCGCTGTCGACCCGGCAGGGCAGGCCGCTGCGGAAGGCATTGAAGATGGGGCAGTCGCTGTCCGCGTAGGGGCTGCCATCCGGGTGGGAGTGGTGGGTGAGCGCATGCATGTTGCGCCCCATCACCTCCTCGGCCGCAAAACCGAGCATGCGCGCGCCAGCCCGGTTGATGAACATGCAGTCGCCCGCCAGGTCGATGCCGAACACGCCCTCGCCCGTGGATTCGAGCAGCAGCCCGAGCCGCTCGCGCCACAGGGTGGGGGCGGAGGGAGGCAGGTGCAGGACGGTGGCGCTCATGCGCCGGGCGCAAGCAATGCGCATGCCCGGCCAATGCACAGCACAATAGGGACATGCAAACCGCCGCGCCCCCCCCCCCCTCGGCCCCACTGCCACCGCCCACACCATCCGTGTGGATGCCACCTTCGCTGTCGGCGCGCTGGTGGCCCGTCTTCCTGCGCAACCTGCTGGTCTGGCGCAAGCTGGCCATCCCCAGCCTGGTGGGCAACATCGCCGAGCCCTTGATGTGGCTGGTGGCCTTTGGCTATGGCATGGGGGCGCTGGTGGGCCAGGTGAGCGTGGGCGAAGGCACCCGGGTGCCCTACATCCTGTTCCTGGCCAGCGGCTCGATCTGCATGAGCGCGATGAACGCAGCCAGCTTCGAGGCGCTGTACTCGGCCTTTTCGCGCATGCATGTGCAAAAGACCTGGGACGGCATCATGAACGCCCCCGTGCGCCTGGACGACGTGGTGCTGGCCGAGATGCTCTGGGCGGCCTTCAAGGCCTTGTTCACCGTGACCGCCATCCTGGGCGTGATGCTGGCGCTGGGCATCAGCCACAGCCCCAAGCTGCTGGTGGCCTGGCCGGTGCTGCTCGGCGTGGGCATCATGTTCTCGAGCATCGCGCTGATCTTCAACGCGCTGGCCAAGGGCTACGACTTCTTTACCTACTACTTCACGCTGGTGCTCACGCCCATGATGTTCCTCTCGGGCGTGTTCTTCCCGCGCGAGCAGTTGCCGCCCATCGTGCGCGCCATCTCCGACTGGCTGCCGCTGACGAATGCGGTGGAACTGGTGCGGCCCCTGTTCATGGACCAGTGGCCCGCCCACCCCTGGCGCCACGGCCTGGTGCTGGTGGTGACCACGGTGGTGGCCTTCTGGGTCGCCCTGGCGCTGACCCGCAAGCGCTTTCGCAGCTAGGGCGGCGCTCAGACTTTGGCCAGGCCTTCGTCCAAGGTGTTGGTCACGGCGAACAAGGTCAAAAAGCCGCTCATGTCGAACACTTCGCGCACCATGGCGCTCAGGCCGACCAGCACCAGCTTGCCCTTGCTGGCGCGCAGCTTCTTGCCCGCGAGCAGCACCACGCGCAGGCCAGCGGAGCTGATGTAGTCCAGCGCCGAAAGGTCGAACACCACACGCTGAATTCCCGCTTCAAGCTGCTCGGTGACCACACGTTCGAGTTCGGGCGAGCTGCTGCTGTCGAGGCGGCCGCGCGGGCGCAGGATCAAGATGCCGTCGCGGCGCTCCTGTTCGAGGTTCATGGGCGCAATCCTTTGGAATGGGGGGCCGCAAAGACAAGCCCTCGGACTTCGGCTGGGCGCATTGGGTGAAGTCGCCTCAGTTTGCTGCGGCCTGCTTGGGCACGTTGATCACTTCGGCCACATTCAGCAGCAGCATGGGCGGATACAGGTCGAGCGCCTGCACCGTGCGCATGTTGATCAGCAGCGAAAAGCGCTGCAGCGTGGAGGCGGCGATGGCCTGGGGCGGCTTCTTCTCGACCAGGATCTGGCGCGCCATGGAGCCGGCATACCTGCCGATGTTGGCCCCATTGGAGAACAGGCCGAACAGGCAGCCGGACTGGCGCACGATGCTCTCGGTGGCGCAAAAGGTCGGCAGCTTGTTCTGCAGGGCGGCGGAGGTGACGGCGTCGCGGTGCGTGAAGGCCAGGAAGGTGATGGGACCGACGTAGAGGAAGTCGGCCTTGCGCTCGGCCAGGGTCTGGATCTGCGGGGCAATCTGCGCCGGGTCGGGGCCGCCCTGGGGCAGCAGCGGCAGGCTGGCCTCGACCACCTCGAAATTCTGCGTGCGCGCGAGTTCCTTGAGCCGGTCGCGGATCAGGCCGGAGTTGGGCTCGGCCGGGTTGTGCAGGTAGCCCAGGCGCGTGAACGGACGGTAGGCCCGGATGGCATTGAGCTGCACCGGCAAAGGCGCCACGTGGCTCACGCCCGTGGCATTGCGCCCATGGCCCTCCAGCGTGCGCAGCAGGCCCGCGCCCACCGGGTCGGTGACCTCGGTGAAGACGATGGGCAGGTCGCGGATCGCATCGTCCTTGCCAGCCTGGTCGTCCCGCCCGGCCAGGGCCAGGGTGGTGGGCGTGCCCCAGGCATAGATCAGGTCCGGGCGCGCCGCGCGCACTTTGGCGCGCAGCTCGGGAATGTCTTCGCTGCGACCCGAGAAGCGAATGCTCACATACTGCACAGGTACATCCTGGCGTTGCAGGTAACCGGTGAAGCCTGCCTCGATGTTCTGGTCATCGCGGGGCAGCACCATGGCGACGGTGAAGCGCTTGGTGGCGGCGGCGACGCCCGCGGCGGCAGCGTTGGCGGCGCTCTGGGCCATGGCGGCCGAGGTACCCACCAGGGCGCAGGCGGCCCCGGCGGCGAGGAGGATGCGGCGCAGCTTGGTCATCGGAATTCTCCTTGGGGTCATCAGGCGGCTGCCGCGGCCTGGATACGGGGGTTGCGCAGGCCGGCGGCCAGGCTCAATGTCGTCACCGACAGCAGCAGGCCCACGGCCACCGCTGCGCCGGCATAGCCGAAGGCGGTCACGGCAACCGCCGTGACGAAGGGCGCGACGATGCTGCCGCCGCGCTCGATCAGCCGGAAGGCTGCCAGCGCCTGCTCGGGGGTGGCGGTGGCGCGGCTGGCGTCCACGCCTTCGAAGGCCTCGGTCGTCAACGCGATCTGGGGCGAGGACTGCAGCGCCTGGCCCAGGCCCAGCAGCGCACAGCAGGCGGCCATGCCCCAGACGCCACCAAGCAGTGGCAGCGACAGGCAGGCCAGCACGCTGAACACGCCACCGGCCACGATGAAGGGTTTGCGCTGACCGAGCAGGTCGGACCAGTGCGCCACCATCGAGGCCGAGAGCGCAAAGCACAGGAAATACAGCAGCAGCACCCGGCCCGCCACCGCAGGCGGCTGCTGCAACTCGTTCATGTACAGGGGCACGACCACCGAGAGGATGGTCACGGCCACCAGGCGGCCCGGCAGCGCTGCCCCCAGGATCACCCAGATGGCGCGCGGCTCGCGCAGCACCGCCATGTAGCCACGCCAGCCGCCGGTGGTCGCCAGGCCGCGCTGGGCCGCAGGGCTGCCCTCGGGCACGGGCAGCGACAGGCGCAGCGCAGCCAGCAAGGCGCCGACCATGCACAGCGCACAGGCCAGGAAGCCGATGCCGTCGCCCGCACGCGCGGCAATCATGCCGCCGAAGGGCGGGCCGACGATGCCGGCCGCCACGATGGCTGCGGCCACTTCGGCCAGGCCCCGCGCGCGCTGCTGCGGCGGCGTGATGCGCACGATGGCGGTTTGCACCAGGATCAGTGCCAGGCCGTAGGCCGCGCCGCCCAGGGCGCGCAGGCCGATCAGGGTCCAGGCATCAGTGGCCCAGGCGGTGGCGGTCAAGGCCAGCGTGCCGACCAGAGCCGACAGCATCAGGCTCCAGCGCAGGTCGAAACGCCGCGCCAGCGCCGGGCCTGCAGGCTGGGCCAGGGCCAGGGTGGCCATGAAGGCAGCCACGGGCAATCCGGCCACCATGGCGGGTGACAGGGCCGCATCGATGGGCCGCACCTCGCTGGCGAACACGGTGAAGAAGGGGCGCAGCAACTCTTCGGACAGGGCCACCAGGAACACCGTCAACCGCAGCAGGGTGAGCTGGGCCCCGACCTGGGGCGCTTCGGCCGTGGGGCCGTCGCTGCGCGCAGCGCGGATCAGCTGGGCCCGGCATTCGGCGGCATCTCGGTCATGGGCCTGGGCGCTTTCCTGGTCAATGGCATGGCGCTTTTGCCAGCGGCGCTGCAGCCCTTGCCACAGGCGCGCCTGCACGTAGGCAGACAGCGGGAACAGCAGCGAGCGGCGCCACAGGCCGCGCGAGAGTTCGCGCACCAGCACAGCGGCGATCACCAGGGCCAGCACCAGGTCGATCAGCATGCCGGCGAGCTGGCGGTCCACAAAGTCGGCCGGGTAGCCGACGACCACGGCGCCGTCACCGGCCGTGAGCGTGCGGCGCAGCAGGTCGGATGATGCCTGCGCCGTGCGGGCCTGCGCAGGCACATCGCCGCCCCAGGTGGCATTGCGGGCCGCTTCGCCCGGCGGCTGCAGCGCCAGGTAACTCAGCTCGGGCGCTTCCTTGAGCTGTTGCTGGAACAACTCGTCCATGCCATTCATGGCATTCCAGGGCACGCCCAGCGACAGGGCGCGAGCGACCTGCCCTGACAGGGTGCGGCCCACGGCATCGGCGTTTTCCTGGATCTGCGCCGTGACGGCCGGGCGGGCGGCCTCGCGCGCGATCCACAGCATGGCGGCAGGCGCCACCACCACACTGAAGACCACGGCCAGCCAGAGCTGCCGTGCGGAGCCCTGGGGGGCCTCGATACTGCCAATGCCACGCATCGAGGTGATGATTCGGGTGCTCCAGCGCAGCAGCAGCCACCAGGTGGTCACCAGGGCCAGCAGCATCAGCGGCAGCGCACGCAGCACCATGTCGAGCGCGGCGTCCCGCGCCTGGGCGCGCACCTCGGCCGGATCCAGTGCCCCCCACAGGGTGGCCGCCGGCGCGCCGGTGGAGTCGAAGATGGCGGCGCCGATCCAGGCATAGCGGCCGGTGTTGCGCACTGCCGGCGCGTGGCCCGGCCCGGCGTCGAGCAGGGCCTGCCGCCAGCGCGCAGCGATGGTGGAATGCAGCGCAGCATCGCCCGCGTTCAGCACGGCCTCGCCACGGTCGGTGTCGATGAACACCCCGCGCAGCGGGCTGCCTGCAGCGCCCAGGCGCGCCACGCGCTCGGACAGCACCGTCTGGTCGGCCACCGAAACGCCGAAGCGCAGCCCGGACTCGGCCTCGTCTGCCACCTGGCGCAGCAGCCGCACGGTGCGGTCCTGCGCCAGCTGGGTCAGCAGCTGCTCGGTCCGCCAGGCGATCAGCACCAGGGACAGGCCGAACAGCACCAGGGCGAAGATCGACGCGAACATCAGCGATTCGCGCCGCAGGCGCCGCTGCATGGCGGCCACATCGATCTCGCTGTCGGGCGTGGTGGGGGTCGTGTCGGTCATGGAAGTGCTTCCTTGCAATACCGTGTTCGTCAGATGTCGTACAGCTGTTCTATAGTCGGGGAACTTTTACGATTCCTTTCAACCCTTTCGCCCCGTTGCGCACAGTGTGCGCCAATTTGCCCATCGTGCTCAGTTCCTTGCCCCAAATCCAGCCCGTCCTGCTGCCCGATGCAGGCTTGGGCAACCTTTCCCAGGCCAGCACCCGCCTGCTGGAGGCGCAGGACTTCGATGCCTGGGTGGCGTTGCGCGACACCGTGCTGGACTCGCTGCCCAACTCCGACGTCTATGTGCGCGAGGACGATGAGGAGAACTTCTTCCAGGCCCACATGTACCCGGGCGGCGAAGTCATCGGCGTGTTCGTGGAAGACGCCCTGGTCGCCTACGCCATGCTGGAGCTGCCGGGCGAACACGAGGCCCACAACCTGGGCCAGGTGATCGGCCTTGCCCCGGAACAGCAGGGCATGGTGGCGCATCTGTCGAGCTGCATGGTGCTGCCGCAGTGGCGTGGCCGCCAGTTGCAGCGTGCGCTGCTGTCGGCGCGGCTGGAACTGGCACTGGCCTGCGGACGTCCCCTGTGCATGGCCATGGTGTCCCTGCTCAACCACCGCAGCCGCCACAACATGCTGCGCCAGGGCCTGCGCGTCGTCTGGACCGGCATGATCGACGGGCTGCAGCGCCACGTGGCCATGATCGACCTGGAGCAGGGCATGGGCTTCGCGGCCGAGGGCGAGCTGTTGCTGCCCAGCCTGGACTACGAGGCGCTGCGCGCCGCGGCGCTGGCCGGCTACGCCTGTGTGGGCGAAGTGCGCGCACCCGATGGCGCGGTGTCCTTGCGCTACGCGCGCCATCTGGTTCACAACCGTGGCCCCCGGTAGGTCATTGCCACGACCGTGATGTCGTCGGCCTGCGCGGCGCCATTCTCGAAACCGCGCACGGCGCGCACGATCTGGTCCGGAATGCGCGCCGTGACCACGCCCCGGGGATCGCTGCCGATGGCCGCCATGGCCGCCAGCAGCGCATCGTCGCCAAACAGGGCATTGTCGGCATTGGTGGCCTCGGTCACGCCGTCGGTATAGAGCACCACGGTTTCGCCGGGCACGAGCAAGGCCTCGCCCTCGATGTACTCCTGCTCTTCCATCACGGCCAGCGCCATGTTGCGGCCGCGCGGGAACAGCGTGGCACCGCTGCCGGCCAGGCGCACCGGCGGGTTGTGGCCCGCATTCACATAGACCAGCCGCCCGGTGGGCAGGTGCAGCACGCCGTAGAACACGGTGACGAACATCATCTGGTCGTTTTCGGCACACAGCTGGTCGTTGAGGGCCCGGATCGTGGCGCCCGGCTCGCGCAGGAACAATGCGTTGCTCTTGAGCAGGGTGCGCGAGATCGCCATGAAGAACGCAGCCGGCACGCCCTTGCCCGACACGTCGGCCACCACCACGGCCAGGTGCTCGGCGTCGATCGGGAAGTAGTCGTAGAAGTCGCCCCCCACCTCCTTGGCCGGGATCATGGTGGCCGCGATGTCGACCTCGTCCACGTCCGGCGCCGAGCGTGGCAGGATGGACAGCTGCATCTGGCGGGCGATCTCCAGTTCCTGCTGCAGGCTGGCCAGGGTGGCCTGGGTCTGCACCGCGGCCTGCAGCTCGCGCAGCAGCTTGAGCAGGCGGTTTTGCTGGTTGGTCACCAGGCCGGACATGCGGCCCAGGATACCGGCCAGTTCGGCCAGTTGGTTGGTCGGCGCGGCATTCGCATCGGTCGCGCCGGAGCCGGCCTGCGCCTCGGCGCTCGAACCGAGCGCCGTGAGGATCTCCTCGCGCGATGCCGGGTCCAGGCTGTCGGCCAGGGTGCGCAGCTGGCCGCGGATCAGGCGTTCCTGCTGCTGCCGGATGCGGATGCGCTCCTGGCGCAGGGTCTCGAGGTTCAGCAGCTCCGAACGGATGGCCACCACGCCGCGCGCGATCTCTCCGGATTCGTCCTCGGCATCTTCCTCGCCCTGGTCCAGGGATGCGTCGGTGGCGCCGCGTGCCAGCGCGTTGAGCACGCCGACCGAGCGCGCCAACGGCTCCATGGCATGGCGCAGGTAGGCCACCAAGCCTGCCGCCAGCACGGCGGCGAACACCAGCGCCGCGGCCAGCGTGCTGCGCGAGAACAGCAGGTCGGCATAGTGCGTGGCACTCACGTCCTGCATCCAGACCAGGGAGCCCACGATGCGTGCGTCGGGGTTGTGCACCGGCTGGCTGACGATGCGCAAGGCGCGGGGCTGGTTGTCGTGGTCGTCCACCTGCACGGTGACGGCCTGGTTGGAGCGCACGGGAATGGGTGTCTCGGTGGCGGCCAGCACGCCTGCGCGGGTGCCCACGGCTTCGGCGCCACGCATATTGGCCAGGAAGATGTCCCCCCCGAGGTAGCCAGCCAGCTCGGACAGCTTGGGTGCGACGTCCTGGCCCACGGCCAGCGCGCCACCGTCAAAGCCACGCACCACCACCCACTGGTACTGGCGCACGGCCACCTGGGTGAGGCCGCGCACGGCACCGGCCTGGCCACTGGCCGCAGCCACCCAGCGCACTTCGGCCATGGGCTGTGGATCAATGCCGGGCTCGGTGGTGGCCACCAGGGCGCCCTGGCGATCGAAGACATCGATGCGCACACCCGGGGCGCGCCGGGTCGCGGCCGCCAGCAGGGCGTCCAGGCGGGCCGTGCCCCCCTGGGCCGCCAGATCACGGATCGCGGCGTCCTGCAGCAGTTGCTGGGCCAGCACGTCCTGGCGGTCCAGGTTCTCGTTCTGCAGCTTGTCCCAGGCGATGCGCTGGTTCTGCAGCAGCACTTCGTCGTAGCGCTGCGACCAGCGCTGGTCGCTGAGCCAGCCCATCGCGGCGAAGGCGGCGACCAGCAGGGCCATGGCGGCCAACAAAATGGCAATCAGCCGGTACCTAAGGTGCATGCTGTCCCCCGGCGCGCGGCGCGGCCCGGCCGCAGACCAGCAGCAACACCGCCGCTGCGAGCAGTGGCCAGCCGCCGTGCAGGTGGGCCCCCAGGGCACTGCTGGCGCCCACGGCCCCCACGCCCATCACGGCCCATTGGGCCGTGGACAGGCCCGGCAACTGCTGCTCGACCTCGGTCGCACGCGCCAGGCGCCCCAGCGCGCCACCGGCCAGCAGGGCGGCCAGTGCGAGCACCGCATCCTGGAGGGAGGGGCCGGCCGACAGCCAGCCCGACGCCAGGGCCAGGAGGGTGGCCACAGCGGCCACCGCCGCGAGGACAGCCGAAGACGGCAAGCGCCTGCGCAGGAACAGACCTGCCCCCACCCCCAGCCCCAGCAGAGGAGCCCACAGGACGGGCTGCCCCAGCGCATGGGCAGCCAGCGCCCATCCCAGCAGCAGGCCGGCGGCGCCCGATTGGCCCAGCGCCCTGGCGCGCCCGGTCGCGGGCCGGGGCGCCTCCGCCAGGCCACTTCCGTGCACGCCCGTGCGGCTGCGCCAGGGACTGCGCGGCTCGTTCCAGCGCACCACGAAAAATCCCGCGCACAAGGCCGGAAGCAGCAGCGCATACGCCCCTTGCAGCGCGCCCATAGCGTCCAGCGCCAGGCTGCCCAGTGCCGGGCCCAGCCAGACGGCGGTGACGGTCCAGGCGCTCCAGGTGGCGGCGCGCCAGCGCGGCCGGGCGTACGCGTAGTCGGGCCGGGTGCGAGGTACCTGTTCGACGGCCTGGCAGGCGGCCAGCACGGCCCCTACGACCAGGCCATGCCAGGCGCCCGCGGCCATGGAAAAAACCCAGGGCAGGCTGGCGGGCAGGCCTGCCGCGCTGGCCACGGCCGTGGCCAGCAGGGCCGCGCAGGCGGGCAGCACCACAGTGGGTGCGGGCCAGCGGCGCCAGCGTGTCACAGACCAGGCCACCATGCCCGCCCCGAAGAAGGCGGCCAGGCTCGCTGCCGTGGCCGGCGCCACGCCCCGCCATTGCCAGGGGGTTTCACCTTGCAGGTGCAGGCTGCGCAGCCACAGGGTCTGCAGCGCCAGCGCGCTCAAGGCCACGAGCAGTGCGATCCAGAATGCCTGCGCCTCCACGGCGACCACCCGCACCTGGGCGATGCCATGTTCGGCAAAGCGGTCATCGGCCTCGGCTTTGGCCAGCAACTGGTCCAGGCGTTCGCGCCGCGTGTGCTGGGGCTCTGTCTGGCGCAGCGAGGCGATCAGGCGGCGCACGCGCACCAACCCTTCGTGCACGCTGCGCACGGCATGGCCGAGCTGCTGCACGCGCAGGTCGAACCCGCGCCGCTGCGGCAGCACCACGGTGTTGTCGTAGCGGCCCTGGGCGATGGCACGGCGCGCACGCCAGGCCGCATGGTTGCGCAACTCGATGCCCTGGGCCTGTGAAAAACGGGCTGCCAGATAGGCCAGCAGCGCCAGCAGTGCGATGGCCGGCAGCAGCAGCGCGGCAGTGGCCCGGGAAAACGTGGCTGCGCCACTGTCGCGCAGGGTCAGGCGCAGGGTGGCAACGGAGGCGCCCCGGACCTGCACCGGCGCTTCGGCCGTGGCACCCGCCGCGCTGGCATCGCGCGTGGTCTGCCAGAGCAACTTGCCACCCGGCAGCACCAGCGCCACGGCGTGGATGTCGGGCTGCGACGCCATGCGCTGCTGGAACAGCGCCTCGACGCCGACCAGGCTGGGCAGCGGAATGCCGGATTCGACCGCATGGCTGATGCGCAGGCTCAGCGACTGCGCCATCAGCTGCGAACGCGTGCGGTCGCTGGTGGCCCGCATTTCGCGCGACTGGTCATAGGTGTGAATGGACAGGACGCAGGCGGCCAAGAGCAGCAGCACCAGGGCGGCGATGCCCAGGCGGGTGGCGGGGGCCCAGGGGCGGCGGATGCGCGTCATTCGGAGCGCTCGCTTTCGTCCAGGCGCACCAGGCAATCGTCCATGCGCTGGCGCACCTGGGCACTGCGTGCCAGTGTCCGGGCCTGGGTACCCCGGCATTCGGCACGCAGGCGGGCCGATTGCGGCTGCAGGGCCCAGAGCGTGGCCAGCCAGCCCAGCAGGCCGGCCGTGGCGAGCACCAGCACGGCCATGGCGCCCAGCGTGAGCGTGTGCCCATCGGCTTGCCACACGGCGAGCCGAAAGCGCACGGCCTGGGTTGCGTAGGTGGCGCCAATATGGCCCACAACCTCGCCGAAGGCATTGTGCAGAGGCAGGCCCATGATGGCCTCGCCCGGCAGCGCCGCATGCCAGACCCGGTCCTGGCGCGCGCCGGCCTCGGCCGCGCGCGCGGCACGCGGCTGCAGCGCCTCGCCGACGGCCCCCCGATCGGTGCTGAAGAGGGCCATGCCGGCGCGGTCCACCACATCGATGGCGTACAGCTGGCTGTCGCTCGCCAGGGCGCGTTCCAGCCGGGGCTGGATACCGCGGTGGTCGGGCAGGTCAAAGCCCAGCGCCAGGTCGCCCTCGATGGACTCCTGCAGCTCCACCAGCGTCAGCGACAGGCGTGAGCGCTGGATCTGGGCTTCCTCCTGCGCGCGCACGTCCAGCAGCAGGCTGGCGATCAATGCGATGCCTGCCAGCACGATGAGCAGCCACAGGCCGCCGAGCTCCCACAGTGCGGCGAAGGTCGGCTTGGCCGCGACGGCGGTGTCCGAATCCTGGGAGGATGAAAGCGTCTGCATGGTCCGGCTCATGCCACAATGCTCTGGCGACCAACCGGACCGGGGCGAAGACAGCGCCCGCCGGTACAGCCCCAGGTTTCAGCGCGCAGACACCCATGAATCCACCGCTCGAATGGCAGCAGACCCTGCACGGCACCGTGGCCGAACTTCCCGCGTTCTTCGAGCGATTGGAGGCCTGGGCCGACGACAACGGCGTTCCTATGCCCCTGGCCTCCTCCTTCGGGCTGATGCTCGACGAATTGCTGACCAATGTGGCCATGCATGGCTACGCGGGACAGGGCGGCCTGGTGGAAGTGCACCTGCGCTTTGAAGCGCCGGCCCGCCTGCAGGCCGTGCTGCGCGACCATGGGAAGGCGTTCGACCCCACCACCCTGGCGGCGCCCGACGTGGAGGCATCGCTGGATGATCGGGACGTGGGTGGCCTGGGCGTGCATTTTGTGCAGAAATTGGCAGATCGGTTTGAGTATCGGCGCGACGGTGATGTCAACGAGGTCACGGTGTCGCGCTGCCTGCCAGCCGCCAGGGCGGCACAATCGCTCTAGGGCCCGCCCTTCGGCTGGCCCGAAACACCCGTGTTGACAAGCCCCGGATTGTTAACAAGTGTACAAGCGTATCATTGCGCCCGTTGCGCGGCTGTCGTTTGTGCGCCTCGCTTTGCGCTTTTTCTGGAGCCTGAAGCTGCTGTTGCAGCGTGATTTCGGCGCTTCGCGCGCCTGGGCGGCCACCGGCATGCCGCCAGCCGCAATGAGGAGAACCACCCGTGACCCCTGTCGAGACCGAGGACCCCTTCCTGCAACGCCTGTGCGACGTCATGCAGCGCATCGCGCAGCAGGGTGACCTGCGCGCCATCGGCCCGCTCATGGACATGACGGGCGAGCGCCCCGAGGAGAGCGTGCAGGCCCGGCTGGCCGAGGCCTTTGCCCACATGGTGGTCAAGCTCGAAGCGCGCGAGTTCGAACTCGAATGCCGCATTTCCGATCTGGACCAGACCCGCCGCGAGCTGGAGGCCGCCAACCTGGACCCGCTGACCGGCCTGCCCAACCGCATGATCGCGCGCGACCGGCTGCGCCAGGCGCTGACCGACGCCAACACGCGCCATGGCCTGCTCACGGTGCTGTTCCTCGATCTGGACAAGTTCAAGCATGTCAACGACACCATGGGCCATGCGGCGGGCGACGAACTGCTGTGCCTGGTGACGCAACGCCTGCGCGGCTGCCTGCGCGAGGGCGATACCCTGGCCCGGCTGGGCGGCGACGAATTCCTGTGTGTGCTGCCCGGTGCCAGCGCCGACGATGCGCAGGGCGTGGCCAACCGCATGGTGGCGGTGCTGACCGACCGATTCCAGCTCGCCGCCGGGGGCGCCGACATCGGCACCAGCATCGGGCTGTCGCACTTCCCCGAGCATGGACGCGGTGTGGACGAGCTGATTGCCCATGCCGACGCCGGCCTGTACGAGGCCAAGCGCAACGGCCGCAACCGCTGGTGCTACGCGCCGGCCGATGCCGCCGCGGCCTGAACCCGGCGCACGCGCAGCACTTCGGGCCGGCCGCGCCTCAGATGCCACCCCGCATCAATACGGTGGTGCGGTTTCTGCCGACAGATCCAGGCTGCGCATCAGCTTGATCCATTCGTAGGGCGTGAGGTGGGGCTTGACACTGTCGAGCACCGCCTGGAACACCGGCGCGGGGGCATGGGCGCGCATGTCGGCCAGCATGGCCGTGCGCTCGGGCGGCGACATGAAGGGCACCAGCCAGCGCAGGATGGCCATCATTTCCGCCTGGGGGATGGAGGCCACCAGCGCGTTGTGGATCTCGATCAGCTCCTCGTCGCTGTAGTGCGCCCACAGCACGCTGTTGTGCCCGGTTTCCTCGGCATGCATGTGCTCGTAGTTGTGGGCGATGAACAGCGCCAATTGCCGGTACAGCACATGGGCCGCCGCCGAGCGCGCGACAGGGGGGCAACCCAGCAGCTGCGTGACGCCGGCGGCCAGCGCCGTGATGGCTTTTTCGTGCTCGCCATGTTCGCCTTCGAGCGCGCGTGCAGCCCCCGGCGCGCGCGCCTCGATGGCCGTGTGCACGAAGGTGTTCTCGTGCTGCAGGTGCGAACGGCACAGGTCCAGCAGCTCCATCACGCGTTCGCAGTGGGTGGCAAACTCCAGATCGTCGCTGACGTCCATGCGGCCCAGGGCCAGCAGGGTGTCGGACATCAGTGCGCGCAGCGCCTTGTGGATTCCGGCGTACATGTCCACGCGCGGTGCGCCGGTGGAATTCGAGGCATCGGAATGGGCCGAGATCAGGGCCGAGATTTCGCGGGGGTCGATGTTCATCGCAGTCTTCTTCTTTCATGCTGCCCTTGCGGGCCGTTGCACACTGTCTCTTTGGCAGTGTTCGGCCGGGTGCACCATGCACCCGCAGCCGATGAAAGAAGTCTAGGAAAGCGCGGCGTTTTCGCCTGTGAAGAACTTCCGCTTTCAGCGCCCCGGCGCCACCTGCGGCGTGATATTCCTCACGCTGCGGCGCGCAACATGTCGACAGCCTTCTCGGCGATCATCACCGTGGGTGCATTGGTGTTGCCGCTCACGATGCGCGGCATGATGGAGGCATCGACCACGCGCAGGCCGGCGAGGCCATGCACGCGCAGCTGCGCATCCACCACGTCGAGCGGGCCCGACCCCATGCGGCAGGTGCCCACCGGGTGGTAGATGGTGTCGGCGTACTGGCGGATGAATTGCTCGATCTGCGCGGGGGTCTGTGCACCGGCCGATGCCGGCAGCTCGCGCGCCCCGAAACGGGCCAGCGCCGGCTGGGCCAGGATCTCGCGCAGGCGCTGGAAGCCCCGCACCATGCGCTGCATGTCGTCCGCATCGGTGAGGAAGCGCGGGTCCACCAGCGGCAGGGCCATCGGGTCCTTGGTGGCCAGGCCCACCGTGCCCCGGCTGCGCGGCTGCAGCAGGCACACATGGGCCGAGTAGCCATGGCCCAGCACCGTCTTGCGGCCATGGTCCACGAGCTTGCCGATCACGAAGTGCAGTTGCAGATCGGGCGCGGTCTCGGCCGGGTCGCTCTTGATGAAGCCGCCCGCCTCGGCGAAGTTGGTGGTGAGCATGCCGGTGCGGCTGCGGCGCCACTCCAGCACGCCGCGCAACTGGGCCAGCATGCCGGCAGGCGAGATGCCAAACAGGTCCTTGAGTGCTGGCGCATTGAATACCTGCACCACGTCCGGGTGGTCATGCAGGTGCTGGCCCACACCCGGCAGGTCGTGCAGCACCGGGATGCCATGGCGCTGCAGGTGCGCGCCCGGCCCCACACCCGAAAGCATGAGCAGCTGCGGCGAGAGCAGCGCGCCCGCGCTGAGCAGCACCTCGCGGCTGGCGCGCACCTCGTGCAGCGCACCGCCCTGGCGGTATTCCACACCCACGGCACGCTGCCCTTCGAACAGGATGCGCGTGGCGTGCGCGCCAGTGATCACCTGGAGGTTGCTGCGCGCCAGGTGGGGCGTGAGGTAGCCCTTGGCCGCACTGTGGCGCTCGCCATTTCGGTGGGTCACCTGGTACATGCCCACGCCCTCTTGCGTGGCGCCGTTGAAGTCGGTGTTGTGCGGGTGGCCGGCCTGCACGCCGGCCTCGGTGAACAGCTGGCTGAAGCGGTTGGGCGAGCGCAGGTCGGCCACGTTGAAGGGCCCGCCCTCCCCGTGCCAGGCATCGGCACCGCGCTCGTTGTGCTCGGCCCTGAGGAAGTAGGGCTTGACGTCTTCCCAGCCCCAGCCGGGGTTGCCCTCTTCGGCCCAGTGCTCGTAGTCGGCATGCTGGCCGCGGATGTAGACCATGGCGTTGATCGAGCTGGAGCCGCCCAGCACCTTGCCGCGCGGCTGGTAGCCCTGGCGGCCGTTGAGGGCGGTCTGTGGCACCGTGTTCTGGCCCCAGCCGTTGAGCTCGAACTTGGCCATCACGGCCAGGCCTGCCGGGCAATGGATGAGCACGCTCTTGTCGGCGGGCCCGGCCTCGAGCAGGCACACGCGCACGGCGGGGTCTTCGGTGAGCCGGCCGGCCAGCACGGAGCCGGCCGAGCCGCCCCCGATCACGATGTAGTCGAACAACATGTTTTTGTCTCCAGGCCGTGCGCGGAGCTTTCGCCGCGCAGGGACCCGATGGACCATAACCGAACGGGCGTGCGATTCGGCTTACCATGGCGCCCATCCGTTTCACTTTGAAGAGAGCTCTCTATATGACGATTCAAACCGTTGGCATCATCGGCGCTGGCACCATGGGCAACGGCATTGCGCAGGCCTGCGCGGTGTCGGGTATCGACGTGGTGATGGTGGACATCTCCGATGCTGCAGTGCAAAAAGGCCTGGCCACCGTGTCCGGCAGCCTGGACCGGCTGATCAAGAAGGACAAGATCACCGCGGCCGACAAGGATGCCGCGCTGGCGCGCATCAAGGTCTCCACCAGCTACGACGACCTCAAGGCTGCGCAGCTCGTGATCGAGGCCGCGACCGAGAACTACGAGCTCAAGCTCAAGATCCTCAAGCAGGTGGACGCCCTGGTCGCCCCCGAAGTGCTGATCGCCTCGAACACCTCGTCGATCTCCATCACCAAGTTGGCCGCTGCCACCACGCGCGCCGACCGTTTCATCGGCATGCACTTCTTCAACCCTGTGCCCATGATGGCGCTGGTGGAGATCATCCGCGGCCTGCAGACCAGCGATGCCACGCACGACGCCGTGAAGGCCCTCGCCGAGGCCCTGGGCAAGAGCCCCATCACCGTGAAGAACGCGCCTGGCTTCGTGGTCAACCGCATCCTGGTGCCCATGATCAACGAGGCCTTCTTCGTGCTGGCCGAAGGCCTGGCCACGCCCGAGGACATCGACGCCGGCATGAAGCTCGGCTGCAACCAGCCCATCGGCCCGCTGGCGCTGGCCGACATGATCGGCCTGGACGTGTGCCTGGCCGTGATGGACGTCTACCTCACCGAGTTCGGCGACAGCAAGTACCGCCCCTGCCCGCTGCTCAAGGAAATGGTGGCCGCCGGCCGCCTGGGCCGCAAGACCGGCCAAGGGGTTTACAGCTACTGAGGCAGCCCATGCGCGCTGTCCCCCCGGGGACGGCGCGCTGTTTGCATTGGGTTTTCAATCAAGGGCAAGGAGACTTCCGTGCCCATGACAACCACCCCCATCACGCCCACCACGCCCCCGGCCGAAGGCTGCATCGACACCCAGGTGCTCGGCCATGTGCTGCTGATCGGCATCAACCGCCCGGCCAAGCGCAATGGCTGGACGCCCCCCATGTTCCGCCAGCTCGCCGAGGCCTATACCCGGCTGGACGACGACCCCACCCTGCGCGTGGGCGTGCTGCATGCCTTTGGCGACCATTTCACGGCGGGCCTGGACCTGCCGGCCGTGAGCGCCTACATGCAGCGCGGCGAAAAGGCCATCCCCGAAGGCCTGGTGGAGCCCCACGACTACGGGCTGCCCGGCTACCGGCGGCGCAGCAAGCCCATGGTGGTGGCGGTCAAGGGCATCTGCTTCACGGTGGGCATCGAGCTCATGCTGGGCGCCGACATCGTGGTCGCGGCCGATGACTGCCGCTTCTCACAGATGGAAGTGCAGCGCGGCATCATGGCCACGGGCGGTGCCACGCTGCGCATGGCCGAGCGTGCGGGCACAGGCAACGCCCTGCTGCACCTGCTGACGGCCGATGAATTCGGCAGTGCCGAGGCGCTGCGCCTGAACTTCGTGCAGAAGGTGGTGCCCGCCGCCCAGGTGCTGGACGAGGCACTGGCCATCGCCCGGCGCATCGAAGCCCAGGCCCCGCTGGCCGTGGTCGCCACCCGGCTCAACGTGCTCAAGGCCATCGAGCAGGGCCAGGCCGCCGCGGTGGCCGAGTTCATTCCCGTGCAGAAACAGCTGGCCAACAGCGAAGACGCGGCCGAGGGCGTGCGCGCCTTCGTCGAGCGGCGCCCTGCCCGCTTCACCGGCCGCTGAAGTCACCAGCGCCCCGCGTCCGTCACGCTTCGTTGCCAACGGGCGCTTGCACCCGCACGCGCGCCGTGCGTGAATAGCACCTTCGGCCCGTGCCGGCTGCAGCCCCCTGAGAAACCACCACCGCAACAAAAGATTACACAATTGAATTGCACGCAATTTAAATGTGCCGCACAATTCACCCCATGGCACGCAGCAACCCCACCACCCACACCCCGAGCCCAGTCCAGCTGCGCCTGGACAACCAGGTGTGCTTCGCGCTGTACTCCGCCTCGCTGGCCATGACCAAGCTGTACAAGCCGCTGCTGGAGACCGTGGGCCTGACCTACCCCCAGTACCTGGTGATGCTGGTGCTCTGGGAGCAGGACGGCGTGACCGTCTCCGAACTCGGTGAGCGCCTGTTCCTCGATTCGGGCACGCTGACCCCGCTGCTCAAGCGCCTGGAAAGTTCGGGCCTGATCGCCCGCATCCGCGATGCGCAGGACGAGCGCCGCGTGCGCATCAGCCTCACGGCCCCGGGCCGTGCACTGCGCGACAAGGCCGAGGCCATTCCACCCTGCGTGCTCGAAGCCAGCCAGTGCACCGTGCCCGAGCTGACCGCGCTGACCGGGCAGCTCAAGACCTTCCGCGACCGGATCCAGCCGCCGCGCTGACCCCATTTTTTGTTCCGTTCCCCCGTCCACCTCCGGACATTCATTGACCCACTGCAAAGGAAGACACCATGACGCAACTCGAAAAAGTCCTCTACACCGCCAAGTCCCACGTGACCGGTGGCCGTGATGGCGCCGCCAAGACCGACGACGGCCGCCTGGAAGTCAAGCTGTCCTCGCCCGGTACCTCGGGCACCGGCACCAACCCCGAGCAGCTGTTCGCCTCGGGCTACGCAGCCTGCTTCATCGGCGCCATGAAGGCCGTCGGCGGCAAGATCGGCATCCCTGTGCCACAGGACGTGTCCATCGACGCCGAAGTCGACCTGGGCCCCATCCCGAACGCCTACGGCATCGCCGCCCGCCTGAAGGTCAGCCTGCCCGGCCTGGACACCGCCACGGCCCAGAAGCTGGTGGACGCAGCCCACCAGGTCTGCCCCTACTCCAACGCCACGCGCGGCAACATCGACGTCAAGATCACCCTGGCGTAATCCATGGGCCGGCTGCTGCTCCCCCGCATCGCGGTGGCCCTGGTGGCCATCGAGCATGCCTACATCCTGGTGCTGGAGATGTTCTTCTGGAACAAGCCCCTGGGCCTGAAGACCTTCAACCTGACCCAGGAACTGGCCGATGCCACGGTCACGCTGGCTGCCAACCAGGGCCTGTACAACGGGTTCCTGTCGGCCGGCCTGTTCTGGGGCCTGTTCACCAGCAACCGGCTGTTCAAGATCTTCTTCCTGGCCTGCGTGATCGTGGCCGGCGTCTTCGGCGCCGCCACGGCCGTGCCCAAGATCTTCTACACCCAGGCCCTGCCTGCCATCATCGCGCTGGCCCTGGTGCTGGCGCTGGACAAGCCCTCGGCCCGCAACGCCTGAGCTGCCTGCAAGCGGTTCACAAGAAAGCCCACTGGCGCATGCCGGTGGGCTTTTTTGCCGCCTGGGTGTCGCGCAGGTGCTCCCGCCCGCTTGAGCCCCCTTGCGGATTCGTTTAGCGTGCGGCCATGAGCACCACCACCCTCCTCGTACGCCAGGACGCCCTGGCCCACACGGCCCTGCGCACCACGCAGGATGTTCCTCTGGCCGATGGCCAGGTGCGCGTGCGCGTGGAGCGCTTCGCGCTCACGGCCAACAACATCACTTACGCCGCCATGGGCGGCATGCTGGAGTACTGGCAGTTCTTCCCTTCGGATGAGACGGGCTGGGGCATCGTGCCCGTGTGGGGCTTCGGCACGGTGGTGCAGTCCCTGCACCCCGGCGTGGCCGTGGGCGAGCGGCTCTATGGCTACTGGCCCATGTCCACCCATGCCGTGCTCACCCCGGCCCGGCTCACCGAGACAGGCTTTTACGACGGCGCGGCGCACCGCGCCAAGCTGCACGCCGTGTACAACCAGTACGTGCGCACCGGCACCGACCCGTTCTACACGCCGGACACCGAGGACGTGCAGGCCCTGCTGCGCCCGCTGTTCGTCACGTCGTGGCTGATCGACGATTTCATGGCCGACCAGCAGTTCTTCGGCACGCGGCGCCTGCTGCTGTCCAGCGCATCGAGCAAGACCGCCTATGGCACAGCCTTCCAGCTGGCGCAGCGCGAGGGCCTGGAAGTGATCGGCCTGACCTCGGCAGCCAACGTGGCCTTCTGCGAAAGCCTGGGTTGCTATGACCGGGTGGTCGCCTACGACCAACTGGAGTCCATCGACGCGGCCACGCCCTGCGTCTATATCGACTTCGCCGGCAGCGTGGCCCTGCGTGCGGCCATCCACCAGCGGTTTTCCGCCCTGGCCTACAGCTGCGCCGTGGGTGCCAGCCACGTGAACGACCTGGGCGGTGCCGGCCAGTTGCCCGGGCCGCGCCCGACCATGTTTTTCGCCCCCGCCCAGGTCAAGAAGCGCCGCGACGACTGGGGCGCCCAGGTGCTCAACGAACGACTGGTCGCTGCGTGGCAGGCCTTTGCCGCGGCGGTGCAGGCGCCGCCCACGCCCTGGCTGCAGGTACAACAGCACCAGGGCCCCGAGGCGGTCGAGGCGCTGTTTGCCGCCGTGCTGGGGGGCGGGGGTGACCCACGCACCGGGCACATGGGCGGGCTCTGATCCGGTCGAGTCCCTGCACAGCGGACAATCGGGGCATGAACCGACTGCCCCCGAACGACACCGCCGACAGCCCACCCGCTCAGCACCCCTATGCGCACCTGACTCCGGACCAGGTGCTCGACGCGCTGGCCAGCGTGGGCCTGTACGGCGACGGCCGGCTCCTGGCCCTGTCGTCCTATGAGAACCGCGTCTACCAGGTTTCGCTGGAAGACGGCCAGCGCGTGGTCGCCAAGTTCTACCGCCCCGGCCGCTGGGCCGAGGCCCAGATCCTCGAAGAGCACGCCTTTGCCGCCGAGCTGATGGCGGCCGAGGTGCCTGCCGTGGGCCCCATGGCACTGAACGGCAGCACCCTGCACGCACACGAGGGCTTTTCCTTCTCCGTGAGCCCTTGGCGCGGCGGACGCGGGCCCGAGCTCGATGACTTCGACGTGCTCGAATGGATCGGCCGCTTCCTCGCGCGCATCCACACCGTGGGTGCGGCCCGGCCCTTCGCACACCGTCCGGTACTGGACCTGCAGGGCTTTGGCACGGCATCGCGCGACTGGCTGCTGGGCCACGACATGATCCCGCTGGACATGCAATCGGCCTGGCAGGAGCAGTGCGACAAGGCGCTCGCGCTGGTCGCCGCCAGCGGCCTCGCCCAGGCCCGCTCCATCCGCCTGCATGGCGACTGCCACCCGGGCAACATCCTCTGGACGCCCACCGACCTGCCCGGTGGCGGCCCGCACTTCGTGGACCTGGACGACGCCCGCATGGGCCCGGCCGTGCAGGACCTGTGGATGCTGCTGTCCGGCGACCGGCGCCAGCGCACCCAGCAGCTGAGCGCCCTGGTCGAGGGCTATGAGCAGTTCCGCAGCTTCGACCGGCGCGAGCTGGCCCTGATCGAGCCGCTGCGCACCCTGCGCCTCATCCACTACAGCGCCTGGCTGGCCCGGCGCTGGGAAGACCCGATCTTTCCCGTCAACTTCCCCTGGTTCGGCAGCAGCGACTACTGGCGCGGCCAGGTGGACATGCTGATCGAGCAGTGCGAGGCCATGCTGGAGGAGCCTTTGAACGCCTGACCCGGCTTGCACTGCGGGGCCACGCAGGCCTGCCCATGGGCGCGGCGGGCCGGCTTTGTAACCATCAAGCACTTGGGATGGGGATTTGACTCGTATATGCTTGTCGGCATATCCGCTACCGCACCCCGGCCCTCACCATGAAAGACGTTTTCAGGAACCTGCTCAATATCCGCCAGCAGCGCCGCCCCGCGCCCGTGGGCAGCGTTCCCGCCGTGGGCACAGCCATCATCCGCGGTGACGTGAAGATGAACGTCACCGAGCCCATCTCGCGCGACCTGTGGAGCTGGATGGTGTTGTCGGGCTGGCGCAACGTGCCGGTCAAGAACGACCGGCGCCAGTACACGGAAATGCCCGATGGCCTGCTCAAGCTGCTGATTGAAGCAGACCCCACGCAGCGCGATGCCGTGCACGCGCGCATCATGGCCAAGGCAAAGGAAGAGTAACCCCCTGAGGCGCTTCGCGCCTTCCCCCTGGAAGGGGGACGCCCCCAGCGCGGCGGGGCGGCCCTTGCGCGGGGGCACTGGCTTGAAGCCGCGCCCGCGTCAATGGCTCCAGGCTGCGTTCAAAAACCGAGGCACCCGCAGAGCAAAGGCCTCCGCGCGCATCGCCGCGAACAGAGGATGCCCCTGGATATCCGTCAGGCCAACAAGGCGTTCACGCGCTTGACGTAGGCCGCTGGGTCGGCCGGCAGGCCGCCTTCGGCCAGCAGCGCCTGGTCGAACAGGATGTGCGCCAGGTCGTGGAAGTGCACACTGCCTTCGAGTTTCTTGACCAGGGCGTGCTCGGCATTCACCTCCAGCACGGGCTTGGACTCGGGCGCCTGCTGGCCGGCCTGCTTGAGCATGCGGGCCAGTTGGGTGCTCATGCCATCGTCCTGCACCACCAGGCAAGCCGGTGAATCGACCAGGCGCGTGGTCACACGCACGTCCTCTGCCTTGTCCTTCAAGGCTTCCTTGAGCTTGGCGAGCAGGGGCTTGAAGGCCTCGGCGGCCTCTTCGGCAGCCTTCTTCTCGGCCTCGTCCTGCAGCTTGCCCAGGTCCACGGCACCCTTGGCCACGCTTTGCAGCGGCGTGCCGTCGAAGTCGTGCAGGTAGTTCAGCGCCCACTCGTCCACGCGGTCGGTCATGAGCAGCACCTCGATGCCCTTCTTCTTGAAGACTTCGAGCTGCGGGCTGTTCTTGGCGGCGGCCAGGGTGTCGGCCGTGATGTAGTAGATGGCCTCCTGGCCTTCCTTCATGCGCGCCTTGTAGTCGGCAAAGCTGACCGACACCGTGTCGCTGCTGGTGCTGGGAAAGCGCAGCAGCTTGGCCAGGCGCTCGCGGTTGCCGAAGTCCTCGCCCAGGCCTTCCTTGAGGACCGAGCCGAACTCGCTGTAGAAGGCCGTGTACTTGCCTTCCTTGGCCTTGTCGTCGGCATCGACCACGTCGGTCACGCCGTCGTCGCCAGCGGTGGCTTCATGCTTGTCGTGCTTGGCCAGGTCTTCGAGCATGGACAGCACGCGCTTGGTCGAGCCCTCGCGGATGGAGCGCACATCGCGGCTTTCCTGCAGCAGCTCGCGGCTCACGTTGAGCGGCAGGTCGGCAGAGTCGATCACACCCTTGACGAAGCGCAGGTAGGTGGGCATCAGCGCCTCGGCATCGTCCATGATGAAGACGCGCTTGACGTAGAGCTTCACGCCGGCTTTCTTGTCGCGGTTCCACAGGTCGAACGGGGCCTTGGCGGGGATGTACAGCAACTGCGTGTACTCGGTGTTGCCTTCCACGCGGTTGTGCGCCCAGGTCAGCGGTGCCTCGTGGTCGTGGCTGATGGCCTTGTAGAACTCCTGGTACTGCTCTTCGGTGATGTCCTTCTTGGGGCGGGTCCACAGGGCGCTGGCCTTGTTGATGGTTTCCCACTCACCGGTCTTGACCATGCCGCCGGGCTGGCGGCCGCCGTTCTCATCCGAAGGGTTGATCAGTTCGCCGTCTTTCCACTCTTCCTTTTCCATCAGGATGGGCAGGCTGATGTGGTCCGAGTACTTGGCGATGACGGACTTGAGCTTCCAGGCGTTGAGGTACTCCTCGGCCTCTTCGCGCAGGTGCAGGATGATGCTGGTGCCGCGCGCGGCGCGCGTGATGGCCTCGACCTCGAAGTCGCCCGTGCCGCCACTGGTCCAGCGCACGCCCTCTTCGGGCGCCACACCGGCGCGGCGCGATTCCACGGTGATCTTGTCGGCCACGATGAAGCCGGAGTAGAAGCCCACCCCGAACTGGCCGATGAGCTGGGCATCGGCCTTCTGGTCGCCCGAGAGCTTGCCCATGAAGTCCTTGGTGCCGCTCTTGGCGATGGTGCCCAGGTGCTCGATGGCCTCTTGCGCCGTCATGCCGATGCCGTTGTCGGTGATGGTCAGCGTCTTGGCGGCCTGGTCGAAGGACACGCGCACTTCGAGGTTGGGCGCATCTTCGTACAGGGCATTGTTGTTCAGGGCTTCGAAGCGCAGCTTGTCGCAGGCGTCCGATGCATTGGAGATCAGCTCGCGCAGGAAGATTTCCTGGTTGGAGTACAGCGAGTGGGTGACCAGGTGCAGGAGCTGGGCCACTTCGGCCTGGAACGACAGGGTTTGTTTGTTGCTCATGGTGTCTTGGAGTTGCTTTCGTACGGTCTCGGGGAAGGTCTTTCCGCACGCCGGAACCTGGCGTGAGAAGGTCATTCGCGCGTGTTCATTTCGGGGCACCGTTGTCGATTTCAAGGCCCCGGTCATGCAGACACCGGCCGGCCAACGGCAGCACCGGGGCGAGCTTACCGCGCATTGTTGACAATTGGAGGGTCGTTGGCGCTGGTAACGGCCATTTGGGCGCAATAAGATGCGCTTCGTGCTGCGGCGGGTGCTGCCAGCCAAGCCTTTGGACGCGTTTCCCCATGCCCACTTCTCTTCAAAAATGGTCGGCCGAGTTTCTCGGCACTTTCTGGCTCGTCTTCGGCGGCTGCGGCAGTGCCGTGCTGGCCGCGGCGTTTCCACAACTGGGCATCGGCTTCCTGGGCGTCTCGCTGGCCTTCGGCCTCGCGGTGCTGACCGCGGCCTACGCGCTCGGGCCCATCTCGGGCGGGCACTTCAACCCGGCGGTGTCGCTCGGCCTGGTGATCGGAGGGCGGTTCAAGGCCTCGGAACTGCCGGGCTATGTCGCGGCCCAGGTGCTGGGCGCCACGGTCGCGGCAGGCCTGCTGTACCTGGTCGCGACCGGCAAGCCAGGAGCCGACATCGGCGGCTTTGCCACCAATGGCTATGGAGAACATTCCCCGGGGGGCTATGGGCTGGTGGCCGCACTGGTGACCGAAGTGGTGCTCACGGCCATCTTCCTCATCGTGATCCTGGGCGCCACCTCGCGCCGTGCAGCCGAGGGCGCAGGCGGGCTCGCGATCGGCCTGTGCCTGGCGCTGATCCACCTGGTCTCGATCCCGGTGACCAACACCTCGGTCAACCCGGCGCGCAGCACCGGCCCGGCCCTGTTCGGCCCAGCGCACGCGCTGTCGGAACTGTGGGTCTTCTGGGCCGCCCCCATGGCGGGCGCGCTGCTGGGTGCCGCGCTGTACCGGGTGCTGTTCGGAGAAGACTGAGCCAGAGCTCAGCGGTCCAGCGTGATGCGCTGGATCAGCGCCTGCAGGATGGTGTCGGCCTTGTCGTTGGCCACCTGGCAGGTGCCCGCTGCGGCATGGCCACCACCGCCGAACTCCAGCATGAGGTTGCCCACATGGGTCTGGCTGCTGCGGTCCAGGATGGACTTGCCCGTGGCCAGCACCGTGTTCTGCTTCTGCAGCCCCCACATCATGTGGATCGAGATGTTGGCCGTGGGGAACAGCGCGTAGATCATGAAGCGGTTGGTCGCCCAGATGGTCTCCTCGTCGCGCAGGTCCAGCACCACCAGGTTGCTGATCTTGATGGCGCAGCGCTGCAGCTGCTCCTTGGCCTTGGGCGCATGCTCACGGTAGAGCGCCACGCGCTCCTGCACGTCGGGCAGTGCCAGGATCTCCTCGATGCTGTGGTCGCGGCAGTACTTGATGAGGTCCATCATCAGCGCATAGTTGCTGATGCGGAATTCGCGGAAACGGCCCAGGCCGGTGCGCGAGTCCATGAGGTAGTTGAGCAGCACCCAGCCCTCGGGGTTCAGGATGTCCTCGCGCGAGTACTGGGCCGAATCGGCCTGGTCCACGGCCGCCATCATCTCGTCGGTGATGCGCGGAAAGGCCGCCTTGCCGCCGTAGTGGTTGTAGACCACGCGCGCCGCCGAAGGCGCATGCGCCTCGATGATGTGGTTGCTGTCGCGGCGCCCCGAATTGCGGATGGTTTCCGACTCGTGGTGGTCGAACACCAGGTGCGCACCGGGCACATAGGGCAGGTTGGTGGTGATGTCACGCGCGGTGATCGGCACCTTGCCGTCCTGCATGTCCTTGGGGTGCACGAAGGTGATTTCGTCGATCAGGTCCAGCTCATTGAGCAGCACAGCGCACACCAGGCCGTCAAAGTCACTGCGGGTCACGAGGCGGTATTTGTTGTCACTCACAGTGTTTCTCCTTGTTACATTCGAGTGCGTATGCCACGATGGTAGCAATGCGCGGGCCGATGTCGGCACGCGGTTGCAAATAAAGGCACAGATGGTGTCGGCTTGGTGCCAAACGGTCGCCGTCCAGGCACCCTGCCCACCGGCCAGGTTCAGAATTTTTCATGCGGCAGCAGGTAGCGCCACTGCCCTACCGGCAGGTTGCCCAGGGTCACGCGCCCGATGCGGATGCGCTTGAGCCCCACCACCTTGAGACCGACCAGTTCGCACATGCGGCGGATCTGGCGCTTCTTGCCTTCAGTGAGCACGAAGCGCAGCTGCTCAGGGTTCTGCCACTCGACCTTGGCGCGCTTGAGCGGCTGGCCATCGAGCTCCAGCCCATGGCACAGGCGCGCCAGCTGTGCGGACGGAAACACGGCCTGCACGTCGGTGGCCACCTCGCCATACTGCACGCGCACCAGGTACTCCTTGTCCACCGTGGAGTCCTCGCCGATCAGTTGACGCGCCACGCGCCCATCCTGGGTGAGCACCAGCAGCCCCACCGAGTCGATGTCCAGCCGCCCGGCAGGCGCCAGGCCGCGCAGCTGCGGCGGCGAGAAGCGCATGCGGCCCGGATCGTCGCGCCAATGGGTGCGCGGGTTGATCAGCGCCACGGCCGGGGTGTGGCCGTCTTCGGCCTGCCCGCTCACGTAGCCGACCGGCTTGTGCAGCAGGATGGTGACCTGCTGCTCCTGGCGGCCCTGGGCGCGCTTGTCGACCTCGATGCGGTCGGTGGGCAGCACCTGCAGGCCCATGGCCGCCACTGCGCCGTTGACCTTGACCCAGCCCTGGGCAATCCAGTCATCGGCCTCGCGCCGCGAGCACAGGCCGAGTTCGGCCATGCGCTTGTTCAGGCGCGCACTGCCATCGGCCGCAGCGGCGGGCTTGACCGGCACGGGTGGGCGCGCGGGCGCAGAGGCAGCCCCCGGGCCTGCTGGCCGGCCAGCTGCGGCCTGCACGGCGCCGCGCGGGGCCGCTGGCGGCGCGGCATCGGCCCGCCAGACGTTGCCGCGCGCGGGCGGCCTGGCGGGCCGCGCTGGAGGGCGGGGGGCCGGTTCGGCCCTGCCCTGCAAAGCAGCCAGGGCGCGTTGCGTGGCGGTGGAGGGGGCGGCTGGCGCCGCTGGCGCGGCCGGGCGGCGCAGCACGGCGCGCCGGGGCGGGCTCTCGGGCTCGGCGGGCGGGGTGGCAGGGGTACGGGAAGAAGGCATTGCCCGTATTTTCCCCCCTTCGCAGGGGTTGGTGCCATACCGGGGCCAAGAAGGCGCCAGACGGCAGCGTCCGGCCCCTGGAACGGGTGCCTGTGGTCTCTAGGCGCTGGAGGCGGTGAGCTGGCGCGCCTGCCAGACCAGAAAGTCCTCGGCACCCAGCGGGCGGCTGATGTGGTAGCCCTGGGCCTCGTCGCAGGACAGGGCGCGCAGCCGGTCCAGGATGGCCAGATTCTCCACCCCCTCGGCCACCACCGTGAGCCCGAGGTTGTGTGCCAGGTCGATGGTGGAGCGCACGATCATCGCGTCGTCCTCGCCCGACTCCATGCCCATCACGAAGGATTTGTCGATCTTGAGTTCGTCCACCGGCAGGCGCTTGAGATAGGCCAGCGACGAGTACCCGGTGCCGAAGTCGTCGATGGAGAGCTTGAAGCCCTGCTCGGACAGGCGGTTGAGCATGGCTTCGGCGCGCAGGGGGTCATCCATGATGGCGCTCTCCGTGATCTCCAGGCAGAAGGCGCTGGCCTGAACGCCGTGGCGCGCCAGGATGGCGCCCAGCCGGGTGTGGAGTTCGGGGTCCAGCAGATCGCGCGTGGACAGGTTGACCGAGATGCGCAGCGGCATGGCTGCCGTGCGCGGGTCGGCCAGCAGGCGCGCCGTCTCCTCGAACATCCACAGCGTGAGCTGGCGCACAAAGCCCGTCTGCTCGGCAAACGGGATGAACTCCATGGGCGGCACCAGGCCGCGCCGGGGGTGCTGCCAGCGCACCAGGGCCTCGGCCGCCAGCCCGCCCTGCCCGTGCAGCGGCACCTTGGGCTGCAGGTACAGGCGCAGCTCGTCGTGCTCCACGGCACGGCGCAGTTCCGTCAGCAGCGACAGCGTCAGGGCGCTGGCCGAATCCAGGGATTCGTCGTAGCGCAAGGCACCGCTGAGCTTGCGCTTGGCGGCGTACATGGCGATCTCGGAGCGGCTGAGCAGCGTGTCGGCGTCCTCCGCATCCGCGGGCCAGCAGGCAAACCCCATGCCGGCGCTCAGGTCCACGGTCTGGTCCTCGAAAGCCAGAGGCTCCTCGAACGACTGGGTGATGCGCTGGGCCACCGCATGGGCCCCCTTGGCATCGGTGCGCAGCAGCAGCATGGCGAATTCGTTGCCACCGAGCCTTGCCACCATGTCGCTATCGCCCGGCACCTGCTTTTGCAGGCGCTCGGCCACGGCCTGCAGCAGGCGGTCGCCGAAAGCATAGCCCAGCACATCGTTCACGTGTTTGAAACGGTCCAGATCCAGCGTGAGCACCGTCAGGGGCCGCAGAGCGTCGCCCACCTGGGCGTCGATGGCATGCACCACGGCCTCGCGAAAGCGCTCCCGGTTGGGCAGGCCGGTGAGCCGGTCCCAGTAGGCCAGGCGGCGGATCTCGGCCTGCTGGCTGCCAATGTCCAAACGCATGCGATCGAAGGAGCGAGCCAGGTTGCCGATCTCGTCCTTGCGATCGGTGTGACCCAGCGGCACCCCGTATTCACCCCGCGACAGGCGCTGTGTGGCGGCCAGCAGGGAACGCAGGGGCGTCGTCAGGCGCTGGGCCACCAGCCCGGTGCCGACCGCAAACAGCAGCACGCCCGCGACGGTGATGATGGCCAGCAGCACCTGCAGCTGCTGGTACGGCGCGACCACCTCGTCCACCGAACGCAGCAGCAGGGTCTTCACCTCGTTGCCCGCGTTGCCCAGGGGGGCCTCGCGCGCCAGCAGCGTCCCTTCGCCGGTCTTCAGTTCCACCAGCGGCAGGCCCTGGCGGTGCAGGCTGGCCAACGCCGGGGCCGACAACGTGGTCACGGGCACCGACACACTGCCATCCGCCGCCTGGACCACCACGGCCACCTGCACCGACAGCAGGCGCCGCATTTCCTCGGCCAGGGGCTGGCCGATGGGGAAACCCATCAGCACCCAGCCGATGACCACCGGCGCCCGCATGGGCACCATCACGAACTGGTAGGGCACGCCGGCCATCATCGCCACCTGGCTGCCCTGCGGCTGGGCGGCCAGCGGCGGCACGACCTGGCGCAGCGTTGCGGGAAAGTCCAGCATATCGTCCGACAGGCTGGCCGCGCGCAGCTCCAGGTTGGTGCCCAGCAGCGCTGTCACGGCCGCACCGATGCGATTGCCATGGTTTTCCAGCACCGACTGGATGGTTTCCTCGTCATCCGAATTGATGGCCGAGCGAAAGCCGTAGTCGGCCGCCAGCAGGGCTGAGCCCTGGCGCAGCTTCTCCGCATTCTGGTCCAGCAGGCGCCGCCAGACGTTCTCGTCGGTATCGAGGGCGCGCGCGATCTGGCTGCGTGCATTGCGCTCGATGGAGGCCCGCACCACCGCAAACCCGGCCGCCTGCACGATGAGCAGCAGCAGCAGCGAGATGCCCACCAGCCTCAGGATGAGGCTGCGCCGCAGCACGGACAGGTTCAAGGTTGCAGCCCCGCCATGCGCACCGAGGCACTGGCCATGCCCGTGGCCGGCACGGTCAGTGCCTGCTCCAGGGCCGGCGCGCCCACCGGCAGCCGGTGGTGCCAGGTGCGCAGCTTGTAGGTGCCAGGGGGCACATTGTCGATCTGCGCCTTGCCGGTGGCGGGCGAGCTGGCGTAGTAGGGTGTGTCCACCACGAGGATCCAGCCGGCCATCTGGTCATGGATGTTGCAGCCCAGCACCACCACACCGGCCTGGTCGAAGAGGACGGGCTTGCTCGGTGTTCCCGTATACAGCTTGAGTTCGAATTTCTTGGTGGGTGAAAAGGAATAGACATGGTGCCGCACCGTGTCGCGGTTGGGGAACAGCACCTCCGTGCCCACCGGGATCACCATCGCCACCGGCACGAACTGGCGCTTCTCCTGTGCCATCTCCACACCGGGCTGGGGCTTGACCAGGCGCCTGGCCTCTGCCGATTCGAGGAACACCACGGCATCGGCCAGGGGCTTGCCCGCCGCGTCGCTCAGGTCCACCTGCACCGAGGCGGCCTGCACCAGGCCCGCCATGGCCGCCACACAGCCCGCCAGCACACGCCCGTGCACCCGCGAGCGTTGCCGCGCCAGGACGGGTTGCGCGCTCATGGTTCTATGGCCATGCCCGCGAGTGCCGCCCCGGTGCCGATCACGCCCAGCGAGGTGGCACGGCCGGTCGCCAGGTCCACCTTGTACAGGCGCGAGCGCGGATCGCCCGTCGTGCGCGCGGCCAGCAGGGCCACATTGCCCACATCGGAGATGTCGAAGGAGGCATCGGAGAGCGGCCCCAGGCCCAGGGGGCCGACGGTACGCAGCTGGCCGGTATTGGGTGAGACCACGGGCGTGGCGCCTTCGCGCGAGCCCTGCATCACCAGTGCGCCGCGGGCACGGTCGATGGCGTAGTTGGTGGTGATCTTGCTGTCCTGCGGGTTGTAGGTGTAGCCCGCAGCCACCACGTCAGGCACGCTGCCGACGTTGACGTCACCGGCCACATAGTGCAGCGCGGGGTCGGGCTGCACACCCGGCTGGGCAGGGTCGCCGTCGACCAGGGCCCCGGTGTCGGGATGCAGCCGCAGGTTGAGCCCGGAAGAGGACACCACGCGGATGCGGTCCGCCGCCGGGTTGAAATCGAAACCGAAGGACGCCCCGGTGAGCGGCACCGCGGCCGGGGCGGCGCCCACCGCCGTCAAGGCCCCGCTGGAGATGTCCAGTGTGTACAGGCGCCCGGCCTGCGACAGGGCATACAGCACGCCCTTGGCCACGCGGAAATCCACGCCGATCAAGCGCTCGCCGGAGGCCAGTCCCGTCACGCGCCGGCGCTCGAGGATGGTGTCGGGCCGGCGCGCATCGAACACGATGAGTTCGTGGTCTGCCGTCACCGCCACAAGGCGTTCACGGCGCTCGGATGCATCGGGCATCGGGCCGCCGGTACAAGCGGCCAAACCCATCAGCACCAGAGTGCCCAGGACACCACGCAGATGAAGAGAGGTGTGGAAGCGGCTCATGGAAGATCCTTTGCAGAAACTGTAACGGGTTTATACCCGATAGACCCTGGGCGTGGCGTATTACAGTGACCATGCATTCCCCTGGCCATCATCAAAAAAGATAGCGCCCATGCCAATGGATATGTGTAACAACGGACAGCTCCATGCCTGCCGGCAGGCCGGCATCCGTTGCCGCGAATGCGCCCGTCGTCCGTTTGCGGAAGAAACGCCCATTTGTAACAAGCCCTATGCTGGCGCTGCATGGGGCCATCCTGAAGCGTCATAACATTTTGTGACATTTATCCCTACACTGTGTATGCCCTCCTGCGCCACCAGCGTTGCCGGCCCTGCGCCTGCCTGGGCACCGTTATTGCTTCGTGCCACCCTATCGAATTCAACAGCCAAGGACCCCCATGCCGGCCGCCTCGTCCCTCAAATCTCTGTCGATCTCCAGCCGCCTGGGCCTGGGTTTCGGCTGCCTGCTGGTGCTGCTGATCGCCGTGGCCGCCGTGGGCCAGTTCTCGGTCGGCAAGCTGCATGAGCACCTGCAGCAGGTCACCGGCGCGGGCGCCACCAAGACCCGGCTGGTCAACGAGATGCTCGACAGCGTGAGCGCCATCGGCATCCAGAGCCGCTCGGCCGCCATGCTCAACGAGATCGACCCCAAGCAGGCCCGCGACCAGATCAAGAACGCCGAGAAATCCCTGCAGGGCTATGCCCGCCAGGAAGCCAGCCTGGCCGACCTGCTCAAGGCCGATGGCACGAGCGAGGCGGAGCGCAAGCTGCTGGCCGAGGCCCAGGAGCTGGGCCGCAAGACGCGCCCGGAACTGGATGCCGCGATGAAGGCCGCCGATGACGGCGACACCGTGAGCGCCACGCTGAACCTGATGACCAAGGTGGCCCCGCTGGAAGCCGCCTGGCGCGGCAAGCTGGCCCAATTGATCGAACTGCAGAACACCTTGAACAGCGAGGCCACGGCCTCGGCCGAGGTCACGCAGAGCCGCGCGCGCTGGACCGGCGGCCTGCTGGTGCTGCTGGCCATCGGCCTGGGGGCGTTGATCGCCTGGCGCATCACCAGCAGCATCACGGCCCCCATCGGCCGCGCGGTCGTGGTGGCCGAGCGCATTGCGCGCGGCGACCTGACCTCGCAGGTGGAAGTGCGCATCCACGACGAGACCGGCCGCCTGCTCGAAGCCATCGCCGCCATGCAGGACCGCCTGCGCAGCCTGGTGGGCGATATCGGCGGCACGGCGGAATCCATCCTCGTGGCCAGTTCTGAAGTGGCCTCGGGCAACCTCGACCTGAGCCAGCGCACCGAGCAGACCTCGCACAACCTGCAGGGTGCCGCCAATGCCCTGGCCGACCTGACGGGCACCGTGTCGCAGAGCGCCGATGCCGCACGCCAGGCCAACCAGTTGGCCTCCTCGGCATCGGAGGCGGCCACGCGCGGTGGCGAAGTGGTCTCGCAGGTGGTGCGCACCATGGACACCATCAGCGGCAGCTCGCGCAAGATTGCCGACATCACCAGCGTGATCGACGGCATCGCCTTCCAGACCAACATCCTGGCCCTCAACGCCGCCGTGGAAGCTGCCCGGGCCGGGGAGCAGGGCCGCGGCTTCGCCGTGGTGGCCAGCGAGGTGCGCAACCTGGCCGGCCGCGCCGCCCAGGCGGCGCGGGAGATCAAGACCCTGATCGGCGCCAGCGTCGAGCATGTGCAGGAGGGCAGCACCCTGGTGAACCATGCGGGCAAGACCATCGAGGAGTTGGTGATGTCCGTGCGCCGCGTGTCCGACATCATGGGCGAGATCACCGCAGCGACGCAGGAGCAGAGCCAGCGCATCGGCGAGGTCAGCCAGTCCGTGGGCGCGCTCGAAGAGATGACACAGCAGAACGCCGCCCTGGTGGAGGAAGGCGCTGCCGCGGCCGACAGCCTCAAAGAGCAGGCCGGCCGCCTGACCCAGATGGTGCACACCTTCCGCCTGCGCCGCGACCGCGCCGATGACCGCGAATGGCAGGGCGCGCCCGAGGCCGTGGCAGCCGTTCCCGCGCCCGTCCCGGCGGTGGGCCAGCGCAAGCCCGGTCTCCCCGCCCTGCCGCGCGGCTAGGACGCGCCGGAAGCAGCGGCGCGCGGGTCCGCCAGCCGCTGGAAGATGCTGGACTGCAGCGCCGCGAGGTCGAGCACGCGCAGGCCTCCGTATTCGACGCGGATGGCCCCTTGCACCTCCAGCGCCGCCAGCGCCTCGTTCACGCGCTGGCGCGACAGCCCCACCAGGTAGGCCAGCTCCTGCTGCGTGATGCGCAGCACCTCGCCCACCCCGGGGTAGAGCACCGGGTTGAAGAGGGAGGCCAGGCTGCGCGCCACGCGCACGTCGGGATTGTTCAGGCGGTCGATCTCGCGTGCCGCGATGAACTGGCCCAGGCGCTCGTTGAGCTGGTTCATCACGAAGCGGTTGAAGCCGATGGAGTGGTCCAGCAGCCAGTGGAAGGTGTCGATCGGCAGGCCCGCCACGATGCTCTTGCGCAGCGCCTGGATGTTGTAGCGGTAGGGCTCGCGCTTCATGGCCGTGCCCTCGCCGAACCAGCCGCCGGGCGGCACGCCGGTATAGGTCATGGTCTGGCCCTGCGCGTTGTCGCTGCTCATCTTGAGCAGCCCCTCCACCACGCCGAACCAGTAGGTCACGGGCCGGCCCACGCGGCACACATAGTCGCCCGGAGCCGCGTCGCCCACCAGCAGCGCCGCCTCGGCACGTTCGCGCTCGGCCGGCTGCAGCTGCGTCAGCCAGGGGATGTTGGCCAGTTCGGCCTCTGTGGGCAGGCGCCGGCGCTGGTGCAGTGACAGGTCCTGGTTCATGGGGCTCGGTGGCGGAATGCGTGAGGGAATACCACGATGCGAATTGTCGCCGCAACGATAGATTTTCACCAATCGGCTGCGGATGATGGCCTTCCGAGGGGACCCGGGCCCCCATTCCAAGCGTACGGAGACATCACGACATGACGACAGGCGGTATCCACCCCACCCAGCCGGCGCTGCGCCGGCGCACCCTGCTGGCCGGCGCCATCGCCCTGCCGCTGGCACACTGGGGCAGCAGCCGTGCCCTGGCACAGGACGCACCCATCCGCATCGGCCAGTCCACCGCTCTCACCGGCCCCCTGGGCGATCTGGGCTCGGCCATGCACCAGGGCGCCAAGGCGGCCTTTGCCGGTATCAACGCCAAGGGCGGCGTCCATGGCCGCAGCATCGAGCTGACCACGCTGGACGATGCCTACGAAGTGCCCAAGGCCCTGGCCAATGTGGACAAGTTCCTGGCCGATGCGGGCAACTTCGCCCTCTTCAACTGCATGGGCACGCCCATGATCGAGGCCATGCTGCCCAAGGTGGTCGAGAGCGGCGTGCCCTTCTTCGCGCCCTTCACCGGCGCCTTGCTGAGCCGCACGAAGAGCGCGCGCAGCGTGTTCAACATCCGCGCCAGCTACGCCGACGAGGCCGAGAAGCTCGTGCAGCACCTGTCCACCATCGGCATCCAGCGCATCGGCATCGTCTACCAGAACAACTCCTTCGGCAAGGAAGTCTTCAGCGCCGCCGAGCAGTCCATGGGCCGGCTCAAGCTGCCGGCCGCGGTGACCGTGACGGTGGAGAGCAATGCTTCGGACGCCGGTGCAGCGGCGGCCAAGCTGGCAGGCGCCGACCTGGAGGCCATCGTCATCGGCCTGGCGGGCAAGCCCACGCTGGAGTTCGTGAAGGCCTTCCGCGCGCTCAAGCGCGGCGTGACGCTGTATGCCCTGTCGGTCATGGGCACGCCCGCCACGGTGAAGGCCCTGGGCGCCGACGCCACGGGCATGGCCATCTCGCAGGTCGTGCCCCTGCCCTCCAACGTGGTGATGCCGGTGGTGCGCGATTTCCAGGCCGCGTGGAAGGCTTCGGGCGCCACGGCCGAACCCTCGCACCTGGCGCTGGAGGGCTATCTCAATGCGCGCGTGTTTGCCGAAGCGCTGCAGCGCGCGGGCCGCAATCCGACGCGCGCCGCCTTCATCGACGCCACCTGGAACCTCAAGAAGTGGGATCTGGGCGGCTTCGAGGTCAACGCCAGCACCCCAGACCGCAATGCCTCGCGCTTCGTCGAGCTCACCCTGATCGGCCGCGACGGGCGCTTCCTGCGCTAGGACCTGAAGCGGTCACTGCGGCGCCACCGCGTAGCGGTAGCCGCGGAACGACCAGACCGTGCGGCCCTGCTCGATGCGTTCGAGCTTGAGCCCCGGTGCGGCCTGGTCCCCCTCCTGCAGCACCTGGCCATTGACGATGGCCATGCGGTGGGCGGGATTGCTCGAGTAGGTGGCGCCCGTGACCTGGAGCACCGGCAGTTGTTCGCGCACCGAGGGCGGCAACTCGTTCTGGGCAAAGACGGGACCATTGGCAGGCGCCGCGGGAGCAGCCACCGCCGCAGGACTGGGCGCAGGGGGCGCGGCTTCACGCCGGGCAGGCTCGGCCTCGCGCACCGGCCGCTCGCGCACGGGCTCGGCCGCACGCTTGGGCGCCACGGGCCGTGGCTCCACCGTGGACGCGACCACAGGCTGGGTGGGTGCAGGGGCTGGCAGTGGTGCTGGTGCGACCGTGGCCGCCGGCACGGGGGGCGGCACCGCCAGGGGCGCGACCACGGCCGGCGCTGGCGGTGCCGGCGCAGGGGCCACCGGTGGGGCCACGGCGACAGCCGCCGTGCCGGCGGGAGCACCGCCGCCCGCAGGCCGCTGCATGGCCCACCAGGTCCCACCCGCCGCGAGGGCGGCCACGGCCAGCACGGCCGTTCCCACCAGCACCAGGTTGGCAGGAGCGGGCCGCTCTGCGGGCGCGCCCCCCGCCGGCATGGCCTGCGTATGGATGCCCGGCACGGCACCCCGGCCCCGCTCGGCTTCTGCGCGCCGCAGCGCATCAAGGATGTAGGACATGGGGATCAGGCTCCAGTGCGCAGGCGCGGTTCTTTCACGCCGGCGGCGCGGTTGAGCAGCATGAGGGTCAGGGGGCCGGCACGGCCATCGGGCGTGACGCCCTGGGCCAGCTGGAAGCGGTGGATGCGCGATTGCCGCAGCGCAGGCGTCACAGGCCGGCTGCTGGGGCCGGAGCCGCCGGCCGCCTTGGAGGCCAGGCGCGCATCGAGCCAGGCCGTGCCGGCCGGGCTTTCGGTGATCTCGCCTTTCTCAGGCATACCGGGCGGGGCACGCCACAGCGTGGCCATGTCACCCCGCCAGACCTGGGCCAGGTCGGCCACGGGCACATGCAGGGTGCGGCCACCGCTCTCCAGCGTGGCCACCTCGTCGTCCAGGCTGCGCAGCACGGCCGCCACGGCGTTGTCGCCCTCTTCCGAAGGGAACAGCGTGAGCAGCACGGGCCGGTCGATCTGGCGGATCAGGTTCAACCCCGCGCGGCGGTTGCGGTAGCAGCGCAGCCCGTCACGCGGCAGCGTGGTGCAGGCGTCCGCGCCATCGGCCAGCTTGGCTCCCCAGGCCGCAGCCAGGGACTGCCAGGCCACGGTGTCGTTCGCGGACTGCGCCAGCAGGAACTGCTGCAGGCCAGACACCGGGGCCGGCGCGGGCACGGCGGCCGAGGCCGCGGCAGATGCCGGCGCTGCCGCCGGGGCCACAGCCACCACCGGCGCGGACGCGGCGACCGCGGGCGGCTTGGCCACGGCCGACGATGCAGCGCGCAGCGGCGCCGCGGGGGTGGCCGTGCTGGCCGCCTTCGCCGCGGCCGCTTGCGGCTGCGCCGGTCGCATGCCCAAAGACCACCCGGCAACCGCCACGAGGGCGGCCCCCGCCACCACCCCGGCGCCGGCCAGGGCCCAGCGGGGCAGGCCCGCCCGGGCGGCGCGGGGCGTGGCCACCGCGGCGGACACCGGCGCACCGAAGACCTCGCGCGCAGCACGCTCCACGATGGCCGTGCTCACCTCGCGCGTGCCGGCCGCATAGGCGCCGAGCAGGGCCCGGTCGCACAGCAGGTTGATGCGCCGCGGTATGCCGCGCGCGAGCGCATGCACGCGCCGGATGGCGCGCCGGCTGAAGGGCACAGGCCCGTGCAGGCCGGCCACGGCCATGCGGTGGGCGATGTACTGCTGCGTCTCGTGTGCACTCAGCGCATCCAGGTGAAAGCGCGCGATCACGCGCTGGGCGAGTTGTTCCAGCGAGGGGCGTGCCACCATGCTGCGCAGCTCGGGCTGGCCGATCAGGATGATCTGCAGCAGCTTGCGCTCGGCGGTTTCCAGGTTGGTCAAGAGGCGCAGCTGCTCCAGCACATCGGCCTCGAGGTTCTGCGCCTCGTCGATGATGAGCACATTGTTGCGCCCGCTCGCATGCGCCGCCAGCAGCGAGGCATTGAGCGGGTCGATGCAGTCCTTGACGGTTTCCAGGCCCGGCACGGCCGGCTTGTGCGGCACGCCGAACTCGTCGCAGATCGAGCGCAGCAGCTCGCCCACCGTGAGCTTGGGGTTGAAGATGTAGGCGACGTTGCAGTTTTCGGGAATCTGCTCCAGGAAGCAGCGGCACACCGTGGTCTTGCCCGCGCCCACTTCGCCCGTGAGCAGCACGAAGCCGCCCCCGGCATCCAGCCCGTAGAGCAGGTGGGCCAGGGCCTCCCGGTGCCGCTCGCTCATGAAAAGATAGCGCGGGTCGGGGGCGATGGAAAACGGCGGGTGCTGGAGACCGAAGAACGGGGCGTACATCCTCTGAGGATACCGCCCTGAGGTGAAGCGTTCCCCGACACCCGTCCACAGCAGCCTCCCAAGCTTGTTTCAAGGGGTTCAGGGTTTCACCCAAGGAGTAGTTTCCCGTAAATTGTCGTCGGCAAGACAAGGCGACGTCAAAGTCGGTCCTAGCATTCATCCCGTACGCAGCCACAAGGCCGCGCTCCCGGCTGTCACCGGGCGGACACCTTTCACTTTTAGGAACCGGAATGAAGACCACGTTTCCGCAACTGCTGCTCCAGCATGCCGCCGAACGCCCCACGGCCGCGGCCCTGCGCGAAAAAGAATACGGTATCTGGCAGTCCCACAGCTGGGCCGACCTGGCACTGCTGGTGGAGCATGTGGCGGCCGGCCTGCACCAGGCGGGCCTCACGCGCGGCGAGCACATGGTGGTGATCGGCGCCAACCGCCCCCGCCTGTACGCGACCATGCTCGCAGCGCAATCGCTGGGCGCCATTCCCGTGCCGCTGTACCAGGATGCGGTGGCCGCCGAATGCATCTTCCCCCTGAACAACGCCGAGGTGCGCTTTTGCCTTGTGGAAGACCAGGAACAGGTGGACAAGATGCTGGAGATCCGCGAGCAGTGCCCGCTGATCGCGCGCATCTTCTTCGACGACCCGCGCGGCCTGCGCAACTACCAGGAAGAGGGCCTGTCGTCCCTGGACGCCCTGATCGAATCGGGCAAAGCCTTTGCCGCCCAGCACCCCACCTGGTTCCGCGACGAAGTGGCCAAGGCGCAACCCACCGACGTGGCGGCCATGTTCTTCACCTCGGGCACCACGGGCAACCCCAAGGGCGTGGTGCACACGCACAGCACCCTGCTCGACCGCGCCTCGGCCGGTGCCGAGTTCGACAAGCTCACCGGCAGCGAAGAGGTGCTGGCCTACCTGCCCCCGGCCTGGATCGGCCAGAACATCTTCAGCTACGCACAGTGGCTGGCCTGCGGCTACGTGGTCAACTGCCCCGAGTCGGCCAGCACCGTGACCATCGACCTCAAGGAAGTGGGTCCGACCTACTACTTCGCACCACCGCGCATCTTCGAGGGCCTGCTCACCAGCGTGATGATCCGCATGGAAGACGCGGGCACGGTCAAGCGCAAGATGTTCCAGGCCTGCATGGCCGTGGCCCAGCGCGTGGGCCCGGCGCTCATGGACGGCCAGCCTGTGGGCACGCTTGACCGCATCAAGTACGCCCTCGGCAACCTGCTGGTCTACGGCCCGCTGCGCAACAACCTCGGCTTCTCGCGCGTGCGGGTGGCCTACACGGCGGGCGAGGCCATCGGCCCGGACCTGTTCACCTTCTACCGCTCCATTGGCATCAACCTCAAGCAGCTCTACGGCTCCACCGAGACCGCCGTGTTCGTCTGCCTGCAGCCCGACAACCAGGCCCGCGCCGACACCGTGGGCGTGCCCATCCGCGGCGTGGAGATCAAGGTGGCCGACAACGGCGAGATCCTCGTCAAGTCGGCCGGCCTGCTCAAGGAGTACTACAAGAACCCCAAGGCCACGGCCGAGGTGCTCACGGCCGACGGCTGGTACCACACCAGCGACGCGGGCTTCCTCGACGCGCAGGGCCACCTCAAGATCATTGACCGCGTGAAGGATGTGGGCCGCATCAAGGGCGGCGCCAACGACGGCGCCATGTTCGCGCCCAAGTACGTGGAGAACAAGCTCAAGTTCTTCCCCCACATCAAGGAAGTCGTCGCCCTGGGCGACGGCCGCGAGAAGGTGTGCGTGATGGTCAACATCGACTTCGACGCCGTGGGCAACTGGGCCGAGCGCCGCAATCTGCCCTACGCCGGCTACACCGACCTGGCGCAAAAGCCCGAGGTCTACGAACTGGTGCGCGAGTGCGTGGAAAAGGTCAACGCTGACCTGGCGAACGACGCCCTGCTCGCCGGCAGCCAGGTCAGCCGCTTCCTGGTGCTGCACAAGGAACTCGATGCCGACGACGGCGAGCTCACGCGCACCAACAAGGTCCGCCGCGGCTTCATCGCCGAGAAATACGGCGTGCTGGTCGAGGCCCTCTATGCCGGCCGCAGCGAGCAGTTCATCGAAACCCAGGTCAAGTTCGAAGACGGCCGCACGGGCAGCGTGAGCGCCACGCTCAAGCTGTCGGACACAAAGACCTTCACCCCCGTCAAGGCCGCCGCATGAAGCCCACGCTCTACCCGCCCGACAAGCAACAGCAGCCCACCATGAACCAAAAGAAGATCGGCGACGTCATCCTCGACGTCAAGAACATCAGCCTGCGGTTCGGCGGCGTGAAGGCGCTCACCGACATCTCGTTCAACGTCAAGGAGCACGAGATCCGCGCCATCATCGGCCCCAACGGCGCGGGCAAGAGTTCCATGCTCAACTGCATCAACGGCGTGTACACGCCGTCCGAGGGCTCGATCACCTTCCGCGGCAAGACCTTCTCGCACATGAACTCGCGCCAGGTGGCCGAGATGGGCGTGGCGCGCACCTTCCAGAACCTGGCGCTGTTCAAGGGCATGAGCGTGATCGACAACATCATGACCGGGCGCAACCTCAAGATCAAAAGCAACCTGCTCATGCAGGCGCTGCGCATCGGCCCGGCCGAGCGCGAGGAGATCCGCCACCGCGAGTTCGTCGAGCACATCATCGACTTCCTGGAAATCCAGGCCTACCGCAAGACGCCCGTGGGCCAACTGCCCTATGGCCTGCAAAAGCGCGTGGACCTGGGCCGCGCCCTGGCCATGGAGCCGCAGGTGCTGCTGCTCGACGAGCCCATGGCCGGCATGAACGTCGAGGAAAAGCAGGACATGTGCCGCTTCGTGCTGGACGTGAACGACGAGTTCGGCACCACCATCGTGCTCATCGAGCACGACATGGGCGTGGTGATGGACATCTCCGACCGCGTGGTGGTGCTCGACTACGGCAAGAAGATCGGCGACGGCACGCCCGACGAGGTGCGCAGCAACCCGGACGTGATCAGCGCCTACCTGGGCACCTCGCATTGACCGATCCGGAGAACAACAACCATGGCATTCTTTCTTGAAACACTGATCGGCGGCCTCATGGCCGGCATGCTGTACTCGCTGGTGGCACTGGGCTTCGTGCTGATCTACAAGGCCTCGGGCGTTTTTAATTTCGCACAGGGCGCGATGGTGCTGTTCGCCGCCCTGGCCATGGCGCGCTTTGCCGAATGGATCCCCAAGTGGACCGGCATTGCGAGCCCCGTGTTCGCTGCGGTGGCCGCCTTCGTCATCGCGGGCGCCATCATGTTCGCGGTCGCCTGGCTCATCGAAAAGCTGGTGCTGCGCCACCTGGTGAACCAGGAAGGCGCCACCCTGCTCATGGCCACCCTCGGCATCACCTACTTCCTCGAAGGCCTGGGCCAGACGATCTTCGGCAGCGACATCTACAAGATCGACGTGGGCATGCCCAAGGACCCCGTGTTCCTGCTCGAATCCATGTTCCAGGGCGGCATTCTGGTCAACAAGGAGGACGTGATCGCCGCCGGCATCGCCGCCGCGCTGGTGGTGCTGCTCAGCGTGTTCTTCCAGAAGACCTCCACCGGCCGCGCCCTGCGCGCCGTGGCCGACGACCACCAGGCCGCCCAGTCCATCGGCATCCCGCTCAACCGCATCTGGGTGATCGTCTGGTGCGTGGCCGGCGTCGTGGCCCTGGTGGCCGGCATGATCTGGGGCTCCAAGCTCGGCGTGCAGTTCTCACTGACCACGGTGGCCCTGCGCGCCCTGCCCGTGGTGATCCTGGGCGGCCTCACCTCGGTGCCCGGCGCCATCATCGGCGGGCTGATCATCGGCGTGGGCGAGAAGCTCTCCGAGGTCTACCTGGGCCCGTATGTGGGTGGGGGCATCGAGATCTGGTTTGCGTATGTACTGGCGCTGGTGTTTCTTCTCTTCAGGCCGCAAGGCTTGTTCGGAGAAAAAATCATTGATCGCGTATGAAATACGGGAGCAATGATTTTTCGAAGGAGGCACAAGGCGCAACGCGCGTTGTCAGCGGAGCCGCAGGCGCCGCGTGGCACCGCAGGTGCGCCCCCGTGCAAAAGATCATCGATCGCGCTTAACCAATAACAAGAACCACCAGGAGACTCTCATGCTCTACCGCGAAAACGGCCAGTTCAAGACCAGCTACCGCTCGGACCAGCAGATCTTCCCGATCGCGCAGGACCGCCTTGCCATCGGCCTCATCCTGGCCGTGGCCTTCATCGCCGTGCCCATGCTGGCCAGCGACTACCTGTTCCGCGCCATCCTGATCCCCCTGGTCATCATGGCGCTGGCCGCCCTGGGGGTGAACATCCTCGTGGGCTACTGCGGCCAGATCTCGCTGGGCTCGGGCGCCTTCATGGCCGTGGGGGCCTACGGCGCCTACAACTTCTTCGTGCGCATTCCCGGCATGCCGCTGATCCCGGCGCTGATCCTCGGGGGCCTGTGCGCCACCTTCTTCGGCATCCTGTTCGGGCTGCCCAGCCTGCGCGTCAAGGGCCTGTACCTGGCGGTGGCCACACTGGCGGCGCAGTTCTTCAGCGACTGGATGTTCCTGCGCATCAAGTGGTTCACCAACAACTCCGACTCGGGTTCGGTGTCGGTGAACAACCTGCAGGTCTTCGGACTGCCCATCGAGAGCGCCACCAGCAAGTACCTGTTCTGCCTGGCCGTGCTGGTGGTAGTGGCCCTGCTGGCCAAGAACCTGGTGCGCGGCGCCATCGGCCGCGAGTGGATGGCCATCCGCGACATGGACGTGGCAGCGGCCGTGATCGGCATCCGCCCCATGTACGCCAAGCTCAGCGCCTTCGCCGTGAGCTCCTTCATCATCGGCATGGCCGGCGCACTCTGGGCTTTCGTCTACCTGGGCGCCTGGGAGCCGGCGGCCTTCTCGGTGGAGATCTCGTTCCGCCTGCTGTTCATGGTGATCATCGGCGGCCTGGGCTCCATCATGGGGGCCTTCTTCGGTGCCGCCTTCATCGTGGTGCTGCCCATCGTGCTCAACCAGTTCCTGCCTGCGCTGCTGGGGCTTTTCGGCATCACCATCTCCACGGCCGGCGTCTCGCATGCCGAGCTGATGATCTTCGGCGCACTCATCGTGTGGTTCCTGATCGTCGAGCCCCATGGCCTGGCCAAGCTGTGGTCTACGGGCAAGCAGAAGCTGCGCCTGTGGCCCTTCCCGCACTGATCAGTGCGCCGCGCCGTCCCCTCAGGAAACCCCTTACACGCAAGTCCTCATACCGCCTTTGCGCGTAGCCGTTAACTTGGTTTTTCCCGTGCTTCAACACATTCATCCAAAGGAGACATCCATGAAGCTTTCGAAACTCGTGATCGCTGCCGCGGTGGTTGCCGCAGGCGCCTCGTCCGTGGCGACGAGCGCCTTCGCGCAAGCCAAGGAGCAGTTCTTCCCGCTGCTGTCCTACCGCACCGGCCCCTACGCGCCCAACGGTGTGCCATGGGCCAACGGCAAGCAGGACTACATCAAGATGATCAACGCACGCGACGGTGGCATCAACGGGGTGAAGCTGACCTTTGAAGAGTGCGAGACCGGCTATGCCACCGACCGCGGCGTGGAATGCTATGAGCGCCTGAAGGGCAAGCCCGGCGTGACGCTGTTCGACCCCCAGGCCACGGGCATCGCGTTCGCGCTGACCGAGAAGGCCCCCGTGGACAAGATCCCGCTGATGACGCTGGGCTACGCACTGTCGGCCTCGCAGGATGGCCAGGCCTTCAAGTGGAATTTCCCCTTCATGGGCAGCTACTTCACCGGCTCCGACATCCTGATCCAGCACATCGGCAAGAGCCTGGGCGGCCTGGACAAGCTCAAGGGCAAGAAGATAGCCTACGTCTACCACGACAGCCCCTTCGGCAAGGAAGCCATCCCGCTGCTGCAGGAACGCGCCAAGATGCATGGTTTCGAGCTGCAGATGCTGCCCGTGACCGCACCCGGCGTGGAACAGAAGGCCACCTGGCTGCAGGTGCGCCAAAGCCGCCCTGACTACGTGCTGCTGTGGGGCTGGGGGGTGATGAACTCGACCGCCCTGAAGGAAGCCCAGGCCACAGGCTACCCGCGCGACAAGATGTATGGCGTGTGGTGGGCCGGCGCAGAACCCGATGTGCGCGACGTGGGCGAAGGTGCCAAGGGCTACAACGCGCTGGCGCTGAACACTTCGGGTACGCAACCCAAAGTGATCCAGGACATCCTCAAGCACGTGCACGAAAAGGGCCAGGGCACGGGTCCCAAGGACGAAGTGGGCTCGGTGCTGTACACGCGCGGCGTGATCATCCAGATGCTGGCCGTGGAGTCGGTGCGCCGCGCGCAGGAGCGCTTCGGCAAGGGCAAGGTCATGACCGGTGAGCAAGTGCGCTGGGGCATGGAAAACCTGGCCCTGGACCAGAAGAAGCTCGATGCCATGGGCTTCGGCGGCGTGATGCGCCCCCTGTCCACCAGCTGCGCCGACCACATGGGCTCCAGCTGGGCCCGCGTGCACACCTGGGATGGCAGCAAGTGGAACTTCTCGTCCGACTGGTACCAGGCCGATGAGCAGATCCTCAAGCCCATGGTCAAGGCTGGTGCCGACAAGTGGCTGGCCGACAAGAAGATGAGCCGCCGCGATGCGGCAGATTGCCAAAGCTAAGGGCATCCCCCTGAGGCGCTGGCGCGCCTTCCCCCTTCTCTCGAATCGCTGCGCGATTCGGGAAGGGGGACGCCACCAGCGCGGCGGGGCGGCCCTTGCGCGGTGGCCCTGGTCTTTGGCTGCGACAGTTTCGGCGAACAGTGACGCATCGGTTGCCCTGGAGGCAGCCGCCAACCGAGAGGGCTGCAATGCAACCCTCCCGATTGGCACAGCGAGTGAAGGCAACACCATGGATTCCAGCAACAACATCGTTCTCAACGTCAACGGCATCGAGGTCATCTACAACCACGTGATCCTGGTGCTCAAGGGGGTCTCGCTGCAGGTGCGCGAAGGCAGCATCGTGGCCATCCTCGGGGGCAACGGCGCGGGCAAGACGACCACGCTGCGCGCCATCTCCAACCTGCTGCAGGGCGAACGCGGGGCGGTCACCAAGGGGAGCATCGAGCTGCGCGGCGAGCGCATCGAGAACCTCTCGCCGGCCGACCTGGTCAAGCGCGGCGTGGTGCAGGTCATGGAAGGGCGCCACTGCTTCGCCCACCTGACCATCGAGGAGAACCTGATGACGGGCTCCTACACCCGCAGCAGCAAGGCCGAGATCGCCGCCAACCTGGAGAAGGTCTACAACTACTTTCCGCGCCTGAAGACCCGGCGCACCTCGCAGGCGGCGTACACCTCGGGCGGCGAGCAGCAGATGTGCGCCATCGGCCGTGCGCTGATGGCCAACCCCAGCATGGTGCTGCTCGACGAGCCCTCGATGGGCCTTGCGCCGCAGATCGTGGAGGAGGTGTTCAACATCGTGAAAGACCTGAACACCAAGGAGAAGGTGACCTTCCTGTTGGCCGAGCAGAACACCAACATGGCGCTCAAGTACGCCGACTACGGCTACATCATGGAAAGCGGCCGCGTGGTGATGGACGGCGCGGCCAGCGACCTGGCGAGCAACGAGGACGTCAAGGAGTTCTACCTGGGCGTGGGTGGTGGCGAGCGCAAGAGCTTCAAGGACGTGAAGAGCTACAAGCGCCGCAAGCGCTGGCTGGCCTGAATATGACCCCCACGCTCCCTCACTGCGTGTGGTCGCTGCCCCCCAAGGGGGCCCCGACCGCCTTGGGGCGGCCCGGCGGCGGTCGGATCGCCCTCTGCACAGGCACTGCCTGAAACACCATTCACAGGAACCGCCATGAATTCTTTCTACGACACGCTGGAAACCCGCGCGCCCGATGCGCGCGAAGCCGCCCTGCTCGCCGCCCTGCCTGGCCAGGTGGCCCACGCTCAGAAGGCGTCGCCCGCCTTTGCAAGTATTCTGGCCGGCGTGGACGCCTCGGCCATCACCAGCCGTGCAGCGCTGGCGCAGTTGCCGGTGACGCGCAAGCACGAGCTGCTCGAGCGCCAGCAGGCCGGCCGCGCCACCAATGTCTTCGGCGGCTTCAGCGCGCTGTCCTTCGGCGCGGGCATGCCGCGCGTGTTCGCCAGCCCTGGCACCATCTACGAGCCCGAGGGCACGCGGCGCGACTACTGGCGCATGGCGCGCGCCATGTACAGCGCCGGCTTCCGGCCCGGCGAACTGATCCACAACAGCTTCAGCTACCACTTCGTTCCTGCCGGCTCCATGATGGAAACCGGCGCCCATGCGCTGGGTTGCACCGTGTTTGCCGGCGGCACCGGCCAGACCGAGCAACAGGTGCAGGCCATGGCCGAACTGCGGCCCGCAGGCTACATCGGCACGCCGAGCTTTCTCAAGCTCATTGTCGAGCGCGCGGCCGAGATGGGCGTGGCGCTGCCCACGGTGACCAAGGCCCTGGTCTCGGGCGAGGCCTTTCCGCCCTCGCTGCGCGACTGGTTCACCGAGCGCGGCGTTGCTGGCTACCAGTGCTACGCCACGGCCGACCTGGGGCTGATCGCCTACGAGACCAGCGCGCGCGAAGGCCTGGTGCTCGATGAAGGCGTGATCGTGGAGATCGTGCGCCCCGGCACCGGCGACCCCGTGCCCGAGGGCGAGGTCGGCGAGCTCGTGGTGACCACCCTGAACCCCGACTACCCGCTGGTGCGCTTTGGCACCGGCGACCTCTCGGCCGTGCTGCCCGGCACCTGCCCCACGGGCCGCACCAACCGCCGCATCAAGGGCTGGATGGGTCGGGCCGACCAGACCACCAAGGTGCGCGGCATGTTCGTGCACCCCGGCCAGGTGGCTGCCATCGTGCGGCGCTTTCCGCAGGTGCTGCGTGCGCGCCTGGTGGTCAGTGGCGAGATGGCCAACGACCAGATGCTGCTGCAGGTGGAAACCACCGAGACCGCCGAAGGCCTGGCCCGCCAGCTGGGCGACGCCATCCGCGAGGTGACCAAGCTGCGCGGCGAAGTGCAGATGGTGCCACCAGGCAGCCTGCCCAACGATGGGCGCGTGATCGAAGACGCGCGCAGCTACCGCTGAGGCCCAAGGGCCTGTCTACAACAGGGCCTGCTCACACTGGTTTCGGGGTCACCGAAATTGGTGTGAGCAGGCCCTAATCCATTGGCCTCATGGGGGATTATCGGGACACCCCCATATTCTCCATATATAGACATATTCAGCAGATATGGAGGCGTCGCGAAGGCATATTTTCAGCAGCCCCTCCAAAACCCCTGACAAAGGTCAATCCAAGGGAAAACGCTGCCCCATTCCGGCGCCAGTGTTTACCCTTAATACGCTACTCTATTCATAGCATTAAACGACCACATACAGTGCTTTGAAAGCGCATTTCGCTCAAAGCCACTACCCCCCGCATGGTACGTAATTCCCGCAATACTGGCGAAAGGGTCGCTGGATATCATGGCCCGTCTTTTACAGAGGAGCACTCATGAAAAAACTGATCCAACTCGCCCTTGTCGCCGCAGCGGCAGCAGCCACTTTTGGCGCCGCTGCGCAGGAATACCCATCCAAGGACAAGACGGTCACCATCGTGGTGCCTTTCGCCGCTGGCGGCCCGACCGACCGCGTCGCGCGTGACCTGGCCGAAGCCCTGCGCAAGCCGCTGGGCGCCAACGTGGTGGTGGACAACACCGCCGGTGCCGGCAGCTCCATCGGCGCCGCCCGCGTCGCCCGCGCCGCACCCGATGGCTACACCCTGCTGCTCAACCACATCGGCATGTCCACCATGCCCGCGCTGTACCGCAAGCTGGCCTTCAGCGTGCCCAACGACTTCGAGTACCTGGGCATGGTCAACGATGTGCCCATGACGCTGATCGCGCGCCCCACCATGGCCGCCAACAACTACAAGGAACTGTCGGCTTGGCTCGCGCAGAACAAAGGCAAGATCAACCTGGGCAATGCCGGCCTGGGTTCCGCCTCGCACCTGTGCGGCCTGATGTTCCAGAGCGCCGTGCAGATCGACATGACCCCCGTTCCCTACAAGGGCACGGCACCGGCCATCACCGACCTGATCGGCGGCCAGATCGACCTGCTGTGCGACCAGACCACCAACACCTCGGGCCAAATCGAAGCCAAGAAGGTCAAGGCCTATGCCGTGACCACCCAGAAACGCCTGACCACGCCCCTGCTCAAGGACCTGCCCACGCTGGCCGAATCGGGCCTGAAGAACTTCGAAGTGACCATCTGGCACGGCCTGTACGGCCCCAAGGGCACGCCGCCTGACATCGCCAAGAAGATCAACGACGCACTCAAGGTCGCCCTGAAGGACCCCGACTTCATCAAGAAGCAGGAAGGCCTGGGCGCCGTGGTCGTGACCGACAAGCGCGTCGAGCCCGCCGAGCACAAGAAGTTTGTGGCGGCCGAAATCGACAAGTGGACGGCTGTCATCAAGGCCGCCGGCACCTACGCCGACTGATCGGCCCACGCGCAGCACTGCACCACAAGCCACCACGCCCTTGGGCCTGGTGGCTTTTTTCTGCCCGGGCAGCCGGACCCTGGGCCCGATGTCCATCCATCCACCACGGCCACATTCCGCGCCTGGTCTTCGGGTAATCCATCTGCCCGGCGCGCGCGCGCCCGCGTAGAACTGCAGGCATACACCCGGCTCTTGAAGAAAGCATTTCCATGGCACAGCAAGCCCGCAGCACCCACCCCGCCATCGCCGCGAAGACCCGCGCCCGCAGCCGCCGCAAGGCCATTGCCATGGCCTTCACCCTGAGCGCGCTGGGCGCCCTGGCCGTGGCCACCGCCAGCGCCCTGCTGCTGCCGCGCTCCGCCCACGCACAGCAGCCTGCGGCAGCGCCTGCAGGCGCATGGCCCAACAAGCCGGTGCGCATCGTCGTGCCGTTTGCGCCCGGCGGCACCACCGACATCCTGGCGCGCGCACTGACGCCTGATCTGTCGCGCGTGTTCGGCCAGCAGTTCGTGGTGGACAACCGCGCCGGTGCCGGCGGCAACGTGGGTGCCGAGATCGTGGCCAAGGCCCCGGCCGATGGCTACACACTGCTCATGGGCACCGTGGGCACGCACGGCATCAACCGCGCGCTGTACGCCAAGCTGCCCTACGACCCGATCAAGGACTTCGCGCCCATCACCCTGGTCGCCGCCGTGCCCAACGTGATGGTGATGAACGTGGACAAGGCCAAGTCCCTGGGCATCACCAATGTGCAGGACTTCATGCGCGTTGCCAAGGCCAGCCCCGGCAAGTTCAACATGGCATCGAGCGGCAATGGCACCTCCATCCACCTGGCGGGCGAGCTGTTCAAGAGCATGACCGGCACCTTCATGCTGCACCTGCCTTACCGCGGCTCCGGCCCCGCGCTGCTGGACCTGGTGGGCGGCAATGCGGATGTGATGTTCGACAACCTGCCCTCGTCCATGGCCCAGATCAAGGCCGGCAAGCTGACCGCGCTGGCCGTGACGAGCAGCCAGCGCTCCGGCGCCCTGCCCGACGTGCCCACGGTGGAGCAGGCCGGAGGCCCCACGCTCAAGGGCTACGAGGCCAGCTCCTGGTTCGGCCTGCTGGCCCCCGCCGGCACCCCGCCCGACATGGTCAACCGCATCCAGCAGGAAGTCGCCAAGGCCCTGGCCTCCCCCGCGATGAAGGAGCGCCTGATGGCCCAGGGCGCGATCCCCGGCGGCAACACGCCTGCCGAGTTCGCCAAGCACATCGACGCCGAGCACAAGAAGTGGGCCCAGGTGGTCAAGGCCTCGGGCGCCAAGGTGGACTGACACCGAAATGCCGGCAAACCAAGCCGGCCGCTATGCCATGGGCTGGCGGATGATGGTCTTCCATTTCGCGGGCGCCGCCTTGCGGATGTCGCTCAGGTAGATCTCATGGTGCTTTCCGGCCCGTGAGGCCCGGGCGTCGATGAAGTCGTGCACCCGCTCAATGGTGGGCCCCTCTTCGGTGAAGGGCCCCAGGTGCAGCACCTGTGCGCACCGCCCTTCGGCGAACACCTCCGAGCGCAGGCGCTCCACCCCTGGCAGCGCCTTCTTGCGCCGCACCTCGTCGATGGCGCGGGCAAGCACCTCCGGCGTCGCAAAGGAAGGCTGCATGACCATCATCGTCCACTGCCACTGGGCACGGTCATTGGCGACAAAGGCCGCCATGTCGTCGGCCCACCACAGGCCTTCCAGCGGCATCACTGCATAGTCAATGGCTTCAGGGCCCTTCTTGACCATGAACTTCGCCGTGTAGGAGACGGCGAACAAGGCCTCCACCGCCTGCGCATAAGGCTCCGAGCCAGTCGGATCCCCCTGTCCATCGACCATCAGGAAGCGCAAGGCGGGGACCTCGACCTCCACCACGCTGCGGGCCGAGGGCTGGTACAGGTGCTTGAGGTCCGTCTTCTTCAGGTCAATCTTGTCCACAGGCGGCCCCGGTTCGCGCGCACGCCATGGTCACACTCCCCAGACCACATCCGCCTGCTCGGCTGCGCTCTTGCGCAGCATCTCGATGAAAGGCGCCGCGCGTTGGCGCAGCTTCACGGTGTCTGCGCGGCCGCCCTGCTCCTCGTCCTCGTCCCCTTCCTTGCCCTCCGGCGCGGGGGGCTGGGCTTCGCTGGCCTTGACTGCGGCCTCCAGGGCCGCGATGGCCCCGGGAATCTGCGCCGCGGTCACGATGCCGCTGCCGCCCGGGGTCTTGCCGATGATCTCCAGGATCTGGCGGCCCTGGGGTTCAAGCATGATCAGATCGGCCGCGGCCTTGGACTTGAATTTGTAAAGCATGGTGTGCAGAGGTCCTCTCAAGTGGCAATGTTCTCTTTGTACATGGAGTCGCGCGTGAACGGGCCATCCGATTGTGCGCCGCGCAGGGTGCCGCTCCGGGTACCCCCATCCAACCGGTAGCTACACAGCACCTTAACGCCCAGCGCTGCCCCACCCTGTGCGGCAAACACCCCACGCGCTGCAGGCAGTTGCACCTCCCGCCGGTCAGACCAGACCCACAGTGTGCGCGCACCGCCCCCTGCTGGGCGCGATCCCTGCGCCGAAGCCATCTGGGGATGGCCCCATTGACAGCAATTTGTTTAGGTCTAAACTATTTTTCCATGAACATACTTTGCATTGGCGGCGGCCCCGCAGGTCTGTATTTCGCTCTGCTCATGAAGCAGCAGAACCCGGCGCACCGTGTGACGGTGCTGGAGCGCAACCGCCCGTTTGACACCTTCGGCTGGGGCGTGGTGCTGTCGGACCAGACACTGGCCAACCTGCAGGCGGCGGATGGCGCCACGGCCGGGCTGATCGGCGATGCCTTCAACCATTGGGACGACATCGAGGTGTTCTTCAAGGGCCAGAGCGTGCGCTCGGGCGGGCATGGCTTCTGCGGCATCGGCCGCAAGCGCCTGCTCAACATCCTGCAGGACCGCTGCCTCGCCGTGGGCGTGGAGCTGGTGTTCGAGACCGAGGTGCAGGACGACCAGGAGGCCGCGGCCAAGTACAACGCCGACCTGGTGATCGCCAGCGATGGCCTGAACAGCCGCATCCGCACCCGCTACGCCGCCACCTACCAGCCTGACATCGACCTGCGCCAGTGCCGCTTTGTCTGGCTGGGCACGCACAAGAAGTTTGACGCTTTTACTTTTGCTTTCGAACAGACCGAGCACGGCTGGTTCCAGGCCCATGCCTACCAGTTCGACGCCGACACCTCCACCTTCATTGTGGAGACGCCCGAGGCGGTGTGGAAGGCCCATGGCCTGGACCAGATGGAGCAGCCCGAGGCCATCGCCTTCTGCGAGCGCCTGTTCGCCAAATACCTCGACGGCAATGCCCTGATCAGCAACGCCACCCACCTGCGCGGTTCGGCCAACTGGATCCGCTTTCCGCGCGTGATCTGCAACACCTGGGTGCACCGCGAAGCCATTGGCGGCAAGCCGGTGCCCATCGTGCTCATGGGCGATGCGGCGCACACCGCGCATTTTTCCATTGGCAGCGGCACCAAACTCGCGCTCGAAGACGCTATCGACCTGGCCAACGAGTTCGCCACGGGCCTGCCCATCGATGAAGTGCTCACGCACTACGAGGCGCGCCGCAGCGTCGAGGTGCTGAAGATCCAGAACGCGGCGCGCAACTCCACCGAATGGTTCGAGAACGTGACGCGCTACACGGGCATGCAGATCGAGCAGTTCGCGTACTCGCTGCTCACGCGCAGCCAGCGCATCAGCCACGAGAACCTGCGCCTGCGCGATGCGCAGTGGCTCGAAGGCTACGAAAGCTGGCTGGCGGGCGGCAAGGCCGCTGTGCCGCCCATGCTCACGCCGTTCACCGTGCGCGGCCTCACGCTCAAGAACCGCATCGTCGTCTCGCCCATGGCCACCTACAGCGCGGTCGACGGCGTGCCGCAGGACTTTCTGCTGGTGCACCTGGGCGCGCGCGCGCTGGGCGGCGCGGCCATGGTGATGGTGGAGATGACCAGCCCCACGCCCGAAGGCCGCATCACCCCCGGCTGCACGGGGCTGTGGAACGATGCGCAGCAGGCCGCCTTCACGCGCATCGTGCAATTCGTGCACGCCAGCAGCAGCGCCAAGATCGGCATGCAGCTGGGCCACAGCGGGCCCAAGGGCTCGACCCGCGTGGGCTGGGAGGGCACGGACGAACCGCTGGAGGCAGGCAACTGGCCCCTGCTGGCTGCGAGCCCGCTGGCCTATGGCGAGCAGAACCAGACGCCCGCGGCCCTGAGCCGCGCGGACATGGATGCCATGACCGCCGCCTTCACCGAGAGCGCGCGCCGCGCCGCCGCCTGCGGCTTCGACTGGCTGGAACTGCACTGCGCCCACGGCTACCTGCTGGCCAGTTTCATCAGCCCCATCACCAACCAGCGCACCGACGGGTACGGCGGCAGCCTGGCCAACCGCTGCCGCTACCCGCTGGAGGTGTTTGCCGCGCTGCGCGCCGTGTGGCCGGTCGACAAGCCCATGAGCGTGCGCATCTCAGCGCACGACTGGGCGCCCGGCGGCACCACGCCCGACGATGCCATCGAGATCGCGCGCCTGTTCAAGGCCGCGGGCTGCGACCTGATCGACGTGTCTTCGGGCCAGACCACGCGCGCCGCCAAACCCGTCTACGGCCGCATGTACCAGACGCCGTTTGCCGACCGCATCCGCAACGAGGTGGGCATCGCCACCATGGCCGTGGGCGCGATCAGCGAGGCCGATCACGCCAACAGCATCATCGCCGCGGGCCGTGCCGACCTCTGCGCCATTGCCCGCCCCCACCTGGCCGACCCGGCCTGGACACTGCATGCCGCAGCCCAGCTGAGCCCCGTGGCCGCCGCCCACACCGACTGGCCCGTGCAGTACTGGAGCGGGCGCGACCAGATGCAGCGCGAGATCGGCAAGCAAAAGCAGATGCAGGCCGCACTGGAGGCCCAGCACAAGCGCGGCGCCAGCGAGGAAGAGGGCTGAGCCATGGACCTGGAAGCCCGACTGCACGGCGCCGCGCCCAGCGAGCACCCCGAGGCCCTGCGCCTGTGGCTGCGCATGCTGACCTGCACGCAGCTGATCGAAAAGCAGGTGCGCGCCGGCCTGCGCGAGCGCTTCGACACCACGCTGCCGCGCTTTGACCTGATGGCGCAACTCGAACGCTCGCCCGAAGGCCTGAAGATGAAGGACCTCTCGCGCCGCATGATGGTCACGAGCGGCAACGTCACCGGCATCACCGACCAGCTCGTGGCCGAAGGCCTGGTGGAGCGCGTGGAGGTCGAAGGCGACCGCCGCGCCTACTGCGTGCGCCTGACCGAGCAAGGCCGCGCCCAGTTCAACGAAATGGCCCGCCAGCACGAAGAGTGGATCGTCGAGGCCTTCGCCGCTTTGGGCGAGCGCGACATCGCCACCTTGCACCGGCTGCTGGGCAAGGTCAAGGAACACACCCTCAAAAACCCCGTGGAGACAGAACCATGAAGCACAACATCGGCGCCGGCAACCCCATGCGCGCGCAGTTCGAACCCAAGGCCCCGTACACGGCGCAGCACTTCGCCTGGAGCTTTGCCGATGGCGTGGGCACCGTCACGCTGAACCGGCCCGAGCGCAAGAACCCGCTGACCTTCCAGAGCTATGCAGAGCTGCGCGACTTCTTCAACGCCCTGCGCTTTGCCACCGATGTGAAGTGCGTGGTGGTCACGGGCGCGGGCGGCAACTTCTGCTCGGGCGGCGATGTGCACGAGATCATCGGCCCACTGACCGGCATGAGCATGCCCGAGCTGCTGGAGTTCACGCGCATGACGGGCGACCTGGTCAAGGCCATGCGCGCCTGTCCGCAGCCCATCCTGGGCGCCATCGACGGCATCTGCGCGGGCGCCGGTGCCATGATGGCGCTGGCCTGCGACATGCGCTACGGCACGGCCGCGGCCAAGACGGCCTTTCTGTTCACCCGCGTGGGCCTGGCCGGCGCCGACATGGGCGCCTGCGCGCTGCTGCCGCGCCTCATCGGCCAGGGCCGTGCCTCGGAGCTGCTGTTCACCGGCCGCTCCATGACGGCCCAGGAAGGCCTGGCCTGGGGCTTCTTCAACGACCTGTACGAGCCCGCCGACCTGCTGGCCCAGGTGCAGGAAACCGCACGTGCCCTGGCCAGCGGCCCCACCTTCGCGCACGGCATGACCAAGACCATGCTCAGCCAGGAATGGGCCATGACCATCGACCAGGCCATCGAGGCCGAAGCCCAGGCCCAGGCCATCTGCATGCAGACGCAGGACTTCCGCCGCGCCTACGAGGCCTTCGCGGCCAGGCAAAAGCCTGTGTTCCAGGGGGACTGACACCATGCACATCGCCACCCCACCGGCGCCCTGCCCGCCCTCCACGGCCCACCTGGATCTGCCCTTCTTCGACGACGCGCACCGAACCCTGGCGCGCGGCCTGGTGCCCTGGGCCGCCGCCCAGGACGTGGACGAAACCGATGACCGCGCCGCCTGCCGCGAATGGGTGCGCCGCCTCGGAGCAGACGGCTGGCTGCGCTACTGCGTGCCCGCCGCGCATGGCGGCGCCCTGCCCGCCCTCGATTCGCGCGCGCTGGTGCTGCTGCGCGAGACCTTGGCCTACCACTCGCCGCTGGCCGACTTCGCCTTTGCCATGCAGGGCTTGGGCAGCGGCGCCATCACCCTGGCCGGCAGCCCCGCGCAGCAGGCCCACTACCTGCAAGGCGTGGCCAGCGGCCAGCTGATCGCGGCCTTCGCGCTGAGTGAGCCCGAGGCCGGCTCGGACGTGGGCGCCATGCGCACCACGGCGCTGCCCGCTGCTGGCGGCGCCTACACCCTCGACGGCAGCAAGACCTGGATCAGCAACGGCGGGATCGCCGACTTCTACTGCGTGTTCGCCAAGACCGAGCCGGACGGCGGCACGCGCGGCATCAGCGCCTTCATCGTCGATGCCACCGCGAAAGGGCTTGATACCTCGCGCCACATCCATGTGATGGCGCCGCACCCGCTGGCCACGCTGGCCTTCACGGGCTGCGAGGTGCCAAGCTCGGCGCTGCTGGGCGAGCTGAACGGGGGCTTCAAGCTGGCCATGCGCACGCTGGACATCTTCCGCGCCTCGGTGGCCGCAGCCGCCCTGGGCATGGCCCGCCGCGCCCTGGCCGAGGCCGTGCACCATGCGCGCCAGCGCCGCATGTTCGGCCAGTCGCTGGCCGACTTCCAGCTCACGCAGGCGCGCATCGGCGAAATGGCCGCGCTGGTGGACAGCGCCGCCCTGCTCACCTACCGCGCCGCCTGGCTGCGCGACGAGGGCGAGAAGCGCGGCGGCACCCGCGTGACCGCCGAGGCGGCCATGGCCAAGATGACCGCCACCGAGAACGCCCAACGCGTGATCGACATGGCGCTGCAGCTGCACGGCGGTCGTGGCGTGGAAGTGGGCAGCAAGGTCGAGAGCCTGTACCGCGACATCCGCTCGCTGCGCATCTACGAAGGCGCGACCGAGGTGCAGCAACTCATCATCGGCAAAGCCGCCCTGCAGACCCCCTGACCCAGGAAGGAGCGCCACCATGGCCCACCCCAGCGCCCAACCCGACCATTTCGTGCACGACCGCCTGCCGCCGGCGCCGGCCCTGCCCACGCTGCGCTACGACACGCCAGAGCTGCAAATCCCTGAACAGACCAACCTGGTGCAGGCCCTGTTCGACCAGGCCGAACGCGCCGGCCATGGCGACCGCCCGCTGCTGCGCGGTCCGCAGCGCACCTACAGCTACCGTGAGGCCCACACCGAGGCCGCGCGCATCGCCGAGCTGCTCACGAAAGAACACGGCCTGGTACCCGGCAACCGCGTGCTGCTGCGCGGCGGCAACACGGTGGAGATGGCGCTGGCCTGGCTGGGCGTGGTGCATGCCGGCCTCGTGGCCGTGGCCACCATGCCGCTGCTGCGCGCGGTGGAGCTGGGCAGCATCATCGAGCGCGCCCAGCCCGTGCTGGCGCTGTGCGACGGTCGCCTGCTGGCCGAGCTGCAGACCGCACAGGCGGAGCACCCGGTGCTCGCCACCATCGTTCCCTTTCACACGGCGCCCGATGCCGCCGACCTGCTGGTGCGCGCGCAGGCCATGGCAGGCACGCAGCCTGCCTGCCCCACGTCGGCGGACGACGTGGCGCTGATGGCCTTCACCTCGGGCACCACGGGGGCCCCCAAGGCCGCCGTGCATGCGCACCGCGACGTGCTGGCCGCCTGCGAGGCCTGGCCACGCCATGTGCTGCGCGCCCGGCCCGAGGACATCGTGGCGGGCTCGCCACCGCTGGCCTTCACCTTTGGCCTGGGCGGGCTGCTGGTGTTCCCGATGTGGGCCGGCGCCAGCATCTACTTCCCCGACCAGCCCTACACGCCCGAGACCATGGTGCGCCTGATGCGCGAGGCCGGCGTGACCATCTGCTACACCGCGCCCACCTTCTACCGCCAGATGGCACCGTTCGCGCGCCAGCTCGGCCTGCCCACGCTGCGCACCAGCGTGAGCGCGGGCGAGGCCCTGCCCGACGCCACGCGCCAGCTGTGGAAGGAGGCCACGGGCATCGACATGACCGATGGCATCGGCGCCACCGAGATGTTCCACATCTTCATCTCGGCCGCGGGCGGCGAAAGCCGCCCCGGCGCCATCGGCAAGGTGGTGCCCGGCTACGAGGCCCGGGTGGTGGACGACCAGGGCCAGGAGCTGCCGCGCGGCACGGTGGGCAAGCTCGCCGTGATCGGCCCCACGGGCTGCCGCTACCTCGATGACCCGCGCCAGGCCAAGTACGTGAAGGACGGCTGGAACTACCCGGGCGATGCCTTCGTGCAGGATGCGGACGGCTATTTCTTCTACCAGGCGCGCGACGACGACATGATCATCACCGCCGGCTACAACGTGGGCGGCCCCGAGGTCGAAGACGCCCTGCTGCGCCACCCGGCCGTGGCCGAGTGCGCCGTGATCGGCGTGCCCGACGAGGAGCGCGGCATGGTGGTCAAGGCCTTCTGCGTGCTCAAGCCCGGCCACACCGGCGATGCCGCCATGGCCAAGAACCTGCAGGACCATGTGAAGGCCACCATCGCGCCCTTCAAATACCCACGCCTGGTCGAGTTCGCCACCGCCCTGCCGCGCACCGAAACGGGCAAACTCCAGCGCTTTCGGCTGCGCCAGCGCGAAGCGGCAGCAGCGGCCACCCACTCCACGACGAACACACCATGAACACCACCTTGCAACCGGCCGGCTGGGTCACCCCCAAAGGCTACGCCAACGGCGTGGCCGCACGCGGCACCATGATCTTCACCGGCGGCCAGATCGGCTGGAATGCACAGCAGCAGTTCGAGAGCGATGACTTCATCGCCCAGACGCGCCAGACCCTGCTCAACGTGCGCGCCGTGCTCGAAGCCGGCGGTGCCGGCCCCGAGCACCTGGTGCGCCTGACCTGGTACGTGGTGGACCGCAACGAATACAACGCCCGCCTGAAGGAACTGGGCGTGGTCTACCGCGAGGTGCTGGGCAAGCACTTCCCGGCCATGGCCTGCGTGCAGGTGGCCGGCCTGATGGAAGAGCGCGCCAGGATCGAGATCGAAGCCACCGCCGTCATCCCCGACGCTGGATAGGAAGCCCCCCTGAGTCGCTTCGCGCCTTCCCCCCAGGGGGACGCCCTCAGCGCGGCGGGGCGGCCCTTGCGCGAGGGCCCTGGCCTTGGCCGCGCCAGTTGCAGGCATCTCAGGTAGCACGCGACTGTCAGCAGCGGCCCTCGCACATGCCGCGTCGATTTGGCGGCTGGCGGGAAGCAGTCTATCGATTTCCCTTGCAGTCACTTGGCACCTCCATGAAATCGCTATGACAAAATGGAATAGCGAACCAACATGGAGGAGAACGCATGCAATCCAGAACACCACGTCCCCACCGATGCCTGGCCGTCGGCCTGGCTACCACCCTGCTGCTGGCCCTGGCGGCCTGCGGCGGCAGCGACGAGGGAGCATCCATCCGCGTCCAGGGGGCGGTCGACAGGCCCGGCAATTACGACACCGCCGCACTGCAGCGCCAGCCGGCCGTCACGCAATCGGTCACGTTCACGAGCGGCAGCGGAACCCAGTCGCGCACCTACACGGGCGCCACGCTGTGGTCGGTGCTGAACGACGCCGGCATCACCCTCGATGCCACCAAGAAGAACGATGGCCTGAACCGCTATGTGCTGGCCACGGGCAGCGATGGCTACCGCGTGGCCTTCGGCCTGGGCGAGATCAACCCCGAGTACGGCAACAAGGCCAGCGTGCTCGCCTATGCCGAGACGCAGAACGGCAGCTCGGGCCCGCTGGCCAGCGCCGACGGCCCGTTCCGCGTGACGGCGCCCGGCGACGTGAAGGGCGGGCGCTATGTCTCCAACCTCGTGCGGCTGGAGGTACGGACATCGGGTTCCACGGCCGCGGGCACGGGAGGCGGTGTGTCCAACGGCTTCGCGGTGTCGGGCGCCGTGACCAAGCCGGCCAGCTTTGACCTGGCCACGCTGCAGGCCCTGCCGGCCAGCACCGTCACGGTGGCGGGCACCACCTACACGGGCGTGAACCTGTGGACGCTGTTGAGCAGCACCACCGGTCTGAAGACGGATGCCAGCGCCAAGAACCCCACGCTGGCCATGGTGGCCGTGGCCACGGGCAGCGATGGCTACAAGGCCCTGGTGTCACTGGGCGAGATCGACCCGGGCTTTGGCAACAAGGCCGCGCTGGTGGCCTACGCCGCCAACGGCGAAGGCCTGGGTCCCAACGGGGTGGCCCGCCTCATCGTGCCCGGCGAGGTGAAGCAAAGCCGATCGGTTTCGAACCTCACCCACATCGAGGTCATCACCGCCGCCCCCTGACCCGGTACGGGCCCTCAGCGCACCGGCGCGCCACCCGGGGGCACCGGTGCCCCACGGCGCGCCCAGAGTGCGGAAAGGGCTTTGCCATACAGAATGAACACCAGCGCCGCACCGATCAAGGGCAGCGCAGCGTAGACCCAGCCCGTGAGCAGCTCGCCGCCGAGTGCCACGCCCACGAACAGGGCCACGGCCGGGTTCACGAACGAGTAGCTGCCGGCCAGCGCGGCCGAGGTGTTCTGCAGCAGCCACAGGTAGGCATTGAGCGCCACCAGCGTGCCGAAGAACAGCAGGTACACCCAGGCCGCCCAGGACCTGGCACTGACCTGGCCCAGGGCACTCACCGGCTCGAAGCACAGCGCCACCACCAGGCCCATGGCCCCGCCCGTGAACCACTGCGCGGCCGAGGCCATGGCCGGTGCCGGCAGCGAAAGCCTGCGCGAGGCGTAGGAGCCGATGCTCCAGCACAGCGGCGCGCCAAAGGCCAGCAGAGCGCCCAGCCAGGTGGCCGAGAAATCCCCTTCCAGCGCCAGCAGCAGCGCGCCCACCACGCCCAGGGCCAGGCCGATCCAGCTGGTCACGGGCACACGCTCACCGCCCCAGCGCGACCACAGGGCCAGCCACATCGGCATGGTGGTGACCACCGTGGCCATGAGGCCCGAGCCAATGCCCATCTTCTGCGCAAAGCCCATGAGGTTCATGGCCAGGAACACCATGCACCCGCCCACCACGGCCGAGTTGCGCCACTGCGTGGCCGTGGGCAGGGCGTGGCCCTGCCACAGCGCCACTGCCAGCATGATGGCCCCGGCACAGAGGAAGCGGATGGCGTTCATCAGCAGCGGCGGCATGGTCTGCACCGCGATACCGATGGCGAAATAGGTGGTGCCCCAGACGATGTACACCAGCAGCAGGGCGATGGCGATAGCCCACACGCGGCGGTTGCCTGCTTGCGCATTGAAAAATGTCGGCATATTCTTCACCTGACCGGAAAATTTATGGAAATCACAGGGATTTCGGAATTTTTACCAAATTCATGCGCTTATGCAAGCAAATATTCAGACAGATGAGATAGACGCCAGAATTATTTCTGCCTTGGGCACCGATGGCCGACGTTCCTACGCCGACGTCGGGGCCGAAGTGGGCCTGTCGACGGCCGCGGTGCATGAGCGGGTGAAGAAGATGCTGGACAAGGGCGTGATCCGCCGCTTTTCGATCAGCGTGGACCACGAGCGCGTGGGGCTGAACTTCACGGCCTTCGTCGCCATCCGCAACGATGGCGGCATCCACTGCCGCGATGTGGCGCCGCGCCTGCGCGCCATGCCCCAGGTGGAAGAACTGCACAGCGTGGCCGGCGAGTACGACTTTCTGGCCAAGATCCGCACCACGCATGCGCGTGCGCTGGAAGACGTGATCTACGAAATCAAGGCGATTGCCGGCGTGGCCCGCACCACCAGCACGGTGGTGCTGAACACCGAGTTCGAGGACCGCCCCTTGGACCTCAACTGGATGAATGACAAAAGCACCCCCTGAGTCGCTTCGCGCCTCGGTGCCACCGCCAGAGGCGGCGGCTCTTCGGGCACGTCCAAGCCTGCGCAGGCAGGCTTGGAGCCGCGGCCCTCAGCCCCTCTCTCATATTGCTTCGCAATCTGGGAGGGGGACGCTCCCAGCGCGGCGGGGCGGCCCTTGCGCGGGAGCACTGGCCTTGGCCGCGCCAGTTTCATGCGCCGCGATGAACCACTGAGATGTCAGATGGCGATGCCCACTGCGGCATTGCGCACGGCGCGCACCAGGCTGTAGACGGTGAGGGCCGAGGTCTTGGGGTTGGCGGCCAGCGGCAGGTTCTCCATCTGCAGCTCCAATCGACCGAAGGCGCCGCGCGCGATCACGGCGTGCACATTGCGGGTGACGCCCGGGTCGGCGACCAGCTCCACCTGGGTGCGGTCCAGCCCCAGCCCCGCCAGCGAGACCGTGGCCGCCACATTGGCATTCTTGGGGAACTGCCGGGCGGCCTCGCGCGCGCTTCCGCGAAAGATCACCTGGGGCGATGCCAGGCGGGCGAGGTCGAAGGCCTGCTCGGCCGGCGTGCCGGTCCAGCTCAGCGGCGGCTTGCGCCCCACATAGGTCACCTCGTCGAGCCCGCCAAAGCGCGCCGCGGCCAGGGCATCGATGGCGCCGATGGCGCCGGACACCAGTTGCAGCCGGGCCCCCCCCTCCTGCGCGGCAGCCTCCAATTGCGCGAACAGCTCCGCATCGTGCAAGGCTCCGACCGAGGCCATGGCGCAGGGAATGCCCGCCCGCAGCGCCGGCAGCACATGGGCCAGCACCGCCGCATGGCCCGCGCACTCGACCACTAGATCGGGGCGCTGCCCCGGCCCGAGGTCCAGCGTGCTGGCCACGCGCACATCCAGCGCAAGGGCCGCGCAGGCCGCCTGGGCCGCATCGAGGGAGGCCGGGGACACCACGACCTGGGCCAGCCGCACACGGTCGTCACCCAACAGCGCGCGCGCCAGGGCCTCGCCGATGGCGCCGAAGCCGACCACGGCAAGCGTGAGCGGTGCCTGGACCCGCGTCATGCCGCAGCCGCCGTGTTCGGAAAATGCTCGGCACAGCGCGCATGCCAGCTGCGCCAGTCGCGGCCCGGGTGCACCTCGCCACAGTGGGCGCAGGTGCGCTCGGCCGGTGCCGAATCGTAGAACGCGGTGTAGGTGCGCGGCAGGTCTTCGACGATGCTGGTGAGCTGCAGCTCGCTGCGCACCACCAGGCCGCCGCAGGCGGCGCAGTACCACTCGAAGGCGTCGATGGAGCCCACGGGCCGGTTGCGTTCCACCACCGTGCAGAGGCTGCCCGGCTCGGGCCGCTGGGGCGAATGGCGCACATGCGCGGGCAAGAGGAAGATATCGCCCTCGCGCAGGTGCACGCGCTCGAACTTGCCGCGGTCGGCGATCAGCAGCGAGGCATTGCCCTTGAACTGGTGGAAGTACTCCTCGTACGGGTCGTCATGGAAGTCGGTGCGCTCGTTGGGGCCGCCCACCACGGTACAGACCAGGTCGGCGTTCTTCCAGATCTGCTGGTTGCCCACGGGCGGCTGCAGGCGCGCGCTGTGGGCATCGAGCCACTGCTGGAAGTTCAGGGGCTTGCTGTAATGGTCGTAGGCCACATCGGCCGGTTGGTAAGGCATGGAGACACTCACTTTCGGAACACAGAAAACCACCGCGCGAGCAGGCCTTGCAGCCTGCGCCACGGAGAAAGGGGGGGAGGCAACTGGCCGGCGGGCACGCCCAGCACCCGGCCAAAGCGCTCGAAGAACTCTTCGCTGAGTTTGCGCGAGCTGGCTTCGACCAGGCGGTTGCCGAACTGCGCCAGGCGCCCGCTGAGCTGCACCTGCACCCACCAGTGCAGCACCGTGCCGCCATCGGCCGTGGGCTCGAAGCGCACCCGCGCCGTGCCCTGGCCGCTGCCCAGCGCACCGGCCTGGCCCACGAAGACCATGGTCAGCGACCGGGGGGGCTGCAGGTCGCGCAGCGTGACATCGCTCTGGAAGCGCACGGACAGGGGCCCCAGGCCGACCTTGACCGTGGCCTCGTACTCGCTGGCGCTGCGCTGGGCCAGGGTCTCGCAGCCCGGGATGCTGGCCTGCAGATTCTGCGGGTCGAGAATGGCCTGCCAGACACGCTCGGGCGATGCCGCCAGCAGCTGGCGACCACCGAAGCCGTCCTTCGGAACCTCCTCGGCGCCGGGTGCTGCGGGTGCCCCCGCGGCGGATGGCGCCAACGGCGCATGCCGTGGCAGCGCCTCGCCCGTGAGGGCCGCCACGCAGCGCCGTACCAGCACCCCGGCCAGATGGCAGCGGTAGTCGGCCGAGGCATGCAGGTCGCCCAGCGCCGTGAGACCATCGGCTGCCACGGTCGACAGGGCAGGCAGGCTGAGACGACCGTGCAGTGCCTGCTCTGCCGCGGGCCAGCGTGTGATGCCCATGCCCAGTCCGGTCACGGCCACCCGCACCGGCCCAGGCCCGGTGTGGGCCACGGCCACGCCCACGAGCGCAAAACGCGATGCCGGCTGCTCGAACTTGAGGTAGTGCAGCCCCTGCAGCCGGGGGAAGCGCACACCCACGATCAGCTCGCCCGGTTCCAGCGCCGTGCTGTACAGGCCCTGGAAGTAATCGTCGGCTGCGATCTCACGCCGCGCGGTGACGATGGTGGCGCCTGCGGCCAACACCCCGGTGGGCCAGCAGGCCGCCGGGTCGTTGTGGGCCAGCGAGCCGCCGAGGGTGCCCATGGCACGCACCTGCGCATCGGCAATGCCGCCGGCCAGGGCCGCCAGGCCCGGCGCGAAGCCGCGCACCGTAGGGCTGGCCGCCACGCTGCCATGCGTGGCCATGGCGCCGATCCAGAGCGTTTGTGCACCGTCCGGCCCGCTTTCCACGCGGATGTCGCGCAGGCCCGGCACATCCTGCAGGTCGACCAGCACCGACGGCGTGGCCATGCCCAGCTTCATCGCAGCCAGCAGCGACTGGCCGCCGGCCAGCCAGCTGCGGCCGCTTGCCTGCGCGGGGGCCATCAGCGCCAGTGCCTCGGCCAGCGAGGCGGGCCGTTGAAAATCCAGCGTGTTCATGCCCACTCCGTCCCGCGCATCGCGGCCAGGCCTTCACAGACTGCCTTCACGATGCCCTCGTAGCCCGTGCAGCGGCACAGGTTGCCGCCCAGGGCATGGCGCACCCAGTGCGGGTCGATGGACGCCTCGGCGGCCTCGGGTTCACCGGCCAGGGCCACCGCGCGCATCAGAAAGCCCGGCGTGCAAAAGCCACACTGCAGCGCATGGTGCCGGCTGAACGCCTGCTGCATGGGATGCAGCCGGTCCGGCGCCTGCGCCAGGCCTTCGACCGTGCGCACGGCACGGCCCTGCACCTGCAGGGCCAGCACATTGCAGGACTTCACGGCGCGGCCATCCACCTGCACGGTGCAGGCGCCGCACTGGGCCGTGTCGCAACCCTGGTGGGTGCCGCGCAGGCCCAGGGGGCCACGCAGGCAGTCCACCAGCAGCATGTTGGCTTCCACCTGCACACTGCAGGCGCTGCCATTGACCTGCAACCGGATCGGCATGCACTGGTTCATGCGGCTGCTGGCCTCAGGCCAGGCGCAGGCCGCAACCTGCAAAGGCTTCGCGCGTGGCGGCCAGTTCGGCTTCGGTCATGTTGAGCAGCGGGCGGCGCACGGGGCCGCCATGCTGGCCCAGCAGCTCCTGCCAGGCCTTGCCATGGGCCTGCGGCTTGCCGGCGGGCTTGCTGGCGCGGAAGGCGGCGCGCACGGGCTCCAGGCTGTCGCGCACCTTGCGTGCCTCGGCATGCTGGCCGGCAAAGGCCAGGCGGGTGTATTCGTTCATGCGCTGGTCGACCTTGGTCTGCAGCAGGAAGGGCGGCGTGGAGCACAGGTAGAGCTTCCAGTTGAGCTCGATGATGTTCTCCAGCCAGTCCTCCTCGGACGGGTTGCTCACCTGGATCTTGTGGCCAGCCAGCTCGGTCAGGCGCTTGTAGCGCGCGCGGTCGGCGCTGTACTTGATGGCCACGATGTTGGGCAGGTCGGCGATGCGGTTGCACAGCTCCGGGCTCATGGTGTAGCCGCAGTCGGGGTGGTTCCACATGGCGATGCCGATGTCGAGCTGCTCCGACAGGTAACGGTAGTACTCGTAGATGGTCTCTTCGGTGTCGGCACCGAAGTGCAGCACCGGGCTGTGCACGATCACGTAGTCGGCACCGGCGTTCGCCGAATGGCGCGCCAGGTCCAGCACCACATCGAGGTTGGTGTCCGAGCACGAGGTGATGATGCCGCAGCGGCCGATGCCGCCGCGGTTGCCCGCGGCCTGCGCGGCCTCCACCGACAGGGTGATCAGGCGCTTGCGCTCCTCGATCGACATGGCGAAGAACTCGGCCTGCTTGCCGGCGATGAACAGGCCGCCCAGGTTCAGGTCGCGGATCCAGTGGTCCATGTTCTGGCGCAGGGCCTTCTCGTCGATGCGCAGCGCCTCGTCGAAGGGCGTGAGGTTGGCGGCCCAGACGCCGGTGAAGTGCTCGCGGGCGTATTCCTTGGCTTCAGACTTCTTGTAATCCATGGTGTTTTCCTTTCAAGACATGGAGGTTCAGAGGCTCCGGCCGCTCATCGCGCGCCAGAACTGTTCGGAGGTGAGGGGGAACTGCAGCGCGCATTCGCCCAGCGGCGCCAGCGCATCGCGTGCCGCATTCATCAGCGCGGCCGGCACGCCGATACAGCCGGCCTCGCCCACGCCTTTGGCACCCAGCAGGTTGTGCGGGCTGGGCGTGGCAAAGCTCGCGATGTCGATGGCGGCCGGCATGTCGTCGGCGCGCGGCGCGGCATAGTCCATGAGGGATCCGGTCACGAGCTGGCCCGCGCCGTCGTAGACCAGGCGCTCCAGCAGGGCCTGGCCCAGGCCCTGCGCCAGGCCGCCGACGAGTTGGCCCTTGGCGAGCTCGGGATGGACGATGTGGCCGGCGTCGTCGGCCCAGGTGATCTGCTCAATGCCGGGGCGGCCGGTGTCACGGTCCACGGCCATGCGCGCGATCACGCAGCCATAGCTCCAGGCCTCGCCGCCCGTGAAGCGCGTGCTGGCCGAGAGCGGCAGCGCTTCGCCCGCCGCGCGCCGTGCCTGCAGCTCCCGGCAGGCCTGCACGATGGCGCCGCCCGCGAGGGCCGTGCTGCGGCTGGCGAGCGCACCGACCCCGGGCGGGCACAGCGCGGTGTCGCCATACACGACCTCGACCCGCTCGGCAGCGATGTCCAGCGCTTCGCCGGCAATGCGGGCATAGGTGGTGGCATGGCCCTGGCCCTGCGCCGGTGATCCGGTCGCCACGGTCACGCGCCCGTCTTCGTGCCAGTCCACACGCGCCGATTCCCAGCCCACGCCGCAGGGCTCGACATACAGCGCCATGCCGATACCCACCACCTCGCCGTCGGCGCGGCGCTGCGCCTGCAGCGCACGCTGCTCCACATAGCCGAAGCGTTCGCAGGCCATCTCCAGCGCGCGCCGGTAATCACCACTGTCGAAAACCTCGCCGGTCGGGGTGGTGTAAGGCATGTCGGCCGCCTCCACCAGGTTGCGCCGGCGCAGCTCCACCGGGTCGATGCCTACGGTACGCGCGGCCTGCTCGACCAGGGTTTCCATGAGCAGTGCGGCCTCAGGCCGGCCCGCGCCGCGGTAGATGGTGACCGGCGCGCTGTGCGCCAGGCCCGCACGGCCCTGCACATCGAGCTGCGCCACGCGGTAGGGCCCGGGCAGGATGCGCGCCGTGTTGCGCAGCGGCACCACGGCCGAGAACGGCAGCCAGGCGCCCAGCGTGAACTGGAGCTCGGCCTGCAGGGCGGCAAAGTGCCCTTCGGCCGTGACCGACAGACGGCCCGCGAGGCGCGCGCCCCGGCCGTGCATGCCCGAGGTGAACTCATCCGAGCGCGAGGAAATCCAGCGCACCGAGGCCTGCATGCGGCGCGCGGCCAGTGCGATGGCCAGGTCCTCAGGGCACAGTGAGGACTTGGCGCCGAAGGCCCCGCCGACGTTGCCGGTGACGACGCGCACACGCGCAGTATCGTCCCAGCCGAGCGCGGCAGCGATGTCCGCCTGGGCACGCGACGGGGCCTGGGTTCCCAGGTGCACGGTGAGGCGCGCGGGCGCGTCACCATGCCACTGCGCCACCATGCCGCGCGGCTCCATCGACAAAGCCAGCACGCGCGGCACATCGAGTGTGGCGCTGGCTTCGCAGGCCACCGCAGCGGCGGCCTGCGGCCCGGCCACCTGGTGTGCCACCTGTGTCACCGGCCGGGCACCGTCAAAGTCCGTCACCGGGGCCAGCGGCTCGATGTCCAGCTGCACCTGCAACGCCGCCTGCTGCGCCGCAACCAGGGAGCGCGCCAGCACCAGAGCCACCGGCTGGCCCACATAGACCACCTCGCCATGGGCCAGCGGTTCGATGGGGGTGACCGGGGCCACGGGCAGCAAGGGGTTGGGCGGCGGCATGTGGACGCGGCGTTCCCCCTGCGCGTCCACCAGGTTCTCGGCGGTCAGCACAGCGACCACGCCCTCGGCCTGGGCTGCGGCCCGGGCATCGACGCCCAGCAAGCGGCCGTGCGCCAGTGGCGAGCGCACGAACACCGCATGCAGCGCGCCTTCGGCCGGCACATCGCCCGTGTACTGGCCGCGCCCCATCAGCAGGGCGGTGTCTTCTCGGCGAAGGGGTGTGAAGGCCGTGTTCAGCATGGGTCGGATTAGACCGACGCCCCCCGCACCGGGCAATCGCATAATTTTGAAAGACTTTGAAGTTTGCCGACACAATCGCACCATGGACCTGCTGGACAACCCCTCCAACCTCAGCCTGCGGCAGCTGCGTGCCTTCTGGCTCGTCGCGCACGAAGGCACCATGACCCGGGCCGCGGCGCGCATGCACCTGACCATCTCGGCGCTGTCCATGCTCGTGCGCACGCTCGAAGAGGAGCTCGGCGTGCGCCTGTTCGAGCGCACCACGCGCCGCATCGAGCTGACCGAGGCCGGCCGCCAGTTTTTGCCCACGGTGCGCGACGTGTTCTTCGCGCTCGACTCGGGCCTGCAGACCCTGCAGGAAAGCAAGCGCCGCAAGAGCGAACGGCTGTCGCTGGTGACCTCGCCGCTCTTGGCAGCCAGCCTGGTGCCCGAGGTCATTGCGCGCTTTCGCGAGCAGTTCCCCAACGTCACCGTGACCCTGGTGGACGCTCCCGTGGACCAGGTCGTGGCCCATGTGCGCGAGGGCAAGTCGGACTTCGGCATCTGCACCGCCGACCTGGCCTCGACCGACCTGGTCTCGCAGGTGCTCTACAAGGACACGCTGGTGCTGGCCTGCAGCCCCGACCACCCGCTGGCCGAGCGGCGCGAGGCCAGCTGGGGCGACCTCACGGACCAGAGCCTGATCCTGCTGACGTCGAACACCGGCCTGCGCCGGCTGGCCGACCAGACCCTGGGGCAACTCACGCTGCGGCTCAAGCCCGCTTTCGAGGTGGCCAACATCCAGACCGCCGTCGGCCTCGTGGCCGCGGGCCTCGGAATCTCGGTGCTGCCGGCCTACAGCCTGTCGCGTGTGGATGGGCAGCGCGTGGTCTCGGTGCCGCTGACCGACCCCGTGGTGACGCGCGAAATCGTCGCGCTGTGCACCCGCGCGCGGCCATTTTCAATGGCCGCTGAAGCATTCTTGAAGCTGTTCACAAAATACGCGGACCAGAGCACGATTTAGGCGGCTTTTCGATCGGTTTTGCTGGTGTTGCCTCTGTTCAGCGTGGCAGCGCGCCAGTACAAAAGTAAGGCGCCCTCACACGTCCCGGCGCACACACAAGGAAACCGATCCATGAAACCCCTTTGCGGCGCCAGCCCCTTCCAGGCCTCTTCCTCCCCCGTGTCCCGCCGCCAGCTGCTGGCGCTGGGTGCCGGCAGCACCGCTGCCTGGCTGTACGCCACCCCGTCGCTGGCCAACACCTGGCCTTCCAAGCCTGTCAAGGTCACCACGGCGGCCTCCACCGGCAGCGGCCCCGATGTGTCGCTGCGCCTGGTGACCGAGCAGCTCGCGCGCCGCTGGGGCCAGCCAGTCATCGTGGACAACAAGCCCGGCGGCAACGGCGTGGTGGCCTTCAACGCAACCCGCAGCGCGGCATCGGACGGCCACGAGCTGATCCACCTGGACAGCACCATGCTGACCTCCAATGTGCACCTGTACAGCCGCCTGCCCTACGACCCGCAGCGCGACTTTGCCCCCATCCGCCCCACGCTGCAGACCGACTTCTTCGTCGCCGTGGCCAAGGACAGCCCCTTCAAATCGGTCGACGACATCGTGCAGGCTGCCCTGGCCGCACCGGACCGTGTCACCTACGGCTCCTGGGGCCTGGGCAGCCCAGGCCACCTGGGCGCCCTGCGCCTGCTGGCCGCCACCAACACGCGCATGACGCACGTGCCCTACAAGGAGATCCCGCAGCTGTTCGCCGCCGTCGCCACCGGCGAAGTGCAATGGGCCCTGGGCAGCATCGCCAGCGCCGGCCCCATGGAGAAATCGGGCCGCATCCGTTTCGTGGGCGTGGCGGCGCCGCAGCCTTCGCCGTTCGCCCCCGGAGTTCCCGGCATGGCGGGCTCTACGCAGGCCAAGGCCTTCGTGGCCAATGCCTGGTTCGGCCTGTTCGCGCCACGCAACACGCCCAAGCCGCTGCGCGACAAGATTGCGGCGGACATCACCGAGATCCTGGCCACGCCGGACATCGCCGACCGCTACCGCAACCTGGGCTACAACCGCTTCGACCAGAAGCCCGACGAATTCGGCGAGTACATTGGCCGCGAGACCCAGCTGTGGGGCCGCGTGATCACCGAGGCCAAGCTCAAGCTCGACTAGGCAGCAGCGCGGCCGGCACAAGAACAACGGAGACAGAACGAAGATGATTGCACTCAAGGACATCAGCTACGTGCGCCTGGGCACGCGCGACCTCGATGGCGCCTGCCGCTATGCCAACGACATCCTGGGCCTGCGCGAAGGCCAGCGCTACGGGCCGCCGCGCCATGGCAGGGCCGTGGGTTTTCGCAGCGACGCGCGCGAGCAGACGTTGGTGTATTTTGACGGCGACCCGGCCGACCATACGACCGGCTTCGAGCTTTCCTCCATGGCCGAGCTGCAGTCCGCCGCCGCGGAGCTCGAACGCCTGGGCCACGCCGTGCGCGAAGGCCGGCCCGATGAATGCGAGCAGCGCCGGGTGCAGGCCTTCATCGGCTTCAACGATCCGAGCGGCAACGCCATCGAGCTCGCCGTCGCGCCCTTCCACAGCGGCGTGCGTTTCTTCCCGACACGCGACACGGGCAACACCGGCTTCTCGCACGTGGGCCTGCGCAGCACCGACCCGGCGCGCGACGAACGCTTCTGGACCACGGTGCTCAGCGCCAAGGTCAGCGACCGCATCGGCGCCGCGCCGCTCCTGCGCATCGACGAGGTGCACCACAAGATCGCGCTGTTTCCCTCGGCGTATGCCGGAGTGCAGCACATCAACCACCAAGTGGCCTCGATCGACGACCTGATGCGCGCCTGGTACCTGCTGCAATCGCGCGGCATCCGCGTGGTGTTCGGGCCGGGCAAACACCCGACCTCGGGCGCCATGTTCCTCTACTTCGAGGGGCCGGACGGCATGGTCTACGAGTTCTCCAGCGGCGTGCGCATGGTCACCGACCCCGATGCACCACCGCGCCAGTTCCCGTTCCACCCCACCTCGTTCTGCATGTGGGGGTCGGTGCCGGATATCCCCGAGTTCCGCTGAAGCGCTTCCGGCACCAGGGGACGGGAGCATCTGAGCCACCCGCTGGTAGCGTGCCGCGATACTGCGGCACCTGCCCGCAGGCTTTTCGCTGCGGGGCATCTAGGGTCGCGGTCTTTCACCACCAGGCCACCCACGATGCCCACCGACCACCCTGCCTGCCTCGCTCTGGCAGCCATCACGGCACTCACATCCCTCCCGGTCCACGCGGCAGAGAATGGCGCAAGCAGCCCCGGTGGCCTGCAGGCACGCCTGTTGCTGACCGCAGACGAGAAGGCGCTGCGGCACATCTGGGAGACATCGCCCACCCCGCCCCGGTTGCCCGTCACGGACCGGGCACGCCTGGGTGCCAGCGCCAGCACCGTGATCATCTTCAAGGGCTGCGCGCCCGACCCGGCGGGACATTGCGACGTGGACGTCGAGTTTGAGGTCGCAGGCCCCGATGGCAAGGCGCAGAACGCCGGTTCGGCCAAGCTGTGGTCCGCCGCGCCGCTGGGGCAGAAGTTCATGCTCGGGGCGGCCAGCGCGACCCTAGCCTTCCATGGCGAGGAGGACCTGGGAAGCTACACCGTGCGCGCGCGCCTGTCGGACCGGGTGGCCCAACGCCAGCTGGAGCTGTCAGCACCCTTGCGCGTCGAGCGCTAGTCGGGGCCTGCGGTCTGGCGCACTGCGTCCAGCATGGCCAGGTAGTGCGGCAACGGCGGCGTGCCCCGGCCCGGCACCTTGGCCAGGTCGTCGTAGCGGCGCAGGCGAATCGCCTCCTGCGCAAAAGGCTGCTCGGCGAACCGGGCGCATTCGACCAGGCCATAGGCACCGCCCTGCAGTTCCAGGCTGTGCTGCGATGCGGGCGAGAGCGCGGCCCAGTAGCCCGCATCCACCGCGCACAGATAGCGCTTGGCGTCGACATGCATGCGGATGGGTTCGAGCACCGCCTCGGGCAGCACACCGCGCAGAAACGGCAGGGCCACGTACTGGTGCAGGTCGTCTTGGCGCGGCGCCCGGGCCTCGTGCTCTGCGGCCGCGGGCGCGAGCAGATGGCCCAGGTCGTGCAGCAAGGCAGCGACCACGGTGGCCGGGGTTTCACCCGCTTCTTCCGCCAGGTGCGCGCACTGCAGCGCGTGGTCGAGTTGGCTCACGGCCTCGCGGCCGTACTGCTTTTGCCCACGTTCGGCGAGCAGCAGGGCGATGTCGTGCAGGGTCACAGCCATGGCCTAGATCATGGTCTTGCGGATGCGCGCCGACACCAGGTCGATCAGGCTCACGGTGACCACGATGATGAGCATCACCGCGCAGGTCTCGGCGTACTGGAAGCCGCGGATGATCTCCCACAGCACCACGCCGATGCCGCCGGCCCCCACCATGCCCACCACCGAGGCCGAGCGCACATTGGCCTCGAAGCGGTAGAGCGTGTAAGAGATCCACAGCGGCATCACCTGCGGGATCACGCCGTAGATGATTTCGTGCAGCGCGCTCGCGCCAGTGGAGCGGATGCCCTCCACGGGCTGAGGGTCGATGGCTTCCACGGCTTCGGAGAACAGCTTGGCCAGCGTGCCCGATGTGTGGATCCACAGCGCCAGCACGCCAGCGAAGGGCCCCAGGCCCACGGCCACCACGAAGAGCATGGCGAACACCATCTCGTTGATGGCGCGGCAGGCGTCGAGCACGCGGCGCACCGGCTGGTTGACCCACCAGGGCGCGATGTTGGAGGAGGCCAGCAGCGCCAGCGGAATGGCCGTGAGCACCGCGAGCGCCGTGCCCCACAGCGCGATCTGCAGCGTGACCAGCATCTCCTGCACATAGATGCGCCACTGCCCGAAGTTGGGCGGAAAGAACTCGGACGCGTACTGGGCCATGTTGCCCGAATCGCGGAGGAGGTCGAGCGGGCGCATGTCGGCACCCTTCCACGATGCGGCCAGCACCAGCAGCAGGATGCCCCAGGACAGGTACCAGGCAAGGCTGCGCTTGGGCGCCGTGGTGCCCGCCAGGGTTGCGAGCGAAGGGGTCAATGCGAAAGACATGGTGGGCACTGGCCGGCTGCGTTGCTTACTTCAGGGAAGCTAGCTGCTGGTCGATCTCGGCCAGGCGGGTCTTCTTGTCGGCGTCGGCCAGCGTGGTATCGCCTTCGATCTTGTTGCGCTTGCCGAACAGGTCGAGCTGGCGGATGGGCATGAGCTGTGCATTGGTCGAGGGCTTGAAGCCCGAGAGCTTGGAGATCTTCATCACGATCTCCTTCTCGCGCGCATCGGTCTTGGCGTAGTTGAAGAAGAAGTCCTTGATCTTGGCCTTGAGCGGCTCGGGCAGGTCCTTGCGCATCACCAGCGGGTCGAGCGCGATCAGCGGCGAGGTCCAGACGATCTTCAGGTCCTTGAATTTCTCGGGCTGGCGCTCCTTGATCTTTTCGAGGTTCTCGCTGTTGTTCGTGGCCACGTCGACCTGCTTGTTGGCCACGGCCAGGGCATTGGTCTCGTGGTTGGCGCTGCGCACCACCTTGAAGTGGGTCTTGGCGTCGATCTTGTTCTGCGCAAACGCGTAGTAGCCGGGCACCAGGAAGCCCGAGGTGGAGTTCGGGTCGCCGTTGCCGAATCTCAGCGACTTGCCGTTCTTGAGCACATCGTCCAGCGTGGCCAGCGGGCTGTCCTTGTGCACGATCAGGTGCGAGTAGTAGCCCTGGGTGCCGTCGGCGTTGACCATCTGCGCGAACACCTCGCCGTTGGCGCGGTCCACGGCTTCCATGGCCGACTTGTTGCCCAGCCACGCGACCTGCATCTTGTTGAAGCGCATGGCTTCGATCAGGCCGGCATAGTCGGAGGCGAAGAAGGCGTTGACCTTGAGGCCCGTCTGCTTGGCCATGTCGTCCAGCAGAGGCTGCCAGTCGGCCTTGAGGTTCTGCGTCGCCTCGGTCGAGATCATGCCGAAGTTGATGTCCTGGGCGTGGGCGCCCGTCGTCAGGCCCAGGCCAAGGGCCAGGGCTGCGCACAGTTTCTTGAACATGGGTGGCTCCAGTGAAAGGGAGAACGGTCGGAAGGAATGCGGAAACCGCGGGATGGGATCGGGGAAGGGCTCAGGCCGCCTGCGCCAGAGGCTGCACCCAGCCATGGGCGGGCTGCTGCACGGGGGCGGTGGCAGGCGCCTGCGGCAAGGCCGCGCCCAGGATTTCGTCGGCCTGCACGCCATAGAGCTCACGCAGCAGCGCGGGCGTGAGATCGGCCGATGGGCCGTCGTAGACCACGCGGCCCTGGTGCAGCGCGACCACACGCGGGCAGTATTTGATGGCCACGTCCACCTGGTGCAGCGAGACGATGACGGTGCTGCCGTCTTCGCGGTTGATGCGCGCCAGGATGTCCATGACCTTGCGCGAGGACTCGGGGTCCAGCGAGGCGATGGGTTCATCGGCCAGCACCACCTTGGCGCCCTGCACCAGGGTGCGCGCAATCGCCGCACGCTGCTGCTGCCCGCCCGAGAGCGTGGAGGCACGCTGCGCATGGCAGTCGGCAATGCCCACGCGGGCCAGCGCCTCCAGCGCCAGGGCGCGCTCGTGCGGGCGGAACACGCGCAGCCAGCCGCGCCAGCGGGGCGTGCGGTGCAGCATGCCCACCAGCACGTTCATCATCACGGGCAGGCGGTCGACCAGGTTGAACTGCTGGAACACGAAGCCCACCTGCGAGCGCACCTTGCGGATGTCACGGTGGATGCGCCCGCCCTGCTGCACGCAGCGGCCGTCGACCTCGACCAGCGAGTGGCTGTCGCCATCGGCCACCACCAGGCCGGCCACATGGCGCAGCAGGGTGGACTTGCCCGAGCCCGAGGCACCGATCAAGGCCACCATCTCACCGGCATGCACCGTGAGGTCGATGCCACGCAGCGCGTGCTTGCCATTGGCGAAATGCTTGTTCAGTTGCTCGATGCGAAGGGCAATGGGCATGGCCGGCTCCAGGTCGTCTATACAAATGCAGTGTGGAAGCGCGGCGTGACAGTGCGTTGACAGTTGCGGGAAATTTGCAAGTCAGTAGCTCACAGAACCCGCACGCCCTCGCGCCACACGCCGCGCACCACGGCCTGCTGCGCGCCGCCGGGCAGCTCCACCAGGTGCACCTGCACCAGGTCGGCGCGCAGGCCGGTTGCCAGCTCGCCGCGGTCGGCCATGCCCGAGGCCCGCGCCGGGTTGCGCGTGACGGTGGCCACGGCCTCGGGCAGCGTGAAGATGCCGTCGTGCACCAGGCGCATCACGGCGCCGAGCAGGCTGCCCGGCACGTAGTCGGACGAGAGGATGTCCAGCAGGCCCTGGCGCGCGAGGTCGGACGCCGCGACATTGCCCGAGTGCGAGCCACCGCGCACCACGTTGGGCCCGCCCATCACGGTGAGCAGGCCGCACGCGTGCGCCGCCTGGGCCGCCGCCAGCGTGGTCGGGAACTCGGACATGCCCGCCCCCTCGGCATGGGCCTGCTCCACATGCGCCACCGTGGTGTCGTCGTGGCTGGCCAGGGCGATGCCATGGGTGCGGCAGTAGTCCACGAAGTAGGCGCGGTGCGGCTCGGCGTACTGCGCCTGCAGGGTGGCGGCATGCTGCACCTGGCGCTCGAACTTCTCGCTGCTCCAGCCCTTCTTGCCGGTGTAGTAGGTGCGCGCCTGCTCGATGTTCTCCCACTGGCGCTGCCCGGGGGTGTGGTCCATCAGCGAGATCAGCGACAGGCGCGGGTGCCCGTGGAAGGGGCCGAACAGGTCGATGGTGTTGGGCGCCGGCAGTTCGCAGCGCACGTGCAGGTGGTGGTCGGCGCGCAGCAGATGGCGCTCGGTGCAGGTGTCGATGGTGTCGAGCACCTGGTTCCAGGCGCTGCCGCGCAGGCTCTCCGCATCGGCCTCGCCCACGCCCAGCGCGTCGAGCACGGTGGTGATGCCGGCCGCGGCGATCTCGGCATCGTGCGCCAGCAGCGCGGGCATCGCAGCCCACTGCACCTTGGGGCGCGGCATGAGGTGGCGCTCGAAGTTGTCGGTGTGCACCTCGACCAGACCGGGCAGCAGGTAGTCGCCGCCCAGGTCGATGCCCTGCAGCGCCGCCGTGCCGCCCGATGCCAGGGCGGCTATGCGCCCGCCCTGTACCGAGAGCGAGCCCTGCACCACCTCGCCAGGCAGCACCATGCGGGCGTTGTGGAACACTGCGTTCGCACTCATGCCACCACCCCGCGGAAGTCCGCCACATTCACGCGGCGCGTGGCCACGGCCGCGCCCACATGCGCATCATGGAATATGCCGACCAGAGCAGCTCCACGCTCCACGGCCTCTCGGACCAGGGCGATCACTGTATCGGTGTTGGCTGCGTCGAGCGAGGCCGTGGGCTCGTCGAGCAGCAAGAGAGGCTTGGGCTTGATCATGTTGCGCGCGATGTTGATGCGCTGCTGCTCGCCGCCCGAGAAGGTGGCGGGCGGCAGGTGCCACAGGCGTTCCGGGATGCGCAGGCGGGTGAGCCAGGCGCGCGCGGTGTCGCGTGCCGCCTCCAGGGCGGCCTCGTCGTCACCTGCATCTTCAGCCAGCGGTTCGGCCACCACGTCGAGCGCGCCCACGCGGGGGATCACGCGCAGGAACTGGCTCACGTAGCCGACGGTGTCGCGGCGCAGCTGCACCAGCTCGCGCGGCGTGGCCTGGGTCACGTCCACGGCCGGACCGTGCGCCGGCTGCACGGTGATGCGGCCCGCGTTGGCGCGGTAGTTGGCATAGACCAGCTTGAGCAGCGTGCTCTTGCCCATGCCCGAGGGGCCATCGAGCACCACGCATTCGCCGGGACCGACGGAGAGATTCACCTGGGCGAGCACGGGCAGCTCGATGCCGTTCTGGTGGTGCAGCGTGAAGCGCTTGGCCACGCCCTGGAGTTCCAGGATGGGTGCATTGGTGGGGGTCGTCATCATGGTTGCAGTACCGAGGAAACGAGGAGCTGGGTGTAGGGGTGCTGGGGGTCGTCGAGCACCTGGTCGGTCAGGCCCGACTCGACCACGCGGCCGCGCTGCATCACCACCATGCGATGGGCCAGCAGCCGGGCCACGGCCAGGTCGTGCGTGACCACGATGGCCGCCAGCTGCATCTGCCGCGTAAGCTGGCGCAAGAGGTCGAGCAGGCGCGCCTGCACCGAAACATCCAGGCCCGAGGTCGGCTCGTCCATGAACACCAGGCGCGGCCGGGTGACCAGGTTGCGCGCGATCTGCAGGCGCTGGCGCATGCCGCCCGAGAAGGCGCGCGGTGCGTCGTCGATGCGCCCGGCGTCGATCTCCACGCGCTGCAGCCATTCGGTGGCGGCGGCGCGCAGACGGCCGTAATGGCGCTCGCCCAGGCCCATGAGGCGCTCGCCCACATTGGCCCCGGCCGACACGTCCATGCGCAGGCCGTCGGCCGCGTTCTGGTGCACGAAGCCCCAGTCGGTGCGCGCCAGCAGGCGCTGCTGGGCCTCGCTCATGGCCAGCACGTCCTGCAAGGCGCCGCTGCGGTCCTGGAAGTGCACGCTGCCCGCATCGGGCCGACTGCGCGCCGCCACGGCGTTGAGCAGGGTGGACTTGCCCGAGCCGGACTCGCCGACCACGGCCAGCACCTCGCCGGGCCACAGGTCGAAGGAGGCGTCCTGCAGCGCCACGCGCTGGCCATAGCGCTTGCCGATGCCGCGCACGCTGAGCAGTGGGGAAGAAGAAGGGGTAGCGTCCATGGCGATCAGGGTTCTATGGAAAAGCTCAGGCCATGCTGCGCAAAGCCCAGGGATTCGTAGAAGGCATGCGCGTCGGTGCGCTTGCGGTGGGACGAGAGCGCCAGCTTGTAGCAGCCGGCCTCGCGCGCCTGCTGCAGGGCGTGGGCCATCATCTGGCGGCCGATGCCCTGGCCCTTGCGGTCAGCGGCGACCACCACGTCCTCGACGATGGCCGAGGGCGCGCCCCGATGGGCCAGGTTGTGCATGACCAGCAGGCTGTAGGTGCCGAGCACGTCGGCACCGGGTTCGGCGCTCTCGCAGGCCACCCACAGGCGGTAGCTCGGGTAAGCGCGGAACTGCGCCAGCGCAGCCCGCGCTTCAGCGAGCGTGAGCACATGCTCGGGGCTGTCCTCGATGCCCTGGTACAGGGCCAGCACCTCGTCCAGGTCGGCCTCGGTGGCCTCGCGCACGAGCACGGCGCTCATGCGCCTTCCCCGGCCGGCACGGCAGCCGCAGACGCCTGGCGCTCCTGGCAGTAGTCGGAGTCAGAGCACACATGCATGCGCGTGCCCTGGTCGTCGGTGATGACCTCGTCGAGAAAGCTGTCCGTGGCGCCGCACAGGGCGCAGCCGCAGTCCCAGCGCTGCACCTCGAAGGGGTGGTCCTCGAAGCCCAGGCTCTCCACGGGCGTGTAGGGCGGCACGGCGTAGATGCGCTTTTCACGGCCCGCGCCGAAGAGCTGCAGCGCGGGGTTCATGTGCATCTTGGGGTTGTCGAACTTGGGGATGGGCGACGGCGCCATCACATAGCGGTGGTTGACCAGCACCGGGTAGTCGTAGGTGGTGGCGATGTGGCCGTAGCGCGCGATGTCCTCGTAGAGCTTGACGTGCATGAGCCCGTATTCGGCCAGGCCGTGCAGGGTGCGCGTCTCGGTCTCGCGCGGCTCCAGGCGCTGCATGGGCTCGGGCACCGGCACCTGGTAGACGAGCACCTGGCCTTCGGCCAGCGGCGTCTCGGGGATGCGGTGGCGCGTCTGGATGAGCGTGGCCTCGGCCGTGCGCGTGGTGGTGGCCACGCCCGTGGTGCGCTGAAAGAAGCGGCGGATGTTGACCGCGTTGACCGTGTCGTCCGAGCCCTGGTCGATGACCTTGAGCCGGTCTTCGGGCCCGATGATGGCCGCCGTGACCTGGATGCCGCCCGTGCCCCAGCCGTAGGGCAGTGGCATCTCGCGCGAGCCGAAGGGCACCTGGTAGCCCGGGATGGCCACGGCCTTGAGGATGGCCCGGCGGATCATGCGCTTGGTGCGCTCGTCCAGGTAGGCGAAGTTGAAGTCGCCGCCGGTGGCAGCGGCGTCGGCGGGCAGGTCCATCAGCCCGGGCTCATGGGGGGCGTTCATGCGTCGTCTCCTGGCGGGGGGGTGTCCGACGCCGTGGCGCGCATGCGGCGCACCAGCTCCAGCTCGGACTGGAAGTCCACGTAGTGCGGCAGCTTCAGGTGCTGCACGAAACCCGAAGCTTCCAGGCTGTCGCTGTGCGAGAGCACGAACTCCTGCATCTGCGCGGGCGATTCGACGGGCTCGCCCAGCTCGTCGGCGCGCAACGCGCGGTCCACCAGGCCCATGGCCATGGCCTTGCGCTCGCTGTGGCCAAAGGCCAGGCCGTAGCCACGCGTGAACTGCGGCGGTGTGCTCTTGCTGCCCGCGAACTGGTTGACCATCTCGCACTCGGTGATCTCCAGGTCGCCGATGGAAATGGCAAAGCCCAGCTCTTCGGGTGCAATCTCCACGGCCACCGTGCCCAGGCGCAGCTCGCCCACGAAGGGATGCAAGTGCGCATAGCCGCGCTGGGTCGAATACGCCATGGCGAGCAGAAAGCCCTCGTCGCCGCGCGCCAGGTTCTGCAGCCGCGTGGCGCGGTTGGCCGGAAAGCGCAGCGGCTCGCGCGTGAGGTCGGCGGGCGCCGGGTCGCCTGGCGGCACAGGGCGCGTCTCGATCAGACCTTCCTGGTTGAGCAGATCCACCACGCGCGGCGTCACGGCCGGTGCGTCGGTCAGCGGCGTGGGCGCTGCGGGAGCCACCGGCGGCTGGCCCTGCGCCAGCAGCGTGAAGTCGAGCAGGCGCTGGGTGTAGTCGTAGGTGGGGCCCAGCACCTGGCCGCCGGGCAGGTCCTTGAAGGTGGCCGAGATGCGGCGGGTCAGCGCCATGCGCGCGGTGTCCAGCGGCAAGCTCGTGCCCAGGCGCGGCAGCGTGGCGCGGTAGGCGCGCAGCAAGAAGATCGCCTCGACCAGGTCGCCCGCGGCCTGCTTGATGGCCAGGGCCGCAAGTTCGGGGTCGTAGACCGAGCCTTCGGTCATCACGCGATCCACGGCCAGCTTGAGCTGGTCACGGATCTGCGCCACCGAGAGTTCGGGCTCGGCCGTGTCGCCCCGGCGCTGCTCGGCCAGCAGGCGGTAGCTGTTGAGGATGGCGGTTTCCCCGCCCTTGACGGCAACGTACATGGTGTCAGGCCTCCACGGTGGCAGGATCGATGCAGGTAGTGCGCGGCAGGCCGGCGATGTGCGTGGCCGTGGCCAGCACCAGGTCCACCCCGCGTGGAAAGGCGCCGTGGTTCGCGGCCCACTGGCGCTCGAAATCCTCCGGCAGGCCGGCCACGCGCAGGTGCTGCGCCGATGGGATACCGGGGCCTGTCAGGCGCCAGGCGCCAGCGCCTTCCACGGCCGGGGCCAGCACCTGCACGTCGACCACGCAGGTGGCGGACTGGTCGGGGTACTCGTCGCTGCCGCACGCCAGACGGTCCAGGGCCGGCAGCGCATCGCCCGCGCCGACCCAGGCAAAGCGCGCCTGTGCGGGCGCATCCACCAGCACGCAGCCGGTGTGAAAGCGCAGCCAGGTGCCGGCCTGGCTGGCCGCCAGTGTGGGCGACAGCCACAGCGTGCATTCGCTGTCGAGCAGGGCCAGCAGCACCGCGGCCGATGCGGCATGGCCGGTGGCGGGCACCTCGGCATCGTGAACCACGGCGACCGGGCTGCCCGGCTGCGACAGCGCCTGCAGCACCGCGCGGAACACGCCCTGGCTGCCCAGGGCCTCGCTGGAAAAGCCCGCGCCCAGTGTGGACAACCGCGCCTCGGGGGTGGTGGGGGCAGTGCTCATTCCATGTCCTCCTCGCTGTCGCAGTGGGCGCTGCCGCTTTCGCGCGCCACGGTGAAGAAATCCACCCGCGTGCTCGCGGCGCGCGCCTGGCGCTCGGCCTGCTGCTGGGCCAAATGGCGGCGAATCGGGTCGAGCAGGCCCGTGTCGAGCGTGGCCTGGTGCGCCGGGTCCTGCAGCAGCGCGTCGGCCAGCGCCGCGAGTTGCACCTGGCGGTGCGAGCGGCCCAGCACATAGGCCACGCCCACGGTGGCCTCGCAGTCGTCGGAGGGCTGCACGCGCAGTGCGCAGCGGGTGACCGTGACCTCGCCCAGGTTGAAGCGCTCGCCCGTGCCGCCGGCACGGCCCTGCACCATCATCAGGCCGGTCTCGGGGGCGCGCAGCCAGCGCGCGGGGAGCTCGGCATGGGCCTGCAGCGCGGGCTCCAGCAGGCCAAGCGGCGCCCTGGCGAGCAGCGCCATCCAGTGCGCCCGCGCCAGCGGCCGGCCCGGGCCGGGGTTGTCAAAGGCTTGAAACATGAAGGTGGTACCCTTAAAGTTGTATAGACAAATTGAACAACTGGCGCCAGCTTAGACAGCGCGCATGTAGGTTTCATGACAGCGACCACCAGCACTTCTTTTCTTGCCGAGCCCCCCACCCGCCCCGCCCGCGACAGCTTCTGGACCCGCATTGCGGCCGAGCTGGCCGAGGCCATCGGCAGCGGCGTCTACCCGCCGGGCCAGCGCCTGCCGTCGGAACATGCGCTGGCCGAGCAGTTCGGTGTGAACCGCCACACCATCCGCCGCTCGCTGGCCAGCCTGTGCAGCCAGGGGCTGGTGCGCATCACCCAGGGCAGCGGTACCTATGTGGAGGACTTCGCGGTGGACCTGGCACTGGGCAAGCGCGTGCGCCACCAGCAGGGCCTGGCCCAGGCCGGCCTGCGCGGCAGCCTGGTGGTGCTGCAGGAGCAGACGGTGCGCGCCACGGCCGCCCTGGCCAAGGCGCTGCAGGTGCCCGCGCGCAGCCCGCTGCTGGCGCTGCGCGTGATCGGCCAGGCCGAGGGCCAGCCCCTGCACGTGAGCGAGCGCTACTTCCCCTTGCCGCGCTTCGAAGGCCTGGCCGCCGTGGTGCGCGAGACCGGCTCCATCACCGCCGGCTTTTCCGCGCACGGCGTGGCCGACTACACGCGGCGCGAAAGCCGCATCACCGCCGAGCTGCCCGATGCCGCCGTGGCGGCCGAATTGCGCCAGCCCGCAACGCGGCCCGTGCTGCTGGTGGAGAGCCTGAACGTCGACCTCGAAGGCACACCCGTCGAATGGGCGCGCGCCTGGTTCGCGGGCGACCGCGTCAAACTCACGGTCAGCCATGACGAATAACGCCACCACCGCCCACCGCTATGCGGTCTATTTCGCACCCCACCCCGGTACCCTGGCCTGGCTGGCCGGCAGCCACTGGCTGGGCCGCTGCGCCGCCCAGTTGCAGCCCCTGCCGCAGCTGGACATCCACGGCGTGGCCAAGGACGAGCTGGAGCGCCTGACCGCCGCACCGCGCCGCTACGGCTGGCATGCCACGCTCAAGGCCCCGTTCGCCCTGGCCCCGGGCGTGGACTGGCTCACCCTGCACCACGCCGTACAGACCCTGGCCCAGGGACTGCGTCCCTTTGCCATGCCGCCCATGGTGGTGGAGCGCATCGGCGACTTCCTGGCGCTGGTGCCCACGCCCGCGCACCCGGCCAACACAGAGATCCAGGCGGCTGCGGCCGCCTGCGTGGCGCAACTGCACCCGCTGGCCGCACCGCTCGCCGAACACGACCTGACACGCCGCCGTGCGGCAGGGCTCACGCCACGGCAGGACGAACTGCTGCAGCGGTGGGGCTACCCCTTCGTGCTCGATGAGTTCCGCTTCCACATGTCGCTGACCGGGTCGCTGTCGGGCGCCGATGACGCCACCGTGGAGCTGGTGCAGGATGCGGCGGACCAGTTCTTTGCCGACCTGCCGCCGCTGCGCTTCGGCAGCCTGGCCCTGTTCGCCGAACCGACGCCGGGCGCCGACTTCGTGCTGCTGGACCACCTGGAGCTGGGCGCATGAGCGGCAGCGCGCCGGGCCGGCTGCTGTATTTCATGGGCCCCTCGGGTGCGGGCAAGGACAGCCTGCTCGACTGGCTGCGCCAGCACCTGCCCGCCGGCCTGCCCGTGCAGTGGGCGCGGCGCACCATCAGCCGCCCGGCCGTCCCCGGCGGCGAACTGCACGAAAGCACTACGCCCGGCGACCACGCTGCGCTGCGCGCCGCCGACGCGTTTGCCCTGCACTGGGAAGCCAATGGCCTGGCCTATGGCGTGCGCCATGGCGAACTGGAACCGCTGGCCCGGGGCCGCTGGCTGCTGGTGAACGGCTCACGCGCCTACCTGCCCGAAGCGCTGCAGCGCTACCCGGCCCTGGTGGCCGTGCACATCACCGCCAGCCCCGAGGTGCTGCGCCAGCGCATCCTGTCGCGCGGGCGCGAAAGCCCAGAGCAGGCCGAACAGCGCGTGCAGCGTGCCCTGCAGTTCCAGGCGCCCGCGGGCGCGGCCGGGATCGAGGTGCGCAACGACACCAGCCTGGACGCCGCGGGCCGCCAGTTGCTGCAGGCCCTGGAACAGCTGCCCGGCTGGCCGAACCCGGTCAGCGCCCCGGCACGCTGAAGTCCGCCCGCGCCTTGAGCGCCTTCGCGCGCGCATGGCAGCCTTCGAGGTGGTCGTTGACCAGGCCCATGGCCTGCATGAAGGCATACACCGTGGTCGGGCCGACAAAGCTCCAGCCGCGCTTCTTGAGGTCCTTGGACATGGCCACCGAACCGGGCGAAGTGATGAAGGTGCGCGCCACCTCGCGCGTGATGCGTTCGGGCCGCTCGCCGGCCGGCGGCTCATAGCGCCAGGCGTAGTTGGCGAGCGAGCCGAACTCCTGGCGCAATTCCAGCACACGGTTGGCGTTGTTGATGGTCGAGGCGATCTTGCCCCGGTGGCGCACGATGGCCGCGTCCTGCACCAGGCGCTCCACATCCTTCTCGGTGAAGCGGGCCACCAGCTCGGCATCGAACTGTGCGAACGCGGCCCGGAAGCCCTCGCGCTTGTTCAGGATGGTGAGCCAGCTCAGTCCCGATTGGAAGCCCTCCAGGCACAGCTTCTCGAACAGGCGCCTGTCGTCTGCCACGGGGAAACCCCACTCCTGGTCATGGTAGTGGCGGTACAGCGGCGTGGCCTGGCACCAGGTGCAGCGCGGGCAGCCGGCTTCGTCGGCGAACAGGCCATCGGGAAGGGTGGTGGTGGCGGCATCGGTCATGGCCGCCATTCTAGGAAGCCGCCACGCCACGCTGCTGACAAGCCCTCTGGGTTCCGCAGAGAACGCCATGTGTCTACACTGGTCAACCCAACATGCCCATCGCCCTCCGTTTCCGCTCCCGCTCCACCGGCCTGGCGCTCCTGGCCGCGACCAGCCTGCTTCTGTCGGGCTGCGCTGGCAGCACCCTGGGCTACTACTGGCAGTCGGTGCGCGGCCATGTGCAGCTGATGGGTGCCGCCGAGCCGCTGGAGGACTGGATCGCGCGCAGCGACATCTCCGTACCTCTGCGCGAGCGTCTGCAACTGGCCCAGCGCGCACGCACCTTCGCGGTGGCGGAGCTCGGCCTGCCTGACAACCCCAGCTACCGTCGCTATGCGGACCTGAAACGCACGGCAGCCGTCTGGAACGTGGTGGCCGCACCGCCCTACTCGCTCACCTTGCACACCTGGTGCTTTCCGGTCACGGGCTGCATCGGCTACCGCGGCTACTTCGACGAGGCGGATGCCAAAGCCGAAGCAGCCCAGCTTGCACAGCAGGGTCTGGAGGTCGAGGTCTACGGAGTGCCCGCCTATTCGACACTGGGCTATATGAACTGGGCCGGGGGCGACCCGCTGCTCAACACCTTCATCGGCTGGCCCGAGGGCGAGTTCGTGCGCCTCTTGTTCCACGAGCTGGCGCACCAGGTGGTCTACGCCAAGGGTGACACGCTGTTCAATGAATCGTTTGCCACCGCGGTGGAACGCCTGGGCAGTGCACGCTGGCTGGCCCAGCAGGCCACGCCCCAGGCCAGTGCGGCCTTTGCCGCGAGCGAGGCGCGGCGCCGCGACTTCCGCGCCCTGGCCCAGGCCACGCGCGAACGCCTCGCGAAAATTTACGCCCAGGAAGCCCTGCCGGACAAGGAGGCACAGAAGGCCGGGGCCATGCAGGCCTTTCGCGCCGACTACGCAGCCCTGCGCGAGCGCTGGCAGGCCACACCGGCCCAGACGGCGGGCTATGACCGCTGGGTGGCCAGTGCCAACAACGCGAGTTTCGGCGCCCAGGCGGCCTACAACGAATTCGTGCCCGCCTTCGAGGCGCTCTTCGAGCGCGAGGGCCGCGACTGGCGCCGGTTTTATGATGCCGTACGCGCCCTGAGCGAACAACCGCAGGCGCAGCGCCACGAGGTGCTGCGCGCCCTGCACCCCAAAGAGGAGACCCCTGGTGCCTGACATCCACATCCACCGCGAACACCACCTGGGCTTCAAGGAAGCCCGCAAGGTCGCTTTCTCCTGGGCCGAAAAGGCCGAGGAGAAATTCGACATGGAATGCACCTACGAAGAGGGCGACACCGAAGACACGCTGTACTTCACGCGCTCCGGCGTCAAGGGCACGCTGCTGGTCGACGCCCAGCGCTTCGAGATGAAGGCGCAGCTCGGCTTCCTGTTCGGCGCCTTCAAGGACCGCATCGAAGCCGAGATCGGCGAGCAACTCGACGCGCTGCTCAATGCCCCCGCAGCCGGCAAGAAAGCCGCGCCCAAGAAAAAAGCGGCCGACGACGCCCCGGCCAAGCCCGCTGCCAAGGCGCCGGCCAAAGCCAAAAAGGCCTGACGATGGCCATGGCAACGCCTGCGCACGACACCCTCTCCGGGCTGCTGCACACACGCTACAGCTGCCGCTCCTTCCTGCCCGAGGCCCTGCCGCGCGCCACCATCGAGCGCATCCTGGCCACGGCGCAGCGCACGGCCTCGTGGTGCAACGCCCAGCCCTGGCAGGTGCACATCGCCAGCGGAACAACCCTGGCCCGGCTGCGCGCCGCCTTCCAGCAGGCCATTGCCAGCACACCACCCGCACCCGACCTGCCCTGGCCGCGCGAGTACCGCGGCGTGTACCAGGAGCGCCGGCGCGAGTGCGGTTACGGCCTGTACGAAGCGCTGGGCATCGCCAAGGGCGACCGCGCCGCATCGGCGCGCCAGGCGGCCGAGAACTTCAGCATGTTCGGCGCACCCCACGTGGCCATCGTGAGCAGCGACGAGGCCCTGGGCGTCTATGGCGCGGTGGACTGCGGCGCCTACGTGGGCAACTTCCTGCTGGCTGCGCATAGCCTGGGCGTGGCCACGGTGCCGCAGGCGGCGCTGGCCTCCTACCCTGGCGTGCTGCGCGAGGTGCTGGGCATCGGCGAGGACCGCACCATCGTCTGCGGTATCTCCTTCGGCCTGGCCGACCCGGCGCACCCGGCCAACCAGTTCCGCACCACGCGCGCCGATCCGGCCAGCAGCGTGGTCTGGCGCGATTGAGCATGCCCTCCCCGGGCACCTGCGTGGTGCTGCAGTGCTTCAACGGCACCACCGAGGGCCCACAGGACAGAGCGCCCTCGGACGACTACTGGCGCCTGATCGGCAGCACCGGGGTGGTGCTGGAGCCCGCCAATGCCCAGGGGCGCGTGCTGGTGCGTTTCGACGAGGACGTCGCGGCGCTGGGCCTGGCCGGCCACAACCCTGTGCCCAACAGCCTGTTGATTGCCGCGTCCGATCTGGCCGCAATCACCTGAGGTTCAGGCCACCGCCTGCAGCCGCATGGCAGGCGCCGTGGTCTGCCGCAAGGTGCCGAACAGGTCCTTGGGATCGGCCAGTTCCGGGATCAGCTGGATGCGCTCGCCCACGCCAAGCTCCAGCGCGGCCGCACGCATGAAGCGCAGGGCCGAGAAGTCCTCCAGCGCAAAGCCCACGGAGTCGAAGACCGTCACCTCGGCATCGCTGCGGCGGCCCGGCTGGCGGCCGACCAGCACCTGCCACAGCTCCGTCACCACGAAGTCGGCTGGCATCTGCTGGATCTCGCCCTCGATGCGGGTCTGCGGCGGGTATTCCACGAACACCCGGCCGCGCGTGAGCACCTCGGCCTGCAGCTCGGTCTTGCCGGGGCAGTCGCCGCCCACGGCATTGATGTGCATGCCGGGCTCGACCATCTCTGCGGTGATGATCGTGGCGCGCGCCTTGTCGGCCGTGATGGTCGTGACAATGTCGGCCCCGCGCACCGCCTCGGCCGTGCTGGCGCACACGGTCACCACCAGGCCCGAGGTGTGCAGGTTGGCCTGCAGCTTGGCCGTGGCGGCCGGGTCGGTGTCGTACAGGCGCACCTCGGTGATGCCCAGCAGGTGCTGGAAGGCCAGGGCCTGGAACTCGCTTTGCGCGCCATTGCCGATGATCGCCATCACCCGGCTGTCCGGCCGCGCCAGCGCCTTGGCCGCCACGGCCGACATAGCGGCCGTGCGCATGGCGGTGGTCAGCGTCAGTTCGCTGAGCAGTTGCGGCGCACCCGTGGCCACGTCGGCCAACACGCCAAAGGCCATCACGGTGGACAGGCCCAGCTGCGTGTTCCTGGGGTGGCCGTTGACGTACTTGAAGGTGTAGGTCGCATCGTCAGCAATCGGCATGAGCTCGATGGCGCCGTCGCGCGAATAGCTGGCCACCCGTGCCGACTTGTCGAACTGCTCCCAGCGCAGGAAGTCTTCGGTGATGCAGTCCGCAATGCCGCCCAGGCAGGCGGCCAGGCCCTTGCGGCGCACCAGTTCCACCGCTTCGGGTGCGCTCAGGTAGAGGGTGGATGCGTGGGCGTGCGGGGCGGTGGTTTGGGTTGGCATGGTATGTCTCCAGATCGGTGGCATCCAGTGTCTGGCGGGCGCAAGGCAATGTGAATCGGCAAGAATGTGCCGATTTGCAGGCTTTGTTGCCACAATGGCAGCGTTGATTTCCATTTTGATGAATCACCGGGGCCCGCCATGGACGAACTCGACCGTTCCCTGATCGCCTTGCTGCGCGGCAACGCGCGCATGAACGTGGCTGACCTGGCGCACAAGCTCGGCGTCTCGCGCGGCACGGTGACCAACCGCATCCGCAAACTCGAAGACAGCCAAGTGATCGTGGGCTACACCGTCAAGCTGCGACCCGAGGCCGAGCCCGACCGCATCCGCGCATGGATGGGCGTGCTGGTCGAAGGCAACCAGTCGCGCCAGGTGGTCGTTGCCCTGCTGGGCGAACCCGGTGTGTCCAGCCTGCACGACACCAACGGCCGCTGGGACCTGCTGGCCGAGCTGGAGGCACGCAGCATGGCCGAACTGGCCCAGGTGCTGGAGCGCGTGCGGCTGGTCTCGGGCATCCGCGGCACCGAGACCAATATCCACCTGACCACCTACCGGTGATCCGCCAGTTCAGCCGACTTGCCCGCCCAGGCTGCGCGCCGCTTCGAGCACGCTCTTCACATAGCGCTCGTCGTAGCGGTGGGCCGGCATGGTCAGTGTGACGGCGGCGGCCACCGTGCCGTCGGCCGCGAACACCGGCGCCGAGATGCCGGCCACCTCGCTGAGCCGGTCGCCCACGCTGGCCACATAGCCATCGGCGCGGATGCGCGCGTACAGCGCCCGGTCATGCCGGCCCAGCGAGTTGGACAGCGCGGCATCGAAGGCCACCAGCACGCGCCCACCCGTGCCCCGGTCCAGCGGCAGCAGGTCGCCCGCGCGGATATGGTCGCGGATGGGGTGCGGCGAATCCACGCGGAACTGGCACAGCCGCGCGTCGCCCTGGCGCACATGGTAGGCCGCGCTCTCGCCCGTGGCGGCCACCAGCTGGCGCAGCACGGGCATGACCACGCGGTCCAGCGAGAACGAGGCCGCATACAGCGCATGCAGCCGCCCCACCTCGGACCCGATGGCATAGCGGCCGTCGTCCAGCCGCTGCACCCAGCGCGCATGCTCCAGCGAGGCCAAGAGGCGCAGCGCCGTGCTCTTGTACAGCCGCGTGCGCGTGGCCAGTTCGGTCAGGGCCAGGGGCCCGTCGCCCTGGCGGAAGGCGGCCATCAGGCTCAGGGCACGGTCCACGGCCGCCGCACCACCCGGGGCGGCATCGGCATCGGCGACGGATTCGGAAACGGCTTTGCGGGGCATACAACGTACAAAAGAACGCAGTTCCGTGTATTGAAACACCACAATCCCGCACCGTCCATGAAAAAAAGCGGCCGGAGCCGCTTTTCTGCAAGGGAATCACCCGGCTCAGCTGAGCTCGGTGATCAGGTCGATGTACTGCTGCTTGGCCGCATCGGATTCCGTGCCCTTGAGCGCGTTCCAGGCGTCCCACTTGGCGCGGCCCACCATGTCGGAGAAGCTGGGCTTCTTCTCGGTGTTGTCGCCCACCGTGGCCTGCTTGTACAGCGCATAGATCTTGAGCAGCGTGGCGTTGTTGGGGCGCTCGCTCAGGTTCTCGGAATTGGCTTTGGCGGCTTCGAAGGCGGCGTTCAGGTCGGCCATGGGGTTGCTCCTTGGGTTCGAAAAATAGGGGAGGGAAAGAACGGTGTCTGCAATTCTTTGCGGCGTTGTATCTTACGGGCTGTGTGCGGTGAGAGGCCGTGCAATCCATAGAGGCAAGCCCCCAAAACAACCACAACAGGTGTACATCCGATGGTGACCCGCATTGCTGCTTCCGACGCCACCCGCTCCGAGGGCCTGGCCAATCCGCTGAACACCGCCTCCCAGGTGGCCCGCAGGGCCCGGGACACCACCGCGGCCGCGGCCCGCGCGGGCGCCCAGGCCCTGCCACCGGCCGCGCGCAAGGCCGCCGGCGCGGTGCAGAAGAACGTGCGCCGCGCGGCCACCGGCATGCTGGGCCTGTCGGGCGAGCGCATGAGCAAGGTCGACACGGCCTGGCTGCGCATGGACTCGGACAGCAACCTGATGATGATCAACGGCGTGTGGACGCTGGCCCCCGGCATCACCTGGGAAGCGCTGTGCGAGCGTGTGCAGCAACGCCTGCTGCAGTACCCGCGCTTTCGCCAGCGTGTGGTCGAGGACGCGGCCGGCGCCACCTGGGTGGAAGACCGCCATTTCGACATCGCCGCCCATGTGCTGCGCGAAACCCTGCCCCACAAGCCCGGCCAGAGCATGCAGCGCGCCCTGCAAGACCGCGTGGGCGAACTCGCCATGCAGCCGCTGGACCCGCGCCGCCCGCTGTGGCAGATGCACTTGGTCGAGAATTTCAAGGGCGACGATGGCCAGCAGGGCAGCGCGCTCATTGTGCGCATCCACCACTGCATCGCCGACGGCATCGCGCTGATCTCGGTCACCATGTCCATCGTGGACGGCGGCTCGGAACCGCCCAAGCGCAGCCGCAAGGAGCGCGAGGCCGCAACCACGGCCGAGGACTGGATCGCCGACGCGCTGATCAAGCCCTTCACCGGCCTCACCGTGAAAGCGCTGGACCTGGCCGGTGATGGCGCGGCGCGCTCGCTCAAGGTGCTGGGCGACCCCGAGAAGGCCATGCAGCACGGGCTGGCCGGCACCATGGACATGGCGCGCGTGGCCTACCAACTGGTGAGCGACGCGGCGGCCCTGGCGCTGATGCCCGACGATTCGCCCACGCGCCTGAAGGGCCAGCCCGGCCAGGCCAAGCGCGTGGCCTGGTGCCCGCCGATCCCGCTGGAGGAAGTCAAGGCCATCGGCAAGGCGCTCAACTGCTCGATCAACGATGTGCTGCTGTCCTGCGTGGCCGGCGCCATCGGCGGCTACCTGCGCAGCCAGGGCGACGACCCCACGGGCCAGGAGATCCGCGCCATGATCCCGGTGAACCTGCGCCCCATGGAAGAGGCCTGGAAGCTGGGCAACCGCTTCGGCCTGGTGCCGCTGGTGCTGCCCATCGGCGTCGCCAACCCGGTGGAGCGGGTGTACGAGGTGCGCCGGCGCATGGCGGCGCTCAAGGGCAGTACCCAGCCCATCTTGGCCTTTGCCATGCTGGCCGTAGCCGGCCTGATGATCAAGCCCGCGCAGGATGCGCTGCTCAATCTCTTCGGCCGCAAGACCACGGCCGTGATGACCAATGTGCCCGGCCCCAAGGAGCAGCTGACCCTGTGCGGTGCGCGCGTCACGCAGTGCATGTTCTGGGTGCCGCAGTCGGGTGACATCGGCCTCGGCGTTTCGATCCTGAGCTATGGCGGTGGCGTGCAGTTCGGCGTGATCACCGACACCACGCTGTGCCCCGAGCCCCAGCGCATCATCGACGCCTTCGCGCCGGAGTTCGACCAGTTGTCGCTGCTCACGCTCATGCTGCCCTGGGGGGACTGATCCCTTGCGCTGGCTTGCCGCGTCGGCGCTGGCCTTGCTGCCGCATGTGCCTGCCAGCGCCACGGTGCGCGAGGAGCATGCACAGCGCCCCTATCCCGTTCAGATCGCACCCGGGCAGACGCTGCGCCAGGCGCTGCAGGCCTCCACGCCCATCGTGGTGGATGGACGCCGCTTCCATGGCTACACACGCTGGAATGTGCGCTGGAACTACCGCTGGTGGCGCGAGGCCTCGGGCCGCTGCGCCATCACCGAAGTCACCACGCGCCTGACCACCGAGGTGCAGCTGCCCGAGCTGCACGGCGCGACGCCAGCGCAGCAGGCCACCTTCGACCGCTACCTGCGCGCGCTGTCGCAACATGAGCAGGGCCACGTGCAAGTGGGGCGCGATGCTGCCCAGGCCGTCGACCAGGGCATTGCCCGCCTGCCGGCAGCCGCCGATTGCGCCACGCTGGAGCGCCAGGCCGACGCGCTGGGCCGCCGCCTGCTGCAGGAGCATGTGGAACGCGAAAGGCAGTACGACCGCGACACCGGCCACGGCACATCACAGGGAGCGCGCCTGGACTGAAATGGAACACCCCCTGAGTCGCTTCGCGCCTTCCCCCTCTCTCAAATTGCTACGCAATTTGGGAGGGGGACGCCCCCAGTGCGGCGGGGCGGCCCTTGCACGGGGGCACTGATCTTGGCCGCGCCAGTTTCATGCGTTGCGGGCGGGGCGCAGCCCTCTGGATAACTGAGGGCGGTTACTCGGTCCCCAGGGCGGACAGCAGGCGCGACACGCTGGCCAGCACCGCAGGCACAGGCTCGCCGAGCTGTGCGCGCACGATGGCGCCCTCGACCACCAGGGCCAGCGCCTGGGCATCCTGCGCCTGCGAGGGCGATGGCGGCAGCAAGGTCGTGGCCAGCAGGTCCACCATGTCCTGCTTGTGGCGGCGGGCAATGTTGTTCACCTCGGGCACGGTATCGCCCAGCTCGCTCACGCTGTTGATGAAAGCGCAGCCCCGGAAGTCCTCGCGCGTGAACCACTCGCCCAGCGCAGGTGCCAGGGCGGCCAAGCCAGCGCCGGCCTTGCCATGGCGCGCCAGCGCATCGGCGAACCAGGCCATCCACAGCGTGTGCCGCATCTCCAGGTAGGCGCAGACGAGGTCGTTCTTGCTTGGAAAGTGTCGGTAGAAGGTCACCTTGGTCACGCCCGATTCGGCGATCACCTTGTCGATGCCGGTCGCGCGGATGCCCTCGCGGTAGAACAGCCGGTGCGCCGTGTGCAGCAGGCGCTCGCGCGCGGGCAGGTCCTGGACGTCGGTGGGAATGGCGAGCAGCATGGCACTATTGTAGACAAGTCTGTCTACATGCGTTTATGATTGCGACGTAGACAGACCTGTCTACTTTCGATTGACCTGCCCCTACCGAGGTACCGCCCATGGAATCCCGCCCGCCCCTGCCCCCGTTTTCGCTTGAAACCGCCATCCAGAAAGTCCGCCTGGCCGAAGACGGCTGGAACTCCCGCGACCCGGCCCGCGTGGTGCTGGCCTATACCGAGGACACGCGCTGGCGCAACCGCGCCGAGTTCCCGGTCGGGCGCGCGGAGGCGCAGCAGTTCCTCGAACGCAAGTGGGCGCGCGAGCTCGACTACCGGCTCATCAAGGAGATCTGGGCCTTCAGCTCGCACCGCATCGGGGTGCGCTTTGCCTACGAGTGGCATGACGACGCTGGCAACTGGTACCGCAGCCACGGCAACGAGAACTGGGAATTCAACGACGCCGGGCTCATGGCCGTGCGCCATGCCAGCATCAACGACCAGCCGATCCAGGCGGCGGACCGCCTGTTCCACTGGCCCCAGGGCCGGCGCCCGGACGACCATCCGGGGCTGACCGAGCTGGGCCTGTGATCAGCGGCTCAAGCCGTCCACAGCCTGGAACATCGACTGTCGTGCCTGGCTCACGATCTGCCCCTTCCAGGCGTCCGTATCGGTGTAGAAGGCCTCCATCATCTGCGCCTTGATCTGTTTCGCCTGCTCGGCCGGCGCATCGGGGTGCAGGTTGAGCCACTGCTCGGCGCGGATCGCGTTCATCACGTCAAGCACGGGCACGGTGCCGTACTCCATCGCAATGCCCGTGCTCTCGGCGTGCGGGCATTCGTCGTAGATGGCGTTCCACATCAGCCCCGTGAGGAAGGCCGAGGTTGACGAGCCATCGTAGATCGACGTGACCGGCGTGGCACCGCCGCCATCCCACCAGGCGCGGGCACGCGCCACCGAGGCGGCATCGTCCTTGCCCGCATAGATGCGCTCGCCATGGCCGTTCGGGCCCAGGCCGGTGTGCAGGTCGATCCAGGCAATCTGCGAGGCGCTGGCGCCATGCTGGCGCAGCACCTGGCGCAGCGTACGGTTGCTCCAGGTCGGCTCGGTGCCGCCGAAGAACAGGCCCTGCGGAAACTCGTGCTGGCCGCGCGAGATGGCGGCCTGCCAGGCGGCTTCGCCCTTGGTGTCGATGTACTGCTGCACGGCGGCCAGGTCCTCCGGGCCGGGAGGCCATTGCTCGGGCAGCAGCAGGGGCTGCACCTCGCGGTAGGCCTCGTTCGCGGGCAGAGGTTTGCTGAAATCCTGGAAGTTGCGGTTCAGGTCCACGTTCTCGTGGGTGAAGCGGCGCACATGCGAGAAGCCATAGGGGTTGAGCGCATGGATATACAGCGTGGCCACGCCGGCCGCGCGCGCCTTGTCGCGCCACTCCTGGTCGTGCAATGCGAACACCTGCACGCCCGTGCCGCAGTAACCCTCCACGCCGTGGCAAGCGCTGCTCACGATGAGCAGCTTCTTCGCGTCGGCCGGGCCATCGCGCACCACGTCCATGGCCAGGTCTTCGCCATCGCGGCCCTTGAGCGGGTGGGCATGCGACTCGATGGGCAAGCCGGCCGCGGCCGCGCCCTCCAGAAACTTCCTGCGGGCCTGGGCGTAGCTGGGCGAAAAGGCGTCGACGATGCCGATCATGGGGCGGTTGCTTTCGTGGGTGGGGTTGGGAGGGAATGCAAACAAGGAACGCGGGCCCGCGCAGCGGCGGGCTCGGCTGGGGGCAGAGGGAGCCCCCCCGGAAAAGACCTCAGGCGGCCGGCTGGGCCAGCCACTCCTCGGCGAGCTTGACCCAGTAGGTCGCGCCCAGCGGGATCAGGTCGTCGTTGAAGTCGTAGCTCGGGTTGTGCAACGTGCAGGGGCCACCGCCATGGCCCATCTCGCGGTGTGCGCCGTCGCCGTTGGCGATGAAACAGTAGGCACCGGGCTTGGCCTGCAGCATGAAGGCAAAGTCCTCGGCGCCCATGGTGGGCTCCTGCACCAGCACATTGGCCTCGCCCACGATGCCGGCCATCACCTTGCGCGCAAAGTCGGCCTCGGCCGGCGAGTTCACGGTGGGCGGGTAGTTGCGGTGGAAGTGGAACTCGCAGGTGGCGTCGTGCGCGGCGCAGGTGTGCTCGGCCACCTGCTGCATGCGCTTTTCGATCAGATCCAGCACCTCGATGGAGAAGGTGCGCACCGTGCCCTGCAGCTCGCAGCTGTCGGGCACCACGTTGGTGGCCTCACCCGCATGCACCATCGTCACCGAGATCACGCCCGCATCCACGGGCTTCTTGTTGCGGCTGATGATGGTCTGGAAGGCCTGCACCATCTGGCAGGCAATCGGCACCGGATCGATGCCGTTGTGCGGCAGCGCCGCATGGCTGCCCTTGCCGCGGATGGTGATCTTGAACTCGTTGCTCGACGCCATCACGGGGCCGGGGCTCACCGCGAACTGGCCCACGGGCATGCCGGGCCAGTTGTGCATGCCGTACACGGCCTCCATGGGGAACTGCTCGAACAAGCCGTCCTTGATCATCTCGCGCGCGCCGCCGCCGCCCTCTTCCGCGGGCTGGAAGATCAGGTACACGGTGCCGTCGAAATTGCGGTGCTTGGCAAAATGCTGCGCCGCAGCAAGCAGCATGGCCGTGTGACCGTCGTGGCCGCAGGCGTGCATCTTGCCAGCGTGCTTGCTGGCATGGGCGAAGGTGTTGAACTCCTGCATGGGCAGGGCGTCGATGTCGGCGCGCAGGCCGATGCCGCGGCCATTGGCTCCGCCGTCGCGCCCCTTGACAATGCCCACCACGCCCGTGGTGCCCATGCCCCGGTGGATGGGAATGCCCCATTCCGTGAGCTTGGCAGCCACCACATCGGCCGTGCGCACCTCTTCGAAGCACAGCTCGGGGTGGGCGTGAATGTCCCGGCGCACCGCTGCAATACTGGCTGCCTGGGTGACGATGGAGTCAATAACGTTCATGATATGTGTCCTTACGATTTCACAGTCTAGCGCGAGAACGTATTTACGGCTTTTCCGGGGATCGCGCAAGTTCCTTGCCGGGATGGGATGCTAGGCGCGGTGTGCTGCCAATAGCCCAGCTATTGGCGAGCGCCGCAACGCCGCAGACCACCCGACAAGGCACTTGCCCTTCGGGTTGAGGTGAAATCGGGCGTTTGCGGGGCCAAGTCGCTTGCATGGGCACAAGCCCATGCGGCGCAACATTGGCACCGCACTCATCCCGATTGCACCTCAACGCGACCCCGGAAAAGCCGTAAATACGTTCTCACAGCAACCTGTGTGCCAACCCGGGTTAATCACCAGTCCACGCCCATGATTTCCTCCCACGCCCTCGACCTTGCGCAGACCCTGGTGCGCATGAACACCGTGAGCCAGAACTCCAACCTGGAGCTGATCCACTTCATCCGCGACCACCTTGCCAAGCTCGGCGTCAAGAGCCGCCTGACCTACAACGCCGACAAGACCAAGGCCAACCTGTTCGCCACGCTGGGCGAGGGCAAGGCCAGCGGCATCATCCTCTCGGGCCACACCGACACCGTGCCCTGGGACGGCCAGGATTGGACGATGGACCCGCTGAGCGCGCTCGTCAAGGACGGCAATCTGTACGGCCGCGGCAGCGCCGACATGAAGGCCTTCATCGGCATCGCCGTCTCGCACGCCGAGCAGTTCCTGGCCAGCGACGCGCCGTTTGCCGTGCACTTCGCCTTCAGCTACGACGAGGAGGTGGGCTGCTTTGGCGTGAAGGAGCTGATCGCCGACCTGCGCGATGCGAACATCCGCCCGCTGGCCTGCATCGTGGGCGAGCCCACGAGCATGGTGCCGGCCATCGCGCACAAGGGCGTGTACCGCTACAAGTGCTGCGTGCGCGGCAAGGAAGCGCATTCCTCGCTCACCCCGCATTCGGTGAACGCCATCGAGATGGCAGCGCGCGTGGTGGGCCGGGTGCGCGACATGGCCGAGGGCTTCGAGCGCGACGAGCCGCGTTTCGAGGGCTTCGACGTGCCGTTCTCCACCGCCAGCGTGGGCCAGTTCCACGGCGGCATTGCCGACAACGTGGTGCCGCGCGACGCCGAGTTCCGCTACGAATTCCGCGACCTGCCCACGGCCAATGCCGCGCAGATGCAGTCGGAGGTCGTGGCCTACGCCCGCTCGCTCGAACCCGCGATGCAGAAGGTGGCGCCCCAGACCGGCTTCAGTTTCGAGACCATCTGCGAGATCCCGAGCTTCCTGGGCAGCAAGGACGACGCCGTGACCCGCCTGGCACAGGAACTGAGCGGCGAAAAGGGCACCACCCTGGTGGCCTTCGGCACCGAGGCCGGGCTGTTCAAGAACGCCGGCATCCCCACCGTGGTCTGCGGCCCCGGCAGCATCCAGCAGGCCCACCAGCCCGACGAGTACGTGAGCCTGGAGCAGCTCGGCCGCTGCGAGGCCTTCATGCAGGGCCTGGCATCGACCAAGGCCTTCGGCTGAGGCCCCTAGGGGCCGTCAGGTTCTCACGCGCCCGTCGCCGGTCAGCATCGACATCTCGACGAAGCTCGAGGCCGCATGGTCGGTGGCGCTGTACGACACCTGGAAGCCCGAGATGGTCTGGCTGCCCAGGCCTTCGAGCCCGGCGATCAGGCCCTCGCGGGTGATGGCCCTGCCGCTGCCGTTGGCCTGGCGCAGCCCCTCGGCAAAGACGCGCGCCGCCACGAAACCCTCCATGCTGGAGTAGTTGGCCTGCACCTTGTCGCCGCCCTTCTTGATGGCCTCCAGGAACTCGCGCGTGATCTGGCGCGAGGGCTGGTAGGGCGAGGGCATGACCTGCGAGACCACCACGCCGGCACCGTCCTTGCCCAGTTCGTCGGCCAGGGCCTGCGTGCCCACGAAGGACACGTTGTAGAACGTGCCGCCAAAACCCGCCTTGCGCGCCGCGCGCACAAAAGCGGCGCTGCCCGCATAGGCGGCGATCTGCACCACCGCATCGGGCTTGGCGGCCACCAGCTTCTCGACGGCGGACCTCACGTCCACCGAATTGCGCTCCACCGTCGCCGTGGCCACGGGCGCCAGCTTCTGCTCGGTCAGCGCACGCACCACGCCATCGAGCCCGGCCTTGCCATAGGCATCGTTCTGGTGGAAGACCGCGATCTTCTTGAGCCCCAGGTTGGTGAGCTGGCGCACGATGAGCGCGGTTTCGTCGTAGTAGGACGCACGCACATGGAACACCAGCCGGTTGAACGGCTGGCGCAAGGCCTCGGCCCCGGTGAACGGGCCGAAGAACGGCACCTTCTCCTTGGTGAACAGCGGCAGCGCCGCCAGGCTGGTGGGGGTGCCGATGTAGCCGAACAGCGCGAACACGTCGTCGGCCATGAGCTTCCTCGTGTTCTCGGCACAGCGGTCGGGCTCGTAGCCGTCGTCGAGCGTGCGGATCTCGATCTGCCGCTTGCCCACGCCGCCCTGGGCATTGAGCTGGTCGAAGAACAGCTTGGCCCCCTGGTGGAACTGGATGCCCAGTTGCGCCGCCGGCCCGCTGAACGGGGCCGACTGGCCCAGCACGATGCGCCCGTCGCCCTGCGCCCTGGCGGTCTGAAAACCGGCGAGCGCCACGGCGCCCAAGCCGGCAGAAAACTGCCTGCGCCCCCAGACAATGTGGTTCATGGTGAAATCCCGGTTCCAATAAGAAAATCCAAGGGCGGTACGCCTTTGGTGCGCCCGGACGGGCCGCGCCACAAGCGCGCCACCAACCCTGCCAGCCAGTTTAACGACCAGCCCCACCCATGCCCACGATTTCGGCCCCTGTTTCTGCAGATTCTGCCCCCCTGGTGGTGCGCGGCGCCTGCCCCCACGACTGCCCCGACACCTGCGCGCTGATCACCACCGTGGTCGATGGCGTGGCCACGCGCGTGCAGGGCAACCCTGAGCACGCCCACACCGATGGCGTGCTGTGCGCCAAGGTCTCGCGCTACACCGAGCGCAGCTACCACCCCGAGCGTGTGCTCACCCCGCTCAAGCGCAGCGGCCCCAAGGGCAGCGGCCAGTTCACCCCCGTCAGCTGGGACGAAGCCCTGGCCGACATTGCGCAGCGCCTGACCACCATCGCCGCGCACGACCCCGAGGCCATCCTGCCCTACAGCTACGCGGGCACCATGGGCATGGTGCAGGGCGAGAGCATGGACCGGCGCTTCTTCGCCCAGTTGGGCGCCTCGCTGCTGGACCGCACCATCTGCGCCTCGGCCGGTGCCGAGGCCCTGGTGCAGACCCTGGGCGGCAAGGTGGGCATGAAGGTGGAGTTCTTCGCCGAGGCGCAGCTCATCCTGATCTGGGGCAGCAACTCCATCGGCAGCAACCTGCACTTCTGGCGCTATGCGCAGCAGGCCAAGCGCAACGGCGCCAAGCTGGTCTGCATCGACCCGCGCAAGACCGAGACGGCCGACAAGTGCCACGAGCACATCGCCCTGCGCCCCGGCACCGATGCCGCCCTGGCCCTGGCGCTGATGCACGAACTCATCGTGCACGACTGGCTGGACCATGACTACATCGCCCGCCACACCCTGGGCTGGGAAGGCCTGCGCGAGCGCGCCCTGCAGTGGCCACCCGAGCGCGCGGCCGAAGTCTGCGGCATCCCCGTGGAGCAGATCCGCCAGCTGGCAAAGGACTACGGCACCACGAAGCCCGCCGCCATCCGCCTGAACTACGGCATGCAGCGCGTGCGCGGCGGCGGCAATGCCGTGCGCGCCGTCACCTGCCTGCCCGCGCTCACGGGCGCCTGGCGCCACCGCGCGGGCGGCATGCTGCTGTCGAGCTCGGGCCAGTACCCGGTGCAGCGCGCCGTGCTGCAGCGCCCCGACCTGCTGGCCGGCCGCCGGCCGCGCACCATCAACATGTCCACCATCGGCGACGACCTGCTGCGCCCGGCCTCGCCCAGCTTCGGGCCCCAGGTGCAGGCCGTGGTGGTCTACAACAGCAACCCCGTGGCCGTGGCGCCCGATTCGGGCAAGGTGGTGCAGGGCTTTGCGCGCGAGGATTTGTTCACCGTGGTGCTGGAGCATTTCCACACCGACACGGCCGACTATGCCGACTACATCCTGCCGGCCACCACGCAACTCGAGCACTGGGACGTGCACCTCTCGTACGGCCACACCGACGTGGTGCTCAACCGCCCCGCCATCGCACCGCTGGGCGATGCGCGCTCCAACGCGCAGATCTTCCGCGACCTGGCCGCGCACATGGGCTACACCGACCCCTGCTTTGCCGACGATGACGCCACCCTGTGCCGCCAGGCCTTTGGCGATGCCGTGGACTTTGCGCTGCTCGAATCGCAGGGCTTTGCCACGCTGGCCATGCCCGATGCGCCGTTTGCCGAGGGGCAGTTCCCCTCGCCCTCGGGCAAGTGCGAGTTCTACAGCGCGCGCCTGGCCGCTCAGGGCCTGGACGGCCTGCCCGACCACCTGCCCAACTACGAGCTGCAGGGCAGCTCGGCCCAGTACCCGCTGGCCATGATCTCGCCGCCCGCGCGCAACTTCCTCAACTCGACCTTCGTCAACGTGAAGACCCTGCGCGACATCGAGGGCCGGCCGCTGCTGGAAATCCACCCCGACGACGCCGAGGCACGCGGCATCGCCAACGACAGCATCGTGCGCGTGTTCAACGCCCGGGGCAGCTACCGCTGTCACGCCAGCGTGTCGCGCCGCGCCCGGCCCGGCGTGGTCAACGGCATGGGCATCTGGTGGCGCAAGCTGGGCCTGGACGGCACCAACGTCAACGAGATCACCAGCCAGGCCCTGACCGACCTGGGCCGCGCCCCCACCTTCTACGATTGCCTGGTGGAGGTGGAGGCGGTGAACGAAACGGCCTGAACCCTCACGCCCCGGGCGCCAGCGCCAGGTAGTGGTGCACCGCGGGCTTGTCCGGGCCCTGGTGGAAACGCAGCGCCTGCGCCTGCAGATCGGCATCGGCCTGGGAGACCCGGTCGTGCTGGCGCAGGTGCTCGGCCCAGGATTCGACCAGGAACCATTCGATCACGCGCCCGGGCTCGCCCGTGTGCTCGGCCACCCCCCAGGCATAGGCCCCGTCGCGACGGCGCTCCGCGGCCACCCGTTGCATGGCCTGCAGAAAGGCCGGCTGGTCCTCCTTGCGGATGCGGTATTCGACCTGCACCATGACCGGGCCGCGGTCGTGCGCCACCGGCTCCGCCAGCAGGGGCTCGGGCCAGTGGCGCGAGGGCTGCAGGTCGGCCTCGCCCGTGGGCAGCTTGACGCGGTGGAACACGAAGGCCACCACCACCAGCCCGGCTGCGCCGATGAGCAGCGTGGCCGCCACTCCGAGTTGCCCCGCCACCAGGCCCCAGCCCAGGCTGCCGGCCGCCATGGCGCCGTTGAACACCATGAGGTAGATGGCCAGGCCGCGCCCACGCACCCAGTTGGGCAGAACCGCCTGGGCCACGCCGTTGAGCGTGGTCAGCGCAATGATCCAGCCCAGGCCCAGCACCAGCATCAGGGCCACGGCGGCCCACTGCGGTGGAGCCAGGGTGAGCACAGCCATCACCCCGGCCGTGAGCAGCGAGGCGGTGAGCACCAGGCCATCGGTGTCGAGCTTGCGGCGCAGCTTGGGCAGCAGCACCGCGCCCAGGATGGCACCCGCGCCCACCGCCCCCAGCAGCACGCCATAGAACCCGGCCGAGCCACCCAGCATGCGCCGGGCCACCAGGGGCAGCAGCGCCCATACGGAGCTGGCGAACAGGAAGAACACCGCCGCGCGCAGCAGCACCACGTGCAGCTCGCGGCTGGCGCGGGCATAGCGCACGCCGGCGCGGAAGGCGCCGAAGAACTGCTCGCCGCGCCCGGTGTCCACCGCCGCCGGCCGGCGCCACCACAGCAGGGCCGCGATCACGAACACATAGCTCAGCACATCCAGGCCATAGGCCGCGGCCGCACCAAAGCTGGCCAGCAGCAGGCCGCCCACCGCCGGGCCCACGGCGCGCGCGATGTTGATGCCCAGGGAGTTAAGCGCCACGGCATTGCGCAGCTCGCTGCGCGGCACCAGTTCGGGCACGATGGACTGCCAGGTGGGCCCCATGAGCGCGGCCCCCACGCCGCCCAGGAAGGTCAGCGCGATCAGGTACTCCACCGTGAGCGTGTGGGTGTGGGCCAGCAGCAGCAGGGCACCGCTGACCCCGGCCAGCAGTATCTGCACGGCGATCAGGAAGCGCCGCCGGTCCAGGATGTCCGACAGCACGCCCGCCGGCAGTGCCAGCAGAAAGACAGGCAGCGTGGCCGCCGTCTGCACCAGGGCCACGGCCGTGGGGCTGGTGGAGAGCTCGGTCACCATCCAGGCGCTGGCCACGTCGCGCATGAAGCTGCCGATATTGCCCAGCACCGTGGCAGCCCAGAGCACCGCGAACACCGGCAGGCGCAGCGGGGCAAACGCGCCGCCGCCGGCTGCAGCAGCCGATTGCGCGGAGGGGTGTTGGTGTTCATGCGCCATGCAGGCCTCCCAGGTCGTGCCAGGCCACGAGGACGAATCCGCCCGCCAGGCCCCAATGTTCGAAGAATGCGTTGGCCGTGGCCCGGCGCTCTGCCGGGGCGGCCTGCCAGAAGCGGTCGGCCACGAAGGCGGCCAGCACCGTGAAGCCCGCCAGGGCCAGTGCCCCCAGCCACCGGTACCAGCCCGAGACCACGAGGGCCGAGGCACCCAGTTGCAGCGCGATGGTGGCCAGCGCGATCGGTGCGGCCGGCGCCAGGCCAAAGTGCCGCATCTCGGCCACGGCACCGCCAAAGTCGCGCGCCTTGGTGATACCGCCCTGCAGGTAGGCGGCACACAGGCACAGCAGGGCCAGCGACTGCACCCAGGGGGCGGTCGCTGCGGAATGAAGAGTCTCTGCCATTACACCGCCCAGCAGGCGCAGCCGAGCGCCCCCCAGAAGCCCTTGAGGTCGGCAATCGGCAACTGGCTGCTCCACGCCGTGGCGTGCTGGTGGCCGTGCACATTGCAGTCGTTGGCGCAGGCACAGGCCGCCGCCGCGCGGCGCATCACGGCCTGCAGCGGCGCGCCTTCCTGGTCGCCCCAGGCGCCATAGCCGCCGAAGGTGCGCACGGGCGACCAGTCGGGCATGGCCGGCGGCGGCGCGGCGCCATCGTGCGCGGCGAAATCGCCCGCGCCATAGACCACCTTGCCGCCCACCACGGTGAGCAGGGCCGTGGTGTCGGCGATGTCGGACTCGGGGCAGGCGAAGAAGTCGCGGTCGGGCACCACCAGGTCGGCGAGCTGGCCCACCTCAATGCGGCCCTTCTTGCCCTCTTCATTGCTGAACCAGGTCACGTTCTCGGTCCACATGCGCAATGCGGCCTCGCGGTCTAGGCAGTTGCGCTGCGGGGTCAGCTGCAGGCCGCCCACGGTCTTGCCCGTGACCAGCCAGGACAGCGAGACCCAGGGGTTGTACGAGGCCACGCGCGTAGCGTCGGTGCCGGCGGAGACCTTGACGCCTTTTTCCAGCATGCGCTTGACGGGCGGCGTGGCCTCGGCCGCGCCAGCGCCGTAGCGCTCGACGAAGTACTCGCCCTGGTAGGCCATGCGGTGCTGCACGGCCACGCCGCCGCCCAGCGCGGCGATGCGGTCGATGGAGCGCTCGGAAATGGTCTCGGCATGGTCGAAGAACCAGTTCAGGCCGGCCAGCGGCGTGTCGCGGTTCACCTTCTCGAACACGTCGAGCGCACGTGTGATGGTTTCGTCGTAGGTGGCGTGCATGCGCCAGGGCCAGCGGTTCTGCGCGAGGATGCGCACCACCTCTTCGAGGTCGTCCTCCATCTCCGGGCCCATCTCGGGCCGCGGCTGGCGGAAGTCCTCGAAGTCGGCGGCCGAGAACACCAGCATCTCGCCCGCGCCGTTGTGGCGGAAGTAGTCCGTGCCCTGCTTGTACTGCGAGGTGGCCGTCCAGTGCAGGAAATCCTCTTTCTCCTGCTTGGGCTTTTGCGTGAACAGGTTGTAGGCCAGGCGGATGGTGAGCTGGTCGGCATCGGCCAGTTCCTGGATCACCGCATAGTCGTCCGGGTAGGCCTGGAAGCCCCCGCCCGCATCGATGGCGCCCGTCACGCCCAGGCGGTTGAGTTCGCGCATGAAGTGGCGCGTGGAATTGACCTGGTAGTCGTGCGGCAGCTTGGGGCCCTTGGCCAGCGTGGCGTACAGGATGGCGGCGTTGGGCTTGGCCAGCAACAGGCCCGTGGGGTTGCCCGCGCTGTCGCGCACGATCTCGCCGCCCGGGGGCGCGGGTGTTTCGCGCGTGTAGCCCACGGCGCGCAGCGCGGCGGCGTTGAGCAGGGCGCGGTCATACAGGTGCAGGATGAACACCGGCGTGTCGGGCGCCACGGCGTTGAGCTCGGCAATCGTGGGCAGGCGCTTCTCGGCGAACTGGTGCTCGGTGAAGCCGCCCACCACGCGCACCCATTGCGGCGCGGGCGTCACCGCCACCTGGCGGCGCAGCATGGCCATGGCATCGGCCAGGCTGCGCACGCCGTCCCAGCGCAGCTCCATGTTGAAGTTCAGGCCGCCGCGGATGATGTGCAGGTGGTTGTCGATGAGGCCGGGCAGGACGGAGCGGCCCTGCAGGTCGATGGCGCGCGTGCCGGGGCCGGCCAGCGGCAGGATCTCGCGGTCCGTGCCGACTGCTGTGAAGCGGCCACCGGTGATGGCCACGGCGCTGGCCGTGGGCTGGGCCCGGTTGAGCGTGGTGAAGCGGCCGTGGTGCAGGATCAGGTCGGGCGTGCTGGTCTGGGCCATGGGAGGGGTTCTTTCAGGGACGGGAGGGGGAAGACAGGCGCCGCAGTATCGGGCACCTGCCGGGTCATCGCGATCAAAACGCAGGGCCGGCGCCCCTGCCGTCAGCCTTCGTGGGCGTTGAACATGGTCTTGGCGTAGGTAATGCCCAGACCGTAACCGCCGCCGAACTTCTTGGCGATGCCGGTCGTCATGTCGTAGGTCTCACCGCGCGCCCAGTCGCGCTGCAGCTCCAGCAGGTACTGCAGGGACGTGATGGGCCGTGCACCGGCCTGCACCATGCGCTCCATGGCGCGGTTGTGGGCCTCGGTGGAGATATCGCCGCTGGCGTCGGCGATCACGTAGACCTCGAAGCCCTGGTCCAGCGCCGACAGGGCCGGCCCCACGATACAGACGCTGGTCCACAGGCCGGCCAGCACGATGCGTGGCTTGCCGATGGCGTTGATGCGCTCGATCACGGCCGCATCCTCCCAGGTGTTCATGGAGGTGCGGTCCAGCAGCGCCTGACCGGGGAACGGGGCCGTGACTTCCTCGAACATGGGGCCCGAGAAGCTCTTCTCGGCCACCGTGGTGAGGATGGTCGGCACCTTGAAGCCCGCGGCGGCGCTGGCCACCAGGCCGGCGTTGGAGCGCAGCGTGATCGCGTCGATGGAATGCGTGGCAAAGGCCATCTGCGACTGGAAGTCGATCATCACCAGGGTGTGGTCGTTGGGGGTCAGCAGCGTGGAACCGGCGGTGGGCTTGGCGATAGGTGTCATGGGAATCTCCTTGGAACGTTGGGAAAAATTGGGTTGAGGGAAAGCGGAACTCAGCGGGGCATCGTGGGCAGTTCGTTGGGGCGCAGGTCGAACACCAGCACCTCGGCCTGCTCGCCGTCGGCAAAGCGCAGCGCCTCGGGTTCGCGGATGCGGGCGCCGTCGCCTTCGGACAGGCGCTCGCCGTTGACCGTGAGGCTGCCGCGGGCCACATGCACATACACATGGCGGTCGGCACCGACGTCCAGCGTGGCGGACTCAGCACCGTCGAACAGGCCGGCATAGACCCGGGCGTCCTGGTTCACGGCCAGGGAGCCGTCGGCGCCCTCGGGCGAGATGATCTGGCGCAGGCGGCCGCGCTTGTCGGCCTCGCTGAAGTGCACCTGCTGGTAGCGGGGGCTTGCACCGCGCACACCGGGCACGAGCCAGATCTGCAGGAAGTGCACGGGCTCGTCGCCCGAGTGGTTGAACTCGCTGTGCTCCACGCCGGTGCCGGCGCTCATCATCTGCACGTCACCGGGGCGGATGACCGAGCCCGTGCCCATGGAGTCCTTGTGCTCCAGCGCGCCTTCGAGCACGTAGGAAAAGATTTCCATGTCGCGGTGGCCGTGGGTGCCAAAACCCTTGGAAGGGGCCACGCGGTCGTCATTGATCACCAGCAGGTCCGAGAAGCCTTGCTGCTTGAGGTCACGGTAGTGGCCGAACGAGAAGGTGTGGCGGGAGTGCAGCCAGCCGTGATTGGCGTTGCCGCGTTGGTGGGCTTTGCGGATGTCGAGCATGGTGATGTCCTTTCTTCAGATTCGATGTGATTCACACTGGGCACCTGGACCTGTCATCGGGTAGTTTTCAGAGAGCTGCAGTGCTCGGATGAAGAAAGTATCTCGCTGCAGAGGGGGCCGTAGGTTGAAACATCAAGCACCCTATGATCGATAATTTCGATGATGGAAATTCCCCGCTTTTCGCCATGCTGAAACTGACCCTCGAAGCCATCGAACTCGTGGACGCCATCGCGCGGCACGGCTCCTTTGCGGGCGCGTCCGAACAACTGCACAAGGTGCCGTCCACCATCTCCTACGCCGTGGGCAAGCTCGAAGAGCAATTGGGCTTCGCGCTGTTCACGCGCAACGGGCCGCGCGTGACCCTCACGCCTGCGGGGCAGGAGATGCTGAAGGAAGGCCGCTGGCTGCTGGTGGCCGCCGGCCACCTGGAATCGCGCATGCGCCAGATCGCCACGGGCTTCGAGTCGGAGCTGCGCCTGGTGCACGACTCGCTGATCCCCACCAGCGCCTTCAACGACGACATCTGCGCCTTCGAGGACCTGAACTGCGGCACGCGCCTGCGCATCGGCTGCGAGGCGCTCACCGGCACCTGGGAGGCGCTGCGCGAAGGCCGGGCCGACATCATCGTGGCGGCCGGCGAGGGCCCGGCCGGCGGCGGCTACAAGGCCGTGGCCGTGGGCAGCCTCGCGTTCGCGTTCTGCGTGACGGCCACGCACCCGCTCGCGCAACTCAAACGCCCACTGGCGCGCAACGACCTGCTGGAGCACACGGCCGTGGTGGTGGGCGATGGCGCGCGCTCATTGTCCGACCGCACCGTGGGCCTGCTGGCAGGGCAGCGGCGCATCACCGTGCCCTCGATGGCGGCCAAGATCGCCTGCCAGAGCGCGGGCCTGGGCCACGGCTTCGTACCGCGCGCCTGCGTGCGCCACGAGCTGGAGAGCGGCATTTTGGTCGAGCTGGCGGTGCAGGAGCCGCGCGCCGACGAGACCTTCTGGCTGGCCTGGAAGCCCGAGCACATGGGCGAAGCGCTCAAGTGGTGGCGCCAGCGGCTGGACCGGCCGCTGCTGCCGGGGATCCTGCCCTATTGACCCCGTCCAGCCTGCTCAGCCTGCAGCCAGCAGGGGCGGCAGGCGCTCGGCCAGCAGGTCGATCACCACGCGCGTCTTGAGCGGCAGCGCCCGCGACTGCGGCCACACGGCGCTCAAGGCGTAACCGAAGGGCTCGGGCTCCTCGAACACCTTCTGCAGCCGGCCCTCGGCCACCGCGTCGGCCACCAGCCAGGCGGGCAGGCGTGCCAGACCCACGCCCTGCACAGCCGCCATGGCGGCAACCTCCAGGCTGTTGCAGCTGAAGTGAAAGCGCGAGGGCGCGATGAAATCGACCACGCGCCCCGCTGCACCGTGGAACTGCCAGGGGTGCGGCCCGGTCTCGCGCGCATAGCCGACAAAGCTGTGCGCCCCCGGTTCGGCGAGCAGTGCCTGCATGTCGGCCGGACGCCCATGCGCGGCCAGGTAGGCCGGCGAGGCGTACACGCCCATCCACTGGTGGCCGAGCAGCCGCGCCGCGAGCACCGCGCTGTCGCCCAGCGGGCCGCTGCGCACGGCCAGGTCGATGCCCTCTTCGATGAGGTCGATGCGCCGGTCGCTGAACGCCAGCTCGAAGGCCAGCTCGGGGTGGCGCTGGCCCAGCTCCATGAGCAGCGGCGCCAGGCGCACGCGGCCGATCAGCTCGGGCGCGGTGATGCGCACGCGCCCGCTGGGCACGAGGCGCCCGGCTTCGAGCGCGGCGTCGGCGGCATCGAGCTCATCGAGCGCACGGCGGCAGCGCTCGTAGTAGGCCTGGCCGTTCTCGGTCAGGCTCTGGCTGCGCGTGGTGCGCTGGAACAGCCGGGTGCCCAGGCGCTCTTCGAGCCGCGCCACGCTCTTGCCCACGGCCGAGCGCGTGCGCTGCAGGCGCTGCGCGGCCAGCGCGAAATTGCCGGCCTCGACGGCCGCGACAAAGGCTTCGATGCCTGCGAGGCGTTCGCTCATTGGTTCTTTTCAGTCGCCATTTATGGGAGGAAATGGCTTCACTGCAGAGTGGATAGAGCCAATAGCATGGCCCATCTTTTCACGAACCGCAAGGAACCCGACATGTCCGCCCCCCTTCTTTCCCGCCGCTGGCAGATCACCGGCTTTGGCCGCCAGCACCTGCAAAGCGCCGAGGTGCCCGTGCCCCAGCCCGGCCCCGGCCAGATCCTGGTGCGCGTGGAAGCCGCCTCGCTCAACTACCGCGACCTGATGCTGACCGACAACGCCTATGGCTGGACGCCGCCACTGCCCTTTGTGCCCGGCTCCGACCTCGCGGGCACGGTGCAGGCCGTGGGCGAGGGCGTGACCCGCTGGCACGGCGGCGAGCGCGTGGTCAGCAGCTTCATGGCGGGCTGGATCGACGGCGTAATGCCGCCCGAGGCCTTCGCATTGGGCGGCCCCGGCCCCGGCACGCTGGCCTCGCATGTGCTGCTCGATGCCCAATGGGCCGTGGCCGCGCCCCGCACACTCGACGCAGCCCAGGCCAGCACCCTGCCCTGCGCCGCGCTCACGGCCTGGTTCGCGCTGGCCGAACAGGGCGTGCTGCGCGCGGGCCAGACGGTGCTGATCCACGGCACGGGCGGTGTGGCGCTGTTCGGCCTGCAGTTCGCGCGCATGCACGGGGCCCAGGCCATCGTGGTATCGGGCGCACAGGACAAGCGCGAACGGGCCCTGGCACTGGGCGCCAGCCATGTGCTGGCACGCGACGCCGACTGGCCCGCCGCGGTGCGCGAGCTCACGGGGGGGCGCGGCGCCGACCAGGTGCTGGAGACCGTGGGCGGCGCCAACCTGGGGCGTTCGCTGGAGGCGCTGGCGCAAGGCGGCCGGCTGTCGGTGATCGGCGTGCTCGCGGGCGGGGAGATCCGCGGATCGGCCTACGACACCATCCGCAGCCGCGCGACCCTGCAGGGCCTGAGCGTGGGCCACCGGCGCGCGCTGGAGGATATGGTGCGCGCCATCGACGTGAATGCCCTGGCGCCGGTGATCGCCGCCGAGTACGCCTTCGACCAGGTGCCCGAGGCCTTTGCGCACCTGGAGCGCGGTGCCTTCGGCAAGGTGGTGGTACGGTTCTGAGGGCAGCGCGGTGGGTACGCGCCTACCGCGTGCAGTGCATCAGCAGCGCGGGCCCGTCCGGCGTCACGACCTCGCGCACGGGGTGAAAACCCGCATAGGTATAGCAGCGGATGGCGCGCGCATTGTCCGGGCGCGGGTCGGTCTGCACCAGGGTCACGGCCGGGTCGGCCAGCAGTTGCTGAACAAAGGCCCGCACCATGGCACGGCCCATGCCCTGGTTCAACTGGTCGGCATGGGCAAGGAACTGGTCGATGCCGCGCACCCCGGGGTCGGTCACGTCCTCCCACCAGCCACCGCCCGAGCCCATCGCGGTATAGGACTGGATGAAGCCGATGGGCGCTCCGCCAAGCGAGGCGATATAGGCCAGCGTGGCGCCCGGGGTGCCCTGGTCGGCCACCAGGTCCGCATGCAACTCCTCGACACTCTCGGCCGGCCCCCACCACTGCGCCACATGGGGCCGCAGCAGCCAACCGCGCAGCAAGGGCAGGTCCTGCGCGCGCAGCAGATCAAAGCGAAAGCCGGTCACTGCACTCCCTGCGCTCAGGCCGGCCGCCGGGCCATCAGCGCCCACAGGCCAGCAGCCCCCAGCAGCGAGCCCCCAGCCAGGTTGAAGCGGCGCTGCGCGCGCGGCGAAGCCAGCAGCCGGCTGGCCGAGCCGGCGAACACCGCATAGGCCGTGGCATTGAGCGCGGCCAGCGTGACGAAGGTGGCAGCCAATATCCACATCTGCTGCGCGATGGGGGCGCCCGGGCGGATGAACTGCGGCATAAAGGCCACGAAGAACACAATGCCCTTGGGGTTGAGCGCCGTGACCAGGTAGGTGTTGGCGAACAGCTTCCAGCGCGAGCCCGGGGCCTTGGGTGCGGTGATCTCCGCCACGCCCACGCCGGCGCGCAGCATCTTGAACGCCAGGTAGAGCAGGTACAGGCCGCCGGCCCACTTGATGACCGTGAACCAGAAGGCCGACGTGGCCAGCAGCGTGCCCAGGCCCAGCAGCGACACCGCGAGCGCCGTCGAGTCACCGAGCGCCACGGCCGCGACCAGCGGCACATTGGCGCGGCGGCCATGGGCCATGGAATAGCTGATCACCGTGAGGATGGTGGGGCCGGGAATGACGAGCATCACCGCGCAGGCGGCGACAAAGGCGAACCAGATTTCGAGGGACATGGAAGGTGCTCCTGCGCGGGGCAAGGGCCCGCAGCCCGCCAGTATGTCAAAACCAGCCGCTGTGCGCAGGACCCTCCGACGGCGTCCCCCGCCACCGCGTTTAGTAGCCCGCTGGGATGTCCGGCTCGACCAGCTGGAGCAACAGGGTCAGCGACTCCTGCCAGCCCAGGTAGCAGGACTCGGCAGGGATCACGGCGGGGATGCCTTCCTGCACCACGCTCATCTCGGTGCCGCAGGACACGGGGGTCAGCGTGACGGTGGTGGTCATCTCGCCGGGCAGGTTGGCATCGTCGAAGCGTGCGCTGTAGCGCAGGCGCTCGCCGGGCACCAGCTCCAGGTAGGTGCCACCAAACGAATGGCTGCCGCCCGCGCCATGGTTGGTGAAGGACATGCGGTAGGCGCCACCGACACGGGCGTCAAGCGCATGCACCTCGGCCGTGAAGCCGTGCGGCGGCAGCCACTTGACCAGCGCCTGCGGCGTGAGGAAGGCGCGGTAGATGCGGTCGGGCGTGGAACGGATCACGCGGTGGAGACGGACGGTGCCGGTGGTAGCAGTGCTCATGGTGGGATGCCTGTGAAGAAGCAGAGGACGGCCCTCTGGTAACTACGACGTGCGACCATGGCCCAGATCGACACCGAGCACCCCAGGGTAATCCCTTATTTTTCGGAATCGCTGCGCGAAAGGTCTACCAGCAGGTCCAGCCGCCGCACGGCCTTCCAGGTCTCGCGCTTGAAGGCACGGTGGTAGGCGTCGATGGCGGCGGTGGAGCGCTCCGCGACGGCCTGGGCGGCCTCCTGCGAACGGGAGCGCATGTAGTAGACGAGAAAGTCGCCCTCGGCGCCTGCATCGAGGAAAACCGACTCCACCGTCACCCCCTCGGCAGCCAGGGTGGCCAGGGCGTCTTCCCTGTGGCTGCGCAGGTGCTCCGCCCATTCGCGCACCCGGGGCAGGGAACCAGGCTCCAGCAGGATGCGGGCGCAGACGACTTCTTCGGGCATAGGGGCAAACAGGCGGGCGCCATGAAAAAAGGGCCACTATCGCCCGAGCATCTGGCGATGGCAACCCTTTGGCAGAGGGGCGGATAGCCCCGGCGGATACCGCTCAATCCAGCTTGACGCCAGCTGCCTTGATGATCTCGCCCCAGCGCTTGGACTCGGCACGGGCCATGGTGCGGAACTGCTCGGGCGTGCCGGGCAGGGGCTCCATGCCGAAGTCGCTCATGCGCTTGAGCACGGCAGGGTTGGCCAGCGCCTTGTTGAGGTCGCCGTTCAGGCGCGCCGTGATGGCGGCCGGCAGACCCGCGGGGCCGAGGATGCCCTGGAAGGCATAGACCTCGGTGTTGGGCACGCCGGCCTCGGCCAGGGTGGGTACATCGGGCAGGGCCGAGACGCGCTTGGCCGAGCCGATGGCCAAGGCACGCACCTTGCCGCTGGTGATGACCGGCAGTCCTGCCGCCAGGTCCAGGAACATGCAGGGCACCTGGCCGCCCATCACATCCTGCAGCGCAGGCGCAGCGCCGCGGTAGGGGATGTGCGTGAGGAAGGTCTTGGTGCGGTTCTTGAACATCTCCATCGCCAGGTGGTGCGGCGAGCCGTTGCCGGGCGAGGCGTAGTTGAGCTTGCCGGGGTTGGCCCGCGCATAGGCCAGGAATTCCTTGAGCGTCTTGGCCTCGAAGGACGGGTGCACCACCAGCGCCAGCGGGAAACGGCTGATGCCGCCCAGATAGGTGAAGTCTTTCTCGGGGTTGAACGGCAGCTTGGTGAACAGGTGCTCGTTGAAGGCCAGCACGGCGTTGTCGGCCGACATGAAGGTGTTGCCATCGGGCTTGGCCGTGGCCACGAGCTGGGCGCCGATGTTGGTGGCCGCGCCGGGGCGGTTGTCCACCACGATCTGCTGGCCCAGGGTCTGGCGCATGGCCTCGGCCACGGTGCGGGCCAGCACGTCGGTGCCGCCGCCGGCCGGGTAGGGCACCACCCAGCGCAGGGGCTGGTCGGGCCAAGTGGCCTGGGCCTGGGCCCAGGGGGCGGCAGCAGAAGCACCGGCGGCCGCCAGGGCGGAAAGAACAGTACGGCGTTGCAGGGTCATGGTTGTCTCCGTGATGTGAAAAAAGCGAGGAATCGGGTGGCCGGCGGGCTAGCGCTGCGCCTTGGGCGCCGGGCCCTGGCGCGTGCCCGGCGGCGCATGCGGCACGCGCGTGACGCGAAAGCCCTTGGCGGCCATCAAGGCGGGCAGGCCCTCGGCGCCCACCATGTGCAGCACGCCCACCGCAGCGAACACCGCATGGCCGGCTGCGTGCTGGGCGGCGATGCCATCGGCCAGCGCAGGGTTGCGGCCTTGCACGATGCGGGCGTAGTCGGCGCGGTCTTCGGCGGTCTTGAGGCAATCGCACCAGTCGCCATAGTCGCGCAGGGTGTCGAGTTGCCCTTCGGCCCAGGCCCGTGTGAGGGTGGTGATGATGGTGCGCGCCTGGCCGCCTTCGAGCTGGCGCAGACCCTCTTCCAGCGTGCGGGCGACCTTAGCCGGGTCGTCCGAGACCAGCAGCGCGATCTGCGCCTCGGCGGATTCCAGCGAGACCACCTTCTTGTCCATGGCGCGCGCCAGGCCTGCGAGGAACAGGTCGATGCCATAGGCCGGGTCGATCCCCACCGTGCGCGCCGCCAGCCCGACCAGTGACATGAGCTGGATCTCGGGCCGCAGGCGCACCAGGCCCGCATCGGCACACAGGGCTTCGCGCTGCGCGCGCAGGCGCCGTGCCAGAGATTCGGGCAGCGGGGGTGTCTGGGGCCCGGGCAGCACGGCGGTGGCCAGCCCGCCGGCCACCGCCGGGTCCATCAGGTCCACTTCGAGCGCGATGCGGTCGGCACGGCGCAAAGCCTCGCGCACCGACGGCCCGGGCAGCACCCAGCCGCGCTCGGCGGCGTGGATGGTGCCGTAGAGCCAGCTGGTGCGGCCGTCCTTCTCGATGCGCCAGAGCAGGCCGCGGTCACGGTCGTCGCGCCGGGCCGCCTCGGCATCGGCGGGGCCAATGGGTGTGGCGGCGGGCGGGCAGGCGCGGGCCGGTTCCGCTGGGGCCTGGGCTTGCACCGCCCAGGCGGGCAGCAGCAGGGCCAACCAGGCCGCGCCGGCACGCAGGCGCTGCGTCAGGCCCCAGGGCATCAGGCCGGCTCCGTGATCGTTTGGTCGATGGCGCCGAAGATGCTCGCGCCATCCTTGCCCTTGACCTCGATGCGGATGGTGTCGCCGAACTTCATGAACTCGGTGCTGGGCTTGCCATCCTGGATGGTCTCGATGCAGCGCTTCTCGGCGATGCAGCTGTAGCCCTTGGGCCATTCGGTGCGGCCGCCCTGCTCCACGCCCTTGTTGCTCACGGTGCCGCTGCCGATGATGGAGCCGGCGCGCACATTGCGCGTCTTGGCCACGTGGGCGATGAGCTGGCCGAAATGGAAGGTCATTTCGGGGCCGGCATCGCACATGCCGACCTTGCGGCCGTTCCAGGTGGACTGCACCACCAGGTCCAGGCGGCCGTGGTTCCAGGCGTCACCCAGTTCATCGAGCGTCACGGCCACGGGGCCGAAGGCGGTGGCCGGCTTGCTCTGGAAGAAGCCGAAGCCCTTGGCCAGCTCGGCCGGGATCAGGTTGCGCAGGCTCACGTCGTTGGCGATGGTGACCAGGCGGATGCCGTCCAGCGCCTGCTCGGGCGTGCTGCCCATCTTCACGTCGCCAGTGATCACAGCGATCTCGGCCTCGAAATCGATGCCCATGGCCTCGCTGGGCACGACCACGTCGTCGCAGGGGCCGATGAAGTCGTCACTGCCGCCCTGGTACATCAGCGGGTCGGTGTAGAAGCTCTCTGGCACCTCGGCATTGCGCGCCTTGCGCACCAGTTCCACGTGGTTGATGTAAGCCGAGCCGTCGGCCCACTGGTAGGCGCGCGGCAGCGGGGCCATGCACTGGGCCGCATCGAACGGGAAGGCATGGCGTGCGCGGCCGGCGTTGAGCTGGTCGTACAGGTCCTGCAGCTGGGGCGAGAGGAAGCCCCAGTCATCGAGCACCTGCTGCAGCTTGCTGGCGATGCCGGTCGCATAATGGGCCGTGCCCAGGTCGCGCGAGACGACGACCAGTTGGCCGTCGCGCGAGCCGTCTTTGTAGGTGGCGAGTTTCATGGAGGCAGGATCCTTTGTCTCTGGACGGTGCAACCCGCAGCGCAAATTACGCTTGGGTAAATTGATTTAACTAAACAAAACCATCAAATTTTAGTGCACATGGACAAAGAACGTGCAGGTATCCAGTCCGTGGAGGTCGGCTTTGCCCTGCTGGAAGGACTCACGCGCGCCCGCGGGCCGCTCATGCTCAAGGACCTGGCGGCCTCGGCCGGCATGAGCGCGGCCAAGGCCCACCGCTACCTGGTGAGCTTCCAGCGCCTGGGCCTGGTCACGCAGGACAGCCGCACCGCACGCTATGACCTGGGCCCAGGGGCGCTGAAGCTCGGCCTGGCCTCGCTGGCGCGGCTCGACGCGGTGCGCCTGGCGCGCGAGCGCATGCCGGCGCTGATGGAGCAGATCGGCCACACGCTGGCGCTGGCGGTCTGGGGCAACCATGGGCCCACCATCGTGCACTGGGAGGAGTCGCCCCAGGCCGTGACCGCCAACCTGCGCCTGGGGGATGTGATGCCCCTGCTGTCTTCGGCCACGGGCCGCTGCTTTGCCGCCCACCTGGCACCCGAGGTGGCCGCACCGCTGCTCCAGGAAGAACTGGCCCGCGCCACCAAAATGCGCCGCACCGACCTGCCCACCACCATGGACGAGGTGCAGACCCTGCTGGCCGACGTGCGCGCGCGCGGCGCGGCGCGCGTGGTGGACACGCTGCTGCCCGGCATCGTGGGCTTTTGCGCGCCGGTGTTCGACGCCGATGGCCACCTGGAGCTGGGCATCACCACGCTGGGCTCGGTCGCCACCTTCGACCCCGAATGGGGCGGCGCCATCGACACCCCGCTGCGCGCAGCCGCGGCCCAGCTCTCGCACGACCTGGGCGCAGGCGCCGCATGATGCCGGGGCCATCCCGCTGATGCCCCGGCGCGCGCTGATCGCCCTCACCGCACTGGTGCTGGCCCTGCACTGGCTGCTGCTGCGCGGCGTGCCGCTGGCCTGGGACAGCCCGGCGGCCCCCACGGGCCAGGTGTTCAGCACGCGCACCATCGCGGCGGCGCCCGCGCCCGTGGCAGCACCTGCCCCCGCACCTTCGGCGGCGCCTGCCCCGCCGCCCGCAGCGCCGGCGCCCGCACCGCGCAAGCGCACGCCACGTCCCCCACCGGCCGCCGAAGCGGCGCCCGCCGAGCAGCCCGCAGCCCTGCCAGATCCCGTGCCCCCGCCCGAACCGGCCATGGAGGCGGCAACGCCCACGGCCGTGGTCGAGCCCCCTCCTGCCGCACCGGAGCCCGCGGCCTCTGCCGCCGTGGCGGCTGCATCCGCGCCGGCCGCTCCCGCTTCCACACCGGTGGAGGTGAATCCCACGGCCGCCGGCATCGACATCGCCCCTCCCGGCAGCGGCACGGGCCAGAACGCCAGCGCCGCAGCGCCGCCGGTGCAGATTCCGGCCCCGGTGCGCCTGACCTACGAGGTCAAGGGACAGGCCAAGAAGTTCGACTACACCGCACGGGCCGAACTGCTGTGGCAGCACGATGGCAGCCGCTACGAGGCGCGCCAGGAGGTGACCGCCTTCCTTATCGGTTCACGCACCCAGCGCAGCGCCGGCCTGGTCACCGCCCAGGGCCTGCAGCCCGAGCGGTTCGGCGACCGCTCGCGCAGCGAGCAGGCCGCGCATTTCGACTATGGCAAGGGGCTGGTGACCTTCAGCGCCAACACGCCCCAGGCACCCATCGGCCCCGGCGCGCAGGACCGGCTGAGCATGTTCATCCAGCTGGCGGCCATGCTGGCGGCCGACCCGGCACGCTACACGCCGGGCACGCAGATCACGCTGACCACCGTGAGCGCCCGCAATGCCGACCGCTGGACCTTCAGCGTCGAAGCCCCCGAAACCCTGCACCTGCCTGTGGGTGCCACGCCCGCCCTGAAGCTGCTGCGCCTGCCCCGGCGCGACTACGACCAGAAGGCCGAGCTGTGGCTGGCGCCAGCGCTGGGCTACCTGCCCGTGCGCATCAAGCTCACCCAGTCCAACGGCGACTTCGCCGACCTGCTGCTGCGCGGTAGCGACAAACCCTGATCGGCGGCCCACGGTCGCGGCGCTGTGCACCGCCGGTGCGGTGGATGCGTTGTAGGAGAGTGGCGCGAGCGGTGTTGCATTCTTCCCACCCGGGGCGAAATCCCCCTGCGAAACTGCCGCAGCGCACAATTCGTGAAATACTGTTACCACGCAGAGCCGGCCCCCGGGGCTTGAACTCTGCCGACCCGCTGTCATCTGACATTCATATCGACAAAGGGAACACGATGCACATGCTCTACGACTCCGAATCCTTTGTGGTGGTCCATATGCTGCCCGACGCCCGGGAGTCCGCTGGCCAGGCGCTCAACGACACGGCACCGCCCAAGCCCCAGCTCGCACGCCACGGCTTCGAGATCGTGGACAAGCGTTCGGGCAAGGAGGTCTACCTGGACGGGTCGTGGGCCGAGATGTTCCAGCAGCAGATCCTGGCCTGGCAGCGCGACACCCCGACGCAGGAAGAAGTGGAAGACGCCCTGGACCGCTACGCAGGCCTGGCGCAGAACCCCGTCGTGGTCCACTGACGCACGGCCGGCGGCAGATCACTCCGCTGGATAGATCCGCCGGAACAACGGCTCCACCAGGATCAGCACGGCAATCAGCCGGCACACCTGGAAGGCCGTGACCACCGGCACGCCCAGCTGCAGCACCTTGGCCGTGATGGCCATCTCGGTGATGCCGCCCGGCGAGGTGCCCAGCAGCAAGGTTACCCAGGGCAGGCCCGTGCCCCAGGCGAGCAGGCCCGCGAACAGCGCGCAGATGCCCATGAGCCCGAAGGTACCCAGTGCCACCGTGCCCAGCCAGCGCGGCGCGGTGCGCAGGAAGTCGGCACGGAAACGCACCCCCAGGCTGACCCCGATGACGAGCTGGGCCGCGTTGGACAGCCCCTGCGGCACGGCCGAAAAGCCGATGCCCGCCATGGCAAAGCCCATGGACACCACCAGCGCCCCCATGAACCACGGATTGGCCCGGCCCAGTTTGTCCATGGCCAGGGCACCTGCCCCCGTGAGCACAGCCAGTAGCGCCAGGCCCGGCCAGTCCACCACGCGCGTGGCCGGGGGCAGGATGTCGAGGCCGTGCAGCCCGCTCCACTGCAGTGCAAAGGGAATGGTCACGGTGACGATGAGCAGGCGCAGGCTGTGGCTCGCCGCGACGAGGTCGGTGCGCGCGTTCTCGCGCTCGGCCAGCAGGGTCATTTCCGACGCCGCGCCGATGGCGCCCGAGAAATAGCTGGTCGCGCGCATCATGCTGGCCGGCACGCCATGCATGCGCGGCGCATGCACGCGGTACAGCCAGGCGCCGAACAGCCAACCCAGCACCAGCGCCCAGGCGATGCCCAGCGCGATGGCCCACCACAGGCCGGCCACCAGGGCCATGACCTGGGGCGTGAAATACAGGCCCAGCGCCGCGCCGATGGTCCATTGCCCGGCATTGCGCAACGGCCCCCAGCTTTCGGTGGGCGCACCGGCGATGGACAGCAGCGAGGTGGCCAGCAGCGGGCCGATCATCCAGGGCAGCGGGGTTTGGAGGGCCACGCAGGCGGCGGCGGCCGCCCAGGCCACGGCCAGGGTGAGCAGCACGCGGGTGGCGAATTGGAAATAAGTACGCATACGAAAGGCGGGACCTGCGAGTATCGCCCGCGCCCGCAGATGCCCCCGAAAGCCCTGCACTGCCCGTCGGGCATGGCAGGCATCGCCAGCTACGCGGACCGAGGACCCGGCCCCGGATCGCTGCTGGCGGCCTGCGCCAGCAGCGACAGGCGCTGCACCAGCGGCGCGAACAGCTCCACCGGCGTGTGGCCATAGCCCAGCACCAGGCCGTTGTCCTCGGGCCGGGGCTGCAACGCGAAGGCCGACAGCGGCGCAGGCGCCATGCCGTGCTCGCGTGCGGCGCTGGCGATGGCCCGGTCCGGGTAGGCGGGCGGCAGGCGCACCATGAGGTGCATGCCGCAGTGCCCCCCTTCGATGCCATGCGGCACCAGAAGGTGCTGCGCCAGCGCGCTGCGCAGCTGCTGCTGGCGCTCGCGGTAGAGGCGGCGCATGCGGCCCAGGTGGCGGCCGAACTGGCCGCTGTCGATGAAGTCCGCCAGCGCCAGCTGGGCATGGCGCTGGCCGCCGCGCAGCATTTCGGCCAGGGGCTGGCGCACCGCGGCAAGCACCGCCTCGGGCAGCACCAGAAAGCCGATGCGCAGCGCGGGGAACATGGTCTTGCTGAAGGTGCCCACATAGAGCACCGGTGCCCCATCGGCCAGGCCCTGCATGGCGGCGATGGGCTCGCCACCATGGCGGAACTCGCTGTCGTAGTCGTCCTCGATGATCCAGGCGCCATGGCGCCGCGCCTGCTCCATGAGCGCCAGGCGCCGCGCCACCGACAGCACGGCCCCGCCCGGGTACTGGTGCGAGGGCGAGGTGTAGACCAGGCGCGGCGTGTGCGCGCGCCAGTCGGCCTCATCGGCCACCAGGCCCTGCGCGTCCACCCGCATGGGCACGGTGTGCAGGTCGCCCGCATGCAGGGCCGACTGGGCGCCCCGGTAGCCTGGGTCCTCCACCCAGGCCGTGTCGCCGGGGTTGCTGAGCAGGCGCACGCACAGCACCAGGGCCTCCTGCGCGCCTTCGGTGATCACCACCTGCTCCGGCGCGCAGCGCACGCCTCGGGCCAGCGCCAGGTGGCGTGCAATGGCGGTGCGCAGTGCCATTTCGCCCAGCGGGTCGCCATAGCCCAGGGCAGCGGGGCCGCCATCGCGCAGCGCCCGATCGAGCGCGCGGCGCCATGCGGCCAGCGGAAACTGCGACAGGGCGGGCATGCCCGGGCTCAGCCAGTGGGCCGCCGCCGGGCGTGGCGCCCTCGGCTGGATCCGTGCCAGGCGCGCTGCCGTCGCGGGCAGCGGTGCGGCCCGCCCGGGCACCACGCCGGGCACCGAGGGCAGCAGCGACGCCACCCGCGTGCCCTGCCGGTCGGAGTGCACATAGCCCTCGGCCAGCAGGTGTTCATAGGCGGCCGTCACCGTGTTGCGCGAGAGGGCCAGGGCCTCGGCCAAGGCACGCGAGCCGGGCAGCGGGCTGCCGGCGGCCAGCCGACCGTCCAGGATGGCTTGGCGCAGCCGCTGGAACAGCTGGCGCCGCAGCGGTTCGCCCCCCGGGCGGTGGTCCAGTGCCTGCTCCAGCAGGGTCTGGGGGACCGGAAGGGTGTCTTCCGGGAGAACGTTGCGCATGCGTGGCACCTGAAAATCATCTGCTTCTGGCACTTTTCGCAATGCCACGCCCAGTTTACCGTGAAGGCTCGGTCGGGCCCATGACCCGCCCCCGGTTTTCTTTTCACTCCCTGCAACCAAGGACCTTCCCCGCATGGCATCCACCCTGAACGCCTACCAGCAACCCGTCGGCTCCGCCCTGCCCGGCTGGAGCGCGCGCCCGCGCCCCGCACGCGACACGATCGAAGGCCGCTACTGCCGCCTGGAGCCCCTGGATGCGGCACGCCACGCCGCCCAACTGCATGCTGCCTATGTGAAGGCCACGGACGGCCGCCACTGGACCTACATGACGGTGGGCCCGTTTGCCGACGAGGCCAGCTACCGTGCCCATTGCGAGCAGGCAGCCGCCAGCGCCGACCCGCTGCACTATGCGGTGATCGACCAGCGCACCGACAAGGCCGTGGGCACGCTGTCGCTGATGCGCATCGATCCCGCCAACGGCGTGGTCGAGGTGGGGCATGTGATGTTCTCGCCGCTGCTGCAGCGCACCCCGATCTCCACCGAGGCGCAGTACCTGCTGATGAAGTACGTGTTTGCCGATCTGGGCTACCGGCGCTACGAATGGAAATGCGACAGCCTCAACGGGCCCTCGCGCCAGGCGGCCGCGCGCCTGGGCTTCAGCTTCGAAGGCATCTTCCGCCAGGCCATCGTCTACAAGGGCCGCAGCCGCGACACGGCCTGGTTCTCCATCGTCGACAGCGAGTGGCCGGCACTCAAGGCCGGCTTCGAGCGCTGGCTGGCCGCAGACAATTTCGATGCCCAGGGCCAGCAGCGCGCATCGCTCACGGCACTGCGCGCGGCTGCGGGGGCCTGACCCCCTCGGGGCGCGGGGACTGCCGCCTGGCGGCCATCTCGCGCCCCATCGGCGCCAGGGCGTCGGGCCGCAGCAATTGCAGCACGGACGGGTAGGCCACGCCTTCCTCATCCGCGATGTGGCGTGCATAGCGCCCGGCAAAGCGATCGAGCGCGGCCTCGTCCGCCGCGCCGAAGGCGCGGATCTGCCCATCCACCAGGGCCTGCAGTGGCTGCCGTGCCGCGGCCCAATCGGCCACCATGTCCCCATGGTCCTGCAGCAGGCGCCGCACCAGCGCGACCACCGCGGGCGCCCCCTGGGCCAGCAGCGGCGGGAACACATGCAGCTCCTCGTCCTGGTGGTGCAGGGGCGCCGCGATGTCGAAGTAGCGCAACACGTCGCGCGCCGCCTGGCGGGCGGAGTCGTCGCTGCCCTGCTCCCGGACGTGTTCGCGCAACCGGCCCAGCAATGCCAGCGTGCGCTGCACGCGCTCGTGGCAGGCCTCCAGCATGGCAAAGGGTTGCTCGAAGCCCACGGCCGGGGTATTGAAGCCTGGAGGCAAGCCCATCAGCCCCGCCCCTCGGCCGGGTCGAAGGGCTGTACCACGCCATCGGCACCCAGGGTGCTCACATAGGCGCCCGCCCCGGGCCGCACGCGGGCCGCGGCCTTGCGCGCCTGCACCGTGCCGATGCTCAGGAAGCACAGGGCCAGTTCCTGCGGCCCCAGGCCGAAGAGTGCCCGCAGCCCCGCCGACTTGAGGGCCCGGCCACTGGTCAGGGCCGAGCCATAGCCTTGCGCCGTGGCCATGAGCAGCATGTTCTGCAGCGCACAGCCGGCGGACACCAGGCGCTCCGGCAGGTCGATGCGCGGATCGCCGCGGCCGGTGTCCACCACCGCCAGCAGCAGCAGCGGTGCGCGGTAGGCCTTCTCGCGCGCCAGTGCCAGCTGCTCCGGCGCGGCGGCGGCATCGCGCTCGGTCAGTGCCTGGGCGAACACCTCGGCCAGCGCCGCACGCGCGGCCTCGGGCACCAGCACAAAGCGCCAGGGCAGCAGTTGCCCGTGGTCGGGCGCATGGGCTGCCGCATCGAGGATGGCAGAGAGTTCGGCGCCACTGGGGCCCGGCGCCACCAGGCGCTTGGGCAGCACAGTGCGGCGGGAGCGCACCAGCGCCCAGGCGCTGGCCGCCACGGCGTCCTTGCCCGGCGCCACGGGGGAATCGCCATGCGGCACGGGCCGCAGGGGCCAGGGGATCACCGCCATGGGCAGCCCCCGGGGGGCAGGCCGCCGCTCATCCGCAAGACCCCATGTGCCCGCACTGCGTGCAGTAGTCGCAGCCGTCTTTGCGGATCACGGCATGCGCCCCGCATTCCACGCATTTCTTGCCGGCCATGGCCTGGGGCACCGCCACGGGTGGCGCTGCGGGCTCTTCCAGCGGCAGTTGCTGCTGCACCGGGTCGGCCACTCGGCGCGCCAGGATGTTCTGGATGGCATAGGCCATGGCCGCGACCTCGGAGTCGTGCCACATGGGCACCTGCGTGCCGTCTTCCTTGCGGTGCGTGCCCAGGCGCACGGGGCCACGGTCCCAGGCCACCTTGCGCATGTCGCTGAGCGCACGCTCCAGGAAACCGCCGCGTGCCGCCAGCGAGAGCATGCGCATGCTGGAGGTGATCCACTGCTGCGACTCGCCGCTCTGGCCCACGGGCATGAAGAACTCGATGGCCCGGTCCACCGTGGCATGGCCCACCCCCGTGGGCACGGGCAGGAAAGAGACCAGCAGGTACAGGGTCTTGCGGCCCTCCTGTGTCCAATACTCGACCTTCTCGGCCACGGCCGAGAGGCCGCCCTTGGGGCGGCTCTCGATCACGGTGCGCATGGGGTCCACGGGCGGCGCCGCCGGGGCGGGGGCCGCTGCGGGGGCGCTGTGCGTTTCGAGCACCGATCCCAGGATGGTATTGGGCCGGTAGGTCGCCAGGCCCTTGAGGCGCGCGCGCCAGGCCTGCAGGTACAGGTCCTTGAAGCCCTCGTACGGGTAGTCGGCCGGGATGTTCACGGTTTTGGAGATGGCCGTGTCCACATACGGCTGCACGGCCTCCATCATCGCGATGTGGCCCTCGGCCGGCATGGCCAGGGCCGAGACGAAATATTCGGGCAGTTGCAGCACGTTGCCGCCGAGTTCGCGGTACAGGCGCCAGGCATGGTCTTCCACCGCGTACTCGCTGGTGCTGCCATCGGCCTCGCGCTTCTTGCGCTTGTAGGTCCAGGAGAACGGCGGCTCGATGCCGTTGGAGGCATTGTCGGCAAAGGCCAGGCTCACCGTGCCCGTCGGCGCGATGGACAGCAGGTGGCTGTTGCGGATGCCGTGCGTGCGGATGGCATCCTTGATCGGTTCAGGCAGCCGGCTGGCGAAGGTGCCCTGCGACAGGTAAGGCCCCGCCTCGAATTTCGGGAACGCACCTTTCTCGCGCGCCAGGTCCACCGAGGCCAGGTAGGCCGCATCGCGCATCGCCGCGGCAATGCGCACCGCCATCTCGCGCCCCTCGGGCAGGTCGTAGCGCAGGCACAGCAAGGCCAGCGTATTGCCCATGCCCGTGAAGCCCACACCGATGCGCCGCTTGGCCATGGCCTCGTCGCGCTGCTGCGGCAGCGGCCAGAAGGTCACGTCAAGCACGTTGTCGAGCGCGCGCACCTGCAGCGCCACCGTTTGGGCAAAGGCCTCGAAGTCGAACGCTGCCACACCGCCGAAGCCAAAGGGATTGCGCACGAAGCGCGTGAGGATGATGGGGCCCAGATCGCAGCAGCCGTAGGAGGGCAGCGGCTGCTCTCCGCAGTTGTGCGCCACGATGCCGTTGGCATCGAAGGCATGCACGTCGGCCACGGTCACGTCGTAGACGTCCTCCACGCCATCGTCCACCAGCGCCTGCACGGTTGCCGTGAAACGCTCGCGGTGCAGCGCGCGGCGGTAACCTGCCAAGGCACTGTCGAGCCGCTCGGCCTTGTCGGTGTCCGCAAAGCCGATGGCCTCGGCAAACACCGCGATGTTGTCGCCGCTGAGCACCAGTTCATGCTGGGCCCGCGTGCCATACAGCCGCAGGCCGCCTTTGCCGTCAGGCAGGGCGCGCTCGGCCGCAGGGCGCCGGTCACGGTAGAGGGTAGAAGCCATGCCCAGGCGCAGCAGCATGCGCTGCACGGTCTGCAGCAGTGCTGCATCGCTCTGCGCGAGCCGCACGCTCACGCCCTTGTCCTGGTTGCCCTGTACTGAGCCATCCGCGTCGAACAGGCCACGCAACAGGCCGCGTGCGAAGTCCGAAGACCGCCGCTCCATGGCGGGCGTGATGGCCTTGCGGCCCGGCGCCATGCCCAGACCGAACGCCAGGTCGCGCAGCGCCGCGCTGGCCATGCGCGCCTCGCCCCTCCCCGCCACTGGCCGCTGGAAGCCGCCGAAATCGGCGCGGTGGGCCAGGGGGGCTGCGGCGGCCTCGGCCGCCTGCACGATGCCTGCCGCGCCCGTGGCGGCATAGGCCACGGTGCCCTGCCCCACGGCCTTGAGCTCGGGCGCCCAGACCGACAGCACGGCCTTGTCGGCCTTGAGCGTGCCATCGCCGATGAGCAGACCCAGCAGGTAGCCCTCGGCCTCGCTGCCCGCACCGGCCCAGCCCTGCAGGGCCCGGTGGTCGTGCAGCACGATCTCGTCGCCGGGCAACAGCTGCGCCGCCTCGGTCCACTCCACCTCCAGGCAGTAGCGCGTCTTGCGCGCCACGCGGCGCACGCGGTGCTCGGCCGTCAGACGCAGCGCATGGCCCTCGCGCGTCTGCAGGCACAGCACGGGCCGCGTGCCCGTCTGGAAGAAGCCCTGGCTCTGCACACGGTAGGCGCGCCCGTCGACCACGGCGCTGAAAGGCCGGCCGATGAGGTCTGCCACCTGGCGCGGCCCTTCGGTGGTGAGCACCCAGGTATCGGCCGTGACACAGGGGTTGGTGGCGGCGATGTCCTCGCAGTAATGCAGGTTGTTGTCCTCGTTGATGTGGTCGAGGAACAGGATGCCCGGCTCGGCGAAATCGTAGGCCGACTGCATGATGGTGTCCCACAGCGTGCGCGCCGGCACCGTGGCATAGACCCATTGGCCGTCGGCGCGCTGGTGCGCGCCCTGGGCGATCAGCGGCTCGCCGGGGCGGGCGCGGTGCACCAGTTCCCAGGGCGCGTCCTTTTCCACGGCCTGGATGAAGGCATCGGGCACGCCGACCGAAACGTTGAAGTTGTTCCAGCGTCCGGGTGTGCGCTTGGCGGTGATGAACTCCTGCACGTCGGGGTGGTCGATGCGCAGCACGCCCATCTGCGCGCCGCGCCGCGCACCCGCGCTCTCCACCGTGGAGCAGGACTGGTCGAACACATTCATGTAGCTGCATGGCCCCGAGGCCGTGGACGCCGTGCCCACCACACGCGCGCCCTTGGGGCGGATGCGCGAAAAGTCATAGCCCACACCGCCGCCGCGGCGCATGGTCTCGGCCGCCTCGCGCAGGGCTTCGTAGATGCCGGGGTAGCCGCCTTCGTCCACGCCCTGGATGCAGTCGCCCACGGGCTGCACGAAGCAGTTGATCAGCGTGGCCTGGATGTCGGTGCCCGCCGCGCTCATGATGCGCCCGGCGCCGATGGCGCCGGCCTGCAGGTTCTGAAGGAACAGCGCCTCGTACTTGTCGCGCAGCGCAGGCGCTTCGACCGAGGCCAGGGCGCGGGCCACGCGCCGGTAGAGGTCGTCGGCGCTGGTTTCGCCGTTCTTGAGGTATTTCTCGCGCAGGACGTCGAGGCTGATGGCTTGCATGGAGGTGGCGCCGGTCAAAGCACTGGATGTTTCGCGTTTCATGGCTGAAGGTCCTTGCGCTCCATCAAACAAGACGGGGATCCCCCGCGCACTGCAAGCCGGCCGGGGAGGCGAAAGCAGCACCATACATCGGCCCTATAGCCACACTGCCACCGTGGCCTCCGCCCCGTTCGGGTGGCCTTTGGCGTGCCGTTAGCATTGCGGCATGCGAATCATTACGCTCTTTACCCTCCCCTCCATGGCCCGCCGGGCCCTGCCCCTGGTGGCGGCCCTGGCGCTGGCCGGCTGCGCCAACCAGCCCCCCGAAATGCCGGCCTCCTGGCCCGCCCGCCTGCAGCAGGTGCTGCCTGCCGATGTGCTGCTGCTGGGCGAACAGCACGATGCCGCCGAGCACCAGCGCCTGCAGCGCGAGGCCGTGCAATGGCTGGCCGCGCGCGGCACACTCGCCGCCGTGGTGATGGAGATGGCCGAGCAGGGCGGCAGCACCGCCGGCCTGCCGCGCGGTGCGACCGAGGCCCAGGCCCAGGCCGCCCTGAACTGGCAGGACAAGGCCTGGCCCTGGGCCAAGTACGGTCCGGTGGTCATGGCGGCCGTGGAGGCCGGCGTGCCGGTGCTGGGCGGCAACCTGCCGCGCAGCCAGATGCGCGCCACCATGGGCCAGGCGCAGTGGGATGCGCACCTGCCCGCGCCCGCGCTGCAGCGCCAATACACCGAGATCCGTGATGGCCACTGCGGCCTGTTGCCCGAAGCGCAGATTGCGCCCATGGCGCGTATCCAGATCGCCCGCGATGCCAGCATGGCGCAGACCGCCACCGCGGCCCTGCAGCCGGGCAAGACGGTGCTGCTCATCGCCGGGGCCGGCCATGTCTGGCGCAGCCTGGGTGTGCCCACCCACCTGGGCGGCGGCGTGAAGGCCCAGGTGGTGGTGGCACGTGCCGGCGGCGCGCCGGCCACCACGCATGCCGATGCCGACCTGCTGGCCCCCACGCCCGCACTGCCGCCCCGCGATGCCTGCGCCGAACTGCGCGAGCAGTGGAAGGCCGCGCCGCGCCAGCCCTGACTACGGGCGTTGCGCCCTGAGCAGCGCGGCAAACGCCGGCGCGCGCAAGGGCCGGCTGCACAGGTAGCCCTGGTAGGCATCGCAGCCCCGCTCCTGCAAAAATTCCAGTTGCGCAGGGGTCTCCACGCCCTCGGCCAGCACCGACAGGCCCATGCTGTGGCCCATGGCGATGATGGCCGCGCTGATGGCCATGTCGTCGGCGCTCTGCGGGATGTCGCGGGTGAAGCCCTGATCGATCTTGAGCACGTCGATGGGAAAGCGCTTGAGCTGGGCGAGCGATGAATAGCCGGTGCCGAAATCGTCGACCGCGATGCGCACGCCCAGGCCGCGCAGGCCCAGCAGCACCTGCAGCGCCTCCTCGGCACGCTCGGCCAGGGCGGATTCGGTGATCTCCAGCTCCAGCAGCGCGGCCGGAAAGCCCGCATCGGCCAGCGCCGCCGCCGTGCAACCGGCCACGTCGGTCAGGTGGAACTGGCGCGGCGAGACATTCACGGCCAGCGTCACCTCGGGCAGGCCCTCGTCGCGCCACTGCCGGCCCTGGCGGCAGACTTCGCGCAGCACCCACTCGCCCAGCGGCCCGATGACGCCCGAAGTCTCGGCCACGGGGATGAAGCGCGCGGGCGAGATGAGCCCCTCGTCGGGGTCGTTCCAGCGCACCAGGGCTTCGGCCCCGGCGATGCGGCCCGTGGCAATGTCCACCTGGGGCTGGTAGTACACCTCCATGTGGCCCTGGGCCAGCGCCAGGCGCAGGCGCGACTCCAGCGCCAGGCGCTCGCGCGCGGCCTGGGTCATGGTCTCGTGGAAGAAGCACCAGGCACCACGCCCGCGTGCCTTGGCGCCATAGACGGCGGCGTGCGCGCCCTGCTGCAGGCCCTCCACCGTGTCGGCATGGGTGGGGAACATGCAGATGCCCACGCTGGCGCCGGCCACCACCTCCAGGCCATCGGGCGAGCGCCAGGGTTCGGCCACGGCAGCGATCAGCTGGCGCGCCACGGCGGCCGCGCCCTCGGAGTTGCGCATGTGGCGCGCCACCACGGCCAGTTCGTCGCCCGCCATGCGGCCCAGCAGGTCGCCCGGGCGCAGGGCGGACTGCACCTGGCGCGCGATGTGCTGCAGCACCTGGTCGCCGGTGGCATGGCCGTAGCTGTCGTTCACGTCCTTGAAGCGGTCCAGGTTGATCAGCAGCACCGCCAGGTGCTCACCGCTCAGCCGCGCCTCGCCCACGGCCTCGGCCAGTTCGGTACCGAAACGCAGGCGGTTGGACAGGCCGGTGAGCGCATCGTTGTGCGCCAGGAACTCCAGACGCTGCTGCTGCGCCTTCTCTTCGGAGATGTCGGAGAACATGCAGACGTAGTGGGTCACCGCCCCGGCAGGGTCGCGCACCGCGCTCAGCGACATGTGCTCGGGAAAGACCTCGCCATTCTTGCGCCGGTTCCAGATCTCGCCCTGCCAGTGGCCCGTGCTGTGCAGCGCCCCCCACATGGCGTCGTAGAAGGCCTTGTCGTGGCGGCCCGACTTGAAGACGCGCGGGTTCTGGCCCAGCAACTCGGTTTCGGTATAGCCCAGAAGCCGGGTGAAGGCCGCATTGACCGAGAGGATGCGGCCCTGGGCATCGGTCACCACCACGCCTTCGATGGTGTTGTCCACCACGGTGCTGGCCAGGCGCTGGCGCTCCTCGCTGGTGGCCAGGGCCGCCCGCACGGCCGCGATGTCGCCCCGCTCCTGCAGCGCGCGGATCCGCGCTCGCTCGGCCTCGCGCGCCTTGTGGGCCAGCCAGCCGGCCAGTGCCCCGGTGAGCAGCACGTAGAGCCAGCCCTTCCAGGTCTGGTAGCGCGTCAGCGCACCCGGCTCCGTGACCCAGTGGGCCAGCAGCAGATCGCCCACCAGCACCCACGCCACGCCCAGCACCAGGTACAGCGCCGCCACGCGCCAGGGAACCAGTGGCCTCGGGCCCGCCAAGTCTTGCATGAAATCCTTCTTCCCCACCTGTTCCGGGCCTTGCTGCGACAATGGCGCAGCTATGACGACCCAAGCCTACATCCTTACCCTGTCCTGCCCCGACCGCCTGGGGCTGGTGCACGCAGTCTCCGGCTTCCTGCTGGAGCATGGCGGCAACATCGAAGAAGCCGCCCAGTACAACGACCACGCCACCGGCCTGTTCTTCATGCGCGTGCAGTTCGCCTGCGACCAGCACGACCATGCCACGCTCAAGGAGCGCCTGACCGCCTTCGCCGAGCCCAACCAGATGCGCTGGAGCCTGCACGCCACGGCAGCGCCGGTCAAGACCGTGCTCATGGTCAGCAAGGAAGGCCACTGCCTCAACGACCTGCTGTTCCGCTGGAAATCCGGCCTGCTGCCCGTGGACATCCGCGCCATCATCAGCAACCACCGCGACTTCTACCAGCTGGCGGCCAGCTACAACGTGCCCTTCCACCACATTCCGGTCACGGCCGCCACCAAGGCCCAGGCCGAAGCCAAGCAGTACGAGATCATCGAGGCCGAAGGGGCCGAGCTGGTGGTGCTCGCGCGCTACATGCAAGTGCTGTCGGACGACCTGTGCAAGAAGCTCGCTGGCCGTGCGATCAACATCCACCACAGCTTTTTGCCCAGCTTCAAGGGCGCCAAGCCCTACTACCAGGCCCATGACCGGGGCGTGAAGCTCATTGGCGCCACGGCCCACTACGTCACCGCCGACCTCGACGAAGGCCCGATTATCGAGCAGGACGTGGCCCGCGCCGACCACACCGACACGGTGGAAGACCTCACGGCCCGCGGCCGCGACACCGAAAGCCAGGTGCTGGCCCGCGCCGTGAAGTGGCACAGCGAGCACCGCGTGCTGCTCAACGGCCACAAGACGGTCGTCTTCCGCTGAGCGAGCGCCCGCTTTCCTCCGCCCCATGGCAAACCCCTCCTCGTTTCTCAGCAGCGCGGCACGGCGCATTCCGCCCATCCAGTGCCTGCTGACCTTCGAGGCGCTGGCGCGCCTGCGCAGCGTGACGCAGACGGCCGACGAGCTCTGCGTCACGCCCAGTGCGGTGAGCCACCGCGTCAAGCAGCTCGAGCAGATCCTGGGCGTGCGCCTCTTCGGTCGGGCCGATTTTTCGCTGACCACCGAGGGCAGCGCCTACCTGGCCCACGTGCGCGAGGGCCTGGGCGCGCTGCAGCGCTTTCCGGGCGCGGCCGCCGCCCCGGGCCGGCGCCGGCTCAAGCTGGCCGTGACGCCGACCTTTGCGCGCACCATCCTGATCCCGCGCCTGCGCCAGTTCACCGAGGCCTACCCCGAGATCGACCTGGCGCTGCAGGTCTCCATCCCGCTGCTCGATGTGGTGGCCGAGGACGCCGACCTGATGGTGCGCTTCGGCCCCGGCCACTATGCCGATGTGGAGCATGTGGAGCTGGCGCGCGACGTGGTCACGCCCCTGGCCTCGCCGGCCTTCGTGCGCGAGCACGGCCCCTTTGACCGCCCCGAGGACCTGGAGGGCGTGCCCCTGCTGCGCAGCCCGCTGGAGCCCTGGCGCACCTGGTTCGCCGCCACCCAGCTGGACTGGGCCGAGCCCAGCGAGGGCTCGCAGTTCAACGACATCGGCCTGATGTGCGACGCCGCCGCCGCCGGCATGGGCGTGGCCCTGGTGCGCCTGAAACTGGGCGCGCCCTGGCTGGAAAATGGCACGCTGGTGCGCCTGTTCGAGACCGACAGCGCCAGCCCCCATGCCCACTACCTGTGCTGGCGCACGGGCACCATGGACCGCTGGGAATGCGCGGCCTTTGCCGAATGGTTGCGCAAGACCATGGTCTGAGCGTGCGCGCGGCCCTGCCCGGGGACGCCGCCGCCATCGCCCGCATCCATGTCGCGGCCTGGCAGGCCGCGTACGCGGGCCTCATCGATGCCGCCTTTCTGGCCGCCCTGTCCGTGGCCCAGCGCGAGGCCTGGTGGTCTGGGGCGATTGCCAAGGGCAGCCCGGAATTGCTGGTCGCACACGGAGAGGACGGTGTCCTGGCCGGCTGGGTCGCACTGGGCGACTGCCGCGACGCTGGCGCACCGGCCACCCGGGGCGAGATCTGGGCGATCTATGTGGACCCGGCCCGCTGGGGCCAGGGAGCGGGCCGCCTGCTCTGGCAGCATGCGCGGGCACGTCTGACTGCCCAGGGCCGCACCGAGGTCAGCCTGTGGGTGCTGGCCGCCAACCTGCGCGCGATCCGCTTCTATGCCGCGCAGGGCTTCGCTCCCGACTCAGGGAGTGACAGAACCATCACCGTGGCCGGAGCGCCCCTGGAAGAAGTGCGCCAGGTCTGCCCTCTGGGCTAGGGCAGCGTATTTCACGCCCCGCCCCCAAAAAATCTCACGGCGCGGCGCCCCCCGATGGCCTACAGTGACGGCATGCAGTCGACCGCCTCTCCACCCCTCGCAGCCAAGGCCCCCACCGGACCCACGCCCGCCGAGCGCAATGCGCGCCAGGCCGAGGTGGTGCAGGCCCTGTCGCGCGCCGTACCCGCCCATGCCCTGCTGTGGAACGCCGAGGACACCACGCCCTACGAGTGCGATGGCCTCACCGCCTACCGCCAGCGCCCGCTGGTGGTCTGCCTGCCCGAGACCTATGAACAGGTGCAGGCCGTGCTGCAGGCCTGCCACCGGCTGCATGTGCCCGTGGTGGCGCGCGGCGCGGGCACGGGCCTGTCGGGCGGGGCCATGCCCGACGCCATGGGCGTGACGCTGTCGCTGGCCAAGTTCAACCGCATCCTCAACGTCGACCCGGTGGGCCGCACGGCGCTGGTGCAATGCGGCGTGCGCAACCTGGCGATCAGCGAGGCGGCCGCGCCCTACGGCCTGTACTACGCGCCCGACCCGAGCAGCCAGATCGCCTGCACCATCGGCGGCAATGTGGCCGAGAACTCGGGCGGCGTGCACTGCCTGAAATACGGCCTCACGGTGCACAACGTGCTGCAGGTGCGTGGCTTCACCATCGAGGGCGAGGCCGTGGAATTCGGCAGCGAAGCGCTCGACGCCCCGGGCTACGATCTGCTGGCCGCCGTGATCGGCAGCGAGGGCATGCTGGCCGTGACCACCGAGGTCACGGTGCGCCTGGTGCCCAAGCCGCAGCTGGCGCGCTGCATCATGGCCAGCTTCGACGATGTGCGCAAGGCCGGAGCGGCGGTGGCGGCAGTCATCGCCGCCGGCATCATCCCCGCGGGCCTGGAGATGATGGACAAGCCCATGACCGCCGCGGTCGAAGACTTCGTGCACGCGGGCTATGACCTCACTGCCGAGGCCATCCTGCTGTGCGAGAGCGACGGCACCCCCGAAGAGGTGGAAGAAGAGATCGGCCGCATGACCGAGGTGCTGCGCGCCGCGGGCGCCGTGGCCATCTCGGTGAGCCGCGACGAGGCCGAGCGCCTGCGCTTCTGGAGTGGGCGCAAGAACGCCTTCCCGGCCAGCGGTCGCATCAGCCCCGACTACATGTGCATGGATTCGACCATCCCGCGCAAGCGCCTGGCCGACATCCTGCTCGCCATTGCCGAGATGGAGAAGAAATACCAGCTGCGCTGCGCCAACGTGTTCCACGCGGGCGACGGCAACCTGCACCCGCTGATCCTGTTCGATGCCAACGACCCCGACCAGCTGCACCGCTGCGAACTCTTCGGCGCCGACATCCTGGAGACCAGCGTGGCCATGGGCGGCACGGTGACCGGCGAGCACGGCGTGGGCGTGGAGAAGCTCAACAGCATGTGCGTGCAGTTCAGCGCCGAGGAAAACGCACAGATGGCCGGCCTCAAGCACGCCTTCGACCCGGCCGGCCTGCTCAACCCTGGCAAGGTGATCCCCACGCTGCACCGCTGTGCGGAGTACGGCAAGATGCTGGTGCGGGCCGGCCAGATCAAGCACCCCGATCTTCCCCGCTTCTGACGTGCCGCAACAGCCGCCTACCGCTACGCCACCTGCCCCCGGCCCCATGAAAGGCCTGCAAGGCCTGGCCTTTCTGCTGCTCATGCAGTCGGCCGGCGAGGCGCTGTCGCATTTTCTGCACCTGCCCGTTCCCGGCCCGGTGGTCGGCATGGTGCTGCTGCTCCTGGCACTGCAGTGGGGCCCGGTACAGCGGGCCGTGGCGCCGGCGGCGGGCTTTCTGCTCACCCACCTGTCGCTGCTGTTCGTGCCGGTGGGTGTGGGTGTCATGACGCACCTCGATCTGCTGGGCGCCTATGGGCTGCGCCTGGTGGTGGTGATCGTGCTGTCCACCTGGGCCGGAATGGCGGCCACGGTGCTGGTGCTGCGCCTGTTCAGGCCCCGGCCCGATACCCGGGAGGCAGGCGATGGCCAACTTCGTTGAGCTCTGGCTCTACCTTTCGCAAGCGCCGCTGTTCGGCCTCACGGCCACGCTCGCGGTGTACGTGCTGGCGCAGGCGTTTTCCGCGCGCATGGGCCATGCGGCATGGGCCAACCCGGTGCTGTGGTCGGTGGTGGTGCTCGCCGGTGCGCTGCTGGCCACTGGCACGGCCTACCCCACCTTCTTTGCCGGGGCGCAATTCATCCACTTCCTGCTCGGGCCCGCCGTGGTGGCCCTGGGCTGGCCGCTGTGGCTGCGCCGGGCCGAGCTGCGCCAGCGCTGGGGCCGCCTGCTGCTGGCCGCGCTGGCCGGCGGCACGGCGGCAGCCAGCAGTGCCGTGGGCCTGGGCTGGGCCATGGGCCTGCCGCTGGACATGCTGATGTCGCTGGCACCCAAGTCGGTCACCGCGCCGGTGGCCATGGGCGTGGCCGCGCAGATCGGTGGCGTGCCGGCGCTGGCGGCCCTGTTCGCGGTGCTCACCGGCATGGTGGGCGCGCTTTCGGGCCGCACCCTGTTTGGCTGGCTGCGCGTGGGCACGGATGCACCGGGCATGGTGGCCCGGGGCTTTGCACTGGGCACGGCTTCGCATGGCATCGGCGCCGCGCAGGCGCTGCAGGACGATGCCGATGCGGGCGCCTACGCCGGCCTGGCGCTGGGCCTGCAGGTGGTGCTGGCCGCGCTACTCGTGCCGCTGGTGGTGAAACTCTTCTAACGCAGGGCGCGCACGATCTCACCGGCATGCGAGACGCCGAACAACACCAGCCCGATCAGCCCGCCCACCACCGTGCCGTTGATGCGGATGTACTGCAGGTCCCGGCCGACCTGCAGCTCGATGAGCTCGGACATCTCCCGGGCATCCCAGCGCTGAACGGTGTCCTCGATGTGCTGTGCGATGAAGGCCGACACCTCGGGTGCCAGCCCTTCGGCCCAGCGCTCGAGCCGCGCGCTGAGCGACTCACGCAGGGCAGGATCACCCGCCAGAGACTGGCCGAGCCAGGCGCCCATGGCCTGCACGTTGCGCGCCACGGCCGAATCGGGCTGGGCCAAGTCCCGGCGCAATGCCGTGCGCATGCCCTGCCACAGCTCCTGCACATAGCGGCCCAGGGTGGCGTCGGTCTGCAGGTACTGGCGTATCTCGTCGGCCCGGCGCTGCCAGTCGGGGTCGGTCTGCAGGCGTGTGATGAGCCGCTGCACGGCCTCGTCGAAGCGCTCACGCAACTGGTGCTGCGGGTTGGCGGCCACCTCGGCCAGCAGGCCGGCGAGCGCGTTGGCCACCATGGCCGAGCCCTTGTCGCCCAGCCAGTCGGTGGGGAGCACCTTTTCCTTGACCGGGTGGTCTTTCTTGAGCCACTGCACGATGGTGCGCGCAATCAGGTCGCGCGTCTCCTCGCTTTGCAACACGGCAATGAGCCGGGCCAACCCATCGTCGAGCAGCGCCTGGTGGCGGCCGTTGTGTGTCAGTGCGCCCAGCACCGTGGCCATGGTCTGCGACAGGTCGATCTGCCCGATCAGCGTGCGCGCGGCGCGCTGGATGAAGCGCTCTACCTGCGCATCCTGCACGGCATCGAGCCCCGCAGCAACCAGGCGCACGGCCTGCTGGCCCAGCAAGGCGGTGTTGCCCGGCGCCACCAGCCAGTCGGCCACGCGCGCCACCGGGTCGTGCCGGCGGATCAGCGCCACCAGCGAGGGCGCATCGAGGAACTTGTCGCGCACGAAACCGGCCAGGTTGCGGCCGATGCGGTCCTTGTTGCGCGGAATGATGGCCGTGTGCGGGATCGGCAGGCCCAGCGGATGGCGGAACAGGGCCACCACGGCAAACCAGTCGGCCAGCGCGCCCACCATGGCCGCCTCGGCCACGGCCTTCAGGCAGTTCAGGGCCAGGCCCCGCTCCACCAGGCTGGTACCGACGAACACCGCGGTGGCCAGCAGCAGCAGGGCCAGGGCCTGCCGCTGGGCCCTGCGCAGCGCCGCGTGGGCAGCGTCCGCGTCGGTGGAAGAGGCCATCGGGCGGCGCAGCAGCGCCGCTCAGGCTGCCGCTGCGATCTGGTCGAGCGCCTTGGACAGGTGGCCCACGGTGCGGTCCACGTTGTGCCACTTCTCCAGGCCGAACAGGCCGATGCGGAAGGTCTTGAAGTCCGGCCCCTCGTCGCACTGCAGCGGCACGCCGGCAGCGGTCTGCAGGCCCACCTCCATGAACTTCTTGCCGTTCTGGATGCCGGGGTCGGTGGTGTAGCTCACCACCACGCCCGGGGCCTTGTAGCCCTCGGCCGCCGCGCTGGGGAAGCCCTTGGATTCGAGCAGCGCACGCACCTTGGCGCCCAGCTCGATCTGCTCGGCGCGCACCTTGTCGAAGCCGTACTCGCGCGTCTCCAGCATCACCTCGCGCAGGCGCACCAGGGCGTCGGTGGGCATGGTCGTGTGGTAGGCGTGCTGGCCCTTTTCGTAGCCCTCGGCGATCTGCATCCATTTCTTGAGGTCGCACGAGAAGCTGCTGCTGGTCGTGCCCTCGATGGCCTGGCGCGCACGCTCGCTGAGCATCACCATGGCGCAGCAGGGCGAGCCGCTCCAGCCCTTTTGCGGGGCCGAGATCAGCACGTCCACGCCGGTGGCCTGCATGTCCACCCACATCGCGCCCGAGGCCACGCAGTCCAGCACGAACAGCGCGCCCACCTCGTGCGCGGCCGCGGTCAGCGTGCGCAGGTAGTCGTCGGGCAGGATGATGCCGCTGGCGGTTTCCACATGGGGCGCGAACACCACCTTGGGCCGCTCGGCGCGGATGGCGGCCGCCACCTCGTCGGCCGGGCACGGTGCCCAGGGGGCCTGCGGGCCATCGCCCTGCTTGCGCGCCTTGCACACCACGGCACCGCCACCCAGGCCGCCGGCCGCGTCGAAGATCTGGCTCCAGCGGTAGCTGAACCAGCCGTTGCGCACGATGAGCACCTTCTCGTTGTTGGCGAACTGGCGCGCCACGGCCTCCATGCCGAAGGTGCCGCTGCCGGGCACCAGCACGGCCGTGTGGGCGTTGTAGACCTGCTTGAGCGTGGCCAGAATGTCCTGCATCACGCCGGTGAAGCGCTTGGACATGTGGTTGAGCGCGCGGTCGGTGTAGACCACCGAGAATTCGAGCAGGCCATCGGGATCGATATCGGGCAGCAGTCCGGGCATGGGGAAGGTCTCCGTCTTGGATGGGGGCACAGGGCGCGCGCGGCCGTCCGGCCGCAGGCGCCTCATTCAGTCAGCCGGCCAGCTTAGCATGGCCCTTTCTCACCCGTGTGCTCACCAGGTATCCACAAAGCGATGCCCCAGGGGCGCCACCTGGGCCGATGCCAGCCCGCGCGCCAGCCAGGCGCGCGTCTCCGCCGGGTCGATCACGGCATCGATCTCCAGCGTGGTGGCCATGTGCAGGGCTTCGCCATTGGCGTACTGGCGTGCCACCAGCTTCTGGAACAAGGCGTCGCGCTCCGCGCCCTCGGGCACGGCCTCCAGTTCCTTGCGAAAGCCCAGTCGCACGGCACCTTCGAGCCCCATGGCACCGAACTCCCCGGTGGGCCAGGCCACGGTGAACACGGGCGCATGGAAGCCCCCCGCCGCCATGCCCATGGCCCCCAGGCCATAGCCCTTGCGCAGCACCACGCTGAAGAAGGGCACACGCAGGCTGGCCGCCGTCACGAACAGGCGGCTCACATGGCGCACCTGGGCCGTGGCCTCCACCTCGGGGCCGACCATGAAGCCGGGCGTGTCCACCAGGCTCACCAGCGGCAGGCCATGCGCATTGCACAGCTGCATGAAGCGCGCGCCCTTGTCGGCGGCATCGGCATCGATGGCGCCGCCCAGGTGCAGCGGGTTGTTGGCCAGGATGCCGACGGGCCGCCCCTCGATGCGCGCCAGGGCTGTGTGGATGCCCGCGCCGAAACCCGTGCGCAGCAGGAGCAGGCTGCCTTCGTCCACCAGCCCCGCCATGGCGGCGCGCGTGTCGTACACGCGCAGCCGGTTCTCGGGCACCACGCCGCGCAGCAGGCGCTGGTCCGGCGCCGCCCATTGCGCCAGGCGCCCCTGGAAGAACGACAGGTAGTGCCGCGCCGCACGCACGGCGCCCGCTTCGTCATCCACCAGCACATCGATCACGCCATTGGCGTGCTGCACGCGGCTCGGGCCGATCTGCTCGGGCTTGAACACGCCAAGCCCCCCGCCCTCGATCATGGCCGGCCCGCCCATGCCGATGTGGCTGCCCCGTGTGGCAATGATCACGTCGCTGCAGCCCAGCAGCGCCGCATTGCCCGCAAAGCAGCGCCCCGCCGCAATGCCCACCACGGGCACCTGGCCCGACAGCGCGGCATAGCTGGCAAAGCTGTGCACATGCAAGCCCGCAACCACGGGCATGTCGGTATCTCCAGGCCGCCCGCCGCCGCCTTCGGCGAACAGCACCACGGGCAGCTTCTGCGCCAGGGCAATGCCCAGCATGCGGTCGGTCTTGGCGTGGTTGCGCGCGCCCTGCGTGCCCGCCAGCACCGTGGCGTCGTAGGACATGACGACCGCGCGCGATTGTTCCGGGCCGAAATCGGCACCGTTGATGCCGCCAATGCCCGTGACCATGCCATCGGCCGGCGTGTTGGCAACCAGATCTTCCAGGCTGCGCCGACGCGTCTGCGCGGCGATCGCCAGCGCGCCGTATTCGATGAAGCTGCCTTCGTCGCACAGGTCGGCGATGTTCTCGCGCGCGCTGCGCCCGCCCTGGGCATGGCGCTTGGCCATGGCCTCGGGCCGGGCGGTGTCGTGCGTGAAGGCATGGCGGTCCCGCACCCGCTGCAGGTCGGGGCGGATGTGGTCCGCGTCCGGCGCCTCTGCGCCTGCGTGCGCGGCGGCCTGTGCGCCATCCACCGGGTCGAGCACCAGCAGCGGCTGGCCCTGCACCAGGTAGCCGCCCGGCACGGCCAGCAGCGTGCGCACCCGGCCCGCGTGCGGCGCCAGCAGCACATGCTCCATCTTCATGGCTTCGAGCACGGCCAGTTCCGCACCGGCCGCGACCACATCCCCCTCGGCCACAGCCAGCTGCACCAGCCTGGCAGGCATGGGCGCCAACACCGCGCCTTCCGGGGCGGAGTCCAGCGGGGCGGGCTCCTGGCCTGCAGGCAAGGGTTCGTCGACCAGTGGGCCCGCTGCATCCAGCAGCGCGGGCAGCACCGACTCCAGCCAGCGCGTGTGCACCTGCTGGCTCTCCATTTCGGGCCGCGCGGCCAGTGCGCGCAGCAACGCCACATTGGTCGCCACGCCGGCGATGCGGCATTCGGCCAGCGCGCGCTGCGAACGCCGCAGCACGTCGCTGAAGCGGGGGGTGCGCGTGTGCACGATGAGCTTGGCCAGCAGCGTGTCGTAGTGCGGCGAAGGGGAGATACCTGCTACGCCGTGCGTGTCCACGCGGATGCCTGGTCCCGCAGGCAGGTCAAAGCGCGTGAGCGTGCCGCTACCGGGCACAGCACTGCCCTGCGCGTCCAGCGTCTCGGCATTGATGCGCCACTGCACCGCAAAGCCCTGTACGGCGGGCGGCACAGCGGGGTCGAGCCCCAGCTCGCGCAGGCTGCGGCCCGCGGCCAGCGCCACCTGCGCCTGCACCAGGTCCACGCCCGTGACCTCTTCGGTAATGGTGTGCTCCACCTGCAGGCGCGGGTTGGCCTCGATGAAGACAAAGGGCAGCGCATCGGACGCCAGGTCCACCAGGAACTCGAAGGTGCCCAGGCCTTCGTAGGCCACCTCGCGCGCCATGGCCAGCGCGGCGGCCACGATGCGCTCGCGCAGCGGCGCGGGCAGCGAGGGGCTGGGCGCTACCTCCACCAGCTTCTGGAAGCGCCGCTGCAGCGTGCACTCGCGCTCGCCCAGGGCCAGCACCTCGCGCCCGTCGCCCAGCACCTGCACCTCGATGTGGCGCGCACCGCTCATCAGCCGCTCGACGTAGACACCCTCAACGCCAAAGGCAGCCAGTGCCTCGCTGCGGCAGCGCGCATAGGCGGCCGGCAATTCATCGGCCGTCTGCACGGCACGCATGCCGCGCCCGCCACCACCGCCAATGGCTTTGACAAGGATGCCGGCACCGCCCTGCGCCTGCCAGAAGGCCTGCGCCTCCTCCAGCGTGACGGCGGTCTGCGTGCCCGGCATCAGCGGCACGCCGCAGCGCAGCGCCAGTGCACGTGCCTGTGCCTTGTCGCCGAACAGTGCAAGCTGCGTCGGCGTGGGGCCGATGAAGCGCAGCCCTGCCTCGGCGCAGGCACGCGCGAAGTCTGCGCGCTCGCTGAGAAAGCCATAGCCCGGGTGCACGGCATCGCAGCCCTGGGCACGCGCGATGGCGATCAGATTCGCGCCATCCAGGTACGCCGCAGGCCCGGTGGCCGACAGGGCCACCGCCGCATCGGCTGAACGCACATGGGGCGCGCCGGCATCGTCGTCGGCATGCACCGCCACGCTGGCGATGGACAGGTCCTGCAGTGCCCGCGCAATGCGCAGCGCGATCTCACCCCGGTTGGCGATCAGGACTTTATGGAACAGCGGTGAATTCATCGGTGTCGTTTTTGCAGGCGGTTTCAGGGAAGATCACGCAGCAGGCGCCGTAGCACCTTGCCGGCACCCGTGGCGGGCAGCGCGTCGATGAAGCGCACCTCGCGCGGCGTCTTGTAGGGCGCCATGTTCTCGCGCGCCCAGGCCACCAGGGCGGCGGCGTCCACCTCCTGGCCGGGCCTCTTCACGATGAAGGCGCGCACCACCTCGCCCTTTTCGGCGTCGGCCACGCCGATCACGGCGGCCTGCGCCACGGCGGGGTGCTTGATGAGCAGGGTCTCGACCTCTTCGGGGAACACGCTGTAGCCCGAGACCTTGATCATCTCCTTGAAGCGGCCGATGAAGGTGAGGTAGCCATCGGCATCCATGCGGCCCATGTCGCCGGTGTGCACCCAGCCATTGCGCAGGGTCTGCGCCGTGGCCTCGGGCTTGTTCCAGTAGCCCTTGAAGTTGCCGGGGCCCTGGATGGTGATCTCGCCGACCTCTCCCACCGGCAGCGGCACACCGGACTCGGGGTCGATGATGCGGATGGTGTTGCCCGGCACGGGCTTGCCGTGCGCACCCCAGCGGATGGCATCGTGCGGCATGTAGGTGTCCACCGTGTGCGTCTCCGACAGGCCGTAGGACGCCTCGAACGAGGTGCAGTTCGGGGCAAACCCCTGCCATTGCTGCGCCAGCGCCTCGGTGAAGGTGATGCCGAAGCTCGTGACCGGGTTCCTGCGCAGCGCGCTCCAGTCCATGGCGCGCGCACCGGGCACCTGCATGAGCGCGCCGTTCATGGGTGCGATGCTGTACCACCAGCTCACGCGGTGGCGCTCCAGCGCCTGCGCAACGCCCAGGGGGTCGAAGCGGTAGAGCAGTACCGTGGTGGCGCCGGTGTAGATGGGCAGGTTCACGCCCATCACCATGCCGGCAATGTGGTACAGCGGCGCCACGGCCAGCAGCACATCGTCGCTGCGCGCGCCATTGCATTCGGCCGATGCAGCGGTCTTGAAGCTGGCATTGCCGTAGCTCAGCATGGCGCCCTTGGGCAGGCCGGTGGTGCCCGAGGTGTAGGTCATCAGCGCCACGTCGTCCATGCCGATGGCCACGGGAGTGGGCGCGCCGCCCGCACGCACCACGGCCAGGAAGTCCTCGCAGCCCGCGGGCACCGGCGATGCCGCGGCGCGTATGGCCTGCAGCTCGGCCGGCACATCGATGCTGGGCGTCTCGGGAAGCAGGTCGCCATAGCGCACGGCAAAGACATGGGCCAGGTCGGTGGTCGCACGCACCTTGTCGACCACGGGCAGCAGCACATCGGCCGCCACGATCACGCGGGCCTTCAGGTCCGACAGCTGGTACTGCAGCTCGTGCTCCTTGTTGAGCGGCCCGCAGGGGCAAACGATGGCGCCGATCTTCTGGATGCCGTAGTGCGCCATCACGTACTGCGGGCAGTTGTTCATGAACAGCGCCACCGGTTCGCCCGGCTGCACGCCCAGCGCCTGCAGCCGCGCCGCGAAGGCATCGCTGGCCGCATCGATCTCGGCCCAGGTGATGGGCTGGCCATACCAGAGGTAGGCGGTGCGATCAGGGGTGTCGCGCGCATGGCGGCGCAGGTGTTCGTGCAGCGGCAGCAGCGGCGTGGCGGTATCGGGCATGCGTTGTCTCCAAGGTGTCTGGAATCGCTGGTTCTTGGCAGCCTTTCAGGGTTTGCGATAGGTCCCTGCGCCCGCCAGCGTCTTGCCAATATATACCCATGGGTAGAACATTGCTACCCATTGGTATAAATCGACGTCGCACAAAGGACAGCCCCCATGAATGAGCAGCCCCCCGTACAGGCCCGCGGCCGGCAGAAGGCCGCCACGGCCGGCTCGGACGAGAAGCGCGAGCGCATCCTGCGTGCCGCCGAGGCGCTGTTCGACGCCCAGGGCTATGCCAACACCACCATCGAGCAGATCGTGCAGCAGCTCGGGGTGACCAAACCCTTCGTCTACTACTACTTTCGCAACAAGCAGGAGATCTTCGAGACCCTGTGCTGGACACCCGCCGTGGCCTGCTTCACGGCCATGGATTTCGCAGACGGCGACAAGCGCCCCGCGCACGAGAAGGTGGCCGAAGGCATCGAGCGCCTGATCCGCGCCACGCTCGCGCACCACCCCGCCGCCTTCTTTCCCTACCGCGAGCCCCAGGTCTACCGCCCCGAGTACCTGGCCGCGCAAAAGCAACTGGCCAACCATTTCTACGACCGGCTCTGCGCCCTGCTCGAAGAGGGCCGCCGGGACGGCATGTTCGAGTTCAACGACACCAAGATCACCGCCCTGGCGGCCTGCAGCCTGCCGGGCTTTCTCTACAACTGGTACCGGCCCGATGGCCGCCTGCCGGCCGACGAAGTGGCACGCGAACTGGCCACCCTGGCCTGGCGGGTGCTGGGTTTGCGCACGCGCCGCAGGCCGCCGGCACGTTGACCAGGTGTGGCCCACCGTTTTTCCAACAGCACAAGAAAGCGAGACAAGCATGCACCGCCTTTTGCGTTCCCTGGCAACCCCCGTTGCGGCTGGCGCCGCCCTGCTGTGCGCGGCAGCCCCCGCCCTGGCGCAGGAGACCTTCAAGGTCGCCTACATCGACCCGCTCTCGGGGCCGTTCGCCAACGTGGGTGAGCTCATGCTCACGCACACGCAGTACGCCATCGAGGACATCAACGCCAAGGGCGGCGTGCTCAAGGGGGTCAAGCTGCAGTTGCTGCAGTTCGACAGCAAGCTCTCGGCGCAGGAAAGCCAGAGCGCCCTGCAGGCGGCCATCGACCAGGGCGCGCGCGCCATCGTCACGGGCGGCTCGGGCTCGTCGGTGGTCACGGCGCTGGTGCAGGCCGCGGCGCGCCACAACCAGCGCAACCCGGGCAAGGAGATCCTGGTGCTCAACCACTCCTCCATCGACCCCGAGCTCACCGGCAAGGCTTGCAGCTTCTGGCACTTCCAGTTCGATGCGAACACGGCCATGAAGATGAAGGCCATCGCCAACTACATCAAGAAGCAGCCCGACATCCAGAAGGTCTACCTGCTCAACCAGGACTATGCGCACGGCAAGCAGTGGGCGCACTACGGCCGCGAGATGGTCGGCCTGGCGCGGCCCGACATCCAGTTCGTGGGCGAGACCCTGCACCCCATCGGCCGGGTGAAGGACTTCTCGCCCTACGTGTCCAAGGTCAAGAGCACCGAGGCCGATTCGGTCATCACCGGCAACTGGGGCCAGGACATGGTGCTGCTGCTCAAGGCCGCAGGCGATGCGGGCTACAAGCTGCGCTATTTCAACCACAGCGCCGGCTCCGTGCCCGGCACGGTGCTGGCCGTCTCGCAGGCCCAGCTCGGCCAACTCACCTGGGTGGCCGAATGGCACCCGGGCCAGGCCGACAGCGCGAAAACCGATGCCCTGGCCAAGGCGTACAAGGCCAGGACCGGCAAGGACTTCCTCGCACCGCGCATCGACATGACGCCGCGCTTTCTGGCCGCGGCGATCAACAAGGCGCAGTCCACCGACCCGGTGAAGATCGCCCGCGCGCTCGAAGACCTGAGCCTGGACACCGTGGTCGGCCCGGTGCGCATGCGCGGCGAAGACCACCAGCTGCTGCTGCCCCAGGTGGTCAACACCATCGCGCCGGTGGACGGCAAGGGCGTGAAAGCCGGCTGGGAAGGCACGAACTACGGCTTTCGCACCGACGCCGTCTACACCGGCAACGAACTGGCCCAGGGCACGGAGTGCAAGATGGCTAGGCCCTGAGCACGGATTCGGGCACGGGCTTTCCCCTTCGGCAACGACAGCCATGGGCCGCGGCTACCATGGCGGCCACCGACCAGAACCCGAGGAAACCGCCCCATGCCCGACTTTCGCAGCGACACCGTCACCCAGCCCACGCCCGCCATGCGCGCGGCCATGTTCGATGCCCCGCTGGGCGACGATGTGTTCGGCGACGACCCGTCCGTCAACGCGCTGCAGGAGTATGCGGCGCAACTGCTGGGCTTCGAGGCCGCGCTGTTCGCGCCCTCGGGCACGCAGACCAACCTGATTGCCCTGTGGGGCCATTGCCAGCGCGGCGACGAGGCCATCGTGGGCCAGAGCTGGCACACCTACCGCTGGGAGGCCGGTGGCATGGCGGTGCTGGGCTCCATCCAGCCCCAGCCCGTGGAAACCCAGCCCGACGGCACGCTGCGCATCACCGACATCGCGGCCGCCATCAAGCCCGACGACCCGCACTTCGCGCGCACCCGCCTGGTGGTGCTGGAGAACACCACGGGCGGCCAGGTGCTGCCGCCCGCCTACGTGGCCGAAGTCTCCGCCCTGGCGCGCCAGCGTGGTCTGGCCATGCACCTGGACGGCGCCCGCATGTTCAATGCCGCGGCCGCCAATGCGGCCAAGGCGGGCACCGATGTGTACGACGAGGCCCGCACGCTGTGCAGCCAGTTCGACTCGGCCTCGCTGTGCCTGAGCAAAGGGCTGGGCGCGCCCATCGGCTCGCTGGTGCTGGGCAGCCACGACTTCATCCGCCAGGCGCGGCGCACACGCAAGATCCTGGGCGGCGGCATGCGCCAGGCCGGGGTGCTGGCAGCGGCCGGCCGCTATGCGCTGGAACACCATGTGCGCCGCATGGCCGACGACCACGCCCGCCTGGCGCAACTGGCCGAAGGCCTGGCCGAGGCCAACCGCAGCCACCCGGCCCTGAAGGGCAAGATCACCGTCCACCCCTGGCAGACCAACATCCTGTTCACCGACCTGCACACGGACGTGGCGCCCGCCTTCACCGCCTGGCTGGCCCAGCACGGCGTGCGTGTGACCAGCGGCCTGTACGCGGGCCAGACCCGGCTGCGCTGGGTGACCCACCTGGACGTGAGCGACGCCGACATCAAGGCCGCGCTGGACTGCGTGGCCATCTTCACCGGGGGCTGAATCCCGGGTTTCAGGCGGCGGGGTAGCTGCGGCCGCCGAAGATGCCGGTGCCGACCCGCACCAGGGTGCTGCCGGCATGGATGGCGGCCTCCAGATCGGCCGTCATGCCCATCGACAGGGTGTCGAAATGCGCCAAACCGGGCACACCGCTGGCCTGGATCTGCAGGAAAAGACGCTGGGCGCGCAGATGGAGTTCCTTCTGCGCCTCGAAATCGGGCGCGTGGTCAGGGATGCTCATGAGCCCGCGCACCGTGAGCCGTGGCAGTTTTGCCACAGCCTGGGCCAGCGCCAGGGCTTCTTCGGGAGGGACGCCGGACTTGGTTTCCCCCCCGTCCACATTGACCTGGATGCACACCTGCAGTGGCCCCAGGTGCTCGGGGCGCTGGGCCGACAGGCGCTCGGCGATCTTCAGCCGGTCCACCGTGTGCACCCAGTCGAAATGCTCGGCCACCAGGCGTGTCTTGTTGCTCTGGATGGGCCCGATGCAATGCCACTGCAGGCTGGCGGGCGACAGCAGGCGCAGGGCCGCCACCTTCTCCACCCCCTCCTGGATGTAGTTTTCGCCAAAAGCCCGCTGGCCCGCGGCCACGGCCTCGGCCACCGCGTCGGCGCCGAAGGTCTTGGAAACCGCCAGCAGCGACACCCCCGCAGGATCGCGCCCGGCCGCCTTGCACGCCTGTGCAATCCTGCCCATAACCTGTTGGAGGTTGTTGTCAATCGTGGTCATAATGATTGGCAAGCGTACCAAACGATTGAGGGGATCCCGTGGACATTACCCAGCTGCTGGCGTTCAGCGTCAAGAACAAGGCTTCCGACCTGCACCTCTCTGCAGGCCTGCCACCCATGATCCGGGTCCATGGCGACGTGCGCCGCATCAATGTGGACGCACTGGACCACAAGACGGTCCACGGCATGGTGTACGACATCATGAGCGACTCCCAGCGAAAGACCTATGAGGAATTCCTGGAAGTCGACTTCTCGTTCGAGATCGAAGGCCTGGCGCGTTTCCGCGTCAACGCCTTCAACCAGAACCGCGGCGCGGCCGCCGTGTTCCGGACCATTCCGAGCAAGATCCTGACCCTGGAGCAGCTCAACGCGCCCAAGATCTTTGGCGACCTGGCCCTGAAGCCGCGCGGCCTGGTGCTGGTGACCGGCCCCACGGGCTCGGGCAAGTCCACCACGCTCGCGGCCATGGTGAACTACCTCAATGAAACCGAGTACGGCCACATCCTCACGGTGGAAGACCCGATCGAGTTCGTGCACGAGTCCAAGAAGTGCCTGATCAACCAGCGCGAAGTCGGCCCCATGACGCTGTCCTTCGCCGCCGCGCTGAAATCCGCGCTGCGCGAAGACCCGGACGCCATCCTCGTGGGCGAAATGCGCGACCTGGAAACCATCCGCCTGGCCATGACGGCCGCGGAAACCGGCCACTTGGTCTTCGGCACGCTGCACACCTCGAGCGCCGCCAAGACCATCGACCGGATCATCGACGTGTTCCCGGCCGAAGAAAAGGAAATGGTCCGCGCGATGCTCTCCGAATCGCTGCAGGCCGTGATCTCGCAGACCCTGTGCAAGACCAAGGACGGCTCGGGCCGCGTGGCGGCGCACGAGATCATGCTGGGCACCAGCGCCATCCGCAACCTGATCCGCGAGGCCAAGGTGGCGCAGATGTACTCCACCATCCAGACCAGCAACAGCGTGGGCATGCAGACCCTGGACCAGAACCTCACGGACCTGGTGCGCCGCAACGTCATCAGCCCCGCCGAGGCCCGTGCCAAGGCCAAGATCCCCGAAAACTTCCCCGGCTGACGGCAGCACGGGCGAACACACTGAACTAGAAGATACGGCGGCGCAATGCGCCGCACTCGGAGCAAACTATGAAAGGCATTCTCGGCCTTCTGCGCATGAAGTCGATCGGCAACAAGCCGGCCGAGGAGAGCAGCGATTCCGTACTGTTCTCCACGGCCTTTGCCGGCCAGGGCGTCGACGACTCCATGCTGGTGCCCTGGGAGGCCCGCGCCGTGGAGGTGGGGGCCAAGCGCCTGCCCACGAGCCGCGGCGGCAAGCTGCTGCAGGGGCTGTGGGCCAAGGACAAGTACATGGCTCACCTGGACAAGGACGCCGTGGAGCGCATGGAGCGCTTTTTCGAATTTGCCGCGATTCCCTCCAACCGCGACGTGATCCGCCAGGACGAATACGGCAACTTCATGGTGGTGCTGCTCACCGGCACCATCGCCGTGGACCGCGTGCAGCCCTGGGGCGAACACCTGCGCCTGGCCGAAACGCGGCCCGGGGACATCCTGGGAGAAATGTCGCTGCTGGACAGCGGTATCCGCTTTTCCGCCTGCACCACGCTCACCGACTGCGAGATTGCGGTGCTGAGCGCCGAAGCCATGGACGACATGATGTCCAAGGACCCGCAGCTCGCCGCCAGCCTGATTGCGCTGCTGGCCCGCAAACTGTCGTTGCGCCTGCGCGTGGTGAGTGCCCGCCTGAGCGACGGCAACCAGAAATGACAATGACCGTCCGGCAGACAAGGACCGCAAGGGAGAAATTCTGATGGAACGCGATCAGGCCAGTAAATTCATCAACGACCTGCTCAAGCTGATGGTCAGCCGCAATGGCAGCGACTTGTTCATCACGGCAGACTTTCCACCCGCCATCAAGGTCGATGGCAAGGTGACCAAGGTGTCGCCGCAACCGCTGACCACCACCCACACGCTCACGCTGGCGCGCGCGGTGATGAGCGACAAGCAGGTGGCGGACTTCGAGCGCACCAAGGAGTGCAACTTCGCGATCTCGCCCGCCGGCATCGGCCGCTTCCGGGTGAATGCCTTCGTGCAGCAGGGCAAGGTCGGCATGGTGCTGCGGACGATTCCGCTCACCCTGCCCACCATCGACGGCCTGGGGGTCCCCCAGGTGCTCAAGGAGGTCACCATGACCAAGCGCGGCCTGTGCATCCTGGTGGGTGCCACGGGTTCGGGCAAGTCGACCACGCTGGCCGCCATGGTGGACTGGCGCAACGAAAATTCCTTCGGCCACATCATCACGGTGGAAGACCCGATCGAATTCGTGCACCCGCACAAGAACTGCGTGGTCACGCAGCGCGAGGTGGGCCTCGATACCGACACCTGGGAAGCCGCCCTCAAGAACACACTGCGCCAGGCGCCCGACGTCATCCTGATGGGGGAAATCCGCGACCGCGAGACCATGGAACATGCTGTGGCCTTTGCCGAGACCGGCCACTTGTGCCTGGCCACGCTGCACGCCAACAGTGCCAACCAGGCGCTGGACCGCATCATCAACTTCTTCCCCGAGGAGCGCCGCGCCCAGCTGCTGATGGACCTGTCGCTGAACCTGCGCGCGCTGGTCTCGCAGCGCCTGATCCCCAAGCAGGACGGCAAGGGCCGCGCGGCGGCCGTGGAGATCATGCTCAACACCCCGCTGATCTCGGACCTGATCTTCAAGGGCGATGTCCATGAGATCAAGGAAATCATGAAGAAGAGCCGCAACCTGGGCATGCAGACCTTCGACCAGGCGCTGTTCGATGCCTACGAGGCCAACCTGATCAGCTACGAAGACGCGCTGCGCAACGCCGACTCGCTCAACGACCTGCGCCTGCAGATCAAGCTCAACAGCCAACGCGCCAAGTCGCCCGATCTGGCCCAGGGCACCGAGCACTTCGCGATCGTCTGAGCCCCGCACCGACCGCGCACACTGCACACACTCTCGCCCGCCCTTCTGGGCGGGCTTTTTTTCTTTGGGAAGACACCGACATGCCAAACACCAATCCCCGCAGCTACGACGCCACCCCCTCGCGCAAGGTCGCCTTCCTGGGCCTGGGCGTCATGGGCTACCCCATGGCCGGCCACCTGGCCCTGGCTGGCCACGAGGTCACCGTCTACAACCGCACGGCCGCCAAGTCCGCCGCCTGGTGCGAGGAGTTTGCCGCCAGCAAGGCACCGCGCCACGCGGCCACACCGCGCGAGGCCGCAGCGGGCGCTGACTTCGTTTTCTGCTGCGTGGGCAATGATGACGACCTGCGCTCGGTCACCCTCGGTGCCGACGGCGCCTTCGCAGGTATGAAGGCCGGCGCGGTGTTCGTGGACCACACCACGGCATCGGCCGAAGTGGCGCGCGAGCTCTACGCCGCGGCGCAGGCCGCCGGCCTGCACTTTGTCGATGCCCCCGTCTCCGGTGGCCAGGCCGGTGCGCAGAACGGCCAGCTCACGGTGATGTGCGGTGGCGATGCCGCGGCCTTCGACGCGGCCCGGCCCGTGGCCCTGGCGTTCTCGCGCGCCTTCACCCTGCTGGGCGCCAGCGGTGCCGGCCAGTTGGCCAAGATGGTCAACCAGATCTGCATCGCCGGTCTGGTGCAAGGCCTGTCCGAGGCCGTGGCCTTTGGCCAGAACGCGGGCCTGGACATGAAGCAGGTGCTGGAGGTGATCGGCAAGGGCGCCGCGCAGAGCTGGCAGATGGACAACCGCGGCAAGACCATGGTCGAGGACCATTTCGACTTCGGCTTTGCCGTGGACTGGATGCGCAAGGACCTGGGCCTGGTGCTCGACGAGGCCCGCCGCAACGGCTCGCGCGTGCCCGTCACCGCACTGGTGGACCAGTTCTATGCCGATGTGCAACGCATGGGCGGCAATCGCTGGGATACTTCCAGCCTTATCAAACGCTTGAAATAGGCTCCCCCCTGAGGCGCTTCGCGCCATCCCCCCTGAGGGGGGACGCCCCCGGTGCGGCGGGGCGGCCCTTGCACGGGGGCGCTGGTTTGGGCAGCGCCAGTTTCAAAGGCTGCGGGCGGGGGCGGCGTCGGTGGTGACGGGCGCCGGGGTGGGGGCGATGCGGCGCAGTTCCTCTTCGGTGACGATCTCGAAGACGCGCACGACTTTGCTCACGCCGCTCACGCCGCGCGAGATCTCGGTGGCGCGGCCGGCTTCGCGCTGGGTGACGCGGCCCATGAGGTAGACGATGTTGCGCTCGGTCACGACCTTGAAGGCATTGGCCGAGATATCGGCCGCGTCCACGAAGCTGGCGCGCACCTTGCCGGTGATCACGGTGTCGTTGGAGCGCTGGCCCAGGGAGGTGGCGGGCATGACGGCCAGGTCGTTGACCACCGAGCGCACGTTTTCCACACCGGTCACGATGCGTTCGATGGTCTCGCGGTCCTGGGCATTGGCCACCTCGCCGGTCAGCAGGGCCTGGCGGTTGTAGCTGGTCACGTTCACATGGGCGCGGTCGCCCAGCGCTTCACGGATGCGGTTGGCGGCGCGCAGCTCGATGCCTTCGTCCTCGACCTGGGTGCCCGCCGTGCGGCGGTCCACGGCCATCATGCTGCCCACCACGGCCCCCCCGACGATCAGCGGGGCGCAGGCCGACAGGCCGGTTGCCAGGGCGGCAGCGGCCAGGGCCGTGCAGAGGGTGCGGTTCACGGTTTGCTTCATAGCGGTATCTCCTGTTCACCAAGTAACTGGGCATCCACGCCGTCGCACAGGCAATGCAGCACCAGGGCGTGGACTTCGCGCACGCGGGCGGCGCGGTCATGCGGCACGCTGATCAGCACATCGGTTTCGCGCAGCACGGCACCCAGCTGCCCCCCGTTGCGGCCGGTGAGCACCACCACGGTCATGTCGCGCTCGTGCGCTGCCTCGGTCGCGGCCAGCAGGTTGGCATCGTTGCCGCTGACCGACAGGGCCAGCAGCAGGTCGCCCGCCTGGCCCAAGGCCCGCACCTGGCGGGCAAATTGCTGGGAACCGGGGTCCTGGGCGCCCCCTGGCCCCGCCGTCAGCAGGGTGCTGTCGGCCGTGAGGGCCATGGCGGCCAGTTCGGGGCGTTCGCGCTCGAAGCCGGCCACGCAGAAGGCGGCGAACTGCTGCGCCTCGGCGGCCGAGGCGCCATTGCCGCAGGCCAGTACCTTGCCGCCGCTGGTGACGCAGGCCAGCATGGCCTGCACTGCCGCGGCAATGGGGGTGCTCAGGGTCTGGGCCGCCTGGTATTTCAGGTCGGCGCTGTCGATGAAGTGCTGTTGGATGCGTTGCTCAAGCATGGAGGTCCGATGATACCCGCCGCGTGTTACAGCTTTTGCCCCGAATTTTGTAGCAAAGGGTTTAGGCTGCACCGAGGGTTGCGCCCCGGGGGTGGGTTTGAACTTTGCAGATCATTGCGCGTCGAAGGCTGCCTTGAGCCACTGCACCTGGGCCTCCTCGACCAGCACGACGTCAAAGCGGCACGGTGGCGGTGAGGCCAGGCGCATCAGGTAGTGCCGTGCCGCCAGCACGATGCGCTGCTGCTTGGCAGCGCCGATGCTCGCCCCAGCCCCGCCAAAGGCCTGGCTGGCACGGCTGCGCACCTCCACGAAAACGGTGGTGCCATCGCGCTCGCACATCACCAGGTCGATCTCGCCCCCGCCGCGCCCAGGCGTCCGATAATTGCGCGTGAGCAGGCGCAATCCGGCAGCCTGCAGGTGCGCCAGCGCACGGTCTTCCGCCAGTGCACCCTGCTGCCGGGTGGTGTTGTTGCCCACTGCGGCGGGCGTGGGCTTGTCCGCGGCCAGCCATCTTCCAAGGAATTTCATTGAGCGCCTCTTTCGCTTCCGCCCTCGATGCCGCACGCGATGCGGCGTCTGCGCAGCATTATCCGCAGGGGGCCTTGTACGTGGTGGCCACGCCCATCGGCAACCTGGCCGACATCACGCTGCGCGCCCTGCACGTGCTGCAGCAGGCCGACACCGTGGCCTGCGAGGACACGCGCCACACCCAGTCGCTGCTGCGCGCCTATGGCATCGACAAGAACGCTTCGCAGCTGCTGGCCGTGCACCAGCACAACGAGGCCGAGGCGGCGCAGAACGTGGTGCAGCGCCTGCACGAAGGCCAGCGTGTGGCCTACGTGAGCGATGCCGGCACCCCCGGCGTGAGCGACCCCGGCGCCCGCCTCGTGGCCACGGTGCAGGCCGCCGGCCTGCGCACCCTGCCCCTGCCGGGCGCCAGCAGCATCACCACCGCACTGAGTGCAGCGGGCGCGGTGGCGCACAGCGCCGAGCATGGCGGCTTCGTCTTCGCGGGCTTCCTGCCGGTGAAGAATGCCGAGCGGGCCAGCGCCATCGGCCAGCTGGCCGGCGAGCCGCGCTGCGTGGTGCTTCTGGAAGCCCCCCACCGCATTGGCGAGCTCGCACAGGCCCTGGCGGTGCTGGGCGAGCGCCCGGTGACCCTGGCGCGCGAGCTGACCAAGCAGTTTGAAGAGGTGGTGACCCAGCCCGCGCAGGCGCTCACCGCCTGGCTGGAGGGCGCGCCCCAGCGCTCACGCGGTGAATTCGTGGTGCTGCTGCACCCGGTGCCCGTGGCGGGCGACGATGGCGAGAGCCTGCGCGTGCTGCGCCTGCTGCTGGCCGAACTGCCGCTCAAGACCGCCGTGCGCCTGGCGGCAGAGATCACCGGTGCATCGCGCAATGTGCTGTACGACACGGCCCTGGCCTGGAAAAAGGGCGAGCCGCAGGGCGACTGACGCCCGCTTGTTCAGCGCCCCGAAACAGCCAGCCCTGCCGCCACGCCACCGAACAGATCACCCTCGACCTGGGGCGTGTCGGGAAAAGCCCGGCGCAGCGCTTCCCGCAGGGGTCGCAATGCCGAAGAGCCCCCCGTGAGGTAGATGGCGTCCGGCCCGCGCGATGCCAAACCAGCCAGCTGCACGCACTCCTGCGCGCAAGCCACGACCTGTTCGAGCGGTCCGGCCAGGTGCTGAGAAAGCCCTTCGGGCGTGACGGCCGATTCCAGCGCAGGTTCGATCCAGCCCAGGTCCATGGACGCAGGGGCCTGCGACAGGGATGCCGCAATCTTGGCCTGCTCCACGGTGTTGGCCATGCGGTGGCCCAGGCGCTCCTGAAGCACGGTCATCAGCCGCGCATGCAGGCGCTGGTCGGCGTAGTCGGTGCGCAGGTTCTGCGCATCGCGCAGCGCCTTGGGCGCATACAGCCACTGGATCAGGTGCCAGGTCGACAGGTCGAAGAACACCCGGTTGGGGACCTCGCGCCCGCTCGGCCCGATGTGGCGAAAGCCCAGCATGGGCATCAGCAGCTCCAGGCTCAGGCGGCGGTCGAAATCGGTGCCACCCACATGCACGCCGGTCGTGGCCAGCACATCGGCCGCGCGGTCGCCGCCGCGCGCCAGGCGCTCGGGGCCCAGGCGCACCAGGGTGAAGTCCGAGGTGCCGCCGCCGATGTCCACCACCAGCACCAGCGATTCCTGGGTGATGCGCTGTTCGTAGTCGAGGGCGGCCGCCATGGGCTCGAACTGGAAGGACACCTGCTCGAAACCCGCATCGAGCGCCGCCTTGCGCAGCGAGTCTTCGGCCAACTGGTCACGCTCCGGATCACCGTCGACGAAATGCACGGGCCGACCCATCACCACACGGCCAGGCATGCCACCCAGGTCGGCCGTGGCCTTGCTCGCCAGCATGCGCAGGAACAGGCCGATGATGTCCTGGTAGCTGACGAGCTGGCCATGCACGGCCGTCTTTTCCTCCAGCAAGGCACTGCCCAGCAGGCTCTTGAGCGAGCGCATCAGGCGCCCCTCGGTACCGGCCAGGTACTGGCCCACGGCATCACGGCCGAAATGGGTGCTGTGGTCCTCGGCGTTGAAGAACAGCGCCGTGGGCAAGGTCACCCCCGTGCCCTCCAGGGCGATCATGCGCGCGGGCCCGCGCCCCTCGCGCACGCCCATGGCCGAGTTGGAGGTGCCGAAGTCGATGCCAAGCGTGGTGTCCTGCAGGAGGGGCATGGGGAAGATCAGGGAGCGAGGGAAAGAAGAAAACAACGGGCGCCGGCAGGCAGCGCGAAGGGGATCGGCAGGCCGGGCAGGCCACCGTGAAGGGGCTGCGCCCGCGCAAGGGGAGCGGGATTGTGCCACGGACCGGAAGGCCTCCAGCTTTCAGGCCAACGGCCCCGACGCCACCATGGCCGGCACGGCCTCGCGCATGGTGGCGACAAAGCGCAGCAGGCGCACAGGGTAGAAGCTTGCGTACGGATAGATCAGGTACACCGGCAGCGGCGCAGGCTGCCATTGGGGGGCCAGGTGCACCAGGTGCCCCTCGGCCACATCCTGCGAGAGCAGCCAGGCCGAACCGGCTCCGGCGCCCAGCCCCAGCCGGGCCGCGCTGCGCAAGGCATACAGGCTGTCGGTGGCCATGCGCGGGCGCAGGGCGATGCGGCGCGCTTCACCTGTCACCCGGTGGGTGAGCACCAGCTCGTTGCGGTAGTAGGTTTGCAGTGCCAGCCAGGGCAGTGCGGCCAGATCCTCGGGATCTTCGGCGCTGCCCGCCCCGGGCAGAGAGGCCGCCCCGACCACGATGCGCGGCACCTCGGCCAGGCGGATGGCCACCACGGCCGGGTCGGCGGGCTCGCCCACCTGGATGGCGCAGTCGATGCCGGCACCGATGAAGTCGCGCACATCGTCCTGCAGCAGCCACTCCACCGAGACGCGCGGGTTGCTGCGCAGAAACTGCGCCAGCGCCCCGACGAACATCTCCTGCCCGAAGGCATGGGGCATGGCCACACGCAGCGTCCCCTCGGGCTCCTGCTGCGCACCGCGCAGGTCGGCCTCGAACGCGGCCCAACTGGCCAGCAGCTCCTTGGCACGGCGGTAGCAGCGCTCCCCGTCCACCGTGAGGCGCATGGTGTGGGTGGAACGCTGCAGCAGGCGCACCCCCAGCGACTGCTCCAGCGCCTGCAGCCGGCGGCTCACCGTGGGCTGGGTGGCATGCATCTGCGCTGCAGCAGCCGAAAGGCTGCCGGCCTCGACGATGTGGACAAAGGTCTCCATGAGCTGGAGCCGGTTTCCCGGCGCGCGCCCGAGCCCCTCCACGGGCAGAGACTCATCAGCCCGGAAGGAAGCCGCCTCGTTGGATGGATCACCGATCATACGTTTGACGCATATTTAATCTGCATCTGATGGTACTACCAAGCCAATAGATGCCGGATCACACTGGCAGCCATGCTTTCAACCAAGGGTTAACACCATGTCTGTCATACATGAAGCGGATATCGCAAGATTTTCTTCGGGGGAGGTGCAACTCCCCACATCGCGGGTGCTGCTGCTCGCCACCGGGGCCGGCCTCGGGGTGGCGTCGCTGTACTACAGCCAGCCCATGCTGGGCGTGCTGGGCGCGGACCTCGGCGCCTCTGCCCAGGCCGTGGGCCAGGTTCCCACCCTGACGCAGCTGGGTTATGCGCTGGGCATCCTGCTGCTGGCGCCCCTGGGGGACCGCTTTGACCGGCGCCGCATCATCGTGGCCAAGGCCGCGGCCTTGGTGGCCGCCTTGCTGCTGGCGGCACTGGCGCCCTCCATCGGCGTGCTGCTGGCCGCCAGCCTGGCCATCGGCATCACAGCCACCATGGCGCAGGACATCGTGCCCGCCGCCGCCACGCTGGCACCCACAGCACACCGCGGCAAGGTGGTGGGCATGGTGATGACCGGCCTGCTGCTGGGCATTTTGCTGTCGCGCGTGGTGAGCGGTTTCGTGGCCGAGCACTTCAGCTGGCGCGGCATGTTCCTGGCCGCGGCCGTGGCGGTATCGGCCATCGCGGTGGCCACCTGGCGCAGCCTGCCGCGCTTTCCTGCCACCACCACCCTGCCCTATGGCCAGCTCCTGGCTTCGCTGGCCACACTGTGGCGGCAGCATGCCACGCTGCGGCGAGCTGCCCTGGCCCAGGGCCTGCTGTCGGTGGGCTTCAGCGCCTTCTGGTCCACCCTGGCCGTCATGCTGCACGGCGCGCCCTTCCACCTGGGCAGTACCGCAGCGGGCGCGTTTGGCCTGGCCGGCGCGGCCGGCGCACTGGCTGCGCCCCTTGCCGGCCGGCTGGCCGACCGCACAGGCCCGGAGCGGGTGGTCCGTTGGGGCGCCGGCGTGGCCGCCTTGTCCTTCGCTGCCATGGCCGCAGCCCCCTGGATCCCCCCCACCGCCCAGCTGTGCCTGCTGGTGCTGTGCACCATCGGCTTCGACCTGGGCGTGCAGGCGGCGCTGATCTCCCACCAGACCATGGTCTACGGCATCGATCCGGGTGCGCGCAGCCGGCTCAACGCCGTGTTGATGACGGGCATGTTCATCGGCATGGCAACCGGTGCCGCCCTGGGCAGCCTGCTGCTGGCCGCTTGGGGCTGGATGGCCGTCACGCTGCTGGCGACGACCACCAGCCTGGCCGCGCTCGCCGTGCGCATGGCCACGCGCCGAGGCTCAGCCTGCATGGCCGCAGCCTGAGGCGTCGGAGGCAGGAAGAACCTGATCCCTGGCTCAGGACTGCGGCACCCACTCCCGGACAAAGCCCGCAGCGTCCTGCCGCTCGGGTGGCTGCAAGCGGTCCTTGGGGGTACCCATGTAAAGGAATCCCAGCAGGCGGTCGCCCGCACCCAGGCCGAGAGCTGCCTTCACGTTGTCGTCGTATGCATTGACCCCGGTGGCCCAGAAGCCGCCATACCCGAGGATGTGCAGGGCGTTGAGCATGTTCATCACGGCAGCCCCCGTGGCCAACACCTGCTCGCTCTCGGGCACCTTGTGCGGCGCCTTGACCTGCGCGACCAGCGCCACCAGCAGGGGCGCCGCCACGGCCTTGGCGCGAAAGCGCTCACCATCGTCGTAGGGGTCGCGCGCCCGGGCCGCCCGTGCAAACACCTGGCCCAGCACCAGGCGCGCATCGCCGCGCACAAGGACGAAGCGCCAGGGCCGCAGTTGCCCATGGTCGGGCGCCCGCATGGCGGCCGCGAACACCAGGTCCAACGCCGCGGCATCGGGCGCCGGCTCGACCAGCGGCCAGGGCGAGTGCCGGGTGAGCAGCAGGTCCATGGCATGGCGCTGCTCGGGCGACATCGGGGGATGGGACAAGACCGGATGGGAAGGCACAGAAACTGGCATGGTGTCCTTTTGCAAACAAGGCGAAGAGGACACTCCGGCGCCAGCGGGGGCGCCTGAGCGATGGCAGCAAAGATCGGTGGCGGGCAGCCTGGAGGCCATGGGCCCGGGCGGTGCCGGGGACCATGGATCCAGGGGGCTGGCTGGCGCCGGGGCATGGGACCACGGCAGAGGCGCCATCGTTCACCGGAGTGTCGCGGGGTGAACAGCGGCCATCGTAGAGCAGCGCCCACGTCGCTGCCCAGGCGCCGCTTTTTCACCGGACTCGCGGCAGGGTGTCTTTGCCGCGGCCATGGTGGTCTCTCCAGTCCGACTCGAACGGACATGCCCGAAGGCCCCAGGGTTTGAGACTGGTGCGTCTGCCCATTGCGCCATGGAGAGAGGCAAAGGAAATGGGGTGCACGAACGGAATCGAACCGTCGTCGGCGGGATCACAACCCGCAGCTCTGCCATTGAGCTACGCGCACCATGAGAGAAAAGGAACACAACGAACTGGAGGTGCGGACCGGATTCAAACCGGTGTCTGCGGATTTGCAATCCGCTGCATGGTCGCTTTGCTACCGCACCCTGGGGTGCCTGCAAAGCAGGCACTGGAAACTGGCCCCACGTGCACGACTCGAACGTGCAACCCCTTGCTTCGTAGGCAAGTGCTCTGATCCATTGAGCTAACGCGGGAAATGAAAATGGCGTTCCGCAGGGGAGTCGAACCCCTGGCTTCCTGGGGCCTGTTCGCCCTGACAGGGAGACACTCTGGCCACTGAGTTAGCGGAACAAAAATGCTGGTCTGGGTGGCAGGATTTGAACCTGCAGCCTCCTGCGTCCAAGGCAGGCCGTCTACCAGATTGACAGTACACCCAGCAAAAATTAGTTGGTGCCCCAGGGGAGAGCCGAACTCCCAGAATTCCGCTTCTAAGGCAGACACGTATGCCAGTTCCGTCACCGGGGCTTGGATCACCAAGAAAACAAACAGTCCTCCATTTCGGTTGTGCCCTCACGCGATGGGCCACGCGCGGCCTGCGCTCGCCCCGTCGACATCGCTGCACAGGGGGATCGCGATCCCCTGCACATCCCGCCAGACCGTCCACGCGGCCCTTCCCTGGCGGTGGCGCGAAGACACACCCGAAATGGTTTTTCTGCTCAAGCGGGGGGCACTGCGCCGGTGTCATGTCCGGCAAGGCCCCGCAGCAGCTTGTGAAAGAACATCGATGGCCTGCAGCACGATCACCGCAGACACTGAAAAACCAAAAACAAAACAAAAAGGCCCGGAACCTTGCGGTGCCCGGGCCTCTGCGAAGAGAGCTTGGAAGGGAATCAATGCGCCTATGCGGCGCGCCCTCCACCCGGTGGCCAACGATCCTCATCGTGGTCATGTGCACACAAATCAGCCGCCAGACAGGGCAGCAGGCGCAAGACCGCACACGGGGCCATCGCAGCGACGCGCACGAGCGCGCGGCCCGGTGCGGGTCGGCGGCTGGTGAGGGTGGCGATGGCGTTCATGGTCAATCCTGGTGAGAAGGTCAGTCGGTCTGAATAAGCAGGCTGCGGTTCCAACCGCGATGGAAGTGAATGTAAATAGTCTTTACTATTTCGTCAACTGCCTGAAGAGAATTTTTTCGAAGGCCCCCCGCCCTCAAGGCAAAGGCGCGGACCTTTCGCGCCACTGCAGCACCCGGGCGACAAAGTCTGCATGGCCCGCGGCCGGTTGCTGCAGCAACGGCAGGCCCGTGCCACGTACCGCCCACTCCAGCGCCTGCGTCCAGCACAGGCCATCGGACGGCTGCGCCTGTTGGCGCGCCAAGGCGCCCAGCACCAGCTCCTGCCCCCAGAAGTACACCTGTTTGGCCTGCACGTTCGACTGCATGCGCTGCACGTCGGCCAGCGTGCGTGGCTCGGCGATATCCAGCCAGATGTCGGCAAACAGGAAATCGATTGCTGGCGCGCCCATCGGCGGCTTCCATTCCAGGGCATCGGCCTGCACGAGATCGACCTTGCTGGCAGCCGACTCCGGCAGGCCCGCGAGCACCTGGCACTGGTCGAAGAGCTCCAGCACCTCGGCGTCGCGCTCCACCACCGTGACCTTGCACACGGCAGGCTGCAGCGCCATGTTGGCCGTCGTCCAGCCCATGCCCAGGCCCAGGCCCATCACGACCGTGCTCCCATGCGCGTGGCGGCAGGCCAGTTCCTGGCTCTCGATTTCAAAGGGGGAGAGCGACATCCAGGTCTCCCAGCGATCGCCGACGCCTTGGCGCAGCAGCACGGCGGAATCCGCGGAGACACAGGAACCACTGTGGTAGCCGCGGTCCAGGCCCACGCGGCCACGCTGCATGCGCCATCGCCCCACGGCACCTTCGGGGTACTGGGGCATGTGCCAGGGAGATTCGAACAGCGGCAGTCCGAGCGCCTGCGCCAAGGCAGCAGCCAGAGGCTGCGGAAAGGGGGATAGATCGGAGGATGGCGGTGTGTGCACAGCAGCCATCTTAGGAAATGGGCCACCCAGCCGTCCAGTGGAACCGCCCCCTGAATGCAAAACGCCCCAGCACCGTTGAAGATACTGGGGCATTGCGATTTGGTGGCCTGGGGCGGAATCGAACCACCGACACAAGGATTTTCAATCCTCTGCTCTACCGACTGAGCTACCGGGCCTGAGCCTCAAATTATAGCCAGAAAATTGGCCCTAAAAAGATTGTGGATCAATTTTTTTCAGGCGCGCTTGCCGCGGCCCAGGTCCACGCCCAGCTGGCGCAGCTTGCGGTACAGGTGGGTGCGCTCCAGGCCGGTCTTTTCGGCCACGCGGGTCATGGAGCCGCCTTCGCGGGCCAGGTGGAATTCGAAGTAGGCTTTCTCGAAACCGTCGCGCGCCTCGCGCAGCGGGCGGTCCAGATCGAAACCCTGGTGCGAATGCGGGCCGGTTTCCACGCCGGACAGGGCCGTGATCACGGGCACCTGGGTGAACGGAGCGTCGGCTGGCGCAGCGGCCGGCGCCTGCACGGCGGCCACGGGTGCAGCATGGTGTGCGGCGTTGCGCGCCAGGCCCTGCTCCACCGCCTTGAGCAGCTTTTGCAGGGTGATGGGCTTTTCCAGAAACGAGAAGGCGCCGATGCGGGTGGCCTCCACCGCCGTGTCGATGGTGGCGTGGCCGCTCATCATGATGACGGGCATGGTCAGCACACCGCCGGTGGCCCACTCCTTGAGCAGCGACACACCATCGGTATCGGGCATCCAGATGTCGAGCAGCACCAGGTCATAGCTGCTGCCTGCACGCGCAGCACGGGCTTGCGTCGCGTTCTCTGCGAGGTCCACGCTGTGGCCTTCGTCGTTCAGGATTTCGGACAGCAGGTCGCGAATGCCGAGCTCATCGTCGACCACCAGAATGTTTGCCATGTGTGTGAAAACGCCTTGGGAGGTACTGCGGGGCGGTGTTGTTATGCCGCCACCGCTGGTTCAGTGGCGAATGATAACGACACTTGGGCGCCCCGCACCACGCCATCTTCCACACGGTTGGACAGGTCGATGCGGGCTCCGTGCTCGTCCGCGATCTTTTTCACCACTGCCAGACCCAGGCCGGTGCCACGCGGTTTGGTGGTGACATAGGGCTCGAAAGCGCGCTGCAGGATGTGTGCGGGAAAGCCGCTGCCGCTGTCCGAAACCGTGAGCCGCACACGCCCCGACGACTCGCTCCAGCGGGTGGTGATGCGCACGGGCGACAGGTTCTCGCCACCGGCTGCGCGCGCCTGTTCGGTCGCGTCCTGTGCGTTTTGCAGCAGGTTGTGCACCACCTGGCGCAGTTGCTGCGCATCGCCTGCAATCGCCGGGCAACGCGCGTCCAGCTCAGCTTTCACGGGGACCGTGGCATTTTCCTCGCCATACAGATGGAGTACATCGGCCACCAGTGCATTGATGTCCAGCGCGTGCAACTCGGCCGCCGGCAGGCGGGCGTAATCACGGAATTCGTTGACCAGGCGCTTCATGGCATCGACCTGCTCGACGATGGTCCGGACCGACTTGGCGAGCACCGCCTGTTCGGTCGCGCCGACCTTGCCGGTGAGCTTCATTTCCAACCGTTCGGCCGACAGCTGGATGGGCGTCAGGGGGTTCTTGATCTCATGCGCAAGGCGGCGCGCGACCTCTCCCCAGGCCTGCGCACGCTGCGCAGAAACGATCTCGGAAATGTCGTCAAAAACCAACAGTCGGGTCGAATCCGGGAGCTCGGCGCCCCGCGCAATGATGCTGGTCGCGTGCTGTCCGGCCCCGGCAAGCGAGGCGTGCAGCTCGAACGGATGCTGCCAGTGGTCCAGGCCATGGTGGTCACGCTCGCCCAGAAAGGCGGCAAACTGCTTTTGCACAGCGGCGGCAAAGTCCGCCAGGCCCGGCACCTCGGCCAAGGCCTGCCCTTCGTATGCAGCCATGGGCGCGCGCAGGATGCGTGTGGCCCCGGGGTTGGATGAGCGGATCGTGCCCGCCCCGTCGAGCACCATCACGCCAGCGGTGAGGTTGTCCAGGATGGTCTGCAGGTTGGCGCGCGCCGCGTCCACCTCGCTCATGCTCTGCTCCACGGCGCCCCGGGCATCGGCCAACTGCTGGGTCATGAGCGCGAACGAACGCGTCAGGCCCCCGAGCTCGTCCTTGCCCTGCAGGGCGGCCTTGGGGCTCAGGTTGCCGGCAGCCACCTCACGCACCCCCTCGGCCAGCACCAGCAGCGGTCGCACCAACTGGTTGCCCAGCAGCACGGCGAGCAGCACGGCGCCGAAGACGGCCAGGAACAGGCTCAGCGTGAGCGTGCCCACATACATGCGCCGCAGGCCACCGCGCGCCAGGGCGCGCTCCTGGTACTCGCGGTTGGCTTCCTGCACGGCGATGGCGTTCTCCACCAGGGCCGGCGGCAGCATCAGCGTGGCCTGCAGGTAGCGCGGCTCGGCCAGCAGGCCCACGGTGGGGCTGCTGACCAGGGCGATGATCTTCACCCGTGCGTTCTGCACGGCGACAGGGTCGGCAATATCGTCCAGTCCCTCGATCTGCGCCAGCGCACGCTGCTGGCGCACGGTGCGCAGCAGCGGCACGCCGGGTCGCTCGGGGTTCAGGCTGAAGCGCGACTGGCCGGCGCTGGCCACCGCCTGCCCAGCACCGTTCCACAAGATGACGTCGGTGGCCCCCAACTGGTCGCGGATGCGCTCGAGCACCACCCCGGCGGAAGCGTCAGGGACCTGCGCCACCTGGGCACTGGCGGCGCGAGTCTTGGAGGCCATGTCGGTCGCCAGGGCATCGAGCGAGACGCGCGCCAGGTTCACCCCGGCGGACAGTGCCCCCTCGACCTTCACGTCGAACCAGCTTTCGATGGAACGGGTCACGAACTGATAGGACACCACATAGATCAGCACGCCAGGCACCAGGCCGACCAGCGCAAAGATGGCCGCCAACTTCACCAGCAGGCGGCTGCCGAAGCGGCCCCGGCGCAGGCGCAGCCACAGGCGCACCGCCACCCAGCCCAGCACCGCGAGCAGCAGCAGGGCCACCAGCACGTTCACGCCGAACAGCCAGGCGTAGTTGCGCTCGTAGAGCGCGCGGTTGTTGGTGGCCAGGGTCAGCAAAAAGAGCAGCACCAGCCCGATGGCGGACATGATGGCCGCGCCCACCCCCACGGCCCAGCGCACGGCGCGGGACTGGCGCGCCGCCAGATGGGCCGAAGCCGACGTAGGCGCCGCCGGGCCCGAGGGGCTCACTTGGCGCCTTCCGGCAGGGCGAGGCGCCCGGAGCGCGAGACCAGCAGGTTCCAGCCCGAGCGACCCACCGCGCCGATCTGGAACGGGCGGGGCAGCTGCGACATGTCGAGCCTGAAACGAAACTGTATCGAATGGCCTGCATCGGTATCGATTGCGGCGGCTTCTGCGATCTTCCAGCGCGAAACGCGCTGCATTGCAGACAGCGCATCCTCCAGGTCGTCGAAATTCTGGCCCACCAGGGCCACGCCCACGCCGGTGTTGGTGATGGGCGATGCCGAGGTGCTCAGGCGCCAGCGCCGGGTCAGGGGCTGGTAGCTCAGCCGCAGGTAGCGCGTGGCCTCGGCAACCAGGCGGTCGGACCAGTACCAGCGGTCACGCATCACCTGCGCCTCCATCACGAAGTACATGGGAATGCCCTTGCGCAGTGCGTCCTCGGCCAGCTCGGGCAGGTCGAACTCCAGGCTGGTGCTCAGGTAGATCCCGTCGTCCAGGCGCTGCAGCCGCAATTCGGCCACTTCGCCCCGGCTGGTCTCTGATCGGGCCGCCACCGGCCATGCCAGCAGGGTGATCAGCATCAAAAGCGCACCAATCCACACCCAACGAGCTGCCAAGCGCTCAGTCGGCCGATTTTTGCAACAGTGCGTAAAAAAATCCGTCGTGATCACCGATTCGATTGTCCGGGACAGCCCCCTGCTTGTCCGCTGCGCGGGGGATTAAATGCCCGGGCGAGGGGAGCAAATGTGCATCGGTGTTGTGTGCAAGAAACGTTTGCACCTGCGCGTCGCCCTCCGCACGGAAGACGGAGCAGGTGCAGTACAGCAGCCGCCCGCCGGGCACAAGCAGTGGCCACAGGGTGGCCAAGAGCTGCTTTTGCAGGGCCGCCAGTTGGGCGATGTCGGTCTCGCGGCGCAGCCAGCGCACGTCCGGGTGGCGGCGCACGATGCCGGAGGCGGTGCAGGGCGCATCGAGCAGAATGGCATCGAACAGCGCCCCGCCGCTGGCCGTGGGCCACCAGGTCTCGGGCCGGGCGGCGTCGGCCACCAGCACCTGGGCAGACAGGCCCAGGCGCGAAAGGGTCTGGTGGATGCGCTCAGCCCGCGAGGGGTCGATCTCCAGGGCGGTCACCTGCAGGGGGGCGCCCTCCCCGGCCATCTCCAGCAGGTGGGCGGTCTTGCCGCCGGGCGCGGCGCAGGCATCCAGCACCCTGAGGCTGCGCGTGCGGTCCATGCCCTGCAGCAGCAGCGGGGCCGCCTGCTGGGCCGCCATGTCCTGCACCGACACCCGGCCCTGTGCAAAACCAGGCAGCGCCTGCACCGGCAGCGGCCGCTGCAGCACCAGGCCGTCGGCGCCGGCCAGCTCGGCAGCAGCGCCCATCTCGGCCAGTTCCTGGTGGTACTGCGCCTGGCTCCCCCGCAGCCGGTTCACGCGCAGCGCCATCGGGGCATGGGTGTTGTTGGCGTGCAGGATCTGCTCCCACTGCGCGGGATGGTCCTTTTGCAGGCGCTTGATCCACCACAGCGGGTGGTTCCAGCGCGCCACGGGATCGGCATCGGTGGCCGCCACCAGGGCATCGCTTTCGCGCAGAAAACGCCGCAGGCAGGCATTGATGAACGAAGACTGGGCGCGCGTGGCCGGGTGGCGCTTGGCCGCTTCCACCGCCTGGTTGACGAGGGTGAACGGCTCGTAGGCGGCCTCGTCGGCACGCCAGCACAGCGCCAGCGCGGTGCACAGCAGGGCGTCCGCATCGGGCGGCGGCGGCCGCTTGGCCAACTGGCGCCGCAGCGCCTCGGCGCGCCCCAGGTTGCGCAGCACCTGGAACAGCAGGGCCTGCACGCCTGGGCGCAGCGCCGCGCCGACCGCGTCCAGCGCCGCCGTGCCCGAGGCGCCACCGCGGATCGCCTGGAGCACGCCGGCCACCGCGATGAGCTGCTGCCACAGCGCCACCTGGGGTGCGCCGCCGCTGGCAGCGGGCTGCACGGCATTGCGGTCGGCGCCAGGGCGCCGCTTGTCGGGCGCAGCGGGTTGGGGTCGTGCTGGTTTCATGGTGGTGGGAACCTTGGGGTCGCCGCGCCCGGAGCGCGGTGTCTGGCTATCAGTGGGAGGAAACCGGAAAAAGGCGAGGGATCACAAGCCCTTGGCCGCCTTGAATCCAAAGACCCAGGCGAGCAAGCGGGCCGGAAACTGGTGGATGGCGGCATCGTGCTGCTCGGCGGCATGGTTGATCACCTGCACCGCCAGATCGATCTGCGCGTGGTGCTCTTCCCAGCGGATGGACCAGGGCGCCACCATCTCCCGGGCCCCCGGGCCATCGGCCTCGGTCACCACGCTGCGCCAGGTGGCGTCGAGCACGCTGCGCGCGGCGGTCAGCGCGGCCAGGGCGTCGCGCTGCAGGGGCTGCGAGCGCGCCACGGCCAGCGAAGCCCCCATCTGGGTGGTGGCACCGCGCAGGGCCGCGACCTTGGCCGGATCCAGCAGCGGAGTGGGCGGCTCGCTGCTGTCCGCAGCGCCACCCGCCGCTGCCGCAGGGGCCGCACTGTGGCCCTGGACCGCGTCGAACTCACCGAGCAGGGCAATCAGGCGCACCAGGTGGGCATCCACGGCCCCGAAGGCCTGGACCACGGAGGAGCGCAGCCGTGTCAGGCGGTTGTAGGCCCCCAGGGCCCAGAACAGCATGATGGCGACAAAAATCCAGAAAAGGGGCGAAGACCACATACACATTGCCACGGGTTGGCGCTGCAGGCGCAACCCGTGGCCGGAAAAAGAAAACGGAGGAGAACAAGCGCAGCGCACCGGCAGCGCTCCAATAAAAACGCTCCCGGCCTGTCCGAAGACAGGGCGGGAGCGTTTTCGGGCCCGGGCCTGCACCGAACCAGGTCCCCATGCGCCGCGCATTGCTGCATCGCTGGGGCCTTGTCCGGTGCCACGGGGGCGTCAGTCTGCGGACGTGTCCGTGGCGGTGGTGGTGCTGCCTTCGACCTCGGTGGCATCGTCCGTCGACGAGGCCGCCATTTCAGCGGCTTCGGCTTCGGCGATGGCGCGGCGCTCGGCGTCGTCCATGGCGTCCTTGGCCTTGCGCGCCTGGTGGTAGGCCAGGCCGGTACCGGCAGGGATCAGGCGACCCACGATGACGTTTTCCTTCAGGCCACGCAGCTCGTCGCGCTTGCCCATGATGGCAGCCTCGGTGAGCACGCGGGTGGTTTCCTGGAAGGACGCCGCCGAGATGAACGAGTCGGTCGACAGCGATGCCTTCGTGATACCCAGCAGCAGGTTGCTGTAGGTCGCGGGGATCTTGCCCTCGGCCTGCAGTGCCTCGTTGGTGTTGAGGATCTCGGAGCGCTCGACCTGCTCGCCAGCGATGTAGTTCGACTCACCGACGTTCTCGACCACGACGCGGCGCAGCATCTGGCGAACGATCACCTCGATGTGCTTGTCGTTGATCTTCACGCCCTGCAAGCGGTACACGTCCTGCACTTCATCGACGATGTAGCGCGACAGCTCTTCGATGCCCAGCAGGCGCAGGATGTCCTGCGGATCGGCCGGGCCGTCGACGATGGACTCGCCCTTGTTCACCACCTGGCCTTCGTGCACCAGGATGTTCTTTTCCTTGGGCACGAGTTCTTCGAACACATGGCCTTCGGGGTCGGTGATCTGCAGACGGACCTTGCCCTTGGTTTCCTTGCCGAACGACACGGTGCCGGTCATCTCGGCCAGCGTGCCCTTGTCCTTCGGGGTACGGGCCTCGAACAGCTCGGCCACGCGGGGCAGACCGCCGGTAATGTCGCGGGTCTTCTGGCCTTCGACCGGAATACGCGCCAGCACTTCGCCGGGGCCCACGTCCTGGCCATCACGCACCTGGATCAGCGAGCCGATCTGGAAGCCGATGGTCACCGAGTGGTCGGTACCAGGGATCTTCACTTCATTGTTCTGCGCATCGATCAGCTTGACCTGCGGGCGCACGACCTTGGCAGCGCCGCGGCGCTTGGGGTCGATCACCACCAGGGTGGACAGACCGGTCACTTCGTCCAGCTGCTTGGCAACCGTGAGGCCTTCCTCGACGTTCTCGAACTTCACCTGGCCGGCGAACTCGGTGATGATCGGGCGGGTCAGCGGATCCCAGTTGGCCAGGATGGTGCCAGCCTTGATGGACTGGTCGGCCTTCACCGTCAGCAGGGCACCGTACGGCACCTTGTGGCGCTCGCGCTCGCGGCCATGCTCGTCGTGGATGATGATTTCACCCGAACGTGCAATCACCACCAGCTCGCCCTTGGTGTTGCTCACGTAGCGCATCGTGGCGTTGAAGCCGATCACGCCGTTGGACTTGGCTTCCACGCTCGAGGCGATGGCGGCGCGCGATGCGGCACCACCGATGTGGAAAGTACGCATGGTCAGCTGCGTGCCGGGTTCGCCGATGGACTGGGCGGCGATCACACCCACGGCTTCGCCGAGGTTGATCAGGCCACCGCGGCCCAGGTCGCGGCCATAGCACTTGGCGCACAGGCCGTAGCGGGTCTCGCAGGTCAGGGCGGTGCGCACCTTCACTTCGTCCACGCCAGCGGCTTCGATTTCCTCGATGAGGTCTTCTTCCAGCATCACGCCGGCAGGCACCAGCACCTTGCGGGTTTCGGGGTGCAGCACGTCTTCGGCAGCGGTGCGGCCCAGGATACGGTCGCGCAGCGATTCGATCACTTCACCGCCTTCGACGATGGCGCGCATCAGCGAACCATTGGCGGTGTTGCAATCCTCTTCGGTCACGACCAGATCCTGCGTCACGTCCACCAGGCGGCGCGTCAGGTAGCCGGAGTTGGCCGTCTTCAGCGCCGTGTCGGCCAGACCCTTACGGGCACCGTGGGTGGAGATGAAGTACTCCAGCACGTTCAGGCCTTCGCGGAAGTTCGCGGTAATGGGCGTCTCGATGATCGAGCCGTCTGGCTTGGCCATCAGGCCGCGCATGCCGGCCACCTGGCGGATCTGGGCGGCAGAGCCGCGGGCACCGGAGTCGGCCATCATGTAGATGGAGTTGAAGGACTCCTGGTCCACTTCCTTGCCGTGGCGGTCCGTGACCTTCTGCTTGGACAGCTGGGCCATCATCACCTTGGACACTTCGTCGCCGGCCTTGCCCCAGATGTCCACCACCTTGTTGTAGCGCTCGCCCGAGGTCACCAGACCCGAGACGTACTGCTGCTCGATCTCCTTCACTTCCTTCTCGGAGCGCTCGATGATGCCGACCTTCTGCGGTGGCACCAGCATGTCGTCGATGCAGATGGAGATGCCGGCGCGCGTGGCCAGGCGGAAACCGTTTTGCAGCAGCTTGTCGGCGAACACCACCGTTTCCTTGAGACCGCACTTGCGGAAGGAAACGTTGATGAGCTTGGAGATTTCCTTCTTCTTGAGCGCCTTGTTGATGTTGGCGAACGGAAGGCCCTTGGGCAGGATCTCGGACAGCAGGGCACGGCCGGTGGTGGTTTCCACCATCTTGGTCTCGGGCACGAACTCGCCGGTTTCCTTGTTCTTGGTCCACTCGGTCAGGCGCACGTTGATGCGCGTGGCCAGCTCGACTTCGCCCGCGTCGAAGGCGCGCTGCACTTCGCCGGTGTCGGCGAAGATCAGGCCTTCGCCCTTGCCGTTGATGCGATCGCGGGTGGCGTAGTACAGACCCAGCACCACGTCCTGCGAAGGAACGATGGAGGGCTCGCCCGAGGCGGGGAACAGCACGTTGTTGGAGGCCAGCATCAGCGTGCGGGCTTCCATCTGCGCTTCCACCGACAGCGGGACGTGGACAGCCATCTGGTCACCGTCGAAGTCGGCGTTGAAGGCCGCGCAGACGAGGGGGTGCAGCTGGATGGCCTTGCCTTCGATCAGGATGGGCTCGAACGCCTGGATGCCCAGGCGGTGCAGCGTAGGCGCACGGTTGAGCATCACCGGGTGTTCCTTGATGACCTCTTCCAGGATGTCCCACACCACCGGCGTGCCGGATTCGACTTCCTTCTTGGCAGCCTTGATCGTCGTCGCGATGCCCATGGCTTCCAGGCGCGAGAAGATGAAGGGCTTGAACAGCTCCAGGGCCATCAGCTTGGGCAGGCCGCACTGGTGCAGCTTGAGCGTAGGGCCCACGGTGATCACGGAACGACCCGAGTAGTCCACGCGCTTGCCCAGCAGGTTCTGGCGGAAACGGCCGGACTTGCCCTTGATCATGTCGGCCAGCGACTTCAGGGCGCGCTTGTTGGCGCCCGTCATGGCCTTGCCACGGCGGCCGTTGTCCAGCAGCGAGTCGACGGCTTCCTGCAGCATGCGCTTTTCGTTGCGCGCGATGATTTCAGGGGCCTTGAGCTCCAGCAGGCGGCGCAGACGCGAGTTGCGGTTGATGACGCGGCGGTACAGATCGTTCAGGTCGGAGGTCGCGAAGCGGCCGCCGTCCAGCGGCACCAGCGGACGCAGGTCCGGTGGCAGCACGGGCAGCACTTCCAGCACCATCCACTCGGGCTTGATGCCCGACTTCTTGAACGCTTCCAGCACCTTCAGGCGCTTGGCGTTCTTCTTGACCTTGACTTCGGAGCCGGTCAGGTCGCCGCGCAGCTTCTCGATCGACAGGTCGATGTCGATGGATTCGAGCAGGTCCTTGATGCCTTCGGCGCCCATCTTGGCGATGAACTCATCGCCGTATTCCTTGCGCTTGGCGTCGTAGTCGTCCTCGGACATGATGCTGAACTTCTTCAGCGGAGTCATGCCGGGGTCGGTCACCACGTAGGCTTCGAAGTACAGCACGCGCTCGATGTCGCGCAGCGTCATGTCCAGCACCAGGCCCAGGCGCGATGGCAGCGACTTCAGGAACCAGATGTGCGCGCAGGGAGCAGCCAGGTCGATGTGGCCCATGCGCTCGCGGCGCACCTTGGTCTGCGTGACTTCAACGCCGCACTTCTCGCAGATCACGCCGCGGTGCTTCAAGCGCTTGTACTTGCCGCACAGGCATTCGTAGTCCTTGATGGGGCCGAAGATCTTGGCGCAGAACAGGCCGTCGCGCTCGGGCTTGAACGTGCGGTAGTTGATGGTCTCGGGCTTCTTCACCTCGCCGAAAGACCACGAACGGATCTTCTCGGGCGAAGCCATGCCGATGCGGATGGCATCGAAGTGCTCATCCGGCGTGAATTGCTTGAACAGGTCGAGTAGCGATTTCATAGTGACTCTTTCCTTTTCCGCTTAGGAGCGTTCCAGCTCGATGTCCAGGCCCAGCGAACGGATTTCCTTGACCAGCACATTGAACGATTCCGGCATGCCGGCTTCGATGGCGTGTTCGCCCTTGACGATGGACTCGTACACCTTGGTACGGCCCACCACGTCGTCGGACTTGACGGTAAGCATTTCCTGCAGCACATAGGCGGCGCCGTAGGCCTCCAGCGCCCAGACTTCCATTTCCCCGAAACGCTGGCCACCGAACTGGGCCTTGCCGCCCAGCGGCTGCTGCGTGACCAGGGAGTACGGACCCGTGGAGCGCGCGTGCATCTTGTCGTCCACCAAATGGTGCAGCTTCAGGTAGTGCATGTAGCCGATGGTGGTGGGGCGCTCGAAGCGGTCACCGGTGCGGCCATCGTGCAGGTAGGCCTGGGTGCGCGTGGGCGTGAGGCCCTTGCGTGCGGCCAGGTCGTCCGGGTAGGCCAGCTTGAGCATGTCCATGATTTCTTCTTCCGAAGCACCATCGAACACGGGGGTCGCGTACGGCACGCCGGCCGTCAGGTGCTGCGCCATGGACATCAGGTCGTCGTCCGTCAGCTGCGACAGGTCTTCCTTGCGGCCGCGCGAGTTGTACACCTCTTCGAAGAAGGTGCGCAGCTCGCTCGCCTTGGCTTCCTGCTGCAGCATGTCGCCGATGCGCTGGCCAATGCCCTTGCCGGCCCAGCCCAGGTGGACTTCCAGCACCTGGCCGATGTTCATCCGCGAAGGCACGCCCAGCGGGTTGAGCACGATGTCGGCAGGGGTGCCGTCGGCCATGTAGGGCATGTCTTCGACCGGAACGATCTTGGACACCACACCCTTGTTGCCGTGGCGGCCGGCCATCTTGTCACCAGGCTGCAGGCGGCGCTTGACGGCCAGGTAGACCTTGACCATCTTGAGCACGCCGGCTGGCAGTTCGTCGCCTTGCGTGAGCTTCTTGCGCTTTTCCTCGAAAGCCAGGTCGAAGCTGTGGCGCGTCTGCTCCAGGGCGTTCTTGATGGATTCGAGCTGGGTCGCGACTTCGTCTTCCGCGGGGCGGATGTCGAACCAGTGGAACTTCTCCACCGAGGCCAGGTAGGCCTTGTCGATCTTCGTGCCCTTGGCCAGCTTCTGCGGGCCGCCATTGGCCACGCGGCCGTTGAGCAGCTTCTCGATACGGTCGAAGGCGTCGGCCTCGACAATGCGCAGCTGGTCGTTCAGGTCCAGGCGGAAGCGCTTGAGTTCATCGTCGATGATCTGCTGGGCGCGCTTGTCGCGCTGGATGCCTTCGCGGGTGAACACCTGCACGTCGATCACGGTGCCTTGCGAGCCCTGGTCCACACGCAGCGAGGTGTCCTTCACGTCGGAAGCCTTCTCGCCGAAGATGGCGCGCAGCAGCTTCTCTTCAGGCGTGAGGGTGGTCTCGCCCTTGGGCGTGACCTTGCCGACCAGCGTATCGCCGGGCTGCACTTCGGCACCCACGTAGATGATGCCGGACTCGTCCAGGCGGTTCAGCTGCTGCTCCGACAGGTTCGGGATGTCGCGCGTGATTTCTTCGGCGCCCAGCTTCGTGTCGCGGGCCATCACCACCAGTTCCTCGATGTGGATCGAGGTGTAGCGGTCTTCGGCCACCACGCGTTCGGAGATCAGGATCGAGTCTTCGAAGTTGTAGCCGTTCCAGGGCATGAAGGCGATCAGCATGTTCTGGCCGATGGCGATTTCGCCAAAGTCCGTCGATGCGCCGTCGGCGATCACGTCACCCTTGACCAGCATGTCGCCCTTCTTGACGATGGGGCGCTGGTGGATGTTGGTGTTCTGGTTGGAACGCTGGTACTTGATGAGGTTGTAGATGTCCACACCCACTTCACCGGCAACGGCTTCGGCGTCGTTCACGCGCACCACGATGCGGGTCGCGTCGACATAGTCCACCACGCCGCCACGGTTGGCCGTGACCACGGTGCCGGAGTCGACAGCGGCCACGCGCTCGATGCCCGTGCCCACCAGGGGCTTCTCGGGACGCAGCACGGGCACGGCCTGGCGCGACATGTTGGCGCCCATCAGTGCGCGGTTCGCATCGTCGTGCTCCAGGAACGGAACCAGCGAGGCAGCGACCGACACGATCTGCGCGGGCGACACGTCCATGTACTGCACGCGATCGGCACCGCACAGGATGGATTCACCCTTTTCACGGGCCGACACCAGGTCACCGGACAGGCGGCCGTCCTTGTCGAGCACGGCGTTGGCCTGCGCGATCACGTACTTGCCTTCTTCGATGGCCGACAGGTAGTCGATATCGTTCGTCACCTGGCCGTCCACCACGCGGCGGTACGGGGTTTCGATGAAACCGTACTCGTTCAGGCGGGCGTACAGGGCCAGCGAGTTGATCAGGCCGATGTTCGGGCCTTCAGGCGTTTCGATAGGGCAGACGCGGCCGTAGTGGGTCACGTGCACGTCACGCACTTCGAAGCCGGCGCGTTCGCGGGTCAGACCGCCCGGGCCCAGTGCGGACACACGGCGTTTGTGCGTGATTTCGGCCAGCGGGTTGGTCTGGTCCATGAACTGCGACAGCTGCGAGGCGCCGAAGAATTCCTTCAGGGCGGCCGAGATCGGCTTGCTGTTGATCAAGTCATGGGGCATGAGCGGCTCTTGCTCGGCCTGGCCCAGACGTTCCTTCACGGCCTTCTCGATACGTGCCAGGCCGGTGCGGTACTGGTTTTCGGCCAGTTCGCCCACGCAGCGCACGCGGCGGTTGCCCAGGTGGTCGATGTCATCGACTTCGCCGTTGCCGTTGCGCAGGTCCACCAGGATCTTGACCACGGCCAGGATGTCTTCGTTGGACAGCACCATCGGGCCGGTGGATTCGTCGCGGCCGATCTTGGCGTTGAACTTCATGCGGCCCACGCGCGACAGGTCGTACGTGTCGGGGTTGTAGAACAGGCGCTGGAACAGGGCCTGCACAGCGTCTTCCGTTGGCGGCTCGCCGGGGCGCATCATGCGGTAGATGGCCACGCGCGCAGCGAACTCGTCCACCGTTTCGTCGATGCGCAGGGTCTGCGACATGTACGCGCCCTGGTCGAGTTCGTTGGTGTAGATGCACTGCACGTCCTGGATGCCGGCCACGCGCAGCTTCTTGAGCAGCGCTTCGGTCAGCTCGTCGTTGGCCTTGGCGATGATCTCGCCGGTGTCCGTGTCGACGATGTTGCGGGCCACGACGCGGCCGATCAGGAAGTCTTCGGGCACGCTGATGTGCGTGGTGCCCGACTGCTCTAGTTCACGGGTGTGGCGCGCGGTGACGCGCTTGTCCTTGGCGACCACGACCTTGCCCGACTTGTCGGTGATGTCGAAACGCGCCACTTCGCCGCGCAGGCGCTCAGGCACGAACTCCATCTGCGCACCACTGTCCATGATGCGGAAGTTGTCGTTCACGAAGAAGTTCGCGAGGATGGACTCGGGGTTCAGGCCGATGGCCTTGAGCAGGATCGTGACCGGCATCTTGCGGCGACGGTCCACGCGGAAGTACAGGATGTCCTTCGGGTCGAATTCGAAGTCCAGCCAGGAGCCACGGTAGGGGATGATGCGTGCGGAGAACAGCAGCTTGCCCGAGCTGTGCGTCTTGCCCTTGTCGTGCTCGAAGAACACGCCAGGCGAGCGGTGCAGCTGCGAAACGATCACGCGCTCCGTGCCGTTGATGATGAAGGAGCCCTTCTCGGTCATCAGGGGCACTTCGCCCATGTAGACCTCTTGTTCCTTCACTTCCTTGACCACCTTGGACTGCGAAGTGGAGGACTCGCGGTCATAGATGATCAGCTGCACCTTGGCGCGCACGGCCGAGGCGAAGGTCAGGCCCCGGGTCTGGCACTCGCGCACGTCGAAGGCGGGCTTGGCCAGGTTGTACTCGATGAACTTCATCTCCACAAAGCCGTTGTGGGAGACGATGGGGAAAGCTGCGTCAAAGGCCGCCTGCAGGCCTTCGATGGTCCGTTTCTGGGGTGCTTTGTCTGCCTGCAGGAAAGCGGTGTATGCGTCCTTCTGCATCTGCAGCAGATAAGGGACTTCCAGCACGCTGTCGCGGCTGCCGAAACTTTTGCGGATTCGCTTGCGTTCGGTATAGGAATAGGCCATGAGATCTCCGGGCAAAGACATGAGTCCTGGGTCTTCGACGACTGACCCGCAAAGGCTCTCCTCCTTGCGGGCTTGGCGGTTGGCCACTACCAACCATGGCGGACGGCGATGCGTTGCACATCACCCGAACCAAGGTATCTTCTGCTGTCGGGGTTGTCAGAAGACACTCGAAAACCGCTACGGGAATGCGGCTTTCGGGTGCGCTCTGAAAGCGCCAAAGGCTGGAGGCCCGCGAGGAGCGCTCCAGCCCTTGCAAGGGACCGAATTACTTCAGTTCAGCCTTGGCACCGGCTTCCACCAGCTTCTTGACGGCAGCTTCGGCGTCGGCCTTGGCAATGCCTTCCTTGACGTTCTTTGGAGCGCCGTCCACCAGGTCCTTGGCTTCCTTCAGGCCCAGGCCGGTGATTTCGCGCACTGCCTTGATGACGGACACCTTGTTGGCGCCGGCATCGGTCAGCACCACGTTGAATTCCGTCTTCTCTTCAGCAGCTGCAGCAGCGCCACCGCCGCCGCCGGCAGCAGGAGCAGCCATGGCTGCAGCGCTCACGCCAAACTTCTCTTCAATGGCCTTCACCAGGTCATTGAGTTCCAGAACCGTCATGCTGTCCAGAGCGGTCAAAAATGCGTCTTTATCGAATGCCATTTTTATTTCCTAACAATTGTGTTGGTTATCTGCCCGGCCATCAAGCCGCTGCAGGTTCGGCGGCCACAGGGGCTGCGCCTTCGCCTTTTTTCGCCGCCAGTGCGCCCAGCACAACGGCCGTACGCGACATGGGGGACATAAGCAAGCCACAAATCTGGGCCAGCAGCACTTCCTTGGAAGGAATGTTGGCCAGTTGCTTCACGCCGTTGACATCCAGGGCCTTGCCACCGAAAGCGCCACCGCGAATGACCAGCTTGTCGTTGGTCTTCGCGAAATCGGCCACCACCTTGGCGGCGGCCACAGCGTCTTCGGAGAAGCCATAGATCAGCGGACCGGTCATCTGGTCAGCCACCACGTCAAACGCGCTGCCTGCCACAGCACGGCGGGCCAGGGTGTTCTTCAGAACACTCAGGCTCACACCCTTGCTGCGGGCTTCGACGCGCAGTTTGGTCATGTCGGCGACCGTGATGCCGCGGTATTCCGCGATCACAAGCGTTTGAGCTTTTGCGGCGAGGCTGGTCACTTCATTGATGACCGCTTCTTTCTCACTGCGATTAAGACTCAAGGTCTACTCCTTAAAATGCGCACTCGGCGATGGCCTCGTGCGCGCTCTTGTTGCAGCGACCAACTGTTTAGGAAAATTTTCCATCTGCAGCGGGATCGCCATCTGCGTTGGCACCTTGTCTGGCTTTAAGTGCGACCGGCTCGCACACCAACGGTCTTGGATGGCCCAGGTCTGCCGAAGCAGCCCCAGCCCACCACATCGGGCCCACCCGAAGGCCGGCCCGAAGATTTCTTGCAATTACGCTGCGATGGTTTGCGTGTCCACGCGGACGCCCAGGCCCATCGTGGAGGACACAGCCACCTTGCGCAGGTACAGGCCCTTGCTGGTAGCAGGCTTGGCCTTGTTCAGGGCTTCGATCAGTGCAGCCAGGTTGCCTTGCAGCTTCTCGTTGTCGAACGAACGGCGACCGATCGTGCTGTGCACGATACCGGCCTTGTCCACGCGGAACTGCACTTGACCTGCCTTGGCGTTCTTCACAGCCGTAGCGACGTCAGGCGTCACGGTGCCCACCTTGGGGTTGGGCATCAGGCCGCGTGGGCCCAGGATCTGGCCCAGCGTACCGACGACGCGCATCGCGTCAGGGGCAGCGATCACCACGTCGAAAGGCATGTCACCGGCCTTGACCTGTGCGGCCAGGTCGTCCATACCCACCACGTCGGCGCCAGCAGCCTTGGCTTCTTCTGCCTTGGCGCCTTGGGCGAACACGGCCACGCGGGTCGTCTTGCCGGTACCGTTGGGCAGCACCACGGCGCCACGAACCACCTGGTCGGACTTCTTGGCATCGATGCCCAGCTGAACGGCCACGTCGATGGATTCGTCGAACTTGGCCGTAGCGGCTTCCTTCACGATCGCAACTGCTTCGGCGAATGCGTACAGCTTGGTGCTGTCAACCTTGCCTTGCAGGGCTTTTTGCTTCTTGGTCAGCTTGGCCATCTTACAAACCCTCCACCGTCACGCCCATCGAGCGGGCGGAGCCAGCCAGCGTGCGCACAGCGGCGTCGACGTTGGCAGCGTTCATGTCCTTCAGCTTGGTCTTGGCGATTTCTTCGAGCTGTTCGCGCGTGATCTTGCCGACCTTGGTCTTGAGAGCGTTCGAGGAACCCTTCTCGAGCTTGATGGCCTTCTTGATCAGGGTCGTCGCGGGCGGCGTCTTGATGATGAAGGTGAAGCTCTTGTCTGCAAAAGCCGTGATGACCACGGGCAGTGGCAGGCCTGGCTCGACACCCTGGGTCTGCGCATTGAATGCCTTGCAGAACTCCATGATGTTGAGGCCACGCTGGCCCAGTGCGGGACCGATTGGTGGGGATGGATTGGCCTTACCAGCTGGAACTTGCAGCTTGATGAAGCCGACGATTTTCTTCGCCATGCTTTACTCCTTGCGGGTGATGACGCCCAGGCCTTGCGGCTTGAGCTCCCCGGGGTTAACGACTCACAACACTTTCATCCGCACCGAGCCGAAAGGTGCGGCATCCAAAAACAAATGGCAGGCTCAGGTCTTCTCGACCTGGCCGAATTCGAGTTCCACCGGGGTGGAGCGGCCGAAGATCATGACGGACACCCGCACACGGCTCTTCTCGTAGTTCACCTCTTCGACGGAGCCGTTGAAGTCGGTGAACGGGCCTTCCTTCACGCGGACCAGCTCGCCCACCATGAATTCGATCTTGTGGCGCGGCTTGTCCGTGCCTTCCTGCATCTGGCTGACGATCTTCTGGACTTCGTCTTCCGAGATGGGGGCGGGACGGTTCTTGGCACCGCCCACGAAACCCGTGACCTTGTTGGTGTGCTTCACCAGGTGCCAGGTATCGTCGTCCATGACCATTTCGACGAAGACATAGCCGGGGAACAGGCGGCGCTCGGTGGTCTTGCGCTGGCCGTTCTTCATTTCCACGACTTCTTCGGTCGGCACCAGGATGCGGCCGAACTTGGACTCCATGCCCGAGCGGCTGATGCGCTCCACGATGTTGCGCTCGACCGCCTTCTCCATGCCCGAGTAGGCATGGACGATGTACCAGCGCAGATCGGGATTGCCCGATGCAGCGGGGGCCAGGGCTTCGGATCCGGAGGTGTCCACAGAATTGTCAGTCATCACTTACTTCCTCCAGCCCAAGATCAGATCGTACAGAACCCACTCGAGGGTCTTGTCGGTGAACCACAGGAAGAGCGCCATGATGACAACGAACGCAAACACGTAGGCCGTCATCTGCAAGGTTTCCTTGCGCGTGGGCCAGACGACCTTCTTCACTTCGCGCCAGGCTTCGCGTGCAAACGCGACAAACTGCCGGCCTGGCTCGGACACCAGGAACACGGCAGCCGCGGCAACCAGTCCAACGATCAATGCCGCCCATTGGGCGATCGCACCCTGCTTGCTCAGCAGGTAAAAGCCAGCCACCGATGCAATGACCAATGCGGCCACAGCGGCAAGCTTGGCTTTGTCTGCACCGGTATTGACGGTTTCAACCTGGGAAGTGGCCATGTGTATTGTTTCCTGATCCGATTCGCGGCGTCGCCCAAGACGCCGAAGCCCGCCAGGTTCTGGCGGGCTTGCTGGGTGCCACTTTTCAGGTGGCAGGGGCAGTAGGAATCGAACCTACAACCTTCGGTTTTGGAGACCGACGCTCTGCCAATTGAGCTATACCCCTGTAACGCTATTAGGCGATGATCTTGGCCACGACGCCGGCGCCGACGGTACGACCGCCTTCACGGATGGCGAAGCGCAGACCTTCTTCCATGGCGATGGGGTTGATCAGCTTGACGGTGATCGACACGTTGTCGCCTGGCATGACCATTTCCTTGTCCGCTGGCAGCTCGATCGCGCCGGTGACGTCGGTCGTGCGGAAGTAGAACTGAGGACGGTAGTTGTTGAAGAACGGCGTGTGGCGGCCGCCTTCGTCCTTGCTCAGCACATACACTTCAGCCGTGAAGTGGGTGTGGGGCTTGATCGAGCCGGGCTTGCACAGCACTTGGCCGCGTTCCACGTCTTCGCGCTTGGTGCCGCGCAGCAGCAGACCGACGTTGTCGCCAGCCTGGCCTTGGTCCAACAGCTTGCGGAACATTTCCACGCCCGTGCAGGTGGTCTTGGCGGTGTCCTTGATACCGACGATTTCGATTTCTTCGCCGACCTTGATCACGCCGCGCTCGATACGGCCGGTCACCACGGTGCCGCGGCCGGAGATCGAGAACACGTCTTCCACAGGCATCAGGAAGGAGCCGTCCACTGCGCGCTCTGGCGTGGGGATGTAGGTGTCCAGGGCTTCAGCCAGCTTCATGATGGCTTCTTCGCCCAGCTTGCCCTTGTCGCCTTCCAGGGCCAGCTTGGCCGAGCCGCGCACGATGGGGGTGTCGTC